>CP007152.1:0-2400000 GCA_000831005.1 Marinobacter salarius | reverse complement strand
GACCATGAGCAAGTATTTTGAGGCCATGAACGAGCTGAGCGACCGGATCATGCAGGCACTGGCCCTGGCTCTGGACCTGCCACAGGACTTCTTCGACGATTTCTGCCAACAACCGCTCTCGACCCTGCGACTGCTGCATTACCCGCCGCAACCGCCGAACCCTCAACCCGGTGAGAAAGGCTGCGGCGCCCACACGGATTTCGGCGGCGTCACCATCCTGCTGCTGGACGACAACCCCGGCCTGCAGGTGTGGGATGCGGCCAATGACCGCTGGATCAATGCCAACCCGATTCCCGGCACCTTCGTGGTCAACCTGGGGGACATGATTGCCCGCTGGACCAACAACCGTTACCGCTCCACACTGCATCGGGTAGTCAACACCTCCGGCGCCGAACGCTACTCGGTGCCCTTCTTCTTCAGCGGCAACCCGGACCATGAAGTCCGCTGTCTCCAGGCATGCCTGTCCGAAGACGAACAGCCCCATTACCCGCCGACCACGGTGGAAGCTCACTTGATGGAGATGTACCGGAGGACCTATGCCTGATGCACATGGCATTACCGCGGTACTGATCCATGGAGCCTGGGCCGGCGGCTGGGTGTGGGACACCATCACGCCGTACCTGGAAGCCCGGGGATTCCGGGTTCTGGCGCCGGATCTCCCGGTTGCGGTGCGCGTCTCGGTGATCCTGAAAACGCCTCACTGATCGGATGTGTCGACGATCTTGAACAACAGCTGAGTGCTGTCTCCGGTCCGCTGTTGATGGTGGGCCATTCCGGCGGCGGCGCCGTGGCCACGCAACTGGCCGAGGCCATCAGTGAACGGGTGATTGGCGTCGCCTACCTGGCGGGTATGATGCTCCCCTCAGGAACCGGCTTTAGTGAGGTCGTCGCCGAAATGGTTGATGACTACCCGGAAGCGTCCGGTATCGGCCCGTATCTCGAATGGGAGGCCGGAGGTCAGGTCTCCCGGGTGCCCGCTCATGCCATTCGCGATATTTTCCTGCAGGACATCAGCGACGAGATTGCTCAACAGGCCATCCCCCGCTTTGGCCCCCAGGCCGAGGGCAGCCGCGCCCTGGTGCCGTACTGGAAGCCGGAGCGGTTCGGGCAGATTCCCCGCCTGTACCTGGAAGCCCGCAAAGATCGGTCCGTGGTACTGCCGGTACAACGGCGTATGCAACAGCTGGTGCCCGGTGCCCAGATAGTATCCCTGAATACCGGCCATGTGCCGCAAGTGGCAGCTCCTGGGGCAGTGGCCAATGCCCTCACAACATTTGCCATCCATTGACCAACACCGCCAATTATTGCAGCATGAGTAAAAAGGGAATAATTTATACTCATGGAAGCGTTCGAGTTCGACGAGAACAAAAGCAAAGCCAATAAGGACAAGCACGGCATCGACTTTCTGGAAGCCCAGACGCTATGGGACGATCCATACCTGCTCGAAATCCGTGCAAAATCCATGGATGAAGACAGGTTCTTGTTGATTGGCAGGATTGAAGAGAAGCATTGGTCGGCTGTCATTACGTACCGGGGAGAGCTTATTCGGCTTATATCAGTCAGGCGCTCCCGGAAGCAGGAGGTTGAGCTCTATGAAAGCTAAAGACTTCGACAGGAAATTCGAGGAAGGCTCAGAGGATATCGTTGATGACCTGGACCTTTCCACAGCTCGCCGCGTGAATCAGGAACCCAAGCGAATCAACGTGGACTTCCCTACATGGGTTGTGGAATCTCTGGATCGCGAAGCGGCCCGCATTGGCGTTACCCGCCAATCCATTATCAAGGTCTGGCTGGTTGAACGTCTTCAGGAAGAAGCTGCGAATAACGAAGCATTGCTGCACAAGCAAGAGTCGCATACGCCCGCAAAATAACCCGGAAAAGAGAAAAGGGGCCCGACTGAGCCCCTTTTCCCGCTTCACCAGCTACTCGTCTAGTCGGCGTAAACCGCCTCCACAAAGCTCAGGTCAAACGCTGCTTCCCAGTCCAGATCCTCCGGCAGGGTGCCGGCGGCCACCATGTCCTCGAAGAAGGCCTGCCAGCGCTCACGGGTCATCATGCCGTACTGGCCACCCTCGGCCGCGCCGGACAGCAGGATACCTTCCTCCTGCATCTTGGCGTGGCTGTAGGCCAGCAGTTCATCCTGCATTTCCGGATTGTCTTCCTTGATCAGGGCGTTGGCTGGTGCCGGATTCTCGAAGTAGGCTTCCCAGCCCTTGGCCGTGGCTTCCACCATCTTCTGAACAACTTCGGGATTTTCCTCCACCATCTCGTGGGTGGTATCCAAGGTCGCGGAATAAGCTTCCCAGCCATAGTCCGCCAGCAGCAGGCTCTTGCCCTCGACCCCGGCCTGTTCCAGGAAAAAGCCATCATTGGTGACATAGCCCTGCTGGATGGTCTGCTCGTCACGAATAAACGGCGCGAAGCTGTAGTCGTAGGCCTGCAACTGGTCATCGGTGTAGCCGTACTCGGTCTTCAGCCAGGGCCAGTAGGCGACGCGGCCGGCGGTGGGTACCCGCATGGGCTTGCCTTTCATGTCCTCCAGCGAGTCGTTGCCGACACCGGTGTGCACCACCAGCGACTGGGGATCCTTCTGGAAGAAAGCCGCCACGGTCACCAGCGGGATGTCCTGGTTCACGGAATTGAAGGACTGCAGGGCGTAGCCCATGATGAAGTCTACCGAGCCTCCCATCAGCAGCTGCACGTTGTTGACCTGGGGGCCACCCATCTTGATGGTGACATCCAGGCCGTAGTCCTCGTAGATACCCATGGCCTTGGCGGCGTAGAAACCACCGTGTTCCGCCTGGGCATACCAGGTGGTGGCCACGGTCACCGGGGTAAGCTCCTCCGCCTGGGCGAAGCCGGAAATCGCGCCGAGGGACAGGGTGATGCCGGCGGCCAGTGTCTTCACTATTTCCATGGTTACTTCCTCGTTCAGGGAATTCAGGTTCCGTAGGTATTGGTAAGCTTTTCGTGGAGATGCTGGCCCGCGGTAATCGGGCCATAGAGGGGCGGATTCTCCGCCGTTGCGCAGGAGTCGATGCAGGCGATCTCCGCATCCTTGTTGGGATGACAGAAGAAGGCGATGGAGTAGCGGTCCCGGTGACGATGCTCCGGCGCCACATTGACCCGATGGGGCGTGGAGCAGAACACATGGTTGGTCCAGCGGTGCATCAGGTCACCGGTATTGACCACCACGGTGCCGGGAATCGGCGTGGCGCGGATCCACTCGCCGGCGCGCGTTTGCACTTCAAGGCCACCCACATCGTCCTGGAACAGCAGGGTAATACTGCCGTAGTCGGTGTGGGCGCCGGCACGGCTCTCACCGTCATGGGGCTCGAAACCCTCCGGCAACGGCGGGTAATGGAGCAGCCTCAGGGTGTGGTGATGCTGGTTGTGGGCGTCCACAAAAAAATCCGACGGTTGCTCAAGCGCCAGGGCAAAGGCCTCCAGAACCCGGTCTGCGGCGCGGATGCATTCATCGAGGAAATCGGTCATGGCCGACTCGAACTCCGGGCGACCAGCCGGCCAGAGGTTCTTGTGGACATCCTGGGGCTGTTCCGGCGCCAGGTTGAAGGCCTCCTTCAGGTCCCCCGGGCGGGACGGATCCAGCCGTTCGCGCTTGATGCCCACATAGCCCCGATTGCTTTCCGCGCTCTGCCAGGCCACCTGGCTCTTCTCGTCCACCGGCAGCGCAAAGAAGTTCTTCGATGCCGCAAAGGTGTCCGCCAACCGGTCTGCGGGCATGCCGCAATTGGCCAGGTAAAAGAAACCCCAGTCGCGGCTGGCCTGTCGCATCTGGTCAGCGACCGCCTGCTGGTCCACCTGTGAGCCGTCGAGGAAGGGCCCGAAATCAATCACGGGTATGCCCTCCTGTGCCTGGTCTGCCATGTTCTCCCCCGTTGCTTTTCCAGAATTTGTTAGCCAACTGGTCAGGTTATTTGCAACGGATGTGCCATTTCCTTTATCACCATAAATCGCCTGTTTATAGACCATGCAGGCAGAACCTTTGCCTCATCCAGGTGCACAGCGCCACTTTTATGACCATAAAGTCAGCCTTTCCATGAGATAGTGAAGGCACTACTCTTGCATGTGGTAAACGCTCCAATGTCCTGCAATGAGAAGACGACAGCAATGACGCAAACGCTGCTACTGAAGAACGCCCGGGTTATCGCCACCATGGACGACGACCAGCGCGAGATCGACAACGGCTATATCCTGATCCGCGGCAACCGCATTGAGGCGGTCGGCCCCATGGCCGAGCGCCCGGACGACGCCGACCGCACCATCAACCTGGAAGGGCACGTGGTGATTCCCGGGCTGATCAACACCCACCACCATATGTTCCAGTCCCTGACCCGGGCCCTGCCCGCCGCCCAGAACGGCGAGCTGTTCGACTGGCTCAGCGCCCTGTTCCCGGTGTGGCGCAACATCACCCCGGCCATGCAGCGGGCCGCCAGCCGCACCGCCATGGCGGAACTGATGCTGTCCGGCTGCACCACGGCGGCGGACCACGCCTATCTGCACGTCAATGGCATCACTCTGGACGACAGCGTGCAGGCGGCCACCGAGATGGGCATTCGCTTCCACGGTGCAAGGGGTGCCATGAGCCTGGGCCAGAGCCAGGGCGGCTGCCGCCGGATGAGCTGGTGGAAGCAGACGAAAGCGCGATCCTCAAGGACATGCAGCGGTGGTGGAAGCCCACCACGACCACCGCCCAGACGCCATGGTGCGTGTCGCCCTGGCGCCCTGCTCGCCCTTTACCGTGACCACGGACCTGATGCGGGAGGCCGCCACCATGGCCCGATCCCTGAAGGTGGGCCTGCATACCCATACGGCGGAAAACTGGAAGGATGTGGCCTTCAGCAAGGAACGCTATGGCATGACCCCCACGGAGTTCACCGAGGATGTGGGCTGGGTGGGCGACGATGTCTGGCACGCCCACTGCGTCCACCTGGACGAGCCGGGCATTGCCCTGTTCGCCCGTACCGGTACCGGCGTCGCCCACTGCCCCTGCTCCAACATGCGCCTGGCCTCCGGCATCGCGCCGGTGAGGAAAATGCTGGATGCCGGGGTCAAGGTGGGCCTGGGGGTGGATGGCAGCGCTCCAACGACACCGGCAACCTGCTGGACGAGGCCCGGCTGGCGATGCTGTCGGCGCGGGTGCGGGAACAGAATCCCGGTGACATGACCGCCCGGGAAGCCCTGCGTATGGCCACCCGGGGAGGTGCTGAAGTACTCGGGCGCGGTGATGCCCTGGGCCGCATCCAGCCGGGCTATTGCGCGGACATCGTGGCGTTCCGTACCGATGACATCGCCATGGCCGGCGGCCAGAGCGATCCGCTGGCCTCGCTGGTGTTCTGCACGCCGCCCCGGGTGGACTGGAGCATCATCAACGGTCGCGTGGTGATCGAGGAAGGACAACTGCTGACCCGGTCACTGCCCCATATTATTGAGGAGCAGAACCGGATGGCGGCGAGTCTGGCAGGCTAACGGGCTTTGAGATGATGGTAGCCCCGATCAAAGTAGACAAGGCTGCCCGAGTCCTCCCGCTGACGGACGCCGGCCACCTCGCAGAACAGGATGTCATGGGTACCGACGTTGACCCGTTTGCTGATGGTACAGTCGAAACTGACCAGGGCGTCTTCAAGCACTGGCGCCCCGGTCACCGACTGTTCCCAGGTGGCGGCCGCAAAGCGTTCCTCCATGGAACTCTTGCCGCCAAACAGGTTTGACAGATCAGACTGGGTATCCGTCAGCGTGTTCACGCACAGAGCATCGTTGCGACTGAAGACATCGTAAACCGACGCACCGCGATTCAGGCACACCAGCAGGGTCGGAGGTTCATCGCAGACACTGCAGACGGCGGTGGCGGTAAAGCCTGCCCGTCCACCGGGGCCGTCCGTCGTCACCACGTTGACCGCGGCCGCCAGGGTCGACATGGCATCCCGGAAACTCTGCTTGTCCACCCGCGGTGGCATGGTCAGTACCTCACTTATTGAGTGCTGTGCTTTCATGATGCGCTCCTTCTCAGGCCAGGCGACAGGCGTCGTCGAATGCCAGACGCGGCAGCCGGCCGTAGAGTTTGTCAGTGTCCCCGTAACCGAGGTTGATCAACAGGTTGACCTTCCAGGTCGTGCCCGCAAAAAAGGCTTCATTGACTTTGCCCGGATCGAACCCGGACATGGGGCCGGTATCCAGCCCCATGGAACGGGCCGCCAGAATCAGGTAGGCCGCCTGCATGGCACTGTTGCGAAAGGCCGTTTCATAAGCCATTTCCGGACTGCTGGTAAACCAGCTGCGGGCATCACCGTGGGGAAACAGGTCCGGCAGCTTTTCATAGAACTGCTCGTCGTAGGCCACAATCACCGTGACCGGCGCACTCATGGTTTTGTCCCGGTTGCCGCTGGACAGGCACGGCTCCAGAGCCGCCTTGCCCTCGGAGGTACGAACGAAGACAAAGCGAGCCGGGCCGCAGTTGGCGGAGGTGGGCCCCATCTTCACCAGATCGTAGAGCTGGCGAAGGTCGTTATCGTTAATTGGCCGGTCCTGCCAGCCATTGTGGGTGCGCGCCTCGGTGAACAGTTGACCGAGGGCCTGGTTATCCAGTGTCTGGCTCATAGGGCCTCCTGTGTCCTGATCGATTCTGTGGGTAACCGGTGACGCTGGAGATGGACCAGCAGCAGGGCGTTCACCCGTTCCGGTTCGGTTACATTGACGGCGTGGCCACCAACCGGCAGCAGTCTCACGCTGGCATTGGGCAGGCGCTGCGCCAACTCCTGGGAACAGCTCCAGGGCACCAGGGCATCGTCGCGACTGCCCAGTACCATCGCGTCGGTGCGGACCTTTGCCAGATCAACCGCCGAGGGCTGCCAGGCCTGCAGCGCAGCCATCCGACGCAGCAGGTTGTCCCGGGGCGGGAAACTGGCCAGGGCGTGAGCGGACTCCTGTTCCAACCACTCACTGTTCTCTGCAATCCACACCGGCGGATACAGGAACAGCGGTTGGGCTTCCAGGTAGGCCGCGGGCCCCGCTTCATCAAGCAGGGTCCGCCTCACCGAGAAACACCGACGGGTATGGGCATTGGGTGACGCCCAGGCATTGATCAGGAACAGACTGCCAACCCGCTCCGGCGTCCGGCGCGCCAACTCGATACCGATCAGGCCACCGAGGGCATGGCCCACCAGATGTACCCGACCGGCGTCTGCCGTAACCAGCATCGCTTCCAGCTCATCCGCCATATCGGCCACGGTGTAATACTCGGGTATCTCACCACCGCTGCGACCGGTGCCGAAATGGTCATACACCAGCACCCGATATCGCTCCCTGAGAGCCGGCAACTGGGACTCCCAGTAGTGCCCGGAACCTCCCAGGCCGGCACTGAGCACCACGGTCTCACCATCGGCGGGACCCTGGCTTTCCCAGTAAAGGATCGGTGCGCTCTTGCTCATCCCTTCCCCACGTGCGCAATACTGGCGATTTCCACCAGGCGTCCGGCTTTACCAGACCACACTGGATGCAGTAGCGGGCCGGCTTCTCGCCGGGGAAGTACTCGGCATAGACCTTGTTGACCGCCCCATAATGGGCCCAGTCGGTGACCATGATCATGTTGAAGGTGACATCGTCCATGGTGCCGCCGGCGGTTTCGACAACCCCCTTGATGGTCTCCAGCACATGACGGGTCTGGGCCTCGGGGTCGCCCACATGGACCACATTGTTGTCCTTGTCGAACGGCAGGGTGCCGGCAACGTAGACGATGCCATCAGCCATGGATCCAGGCACGTAAGGGGCCAGCGGCTTGCCGCTGCCTTCTGGAATAATGGAAGTCTTGGGCATGATGAACTCCTTGGATTATGCAGTGGTCGTTTGCGATGGTTGGCTTTCAGCGGCGTTGGCCGCCTGCGAGAAGGTTCGGCAGAAGTCCTCGGTGGAAGACACCCAGCCAAAGAAGGTCTCGATGTTGTAGAGCGCCGCCTGCTGGATGTAGTCCGGTCCGGCCTGGTGGGTGGCATCCGCCAGCACGACACCGAAATATTCCAGGAAGAAGCCATCCCTCAGGGTGGATTCCACGCAGACATTGGTGGCAATGCCGGTGAACACCAGGTTGCGGATACCACGGCTGCGCAGGATGCTGTCGAAGGGCGTGTTGAAGAACCCACTGTAGCGGGGCTTGGGAATGACAATGTCACCGTCCCGGGGCTGCAGCTCATCCACCAGGTCATAGTCCAGGTGCCCTTGGCCAGCAGGCTGCCGCTCAGTTCCGGCTCCCGCCGCATGGTCTTCAGGGCGTTGGACTTGTACCAGTTGGGCGATCCCGGCCCGCCGGCTTCCACATACTCCGGATCCCAGCCGTTCTGGAAGAAGATCACCGGCATACCCGCGGCACGGGCCGTGGCGACAGCCCTCTGGATCTGCCGGATTACCGGTCCGGTGGCGGATACATCGAAACCGGCCCGGTCGAGGTAGCCGCCGATGGTGGAATAGGCGTTCTGCATGTCCACGACCACCAGTGCAGTTTCGCTGGCCCGCATATGTAACGGCTCGGGTTTTCCGGGCAGCGCCAGTGCAGGCTCGGAACCGGTATTCAGGGCATAGCCGGACTGCTCCGTTGCGATACTCATACCGCCGGCTCCAACTGCTCATTCACATGGGCACGGCTCTTCATCAGCGGCTGGATATGCTGGCCGAAGTCTTCCACACCCTTCACGAAGTCATCGAAGGTGAGCATGACGCCACTGGTGCCTTCCACCGTGGCCACCTCATCCAGCATGCGAGCAACGGTTTCGTAGGAGCCCACCAGGGTGCCCATGTTGATATTCACCGCCGAGGTGGGATCCGCCATCTGGCGAACGTTGGTATCGGACTTCGAGGTCTTGTCTGCGGCGCCCTGCTCGCCCAGCCAGGCGATGGCCTCTTCATCAACGCCTTCCTTGTACCACTCCCAGCGCTCGCGGGCCTCTTCATCGGTTTCCGCCGCAATGATCATGAACAGCGCCACGGAACTGACCTCACGACCGGCCTCGGCGGTGGCCTTGACCAGACGTTCCACGGTGGGCGCAAAGGCGGTCGGCGTATTCACGCCCTTGCCGAAGCAGAAATTGTAGTCGGCGTATTTGGCGGTGAAGGCCATGCCCGCCTCACTCTGACCGGCACAGATCACCTTCATGTCGGCCTTGGGGATCGGGCTGACCCGGCAGTCCTCCATCTGGAAGTGCTCACCCTTGAAGTCACTGCGACCGGTGGCCCATAACTCGCGCAGCACCTGGCATATTCGCCGAGGTACTGGTAGCGGGTGCCGAAGAACTCATCCCCCGGCCACAGTCCCATCTGGGAGTACTCCGGCTTCTGCCAGCCGTCACCAGGTTGATGCCGAAACGGCCATCGGAGATTGAATCGATGGTGGAGGCCATCCGTGCCACGATGGCTGGCGGCATGGTCAGGGTGGCAGCGGTGGCGAACAACTGGATCCTGCTGGTAACTGCCGCCAGTCCGGCCATCAGCGTGAACGACTCCAGGTTGTGCTCCCAGAACTCGGTTTCACCGCCGAAGCCCCTCAGCTTGATCATCGACAGGGCGAAGTCGAATCCATAGTGTTCGGCCTCTGCGTCACCTCCTTGTTCAGTTCGAAGGTCGGCATGTACTGGGGCGCATTGCGCGAGATCAGCCAGCCGTTGTTGCCAATGGGTATGAAGATTCCGACGTTCATCTGTGTCCCCTCGGGTTGCCAGTAGGAAGGTGGACTCGAAGATCCCGCCCACCAGTGTCAACGAGTCGATTGCATAATATTGACCAGAATCATTTTTTATTTTTATTTTCAAAAGCTTGCTGAATTCACTCTGATTTTTTCAGACCATTTGGTCCGATTTAGAGCACTTGGTTTGTGCGGCGCGTGCATTTTTGGGGCAGGTCAGGGCAATCACCACAGACACCTTTCCAGCGGACGTTCCGGTGCTAGAATGGGCCGGCCATTTACCCAGCGGAGGATTCAGTGAGCGCCATCAGACGAGGCAAGGAGCCAGCAAAGGCCAGCAAGCGAAAGCCCCAGCGTGTCCCCACGGCGGCGTCGCTGAACCGGCGGATGCGTCACACCGAAAAGAAGAGGAGCGCGATACTCGAGGCCGCCCTGGCCACCTTTTCCCAATACGGCCTGCACGGCGCGAGTATCGACCAGATCGCCAGTCGGGCCGATGTGTCCAAGACCAACCTGTTCTATTACTTCAGCAACAAGGAAGAGCTGTACACCAGTGTGCTGAGTTATCTGCTGGACCTGTGGCTACAGCCACTGATAGCCTTTACCGAAGAGCAGGACCCCATCGACGCGATCAGGGACTATATAAGGGTGAAGCTGGAGTTCTCGCGGGATCATCCGGCGGAATCCCGGCTGTTCTGCATGGAAGTAATGCAGGGGGCACCGTTGCTGCTGAATCAACTTCAGCAGCCTCTCCATGACCTGGTGGAAAACAAGGTTACTGTGATCCGGTCCTGGATCGAGCAGGGCCGGCTCGCCCCCATTGAGCCCTACCACCTGATCTTTTCCCTCTGGGCGACCACGCAGCACTACGCCGACTTTCGGGTACAGGTTGAGGCCGTGGCCGGCAGGACACTGGATGATCCCGATTTTTTCCAGGAAACACTGACCAGCCTGGAGAAGCTTGTCCTCGATGGGGTGAGACCGCGCAACTGACGCCCCCCTGGCCGGCGCTGGCACACCTCCGGGCGACACCTCTTCCGGAAGGTTTTCAGTGCTTCACCCTTCAACCCGGTTCCCGCCACCTGAAGCCCGCCCTCAATCTGTGCCTATCTTCAAACCATACGCTCTAACTTGGACCATTTGATCCACATCAAAAAGAAAAAAATTTGTAACCTGCTGTTTTAAAAGGCACACCTAAAGTGGCACGTTTTCTGCTTTGCCCTCCGGCAGGCGAGATAGGTCCCTATTAGGCTGTGGCCTGACCCGACTCTCGCAACAATTGACCTGTGACGAGGGCATTCGCAATGAAGCTGCAACACGTACCAACCATTGATCTTGGCCCCTACTTCGAAGGTTCCCCGGAAGGCAAACAGCAAGTGGCCGAATCGGTTGACCAGGCCTGCCGGGACATCGGCTTCCTGGTGATCACCAATCACGGCATTCCCCGGGAGCTGGTGGAACGCGTCTACAATCTGAGCCGACGGTTCTTCGATCAGCCCATGACCGAGAAGCGCAAGGCCGACCGCCCAAGACCGGACATGGTCCGCGGCTACAGCGCCGTTGCCGAGGAGAGCCTGTCCTACTCCCTGGAAGAGGCCGCACCCGGGGACCTGAAAGAGTCCTTCTCCATCGGCCCGGTCGGGGTACCGGACGACGACTACCACCTGGGGCCAGCGGCGGGGCCGCACTTCGCCCCCAATGTGTGGCCCGAAACCATCGACGGATTCCGCGACGCCTACTGCGACTACTTCGAGGCCATGAGCGACCTGGCCCGCTCGCTGATGCGCATCTTCGCCCTGGCCCTGAAGCTGGACGAGCATTTCTTCGACGACAAGATCGACAGGGAAATCAGCATGCTGAGAACCCTCAGCTACCCCAATATGGGCACCAATATCGAAGAGGGACAGATGCGGGCCGGCGCCCACAGTGACTACGGCAGCCTCACCATCGTCAAACCGGATGACTCCCCGGGCGGGCTTCAGGTGTGCAACCAGAACGGTGACTGGGTGGATGTCCCCTATGTCGAGGATGGCTTCGTGGTGAACATCGGCGAGCTGATGATGCGCTGGACCAACGACCAGTGGATCTCCACCCTGCACCGGGTGGTCAACCCGCCGCTGGATGCCAGTGCCACCCATCCCCGGCAGTCGATCGTGTTTTTTCACCAGCCCAACTACGACGCCATCATCGAGTGCCTGCAGTTGCCTGAAGGACGGCGAGGGTCCGCTCTACCCGGCGGTCAGTTCAGGCGATCACCTGAAGTCCAAGTTCGTCAAGCAGACCACCTTCGGTGGCAGCAAACAGGAGGTGGCCTGATTTGAGCACCCTGTCCTACGTCAACGTTTTCGCCAAGGACATCGAAGCCCTCAGTGGTTTCTACCGGGACCTGTTCGGGTTCCGGGAGATCCCGGAGATCCACTCCCCCATCTTCCGGGGCCTGGATACCGGCCGTTCCTGCATCGGCTTCAATGCCCTGGACGCCTATGAACTGCTCAAGCTGGAGGACCACGCCGCTACCAAAGGCTGCAAGTTCCTGCTCAACATCGACGTCGACAGCAAGGACGAGGTGGACCGCTTCGTGCCCGACGCCGTGGCCGCCGGTGCCACCCTCGTCAAGGATCCCTACACCACCTATTACAACTGGTACCAGGCCGTGCTGCTGGACCCGGAAGGCAATGTATTCCGCATCAATCACATGATGTAAACCGCCCCACCCAACCAAAGGAAGTACCCACAATGAGAAATCTCATACTCAGTACCTGTCTCGCGCTGGCCAGTTTCTTTGGCCTGGTAAATACCGTTGCTGCCGAAGGCCTGACCCTCGACGGGCCGCCCAAGGTGGCCATGCTCTACATTTCGCCCACCAACGATGGTGGCTGGACCCAGGCCTTCGAGGAGGCCCGTCAGCGCCTGGAGGACGACCTGGACATCAAGATCCAGTACGTGGAGAGCGTTCCCGAGACCGCATCGGCAATCCGGCCAGCGGTCGAGCGTTTCATTCAGCGCGGCGCCAATATCATCATCGGTACGGCGTTCGGCTATTCCGACACCTTCATGTCCCTGTCCGAAGACTACCCGGACGTGGCCTTCCTGAACGGTTCCGGCACCACCAACGGTCCCAACCTGCTGTCGTTCTATGGCCGCACCTATGAGAGTCAGTATCTCTGCGGCATGGCCGCCGGCGCGGCATCGGAAACCGGCAAGCTTGGCTTCGTCGCCGCCAACCCGTTTGGCCAGGTGAACTGGACCATCAACGCCTACGCCATGGGGGCCCGTGAGATTAACCCCGATGCCACCGTTACCGTGGTCTACACCGGTGCCTGGAACGATCCTTCCAAGGAACGCTCCGCCACCAAGGCCCTGATCGACCAGGCGCCGATGTCATCGGCCAGCACGTGGACACCCCCACCCCGCAGCTGGTCGCCCAGGAAAACGGCGTCTACGGCACTGGCCATCACCGGGATTTCCGTGAGTTTGCACCGGAAGCCACTGTCTGCTCGTCCGTCTGGGTCTGGGACCGCTTCCTGAAAACCGAGCTGGAGAAGATCATTGCCGGCAACTGGGTCCCCCGTAGCAGCGGTGCGCTGCTGTCCATGGAAGAGGGCGGCACCGACATCGCCTGCTGCGGCCCCAACATCACCGAAGATGAGGAAGCCCGGATCATGGCGGCCCGTGAAAAGCTGATGAACGGTGAGCTGGACATCTACGCCGGCCCCCTGAGCGATCAGGACGGCAATGTGAAAGCCGCCGACGGAGAAACCATCCCCGACGGTGAGCTCTGGCAGATGGACTGGTTCGTTGACGGGGTCATTACGCAGCAATGAGTAAACAGAACGCGATCCAGCTGAAAGGCGTCAACAAGACCTTCGACGGTTTCAGGGCCCTTGCCGACGCCGACTTTACCGCCAGGTGGGGCGAAGTCCACGCCCTGCTGGGGGAAAACGGCGCCGGAAAGTCGTCCCTGATGAACATCGTGGCCGGCCTCTATGGCCCCGAAGGCGGATCGCTGTTCATTGACGACAACCCGGTCAAGCTCCGCGGCCCCAAGGAGGCCGCGAAACTCGGCATCGGCATGGTGCACCAGCATTTCAAGTTGGTGACACCCTTCACCGTGGCCGAGAACATCCTCCTCAACCTGGGGCACATCCAGACCAGCGGGCTATACCGGGAGCGCTGCGCCGGGTGTCTGATGACATCCGTGCCATGGCCGACCGCATCGGGTTCGATATCGACCCCGATGCCCCCATTCATCAGCTCTCCATCGCTGAACAGCAGCGGGTGGAGATCCTCAAGGTGCTGTTGGCGGGCGCCAAGGTGCTCATCCTCGACGAGCCCACCGCCGTGCTGACCGAAGAGGAAGCCGAGCGCCTGCTGACCACCGTCCGGGGCTTCGCCCGTGAGGGCGCCGCCGTCATCCTGGTCACCCACAAGATGAACGACGTGTTGCGTTATGCCGACCAGGTCACCATTATGCGCGGCGGCCGCACCGTCACCAGCCTCAGGCCGGGTTCGGTATCGGTGGACGAACTGGTCCGCCTGACGGTAGGCGAATCCACCACCAACGCCGACCAGCCCAGCGCCGAACGGACACCCGGCGAGCCCTACCTTCGGGTCAGTGGCCTGACCAGCACCGACGGTCGCCGGGCCCTCAATGGGCTGGACCTGACCCTGAACCGGGGCGAGATCTATGGCATCGCCGGTGTCGGCGGCAACGGCCAGAGCGAACTGGCCAATGCCCTGATGGGCATACCGGAACCGGTACAGGGCGAGATGGAAATCATCGGCGAAGGCGACCTTGCCGATCTGGACGCGGCGCGGCGCCGTGCCCTGGGCATCGCCCTCGATTCCTGCCGACCGCTACGGCTCGGCTCTGGCGGGCCCGCTCTCCATCGCCGACAACTTTGCCCTCGGCGATATCCACTCCGGCCGCTACGGCCCCTTCTGGTACCTGAAAAAACGCGCCATCGAGGCGGACGCCGCTGAAGCGGTTGACCAGTTCGATGTCCAGGGCGTGCGCTCACTCAAGCAGAAGGCCGCCCTGCTGTCCGGCGGTAATGCCCAGAAACTGGTGATCGCCCGGGAGTTCAGCCGTCCGCCCCGACTGGTGCTCGCCCACAGCCCCAGCCGGGGCCTGGATGTCAAAGCCACCGAGGCTATCCGGGAACGTCTGCGGGCCGCCCGGGACGATGGCGCTGCCGTCCTGCTGATCAGCGAGGACCTGGACGAAGTCATGGCCATGGCCGACCGGATCGGGGTCATGTCCGCCGGCCGCATCGTGGCCGAATTTTCCCAGCCGGCCGACCGTCAGGCCATTGGACAAGCCATGGTGAATCATGTCTGAACTTGCATTACGACGCCCCCTGATGAACCGCCGGTACACCCTGGAGGTGCGCCAGCAGATGGCCTGGCCCTGGCAGGCGATGATCCTGACCGTCTCGCTGGTCCTGGGCCTGCTGATCTCCGGCGCCATCCTGGTGTGGGCCGGCGTGCCTGCCGGCGAACTGTTGAACGAATTTGTGTTCCTGACCCTGTTTGACGCCCAGAGTCTGAAGGCGGTTCTGTTCCAGGCCTCGCCCCTGATTATGGTGGGGCTGGCCGGCTGCCTGGCATTCCGCGCCAAGTTCTGGAACCTGGGCCTGGAAGGCCAGATGATCTTCGGTGCCATCGGCGCCACCGCCATCACAATGTGGGAAATTGGCAGCCCCGCCATGCGCCTGCCGCTGATGATCATCGCCGCCATGGCCTGCGGCCTGCTGTGGTCGGTGGCTCCGGTGCTGCTGCGACTGAAACTGCAGGTGAACGAGATCGTCTCGACACTGATGCTGAACTACATCGCCATCAACTTCCTGCTGCACCTGATGTACGGCGCCTGGAAGGATCCCAAGGATGCGTTCCCCTATTCCCCGAAGTACGAGAGCTTTGAGCTACTGCCTGACCTGGCCAATGGCCTGAGCCTGTCGATCCCCATCGCTATCGGCAGCGCCCTGCTGGTGCTGTGGTTTGTGAGCATCTCCCGTGGCGGCCTGTATCTGCGCTTTGTGGACAAGAGCCCCCAGGTGGCACGCTCGGTGGGCGTACCGGTGGCACGCACCATCCTGCTGGCGGTGTTGTTCTCCGGCGCCTGGCAGGCCTGGCCGGGCTGATGGTGGCCGCCGGTCAGGAAGGCCGGCTGACCCACTCCTTCTACGTGGGCTACGGGTTCTCCGGCATCCTGATCGCGTTCCTGGCTCGCAACAACCCCATTGCCGCCACCTGCGCCGCGCTGCTCATCGCCACCCTGTTTGTGGCCGGACGCAGCCTGCAGGTGTTCTACCAGATCCCGTTCGCCATGGTGCAGTTGATCCAGGCGGTACTGGTGATCTGCGTGGCCTCCTCCGACTTCTTTATCCGTCACCGCATTCGCCGCGTACAGGCGGGAGACTGACCATGGACCTGATTACAAGCTGGATCGGCAACATCCCCGAATTCGCCGTGCCCTTCGCCCTTGCTGCCCTGGGTTGATCATCACCGAGAAATCCGGCGTCCTCGCCCTCGGGGCCGAGGGTCTGATGCTGGTCGGTGCCGTCGCCGGCATTGGTGCCTACCTGACGTTTGAGCAGAACGCCGTGGCGTTGATCATGGCCATGGTGGCCGCCAGCGTGGTGTCCCTGCTATTTGCGCTGATGGTGCTGGTGATGCGCATCAACCAGGTCATCTCCGGCCTGGTGCTGGTGTTCTTCTGCCAGGGCCTGAGCACCCTCTTCGGTACCCTGATGGGGTGGACCAACCAGCCGGTTCCGGGACTGGACTCCATTGCCCTGTGGCCATTATCCGAGCTGCCGTATGTCGGGCGTTTCTTCGTACAGAATATCGTCGTCTATCTGACGCCGGCGATTTTCCTGGTCACCGTGTGGGCCCTGTATCGGTCGACGCCGGGGCTGCGGCTGCGGGCGGTGGGGGAGAACCCCCAGCGTCGGATGCAGCGGGCATCCCCGTGCTGGGCTACCGTCTTGCCGCCATCGTGGTGGGCGCCGCCCTGATTGGCCTGGCCGGGGCCTTTATCTCGGTACTCAGCACCAAACTGTGGATTGCCAATATGACCGGCGGTCGCGGCTGGATTGCGGTCGCCTGGTGATCTTCGCCCGCTGGTCGCCGTGGAAGGCACTGGCCGGCGCCATACTGTTCGGCTGCATTGAAGCGCTGATCCCCCAGCTGGCGCCTCCGGCATCAAGCTGTCCCAGTACTTCGTGTTCATGCGCCCTACGCCATCACCCTGGGCGTGATGATCTGGGTAGCGGCCAGCAAGAGGGACACCAGCAGTCAGCCGGGTGCCCTGGGCACCCCCTTTATCCGTGAAGAACGCACCTGACGCCCCAAACAGGATTCCTGGAGAATACGTTGAAAAAGACTCTGTTTATTACCGGTGCCACTTCAGGCTTTGGCGCCGCCACTGCCCGTCTATTCGCCCGCGACGGCTGGTCCGTCGTGATCAGCGGACGGCGGGACAAACGTCTGCAGGCCCTCAGGGACGAACTCAGTTTCCTGGTTCCCGTGCACACAATGACGCTGGATATTCAGGACTCGGATGCCGTCAGAAAGGCCGTCGACGCACTACCGCAGAACTTCCGGAATATACACACACTGGTGAACAACGCCGGACTCGCCCTGGCACCCGATGCCATGCAACGGGTGGCGTTATCCGACCTGCACACCATGATCAACACCAATATCACCGGCCTGGTGAACGTCACCCATGCCCTGCTGCCCCACCTGATTCGGACCGGAGCCGGCGCCACTATTATCAATATGGCTCCACCGCCGGTGAATGGCCCTACCCCGGCAGCCACGTCTATGGCGCCACCAAGGCCTTCGTCAAACAGTTTTCCTACAATCTGCGCAGTGATCTTCAGGGTACTGGGGTGCGGGTAACCGACCTGGCCCCGGGCATCGCCGAAACCGAATTCTCGGTGGTCCGCAATGGTGGTGACCGGTCAGCCGCAGAGGCCGTCTATGAAGGCACAGTACCCCTTACTGCCCGAGACGTGGCGGAGCAGATTGCCCATATCGCCAACCTGCCGGACCACATCAACATCAACCGGGTGGAAATGGTACCGGTAAGACAGGCCTGGGGGCCTTACGCCATCCACCGTGACGCCACTCAACCGTCCCCCGCGCCAACACAGGAAGCCTGAACCATGCCGAAACTGACCCGGTCCTGGCCACTGACGGGTAATCGCACGGCTCTCGTCATAGTCGATATGCAGAAGGTGTTCTGTGAGCCGGAGGGTGACCTTTACGTACCCTCAACCCGGGACATCGTGCCGAGGATTCACGAGCTGGCCACGGCCTGCCGCAGCGCCGACGTGCCAGTGATCTATTTACGCCATATTGTACGCGGCGACTGCAGTGACACCGGACGCATGCGGGACCTATATCCGGACGTGGACCAAGTGCTGGCCCGCAGCAACCCGTACGTGGAGATCATCGACGAGCTGGCGCCCGAGACAGGGGATATTGTGGTGGACAAACTGTTCTACAGTGGCTTCCACGGCACCGATCTGGATACCGTGCTGCGCTCAAGGGATGTGGACACGCTGATGATCTGCGGCACTGTAACCAATGTCTGCTGCGACACCACTATTCGCGATGCCGTGCACCGGGAGTACAAGGTGATCGCCATCGGCGATGCCAATGCCGCCATGTCCTACCCGGATCTGGGCTGGGGTGCCGTGTCGGCGGAGGAGGTTCAGAAGGTGGCCCTGACGACCTTTGCCTACGAGTTTGGCGAGGTTGCGACCACGGCACAGGTACGACAGAGACTGCTGGACCAGGACAGATAGCGGGGACGACTGCTTCTAATATAAGATCCGCGGCAGTCAGGGGGCCGGGAACAGCCCCGGCCCACTCTGTTACTGGTCCGGTGTGTACTCCCGCACCGGTGGCTCGAAACCGAAGTCCCGGCCATCCACCACCGTCACGTCATTGTCCCAGGGCAACTGGTACTCCCCCTTCACCATGTCCTGCATGAAGGTATACGGACAATCCCCGCTCCGCCCTTCACCGCCACATATCCCCGGTGACCCAACTGGTAGATGTTGTTTTCGACACCCCAGTGGATACGGGCCTCGTCCACCAGGTCGGGGCGCACTTCCGCGGTAATGATCTCATCCGCAAAGCCGCTGCCTTCCACCATGGGCTGGCCATCGAAGTCGACCACCATGCCCTCGCCCATGGAGTTGAAGGTACCGTCGCTACCGGCCAGGCAGACATTGGCGGTGACCATCAGGTTGCAGAAGGCATTGGCCTGGTTGGTGATCTTCCAGGCATGGCGGATGGGCGGGGTGTAACCGGCCGTGCGCAGCATGATGTTGGCCCCCTTGTAGGCGCACTCCCGGGCCACTTCCGGGAACATGCCGTCGTGACAGATGGCCAGCGCAAGGCGGCTGCCATTGGGGCCGTCGCACACCGGAATACCCAGGTTGCCTGGCTCCCAGGGTTCCACCGGCACCCACGGATGCAACTTGCGATAGAACAGGCGCACCTCACCGGTATTGTCGATGATTACCCCCGTGTTGTAGGGATTGCCTCCGGGGTTGTGCTCCATGATGGAAAAGCAGCCCCAGATATCATGCTCACGACAGGCCTGGCGGAACGCGGCCATTTCCGGGCCATCGCGGTCACACATAATGACCGGATCAATGTTCATGGACAGGCCATGCAGGCAGTACTCGGGAAACACCACCAGGTCCATTACCGGGGACTGTCGGCGGGCTTTCCCGACCAGGTCACACACACGTGCAGTCTGGGCCTGCAACTGTTCTGGCGTTGCCACGTCTGGCAGCTGCAACTGAACCAGTCCGATCACCACCCCATTCGGGGACTTGTTCAAACCACCTAATCCGCTCATTCCGCTTCCACTCCTGTTTCGATAGGACAATGTCGAAAGCGGATGAGCAGGAAGCATGCCAGGCGACCGTCAGCCAGCGCTGGACTCAGTCTCCATGGCCCGCTCACGCCGGCGCATTTCCAACTGGGCCAGGGTCACCTCACGGCTCTTGGCCTGGCTTTCGTGGATATGGGCCCGCAGCATGGCAGTGGCGCCGTCCAGGTCATTGGCCAGAATCCGCTGGCAGATCTCGTGATGCTCCCGATAGGTCTTCATCACGCTGTCCCGGTCCGGCAGCCCCAGGCGGCGCACGATGCGGATATGGTTGTTGACGTCCCGCAGGTACTGGACCAGCACCGGGTTGCCACAGAGCCCGGCCAGCCGGATATGGAACGACTCTTCCGCATCCTTGAACTGCTCCGAGCCCTCCACGCCGTACCCCAGCCGCTCGGGGTCCCAGTCCTCCGCCAACTGTGCCACCTCCCGGTACGGAATGCGCTGCCCCATCAGGCAATACCCTCAAGCTCCAGACCAACCCTGACATCGTAGTACTCCGCCAGCTCAAACACGTCGAGCTGGCGGATGTAGCAGCCATGCTTGGGCCGGATGGTGAGGTAGCCCTCCACCGCCAGCCGTTGCAGTGCCTCCCGCACCGGTGTCCGGCTCACCCCGAAGCGCTGCGCCAGCTCGGTTTCGGTGACCCGGCTGCCGGGATACAGCTCAAGATTCATGATGCCCTGGCGCAGGTCCTGGTAGATGCGGTCAGTGTCCATTTCCTGGGTGATTCAGTCATGATTCGTTCCCTGCGGCTCTGTTGCATACATCATTCATCAAGAAACTCCGGATTTCAATCACTCTGGTAACTCCCGGGTCCGCCTTCTGCGCACCACAGGGATGCAAACGCGGGATTCCCGCACCATAAAAGGTCGCCATAAACAGCGTCACTGCTCGTTTATTCCGCAAGGACCAGGAAGAACGTCGTCATCAACCCCGGCCCCACGCGCCTCAGGAACAAATGGCACGAACCATGCAATGTTGTATACAACAAATAATCCAACTCAAGGCTTGCTCGCATGGAGATCCAGCTCTACAACATCACCAAGCGGTTCGGGGAGGTTACCGCCAACGATGGTATCTCCCTGGATATACGCCAGGGTGAAGTCATCGCCCTGCTCGGCGAAAACGGCGCCGGCAAGAGCACCCTGATGAAGATGCTGTTCGGACTCTACCCACCAGACGAAGGCAGCATCCTTATCAATGGCCGGGAAACCAGCATCGACTCCCCCCAGAAGGCCATGTCGCTGGGCATCGGCATGGTGTTCCAGCAGTTCAACCTGGTGCCGGCCCTGTCAGTGCTGGACAACCTGTTGCTGGCCTACCCCAGGCCGCCGTTCTGGACCTTCCGTCGCCTGTTTGGCGAAGGCGCATCACAACAGAAGGTACTCGCTTATCTGGAGGAGCTCGCGCCGGGCCTGGATCCCGATACCCTGGTTCGGGACCTGTCCGTCGGACAGCGTCAACTGCTGGAACTGGTCAAGGTACTGAACCTGGACGCCAGGGTGCTGATCCTGGATGAGCCCACCTCGGTACTGCCGCCCCAGGAAGCGGAACGCCTCTGGGGGCTGATCCGCAAACTGGCCGAGGCCGGCCGCAGCGTGGTGCTGATTACCCACAAGATGCAGGACGTCATGGCCTGTGCCCATCGCGTGGTTGTAATGCGGGCCGGCCAGATGGTACAGACCCTGGCCAGGGAGGCGTTCAGCGAGGCCTCACTGGTCAGCCTGATGATGGGTGACAGCAGCCAGCGCTCCGACATTGATACCGATACCCGGTCGGACTTTGCGGGCAAGCCGCCCCGGATCAGCATCCGCAACCTGCATGCCCGCCACGGCGTCCAGTCAGTCGAGGACATCAACCTCGATATCGGCCCGGGCGAGATCCTCGGCGTTGCCGGGGTTTCCGGCAACGGCCAGCACCTGCTGGCCGACTCACTGGTGGGCCTGACGCCCCTGAGCCAGGGCGAGGTCATTATCGACGGCACCAGTCTTCATGCGGCCGGTCGCGCCCCCCGGACCTCAGACCGGGTGGCCTACATTCCCGAGCAGCCGGCGGTCAATGCGGTGGCCAGCGACCTGTCACTGACCACCAACGTTGCCCTCTCCCACTTCCGCCGGCTTCGCTTCTTTCCCGCCTGGGAACCGGAGGAGGAGAATACCCGGGACATCATCCGCCGCTACCAGGTCCGCCCTGACAATCCGGCCCTGCAGGCCGGCCAGCTGTCGGGCGGTAATCTGCAGAAACTCGTGGTGGGCCGTGAACTCCAGGGCCAGCCGGACCTGATCGTGGCCGCCTACCCGACCATGGGACTGGACGCCGGTGCCGCCCATGACATCTACCAGGCCCTGTTCGCCAAAGCCCGTGACGGGGCTGCCGTGCTGTGGATTTCCGAAGACCTGGACGACCTGATGTCCTATGCCCACCGCATTGCGGTCCTGCAGGGCGGCCGGGTGTCCGGCATGTTCGACCCGCAGCAATGCGACCGGCTGGAAATCGGTCGTGCCATGACCGGTGAACAGCCATCCGCCACAGAAGTCCCTCCGGCACAGACACCCGCTGAATCCCAGGCGAGGACCGCATCATGACAACGATTACCCAACCTTTCGTCAGGTTCGGACTGCGCCTGCTGGGCGGCCCGACCGGCGCCGTTCTGGTCATGACAGCCACCTTTGTGGTGGCGGCGCTGGCCTTCTTTGCCATCAATGGCCGGGAATCGATACCCCTGTTCCAGGAAATGGTCATGGGGGCCTTTGGTGACAGCTATTCATTCAGCGAGACCCTGGTCAAGACCGCCCCCATCCTGCTGACCGCACTGGCGGTGGCACTGCCGGCCCGCCTGGGCCTGATCAGCGTGGGTGGTGAGGGACAGCTCTACCTCGGCGCCCTGTTCGGCACCGGTGCCGTGCTGGCGGCGGTGGATCAGCCCGGCTGGCTGCTGATGCCCCTGATGCTGGCCGGGGCCATGGCGGGTGGGGCCCTGTGGGGCGTGATCCCCGGGCTCCTCAAGACCCGCCTCGGGGTGAACGAAACCATCTCCACCCTGTTGCTCAACTACGTGGGGGTGTTGCTGGTCAGCTTCGTGGTCCACGGTCCCTGGAAGAACCCCAACTCCCTGGGCTGGCCCGCCACCATTGAATTCCCGGAAGGCGCCATCCTGCCCCAGTTCTTTGATACCCGGGTCCATATGGGCCTGGTGTTCGGTGTGGTCGCCGCCATCGTGTTGCACATCCTGGTCACCCGCAGCCGCTGGGGCCTGGGTCTTCAGGTCAGCCGCAGCAACCCGAGGGTGGGCGCCACTGCCGGCATCTCCTACGAACGTAACGTGCTGATCGTCATGGCTGTCGGCGGACTACTGGCCGGACTCGCCGGCATCGCGGAAGCTCGGTGATCCAGAACCGCCTGCAGGACGGCCTCGCCAGCGGCTACGGCATGACCGGCTTCCTGGTGGCCTGGCTCGCCGGCCAGCACTTCCTGCGCATCATCCCGCTGTCGGTGCTGATGGGCGGCCTGCTGGCGTCGGCGGACTCGCTGCAGCTGTATGCCCAGCTCCCCAAGGCCAGTGCCGACATCCTGCAGGCGCTGCTGTTCATCATCGTGCTGGCGGTGGCCAGCCTGTGGGCCAGGCGCCGCGAGGCCTGATCGCACCGTCGCCTGAAAGCAATCCAGAGGAACCTGTATGGAATCGTTTATCACTGAACTCCTCACCCTGCTGTTTGCCGCCCTGCGCAGTGCCACGCCGGTACTGGCAGTGGTACTGGGTGAAGCCATGACCCAACGCAGCGGCGTCATTAACCTCGGGGTCGAAGGCCAGATGCTGCTGGGGGCAATGACCGGCTTTGCGGTGGCCTCCGTCACCGGCGACCCCTGGCTCGGCGTGCTGGCCGCCTGTGGTGCCGGGACGGCCCTGTCGATGGTGCACGCCACCCTGGTACTGGGCTGTGGCGCCAACCAGATCGCCAGTGGCGTGGCGGTACTGATCCTCGGCGGGGGGCTCAGCGCCTATTACGGCATCCCTTTTGTGGGCGACAAGATCGACACCCTCGGCAACCTGAACCAGACCTTCGTCAGCGATATCCCGCTGCTGGGACAGTTCCTCGGCCCCATCACCCCCACCGTGCTGATCACCCTGCTGGCGATCCCGGCGATCTCCATTTTCCTGTTCCGCACCCGGCTCGGCCTGCGCTGGCGCTCCACCGGTGAATCCCAGGACATCACCCGCAACCTGGGCCATAACCCGGTGCCCTACCAGCTCGCCGCCATTGCCTTTGGCGGCCTGATGTCCGGTTTCGCCGGTGCCGCGCTGGCCGTGGACTACACCGCCAACTGGGTGGAAGGCATGACCGCCGGCCGCGGCTGGTGGCCGTCGGGCTGGTCATCGTCGCCCGCTGGAACCCCTGGTACGCCCTGCCGGCCGCCTTGCTGTTCGGGGCCTCCGAAGCCCTCAACCTGAAACTGCAGTCCTGGGGTGTCGATATCTCCCCCTACCTGCTGGCAACCCTTCCCTATCTGATCCCCCTGAGCGTGCTGATGCTCAGCTACCGCGGCCTCCGGGCCAGCGGTGGCGGCATGCCGGCCGGTCTCAGGGTGGTCTTCCAGAGCGCCCGATAACTGACTGAAACAACCATCAAACGGAGAATCCTCATGAAAAAAGCCATCCGCACCCTACTGGCTACGTCCATTCTCGCCGCAAGTCTCCCGGTAGCCGCCGAGACCAAGGTGGGCTTCATTTACGTCGGACCCAAAACCGATTACGGCTACAACTACGCTCAGGACCAGGGCCGACTGTACCTGGAAGAGCATCTGGACGACGTGGAAACCGTCTACTTCGAGAACATCCCGGAAAATGCCGATGTGCAGCGGGTCATGGAGCGCATGGTGCGCTCCGGCGTCGAGGTGGTCTTCCCCACCAGCTACGGCTACCTGGACCACGCCCTGAAGGTGGCGGAGAAGTATCCGGAGGTGCATTTCGCCCACTCCGGCGGTCTCAAGACTTCCGACAACCTGATGACCTACTTCGCCGAGATCGACCAGGCCATGTACCTGTCCGGTGTTGCCGCCGGCCTGACCACCGAGACCAACCAGCTGGGCTTTATCGCCGCCCACCCGATCCCGCAGGTACTGCGTAACATCAACGCCTTTACCCGGGGCGCCCGGAGTGTCAATCCGGAGGTCACCACCTCGGTGATCTGGACCTCCAGCTGGTCCGACCCCACCAAGGAAGCGGAAGCGGCGGAAGCCCTGATCAGTGATGGCGCCGATGTGCTGACCGGTCACGTGGACTCCCCCATCAACTACGTGCAGGTGGCGGAGCGCCGGGGCGTCTACTCCGTGGGCTACCATGCCGATGCCAGCCAGTTCGCGCCGGAAGGCTGGCTGGTGGGTGCTGTCTGGAACTGGGGTCCGATGATGGTGGACATCGTCAACTCCGCCGAGGACGGCACCTGGAAGTCCGAGCACCTGCGTGGTGACCTGCTGACCGGCGCCGCCAGGCTCAGCGACTTCGGCAGCGCGGTGAGCGAGGAAGACCAGCAGACCGTGCTGGATCGCCAACAGGCCATCATGGATGAAGAATTCCGCGTCTGGGCCGGCCCGGTGATTGCCCAGGATGGCACCGTGCTGGTAGCGGAAGGCGATGTCATGACCCTGGAAGAAACCGAGAAGATGGACTTCCTGGTGGAAGGCGTCGAGGGACGGCTGAAGTGAACACCCCGAATACCGTCATGATCCCCGATGCACGGCCCTATGCCTGGCCGTGCATCGCGCCGGTGGACGCCCGGAGACTCGCCTGGTGATCATCGACATGCAGAAGGACTTCTGCGCGCCCGGGGGGTATATCGACTCCCAGGGCGTCGACCTGACCCCGGCCCGGGCGACGATCGAACCGATCCGGCGGGTGCTGGACGCATTCCGCGCGCTGCCGGACTCGCTGGTGATCCACACCCGTGAGGGCCACCGGCCGGAGCTGGTGGACCTGCCCGACAACAAGCAGTGGCGAAGCGAACAGGTCTGCCCCGGCATCGGCAACGAGGGCCCTCTGGGCAAAATCCTGGTTCGTGGTGAGCCTGGCTGGGAGATTATCCCGGAACTGGCTCCCGCGCCCGGCGAAATCGTGATCGACAAGCCCGGCAAGGGCGCCTTCTACGCCACCGACCTGGACCACATCCTGCGGCTGCGGGGCATCACTCACCTGATTGTCGCGGGCCTGACCACCGACGTGTGCGTGCATACCACCATCCGGGATGCCAATGACCGGGGGCTGGAAACGCTGATCCTGAGGGACTGTACCGCGGCCACCGAGACCCGGCACCGGGATGCGATCTTCACCATGACCGAGATGCAGGGCGGACTGTTCGGCGCCACGGCCACATCCGACCAGCTGCTGTCCGCCCTCGGCCCCCTACGACCGATTCAGGAGTAAATCACCATGACCGCCACCCTGGACTCACGTCCCTACGCCTGGCCCTGGGACAACAACCTGGACAAACTCAACACCGCCCTGGTCATTATCGATATGCAGACGGATTTCTGCGGCAAGGGCGGCTATGTCGACACCATGGGCTATGACCTGTCCCTGACCCGGGCACCCATCGAACCGATTGGCCGGCTGCTGGCGAGCTTCCGGGCCCTGGGCATGCCGGTGATCCATACCCGCGAGGTCACCGCCCGGACCTCAGCGACCTGCCCGCCAACAAACGCTGGCGCTCGCAACAGATCGGCGCCGGCATCGGTGACCCCGGCCCCTGCGGTCGCATTCTGGTAAGGGGGGAGCCAGGCTGGGACATCATCCCGGAACTCTATCCGCTGGACGGTGAAC
This sequence comes from Marinobacter salarius, assembly GCA_000831005.1. Classification (GTDB taxonomy): domain Bacteria; phylum Pseudomonadota; class Gammaproteobacteria; order Pseudomonadales; family Oleiphilaceae; genus Marinobacter; species Marinobacter salarius. Next base: position 2,373,576 of record CP007152.1, on the reverse strand, counting down.
CCATCATCGACAAGCCCGGCAAGGGCTCTTTCTACGCCACCGACCTGGAGTTGCTCCTCAGGACCCGGGGCATCCGGAACCTTGTACTCACCGGCATCACCACCGATGTCTGCGTACACACCACCATGCGGGATGCCAATGACCGGGGCTTCGAGTGCGTGCTGGTGGAAGACTGCTGTGGCGCCACCGACCAGGCCAACCATGACCACGCCATCAAGATGATCCAGATGCAGGGTGGCGTGTTTGGCGCGGTCACCGATTCCGGCAGCCTGTTGCAACGACTGGAGGCCCTATGAGCGAGGGGTTCACACCGCCCGTGCGGCTGGATATCGATCACCTCCAGTCCCTGTACCGGAGCGGCGGGCTGACACCCCGCCAGCTCCTGGACCGGTTGGACGACTATCAGGCGGCGTTCACCGATCGCAACCTCTGGATCCACTACCTCACTCCCGATGAACGGGAACCCTTCCTGCAGGCCCTGGAAGGGGAATCGCCGGATTCCCTCCCCCTGTATGGCGTACCCTTCGCCATCAAGGACAACATTCACCTGAGGGGTATTCCGACCACCGTCGCCAACCGGCATGTGCACATTGTTCCGGATGCCAGCGCCTTCGTGGTGGAGCAGCTGCTGGCCGCCGGTGCCATCCCGGTGGGCAAGACCAACCTGGACCAGTTCGCCACCGGGCTCAACGGCACCCGCTCCGATTTCGGCCCCTGCGGTAACGCCTTTGATCCGGACTTGATTTCCGGCGGCTCCTCCGCCGGTTCCGCCGTCGCCGTGGCCCTGGGGATGGCCAGCTTCGCCCTGGGTACGGATACCGCCGGCTCCGGCCGCGTACCCGCTGCCCTGAATCACATTGTCGGCCTCAAGCCACCCTGGGCAGGCTGAGCGTGGAAGGTGTGGTACCCGCCTGCCAGACCCTGGACTGTGTCTCAATCTTCGCCCGCACCGCCGCCCAGGCCGACCGTGTGCTGACCCTGGCTGACCGACGCAACCCGGCGGATCCCTGGCAGGAGGACCAACAGCCACCCAGGCGCCTGATGGGTCAGAGCTTCCGCTTTGGTGTTCCCGCCGCCGATCAGTTGGGACTGGTTGAATACCCGGAGGCACAGGCCCTGTTCGATGCGGCCGTCGCACACCTGGAGGCCCTTGGCGGGACTGCCGTGGACATCGACCTGACACCCTTCTCGGAGGCTGCGGCCCTGCTCTACGATGGCCCCTGGGTCAGCGAACGGCAACTGGCGGTCAACGATCTGGTGATTACCCCGGACCAGGTCCACCCGGTGGTCCGCGATGTCCTCTCCGCAGGCGATCGGTTCACAGCCGGCGATGCCTTCAGCGCCAGGTACCGGCTGGCGGCTCTGAAGCGCCGGACCGATGCCGTACTGGCCACCCTGGATACCATCCTTACCCCCACCTGCCCGGCGCCTTACACCATCGCCGACATGATGGCCGATCCGGTCGCCCTCAACGCCCGTCTGGGTGCTTTCACCAACTTCATGAACCTGCTGGACTACTCAGCGGTGTCGGTGCCGGCCGGCTTCCTGGACAACGGCATGCCTGGGGGGTCACCCTGTTCGGGGCGGCCTGGAGCGACAGCACGCTCAATGGCCTGGCTGGCCGCCTGCACCACCGGGTTACCGATACGGTGGGAGCCACCAGCGACCCGTTACCCGATGAACAGCCACCGCAACCGCTGCACACGTTGCAGGTCGCCGTCTGCGGCGCCCACCTCGCCGGATACCCGCTGAATCACCAGTTGACCGACCGTGGCGCCGTGCTGGTGAAACGCACCCGCACCGCCCCACGATACCGGTTCTATGCGTTGGCCGGAGGGCCTCCCTACCGGCCGGGGCTGATCCGCACCGAAGACCGTGGCGCCGCCATCGAGGTGGAAGTATGGCGCATGCCTGAGGACCGCTTTGGGAGCTTTGTTGCCGGCATTCCCCACCCCCTGGGCATCGGCCAGCTGGAGCTGGAAGATGGCACCTGGTGCACCGGCTTCATCTGCGAACCCTGCGGCATGGACGGTGCCACCGATATCAGCGACACCGGCGGATGGCGCCGGTACATGGCCAGCATGGCGACGACGGAGACCCGACAATGACTGACCTGACCATCAATCAGCCGGACACGGTCGCCAGTGTCACCCACGCCTTTGAAACCTATGAGAAGGCGCTGATCGACAACGACCTGGCGGTACTGGATGGCTATTTCTGGAACTCGGAATTCACCGTGCGCTTCGGCGTGGCGGAAAACCTCTATGGCGCGGACGCCATCCAGGCCTATCGCCGGCAATGCCAGCCGGTAGGCCCAGGGCGGACCCTCCATGGCACCGTGGTGACCACGTTCGGTGATTCATTTGCCACCGTCAGCACCCGGTTCCGGGATGGCGAGACCGACGACCAGGGGCGCCAGATGCAGACCTGGGTACGGTTCGCCGATGGCTGGAAAGTGGTGGCTGCCCACGTCAGCGTCATGAGGGCAGCCACCGCCTCATGATGCTTGCGGTGATCGTAGGTGGCATTCAGCCGTGACGCCAGGTACTCGGCGCAGGTAATCGGCTCGTACTTCGGCGTCTCATCCTTCACGATCTCCCGCGGGTCCACCACCGAGTCCGGGTTCACTTCCAGGAAAAAGGCGATGGAGTATCGCTCCTTCGCCGGTGGCCGCACCCGGTGGGGGGTGGACACGTAGGTGTCGTTACTCCAGCGCATCAGGCAGTCGCCGATATTGCACACGAAGGCCCCCGGCACATGGGGCGCCTGGATCCACTCCCCCTGGCGGTTCAGTACTTCCAGCCCCGCCACTTCGTCCGTCGCCAGGATGGTGACGTTGCCATAGTCGCTGTGGGTACCGGCGGCGCCGTCCTCCCGGTCGAGCTTGCCGGCACTGGTCGGGTATCGCAGCATGCGCAGGGTAGCGATGGGCAGGGTCAGGTGACCCGCGAAGAAATCCTCCTCCAACCCCAGGTCCAGGCTGAAACCCCGGTGGATGGTCCGCCCCAGCTCCAGGCAGTGGTTGAAGTAGTCCAGCGCCTGCTGGCGCCAGCCGTTGATGGGCGGCCAGAAGTTCACGCCCCGGAAGGGCTTATCCGCGAGCACGTCCGGGTGATCCACCGGGAAATCGGTGCCAATGTTGAAGCTTCCTTCATGTCGGCACCGGACTGCGGGTTCAGCTTCTCGTCCGCCATGGCCACGTAGCCCCGGTTATGGGGTGAGCGCTTGATGGACAGCGGCTCCTTGTCCTCCGCCGGCAGCGCGAACAGCTGTTTCGCCAGGTCAAAGGCCCCCTGGCAGACCTCATCCGGAATGCCGTGGTCGGTGGCGTAGAAAAAGCCCACCTCACGGCAGGCCCGGCCCAGCTCGGCGGCGGTGGCCCGGCGTTCGTCCGGGTCGTCGCTACGCAGGCCGGCGAGGGAAATAATGGGTAGTGAAGACATGGGAATTCTCTCTCAAACCATGGATGTTCGGGTATGGGACAGGTTGCGGCAGGCCTCATGGAGGGCCAGACCTTGCTGCTGCGCCTCAGCGATCACCATTCCGCCGCTGACCAGCGTGGCATCACCGTTATCGATCAACCGGCGGCCATCCACCCAGACACCGGAAACGTTGGCGCTGCCGGCGGCAAACACCAGATTCCACACCAGGTTGCCACCCTGTTCATTGACACTTACCGGAGTCAGGTTGGCCTGCTTCAGGTTCAGCAACAGCAGGTCCGCCTTCTTGCCAATCTCCAGCGAGCCTATCTCGTTGTCCAGCCCGAGGCTTTGGCACCATTGATGGTCGCCATGCGCAGGATCTGGTCGGCGGGCAGTGCGGTGGCATCCAGCCGGGTCGCCTTCTGGATCAAGGAGGCGAACTTCATTTCCTCGAACAGGGTCAGGCTGTTGTTGCACACCGGCCCGTCCGTACCCAACCCCACGGTGACGCCCGCCGCCAGCATCTCCGGCACCGGCGCCACCCCGCTGGCCAGTTTGGCGTTGCTCACCGGGCAGTGGGCAATGCTGGTGCCGGTGTCTGCCACCCGGGCAATTTCTTCGCTGTTAAGCCAGACGCAATGGGCCAGCAGGGTACGTTCACCGAGGATGCCGTAATGATCCAGCATGGCCAGGGACCGTCGCCCCAGCTCTGCGGTAACCGCCTGCTCCTCTTCCTTCTGCTCGCTGCAATGGGTGTGGATGCCCAGCCCGTATTCCCGGCTCAGTTCCGCCGCCTCACGGTAGGCGTCTCCGGTGCAGTAGAACAGGTGCTCCAGCCCCATCCACACGCGGATGCGACCGTTCTGGGTCTCATGGTGGGAGTGGATCAGACGGCGGTTCTCCTCCCGGGTGGAGAAGAAGTCCTTGCCCGGTCGGTCCGCCACGTAGGGCGCCAGCTGCACCCGCAGGCCAAGCTCGGCGGCGGCATCGGCGCACCGGTCCATGTATCGGAACATGTCCATCACGCAGGTGGTGCCGGACTGCAGCGCTTCCAGGTAGCACAGACGGGCCGAGTGATAGGCGAACTCCTCGGTCATGGCCCGATGCTCCAGCTGGTACCAGGGCAGCCACTCCATCAATGGCATGTTCTCGGTCACACCCCGCATCAGGCTGGAGTGGGAGTGACAGTCGACCAGCCCCGGCAACAGGGCATGGCCCCGCCCATCGATAACCTCACAGCCGTCGGGCACAGTGACCGCCCGATCATCCCCCACCTGGGTAATCACACCATCCTGCACCACCAGGGTGCCGTCTGGAATCACCCGATTTTGGGGATCGACCGTAAAAATCGCAGCATGACGGATCGCAAAATCGGGCATGGGGACTCCTGAAACTTCCTGACCAAATGATCAGTTTTTAAAGCAATCACCATGCCACGGCCATCCGTCGCCCAGACTCCTGATTCCTGCGCCCATCAATGAGGCCAGCGCCAGGTAATAGCGCACCGTTAACGATCACCCGCCAAATCCGCGCACCCCAACCATTCAGTTTACCTGACCGTATGCTCATCATTTTAAGGGGGATAACAAAACGCCAACAATTCGTGGCAGGCATCGTGCAAAACCGCTGTAAACACCCATTGACCCCCAAAGCCCCGCCAGCCAGGGGTTACCAAAAGGAGGCTGCATGATCACCGCGACACTCAGGCCACGGCCGGCCAAGGACCCAACCGTCTTCTACGACGACCTGGCCATGACCCTGACCGCCCGCCGGGACGCCCTTATCGGGTCCTCCAACACCGTCAACGGACGCCAACCGCTCGCCTGGGAGGAACTGGTGGAATGGCTCCGGTTCCAGTGCTGGTACCGTCGGCAGGAAACGGACATCATCGATTCCTGGCTCGATCACGTGCCCCAGCCCGACATTCTCACGGCCCTGCGCAGACAGCTGGCCGAGGCGGGGCGCCACTATCGGCGATTGCTCGCCCACCTGGACACCCTGGGCACCTCAATGGCGGACTGGTCGCCGGAACCGGAGTGGGTGAACTGGGCCAGCGAGTTCCACGCCAGCGGTTCAGACACCCTGGAGCGGATCATCGCCCATAATCTGGCCGGTGCGCCCGGCGCCATCGAAGTGCCAGGTGGGCTGATGTCAACACTGTCCGAGGATACCCATGCGGTGCTGGAGCAACTGCGCCCGGACAGTGGGTTGCACGCTACCCTGGGTCGCATGGTGGCGAACCGGTACGCCACAACCCTGGACGCCCAGGCCCAAACCCATGCCAGGGTGATGCGCGCCTTCGAACGGGAGCAGAAGGGCCGGCTGGCACTGGACCGGCGTATCCGCGCAATCCGTCAGCAGTCAGCCGCCAATGACGCTATCGATGATGGTCTGGCCGCCGGTGGCCACGTCTCCTGATTCCCGTCGTCTTATCGATGCACCGATAGCCGTCACAACGGGGATTACTGCACCTCAACGGGCCACACAGGTGGTCCGTCATCAGGCGATAAACCGCCACAACGGCGGTCTGGTGCCGCCCTGGCATGTATCCTGCTAAATTCCGTTCAGGGAATTTCCGGGCCGAGAGAACCTCCTGGATCAGACTCCTGAGTCAAGATGACATTCCTCTGTCATAACGCCGCGGTGGCGTACGGTTCTCGTGAAATACCGGAGGAATGCTATGCCTTCCGCTCAAGATGCCATTCTTGTACTCAAGGGTGGCCGGGTAATCGACCCGGCCAACGGAACCGACGACATCGCTGATGTGGTCACCCGGGGCGATACCATACTGGAAGTAGGGTCGGATGCCGGCACCCGCTATCCCGATGCCCAGGTCAAAGACGTTACCGGCAAGCTGGTCACTCCCGGCCTGATCGATATCCACACCCACTGCTTTACCGGCCTGGGAGATTTCTGCCTGCCCACGGACCTGATGGGAGTGGACTCCGGCGTGCCCATTATCGTGGATGCAGGCACCACCAGTACCACCATCTTCGGCCTGGCCCGCAAAGGGATCATCGATCACCCGGACACCAAAACCAGGATCTTCGCCCTGATGGACCCGTCCCAGATCTACCTGGCCAACAAGACCTTTATCTGCCACTACCTGCGCATCGCCGATGACGAGCGCAACATCGACATCGAGGCCGCAAAGGACGTGGTTGACGCCCACCGGGACGTCATCGTCGGCTTCAAGGTACGACCCACGATTACCGACAACCCGGACCGTTCACCTTTCCTGGACGCCGCCCACCAGATCGCCCCGGACCTGCCCATCATGATCCACCTGGGGTCCTTCCCCCACACGCCGGTGCTGGAAACGGAAAAACTGCTGTACCAGCTACGCAAGGGCGACATCATCACCCACGCCTGCCGGGGCGGTGGTGGCCAACTGGACGCCAGGGGCGAACCGACAACAGCGTTTACCGATGCCTACAACCGCGGCGTGCTGATGGACATCGGCCACTCTGCCGGCGATTTCCACTTCCGCACCGCCCGGCGCCTGATCGAACGGGGCTACATGCCCAACACCATTTCCACGGACCTGAACGTGTTCAACGTGGACGGACCCGTGCATTCCCTGTCCACCACCATGTCCAAGCTCTGGGCGCTGGATGTGCCCCTGGATCAGGTTATCGCCATGAACACGATCAACGCGGCAAAAGCCATCAACCGCGAAGACCAGTATGGAACCCTGACGCCCGGCCGGGCCGCCGAGGTCAGCGTGCTGGATATGGAGGAAGGTTCCTGCATCCTCTCCGATGGCCATGAGGAGATCACCGCTGACCGCCGTTTGCGGGCCGTAGGCTGCCTGCGTAACGGCCAGTGGCACGATGCTGTCCACGATCAGAAGGCCCTTCTGGCAGAGATGAAGGAGGCGGTATGAGCACGGCAGCAGCGGAAACACAGTCCGCAGAAGACCCGAAGACCTTCTACCAGAACCTGGTCAGCACGCTCGAAAGCCGCCGGGATGCCCTCTCCGAGGCGGAAAAGAGCTTTGGCGGTTACCAGCCCCTGGAACGGGCCGAACTGATCGAATGGCTGAAATTCCAGTGCTGGTACGAGCAGGAAGCCGCCGGTTTCATCGGCTCCTGGCTCCGGGATACGCCGGAGCCGGAAGTGTTCGTCGGGCTCTGTCGGCAGGTGGCCGATGAAGGCAAGCACTACCAGCTAATCCTGTCCCACCTGGAGTCCCTCGGCACCGACATGGAGGGCTGGACACCGGAACCGGAATGGGTGGCCTGGGTGAGCGAGTTCTACGCCGCCGGCGACGACACCCTGGAACGGGTGGCCGCCCATAACATCACCGGGGAACTGGGCGCCATGGATGCCTTCGACGGCCTGCTGCCCCGGGTGCCGGACAGTACCCGGGCGGTGCTGGAGAAGATCATTCCTGACGAGAAGTTCCACGTATCCCTGGGGCGGATGGCCGTGCACCGTTACGCCACCACCGCCGACCGGCAGGCCCGCGTGCGGGACCGGGTGATGACGGCCTTCGAGCTGGAACAGAAGGGCCGGCTGGCCTTCGAACGCCGGCTTCAGCAGGTGCGGGAAGAAGCGGCCGCCAACGATACCAGCCCTGCGCCGGGCAAGGCGGCAGACACCGGCCAATCCCTCCAGTGGGTCTGCCAGGTGTGCGGGTGGATCTATGACGAGGCCGTGGGTGACCCGGACTCCGGCATTCCTCCCGGCACCGCCTTCGAGGACATCCCGGATGACTGGATGTGCCCGGAGTGTTTGGTGACCAAGGAGGATTTCGTCCTGCTGTCCGTCTGATTCAGACAACCTCGGAGGGCCCCGGCGCCCTCCGCATCATCATTTTCCTCCACCGACCACTTCCCCCACCGGCCTTCATGCCAGTGAAGTGACTTCTTTCTGACTGGCCAGCCAATCATCCCGACGTGTCAGCAATCGCACGGCCGCAGCGTTCGCTTCATCGATATAGGCCGGCAGGTCACCGCTGAGCAGCACCTGGTTTTCAGTCACGATCCTGCCGGCCACCATGGTCATGGCCACATCACCACCCAGGGTGGAATGCACCAGGTTGTAGTGCAGGTTCTGGAGCGGCCCGGACGGAATAAACGGCGTCATCCTCGGCGTATCCGCCTTCACGGCAATGATATCCGCCTGCTTGCCCGGCTCCAGGGAGCCGATCTGGTGCGCCATACCCAGGGCCCGGGCGCCTTCGATGGTCGCCGCCCGCAGCACATCCCAGGAGCGCCAGGCCGAGGCATCCATGTTGCGCAACTTGGCCAGCAGGGAGGCAAACTTCATCTCCTCGAACATGTCGAGGTTGTTGTTCTCCTTCTCACCGTCGGTGCCGATACCCACTGCGATGCCGGCCTCGATCATGGCCTCCACCGGTGCCGAGCCGCTGGCCAGTTTCATGTTGCTGCAGGGGTTATGGGCCACGCCCACGTTGTAATCCGCCAGCGCCCGGATTTCGTCATCGTCCAGCCACACGCAGTGGGCCAGCAGCACCCGCTCCGGCGACAGCAGGCCCAGTTTCTCCAGGGCGCGGATCGGGCTGATACCATGGAGCCGCAGCGATTCCGCCCGTTCAATCTCGGCCTCGTTGGAATGGGTATGAAGCCCGGTCTGGAAGTGATGGCTCAGCGCCACCGCCCGGCGACAGGCCGCAGGCGTAGCGTAGGACTGATGCTCCAGCCCGACCCAGACCTGGACCCGTCCACCGGCACCGCCGTGCCACTGGTCCAGCAGTCGTTCGTTGTCGTCCAGGGTGTCAAAGTAGTCATGGCCTTCGGCCTCACCCACGTAGGGCACCATCACCACACGGTTGCCCAGTTGTTCAGCGGCCCGGGCGGAACCCGCCATATAGCGCCACATATCCACCGATGTGGTGGTGCCGGCCAGCAGGCTCTCGGCGTAGCACAGCCAGGACGCCGTCTCTGCCTCGTCCGGCCTGAGCACCCGGTGCATGGGGTCAATGTATTGCTGCAGCCACTCCCATACCGGCAGCTCCTCGGCGGTGCCCCGCAGCAGGCCGGAATGGCTGTGGGTATTGATCAGGCCGGGCATCAGCACGGCGCGCCCGTATTCCCGACCCTCCGCATCCGGGGCCTGCTGTTCCAGCTGCGACCGCGGGCCCACGGCCTCGATGGTGTCACCGCTGACCAGCACGGCGCCGTCGGTGATCACCGGATCGCCCGGGGTCATGGGTAGCACGGCGTCAGCGCACAATAGGGTCCGGCGATTGCCGGCGGGTGTTGCGGTCATTCTGGTTCTCCTGAAATCTGTTTTTTGCTGACGGTCCCGCCATCGGAACTCGTCGATGAGCAGGGGCTCAGATGCTTTTCCACGGCCCGCTTCAGGCCGCCGTAACCGGTGCAGCGGCAGAGGTTGCCGGCGATGGCCTCGCCCAGGTCCACCGGGTTGCCCTGGCGCCGCTCCCGCAACCCCGACACCAGAGACAGTGCGAAGCCGGGGGTGCAATAACCACACTGCAGGGCGCTCTCTTCCACCAGCGCCTGGCGCACCCTCAGGAAGTCAGGGTCACCGCCCAGGCCTTCCACGGTTTCAATCCGGCGCCCGGGTAACTGCCAGGCCATAATCAGGCAGGCCGGCATTGCCTGCCCGTCCATCAGCACGTTACAGGCACCACAACGACCGATACGGCAGCCGGGGCGCACGGAGGTACACTGCCCGTCCTCCCTGAGCAGATCCAGCAGCGGCGTGGCGGCGGGTACCGAGCGGGTGACCGTTTCCCCGTTCAGTTCAAAGGTGACGGGTTCCGAAGCCCTGTACAGATCATTCATGACACCACCTCCCGGGCATGGATGGCCGTCAGCAGAACGCCCGGTTCAACCGGCAGCGTTCGTATGCGGACGCCCGTCGCGGCTTCGATGGCCGCGGTGATGGCCGGCGCGACGGCTTCAATGCCCAGCTCGCCCACGCCCCGCACCGGGAACGGATCGTTCTCGGGGGTCCCGTCCAGCACATCAACCGTTGCGCCGGCGCGTCATGGAAGGTGGGGATCAGATATTGGTCCAGGTTGTCCCGCCGCAGACGGCCATCCTCCGCCGGCATGTCCTCGGTCAGCGTCATACCAAGGCCCATGACCGCCGCTCCCTCAATCTGTCCAAGATAACCGGGCGGATAGATCACCCGGCCGGCGGCGGTGATGTGGTGGAGATCGGTCACCCTGACACGACCGGTCAGGCGGTCCACCCTCACCCTGGCCACGGTGGCAATCTGTAGCTGCAGGTATCGTCCCACCGGGTGGTCCTGGTCCGGCGCCACGGGGAAATCCTGACTGGCATCGGCCACCATCGCTTCCCGCCGCCCATGCTCCGCCAGTTCCCGGTAGCTGAGCACCTGGCGGCCCTGGTGGAAGACACCTCCGGGGCCGTGGGCCAGGTCATCCCCGGGATAACCGGTCAGTTCGGCGGCCTGGCGCCTTACCGCCTCCATCCACTGGGGCAGCATCCTGTTCAGTACGCCGTGGACCAGCACCGAACTGCGTGAGGCGCTGGTGGGCCCGGAATCTGGCCCCCGGGAATGTCCCAGCATCACCTCCACGTCACTCCCCTGGCAGCCCAATACCTCACATACGGAATGGGTGATGGCCTCGCCAATGCTCTGGCCGTAGTCGGAGAATCCGAATTCGACCCGGACACGGCCCTCACGGCTCAGGGAGATACGGCCACCACCAGCATCCGGCAGGCCGTCGCCAAGCCCGTTGCCCTGGGCCCCCATGGCCATGCCGGTACCCGTCAGCCAGCGCCCCCGGGAACCCTTCTCCGGTGACCACAAGGGCGATGCCTGCGCCTGCCGCAGCACCTCGACGGGTGGGGCCGTCCAGCGTACGGGCTGATGGCGGCTGCCGGGTTCATCTACCGACCGCAGGTTGATGCGCCGCAGTTCCCGGGGGCACAGGTTCAGTTCCCGGGCGAGGGCGTCCAACTGCGATTCCACGGCGAAGGTGGCCTGGTTGCCGCCGAATCCCCGGAAAGCGCCGCAGACGCCGTTATTGGTGTAGACCAGCCGCCCGGACACCGAATAGGCACCGATCCGGTACAGTGGTGCGGTGGCGTGGTCGAGGAAGTTCTCCAGTACCGCCGGACCGAGGCTGGCGTAGGCGCCGGTGTCCAGCACCGCCTCCACCCGATGGGCCAGCAGCCGCCCGTCCGCATCGCAACCGGTGGTCATCCTCACCGTCACGGGATGTCGCTTCATGCCCGCTCGGCAGGACTCGAAACGGTCCAGATGGATCATCACCGGACAGCCGGTTTTCAAGGCCAGGATGCCCGCCGCCGGCTGCACCGTCAGTTCGTCCTTGCCACCAAAAGCACCGCCGGTGGCCATGGCTTCCACGGTCACCTGCCCGGGCGCCAGTGCCAGGATGTCGGCCAGCTGTTCCGCATCCCGGTGACCGGACTGGCAGCCCACCCGGAAGTGCACACCAACGGCGTCATCGGGTATGGCGATGCCGCCCTCGGTTTCCATAAAGGCATGCATCTGCCGGGGCGTCCGGTAATCGTGTTCCACCACGACCGCACAGGCGGCAAAGGCCTGCTCCGGATCACCACGGTGGAAAGTCTCCTGTGTCAGCAGGTTGCCACCCTCATGGAGCGGCACCTGCTGCTCCGCCGTCGTCGCGTCCGTCACCAGGGACAATGGTTCATAGTCCACCTCGATGGCCGCCAATGCGGCCCGGGCCTGGGCCAGCGTATCCGCCGCCACGGCGGCGATGGCATCACCCTCGTAGCGAACCCGGTCCTCGCAGAACACCGGCTGGTCCCGTACCACGATGCCAAACCGGTTGAGCCCGGGCACATCGTCGGCGGTAACCACCGCGCGCACGCCTGGCATGGTCCTGGCCCGGGATGTGTCGACCCGCAGGAGCCGGGCATGGGCGTGCTCACTGCGCAGGATCGCCCCCTGCAACAGCCCGGGGGTATCAAAAAGGTCAGTGGGATAGCCCAGTCGGCCTTCGATGCGGCGATAAAGCTCCGGCGACGGACAGCCGCCGTCGGGGGCATCGGCGTCGAGAGTGACAATCCTCCCGGGGGTATCAGAGGACATGGCCCACCTCCGCCAGCAGGTAATCCACCATCCTCTGGATGGCCAGACGCAGGGGCGGATCCCGCCAGCCACGGAATTCCAGCTCGGTGTCCAGGATATGGATTCGGTCCGCCCCGGACAGTGAGTGGCCATCGTTCAATGCCGCCTCGCTGATGGACAGTCGGCCCGGCCCGCCTTCGCCATTCACCGCCAGCCGCAGCCGCTCTCCGTCATGGACACAGGCCACCGTTGCCCGGGTGGGGCTGAAGCGCTCGCGATGGCCTAGCTTGTCCACTGCAATACGCCATGGCCGGGCGTCGGGCAGGGTGACCGACTGGATCAGATCGAAACCGGCGTCCGCCGCGTCCCACACCACCAGGCTTTCACCTTTCGGGTCATGATGGCCGACGAGATGAAGCCGGGCATCCAGGGCCAGGAACAGGGCCGACAGGTCGCCCCCGGCGCACAGATTGCCCCCCACCGTTCCCAGCCGACGCACCCCCGGCCCCGCCACCTGGTCCAGCAAGGTCCCCAGGCCAGGCAGGTGTTCGTGAACCAGCGGATGGCTGGCCAGCTCATCCAGCGTCGTCAGCGCACCAATGGTGAGCCCGCCCTCGTCCTGCTCAATACCCCGGAACCCCGGCCAGCCGGATCCAGGGCCACCAGGTAGGAAGGCCAGCTCTGGCGCCGTTCCCAGACCGGCTGCAGCCAGCTGGCACCGGCGATGTAGGTGCCACCGAAACGCCGGGCCATGGCGACGGCCTCGCGGGGAAACTCCGGACGCAGGACCCGGACCCCACCCCGCCCAGCCACTTCAGGTTGCACGGTCACATCAGATTGCATGGCGACACTCAGTCCCCTTCAACACCGGACACATCCGGATACCGGGCCATGATGTCGTGGATCGCCTCGGTGCCCACGAACTCCGTGGTATAGCCCTGCGTCGGATCAACGGAGTCATCGACCAGCCCCAGGCCTACCAGTTGCTCATGGATCGCCTGCCACCGCTCATCGGTCATGATGCCGATGCCATCGGTGAGGGCATCGCCGGAAAGCACGATGCCCCTCTCATCCATTTCCCGCAGGGAGTGGGCAAGCTGCGCCGGAGTCTGGTTCTCGTTGAGCTCGTTGATGTACTCGTTGGTGGCCTGCGGGTCCTGCAGGTACTGGTACCAGCCTTCGATGGTTGCTTCCACGAACTTGCGTGCCACTTCCGGCCGCTCCTCCAGGGTCTCGCGGGTGGTCACGATCATGGTGGAGTAGGACCGCCAGCCATGGTCCGACAGCAGGAACACGTTGGGGTCAATGCCCGCATCCTTCACCACGAAAGTCTCGGAGGTGACGTAGGCCTGCTGGATCACCTCGGGATCCGCGATGAACGGCCCCATCTGGAAGGTGTAGGGGCGCACCTGGTCGTCGGTGTAGCCGTACTTCTGTTTCAGCCAGGGCCAGAACGACTGGTGGGCGTCCTGGGACAGTAGAATCGGCTTGCCTTTGAGGTCCTCCAGGCTGTCATTGCCAACGCCCGGGTGACTCATGATTATCTGCGGATCCTTCTGGTAGAACGCGGCCAGCGCTACCAGGGGCAGGCCTTCCTCTAGGGCGGAGAGGATCTGGCCACTGGAATGGAGCATCACGAAATCGGCACGCCCGCCCAGCAGCAGCTGGATGTTATTCACCTGCGGACCACCCGGCTCCATGTCCACGTCCAGACCGTAATCCTCATAGGTGCCCTGGGAGACGGCGTGATACCAGCCGCCATGTTCCGCCTGCGGGAACCAGTTGGTGCGGAAGGTCACCTTCTCGAGATCCGCCGACCAGGCTGGCACCGATGACAGTGTCAAACCTGCTGCCAGGACCAGGCCCGCTATCCAGCCCGGCCGACCATCGCGGGCTACATCTGAAGCTGTCTTGCTAGTCATACACTCTCTCCTTGCACACAGTCACAAGGGCTAACCGGCCGTTGGCAGGTGCCCACTTTCGAGTTCCCTGTTTTTGTTGTTAGAGGGAGGCTATATGGCATTGGCAGGGATCAGGACGTTGGCAGTAACGGTTGCACCGGTGTCACCAACAGGGTTTCATCACAGTTGCCACCCGGCCCCTGGCGGTCCACCACCAGGTAGTCGGCATCCGCTTCCAGGGGGAGTAACGGCGCGTGCCAGGTGCCGGCGCGGTAGCTCAGGCCCTGGTCGCCCCGGGCCAGGAACACCCGGATGGCGGATTCGTCGAATTCCCCCGGCGGCGCCACCACCGCCAGGAAGGGCTGGCTGCTGAGGGGCACGAACGCCTGGCTGCCCAGGGGGTGGCGCTCCATCAGGGTGATCAGCAGAGGTTCCAGGGGCTGCCCCCGGAAGATCGACAGGATGGCCCGGGGATCATCGCCCAGCAGCTCCACACCGGCCAGGGCGTGGAACCGTTCGGTGCGGCCCTGGTTGATAAGGAACGCGTCGGCACCATCGGTATCGATCACCTCACCAAAGCGGGCGAACGCCTCCCGGGTCAGGGGCTCCGCGAAGATCTCCCGGGGCATGGTCATGACACCGGCTTCCCGAACAGTCGTACCCGGCTGACACCGCCATCCGGAATCATGTTGAAGCGGATATGGGTGATCGGCCCCAAGTCGTTCAGCTCACTGAATTCGTGGATGCTGTCCGCGGTCAGCGGCTGCTCCTCCATCAGTGTGTGCCAGAACATGCTCTGGGTGATCAGGGACTGGGGTGTCGCCGCGCCCTCCTGGACACAGGCGGCCTGGATTGAGCAGCCAGCCGGGAAATTGCCCTTGAAGTGAGCGGTGTCCACCTCGATACGCTCGGCAATACCCTTGTGGCCCAGGGCCAGGATGCACCAGTCGTTGCCCGGTTCACGGCGGCGGCGGGTTTCCCAGCCGTCGCCCATATTGATGCCCCGACCCGGACGCAACAGTTTGCGGGGCTCGCCATAGTGGGCGTCGCTCCAGGCCTGGTCCACCTGATCGCCGCCATGTTCCAGGGCCAGCAGGTTGACGGATTCACTGGCTGCTAGGGTGGACCAGTCACAGAACGGCTTACCGTAGACGCGCAGCCGGGCCAGGCCGCCATCCGGATAGATCTGCACCCGCACATGGGTGAAGGGCTGGTCGGAGGCGATCCCGCAGAAACGGTGGTCGTTGCCCTTCAGTTCCGTGGCCGGCACCAGTGGCTGCCAGTCGCTGTTTTCGTCCGGCTCCCCAGCCGGGCTGAAGCAGGCCTCCAGGGACGCCGCCGGGGGAAAGTTGCCGGTGAAGAAGCTGGTATCGAAATCCACCCCCATCAGCACGCCAGGAATCGCCAGGCGCACGATGCACCAGTCGTGGCCGGTGGTGCGTCGACGGCGAGTTTCCCAGCCGTCCATCCACTTGCCGTGGTCGTCGTAGCGGTCCGGGTAGAACACCGGCTGCTCCGGGTTCAGCATACGGTCCCGGGGGCCGAAGAATTCGTCGGTCACCTGGACCACTTCCGCGCCCAGGCTGCCATCCGCCAGGTTCAGGCCCTGGCGGGTAAAGTCGGGCCCCTCGACTATGGGGGCCACTACGGCATCAGTCATTCGTTGTCTCCGGGGTGATAGGGGTGCACCTGTTTCCAGTGGCGGGCGATATCGATTCGCCGGCACACCCACACCTGCTCATGCTGTTGAATATGGTCGAGGAAACGCTGAAGTGCACGGAAGCGACCGGGACGGCCGATTACGCGGCAGTGAAGACCCACTGACATCATTTTCGGGGATTCCGCGCCTTCCTCGTAAAGCACATCAAAACTGTCCTTCAGGTACTGGAAGAACTGCTCACCAGAATTGAATCCCTGGGGCGCGCAGAAACGCATGTCGTTGGCTTCCAGGGTATAGGGCACGACGAGGTGCGGTTCGTCGGCGCCGTCACGGGTGGTCACCGTGGTCCAGAACGGCAGGTCGTCGCCGTAATAGTCGCTGTCGTACTCAAAGCCGCCCTGCTCCACCACCAGTCGGCGGGTGTTGGGGCTGTCGCGACCGGTATACCAGCAGTGGCGGCTTGCCGGTCAACCGGGTGTGCTGTTCGATTGCCAACTCCATATAGCGGAGTTCTTCGGACTCGCTCATGTCTTGGTAATGGATCCAGCGCATGCCATGACAGGCGATCTCGTGCCCGTCGTCGATAAAGGCCTTTACCGCCTCCGGATTACGGGCCATGGCCATGGTGACACCAAAGATCGTCAGCGGCAGCTTCCGCTTGCGGAATTCCCTCAGGATGCGCCAGACCCCGGCGCGGGAGCCGTATTCATACAGCGACTCCATGCTCATATGTCGGTCGCGATAGGCCTCAGCGCCAATGATGTCGGACAGGAAGGTCTCGGAATACTCATCACCGTGGAGCACGCAGTTCTCGCCGCCCTCCTCGTAGTTGAGCACAAACTGGACGGCGACCCGGGCGTTGCCCGGCCATTGGGCATGGGGAGGATTCCTGCCATAGCCCCGCATGTCCCTCGGATAAGGGTTGCATTGATTCATGTCGGTTTTTCCAGACCGCACCCCCGCAGGATCACCTCGACGAGGAAATCGGCCGCATGGTCGAAGTCGCGCTTCTCATACTCGGCCTTGTTTTCCACCATCAGGATCTGTACCTGGAAGTCGGCGTAGTGTTGTGTGGAGGACCAGATCAGGAAAATCAGTTGTACAGGGTCCACCGGGGCCATGCGGCCGTCGTTGATCCACTGCTGCATGACCTCGGCACGACCGCGCACCCACTCCCGCATGTTGGTACGCAGGTGATCCAGCAGGAACGGCGCACCCTGGATGATCTCCATGGCGAACAACCGGGAAGCCAATGGGTAGCGCCGCGACATCTCCACCTTGATCCGGATGAAGGTGGACAGTGCCACCGCCGGATCGTCTTCGGGGCGGATATCCGTGAACACCTTGTTCCAGCGCGCCAGGATGTCATCGAACATGGCGCTGTACATTCGCTTCTTGTTGCTGAAGTAATACAGCACGTTGGATTTGGGCAAACCCGCCCGCTCCGCAATGTTCTGGATCGTGGCGCCCTTGTAGCCATGCTGTGCAAATTCCTGCTCCGCAGCCTGCAGGATCTTTTCCCTGTTTCGCTCCCGGATCCGCCCCGGGCGGTACTTGCGGCCATTACCGGGGTGCCCGATACGGGAGGGAGCGTCTGCGACTGGTTGCTTGGTCATTGGCTTCTCACTTGTTGTCCATTTGTTCAGGAGTCCGACAGAATGATTCTGCCGGACTCCCGTGACGGATCAAAAGTGGAATTTTACCAATGCACTCACAGAGCTCTGCGTGTCGATCAGGGTATCGTCCAGACCGAACTTGTTGTTCCAGTACTGGTACTCAACGCCGGCGTAGAGCTTGCCCGGGCTGCCCATGAAATTGCCCACATCCAGTTTGATCTGCGGGGTGAACTGAAATTCCGACTCATGGTCGCTCGCCGAGGTGGACCAGTCGATATAGCCGTCCACCAGAAACAGCGCCGGACCGACATTGAAAGGTACCGCCCACGTAACGGTCGTCTGCCAGTCATCGGCGACCTCACTGTTGTTCACGTAGTAGAACGCGGTGTTGAAGTAATTGAAGCCGGGCAGGTCCCAGGCCAGGCCAAAGCCGGCCATGTAGTTATTGACTTCGGTACCGCCACCAAATTCGTACTGGCCCGCCAGCACCACATCCTTGACCGGACCGAAGGACAGGTTCTGCCCGGTCAGCCAGCTGCCACTGAGCGTGGGTGCGAATTCACCGTAGACTTCGTCGGTGCCTTCCAGGTCCCCCTGGGGCTGATCCCGGTCAATGAAGAAGAAGGTGCCGCCCCAGTCGTGGGCAGTAGCATTCTCGAAGGTCATATAGGTCGCTTCGTATTCCATGCCACCGTCACCGCCGGCGTCGAACTCCACACCCTGGTACTGGTTACTGTGTAGGATGGAAATACTGGACCCGCCGAAGAATTTCTCGGCATGGGCCGCAGGTGCAAAGGAAGCTGCAGCAACACAGCCAGCGATCAGCGTTTTACGAAATGCATTCATGGTTGAACCTCTCTGGTTACGTTCTTTTTGAGTCATCGTTGGCAAACGGGTGATGGTTATTGTTAGTGGCTGGGCCGGTAGGGCTGGCCGAGTGAAAGCGGTGTGTTTAGCCGGGTACGAACCGGGTCGAAGGAGAGCAGAATCAACATCAGGATGGTGACCACATAGGGCAGCATCGCCAGCAGCTCCGTGGAGGCCCGCCAGCCCAGGCCCTGCAGCACCAGGTGCAGGATGCTGGCGGCGCCGAACAGCCAGGCGCCTATCAGCACCCGCTCCGGTCGCCAGGTTGCGAAGACCACCAACGCCAGGGCGATCCAGCCGCGGCCGGCGGTCATGTTCTCGGTCCACATGGGGGTATAGGCCAGTGACAGGTAGGCGCCGGCCAGTCCGGCCATGCCGCCGCCGAAAACCACCGCCAGGTAGCGGACTACCAGCACCTTGAGGCCATTGGCATTGGCGGCTTCGGGATCCTCACCGACAGCGCGCAGCAGTAGGCCGCCACGGCTGTGGTGCAGGAACAGCCAGATCCCGGCAAAGGCCACCAGTGAGAAATATACCAGCAGGTCCTGGTGGAACAGCACGCGCCCGATCACCGGAATGTCACTGAGCAGGGGAATCGCTACCCGTTCGAAACCATTAATGGACTCCCCTACAAACCCGGCGCCCACGAAGGCACTCAAGCCGGTGCCAAAGATGGTCAGGGCCAGGCCCGCGGCGTACTGGTTGGCGGCCAGTGTAACGGCCATAAAAGCGAATAACAGGGCCATGCCGATGCCGGCGAACACCGCAGCGAACACCGCCACGGCCAGGCTGCCGGTAGTCAACGCCACCACGAAACCGGCTACGGCGCCCATCAGCATCATGCCCTCCTGCCCCAGGTTGAGAACGCCTGAGCGCTCGCAGATCAGTTCGCCCAGGGCTACTAGCAGCAGCGGAGTGCCCGCCACCACCATAGCCGCCAGAATGTTGGTCAGCAGCTCCATCTCAGGCTCCTGGGTGGCAGCTGGTGCTGCTACACGAGTGGGTTTGCGGACTGGCGCATGGAGGCGTATCCGGTAATGGATAAAGGCATCGCAGGTCAGCAGGTAGAACAGCAGCAGACCCTGGAATAACCCGGTAACGGCCTTGGGCATGTTCATGGCGATCTGCAGCATCTCACCGCCGATAAAGGTCAGTGCCAGCAGGGCACTGGCGGCAATGATGCCCAGGGCATGCATCCGGCCGAGGAACACCACGATGATCGCGGTATAGCCGTAGCCCGGGGACACCTGGGGGACCAGCTGGCCGATCGGGCCGGTGACTTCCGAGGCACCGGCCAGGCCAGCGGTGGCACCACCGACCAGGAAGGCGAACCAGGTCAGGCGGCGGGCGCCAAAGCCGGCGAAGGCAGCGGCACGGTGATCCTGGCCGATCACTTTGAGCTGGAAACCGATAAAACTGCGTGCAAACAGTACCCACACACTTACCGCCGCGAGCAGGCCAAACGCCAGCCCCAGATGGAGACGGGTACCGGGAATCAGGTCTGGCAGCAGCGCAGACTCACCAAACATGACCGATTGCGGGAAGCCAAAGCCGTAGGGGTCCTTTAGGGGACCGTGAACCGCATACAGCAGCAGGTTCAGGGCAATGTAGTTGAGCATGATGGTGGTCAGGATTTCATTGCAGTGCAGGTGGGTCTTCAGACCCGCGGCAATCGCCGCCCACAGCATGCCCGCCAGGACGCCCGCCACCAGCACGACTGGCAGCACCCAGACACCGGACGCGTCCACCAGCTGAACCGCCACCGCACTGGCCCCCAGGGCACCCATCAGGAAATGCCCCTCGGCGCCGATGTTCCACAGCTTGGCGCGATAACAGACGGTCAGGCCCGCCGCACACAGCAGCAGGGGTGCCATTTTCAGGCCCAGTTCCGCCAGGCCGATCAGGTCGCTGATCGGGGTGATAAAGAAGAAGGTCAGCCCTTCCACCGGGTCCTTGCCCATGGCCAGGAACAGCACGAAACCGGTGATCACCGTCAGCACCAGGGCCAGCACCGGGGAGGCCCAGCGCATCAGTGAGGAATCAACGGGGCGACGTTCAAGCAGCAGCATGGGAAGCCTCCCCGCTGTCGAACCCACCCGCCATCCACTCACCCAGCTGTTCGATGCTCAGCTCCGCAGTACACGCCAGTGGCGACAGGCGGCCTTCGCAGAGGGCGCCGATTCGACTGCAAAGCTGGAACAGCTCATCCAGGTCTTCGGAGATCAGCAGGATCGATGCACCCTCTTCCCGCAGCTTCACCAGTGCTTCATGGATGGCAACCGCCGAGCCCACGTCCACGCCCCAGGTGGGATGGGACGCTACCAGCAGACGCGGATTCTGCAGCGCCTCCCGGCCGATAATATATTTTTGCAGGTTGCCCCCGGACAGACTCGCGGCGGTGCTGTCCTCGCCGGTACAGCGCACACCAAAGCGTCGGATCACCTCGCGGGAGAACGCGCGCACCCGGCCGAAACGGATAATGCCCCGGTCCACCAGGTCCTGCCCGGAGGCGGTCAGCAGGGCATTCTGCGCCAGGGACATCCCCGGTACCGCACCCCGGCCCAGGCGCTCCTCCGGTACAACGGCAACACCCAGTTTGCGACGCTGCGCCGGAGACAGGGCATTCATCCTCATGCTATCGAGGTCCATGCTTCCCCGGTCCGGGCGGATTTCCCCCGACAGGGCCTTGAGCAATTCGTCCTGGCCATTACCGGCAACCCCGGCAATACCGACGATCTCACCCTGACGCAGTTCAAAGCTCACATCCGTGAGGCTGGTACCGAAGGGGTCCCGCCTTTTGCAACCAAGGTTGCGGACACCCAGCAACACATCGCCGGCCTGTGCAGCAGAAACCTGAGTGGAAATGGGTGTGTCATCGCCCACCATCAGGCGCGCAATATCCACCGCAGAGACCTCACCAGGCCGGCAACCACCGCTGACTTTCCCCTGACGCAGAACGGTGGCGTTGTGGCACAGGCGGCGCACCTCTTCCAGCTTGTGACTGATAAACAGGATGCTGCAGCCCTCGCTCGAGAGCTGCCGGAGGGTGGCAAACAGTGCGGTCACTTCCTGCGGGGTCAGCACCGAGGTAGGCTCGTCCAGTATCAGCAATGTGCTCTCCTGGATCAGGCAACGGACAATTTCCACCCGCTGGCGTTCGCCCACCGACAGGGTGCTGACATAGCGCCGGGGGTCCAGCGCCATGCCATAACGCCCGGATACCTCACGGATACGCTGGTCCAGCTTGCGTCGGTCACGGGCCTCGTCAGCGGGCAGTCCCAGCGCAATGTTTTCTGCCACGGTGAGGGTCTCGAACAGGGAGAAGTGCTGGAACACCATGCCAATACCCATCTCCCGGGCCCGGGCCGGACTGTCAACCGTGACCGGGTGGCCATTCCAGATCATGCGCCCCTCGTCCGGCTGCACCACCCCGTAGATCACCTTCATCAGGGTGCTCTTACCGGCACCGTTCTCCCCCAGCAGTGCATGAATCTCCCCGGCGCCCACCGTCAGATCGATACCATCGTTTGCCCGACACCCCGGGTATTCCTTGACGATGTTTTCCAGTTTCAGGCGCAGTGCCGCAGTCATACACAGCCTCTTCTCGTTACCCATTCCGGCCTGGCCAATACATAAACTGACCAACCAATCAACATTTGAGAGGTTAGCAATATGCTTGCCAATAGTTAACGAAACCCGAAAAACCGCTAAATGAACCAATTGGTCAGATTTTTGCAGAAACCGGCCTATAAGCAGCGGAATGCCTGTCTGTAATAGAAAGCAGGTAGCCGTGAAAAACCGCAAATAGCCTGCAAGCGGAGAGAGCCGTGATTGAATTTGTTCTGAACGGTCGAACTGAAAAAGTTGACCAGGTCGACCCAAATTTGAGCATCCTGGAATGGTTGCGCACCAAAATGCGACTCACCGGCACCAAAGAGGGCTGTGCCTCCGGTGACTGCGGTGCCTGCACCGTGATCACCGGAACCCCTGATCCGCAGGGCAACATTCGGTACGAGGCCATCAACAGCTGCATCAGCCTGGTGGGCGGACTGCATGGCAAGGAGCTGATCACGGTTGAGGCCTTTCAGCAGGAGCCGGGCCACCCGGTGCAACGCTCGATGATGGAGAAGCACGGCGCCCAGTGCGGGTTTTGTACGCCCGGCATCGTTATGTCGCTGGTCGCCTTCCATGCCAATAAGGAGGGCCCAACCCCGGACGATCACCGGTTACTGGAAGCCCTGTCCGGTAACCTGTGCCGCTGCACCGGTTACCGGCCCATCATCGAGGCTGGGCGCCAGGCCCTGGTGCAGGAGTGGACACCGGAGCCATCCCACCCCGCCGCCAGCCTGTGTGGCACGAGCGCCAGACCCGAACTGTCGGGCATTCCGGGTGGCAGCGTCTCGTCCGGCACGACGGACGGTCTCCGATACGACGCCCCCGCCACCCTGGCCGAGCTGCGGGAGCTGCGCCGTAACTTCCCCGACTCCCGGCTGGTGGCTGGCAGCACCGACCTGGCCCTGGAAATCACCCAGCAACTGAAGGCACTGCCGCACCTGATCAGCGTGGAACGGGTCGATGAACTGAAAGGCTGCACACAGGAAGGGGATGAACTGGTCATCGGCGCCGCCGCCACCTATCAGCAATTCCGTGGACCACTATCAGCACTGTGGCCGGCGTTTGACCCGATGGTGGAACGCCTGGGCTCCCTGCAGATCCGCAACCGGGGCACCCTCGGCGGCAACATTGCCAACGCCTCCCCCATCGGTGATATGCCCCCGCCCCTGATCGCCCTGGATGCCACCCTGGTGCTGGACGGCCCGGACGGCGACCGACGGCTGCCCCTGGAGGACTTCTTCCACGGCTACAAGCAGACCGACCTGAAACCCGGTGAGTTCGTGCACTCGGTACGGGTGCCGGTCCCCCGGGCCAACGAGCAGCTTTACATCTACAAGGTCTCCAAGCGCCTGGACGACGATATCTCCGCGGTGCTGGGCGCCTTCCGCCTGACTGTAGAGGACGGCGTGGTGGCGGATTGCCGGCTGGCCTTCGGTGGCATGGCCGCCACCCCGGCCCGGGCCGCAAACGAACTTCAAATCCCCGTCGGGGTTTTACCATTCTCAACCGCGCGTGGGAGCCCCTCAGCAGCACCCACTGGCCGAGCCAGTCGATCCCGTCGGCTCACCCGCTGTCTCATTACTGTGCGGGTTACGTCAGCGAATACGCCCATGTATCCGCACTTTCTGTACAGCGCTGTCCTTGGACTTCTCAGAAAGCTGGTCAAAAGGCCAGAGGGTACGCTGCCTGCTTGGGTAGAATGACACTCACAATACCGAACTTCCGCACTGAAACCGGTAGACCCGGTAACACCTATATTCAGTGCAACCTTCGAGCTCCGGTACGCAAGCGCCCCTTGCTGCAACCGGGTTGGTCGCACCGAAATAGCCCACGACTCAAAGCCGGGGCCTCAATTCCGTGCACCCTCACCGCCATGCGCACTGGCACCAACATCACAAACAGACCATATGGTCAGGTTTTACAGTCCTCTGTCGTCATGAAGGCCACACTGGTATGCCAATTGCTCGGGCCCTGTTGGCACAACACCAGAATACAGGATTCAACGACAAAGCGAGGAAGTACCATGAACGACAACCACCGCAAACCGGGCCTGCTAAAACGGCTAGGCTCCGCACTCCTGCTGGGCGGCGCCCTGGCCTCGACCACTTCGGGTGCTCTGGCCGAAACCGAGATCCGTTTTACCCTGGATTGGCGCTTCGAGGGGCCTTCTGCGCCCTTCCTGATGGCTCTTGAGAAGGGCTATTTCGCGGATGAGGGCCTCGACGTCACCATCGACTCGGGCAATGGCTCTGCGGGTGCAGTGACCCGGGTGGCCACCAACAGCTACGACATGGGCTTCGCCGACTATAGTGCCCTCACCGAGACCACCGCGAAGAATCCGGACACCGGGGTCACCGGGGTCTACATGGTTTACAACGCCATGCCCGCAGCGGTGTTTGCCCTCAAGGAATCAGGTATCGAGACGCCGGAAGACCTCAAGGGCAAGACCCTCGGTGCACCGGTCTTCGATGGCGGCCGCAAGGCCTGGCCGTCGTTTGCCCGCCACAACGGCCTTGCGGTGGATGACGTGGAATGGCAATCGGTTGAGCCGGCTATCCGCGAAACCCTGCTGGCCCGGGGTGAGCTCGACGGTATAACCGGGTTCTACTTCACCAGCCTGCTGAACCTGGAGGCCCGGGGCGTGGACCCGGACAACATCGTCGCCCTGAAATACCCGGACTTCGGGGTGGAGTTCTACGGCAACACCATCATCGCCCGCAATGAACTGCTGGAAGAGAACCCGGAAGCGGTCCGGGGCTTTCTGAAGGCCTTCAACAAGGCCCTGCAGGAAACTATCGATGATCCAGAAGCCGCCATCAAATATGTCAAACAACGGGATGGCCTGATCAAGGAAGACCTGGAGCTGCGCCGGCTTAAACTCGCGCTGGAGACCAACGTGATCACCGAAGAGACCCGTGCCGAAGGCCTGGGTGCCGTTACGGACGATCGCATGGCCCGGGCCCTGGAGGACATGGTCGCCTCCTACGGACTGGAGGCTTCACCGGAACTCGAAGCGCTGTTTGACAGCAGCTACCTGCCGCCCCGCGAAACGCGGATGATTGACTAACCCGCCAGGCCCGGGCAACTGCCCGGGCTGACCATAACTGCCGGAGTTCCTGATGGATCTGGTCGAATTCGAAAATGTCAGCATGCGCTATGGGGAAGAAGGTCCCATGGCCATTGAGAATATCTCTCTCAGCGTTCGGGAGAACGAGTTTGTCGCCGTGGTCGGCCCGTCCGGCTGCGGCAAGTCCACCCTGATGAAACTGGTAACCGGGCTGGCGCCTCCCAGCGACGGCTATGTCTACCTGGGCGGCAAACAGGTGTCTGGCCCGCAAAGAGGCGTGGGTATGGCCTTCCAGGCCTCCAACCTGCTGCCCTGGCGGACCACCCTGGACAATATCCTGCTGCCAATGGAAATCGTGCAGGACTACCGCCACCGCTTCCGGGCCGAAAAGGCGAAGTTCCAGGAACAGGGCCGGGCCCTGCTGGCCCGTGTGGGACTGGCTGGCTGCGAGGACAAGTTTCCCTGGGAGCTCTCCGGTGGCATGCAGCAACGAGCGTCCATCTGTCGCGCGCTGATCCATCGCCCGTCCCTGCTGATGCTGGACGAGCCCTTCGGCGCACTCGATGCCTTCACCCGGGAAGAGCTGTGGTGCATGGTCCGGGACCTGTGGCAGGAAGAACCCTTTACCGTGGTACTGGTCACCCACGACCTGCGGGAGGCGGTATTCCTGGCTGACACGGTATATGTGATGAGCAAGGGCCCCGGGCGCATCCTGGTACGCAAACCGGTGGACCTGCCCCGTCCCCGGGACCTGGCGGTGACCTATACCGACGAATTTGCCGAACTGGTGTTCGAACTGCGGGATCATATCGGCCGCATCCGGGAGGAGTCTGCATGACATTGCTGCAGCGAAAACGACTGTTGATCAAGGCCTCGCCCTGGATCCTGCTGGTGTCACTGGCACTGCTGTGGGAACTGGTGTGCTTTGCCTTCAGCGTGCCGACTTATCTCTTTCCCGCTCCGACGGACATCTGGGCGTCATGGCTGGAGTACCAGGGCCCGATCATGAAACACGCCACCCATACCCTGTTTACCACGGTGGCGGGGTTTGCGATTGCGGTTATTTTTGGCGTAATCCTTGGAGTCCTTGTGGGCTCGTCTCCGCTGGTCTACAAGGCGGTCTACCCGCTGATGGTGGGTTTCAACAGCATTCCCAAGGTGGCTTTCGTGCCGGTGCTGGTGGTGTGGTTCGGTATTGGCACCGTGCCGGCGATCCTCACCGCCTTTCTGATCTCGTTTTTCCCCGTGGTGGTGAACATGGCCACCGGCCTGGCCACCCTGGAGCCTGAACTACAGGACGTGCTGCGCTCGCTGGGCGCCAGCAAGCTGGACATCCTCAGGAAGGTCGCCCTGCCGCGCTCCATGCCCTATTTCTTTGCTTCCCTGAAGGTTGCCATCACCCTGGCCTTTGTGGGTTCCGTGATCTCGGAAACCGTCGCCTCGAATGTGGGCATCGGCTACCTGATGATCTCGGCCAGTTCCACCATGGACATGGGCCTGGTATTCGCCGGCCTGGTGGTCATCGCCATCATGGGGGTGGTGATGTACGAGATGTTTGCCTTCGTCGAGCGGCGCATGACCGGCTGGGCCACTCGCGGATCCGACCCGGCGTTCTGACCCGGCTGGATCAGCGTGATCACAGGGCCTCCCGCGGGAGGCCCTTTTCGCATGAGTTACTGCCGGGCCGCCGCAGCCTTCTCCGCCGCATCAAAGTTCGCCTGGATCCGCTGCAACAGGTAGTCCCGCGCCGAGATGGGCGGGTATTTCTGTTCCGGACCCTGGATGATCACGTCCTTGTTGGCCTGGCAGAAGAACGCCAGGCTGTAACGGGGGCCGTTGTACTCGCCCGGCCTCGGCATGCGTACCCGGTGCAGGGTGGACTTAAGGCGGTCGTCGCTCCATCGCATCAGCATATCGCCTATGTTACAGGTGATGCGATCCTCCCTAGGCGTGACGGTGAACCATTCCCGGTCATCGCCCTTGCCTTCAGCGTCCTTGCCGGGGCTGACCTGCAGGCCACCCTGCCCCTCCTGCTGAAACACCATAGTCAGGCAGTCGAAGTCGGTGTGGGCGCCGGCCCGCCAGATCGATTCGTCGGGCTGGTGGTCGTCCGGCAAAGGAAGATAGTGCAGCAGACGCAGGGTGCTCTGGTAGTCCGGCTGCGCCCGGTCATGGGCCCGGGCGAAAAAGTCCCGATCAAAGCCCAGCCGATCTGCAAAGCAGGACAGCACCTTCATGCCGAGCTGCCAGGCCTGGTACTCGAAATCCAGCATCACCCGGTGGAACTCCGGCACCACTGTCTGGTTTGGCCACAGGTCATCCATGTGCGGCAGGGTGATCTGGTAGGACTCCTTATCGTCCGCAGTGCCCGTGGACGGACGCACCTGGGACTTGAACTCCCAGCCGGCATTCAGGCCCTTTTTGAGCGGGAAGCGCTGCTTCTCGGCCTCGGGTAGGGCAAAGAATGTCTCTGACAAACTGAACGCCTCGCGGACCAGGCCCAGCCCCAGGCCATGATTCGCCAGCTGGAAGAAACCCACCTCCGTGGCGGCCTGCCAGAGCTGGTCTGTGATTTCACCTCGTCGCTGGTCGAAATCGGTCAGATCAATCACGGGCACGTCCCGCTCGATCTCCTTGCCCATGCCACCAAAGGTGGTTTCCAGGTTCAGTTCCTTGAGGGCGTACTTTTCTGCAGTGTTGGTCATTGGTACCTCCGGGACTATCGTCTGATGGGATCAACGACCGGCGGAGATCAGCGGAGGGGCAAACGCAGCGAGTCCTGCTATCGCCGCCAACCGCGCTCGCACGCCGGCCGACGACTGAGCAATGACCCGACACCAGCGAACGGCCAGCGCCTGACTGCTTCTACTCAGACTTGGGCCGGTCAGCGATGACGTGCTGACCGGCAGATTAGTGGATAGCAGCATCCATGCCATTCACTCCATCGTCGAAGCCAGCCTTTAATCAGTCGCTTGGCAGCGATTCCACCGGGCAGTCTGTCATCTCGGGAACCAGGACTGTGCAGCGACTGCCACACTTGCACCGTCAAGGTGCTACGTTGATAGCCATCAAAGGGAAAGATTCCGGACCTGACCATGTGGTCAGCAAATGGAAAGGATATTGCATCACGCTCTCTACCACTGTCATTCAACACAAGAGTAGAAGCGGTCAGAAGTCTGCCGGGCCGCGGCGGAGCTTCGGGACATTGCTCGTTCGTCCGTAAAGGAGCAACCATTGAACTACCTGATCCGAAACGCAGTCGCCATCCACGCTGAGGACAACCCCACTGCCCGGGACATCCGCATCCAGGATGGTCTTATCACCGAGCTTGGCCGGGGCTTGGCACCCACGGCGGAGCAGCCGGAAACCATTATCGACGCCAGTGGCTGTGTGATCTGGCCGGGGCTGGTGAACACCCACCACCACCTGGCCCAATCCATCATGAAGGGAGTACCCGCGGGGCTGAACCAGGGCCTCGGGGAATGGCTCAGCAGCGTACCCTACCGCTTCTGGCCAAAGGTTACCCCTGAGTTGATGTACCACGCTGCCCGGCTGGGCCTGTACGAACTGATCCGCTCTGGCGCCACCACCTGCGCCGACCATCACTATCTGTACCACGCTACCACCAGCCCGGAACTGGAAGAAGCGGTCTGGCAAGCGGCAGATGAACTGGGCATCCGCCTGGTTCTGTGTCGCGGCAGCGCCACCGAGACAGGCTCCCACGAGGGCATGATCGAACACCGCATCGAACCGGAGACCATCGACCAGGTCATCGACCGCCTGGACGCCACCCGCAAGAAGCACCACCAGGAGGGCGCAGGCGCCATGAAGAAACTGGTGGTAGCCCCCACCAGCCTGATCCATTCCAGCACACCGGACGGGCTCAGAGCCCAGGCCCACTGGGCCCGGGAGCATGGCCTGAAGATGCATTCCCACTTGCTGGAGGTGGCATATGACGAGGTCCAGGCCCGGGAGAAATACCACCAGAGCGCAATTGATTACGCCGAAGCCTGCGACTGGCTCGGACCAGACGTGTGGTATGCCCACCTGGTCCACAGTGATCCCCATGCCATCGAAAGACTGGCCGCCACCGGCACTGGCATTGCCCATTGCCCCACCTCCAACTGTCGCCTGGGCAGCGGTATCGCCCCGGTGGTGGCCATGGAAAAGGCCGGCGTGCCTATCTCGCTGGCGGTGGACGGCTCGGCCTCTGCCGAATCCGGCTCCATGCTGCAGGAACTGAACCTGGCCTGGCTGATCCACCGGGCCGCCCACGGGCCGGATGTCACCACCCTTGAACAGGTGCTGGACTGGGGCACCCGTGGCGGCGCCGACTTGCTGGGCCTGCAGGAAACCGGCAGCCTGGCCGTTGGCAAGCAGGCCGACCTGGTGCTCTACGACATTGATCAGCCGCGCTTTGCCGGCGTCCACTCACCACTGTTGGCGCCCCTGATGTGCGGCGAGCCAGTCCATGTGAAGCACAGCTTCGTGCAGGGTCGTTGCGTTATGGAAGATGGCCTGGTCACCGGCCTGGATGAGCGGGAGTTGACCCGGAAGGTGCAGGAAGGGGTCGCCCGGATGCTGGCTGACGCCTGAGAAAACAAAGCCGGCGGGTATCGCCCGCCGGCTTTTGGTTATTGCCTGCCCGTTTATTTCGGCAGGTTTGCTGTCATGCCTTCCACGTACCAGTCCATGCCTGCCAGTTGCTCGTTGGTCATGGCCTCGCCTTCCGGTACCCGCAGCTCACCGTCCTGGTCCTTCAGCGGGCCCGTGAAGGGATGGAACTCACCGCTGTCGATAGAGGCAATCACCTCATCCACTTTCGCCCGTTGCTCTTCGGTCAGTCGATCACTGATACCGACCACCTGGATGACATCCTCGGAAATGCCGCCCCAGTAGTCGCTTGGAGCCCAGTCGCCGTCCATGACCGCCTGGACGGTATCGATGTAGTACGGGGCCCAGTCATTGACCACGGACAGCAGGTGAGCATCGCCACCGAATTTCCGCATGTCGGACGCCTGGCCAACACCCCAATTGCCCCGTTTTTCAGCTGCCATCAACGGCGCCGGGCTGTCGGTATGCTGCACAATGACATCGGCGCCCTGGTCCATCAGCGCGTTGGCGGCATCAGCCTCCTTCGCCGGATCAAACCAGGTGTTGGCCCACACTACCTTGAGCTCGATATCCGGGTTGACCGAACTGGCACCCAGGTATACAGCGTTGATGTCCCTGATAACTTCCGGGATCGGGAAAGAGGCGATGTAGCCCAGGGTGTTGGTCTCGGTCACCAGTCCCGCAGCAACGCCGGTGACGTAACGACCTTCATAGGTGACCGACAGGTAGGTGCCCAGATTGTCGGCACGTTTATAGCCGGTGGCATGCAGGAAGGTGGTATCGGGGAACTGCTCGGCCACCCGTGCAGTGGGGTTCATGAAGCCAAAGGACGTGGTAAAGATCACCTCATTGCCCGCCTGGGCCAACCGGCGGATGGTGCGCTCGGCGTCGGCGCCCTCGTTGACGTTTTCCACATAGGTGGTCTCCACCTGGTCACCGAAGTGCTCCTCAAGGGCCAGGCGCCCCAAGTCATGCTGATAGCTCCAGCCGTGGTCCCCTATCGGGCCGACGTATACGAAACCGACTTTCATCGGGTCCTCGGCCATGGCGGACACGGGCAGGGTGAGTGCGGCAGAAAGTGCCAAGCTGCGTATAAGGCTCATGGGTACTTCTCCTGAACGGTTGGGGGATTAAGTTGTGATCTATCATGACGGATCACAACTTAATCACAGCAAAAACTTGGCCAACTGTTCAGGTATTTCTACGTTGCTGCCTGGAGTCATTGCCCCCTACACCATAACCCCGCTGCCATTTTCTATAAAAGCTGACACAAATTGCCTCCCTGACGACTTTTGGTTCGAAGAATATCGGCTCTATTTGACCCTGATTACTCTAATTTTGGCGTCTCCGTAGTCTTTTTGAATCACAGCTACGGAGAAAAATACGCAGCCCAAAACCTTTCATAACACCGAAGCGGAGCGTGCCAAATGAGCCTAGTGTGATCGTCGAGCGAAAACTTAGTCATTTCAAACCCAGAGGATACAATTATGGACGAAATAACCCCTACCCTGAACCGGATAGTCAAACTGGTGAGTTTTGTTACCCGCCGTATTGACAAAATCAATGAGGCGATTGAATTGGGTGCCCTAAGACTCCGTGAGTGCCAACCACGCTGGGGCGGCGTGATCCTGCTATACCTGAAAACGCACGGACCGAAACCTGACTGCCTGTCCTGTCCACATCTTGACTGGAAAAGGATGTTGCCAAATAAATATTCCAGAACAGGGGTTTGCCTGTCTAACATCAAAGGCAACCCAGCCAAAATGGTGTATCGGCATGGCCAATTGCGTGATTGCTTCCCCGAGGTTCAAGCAACCATTTCCTACATTCAGGCGCTGGATGCAGAAAAACGTTCGTATACCAAAATCCTGGGGCAACTGAGACGCTGTTTGACCATGCGATTGGATTTACCTTCGACTGTCGAGCAGGATACTGTTAGAAAAAAGATGGATTTCCTAGCGAAGATTTTAACCCTTCGATTGACAAGAATGGACCATGAACTCCGCCATCATGCAAAATACCTTGAGGAGCTTCAGCCGGGATCCTTTGCGGGTAAAATTCAATGTCGTATATATGTTTGCTCAGCTAATAATTGCTATAGCTGTTCTCATATTCGATGGGACGTTCTTCAGTATAAGGGGCGATCCAGAATTCAGTTAGTGGCAAACAGAACTGCGAAACCGCTGTTGTGCCTCCCGAAAAAACCTGAACTCTCCCAACAGACGCAGAAAGTCCGGGACCTGATTAAGCGTATGAATCAGGTTATTGCCGAGAAAAGGTCTTACCAACGCCATCTCACCAGTCTGTCGCAAACCTACTTCGGCCGCTACCAAGCCTGAGGGTCCATTGGTGGTGCGTTTACTGAACCGTATAGCCAGTACAAATCGGAGCCGGCCGGATAATGGTGAGCCCTGCCGGCTCTCTGTAAACGCACTACGTCAAATCGCTTCCTGAGCTGCCTTACCAACCACATCCATCAGCTTGGCATAGTCCGTCACCACGTCATACTTCACCTTGTCCCGGGTGACCTTTTCACTGATCTCGGCGAAGAACTTCCTGGCGCACTCGATTTTCGTCTTTTCGATCTCGCGCAGCTTCATGGAAGACATCGTCCCCTTGGTTTCAGCCACGAAGTAGATATGACGAACGCTACCGTTTCGAAACGAAATGGCCCAGTCCGGGTTGTAGTCGCCAACCGGTGTGGGGATCAGAAAACCTCGTGGCAGTTTGGCGTACACCACAACCTCATTGCTGGTATCCAGTTCTTGAACAAACTTGCGCTCTACGTCTGAGTCGGTGATGGCGTAGTCGTAGACATGATTCTTCAGTTTGGCCGAAGCCCGTGAGAAATCTTGGCCGGTCTGGTTAGCGGTGAAGATATCAACTTCATAGCGCTCATCCACCTCATCGTAAGCAAGGCGCTCGATAACCATGGCGGCTTTTTGCTCGGTGATTAACCGACTGGTCTCGGCAATGAAGTGCTCCGGATTTTGCCGGAATTGCTGAAACACGGGCACCTGAATCCCCTGAAGAATGGACGCAGTTGTCTGACGAGTGAGCTGCGTGCTCTCGGCAACTTTCCCCAGCAAATCGTACTTCACCATGGAGTGAATGGAGTCACCGTACTCCGTGGCTGTGCCCTTAATTCCAAAGCCTTTTCCCTCTCGAAGCTGCTCGTCGGTCAGGCCGTCTTGCTGGACACCGATCTGCACAGTGTATTGAAGGGGCGTGACCCTCAGCTCCGCATCGAGTGCCCGAATGCACTTTCTGACCAGCTCATCCGAGTCAAAATCTACCTTGTAAACGGCTTTCCGGTTGATGCGATCCCACAGTGCCCGGAACTCTTTCTTATCAAAGTTCGCGTTGAGCGGATTGGTTTTGGGCTTGCGACCATCATCCACCTTGGGCAGCTGAGCGTCGCTGAAGACGCTGTCGATCAACTCAAAAACCTGATCGGCATATGGCTGAAGGTCGTCTGGAAGCTCCGCCAGCGTGCCGGTCTCTTTCGCCTGATGATATGCATCGGCGATTTGGTCTGAATCATCGGTATAGTCGTTCTTGAGCAGGTACCGGTAGATCTGTTTGGCCATTAACGGGGTAACTTCCACCGAGCCGGAGTCCGTAGCCAGGAATTTGCCGGTGAAGTAGTCTTCGTCCGCCTTACGCGGCCGGGCGGTCAGTGTTTCAGAGATTTCGTGTTGTAACCCTGCGACGAAGTCCTGGTAACTCTCGCTGGCAACGACGGTGAGTACGTTGATGTCGTGAACAATCGCCGGGTGATCCATGCGGTCACCGTGCTGGTCGACAGCAAGCCGCAGGCCCCGGCCAACTTCCTGGCGCCGGGAAATGGTGTTGTCGCTGTGCTTAAGCATGCACATCACGAACACGTTAGGGTTGTCCCAGCCTTCCCTCAGAGCTGAATGAGAGAAGATGAAACGCGTTGGCTCGTCGAATGAAAGCAAACGTTCCTTGTCTTTCAGAATCAGATCATAGGCATCCACATCATCAGAATCGATGGACTTGGCACCAACCTTGGGGTCTTTCAACCGGTTGGTTTTCTTATCGATAGAGAAGTAGCCATTGTGTGTTTTGGCCGCATCAATCTGGTCCAGATATTTGCGGTAGGCTTCGTTATCGATGGGGAGGTCTGAAAGGTATTCTTTCTTCAACAGCTCGTACTCTTCCTCGAAAACCCTGGCATACTCGCCTTTGTCGTCGTCCTGATCGTAATCGCGGTATTTGACCACTTCATCAATGAAGAACAGCGACAGCACCTTGATTCCTTGTGCAAACAGCTGCTTTTCCCGGTCCAGATGGGCCTTGATTGTCTCGCGGATCTGGATGCGCCGGATATCCCGCTCGGACACGTCGCCATTGGCTTCGCCCGCCGTCAGAACAATGCCATTGGTAAATTCAACGGTGTCGTTGTTGTAGTCGATCTGGCTGATTGTGAAGCCATCCTTGTACTGGTCCAGCTCGCCGGACTCCACAAACAAATCGTCTCGATACTCCAGGCGACGCAACTGGCGCCTTATCTCGCCAGACTTCAGCTTTACCTCCATCTCGATGCGCGCCACCGGAGCCTTCCTGGAGATATCAATCCCTTCCAGGTAAAGATAAGCGTTGGTGCCCGCCAGCCCCCGGGTTTTAATGCCCCGCACAGCGATCTTCTTCACCAGTTTCTGGTTGTAGGCATCCAGGGCATCCAACCGGTGTATGCGGTTGTGCTGCGTGCGGTGGGTGGCTGAGTAGCGCAGTATCATCAGCGGATTAAACTGAGGCAGCGCGCCCTGAGTTGCCTTGCCTTCCATCTTCTGAGGCTCATCCAGAATCAGGATGGGGCGGTTGGCAGCGATAACGTCAATGGGCTTGCGCGACTGGAAGTCGTCCTGAGTGTCGTAGATGCGGCGATTGTCCTTTCCCCGGGCGTTAAACGCTGGATGTTCATCACCATCACGTTGATCCCGGCATCTGATGAGAAGCTTTCCAGCTCGTGAAGGCGCCGGGAGTTATAGGTGAAGAACCGCGCCTTCTTGCCATAGATCTCGGTGAAATGGTCGGCAGTAATCTTCAGGGATTTATCGACACCCTCGCGAATGGCAACAGACGGAACCATAATGATGAACTTGCTCCAGCCGTAGCGCTTGTTCATCTCAAAAATGGTTTTGATGTAGCAGTAGGTCTTGCCGGTGCCGGTTTCCATCTCTACATCGAGATGAAGCCGTGTTGCGGCCAACGCATGCTTCTTATAGTCCGCCTTGACCGGAACACGCTGCCCCTTGTTGTCAAATGTAGTGAAGCCCGTCAGAGACTGCGAGAGGGGCAGGTTCTGCCGGCGTTGTACTTTCTGAATGTTTTCCAGGATCTGTGCTTCTGTCAGGGCCAGATCCGTGTTCTTGAAGCCCTCATCGTATGCTGTTTTCTGGGTCCTGCTACCGGGGTCGATCCGATAGTTGATGCCATCCTGCTTGGGTTGGCCGGCAAAGCAATCCACCACGGACTCGACAGCATTGGTCTGGTAGGCCTGGGTTTTGAACTTAAGCTTCATGGCATTCCTTTCTGCAGTCTTTCTGCATTCCTTTCTGCAATGTGTGTATATTTATGGCTTGCAGAAAGAGGTAAGAGTTTGTTTCTTCAGAGTTTATCGATTTCCAGCCTTGCTTTTTCATTCTGCAAGCTGCCAAATCGGATGCCCCCTGGAACCTGAATTATGAATGCGCCCGCGCCGTCTCAGTTTGGTGACCAGGTTGCTGATCTTGTTGCGCTTCTGTTCCGGAGACAGTCCGTCACTGAGCTTGTCCATTAACAGCTTGTCGATTTCCGACCGTGTGGCTTGCCCGAACTTCTCCAGGTAATCCGTCAACAGCTTCGCGTAGAACTCGTCGTCCTGGGCGCGTGTGCGTATGTAGTCCACTTTGTCTGATGTGGCTTTTGCGACTTTTGCGGACACGTACAGATTGGGTTTTCTCCCTTCGATCAGGCCGGAGCGACGAAGACGTGTAATCGCTTCATCAGGTAATGGCAGCTTTTTCTGCACGCGGTCCAGGGCCAGGATGTCGGCCAGGCGGAGGTCGGTCTTTTGGATCAGCAAACGGCTGTAAGCCGGGTCCACAACGCCCCCGTAAATGGTCAAGCGCACTGCACCGGCTTCACTCAGGTCATAGTCCGGCATGGGGAAGTACCGTTTGGCCTGGCGAGCATACATATCGTGGATGCCAAAGCCCATGGTGTCGATCATGTTCAACTCGGCCATGGCCTGGGCCAGGAAAGGATTGCGATACCTTCTGGGTACGCGGTTACCCTCCAGATAGTCGCCCGGTTCACCTTCAAAGAACACGCCCTCGTTCTCGAATACCAGGCGGTCCGGCTGCTCAATGACAATAACCCTGCCGTTTCGGGTGTAGTCCTGGTGCGCAATGCAGTTGTGTAGGGCTTCCAGCACGATTTTTTGATCGTATTTGGCAACCTCAATAGGAAGCAGCTCATCCTGTGGCAACAGGCGAAGCTGGATATTACGAATGCGTCGGTAAAGCCAGGATGTGCTCAACAGGAAAGGCGGAGAAAAATGCTCGTAAGCCCGCTCAGGGCCTTCCAGCTTCCATGTCATCTGGCTGGGTGAGGCGACAGTTTCCAAGCGGACTCTGGTTTGCCCAACAGCAGCAGAGTCGTGCGTGTAATCGCCCCGTTCTGAGTCACTCTGGCACGGTCCAAGAAGGTTGAGAGCGGCCAGTTCTCTACTTCGTCTGCAGCGAAACGGTTGGCATACTTTTTAGCGAAGGCCTCGCGGGCCTTCTGCAACGCGGTTTCATCCAGGTCATCCAGCGTTGCACCCGATACCAACTGGGCCGTCCAGTCTTCGGCAATGGTTTGCTGGCGGATTTCATCTTGTTTGGCAAAGCCCAATGGAACAAGGCTTTCGCCCGCCCGGGAGTAATAATGGCCCTTCCAGGCAATCGGAATGCCTCGTGGAGCAGCCGGAATCTCAAACAGTACCACCCGGCCAGCGGCGTCTTCCAGTACGTGAATGTTGCGGAAGGTCACGCTTGGTTCAGTGCTTTGGGCGATCTGGTGCTTCAGTCCATTCAGGCGATCTGGATCTTCCCTATAGCGAGTGC
The DNA here is from genome assembly GCA_000831005.1 of Marinobacter salarius. Taxonomy (GTDB): domain Bacteria; phylum Pseudomonadota; class Gammaproteobacteria; order Pseudomonadales; family Oleiphilaceae; genus Marinobacter; species Marinobacter salarius. Next base: position 2,336,675 of record CP007152.1, on the reverse strand, counting down.
CCGAGATCGCGCGTGTTTTGTTAGTGATGCCGAATACCAGCCAAGCACTTTCCCGGCCCGAGAGATTAGCTTCATTGCTCAAAGCTGAGAAGTACTCGCCAATCTTGTCGGTTTTGAAGTTCTCATCGGCCTGCTTGAACTCCACCACCTCGTTTTCCCAGGTGGCGATCAGCTGATCCAGTAGCCTTTTCAGTTCAGAGGGCTGCATACGCTACCTTAAATCGCTCTGACTTCAGTGGTGGGGGAGAGCTGGCGGAAGATCTGCTCCACGTTGATCTTCACAGCATCCGACTCGAAGCCGTTGTCGCGAAACACCACGCGCAAAGGTTCGGCCTTGGCCAGGTCTTTCACCAACTCTTCGGTAACACCCGTATCGAAGCAGGCAACCAGGGCGTTTTCATCGACGAAGAAGACGGTTTTGCCCTGAATGGTTTCGCGGCGGATGGGGAGGGTGAGGTCCACGCCCCAGTCCACGAGCACCTGGAATAGCAGGTCTTCGGAAGTGCGGTCTGGTTTGACGTTGTCCACAGAGCTGAGTAAGTCGCCTTGTGAGATCTGGTCTGGGCGATAATAGACATCCTTCATGTTGGATGTCTCTATTTTCAGGACGCGGAAGCCCACATCGCGGTTCCAGTCGGGATGGTGCTCGCCTTCGAGGATTTTCTTGCCAGCACGACGGATGCGTTCCTTCGAGAGGTCGGCAATTGTCTCATAGCCCTCATTTCGAGCGATGGACCCTTCTGCGGTGGCCTCGGGCAACTGGACCATTATGAACTTCCTATTGAATCCCTCGTTTGCGTTAAGGGCCAATAGTGCATGCGCTGTAGAAGACGAGCCTGCAAAAAAGTCTAAAACTAAATCACCGTCGTTTGATCCAATCTTTATAATTCGATTCAGAAGTGACGTGGACTTCGGGAAGTCCATTACGGCCTTTCCAAAAAGATCTTTGACTGCGGCGCGTCCGTAGTCATTGGTAATTTCTTTATCTATCCAGAGGGATTTGGCCATAGTCTTGGCAGTGCTGCCGCCTTTGTTGAGGTAGTCTTTACGGAATATTCGCCATTCTCCTCTGGACTCCTCGGCAAGCAACAAGTCTCCTTCCTTGGCAACTTTCTCTTTCCCCCAAGTCCAGCAAGTTTTTATGCCATCGGGCGTATCTGGCCATACTTCGTCCGTGAAGACGTCATCTTTGTTCAAAGAAACAGCACCATTGGTAGTGCAAACATACAGCGGATAGTAGAGATTTGGCCGGGTTGTCGGGTTGAAAGACTGGTTTCGATTGCGAAGCCCTAAGAGCCTATACGCACCATTGCTATCGCTACGGTTATACTCATCAGCCATGCGGCCTTCTTTCTCTAGGCCGCCAATGCAATCGGAATTCAGTCCATCCCTGACAAATATCACAATAGACTCATGTGTATTGGCGATAAATCGGTCAAGGTGCCGTCCGCGCGGGTTAAGTTGAACTGCCAACTGCGCAACAAAATTCTCATCACCGAATATTTCTCGACCAACCTTTATTAGTGAGCTGGCCTCATTATCATCAATGCTAATAAAAACGGCCCCATCTTCAGTGAGAAGGCTTTTCGCAAGACGTAGTCTTGCATACATCATGCTTAGCCAATCTGAATGAAAACGCCCATTCGCGGTTGTGTTGGCGACGAGCCTATTGCCTTCTTCATCCGTTTGGTTTGAGCGCTCAAGAAATTCGGAAGACCCTTCAGAAAAATCATCATCATAAACAAAATCGTTCCCGGTGTTATACGGCGGGTCGATATAAATCATCTTGATCTTTCCGAGATAATTTTCTTGGAGAAGCTTCAGCGCTTCGAGGTTATCTCCTTCAATGAACAAGTTTTGCGTGGTGTCAAAGTCAATACTTTCTTCACGGCAGGGGCGCAACGTTTTGGCGATCGGAGCGTTCGCGAGCGCCAACGCCTCCCGCTTCCCCGGCCAGTCAAGCCGATACCGCTCCTGAGGACCCTCCACAATGGCATCACTCAGTTCTTGCCGTAATTGATCAAAGTCCACGGCTAAACGGAGCTTGCCAGTAGTTTCATCCTGCGCCTCGGTTACACAACCTGGGAATAACTCTCGAATCTTTGCGATATTGTCTTGGCTCAAATCCGCGCTGTGCATCTTCAGTTTATCCATGGAAATTCTCTTAATGGCTCCCAGCTGCAGCTTGCTGTTGCTGCATTCGCTCCAGTGATTGTCTCGCTTCGCGCAGCTCGGCATTGATGGCTACGCGCTTGTTAAACTGTTTCTCTCGGTTCAGGCGGGATCTGATCTTTGCGATCTCTTTTTGTTTGGCCTCGATGGATTCGGCCAAAGCAATCCGCTGTTCCAGTGATAGCTTTTTTGTTTCTGGCCCGTTCGGGCGGTTGACGTTATATGCTGGAGACGCTTCCTGAACGTGTTCCACATATCTCGGTCGATCCTCGACGGTGCTGCTTGCGTCTACCAGTGGGCTTAACAGCTGCTCATAGAGTGCAGACAGGTTCCGCGCAATGGGCAGTGGCTCCCGCTCTGCGTCGTCCGGCTGCCAATCGCTTTCAAAATACCGGCCAATAACCCAGCGAGTGCTATCAGATTCGCTACGGCGTTTGTAAGCAGCGGCCAGTTTTGTTTGGTCGCGGTAGGATAACTCAAACAGGATGGGAAACGGGATGGCCTTGTCGATCGCCTGCAACACCTTATGGTCAAGGTGTGAGCTTTTCAGGTTGATCCGGAAAACCTGAATCTCGCTGGTCTTCGTGTCAGCGGGAATATTGATGGTTTCCGGGGCCAGTTTGTAGCCCCAGATGATCTGTTCGACTTGCTGAACAAACTGGTCCTTGAGCGCGGTATTGGCGCCGGCATGTTCGTAGATCTTGTTCTTGGGGATAACTCGCCCGAAATAAGCCGCTCGGGGCCAAGTAGTTAACTTCACGAATGGTCGCCTTCGTCCGTTGCCTCAATCACCAGAAACGCGATTAACTCGAAGTCGTCCAGGCCTTTGATGGTTGTGGTCAGGGCCGTGGTGTGGCCGCCACTGAAAAGGCTGTCGATGTCTTTTTCTTCTTTAACTTCAATCATTGAGCGAATGGCCTCACTCAACAGTTCCGAATAAGCCTCCATTTGCCGGCCGTCTTGGGTGCGCTCATTGAAGGTGCGGCACACGGGCTGTATGGGCTCGAATTTGCCTTTGCAGCTGGTTCGAATGAGGTCGAGCAGGCGTTTGACCTCTGTATGGTCGGCGATGATTTCGCCATCCTCGCCGATATAAACCAGGTAATACGGGTGGAGCCGGTTCTGCTGGTTGATGTTCACGCTGTCATGAATGTTTCTGAGCGCGAAGATAACGCCCGGGTACAGGCCCAGCTCCGGCTGTTCCGGTACCACGGCATGCATGCCGGCCGGTACCGAGCTCAGATCACCATGCTCTTTGATGTAATTGAGCAGATCCATACGGAAGTCGTTCAGGCCCAAGTCGGTGATGGATATACCGGCCTTCACATCTTCCAGCTCTATCACTTCTTCCTGCAGGCGTTTGAGTTGTTCTTTTCGGTACGCAATATCACTGGATTTGGCGGTGAGCACGTTGTCGTCGCCGGTGGCTGTGATGTCGCTGATCACCATCCGGTTCTCAACCCGTTCTTTCAGGTTGATGTATTCGTCCAGGGTGATGTCCGGCCAGTAGTTAACCAGCTGAATCTGACTATTGGTTGAGCCGATCCGATCGATACGGCCGAAGCGCTGGATGATGCGCACAGGGTTCCAGTGAATGTCGTAGTTAACCAGAAAATCGCAGTCTTGCAGGTTCTGGCCTTCTGAGATGCAGTCCGTGCCAATCAGGATGTCGAGTTCCGCTGGCTCATCCGGCAGCGCTGTGGCTTTTTCTTTGGAGCGGGGAGAGAACAGCGTAAGCAGGCTCTGGAAATCGTACCCTTTCCTCAGCGTCGATTTGGGCGCGTCCGAGCCAGTCACTTTGCCGATGTTTAGGCCAAGCTGGCCCGCCAATGGCAAGAGGTTGTCGTAGAGATAATGAGCGGTATCTGCGAAGGCTGTGAAAATCAGTACCTTCTTGTTCCCGGGGTTGAGTGGGCGTTCCACTTTATGGCGAATCAGCGCAGGAGGTGCTGAAGCTTGGCATCGTCTTCTGGCTGCACACGGTTTATCGAATCCAGCAATGCAGTGATCAACTCCAGATCGCCCAGGAGTTCGTGCCTCCAGGAAGGCAGGTCCATATCAGCCAGGCTGATCTTGATCTTCTTGCCAACCGAAAACTCGTTGAGGCCGGAGAGATCTTCATCGTCCGGATCGAAGCCACTTAATTCCGCCAAATCATCATTGATTTCTGTCGTAAGGCACTGCTTTCGAACGCTTCAATGTTGTCTAGTGTGCGTTGTATGTTGGCATGCAACACGCCCAGCGTTTTCCGGAAGGCGAAGACAGAGCTTTCCAGCCGTTTAAGCAGGTTGGTGGTCATCAGTGCCTGGAGGCTGCGCTCACGGTCTGCCTGCCTCAGTTTACCTTTGCCGCCTTCCACCTCGGTGTCATACAGCTCTTCGTATTTGCGCAGGCGACTGGGGAGGATGTAGCTGATCGGCGCGTACACGGCCAGTTTGAGCAACGACAGCTGGCGGAAAATGGTGTTCAGGTCCAGCACGTCCTCTCTTTCTGTAATCGGACAGTGGAACGATAAAGGTTTCAGTCGCTCTGGAAACTGGCCGATGTCAGTTGTGTCGTAGAAGGTTTGGATGTGTTTGCGAGACCTCGCGATGGTTACGGAATCCAGCAATTCAAAGAAGTCGAAGTCCAGGGCTTGGAGAATGGATGCCGCAGTTCGTTCTTCAGGGGGAAGGGAGGACCAGGCATTGAATGCTTTCTGCGCCCGGCGGAAGATCTCTTCCACACTGGTTTTGGTCTTCAGGTGCTGACTCAGGGTCTCTGACTCGCTTCATAGGCCAGAGCGAGCTGATTGCGCAAATCGGTGAAGTGGTTGTTTACCGGTGTGGCAGAAAGCATCAGTACTTTGGTTTTGACGCCAGCCTGAATCACTTTGCGCATCAGTTTCTGGTAGCGAGTCTCCCTGTCTCGAAAGACATCGTTGTTCCGAAAATTGTGGGATTCATCGATCACGACCAGATCGTAATTGCCCCAGTTGACCCGGTTCAGCGGGATGCCGAAAGACTCACCGGAGGTGCGGGAGAGATCGGTGTGGCAGAGCACATCGTAGTTGAACCGGTCTTTGGCGAATATGTTGGTCGTCAGGTTGCTGTTGAAGTTACGCCAGTTGTCCGCCAGCTTTTTCGGGCAAAGTACCAGCACGGCCCGGTTCCGTAGTTCGTAGTATTTTATTACGGCCAGAGCGCTGAAGGTTTTGCCGAGACCGACGCTGTCCGCCAGGATGCAGCCGTTATGAGTTTCCAGCTTGTTGATAATGCCGGTTGCCGCATCCTTCTGGTAGTTAAAGAGCTTTTTCCAGACCAGCGTGTCCTGATAGCCAGTCAGATCGTTGGGTAGTACGTCCTCGTCCACATCCTCCAGGAAATCGTGGAAGATGTTGTAGAGCATGGTGAAGTAGATTCGCTCGGGTGAGTTCTCCTGATAAACAGACTCGATGTGGTCACAGATGGCCTCGGTGACATCCTGTACTTTGTCAGGGTCTGTCCAAATCTGTTCAAACAATTGCAGGTACATTTTTGCGTGGGCCGGATCATCCATCCGGTTCACGAAATTCGATGCTGCGTCGCTTTGCTGATAGCCCAGGTCTACCGCTGTGAAACCGTTAACCGGCATATAAGCGGAGCTTTGACCTTGCCGTTCAACGTGAATGAACGGCTGCATCGGGCTTTTGGTTTTGTTCGAGCGGAAAGTCGCTTTCTGGCGAATCCAGGCAGCACATTCCCGAGCCACTGCACGCTGGGTGAGTTTGTTGCGTAGCTGGATTTCGAACTCGGTACCGTAGAGGCCATTTTCACGCTGAGTTTTAGGAATGAAAAATTTCGCGGCGCTCCTTTTTCATTCGGTCGGTCACCTCAGTGGGCACGAAGGTGGGCGCCGTGAAAATGAACTCCAGGCTGTCGATGTTGGAGAGCTCTGCCTTCAGTGCTTCAAAGGCGTAGATCGAAAAACAGGACGCGGCAATTCTCAACCGGGAGCCCGGGCTTACTTGTTCCTTCAGATCGTCGCCGAGCAAACGGTTGATGTTGTCGATCATCTCCAAAATCGGCTCTCCTATGAGCATGACTGCCTTGTTCTTCGCAGTCTATGTTCCTGATTTTCTGTCAGCAAGTCATAAAGGAGGCTTCCGCACCCCATGTGAGACGATCCATCCTAAGCCGCGCGCACCGCGACTACCCCGCCCCCCCCCAGTAGCGACAGCGAACCCTCAAACCAAACGAGATATCCATGTATATCCACCAGCAAACCGACCCGATAATGTTCGTGCTCTCACCCACCCGAACACTCACCAGAACAAGCCGGACTTCTGCAGAGAGCGGCTGTGGTCCGAATGTTCGGTTGAACTCGTTATTACCTGCGAAATATCGAGCCGGAGGGTCTGAACTTTCTTGCTCACTTTCGCAGGCCCGGAGGCCAACCTTTCCTTTGCCATGAAAGAGGCAAGTCCGGACGTTACCGGTGGGTGTGTAACCATCCCTTAAAATCGGTACGAGCATACATCACCACAATCCATCCAGTCGGGCCCAGAATGCTCGGCATTTGCATCCATACTAGGTATCAGACCAGCGTCCCGCGCGAACCGAAATCGATACCATTTGACCATGATCCGAATCGCCAATCACCAGCTCAATACCGTGCGAAGCTCCAGCCAATCCCCTGAGGATTCTGGTGTCTATCCCCCCCCCTCACCCCATGTGTTTTCTTTGCCAAACCGAAGGTGCAAGTCTGAAACTCCCGCACCCAGGATCGTACATCGACAGTAACCGGCGGCCCAACTTGCACTTTCGAGCTAGTTCACGCAGATAAGACCGAAAAAGCCGGTTTTGGACGGTGATGGGTGGTTTAACGAATCAAAGGGTGACGGGCAGTAAAACTAGTTGTGTGAAGTAGGGTAAGTGTCGGGATGGAAATTGGTCGAATAAATCACCGAGTGACGCGTTTTGCAGCTGGAACACTTTAACGCGTTGTGAGCGGCAACTCATACTGATTTGGACGCTAAATGGATCTGACAGCGCCCCCGGAGCCCTCACCCTGTTAGATTCCAGTGGCGATCGTCCTGAGAGCACACCCATGGGTTCACGGTTTTAATACCCAACGAGATACCCTCTGGTGTCGCGCCCTGGCGCGTGAGCAAGAGTTCCGGTGCTGCATGAAAATTATGTTACCGACTTTCTCAGCACTGTGCGCGAATGCGTGCCTGAATCTGTGCCTGAATCTGTGTCTGAATCTGTGCCTGAATCTGTGTCTGAATCTGTGCCTGAATCTGTGTCTGAATCTGTGTCTGAAACTGTGTCTGACTGTGCCACGAATTGGGCAGAGATATGTGCGCCAAACATCCACAAACAGAGCGCCGATATGCGCCCTGAAATGTCACGGTCCGTGGATCCGCTTGTTGCATCTGGATGGGATAAAATGTGCCAAATTTGACCATCGCCGAGAGCCCCACGACAGCGAAAAAAGTGTCACAAATACTGGGGGGAGGGTATAAGTTCATCATAAAGCGTCGGTGGGATTCATTCGAGATTGACCAGTGAAAAGGACAGGCGGGGATTCGAATTCGATTCGCCTGCGATACACGATTGTTCCACTGGGGCGCCCCCTCGTGAGCATTCTCAAGCCGCAGGCGAAGTCCTCTCGAAAACGAACACACTAAACGTGTCGTGTACAACAAGCGTACCGAATCCGCATACGTGAGGAGTTTCGCAAAGTCAGGGGAATCGATTTCGAGCTCGTGGCTGCGCAGGAAGCATGACGCGTTCTGGACTGCTCAGTGGGCTTCTTTGTGTTACTCCCCTTGTGGGAATCCGGGGGAAGTGGATGTGATCTCGGCGTGAACGATCAGAGGTCCTAATTATGGTAGTTGTGCGCGACGAGAAAATCGTTCAAGACGCCACAACCACGCGCGGCCTGTTCCCATATCGTGCAAGCCCCACAAACATTGTTTAATCTTGACCGCTACGGCCCACCGGTTATGATAACTGATTGCGCATGGATTTGATCATTTAGTCCGCCGCTGGGTTTGACCGACGCCTTGCCCTGATCAGAAAGCCAACCGGCACTTCAAGGAGCTGAAAAGCGCTAAACAAATTCGCAACCATCTGTAACGAGTATGAGTCAATGAGCGAGTAAGCTCCAGCTAGTGTGAAAGTTACATCCAAACACCAGATCAGGGTCGCCAGGACGCCAACACCAAGAGCTTTAACAAACCGCGATTGAATTGACCCCATCCGCTTTACCTCCTCATAATTTATGAGAAGAACTTACGGCATACCGATGTTTGCCAAACCCGTAATTTTACCGGGTGTCTCGCTAACTAAATAAACCCCATGAAATAATGATCACTTATGTTTGACTGACGAAAGCTAACGAAGTAAACGGCTGAGGAGAAGTTAACCCAAGACTTTGACAGCCACATAAACACCGTTCCCTGTGCATTACTCTATTTCTTGGTAATAGAAAGTGAGGAATTTAATTTGAGTTCGATGCTGAATGACCCAGTTCTGACAGTAGCCGCCATTACGTCAGGCACCCTCATTTTCGGCGGTGCCGGAATACTCCTGTGCGTGAGCTGGCTCGATCACCGTAGGGGGTCGTGAGAGATATGCGAATGCTCATGGGATTATCTTCATCACACGGGTGCTGCTCTACCTCTACGGGCGGCTTCAGGGCGGCCGAGGCCTTATGCTCCTGGACAACACGCCTAAGCAGCAAGAGCGTTAAGACTGGTGTTCGTCGTGTTTCGCGGCGATCCAATACATGACCGCTCCTGTGATAACAACCGAGACAACTGCAGCTGCGACGATGACCATCGGATTCATCATCATGCTCCTCAATGGTGTATGAGTCATTCGACAACCCCCGAATGCCAAGAACGAGGCTACTCGGAGGTTATTTTCCTTATTCCTTGATGAGCTCGCGAAACCTAAGTCCAATCACCATTAATCCCGCTGAAACAATCGCTCACCCCGGCCCCCAGCTCGACACTGAATGATTCGATGGGCTCAAATGAACAATCGAGAGAACCATCCATCCCCAAAAGGTTCCCCGCCACATCTATGTCACCATCCATCGGTAAACCGGTTGCCGGATTGATGCTCATCCCGTTCCAGTCATCGCCCGGAAAGGGAGGCTCTTCCTCACCTATAGCAGGCGTAGGACGAAGGTCATTTGGATGCATCCCGTCGTCACCCAGCCTCCAGAACCAGTGGTTACTTCAAAAAAATCAGGATCAGCCGCAAACGCATAAGCTGTGCCGGTAGCAAGGCCATCGAGGGGTAGGCTGCCGCGCTCTACACGGTTCCGGTATTGCCTTGCGTATTTTACATTTCGGGGTCCGTTGATCAGTTTTCGAGCTAAGAAAACCACCAGAGTGCAGACGGTCACCGCTTCCAGCAGCATGTACGGAAACCGATTGCGTTTCATACCGATGTAATCCTGAACGCTTTCGATTCCGCCAAAAAACCACCAGCCCGCGACCACAAAGGTAAACAACGCGAGATTGCCAAGTGCACATACGACAATGATTCTGCGAAAAACTCTCTGCATCTTGATGTCTCCTTACTTTCATTATCGGAAACAGAAGGAACTGAGAGAAGGACTTTCTATTCACCAAACGGATATCGGGCAGGACAAACCGAAGTGAGGATATGAATGGATCCTGGCATGCACTACTATAGGAGTAACGGTAAGCAGAGATCGCGACAGCCTGATTGACTGTGGCACTAGCTGATACTGGCATGAACGACCGACTGGAAAAATCACGCCGAAATCACGACTTTTGACGCTAGGTAGCTGGAATTAAAGGGAGTTCGATTCCGCCTCCGGGCACCATAAGATTCAATGACTTAGCCCGCCCTTGTGCGGGCTTTGTTGTTTCTGACGTGCTATTTTTGCTCAACCGGCTTATACGCCCGATACCCCTGTCCGCTTGTCCCCTTCTTCACCGTAAAATACTCGGATCTTTCGACTAACAAATCAGAGAACTTCTTTGCTCCATACGTTCTCGGATCAAAATCCGGGCGGGTGCGCTTCAGGAATGAGCCGGCGGCGGAGAAGGTTGCCCACCCCTGATCGTCCTGGGTTTGCTCCCAGGCCCGTTTTAGCAGCGCCACTTCCTCGGGAAGCTTGTCCTGTTTCTTACTTGGGGTTTCGGATTTGGCGGGCTCGTCGGGCACGGTTTCTTCCGGGTAATCGAGGTTCTCGGTAAACAGAAAATCGTCGCAGGCGCTTCTGAACGAGACCGGCGTCTTTTTCTCGCCGAATCCAAATACGTATATCTCGGACTCCCTGAGCCGGGAGGCCAGTTTGGTGAAGTCACTGTCGCTGGAAACCAGGGCGAACGCATCAAACTTGGAGGAGTAAAGCAGGTCCATCGCATCAATAATCATCGATGCGTCAGTGGCGTTTTTGCCTTTGGTATAGGCGAATTGCTGAATGGGCTGGATCGCCAGTTCGTTCAGAACGGTTTTCCAGTTTTTGAGGCTGTCTATGGACCAGTCACCATACGCCCGCTTTACAACCACGTGGCCATGGGAAGACAGCTCTTCGATTATCAGTGGCAGCTTGGTCAACTGGGCGTTATCTGCATCGATCAGAACGGCTATTTTCTTGTGCTGTTCAAGGTCCTTCAATGTAATTCTTCCTTTCTTGTTGCCACACACGGGAGAATACCTGCTTTTATCCTCTACTGCTCCATCCGCATAACTGCTGAGATAACAACGCTCGTATTTGCGTCTAATATTCTCTGGAACCAGAATGACTTACATCATCAACACCACTGCCAACAGCACCGTTTTTCGGGGAACTATCCATGCTTCTCTCGTTTATCGCCATTGCAGTCGGCCTCACCCTTCTGGTGTGGAGCGCCGGTAAGTTTGTCGAGGGTTCTGCGGCCACGGCTGGATACTTTGGCATGCCGCCGCTGCTGATCGGCATGGTGGTGGTTGGTTTTGGTACATCAGCACCGGAGATGGTGGTGTCTGCCCTTTCCGCCACTCAGGGCAATCCGGGACTGGCATTGGGTAACGCTTATGGCTCGAACATCACCAACATCGCCTAATCCTGGGTATTACGGCGTTGATCAGTCCAATTTCGGTTCACTCGCAGGTAATGCGCAAGGAGTTGCCTATTCTCGCCACTGTGACGGCTCTGGCGGCCTGGCAGGTGTGGGACGGTGAGCTGACGTTTGTGGATGCCTTGGTGCTTCTGGGCGTGTTCTTGCTGTTGCTGGCCTGGTCCATCCGCCAGGGTATGACGCAGAAAGCAGATGCTCTGGGCGGGGAAATCGCGGAGGAAATGAGCTACCGAGCTATGCCGCTTCGTAACGCGGTGTTGTGGCTGATTGTTGGCCTGTTGCTGCTGATCGTGAGTTCGCGGATTCTGGTCTGGGGCGCGGTTGAGTTGGCGCTTGGTCTTGGCGTGAGCGACTGATCATCGGGCTGACGATTGTGGCGGTGGGGACTTCCCTTCCTGAACTGGCGTCGTCGGTTATCGCGGCCCGCAAGGGTGAACATGACATTGCCCTGGGCAACATTCTCGGCTCTAACCTGTTCAATACTCTGGCGGTTGTGGGCATTGCCGGCACCATCAGCCGATGGTGGTCGCACCAGAGGTGTTCTACCGGGATATCGCGGTGATGGCGGCGCTGACTCTGTCGCTGTTTATATTGGGTTATGGCTTTCGCGGGCCGGGACGGATTAACCGGTTGGAGGGCGGGCTTCTGCTGGCCTGTTTCGTAAGCTACACCGTCTACCTGATTTCAACCACGTTCTCGTCCTAACCGGAGTCTAGCCAAGCAGACACTCCCGCGAGAGCTTCTGGCTGACTTCCCTGCGCTGTCGCCGCAGGCGGTTGCCCTGATCGTTGGAGTAGCCTGCGCGCAATTGCTTCTGGATACGGTCCAGCTTTTCCCGATACTCCTCACAGCGGGCGTTCTTGCGCTCACGCTCAAGGGCTTTCTGCTTGTTGGACAACGTTCGCCCGCCACCGCTGCCCGCTTCCAGGCTACGACTCACCTGCTGGTTGATGGTGCTTACCCGCTTGCCTCGAGTGATGTTCTCCCGCATGGGAATAAGCGAGGGGCGCTTCAACTCCACATGCTCATGTTCACGAGCCACTGGCTTTATGTCGGTAAAGTGCGCAACGCCCTGGTCATCAACCCAGGTGTACATTTTTTCGGCTGTAGCAACAGCGGGAATAACGAGAAGTACAACTAGTGCGGCCTGCCTCCATGGCATTGGTTTCCACTCCCTGTGGTTTGTGTGTCGGCACGGGCATTATAAACAAAACCAACGACGGGTGAGAGGGCCAGGATACTTCCTGACCCACAAATTACGCATCCAGTAGCTCAATCCAGTGCTGAACAGGCACCTGGGCCTTGGTTTCCAGGTGCATCTGGCACCCAATGTTGGCGGTGACAATGCGGTCGGGGTTGTCCACGGTCAGGGCCTTGAGCTTGTTGTTCAGCAGGCGTTGGCTGAGCTTGGGCTGGAGGATGGAGTAGGTGCCGGCGGAGCCGCAGCAGAGGTGTTTCTCCTTGGTTTCCGCAAGATCAATACCAGCTCTGCGCAACACCTGGTCTACCACACCGTTCTGCTGCATGGCGTGCTGCAGGGTGCATGGGCAATGGAAAGCGACCTTACCGGCACCCTGGGGCACCTTCAGTTTTTCCAGGTCCTGTTTGAGCAGGAAAGCGCCCAGGTCAATGGTCATGTCGCTGACTTTCTGCGCCTTGGCGGCATACATCGGGTCATCCTTTAGCAGGTGACCGTACTCCTGAACCATCGCCCCGCAACCGGAAGCGGTCATGATGATGGCCTCGGCTCCGGCTTCGATGGCGGGCCACCAGGCGTCGATGTTACGGCGCATGGCGTTGAGGGCTTGATCATGTTCCGAGAGGTGATGGTTCACTGCACCACAGCATCCGGCTTCCGGAGCTTCCACCATGGTGACGCCCAGTTTGTAGAGCACCCGGGCGGCAGCGGCGTTGGTGTTCGGCGTGGCGGAGGGCTGAACACAACCAGCAAGGGCCAGCACGATGCGGTCGTGGCTGGCAGCCGGCCAGGGGCTGGCCTTTTTCCTGGGCGGTACTTTAGTGCGCAATACGGATGGCAGTACCGGGCGGAACAGTTGGCCCATGCGCAGCAGGAAGCCGAACAGTCGACGGTTGGGAAGCACCCGCGCCAGCGACCAGCGTATCCAGCGCTCTTTGGGTGGCCGTGGCATTTCCTGTTCCATCAGGCCTCGGCTGATGTCGACCAGGCGGCCGTACTTGACGCCCGATGGACAGGTGGTTTCGCAGCTGCGGCAGGTGAGGCAGCGGTCGAGGTGTTCGCGGGATTTTTCGGTGACTTCTTCGCCTTCCAGGAACATTTTCATCAGGTAGATGCGGCCACGAGGGCCGTCACGTTCGTCGTTCAGTTCCTGGTACGTTGGGCAGGTGGCGGTGCAGAAGCCGCAATGTACGCAGGCACGCAGGATGGATTCGGCTTCCTGGCTTCTGGGGTGTTGGCGAATTGTTGGACTAAATTGGTTTGCATTGTTTACCTGCTTTTTTGATTTGGAGCACAAGTGAGCGGTAACCCCTTTTCTGAAACACGCTCCTTCGGCACATCCATGTGACGCTTGGACTCCGCCATCCATGGCTCCGTACAGTTTCAGAAAAGGGGCCACCACTCACTTCCCCGGCATCTCAGAAGGCCCGCTCAGTTTCCTGTGAGATACCGGAGCTGATTGTTACAACCAGCTATAAAGTCGGCCCGGGTTAAAAATACCGTCGGGATCGAACGACTTTTTCAGCCGTTGCTGGATTTCTTTTAGCGCCCTCGGCTGGTGGTGCATCACTTCATCCGTGCGGTCACCACCCCGGAACAGGCTCACCTGGCCGCCGGCGCGCTGGGCCATGGTTTCCAGTTGGGCTATGTCCGCTTCACCACGGTACCAGCGTTGGGAGCCGGCCCAGTCGATCAGCCAGGGGCCATCAAGGTCCGGGTTTTTGGCGGTGGAGCCGACGGAGAAGCGCCAAAGCGGTTCATCACCGACAAAGAATTCGTGCTGCATGTGTTGTAGCTGTTGCCAGAACTCGTCGCCCTGCTCCATCACTTCACCGGCCCATTTTTCGGCAGTGGCCTCTACGGCCGATTTGGCACCGGCCAGGCGCAGGTACACTTTGCCATCCGACCAGGCAGCACCGGTGATGGGTTTGGATTCCTTGGCGCGGCTGTTCATGTAGTGGATGACTTCATCCATCGCCATGTCCTGCACCAGGGTGAGGGACATCGCCGGTTTGGGCATGACTTTGAGGCTGATCTCGGTGATCGCTCCCAATGTGCCCATGGCACCAGCCTGTAGCCGGGAGGTGTCGTAGCCGGCCACGTTTTTCATCACCTGGCCGCCAAAGCGCAGGTGCTCACCTTTGCCGTTGAGCAGGCGGATGCCCAGCACCTGGTCCCGTACCGAGCCAGACCAGGGCCGGGCGGGGCCGGACAGGTTGCACGCGAGTGTGCCACCGAGTGTGGAACCATCACCAAATCTGGGCGGTTCAAAGTGCAGGCACTGGCCTTCTTCAGCCAGGGTGGCTTCGATCTCCGCAAGGGTGGTACCGGCACGCGCGGTCAATATCAGTTCCACAGGATGGTATTCGACGATGCCTGTGTGCTCGCCCATTTTCAGATAGCCGGCATCGGCGTCGGCGGCCCGCCCCATGAAAGCTTTGGTGCCACCGCATTCGATATTCAGTTTCTGGCCCGCCTTGCGGGCCTGGAGAACCTGCTCCTGCAGCTCTTGAGACAGATCAGCCATGCGCCGCGTCCACCGTGTCGTGCTTGTGTTGTTTGTGCTCGAGAGAGCGGTATTCCTGACAGAAACGCAGGGCGGGGACGCCCTTGCCAGGGTTGAGAATGCAGCCGGGTCGAAGGCGGCCTTAACGTCGTGGAACTGTTGCAACTCCTCATCGTTAAACTGCACGGCCATCTGGCGGATTTTCTCAACGCCAACACCGTGTTCACCGGTGATGCAGCCGCCCACTTCCACGCAAAGATTGAGAATGCTGCTGCCAAACGCTTCAGTGCGCTCAAACTCGCCGGGCACGTTTGCGTCAAACAGGATCAGCGGGTGCAGGTTGCCGTCGCCGGCGTGGAATACGTTGGCTACCCGCAGGCCAAACTCTTCGGACATTCTCTCCATTTCCAGCAGCACGTGCGCCAGATGCCGGCGCGGAATGGTGCCATCCATGCAGTAGTAATCCGGCGAGATACGGCCTACTGCCGGGAAGGCCGATTTACGACCTTTCCAGAGTAGCGCCCTCTCCTCTTCGCTCTGGGAGGTTTTAACCGAGGTGGCGCCCAGCTTGCGGAACACGTCCTCGGCCTGCTCAATGTGTTCATGGACTTCCTCTTCCGTGCCGTCCACCTCACACAACAGCAATGCCTTGGCGTCACGCGGATACCCCGCCTGGGCGAAGTCATCGGCCGCGATAATGGCGTGACCGTCCATCATCTCCAATCCACCAGGGATGATGCCGTGGGAAATAATACCTCCCACGGCATCGCCGGCCTTCTGCACACTGTCGAAACCTGCCATCACCACTTGGGCAATTTCCGGTTTTGGCAGCAGCTTGACCTTCACTTCGGTAACAATACCAGTAAGCCTTCAGACCCGGTCATCAGCGCCAGCAGGTCCATTCCGCAGGCATCCAACGCGTCATTGCCGATGGTCACCCGGTCACCCTCGGCCGTGATCATCTCCACGCTGAGAATGTTATGAACCGTCAAACCGTATTTCAGGCAATGCACACCGCCCGAGTTCTCCGCCACGTTGCCACCAATGGTGCAGGCAATCTGCGACGAAGGATCCGGGCCGTAATAGAGACCAAACTGGGCTACTTCCTCGCTGATCGCCAGGTTACGCACACCCGGTTGCAGTAAGGCTGTTCGCGCCAGCGGATCGATGTCCAGGATGCGGTTGAACTTGGCCAGCGACAACACCACGCCTTCCTTGTGCGGCATGGCACCCGCACTCAGGCCCGTTCCGGCACCACGGGCCACAACGGGCACTTCGTGCTCGTTGCAGATGCGCATCACCCGTTGCACCTGTTCAGCGGTCTCCGGTAGCACCACGAGCATCGGCATCTCGCAGTACATCGACATACCGTCGCATTCATAGGGCTTCATGGTTTCGTCATCGGTAATGACGAAGTCCGGGTCTATGAACGCACGGAACTGTTCCGCCAGCTCCGCTGCGCTGATTTTCGGTTTGCTGTTCATATCATTCTCTGAGCGTGATGGCTTCCTGTGAGACAACCATCAACCGCGTTTGGTTTCAAAATGATCAATCCCGGCCTGGGCACAGTCCATATCCTGCTGAGGCGTACCGGAGCTGATTCCGATACCACCAACAACCTCGCCATCGACCATTACCGGCAGGCCACCACCAACAGAACTGATACGGCCACCCACTTCAGTGTGGATGCCGAATGCCAGCTTTCCGGGTACGTTGACCGCGTTATAGTCGTGAGTAGCCTTTTTCGCTGCCGATGCCGTGAAGGACTTGTCTTGGGCGATGGTCACACTGGTGATCTTACCGCCGTCCATACGCTCAAATGCGATCAAATTACCGGACTCATCGGTGATGGCGATGCACATGGGCACGCCGATTTCGCGGGCCTTTTCAGCCGCGCCTTCGATCAAAATTCTGGCGTCCGCCAGATCAAGCCGCTTAACCGTCAACATAATCCATTACTCCTCTATTTTTAGCCGTAAACCAGATTGGGTAGCCAAGTGACGACACCCGGGATGAGCACACAGATAAACAAACCGAATGCCTGGATGGCCAAGAATACCAGAGACGATTTGAAGATAGTCCCCATGGTGATGTCCGGCGGACACACGCCCCGAATGTAGAAGAGTGCGTAGCCGAACGGTGGGCTGAGGAACGACATCTGCATGTTCACCAGATAGAGCACGCCAAACCACAACACCACATCCTCACCGGGCACGGCCGGGAAACCCAGCAGGCCGGGGAACTCCAGCGCTTCCACAATCGGGATGAAAATAGGCACGGCCAGCAGCAGGATACCAACCCAGTCAAGGAACATCCCCAACACAACCAGCAGGACCATCAACAGCAGCAGGACAGCGTAGGGTGACAGGCCAATCCCCAGAATCGTTTCGGTAATAAAGTCCTGACCACCCTGCAGAATGTAGAAGCCGACAAAGACGGACGCACCGAACATGATCCATAGCACCATGGCGGATGCTTGGCAGTGGTTACCGACGCATCGCGCAGTGTGGCGACAGAGAACACCTTGTGTTTCATGGCCACCAGGATTGCCCCGAAGGAGCCAATGCCTGCAGCCTCGACCGGAGTGGCGACACCGCCGAACAGTAAGCCAAGTACCAGGAAGACCAGCACCAGTGGAGCGATCAGGTCTTTCAGCAGCAGGAGTTTTTCCTTGAGGCCAATCCGCTCTTCCTCCGGCACTGGCGGCCCGAGCTCCGGATTGATCCACGCACGGGTACCTACATAAATCACGTACAGGCCAGCCAGAATCAGCCCCGGAATCACCGACCCCAGATACAGCTCACCCACCGACTGCTGCGCTACAACCGCATAAAGGATCGCCAGGATGGACGGCGGAATCAGGATGCCCAATGTGCCCCCGGCCATGATCGAGCCCAACGCAATCTTCTGGTCGTATCCGCGTTTAAGCATCGCCGGTAGTGCAATAATGCCCATGGTCACCACGGCCGCACCAATAACCCCCACCATGGCGGCCAGAATCGTGGAAGCGAGTATGGTGGCAATGGCCAGGCCGCCACCCAGGCCACCCATCCACTTGTAAACCACGTTGAACATCTCTTCGATCAGCCCGGCCCGTTCCAGCATGGAGGCCATGAAGATGAATAGCGGTATCGCTGCCAGGTCCGAGTTGGTCATCATCGGGAAGATCCGGCTGGGGATGATGTTCAGCATCATCGAATCACCCACCAGATAGATAAATGCCACGCCCAGGCCACCGGTCACAAAGGCCAGGGGTAACCCCATCATCAACAGCACGGCCAGGGAGCCGAACATGATGTAGGTCAGTGGTCCAATCTTCACATCCGACAACATGCCGGACAGCTTGAACAGGAATTTTTCGTCGCTCCAGGGGTCGTAAAACAGGATATTGATCACTTCCACCACTACGACAAAAGCGAGAGCAATCGTGGCGATGATCATCAGCCAGGTGCCGAGCTTGCCGATCAGGGAGCCTGTGGCCTGGTTGGTCATGGTTTCTGAGCTCATGCGTGTTGCTCCCGGCCAAGTTTAATGAAGATCGTGATGTCCTTGAGCAGTTTGGACAGGCCCGCCAGGAACAGCAGCGTAGACCCCAGGAGCATGACGCCCTTCACCGGCCAGTACTGAATACCCCATGTCTCAACGGTTCGTTCGTCCATGGAATAAGAGTTCTCAAGGAAGGTCCAGGAGGTAATCATCAACGCAATCGCGAACATGAAGAAGAACATGGAGGTGAAAATATCCATGCCCACGCGGCCCCGGAGTGGCAGGAAGTTGTAAACCACGTCAACCCGCACATGAGCGCCGTGAAGCAATGCAAACGCACCCGCCATCAGGTACTGCATGCCGAACAGCAGAAAACTGGCTTCGTGTACCCAGATGGTGGGCTGATTGAACAAATAGCGCATCACCACTTCGAAGAAATAGAACACCACCGCGTTCACGGTCCAGAAGGAAATAAAGACACCGGATTTCTCGCTGATCCAGTCCACCGCCTTGGTAAACCCGTTACTCGCATCGCTGTAATCAACGCTTTTTTTCAGTTCCGCTTCAATCTGTTGAAGCTTCTGGTTGGCCTCGGCATTTTTGTCGATGGCTTCGACCCCGCGTCGGGACAACCAACGATCCAGCGCCATCATGATCAGCGGCATGACCGCCAGCCAGCCCCAGTAAAACCAGTGAGGCATTACAAAGCCGAACGCACTCAGGTCAGACATGTTTTATCACCTTTAATCACAGAGCGGGGAAGGCCAGCGAGCGTGCCATCGGCGCACTCCCTGCCTTCCCCGTGATCGGTTTGTTATGGTTATGCAGGCTTACATGCCTTTGATGTCTTCCTCGTTGAGGTAGCCAACAGTCTCGTTCATCATGTATTCAAGCTGGATATCCAGAATCGCCCTGGCATCCTCGTTCTTGCCGGCCCAGTTGAACCAGATCGGGATGGCAGCCTTCCGGAACTCCTCCAGGTCTTCCTGGCTCAGACGAGTCACCTTCGAACCATCTGCCTTGAACTTCTTCATCGCTTCAATATTGCGCTTTTGAATAGTCAGGTAGTGCTTCTGGGAGTAGATGCGAACCTCGTCCTCAACCAATTGCTGAAGCTCCGGATCCAACGCATTCCAGGCACGCAGGTTGACGGTCAGGTCCATCAGATCCACCGGCTGGTAGATGGACATAACGCCAGGAGGCCCGAACATGATGTAGTCGGTCACCTGGGAGAAGCCCAGCTCGTAGTTCACGGCAGGGCCGACGTAATCAGCGGCATCAATAGTGCCCTTCTCCAGAGCGGGGAAAATATCCGAACCGGGCAGGCTCACCGTAGACACACCAAACTGCTGGAATACCTCGGCGACCATGCCGCCAGGCACACGCATTTTCATGCCTTCCATGTCCGCCAGGCTGTTAACCGGCTTTTTCGAGTGAATGATGTTGGCGTCGTGCTGAATCGGGCCAACGTAAAATAAACCGAACTTCTTGTAGATCTCACGGGTCTTTTCCAGCATACCCATGGAATAGAACATGATGTCCCACTGGTGGGGCTGGTCGGGACCGGCGGGGTATGACGACAGGAAAACGGAGGCCGGAATTTTTCCGGACCAATACAGGGTGAAGGGGTTCATGCCCTGCAGAACGCCGTTGCGCACCGCCTCGAAAAGGGCGTTGTTATCCGCGGCAACTGACTTGGCCGGGTAGGGCTTGATGATCAGCTCGCCGCCGGATTTTTCCTCCATGCTATTAGCCCATTCCTCGAACAGGTCATAGCCTACGGTGCCGGCATCCCATACTGACTGAATTTTCCAGGTGGTGGCCGCCTGGGCCTGGCCGACACCCGCAAGCGCGACACCGCAGAAGGCAGCGGCAAGGGCGACTGACTTCAGGAAACCCCGCCGCGGGGCAACGTTTCCGGCCTGCGTATCTGGAGCGCTTAATTGCTCGCTGTTCTCGTTGGTATTCATCGACACATCTCCGTTGACATTGTTTTTATCGGGGTCAGGTCAACACCAGCAACCGCTGGTATTAGATCGATATTCGTAGTCCTGCCGGGTTTAGTCCAGAAGATTGCCAACTGGTCAGACCAGTTTTGTAAATACCAGATAGACGAAAACGCTGTTATGAGCCATATTTACTGGTCCCGAAAGGGATTCTTCAATTCAAGGCACGACAAAAACAACTGGTCCGACCAGTGACTCCTGGCAGGAAACATCATGGCAATCGCACAGGAAATTTCCTATCGACTCGAGCGGCTCATTCTCGACGGCGGACTGGCGCCGGAACAGAAAATGCCGTCGGAACGACAACTGGCTACCCGGCTTGGTGTGTCTCGGGCAATCATCCGTGAAGCCCTGCACGAACTGCAGGGGCGGGGCGTGATTGAAACCCGGCATGGCAAGGGGTCTTTCGTGGCTCGCATCGTGCCCGGCAATGAAAATGAGGGCGAGGACAGCCCGTTATTGCAGATGTTTACCGGCCACCCCCGAACCCTGTACGACCTGCTCGAGGTACGGGAACAACTGGAGGGCCAGGCCGCCTACCTGGCCGCGCAACGGGCCACCGCATTGGACCTTCATCGCATTACCAAGGCCTACTCCGCACTTGAACAGACCGATCCACTCACCAACGCCCGGCCGGACCACAGTTTCCATCAGGCCATCGTGGAAGCGTCCCACAATCCGGTACTGGTGCATGTTCTGAATGGCTTGAAGAACCTCATGCTGTTGACCGTGGAAGCCTCCGTTGCCAACCTGAATCCGCGTGAGGAAATGCGCAACAAGATCTCCCGGCAGCACAAGCGAATCTACCAGGCGGTGATGGCAGGAAAGCCTGAAGCGGCAAAACGCATCGCCATGGCCCACGTGCGTTTTGTCAGTGACGCCATGCGTACGATCGAGCAACAGGGAACGGCCATTATCCGGGTCTCCCTGCACGCATCGGCAACACCGGATAATCCATCACAACGGACCTAAACGGCAAAAAGCTTGCATCGAACGTTCAATAATCCACAATTAATAGGCGGTATGTGTGGTGAAAAACGGCAAAACCCCGCTTTAGGGGATTGATTTCCGCATCCACAGCCCGTAGAACTTGCGCCTTTGTTATATAGCCTCGGGAGCCACCTATGGCGGATTCAGCGCCTCTGATCTGCAAGGACATCCACAAGACCTTTGATCAACTGGAAGTCCTCAAAGGCATTTCACTGGAAACAAAAAAAGGGGATGTCGTTTCCCTGATCGGCAGCTCCGGCTCAGGTAAAAGTACGTTTCTGCGCTGCGTCAACATGCTCGAAACACCCACCTCCGGCGACATCATCGTGCATGGCGACCCGATTCGGTTCACCACCAATCGCAAAGGCGAACGAATTCCCGCGGACAACAAGCAGGTTGAACTGATTCGCGCCCGGCTTTCCATGGTCTTCCAAAGCTTCAATCTCTGGTCCCACATGACCGTTCTGGAAAACATCATTGAAGCTCCTATTCACGTGCTCAAGGTGCCCAGGAAAGAAGCCATTGAAAGGGCCGAAGCATACCTTGAGAAGGTCGGCATCTATGAGCGCAAGGACTACTACCCCGCCCAGATGTCAGGCGGGCAGCAGCAGCGTGCGGCCATTGCCCGTGCCCTGGCCATGGAGCCGGAAGTGATGCTGTTCGACGAACCCACTTCCGCTCTGGACCCCGAGCTCGTTGGCGAAGTCTTGAAGGTCATGCAGAACCTCGCGGAAGAAGGCAGAACCATGATCGTGGTAACCCACGAGATGTCGTTTGCGCGGGATGTGTCATCCCAGGTCCTGTTTTTGCATCAGGGCGTGATTGAGGAGCAAGGCACACCGGACAAGGTCTTCGACAATCCGGACTCGGAACGAATGAAGCAGTTCCTGGCTCCCAAGTTCTGACGTGCAATGCTATCTTGAAACCATGTTTCATTATCGGGGCATATATCCACCCCGGAAGAAAACGCCAAAACCAGCAAAATAAGGCAAATCATTGCCGATAATAATGCCCACAAGGCTGACTACTGGAGAAGTGACTCATGAGAAAACTGATTGTTGCAGCAAGCGTCGCCCTAGCCATGATGGCCGGTGTCGCCCACGCCCAGGAACGTAACCTTCGTATCGCCTTCGACGTGCCCTACGAGCCGTTCGAATACAAGGATGAAAACGGCGAGCTGACCGGTTTCGAGGTGGAACTGGCCGAAGCCATGTGTGAAGAGATGAACGCCAACTGCGAATTCGTCATCCAGGCATGGGACGGTATGATTCCGGGCCTGCTGGCACGCAAGTTCGACCTGATCATGTCTTCCATGTCCATTACGCCCGAGCGTGCTGAGCGTGTACTGTTCTCCGAGCCGTACTACAACACTCCGGGTGGCTGGTTCGGCCCCGAGAGCTTCAACACCGACGTCACCGACATGGCTGCCATGGAAGGAATGACCGTTGGCGTACAGCGCGGTACCACCATGGATACCTTTGTGACCGAAGAAATGGGTGGCGTTGTGACCATCAAGCGCTACACCACCGCTGACGACATGGTCCTTGACCTGGAAGGCCAGCGCCTGGACGTGGTCTTTGTGGACTACCCGGTTGGCGAGCAGACCGTCCTGAGCAAGGATGGCTTCAAGGAAGTTGGCGAGCCGGTCAAACTCGGTCAGGGCGTGGGCGTTGCTATGCGCAAGCGTGACGAGGAGCTGGCGCAGGAAGTAAACGAGGCGCTTGCCACCTTAAAGGAAGATGGTACCTACAACACCATCATGGATAAGTACTTCGCTTACGACATCAAGATGTAAAACTGGCCCGGGGGCGGCTGCTTTGGCTGCCCCCGCTTACCGGATGCACCCATGATTGACTTGAAAGGCTACGGCCCGGCCCTGCTGGAAGGGGCTGTGGTCACCATTGAACTGGCCTTCTTTTCCCTTGCTCTCGCGCTGGTTCTGGGGCTGGTTGGCGCTTCCGCCAAGCTGTCCAAAAGCCGTGTAGCCATTGGGATTGCGACCACCTACACCACTCTGGTCCGCGGCGTACCGGATCTGGTCATGATGCTGCTGTTTTACTACGGTGGTCAGGTCGCTGTGAACAACCTGTCGGATTATCTCTACGACGCCTACGAAATAGACTTCTTCTTCCAGTTTGACCCCTTTATCTCTGGCGTCATCACCATTGGTCTGATTTTTGGTGCCTACATGGCGGAGACATTCCGTGGTGCCTTTCTCGCAGTGGAGAGCGGACAGATTGAAGCGGCCCGCGCCTATGGCTTCAGCCAATGGCGTACCTTTCACCGAATCATCTTGCCGCAAATGCTGCGCCACGCCCTTCCCGGCATCGGCAACAACTGGCAGGTACTGTTAAAAACCACCGCACTGGTATCCATCATCGGTTTGACCGACATGGTGCGCGTCGCTGAAGAAGCCGCCAAGGCCGAACGCATGCCGTTCCATTTCTTTATTCCGGTGGCGTTTGTCTACCTCAGCCTGACAGCCGGTTCCGAGCTGTTTATCAAGTGGCTCAACAAGCGCGCCAATGTTGGCGTGGTACAGGGGAGCTGAACCATGCCTGAATTTCTTGCTGAACTACTGAATCAGAACGATATCTTCACTGGCCCCACGATCATGGAATACTGGGGCGGGCTGGTCACCACCGTTCAACTGGTTTTTCTGTCACTGATCCTGGGCCTGCTGGTTGCCGTTCCCCTGGCGATCATGCGCACTTCGAAGAACCCACTGATCAACGGCCCTGTCTGGTTCTATACCTATATTTTCCGGGGCACACCGTTGTTGATCCAGCTGTACATCATTTACTACGGCCTGGCTCAGATAGAGGGTATCCAGCAAACCTTCTGGTGGGACATCTTCCGTGAAGCCTTCTACCCGGCCCTGCTGGCCTTCACCCTGAACACCGCGGCCTACACCACGGAGATCATCCGGGGGGCCATTGTAGCCACACCCAGTGGGGAGATTGAGGCGGCAAAGGCCTATGGCATGAGCTGGGCTCTGCGGATGCGCCGGATTATCCTGCCGAGCGCGGCGAGGCGGGGTGTGCAGGCGTACTCCAACGAAGTCATTTTCATGCTTCACGCCAGTGCCATTGCCAGCGTGGTGACTCTGGTGGACCTGACCGGGGCGGCGCGGAACATTTATTCCCGATTCTACGCCCCCTTTGATGCGTTTATCTTTGTGGCGCTGCTCTACATGGCTTTGACGTTCATGTTGGTATTCGCCTTCCGCAAGCTGGAAAACTATCTGTTGCAACATCAACGGCCGGTGAGTGGCTGACAAATCCATAGTGCAGGGAAGTCCGGAGCGCAGGTGAAATGATATTTGGTCCTGGCCTTGATTGGCTTTCTCACACGCTCACACGAACAGAGCACGCAACATCTGAAAAGATTGTTGTTCTGGAAGACGGCACGGGGTTGCAGCTGCAGGACTCAGGGCTCCTCTATCTGGAACCCCCTGCTGGCCGCCCCAACCCCAACCATGAATCGCTGATTGTTTCCGCTGGCATCCATGGTAATGAAACCGCCCCCATTGAGGTTCTGAATCATCTATTGAATGAACTGATCGATGGCCAATGGCAACTGGCCTGCCCGGCACTGTTGATTCTTGGCAACCCAAAAGCAATGGATGCTGGCCAGCGCTTTATTGACGTGAACCTCAACCGCCTGTTCGGTGGCGCCCACCGTAAACCGGAATACCGGAAATTTCCCGAGGCGGAAAGAGCCCGGTTGCTGGAGGACGCCTGCAGGGCCTTCGCCACCAGGCACTCTGCCAATGTGTGCCACTACGACCTGCACACCGCCATCCGCCCGTCATTGCGGGAGAAGTTCGCACTCTATCCGTTTGTTGAGGGACGGGACATTCCGGATGGGCAGATTGATTTCCTGCTGGAGGCGGAAGTAAAAACCTTGCTATTGCAGCACCGTGAAGGCACCACCTTTGCCTCGTTTTCCTCGTCCGAACTGGGGGCCGAGAGTTTTACTGTGGAACTTGGCAAGGTACGGCCTTTCGGGCAGAACGACCTCAGCCGCTTCACGGGCATAGCCAATGCCCTGCGGCGACGACTAAAAGGCGAAGAGCCGCCAAAAAGGGACAAGGGAGCAGCACCCATAACGGTGTTTGAAGTCGTGCACGAAATCCTGAACACCGGCGACAGCTTCCAATTCCACGTGCCAGACGACGTCGCCAACTTCACCATGTACGACCCGGGCACGGTCATCTGGGAAGACAATAACACCCGCTACACGGTAGGCGACGCACCCGAAGGCATAGTGTTCCCGAACCGCGACGTACCCGTTGGCCAGCGTGTGGGCCTGATGATCAGGCCCACACGCTAGCGTCAGCGTCAGGCCGGAGCGTTCTCTGGCTCTGCCACCTTACAGCTGATCACGTGGGTGCAGACCGACGGCACCACCAGCAACGTGAGTACCGTGGAGGCCAACAGGCCGGAGATAATGGCCCAAGCCATCGGCGGCCACAGGGTGGAGCTGGAGAACGCCAACGGCAACAAGCCGGCTACCGTCGTTGCGGTGGTCAGAAGGATGGGCCGGGTGCGCTGCTCCACCGCCTTGCGAACAGCGTCGCGGATGTCATTGCCTTTTTCCAACTGTCGATCCATCACATCCAGCAATACGATCGCGTTGTTCACCACAATCCCCACCAGGGCGATGACACCCAGCAGCGACTGAAAGCCGAAAGGTGAGCCGGAGAACACCAACCCCGGGAAGATACCCACGGTGGCCAGTGGCACTGTCAGCAGGATGATGCCGACACGCCGGAAGGAATTGAACTGTATCAACAGGAAGAACAGCAACAGCAGCACACCAATGGGTGCCGTGGTCAGCAAGGCGTTGTTGGCATCGCCGGAGCCCTCGGCGTCACCGCCCATGTCCAGCCGGGTACCCGGAGGCAATGGGCTTTCTGCAAGCCTTGCTTCCAGCCCCTCCAGGGCCTGACTGAAACTGTAACCTGCCATCAGATTGGACCAGACGGTATTCATCCGGGTGCCGTTGCGCTGAAACAGGGCCGCCGATTGCCAGGACGTTTCCACCGAAGCAATAGCGGAAAGAGGCACCGCGTCGCCCCGATCATTGTAGATATTCACCGACAACAACCGTGGCAATGACAGGCCGGTGCCTTCCCGGGAGCGCAACACCAGGGGAATCGGATCCTCTTCCTGTCGATACTGTTCAGCCACCACCCCAAAGCTCTGACCATAGAGGCTCTGGGCAACATCGGCGCGGTTCAGGCCGTAGCGGGCCGCGCTGGCATCGTCCACATTGATGGCGATGCTCGGTACGCCGATATCCAGGTTGTGGCGTACATCCACCGTGCCCTTAACGCTGCGTAGCGCCGAGAACACCTGTTCCACGGCACGCGCACGGGTGTCGTCATTGGCGTGATAAACCCGCACTTCCACTGGTGCTGCCCGTGGCGGCCCCTGTCCCAAGATTCCTGCCGTTAGCTGCAACTCCGGCATTTCGCGCCCGGCGTAGTCGCGAATCCACTGTACCAGGCCGGTGGTGTCTTCCAGTGTGGGCGTTGATACCACGATTCGCCCGCGGTTCGGCGCCTGGGGCTCACGCTGCAGATTGTAATAGAAGCTGGGGCCGGTAAAGCCAACAAACCGATGCACCTCCTGGGCCTCTGGTCGAGTACGGATCGCACGTTCAAGATCGGCCGCCACACTGGACGTGCGCTCCTGGTCCGTGCCTTCGGGCATGTACAGCTCAACCACCACCTGGGGACGATCCGCGTTGGGGAAAAACTGCTGCTTCATGAACGGCGTGAGTGACAGGCTGAACACCACCAGCGCCGTACCCGCAAGGATCAAAGTGCCCGGGCGCCTGGCCACCAGATCGCCGAGAAAACGGGAAAGCCCAACCAGCTTGTCTTCCCGCGCGTCTGTCTTGCGGGGTTTAAGGAAGCGAGCCGCCAACAGCGGTACCACGGACACCGCCAGCAGGTAACTGACGGAGAGGGTGAGCATGATCATCACCGGCACACCACGGGTGAAATCGGCCGTCCCACCCTTGGACAACAACAACGGCATGAACGCCGCAATGGTCGTACCCGTGGAGGCTCCCAGCGGCCCCGCCAGTTCCTTTACGGACTGCTTAAGGGCATCCAGCCGTCGCATGCCGTCATCCAGGTATCCCTGAATGCTCTCGACAATCACAATGGCGTTGTCGATCAGGATACCGAGGGAAATCACCATGCCAATGACCGCTATCTGGTGCAGTACGCCACCCCCGAGGTCATAAAGACCGATACTGATCAGCGCCACCATCGGCAGGATCGACGCCACCAGGAGCCCCATGCGGATGCCCATACCGGTGAACACCACGGCCACAATGATGATGACGGACATCACCAGGCTCCAGGCGAGGTTGTCGAGCCGTTCTTCCACCTTGTCGGGCTGGAAGAACATCTCGCGGATGTCATAGGGAGCGAACTCCTCACGGATCGTCGATAACCGCTCCCGCACACGCTCACCAAACCGAATGGCGTCGGTACTACCCTCCTCCATAATCATGGAAACCAGTACCACCCGTTCACCGTCGTACCAGGCCTCCGGCTGTCGTGGTTCCGCCGGGCCGCGCCAGACTTCGGCGGCAGCAGCCAGTGGCACCTGAGAGCCGTCCGGCAGTTCAATGGGCGTCGCGCGAATGGCATCCATACTGGTGAATTCGCTGTTTGGCAACACCGATAGACGACGACCGTCGGCGACAACAAAACCGCCCGGTGTGGTCTGGTTGCGGCGCGCCAACGTGTCCAACACGCGTGCGGGGGAAATGCCCAGCCGGTACATGGCTGCGTCGTCCAGCGCCAGGGTGATCTGTTCGTCCGCGTCACCCTCCAGCTCAATACGGGACACGCCGGAAATGTCCGCCAGGTTCTGTTTCAGGCGCTCCGCCACGTCGCTCAGTTCGGTGACCGAACCAGCACCGCTGACCGCAAGAATAATGGCGGGGATATCAATCAGGCGGTCGTCGAGCACCATCTGGCCAACGTCATCGGGAAAATCCAGACACGCCCGGTCCATGGCCTGGCGTACGCGATCCCAGGCGGAGTCGGTATCGTAGATGGTGTCATTCAGGCGCACGTTGAAAATCGCCACGCCGGTACGGGCAGTGGCCTGGGTATAATCGACCTCCTCCACCTGGCGCAACTCGTCCGACAATGGCTGCAGTACCAGCCGCTCAACGGCTTCGGCGCTGGCGCTGGGTAGTTAATGCTAATCAGACCGGCGCGATAGGGAAATGAAGGGTCTTCCTGGCGCGGCATGGTACTGTAGGCCGCAATCCCCAGGAGGCACAGCATGGTCACCACCATGCCCAGCAAGCGTTGAAAGTTCAGCAGGCGCAGTGACATCAGCGCACCTCCACGGCATCACCGTCGGAAATACGGGTCATGCCGGCAAAAACCACCTGATCACCAGCGCTAAGATCAGCGGCATCCACCACCACACGCTCACCGATGATCCGCTGCACCGTCACTGGCACCCGGCGGGCAACGCCATCGGAAATGCGGAACACGCTGGCGCCTCCGTTGGATTTCATCACTGACAACAGCGGCACCGTCGTGGCCACGGTTTCACGGGGCGTAATACCCACTTCCACCGGCTCCCCGGGTTCGAGGGTATCTGCCGGCAGGCTGACCAATACCGGATGAAGCTCGCCGCGAACACCTCCGGGCTGGGCAATTTCCACAATGGAGCCGGTAACCGGCGCACGGTTACGATTCTGCACCGACCAAACCGGCAGCAGTTGCGACAGCGACACATGGTTGAGCATGTACGCCGGCACCCGCACTTCCACTTCGCGCCCCTCCGGGGACGACAGACGCATCACCGGCTGGCCGGAGGCCACAAACTCATCCCGTTCCACCAGCAATGCTTCAACCCGGCCGTCGAACGGTGCCCTCAATTCACTTTCTCGCAGTAAGCGTGTGGCCTCGGCAAGAGATGCTTCGGCCGTTGCCATACTGGCTTTCAGGCTGTCCCGCCGGGAGGCCAGTTGCTCAAGCCCCTGCTCAGACACTACCCCGCGCTCGTGCAGTTGGCGGGAGCGCTCCCATTCCCGTTTGGCCTGATCATATTGGGTTTTTAGTTCGTCCAGCCTGGCGGCTGCGGAATCCCGCGCCGGTTCCAGTGCGGGGTTATATACCGCGCCAGCAGGTCACCGGTCTTGACAGTCTGCCCCAGTTCAACCGCGCGCTCTCGAAGGGTGCCACTCACCTGGAACGTCAGCGTTGCCCGTTGGGCCGCCCGAACGATACCGGAAAAGCGTAGCGACACGCCCTCTGTCTTGCCGCCCGTCACCTCGGCAGCACGCACCGTCACCAGGGTAGCGCCCTGTTCCGGGGCGGGTTCACTGGATTTACAGCCGACAACAAGCAGGCTTGCAGCGGCTAGGAGGGAAACGATGGCGGAGCGCCGGGCGATGTTCATTGAGAAGTCCTCTCTTCCGTGGTCACGGTGTTTTTTATCATCCATCCGGTGGACAAAAATTCATTATCAGACATAATGTCATTCTTTGACAATTTGTCAATAATCGGATTTCACCGCTAACCATGTATCATGAGAGCGCAGCCTCAATTACCCGGAATCCCCTATGAGTGAGCCGTTAAAAACCCGTAGAGAGAAAGAAAAGCAGGCCAGGTACGACAGCATTCTGGATGCTGCGGAACTGGTGTTTTCGGAGAAGGGCTACGAGCGCACATCCATGGACGACATCGCCCGCACGGCCGCGCTCAGCCGGGCATTGTTGTACGTGTACTTCAAGGATAAGGCGGCGATCCAGCGCGGCATCATGCTTCGTGCCGGCCACAGCCTGTGCCGGCGCTTTGAGGAGGCTCGCCAGACGGCGGATACCGGGCTGGCCCAGATATCAGCCATGGGAGTGGCCTATTACAACTTCTACCGCGAACAGCCGGATTACTTCTCCGCACTGACAACAGCCTCCACGGCGATGTCAGAAGCAGATGATGAGCTGGCAGGAGAGATGTTTGGCTGCAAGGCGGAAACCATGGAGCTGATGGTTGGTGCCATACATCTGGGACTGGAAGACGGCACCATGAACCGCGAGCGCATCCACAACCCGGTCGAAACCGCGCTCTACCTCCGTGGCGCCCTCCACGGCGTCATCATGCTATGCCAGAGCGAAATGGCTGAGAGCGGCCTGGAGGACAACGTTTCTGCGGAATCACTGATCCGCCACACCATGGAGATGCTGACGTCCTCGATTTCGTCCTGAGAAAAAGGACAAGAACCGGATCAAAGCTGAAAATCGTAGATAGACCCAAGCCCAAGAATACCGGTCAGCTCATCCAATGCCTTACGGACTTCGTCAAGCAGCATCGGGTCGCCCAGATCCTCCTGCGACAGCTCCTCCCGGTAATGCGCCTCGACCCAGGTAGTCAGGCGTTCATACAAGGCGTCGGTTAGCAATACGCCGTGGTGCATGGCCTTGAGCTCGTCGTCGTTCAGCACCACCCGCAAACGCAAACACGCCGGGCCGCCGCCGTTGCGCATGGACTGTTTGACATCGAAAACCTCCACCGACGTAATCGGCCCCGAGTCATTCACCAGCTCGTCCAGGTAGCGGCTGACCGACTCGATCTCACGGCACTCACCGGGCACCGCCAGCATCATGCCATCGGGCGTATTCAGCAACTGGCTGTTGAACAGGTAGGAGGCCACAGCGTCCTCCAGCGGAACCTGTTCACTGGTGACACGCACGGCTTCCAGTTTTGCACCCGTCAGGCGTGAGCGGATATCAGCCAGCACGGTTTCTTCATCCAGAAACGCCAGCTCGTGGTAGAACAGCGCGTTGCCATTACCCACCGCGATGACATCATTATGGAACACCCCGGCATCAATCGCGGCCGGGTTCTGCTGGGCGAACACCACGTGGCTGTCTTTCAGGCCATGCAGGCGGACGATGGCCTGGGAAGCCTCCAGTGTCTGGCGTGCAGGATAAAGTTTCGGGGCCGGAGCCTGTTCATTGAAGGCGATCTGGCCGTATACAAACAGTTCAACGCCCGGCTCACCATACCCGCCGCACAGACGGGTGTGGTTGGCGGCGCCTTCATCACCAAACTGGCTGACCGACGGCAGCGCCGGATGGTGGGCAAACCAGGCGTCGTCCGCGAAGATGGATTTCAGTGCCCGGCCGGTGACCACATGCTCAATAGAGCGATGGAACTTGGCGCTCAGGTTTGCCGGCGTAAAATGCACGCGGTGATCGGAGGTATCCGCACTCGGCGACACCGTAGCGGCGTTGGCCGTCCACATGGTGGAGGCCGATGATGCCGCCGCCAGGATGGACGGGCTCTGTTTGGCGGCCGCGCTGAGAACGTCGCGGTCCGAACCGGTAAACCCCAATGCCCGCAAGGTCGGAATATGCGGGCGTTCATGGGGTGGCAGAACACCCTGGACAAAACCGCGATCCGCCAGACGCTTCATTTTCGCCAGCCCCTGCAGGGCGGCTTCCTTCGGATTGGACACCGAGCGAACGTTGGACTTGGACGCCACATTGCCCCATGACAGCCCGGCATAGTTATGGGTAGGCCCTACCAGGCCATCAAAATTGGCTTCTACTGCATGCTTGGCCATGACTCGTCTTCCGTCAGTCGAAATTTAACCCGGGTGCCAGGCTGTCCGGCACTTCGCTCTTCTTCGCCTCCAGCGAGGCCATCGGCCAGGCACAGTAATCGGCAGCGTAGTAGGCACTGGGGCGATGGTTGCCACTGGCCCCGACACCACCGAACGGCGCGGCACTGCTGGCGCCCGTCAACGGCCGGTTCCAGTTGACGATGCCCGCGCGCACTTCGTCCGTCAGTCGCTCGTAGAGTTTGTGGTCATCGGTCAGGATGCCCGCCGAGAGTCCATAGCGGGTGTTGTTCGCAAGCTCCAGGGCCTCATCAAAGCTCTTGTAGCGGTATACCGTCAGCAACGGGCCGAAGAATTCCTCATCCACCAGGTCCAGGCCGGTTGCGTCCACAATGCCCGGTGACAACAGGCCGGTGCCTTCCCGCAGACTCTGCATCTCCAGTAGCAGTTGCCCACCCTTCGTCACCAGGCTGTTCTGGGCCGCCAACAGCTTGTCGGCCGCTTCTTTCGAAATTACCGCCCCCATGAACGGTTGCGGCTCCGCATCGAAATCGCCCACGGTGATGCGGCTGACCACTTCAACAAAGCGCTCCAGGAACTGGTCGCCCTTGGTACCCTTTGGTACCAGTAAACGACGTGCGCAGGTGCAACGCTGACCCGCCGACAGGAAGGCGGACTGGAGGGCGTGATGCACCGCGCCATCCAGGTCATGCACATTCTGGACGATCAGTGGATTGTTGCCGCCCATCTCCAGCGCCAGGATCTTCTCGGGCTGACCACCAAACTGCTTGTGCAGCAGGTGCCCTACCGTGGAACTGCCGGTGAAGAACAGCCCATCAACGCCCGGATGCGACGACAGGGATTTACCGGTCGGCATTGCCCCCTGCACAAGATTGATGACGCCGGAAGGAAGGCCGGCCTTTTCCCAAAGTTTCACGGTCAGCTCGGCGACACCGGGGGTCAGTTCACTGGGTTTGAACACCACGGTGTTGCCCGCCAGCAACGCCGGCACGATATGCCCGTTGGGCAGATGCCCGGGAAAATTATAGGGGCCGAACACCGCCACCACGCCATGGGGGCGATGCCGTAATACAGCATGGCCGCCAGCAACGTCGGATTCGGAGTGGCCGGTGCGGTCGTGATAGGCGGCAACGGAGATTCCGATCTTGCCTATCATCGCTGCCACTTCGGTGCGGGATTCCCACAGGGGCTTTCCGGTTTCCGAGCCGATCTGGTGCGCAAGTTCTTCCTTGTGTTCCTCCAACAGCGTGCCAAATTTTTCCACCAGGGCCTGGCGCTCACTGAACGGACGCTTGCGCCAGTGGACAAACGCTGAGCGGGCTTCGCGCACGGCGGCGTCCACGTCTTCGATGCTGGCGCTGACGCCATCCCAGACCGTCTCTCCGGTGACCGGCTGGAGGGATTCGAAAAAGTCGCCATGGCCTTCCAGCCAGAGTCCATCAATAAAGAGTTGACCTGTCAGGTTTGCCATTGTCATTACCTCCTTCCGGTATCTTTCAAAGGGGCCAGCCGCACGAGGTCTCCGGATTCAACTTCCAGCGCCTCGGCCACATCGGCCGGAATACTGACAGTATCGAGTCCTATGCACTCGGCCGGTATGGTGGTTACCCGAAAGTCCCGGAACGAGCGGTTGGATATCATTACCTGTTGCTCCGCCGGGACATCCGTCACCAGCGGTTTCTTGCGGATCATAACGTGGCGGTTTATACCTTCGCGCACGGTACGAATACTGTGAATAAAAGCCTCAACCGCCGGGCCACCATCGAAGATGTCCACCATGCCATTGAAGTTGAAGCCTTCCGCCTGCAGCATTTTCAGCGCCGGCGCGGTGTTTTCATGCACGCGACCAATCACGGCCCGTGCAGCGTCCGGTAACATCGGCAGGTAGATGGGGTATTTGGGCATCAGTTCAGCAATGAACGATTTATTGCCAAGGCCCGACAACATGTCCGCCTCACTAAATTCCATGTCAAAAAACTTGCTCCCAAGAGCATCCCACAGCGGGCTCTGGCCGTTGCTGTCAGACACTCCCCGCATTTCAGCGAAGACTTTCTCGGAGAAATGCGAGCGGAAGTCGTCCAGGAACATGAACCGGCAACGGGACAACAACAGGCCAGTGCCACCGCCCCGATGGGAGCTCGAAAGCAGCAGAGAGCACACCTCGGTGGTACCGGTCATGTCATTGGACAAGTGCAGCGTCGGGGTGCGCACATGCACGTCGAGCTCGCGGGAGGCATTCACCGTCACACTCAGCCGATAATTATAGAACACTTCATCCAGGCCCACGCGTGCCTGAATGCCACTGATGCCCACACACCGCTTGAGCTCCGTATCCTCCAGCGCGAACAGATACAGTCCGGCCTCTGGCGCGCAGCGCTGGTTGAAGGTCTCCCGGGCATGGTCGATTTTCCGTGCCAGCAGAGCCCTATCCGCGGGCAGCGTTGTTAATCCCTTTCCAGCGCCCTGTGCCATGGCATACAGGGCATCCAGATCATTCTCCTGCAAGGGTCGGATTACCAGCATTCCGGCCTCCTGTCTGTGGTTGCCCTGTTCATAGTGGCGTCACCCTTACCGTGTCACCGGCGCTCCGGCCCAGACTCTCCCAGGTTTTCGGCGGCACTTTCACTTCGTCCTTGAGGCTCTCGGTGATGGGCGTCAGCGTGCTGCGGAAATCGCTGCCCTCACCACCGGATATCAGGCAGGTTTCGCCGTCGTCGGTATGCGCGGCGTGCAGGACTTTCGGATGGCTGGTAACAACGGACTTGAGCGCATCGGTGCGGGCTTCGAGTACCGGCCCGGCATCGAAAATATCGAGATAGCAACCAGCCCGGAACCCTTCACGCTGGAGCAGTTCGTAGGTCGCACGGGTTTGTGAGTGGGGTTGCCCAAGCGCCTCCCGGGCAGCGTCACTCAACAGCGTGACGTAGATCGGGTTGGGTGGCATCAGCTCCGCAATGAACGTCTTGCTCAACAACCCGGAGTATTGGTCCGCGGTTTCAAAATCCATATTAAAGAAATGCCGCCCCAGACTGTCCCAGAACGGCACCTCGCCGTCTTGCGTCTGGACACCCTGGATTTCCACAACCACCTTATCCGTGAACAGCGAGCGATGGCTGGCGATAAACAGCATCCTGGCGCGGGACAGCAGCTCGAAGGCGTCAGTAGCACGCAGCTCCGACCTGATCGCGAAGGAGCACAACAGCGTGTGGTCGGTCAGGGCATGGGATGGGTACAGAACCTCCACCCGGCGCGAAACGCCCAGCTCATGGGAGGCATGGATAAGTGCGTCCTGACGGTAATTGTAGAATGGCTGCCCATTACCCGCCCGAGCATCGATACCCGATACGCCCTGCACCTTACCTGCACGGGTGTCTTCCAGCACGAACAGGAACCGCTTGGGTTCGTCGGGTTTATTTGTGCCGGCAAAGGAGCGAGTGGATTGTTCAATCTTGGTGGACAGTGCGTCCTGTTTTTTGGGCAGGGTGGATGACATCCGAGGGCCCTGGCCCCCGGCAATGTCGAGTATGTCGTTCAGGTCACCCGGCTGAGCCGGACGTACCAACCACATAGGCGGCTCCCGTATTCATGCTTGTGGTTAATATCGTGGGTTAACGTCTGCTACTTACCACAAACCTTTTTCACACCAGCCTCAAACCGGGCCAGCGCTTCATCAATATCAGGCTCTGGAATGATCAGTGACGGCGCAAGCCGCACGACATTCGGGCCGGCAATCAACACCATCACGCCCTCGTTCAGGCCGGCATTGAGAAATTCCTTCGCCTTGCCTTTCCACTCTTCCGTCAGTACACAGCCGAGCAGCAAGCCAGAGCCACGAACCTCACTGAAGATGCCATAGCGCTCACCAATGTCCATCATCCGCTTCCGCAGGCGCTCCGAACGCGCCCCGACGCCCTTGAGGATGTCTGGCTGGCTCACCGTATCAATCACCCGTTGGGCAACAGCACAGGCCAGGGCGTTCCCGCCATAAGTGCTGCCATGGGTACCGATACCCAGGCTTTTCGCCACCTTTTCTGTGGTCAGCATCGCCGCCACCGGGAAGCCACCACCAAGCCCCTTGGCCGTGGACAGGATGTCCGGCGTTACACCATACATCTGGTAGGCATAGAGGTGTCCGGTGCGGCCAACGCCGGACTGGACTTCGTCGAACACCAACAAGGCATCGTTTTCGTCACAGAGTTGGCGCAGGCCCTTAAGAAATTCCGGATCGCCGGGCATGACGCCACCTTCACCCTGAATAGGCTCTACTACCACTGCACAGGTCTTGTCCTTGGAGATCAATTTCCGGACCGACTCCAGATCGTTGAAATCGGCGTGATGAATGCCGCCTGGCGCAGGCTCAAAACCTTCAAGGTACTTGGGCTGGCCACCGACGCTGACCGTAAACAGGGTGCGGCCGTGGAACGAGCTCTTGAAGGAGATGATTTCATTCTTTTCCGGGCCGAAATGTTCCCAGGCGTAACGCCGGGCCAGCTTGAACGCGGCCTCGTTGGCCTCGCCACCGGAATTGGCAAAGAACACACGTTCGGCAAAGGTCAGATCACACAGGGTCTTGGCCAACCGCAGGGCAGGCTCGTTTGTCATGACATTAGACAGGTGCCAGATTTTTTCGGCCTGCTCCATCAAAGCACCAACAAGGCCGGGATGATTATGCCCGAGGCAGGTCACCGCAATGCCGCCCGCCAAGTCGATGTATTCCTTACCCTCCTGATCCCATACGTGGGAGCCTTCACCCTTGACGGGAATCACAGACCCAGGTGCATAGTTGGGGACCATTACCTCATCGAACAACTCACGGCTGACAGGTTCTCTGTTCATCGGTGTCTCTCAAACAAAACATGAAAAGGTACATTTAATCATACGCCACTCAGGGCATGAGCACATCCGTTGCACTCACCATTCCTTCCCGGCCGGTTTACTGCATACAAGACTCACTGTCACTTGGTGGAACACTGGGACGCAAGTGCTATCGTCGCTAAACAATCGGGCTACGCTAAACAGACGCCGGCTTTCATTCAAGACTACAAATGACGACATCAATGCTGAAAAGCGTATTCAGTTTCGTTTCAGCAACTTCGCCTAACATACCATTAGGTGTGAAACGCAAGAGCTTGCATATGATCCAATGAACGAACTGTTAACCTAATGATTTGAGCTCTCCGTTTTTCAGTTAAGCCAGCAAAGACAGGAGCAAAGCATGAGCTTGAAAAATCAGGGTATGGGACTGTCCAGAAGGCGACTTATCCAAAGCGCGGCTGCAATGGGTTTTCTTGCCGGCTACGACAGCCTTTTGCCTGCGTTTGCAAGAGGCAAACTCGATAACTCTAACGCTCACCACACCGTGCGTAATGGCGCTGACATCTACGACCTGACCGTCGCGAGAACACCTCTCAAGATAGGGGGCAGAGTCTCGGAACAGCCCATCACCATCAACGGCACTCTGCCAGCGCCTCTGGTGCGCCTCAAACAGGGGCGCGAGGCAATCTTGCGTGTCACCAATACGCTACCGGAGGCAACATCCATTCACTGGCATGGTCTGATTCTGCCGTACCAGATGGACGGCGTTCCTGGCGTCAGCTTTCCCGGCATCATGCCCGGCGAAACGTTTGAGTACCGTTTTCCGGTCGAACAGCACGGCACCTACTGGTACCACAGCCACTCTGGCCTTCAGGAACAGCTGGGCCATTATGGGCCGATTATCATTGATCCTGCCGAGCCGGAATCGGTGGCCTACGATCGCGAATACGTTGTGGTCCTCTCCGACTGGACCTTTGATTCTCCCGACGACGTGTTCCGCAATCTGAAAGTGGCGGAGGGCTACTACAACTACAACCAGCGCACCGTTGGCGACTTCTTCAAGGATGTCGAAACCATGGGCTGGGATGCCGCGTGGAGCAAAGCCGGCATGTGGGGCAGAATGCGAATGAGTCCCCGGGATATCCTGGATGTAACCGGTTCTGAATATACCTACCTGATGAACGGGTCGCCGTCCGCCGGCAACTGGACCGGGCTGTTCCGTCCCGGCGAGAAAATTCGCCTGAGATTCATCAACGCCTCGGCGATGACCTTCTTCGATGTCCGTATCCCGGGACTCCCGATGACGGTTATTTCCGCTGACGGCCAGCCAGTGCAGCCCGTAGAAACGGATGAATTTCGCATTGGCGTGGCGGAAACCTACGACGTGATCGTACAGCCAACCGACACGGCCCATACCGTGTTTGCCCAGTCACAGGATCGGTCGGGGTATGTGCGCGGAACGTTGGCCACCCGCAAGGGAATAGAGGCGCCAGTGCCGCCCATGTATCCGCGAACCGAGCGCGGTATGGCCGCCATGGGCATGGGCGCGATGAGCATGGGCGCCATGGGCAAGGACGGCGATATGAACATGGACAGCGGCATGGACATGGGTGGCAAGATGGCGATGATGTCGGGCAGCAACGACAAAGCCCATGGCAAAATGATGATGGATGGCGCCGAATCGGGAATGAACAAGATGAGCTCGGACAAAGCAACGATGAATGAGGTCCCGACGGCGGGTCGGCCGATATCCCATGGCCCTGACAATCACGGTCCCGGGGCGGCCATGGTGGCTTCCAGCCCGCAGTCACGCCTGGATGACCCCGGTGTGGGCTTTGAAACAGCCAATCATCGGGTGCTGACTTATTCCCAGCTGCAGAGCATTGATGGCTGGCCTGACAAGCGCCCGGCCGAACGCGAAGTGGAACTGCACCTTACCGGCAATATGGAACGTTACATGTGGTCGTTCGACGGCAAAAAGTTCTCTGAAGTCGATGGCCCGGTCAAGTTCTACCATGCGAGCGCCTGCGATTGATCCTCGTCAACGACTCAATGATGGATCACCCCATTCACCTGCATGGCATGTGGATGGAACTGGAAACCGGTGCGGGTGAGTATCGTCCACGCAAACACACGATTTCCGTAAAACCCGGCGAGCGTGTATCCGCGCTGATTACGGCGGATGCACCGGGTGACTGGGCTTTCCATTGCCACCTGCTGTACCACATGGACGCAGGCATGTTTCGTGTCGTGTCGGTCGTTTAACGGGATAGGGGATGAGCATTATGATGAATCGCATCAAGTGGATTGTGGGCGCCTCAGCCTCACGATTGCCTCGGGAGCCGGCGCCGCTGGTACTGGCGTTCAGGCCGAACCGGACTGGACACTGCCAATACATGACAACCAGGTGTTTGGCCAGGTTCTGTTTGACCGGCTGGAATACCAGCGTGACGGCAACAACGAAATGGCCCTGTGGGATGCCCAGGGATGGATTGGCAAAGATCGCAATCGGCTCTGGGTCGAAACGGAAGGTGAGACCGATCTATCCAGCGAAAGCGGCGACATCGAAAACTTTGATGTGCAGTACAGCTATCGCTTCGCTCGCTTCTGGGACATACAGACAGGATTGGGGGCCCAGACCACATTTGGCCCAAGCCCTAATAAGGAGCGCTATTCGGCCATTGTTGGATTGCAGGGACTTGCCCCCTACTGGTTTGAGGTAGACACAAATCTCCGAGTCACCGACGACGGTGACGTGTCATACGATCTTGAAGCCGAGTACGACTGGCTGCTGACCCAAAGGCTCATTTTGCAGGGCCGCGGCGAAACGCTCGTCGCCTTCAGCGATGTCGAGGAATGGGGCGTCGGTAGTGGCATCAACAATGTGGGCCTGGGGCTCCGCCTGAGATACCACTTTTCGAGGGAGTTTGCACCCTACGTGGGTGTTTCTTACACCCGCTTTCTCGGCAATACAAAGGACCTTCGTGAGCGCGAGGGAGAAGACGTCGAGTCCTCCAGCTTCGTGGCAGGCGTCCGGTGGTGGTTTTAACACCATAAAGCCTAATCGGGATAGGGGGGAGCCACTAGGCTCCGCCCCTCCCACACCACCCGGCAAGCGGGTCCGCACCGGGCGGTTCGCGACGTTGAGGTATCACGAGAGACGCGGCACGCCCAACCGATCAAAGTAGGCAATCGTCAGCACGTTGTGAATGGCAGACCGACTGTTATGCCACCAGCGACGGCTCAGGGCCGCCACGGATTCCACAACCCAGGGACTCGCGCCAAGGCGCAGCAGTTCCCGTTCACTTCCGTCCGGTTTCGGGATGCCTACCCGCCGCTCCCTTGTTGGCCTTCACGCGCTTCCATGCCCGTTGCATATTCTCTCGTGCGAATACCTGCTCAAGCAGGCCTCGCCCTGCGCCCTCCGATTCTCGTCGCGGGAGTCCTGTTTCATCGCTGGTCACATCTGGCAAGGCTTCACCTTTCCGCTCCGTGTTGCCACGTTGCCCTTTCAGGCATAAGGCGAGATATCCCCGGGTAAGAACACACTCCTTCACCGCACAACCGCCGGATTTACGCCGCATCGCCTTGGCCACAAGAGCTTCGCGGCTTCTGGCCCGCTCGCCCTGCTCGGCAGTGCCTCATATCCGATTCTTGTTCATCGGCTCACGGTTTACGCTCCACGCTTCCTCTCAACAGTTGCTCGCCCTTCCGCAGTTGCGCTTCACTTCGTTCGCTGTGGCCAGCTTACGGGAGGACTTGCACCTCCAGGAGTGCGCCCCTGCCGGGCGCACAAAAAAAGGGGCAGAGTGTTCTGCCGTCGCCTCTGGTTAACCATCAAAAGACATACTGGACTCTTCCGCGAAGTTCGTCGCCGCCATTGTTATTCGCGTCTTCGCCGTCCATGTAATTTATACCAAGACTGGCCAACTGTAAGGTAAATCGCTTTTGAGCCCTTGATGTCGGACTGCAGCTCATCAATCAGCTTTATGCTTTCAGAGGTGACTGAGCCCAGCACCAGTTTTGCATCGAAGAGAAAAACCAGCCGGCCGGGGTTGTCCTGCGCTGATGTAGGCAAGGACGACACCCTCTACGGATTGAAACCCGATGGCAGAGGCAGAATCCTTCGCGGGGATGTAGCAGTATCGAACGCGGGCTTCGTATCAGCAACCCGCTCGACCTCTCCGGCCTTATCAACCAGTGTTGAAAACAGGTATTTCCGGGAGTCAGCGGATTTCATGGAGATGGCGAGATTGACGCAAGGTTGCCGGAGCTTCCGACCGAAAGCATGATCTGCCCCGGGTTGTTACCGGTACCGGCGTTGGAGATCGCACCATAACCGGCTCCGTCCAGGGCCCGGACGTTCATAACTCCAATGTTTCCAATGTACTCGACACCGAAATAGGTCGCCTGCGCGGTCTGCTGTTGGTTATCGCTATAGGTCAGGATGGGGAAACCCGGCTGTCGTTGCCAAGGTCAGTATCAAATTTCGATGCGTAAACGTCCCTGTCGGGTTCCCCGTTTGCCACGTTCGCAGTCGGCCGGCTCGGGTCGGTAGAGTTTGAAATCAACCCATCGTTAATTGGCATCCAGTAAACATCGTAGCTACCGAACGAAGTCTCGCCGGTGGCAGCGTCTTCTTTGCTGCTGTCCAGATCGAAGTTTCCGAAGTATGTGGGCTGAAACTTGCCCTGGGTGATTATGTCCAGTTTCACTCCCGATGCTGTGGTAACCTCAACAGCCATGGCCGCGGGTACGCCGTTTACAGCGATCAGCGCTCCCAGGCATCCCTAACCAATGCACTTTGGTATTGTTTTCATTATTCCTCCGACGTCTCTGATTTGAGATTTTTTGTAG
Source organism: Marinobacter salarius (assembly GCA_000831005.1). Taxonomy (GTDB): domain Bacteria; phylum Pseudomonadota; class Gammaproteobacteria; order Pseudomonadales; family Oleiphilaceae; genus Marinobacter; species Marinobacter salarius. Next base: position 2,294,941 of record CP007152.1, on the reverse strand, counting down.
GTATCGTCGACCAAGCTAACCCAGCGGCAAGTGCTGATAGCAGAGATGGCAGAAAAGTGACAAGCATCTGCCAGAGAAAGGAAAGTTGAGCGGGGCTTCATCACATCATAACAGTCGGCACGGGGCACGGTAGAGTTTTTCACCCCCGAGCCTCATTGCTGCCGGGATTTCCACTGGCGAAACTGTTTCCATTCCAGCCATTTCTGAAATTCCCTGTATTCTTGTGAGTCTGGGTCCATCCGCCTGAAGGCTTCGAAGCTTCTGTAGGTGTCAGAGTCCGGGGCCGCCTTTCCTCCGGCGCGTTGACTGGTCGCACAATCTGAGCAACGACCCGGCAGGATAGAATATCCCTCCCGGGCGCTGTCATCGGGACTGCTGGCAAACAGGCCTGGTCCATCAGGCAGGCGGTCTTCTCCCGGCATCGGCGTCGTGTCAGCGGGTCGGACCACATTAAGTCCGCAGCCCGACAGAGCCACTACCAGCACGGGAATTATCCATAACCGCAGTTTGTGCATATTTTATTCCTGTCCGTTATTCAGGTCAGACCCGTTGGTTAAAAGGCGACCCGGACACCGGCATAGAGCTGGCTGATATCGTTGGCATCGCCCCATCCTTCAGCGGTCTTGACCGACGAAGGCAGGTCAAGCGAATACAGGTGATACGAGGAGAACAAGCGGACCGCGCTCGACCAGTCGTACACGTATGCCAGACCAATCTGGCTTCCCTTGGTTCCCTCAACAATCAGATCTTTGGTCTCGCCATAGTTGACTGCAAAGTGATGAGCGCCAGTCAAGTAGCCTACCTGACCGAATAGGTTGGTCGCATCAAAGCCTTCTTGATTAGCCTGCCCCGCATTGGCTATTGCGTCGGTTTCATCATTACCGTAGGAGACGGTAAAGTTCAGGCCACCGTCCAGCAACAAAGACGCCGAAGCACTAAGGACTTGCTTCTCTCTGAATTCCGACCCAGGGGTGAGTGGCTGTCCATCGGTGGGCGAGGTCGCAATCTCCAGATCATTAGTATCAACCCAGCTCAGCCCCGTGGCCAGTTTGGCACCCGGCAAATCTACGTGGTAGCGGGCCGCCAGTTCATAGGCATTGCCGTTGTCGAGACTGGTCGACAGCACCAGACCGCCGATCGACGGGCTGTCGTAGCGGATACGCTCTTGTCGACCAACGGCATTGAAGACGCTGTTGGTTGCACCAATTCTGTAAAGTTGGTTGCCGTTATCATCGACAAAACTGATGCCGGAAGAATAAAGGGTATACCAGGCACCGCCACCGTAGTAGAGCGTTCCGGAGTAATCCATCATGTTGGCGTAGTAGCCAGCACCATCGCCTTTGCCGAAGCTCACCTTACCAAAGTCACCCTCGAGATAGATGTCAATTTTCCGGGTATCCAGGTCAACGTCACCCCCCCCGGAATTTTTGCCGATATCGAACTCCGTGGATCCGAACTGAACAACTGACATTTCATAGATAAAACCGACGTTCATGCCGTTGGCCATCTTCTCATTGCCAGTGAACCGGAAACGTGAGTTGGAACCGATGTTGTCGACACTCGCGTAATCGGTCTCATTCCCGTTATCCGCGACTGTGAACGCACGATCCAGCTGGCCGGACACCTTGAATTCCATGGCGTGACCCGGCGAAGATAACCCCGCCATCACCAGTGCGAGCGCTGAACTCAGTGCCGCTTTTTTATTTGTCATTAGCATCATAAACCCCTAATTATTATTGATTTATTACTGAACGTGTCATGCGTATTACGTCCATTATCTTAAAGTGCTGTGCCCTCCTGTCCCGAAACTCAAGTGGCTTCAGGTCTTGCGTCAGCACTGGGCACAGCAACAATATTGACCACACTGATCGTAGCACAAGCCCGACGACTGAGAAGTCAATTAGCATTAGACTTTAGTGCAACCGGGAGCCTCTTCAGGCACTTTCAGGAAGGCAATCAGCACCGCACGTTCAGTCCTGAATCGTGCCTTGAACTGTTCCCTGGATATCTCGGCTTCGCCCCCGTGCCACAAAATGGCTGGGCCAGATCGTCTGGTCGCTGAGGTCTGGCCGGTCAGCGACCAGACCGGTCGTGTGCTTTGGTGTGTGGCAGGCGGCACACCCCGTGTTGCTAACGAGTCTGGCGCCTTGCTGCACTTCCGGGTTTTCCATGGCGCGACGGGCGGGAACTGCAAGGCTGCTGGCGTAGAAGGTGATAAAGCCTGCCACTTTGTCGCTGACTTCGGGGTCGCCGCCATTAGCAAACTGGCCACAATCTTGCGTCCACTACCTCGCCAAGAACCTCGGCCGTTGTCACCGCATCCTGGAACGTGGCGTGCGCCAGATCTGCATAATGGCTAACAACGTCAGTTTTGGTCGGCGTGGATGCGGGCGCCTTATCTGCCGTTGGCTCTCTGCTGTGTTGTGCGTTGGCAGCGTCCTGATTGCCGCTGCATCCGGCCATCAAAAGCAGGGTGATTGACAGGGCCAGAGGTCGCGGACGAGTCATTGACGTCATGTGCAAATCCTTTGAGGTAAATTAAATATAAATCATTATTATACGCATTAGAGATTGATGGGCGTGTATTGCATGAGTTAAACGACACAAGACTGCGGACCTGTAATAATTCATGGCTGATAGCGGCGGTTGCCTTTAATATTGTGTCAGCAACAGTACTAAAAGTCCGTAAAGCGCCGCGCCCCCAATGCGGTCAATGTTCACTGTTGTTGACAGTTGGGGGAGGTCTGAGTTGTCGGGGGCGGGATGAATAGGGCAATCCGGCGCCGCAGCATTCCTTTGTGGTGGTTAGCATTAGCAGCGGCGTTAAGCCTGCTGCTCACCATTCATGATACGTTTGTCATTGCTGTCTTCGAAGGCTACATATCCTGGTGCATACCCTACTGGGACAGTTGCACCAGTATCAGCCGTACAGGGCGTTACTGGCGGTGGGAATTCTCTCCGTTATCCTCACCGCCGCAGTACCTGCCTTGTACAGTCAACTAGACAATGCCTTTGAATGGGTATTGGCGCTACTCATAAACCTTCGTGCGCTCTGGGTTGCGCTGCTCTGGCGGCAAAGCTCTTTCCGGGCAAGATTGTGGACGGAGTAAGGGATCGAACCGGGTTACCATGATCACCGACATTGCGAGCAGACCACCGGCGGCTTGTTTGGCCTTCAGAAAAGCTGGCCCCGGATTGCGGGCCAGTTGATACCCTCACCCTCCGCCCAACCCGCTCCGACCTCCGAATTGCCCGTTTGAGAGAAATTCAACCTTTTCAGCCTGGTGACACTCTCTCATTATCATTAACATTGGTTATTGACTTGATTATTAAAAGTCCTTAAATTCGTATCTGCAAATGGAACGCGTTTCTATTTAGAATTTCAAATACGAATAATTCCGGAGAAACACATGTTTAAACCTTCCCGACTGTCACTGGCAGTAGCGATCAGCCTTGCCCCGGGCATGAGCTGGGCCGCCGGCGATGACCAGCCCCAGATGCTTGAACCTATGGAAATCATTGGCGATGCGTCTGCAGCCCAAACTCTGCCGGGGTCAGGCTATGTGGTTGGCGATCAGCAGTTGAAAACCGAGGTTGAGGCCGACATCAGCCAGGTATTGAAAACCGTCCCGGGCGTGTATGTACGGGAAGAGGAAGGTCAGGGCCTGCGCCCTAACATTGGCATTCGCGGTGCCACCGCCGAGCGCAGCAGCAATGTCACACTGATGGAAGATGGCGTTCTGATCGCGCCGGCGCCCTACTCCAATCCGGCCGCCTATTATTTCCCGACGCTGAAGCGCATGTCCTCGCTGGAAGTACTCAAGGGTGCCCCGCTCCTGCGCTATGGCCCGCAAACCACCGGCGGTGTGATCAACCTGATCTCCGCACCCATTCCCGACAAGCAAAAGGGCTACGTCGAAGCCGTCACCAACGACCGCGGATCCACCGACGTTCATGCAACCTATGGCGACACGAACGGTGACTGGGGTTACCTGTTTGAAACGGTCCAGCGCTCAGCGCAAGGCTTCAAGGACATTGACCGAAGCAACCGCAACAGTGGCTTCGACATCAGTGATTATGTCGGTAAGCTGCGCTGGCAGGGAGATCGCCAGAGCGTGACCGCCAAGCTGCAATACTCCGAGGAAACCTCCAACTCCAGTTACCTCGGCCTGACCGATGCGGACTTCAGCCAGGATCCGAACCGGCGTTACGGGTTGTCCAGCATCGACCAGATGAACAATACCCACTCCGGTATCAGCCTGACCCACCAGTTCGAGTGGAACGACACCGTGAGCAGCACCACGACCCTCTACCGCAACGACTTCAAGCGGAACTGGTTCAAGCTCAGTGGCGGCGGAAACATCATCGACGCGGCAAACGCCGGAGACGCCAATGCCCAGGGCATTCTCGACGGTACCGTTGACACCAGCGGCCTCAATTACAAGAACAACGCCAGGGAATACGTCTCCCAGGGCGTGCAGACAAACTTCGATGTAAACATTGGCAACCACGAATTCGACTTCGGCGCCCGCGCCCACGAAGATGAAATGGATCGCTTCCAGCCGGTGGATGTTTACGACCAGGTCAATGGCTCCCTGGTATTCCAGAACAGCATGGCCCCAACGGGCAGCAATAACCGCTTCGAGACCGGCGAAGCCCTGAGTTTCTGGGCACTCGACACCTGGCAGGCGACGGACAAGCTCAGCATCAACCTCGCCCTGCGCTACGAGGACGTGAAAACCGGTCGCACCCAATACGCGGATTCCGGCCGCACAACTGTCGACAGCACCCGCGCCAATGACAGCGCTGAACTCCTGCCCGGAGCTTCCTTTACCTATGACCTGTCCCAAAGCTGGCAGGTTCTGGGTGGCGTGCACCGGGGTTTCTCCCCTCTCGGGGGTGGTGCCAGGGCCAACGAGGAACCGGAAACCAGCAAGAACTGGGAAGCCGGCGTCCGGTACTTTGGCGGTGCGTTCTTCGCGGAAATGATCGGCTTCTACAGCGACTTCTCCAACAAGGCTGAAAACTGTTCCGTGGGCTCGCCGTGCAGCAATGGCGCCACTTCTGGCAGTTTCGTAACCGGCGAGGCTGAAATTGCCGGTGCGGAATTCCAGCTCCAGACCGGCACCCAAGCGGGCAACCTCTACCTTCCGGTCAGCCTTACCTACACCTATACCCAGGCGGAAATCAGCAAGGACAATGCTGCCTCGGGCCTGACAAAAGGTGAGCAGCTCAAGGACGTACCCGAAAACCAGATGAGCTTCCGCACAGGCATGGAACATCCGAGTGGCTGGGACAATTACCTTGTGGTCACCTACGTCGACGAGATGTGCGTCAGCGCTGGATGCAACAACACCACTACGAAACTGGACGAGACCGAGTCCCTGTTCCTGGTCGATTTCATCAGCCGCTACGCACTGAACGCCAGTGCCGATGTCTTCCTGAAAGTGGACAACCTGTTCGATGAGCAGCAAATTGTTTCACGCTTGCCTGATGGTGCCATGGCAAACCTGCCTCGCACTGCCTCACTGGGGGTAAGTGTCAATTTCTGATGAGTGAACGGAGGTTGCTGAAAATCCGGCTTCCACTCCTCGGGAGCCGGATTTTTGGGGCACTCCGATAATCCCTTTTTCACACTCAGGCGCCACTTCGCCTGAGAACTTCGCGCCATTGATGATCTGGACCGCAGCGTCGCCAACCTCGGAAGAGCCAACCTGGACAACGCTAATAACCGGCTTTTCAGATCCTGATTCCTTCGTTACTGTTACAATCCATAGCGGACGAGCGAAACTTTCCCACCACGAAAAACGGCGCTTACAAATGAAAATTCTGATTGTTGAAGACAATGCTGTACTTGCCAAAAAAATATCGGACTGGCTTGCGCAGGCGCACTACACAGTAGATATCGCCAAAACCGGCAAAGAAGCGGACTCGTTGATTGAAACAAGCTCCTACCAGGCCGTTATTCTCGATATCGGACTGCCCGATGAAAATGGACTTTCTTTAATGCAAAGATGGAGAAAAAACGGGAAAAAAGAGGCCATCCTTATTCTGACCGCACGCTCCAACTGGACTGAGAGAGTAGAAGGGTTGAATGCGGGAGCTGATGATTACCTTCCCAAACCGTTTGAGTTTGATGAACTGAAAGCCCGGCTCAGTGCGATTATCCGAAGAAAGGACGGCAGAACGACAGACCAGATCAGTGTTGACGGATTCAGTCTCAACGCCACCTACCGAACGTTTACCACGCCCGACCAGAAAGAGTTCAGACTGACAGCTACGGAATTCCGCCTTTTACAGTGTTTCCTCCGTTCACCGGACCGAGTGTTTTCCCAGGACGAACTGGTTGAATCCCTCTACAACATAGAAAGATGCCCCACCAGAAATGTCGTTCAGGTTTACATAACCCGGCTTAGAAAAATAATAGGGGTCAATAAAATAAAAACATTGCGTGGCCAGGGCTACTACTTCGAAAAAGATCCTAACCGCTGAACGCCCGAGTGAACCAACCAGGTTAAAATATGTCTGCTCCGAAAAGTATCCGCAGAACAGCCATTCAGTATGGTGCTGTTTTCAGCCTCGTATATTTTACTCTGATATTCTTTTCACACACCTACGTGATAAAGCAACTATCGGACGAGTCCAGGAAGCAACACCTGAACAAAGAGCTGGGAAACTTTCAGGCAATCATTGAGGCTGAATCCCCCACAACCGACGACCTCAGCAACATGATCAATCAGTTTGAAATGCTTCTGGGGCATGCCATCGTCATCGAAACGGCTAGCGGAAGCGTCCTGGCGAGCCCGAACTTTGACCAGAGCCAACTGCAGGGCGCTGCAGAGAAGCCCGAGGGTTTCATCCACATAGCGCAGGGTGCGAACACGCTTTTCGGGCTCAAACGCATTTTCTCCGCCAGTGAAAAACTGGCCTCAATCAGCGTTCTTGAAACCGAGGGGGCGCTCTCTGAACGACCGCTGAAGGCCCACCTGACATTGCTCGGCGCCTCGGCCGTTCTTCTCGCGATACTGCTGGCCCTGATTGGAACCACTACACATCTGACGTTAAAGCCCATCAGTAAGATAAAAGAGGACCTGAGACGGCTCCAATCCGGGAAACAAAGTCGCCTGAACCCTCACGTACCGGAAGAGTTTCGTCCGCTGATCCGCCAGCTCAATGATTTGCTTGAGCTGTCAAACCGTCGTCTGGACCGCCACCGCCGCCTGAATTCTGATCTCTCTCACCTGGTCAAAACCTCTATCTCTGCCAATCTTGCCATTTTGTCGGACATCGACACCTTGCCTCCGTCCCGGGAGGATATTGTGTTTATGACCTCTAACTTGCGGGAGCTTGACAAATCCCTGAACTACAGGATGAGCAAGGCAGACATATCAGGCAGACAGATGGGACGAACGTGCATGCCGGTTGAAATCACGGCAAGTGTCATCACCGTCATGGAAAAAATATTCCCTGATACGGTTTTCCGCCTCCACACCACCTTACCCGAAAACTTCAATTGGCCTATGGAGCGGCAGGATCTTTCAGAGCTGCTTGGCAATTTACTCGAAAATGGTGGGAAGTGGTGCCAGACAACCGTCGACGTTACAATCGTCCGCACGTCATCAGGACTCTCCATAGAAGTAACGGACGATGGCCCCGGAATTTCTCCCGAGGCGGCAGCCACTGTCATGGACAGGGGCACCAGGCTGGATGAAACGGTCGCCGGATTTGGACTCGGATTGTCCATCGTGTCCGAGATTGTCGAAGACAACCTCGGACACCTGGAAATCGGATCCTCGAAAAACGGAGGAGCCAGGATTCTGATTTTACTGCCATTTCCGGACTAGATCACTGCCAAAAGGCCAGCCATCTTGAAAATCCGGCCTTCAAAGACTCAGTTTTAGCAGTAATCAGCTGCGTCATTAATCATTCTTCGAGTTTAATTCAGAATCAACGGGGTCATTCTGGCTGTCTGTTGGCGGAAGATCGATCGAGAATAGCTGGTACCGTTCGTTCTCCCCCAACTTCTGAGCGTCAGTGGCCCGCGGACCAAGAACCTCATCGACCACATGGTTTGGAATTACTGCAAAGACCCTGGCGTACCCGTCAGCTTCCAGCAGACTGTTGAATTCTGTGGAGATGATTTCCACAGCGTCGCCCAACGAATAAAAACGTGCCGAAAATGGCATCTCACCAATGTAGAAGATCGGACTGTCCCCCGCTTGATGGATGCTCTCATACCGGCTTATCAATTGTTTCTCGGTTTTTAGTGGAATGACTCCGCTCACACTGATGAACACAACAAGGGTAATGAGAACGGGCACAAGCAATACAGCCCCCGACCTGACTCTGGACCAGGCACCTAGATCGAGCTTCGACACCCATCCGGCAATCAGAATGGCCGAGAACGGAAGAGAAGGAAGTATGTACGTCCAAAGCGTGTTGCCTGCCAGGGTGAAGAACAGCATTGGCGTTATCGCACAAAACAACAGATACAGCGTTGAGGCGTCTTGAACAGCACCAGTGAATATATCCTTTGTTTTGCCTCGCGCCGCCGCAAGGCCAAAGCCAACCAAGCCAATGATACCCCAGGGGAATGAAGCCCAAAGCCAGAATATCCAGATCATGCCCTTGGGCCGGTCATGGGCACTACCGTACAAATCGCCGGCCCACCCGGGGTCCAGAAACCGGCTAAAGTGTTCGCCAATGATGAAATAGTTGAGGAACCCTGGCGTTTTCAATTCAGCGAGCACGTACCATGGCACGGCAATCGCCAGTGTCAGAAGTGAGCCAAGAAGCCAGGGTAATTTTTTCAACGGCTGTAACCGCTGCCTGAAAATAGCAGCCCATAGCACCAAGGGGATAACGGTCAGTACAACAGCCAACGGTCCCTTTGACAACAAACCGATGGCCAGGCCCATGAAAAACCACCAGCGCCAATAGTCAGAGCGCCCTGAAAGCACAAACCACACGCTCACCAAGGAGAGGGTCGTTCCAAATACCAGGAACGTATCCGTCATGACTGCGCCGGCACTGATATAGGTGAGTGCCATCGTGGAAAGCACAAGAGTAGACCATCGAGCGACCGCAGCACCGCGCGCATGATTTGCAAGGCACCACGTCAGCCATACGATTCCAATCGTGGCGAACCATGCCGGTAGCCGCAGAGAAAATTCAGACAGTCCAAATATTTTTATAGAGGCAGCCTGAGCCCAGAACGACAGTGGAGGTTTCCCCCAGAACGGAACGCCGGGTTCAAACCAGGGCGTTATCCAGTCCCCGGTTTCAGCCATTAAACGAGCGATTTCAGCGTATCGGGGCTCCGTTGTATCCACGAAGGGAAACAGCGTCATTCCGATAAAGCGACTGAACAATACGGCAGCCAGTACCCAGAACCAGGGCTCAAATCGCTTTAGCATTCTTGACGCCTCTGAAGTTGCTGATATGGTCTCGGCTTGATACCTCTTTGTTCTCGACCACTTCTTCGGTCAGATACAGTGGTCGCTGTTTCGATTCGATGTAGGTTTTGCCCACATACTCACCAACGATACCAACGCTCACCAGTTGTATGCCGCCCAGAAAACTGATGAGGGCGATTAACGATGGGTAGCCGTCAGTCGGATCGCCGAGCATTATTGCCTTCGCTACAATCCAGACACCGAACAATCCACCAACGGAGGCGGCCAGCAAGCCGACAAGCGTTGCCCATCTGAGAGGTGACACTGAGAAGGAAGTCAGGCCTTCAAGGGCCAGGCCGACCAGGCCCGGGTAGTCCCACTTACTCTCGCCAGCCACTCTCAATGCCCGGTCGTATTCGATGATCGTCGTTGGCATACCAACCCAGGCAAAGAGTCCCTTCATGTAGCGGTTGCGCTCTCCTAACCGGAGAAGGGCATCAACTGCCCGCCTGCTCATCAATCGGAAATCACCCGTGTCGACCGGTATTTCAGTGCGACTGGTCCTGTTCAGCAAGCGATAGAAAAGGTGCGCACTCCAGCGCTTGAGAAAACTCTCGCCTACACGTGATCGACGTTGCATCAGAACGACATCGAAGCCTGACTTCCAGCTCCCGACCATCTCGGGAATATAGTCAGGTGGGTCCTGAAGGTCTGCATCCAGAACAATTACCGCCCCCCCCCTGGCATGCTCCAGTCCCGCCGTCACTGCTGCTTCCTTGCCAAAGTTTCGGCTTAGCTTGACGAGACGGATGCTCGATTTCCTTTTAATGAAGGTCCTAACAAATTCGGCACTGCCATCCTCGCTACCATCGTCCACGACCACGATTTCCGAGCGAATATCGAGGTTCGCAAGGATCGGCAATACATGCTCAAAGAATAGGGGAAGCATCGACCGCTCATTGAACACCGGAACCACCAGGGAAAGCAGCTCTGATTCATTCGGCGCACGGGAAGTCTCAAGAGGTTTGTTCATGAAACACCAGCCTTTGGTAGACAACATAGTTAAATACAGCGACTGCGGCAGTGGTTAGAAGCTGAGCAGGCACAACAGAGATTTCAAGCAGTTGATGCAGGACGAAAAAGATCAGAACGTTCAGGAGCGCTGCGAGTGAACAGGAAAAGACATATCGCCAGATGGCCTGGATGTGTGGGCGTGCGTTTGGAAAGGCCAAAGTCCGCTGCAACCCGTAGTTGGTAACCGCTCCTACAACGCTTCCAGAAAAGGTGGCTGCTACGGGGGCCATGCCAAGCAGAACCAGGCCGGACATGGCCGCCCAATGGAAAAGGGTTGCCATTCCTCCGGCGGCAATAAATCCACTTATTCTTTTAAAGGGAACCTTCTTCATCCTGGCCGACACACCCGTGGCTAACCATCGTGCCCGATGTTTCAACAACAATTCCGGAAATGGTGAACATTGACTCTTCAGAAACATCGGCACCAGAATCACAGTCACAGCCTTCTTTCTAGGAGCAAAGTTCAACAGCAAGACCCTCGTCTCCGTTAAAACGGGCGGAATTACACTTCCATGCATGTAACCGCAACTATGCATTTCCGCCTCACATCTACCGCTGAATATCACCCACCTTGGCTCTCGAAAAGCGACCGAACAGAACCGGCAAAACAAACAGCGTCAGGAAGGTTGCAGTGACAAGGCCGCCAACAATCACGCTGGCCAGTGGCTTCTGGATTTCCGCACCCACGCCCGTCGACAACAGCATCGGTATCAAACCAAGCGCCGAGGTTATTGCTGTCATCAAGACAGGACGCAAACGGGAGACGGCACCTTCAAACACCGCGGTATCCACGTTCAACCCATCCTGTATTCGCTGATTGATGCTTTCGACCATAACGACCCCGTTGAGCACTGCCACACCAAACAGCGTGATAAATCCAACGGAACTGGGCACTGAAAGATACTGACCGGAGATCCAGAGTGAAAAGACGCCACCAATAACGGCAAGCGGCACGTTGACCAGAATCAACAATGCTTGACCGACCGAACTGAAAGCAAAGTACAGCAACAGCGCGATCAGGCCCAGAGATACAGGAACCACAATGGTCAATCGCTTCTGAGCTCGCTGCTGGTTTTCGAACTGACCACCAATATCCACCGAATATCCGGGGGGAAGGTTCACGTCTGACGCGATGGTATCCTGAATATCGGCAACCACACTGCCCATGTCACGACCCTGCACATTGGACTGAATGACCACACGGCGCTGAACGTCGTCGCGGCGCACCTGGGGCGGGCCAGACTCAATAGACACATCGGCCACATCACCAAGTCTCACCCAGGCTCCGGACGGCGCCTGTAACCTGAGATCGGCAATAGCATCCCGGTCTTCCCGGAAACGTTGGCCAAACGCACATAGATATCATACCGCTCGTTGCCGTTGATGATCTGGCCCGCAGCGGCACCACCCAGTCCGTCCCGGACGACGCTCATCACATCAGACACGGCGAGTCCGTACCGGGAGAGTGCCTGACGATCAGGCTGAACCGCCAACTGCGCTTCACCGGCAATCTGCTCCATGGCCACGTCTCGTGTTCCCTGAACTGTTCGGACCGCCGCTTCAATCTGCTGGCCCTTCTCAGCCAGTACGTCGAGATCCGGGCCAAAAAGTTTGATGGCCAACTGCGCACGAACACCTGACAACAATTCATCAACCCGGGTCGCGATAGGCTGAGAAAAGTTAAACAGTAGCCCCGGGTGCTGTTCGAGCTTCTCCTCAAACAGGGCCTGCAATGCATAGCGATTACTGGCGCTGGTCCACTCGGCTGTTGGCTTAAGGCCGATATAGATCTCGATGTTGTTCACGGGCTCCGGATCGCCGCCTATTTCCGCCCGCCCCGCCCGGGACAGAGCGTAAGTCACCTCTGGAAACTCCATCAGCATGGCCTCCAGCTTTGGCGCCACTTCAAGCGCCGTATCGAGGCTTGATGAGGGAGCTAGAGTCACCCGGAGGTTGATCGTTCCCTCTTCCAGTTCAGGCACGAACTCAGTACCGAGTCGTGGCACAATCAGCGCCGCCAGCACAACAAGAACAGCCGACGCGCCAACAACCACGCGGCTATGCTTCAGTGACCAGGCAAGCCCCATGCGATAGAGCTTTTCCAGGGGTTTTAGAATGAAGCTTTCCCGCTCCCGGATACCCTTACGGAACATGTATGACGCCAGCGCGGGTACAACCACCAGAGCGACGATCACAGCGGACACAATGGCCAGCATGATGCTGATCGCCATTGGCTGGAAAAGCTTGGCTTCCACACCTTCAAAGCTGAACAGAGGCATGAAAACGACCAGGATAATCGCCGTCGCGAAAAAGATCGGCCGCGCCACTTCCCGGCCCGCTTCCTGCAGTCGAAGTGCAATGCCACGATCATCGTGCGATGCATCCAGTGGATCGGGGTCGCCTTCAGCCAACTCATTCCGGTGGGCGTCATGCTCAGCATCGGGATGGGTCAGATGCTTGAACATGTTCTCAACCATGACAACAGAGCCATCCACCAGCATGCCAATTGCCACAGCAATACCGCCCAGAGACATCAGGTTGGCCGAGAGACCGAACCAGGCCATGATCATCAGTGCAATACCGATGGAAATCGGTATTGAAAGCAGCACCAGCGTTGTTGCCCGCAGATTCATCAGGAACAGGGCAAGCACAATCGCAATAAACACAAAAGCCAACAAAAGCGCATTGGTCACCGTCTCTACAGCCTTGGTCACCAGATCCGCCTGGTTGTAATAGGGCTCAAAACGAACCCCACTCGGAAGCGCCTGATTTATGCGATCAATGCGGGCCTCGATGCCGTCGATGGTGGCTTTTGTGTTGGCCCCCATTCGTTTGAGTACAATGCCAGAAACCACTTCACCCAGTTGTTCAACCTGACCGGCTTCATCCTTCCGGGTCATGGTCACCGCACCCTGGCGAATTTCAGTGCCCAGCGCCACCTGGGCGACATCGCTCACCGTCACTGTAATGCCATCACTGGTTTTAACGGGCACCTGACGGATCTGCTCCAGCCCCTGCTCGCCATTACCCAGCCAGCCCATACCGCGAATAACCAGTTGCTCCTGTCCGCGTCCCATGTACCAACCACCGACATTGGAGTTGTTGTTCTCCAGGGCTTCCATGACGTCATTCTGTGATAGGTCATAGGACAGCATCCGAGCCGGATTCAGATTCACCTGGTACTGGCGAACCTCTCCGCCAAACGACAGGATTTCCGTAACCCCTTCAGCCGGTATCAGCAGCAGCTTGACCAGCCAGTCGTGCAAGCTGCGTAATTCCATTGCGTCGTACCCCGAATCCGGGTCCGCTATCAGCAAGTACTGGTAGACCTGGCCAAGACCGGACGTATTCGGGCCCATTTCAGGCACCCCGACCCCGTCGGGAATCAGCTCTCGCGCGGCCTGCAACCGCTCGAACACCAGTTGGCGCGCGAAATAGATATCCGTGCCCCCCTTAAAGACCACAGTGACACCGGACAACCCGGTCTTGGAGATCGACCGAACCTCCTCGACATCGGGCAAGGCATACATCACCGCTTCGATTGGATAGGTGATCAGTTGTTCGACTTCCTCAGCCGCTAGTCCGGGCGCCTCAGTATTAACAGCGACCTGGACGTTTGTAACGTCAGGGAAAGCATCAAGATTCAGTTTTGGGATCTGAAATGCGGCCGTGGCGATAAGCACAGCGAGTGCAATAAGAACCAACAGGCGGTTCTGAACCGCCCAGTCGACTACTCGGTTGAACATAATGGCTCCCGGAATCAGTGGTTGTGCGGATCAAAGCCGCCTTTGGCAATCTCAGAGGCCACAAAAAATGCGCCCCGCAAAACGACTCGTTGGCCCGCAGCCAGGCCGGAAACCTCACGGAGCCCGCCAATTGAGCGGCCCAGTTCCACTTCCACGGGTTCATACTCGCCTTCGGCCTCTTCCACATAGACCGTCCAGTCGCCGTCCGCGCCACGCATCAATGCAGTCTCCGGCACGGCAAGCACCGGCTCGCTGGTCTTAAAACGAAAATACACATCTGCGAACATTCCTGGATGAAAACGATCTTCAGGATTGTCCAGCTCAAGCCTGACAATCCGCGTGCGGGTCACAGGATCAATGGTGTGGGCTTCCTGGGACACCGTTGCCACGCCCACACGACCAGCTGCCCTGACTTCGGCTTCCGCGCCCTTCTCTAGAACAATGTCGGAGCTTGCCGACAGATGGGCTTCTACCCAAAGCTCACTCTCATCAGCAAGAGTCACCAGCGGCTGGCCAGCCTCAACTCTTTGTCCTTGCTCAAACTCATCGGTCAGTACTGCACCATCCACGCGAGCCCTGAGCATGTATTCACCGAGACTATCCACCCCGCTGGCCTTCAACGCACCAATGTCATCATCGTTCAGCCCGTAAGCAAGCAGAGTCGCCCTTGCTGCTTCAATGTTGCTTTCGCTGTATTGAACCGCTGATCGCCAACCACGGAACGACCCAGCCCGCTGATTCGCTTCCATTCAGGAAAAGCTTTCCTGTAATCCGCCTGCGCCTGTGCCACCGTCTCACTGAACAGGGTTACCAGCGGCTGGCCCTTGGTTACGTGCTCACCCAGTTCCACGTGACGCCGCAGCACCACTGAGGCAACCCGGGGGGACACGTGATAGCTGGTATAGCCGTTGGTCAGCAGCTCACCGGGAGCGTAGATTTCATAGTCAACGCGCTTGCTTTCGAGGGTTGCTACTTCAATGCCGGCCAGATCTTTCTGTTTGGCATTGATGCTTGCGGTGGCCGCTTCTTCATGGCCACCGTTCTCGTCTTCGTGGCCGTGCCCCCCTTCCTCTTCATGATCACCTTCCTCCTCATGCTCACCTTCTTCACCATGATCTTCCTTATGCTCGCCCTCCTCACCGGTGACTTCCTGATGATCGTCGCCACTGGCAGCATGATCATGACCGGCTTCCTGATGAGCATCTTCCTCTGCCTGTACAAAAGAAAGTGGGGCTGTAAGCAACGTCAATGCGAATACTGAAATCAGAGCTTTTTTCATAATGAATATCCAGTTTCCAGACTATTGTTGGAAGGGGGTGATCAGTTCGCCAGACTGACTCAAGAGCTCAATCAGACCCAGCTGCGCCTGCTTTTCCAGTTCAATACCGGTTTTCAGGCTCTCCGCGCGCTGGCCCAGCGCCTGGAGATACTCAGAGGTGGAGAGGTCGCCGACCTGCCACTGCTTCTCAAGCAAATCAGCACTTCGCTGTACACGCCCCTGGGAGAGTTCTGTCCATCGGCTGAGTTGGGTGTCGTATCGCTTCCAGGCAGCTCGGCGCCCGCCAGACCATACTGCTGCTTCCGATAAAGTGCCTGAAACCGAGCTTCGGCCTCTAATGATCGTCGGTTGGCAGCCTGGATTTCGGCACCGTAGTTATTACGGACATTCAGAGGGATCGAGAACGTCAGGCCAACCAGGTTCTCACCGCCATCACGCCCTCCGCTCAGCCCGACCGTGGGAGATGCCGTCGCTCTGCGACTGACCACCTCGGCTTCGCTCCGCAGCACCTGCCACCTCGCGCGGGCGGCAACAATTGACGGATGAGCCAGCAAATTGTCGTTATCGACCCTGGAAGCAAGAGCCGGCCAAATGTGCCCGGGGATCCCCCCATCCTGAGGCCGCCAATCCGGCAGAAGCTCTCTGACCCGGGCTTGCGCCTGATCAACCGCAGCCTTTGCCTGGGCGAGTTCACTGAGCTGCTGAGAAAGGCTTAAAAAAAGCAGCTCTGCATCGGTACGACCCAGGTCGCCCGCCTGCTGGCGTTGCTCAACCTGCTCCAGCAAGGCATCCAGACGGTGTTGCTGGGATTCCGCAATTTCTTCGGCACGCGTCGCCGCGCGCCACTCGACAAGCGCAAACAGCGACTCGGACGTTTGTGCCAAAACCGCTTCGTTCAAATCAGCTTCAGCGGAAAGCCTGATCAGCTTTGCCTTGTCCTTTAGCGCACCCTGTTGATCAGACCAATCGATCGTTTGTGACAGCCCTGCCTCAAAGTTGTTTTCACTGCCCGTTCTGTCTGCTCCAACAGACAGCTCCGGGTTATACAGCGGTTGTTCGCTTGCCTCAGCATCCTGATTCCGGCTGCCGCCTGCTCTGTCGCCGCCATAACATCCGGATGTTTGCTTATCTGGCCAGTGAGCCAATTTGTCCAATTCACAGTCTCCGCTTGACCGAACAGAGGAATGGACAATAGTACTGAACACAGCAACGCTCTGGGCGAGTGCTTGCTTGCCTTCATCGACTTTCTCCCGAAGGGTAAATAGCCACAATTCATGGGCGCGAGGCGTCCATGACAAGGTAGGAACACGCCAGGATAGTAAGTGAAAAGGTTGAAATGAACTTGAATTCGAAGCGTCATCCACAAAAGAAACCGCCCTCCAACTCCACCAGCATTCCCGGACTGTCCTTTTGACGGACAAAATGAGTACCAAAGACTTATGTTTCTGTAGCGCTCAGATCAATAGCCTGTCATTCGATGCCCCTTACTTTCCGTCACTTCTTCAAGGTGATCTATGTCTCGAGCAACGAATAACGCAGGCGCACCGCGCCACGGATTCAAACTCAAACTGGCTTTCCTGGTTCTGTTATGGCCCCTCACGGTCAAATCAGAGCTCGCAGTCGATGAAATTTACTCCCCCCGGGTAACTGCGGGGGATCTCGAAATCGGAGTGGTTGGGGCGTTTCTGGACAGTGAGGGGAGCGAAATTGACAACCTTCGTGCCGATCAGTGGGAGGTGGGTTACGGGCTATCTGAACGCCTGAGCGCCGAACTTAACTTCAACGCAATCAAGAGACCGGGGCGAGCGTATTCACTTGAGGAATACGAAATCGAACTGATTGGAAACTTTTTTCAAGACACTGAGAGCGCTGCGGGCTTGTTCATTGAACTGTCAAAAGAACATGGCCAAAAAGCCGGTGGAGTGACCCTTGGGTCACTTTACGAGAGACAGCTATACGCGCATTACAGCATCCTGACGAACCTTCTGGTTAGCCGCTCATTTGGCGAAGACGACGAGCAGCTTGAGCCCACTGGCTCATTACAGTTCGCCTACACGAAGTCTGACACGTTTCAGCCAGGGCTGGAGTATTACGGGGCCGAAAACAACCATTTGATGGGACCTGCCATCCTGGCTGAGTTCAGAATGGGTTCCAGTATTCTGGAACTCCAGGCGGGCGTTGCATTTGGCCTCACTACGGACTCAGACGATATGATCTATCGCTGGGAACTGGAGATAGAACTGTGATGGCGGCCCGCAACCAAAAGCCGCAGAACCGCCATCCAGTTTCCAGAGCACTAGCTTGAAGCAGGCTCCAGTGCACTCTCACCGGTTTCGCCGTCCTCGATACGAACAGCCCGAACCAGGCGGGATACAAGTACCTTGCCGTCACCCGGGTGCCCTTCCTGGGTTCTGCCCGTTCTGACAATGAGCTCCACAACTTCACCAGCGACATCATCGGTCGCTACGTCTACTTCCAGCTTGACCATCTTCACTTTTTCCAGAGGCGACTCATCGCCGACCAGATGACCAAATTCGCTGAGAGGCACGACAGCAATGCTTGTCACGCCCTTGACTCTGGCCAGAGCATCAACACATGCTCTGCCATAACCTCTCTGACATAAGCCTTTATTTCATACATAAGCCTTCTCCTGCCTATCAGACTTCAACGTCACGACGTTCGGATGCAAACCACTGATACACGCTGGGCAACACTACCAACGTCAGCAACGTTGACGTGATCAGACCGCCAACCACAACCGTTGCCAGTGGCCGTTGGACATTAGAGCCAATGCCATCGGCCAGCAGCAGGGGAATCAGCCCCAGAATAGCCACAGAGGCGGTCATCAGAACCGGCCGCAAACGGCGTTGAGCACCCAACTTGACTGCTTCAATGACTTCGTAGCCTTCGTCCCGCAACTGATTGATGTAGCTCACCATCACCACACCGTTCAGTACGGCTACGCCGAACACCGCGATGAATCCCACGGCAGCGGGCACAGAGAGGTAAAGCCCCGTCACAAACAGCGCGACAATGCCACCAGTAACCGCAAAGGCACATTCATGAAGATCAGCGCCGCATAGCGAAGACTACTGAATGCCGAAAAGAGAAGCAGGAAAATAAGCGCCAGGGTAATGGGCACAACGATCGCCAGCCGCGCCATGGCCCTTTCCTGGTTCTCAAACTGACCGCCGAACTCCACGAAATACCCCGGCGGCATGTCCACTTGCTCCTCGATCCGCTTGCGCAAATCCTGAACAACACCGCCCATATCGCGACCACGTACGTTCATCTGCACGTACTGTCGCCGACTGGCATTGGAGCGCGAAATTTTCTTGGGGCCAGCGTACATTTCAACATCGGCCACCCGTGAAAGCGGGATGAGCTCGCCACTATTACCCCGGAGGGGAAGCTTTCTGATTTCATCGATGGACCCGCGATAGGACTCTTGCAGCCGGGCGAAGATCTCAAATCGCCGGACACCGTCGAAGACCAGCCCCGCGCCTTTACCGCCAATCCCGGTTTCGACCGTACTCATCAGGTTATCAATGCTGATGCCAAACTGCGCCAGCACTTCACGGTCGGGGCGAATAACGATCTGTTTTTTACCTGCGCTCTGCTGAGCGCGCACATCCGTTGCCCCCGGCACATCATTCGCCAGGGCCGCCACTTCCTTGCCGATCCGGCCCAACTCGTCGAGGTCGTCGCCGAAAATGCTGGCAACCAGTTGCGCCTGAACGCCTGAGAGGAGTTCGTCGGTTCTGAGCTGAATCGGTTGTGACAGATTGTTGGCAAGCCCGGGAACCCGCTCATCCAAAGACTCCGCAATCCGGCTCTGAAGGTCCTCATAGCTCACATCTTCTCGCCACTGATCCAGAGGCTTCAGATTGACGAGCGTCGCGACAACGTTCACGGGTTCAGGATCACCGCCCACCTCGGCACGACCGATCCTGGCATAGGTGCCGGTGACCTCTGGAAATTCATCGACAACGGACTGAATCCGTTTGCCATACTTGATGGCGGATTCAAGACTGGCTCCAGGAGGCAGTGTCGAGCGAATCTGGAACGTGCCTTCCCTGAGCGTGGGCACGAACTCGCTCCCGAGATAGGGAAACAGCAGGAGACTGCCGGCAAAGGCAATGACGGCCACGCCCATTACAATTTTAGGGGCTTTGACGACAGTATTCACCACCGGCTTGTATAGCCGGTTCAGGAACAGAACCAGCTTCGGCTCTTTGTGTTGTCCACCCATCTTGAATGACAGCGAGGCCAGAACCGGCACCAACGTCAACGCGAGTAACAGCGCACCGATCAACGCAAAACTGATGGTGTAGGCCATGGGCGAAAACAGCTTGCCCTCAACGCCCTGCAGCGTAAACAGCGGCAGAAAAACGATAATAATGATGCCAATGGCAAACACAATCGGACGAGCCACTTCCCGGGCAGATTCACCTACAAGCCTCAGAACACTGACCTTTTCCTCTGATCGTTCTTCCAGATGTCGGAAGATGTTCTCTATCATCACAACGGCGCCGTCCACCATCATACCGATGCCGATAGCCAGCCCCCCCAGACTCATCAGATTGGCGGACAGGCCCGAAATCCGCATCGCAATGAATGCGAAAAGCACAGACAACGGCAAGGTCGCCACCACGATCAGTGTGGAACGTATATTTCCGAGGAACAGATAGAGGAACACCAGCACCAGAACCGAGCCTCAAGTAATGCTTTCTCGACAGTGCCTATGGCCTTGCCCACCAACTCCGCCTGGGAGTAATAAGCCTCTATTTTCAGCCCTTCGGGAAGTGACTTGTTCAGATCATCGATTTTTGCGTTGACGTCCTCGAGTACCTGACTGGTGTTGGTTCCGATCAGCTTCATCACGTAGCCGCCCACGGACTCCTCGCCCGAGGACACCTCCGCGCCGCGGCGAATTGCCGGTCCAAGGCTAACCTCTGCCACATCCCTGACATAAATAGGAGACTCTCCCTCACTCTTGGACACAATGATGTTCTGGATGTCCTCGATGCCCTCGGTACCTGAATTAACCCAACCGTAGCCGCGAACTATATACTCTTCACCTCCTCGCGTAATGAAAGAGGCGCCGACGTTCCGATTATTCTGGGTGAGGGCGCCGCGAACGTCAGACACTGTCAGGTTCCTTGCCTGAAGCTTCTGCGCATCGATATTGACCTGATACTGTTTTACCTCGCCGCCGATGGACAGCACACCGGTTACACCCGGAACGGTTCTGAGCTGGGGCTTGACAATCCAGTCCTGGATCGTGCGGATTTCCTGCAGGCTGTATTGATCCTTATCCTCAGCTTCCAGGGAATACATCAGGATGCGCCCAAGACCGCTCGCTATGGGCCCGAGTTCCGGCTGCCCCATCCCTTCGGGAATCTGGCGCTTGGCCTCGGAAAGCCGTTCGTTTACCAGCCGCCTGGCGAAGTAGATATCGGTGCCATCTTCGAAATAGATGGTCACCCGCGACAACCCGAAAATCGACGTGCTCTGCACTTTTTCCAGCTTGGGAATTCCATACATGCTGATCTCAACGGGATAGGAAATCAGCGTTTCGATATCAACCGGCGACAGACCAGGACTGGTGGTAAACACCTGAACCATGGTCGGCGTCGCGTCCGGAAACGCATCCACCGGCAGTTTTTGAAATGAAAATACGCCGGCAACGATCACGGCGATAGCAAAAACAAGCGTCATCAGACGATTGTTCAGCGCATAATTCACAATTGCGTTGATCATGCTCCCCCCGGGGTTTAGTGTCCGTGAGCGGCGCTGCGGCCACTGGCGGTAATGGCCGACATCAGATCAAAAGCGCCTACTGAAACCACTTCCGTGTTTGCGCTAATGCCGGACTTGATCTCGATCCAGTCGTTTGCCTCCTTGCCAAGCGTGACGGGAACCGCCTTGTAAGCCCCTTTCTCATCGCCCGGAACAAACACAACGGAGTCATCGCCAATGGTTTGAACCGCATCATCCGGAACCAGCGGCAGTGAGGCCTCCGATTCCGTCATGATTCTGGCCGTGGCATAGGTATTCGGGCGAAGGTCGCCTCTGGGAGACTCCAGCACAACGCGAACCGGATGGTGCGGGTCTTTTCATCGAGCATGCTCGACACCCAGGATACCTGCCCACTGTGAAACCGGTCAGAACTTGAATCCCTGGAGGAAATCTGAACCTCGTCTCCCGTTGAAATCTGGTCAATATCGGATTCGGACACCTGAAGAATGGCCCACAACACCGAGGCATCCGCCACGATGAAAGGCGTATCCGACGGACTCAGCGTTTGCCCCAGACGAACATGCATCTGCTCGACACGCCCCTCAATGGGTGAGCGGAGCGCGTATTGCGCCAGCCCCCCACTGTCACCTGACGACTCGCTGCCGTAAACCGCCAGTTGTTCCCGCACGGAATCGTACTCCGCTTTTGTTTCAAGAAAGGCAGCCTTGGCATCCAGGAACTCTTCTTCACTGGAAATACCCTGTCCCTGCAACTCCCTTTCACGATTGTAGTCAGACTCGGCCGCTTCTTTGCGGGCCTCCAGCGAGATTAACCGGGAGCGAATCCGGGCCAGCTCCACACTGTTCAGGGTTGCCAGTAACTGCCCCTTATTGACACGATCCCCCAGATCAACCGCCAACCCTGTCAGTTTTCCCTCCAGCAGCGGACCAACCTCGGCCACGCGGTCCGGCACATACTGAATCTCGCAGGTGCCGTAACAATTGCGCCAGCGCGCCCCTTGGCAGCCGCCACAGTCTGAATCGACAGTAACTCTGTCTGCTCCGGCGTCAGATGGATCTGGCGGGACTGGTTTTCCTCTCCGGCATGCTCGGCTTCTTCATTTTCGTGCTGGTCACCCCCGGCTTCTCCGGCAGCGTATGCCTGCTGCAAGCTCAGAGCGCCGACAACTATTAACAGTATCTTCAGATTGCGAATCATTCATTCACCCTCAATATTTAGAGAACGGTACTAAGAGAACGGTCAATTTTGAGTTTCATACCCTCAGGAACCGGCTGACATCGACAGAGCACCTCCTGTGCTTATCTCCAGCGCCCGGACGGCATCGATATAATCATTCTGCGCCTGAACGTATTCCTGCCTTACCGACAGGAGATTGTCCTGTGCCGCCAGAACATCCGAGGCACCGACCTTGCCCGCCCGAAGTGCTTTCTGCATCAACTGTAATGTTTCCTCTGAACGCTCCAGGATCGACTCGTTCATCTGGCGCAGCCGAACGGCGGTGGATTCGTACCGGGCCACAGCTGACACAACCTGACGCTCTGTAGCCAGGCGCAAGGCCTCTGCCTCAAGCTCGGAGGTTTTCAGCCGCGCAGCAGCTTGTCTCTGCTCACCGGAATAATCATGAAAAACGGTCAAAGGCATCGACACCCCTGCACCGAAAAGGTTGGAGCCTTCCTCACGATCATAAAATCCGAAGACTTTCAGATTTGGAATCGTCAGGCTTTTCGCAACTTCAAGGCCAGATTCATCCGCTGCAATTCTGGCGGCCGCCGCTTTCAGGTCCGCTCTCTGACTCTGTGCCATCTCGACAAGCTGGCTGGTCGGAGGCAGGTCTTCGAGCGTCACATCAAGCTCGCCGGTCACCCCAACGGCATCGGAGGGGGACACCCCGAGCACTTCGGTAAGGTCAATTTTTGATTGCTCGAGCTTTTGTTCCGCCGAGGCTTTCTGATTCCGGGCCCTGGCAAGCCCAATGACTGCGGTATTGAGATCAATCCGGGTTTGTTTACCCTGTTTTACGGACATTTCAACCAGGTCTTTGGTGCGTTGCATAAGTTCAACGGCACGGGTTGCGGTTTCCAACTCTTTCTGAGCCAGCAGTATCCGGAAATAGGCGGCCCGCACCCGCGCTTGGTGGCTACCTTCAGGTATTCAAGCTCCTGTTGCCGGGACGTGAGATTACTCCGGGCACGCGACTGCCCAAGGTCGCCGCGATTACCCATCCAGATCTCCTGAGTAACCCTCACCCCATATTCCAGGGACTCGTCGGCCTGATCCGGGGCCTGACGGGCCCCCAACTCAAACTCTGGATTGCTCGGCGCCCAGCGGCTGGCATGATCAAGCTGTCCCTGCTGTATCGAGACCGCGGCCCGCCTCAAAGCCAATACCGGGCTATTCTCGAAAGCCATCACCATGGCCTGGTTCAGGGAAACAGCCTGGCTGGCTTTGGCCTGCTGATATTCTTTCAGCGACACACTCTCTTTTGCCTGGGCCGACACCATAGGAGAGACGGCCAAGCTCCCGGAACTATCATCGCGCACAACAACAATCGTTTGTTCATTCAGTATCATCCTGGCTGTTTGACTGAGGTCAGTGAGTCAGCATTTTTGCGTGGGAATCTGGAACGACCTTACAGACAAACCTTTAATACAGTTTGAAATTCAGACACCAGATAATATGTGAGTTTTGGCAGCAGGAGGCAGAGGTAAGGGCGAGGATGTCGAGTCACCCGGCGTTAAGGCATGCGTACGATGGTGGGTTCCTGCAATATAAACAAAAACCGGCCCAAATGGCGGGCCGGTTTTTATTTAAGATGTGAATTGCGTGTGATCGCTGGTCCGATCAGAAACTCCTGCTCCAACCCAGCCAGAACTTCGGGTCATCGGAGTTGACAGAGCCAAGCGCGTCGGTTGACTCAATGTCCGCGTACTCCACGTTAACGCTGAAGGAACCGAAGTTTCCCGCATCCTTGGTAACGTTGGCGGCGACGCGTGAATAACTTGCCTCGCCAACAGAAGCCTTGCCGTCATCAGCGAAGTCGTAATAGCCAAGCGTCACACCGGCACTGTAGCTGTCCTCCAGAGGCACCCCAACAGAGGCGTAGTAATAGGCATCCCCCTGAACGAACAACCCATCACCACTGGTGTCGCTGTTGATCGTGTAGGCCAGGCCGATGGCGGCAATGCCATAACTGATCTCGCCGTACAGCTCGCCGAAGTCGATGGCGTCCGGCGCGTCGGGATAGGCATAATAAATGTACCCTACGTCATAACCCAGTTCTTCCACGGAGCCCGAGAATCCGGCGTAAAGATCAAGCTCGTAGCTGGTGCCGTCGCCAAAATCGACATTGGAACCCCAACCACCGGCGTAGAAGCCCGACGCATGCTCATAATCCAACCCTCCCTGAACGGCCGCAGCCCCGTCTGTCTGGGTGACGCCCCGGAACAGGTAGTTGCTGCTGGCGCTTACATTTGAGCTGACGTCAGCGCTAACAATGGCGGGCGCAGCCTGAAATGCTGCAAGCAAAGTGATACTGATAAAACCTGACTTGGCAGAGAACTGCTTTTTCATAATGGATACCTTCGGTTGGGTTTCATTGTCCCAAGCCGGTGAAGCAAAATTGGAGCCATATTTTATTTATTGTTATTTATCATAATGATGGAGTCACATTAATAAACTTTGAGCTTGCCTTCCGGAATACGGCCGCAACACGAAGCGCCCCAAAACCTGTCACCAGTCCGAATCAACGCCCTGTTTTGATGCACCCTTTGTAACCATCCTGTAATCTTCGCCAAATAGACTTTCACTGGCTCCTCAACACACAAGCAAACCGAAAAGGTAAGAGAGATCATGAGCAAGAAATATTTGGGCTTGGCTTTGGCGATTTCTGCCGCTTCTGCTGTACAGGCCGGAAACGTTACGACCAGCGGCGAAGACCTTGTGATCGATACCGAGAGCGGTATCAAGGTGAAAACGTCGGATAAATCGGCGTCTTTTCAGCTCGGCGGGCGCCTTCAATGGGATTACGACGCCACGCAGTCTGACGACAACGGTGTTGACACAACCGATTTCGATGTGCGCCGGGCACGGCTGTACGCCAAGGGCCACTTTGGCGACTGGGCGTACAAGACCCAGTTCAACGTGGCTGAAAGTGATGGCGCCGACGGCGGTACTGCTGAAGACCTGTACATTCGTTACCTGGGATTTGGCTCAGCTGCAACCGTGACTATCGGTAAACAGAAAGAGCCGTTCGGCCTGGAAGAATTAACGAGTTCAAAAGACATCTCAGCGCTTGAGCGATCTGCCGTGACCGAGCGCTATGCCCCCGGCCGTAGCGGCGGCATCCAGCTCAGCGGCAAAGGCAGCAACTGGACCTACGGTATCGGCTATTTCGAGGCAGACGGCAATGGCAGCGACGACTTCAATAACACGGCAGTAACCGCACGGGGCACGTTTGCACCTGTTCAAACGAATAATGCTGTTGTTCATCTTGGTGCGGGCTATACCACGCGTGACGCCGACATCCAGGCCGATGAGGTCGACACGCTTAATCTGGAACTGGCCGGCGCTTCCGGGCCCTTCCATGCCCAGGCCGAATATTTCGATTCCGAAGAAGGCCAAGTGGATGTTAATGGTTATTACGTGCAGCTTGGCTGGATCATCACCGGCGAAAGCCGCCCTTACAAAGCCGGAGCATTCAAGCGGGTAAAACCGGCATCGCCCAAAGGGGCCTGGGAAGTTGTTGCCCGCTTTGAAGATGGTGACGGAAAATACAGTGACGTGGGGCTGACCACGACCGACGGCGAGCAAACAACACTGGGCGTTAACTATTACGCCAACAAGAATGTTCGACTGGGTATGAGCTACATGGATGGCGAAGAAGCCAATGGCGCGAGCGGAGATGAAGTTCGCGCAAGGTTCCAGTACGCATTCTGATCCTTGATCGAGCTTATGTTTGACTCGACGCCAATAACGAGGATCGTTGAAAAAAATAATCTGAAAATTCAGGTTGGATTCAACCTACCCTGATAGTATCGATCCCGAGTTAAAGAGGTTACTCAGGTTTTTAGGGCAGATCTTTCTGCCCTTTTTTTTGATTTTCTCACCAAGGTGCACACCAGCCTGGCACCACGGAACTGCTACCCGGAGTGGGTGCCAGTGACACCGACCTAGACCCGGAAATCAGCGTAAACTACGAACTGGGTGCCGTTTGCGCCATGGCGCGCTCAACGTCGAAGCCATCGGTTTCTGCAGCCACTACAGCAATACGGGCTGCTCAGGTAACCGCAGATGTCTATATTACAACGAAAAGAATTTATAGACCTTCGTCTAAATAAAATGCAAATTCATTTGAATTGTTACCGATTGCTAACTAACCTCGTTGACGGGTCGAATAATAATATTACTCGGAGACAACAAATGAAAAGATCAAAACTGAGAACCTCCATCCAGGCAGCAACCTCCTTGCTGGTTTTTGGCATTGCGAGTCCAGCTAGTGCCATGAAGATTTTGGGCGATGCCGACCATATGACCAATCTGAAGGGCTACGAAATAGAAGTGTACGGTTACGCCCGCCTTAACGCCAGCTACGACATTGAGGAAGACATCTCAGAACCAACTCGGGCGGGCGACTTCAGCAAGATTAATACTGGAGCAGACGAAATCAACGAGGCCACTGGCTATTTCGGCGCTGACGCGACGCAAAGCAGGCTCGGCGTGAAAGCGACGCTTCCTCAGGGCGTCAAGATAGTCGTTGAGGGCGGCTTTCGGTACGGCAACCTCCGGCTTCGTCACGCGTATGGCGAGTACAAGGGCGTGATGGCGGGCCAAAACTGGTCAAACTACAACAGTTTTGTTGGCTTCATCCCGACACTCGAGTTTGACGGCATGCCAGGCAACGCAGGCAGCCAGTTCCGGACATCTCAGGTGCGTTATACCAGCGGCCCAGTGTCCGTCTCCCTCGAACAGCCCTTTAATTTCGCAAGCCTCATCGCTACCGATCCGGACATTGAGCAGAAAACAAGTCTGCCGATTGCAACCGCACGCCTGGAAGATAGCGCTGGTGCCATCTCCTACTCAACTGCCGCATTCGTGCGCCAAATTGATTACGATACCGGCACTCAAGATGACAGTGCAATCGGTTACGGCGCTTTTGGCGCGCTCACCTTCGCAGCCTCAGACACGGTGACACTGTATGGCGTTTTCAACTACGTGAACGGTGGCGACATCTACCTATACCGGTCAGGTGACAACTATGCCGTAGATTACGGCTATGTTAATAGCTCAGGCAGCGTTGAGTTGATCAGCGGGTACGGTGCCTCAGCCGGCGCGTCCTTTGACCTGGGCGGTGGCCGCTCAATAAACACGGGCGTCGGCATGGTGGAGGTAGACTGGGATGACGCGCTGCGTGATCTTCCCGGTTCAGCCGACATTGGTAACAAACAGGAAACTAACACCATGGCGATGATTAACTACCAGTGGTCTCCTGCGAAAGCAGTGACCATGGGTGTTGAATACAGCTACTTCATGGTCGACGAAGTTGACGGTGACGATGGGGATGCGAGCCGGTTGATGTTTGCCGCTCAGTACAACTTTTAAACTGTCGTAACGACAACGAAAGACTAGTCTTCGGCGCTTTGACTCTGAATATTTTAGGGTTGAGGTGCCGAAGGTTTTTAGGGTAAGGATTTTTTTTTCGCTATTGACTATTTAGTCACAGACTCCGACCTTTCCGCCAAAAAAAAGTGCTCAACTTCAACAAAGCGAGGCTGTGCTCGGCTATTCTTATCGCGAACGCCGCAATGGGTTATAGCGTATCAGTCCAGTCCAGGTAGCAAAATTTGATTTTCACGGTGATATGAATAATCGGTTCCAGGCCTACAGCAATCAGCGCGACTGGTTTAATGGGTCCGGTCTGACGGGAAAAGAAAACAGGCTTAAAGACGATGGCAAAACCGAAAATTTCGGCGAAATCAAGTATCGTCTCTGGTTTGAAGCGGCAACGGATAACGATGAAGTCAAAGGTGTCTACGCCACGGAAATTGGTGGCATTCGCTACGGCGAGGGTTCAGGTGGCGACTTTTCAGGCGATGGCGTCAACGTAGAGACCCGCTGGGCATACGTGGACTTCGCTGTACCATCCAACAGCGATCACCGAATCAAGATGGGCTTGCAACCGGTATCGGTTGATCAGCATTTGTGGAATGAAACGGCAACGGGCGTGATGGCCCAGGGTCCGCTGTCTCACATGTGGAATTATCAGCTTTTGTGAGGACGGGGTGATTCGTCTAACGAAAACGCCGCGGAATCTGCTGATGACGGCTTTGACGGTGCGGACAACTTCACCATCAATATTGACGGCGCAATGAGTCCCAACCTTAAGCTTGGTGGCTTCTTGCTATACCAGAGAAACGATCAAATCTCGGAAGGTACGGGAAACATCAACAGCATCGGCTACGAACTTAAAGCGATTGCTGATAACTCCAGATACGACGTGTCGATCGTTGGCGGAACCTTTGACTACAGAAGCCCCTCCTCTGGCGGCAACCTGTTTGTTAAAGGCACAGCTATTTACCAGACGGGCACGATAGAGGGCGTAACCTTTACTCCTCTGTCAGGTGCAGCCAGCGCGAATAACAGCTTCGATCTTTCCGCCTATTTTCTTCGCGGTGATGTCGGATATGACTTTGGCGCCACTACACTGACCTACACCGTCTGGTACTCCTCCGGAGACGACAATTCCACCGATGGAGATTTCGACGCATTTATCGCGACAGACGTCGATATCAACGAAAGTATGATTTTTCAGGAAAACTTCACGGACGACGATTACTTTGCTGAAACGCCCTACCTTCTGGACAAGGGCTACCTGCTGAACAAGGTTCAGATAGACCACAAACTGTCCAGCCAGGTCACGGTTAGCGGAATGGCCATTTATAACGCGCTCGCTGAAGATGTCACTCTTGGCGACGGAAGTGAAGATAACTCACTCGGCTTTGAGTTCGGGGGACGCCTTACGTACAAGCCCTACAGCGGTCTTGAAATTGCTGCGGAAGCGGCTTATCTGGTGGCCGGAGACGCAATGGATGCGTTCGAGGAAGCCGCTATCCGGGACGGAAAGGCTGACGAGGATATTGTTCACATCGCGGGCCGAGTCCGTTATAAATTCTAACTCGTAATGCCGAAACCTTAATTCGGTTTTAACGTCTAACGGGAACGCCACAGTCATGGCGTTCCCTTTTTTTTGCGCAAGCTCCAGGCCAATATGCCTCCACCCATCCATACTCCAACGAGAGCGCGGTCATGCACAGGAAAATTCTTCCCGTTGTGATTCTTATCGGTTTTTGTCAGGCGGCCATCGCCGATGGGCTGGCCAGGGACGAGATCATTCACGACTTCGAGGCCAGGCAAGGTGTCGTCATTCCCGGCCCTGATTCGAACACCCGGAGCACCTACATCGACCTCGGGACCTCACAGGGAGTGAGTGTCGGCGATTTATTTTCAGTGACCGACCCCGGGCAGACAGTGACGCATCCAGCCACCGGCGAGGAAATGACCCTGGAGTCTGAAGCAAGCGCCTTACTTGGCATTACGCGGGCAAACGAAAACCACTCTATCGCCAGAGTAATCAAGGGCGCGCCGCCAAAGACGGGCGAGAAAGTCAGGCGTTTCTGGGGCCTGGATGCCTATTTTATTGACCCCCAGGACCAGGGCAGAGAATTGTATTCAGAGCTAAGAAGCCAACTGCCGCACATCTATTGGCTGGGATACTCCTCGGGAGACGAGGCCAGCGCTCCTGACGGCTTCTCTGGCCTGGTGTTCAGATATACAGACTCCCGGCTGAACGTGGACCATGTGCCGGACTGGCCAATCGCCTCGTACAAGATACAAGGCAGTCAGAATGGCTTCGATCCCCAGCCATTGGTCCAAGCGGATATGGGCCAGGGTCTTCCACCATTGCCCTATCCCGAACGACGCGCCCTGCTTGAGACTCAACCAATTTCCAGCGACCTGATTGTTAACGGCCCTGAGTTACTCATTGCTGCTGGCACCGAAGACCGGATCACCGTCAGCTCTTATCAGCCGAGGCGATACAGCAAATTGTCAGTTTCCCCATACCGCACCGCAACCGGTTGCTTTCCGTGAGGTGGTGGCAACCCGAAGGCAGCTCCAGGCTCTTCCTGGCGCTCACCACCTGGGATGGCGAAAAGGTTGAAGGGATGTTGCTCAGGCTTGACGGCGATCAAGTCACCGAGTTTCGCACCAACTTACCCTTCATGCTTGGTGCCTTCGACCTGGATGGCAATCGCACCGCAGAGACTCTTATTGGCCAGCCGTTCAACCGAAATGACTTTTATGGTCAGCCACTGCGGGAATTTTCAATCAGTGCCGATAACGCCCTGCAACAAAACACGCCTTCGCTGTCGCTACCGGCGTCTTTCAGGGTTATCGGATCGCTTTTGACCGACCTTACGGGTGACGGGAAATTCGAATCCATTTCCATTAGTGACAGTGCACTAGTGGTCAGAAACAGCTCGGACAATGTCATTCACCGGTCCGAAAGAAATGTGGGCACCGAGCTGTCATCACTGAGCTATGAGCTCAATCCAAGCCAGGCGTTCAGCCCGGTCGCTCACGTTAACATCGAACCATCGCCCGTGTTGTTGAACGGACCGGAAAACCAAAAGCGGTTTCTGATATTCCCACGAAATGGAAGAAGCGATACCCCCATTTCGTCAGTGGCGTCGACATCCACCACCAACCGGCTTGGCTCTCTGGTTTTTGACGGAACCCGATTTATCGAATCCACGGTGCCTTATCGGCTGGAGGGGCGTATCGCCGCCATGGCGCAAGAGGATGGCAAACTATGGATCCTGCTGTCCGCCGCAAATTCCGACAACGGGCGGGGCGCAGAGCTGCTGTCGCTAACAACCAAGCCGCTTTGAGCACCATCGCCGCTATCGCGATTCACTAAAGCACAACAGGAACTATCAAACACATCATTTAAACGCATTTTCTGCTCCTGATTTCAGCTCTGTTTCAGCCAGACCTGCTCTACTGGAACTGCAACACATGGAAAACGAGGTGCAGCCATGAAAATGTTAATTTCAATTGTATTTACGACTGGCCTGATTCTCAGCCCGTTGGCTCTATCAGGCCCCAATGGGGGTCTCGCGGATCGCATTAACGAAGCGAGAACCTATCCCAATAAAACCGTGGCAGTGGATTCGGACAAACAGAAGGCAAAATTCCGGGAGCACATGAGGAATTACAGTGATCACCACGGGCATGACGACCACGGCGGTGATGACGAGCACGATTGCCACTAAGACTCATACACGACGGGTGGCTGCGTTGGCCCTTCCTGCCAGGGGAAGGGTCGGCGTTGGCTGGAAATCCTCACCACCATCCCTGACCGGCCTCATCGTCGCTTCCGAAACACCGAGAATAGCCACTTCAGACGTATTTACGATGAGGGGTCAGTTCAACGGGCCAGAGCTTTTATGCGTTTGGCTAACCTGTACTAAGCTTCCAGTATCAACAAGCGCTTATCACTCACTATCGATAGGTGTTCCGTCTTCCAATGCACAGCGCAGGCCATGAACTTCAAACATCTGGAAACCTTTATCTGGGTAGCCACCCTTGGGAGTTTTCGCAAGACAGCCGAGCGACAAAACACCACTCAGCCCGCGATCTCCAATCGCATAGCGGCCCTTGAAGAGGAATTGGGCGTAACGCTGTTTGATCGCGATTCCGGCCGTACGATGTTGACCACCCGGGGACAGGCGTTGTTGCCCTATGCCGAGAAAATCGTCTCTATGTCCCAGCAACTCCGTAAGCGAGCAGACAGGGTCGCTTTGCTGTCTGGCATCCTCAGGTTGGGCGTTTCCGAAACCATCGTCCATACCTGGCTGCCTTACTTTTTCCGCGAGCTGAGCGAAAATACCCCGAACCTGGATGTCGAGATCACCGTCGACGTGACCGGGAATCTTCGTAGTGGCCTGTTGGACAGAACGTTTGACCTCGCCTTTCTGATGGGCCCCGTTTCCGAACCGAAAATTGAAAACCTGAACCTGTGCAGCTTTCCACTGATCTGGGTGGCGAGTCCCGCACTGAAACTCCCGGACCGGAAACTGGAGCTTGAGGAACTGGCCCAGTGGCCAATCATCACGTATGCCAGGAACACCAAACCGTTTGCGGAAATCAGTCAGAAATTCAGCGAGTTGGACGAATTGCCCGCCCGCTTCTACTCATCGAGCTCGCTGGCGGCGTGCCGCCGCCTGACGCTGGATGGCATCGGCGTGTCTGCACTCCCACTGAGCGTGATTGCCGATGGACTGAAAAACGGTCGCCTGATGAGGCTCGACGCCGCCTGGACTCCGTCTGAGTTGGCATTTACAGCTCCTATCCCAGCGCTCCCTCCAACGCGATCGCCGAACTGGCGGCCAACCTGGCAGTCAAAGTTTCCGAACAGTACGCGCAACGAAGTGATCACGGAAACTTATCAGCAAACCCAAAAAACCATAATTAGACATTTTCGCCAATAGGGATAACCTGAACTACAACCGCGTAATAAATTCAATCAGGGTACCCGAGATGAATACCGGCGAATATTCAGACTTCAAGGCAGGCCTGCTTGAGCAATTATCCTTGCTTCGCTCACACATTCGTTCCGGTGCTTACACGGCAACTACCAGTGGCAAGGCCCAGAGCCTGGTCCAGGGAAATGTGGTTATCCTGCCGGCCGATTGGGCGAACGATTTTCTTCTCTATTGCCAAAACAATCCCGTGGCCTGCCCGCTTATTGGCGTCTCCCAGGTCGGAGAACCCTCACTACCGGGCCTTGGACGAGCGCTGGACATCCGGACTGACATCCCCGAGTACCAGGTATTCCGCAATGGTGAACGGGCGGAGACAGCCAATGACATTCGCGATTTATGGCGCAACGATTTTGTAACATTCGTACTCGGCTGCTCGTTTTCGTTCGAGGACGCTTTGATCCGTGCCGGACTGTCCATCAGAAACGTCGAGCAGGGACGGAATGTCTCCATGTATCGCTCGAACATTGAGACACAAACCGCCGGGCGTTTCTACGGCAACATGGTGGTGTCCATGCGGCCGTTCCGGGCCGCAGATGCCATCCGAGCGATTCAGATCACAACCAGGTTACCAAAAGCGCACGGCGCCCCGGTACATATTGGCGACCCGGCGCTGATTGGAATCACGGACATCAACACCCCTGACTTTGGTGACGCCGTCGCCATCGGCAGCGACGAACTACCGGTGTTTTGGGCCTGCGGGGTTACTCCGCAGATTGCCCTGGAAAACGCATGTCCCCCGATCGCGATCACCCACGTACCGGGAAAAATGCTGCTAACCGAGCGGCTCAATGAAGAGCTGGCCGTGCTCTAGCCACTGCAAGCTCACTCACAAAGCAACAACAACAAGAGAACGGGAGAATCGATATGTTCAAACAACTTGCAACAGCCACTCTTTTGGTCGGGGCCTTCCTGGCTCATGCAGCTAACGCTGCCCAATGGAATATGCCAACGCCGTATGGCGACGCCAACCTTCCAACCAAGATTGCCTACGGGTTCGCTGAGGACATAAAGGCGGGCACCGACGGCGAGATAGACATCACCGTCCACTCCGGCGCCTCACTGATCAAACATCCGGAAATCCCGCGGGCCGTCCGCACAGGGCAGGTTCAACTGGGGGAGATCTTCATCGGCATCATGGGCAACACCCATCCGGTGTTTAAACACGACAACATCCCGTTTCTGGCGAC
Organism: Marinobacter salarius; assembly: GCA_000831005.1. Lineage (GTDB taxonomy): Bacteria > Pseudomonadota > Gammaproteobacteria > Pseudomonadales > Oleiphilaceae > Marinobacter > Marinobacter salarius. The sequence continues at coordinate 2,260,897 of CP007152.1, read as the reverse complement.
CAGTTTTGACGACGCCAAAGCACTCTGGGAAGCTGCAAAACCGGAGGTGGAAAAACAACTCGACAGAGAGGGCCTGAAACTTCTTTACACCGTGCCATGGCCAGCCCAGAGCCTGTATACAAAGGCTCCGGTCAACACCATGAGCGACTTGGAAGGTCTGAAGATGCGCGCTTACAGCCCGTCCACTTCACGGCTGGCTGATCTCATGAACACCACCCCAACCACCGTTCAGGTACCTGAGATCCCCCAGGCATTCAGTACTGGCATCATTGACGCGATGATTACCTCGCCATCCACCGGCGCCAACGGCCAGGCCTGGGATTACCTCTCTCACTACACTGACATCAAAGCCTGGATTCCCAAGAACGTTGTCGTCGTCAATAAGCGCGCATTCCGCCGGCTGAGCGATGAACAGCGTCAGGTCATTCTTGACGCCGCAGCGACCGCTGAAGCCAAAGGCTGGGAAGGCGTGCGAGTGACCGCTGCCGAAGACACCGCAACGCTGGCCGAGAATGGCATTACAGTGTCTGAGCCGTCAGAGCAGTTGATGAAGGAATTCCAGAAGATCGGCGACATCATGATCCAGGAATGGGAAGAAGAAGCTCCGAAGGAAGTCGGCGCTATTCTGCAAAACTACCGGTAACGGTCCATTCACAAGACGCTTTCCCCTGGTATTCCAGAGGGAAAGCCGCCTTGGGAGGCATCTTCCATGAGTACCTTCGAGACAAGTTTTACCTGGCATCTGGTTACGCAGCGGGGTTCTGCATTGCACTGATCATGGTCGTGATTCTGGTGCAGATTGTCGGCCGGCTGTTCGGCTTCATCATCCCTTCCGCTGAAAACGTGTCCGGGTATGCTCTCGCGGCTTCTACGTTTTTCGGGCTTGCCTACACCTTCCATGAAGGTGGCCATATCAGGGTAACCCTGGTTATCCAGAAGTGGTCGGCCCGGGCGCGGTTCGTTCAGGAACTGGCGGTACTCATACTTGGCCTCGGCCTTGCGTCCTTCATGACGTTCTACTGCTGGCACATGGTGTGGGAGTCCTACGTTTTCGAGGAGGTCTCACACGGCTACATTCCCATTCCGATCTGGATTCCTCAGATCCCGGTAGGCTGGGCACGTTAGCGCTTACCATCGCGATCCTGGATGACCTGATCGCGGTGCTGCGAAAACGTGTGCCTTCCTACCAACAACACGAAAGTGACGTCAATCTGGAGGAAGTCTGATGGATACCACGCTGCTTTCCATCGCCCTCGCTGCCTCCATGATATTGATGCTCGCGCTTGGCGTTTGGGTATCACTGACATTGGTCGGCATTGGCGTCCTCGGGCTATTGTTGTCCGGCAACGACCAGATCGGCCTTCTGTTCGCAACCTCCAGTTGGGGCGCAAGCACCGGCTGGTCTCTGACCGCACTGCCGATGTTCATCTGGATGGGCGAGGTTCTGTTCCGTACTCGCTTATCCGAGGACCTGTTTAAGGGACTGTCACCCTGGATGGGTGGTTTACCGGGCAAGCTGCTGCACGTAAACATTCTCAGCTGCGGTATATTCGCCGCGGTGTCCGGCTCGTCGGCCGCCACGGCGGCCACCATTGGCCGCATGACTCTGCCCGAGCTCAAGGCTCAGGGTTACAGCGATCGCATGGCTGTCGGTACCCTTGCCGGTTCCGGCACCCTTGGGCTACTGATACCACCGTCTATTATTCTGATCGTTTACGGCGTGGCGGCCGAAGTGTCCATCGGCCGCCTGTTTATCGCCGGCGCTCTTCCTGGCCTCATGCTGGTGGTCATGTTTATGGGGTACACCATGGTGTGGGCGACATTGAACAAGGATGAGATGCCCAAGCATAAGAAAGAGCACATCTCGTTCTCAGCCAAGATCAAGGCACTGCGAATGCTGCTCCCGATTGTGGGCCTGATTGTATTTGTGCTTGGTTCGATTTATGCCGGCTTTACCACACCCACCGAGGCTGCCGCCCTCGGCGTTTTTGGCGCCCTGTTGCTGGCGGCTATTACCGGTTCCCTGAACGCCGACAGTTTCAAGGCAAGCCTGCTGGGCGCGGTCAAAAGCTCCTGCATGATTGGCCTGATTCTGGTGGGCGCGCACTTTCTCACCTTGTCCATGGGCTTTCTCGGCATTCCAAGAGAGTTGGCGGAATGGATTGGCAGCATGTCGCTCTCTTCTTTCGAACTGCTTGTCTGCCTGACTGCCCTCTTCGTTCTACTGGGCTGTTTCCTGGATGGCATTTCCGTGGTGGTTCTTACCGTCGCTGTGGTCATGCCCATGGTCCAGCAGGCCGGCATCGACATGCTCTGGTTTGGCATCTTTATTGTTCTGGTGGTTGAGATGGCACAAATCACACCGCCGGTGGGTTTTAACCTGTTCGTGATCCAGGCATTGACCGGGAAAGACATTCTCTACGTTGCCCGGGCCGCGCTACCCTTTTTCCTGCTGATCATGGCGGCACTGTTTCTGATCGGCTGGTTCCCGGAAATTGTCACCTACCTCCCTCAGACCATGAGCCGAGGCTAGCGCACATTCACTTGTTTCTGGAGACAACCAATGAAACTCAACTGCGATATGGGCGAGAGCTTCGGTAGCTGGACCAAAGGCATGGATGCCGAGGTCATGCCCTACATTGATATGGCCAATATTGCCTGCGGCTTCCATGCCTCAGACCCGCTGACCATGGACCGCACCGTCAGAACCGCGATTGCCGAGAAGGTCGCCATCGGCGCGCACCCCGGCTATCCGGATCTGTTGGGCTTCGGCCGGCGTGACATGGAGTTTGCACCCGAGGAACTCCAGGCCCTGCTGGTGTATCAGATCGCTGCGCTGGACGGCATCTGCCGCACCCACGGCACAGCCATCGAATACATCAAACCCCACGGCGCGCTCTACAACAAAATGGCAGTAGACCGCACAACCCTGGCAGCGGTGATGGCTGCGGTACGCAACTTTGCGCCCCACTGCCCCCTGGTGGCCATGGCAACGCCCGATGCCGACGAGGTTCTGGCACTGGCCGCCGACGTGGGCATCGATGTGTGGTTCGAGGCGTTTTCCGACCGTGCCTACAGCGACGAAGGCCGTCTGGTTAAACGCTCGGTGAAGAACGCGGTTCATGACACGCCGGAAGCCATAGAAAGGCAGGTAACACAGATCATCACCGAAGGCAGCGTCACGTCGATTTCCGGCAAACGTATCCCGATCAAGCCGACACTCTCTGCATTCATGGCGACAGCCAGCATGCTGTAGAGGCGGCCAGGCACATGCGGCAGGTCGTTGAGTCACTATGATCATTGAAGCCGTCAACGAAAGTACGTACATCGTCTATTTTGGTGACCGTATCAGCGATGACATCGCCGGCCAGGTCAAGCGGGCCACGGAGGCCATTCGCCAGAACCTGTCGGACCTGGTGATTGACCTGGTGCCTTCGTATACCTCCGTGCTGGTTTGCTATGACGCCAACAGGACCGACCGCTTCGGCATCGCGTCCCGGCTGCGCAAGGCACTGAGCGAGGGCGAACAGGAGGCGCCGGATGAAAGCGCTTCCAGCACCATTGAGTTGCCGGTCTACTACGGCGACGAAGTAGGCCTGGACCTGGACGAGGTGTGTGACTATTCCGGCCTGAGCCGGGACGAAGTGGTGCGCATCCACAGTGAGCAGACCTACCGCGTCTACGCCATCGGATTCAGCCCGGGGTTCGCTTACCTTGGCATTACCGACCAACGCATTGCCCTGCCCCGCAAAGCCACGCCCCGACAGAAAATACCCACCGGGAGCGTTGGCATTGCCGGCTCGCAGACCGCCATCTATCCCAGCGCCACGCCGGGCGGGTGGCAGATAGTCGGTCGCACACCTCAAAGAATGATCGATTGGGACAGCGATTCCCTGGCGCTGGTATCAGTAGGGGATAGGGTGCGGTTCCGGTCGATTGACCGCCAGGAGTATCTGGACCTGGGAGGCAGCCTCGATGAGTTTTGAAGTTCTGGATGGCGGTATGCTGGCCTTATTGCAGGACCCTGGCCGGTACGGCTATCAGCACATTGGCGTGACCACCGGCGGCCCCATGGACGAGCATGCCTTTCGTTGGGCCAATCGCCTGCTCGCCAATCCACCGGAGGCAGCGCAGATCGAGATCAATATTGGAAAACTGAGCCTGCTGGCCCATGAGGATACCTGCATCGCGCTCACGGGTGCGGACCTCGGAGCGCAGATCAATGGAGAGGCGGCAGCACCCTGGCATACCTATCAAATCCACCGGGGAGACCGTATCGAATTCGGCATGCCGGTGGCCGGACTAAGGGCATACCTTGCCGTCGCCGGGGGACTGAAGCCCACCGTAAAACTGGGTAGTTGCGCCACCGTCGTGCGCGAAGGCCTTGGGGGGCTGGATGGACGCGGGCAAAAGCTGGCCAAAGGCGACTGCATCGGGTTTGACCGCAGCCATCCAAAGACCATGGCAAGCCTGCCAGCCGGGGAAATTCCGGACTATAACCAGGACCTCCACATCGGTGTGATCCCCAGCTACCAATACGCGCACTTCTCTGCTGGTGAGCGTATGAAATTCTTCACGGGCTGTTACGAGGTCAGCCAGCGAATCGATCGCATGGGCTATAGGTTAACCGGCGACCCTATACACTCTGAGCTGGACGGCATCATCTCCGAAGGCATCGCCTATGGTGCCATTCAGGTGCCCAGTGACGGCCAGCCGATCGTCCTGATGAAAGACCGGCAAACCATCGGTGGCTACCCAAAAATAGGCTGCCTGAGCGCCCTGGATGCTGGCCAACTGGCGCAACGTGGGCCCGGGACACGGATCCGTTTTTACCTTGCGGACGTCGCAGAGGCCGAAGCCCAACGCGCGATTTTCAACCACAAGCTGGAAACCTTCAAACCATCACTCGCCGGCCCGTAGCCGGGTACGCACGCCCCGCGACGTCATCACCGCCAGCACCTCCATCAAAGACAGCACACCCCGGTCGTGCTTCTTTGGTGCCTTACCCTTACCCATGCGTCCGAGTTGCCGGGTGTACCAGCTCACTTCCATCAGCGCCATCTCATCAATCAAGCGAATGCCGGTGCGAATGGGTTTCACGGAACTGGTAAATGCCTGCCCTGCCATAATGCGTCTCGGGAAGTCCGGCTCCACCGCCAGTGGCCGCGCCAGGCCCACCAGATCTGTAGCCCGCGATGCCACAGCTTCCGCCATGCCTGACTCGGTGCGGAAACCACCGGTTACCATCAACGGCACGTCCACCCGCTTGCGCACCTTCTCCGCAAATTCCAGGAAATACGCCTCCCGGGCGACGGTGCTGGCCTTCGCGCCATTCACACCCTTGGCACCTTTCGCCATCGCCGGGTTTTCGTAATTGCCACCGGAAATCTCCACCAGATCAATGCCGAGCTCCGTCAGGGTCTCGATAACCTTTAACGACTCTTCCTCGGTAAAACCACCCCGCTGGAAATCCGCCGAATTCAGCTTGATGCCCACACTGAACTGCCCGCCGGTCGCCGCGCGGATGGCTTTGTACACCTCCACCACAAACCGCATCCGATTCTCGGGACTACCGCCCCACTCATCCTCCCGAACGTTATGGTGTGGCGACAAAAACTGACTCACCAGATAGCCGTGCGCGCCGTGAATCTGCACCCCGGAAAAGCCCGCCTTCTCTGCAATCGCTGCACTGCTGGCGAACCGCTGGATAATCTCCTCAATCTCCGACACCTCCAGCGCCCGGGGCGTCGCAAACATGGCCTGCAACTCCTTGCGGAACGGAACCGCACTGGGCGACACCGGCGCCTTGTTCAGCATTTTCGGGCTCTGCTTACCGGGATGGTTGAGCTGCATCCACAGCTGGCACCCGTTGCGTGAACCAGCCCTCGCCCATTCTCGCAACAGGTCCAGATCCCGCTCATCCTCCAGCACCACATTCCCTGGCTCACCAATATGTCGCCGATCAATCATCACATTCCCGGTGATCGACAACCCGATCCCGCCATCCGCCAAGTGCCATAAAGCCGTGGCAGATCCCGCGTCACACGGTTATCCATGGTTCCAAGGGTTTCGCTCATGGCCGATTTGGCAAATCGATTGGGTATCACCGCCCCGTTTTTCAGGGCTAGCGGCTGGGAAAGCAGTTCGGCAGGTTCATTGATCGGTCTCCGTAGGATGCCTGGAATTTTCCAAGGACGAGGGCCGATCATGGCGAGTAAACAGAATGGCTGCATTGGCCGGAATGCCGCACCAATTGCGGTGACATACAAGTCAGTATGAAAACAGGAGATATCCACAAAGCCAAAACAAGCGAGGCCGGTCAGGTTATTCAGAACCGGGGAGCGCCAGGGATGGCGCGACCGAGCCCTACAGGGACGTATCCACGGGCGTGTTCTGAATAACCTGACCGGCCTCGCGACCGCTCCGCAGCCCGAAGGCCACGGAACAGAACTGCCAGCCTTAAAGAAGCAGGGACCGAATATCCCCCAACAACTGACTCAACACCGAGGTAAACCGGGCCGCATCAGCCCCGTTCACCGCGCGGTGGTCGTAGGACAGCGACAATGGCAGCATCAGCCGCGGCTGGAAATCTTTGCCATCCCAGACCGGCTTCATCGCCGCCTTTGAGACACCAAGAATCGCCACCTCCGGCGTATTCACGATCGGCGTGAACGCCGTGCCACCGATACCACCCAGGCTGGTGATGGTAAAGCAGGCACCCTGCATCTCGGTCGGCTTAAGCTGCTTGTCCCGCGCCTTCTGGGCCAGGTCCGCGCTTTCCTCCGCGAGCTCCCAGAGCCCCTTCTTGTCGACATCCTTGATCACCGGCACCATCAGCCCGTGAGGCGTGTCCACCGCAATCCCAATGTGAATGTACTGCTTGCGGATCACTTCCTTGCGGTCCATATCCAGCGACACATTGAACTGCGGCAACTCCGCCAGCGCCGTGGCGCAGGCTTTTAGCAGGAACGGAAGCGGTGTCATCTTCACACCTTTCTTCTCGCCGGCCGCCTTCTGGGCCTTGCGGAAGTCTTCCATGTCGGTGATATCCGCGTCCTCGAACTGGGTGACGTGGGGCACGTTCAGCCAGCTACGCTGCATATTGTTCGCCGTAGCAAACATCATGCGTGACATGGATTCGCGCTCAATCTCACCAAACTGACTGAAGTCCGGCAGTTTCACGCCAGGAATGCCGGCGCCACCGCCGCCAGCCACGGTGCTGCCTTGCTGCGTCTGCTGCAATTGGCTTTTCACGTAGGCCTGGACATCGTCTTTCAGGATGCGACTCTTCGGGCCGGAACCCTTGATGCGAGTCAGATCCGCGCCGAATTCACGGGCCAGCTTGCGCACCGCCGGTCCAGCATGAACCTTGGCACCCGGCGCCGGTGGCTCGTAGGTTGCCGAGGGCTGCTCCGGCTTGGGATCGGAAGGCTTGCTTTTCGATTCAGGCTCACCTTCCTGCTTTTCCTTGCTGGAAGACTCAGACGCCTCGGACGACGCGTCCTCTTCGCCTTCGTCGCCACCCTCTTCCACGATGGTCATTTCAACCAGATCGAGACCTTCGGAGATCTTGTCGCCCTCGGACACCAGAATCTTGCCGATCTTGCCGGCATAGGGAGACGGAATCTCCATGGTGGCCTTGTCGGACTCCACGGTCACCAGTGCATCGTCCGCCTCAACCTCATCACCTTCGCTGACGTTGATCTCGATCACCGGCACATTGTCGAAGCCGTCCAGCGCGGGCACCTTCACGGTTTCCTTTCGGGAACCGCCGGATTTCTTCGGTGCCGGCTTTTTCTCTTCAGACTTGGCTTCTTTGTCGTCCGACTTGGCTTCCGCCTCGTCTTTCTCATCGGACTTGGCGTCTTCGCCAGAATCCTTGTCGTCATCCGAGCCACCAGTGTCGCCACTGACTTCCATCATGCCAACGACATCGCCTTCCTTGACCTTGTCACCCACTTTGACGGTGATCTTGGTAATTTTTCCGGCACCCGGTGACGGCAGTTCTACCGATGCTTTATCGGACTCCACCGTCAGTATCGGATCTTCTTCCTCAACCGAATCTCCCTTACTGACGAGCACTTCGATAACCTCGACCTCGTCTGCACCGCCGAGATCCGGAACCTTGATTTCCTGTTCACTCATGGCGGTCTCCTTAGCTCAGCACCGGGTTCGTTTTGTTGCGATCGATTCCGTACTTGCGCATAGCCTCGAGAACCACGTCGTTTTTGACTTCGCCATCCCTTGCCAGGGCTGCCAGCGCGGTCACCGCCACATAGTAACGATCCACCTCGAAGTGACTCCGCAATTTCTCGCGGGTATCACTGCGGCCGAAACCATCGGTGCCCAGGGTCAGGTAGGTTTTCGGAATGTACGCCCGCACCTGTTCAGACAACAGCTTGATGTAGTCGGTGGACGACACCACCGGCCCCTGCTGCTTCTCCAGGCATTGGGTGATGTACGACTTCTTGGGCGTATCGTCCGGGTGCAGGCGATTCCAGCGCTCGATGTGCAGGCCGTCACGGGCCAGTTCGTTGAAGCTGGTCACGCTCCAGATATCAGAGGCAACACCAAAGTCTTCTTTCAGCAGTTCCGCAGCCGCACGCACCTCGTTAAGGATGGCACCGGAGCCCATCAGCTGAACCCGTGGGGTTTTCTTACGACCTTTGGTTTCAACGGAATCCAGCAGGTACATACCTTGATGATGCCCTCTTCCACTTTCTTGCCGTCCTTGCCTTCCGGCATGGCGGGCTGCTCGTAGTTTTCGTTTTCAATGGTCAGGTAGTAGAAGACGTTCTGATTGTCTTCAAACATCTCCTTGATGCCATGCTGGACCACCACGGCCATTTCGTAACCGTAAGCCGGGTCATAGGCCTTACAGCTGGGAATGGTCTGGGCCAGGATGTGGCTGTGGCCGTCCTGGTGCTGCAGGCCTTCACCGTTCAGCGTTGTTCGCCCGGCGGTGCCACCCACCAGGAAACCGCGGGCCTGAATGTCACCCGACGCCCAGGCCAGGTCGCCCACGCGCTGGAAACCGAACATGGAGTAGAAGATGTAGAACGGTATCAGCGGGAAGTTGTTGGTGCTGTAGGAGGTCGCTGCTGCCATCCAGGCCGCCATGGAACCGTCTTCGTTGATCCCTTCCTCAAGCACCTGACCTTTCTTGTCTTCCTTGTAGTACATGATCTGGTCACGGTCTTCCGGCACATACTTCTGGCCTTCAGAGGTGTAGATACCCAACTGACGGAACATACCCTCCATACCAAAGGTACGGGCCTCGTCCGGTACGATCGGAACCACCCGTTTACCGATGCGCTTATCCTTGGTCAGAGCCGTCAGCAGTCGCACGAATGCCATGGTCGTAGAGATTTCACGACCATTGGAGCCTTCCAGCAAGTTCTTGAAGGTGCCCAGCGGCGGCGTCTGCAGTGGCTGACAGTCCTTACGGCGCTTGGGATAGAAACCGCCCAGTTCCTGCCGGCGCTTGTTCATGTAAACGATTTCCGGGCTGTCCGGCGCCGGCCGGTAATAGGGCACGTCCTTGAGCTCTTCGTCCTTCAGCGGCACCGCAAAGCGGTCACGGAAGGCTTTCAGTTGCTCGATATCGAGTTTTTTGAGCGAGTGCGCTGTGTTCTGCGCTTCGCCGGCGTTACCAAAGCCATAACCTTTGATGGTATGGGCCAGAATCACCGTCGGCCGTCCACCGTTGTTATGGATAGCGTGATGATAGGCCGCATAGACCTTGTAAGGATCATGGCCGCCGCGGTTAAGCTTGTTGATGTCCTCGTCGGTGAGGTTATCCACCATCTTGGACAACTCCGGGTATTTGCCGAAGAAGTGCTTACGGGTATAGGCCGGGCCGTTGCTCTTGAAGTTCTGCAGGTCGCCGTCAACGGCTTCGTCCATGACGCGCTGCATCAGGCCGTCCTGATCCTTCTCGAACAGCGGATCCCACATGCGGCCCCAGACCACTTTCAGTACGTTCCAGCCAGCTCCCCGGAATACGCCTTCCAGTTCCTGGATAATCTTGCCGTTACCACGCACAGGGCCGTCGAGGCGCTGCAGGTTACAGTTAACGACAAAGATCAGGTTGCTCAGGTTTTCGCGGCCAGCCACAGAGATGGAACCCAGGGTTTCGGGCTCGTCGCACTCGCCATCCCCGACAAAGCACCAGACCTTGCGGTCGCCCATGTCGATCAGCTCACGACTGTGCAGATACTTCATCACGTGAGCCTGATAGATGGCCTGGATCGGCCCAAGGCCCATGGACACCGTTGGGAACTGCCAGTAATCCGGCATCAGCCAGGGGTGGGGGTAGGAAGACAGGCCTTCACCGTCCACCTCTTCCCGGTATTTGTCCAACTGATCTTCGTTAAAACGCCCTTCCAGGTAGGAGCGGGCGTAAATACCTGGTGAGGAGTGACCCTGGAAATACACCAGATCCGATTCGCGCTTCTCATCCCCGCCGTGGAAGAAGTAGTTGAAGCCAACATCATACAATGTCGCCGCCGAGGAGAAGGATGACACGTGCCCGCCCAGATCACCCGGGCGCTGATTGGCCCGCAGTACCATGGCCATGGCGTTCCAGCGGATCAACGAACGAATACGGCGCTCCATGAACAGGTCGCCCGGCATCCGGGCTTCCTGGGTCACCGGAATGGAATTGCGGAAGGGCGTCGTGATGGAATAAGGCAACTCAGTGCCGTCGCGGCTGGCTCGTTCGGAGAGCCTTTCGAGAATGTACTTGGCGCGATCAACGCCCTCCTGTTCGATCAGAGACTCCAGCGCATCCAGCCATTCACTGGTCTCTATGGGATCATCGTCCTGGTACATCAAACCTCCCCTTGGCATTAAAAAGTGCAGAGCGCGCCACGATCAGCGGCTGAGCGCCTTGCAATATCGATAAGCTGCGATGGAATGCAGAGCGTTTTATTATGGGTATCTGCCTGCCCGTTACTTTGAACAAGCATAGAACACGATCGCCAGTTTTACTGCGTGAAGCGCCCTTGAGTCACTTGGCTTTTGGTCAGCGAATTCAGGTATCACTCACACACCGGCACAAACCACACCGACGATTAAGTAGTATTTTTACTACATTTCGGTATAAAAATTCAATTTTTGAGGAAAATTCACCATTGCCTGTCGGACTATTTCGGTTACTTACGTAAGAATGGCGCCTTTTTCTCTCCCAAACAAGCATATTCAGACCAAGGTCGTAGGTTTCCTACCAATTTGATTAGACCTGAAAATACTTTTAGATTTATGTATACTCGCCTGCCCGTTTTTTGACCAGCGGAGTGGTGGCAATCTCCACCCCTCCAGAATATGGCTCACAACCAAAGAGGGCGATCTATGAACTCCATCGTCACGTTCCCGAACCGGATTCCAACCGCCGAGTTCGAAGAGCGGCGCTTCAAGGTCTACACAGACCGCCAGCTCGATAAGATTGACGTTATCCAGAATCTCCCTGAAGAGACCCTGTTTGAAATGAAGGTGGTAGCCAGCGTACTCCCCTTCCGCGTTAACGAATACGTGATCAATGAGCTGATTGACTGGAACAAGGTGCCGAACGACCCACTTTACCAGTTGGTGTTTCCCCAGAAGGGCATGCTGAAGGACGAGCATTACGAGCGCATGGCAAAGATGCATCGTGAGGGCGCGGAGAAGAAAGAAATCCAGGCAGTGGCGAAAGAAATTCGCGACGAGCTGAACCCGCACCCGGCCGGCCAGATGGAAATGAACATGCCGGAACTGAACGGCGAAGTCCTGGACGGCGTTCAGCACAAATACCGTGAAACCGTTCTGTTCTTCCCGGCCCAGGGCCAGACCTGCCACTCCTACTGTACCTTCTGCTTCCGCTGGGCTCAGTTCGTGGGCGACAAGGACCTGAAGATGGCCAGCACCGAAGCAGAAAAGCTTCACGGCTACTTGCAGGAGCATACCGAAGTCAGTGACCTGCTGGTCACCGGTGGCGACCCCATGGTGATGAAAACCAAGAATTTGGTCCAGTACCTGGAGCCTCTTCTGCAGCCGGAGTTTGATCACATCCAGACCATTCGCATCGGCACCAAGGCCCTGACCTTCTGGCCATACCGTTTTGTGACCGACAAGGATGCAGACGAACTGATTGATCTGTTTGCCCGCCTTGTGGATGCCGGCAAGCACGTGGCCATCATGGCGCACTACAACCATTGGCAGGAAATCACCACCGATATCGCGGAAGAAGCCATCCGCCGCCTGCGTGCCACCGGCGCTGAAATCCGCGCCCAGGGCCCACTGATCAAGCATGTGAACGACAATGCCGACGACTGGGCAAAACTGTGGGACAAGGAAGTACAGCTGGGCATCATCCCTTACTACATGTTTGTGGAGCGGGACACCGGAGCCAAGAACTACTTCGAAGTGCCTTTGGTAGAAGCGTTCAATATCTACCGCGAAGCCATCAAGCAGGTTTCAGGCCTGGCTCGCACCGCCCGCGGCCCGTCAATGAGCGCTGGCCCCGGCAAGGTTGAGGTACAGGGCATCACCGAGATCAACGGCGAGAAAGTGTTCGTGCTCCGGTTCATCCAGGCCCGCAACCCGGACTGGGTGCAGCGCCCGTTCTTTGCCAAGTACAGCGAAACAGCCACCTGGCTGCATGAGCTGGAACCGGCCCTTGGGGAAGAGAAGTTCTTCTTTGAGGATGAGTATGAGCAGATGAAGAAGGGCAACGGTTAACCCGGCCCCACAAAAAAAGGGGCCCTAGGTGGGCCCCTCCTTCCAGAAATGCCTTTCACTGCACATCAATGCATCAGCGTATACAGTTTGCGCCGATAGGTACGCACATCTGCATTGTTGTTACCCAGTTTATCGAACAGCTCAATCAGCGTGGTTTTCGCCACTTCATCCTTGTACTTACTGTCCACCCGCATCAGGCGAATCAGCAATTCCATCGCTTCGGCGTTGTTTTCCTGCAGAATATGATGCAACGCCAGCAGGTGCAGGGCATTCGGGTCTTTCGGATCCTTATCCAGCGCATCTTCCAGCTCATGGACCGGAGGTAGTTCAGCGGACGCTTTGAGGAACTTTATACGTGCCGCCAACTGCTTGGCCTGGTGCTGCATCTTTTCTTCCGGCGGCAGGCTTTCCAGCACCTGCTCGGCGGTTTCCAGATCACCCAGCTCCGCCTTCAGTTGCGCGAGGTCGATCAGTACCTTCAGATCATCCGGGTTGTTACGGTTCATCTCGGTTAACACGGCCAACGCAGCTTCCACATCACCTTCTTCCCAAAGTCGGTGAGCCTTATCGTAAGGAGCCTCTTCGTCTTCCGGCATGTCAATGTGCTTGTCGAGGACCTTGCGGATCTCGCTCTCCTGCAAGGCACCATTAAAGCCGTCCACTGCCTGGCCATCCTTCACAAGGATCACGGTGGGTAGGCTGCGCACACCCAGGCTGCCGGTCAGTTGCTGCTGCTCGTCGGCGTTCACCTTGGCCAGCATGAAGCCGCCCTTATACTCTTCCGCCAGCTTTTCCAGCAACGGCATCAACTGCTTACAGGGGGCGCACCACTCCGCCCAGACATCAATCAATATGGGCGTTTTGGAGGACGCTTCCATCACATCCTGCTGGAAGTTGTCCATGGTGGCTTCGAAAACGTACGGCGAGTTGCTCATGGATGGCACCTGAAAGTGATTTCCTGAAATGTCATTAACGGATTGTTGTTGGTATTGGGGGCTGAGAGTCGAAATTCAAGGTTTTGCCGCAGGCTCTGCACGATAACGGCAATTACCGCCACCTGCCTTGAAATAATCCCCTTTGCCGTTACATAGGCAATAGGGCCGGGGCGACAGCCCGGATCAAATTTCCTGGAGGATGCGTGTACGGCATGAACGACGACAACCGCAACGACTCTTTTGATGCTGCCGAAGAAGATCTGACCGAGTACATCGGCAAGGACGAGAACAGCAAAAGCCTGGTGCTGCCGAAACAGCAGATGCCTCGCCGCATGTACGTGTTACCGGTGTCGAACAGGCCGTTCTTCCCCGCCCAGGTGCAGCCGATTGTGGTTAACCAGAACCCCTGGCAGGAAACCCTCAAGCGTGTAGGCGAAACCGACCACAAGGTACTGTATATGCTTTGTGGAAGACAGCGATCCTGAACAGGGTATTCCCGGCAGCGAGGAGCTGGAAACCGTAGGCTGCGCCGTGCGCGTCCATCACGCCCAGGGCGAAAGCGGCAAAGTCCAGTTCATTGCCCAGGGCCTGCAGCGTTTTCGCATCACCCAATGGCTTCGGCGCCGGCCGCCCTACCTGGTGGAAGTGGAATACCCGGACGAGCCGGAAGAAGCCGCCGACGAGTTGAAAGCCTATACCCTCGCGATCATCAGCTCCATCAAGGAGCTGCTGCGCACCAACCGCTTTACGGCGAGGAAGTGAAGCAATACCTGTCCCGATTCGGGCCGGATGACAGCTCTCCCCTGGCGGACTTTGGTGCCTCGATGACCAGCGCCCCGGGCCAGGAACTGCAGGAGGTACTCAACACCGTGCCTCTGCTCAGGCGCATGGAGAAAGTACTTCTGCTGATGGCGAAAGAACAGGAAGTCGCCCGCCTGCAGAGCGAAATCAGCGAAGAAGTGAACGAGAAGGTGCAAAAGCACCAGCGTGAGTTCTTCCTGAAAGAACAGCTCAAGGTCATCCAGCGCGAACTGGGCATGGCCAAGGACGACAAAACCGCCGACGCCGAGCGTTTCCGCGAGCGCATGGAAAGCCTTAACCCACCGGAACAGGTTCAGGAACGCTTTGACGACGAGCTTCAGAAACTGCAGGTTCTGGAGCAGGGTTCACCGGAGTACGGTGTCACCCGCAATTACCTGGACTGGCTGACCCAGGTGCCTGGGGCCTGACCTCGGAGGATCATTTCGATCTGACCGAAGCCCGCCGCATCCTGGACCGTGACCACGATGGGCTGGACGACGTGAAAGACCGTATCGTCGAGTTCCTTGCCGAAGGCACCTTCAAGGGCGAAGTCAGCGGTTCCATCCTCCTGTTGGTGGGCCCGCCTGGCGTGGGTAAAACCTCCATCGGCCATTCCGTCGCCGACGCCCTCGGCCGTGAGTTCTATCGATTCAGCGTGGGCGGCATGCGTGACGAAGCTGAAATCAAGGGCCACCGCCGCACCTATATCGGCGCCATGCCTGGCAAATTCGTGCAGGCATTGAAAGACTCGAAGGTGTCCAACCCGGTGATCATGCTGGACGAGATTGACAAGATCGGTGCCTCCTTCCAGGGCGACCCAGCCTCTGCCCTGCTGGAAACACTGGACCCGGAACAGAACCGGGAATTCTTGGATCATTACCTGGACGTACGCATGGACCTGTCCAAGGTCCTGTTCATCTGCACAGCCAACCAACTCGACACTATTCCCCGGCCCCTGCTGGACCGCATGGACGTCATCCGGCTGTCCGGCTACATCACCGAAGAAAAGCTTGCCATCGCCAAGCATCATCTGATGCCCCGGTTACTGAAACGAGCCGGCCTGCTGAAAAAGCAGATGAACATCACCGACGCCGCCATCAAGCAGATCATCGAAGGCTACGCCCGTGAAGCGGGCGTCCGCAGCCTGGAGAAATTGCTGCACAAAGTCATCCGCAAGGGCATTGTGAGGTTGCTGGAAAAGCCGGACGAGCCCGTAAAGGTTGGCGTCTCCGACCTGCAAACCTACCTGGGACAGCCAGCCTTCCGCAAAGAGAAATCCCTGAAAGGCACCGGTGTGGTCACCGGCCTGGCCTGGACCGCCATGGGCGGCGCCACCCTGAGCATCGAAGCCTCACGCATACACAGCAGTCAGCGTGGCTTCAAACTCACCGGGCAACTGGGTGACGTGATGAAAGAGTCCGCCGAAATCGCCTACAGTTTTGTCTCTTCAAACCTCAAGCGATTCAAAGGTGACCCCACCTTCTTCGACAAATCCTTCGTGCACCTGCACGTCCCCGAAGGCGCCACCCCCAAGGACGGCCCCAGCGCCGGCGTCACCATGGCCACCGCGCTGCTTTCCATCGCCCGTCGCGAGTCACCACAGCAGAACCTCGCCATGACTGGCGAACTGACCCTCACCGGCCAGGTGCTCCCGGTTGGCGGTATCCGCGAGAAAGTCATCGCCGCCAGACGCCAGAAAATCAGCAACCTGATTTTACCGGAGGCGAACCGGGGGGATTATGAGGAGCTGCCCGACTACCTGAAGGAAGGGCTGACGGTGAATTTCGCCAAGCAATACAACGACGTGTTTCAGGTATGTTTCGGGAACAAACCCCGCAAGGGATCGAGCGTCCATTGATATTACTGGTCTGACCACTGCAAGACTGCCTTGACGCTTGTTCAGCCCTTGACTTTACTCGCTTTGATATGGACGAAAAGCAATCTCCGGTGGCGCCAGGTCACCGGTTTCCGACTCCTGAGTTAAAGAGAGTGGTAAAACAATGAACAAGAAAAACTCGATCCTGTGCGTGGCCGCGGGCCTTGCTTTCATCCCCTTCGCCTACAGCCAATCTGACGATAGTCTCAAGAAGCTTGGCAATTTCCAGACTACCGGGAAAGCCGAGTTCACTGTGATCGACCAGAAAAGCGACAGCGCCGATGCTATTCGCAAGACTCTGCAGAAAATAAAACTCCCTGAGGCTTTGAAATCAGCCTTTACGCTCTGGTGCCCGATGCGCGGCACATGGCGGTTGGCCCCCAGGGTGTCGTCACCTTTGTTGGAACCCGTAAAACCGAAGTCTGGGCAATGACTGACCGGGACAAAGACCGAGTGGCCGATGAGGTAAAGAACTTCGCACCGTCGCTGGCCAAATCCGTACCCAACGGCCCCTGTTTTTCGCCTACGGGCGTACTCTACATTGCGGAGCAGAACCGGGTACTGGCGTATCCGGCAGCGGAATTCTTCTTTGAAGGCGGCGATGTTGTCGCTTCAGAGGTAATCCCGGGGGGCGAATTAATCCCTGAACAGTTCGTCAGTTACAACCACACTGCCCGGGTCTGCGACGTTGGCCCGGACGGGAAGCTCTACATCTCGCTGGGCCAACCCTACAATGTTGCACCCAAGGAGCACCTGGAGACGTTCAGTGAATGGGGCATTGGCGGGATCATCCGGGTAAATCAGGATGGCAGCGATCGTGAAATCTACACACGTGGTGTCCGCAACTCTGTAGGGCAGGACTTTAACCCCACCACCGGCGATCTGTGGTTTACGGACAATCAGGTCGACGGCATGGGCGACGACATCCCACCTGGAGAAATCAATCGCCAGACCGCCATGGGCCAGCATTTTGGCCATCCCTGGTACGGAGGCGGTGATGTTCGCACCAACGAATACAAGGGCGAGGAAGTGCCGGTAGAGGTAGTGTTCCCAGTCTCCGAAACTACCGCACATGCGGCCAACCTGGGCATGATGTTTTACACCGGAAAAATGTTTCCGAAGCAATATCGGGGTGGGATTTTCTCCGCGCAACATGGCTCCTGGAACAGGACCGTTCCAGTCGGAGCAAGGGTCATGTTCACGCCGGTGGACGCCGAAGGAAATGTTAATGGAGAAACCGTGCCTTTCGCCGAGGGGTGGCTGGATGAAAATGGTGAGTACCTGGGCCGGCCGGTGGATGTGGCACAGCTGAAGGATGGCTCATTACTGGTTTCGGATGATTTGGCCGGGGCAGTATACAGAATCGCCTACACAGGTTCCGGCTCATGATGCCAACAACGGGGAGGGAGCCCCCAGCTCCCTGGAGACATCATGCGACAAGAAAAGTCAGAGCAACGTTTTCAACAATAGCGGTTCTGACATCTTTTCTCGCAATGAGCCCCGCGGCCCAAGGCGCGGACCCCGCAGAGGGGCGGAAACTCGCTGCCCAGTGCAAGACCTGCCATGGTCTGGACGGAATAGCCAAGATCCCGATAGCACCAAACCTGGCGGGCGAAAGCCAGATGTATATTGAGAAACAGCTGAAAGCGTTTCGCAGTGGCAAACGGGAACACGAGATGATGTCTTTGGTCGCCAGGAACCTGACTGATCAACAGATTTCTGATCTGGCAGCCTGGTACCAATCCATTGAGATTAATGCAAAAATGCCGGAATGATCCTTGAAGCCGGTGCCATCGTCTCAGGACTTGTCATCGGCCTTCCAGCCATCATCCTTCAGCACCGACCCTACGGTGAGCATCGGGGCTGCATCGATATTATCCGCGTCCATCATATTGGCCACCCGCTGCAATGAAGCCAGAATCATGGTCTGCTCCCATTCTGCCAGGCTCTGGAACTTCCGTGTGAAGTCTTCCTGAAGCGGGTTCGGCGCCCGCGATAGGATTTCCGCGCCCTCACTCGTCAGATGCGCATGAACCTTGCGTTTGTCCTGGGTGCTGCGAACACGGTAAACCAGTTTACGATGCTCCAGCCGATCAAGAATCGTGGTCACGGTTGCCTGGCTCAGGCTCACCTTATCGGCGATGGTTCCGATGGTGACCTCGCCCAGGTCACGGATGCTGCGCATAATCAGCAATTGCGGGCCGGTCAGCCCCGCGTGCTTGCTAAGGCGTTTGGAATGCAGGTCAGTCGCTCGAATCACCCGACGCAACGCCACCAAAACCTCTTCGTAATTGTTCAACGCAACACTCCGCTTCGATTTGCCGAATTGTTTATAACACTAAGCATTAGAGGTCTTTGTTCCCAAGATTGCAAGCAGTAGTCACCACACCCACCGCGGTGTATTCCACTGACCTGCCAGTCCTTTTACGAATTTTCGCATTCTTCCGCCAACCACTATGCTAAGGTCACCCCCTTGTTGAATTTCCGCACAACGGACACGGCCCAATGAACACCCGAGTACATAATCTTATCCTGCAAAGCTCTTCCGGGAAGCGCCTGACAACCGCCCTCGCTTCATGCCTGATCGCACTGCTATTCAGTTCTGCCACCACGGCTCAGGAGCCCGGCGAGAACCTGACCGCCGAGGATGTCCAGCAGCGAATCGATACCGCGGAAGAACCCATGTACACGCCGTTTGTTGAGCTGTATCTATTGGAGGAAACCAAAGCACTGCGCAAGGAAATGATGAACACCCGCGCCGAGCTGATCGAGAAGGTTGTCGACAAGGAACTCTCGGTGGCCGACAAAACCATGTCGTACGCCACCGACACCGTTACCTACTTCTTCTACCTGATCGCTGGCGCCACCTCCATTCTCGTGGTCATTGGCTGGAATTCGATTCGCGACATGCGCAACCAGCTCACCAGCCTTGCCGAGAAGCGGGTCAATGAACTGGTCGTTGAATATGAAAAGCGCCTGGAATTCATCGAGGACCAGTTAAGGCAGAAATCCGACATCATTCATCAGAACCAGGCCGAGATCGAACGCACCAACGAAGTGCACTCCCTTTGGCTGAAAGCCAGCCAGGAAACCTCCCAGCAGAATAAGATTTCTGCCTACGATACGATCCTGGATCTTCGACCTGACGACGTGGAAGCGCTGAGTTACAAGGCCGATGCGGTGCTGGAAATGCAGGAGCCACTGTGGGCGATCAGTCTTTGCCAGCGCGCCCTGAAACTGGCCCCTGAAAACGGCCATGCGCACTATCAGCTGGCCTGCGCCTACGCCGAGATCGGTCGTTGGGACGATGCCGTGACGACGCTGCAAAAGGCGATTAATATCTCTGAAGCATACAAGGACGACGCCTCCGTTGACCCCAGCTTTGAACAGTTAAGGGATCACGACAGTTTCCGGAAACTGATTTTCACGGACGACGGGGAGCAGTCTGACGCCTGACACGACAGGCCGGCACGCTCCTTGCTCGCCTATGATTGGAAAAACAACCGTCAGCGTTCCGTCACATTCACTGGCATTGCCTGCTTGACAAGGTGGCAGGTGTGGTGTTTGTTTACATCGCTGAGAACATAAGAAAAACCCTGACACAAAACAGGACAGACCCAATGAGAACACCAGTCAAGAAACTCGTATCCGCTGTTGCAACATCCATTGCCGTGATGGGCGCCGGCCAAGCCGCTGCCGAAATCAAAATCGGCATCGCAGGGCCGATGACCGGCCCTGTCGCCCAGTACGGTGATATGCAGTTCTCTGGCGCCCGCATGGCGATCGAACAGATCAATGCCAATGGCGGTGTTATGGGAGAGAAACTTGTAGCCGTCGAACAGGACGACGTGTGTGATCCCAAGCAGGCCGTCTCAGTTGCCAACAACATGGTCAACGAAGGCGTGCGCTTCGTGGTCGGGCACCTCTGCTCCAGCTCCACCCAGCCCGCTTCCGACATCTACGAGGACGAAGGCATCCTGATGGTGACGCCAGCTTCAACCAGCCCGGACATTACCGAGCGTGGCTACGAACTGGTCTTCCGTACTATCGGTCTGGACAGCATGCAGGGCCCGGTTGCCGCCAATTACCTGATCAGCCAGAAGCCCGAGCGTGTTGCCGTTGTTCACGACAAGCAACAGTACGGTGAAGGCATTGCGACCGCCGTTCGTGACACCCTCGAAGAAGCCGGTGTTGAAGTGGCCATGTTTGAGGGCATTACCGCTGGTGCCAAGGACTTTTCATCGCTGGTGACCAAGCTCAGGCAGGCTGATGTGGACTACGTCTATTATGGCGGCTACCATCCGGAACTCGGTTTGATCCTGCGTCAGGCGCAACAGGCTGACCTGGACGCCACGTTCATGGGCCCGGAAGGCGTGGGCAACAAAGACATCAACACCATCGCCGGCGAGGCAGCCGAAGGGCTGCTGGTTACACTGCCGCCGAGCTTCGATGAAAAAGACGAAAACCAGGAACTGGTTCAGGCCTTTGAAGAGAAAGGCGAAGATCCCTCCGGTCCTTTCGTACTGACCTCCTACACCGCTGTACAGCTGATTGCCGATGGCATTGAAGCCGCCGAATCAACTGACCCATTCGATGTGGCCGAAGCGCTGCGCGCAGGCACATTCCAGACGCCAATCGGTACCGTTGAGTACGACAACAAAGGCGATATGGAATCGTTTGAGTTTGTTGTTTACGAATGGCATTCAGATGGCAGCAAAACTCCGGTAAACTAAGCCGCAATCGTTAACAAACGGTAATTATGAGAGCACCTTCTCACCGCGATCCGGGAGAAGGTGTTTTTCTAGGCCCCTGTTGATCCTGTATTCAGTCCCCCCGGTACCCCGGGCTGTGCCTGTGTGCAGAGGAAGGGGCAGGCTATCGGAGTCCCACACAGATGCAAGACCTCCTGTACTTTATCCAGCAGCTCATAAACGGGCTGACGATCGGGAGCACCTACGCCCTGATCGCCATCGGTTACACGATGGTTTACGGCATCATTGGCATGATCAACTTTGCCCATGGTGAGATTTACATGATCGGGGCCTATACCGCCCTTATCGCCATTACCGGCCTTGCCGCACTGGGTGTCGCCTGGCTTCCGTTGATACTGATCGTGGCGCTGGTCTGCGCGATGATCGTTTCCAGCACCATGGGCTGGGCCGTGGAGCGGGTGGCATATCGACCGGTTCGGGGAAAGCACCGCCTGATTCCGCTGATCTCGGCAATCGGCATGTCAATCTTCCTCCAGAACTACGTTCACCTGGCCCAGGGATCACGCAACATCGGTTTTCCTGCGCTGATTGAAGGCGGATTCCGGTTCGGTGCCGAAGATTCGTTCCAGACCTCGATTTCCTACATGCAAGTCACCATCTTCATCACCACACTGATCTGCATGACAATACTCTCCCTGTTCATATCCCGCTCCCGCATCGGCCGCGCCTGCCGGGCCGTTTCCCAAGACCTTGGAATGGCCAACCTGCTGGGCATAGACACCAACCGCATCATTTCAGCCACATTCGTCATTGGTGCTGCATTGGCCGCGGTCGCAGGCCTTCTGCTGGGAATGTACTACGGCTCCATCGATCCGCTGTTTGGCTTCATTGCGGGACTGAAGGGCGTTTACGGCCGCCGTTTTGGGGGGCATCGGAAGCATTCCGGGCGCCATGCTTGGGGGGCTGATTCTCGGGGTTGCCGAGAGCATGACCTCCGGTTACCTCAGCGGCGAATACAAGGACGTTGTCTCCTTCGGACTGCTGATCCTGATCCTGCTGTTCAAACCCACCGGCCTGCTTGGCAAACCGGAGGTTGAAAAGATCTGATGGCTGCTCATAACCTGAAACACGCGCTGTTTTGCGCCATTGTCACCCTGATCATTTCGTACCCCATTCTGGGATTCAACCTGGCCAGCGAAGGCACCACGGTTACCCTTGAAGGCGCCGAGACGTCTACCGTCATCGGCGTACTGCTGGCAGCGGTTATTGTCTTCCTGTTCCAGCTGTTCCGGGACAATCTGATGGGCTCACTGCGGCAGCTGCCCGCAGCAAACCCGCTGGCCAACCGCAAGCCCATGGAGCAGAGCAAGCGGCTGAAACTGGAATCGGCCCTGCTCACGCTGATGATCATAGGCGCCCTTATCTGGCCCTTTATCGCCTCCCGTGGCGCGGTGGATCTGGCTACCCTGGTGCTCATCTACGTCATGCTGGCCTGGGCCTGAATGTGGTTGTCGGCCTCGCCGGCCTGCTGGACCTGGGCTACGTCGCTTTCTACGCCGTCGGTGCATACACCTTTGCCCTGCTGTCTCAGTATTACGGCGTTTCATTCTGGTTTGCCCTGCCGATCGGTGCCCTGCTTGCGGCCCTGTTCGGGTTGGTTCTCGGCTTTCCGGTGTTGCGACTGCGAGGGGATTACCTGGCCATCGTCACACTCGGTTTTGGGGAAATCATCCGCATCCTGCTTAACAACATGACCAACCTGACGGGCGGCCCCAATGGCATCGGCGGCATTCCCGACCCTACTCTGTTTGGCATGGAATTCGGCCGCCGGGTGAAGGAGGAAGGCAATACGTCGTTCCATGAAACCTTCGGCATTGCTACAGCGGTGAGCACAAGGTGATTTTCCTGTACCTGATCGCTTTGGTACTGGCCGTCATTACCGCTATCGCTATTCGCCGCTTGATGCGGATGCCGGTAGGCCGTGCCTGGGAAGCCCTCCGCGAAGACGAGATTGCGGCAAAATCCCTGGGATTGAACCGAACTGCGGTGAAGCTTTCCGCCTTTACCATCGGTGCTTTCTTCGCCGGTTTTGCCGGTACGGTGTTCGCCTCCAAGCAGGGCTTTATCAGCCCGGAATCCTTTGTGTTCCTGGAATCGGCCATCATTCTGGCGATTGTGGTACTGGGCGGCATGGGCTCCCAGATGGGAGTCATCCTCGCTGCGATCGCGGTCACCATACTGCCGGAACTGGCACGGGAGTTCTCCGAGTACCGGATGTTGATCTTCGGCGCGGCCATGGTGTTGATGATGGTCTGGCGCCCGCAGGGCTTGCTGCCCATGCGACGCATCCACATTGAACTGAAAAAGCAGGAGTGACGGATAATGCTTGAAGTACAGAATCTGTCGATGCGCTTTGGCGGGCTCCTGGCGGTGGATCAGGTGTCGCTGGACGTACAGGAACATGAGATTGTCGCTATCATCGGCCCCAACGGAGCCGGCAAAACCACCGTGTTTAACTGCATGAGCGGTTTCTACAAGCCCACTGGTGGCAAGATCCTGTTCCAGGGAGGTGAAATCCAGGGTAAGCCGGACTTCAAGATTTCCCGCCTTGGCCTGGTCAGAACCTTTCAGCACGTGCGTCTGTTCAGCCGTATGACGGTGGTGGAGAACCTGCTGGTGGCGCAACATCGCCACCTCAACACCAATCTGCTCTCCGGCATACTGAATACCCCGAACTATCGGGAGAAAGAGCAAAAGTCGCTGGACCGCGCCGCCTATTGGCTGGACCGGGTGGGACTGACGGATATGGCGAACCGGGAAGCCGGCAACCTGGCCTACGGCCAGCAGCGCCGTCTTGAGATCGCCCGCTGCATGGTGACCGAGCCCAAGCTACTGATGCTGGATGAACCCGCTGCAGGCCTGAACCCGGCCGAAACCAAAGACCTGAACCAGCTGATTATCAGTCTGAAGGAAGACTACAACGTGTCTGTGGTGCTGATTGAGCACGACATGAGCCTGGTGATGGATATCTCTGACCGCATCAATGTGATCAACCAGGGGCGCCCCTGGCCAGCGGCACACCGGATGAGATTCGCCGCAACGATGATGTCATCAAAGCCTATCTGGGTGAGGCCTGAGGAATAACCATGCTTGTACTAGAAGACGTCCATACCCATTACGGCAAGATCGAGGCACTTCACGGTGTCTCTGTTGAAGTGAAAAAAGGTGAGATCGTGTCGCTGATCGGTGCCAATGGCGCCGGCAAGACCACGCTGCTGATGACCGTCTGCGGGAATCCCCAGGCCACCTCTGGCCGGGTGATTCTCCAGGGTCGGGACATCACCCGTGATCTCACATCGAACATCATGCGCTCGGGCATTGCTATCGTGCCCGAAGGCCGGCGCGTGTTTTCCGGCCTGACCGTTGAAGAGAACCTCCACATGGGCGGTTTTTTCAACACCAAGTCGGAAATCCGCAAAAGCCAGGACCACGTCTACGAACTGTTCCCGCGCCTGAAGGAGCGGGAACATCAGCGTGCCGGCACCATGTCGGGCGGCGAGCAGCAGATGCTGGCCATCGGGCGGGCGCTGATGAGCAAACCGAACATGATCATCCTGGACGAGCCCTCCCTCGGGCTGGCTCCACTGGTGATCAAACAGATCTTCGAGATCATCGGAAAGCTGCGCGAGGAAGGGATTACCGTGTTCCTGGTGGAACAGAATGCGCATCAGGCCCTGAACCTGGCGGACCGAGGCTACGTGCTGGAAACCGGACGTATCCGCCTGCACGATACCGGGAAAAACCTGCTGGCCAACCCGGACGTTCAGAATGCCTACCTCGGTGGTTGATGAGATAGCCACCCACCGCTAGAACGGCGTACCTAAACGCAAAAAAGCCGGAACATGGTGTCATGTTCCGGCTTTTTTGTAACACCTGGCATTAAGCAATCGCTTACTTAACGCTTTTGATGGTGCCCTTGTAACCTTCAACGGATACGTTGATGGTTCCAAATACCACGTAATCGTCTTTCTTGACGGTGTAACGCGGAGCGACAATCACGTCAGCACCGGATTCCTGAATGGCGTTGTAGGCAGCAGCCGCCTTAACAGCTTCAACCGGGTTCGGCAGAGCGAAAGGCAGTGCACTTCCACCGTTACCACCGGCAGAGTAGGCAACGCCATCAGCGTATTCAGTTTCAGCACCCAGGGTAAAGAACAGAACCTTGGTTGCAGAGGATTGACCGGTGATCTTCTCGCCTACTTCGATGTCAGCCTTAACGTCGGTAGCAACGGAGCCAGACAGCGGCAGGGAGGGAGCGCTGGTGTTCAGTGAGGAACAGCCAGTCAGTGCGCCAGCAAGAATCAGTGATGATGCGACAAGAACTTTTTTCAAAACTCAATCTCCATGTGTTGTGTACAAGCCTTCATGGCCGCGCGCACTATACCCAAACAAGTTCTATATAACAAGATCATTACAAAAGAACATTTTTTAGCCGATTTAGAAATATGAACACATGATCACATTTTTGACTTTGCGGGCCAAATCAATCACTCAGCGCCTTTGTAATTTGCCTTCCTGATATTTCAACTATACTCAGAGTCAACGGTCGACCTGTCTCCACGGGAAATCAGTCAGGGCCGTTAGCGCGCCGGCTCCGGGACCCTTTCAGGTGGGCATGGCGCGTTTGCGACGACAGCTAAATCAAACAAGGAGTGGATAATGAAAAAACTCATCGCAGGTGCACTGCTCATGGGTGCTTCTACCCTAGCCTTCGCTCAGCCTGGTTGCGGCGTTGGTGCAATGATCTGGAAAGGACAGTCAGGCATCGCCCCCCACGTTCTGGCGGCAACCACCAACGGTACTTTCGGTAACCAGACGTTTGGTATGACCACCGGTACCCTGGGTTGTCAGACCAACCAGTCCGTGCAATCCATGGCCATGTACATGGACAGCAACATCGATAAAGTTGCCCGCGACATGTCCCGTGGCTCCGGCGAAAACCTGGACACCCTGGCCGTACTGCTGGGTGTGGACGAAGCGGATCGCGACTCTTTCCGCAAAGTTCTGCAGGATAATTTCGCAACCATCTTCCCATCGTCCGACACCACCTCTGGCGAGGCTGTCGATGCCATCGTAGCCCTGCTGGAGCAGAACGATACGCTGAGCAAGTACGTAGCCGCCTGATCTTCGGGCGCGAAGAAAAAGGAGTTTGCGCGCCATGGACGGCGCAACGAATGTCTCACCATCCACCCGTCGCCTAACCCGGAATTGACTGACCATCCATGCGCACTTTGCTTCGGTTCGCCCTGGCCCCTATATGGCTAGCATCCTGTTTCAATGCATTTGCAACATCGCTCCCCGACACCGGAAACCTACATCAGAATCCTGCGTGGTTGACCCTGCTCCATTACCAACCCGACCGCTTCGGCGACGGCTACACCGGTCAGGCGGACGACGATGCCTTCTACCTCAGCGATAACGGCAAAACCTCACCAAAGGCGGAACTGGAAGCCACAGTCGCGGCCATCACCCAGCCCGGAGGCGGGAATGAGCACGCGCGCTGCCGCTTCCCGGCACGGGACCGCTGGCTAAGGGCACAACTGGACCTGCCCGGGCAACCCGCAAGTTGCCCCGCTTTCGAGGAGTGGACCGACGAGTTGAATACCGAAACCGTGACACTGGTATTTGCCGCGTCCTACCTGAACAGTCCGTCGTCCATGTTTGGCCATACGTTCCTGCGACTGGACCCGCCCAGGGAAGACGAGGAAACGAACCTGATCCTGGCCAACACCATCTCTTACGCCGCCGATGCGGCCGCCCACGATAGCGAAATTCTGTTCGCCTATAAGGCATTTTTGGTGGCTACCCGGGCATTACCTCCATCCAGCCCTACTACGAAAAAATTCGCCTCTATTCCGACATTGAGCACCGGGACCTGTGGGAGTACACACTCAACCTCACCCAGGCGGAAGTGGACATGATGCTCGCCCATACCTGGGAGATACGCGAGCGCAATTTCGATTACTATTTTTTTGACGAGAACTGCGCCTACCGCCTGCTGGCCCTGATCGACGTCGCCCGGCCCGGCACCGACCTGCTGGGGGAAGTCGGCACCCATGCCATTCCCTCGGACACGGTGCGATGGGTTGTCGACAAGGGACTTGTCGACTCCGTCTACTACCGCCCGTCTGCGGCGACCAACGTCAGCCACCGCATCGACGCCCTGCCCGACGACCATCAGACACTCGCCGCCGCCATCGCCAACGGCTATGTGGATGCCGATGCACCCGAGGTACAGGCATTGAACGATGAACCGCGTGCGCGGGTGCTGGACGCCACCTACGACTATGTTCGTTACCAAAGCGAAGCCGAGGGCTGGCCCAGGGAACATGCAGCCCCACTCTCCCATGACCTGCTAAGGGAACGCAGCAAGATCCGCGGAGTCGCGATAAAGGACAGCCCCCCTGAGCCTGCCATCCGGGACGACCAGGGCCATGACACCTTTCGCGCCAGCGTCAGCGGCGGGCGCATGGGTGACCGCAACTTCAGCGAACTCACGTTACGCCCCGCCTATCACGATATACTTGACCCACCCGCCGGCTACCGTGGCGGAGCACAGCTCCAGTTCCTACGACTGGATGCCCGCCTGTACACAGACAACAACGAAGTACAGATTGAACAGCTGACCGGCGTGGAAATCCGCTCACTCTCGCCGCGCAACCAGTTCTTCTCGCCGCTGTCCTGGCAAGTCGGCTTCGGCGGCCGCCGCACTGACACCGAAACCAACCGCGTATTCACCCCCTACCTGGAGGGCGGCGCCGGTGGCAGCTGGCAGCTGGCACCCGGCACCCAAGCCTTCGCCATGGCCACTGCCGACCTGGAAATCGACGACGACCTGGGACGCGGCTACGACGCCGCCCCCGGCGCCGACCTGGGTATACTGCATCAGAACAACCAGTTCAGCCTTCTGGGCGGCGTGAAAACCAAAGCCTGGATCGTCAGCAGCCAACACCGACAGGATCAGGCCTACCTGGAAGGCAACTGGCACCTCGAACGGGACTTCAGCCTGTTCGGAAAATTCAGCCGTGAAGACCACTACGACAGGTACCGCAGCACATGGCAACTCGGACTCCACGCCTACTTCTGACAACTCTGAGAACACTGGCCGGCCTCACCGCCGCGTTTACCCTGCTGCTGCAGACCGGCTGCAGCAGCGTGTTCTTCTATCCGGACCAGGTCACCTACATCACTCCCGACCGCCTGAACCTGGAATTCGAAGATGTGTTCGTGGAAACCCCCGACGGAGAAACCCTCCACGGCTGGTGGCTCCCCGCCAGCTCCGAACCGAAAGGTACTGTTTACTTCCTTCACGCAACGCCCAGAACATCAGCAGCCACATCATGAACGTCGCCTGGCTCCCTGAGAAGCGCTACAACGTCTTCCTGATCGACTACCGGGGATATGGGCGCTCTACTGGCGCACCGGACATAGAAGGCACCCTGCACGACGCAGAGACCGGCCTGCGATGCTGGTTGACCAGCCGGACGTACAGAGCCAGCCCCTGTTCCTTCTGGGTCAGAGCCTGGGTGGCGCACTGGGAACCGCCCTGGCCAGTGAATGGGTAAAGCGGGACGAGCAACCACCCCTGGACGGCGTGATTCTAGACGGCACCTTCTCCGGCTTCCGCGCCATTGCCCGTGAAAAACTCGGCGACTTCTGGCTCACCTGGCCACTGCAGGTTCCATTGAGCTGGACGATCACTGACGAATACGAGGCTTACGAACGCATCGGTGATATCAGCCCGGTTCCAGTGATGGTGATTCACAGTGTTCGGGACGGGATTATCCCGTTTCATCATGGGAAGCGATTGTACGAGGCAGCAGAAGAACCCAAAACGTTCTTGCAGACGGATACGCCCCACGCCTCAACATTTGTGATTCCGGGTTATCAGGATGAAGTTCTGGAATTTATGGAAGGCGAGTAAATAGCCTGGGCGTCCGTCGCAGATAGGCTTGCAAAACCGTGGAGCGCCAGGGATGGCGCGACCGAGCCTACAGGGACGTATTTACGTGGCGTGTTTTGAAAGCCTGCCTGCGACGGGCGCTTCACAAGAGTTGAAGGCCTGAAAACAAAAAAACCCGCCAGACTCCGGAGAGCGGCGGGCTTTTGTCGAAGGCAGAGCCTTACAGCGCGGACAGATCCGTCGGCTGCTCACCTTCCTTCACTTCCTTCATGGACAGCTTCACGCGTCCACGGTTATCCACATCCAGAACCTTCACCAGAACTTCCTGACCTTCGCTCAGCTCGTCAGTCACGTTCTCGATGCGACGCTCGGAGATCTGGGAAATGTGCACCAGACCATCCTTGCCAGGCAGGATGTTAACAAAGGCACCGAAGTCCACGATGCGCTCAACACGACCGCTGTAGATAGCGCCAACTTCGATTTCCGCAGTGATTTCCATCACCCGCTTCATCGCAGCATTGGCCGCTTCCTGATTGTCGGCATAGATCTTCACGTTGCCATCGTCATCCAGATCGATGGAAGCACCAGTCTCGTCACAGATGGAGCGGATAGTGGAACCGCCCTTGCCGATAACATCGCGGATCTTCTCCGGGTTGATCTTGATGGTCGTGATGCTCGGCGCACGACTGGAAAGCTCTTTGCGCGGTGCGGAGATAACCTTGGCCATCTCACCCAGGATGTGCAAACGTGCTGCATTGGCCTGGTCCAGAGCAATTTCCATGATCTCGTCGGTAATGCCCTGAATCTTGATGTCCATCTGCAGAGCAGTGATACCGTCAGAGGTACCCGCCACTTTAAAGTCCATATCGCCGAGGTGATCCTCATCACCCAGGATATCGGTCAGAACCGCGAACTGGTCGCCTTCCTTGACCAGACCCATGGCGATACCGGCCACCGGCGCTTGATGGGCACGCCCGCATCCATCAGCGCCAGGCTGGAACCACAGACAGACGCCATGGAGCTGGAACCGTTGGATTCAGTGATCTCTGATACCGCACGGATGGTGTACGGGAATTCTTCCATGGTGGGCATAACCGCTGCCACACCACGCTTGGCCAGACGACCGTGACCAACTTCACGACGACCCGGCGTACCCACACGGCCAGCTTCGCCAACGGAGTACGGAGGGAAGTTGTAGTGGAACAGGAACGGGTCTTTACGCTCACCTTCCAGGGCATCGATGATCTGCATGTCACGCGCGGTACCGAGCGTGGTGGTCACGATGGCCTGGGTCTCGCCACGGGTAAACAGGGCGGAGCCGTGGGTGCTGGGCAGAACGCCAACTTCCACTTCGATCGGGCGAACGGTCTTGTTGTCGCGGCCGTCGATACGAGGCTTGCCGTCGATAACCTGCTGGCGAACGATGGTCTTCTCAACCTTGGCGAAATACTTCTTCACTTCGTCTTCCGCCGGCTGACCTTCTTCTTCTCCGGCCAGTTTTTCAACGGCAGCGGACTTGATCTCGCTCAAGCGGGCATAGCGCTCCATCTTGTCACGGATGCCATAGGCCTGCTCGATATCGGCCGAAAAGTCAGCCTTTACAGCGTTCAGAAGCTCAGTGTTCTCTGCTTCTGGCTGCCACTCCCAACGAGGCTTGCCAACTTCAGCGGCAAATTCCTTGATCGCGGTAACCGCTGTCTGCATTTCCTGGTGCCCGAAGAGCACGGCGCCCAGCATCTGGTCTTCTGTCAGGCCCTTGGCTTCGGATTCAACCATCAGAACCGCGTCTTCAGTACCGGCAACCACCATGTCCAGCAGGGAGGTTTCCAGTTCTTCAAAGGTCGGGTTCAGGAAGTAGCCACGCTCATTGGTGTATGCGACGCGGGATGCACCGATAGGACCATCGAACGGGATACCAGAGATGGACAGGGCGGCGGAAGCGGCCAGCATGGCGGCAATATCCGGATCCTGGTTCTTGCTGGAGGACATGACCGTCGTGATGACCTGGGTTTCGTTCATGAATCCCTTGGGAAACAGCGGACGAATCGGACGGTCAATCAGGCGAGACGTCAGGGTTTCTTTCTCGGACGGACGGCCTTCACGCTTGAAGAAACCACCCGGAATTTTGCCCACAGCGTAGGTTTTCTCGAAGTAGTTGACGGTCAGCGGGAAAAACGGCTGGCCCGGCTTGGCTTCCTTGGCCGCAACCACGGTACCCAGTACCGAAATGTCGTCTACGGTGACCAGCACAGAGCCGGTGGCCTGGCGGGCGATGCGACCGGTTTCAATGGTGACGGTCTTGCCGCCGAGTTCGAACGATTTTTTAACGGGATTAAGATCCACGGTAACTCCTGAATTCATCATTTCAATTGGTTGACCCGGATAACTCGCCCCTGCGAATTATCCGCTATAACTGCAACATCGCCTGAAGTGATGAACTGAAGGGTAGCCCGTCTGAAAGCTAACAGGCTGTTGCAAAACCCCGGGGCGTAAGCACCTGGCTAAACCGGGCTTTTCAACAACCTGCTATCAATTTCAGCTTTCCGTTACGACAGGGAGTTCCTTCAGGGTTCACAGACAGACACGATGCAGGAGAGAGGCACAACCAGCGGGGCTATCAAAGCCCCGCCGGCCGTTAAGTACAACCGGATTAGCGACGCAGGCTCAGACGCTGGATCAGGTCCAGGTAGCGGTCTGCGTTCTTACGCTTGAGGTAATCCAGCAGTTTACGACGCTGGTTAACCATCCGGATCAGACCACGGCGGGAATGGTGATCCTGCTTGTTGGTCTTGAAGTGATCCTGCAGCTTGTTGATGTTGTGGCTCAACAGTGCAACCTGAACTTCAGGAGAACCGGTATCGCCATCACCCTGCTGAAAATCCTTAACGATCTGTGCTTTCTCGTCGGCAGAAAGTGCCATAAAACTCACCTCATTGTCGCGATGCTATCGAATTCGGCCGAACCACGCATCTCTACAGCCCGGCTAACTGGCAATAACCCTCAAAGGGCTATCAGCCACTCTTCACCAGACGACGAGGCACCAGCTTGGTCACCTCCCCCTCCGGGAATCCTTCCGCCAGCCCGACAAAACGCCCGTTGCCATAAAGGCGAACGAACCCTTCCGCGGGCTGACCCGATATTCTAACTGGTTGTCCGTTCAATATCGACACCAGCGAACTGCCTTCCAGATCCCGCTCCGGGAACATGGACAGAGCAGCATCCGGGGCCACCAGCAGGCCATCCAGACTTTCACCTTCTTCGCGCATGGACTCCAGCATTGAAACCTCACGGGCATCCGCCAGCGTGAAACCGGAGGCCATGGTGCGGCGCAATGCCGTGACATGGGCACCGCAGCCCAATGCCTCGCCAATGTCCTCCACCAGCGAGCGAATATAGGTGCCTTTCGTGCAACTTACCGCGATATCAATCTCGGTCTCGCGCACCTCCAGCAGCGTCAGCTCGTATATGGTCACCGGGCGCGACGGACGCTCCACCTCAATACCTTCGCGCGCGTATTCATAGAGCGGTTTGCCCTTGTGCTTTAGCGCGGAGTACATGGAGGGAACCTGCTGGATATCGCCACGAAAGCGCTCCAACACCGGTTCCAGTGCATCGGCATCGAGCCCAGGGGGCACCGGTTTCTCAGCAACCACGGCACCTTCGCTGTCCCCGGTTTCGGTGCGGACACCCAGGCGAGCGGTGGCGATGTAGGCTTTGTCGCTGTCCAGCATCATCTGGGAAAACTTGGTGGCTTCACCAAAGCACAACGGCAACACGCCGGTGGCCAGCGGGTCCAACGCACCGGTGTGACCGGCCTTGGCCGCCCCGAACAGGCGTTTTACCTGCTGCAGGATGCCGTTGGACGTAATGTCCATCGGCTTGTCGATCACCAGTATGCCGTTTACATCGCGACCTTTACGACGTCGACTCAAGCCTTTTGCTCCGGATCATCAGGCGCCCCGTCGTTGCGGGCGTCGTCGTCACGGTCAACCACTGGCTTGTCGCCAACCGCTTCCCGAATCAGGTTGTCCATGTGACGGCTGTGCCCAAGCAACGTATCGAAATGAAAACGCAACTGGGGCGTCACCCGCAATTTCATGGCACGGCCGACCTGCCCTTTCAGGAAGCCAGCCGCTTTATTCAGCACTGTCAGGGAATCCCGCACCTGCGGCGACTCCTCGGTCAGCTCTTCGGTGGTCAGCAGCGATACGTAAACGTCTGCATAACCCAGGTCACGGCTCACCTTGACGGCATTCACCGTGACCATGCCCACCCGCGGGTCTTTGACCTCCCGCTGGATGAGCTGGGCCAGCTCCCGCTGCATCTGATCGCCGATGCGATCAATCCGGCTGAACTCTCTTGGCATCAGGTTTCCTTTAATCTCAGGCGCATCACGCGCCGGTGGACTCAAGCTTACGCTCAACCCGAACGCGATCGAATACCTCGATCTGGTCGCCGACTTTCACGTCGTAGCCCTTAACGCCGATACCACATTCCATACCGTTGCGGACTTCCGGCACGTCGTCCTTGAAGCGGCGCAGCGATTCCAGCTCGCCCTCAAAGATAACCACGTTGTCACGCAGGACACGGATCGGCTTGTTGCGGTAAACGTTACCCTCGGTGACCATACAGCCAGCCACCTGGCCAAACTTCGGCGAACGGAACACGTCACGCACATCGGCAATGCCCACGATATCCTCGCGGAATTCCGGCGCCAGCATGCCGGTCAGAGCTGCTTTCACATCATCAATCAGGTTGTAGATGATGCTGTAGTAGCGCAGATCCAGACCTTCCTGCTCCACCAGACGCTTGGACGCGGTGTCCGCACGCACGTTGAAGCCGAAGATAACCGCGTTGGTCGCCATGGCCAGACTGATGTCCGTCTCTGCGATACCACCAACGCCCGAGGACACGATTTTGACCTGTACTTCGTCGTTACCAAGATCCTGCAGCGACTTCGTGATGGCTTCCAGGGAACCACGAACGTCGGTCTTGAGCACCACGTTGAGGGTTTTGACCTCGTCCTTGCCCATATTCTCGAACAGGTTCTCAAGCTTCGCAGCCTGCTGCCTGTGCAGACGCTGCTCCCGCTCGCGGGACTGACGGAATTCCGCCAGTTCCTTGGCCTTCTTCTCGTCAGCCACAGCAAAGAACTCATCACCAGCGTTCGGCGTGCCATTCAGGCCCAGGATTTCCACCGGAATGGAAGGCCCGGCTTCTTTGACCTGCTTGCCGGCCTCGTCGGTCATGGCGCGAACCTTACCGAAGAAGGAACCAGCCACCACCATCTCGCCCTGACGGAGCGTGCCGTTCTGCACCAGTACGGTAGCCACGGAACCGCGACCACGCTCAAGGCTGGATTCGACCACTACACCCTTCGCAGGTGCATCCGGAGAGGCCTCGAGCTCAAGGATTTCAGCCTGCAGCAGCAGTGCCTCAAGCAGATCTTCAATGCCGTCACCGGTATGGGCGGATACAGGGATAAACTGAACGTCACCGCCCCAGTCTTCCGGAATAACTTCCATACCCGCCAATTCGGTCTTGATACGATCCGGGTCGGCCTCTTCCTTGTCCATCTTGTTGATGGCAACGACGATGGGAACGCCGGCGGAACGTGCGTGATCCACGGCTTCCTTGGTTTGCGGCATAACGCCGTCATCGGCGGCCACCACCAGGATAACGATGTCGGTGCACTGGGCACCCCGCGCACGCATCGCCGTGAAGGCGGCGTGGCCCGGAGTATCCAGGAAGGACACCATGCCATGGTCGGTTTCAACGTGGTACGCACCGATGTGCTGGGTGATACCCCCGGACTCGCCGGACGCCACCTTGGTGCGGCGAATGTAATCCAGCAGCGAGGTCTTACCGTGGTCAACGTGACCCATCACACTGACAACCGGCGCACGCTTGGTCTTTTCCTTGCCTTCAAAGGAGAATTCGCTCAGAACCTCTTCCTCAAACGCATCTTCACTCACTGTGTTGGCTTTGTGACCGAGTTCCTCAGTCACCAGCACAGCGGTTTCCTGATCGAGAGCCTGGTTGATTGTCGCCATTACCCCCATGCCCATCAGTTTCTTGATGACGTCCGCTGACTTGACCGCCATCCGCTGGGCAAGATCACCCACTGTGATCGTCTCGGGAATATCGACTTCTCGTACCATTGGCTTGGTCGGCCTCTCGAAAGCATGACGCTTTTCTTTGGGTTTCTTTTTCGCACGGAGCGGCTTGCGCAGCGTGGTGTCTTCTTCCTCTTCATTGATAATCAGAGGCTCTTCCACCGGACGGCTGCGCGGCCCACGATGCCCTGCGGACTTCTTCTTGGGCTTGCCCTCTTCGGGCTCATCACCGCGCTCGCGGGCCTTTTCCTTCTTCTTCTTCGGCTTTCGATCCTTGCCTTCGCCTTCTTCAGGCGGCGGAATCGGCATGTCTTCCGGCGCGGGAACCGGTGACGGTTCCGGCTCAGCAGCCACTTCCGGCTGAGCTTTTTCAGCCGGTTTTTCGTCCGCAGCCGGCTCTTCAGCCGGAGAATCTGACACCGGCGCTTCCGGCTTCGGCGCATCCGCAGGCTGTGCCTGCTCAGCCGCGACTGGCGCTGGGGCCTCTTCCGGGGCCGCAGCCGCCTGCTCGGCAGCTTCTTCCTGCTTCGCCGCTTCCGGCTCGAGCTCGGCGCGCTTGATATACGTACGGCGCTTGCGAACCTCAACATTGACCGTTTTGGTACGGCCCGCTTTCAGCGTGGTTGTTGTCTTGCGCTTAAGAGTGATTTTCTTGGGCTCAGCCTCACTCTCACCGTGATTCTTTTTCAGATAGGTCAGCAACTGCTGCTTCTCATCACTGGTAACAGAATCCCCTTCGGAGCGGGCTTTCAGGCCAGCCTCCACGATCTGTCGCAGCAAACGATCCACGGGAGCGCCTACATCTGCGGCCAGTTGTTTTACCGTTACATCAGCCATACTGGTCCTCCTCCCGATTAAGCCTGGTCTTCAAACCAGGGGGCGCGTGCTGCCATAATCAACTGGCCGGCACGCTCTTCTTCCATTCCTTCAATGTCGAGCAAGTCGTCAACCGACTGCTCTGCAAGATCTTCCATGGTACGAATCCCCATACCGGCCAGCTTGAAAGCCAGGCCACGATCCATACCGTCCATTGCGAGAAGATCTTCTGCGGGCTCAGCGCCCTCTAGCGCCTCTTCACTGGCCAGGGCCTGATTCAACAGGGCATCCTTGGCACGGCGACGCAATTCGGTCACGGTTTCTTCATCAAAACCGTCAATGGCAAGCATCTCTTCCATGGGGATGTACGCTACCTCCTCAATGGAAGTAAACCCTTCCTCAATGAGGACACCTGCAAATTCTTCGTCCACATCCAGATTGCCGGTGAAGTGCTCGAGCAGAGAATTATACTCCTGCTCCTGACGCTCACCTGCTTCCTCTTCTGTCATGACGTTCAGCGTCCAGCTGGTAAGGTCCGTCGCCAACCGAACGTTCTGACCATTCCGGCCAATCGCCTGGGCCAGATTGTCCTCAGCTACTGCCACTTCCATGGTATGGCGGTCCTCGTCCATGACGATGGACGCCACTTCCGCCGGCGCCATGGCATTGATGACCAGTTGCGCGGGGTTGTCGTCCCACAGCACGATATCCACACGCTCGCCACCCAGCTCGTTGGAAACTGCCTGTACTCGTGAACCACGCATGCCCACGCAGGCACCCACCGGATCAATCCGGCGGTCGTTGGTCTTGACCGCAATCTTGGCGCGGGAGCCAGGGTCCCGGGCTGCGCCACGAATTTCAATCAGCTCCTCCGCAATTTCCGGCACCTCAATGCGGAACAGTTCGATCAGCATCTGCGGATCGGTACGGCTCAGAATCAGCTGCGGGCCGCGATGATCGGTACGGATTTCCTGCAGCAGAGAGCGCACACGATCGCCCATACGGAACGTTTCACGGGGAATCAGGTGTTCACGGGGCAGCAAGGCTTCGGCGTTGGCACCCAGATCCACGATGACGTTGTCACGTGTCACTTTCTTTACGGTGCCAGAGACGAGCTCACCCACGCGATCCCGGTAGCTGTCGACAATCTTGGTGCGCTCGGCTTCCCGCACTTTCTGGAATATGATCTGTTTCGCTGCCTGGGCACCAATACGGCCGAAGGCAACGGATTCCACTTTCTCTTCATGGATATCGCCGGGCTGCAGACTCTTGTCGATTTCTTCCGCTTCCTGCATGGTCAGCTCGGTGCCCAAAGCAGGAACCGCATCGTTATCAACCACCAGCCAGCGACGGAACGTTTCATATTCGCCGGTGCGGCGATCGATGGAAACGCGGATGTCCGCTTCCTCGTCGTCGTAGCGTTTTTTGGCAGCGGTGGCGAGTGCCAGCTCGATTGCTTCGAAGATCACGTCCTTCTCGACACCTTTCTCGTTCGAGACGGATTCAACCACCAGCAAGATCTCTTTACTCATTGGATTGCCCTGCCCTTAAAAATAAACTTTGCGTCCACTGACTTACTCAAATACCGGAACGATGTTGGCTTTCTCGATGCTATCGAATGGCAACAGGTATTCGTGATCATCAACAACCACGACAACGTCTTCACCTTCAATGCCTTTAATCAGGCCCTGAAACTTGCGACGCCCCTCAAATGCCATTCGTAATTTGATCTGGACCTGGTGGCCTGCGAATGCCTCATATTGCTCCAGACGGAACAACGGCCGGTCCATGCCCGGAGAAGATACCTCCAGGGTATACTCCGTCTGAATGGGGTCTTCCACATCCATTACGCCGCTGGCCTGGCGACTGACTTTCTCACAGTCTTCAATGCCGATGCCGTTTTCAGCATCGTCAATAAAAATTCTCAACAGGGAATGGTGTCCCTGGGAGCGAAATTCAATGCCCCAAAACTCGTAACCCAGGCCTTCCACAATGGGCCTGAGCAATTCTTCCAGCTGCTTCAACTTGGCTGACAAGGTTATCCCGTCTCCGTTACTCGATTTTTCCGACCCCAAAAACAAAAAAAGGGCTGTTGATCAGCCCTTTTTATGCACCAGGGCCTGATGCGCCAGGCCCCTTAATCAAAAAGCCCCTAAAAAGTGGGGCCCTTTGTTGCAAGAACTCACAGGGGAAAAGCAATCTAAACACCCCCTGCTGACAGACACCTGGCCTGCCTGGAACCGGCAGGGCAAACTGTGCCCGGAGCCCGCTCCAATATCCGCCGGAGTATAGAGACGCCGGCCTTACTGGTCAAGGACTGACCAAAAAAAACGGCCTGGTAAATCCAAGCCGTTTTTCTTCTTATATGGTGCCCAGGGCCGGACTCGAACCGGCACGGCTTTCGCCACTACCCCCTCAAGATAGCGTGTCTACCAGTTCCACCACCTGGGCAGCACCTTTACTCGAGCTCGGGGAGTTTATTTTCATCCCCGCGCCCGTCTTCGCCTTCTGTCGCTGATTCACCCTCAGCCTGCCCGGCATCCGATTCGGCCGGTGACTCCTGGACTACAGGAATACCCGCCTCACCTGCCACTTCGGCACGCTGCTTGGCAAATACAGCCAGCGAAAAACTCGTTACAAAAAATACGATAGCCAGCAAAGTTGTAGCACGGGTCAGAAAGCTACTGCTGCCCTCGCTGCCAAACACGGTCTGGGAGCGCCGCCACCAAATGCAGCACCGGCATTGGCACCCTTACCCTGCTGGAGCAGGACCAGCGTCACCAGCGCCACCGCAATGAGCACGTGCAGAACGACAACCAGTGTTTCGACCCAATCCATAATGACTCTCTAATGACTCTTGCTAATGGCTTTCGCGAACCTTTAACGCTCAGGACTTGCCTGGCACCGCCCGGCAAATACTTACAAAATCGTTTGCATCCAATGACGCGCCACCAATCAACCCGCCATCGATGTCCGGCTGAGCAAAAAGCGCCGCGGCATTATCCGCTTTTACACTGCCGCCGTAAAGCAGCGATATCTCATCCGCCGGAGCCCCAAGGGACTTCAACACATCGCGGATAGCGGCATGCATGGCCTGAGCATCATCAGCGGTTGCGGTTTTACCCGTTCCTATGGCCCAAACTGGCTCATAGGCAATCACAACCTGCTGCCATGACTCACTGCCAACGTCGACGAGGGCCTTGCGAACCTGTCGCGACACGACACTTTCAGCCTTGCCCGCATCACGTTCTTCGAGGGTCTCGCCAACGCAAACAACAGCGACCAACCCTGACGTCAGGGCCTGCCCGACCTTGGTGGCAACCTGCTCATCGGTTTCGCCGAAGAGCTGCCTGCGCTCCGAATGCCCGACCAAGGTAAAACCACAGCCGCAATCTTTTGCCATCGCCGCGGAAATTTCCCCGGTGTAGGCGCCTGAATCCCAGCACGCTACATTCTGAACACCAACAGCCAGCTTATCGCCAGCCTGCTCAGCAACATCGCCAACATACAGGGCGGGAGGAATAATAACAGCCTCCACACCATTATCAAACGATGCTAATTCGGACCGGACTTGACCAACCAGATTGCTTACCAAGTCTTTCGACCCGTTCATTTTCCAGTTGCCGGCGACAATCTTACGGCGCATAAAAAATCCCTGATTCAAGGGAGGGCGAACTATACAGCAGTCTTTTACAGCAGACAACTGCCCCTAAGCACAAAATCATGCCCGGGAATTCTCAACCACAACAGCCAGTTCCTCGGCAATTTTCACGATTTGTGCCTCATCCTGCCCTTCCGTCATTACCCGGATCAGAGGCTCGGTGCCCGACGCCCTCAGCAGCACGCGACCACCGCCACCCAGCCTGGCCTCCGCCGACTCCACTGCCCTGACAATATCGTCACGCCCGAGGGGATCAAAACGCTGGTCGACACGCACGTTGATCATTTTCTGAGGCAACTTGCTCATACCCTGGCGAAGGTCTGCCAGGGAACTGCCTGCGCGACGAATGGCCAACAATACCTGGAGCGCAGACACAATACCGTCACCAGTGCTGGTGCAATCTCGGATGACCATATGGCCGGAACCTTCACCGCCAAGCAGCCAGCCCCGGTCGATGAGTCGCTCCATGACATACCGGTCGCCGACTTTGGCACGCTCGAAATCAATACCCTGCTCCCTGAGCGCCAACTCAACGCCCAGATTGGTCATCAGGGTGCCCACAACGCCCCCTTTCAAGGTTCCGGCGGCATGACGTTGCGCGGCGATCACGTAGAGCAACTCGTCGCCATCGACTTCCGAGCCGTCACGATCCACCATGAGCACCCGGTCACCGTCGCCATCAAAGGCGATCCCGAGATCAGCCTGCTTCTCCAGAACGGCCTTGCTCAATGATCCCATGTGAGTGGAACCGACATTAAGGTTGATATTCAGACCATCAGGCTCGCCCCCTACCACGGAAATCTTCGCCCCCAACTCGCGGAACACTTTCGGGGCGACGTGGTAGGTAGCACCGTGAGCGCAATCCAGGACAATATGAAGTCCTTCGAGTGAAAACTCGTTGGGTACCGTACTCTTACAGAACTCAACGTATCGGCCTGGTGCGTCATCAACGGAACGCCTTGCCCAACTCTTTCGAGCCGCAGACCTCAATGGGCTTATCAAGCCACTTCTCGATCTCTGCTTCCAGAGCATCATCCAGCTTGGTCCCAGCGGGGGAGAAAAACTTGATACCGTTGTCGTGGTGCGGATTATGGGACGCACTGATGACAATACCCGCGGAGGCGCGAAAGGTTCGGGTCAAGTAGGCGATCGCAGGGGTGGGCATGGGCCCGAGCAACTTCACGTCCACTCCGGCCGCGGACAAACCTGCCTCGAGGGCGGATTCGAACATATAGCCCGAGAGACGGGTGTCTTTACCAATCAGCACACTGTTGCGCTGCCCATCCCGCTTGAAGGCCTGCCCCGCAGCCCAACCCAGGCGCAGCATAAATTCGGGGGTTATTGGAAATTCGCCCACCCGACCCCGGATACCGTCCGTGCCGAAGTATTTTCTGTCGCTCATCGTCCAGCTTCCTCCATTGCCGTCACCACTTTAACGGCATCGACTGTTTCCCTGACATCGTGGACGCGAATGATGGATGCGCCCTTCATGGCGGATATTGTCGCGGCAGCGAGGCTTGCGGGCAAGCGTTCACTGACATCACGACCGGTGATATGGCCC
Source organism: Marinobacter salarius (assembly GCA_000831005.1). Lineage (GTDB taxonomy): Bacteria > Pseudomonadota > Gammaproteobacteria > Pseudomonadales > Oleiphilaceae > Marinobacter > Marinobacter salarius. Next base: position 2,219,739 of record CP007152.1, on the reverse strand, counting down.
AGCATGCTCTTGCGGGACATGCCCACCAGAATCGGGTGCCCCAGCAACTGCAGCTGTTCCAGCGAGGCCAAGAGCTGCAGGTTGTGCTGCGGAGACTTGCCAAAACCAAAGCCGGGATCAAGGATGATGTTGTCTGGCCGCACACCGGCTTTCTCTATCACCCGCATTCGCTCGGTAAGAAACGAACTCACCTCCCGCCGCACACTCCGGTAGCGAGGATCATCCTGCATGGTATCCGGCTCACCCTGAATGTGCATGACACACACCGGCACTCCAGCGCTTGCCACCACCTCGGGCGCGCCATCCCGCTGCAACGCCCTGACGTCGTTGATCATCCCGCACCGAGCTTCACCACCTCTGCCATAACCTGGGGAGAACTGGTATCAACCGAAACGACAACGTCCAAATCACGGGCAATCGCCTCCACCACCGGACACACTCGCTCAAGTTCTTCCTCGACAGACACCGGCGTGGCACCTGGCCGCGTGGACTCACCACCTACATCAATAAAAGCCGCACCGTCCGCCACCATCTCGCGGGCCCTTGCCAGGGCAATCTCAACGGTATTGTACCGACCTCCATCCGAAAAGGAGTCCGGCGTCACGTTCAGAATCCCCATGACGTGGCAGCCAGACATATCCAGAACCCTGCCCGCGAAATTTATCTGCATAAATAACCTTTTCTGCAACCCGCAAAAACAAACGCCGCCCCGTCAGGGGCGGCGTTCAGTCTTCAACTACATCGGATCAGTATCCAGCCTGGCTCAGTGCTCACCGGCCGGTCGACCAACACCTGGTTGGCGACCGTCGTCGGAACCCTTCGGAGCAGGCGCCTGCTCCGGCTCATCAGCCGGAACACCACCGGAGGGACCGCTATCACCCCAACCTTTCGGCGGACGGGGCTCACGACCTTCCATGATGTCATCAATCTGGTGACGGTCGATGGTCTCGTATTTCATCAGGGCGTCCGCCATCAGGTCGAGCTTGTCACGGTTATCGACGAGCAACTGCTTCGCCTTTTCATAACAGCTGTCAATGATGTTGCGAACTTCCTCATCGATACGCTGCGCCGTTTCCGGAGAATAGACCGTCTGCGCCTGGCCGGCAGACCGGCCGAGGAAAGGCTCTTCGCTGTCTGTATCGTACTGCAGCGGGCCGAGCTTCTCCGACAGCCCCCAACGCGTGACCATATTACGCGCCAGACTGGTTGCCCGCTCGATATCGTTGGAAGCACCGGTGGTGACACCATCGAAACCAAGGGTCAGTTCTTCGGCAATACGGCCACCAAACAGACTGCAGATGGAACTGATCAGGAAGCGCTTGCTGTGGCTGTACTTGTCTTCCTCTGGCAGGAACATAGTGACACCCAATGCGCGGCCGCGAGGAATAATACTGACCTTGTAGACCGGATCATGCTCAGGCATCAGACGCCCGACAATGGCGTGACCGGACTCGTGGTAAGCCGTATTACGCTTCTCTTTCTCGCTCATGACCATGGATTTGCGCTCGGCGCCCATCATGATCTTGTCTTTCGCGAGCTCAAACTCTTCCATGGAAACCAGACGCTGGTTACGACGGGCCGCAAACAACGCAGCTTCGTTCACCAAGTTCGCCAGGTCAGCACCCGAGAAGCCGGGCGTGCCACGGGCAATCAACACAGGCTCCACCCCATCGGCCAGAGGCACTTTCTTCATGTGAACCTTGAGAATCTGCTCACGGCCGATGATGTCCGGCAGCCCGACAACGACCTGGCGGTCAAAGCGACCCGGGCGGAGCAACGCCGGATCCAGTACGTCCGGACGGTTGGTGGCGGCAATCACGATAACGCCTTCGTTACCTTCGAAGCCGTCCATCTCTACCAGCAACTGGTTCAGTGTCTGCTCACGCTCGTCGTGACCGCCACCCATGCCAGCGCCACGATGGCGGCCAACGGCATCGATCTCGTCGATGAAGATGATACAGGGGCTCTGCTTCTTGGCCTGCTCGAACATGTCACGGACACGGGAGGCACCCACGCCCACGAACATTTCCACGAAGTCCGAACCGGAGATTGAGAAGAATGGCACCTTGGCCTCGCCGGCAATCGCCTTGGCGAGCAGGGTCTTACCGGTACCCGGCTGACCCACCATCAGTACGCCCTTGGGGATACTGCCACCAAGACGCTGGAACTTGCTGGGATCCCGCAGGAAATCCACCAACTCCTTGACGTCTTCCTTGGCCTCGTCGACACCGGCAACGTCACCAAAGGTGGTTTTGATCTGATCCTCACTCATCAGGCGGGCTTTACTCTTGCCAAAGGACATGGGGCCTTTGCCACCGCCACCGCCTTGCATCTGCCGCATAAAGAACACGAACAGCGCGATGATGATAAGAATTGGGAAGGCAGCCACCAACAGCTGAGTCCAGAGGCTTTGACGCTCCGGCTCCTTACCGATGACTTCCACGTTGTTGGCCAGCAGATCATCCATCAGCTTGTTGTCGGACACCTGTGGGCGGACAGTCTGGAACTGGGAGCCGTCACCACGGGTACCCTGAACCTGCAGACCATCAATGGTGACCTGACGGACCTGTCCGTCCTGCACCATTTCCACAAACTGCGAATAATTGACCTGTTGTCCGCTGGTGGTGGGTGTGAAATTCTGAAACACCATCAGCAGTACGGCGGCTATAATCAGCCAGAGAACCAGATTTTTTGCCATATCGTTCAAGGATCGTCACCTGTGAATTGAAGGATCGCCCCGTCAGGAGAAAGCCTTTTCTGACACCTTACACCAATTGTACGCCCGTCCACCAGAATCGGCCTATCCGTATCGACCACTGCGGGGGTGTCAATCCCACGGTCATTCCGTTCCGGGGCGGGGTCAGCCCTTAAATCCCTTGCACACCTGATAAATCTCCCTCGATCTTGCACGGGAGGAGTCAGGCTTCCTGCTGACAACGGTGCCAAAACTTTTACGCATTTCAGCCAGCAGGGCATCAAATCCCTCTCCCTGAAATACCTTGGCGACAAACACGCCACCGGGCTTCAGGACTTGCTGCGCCATATCCAGCGCCAGCTCCACCAAACCCATGGCGTTAGGAATATCCACTGCCGCCATACCACTCATATTGGGTGCCATATCCGAAATTACAACGTCAGCGCGGCGATCACCCAGTAAATCCAGCAATTCGTCCAGCACTGACTGCTCGGTGAAATCGCCCTGAACGAACGCCACACCCGCAATCGGGCTCATCTCGAGAATATCGCTGGCGACCACTGTGCCATTGTCACCAACCCGCTCTACCGCCACCTGGGACCAGCCACCAGGCGCGGCACCCAAATCCACAACGGTCTGCCCGGGCCGAAACAGGCGGTCTTTGTTGTCGAGCTCAATCAGCTTGTAGCTGGCCCGCGAACGATAGCCGTCTTCCCGGGACTTTTTGACCCAGACATCATCAAAATGTTCCTTCAGCCAGCGGTCACTGGTTTTCGAGCGAGCCAAGACCTACCTCCATAAAGCGCTCCAATTGGACCTCCAATCATCTGGGTACGTGGTAACGGCGATTTCACCGGCCGATTGATCTGATACAATCCCGCGATTATACGGAATTGGCGAGCATTTCGCCGCTGACGTTTTATTAATCGCACCCATAAAGAGATCACATAATGAGTCTTTCGCCGGAACAGCGCCGGGAATACCGGGGCATCGCCCACAACCTGAAGCCCGTTATCATAGTCGGCGACAAGGGCCTGACCGAAGGGCTTCAGGAGGAACTCGAGCGGGCCCTGAACGACCACGAGCTGATCAAAATCAAAGTTGCCAGCCAGGACCGCGAAACCCGCCAGGAAGCCGTTGCCGCCCTGTGCGAAGCCTCCGGTGCCGAGCTGGTGCAGACCATCGGCAAGATCGCCGTGATCCTGCGCCGGGCGAAAAAGCCCAACCCCAAGCTGTCCAACCTGCTGCGCCAGAAACACTGACGCTGTCAGCACGCTAAAGCCGCACAATGTAAAAAGCCGGCTGCTATTCGCAGCCGGCTTTTTGTTTGCAGAATCCGCATCCGACGAATGTCAGATGTGCTCTACCTGCTCGATTTCATACTCAACGGTCCCCGAAGGCACTCGCACGGCAACCACGTCGCCCTCGCTTTTACCCACCAGCGCCCGCGCGATCGGCGAGGAAATGGACAGCTTTCCGGCCTTGATATCTGCCTCATCCTCACCAACGATCTGGTAGCTGACCTGCTCATCGGTATCGACATTGAGCAGTCGCACCGTGGTGCCGAAGATCACCTTGCCGGTGTTTTCGATGGTGTTAACGTCGATCACCTGGGCTGCGGACAGCTTGCCCTCGATCTCCTGGATACGCCCTTCGATAAAGCTCTGCTGCTCCCGAGCGGCGTGGTATTCCGCGTTCTCTTTCAGGTCGCCGTGTTCGCGGGCATCGGAAATAGCCGCGATCACCCGGGGACGATCTTCGGACTTCAGTTTCTGAAGCTCCTCACGTAGGCGGATTTCCCCCGCCTTTGTCATGGGTACTCTGTCAGCCATAGTCTTACTTTCCTGCGTGTAGATCCTGGAGGCGGCGCACAGTGCGCTCGGGGCCGAATTTAATGGCCCTGCAGAAGGCTTCGCCGCCCGCCAGTGTCGTTGTATAGGTTACCTTGGTCTGCAGGGCCGACTGGCGAATCTGTGCCGAGTCGGAAATCGCCTTGCGACCTTCGGTGGTGTTAATAATCAGCTGCACCTGACCATTCTTGATGGCGTCCACGATATGCGGACGCCCTTCACGAACCTTGTTCACCCGATCAACAGTGAGCCCGGCCTGTTTCAACGCCTTGGCGGTACCGGTGGTAGCAATCACCTTGAAGCCAGCGTCAATCAGGTCCTGCGCCACTTTCGCGGCCCCGGGCTTGTCGACGTCCCGCACGGACATGAAGGCCGTACCTTGGCCGGCAGGCGCTCACCGGAGGCCAGGGCCGCCTTGGCGAAGGCTTCGTCGAAGCTGTCACCAATACCCATCACCTCACCGGTGGACTTCATTTCCGGCCCCAGGATGGGATCCACCGCCGGGAACTTGTTGAACGGGAACACCGATTCCTTGACGGAATAGTAAGTCGGCACGATCTCCTGGGTGAAGCCCTGCTCTGCCAGTGACTTGCCAGCCATGCAACGGGCCGCCACCTTGGCCAGGGACACCCCGATGGCCTTGGACACAAACGGCACGGTACGGGACGCCCGCGGGTTCACCTCGATCACGTAGATCTCGCCACCCTGCCAGGCCAGCTGCACGTTCATCAGGCCGATAACATCCAGTTCAATGGCCATCTTCCGCACCGCTTCGCGCATTTCATCCTGCACGTCTTTCGGCAGGGTGTAGGGCGGCAGGGAACAGGCGGAATCACCGGAGTGCACGCCCGCTTGCTCAATGTGCTGCATGATGCCACCGATGACCACGTCCTTGCCGTCGCTGATGGCGTCAATGTCCACTTCGATGGCGGCGTTGAGGAAGTGATCCAGCAGCACCGGGCTGTCGTTGGAGACCAGCACGGCATTGCGCATGTAGCGAACCAGCTCCTCCTCGTCATAGACGATTTCCATGGCCCGACCACCCAGCACGTAGGAGGGGCGTACCACCAGCGGATAACCAATCTCGCGAGCCGCCAGGATGCCTTCTTCGTGGCTGCGCACGGTGGCATTCTCCGGCTGAATCAGGCCGAGGCGGCCGATCATCTGCTGGAAACGCTCCCGGTCTTCGGCGCGGTCGATGGCATCCGGGCTGGTACCGATAATCGGCACACCCGCCGCTTCCAGGCCACGGGCCAGCTTCAGCGGGGTTTGGCCGCCGTACTGGACAATCACGCCCTTGGGTTTTTCGACGTGGATGATTTCCAGCACGTCTTCCAGGGTAATGGGCTCGAAGTAGAGCCGATCCGAGGTGTCGTAGTCGGTGGAAACGGTTTCCGGGTTGCAGTTGATCATGATGGTTTCATAACCATCGTCGCGCATAGCGAGGGCGGCGTGAACACAGCAATAATCAAACTCAATACCCTGACCGATGCGGTTGGGGCCACCGCCAATGACAACGATTTTCTCGCGATCAGAGGCACCCGCCTCACACTCTTCCTCATAGGACGAATACATGTAGGCGGTTGATGAGGCAAATTCAGCCGCGCAGGTATCCACCCGCTTGTAGACCGGGCGAATGTCCAGATCATGGCGCAGCTTGCGCAAGCTGACTTCAGAAATGCTGAGCAGCTTGGCCAAGCGCGCATCGGAGAACCCTTTGCGCTTGAGGCGGAACAGCGTATCGCGATCAATATCCGCCTTGCCGGCGGATTTGAGGGCAGCCTCTTCTTTGATCAGGTCTTCGATCTGTACCAGATACCATGGATCTACATGCGTGTTGTTGAACACTTCTTCCACGGTCATCCCGGCTCGGAAGGCATCGCCGATGTACCAAAGGCGCTCGGCTCCAGGCACATTCAGTTCCTGGGTGAGGGTTTCCTGGCCGTCGGTGGTGCTTAGGTCGACCTTCTCTTCAAAACCGTCGGAGCCCACTTCCAGACCACGCATGGCCTTCTGCAGCGACTCCTGGAAGGTACGACCGATGGCCATCACCTCACCCACGGATTTCATCTGGGTGGTCAGGCGCGCATCAGCCTGGGGGAACTTCTCGAAGGTGAAGCGCGGAATCTTGGTGACCACATAGTCGATGCTGGGCTCGAACGAGGCCGGAGTAACACCACCGGTGATTTCATTGCGCAGTTCATCAAGGGTGTAACCCACCGCCAGCTTGGCCGCCACCTTGGCAATCGGAAAACCCGTTGCCTTGGACGCCAGCGCCGAAGAACGCGACACCCGGGGATTCATTTCGATGACGACGACACGGCCGTTGTCCGGGTTTACGCCAAACTGCACGTTGGAACCGCCAGTTTCCACACCGATCTCACGCAGTACCGCCAGAGAGGCGTTCCGCATGATCTGATATTCCTTGTCGGTGAGCGTCTGGGCCGGCGCGACGGTGATGGAGTCACCGGTGTGCACGCCCATCGCGTCAAAGTTTTCAATGGCGCAGACGATGATGCAGTTGTCGTTTTTGTCGCGGACAACTTCCATCTCGTACTCTTTCCAGCCAATCAGGGACTCATCGATCAGCAACTCGTTGGTCGGCGACAGGTCCAGACCACGGGTGCAGATTTCCTCGAATTCGTCGCGGTTGTAGGCAATACCGCCGCCGGAACCACCCATGGTGAAGGACGGGCGGATGATGCAGGGAAATCCGATGTCGTTGGCCACTTCCCAGCTTCCGCCATGGAATGGGCGATCGTGGCGCGAGGGCACTCCAGGCCAATCTTCTTCATGGCCTTGTCAAAACGATCACGGTCTTCAGCTTTATCGATGGTGTCGGCGTTGGCGCCGATCATTTCCACACCATGCTCAGCCAGAACGCCGTGCTTTTCGAGGTCCAAAGCGCAGTTCAGGGCTGTCTGACCACCCATGGTAGGCAGCAATGCATCCGGCTGCTCTTTCTCGATGATCTTGGCAACGGTCTTCCAGGTGATGGGCTCGATGTAGGTGGCATCGGCCATTACCGGGTCGGTCATGATCGTGGCCGGGTTGGAGTTCACCAGAATAACCCGGTACCCCTCTTCACGCAGGGCTTTACAGGCCTGGGCTCCAGAGTAGTCAAACTCGCACGCCTGCCCGATCACGATGGGGCCCGCGCCCAGGATCAGAATGCTTTTAATGTCGGTACGCTTTGGCATCAACGTGCTCCATCAGGCGGATAAATTCATCAAACAACGGCGCTACGTCGTGCGGGCCGGGGCTCGCCTCCGGGTGACCCTGAAAACTGTAGGCTGGCTTGTCGGTACGGCGGATTCCCTGCAGAGAACCGTCGAACAGGGATTTGTGGGTCGCCTCCAGATTGTCCGGCAGGCTGGTTTCGTCCACTGCAAATCCGTGGTTCTGACTGGTAATCATCACGGTACCATCGGCGATGTTCTGTACCGGATGGTTGGCGCCATGGTGGCCATGCCCCATCTTGATGGACTTGGCCCCGCTGGCCAGGGCCAGCAACTGGTGGCCAAGACAGATGCCGAAAACCGGAATGTCGGTCTCCAACACATCGCGAATGGCGCTGATGGCGTAGTCACATGGCTCGGGGTCGCCGGGGCCGTTGGACAGGAAAATACCATCGGGATTCATCGCCAGCACATCGGCAGCGGGGGTCTGGGCTGGCACAACAGTGATATCACAGCCGCGACTGGCCAACATGCGCAGGATGTTGAGCTTCACACCGTAGTCCCAGGCGACGACCTTGAATTTTGATTCGGTGCGCTCGCCATAGCCACTTTCGATATCCCACTCACTCTGGCTCCAGGTCCAGGTTTTTTCCGAGGTGACTTCCTTCGCCAGATCCATGCCTTTCAGGCCCGGAAAAGCGTTGGCCAGCTCCAGAGCACGCTCGGCCGTGGCGTCTGCGCCGGCGACCACGGCGCCATTCTGGGACTTTATCCCGCAGGATTCGGGTCAGGCGACGGGTATCGATATCGGCAATGCCGACGATGTTGTTGTCGCGCAGGTAGTCCTGTAGCGAGCCGGTGCTGCGCCAGTTGCTCACCAGCAGGGGCAGATCACGGATTATCAGGCCGGAGGCCTGGACGCGATCGGATTCGATGTCTTCTTCATTCACACCGGTGCTGCCGATGTGAGGGTATGTGAGGGTGACAATCTGGCGGGAGTAGGACGGGTCGGTCAGGATCTCCTGATAACCGGTCATGGCGGTGTTGAACACCACCTCTCCGCTGGTTTCCCCTTCAGCGCCAATGGCGGTGCCGTAGAACAGGCTTCCGTCTGCGAGTGCAAGGATGGCAGGTGTACTCAAGGCTTGTATCCTCATCGAGTGGCGTACAGGTTCGTCACGAACAGGAACGCAAGCGCAAATTCAGGTCGCAAAAAAGCGAGAGGGAGTTGAACTCCGTCCCGCTTTTTCTGTTGAGCGTTGTCAAAGCTACGCTTGGTGCAGTTAAACCGCCTTATTGTACGAAATATGGCAGTTTGTGTCCACGCGAAATCTTACTCGTCGCTACTTCAGCCCCAACACATCCTGCATGTCGTACAACCCGGCCGGCTTACCTTCCAACCACAAGGCCGCACGCATCGCACCTTTGGCAAACGTCATCCGGCTGCTGGCTTTGTGGGTAATTTCAATGCGTTCGCCCTCAGTGGCGAACAGAACGGTATGATCACCAACCACATCGCCGGCCCGAATGGTTTCGAAGCCGATCTCCTTGCGGGTACGCTCCCCGGTAAAGCCTTCACGGCCGTAGACAGCACATTCCTTTAGGTCTCGACCGAGGGCATCGGCGACAACTTCGCCCATTCGCAAGGCCGTGCCCGACGGCGCGTCTTTCTTGTGGCGGTGGTGGGCTTCGATGATTTCCACATCGTAGTCGTCGCCCAGGGCTGCAGCGGCGGTGCGCAGCAGGTTGAGGGTGACGTTGACGCCCACACTCATGTTGGGGGCAAACACCACCGGGGCCTTTTCGGCGGCAACGGCGAGCTGTTCTTTCTCGGCGTCGGTCAGGCCGGTGGTACCGATCACAATCATTTTGCCGTTGGTTTTACAGAATTCCGCATTTTCCAGGGTCAGATCCGGGAAGGTGAAGTCGATGAGTACGTCGAAATCCTCCTTCACTTCGGCGAGGCTGCCAGCCATCTTGACGCCAGTCTTACCAATGCTGGTCATTTCACCGGCGTCGGCGCCGATAAGACTGCTGCCAGGCTCGACGACTGCCGCGCCAAGTTCCAGGCCTTCAGTTCCGTCAACGGCTTCGATCAACACTTTGCCCATGCGCCCTGCGGCGCCGATGATTGCTACCCTCATCACGTCTGCCCTCAGAATTTCATTTCGTCGAAGAAGCTTTTCACACCTTCAAACCAGGAGGTTTTTCGCGGACCGTGCTGGTTGCCATCGCCACCGTCCAGGGTCTTCTGGAATTCTTCCAACAACTCTTTCTGACGCTTGGTGAGGTTAACCGGAGTTTCCACAACCACGCGACACAGCAAATCACCGGACGGACCACCACGAACCGGGCTAACGCCCTTGTTCCGCAAACGGAACAGCTTGCCGGTCTGAGTCTCCGGTGGAATCTTCAGCTTAACGCGACCATCGAGCGTCGGCACTTCAAGTTCGCCACCGAGACTGGCATCCACGATGCTGATAGGCACTTCGCAGTAGAGGTTGCGACCATCACGGGTAAAGATGGAATGCTCCCGAACCGCGACCTGCACGTAGAGATCACCGGAAGGGCCACCTTCAACACCCATCTCGCCTTCACCGGAGAGACGAATACGATCACCGGTATCCACGCCCGGCGGCACCTTGACGGACAGCGTTTTCTCTTCCTGGATGCGACCGGCACCGTGACACTTCTTGCACGGGTTCTTGATAATCTTGCCGGAACCGCGACAGGTAGGACACGCCTGCTGCACAGTGAAGAAGCCCTGCTGCATCCGTACCTGACCCATGCCATTACAGGTACCACAAGCCTCCGGCCGTGAGCCCTTCTCGGCCCCGGAACCGTCACAGGTGTTGCACTCGGTGTGGCCAGGAATCCGAATCTGGACGGTTTTGCCTTTTACCGCCTCTTCCAGGTCCAACTCCAGGGTGTAACGCAGGTCAGCCCCGCGCGTATTGCGGCCACCGCGACCGCCACCAAAGATATCACCAAACACATCGCCAAAGATGTCGGAGAAGCTGGCACCACCGCCGCCTCCTCCGAATCCGCCGCCGGCAGAGCCATCAACACCGGCGTGGCCAAACTGGTCGTAGGCTGCGCGCTTGGAGGAATCGGAGAGTATTTCATAAGCTTCACTGGCTTCCTTGAACTTATGATCGGCGTCCTCATCATCCGGATTCCGGTCAGGATGATACTTCATCGCAAGCTTGCGGTAGGCTCGCTTGATCTCTTTTTCATCCGCTTCCCGGGACACCCCGAGAATCTCGTAATAGTCGCGCTTGGCCATGCTCTAAAACCCTGTTGGTAAAACGAGGAAAACGCGGAAGAGCTCCCGCGTTTTCCAACTGCCTGATGATCTTAAGTTTTATCGCTTGTCGTCGTCTTTGACTTCTTCAAACTCGGCATCAACGGCGTCGTCGCTGGAACCGGACTGGGCAGACTCTTCGCCCCCGGCCTGCTGCGCCTGCTCTGCCTGATCCGCGTACATCTTCTGGGCCATTTCAGAAGACGCTTCCGTCAGCTTCTGAGTCTTGGCTCGATGTCGTCCTTGTCAGAACCAGCCAGAGCTTCTTCCAGCTCCTTGATCGCAGCTTCGATAGACTCTTTCTCGCCGTCAGACACTTTGTCACCAGCATCGGCCAGGGTCTTGCGCACGGTATGGACCATCGCGTCACCCTGGTTGCGGGCCTGGACCAGCTCTTCGAACTTGCGATCCTCGTCGGCGTTGGCTTCCGCGTCCTGAACCATCTTCTCGATTTCGTCGTCGTTCAGACCTGAAGACGCTTGATGACGATGGACTGCTCTTTACCGGTCGCCTTGTCTTTGGCCGACACGTTCAGGATACCGTTGGCATCGATATCGAAGGTGACTTCGATCTGCGGCGTACCACGGGGCGCCGGCGGAATGTCCGCCAGGTCGAAGCGACCCAGTGACTTGTTCTGTGTCGCCTGCTTCCGCTCACCCTGGACCACGTGAATGGTCACTGCAGTCTGGTTGTCATCCGCAGTGGAGAAAGTCTGCGACTTCTTGGTCGGGATCGTGGTGTTCTTGTCGATCAGCGGTGTCGCCACGCCACCCATGGTTTCGATACCCAGGGTCAGCGGGGTAACGTCCAGCAGCAGAACGTCTTTCACATCACCGGAGAGCACGGCCGCCTGGATGGCAGCACCCATGGCTACAGCTTCATCCGGGTTCACGTCCTTACGCGCTTCCTTACCGAAGAAGTTCTTCACTTTTTCCTGAACCATCGGCATGCGGGTCTGACCGCCGACCAGGATGACTTCGTCGATTTCACCGATCTTGGCACCGGAATCTTCCAGCGCGGTGCGGCACGGCGCGAGACTGCGCTCGACCAGCTCTTCAACCAGTGACTCCAGCTTGGCACGAGTCACTTTCACGTTCATGTGCTTGGGACCACTGGCGTCTGCCGTCACGTAAGGCAGGTTCACATCGGTCTGCTGGCTGCTGGAAAGCTCAATCTTCGCCTTCTCAGCCGCTTCCTTCAGTCGCTGCATCGCCAACGAGTCGCCACGCAGGTCAATGCCACTGTCTTTCTTGAACTGATCGGCAAGATACTCGATCAGCTTCATGTCAAAGTCTTCACCACCCAGGAAGGTGTCGCCGTTGGTGGCCAACACTTCGAACTGGTGCTCACCGTCCACATCGGCGATCTCGATGATGGAGATGTCGAAGGTGCCACCACCCAGGTCATAAACAGCAACAGTACGGTCACCGCTCTTCTTGTCGAGACCATAGGCCAACGCAGCAGCAGTTGGCTCGTTGATAATCCGCTTCACGTCCAGACCAGCGATCTTGCCGGCGTCTTTGGTGGCCTGACGCTGGCTGTCGTTGAAGTAGGCCGGCACGGTGATAACCGCTTCGGTCACTTTCTCGCCCAGATAGTCTTCTGCGGTTTTCTTCATCTTCTTGATGATTTCCGCAGACACCTGCGGCGGCGCCATCTTCTCGCCTTTCACTTCGACCCAGGCATCACCGTTGTCTGCCTTGGCGATCTTGTACGGCACCATCTTGATGTCTTTCTGGACCACGTCGTCTTCAAAGCGACGACCGATCAGACGCTTGATGGCGTAGAGGGTGTTGTTCGGGTTGGTGACCGCCTGGCGCTTGGCAGATTGACCTACCAGCGTTTCACCGTCTTCGGTATACGCCACGATGGACGGGGTAGTGCGATCACCCTCGGCGTTTTCGATAACCTTGACCTTGTCGCCATCCATAATGGCTACACAGGAGTTTGTGGTTCCCAGGTCGATACCAATGATCTTACTCATGCAATTACTCCAATTCGGTTGTTCAATTCAGTTCCGGCTGCCTTGAAAGTTGCCCCGGAGTCCCGGTGCGCCGCCTGTTTACTGGCTATATTGGCGCTTTAATCTGCTTTTCAAGCCTGCTCGTCGATTTTTGGCGCGTCTTCAGCTTGGCGACCACCACCATCGCGGGACGAACAAGGCGATCGTTCAGGGTGTAGCCCTTCTGGACCACAGCCACCACACTGTTGGGCTCGGCATCAGGTGCCGGCACCATGGACATGGCCTCGTGCTGCTGGGGATCAAACGGCTCACCCACGGGGTTAAGCTGAACCACATTGAACTTGCCTAGACTCCCCATGAACAGATTAAGAGTCATCTCGACCCCTTCACGAATAGAGGCCACCAGTTCGCCGGCACTTTCATGCCCCTCTGTGCTTTCAACCGCCTTTTCCAGACTGTCAGCGACCGGCAGAAGCTCCTTCACAAACTTCTCCAGCGCGAATTTGTGGGCTTTCTCCACATCGATCTCAGCGCGACGGCGAACATTCTGCATCTCCGCCTGGGAACGCAACATCTGCTCCTGAAACTCCTGCGCCCGGGCCTTCAGGGCCTCAACTTCGCTTTCCGGAGCGGCTTCGGCACTGTCTTCCGTCGCCGTTTCTTCCTCGGGAGCGGCTTCCGCAGTGTCTTTCAACTCTTCTTCCACCTGTTCGTTACGATTCTCGTCAGCGCTCATGACTACTCCTGCTTGATCGTCGGCGGCCAGACGACCGGCCAGTTAACGTTTGGTTTCCGACCGCCATGGGCCGAAAAAAACATGTTTGCGAACGGATATGGGGCCCGTATCGGATGTTTCAACCGTTGCGCACCTCATTCATTCACAAATTCGCCAGCCGATGTTTGCAAACAGCAAAAACCCTGTATATATTCACAGTCACTGTATGTAATCACAGTATTCAGGAATTGAGCGGAGGACCTCTGCATGCTCACACAGCTCACTGTTTCCAATTACGCCATTGCCGAGCGGGTCGAACTTCAGTTTGGAAAGGGTATGACGGCGCTGACCGGAGAGACCGGTGCCGGCAAATCCATTGTCCTGGACGCCCTCGGCCTTGCCATGGGCGGGCGCGCCGACGCTGGCGCCGTACGCCATGGTGCCAAACGCGCCGATATTACCGCTACTTTCGACGTGTCCCGCATTGCCGAAGCCCGGCAATGGCTGGAAAACCATGAGCTCGACGATGACAACGAATGCATCCTGCGCCGAGTGATCAGCAAGGATGGCCGCTCTCGCGCCTACATCAACGGCCAGCCCTGCCCCCTTGCCCACCTGAAAGATCTGGGCAGCGCCTTGATGGACATCCACAGCCAGCACCAGCACCAGTCCCTGCTGCGCAAGGAGACTCACCGCAAACTGCTGGACGAGTTCGCTGGCGCAGAAGCGTTGGGAGAGCAAACCAGGGATGCATGGAAAGCCTGGCACAAAACCCGCCAGCGGCTGACCGAACGCCAGCAGAATGCCGATGAGACAGAAGCCCGCCTGCAGCTACTGCGCTACCAGGTGGAAGAACTGGATCGCCTGGCGCTGGAAGACGGAGAGCAGGCAGAGCTGGAGAAAGAACAGGAACGGCTCAGCCATGCCGACACGGTGCTACACAACAGCCATCAGGCTACCCTGCTATGCACGGAAGATGAGAATAGCGCAGCGGATCTGGTGCGCCAGGCTTTACAGCAACTGGAGCAGTTGCCGGTGGAGGTACCGGCACTGACGGAAACCATCCAGATGCTGAATGAAGCCCAGATTCAGATCACCGAGGCTGGCGACAACCTGCGCCACTTTGTGGAAGATTACGACGCCGACCCAGCCCGACTGGCCGAAGTGGAAGAGCGCCTGAGTGCCATTTACCAGATGGCCCGCAAGCACCGCATCACACCGGAGACTCTCCCGGAATTCCACCAGAGCCTGAGTGCCGAACTGGCATCGCTGGACGACGGCGAGGGCAGCGTTGAGAAGCTGGAGGCGGAACTGGAAGAACAGCGAAGCCACTTCAATACCCTGGCCACCGAGTTGTCGAACGCACGCCAACAGGCTGCTGCCAACCTCGATCAGCGCATCGCGGAGGAGCTCGCCCAACTGAGCATGCCAGCGGTCCAGTTCGTAACCCACCTGAGCCGCAACAAAGGCGACGAGCCTGCGCCCCACGGCCTGGAAGACATTGAATTCCTGGTCAGCGCCAACCCGGGCCAACCCGCACGTCCGCTAGCCAAGGTAGCCTCGGGTGGCGAACTCTCACGCATCAGCCTGGCCATTCAGGTGGTGGTTGCGCAAACTTCCACCACACCAACACTGGTCTTTGACGAGGTGGATGTAGGCATTGGTGGCGGCACCGCCGAAGTGGTTGGTCGCTTGCTTCGCAGCCTGGGCAGTAATGGACAGGTGTTGTGCGTCACCCATCTTGCCCAGGTAGCGGCCCAGTGCCATCAGCACCTGTTCGTCAGCAAGTTTACGGAATCAGACGCCACTTACTCGAAGATCGAGTCATTGGACGACAATGGCAGGGTCAGCGAAGTGGCAAGAATGCTCGGTGGTGTGGATATGACCGAACACACCATTGCCCATGCCCACGAAATGTTCACGAAAGGCCAGGCTACGCATCACTGAACAGTTTGAAAGGTAAGCGTATTCCCCTCTCGATCCTGAGAGTTGTTGGGGCGGGCTAAAACCCCGCCCCCTTTTTTCTTTTTCCGGAACAAATCCTGAATGATCAGGATTTGAGGGGTTTGACGTAAAGAATCAGGCTGTGATCGACAATCTCATAGCCTCGTTCTTTGGCAATCTTTTGCTGCCGCTCTTCGATCACCTCATCGACGAATTCAATGACCTCGCCGGTCTGAGTGCAGACCATGTGATCATGATGATCGTCGCCGGCCATCTCAAATACGGCGTGCCCACCTTCAAAGTTGTGGCGCAGAACCAGGCCAGCTGCCTCAAACTGAGTCAGCACCCGGTAGACGGTTGCCAGGCCCACGTCATCACCCTGTTCGAGGAGCTTTTTGTACACATCCTCGGCGCTGAGGTGATGCTCCTCGGAGTTCTCCAGAATATTGAAGATCTTCACTCTTGGCAGAGTGACTTTAAGACCGACTTTTCGTAATTCGGTGTTTTCGGATGACATGTTACGATTCACTCTTTGGTGTGCCTCACGGCTTCCGGTATGATGAAGCCGCATGTTAACGGTCAGACCGTGTCACACCTGCCCCTGGCAGGCGATTTCAAGATAGAGGATTTCCCCCGGCGATGCAAAAGCTCACAGCTCTCATTCTAACTCTCATCATGGCTGGCTGTGTTTTCCCAGGCGTATACAAGATCAACGTACAACAGGGGAACATACTGACCGACGAAGAGCTGACATCACTGGCCGAGGGCATGTCCCGCAGCCAGGTCCACTCCTTGCTGGGCACCCCGCTGATGACCAACCCCGCCGATCCGTCCCGGGAGTACTATGTGTATACCTTCCAGCGCAGTGGTGGCGATATCAAGGAACAACGGGTCATCGTCTACTACGATAACGACCAGTATTCCCATTACGAAGCCCAGCTGCTGGAAGAAACGCCCGCCTACTGAGCCAGCCTCAAGCCTTAGCCCTTCTTCTTTGCCCGGTTAAGCCGGGCCTGCTTGGGGTCGATCTGCAGCGGCCGGTAAACTTCAACCCGGTCGCCGTCCCGCAACTCGTGGGCGGACGGATTCTTGATCACCTTACCGAAGATCCCCATATCGCCATTTTCCGGATCGACCTCAGGAAATATGGCAACAATGCCGGAACGCTTCACAGCCTCCACAGCCGTGGTGCCCTCTTCGACACTCAAGCTGATGATTTCCTGCCTGTCTGGCCTGGCAAAGGCCACCTCAACTCGAATCATTGTTATCCCCCGAGATACACTTGGTCTGCGCGACGGCAGAACGCGTCCACCATGGTATTCGCAGCCTGATTGAAGACCGGCCCGAACGTCATCCTCGACAAGGATCCGGAAAACTCAAATTCCAGCGTGAGAATCACCTTGCAGGCGTTATTCTGCAGGGGCTTGAACTGCCAACGACCGCTAAGGTTACGGAAAGGGCCATCCACCAGGCTCATTTCAATGGTATGCGGCAGGTACAGCTGGTTGCGCGTGGTCAGCCGGTGACGGATACCACCTTTGGCGATATCCATGGATGCCATGATTTCGTGGTCTGTCTGCTCGTGCACCTGGCTGGCTGAACACCAGGGAAGAAAGTCGGGGTAGCTGGCAACATCGTTGACCAGGTGGAACATGCGTTCCGCCGAGTGCATAACCAGCGCGGTCTTGTCGATCTGATGGGGCATTGGAACCGGACGTCCTGCTTGCGAATACTCTTGAGTTGAAGACCCTGCAAAGGGGGAGCCCCTTTAATCGGGACGCCAATATCAGACGCTATGATAAAGGATATCACCGTTGTTGGGGTCACTTTCCTGCCCAGCCGGGCCATTCTTACCGCTCTTCTCTCCTGGCTCGCCCGGATTGGTCTCTGGCTCGCCACCCCCACCAGCATCACCGGCTTCATTGTTGGAATCACCCGCATCGGGGGCAGTTGGCGTCATTGAGCTTGGCGCCAACTCTACGGTAGGTTTGCACCACAATCCGTTGCTACCGCTGTCGCACAACGCCACCAGCGACGTGGCGGTGTACTGCAGGCCGATATACGCCACCACCAGCGGCAAGATCAAGCGCATCACCCAGAACCATATACGGCCAATCAGACGTGGTGCCTTTCCCAGTATGGTGAAGGTCAGATTTCGGGTCAGGTACCAGCCCGCGAAGACGGATATCAGGATACTCACCAGTGGAATCAGCAGGCCACCCGTGATCAGCTCAAGCCAGCGGAATAAGGTGCCCCCGGCGAAACGCTCGTCGGACCATAGATTGAAGGACAGCAACGACCCAAGCCCCGCCAGCCAGACTGAGCTGCCCATCAGAAAGGCGGACAAGCCCCTTGGTGCGCCTGTCCACTCCTGGAACCAACCAACCACCGGCTCAAGCAATGAAAGAGACGTCGTCCACACAATCATCACGATGACCAGGAACACGGCCGCCACCAGAAACTGACTGCCCGGCAGATCCGCCAGGGCCACCGGCAGCGACAGGAAAAGCAGCCCGAACCCGCGCTCACCTTCCATGGAATGGCCATCGGGCGCCAACGAATAAATCGCCAACCCGGCCCCGATGGCGATCAGGGTGTCCATCAACACCACAGCCAGCACGGAACGCTTAAGGCGCGTGTCCGCGGGTGTATAGGCACCGAACAGGGTCCACACGCCCATTCCGAGCCCAAGAGTGAAAAACGCGTGAAACAACGCCGCCCGCAAACTGTCCAGGGTCACGTCGGCGGGGCGGAAATCCAGCATGAAGTCCGACGCACTGCGGAAATCCCCACTCCAGGCGGCCAGACCGCAGAGCGCCAGCAGAATCAGCATCATCGCCGGTGCCACCACCCGTACTGCACGCTCGACACCGTCCACCACGCCCTGCATCGACACCCACACCACCAGCAACAGGAAGAACCCGTGCCAGCCCATGAACACGCGATAGTCCCGCGAGTCCGACACCAACGCGGAGAGGATACCTGCGGCTTCAGCCTCGCCGGCGCCAATAAACCGGCCCATGGCTCCGTAGAATACGTAGGCCAGAGCGATGGCACCGAAAACAGCCGTAAAGGAAAGCACCAGAAAAGCCGCCAACACCCCCAGACGACCAGCCCACATCCACGCCCGGGACCGTCGCGCGCTGCGAACGAAACCATCCATCGCCAGCACCAATCCATGGCGGGCGTATCTTCCCATCGCGGATTCGGTGACCATCAACGGCAGCGTGACCAGCAACAGGCACGCCAGGTACAGCAATATGAACAACCCGCCGCCATGCTGGCCGGCCAGGTAGGGGAACTGCCACACGTTCGCGAGACCAAAGGTTGCCCCGGTCGCAGCCCAGAAAAAAGTGGTTGGCCGGGTCCACGACCCGATTGGTGTTTCGTATGGAGTAGGCATTCCATTCCCTGACGACATCTCAGCGCACATTGTAGCGGAGGAATCACAACCCATACGACCATCGACTCAGTCAATCGCGCCGATTTCGTGACCAGTCTGGTACTACTGGGCTACAATGCGCGCTTTTCCGGCACGATTACGCACGGTAAATTTTCTGTCCGACTCCGGATCAACGATTCATGAGCAAGAAGAAACCCGGCGCTCCGAGCGCCACCATTGCCTTGAACAAAAAGGCAAAACACGAGTACCACATCGAGGAACGCTTTGAGGCGGGCCTGGCCCTGCTCGGATGGGAAGTAAAATCCATCCGTGCCGGCAAGGCGCAGCTCACCGATGCCTACGTGCTGCTTAAGGACGGAGAGGCCTGGCTGCTGGGATCCCACATCATCCCGCTCACCGCCGCCTCAACCCACGTTATCGCGGACCCGACCCGAACCCGTAAACTGCTGCTGCACGCCAAGGAAATTGCCAAGATCGTCGGCAAAGTTAACCAGGCAGGCCATACCTGCATTCCGCTGGCCATGTACTGGAAGAAGAACAAGGTGAAATGCGAAATTGCCCTGGTGAAAGGCAAGAAGCTCTTCGACAAGCGTGCCACCGAGAAAGAACGGGACTGGAACCGCCAGAAACAACGCATCCTCCGCGAAACCAACGTCTGATCGCTGGCCGGGCCCCAGGCCCGGCGTCCTCTCCCCGCATTTTATGTCGCATCTGCATCCTCTTTTAGCCCCTCTCTGATCAGCCTATACTCGATCCCTTACCCCAATCCGCATAAGGACAGCGGCCACCCAGGGACAGACGGGAACCAAAGGGAGCAAGTGATGACACGCCGACAAACACCCATGTCTGCAGTAGATCGCTCGTGGCTACGCATGGAATGCCCCGAGAACCCCATGATGATTTCAGCGGTGCTGGTGTTTGATCAGCCCATTGCCCTCAAGCGCCTCAAGCAACGCTCGACGAACGCTTTCTCACCTTCCGGCGCTTTCGACAGCGCGTCGTCACCGAAGGCGACCGCACGTACTGGCAGGACGACCCACTCTTTCATATCGACAACCATATTCACGTTCTTGCCCTTCCCGGCGATGGAGGCAAACAGGAGCTGCAAACACTGACCAGCGACCTGACCAGCACCTCGCTGGATTTCCGGCGCCCGCTCTGGCAAATCCACTATATCGAGAACTATCAGGGTGGCTGTGTCCTGCTGGTTCGCATCCATCACTGCATTGCTGACGGCATTTCACTGGTGCGTGTGCTGCTTTCGCTGACCGACAACTCGCCGGAACCGAGACTCAGCCGGGTATCGACATCCAGCCAATCCAAGACCCATGCACCTCAAGGTCTACGACAGCTCGCCAGCCGGGCTTTGCATAATGGACAAACCGCCATCGACCAGGCAGGCCTGTTTCTGAAGTCCATCCGCAACGAGCCGGGCTACCCGTTCAAACTGGCCACTACCGCGGGCAACATCGCCGTCGACCTGCTCAAGCTGGGCCTCTCCCCGGCGGAACCAGACACCTGCCTGAAAACACCCCTGAGCGGTCGCAAGCATGTCGCCTGGGCCGACCCGCTGAGTCTCGCCGAAGTGAAGGTGTGCGCCAGAGCCCTGCGCGGCACCGCCAACGATGTGCTGCTGTGTGCCGCCGCCGGCGCGTTGCAACGGCATTTTCTAGCCACCGGCGAGGCCACGCCGGAATGCGGTGTTCGCGTTGCCGTACCGTTTAACCTGCGCCCGATGCGACAGCCGATCGAAACCCTGGGCAACCAGTTCGGCTGGTGCTGGTCACCCTGCCCGTGGAGGAGACCGATCCGATCATGCGGTTCCGCCAGGTTCAGGAAAACATGAACCGCCTCAAACGCTCCTATCAGGCTCAGGTAACCTACAGCCTGCTGGACCTGTTCGGGCGCGGCCCGGATGTCCTTGAGCGGCGGGCGCTCTCCATGCTCAGCAATAAGGCCTCTGCGTACTCACTAACGTGCCGGGCCCAAAAGAACCTGTATATTTGGCGGGAGCAAAGCTCACCCAGCCTATGTTCTGGGTGCCCCAAAGCGGCAATATCGGCATCGGTTTGAGCATATTCAGCTACGCCGGCACAGTGCAATTCGGCATCACTATCGACAAGAACATCAAGGCCGACCCGGCTAGTGTGATGGGGCATTTCCGCGACAGCTTTGCCGAACTCCTGGACGCCGCGTTGCACAACAGTGAACAGAACACCGCCCGGGCCGCCAGTTGATAGGTACAACTGACCACCCGACACCACAAAACAAAACCAGGAAAACCTTGAAGTTGGCGGAAGCAGCCACATATACTGTCGGTAAGGGGACGACATGGCTTCGACGCCGGTGGCGAACCCTTGGGTGCATGTCGAGATGGCAGCCAATCTCGTTAATCCAAAGCTGCAACGCAATAGTCGCAAACGACGAAAACTACGCACTAGCAGCGTAAGCTGCTAGTCGTCCTGACCGGGTCGCCCGTAGCCCGGAAGCAACATCTCAGGACGTCATCGCTTACGGGATGCTCCGTTTTCCAGAGTTCACTGGCTAACGGCTAAGATCTAAAGAACTCGGTTCTTGCACCCTGGCTCTCGGGTCGCTTGAACTTAAATCAATAGAGAGACGCTAAACATGTAGACCTCAAGGCTGAGTACTGGCGGACGCGGTTCAATTCCCGCCGTCTCCACCAACCAACCGCAAAAAAGCCCCTGATTTCAGGGGCTTTTTTTGTTTATACAGCAAACAATTTCCAAAAAGTGTCAACCAACTGCCAACGGGGTGAGAAATTGGACAGCTTTTCCTTGAACTCGATGCTTGAGCTCCTGCACGAAATTCCCTCACCGCCAGACACAGTGCTCGCCGCTATCACAGCCGCATTGATTACCCTTTTTGGCATCCACCTGCAAAATAGAAGCAACTTTCGACAACTTCAGGAACGACTTGATCAGGAGCGCGTTGAGAGATCGACACAACGAAAAATAGAACTGCGCAGAGAAATTGCGGCAATAGGACCTAAACCTATCGTGTCTACCAATTCCACCACCGAGGCAAAAAAATCGGAATTCTCAATCTAAAGGAGCTGCGCATCACTGTAAGCGGGAAAGTGGGGTGGACGAAGGGGTTCGAACCCTCGACCGCAGGAGTCACAATCCTGAGCTCTACCAACTGAGCTACGTCCACCACATCCAGACTACCGCCGGGCAGACCCCAACAGGTACTTCAGGTTAACTTTGCTGATTCGGTGTCTCCGGGACGGATCAAACCGTCTGCGGTATGGCGCGCCCGGCAGGACTCGAACCTGCGACCACCGGCTTAGAAGGCCGATGCTCTATCCAGCTGAGCTACGAGCGCATAAACCGTTCGCCCACCTGACTGTTCAATATCCTGGACTGGCCAGAAAGTGGTCGGGGTAGAGAGATTCGAACTCCCGACATCCTGCTCCCAAAGCAGGCGCGCTACCAGACTGCGCTATACCCCGTCTAAACTGAACAACAGATACCTCAGCAAAGTTGGCGCGCATATTACCGGCGCCGAACCGGTCCGTCAACACGCATTTGGGGTTTTCGCCCATCGATTGGCGACGGAGCCCAAGCATGAGACAATGCTGCGCCTTTATTTTCGCACAACCGACAAGACAAAGACATGAGCGCCAAACTGATCAACGGAAAAGATATCGCCGCCTCTGTGCGACAACAGGTTGCGGCAGGAACCGAGGCCCGTAAACAGCAGGGGCTTCGTGCGCCGGGGCTGGCTGTGGTGCTGGTGGGCAATGACCCGGCCTCGCACGTATACGTAGGCAACAAACGCAGGGCCTGTGACGAGGCGGGCATCATGTCGCTCTCCTACGACCTTCCGGAAGACACGTCACAGGAGGCCCTGGAGGCACTGGTTGACGAGCTCAACGAGAACCCTGACGTAGACGGCATCCTGGTGCAGCTTCCCCTGCCCGACCATATGGACCCAGACCCCATTCTGGTAAAGATCCGCCCTGACAAGGATGTGGACGGCTTCCACCCCTACAACATCGGCCGCCTGATGCAGCGCAAACCGGCCCTGAGACCCTGCACGCCCGCAGGCGTCATCACCCTGCTGGACAGCGTAGACACCCCTTATAAGGGCCAGCATGCGGTTATCGTCGGCGCATCCAACATCGTCGGCCGCCCGATGACCATGGAGCTGCTGCTCAAAGGCGCCACAGTCACAATATGCCACCGGTTTACCGACAATCTCGAGAAATTTGTGCGGGAAGCGGACATTCTGATTGCCGCGGTCGGAAAGCCAGGACTGATCAAGGGCGAGTGGGTCAAGCCCGGAGCAACGGTGATTGATGTGGGAATCAACCGGATGGAAGACGGCAAACTGCGTGGCGATGTGGATTTCGCAGCGGCGTCGGAGCGGGCTGCTTACATCACCCGGTTCCGGGAGGCGTAGGGCCGATGACCATTGCCACGCTACTACAGAACACGCTCTATGCAGCGAACGAGCTACACAAGGATTAATCTGGCCTCATAAAAAAACCCCGCATTCGCGGGGTTTTTTTTATCGCCGGCCTGATTACTGACCGTACTTCTCTTTCGCCTTCAGACGATAGGCATGCAAAAGCGGCTCCGTGTAGCCATTTGGCTGTTCGCGGCCCTTGAGAACCAGATCCATGGCAGCCTGGAAGGCAATGCTGCCCTCAAACTCCGGCGCCATGTCGCGGTAGGACGGGTCGTTCTGGTTCTGGCGATCAACACCGCGGCCATGCGCCTCATGGTTTCATTGATCTGCTCTTCGGTGCAGATGCCGTGGTAAAGCCAGTTGGTCAGCAACTGCGAAGCAATGCGCAGGGTTGCACGGTCTTCCATCAGGCCCACGTCGTTGATATCGGGAACCTTGGAGCAGCCGACACCGCTGTCGATCCAGCGCACCACATAGCCGAGGATACCCTGGGCATTGTTGTCCAGCTCCTGCTGGATTTCTTCTGCCGACAGGGATTTCGGATCGTCCATCACGGGCACGGTCAGGATGTCATCCAGGTTGGCACGGGTGCGGCTTTCCAGCTCTTGCTGGATATCCGCAACGCTCACCTGATGGTAATGGGTGGCATGCAGCGTAGCCGCTGTTGGTGACGGAACCCATGCGGTATTGGCGCCGGCTTTCGGGTGACCAATCTTGGCTTCCAGCATGCCCGCCATCAGGTCCGGCATGGCCCACATACCTTTACCAATCTGGGCAATACCACGGAAACCGGTTTCCAGCCCGACGTCCACGTTCCATTGCTCGTAGGCCTGGATCCAGGCAGCCTGCTTCATCGGCCCCTTGCGGATAAACGGCCCCAATTCCATGGAGGTATGGATCTCGTCGCCGGTGCGGTCAAGGAAGCCGGTATTGATGAACACGGCACGCTCCCTGGCGGCATGGATGCAGGACTTGAGGTTAACGGTGGTGCGTCGCTCTTCGTCCATAATGCCAACTTTCAGGGTGAAAGCCGGCAGGCCAAGCGCATCTTCAACGCGACCGAAAAATTCATTGGTAAACGCCACTTCTTCAGGACCGTGCATCTTCGGCTTGACGATGTAAACCGAGCCAGCGGTGCTGTTCTGAAGCTTGCCCGTGCTCTTGAGGTCGTGAATCGCAATCAGCGAGGTCATCAGACCGTCCATCAGCCCCTCAGGCACTTCACTGCCGTCTTTCAGCAGGATGGCCGGGTTGGTCATCAGGTGACCTACGTTACGCACAAACATCAAGCTGCGGCCTTTCAGCACCAGCTCTCCGCCTTCCGGCTTGGTGTAGGCACGATCATCGTGCATCGTGCGGGTGGTTTGCCGGCCGCCTTTCTCGAAGGTTTCTTCCAGGTCGCCCTTCATCAGGCCCAACCAGTTGCGGTAGGCCAGAGCCTTATCATCCGCATCTACGGCAGCGACAGAATCTTCACAGTCCATGATGGTGGTCAGAGCTGACTCCATCAGCACATCTTTTACATGTGCCCCGTCATCCTTTCCGATCGGGTGGCTGGCATCGACCTGAATCTCGAAGTGCATGCCATTCTTGACCAACAGTACGCCAGTAGGTGCATCGGCGGCGCCGGTGTAACCCACAAAGCCGGACTCGTCTTTCAGACCAGTAGACTCACCGTTCTGCAACTTGACCACCAGCTTGCCACCCTCAACCAGATACTGGGCTGCGTCTTTATGGCTGCCAGAAGCCAGCGGAGCGGAACTGTCCAGAAGGTTGCGCGCAAATTCAATGACCTTGGCACCTCGAACCGGGTTGTAGCCACGGCCTTTTTCGGCGCCGTTGTCCTCGGAGATCGCATCGGTGCCGTACAGTGCGTCGTAAAGGCTACCCCAACGGGCGTTGGCAGCGTTCAGCGCAAAACGGGCGTTCATCACCGGAACCACAAGCTGGGGACCAGCCATGGTGGCCACTTCGGGATCCACGTTTGAGGTGGAGATCTTGAAGTCGCCGGGCTCATCAACCAGGTAGCCGATATCCTTCAGGAAGGACTTGTACTCGGCGATGTCGAGCTTCTGGCCCTTGTGGTCACGATTCCAGGTGTCCATTTTCTCCTGGATGTCATCGCGCTTGGCGAGCAGCTCTTTATTACGGGGAGCCAATTCGTGAACAATCTTGTCAAACTCGGCCCAGAATTTGTCAGCGTCGACACCCGTGCCCGGAATTGCTTCGTTATTAACGAAATCGAACAGGTTCTTTGCGACCTGGAGGTCGCCGACTTGTACGCGTTCAGTCATCGTTGTTTGCCTCAGTGGGTTACTGTATTCCCTGCCCTTTTTACGGATTTACCCGCCAGGGCCGTTATAATTCGAGGGCGGTATTGTACGGGAATTTCCCTACAAGGTCATTCCCGCGCCAACAACACGACCTTTGGTTGACATCATCCTCTGCGCCAACTGGTGCCTTCGCGACTGTCATCCAGAATAATGCCTTTATCGGCCAACTCATCCCTTATACGGTCCGCCTCGGCGAAATCTTTCCGCTTACGCGCATCGGCACGGGCCTGGATCATCGCCTCAATGTCGTCTGCACTGAGCTCGCCGCCAGTATCGGCCTGAAAGTAGGCTTCCGGGTCCTGCTGCAACAAACCCAGAACACCACCGAGCCTTACAAGCACCGCCGCTTGCTGGTTAGCCTTTTCGTCGCGCCCTTCCCTGCGGTCCAGGTTGATTTCATTAGCGACGGCATGAAGAACCGCAATGGCTCCTGCGGTGTTGAAGTCGTCATTCATGGCCTCGGCAAAGCGCTGGTCGTGTACCGTTTCCGCCACGTTTTTGGCCGGTACCAGACCACGCAGGGCATGATAGAGCCGGGTGAGCGTACGCCCTGCTTCCGCGAGATTGTCTTCCGAGTAATCCACCTGACTGCGGTAATGACTGGACACCAGGAAGTAACGCACCACCTCCGGCGCATACTTCTCAAAGATCTCACGGATGGTAAAGAAATTGCCCAGGGACTTGGACATTTTCTCCCTGTTCACCCGAATAGCGCCGGCGTGCATCCAGGTGTTTACGAATGTGTGGCCATTGGCGCACTCGGACTGGGCAATTTCGTTCTCATGGTGCGGGAATAACAAATCCGGCCCACCGCCGTGGATGTCGAAGGTCTCGCCGAGACAGCGATTGGACATGGCAGAGCATTCGATATGCCAGCCCGGCCGGCCGTCACCCCAAGGTGAAGGCCAACTTACCTCACCCTCTTTGGCGGCTTTCCAAAGTACAAAATCCGCTGGGCTTCGCTTGGCCTCCTGCACGTCTACGCGGGCACCGGCCACCAGATCCTCAAGCTTTTTCTTGCTGAGCTTGCCGTAGTCGGAATACGACTCGACGGAGAAATAGACGTCGCCGTTGCCAGCGGCATAGGCATGACCGCTTGAAACGAGCTTGTGGATCATGGCCACAATGTCATTAATGTAATCGGTCGCGCACGGCTCTTCGGTAGGCGACAGGACACCCAGCTTGGCCTCATCCTCGTGCATAGCTTGATCATGCGCTTGGTGAGGTCACTATAAACTTCGCCATTCTCGTCGGCCCGGCGCAGGATTTTGTCGTCGATGTCGGTAATGTTGCGCACGTAATGGACATCGTAGCCGCTGTGACGCAAGTACCGCGTGATCACATCAAACGCCACCAACACCCGCGCATGGCCCAGATGACAGTAGTCATACACCGTCATGCCACAGACGTACATGCGAACCTTTCCCGGCTCTATCGGTTTGAACTCTTCCTTCTGCTGACTAAGGGTGTTGTAGATTCTAATCACGCTACGCTCGTTAAAAGTTTGAATAAATGTATCACCGAACTTACTTGCCCTTGCCCCACGAATCCCGGAGGGTCACTGTGCGGTTGAAGACCGGACGTCCTGCTGCCGCAGTCAGTTCCTGATCGCAGAAAAAATACCCCTCACGCTCGAACTGATATGGCAAATCAGTACGGGGCTGGGCCAAGCTCTTCTCTACTCTGGCGCCTTTGAGGACCACCAGAGATTCCGGGTTGATCAGGTCCACAAAGTCAGTCTCTTTATCACTGTCCGGCGACTCATGGTTGAACAGGCGGTCGTATTGATTGATATCCGTCTCAACGCTGTCAGTGGCCGACACCCAATGAACGACACCGTTCGGTTTGTAGCCTTCGGGGTTAACGCCCAGGGTATTTGGATCGTATTCACATTTCAGTTCAACAATCTCACCGCTGTCGTCACGGATAACCTCACGGCAGGTCATGACGTATCCGCCACGCAGACGCACCGCCTGATCCGGAGCAAGACGTTTCCATTTACGGGGCGGTTCTTCCGCGAAATCTTCCCGGTCGATGTACAGGGTCTGGCTCCAGGTCACTTCACGCTCGCCCATGTCCGGGTTCTGGGGGTGAACCGGCAACACCAGGGTTTCGGTCTTGTCTTCCGGGTAATTGGTCAGTGTCACCTTCAACGGCCGCATTACGCACATGGCGCGGGGCGAACGGGTGTTCAGGTCTTCGCGGATGGCGTGCTCCAGCATCCCCATATCCACGGTGCCGCCAGCCTTGTTGACACCGATCATGTCGCAGAAGGTGCGGATGGACTCCGGGGTATAACCACGACGGCGCATGCCGGAGATGGTGGGCATGCGTGGGTCATTCCAGCTATCCACAAAGCCTTCGTCCACCAAACGCTTGAGTTTGCGCTTGCTGGTGATGGTGTAATTGAGATTCAGCCGGGCAAATTCGATCTGCCGTGGCTGGCAGGGAGCTGAGATGTTGTCCAGCACCCAATCATAGAGCGGGCGATGATCCTCGAATTCCAGTGTGCACAGGGAGTGCGTAATCCCCTCCATGGCGTCGGAAATCGGGTGGGTGAAGTCGTACATCGGATAGATGCACCATTTATCGCCAGTCTGGTGATGGTCGGCATAACGAATCCGGTACAGAATGGGGTCCCGCAGGTTGATGTTCGGGGAGGCCATATCGATTTTGGCGCGCAGCACCAGCTCACCGTTCTGATACTTACCGGCGCGCATATCGCGGAACAGCTGAAGGTTTTCTTCCACCGGACGGTCGCGGTAGGGACTGTTCTGGCCCGGTTCTTTAAGCGTACCCCGGTACTCGGCCATCTGATCGGCAGTCAGCGCGCACACATAGGCTTTGCCCTTTTCAATCAACTCAACGGCAAAGTCGTAAATGGCGTCAAAATAGTCCGAAGCGTAGCGAACCTCTCCGCTCCATTCACAACCCAGCCAATGAACATCCTTCTTGATGGAGTCAATGTACTCCTGGGATTCCTTTTCCGGATTAGTATCATCAAACCGCAACGTGCATTCACCGCCAAAGGTTTCCGCAATGCCGAAATTCAGGCAAATGGATTTGGCGTGGCCGATGTGCAGGTAACCGTTCGGCTCGGGCGGGAAACGGGTCACAACCTTACCCGTGTGTTCGCCTTTGGCAACGGCGTCTTCGATCAGGCTCTGGATGAAGTTATGGGCTTTCTTGGACTCGGCGCTCATACAATCTCGATCGTAGGGTGTGTATCTGAAACCGCGTATTATACTCACAAATCATTGCCTAACTCATGCACGCGTACAAACTCTTCAGTACAATAACAGCCACGTTGCTTCTAATACCTACTTGAACAGGAAACCCTGATGATTCTGCTGAAAACCTCCCACGGTGACATCACTCTGGAACTGGATTACGACAAGGCCCCCGAGACTGCCAAAAACTTCGAACAGTACGTTCGCGACGGTTTCTATGACGGGCTGATTTTCCACCGTGTCATCAGCAACTTCATGATTCAGGGTGGCGGCTTTGAACCGGGGATGACCCCGCGAAAGACCCGCGAGCCCATTCAAAACGAAGCCAACAACGGCCTCAGCAATATGCAGGGCACCGTTGCCATGGCCCGCACCATGGACCCGCACTCCGCCACGGCGCAGTTCTTCATCAACGTCGAGAACAACGGCTTCCTCGACCACACCGCCGAGAATGCCGAAGGCTGGGGCTACTGCGTTTTCGGCAAGGTTGTGGAAGGCATGGAAACCGTTAATGCCATTCGCGCGGTGCGTACCACTATGCGTGCAGGCCATCAGGATGTGCCTGCAGAAGATGTGGTGATCGAGAAAGCCGAAATCACAGGGGACGGAGGCGCGGCGTGACCACGCTGTTCATCTCAGATTTACACCTGGAAGAGTCCCGCCCGGACATCACCAACGCGTTTTTGGGATTCGTTGAAGAGAAGGCCCTAGGGGTGGAGCAACTCTACATTCTCGGCGACTTTTTCGAAGCCTGGATTGGCGATGACGAGCGAACGCCCCTGCAGGAGCAGATTGCGGCGGCACTACGCGCGGTCAGTGACTCGGGCACCAGGTTGTACCTGATGCACGGAAACCGGGATTTTCTGATTGGCGAGGATTACTGCAACCGAATCGGCGCCACTCTACTGGATGACCCAACGGTGGTGGATCTTTACGGCACACCTACCCTGTTAATGCACGGTGACAGCCTGTGTACCGCGGATGTGGAGTACCAGAAATTCCGCGCCAACATGCGCAACCCGCAATGGCAGCAGATGATTCTCCAACGACCCCTGGCCGAACGTCAGCAGATGGCCCGTCAATTACGGGAAATCAGCATGGCCAAGAACCAGGGCAAGGAAGAGTTCATTATGGACGTCACCGCGGATGAGGTGGTGAAGGAAATGGAGGCGCACGGGGTGCAACGACTGATCCACGGCCACACCCATCGTCCGGCTGTTCACGAGCTGGAGGCAGGCGGTAAGCCGGCAAAGCGGATTGTGCTGGGCGACTGGGACGAGAACGTCTGGTGGCTGGAGGTGGAACCGGACAAGGAACCGGTTCTTACCAAACAACCACTGTAAAAAGAGCCGGGCGACGCCCGGCTCTTTCCGTTAGGTGTTGCAGGCCGTTCAATGCTGCAGGATCTGCTTCAGGAACTTCTGGGTCCTGGGCTCCTGCGGGTTGGTGAAGAAATCGTGGGGCGGCGCCTCTTCAACGATTTCACCACCGTCCATGAAAATCACCCGGTCAGCCACCGTCTTGGCGAAGCCCATCTCATGGGTAACGCACAACATGGTCATGCCACTGCCCGCCAGCTCAATCATGACGTCCAGCACCTCCTTGATCATCTCCGGGTCCAGCGCGGACGTCGGCTCGTCAAACAGCATGATTTTCGGCTTCATACACAGCGCCCTGGCGATAGCCACCCGCTGTTGCTGACCGCCGGAAAGCTGACCTGGGAATTTGTTGGCCTGGTCCGGAATTTTCACCCGTTCCAGATACTCCATCGCCGAAGCCTCAGCTTCCTTGCGCGGCGTTTTCCGCACCCAGATCGGCGACAGGCAGCAGTTCTCGAGCACCGTCAAATGCGGGAACAGGTTGAAATGCTGAAACACCATGCCAACCTCGCGCCGGACGCTGTCGATCTGACGCACGTCGTCGGTCAGCTCCACATCGTCGACAATGATTTTGCCTTGCTGGTGTTCCTCTAACCGGTTGATACAGCGAATGAACGTGGATTTACCCGAACCGGAGGGGCCACATATAACGATGCGCTCACCATGGCGAACCGTCAGGTTCAGGTCTTTCAGCACGTGGAAATCGCCGTACCACTTGTGCATGCCCTCCACCCGAATAATATCAGCCTTGCCGCTGGCCGCAGATGGTGACGATTGTGTTTCAGGAGTTTGCGTTTGTTCTGTCATTGGTTTACCCATCAGGTTCTGTGACCGGTATCGAGTTTGCGTTCAAGGTTCTGGCTGTATCGGGAGATGCCGAAGCAAAACACCCAGAAACAGAACGCCACAAAGACATACCCCTCCACAGCCACGTTCTGCCAGGCGGGTCCGTAACCGTCGATTGAACGGTGCCGAGAATATCGAATAGCCCGATAATCAGCACCAGCGTTGTGTCCTTGAACAACGAGATAAACGTATTAACGATGCCGGGAATAACAAGCTTGAGCGCCTGGGGCAGGATAATCAGTCCCATTTTCTTCCAGTACCCAAGACCCAGCGCGCTGGCGGCTTCGTACTGCCCACGGGGAATCGCCTGCAACCCGCCGCGAATGACCTCCGCCATATAGCCGACTGCCAGAGCGTGATGCCGATCAGTGCTCGCGCCAGTTTCTCGAAGTTCATGCCCTCCGGGAGGAACAGCGGCAGCATCACTGAGGCCATGAACAGAACCGTGATCAACGGAACCGCTCGCCACACCTCGATGAAAACCACACACAGCCCTCGGATAATAGGCATCTCGGAGCGACGCCCCAGTGCCAGCAAGGTGCCGATCGGCAGCGAGGCAATGATGCCGATATACGCCAGGATCAGCGTCAGCATCAGCCCACCCCACTTCGAACTCTGAACCTCCTCCAGGCCAAACACGCCACCCGGAATCAGGAAGTAGCCGACAATCGGCAGCCCGGTCAGGCCGAACAATCCCAGCCATTTACGGCCAGGAAAGCGTTCAATGAACTGAGGCGCGAAAGACAGTGCCAGCAGGCCGAACATGATGTCCACGCGCCACTGGAATTCCTCGGGGTAGAACCCGTAGATAAAGAAATTAAGCCGCTGGCTGATAAACAGCCAGCAGGCTCCCGCTCCGGTACAGTCACTCGGGTCGCTGCCCTGGAAGTTCGCATCCAGCAATACCCAATTGAGCAAGGGGCCCACGCTGGTCACGATCAGATAGCCCACCAGCAGGGTCAAAATCGTGTTGTGCCAGCTTGAAAACAGGTTTTCCCGCGCCCACCGGACCGGATCAATGCGCCTTTTTGGCGCTTTCATGGTTGACTCAGCCATCATCGCTCCTTAATCGCTACAGCCCGGTTATAGATATTCATAAACAGGGAGATCAACAGGCTGATGGTGAGATAAACGGCCATGGTAATGGCCACAACTTCCACGGCCTGGCCGGTCTGGTTCAGCGTGGTTCCCATGAACACCGCGACCAGATCGGGGTAACCGATGGCCGTAGCGAGCGAGGAGTTCTTCACCAGGTTAAGATATTGGCTCGTCAACGGCGGGATGATCACCCGCATCGCCTGGGGAATCACCACCAATCTGAGCGTAAGACCATTCGGAAGGCCCAGTGCCTTCGATGCCTCAGTCTGCCCCTTGCTGACCGACAGGATGCCGGACCGCACGATTTCCGCGATGAAGCTGGCGGTGTACAGGGACAAGGCAATCCATAGCGCCGCCAGTTCCGGAATGATGGAAATGCCACCACCGAAATTGAAGCCCTTCAGTGCTGGCAAATCCCATTCCAGGGGCTGACCGGCTAGGAGGTACGACACTATCGGAACCAGAACCAGAATGCCCACGCCCACCTTGAACGTCGGGAAAATCGCTCCGGTCGCCAGTTGGCGCTTCTTGGCCCATATACGAATGCCAATGACGGCTGCAATGGCCGCGAGAACGCCTCCCCACACCAGGCCAAAGCATCCTGAGTCACCGGCTCCGGCACATACAGGCCACGATTGTTGAGGAAAAAAGCTCCGCCGACGTCCACGCTCTGGCGCGGTGAAGGCAGGCTGCTGAGCACCGCAAAGTACCAGAAGAAAATCTGCAGCAGCAGGGGGATGTTGCGGATCACTTCGATATAAGCCAGAGAGACTTTGGCAACCAGCCAGTTACTAGAAAGCCTGGCAACACCGATGATGAAACCGAGGATAGTGGCGGTCACCACACCCATTGCCGATACCAGAAGGGTATTGGTCAGGCCGACCCAAAAGGTTCGACCGTACGACATGGTGGCGTCGTAGGGGACCAGGCTCATGATGATGCCGAACCCGGCTGATTCATCAAGGAACCCGAAACCGGTGCTAATGCCACGGCTTTCCATGTTGGAGAGCGTATTGTCGATAAGAACCCAGCCACCCCAGAAGACGAGGGCAATGGCTACTACCTGGAAAAAAATAGCGCGAACCCGCGGGTCGTACCAGGGCTTTGGCCCCGCAGGTTTGGAATCAAAGGTTTGTTTTTTCATGCATGTTCCCGGAAAGCTAGCCCGCGACGAAACGAATCACAGATGTCAGTGGGCGGCTCCAACGGGAGCACGCCCACTGGGTGCTTTCAGGTATTAACGTACCGGAGGTGCGTACATAACACCGCCTTCGGTCCACAGGGCGTTGATGCCCCGCTCCAGACCAAGCGGAGTGTCCGGGCCTACGTTGCGATCGTACATCTCGCCGTAGTTGCCGACCTGTTTGACGATCTTGGCGCCAAAATCACCCGGCAGACCAAGCTTGGCTCCCATGTCGCCATCAGTGCCCAGCAGGCGCTGGATGTTCGGGTTATCTGACTTCAGCATGTCGTCAACGTTAGCGCTGGTGACACCCAGTTCTTCTGCGTTGATCTGCACAGCCAGCACCCACTTCACGATATTGAACCACTGGTCGTCACCCTGGCGCACGACCGGCCCAAGGGGCTCCTTGGAGATGGTGTTGGGAAGGATCTTGGCCGAATCGGGGTCGGACAGTTTGGAGCGAAGTGCCGCAAGCTGTGAACGGTCTGAGGTCAGCACGTCACAACGACCGGACGCAAAGCCCTGGACCGTCTGTTCAGAGGTGTCAAATACAATGGGTTTGTATTCCATGCCCTTGGCGCGGAAGTAGTCCGACAGGTTGAGCTCGGTGGTTGTACCGGCCTGGATACAGACAGTCGCACCGTCCAGTTGTGTGGCATCGTCCACGCCGATGCCTTTGTTCACCAAGAAGCCCTGACCGTCGTAGTAGTTAACACCGGCGAAGTTGAGACCCAGCGATGCATCCCGGGTAAGTGTCCACGTGGTATTACGGGACAGCATGTCTATTTCACCCGACTGGAGTGCGGTAAAACGCTCTTTCGCGGTCAAAGGCGTGAACTCGACCGCCTTGGCGTCCCCAAAAATCGCAGCGGCTACGGCACGACAGGTGTCGACGTCTATACCGGTCCAGTTACCTTTGTCGTCCGGCTGTGAAAACCCCGGAAGACCACTGGTTACACCACACTGCAAATGCCCTTTTTCCTTGAGGCTTTCAAGCGTCGTAGCCGCACTGGCAACCGAAGCGGTAAAAACTCCACACAGCATGCTGCGCCGACGGCAATCGACTTGGCGTTCTTCATTATTTTATCTCCAAAATTCCGTTGGTTAGAGGTGCACAGAATATGAGCAATTTACGAGCCAGATATACCAACGTGTTGATTTATAGTATTTGTTTTATCAAACAAGCAGCCTCGAATACTGTCTTCAACCTCTACAGGCCACAACTTTGTGCAGCGAATGCCTCACATCAGCACGCGCTGACAGACCATAGGGCAGGCAATTTCTCAACCGCTTCCCTATAAAGTAGAAGGCGTTCGCGAATTGGACCAGTTTTCACGAATTATTTTGGTGAGACCAAAGTATGATCCGGCTCCCGATAGCTTTCCAAACGACTGAGCCAGCCCGTCAGCCAGCGTTCTCGTTCGATCGGAGCGTCGGCGTTCCCGGCCCGACGGGTCAATACTTCAGCGGCTGCGCTTCTGAATCGCTCAAGAGTCGGCCGGTCATCGCCTTTCATGGCAAGAAGGACCTGTAACAACCCCCATCCTTCACCGTTGTATTGCTCCGTGGCGGACAGCCCCTCCCCCTTGAAGTTCACATAGTCAATGACGGCATAAACCCCGCCGGACGTGCTGACCAGCTCCTCAAGATGCCGCTTTACACGTGCTCGTTGGGCGTCAGGAGTTGCCTGAATGACGCGTAACAGGGAGCTACTTGCCCGCTGGACAATAAAGCCGGCCTGGAGATCCCGGGTCGCCAGCAGAAACTCCCTCAGTTCAGCAACACGGGCAGAATCTGCTACCTCGAGAAAAGCGGCTCTGTCGGGCCATGGCGCGTCAAATGGATCCAGCTGTGCAAGCCAGCGGGGCAATGGTGCGTCACGCTTGGCCATGTACCGAATCAGTGCGGGAAAGCTTTCTACGAACCGCCCCTCCACTGCCGACGGATACCAGATAAAATGTCCGATACCGAGCGACGGAAAGGCTTCCCCTTTGTTCCAGTGCACAAGGCAGGCTTTTTTCGCAGAACATTCATTACGAAAAATCTGCTGCCCCACCCAGTCAAGTTCAGCGTCACTTAGCGTAATCGTAGGTGCGCTTAGGTCCTGCACGCTTGTCGATTCTGCTCCCGCAGGCGGGGGATCCTTTTCATCGGAGCACCCTGACAGGGTAAAAATGATCAGCCATCCGATTACCAGTGATTCATAAACGTTCCGCGACATTGCCAGCCTCCAGCCGGTAGCGATAACCTGTTTGTTTGGCGCCCGGCCATTCACGCCAGTGCTGACGACCTCAACCGCCGCTCGATACCGGACCACACTATGACATTTTTCTCTGGACTCATGGCCAGACATTTCCGCCAGACACTGGTTTTGGCTTTCTGCTGGCTGGTTGTTGTCAGGGCGAGCTATGTGCTGCAAAGCGGTGTCGTTCCCGATCCGCTGGCAATGATTGCCGGCGACCTGGCCGGTGCGTTTGTTCTCGCAGTTTTGCTGTGCATCACCAGAGGCATTTCCAGGGTTATTCTGGTCGTGGTTCTGGGATGCGCAACGTTTGTTGCCGGTATGCACCTTACCGTTCACGGAACCCTGTTCCAGCTGTCACTGATTGGCAAGGGCGTTGATCCGACCTTTGTGACTGGCAGCCTGATCAACATTCACGCGCTTTGGCTTCCCGTCTACCTTTCCCTTGCCTGGATTCTTCATTGGCAGCACCGTCGTATCGACACCGAAGCACTGCCGGCGGGCAGGACCGGGCTGGTGGTGGTCGCGGTGCTCGTGGCCGCGGTCTATGGCGTGTCGTTCCAGAGCCTTACAACGCCCGCAAACAACGTTGTCGCCAGCTTCTTCGCCCAGATACCAGGGGCGATCATCGGACCACTCGCCCCAGCACTATCCACGGAAGACGAGGAGCTCAACGGGTCTGAAAAGGCCCTGAAAACCTTGCAGACGGCGAGTTTTTTTCGTCACCAGGTTGCCGCCCCCATTGTGAGGGACCACCCCAACGTGCTGCTGGTCATGATTGAGGGTATGTCCGGCGGCTATTTCCCAAGCCTGAGCCGCTATCACGATCTCGACCCAACCGTTACCCTGACCAGCCTTGAAGAAAACCTGCGCCGTCATGGATTTCGTATCTACCGGAATTCGCTGAGCATGGAGCGCCAGACAGATCGCGGCACCTTTGCCATCTTGTGTGGCGAATACCCGGACTTCCGCCGGCAATCGCGGAAAATGGTTGATGTAGCTGAAGGCCGGGTTGTGGTGGACTGCATGCCCAAACACCTGAAGGAACATGGCTACCACACGGCCTACTGGCAGGCCGCGCCGTTGGATTACATGCAAAAGGGTGAGTTCATGCCGCAGGCCGGATTTATCGACGTCACCGGCGCAACGATCTTCAACGGTCCCGAAGAAGAAGTGGAAGGTTGGGGGCCACCTGATCCGATCTATTTCAGCAACGTTGCACAGCGGCTAAGACAGCTTGACGCGAAACCTGGCCCCTGGATGGTCACCCTGCTGAACGTGGGTACCCATCACCCGTTTAAAATCGGAAAAGAGCCGGAGCAACAATCAACGGATGGTGAATTGAGCGCCGTGGACATCACACCAGAGCCTCAGGAGGCGCGCAAACAGGCCATGAGAACCATGGAAGATGCGTTGAATCAGTTTCTTGACGACCTGGCGTCCGACGGCATTCTTGACGACACTTTAGTCATTATCACATCGGATGAGTCCGGCGGATTCATTCGCAAGGATCATGAATCCGTGCCTCTGAACAGCAACGTTGGCGTATTGGCGGTACGTCCTCCTGACAGCGACTCGCTGGAGGACTACGCCCATCGCGACCAGATTGTGGCGCAGATCGATATTCCACCTACCATCCTGGACGCAACAGGGCTCGGGAAAAAGGCTGGCGACATGATTGGCCGGAGCCTGCTGGTTAAACAACCGACACAGCAACGCGACCTGCTGTTGGCAGATACCTATACGGGGCTCAAGTACTTCCTGAGGGAGTCGGGACAGCTCCTGAGCTGCAGCGAACTGATGACCGACTGCACCACTTGGCGCTTTAATCCGGAGCGGCTGTTTGGCACGCTTGAGGCGACGAATGCCGAACCATTCCTGACGTTCGATGAGCGCACGGCATTGTTCAACAGGGCAGCCCTCATGAAGCCCGCAGAGGACCCCTGAGCTTGAAACTTCGACATGGGAACGGCTACCTGAATGAAGATTCTTGCACTGCACACCCTGGCATTCCTGCACGTTCATCGCAGGGCGCTGTTGGTCTTTTACCTGTTTTTCACCGGCCTCGTTCTGGCCGCCATTGCACCGCTCTTTTCCAGCGCCCTGACAGCGCTTCGGCCGATAACCGGTCACGCCGCCATCAGCACTGGCGGGCTGGTGCAGTTTGTGGTGTCCCCTGGCGGCTTACTATGGATTAGCGCAACGGCGACCCTGACCGCCCTCCTGGTAATCCTGCAACAGGCAGGCATGACCTGGATTGCCGCCTCCGGCGGAGGCCGCGAATACCGGATAGCCATTGCGACGCTGTGGGCTCTTGCACGACGTTTCAAACAACTACTCACCCTCACCCTGCTGCAATTGAGCGGCCATGCACTGATCGCTGTACCTTTCCTGCTGGCCATAGTGGTGAGTTACCAATGGCTGATTTCACCCCACGACATCTACTACCTGAAACTGGAACGGCCGCCCGAAGTCTGGTGGTTCCTGGGCATATCTGGTGTCGCAGCGCTGGGAATCGCCGTCTGCAATGGCTGGCTTTACCTGCGCTGGGTACTGTCGGTTCCCCTGCTCCTGCTGGAGCGCAGAGGTGCGCGCGACGCTCTCAAACAAAGTAGCCGCTATATCCACGGCCAGCGCCTGCCTGTGATGGGCGCAATCATCGCAGGCCTGGTCGGCCTGGCGCTGATCCCCATCGTGGTTACATGGTTGTTCCAGGCAGTGGGCGGCGAGATCATAACGAGCCTGCCGGAACGAATGGGCGTGCTGATGCCCGTCACCCTGGGCCTGATCGCGCTCTATATCCTGTTCACCCTCACTGCAGCCTTTGCTGGCATGGCGGCCTACAGCATGCTGATATACAGCGTGTATAGGCAGGCAACGGGTCACCACCGTCACAGCACTGCCCAAACCCTGCCCCGGCGTGCTTCACCACTGGCGTGGTCGGCCGAGCTTTTAATCATCATCCTCGCCGCCACCCAGGCCTGGTTTGTCCTGCAATCCTTCGATCACCGGGACGATGTTTCCATAACGGCCCATCGTGGCAGTGCTTTCAAGGCGCCGGAGAACACCGTGAGCGCCATAAGACAAGCCATTGAGGATGGGGCTGACTACGTTGAAGTGGATATCCGCATGACCGCGGACGGCGTGCCGGTGCTTTGGCACGATACCGACATGCGACGTGTCTTCGGCCTGAACGCCAGGATCTCCGATATCACCCTGGAAGAGGCCCGTGCCCGGGACGCTGGTTCGTGGTTCGGCCCTGCGTTCAGCGATGAGCGAATCGCCACCCTGGAACAGGTCATTGAAACCACCAGAGGACAAGCCCATCTATACCTCGATCTGAAGCCCGCTCCGGAGACGCCCGACCTGACCAGGGAGGTGGTCCATATGCTGCAGCGCATGGATGCCGTGGAGAACACGGTGATTGCGGCCGCCGAATGGCGGGTCCTGGCCGAAGCGCGACAACTGGAGCCTTCGCTGAAAACCAGCCTGCTGGCACAATTCATCGTTGGTCCGCTATGGGAGCAACACTTTGACATACTGGGCCTGCGACAGAACCGTGTCACTCCCGCTACGGTGGCGCGCACCCACCGTGCTGGCAACGAACTCCATGTCTGGACGGTCAATACGCCGCAGGCGATGTCACGTTTTATCGACATGGGGGTGGATAATATCATTACCGACCGACCGGCTGTGTTGGCGCAACTGCTACAACGCCGACAGGCACTGACCGACGCAGAACTTCTGGTGATCAAGCTCAGGAACTGGCTGCGCTAGTCTGCCCACCGGGCCGTAGCCGATACCCCACGCCGGACACGGTTTCGACCCGGGCAGCCTGATCCCCCAGTTTCTTGCGCAAGGTGCGAACCACCGCGTCAACCACGTTGCTGCCACCCTCGTATCGCGTCCCCCACACATCCCGCAACAGTTCACTGCGCGACACGGCCTTGCCCTCACGAGCATTCAGGTAACGCATGACACCGAATTCCAGTGGCGTCAGAGCCACCCTACCCGTTTCAAGCACCAGTTCCCGGGCCTCCAGGTCCAACAGTTCGTTCGCGCGCCGAACGCCAAGCTCTGCAGCCGCGAGATCCGCCAGCCAGCCGTCCACCGAGCAGGGCCAAAATCGAGCACGGCAGAATGGTAGCGTCGGCCATCCAACACAACGGTGTGATCTTCCAGCACTTCAAAACCCAACCGTCTGGCGACAGCAGCGTAGGCGCCCATATCCCGGACTGTCAGGTAAACACGGCGAAGTCTGGGCCTGAGCTCCATGTAGGCACGTTTCAGGTCCAGCCAAACCGCTGCCTGTACGTCACCCGGAGAGTCTCCGTCATCAATGCTCAACCAGCGGCGGCAAAACAGGGCAATGGCATCCCGGGGCATGGGATGTTGTTTGAGATGGGAATACCACTGGCCAGCTATCGGATCGTCCAGCAGCCAGGCCGGCTGGAGCTCGTCCGAACGGAGCTTGCCGTAGAAACCTACCATGCGGCCCTCACCGTCCCGGACCGATGAGAATGCCTGGGGCAAACGACGCCACCACGCCATCAAAGCGACAGCGGCCTCACTTCCCTCCCAGGTATGGGTAATATCCTCCAGCGCAGGTCCATCGTCTGCCTGGGCCGGCTCTACGGCGAACGTGGGGGAACCACTCGGGAAAAACGCTTCCCGCACCACTGGGTTTTCAATCATGAACAGCATGTCGGCGGTGTATCGCCAGAGATCACCGCCACCGGCAACGCCCGCCTCTGTCGCCAATTGCCGCCAGGCTGTACGGCGGTATTCGAGATAGCGCGCCGGATCACTCGCATGCAGGGAACGCGCAATGGCCTCTCGCACCGCATCGTGGATCAACAGACCATCGCTGGCGCCAACCACAATGGGCAAGCGACGCAGCCTCTCCCAGGCATCCTGGGGCGGCACATCCGGAAACAGCGCTTGCAGTAGCGACAGGGTTACCCGGCGGACAACGGCCGCCCCCTCAAGCACCCGCCGGGTAACCTCATCGCCAACATCCTCAAGAAAAATCTGTGTGAGTTCATCAAGGGCGCGCTGCAAGGGCGCACCGGTGGGCCATTGCTCCGGCGAGGCCTCCCTCACGGCTGCCGCAGCGAGCTTCAACGCCAACGGATGGCCATGAGTACAGCGGGCGATCAGGGATATGTCCGCCTGCTCCAGGCCCAGGCCCTGCAGGAAGTTCTCCGCCTCTGTGTCGGTCAACGAGGAAACCGGGACAGCCCGCATTAACCACCCCCATCCCGGGCTCGCGTACCAGGCTGAGGTAGGCGGCTGGCGCCCCACCAGAACCACCCTTACGTTTTCGGGCAATAGCGGAATGAACACCTGCCTCAACCAGGTATCCAGAAGCCTGAATACTTCAAAGGTATCGAAGGCCAGTACAACAGCGCCGCCCAGCTCTCCCAACCGATCAGCGATGTCCCCGGCACGCGATCCTGTGTCACCAATGGCCTCCGCGAGCGACCCGAGCACACCCTGCTCAGTAGGCTCCACATGGCGACAATCAAGCAGGATAACCGTTGCTCCCCCGGCCCGGGCGATCGTTGCGAAACGCGCCAGCAACGCGGACTTGCCAATGCCGGCGATACCGTGAACGTGTAACACCCTCGGCCCCTTTGGCATCAACATGGTTTCCAGGGTGCCAAGCTCTGTATCGCGCCCTACAAACGTCCGGTGAGCCCGGGCCGCCAGTATGTCGGACATCCGTTGCGGCATGATCGTCTCCCTCCGCTACATTCTCACGATATTCTCATCCCCTCATCACCTCAAAACACCTATTCAGGGCTATAACTGACAATAGCAGTAACCGCACACCAACCCTCAATTTGAGTAAGGAGGCGACGATGAGCACCCAATGGCAAATTCAGGGTGACTATCTTGAAAGTTGCACATGCAAAGGCGCTTGCCCATGCATTTACCTGGAACCACCGACAGAAGGCGACTGCTCGGCCCTGGTCGGCTGGCACATCAAGAAAGGAGCTTACGGCGAGGTGGCGCTTGATGATCTGAATATAGCGCTTGCGCTCAACGCCCCGGGGCCCATGGCAGAAGGCAACTGGAAAGTTGTGTTGTACCTCGACCAACGCGCCGATGAGCACCAGCAGGAAGCGCTTGGCAATATCTTCGGCGGCAAGGCCGGCGGCCACCCGGAACTGCTGGCCTCCATGATCGGAGACGTTCTTGCTGTCGAGAGACAGCCCATCGGGTTTTCCGTTGATGACGGCGGGCGGCATC
Source organism: Marinobacter salarius (assembly GCA_000831005.1). Taxonomy (GTDB): domain Bacteria; phylum Pseudomonadota; class Gammaproteobacteria; order Pseudomonadales; family Oleiphilaceae; genus Marinobacter; species Marinobacter salarius. The sequence goes on along the minus strand of CP007152.1, from coordinate 2,177,683 downwards.
TGACCATCGGCTCATCCTACGAAGCCGATGTCAAAGCGATCGAAGGCCAGAATGGACGCAAGGTCACGATCGACAACCACCCACTGGCCGTCGCTCCGGGCCACTCACTGGTCGTTGCGAAGTCACGGAGTTTGCGCCATCAGAATCACGCATCGATCTGGATATGAGCGCGCGGACAGCGCTCTACTCTCCATTCGAATACGCCGGCCCCTGACAACGGAGAGACACCTGAGGTGATTTCGATGGAACTGACAATGGCTAAGATTCATTCGTGGGAGCGTGCGGCCATAGGCGCCTCCCTGGGAATCCTGACCGCATTGGCATGGGCCTATATGGCCATGCCAATGACTATGGCGGCCGGTTCAGGTCTGTCATTCCTCGGCCTTGGCACCGTCATGTGGATGGTGATGATGGCCGCCATGATGCTTCCGGGTGCGGCCCCGATGATCATGACCTATATCCGGGTTCACCAGCGCCGGCGCCAGCTCGAGAAGGCCGCAGTACCAACCTGGTTTTTCATGGCCGGGTACCTTGCCGTCTGGGCCGCCTTCGGCGCGGTCGCAGCCGTGGCTCAATGGGCATTGCACGCCAACACCCTGATGACCTCGGCAATGGGGCATCTGAAACCACTTCTCGGGAGCTGCCTGCTGGTTGTCGCTGGGGCTTTCCAGTTCAGCTCTCTAAAACAAGCCTGCTTGAGCAGATGCCAGTCACCCATAACCTTCCTGATGACGGAATGGCGCGACGGCGCAATCGGTGCCTTTACAATGGGAGCCCGCCATGGCGCCTTCTGCACCGGCTGCTGCTGGGCGCTGATGCTGCTAATGTTCGTCGGCGGAGTGATGAACCTGGCCTGGATGGCAGTGCTTGCGCTCTATTTCCTGGCGGAGAAACTGGTGCCCTGGCCGCAAACGTTTAGCCGGATCACCGGCGCCGCTCTGATTGTCGGGGGGCTTTTAGTGGGAACCCTCTACTGAAGGCCGGAAAAATAACCGGGCCTGCGGCCAGCGAGCCGGTAGAGCAGCGCAAGCAGCCCCTTCAACAGCGCGATGGCCGGCCAAAGTAACCAGCTTGCCAGATAGAACAGCGGCACTAGGATCAGCAACCAGCCCGCGAGCTGGACCATCATTGGGGAGACACCCAGTACATCGGCCACCCCGGCAAAAAAGTCGTTGATGATGCTGGGGTGGGCGACCACCAGGTAGCCAGCGCCAATGATCAGGGGCCACTTCGCATAGCGGGCGCTACGGAGAATCAGCCGCCCGCTACCGGTAATACGGGCAGCCAATGCCGCCGAGCGTGTTGAAAGCCTGGCCCCCTGGGTCGCCTTTGCCGCCGTGCGACCGGCCCGAAGTACCTTTACGGCACTGGCAAACACCAACACATCCACCGATGCCCAGCCTATGTCACTGGCGGAGATGTCTTCTCCAGTTCGATAATCCGCCTCCAACTGTCGCACGCCGCTGGTGAAGAACTGGGCAACCCCTTCCGTAATCCTCTCGGTCTGTACCCATTGGGTCTGACCATTCCCGTCCACCACGAATTGCCCGAGAAAATCGTGGCCCTCGTTGCGGATGAAGTTCACTGCGTACCAGCCTCGCTGTTCGGGCGTCAAAGACTCCGTTTTTTCCGGCGTCCGTTCGCTCTGGTCCTTGCCGCGGAGCTCAGCAATATAGTCCCGGGCGCGTTCATACTGACGGGCAGCTTTGTTCATCCATTCAATGGAGCTGATGGGCTGGCGAAGGAAGTAGTGAATCGGCGGCAGGGCGTTTTCTCCATAGGTGCGCAACACCTCCTGGAATTCCGGCTCGGACGCATAAAGCGGAAAAACGGCGCGGGCCATGTCAGGGTGTGCCATCAAAGCTGCCTGGGCCTTGAGGAGCAGAAGAGGGTCGTCCCCCAGGTCCAGAATGGCGGCCTGGACGTCAACAGGCTCGTCCCCGATACCATCAAAACCGGGCAATGCCTCCCGAGCCTGAATCGAAATCAGTTTCTGCTCAATGGGTACCGGATCGGAGGCGACACTGGCGATTGCGGCAACCAGCAGCGCGATACCCAGAATCGCCATGGCCTTCTTCAAACATCCACCTCTGCCTCAATGCGTTGACCCTATACTGCCTGAGAATACGTTGATTACCATAACGCCGGCAACGATGAGGCCGATGCCGAGGATGGCGGGAAGGTCCAGCGTCTGCCCAAAGAACAGGTAGCCCGCCAGCGCAATCAAGGCCACGCCGGCACCGGCCCACACCGCATATGCCACTCCCACTGGCAAGGTTTTCAGGGTCAACGCCAGGAAGTAGAACGCCAGGATGTAGGACACCACCACAACCAGCGACGGCCACAGACGGGTGAAACCCTCAGAACTTTTTAGAAAGGAGGTTCCGATGACCTCCGCAACGATAGCCACCGACAAATATAACCACTGAATCATTCCACAATTCACCTTTCAGACTGGCGCAAAATGCAAAAACCCCGAAGCTCTCACTTCGGGGTTTTGCGGACATTGGGATCAACCCTGGCGACGCGGAGGATTTACTGCTCCACGAAGGCCCTCTCGATCACATAGTGGCCGAGGTTACCATGGCGTGCTTCCTTGAACCCCATGTTATTGAGGATGGAGCAGGTGTCTTTCAACATGCTGGGACTGCCGCACACCATGAACCGGTCATGTTCCAGGTCAAATTCCGGAAGGTCCAGGTCCTTCGTCAGCTTGCCGTTTTCCATAGCGTCGGTCAGACGCCCAGTGTTACGGAAATCCTCACGGGTGACCGTAGGATAATAAAGCAGCTTGCCATCCACCATTTCACCAAAGAACTCGTTATTCGGCAGCTCCTCGATCTCGGACTGGTACGCCAGCTCGGACTTGTAGCGAACGCCATGGGTCACGATGACTTTATCAAAGGCTCATAGACTTCCGGGTCCTTGATGATGCTGATAAAAGGTGCCAGACCGGTGCCCGTGCTGATCAGCCAGAGATTCTTGCCCGGCAGCAGGTTGTCCATAATCAGGGTACCGGTGGGCTTGCGACTGACCATGATCTCGTCACCAACCTCAATTTTCTGCAGACGTGACGTCAGCGGGCCGTCCTGAACCTTGATTGAGAAGAACTCCAACTCCTCTTCATAGTTGGCACTGGCGATGCTGTAGGCACGCATCAGCGGCTTACCATCGGTTTCCAGGCCAATCATTGTGAAGTGGCCATTCTTGAACCGGAACCCCGGATCACGGGTGGTGGTGAAGCTGAAGAGTGTGTCGTTCCAGTGACGAACACTTGTTACACGCTCTTTATTCAGGTTGCTCATGGTATCGCCCGTTCGTTAGCCGTTAGCAAATAAGTAAAAATCATTGTGTAAATAGTAACCCAAGGGTAACCTATCGACAAAATGGGATATTTTCATAACCTTATTCGGAATTATCGATTATGAAGTTTAGCTTCCGCCAACTCGAGGTCTTCCTGGCTGCGGCGCACTTCCAGAACATCACCCGTGCGGCGGATTCCCTGGCCATGTCTCAGTCCGCGGCCAGTAGCGCCCTGAAAGAACTGGAGAGCCAGTTCGACATCCAGCTCTTCGACCGGGTCGGAAAACGACTGCAGCTCAATGAGCTCGGCCGTCTCTATCGGCCAAAGGTCGAGGCTTTGCTGGCCCAGGCCGGGGAACTGGAACAGGCGTTCAGCAAGCATACTGAAGTCGGCGCCCTGAAAGTCGGCGCTACCCTCACTATTGGTAACTATCTGGCTGTTGGCGTCATGGCCCAATACATGAATACCCCTACCCACCCGAAAGTGGCGCTTGAAGTGGCCAACACCCGCACCATAGCCCAGCGCGTCAAGGATTTTGAACTCGACATCGGGCTGATTGAAGGTGAACTGCAATCCTCTGAGCTGGAGGTTATACCCTGGCGAGGAGACGAGCTGGTGGTCTTCTGTTCCCCGGACCATCCCTTTGCCCGGAAGGGTAGGCTTTCGGATGCGGACCTTCGCTCGGCAACCTGGGTGATGCGTGAGCAGGGGTCCGGCACCCGGCAGACCTTTGAACGTGGCATGCACGGCCTGCTGCCAGACCTGGACATACTGCTGGAACTCGAGCATACCGAGGCGATTAAACGCGCGGTGGAAGCCAACCTTGGGATCGGCTGCCTGTCACGGGTGTGCCTTGCCGATGCGTTCAGGCGGGGCAGCCTCGTACCGTTGAAGGTTCCGGAGGAACGACAGTTCGACCGAACCTTCTATTTCATACTGCACAAACAGAAGTATCGGAGCGCCGGCATCGACCGCTGGATTGACCTGTGCGAACAACTTCAGGATCCACCGCTTCCTGAGGAGCGCGGCCTGTTGTACGACAGGAAATCTTCTTGATCCCGCTTTAAAGTCAGACTGGCCCGCTGTGGAACCGGAACTCGGTGTCCGGTGTCTCAATCAGTTGTTGCTCCAGCGCGAGGAAGGTCGCAACCCGATCCTCCACCGAGTTTCCCGCGGCCTGCTCGGCTAATGTCAGGTAGTCACGGTAGTGTCGGGCTTCGGACTTCAGCAGCCCGGTGTAGAAATCTGACAGTGTCGCATCCAGATGCGGTGCCAGCGCCGCGAACCGCTCGCAGGAACGGGCCTCGATAATGGCACCCACGATCAGCACATCCACCAGCCGACCGGGATCTTCTGTGCGTACTTCCTGCCGCAACCCGGCTGCATATCGAGCCGGGCTCAGGTGACCATAACTCACCCCCCGCTTTTTCATGATAGCCAGCACCTGCTCGAAATGACGCAACTCTTCCCGCGCAAGACGCGACATCCTGTTGAGCAGGTCGGTGTTATCCACATAGCGATACATCAAACTCAGCGCCGTGGACGCTGCTTTTTTTTCACAATGGGCATGATCAATCAGCATCAGGTCCTGATTGGCCAGGGCGTTTTCAATCCATCGCTGTGGCGTTTTGCAGGGCAGGAAATCGTGAATCTGGTCGAGGGAATCGGTCATTGTTTACAGCAGGTCGGCTTCTCGGGCACGGCAGTATACCGCAACAAACCACAATATCCGACCACAGTCCAACTTAACTTTATAAGGGGTTTCCTATAGAATGCAGCGCCAACTTAGCGCCTTTTCGCCATAAAACTCCCGCCAGGCAACGACGCCCAAGGCGCGGGACATTCCAACTGATGAGGGTCCATATCGTGTTAGAAGCCTATCGTGAACACGTTGCAGAACGCGAGGCTCTGGGCATTCCCCCGAAGCCTCTGAACGCTGAGCAGACCGCCGCACTGGTCGATCTCCTTAAAAACCCGCCAGCCGGCGAGGAAGAGACGCTGGTCTATCTGCTTGAAAACCGCGTTCCGCCGGGTGTGGACGAAGCCGCTTATGTAAAAGCTGCTTTCCTGACCGCCATTGTTAAGGGTGAAGCAACGTCTCCCCTGCTGGACAAGCCAAAGGCCGTTGATCTGCTGGGTATGATGCAGGGCGGTTATAACATCGCGACCCTGGTCGACCTGCTGGACGATTCTGAACTGGCCGAACAGGCCGGCGAAAAGCTCAAGCGCACCCTGCTGATGTTCGATGCCTTCAACGATGTGAAGGAAAAGATGGACGCCGGCAACGCGGTCGCCAAGGCTGTGGTTGAATCCTGGGCCAACGCCGAGTGGTTCACCAACAAGAAGAAGGTTCCTGAAAGCACCAAAATGGTGGTTTTCAAGGTTACCGGCGAAACCAACACCGACGACCTGTCACCGGCTCCCGATGCCTGGTCCCGTCCGGACATCCCGCTGCACGCCCGCGCTGCCTATAAAATGGAGCGTGATGGCCTGAAGCCGGAAGAGCCCGGTGTTACTGGCCCAATGAGTCAGATCGACGACATCAAAGCCAAGGGCCTGCCCGTTGCCTTCGTAGGCGACGTTGTTGGTACCGGCTCCTCACGTAAGTCTGCCACCAACTCAGTACTGTGGTTCTTCGGTGACGACGTTCCGGGTGTTCCGAACAAGCGCGCCGGTGGCGTGTGCATTGGTAACAAAGTAGCCCCGATCTTCTTCAACACCATGGAAGATGCTGGCGCCCTGGTTTTCGAAGCACCGGTTGACGACCTGAACATGGGCGACGTTATCGACATCCGTCCCTACGAAGGCAAGATCCTGAACGAGGCGGGTGAAACCATCTCGGAGTTCGGCTTCAAGTCAGAGGTTATCCTGGACGAAGTTCAGGCCGGCGGCCGTATTCCGCTGATTATCGGCCGTGGCCTGACCGCCAAGCGCGCGCAGCACTGGGCATGGGCGCCACAGACATCTTCCGTCTGCCGAATGATCCGGAAGAAGGCACCAAAGGCTTTACCCTGGGTCAGAAGATGGTCGGCAAGGCCTGCGGTCTGGAAGAAGACAAAGGCGTTCGCCCCGGCACTTACTGCGAACCGCACATGACTACGGTCGGCTCCCAGGACACCACTGGTCCGATGACCCGTGATGAACTGAAAGACCTGGCCTGTCTGGGCTTCCAGGCCGACCTGGTGATGCAGTCATTCTGTCACACCGCCGCCTATCCGAAGCCGGTTGACGTGGAAATGCAGCACACCATGCCGGACTTCATCCGCACCCGCGGCGGTGTTTCCCTGCGCCCGGGCGATGGCATCATCCACTCCTGGTTGAACCGCATGCTGTTGCCGGACACTGTCGGTACCGGCGGCGACTCTCACACCCGCTTCCCTATGGGCATCTCCTTCCCGGCCGGTTCCGGTCTGGTGGCGTTTGCTGCAGCGACGGGCGTTATGCCCCTGGATATGCCGGAATCCGTCCTGGTTCGCTTCAAGGGCGAAATGCAGCCAGGCATCACGCTGCGCGATCTGGTACATGCGATCCCGCTGTACGGCATCAAGCAAGGCATGTTGACCGTTGAGAAGAAAGGCAAGATCAACGAGTTCTCCGGTCGCATCCTGGAAATCGAAGGCCTTGAGCACCTGACCGTTGAGCAGGCGTTCGAGCTGTCTGACGCTTCCGCTGAGCGTTCCGCAGCCGGTTGTACGATCAACCTGTCTGAAGAGTCCGTGGCTGAGTACCTGCGTTCGAACATCACCATGCTGCGCTGGATGATCGCCGAAGGTTATGGCGACCCGCGCACCCTGGAGCGTCGCGCCCAGCAGATGGAAGAGTGGATTGCCGATCCCAAGCTGATGCGTGCCGACAAAGACGCCGAGTACTCCCACGTTGTGGAAATCGATCTGGCTGACATCAAAGAGCCGATCGTGTGCTGCCCGAACGACCCGGACGACGCCAAGTTCCTGTCCGAAGTCGCCGGCGACAAGGTCGACGAAGTGTTCATCGGTTCCTGCATGACCAACATCGGCCACTTCCGCGCTGCTGGCAAGCTGCTGGAGATGAACAAGGAGCCGCTGAAGACCCGCCTGTGGATGTCTCCGCCTACCAAGATGGACCAGGCGCAGCTGATGGAAGAAGGCTACTTCAACACCTACGGCACCGCCGGTGTTCGCACCGAAATGCCGGGCTGCTCCCTGTGCATGGGTAACCAGGCCCGCGTGGCAGCCAAGAGCACGGTGCTGTCCACCTCCACCCGTAACTTCCCGAACCGTCTGGGCGATGGTGCCAATGTGTACCTGACCTCTGCGGAACTGGCAGCGGTTGGTGCGGTACTGGGCAAACTCCCGTCTCCGGCGGAGTACATGGAGTACGCCAAGGACCTGAACAGCATGTCGAAAGAGATCTACAAGTATCTCAACTTCGACCAGATGGAGAACTACACCAAGAAGGCGTCTGAAGCGAACGTTGCTTAAAACCTGACCTTCTAGTTTAGCTCCATGGAAACGCCAGCCTTCGGGCTGGCGTTTTTTTTGTTTGAAGTAAACGTTACGAGTCAGATCGGGCACGGTGTGGGGTACCTTTTCTGCCGGGGAAAAGGTGTCTGAGCGCAGCGAGTTCTTTTTCCCAGAAGAAAAGGTACCCCGCGGCGGGCCCAGCCCCTTGTAAACAGACCTACAAAAAAGGGGCTCCCGAAGGAGCCCCTGTTCTTACTCAGAGCGTTGAAAACGCGCCTGTTTACCGGGTGATGTGCTGATACTCACCGGCATCTTCAGTAACCGAGCTCACCACCATAATGGCAATGAAAGCAGCAATGAAGCCAGGAATGATCTCGTACACGCCAGGACCACCCATGAACTCACCGTTCCAGCCCAGAGAGATCCAGATCATGACAGTCGCAGCACCCACAACCATGCCTGCGATGGCGCCAGCGCCGTTTGTGCGCGGCCACATCAGTGACAGGATAATCAGCGGGCCAAATGCGGCGCCGAAGCCTGCCCAGGCGTTACTGACCAGGGCCAGAACCTGAGAGTTCGGGTCGGAGGCAATAACCGCAGCTACCAGACCTACCAGTACAACACACACACGGCCTACGCCGACGCATTCTTTGTCGGTCGCTTCTTTACGCAGGAACAGGCGATAGAAGTCTTCGGTCAGTGAAGAAGACGACACCAGCAGCTGGCTGGAAATGGTACTCATGACTGCAGCAAGCAGTGCCGCGTAGAGGAAGCCTGTGATCAGAGGATGGAACAGCAGGTCCGAGAGCAGGATAAAGATCGTTTCCGGATCTTCGATATTCATACCATTGCGAATCGCGTACGCCCGGCCAAACACACCGAGGGAGACGGCGCCAATCAGGGAGATAAGCATCCAGGACATGCCGATGTTGCGGGCAGTCGGTACTTCATCCAGCGTACGGATCGCCATGAAACGCACAATGATGTGTGGCTGGCCGAAATAGCCCAAACCCCAGGTTACCGCAGACAACCAACCGATGAGCGTCAGGCCTTCCGTCCACGACAGTAGCGTGGGGTCGACTTCGTTCAGGGTTTGCGACGCCTGGGCGAAACCACCGCCGCCTTCACCAAAGAGGACAACCGCCGGCATGATGACCAGTGCCAGCATCATGATGCAGCCCTGCACGAAGTCCGTCATGCTTACTGCCAGGAACCCGCCGACCACGGTGTAGGCCAACACCACACCCAGCGTGATGACGATACCAACCGCATAATCGCTCAAACCACCGAAGTTGAAGATGCCGGAGAACGCACTCTCAAACAGCTTGCCGCCCGCAACCAGGCCGGATGCCGTGTAAACCGCGAAGAAGATAACGATGACGATGGCTGACACGGTACGCAGCGAAAGTGCCTGTGTCGGGAACCGGTTTGCCAGGAAGGAGGGGATGGTGATCGCATTGCCATAGTGAACCGTCTGTTCACGAAGACGCGGCGCTACCAGGGTCCAGTTAAAGAACGCACCCACGAGCAGGCCGATACCGATCCAGGCCGATCCCAGGCCCGATGCAAACAGCGCCCCGGGCAACCCGAGAAGCAACCAGCCACTCATATCCGAAGCACCGGCCGACAGGGCCGCTACCTTTGGACTGAGCTCGCCCACCCAACATGTAATCTTCGGATGAAGACGTAGCTCTGCGCATGGCATAAACGCCGATGGCGATCATGAGCGCAAAGTAAGCAAATAGACTGATCCAAACACCAATAGCCATGAAACTCCTCCAGTTCAAATGGACGGAATCAACTCCGACCGTTTAGCGCGCTTACCACGGTGAACCCGGTAGTCGCACCCTTTGTTTTTTTGACTCGCTAAACTACTCACGTCATTAAGGCGCTACGCTTACAACGCCTGCCTCCCCATCTCAATACTTACCTCCTATCGTTCAGGTTTTCGTTCCGCACTGCCTTGTGAGCAAAGCGCCCTATCAAACCTTTTCAATGCCAAGCGACAACAGTGACGCGTTTCCACCCACCGCTGTGGTGTTGATGGTGCGGGTTCTCTCCGTCGCAAACCGTAGCAGGTAGTGCGGCCCGCCAGCTTTGGGACCGGTACCGGAAAGCCCCCGCCCCCCGAAAGGCTGAACACCAACAACCGCGCCAATCTGGTTTCGGTTAACGTAGGTATTGCCCACTTTTACCCGCCGCTCGATATAGGCCGCTGTGGACTCACTTCTGCTGTGAATACCCAGGGTAAGTCCATAACCCGCCGCATTAATTTCATCGATCACATCGTCCAGCTTCTCTGCAGTGTAGCGGACTATATGGAGAACAGGGCCGAAGTGTTCGTCTTTCAACTCGTTGATACTTGAAATGGCGTAGGCGGACGGTGGCACAAAGTAGCCGTCGCGGCAGGCCTCCGGTATTGGCGCCTGCGATACCAACCTGGCATGTTTGCCAAGCTCGGTCAGATGGGCTTTCAGACCATCCCGCGCTTCTTGATCAATCACCGGTCCGACATCGGTGCTGTGACGCTCAGGGTTGCCGACCATCAGTTCCTGCATGGCGCCCGCCAGCAGGCTTTCTGTGCGCTCAGCGACCTCTTTCTGGATATAGAGCACACGCAGTGCCGAGCAACGCTGCCCGGCACTGGCGAAAGCGGACTGGATGACATCCCTGACCACTTGCTCCGGCAGCGCACTGCTGTCCACAACCATGGCATTCTGTCCGCCGGTCTCGGCGATGAAGGGCACAATTGCCCCCTCACGCTGCGCCAGAGTGCGATTGAGTATGTGCGCTACCTGTGTAGAGCCGGTGAAGGCGACGCCGGCAATTCTGGGGTCCGGGGTCAGTTTGCCGCCGATTGTTGCGCCATCACCGGGTAAAAATTGAATCACATCGGGTGGGAAGCCAGCTTCCAACATCAGCTCAAAAGCCCGTTGAGCAACCAGACTTGTCTGCTCCGCAGGCTTGGCGATAACAGCATTTCCTGCCACCAACGCCGCCATCACCTGGCCAGTAAAAATAGCCAGGGGGAAATTCCAGGGGCTGATGCAGAGGAAGACGCCCCGCCCTTCCATGTAAAGCTCATTGCTCTCGCCCGTGGGGCCAGGTAGAGCCAAGGCCTTGCCAAAGCGGGATCTGCCCTGGAGGGCATAATAGCGACAGAAATCGACGGCTTCGCGCACCTCGTCGATACCATCCTGTATGGTTTTCCCGGCTTCACGGCAGCAGATCGCCATCAGCTCCTGCATATTTGCTTCCATCAGCTCGGCGTATCGCTCGAGACAGGCGGCACGATCCTCCACCGGACGCTCCCGCCAGGAAACAAAACCTTCCGTTGCAACGACCAGGCTTCTTCCGCCTGGGCTTCGGTCGTCCAGTACACCTGACCAACGTGTTGGGAGCGATCGTAGGGCGCATGGATATCACTCCGCTCTCCGTCCCGGCGCTTTTCGCCGCCAATGACCGGTGCAGCTTCCCAGCGTTTCTTTGCCCATTGGCCAAGATGATTCAGCAACGGATCCAGATGAGCCGCTACATGGATATTCATCCCTTTGGAGTTGCGCCGCTCGTTGCCAAAGATATCGACGGGCAATGGAATTCGGTCGTTGGGCAGTGAGTCGTATCCCTGCAGTTCCTGAACCGGATTCTGCACCAGAGCCTCTATGGGCGTTGCCGCGTCCACCAACCGGTGAACAAATGAGGAATTTGCCCCATTCTCCAGCAGCCGTCGTACCAGGTACGGCAACAGATCCTTGTGAGCTCCCACAGGGGCGTAGATGCGAACCGGAAGATTGTTGTCCTCAAGGATGCTGTTGTAGAGGGCGTCTCCCATACCGTGCAGGCGCTGGAACTCGATCCTGCGCCCTTTGTTCCTCGCCATGGTCAGAACCGAGGAAACCGTATGGGCGTTGTGGCTCGCAAGCTGCGGATACAACGCTCCTTCGGTGTAGTCACTCAGCAAATAACGCAGACACGCCAGATAGGAGGTGTCGGTAGCCTCTTTGCGCGTAAATACGGGGTAGCCCTCCAGGCCCAACTGCTGGCAGATTTTGATCTCGGTGTCCCAGTAGGCCCCTTTGACCAGGCGAATGGGGATCTCGTCACCCTGCTGTTTCGCCAGTTTGGTCAACCAGCACAATACCGGCAAAGCACGCTTGGAATAGGCCTGGATAACCAGGCCAAAACCACCCCACCCCTTTGCAACCGGTGATGTAAATGCCTTCTCAAACAGCTTTAGCGAGATTTCCAGCCGATCCATTTCCTCGGCATCGATGGTAATGGATACCTTCTTTTCCCGCGCAAACGTCAGCAGATCAATGACCGTTGCGTAGAGCTCTTCCAGAACCCGCTCTTCCTGGGACACCTCGTATCTAGGGTGCAGTGCGGATAGCTTGATGGAAATCGAAGGTGCCGGTGCCCGGCTGTTCGGGTAGGTATCGTTTCCCACGGACTCAATGGCATCCATGTAGTCTTTCAGATAACGGTCAGCGTCGTCCCTGGTCATTGCCGCTTCGCCGAGCATGTCGAAGGAGTAGGTGTAGCCCAACTCCCGGTACTCGCGGGCGTTCCTCAATGCTTCGTCGATATCCCGTCCGAGTACGAACTGTTTGCCCATAATGGCCATGGCCTGGTACATCGCACTCCGAATGACCGGCTCGCCACTGCGCTTGATAAGACGCTTCCAGATACTGGACGGGGAACCATCCAGCCGTTTATCCATTTTGACCACACGGCCGGTCAGCAGCAGTCCCCAGGTGGAGGCGTTAACCAGGGTCGACTCACTGCGGCCCACGTGCTTCTTCCAGTCGGCGTCCGACAGCTTGTCCTGAATCAACGCATCGGCGGTGTATTTGTCGGGGATACGCATCAACGCCTCGGCCAGACACATCAGCAGGATGCCTTCTTCGGTATCAAGGCTGTATTCCTGCAGCAATGCGTCAACCATATGGACCGAGTCATCCTGCTCGCGGACCTTTCTGATCAGGCTCGTTGCCGTTTCAGCGACGTCTCGATGCTCAGAAGCATTGCTTTGGGCAAGGGGAATCAGTTCTTTGAGGTAACGTGTTTCGTCGACGGCGTAGTTGGCAGTAATCGATTGCCAGAAGAACGACTTTGGCTGTTCCTGAAATGCAGGCTCGAGCACCTTGCTTGCATTGAACATCTGAGCGCCTCGCCGACGGTTCCCGTCAATGGCCGGGCCCCTCGAACTTTTTATGGTTGGGTCAAACAACGCGCACATACCGAACTGCGCTGTGACGTGATCAGCTACCCTGTTAAGTTAGTATTACTACGGACTGCAAGCTTACAAAATCCTACGATTCTTTTGTAAATTCGTCCGAAAATGAGGCTTTTTTAACAAATCAGGCGACTTTGTCACCAAAACGCAACCTGGAGGGTGTCGTACCCTTGTGTTTTCTGAGGGCGTTGGTGAGGGCACTTTGGGAGGAAAATCCAGTTCGATAACTGACTTCGGAGACCGAAAGGGATGTCATGGTCAGGAATTGCACGGCCTGGTCAAGTCGGGTCTGGAGCAGAAACTGGTGGGGGGTAATACCCGTCACGTCACGGAACATCTCGTGGAAGCGGCTGACACTCAGGCAGGCCACACCGGCAAGGTCGCTTACCGATATCTTGCGCTGAATATTCTCCATGATGTAACGGCGGATCGTGTCGGGGCTGATGGCATGGCGGTTCTGGCGAACCTCCCTGCCTTCGTTCAGGCGTTCGGCCATGCAGTGCAGGATGCTTGCCCCCATGTGCCGCAGCATATCCTGATTATCCGGCGAGCGATCGAACTCTCCCGCCACGAACTGAACCAGCCCTTGCAGCTTATTGTCCAGAACCAGTGTCCGCGGCCGCTCAAACAGGGGCGCGAGCGTTTCATACTCACTGTGGCCCGGACTATTGATGGCTGGCATGTAGGGATCGAGATTGATAACCAGAACGTGGTTCTGCAGGTCACCACAGTAATCATGGCGCGCTTCAGTGGGGACCAGGCAGGCTCGCCAGGTGTCCAGGTGCGAACCTGTTCCGTCCACACTCAGGTCGGCCTCTCCACGAACACCGACAACAATCTGGTGATGCTCGTGACGATGGTGGTGTGAAGCGGTGGGAAGCTTGAGCAAACGTGCGTCCAACATGCCCGCGATCCGGAAATTTCCTGAGAATGTAGCTCAATTAAAGCAGATCATCGGCAAACTTGCACGACTACGCCCGATTCACCAGATTCCGAAGCAAGCCCGCGACCTCGTCGCTGACCGTCTCAATCGGCTGAGAGGCGTCCACAATGTGATAACGGCCCGGCGCGTTGGCGGCGCGAGCGAGATAGGTTTCGCGTATTCGCTCAAAAAATGCTACCGCTTCCTGTTCGAACCGGTCCAGGTCGCCCCTGTGGCGGGCACGGGTCATACCGGTTTCCACCGGTGCGTCCAGCAGGATAACGTGATCCGGGCGCACCGTACCCTGCACCAGGCTTTCCAGTAGCGCTATGCGATCGGCGGGCACACCACGCCCTCCCCCCTGATAGGCAAAGGTGGCGTCGGTGAACCGATCACACAGCACCCAGCGACCAGCCTCCAATTCAGGAAGAATACGCGTATGGAGGTGTTGTGCCCTGGCGGCGAACATCAGGAGCAGCTCGGTGGTTTCGTTCACGGGCTCATCACGCGGCGCCAGCAACAGCTCGCGAATGGACTCCGCCATCGGGGTGCCGCCGGGCTCTCGGGTCACAACGCATTCAACACCAAGCGCGTCCAGCTACTTGCGGCGTTCGCCAGTTGAGTGGACTTCCCAACCCCTTCCGTACCTTCAAAGGTAATAAACTGCCCCCGTCGGGTCATTGGTCACCCTCTTCCGCTGCTGTATCTGGAGACGGAGTTGGAGAGGAACGGTAGTCTGAACGGCGGTTGAGCTGAAACGCCCTCACGGCCTTCTGGTGTTCCGCCAGGGTTTTCGAGAACTTGTGGGTGCCATCGCCGCGCGCCACAAAGTAGAGCGTGTCGCCTTCAGCCGGATTCAGGGCCGCATGAATCGCTTCCCTGCCTGGCAACGCGATGGGCGTGGGCGGCAGCCCGTCGATCCGATAGGTATTGTAGTCGGTGTGGGTTCGCAGATCCTTACGGGTGATTCGCCCCTGGTACTTCTCCCCCATCCCATAGATTACGGTAGGATCGGTCTGCAACCTCATACCTTTCTCCAGGCGCCGGACAAAGACACCGGCGACTTCTTCTCGCTCATGGACCGCACCGGTTTCGCGCTCAACAATCGACGCCATAATCAGAGCTTCATAGGGAGAATCGTAAGGCAGGTTTTCAGCCTTAGCCTGCCATTCCGTCGCAAGCACCTCTTCCATTCGCTCAAAGGCCCTGCGTAGCAGGTCAAGGTCGGTTTCACTGCTGGTAAACAGATAGGTATCCGGGAAAAAGCGGCCTTCAGGATGCGACCCGTTGGCACCCATCTCTTCCATGATCCGCTCGTCGGTCCAGTCGGCGGTCACCTGCCCAAGACGCTCACTGCTGGCGAGCGCGGCGCGCATGTCACGGAAGGTCCAGCCTTCAATAAACTGAATCTGCCAGTGTTTGGTGTCACCGGCGACCATCGCATTGATCATGTCGAGACTGGTCATGCCATCGGTGAATTCATATTCGCCAGCCTTTAATAGCGCCTGCTCCGGGTAAAGACGACCATGAATCTTCAGCCACAGACTGTCGCCCACAAGGCCTTCCGCTTCGAGTTTACGCGCAACCTGACCGTAACCGCTCCCGGAGCACGCTGAACAGAACCGGCTCATCCAACGCTACAGGTTGCTCAAGGGTCTGAAGCCCCTGCCATAACCAGAGACCACCCCCGCAAGCGCCAGGACGGAGAGACAGAACACACAGATGAGTAACTTCTTGAACAAGCTTTTATTCCAAAGTTTTCAGAGGGTCGCAGATTGTCTCAAGCCCATCATCAACTGGCAAATCAACGCTGCCCAATCTGCGAACCGCGACAATGCCGACAACGCTGTTAACGAGATACAGTCCACGCAGCCCGGGTGACGACAGTAACGCAGGCTGGATGATCTGCTCCCGGATGGTATGGCCGGATGCGCGCAGACACTCAAGGGCGTACTGCCGCATGACACCTGCCACCGCAAGGCTCTCAACCGGCGGAGTTACCCACTCGCTCTCCATCCTGACAATAAGGTTGGTTCGCGTCCCCTCAAGCAACTGCCCGTCGGCATTCGCATGATCAGTTCGAATTCCTCGCCACTGAACTCACGGCTTGCCATCACCTGCTCCAGCCGGTTCAGGGTCTTGATACCCGCCAGCCTCGGATTCACGGTGAGTGGAAACTGCGACAGCGCTGCGACCACACCCCCCGGTGCGGGGAGCGTGGGCATCGGTGAGGAGGTAACAATCAGGTTTGGCACACATTCGACAGGCAACCGGTATCCTCGCCCACCACTCCCCCGAGTGAGGACCAACTTCAGCACCCAGCCGTCATTGCCGTATCGGGAGGCCAAATCGCAACCCGAGCGGGTAATTTCAGCATCCAGGTCACTACGCTCGACCGGAATGCCCAAGCGGCCGGCATCGGCCACCATACGATCCAGATGGTGTGATCGCAGCAGGGCTTGCCGGCCACGCATGCGGATAGTTTCAAACAACCCGTCGCCGTAGGCCAACCCACGATCTGTCGCGGAAATACCGTTGCCGTCGGGACGAATAACGTTCAACACAACCCGATCAGCCTCGTAACGACGGAAAATCAGGGTGCCGTTTGTACCGCCAAAACCAAAAGAGTTGGACAACGCAACCCGGACATCTGCCTTGCGGCTCTTGCCGGCTACAAAATCCAGGTCACAACCATCATCGGGATCGTCAAGGTTGATGGTCGGCGGCAGCACACCCTCCCGGATCGCCAATACTGAAAAAATCGCCTCAATGGCCCCTGCAGCGCCAAGCAAGTGCCCGGTCATGGACTTGGTACTGCTGACTGCCAGCGTGTAAGCGTGGTCGGCAAATACCGATTTCACTGCAGACACCTCTGCCAGATCCCCTACGAGCGTGGAAGTGCCATGGGCATTGATGTAGTCGATGTCGTTGGCGCCGAGCCCGGCGTCGCGAATCGCATTCTTCATGGAGCGCGCGGCACCCTCACCGTTTTCAGGGGGAGCGGTTATATGGAACGCATCGTCGCTCATACCGAAACCGATTACTTCGCCATGAATGGTGGCTCCACGGCGTTTAGCATGCTCGAGATCCTCCAGCACCAGCACGCCAGCGCCGTCGCTGAGCACAAAGCCATCCCGGCCTCGATCCCACGGCCGGCTGGCCTTTTCCGGTTCGTCATTGCGGGTGGACAACGCACGCGCTGCCGAAAACGCGGCAATTGAGCTTCGGGTGGTGGCCATTTCCGAACCGCCAGCCAACATCACATCGGCATCACCGTAAGCAATGGTGCGCGCCGCATAGCCAATGTTATGGGTGCCGGTCGTGCAGGCTGTCACGATCGCGATGTTTGGGCCCTTGTAGCCAAAGCGGATAGCCACGTTTCCTGAAATCATGTTGATTACGGAGGCTGGCACGAAGAACGGAGACACCTTTCGCGGCCCGGACTTCTCCATGGTGATCACGTTCTTCTCGATGTATTCAAGGCCACCGATGCCTGAGCCGATGGCAACCCCAACCCTTTCACGATCAAGATCGGTGTATTCATCAAGGCCACTGGCGTCCACGGCCTGCTGGGCCGCAATCAGGCCGTAATGAATGAAGGCATCCAATTTTCTGGCGTCCTTCGTGGACAGGTAAGGTTCCATATCCAGATTCTTGATGCCACCGCCGATCCGTGTGTTGTATCCGGTGGTATCAAAGCGGTCGATCCCGGCAATGCCGCTGCGACCGGAACGAATACCGTCCCAGGACGAATCCACATCGTTACCCAGTGGCGAGAGCATTCCCATGCCTGTGATTACAACACGTCGTTTAGCCATACCCCTTCACCTGAGTTTCTTGCTGATCATGAACTGTCATTCCTGCCAATAAAAAAGCCGTCCGATGTCTAATCACATGGACGGCTTTTGCCTGGCGTATAAAGCGTGCGGAGTATCAGGTGTGCGCGACGATGTAGTCGATCGCGTCCTGGACACTCGCCAGCTTTTCCGCTTCCTCGTCGGGAATCTCGGTCTCGAACTCTTCTTCGAGTGCCATGACCAGCTCAACGGTGTCCAGTGAGTCAGCGCCAAGGTCCTCTACAAAAGAAGATGTGTTCTGAACTTCGGACTCTTTAACGCCCAACTGCTCACAAACGATCTTCTTCACGCGCTCTTCAACTGTACTCATAATGTCCTCACTTTTGTGTCAACCAAGCAACTTAAGTGCTGCCAGTTTAGTTTAAACCATACCTGCAAACAAGCAGGGGTTCCATTCAAACATGTTGTGCGACAAGGGTTTGCGCACACGCCCCCCTCAGGGACTATCCCATGTACATACCACCGTTAACGTGGATCGTTTCACCCGTCACGTAACCAGCGGCCTCCGACGCCAGGAAGGCAACCACCGCAGCCACTTCTTCCGGCTCACCCAGACGACCGGCAGGTATGACTTCCATCATAGCCTCACGTTGCTTGTCGTCCAGTTTTCGGGTCATATCCGTATCGATAAATCCGGGCGCTACACAATTGGCGGTAATGCCCCGGTTCGACATTTCTTTCGCCAGGCTGCGGGTAAAACCCTCAACTCCGGCCTTGGCAGCGCAATAGTTGGCCTGTCCTGGGTTACCCATACCAGCCACAACCGAGCTGATATTGATCACCCGACCCCATCGCGCCTTGGCCATTCCCCGCAATACGGCCTTGCTGGTTCGGTAGACGCTGGACAAGTTGGTTTCCACCACGGCCGCCCAGTCATCGTCCTTCAGCCGCATCAGCAGATTATCACGAGTGATCCCTGCGTTGTTGACCAGGATCGCCGGCGCACCAGCTTTCTCGTTGATTTCCTTCAGGCCAGCCTCGATGCTGTCCGGGTCGGCGACGTTCATTACGATACCGAAACCCTTCGCGCCTGCTGCTTTCAGGTCAGCGGAAATCGACTCGGCGCCATTCTCACTGGTTGCCGTACCGACCACCATGGCGCCCTGATCTGCCAGCGCCTTTGCAATGGCCTTTCCGATCCCGCGAGTTGCACCCGTTACCAGCGCTGTTTTGCCTTCAAGAGACATGTGTTGCTCCTATTTATTACTGTCCAAATGCCTCTGACGCCTTTGCCAGCGCATCCGGCTCGTCAATGCCGTAAACCGACAATTCACGGTCAATGCGCTTCGCCAGCCCTGCAAGGACCTTACCGGCGCCGCACTCTACAGCGATCCGCACATCATTTGCCACCAGTTTACGAACTGTATCGGTCCACAACACCGGAGAGTATAGCTGCTTGACCAGATTAGCCTTGAGGGATTCACTGTCCTGAGCGACAGAAGCGGTAACATTCTGTATTACCGGGATGACAGCATCGTTAAACGTTACTTCGTCCAACGCGGTTGCCAGTTCCTCCGCGGCTCCCTTCATCAGGGCACAGTGGAAGGTACACTCACCGGCAATGGCATGGCCTTGCGGGCGCCTCGGGCCTTGCAGGCTTCGATGGCGCGTTCAACCGCCCCAGCAGCACCTGCAATCACGACCTGCCCAGGGGCATTGAAATTGACGGCGGCCACCACATCGCCATTTGCCGCCTCGGCACAGGCGGCGGTTACGTCGTCGTCCTCGAGACCAATAATGGCTGCCATCTTGCCTTCGCCGGCTGGCACAGCGGCCTGCATGAGCTCCCCACGCAGGCGCACCAGTTTAATGGCGTCAAAGAAGTTCAGGCTTTCCGCGGCGACCAGCGCGCTGTACTCACCAAGGCTGTGCCCGGCGACAAAGTCAGGCGCCTGACCTCCGGCTACAAACCACTGCCGCCAGAGCGCGACACTCGCTGCCAACAGCGCTGGCTGGGTAACCGTGGTCTGATTGAGCTCTTCCGCAGGTCCATGCTGGCACAGGTGCCAGAGATCATAGCCCAGCACATCGGAGGCTTCGGAAAACGTTTTTTCTATGATCGGCCAGTTCTCGGCAGCTGCTCCCAGCATGCCGACAGACTGCGATCCTTGTCCGGGAAAAATAAAGGCTGATTTCATAGTGGGAATCTTACCGTCAATGAGGGGTTACGGGAGATTAGCCAATAGTACAACCTGGGGGCCGATCCGGCCAATCTAGCAAAAATGGGGAGAGACTTTAGTCTCAGGGAGAGGCCAAGGCTTGAGCGCTTAGATCATCAGGTCGTCAAGACGTTCGTTGATACGGCTGGGCACTTCCAATTCTACTTCACGAACCGCCTGACGTATGGCCGCCAGCATGGCGCGCTCGTTGGCATTGCCATGGCTCTTTATCACCACACCCTGAAGCCCCAGGAGACTGGCGCCATTGTGTCTTGACGGGTCCATAAGCCGAAGCAGCCGTCCGATGATCGGCCGCGCCAAAACGCCGACACACTTGCCGTAAAAAGTTCGCGTGAAAGCTTGTTCAAGCAGCTCAATCAGCAGACCGGCAACGCCCTCACCCGTCTTTAGGGCAATATTCCCGACAAAACCGTCGCACACCACCACGTCCGCCACGTCACGGAACAGATCACTGCCCTCAATGTATCCGATATAGTTGATGGTATCGCACTGAGCCAGCATATGAGAGGCAAGCCGCACTTGCTCATTACCCTTGATTTCCTCTTCGCCAACGTTAAGCAGAGCGACTCGAGGTTCTGGCTGATTGCAGATCGCCGACGCCATCAGTGAGCCCATCAGTGCGTACTGATAGAGGTTTTCCGCGGTGGAATCCACGTTGGCGCCCAGATCGAGCACGTGGCAACGCCCCCGAAGCGACGGAATCAGTTTGGCGATTGCAGGGCGTTCAATGCCCGGGTACATGCGGATAACAGAACGGCCGAACGCCATGAGCGCACCGGTATTGCCAGCACTGACGCAACCTTGAGCAACACCGTCGCGGACAAGCCCCAACGCCACGGCCATCGACGAATTACGTTTGTGGCGAAGCGCATGGGAGGGCCGCTCATTCATCCGCACGACATCGGCAGCTTCGACGATACGAATCCGCGAATGCCCAGGATGCAACAAAGCCTCGAGCTCACTCCGGATTCCCACCAGAACAAGACTCAAGGCTTCGTTTTCTTTCACCGCGGCCAGTGCAGCGGAGGCCACAACGTCGGCTCCGCGATCACCACTCATGGCGTCAATTGCGATGGTGACCGGATTCACCGTTCCTCCATCTCGCACTGGCGGGTGGATTTGCTCGCGACGGCTTACTCGTCGCTAGCCTCAATTACCTGCTTGCCACGGTAAAAACCATCCGGAGACACATGGTGGCGACGATGCACTTCACCAGTTGTCGTGTCAGTGGACAGAGCTGCCGTGCTCAGAGCATCGTGTGAACGGCGCATACCGCGCTTTGAGCGGGTCTTTCGGTTTTTCTGTACAGCCATGATTATGCTCCTGACCTGATAAACGTGTGTTCGTTAAATTCGCGACGGTTTCCAGAGAAAACGACGCCTGATTAATGTTTCTTAGTCTTGAGATCCGCCAGCACGCTGAACGGGTTGTCTTCAGACTTCCTGACCGGCTCGTCCACGGATTCATCCGACTCAAAGGCTTCCAGCTCTTCTCGGGCGGGACATTCGTCACGCTCGTGGAGCGGAAACGGAGGCAGAACCAGCAGCAGCTCGTCCTCAGTCAAGGACCACAAATCCGCGCTGAAATCGTCCGTCAGAAACGGTTCAAGTTCTTTTGGCAACTGTTGGGCCTGCTCGTCGCTGGTCACCAACCCCAACGTAAAGCGGGAGACCAGTGTCTTTTGCATGGGCCCCATGCAGCGCTGACACTCCAGGGTAACCGGTGCTTCCAGTTCACCTGTCACCATGCGCCGGCGCTCGCCGTCCATGGAGAATGACAGGCTTACCCGGCACACAGCGCCATCCTCAAATCCAAATACAGAATCACCAAAACGAGACAATGCCTGCAGAGGAATTTCTCCCTCCAACACTATTTCTTGCTCTGCCAACCGGTAAGGATCGACAGTTTTGGGCAGTTCGGTGCTTGAGGCTTTTGACATAGGCGCGCAATTTTAGGGACCTGGCCGCCCGCTGTCAAAGACTTCATGCGCTTTTGGGCAAGGGTTACACTGCTGATAGGTGTATTCTACGATATTAACAGTGCAACCGGGACCACTCGGACAACTCCAAGCGCTGATAAAAGGAACCCCAATGAAACAACACCCGCTTCTGCTTGCTTCATCCTCACCTTATCGGCGACAACTGATGGAGAAGCTAAGACTGCCATTCCATACCGCATCGCCGAACGTGGATGAATCGCAGCGTATGGATGAGAGTGCAGAGCATCTGGTCGTGCGGCTTGCGCTTAAAAAAGCGGAAGCCCTTTGTGGTGACTACCCGGAACACTGGATCATCGGCTCGGACCAGATCGCATGCCTGGAGGATGGCACCATACTGAACAAACCAGGAACTCATGAGCGCGCAGCGCAACAACTGGAACGCAGCAGCGGTCAGCGCGTCTCATTCCTGACCGGCCTGGTGCTGGTGGACGCCAGTACTGGGCAACGACAGAGCCACTGCGAATACTTTCACGCCCACTTCCGCCAGCTCGACGCAGACGAAATCAACAACTACCTGCACACCGAGAAACCCTACGACTGTGCCGGCAGCTTTAAAATGGAAGGCCTGGGCATCGCCCTATTCAGCCGCCTCGACGGGCGCGACCCTAACAGCCTGATCGGCCTGCCATTGATCGCGCTCACCGAAATGCTTCGAAACTGGGGGCTCAACCCGCTGCATCCGCTGCCCGCCTCTCACCGAAGCTCCAACCGCGATTCAGCGAAGTAGCGGGCAATACCACTGCCCACGGAAACGCCGAACTGATCAACGATATTCTGGAGTGGCGATTCACGGCGACTATAGTCCACAAGATCCTCCTGGCCGATGACCTGCCGTGCCACATGGGAGGAGCTGCCAAGGCCATCGATCAGACCAAGCTCGAGTGCTTGCTCGCCACTCCAGACCAGTCCTGAGAACAGTTGCTCGTCATCCGCAAGCCGATCACCCCGCCCCTTACGCACACTTTCGATAAACTGGCTGTGGGTGGTTTCCAAAACGTCTTGCCAGAACTGCACCTCTTTCTCTTCCTCCGGTGAGAACGGGTCCAGAAAAGCCTTGTTCTCGCCAGCGGTATATAGACGCCTGTCGACCCCCAACTTATCCATAATCTCGGTAAAACCGAAACCGCCAGCCACCACACCAATGGAACCCACCAGGCTCGCCTTGTCGGCGTATATTTCATCAGCAGCCGCAGCAATATAGTAGGCGCCAGAGGCACCAATATCGGAAATCACCGCGTACACTTTCTTATCCGGATACTCGCTCCTCAACCGAACGATTTCGTCATAGACGTAACCAGACTGGACCGGACTGCCGCCCGGACTGTTGATCCGCAAAATCACACCCACTGAGTTTTCCGCCTCGAACGCTTCTCGCAGGGAACCCACGATGTTGTCGGCACTGGCCAGCTCATCCGCCGCAATGGTGCCCTCGATCTCCACGAGCGCCGTATGCTCTCCCTTGGCAGCGGATTCCAGCGCCCCGCCCAACGGGAACTGGATCATCAACAGTAAGGCAAAGAGATACCCGAACGTCAGCAGCTTGAAAAATATCCCCCAGCGGCGGCTTTTTCTCTGCTCTGACTGCAGCGACATCACCAGCTTTTCGATCAGTTTCCAATCACGAGCTGACTCCGGTGGCATCGCCGGTTTGCGGCGACTTCCCGCGGATTTGCTCGCCCTGCTTTCTGGGTTTTCTGGTTCGCTTCCCCAGCCGGGATGCCTGTCTGATTCCCAATCGCTCATTGCTGCTTCCTGTTGCTGTTACGGTTCAGAGGCCAAGTACGTCGCGCAGGTCTTTGACCGAATCGACGATCGCGTGTGGCGCATAGTGCCCCAGTACATCCCGTTTATGCACACCCCATTCCACACCAATAGACGGCATACCGATACGCTGAGCCATCTCCAGATCGTAACGGGTATCGCCAATCATAACCGCTTCAGCCGGCTCAATGCCGTAAAAGCGGATGATCTCTCCGAGCATCGCCGGGTCGGGCTTGGAGCGGGTTTCATCCGCGCAGCGAGTAATATCAAAATGCGACCCAAGCCCGCTGGACACCAAAGCACCTTCCAGGCCGCGGCGGCTCTTGCCGGTCGCCACCGAGCAGCCGCGCCCCGCTGTACGAAGGTCAGCCAGTACGTCCGCCATGCCCGCAAACACATTCTGGGGCGTGGTCACCTTGGAGAAAAAGTAACGGGCATAACCTTCGCGAATCGCCGTCATTTCCTCCCGCGTTATGCCGGGATACAGCTTTTCCAGAGCTTCAATCATGCCCAAACCAATGATATCGCGATAGGCTTCGCGCTCCAGTTCCGGATACCCCAATTCGGTGGCTGCCTGGTGAAGGCTGTCTGCAATATGATCAACGGAATCCACCAGCGTTCCGTCCCAGTCAAAAATCACAACCTTTACGTCCATTGATACTACCTTGGTGCGGTCATCCTGCTTGCGAGCCACAGAACAACGGATTATTCGGATGCCTTCCGGCGCGCCGCCAGCTTGGCCATGAGTTCGCTGAAAGCTTCATCATAGGGAGCCTCAAGGTGAACAGGCTCTCCCGTGGAGGGCAGCGTAAAGTCCAGGGCGCGGGCGTGGAGCATTAAACGCTGACCGCCGGCGGAGCGAAATGCCCGCAGGCTTACATCATCCATATACTTGTCATCGCCGGCAATCGGATGACCGGCCCAGGCACTGTGAACACGGATCTGATGGGTACGACCAGTTACCGGTGAGGCCTCAACCAGCGTATACCCGGAGAAGGAGTCCAATACCCGGAAACGGGTGAGAGAGTCCTTTCCTGCCTCATCCACGCGAACTCGGCGCTCACCGGAGCCAAGTTCAAACCGCAGCAGCGGCTCACTGACCTTCCTGACAGACCCAGGCCAGTCACCCGCCACCAGAGCATGATAATGCTTACGAATACGCTTGTGACGCAACTCGTCCTGCAAATAACGCAACGCAGAACGCTTCTTTGCAACCATCACCAATCCCGATGTATCCCTATCAAGCCGATGTACGAGTTCCAGAAACCGGGCCTCCGGCCTCGCCGCCCGCAAGACTTCGATCAGCCCGAAATCCAGCCCGCTACCACCGTGAACCGCTATACCGGATGGCTTATTAACTACCAGCATCTGATCATTCTCAAACACCACTGCGTCCTGCATAACTCCCTGAACCCGCGACCCCGGAACAACCTGCGCCGGCTTTTCCTTGCGGGTGACAGGTGGAATGCGCACCTCATCACCCGTGTTCAGACGGGTGTCGGGCTTAACCCTGCCCTTGTTCACGCGCACCTCACCCTTGCGGATAATGCGATAAATAATGCTGCGCGGCACGTCTCGGATCTGCGCCATCAGGTAATTGTCCACGCGCTGGCCGTGATTATCCTCATCAACAACCACCTTTTGCACACCCTGCTTGACCTCACCGCCTCTGGAGCCGGGCGCAGGGCACTCTTGCCATCACCAACAGACCGTGGTGAGGAAGGGGAACGTTTTTGCCTGGTCGATCTGGACATGGATACCTTACCGCTGGAAACCTGCGGGATTGAAGGAGCCGGCGAATACTGTTATATTCCGGCGTGCTCTGCCGTTTGTCTACGGCCTGGCCAGTATGCCAGAAGCCGGAGCGGCAGGAGTATACCGACACTATTTGAGAGTTTGAACGCCGGAAGCCCAATCATTACCGGGCTCGGCGATTGAAATCCTCCCGGATCCATACGGAAGGCGCTGATTACAGCGACTGCCCGAAAGCCGGGGGAACAAGAAACCGTACGGAAAACCGTCGGGCGACATCGCGAAGAATCATTACCAGCACGCAGGGCCGGGCCGTCCAGCATACGAATACGACGTGAGACCCAGGCACCCGCGTGAACCTGAAAACGGATAACATGCGCCAACAGACTCTGACCCAAAGCGACTCTTTCCTGCCTACAAGCAGGCGAACCGTCGGCGGTGGCCTCGGAACTCCGGGAAAATTCCCCGCAGGGATCTGATTCGTCTGGCCGTCGGGTTGCCCCTGTTACAAGGGGCCCGCGGCACGCAAGTTCTGCTTCGCTGATGCTATTCCCCAGGTTTTCTGTCCAAACCAAACGACAGGAACCATTTCTTTCCATGAAAAGAATGCTAATCAATGCGACTCATCCCGAAGAGTTGCGCGTAGCCCTGGTTGACGGCCAGCGTCTGTTTGACCTCGACATCGAGTCCAGCTCCCGCGAGCAGAAAAAAGCCAATATCTACAAGGGTCGCATAACCCGTGTAGAGCCCAGCCTGGAAGCCGCTTTTGTGGACTTCGGCGCGGAACGCCACGGATTCCTTCCTCTCAAAGAAATCTCCAAGGAGTATTTCAAGAAATCACCCGGCCAGATTGAAGGCAAGATCAACATCAAGGATGTGGTTGCCGAAGGTCAGGAAGTCATTATCCAGGTGGACAAGGAAGAGCGTGGTAACAAGGGTGCCGCCCTCACCACCTTCATCTCCCTTGCGGGCCGATACCTCGTGCTCATGCCCAACAATCCTCGCGCCGGCGGCATTTCCCGTCGTATCGAAGGTGAAGAGCGGGCGCAGCTGAAAGAGGCCATGAACGATGTACAGGTGCCCAAATCCATGGGCATCATTGTTCGCACTGCCGGCATTGGCCGCACCACCGAAGAGTTGCAATGGGATCTGGACTACCTCGTCCAGTTCTGGGAAGCCATTTCCCAGGCCGCCGGCGAGCGCAAAGCGCCGTTCCTGATTCACCAGGAAAGCAACGTCATTATCCGCGCTGTACGCGACTATCTTCGTCAGGACATTGGCGAGGTGCTGATTGACTCCGGAACGGTTTACGAGGACGTATTGAACTTCGTTCGTGCGGTTATGCCCTCGTTCGAAAACAAGATCAAGCTGTACAAGGACGAAATCCCCCTGTTCAGCCGCTACCAGATTGAAGGCAGATCGAGACCGCTTCCAGCGTGAAGTGAAGCTGCCCTCCGGTGGCTCCATCGTGATCGATCCCACCGAAGCACTGGTATCTATCGACATCAACTCCTCCCGTGCCACCAAAGGCCACGACATTGAGGAAACCGCGCTTCAGACCAACCTGGAAGCGGCAGAAGAGATTGCTCGCCAACTGCGCCTCCGGGACATGGGCGGATTGATCGTGATCGACTTCATCGACATGACCCCGGCCAAGCACCAGCGCGAAGTCGAGCAGAAGATGCGCGAGGCACTCGAAATCGACCGCGCCCGGGTCCAGGTGGGCAAGATTTCCCGCTTTGGTCTGCTCGAAATGTCGCGCCAACGTTTGCGCCCATCCCTGGGCGAGACCCGCAGCGAAGTCTGCCCTCGCTGTGAAGGCCAGGGCACCATCCGGGGCATCGAGTCTCTTGCCCTGAGCATCATGCGTCTGATCTACGAGGAATCATCCAAGGAAAAGACCGGTCAGGTTCGCGCCGTGGTGCCTGTCGCCGTCGCCACTTTCCTGCTGAACGAGAAGCGCAAACAGTTGGCCGATATCGAGGCTCGGCAGGAAGTCGAAGTAGTGGTCGTACCCGCTCCTCACATGGAAACACCGCACTTCGAAATCCTGCGCATGCGTGACGATGAGAGTGGCGTGGAGCATGTATCGAGCTACCAGGTGGCTCAGGAGTACAGTGAAAGGGAAGAGGAAATCTTCGAGGCCCCTGCTGCCCAACCACCGGTTCGCGAACAGGCTGCGGTGAAAGCCATTCGACCGGTTGCGCCCGCTCCGGCTCCGGAAAAGGCAGCACAAGAGACACCGGCCGAACAGAGTGATGGCCTGTTCAGCAAACTTGGCCGCAAGATAGCGGATTTCTTCAGCGGTGAGGAAGTCATCGGTGAACCACCAGTGAAACGGGAACAGCCCGCCGGCTCCAACCGTGACGACCGTCGCACCCAGGACCGCCAGGACCGTCGCAAATCCAGGGTAGCCCGCGACGACAACCGTTCCGGCAATCGTAGCGGTGCTGATCGCCGTCAGGCCGGCGCTAATCGCGGCGACAGCAGCCGCAGCGATGACAACCGGGGACGTAACCGAGGTGCAAACCGCAATCGCGGAGACGACCAGGGCCGCAGTGGTCAGGGCCAGCAAGGAAGTGCTGACAAGAGCGCCGACAAGACAGCCGATAACCGCAGGGATGGCAACCGCAAAGACGGCCAACCCCAGGGCCAGGGACGCGGACAGGGGCGCAACAAGTCTCAGGCCAAGGACCCGAAGGACCGTCAGGAACAACAGGACTCCGGCACCCAGAAAAGTGCTGCCGCCGAAAAGTCCGGCTCCGACGAAAAACGCCGTAAACCAAGACGCAATCGTAGTCGCGACGGCTCCCCCACTGATAACCCGGCGTCCACACCGGCAGACCGGAAGTCCGCCCGCAGCGAAAAGCATCAGAAGGATACTCAGCCAGAAGAGCAGACCGATAAGCAATCTGCCACTCAACCAGCAGGAAAACCGGACGTAGCGGCGGCCAATACGGCAGAGCCGAAGCCGGCGAAAAACGTGGCTGAAAAACCTGTCGAAGCGACGTCCGCGGAAAGCGCGACGGAAACACCGATGGAAAAATCGGCGGAGAAACCCGCTGAACCAGCGGCCGATAGCGCAGAACCCGGTGAAACGCCTGAAAAGCAGCCGCAGCCGGCAACTTCTGGCACCGCGAAGACCGATCAGGCAGACACCTCTGGCAATGAGACGGCGAAATCTGAAGCCGACACCAGTGTTGAGGAGAAGCCGAAACGCCCTGCCCGACCACGCCGGTCGCCCAGGAAACCAGCTGAAAAGAAGGTCGAAACCGCCCAAGCAGATGCGACGGTCGACAATGTTGAAAAGGCGGCTCCGGAAAGAGAAGCCCCGAAGCCCGTGGCTGAAGCCGAGGTTGAGGCACCCGAGCAGAAAGCGGAAGCCAAGCCACAACCAACAGAAGCCGACACCAAACCCAAGGCGAAACCCAAAGCCGACAGTACTGCTGATGCCGAGCCGTCTACGCCCCAAGCCGAGAAAGCGGAACAACCCGAAACCCCTCCGCCGGCTAGCGAGCCGGTAGCAGCAGGTAAGGCTGAAGAATCGCAGGAAGCCACCAGCAAGCCACCTGCGGAGCCGAAGGCTGAGACGTCCCAAGCAGAGGGCAAGCAAAAGCCCAACGAGAAGGCAATTGAGCCCGCGCCCGCTGCCGAGCAAGAAACGCCGAGTGGACAGGTGGATGTACCGGTCACACCGGGCCGCGCCTACAATGATCCGAGGGAAGTCCGTAAGCGTCAGCGGGCTGCCGAAGAGGCCAAAAAGGCCGGGAGTAACTGACGAATGCTATCAGATTCGGACATCGAAGCGCTGGAAGACATCCTTTTCGCCGAACCCTGGGGCGACGAAGCCCTGGATTTCTTCGGTTTGCACGGGGTTGTCTGCGCCAGCGTGGTGGGCCCGACATCCTTGAGCACTGAGGACATCTTCAGACTGGCCACGGGCGCTGAACAGGCGCCCAGCGGCCAGGTTCCGGATGCGTTCCGACAAGCCGTTGAACAGCTCGGCAGGGATATGGCACACGCACTGGACATGGGCCAGTCTCTTGAGTTGCCGGAACCTGAAGATGGCGATCCGATGAACGCACTGGAAAACTGGTGTGCCGGGTTCGTGGACACCTTCCTTGAGAATGAGGAAGCCTGGCTGGAGGCCGGAGAGGAAGAAACCGCAGACCTGCTGGTGCCGATGCTTACGCTGTCCGGGCTGTTCGAGGATGAAGACTTCCAGAATGTCCGCAACAGCGAGAAGCTGTCCCGGCAAATGGCGGACGCCATCCCCGACTCGCTGACCGACCTATACCTGCTGTTCCACGCACCGGATTAAACCGCTGCGAAAACCCCTGCCGGTTCTTTGAAATGATGCCAGACAGGCTCAAGCCCGTCTGGCATTTTCATGATGACCCCAAGCTCACACCAAGGCGCACCGGGAAAATGGAAATCGCTGCCCTGGGAGGCAAGCAGGTTTTCCCGGCGACACAATTCCGCCAAAAAGCCCAGATCGCCACTGGACTGCCCCGACGTTGATACCTCGATACTCCGACCACCCGCCTGACGGAAGTCAGCAACGAGCGCTCGCAATTTTGTCGCCGTAAGTTTGTACTTCCTGGGATGGGCCAGCACGGCCACACCTCCAGCCTCGGTAATCCAGCGGACAACCTCCGGCAATTCAGGCCAGAAACCCTTTACATCCCCCGCCTTGCCAGCTCCAAGGTAGCGCTTGAACGCCTGGGCGATATCCTTTACCACCCCCTCTTCCACCAGCACCCTGGCAAAATGAGGCCGACCGGGCACGTCGCCGCCCGCCTTATCCGTTGCCTTCTCGAGCAGGTTTTCAATTTTCAGCTTTGAAAGCTTGTCGGTAATGGTGCGGGCTCGGGACCAACGGTTCGTGTTCTGCCGCTCCAATGCCTGCTTCAGACGGTCGTCATCAACGTCAAAATCAAGCCCGACTACGTGTATGGTGTGACTTTTCCAGAGGCAGGACAGCTCGGTACCGGCGATCAGCGTAAGACCAGCCTCCCGTGCGGCCTCCGATGCTTCTTCAAGCCCGGCGATGGTATCGTGATCTGTTATGGCAAGGTGGGTAACACCTCTGGCGTGCGCACGTGCGACCAATTCCTTCGGTGGCAGCGCGCCGTCGGACGCCGTCGTGTGGCAATGCAGATCAATGCAGAAGTCAGCTTCTTGGGTTATAGTCACATCTTTCCCGATTTCAGAGTAAATACCATCAACGCCAGTTTACCAGCCAGGTATTACACTGTGTCAGTAAATATCCGGAGAATATCATGTATTACGCCATCATCAGCGAAGATGTCGAGAACAGCCTGCCGCTGAGGTCTTCTGCCCGTCCTGCCCACATTGAACGGCTAAAGCTGCTCAGAGACGAAGGCCGCCTTCTGGTCGCGGGTCCCCACCCGGCCCTGGACACACCGGAACCCGGTGACGCAGGGTTCACCGGCAGCCTGGTTGTAGCCGAATTTGATTCATTGGCATCGGCCAGGCCTGGGCCGATGCCGACCCCTACGTGGATGCCGGTGTGTACCAGAAAGTGATCGTCAAACCCTTCAAGGCTGTACTGCCCTGAGGGCGCACGGTTGCCTGCACCTGGCACCATGAGCTTTTTGTAATGAACTCCACCTTGTATGACCCGGCATCTATGACAAAATTGCGCCTTAAATCGCTGTTCCAGGGAATAAAACCAGTGACGCCTTTACGTCTGATTACCTGCATTATCGTTTTGATGGTGGCTGCAACGTCAACCCACGCCAAAACCGTTTATGTCGATGACACGCTCTACGCTCCGATCCGAAGTGGTGAAGGGACACAGTACCGAATCCTGCACTCAGGAGTCCGGAGCGGAACCTCGCTTGAGCTGCTGGAAACATCGGAATCAGGGTATAGCCGTGTACGCACGCCGGACGGCATCGAAGGCTGGATGGTGTCACGCTATCTCACCGACACTCCTATTGCGCGCCAACGTCTGGAAGCCACCAACCGGCAACTGGAACAAGCCCGCAATGAACTGAATAATCTCAGGACGCAGCTTGAGGAAGTCACAACGGAACGGAACGAACTCAGGAGCTCGGAAGAGTCCCTGGAAGCCCGCGCAGGAAGACTCAGCGAAGAGCTTCGTAATATCAAGGAAGTCGCTTCGGACTCCATCAATCTGAATCGGCGGAATAGCGAGCTTCGCGAAGAGAACCAGAAGCTGCGCAACGACCTGGAAGTGCTCACTGCAGAAAAGGAGCGCCTGGAAGCCAAAAAGGAATCCGATTTCATGCTACTGGGTGCAGCCCTTGTGCTGCTCGGGGTGATTTTGGCCCTTGTTATCCCGCTGCTCAAGCCTTCACGGAAAACGGACAACTGGGCATAGAACACCTCCCCATCGAGGGAGACGTTGGAGGAAGCGCCTCTTCGAAAACCCACATATAGTGTCATTCGGGAAACCTAAATACTAAATATAAGGGCTTCCCGAATTTTTATTCCCATGAATTCTTTGACGCTTCCGCCCTTAGCATTTATAACTAACAAAACAACAACCGCGAGGTGCCGGGATGTCTGAAACCATGAAGGACTATTCAGAAAAACGCGATTTCCACCGCATGACAATGAACTCGGAAATCGAACTCACAGACAGCAATGGCGTCGCGATTCCAGGCATTTGCCGGGATCTCAGCGGCACTGGCATGCAGCTTTACGTAGAAAGGGCGTTTGCCGAAGGGGATGAAATCCACACCCTTCTACCTTCCACCAGCGAGCAATTCCCGCCATTCGAAACGGTCTGCCGCGTGCTTCGCTGTGTTCCTGACGGGGATGGGTTTCTCCTGGGGATGGAGATTGTAAAGGTAAAACGCTGACCGGTGCGGTCAAGGGAAATGTAGCCCGGTAGAGTACGGGGGAACTACCGGGCAAACGGCCGTATCAGTCGATCTTCAGTGGCTTTTCGGAAACCACGATACCGTTGTTATCGGCATAGATGTAATGGCCAGGATGGAAGGTCACGCCTCCGAAGGTGACCGGCACGTCCAGATCACCCACTCCACGCTTCTCGGTCTTGCGCGGATGCGTACCCAGCGCCTGCACTCCCAGGGCTGTCTTTCCAATGACATCTACATCGCGGATACAGCCATAGATCACCAGGCCAGCCCAGCCATTACCCGCCGCTTTCTCGGCCAGCATGTCACCCAGCAGAGCGGCCCGCTTTGATCCGCCACCATCCACAACCATCACACGACCGTTACCCGGCAGGCAACCTGTTCCTTAACGATGGAATTGTCCTCAAAGCATTTCACCGTCACGATCTCGCCCCCGAAGGCGTCCACGCCACCAAAGTTGCGGAAACCCGGCTCTACCACCAGGATTTCGGGGTAATCGTCACACAGATCAGGGGTTACGATAGGCACGCACGTGCTCCTTTTCTCGAAATGGTCAGTCGATTTTCTCGTCCGCGAGGAAGAACCAGGTATCCAGTACCGAGTCCGGATTCAGGGATACGGAATCGATCCCCTGATCCATCAGCCATTTGGCCAGGTCAGGATGATCCGAGGGCCCCTGGCCGCAGATACCGATGTACTTATTCGCCTTCTTGCAGGCCTGGATAGCACTGCCCAATAACGCCTTGACGGCGTCATTCCGCTCGTCAAACAGGTGGGCAATGATGCCGGAGTCCCTGTCCAGCCCCAGGGTCAACTGGGTCAGGTCGTTAGAACCAATCGAGAAGCCGTCAAAGTGCTCCAGGAACTGCTCGGCCAACAGGGCGTTGGCGGGGAGCTCGCACATCATGATCACGCGCAATCCGTTCTCGCCACGCTTGAGACCATTTTCCGCCAACAGGTTCACCACCTGCTCGGCTTCTCCCACCGTGCGGACAAAAGGCACCATGATCTCAACGTTGGTCAGCCCCATTTCATTACGGACTTTCTTCAACGCCCGGCATTCAAGCTCGAAACAATCACGGAAGGTTTCGGAGATATACCGAGAGGCACCACGGAAGCCCAGCATCGGGTTTTCTTCATCGGGCTCGTAAAGGGTACCGCCGATCAGGTTGGCGTATTCATTGGACTTGAAGTCGGACAGCCGCACAATCACCTTCTTGGGCGCAAAGGCAGCGGCAAGGGTGGATATTCCCTCGACTAGCTTGTCGACGTAGAAGTCCACCGGCGAGCTGTACCCGGAGATCCGTTTCTCCACCGTCTGACGAATATCTCGCGGCAGGCCGTCAAAATTCAGCAGCGCCTTTGGGTGAACGCCAATCATGCGGTTGATGATGAACTCGAGTCTCGCCAGGCCGACACCTTCATTGGGTAGCGCCTGGAAGTCGAAGGCCCGGTCCGGGTTACCCACGTTCATCATGATTTTGAACGGTATGGCGGGCATGGAGTCTACCGTGTTTTCCTTCAGCTCAAAATCGAGGCTGCCCTCGTAGATCATCCCGGTGTCGCCTTCGGCACAGGACACCGTCACTTCCTGGCCGTCTTTCAGAATCTCCGTGGCATCGCCACAGCCCACCACGGCCGGAATACCAAGCTCCCGCGCGATAATGGCAGCATGGCAGGTACGCCCACCGCGGTCGGTTACGATGGCGGACGCCCGCTTCATCACCGGCTCCAGTCCGGGTCGGTCATATCCGTAACGAGAACATCGCCCGCCTGTACGCGGTCCATCTCCTTGATACTGGTGATGATCTTGACCGGGCCACTGCCAATCTTGTGGCCGATACTGCGGCCCTCCACCAGGATGGTGCCGGTCTCATTGAGCAGATAACGCTCCATCACGTTGGCCGAAGCGCGGCTCTTAACGGTTTCCGGACGGGCCTGCACAATGTAGATACGGCCGTCGTCGCCATCTTTCGCCCATTCAATGTCCATCGGGCGCTGGTAATGCTTTTCGATGATCATGGCCTGCTTGGCCAGTTCTTCCACTTCCGCGTCAGTGATGCAGAAGCGATTACGTTCGTCCTGTTCAACCTTGACCGTTTCCACAAACTGCTCTGCGGCGGGGTCAGTGTGGTAAACCATCTTGATGGCCTTGCTACCCAGGTTGCGGCGCAGAACGGCAGGCTTGCCCGCCGTGAGGGTGGGCTTGTGAACGTAGAATTCATCGGGGTTCACAGCACCCTGCACCACCGTTTCACCCAGGCCGTAGGAGCCGGTGATAAACACGACATCCCGGAAACCGGATTCCGTGTCCAGGGTGAACATAACGCCACTGGCAGCGGTCTCACTGCGCACCATTTTCTGAATGCCAGCAGACAAGGCTACCTGTTTGTGATCAAAACCGTGGTGGACACGATAGGAAATGGCGCGGTCATTGAACAGGGAGGCGAAGACCTCCTTTACTGACGTCCGCACCTGTTCCAGGCCCACAACGTTAAGGAAAGTCTCCTGCTGGCCAGCAAATGACGCATCCGGAAGATCTTCCGCAGTGGCTGACGAACGCACCGCCACCGCGAGGTTGTCGTTGCCGTCACGTAGCTTTGCGTAGGCATCCGCAAGTGGCTTTTCCAGCGCGTCCGGAAATGGCGTATCAAGAATCCACTGGCGAATTTCGGAGCCGACCCGAGCCAACTCGTTCACATCATTGATGTCCAGAGCGTCCAAAGCGTTGTCGATCTTTTCACGAAGACCGTCTTTGGCCAGGAATTCACGGTAGGCGTGAGCGGTTGTAGCAAAGCCACCCGGAACGGTAACACCTGCGTTGGCAAGATTACTGATCATTTCACCGAGGGAGGCATTCTTTCCCCCGACCCGGTCAACGTCTGACATTCCCAGGTGATCAAACCAGATAATGTAATCTTCCAAAGCGTGTCTCCCTTGATTCATTGTAGCAAAGAGCCAAACCGGACAGGTGGAGCTGATTTCAACCCTGCAATTACTGCATTCTCCACTGCGGGCTCTCGAACTTGGCGTGTATGATACTGTAACCTGTGGAATTTACCTAGGGTAGCCGCCAAATACGGAGCCGGACCGCACACCATGAAACGAACCGCTTTCTTTATATCCGATGGCACCGGCCTGACCGCCGAGGCCTTGGGGCACAGCCTTCTGGCACAATTTGAGAAAATTGAGTTTGAACGCATTACGGTGCCATATATTGATGACGCTGACAAAGCCCGGGAGATGGTCAAGCGCATCAATAAAGCGGAGGAAATCGATGGCATGCGGCCGCTGGTTTTCGACACCATCGTTAATAGCGATATCCGCGATGTTATCGCCGGCGCAAACGGTTTCATGGTGGATATCTTCGGTACCTTCCTGAATCCATTGGAACAGGAGCTGCAGTCCTCGTCCTCCTATACCGTTGGCAAATCACACGCCATCAACAACGAAGGCAGCTACGAACGGCGCATCCATGCTGTCAATTTCGCTCTGGATAACGATGACGGCGCCCGCACGCGTCATTACGACGAGGCAGACCTGATTCTCGTCGGCGCCTCTCGCAGCGGCAAGACGCCCACCTGCTTGTATCTGGCCCTGCAATATGGTGTAAAGGCGGCCAACTATCCCATAACCGAGGAAGATCTGGACGACCAGCAAATGCCAGCTGCGCTGCGGCCTCACAAGGAGAAAATTTTTGGGCTGACCATCGAGCCGGAGCGGCTGGCAACCATCCGCAACGAACGCAGACCGAACTCCCGTTATTCATCCATGAAGCAGTGCATGCATGAAATTGAGGAAATTGAGCTGATGTACCGCCGGGAACGAATTCCTTACCTCAACACAACCGCGTATTCCGTGGAGGAAATCTCTACGCGCATCATGGTCAGCACCGGGCTTAAACGGAACCGATAGAGCAGATAACAAAAAGGCCGACGCCCTCTCCCTTAATGAGCGTCGGCCTTCCGTTTTCGGGTGCTTTCAGGTGCCTTATAGCTCCTGAATTTCCAGCCCCAGTTTTTCAGCGGTATCACGATTTTCGAAGCTGGTGACAACCGCTACACTGGCGCTGCCCGGCTTCAACCACTCGCGGGCCACTCGTTTCATATCATCCAGGGTCACCGCCAACACCCGTTCCCGGAAACGCGCACGCTGCTCGGGCGTCCGGCCGAACAGGCGATTGTGGAAAGCATGGCGGGCTGCACCAGCTGGTGACCGTGGGCGATCCAGTTGCCCGATCACGCCGAGAATGGATTCTTCCAGCTCCTGAGGATCGTGCTGCTCGGTCTGCAGCCACTTCAGGGCGTTGTCAAAATCCTCCAACGTCTCGCCCAACCGGGGATCGCGGTATGAAAAGAAACGGAACGTGCCGTTCACGCTGTCCTGGCCAGCTCCACCGCCATAGGCGCCACCCTTTTCACGGATCGCCCGGTGCAAGTAGCCGTTGCGCAGGAAACCACCCAAAACGGTCAGTGCCGCTGCGTCCGGGTGGTCGATTGCAACCGTGCTGTAGGCTTTGGCGCAGAAGTTCACCTGGGTTGACGTTAACCACGCCTGACGCGCCTGATAACTGACGGGCTCAAGCTTCCAGGCTGCTTGCTCTCCCGCACCGGAGTCGCCCCAAACGGTCTTCATTTCCGTCAGCATCGGGTCCAGCTGCTCTTCCTCACCGATCAGCAGGAATTGACGGGACTGGTTCCGAATACGTTCGTGCAGTGCTGCAAGCCGCTCACAGAATCTGTCGAGCTCGGCCGGTTCGCTGAGGGACTTATCCAGCGCCTTGACGCCACGGATAGCTTCCAATCCCCCAAGACGGAACGACAGCCACGCACCCGGGCTGATTCCCTGCGATGCCGCCCCCATGGCCAACGCATGGCCACTGCCTGTAACCGCCTGCTCGCGGCGGGAACGAATCTGGGCAATCAGCTCCCGCACCCGCTCCTTCTCATCAAAGCGGGCGCCATCAAAGACGTCGTTCAGGAGGCGAGTCAACGCTTCGCGGTTTCGAGCCAGCGCCTTGCCATTAAAGACGATATAACCCTCAAGATCCTGAACATCGTCGATTTTTCCCTTGGCGGAGAAGGACGCACTGATGCCACCGGATTCCGCCGAAATACGATCCTGCATCTGCAGGTAATCCAAGTCGCCGCAACCCACTTCCGGAATCAGGGTGGTGTAGTACGGCAGCAACAACAGTTCTTCCTCGGTCAGGTTCGGTACCGGCAGGATCACCTGCTCGTACACCAGACCATTGGTGCCACGGGCATAAATGGTCGCAGGCATGTCGCCGGCGAACCGCGCCTCGGGTTCCGGCAACTGCAGGGGAACGTCGGTCAGGTCAACCTTCGGCAGGATGGAATCGTCGTCTTTCCGTGTCTGCCGTTCTTCCAGGGCCTGGGCGCGCTCGATAATCTGGCGAACCTCTTCGTCAGTCAACGAGGCCTTGCGGCGGGCAAGGGCATCGCGAATTGCCGCCTGGCGACGACTCTCCAGCTTGTCATCCGGGCGCAGCGTGAGGGTAACGCGGTGCGGATTTTCCAGCAGTTTGCGGCGGATCAGGCCGGGCACATACTGAGGATCACGGATTTTTTCCCGCATATCAGCCAGGACCGGCTCCAAATCCAGGAGCTCAACCGGATCGCCGCCATGGACCATCGGCGAAATCGCGGTCATGATCAGTTGCAGGCCATACGGGAAGCTATCGCCGGCAATCTCGCGCTGATGCAATTCCAACTGGTGCAAAATGGCTTCCAGGCGATCCTCACTGACGCCCTCTTCCACTACCTTCGCCAACGTCTGTTCGATCAGCGCTTCAAGGTCGTCCTGCCTCTCCGGGTCACTGCCCTCAATGCCGCAGACAAAGGTCATTTCACGGTTGGAGTCTTCCAGGCCGCACATCGGAGACGGCGAATGACCAATATCGGTGGTTTCCAGCGCCCGCATCAGGGGCGACGCACTGTTTTCCAGAAGAACACTGGCCAGCAGCTGCCCCTCCAGGTTTTCCTGCAGGTCAAAGCTGTGTCCCAGCAACCAGCCCATCACGATATGGGTCTTGTGGCCGGTTTCCTCGCCCTCACTGACGGCGTAACTCTGGTCGACGCGCACCGGCGAGAACATCCGCTTCTCATCACGTACCGGCAGCTCCACATCCAGACGATCAAACCGCTTCAGAGCCAGCTCCTCGAAGCGTTCATGATGCTCGTGAGCTGGAATGTCCCCGTAGGTCGCAAAGATCGCATTGCTGGGATGGTAGTGATGACGGTAGAAGCGCAACAGGTCGTCGTAGCTCAGATCTACAATGTGGTCTGGCTCACCACCACTGTTGTAGTGGTAGGTGGTGGTCGGGAACAGGTGGCTGGACAGGTTCTGCCACAGCTGTGACGTGGGCGCACTCATGGCGCCTTTCATTTCGTTGTAGACCACACCGCGGTAGACCAGGTCGGTGGACGGATCGTCTGGCGTATCGAATTCGAGGCGATGCCCTTCCTGCGCAAAGTCCAGCGGGTCCAGAGAGGAAAAGAACACCGAGTCCAGATAAACCGTCAACAGGTTGTCGAAATCCTTGCGGTTCATGCTGGCGAAGGGATAAGCCGTCCAGTCACTACTGGTAAAGGCATTCATAAAGGTGTTCAGGGACCGGCGAATCATCATGAAAAACGGATCGCGCACCGGAAAACGCTCGCTGCCACACAGCGCCGTATGCTCCAGGATATGAGCAACACCGGTGGAGTCCATGGGAAAGGTTCGCAGGGCCACAAAGAACACGTTTTCGTCGTTATCCGCCGCTAGGTGCAAGTGGCGGGCACCGGTTTTGCGGTGACGGTATTCCTCGACCGTCACGTTCAGCGTGCTGATCCGGTGACTGCGAAGCTTTTCAAAGGCCGGATGGACGGTGTTTTCGATCACTGCAGCCATTCAAACTGTCCTGTCTTTAACTAAATGGGGATTGTAGGGTAACACGTACTTTCTATTATCATGCACTAACCAGAAGCGACAAGGCAGTACCCAACGCCATGACCACCGAACCCCACGAAATCCACACATCGGACGCTTCGCCAAAGTCGGCCAGAACCGCCCACCAGGCCGCTGGCAATCGCCGCGCCATCCACGCTCCGGAGGTGGCCGCCTATTGGGCCGAGCGCCGACGCTACCTGGAACGCATACGCCGCGTTCCGGAAATAAGGCAGCGTTACTGGCGCGCCATCGGTATGTATCTGCTTCGCCGGGTGCTCTGGTCCTTTGGTTTCTTTCCGGTTTTCATCGCGTTCTGGGTGCCTTTTGTACTTTCCAGCTTCAACCCGGTGGTCATGGCGTCCGACCTGATCCCGTTGCTCGAAGGGTTCGTCGACGCCAACCCGGAAATTCAGGCAAACACCCTGAGCACGTTGGTCATCGCCTGGGCATCGATCGGGTTCTTTTTTCTGGTCTTCGATTTTGTGCTAACGCCGTTCAAATCCCCCTACGAATATGAAGCAGACGTCTACATGCGCTCCTGGGAACAGCTCAACCATGACCAGCTTCCGGACAAAGTGTGATTTGTCCTGCATTCTCGTGAACTTCAGTGACTTTGTGTTACATAACATTGCCCCGACTGGGTAAGATGAAGCGGTGCCATCCCTCATACCCGTTGAACAACGACGATGAAACGGGCGAAACATTGGCAGTTACACGAATGCAGAATTGAGAGGTTGTCCATGGTCGATTTCAGACCCCTCCTGTTTGTCAACGCACTGGCACTGATGCTTCTGGTGACGGCAGGCTTTGCGTCTGTCCGCGATGACCTGTCCAGGGGCATGAAACCGGTAGCCACCGCCCCGGACACCGAAGAGACCATTGCCCGTGCGTCCATGGATACCCCAGTGGACGCGCAGCGTTCGGACGAACTTTACCAGCCGAATAGCAGGGAAGACGTAGCCGAAAACGACCTCGAACTGCCCTTGGAAAACGATGCCCTGGCGGCATCCGGAGAGAAGCCAGTCAACGGTTCCGAGACCGCGTCCGACGCCAACCGCATAAACGCAGAGCCTTTTTCCGTTCCCGACCTGCCGGAAGACCCCAAGATGCTGGCGATGGCAGAGCCAGTGTCTGTCATGCCGGAAACGGAGGCTCGGAGCGATGCGCCAGAGCCTCCCACAACCGGGCTGCTGATCCTGCGCTCCAATGTCGTCGGCGACAACGTCACCATCAATGGTAAGAACCACGGGGCCACACGGCTGGATCTGGAATTGGAGCCGGGCAAATACGACATCACCATCCGCAAGGAAGGTTACAAGCCCTGGCAACAGACCGTGGCTATCGCCGCCGGCAATGAGAAAACCCTGGTGGGCAAACTGGAGGCCTATACGAGGGTGGAGTACCGGGACGGTACCTGGGTTGGCGGCATCAAAACCGGCGATGGCACCTACGAAGACGCCGACGGACTCAGGTATGAGGGGCACTTCGTGGACGGCGAATTTGACGGCAAGGGCACCGCCTGGCTCCCGGACGGCAGCCGCTATGAAGGCGACTGGGAAAAAGGCCAGCGTCATGGCGAAGGCACCTGGCGTGACGCGGATGACACCCGCTACACCGGCCAGTTCCGCAATGACCAGTTTGACGGCCAGGGCACGCTCACCATGGCCAATGGCGACATTCTCACCGGACAATGGTCAGGCGGCAGGCTCAACGGGCATGGCTCGCTCACCACCTCGGACGGCATGCTCTATGTCGGTGGCTTCAAGGATGACGAATTCCATGGTGAAGGCACTCTTACCTACCCCGACGGGCGCCACTACGAAGGGGAATTCTCCAACGGCGAGTTCCACGGGAACGGCAAGGAAGTCTTCGCTGATGGAAAAAAATACGAAGGCCAGTATATTGAAGGCTCGTTCCACGGCAAAGGGCTGCTACTGAACCCCAATGGCAGTTCGATTGAAGCGACCTTCCGGTACGGCGAACCCTATGGACAGGTACGCCTGACAACGGCAGCCGGGGAGGTATTTACTGCCCGGACCAAGGAACCCGGTGTTTGTTATCGGGAGAAAAGCTACCGGGCCACCCAGTGCCCGACACTTGAAGCTGGTAAACGCCGGCCCGATAATGAACACACACGCTGTAAAGGTTGAGGTTGTGACATGGCGATCAAGAATGCACTCCTGGTAGACGACTCGAAAGTGGCTCGATTTGCCCTGAGCAAACTGCTGGAAGGCCGGGACATGGAGGTGAACATGGCTGGCTCGGCAGAGGAGGCATTGGATTTTTTGAGCTCCCATCAACGTCCAGACGTGATTTTCATGGATCACCTTATGCCGGGCATGAACGGTGTGGAGGCCACCAAGGCCATCAAGGGCAACCCCGACACTGCCGCCATCCCCATCATTATGTGTACCTCCAAGAAATCGTCGTCGTTCATGGAGGAAGCCCGCAACTTCGGCGTTTACAACATTCTGACCAAGCCCCCACACACCGAGGGGCTTAGCCTCGTTCTCGACCAGCTCGACAGTGA
Organism: Marinobacter salarius; assembly: GCA_000831005.1. Taxonomy (GTDB): domain Bacteria; phylum Pseudomonadota; class Gammaproteobacteria; order Pseudomonadales; family Oleiphilaceae; genus Marinobacter; species Marinobacter salarius. The sequence continues at coordinate 2,135,874 of CP007152.1, read as the reverse complement.
TGTGACCGAAGGCAATCTGCCCGAACCGCCGGAACTGGATGCTGAGCCAAATGAATTGGACGATGACATCCTCGACATTCCCTCCGATGCCTCCCTGGAAATGTCACCAAAAGCCGACGATGGGCTACACGCGAGCGACAACAGCGGCCCCCAGGTTGTCCCACTGACCAGCGATCTGATCGAACAGATCGCCCGCTCAGCGGTAAAAACCCACATTAACAACCGCCTGCACGAGTTACTCAGCTCGCTGTTCGACGAGCAGTTTGACCATCTTAAGCGGGTACTGGACGAATCCAGCAAAAAGCAGGAAACCGCGGTTGAGGAACGCCTGAACGCGGTGACCGAAATGATCGAAGAGCGCACCCGCAACCTGCGTGACGACGTGGCGGCGGAAGTTAACCTGAACCTGGGCCGGGAACTCGCTGACCTGCGCAAAGACCTCTCTCGCAATACCGGCTTCACCAGTGACCACATGGCGGAACTCAAGGATCACATCACCAGCGTACAAACCATTGATACCGAGTTCTGGCAGACCCTGCAATCCGAGGCCATCCAGCAGGCCCATGAAATTTCCCGGGAAACCGCGGAGGACATCGCCCAGCGCACCATTGACCTGTTCGTGGCACAACAGCGCTCCGCCACCTCTCGCATCTACACCGTCGGCCTGGCCGCCAGCCTTGGTATTTTTGCGGTGGGCATCGCCTGGCTTTCAGGGTTGTTCGCCTGAAGGCAGGACAACAAAACGACGGAAATACCGAGCCGGGTTACCCGGCTCGGTATTTCTGCTCTTAGCACTGACGACGTCTTCTCAATCCCGCTATCAGAACCCCGGTCAACCCCAACGCAAACAACGGAAGACTTGCTGGAGTCGGCACAGATGCCGTTGGAGGGACATCTGGAGTGTCCGGATTGTCCGGGTTGGTACCCGGATCACCCAGGAAAAAGCTGTCTATGCCCAGGTCGGCCCTTGGCCCAAAGGTACTATGCGCTATAACTTCAAGTGTCTGGATCTCAGCAGTCGCGGTAAAAATCATGGTTTCCCACATCCAATCCGCGATTGTGCCCAGGTCGGGCATCTCCATAGCAGAGGAATTCTGACTCTCTGTCCCAAAGATGATCTCCCAATAACCTCCTGCCTCGGAGAACGCGCTATTGCTTATACTCTGCTCAAAGGAAATCTCATACTGCTGCCCAATAACCAGCCTTCGAGACCAACCTGCAAGGCACTCTCCACATAGGGCGATCCTGCTCGACCATCCCAGCCAATACCATGAAGAAAATCACCGCCGGTGCTGCTTGATTGCCAGGCGAAATTATTCATGGTTGTACCAGCATTGAACACATCCGGCGTACCCTCTGTTGTAGTCCAGCCGGGAGGCACATCACTGTTGAATGAGTTCGTATTGCCGGTATAACCTTCGAATCCACCGTTTTCAAAAGCGTCAAGTAACGCTGCAGACGAGTTGCCACTGGAAAAGAGTAACGCCGATGCCAGCAGGCAAGGCGTCAGTGAGTTTCTAGTCAGGTTATGCATGATTAACCCTCCATGCTTGATTTTGGCCTGGGAGCTCGATCAATGCCCAAACCACCACGGAGACAACGCCGAATCCCCAGCCTCCTCACATGACCAAAGCATAGCTCGCGCCAAAATCACAATTCATCGGAGTTTCATAGAGTAAGGGGTGTTTTCGATTTCTATCCGAGCGCTATATGCATAAAAACCTGACACCGTTGGGCCGCCCAGAGACAGATCCTCTGCACCTGCAATGCCTTAATCGTAGCGGATTCGCCTCCAATCCTCTGGCGTATCCACATCGGATTCAACACCCTTGATGGCAAGCGTTTTGGCCTGATGACGAGTCAGTATACGAGCCGCACCGCGATCACCCTCCAGCATCATTATCTCTTTCCATAGGCGCCTGGGTATGTAGGCGGGAGCGCCGGGATTACCGTAGATATCTGCCGCAAACGGCTCACTCACCTCTTGCCTCGCACAAAATGCCAGAGAGCGAAGATCAGACTCCGAAACTAACGGTTGATCAAGAAGAGTGACAAATACGCCCTTGGCTCGTGGGCCTATAGTCTGGAGCCCGGATTTCAATGAAGCAGCCATCCCAAATACCCAATCAGGCGTGTAACACCAGGCAGAGGCTGATTACGACATCGATACCGTACCAAGGGGTATCCAGAACCAGAGACAACCGTAACGTTCGCTCCCAATTGCTTGGCCTGGGACACAGCGTGATCCATTAACGTGCCATCATTGAATTTAAGTAGCGCCTTCGGCCTTCCCATACGCCTGGAGGCTCCTGCCGCCAGGAGTAGAACAGGAAAAGCGTGGTAATCGGAACCGGCAATAGTGTGCATTTGTACTTGGGTCTCCTCGCTACCCCTGACGCAAGTCATACAAGGCTGCTAGCGTTGGCGGATTTTTGCTAGAATCTGCGCATCAATCAACCTTTTCTTGCCAGGCCCCTCCGATGAATCACCTTTTCGTAGACAATCTAACGGTTATCACTTCGCCTACCTGGATGCTTCCAGAGGGCTCGTCGGTGAAAGCTGGATTGTGGATGTGGTGCTCGGTGGCGAACTGGATGACCAAGGCATGGTGTTTGATTTCAGCAACGTCAAACGCACCATCAAACGGGTCATCGACGAGCGCGTGGACCACCGACTGGTGATCCCAAGAGCCTATAAGGGGCTTGAGTGGAATGAGGATGAGCCAGACAGCTTCACCTGGCATCTGACCGACGGCACCCGGATTCTTCATCGGTCCCCGGACGAAGCGGTGGTGTGGCTGTCGTCTGACCGTGTAGTGCCATCTGCCGTTGCGGCTGTTGGAGCAGGAGTTACGGGCAGTCTTGCCGGCAAACGTGACGGATGTGGATATTGCGTTACGTGAAGATGTGATTGAAGGGGCCTACTACCACTATGTTCACGGCCTGAAGAAACACATGGGTAATTGCCAGCGAATCGCCCATGGGCATCGCTCGCCTATTCGGATCGACCGCAATGAGCACAGAGACCGGGATCTTGAGAACCAATGGGCCAAGCGGTGGCAGGATATCTATGTGGGCTCCGAGGAGGACGTAACCCAACGCTGGGTGGCCGAGGATGGCACAGCGTACGTCACCTTTGAATACGAGGCGAATCAGGGGGAATTTGCGCTGACGTTGCCGGAGAGCCGGGTTTATATGCTGGATTCGGACACCACAGTGGAGCTTATTGCGGCGCACATTGCCGGACAGTTGAAATCCGAGTTTCCGGAGGACGCCATTCGTGTCAAGGCCTATGAAGGCGTCGGCAAAGGGGCTATAGCGTCCCGCTGACATTTCCTTCAGACACAAAAAAACCGCCCGAAGGCGGTTTTTTGATGGCTTACCGGCGGACTAAACCGGTTGAGCCGTATTGGCGTCCCCTAGGGGGTTCGAACCCCTGTTGCCGCCGTGAAAGGGCGGAGTCCTAGGCCACTAGACGAAGGGGACTAGAAATTGGTGGAGCCAAGCGGGATCGAACCGCTGACCTCAACACTGCCAGTGTTGCGCTCTCCCAGCTGAGCTATGGCCCCTCAACGGCTGCGTATATTAAGGATCGACCCTTGGGGCGTCAACCTTTTTTCCAACGTTTTTTCAGTTTCGTGAACATCCCTGTTCTGGTCGCTTACTAATTCAACAGATTGGTTATTCCGTCAGCAATGCCGCGTATTCTTTTTCCACCCGCTTGGTTTCCTTCTTGGAAAATCCACCCATTACCTCAAGAGCATGACGCAGGCGAGACCGGGTCATGTCCGGACCAAGGATAGCCATGGAGTCCATAACGGACCAGGAGTTAGGGGTACCGGCGACAGCGACGAAGATGGCGAACATGAAATCACCCATCTTCAGCTCCATGGCTTTGGCCAGAGCTTTAACGTCGGCAAAGATATTCTCTTTGCTCCAATGGCGCTGGGCTTCAAGCTTCCACAGGGTAAACTGGAGCACCCGCTTGACCTGGCTTTCATCCAGCTTGTTGTGACCGAAGTCTTCCGGCTTGAGGTTGAGCATGCCGGAGAACATGAACGAGGCCATCGGCGATACATCACTGAACACTTCCGCCCGGCCCTTGATGTGAGGCACCAGATCCCGCAGCGCCTGCTCGTTGAACCACCAGTGGCGCATGCGCTCGACGAACTGGTCGTCGCTGAGTTCGTCACGGATCCACTGACCGTTGAGCCAGCGCAGCTTTTCCACGTCGAAAACCGGGCCGCCCAGGGAAACCCGCTGGATGTCGAAGTTTTCGATCATTTCATCCAGGGTGAATTTCTCGCGCTCATCCGGCATGGACCAGCCCATACGGCCCAGGTAGTTGGTAACCGCTTCCGGCAGGAATCCCATGCGCTCGTAGAAGTTGATGCTGGTGGGGTTCTTGCGCTTGGACAGCTTGCTCTTATCCGGATTGCGCAGTAGCGGCAGGTGGCACAGTACCGGCATGTCCCAGCCAAAGTATTCGTACAGCAATTTGTGCTTGGGCGCAGAGTTGATCCACTCTTCTCCACGCAACACGTGGGTGATTTCCATCAGGTGATCGTCAACCACATTGGCCAGGTGGTAGGTGGGCATGCCGTCGGATTTCAGCAGGATCTGACTATCTACCTGGGACCAGTCGATTTCGATGGTGCCGCGTAGCATATCGTCGATTTCACAAACGCCGTCTTCCGGTACTTTCATCCGGATAACATAGGGGTCACCAGCATCCAGGCGACGCTTGACCTCTTCCTCAGTCAGCTCCAGATTGCCCTTGATACCTGGATTCAGGCCCTGAGCCTTACGCTCTTCGCGAATGGCATCCAGCTCTTCAGGTGTGCGGAAGCAATAAAACGCATGCCCCTGGGTGACAAGGTCCAACGCGTATTGACGATACGAATCCTTCCGCTCTGATTGCCTGTAGGGACCATGGGGGCCACCTACGTCAGGGCCTTCGTCCCACTCCAGCCCAAGCCAGCGCAAGGCATTCAGGATGTCCTGTTCAGACTCCTGCGTACTGCGAACCTGATCCGTGTCTTCAATCCGCAGGATGAACTGGCCACCGTGCTGACGGGCGAAGCACAGGTTAAACAACGCCACGAAGGCGGTGCCAACGTGGGGATCACCGGTGGGAGACGGTGCGATTCGGGTACGTACGGTCATGAAAACATCCTGATGGTGTCAGCCTGAAAAAGGCTATGCATTAAAAGCCACGCATTATACCGGCCACAGCCGGATTTCGCATGGTCAGGCGATCGCCCTCTTCATTCGCCGCTCGTATTGTTATATTATAACGTACCATTAATTTTCCAGAGTCTCAGTCACATGACCACTAGCCGCTTTACAGGCCTCATCGCATTGGGTGCCGCCACACTCCTGGCATCCACCAGCACCCTGGCAAGCACCCAGGTTGTCACCTCCCTCAAGCCCATCGAACTGCTGGTGAAAGCCATAGCCACTGACGATGTGGAAATCACCACGCTGGTTCAGCCTGGCGCCAGCCCGCACAACTACTCAATGAAACCCTCACAGCGCAGGGCACTGGAAGCTGCTGACGCCATTTTTTGGGTGGGCCCTGAGATGGAAACCTTCCTGACCCGACTGCTCGGCGGAAGCGAGTTCCGGGATCGCACCTATTCACTCATGCACGGCGAAAACGTGCCGGAAGTGCAGTTAGACAACAATCACGGTGACCATGACGAACATGAACATCACAACCACCATGACGACCATGAAGAATCAGGCGGTCATGACGACCATCACCACGACCACGGCTCCGGAGAGGATCCGCACATTTGGCTGGATCCGGCCCTGGCGGTTGAGATGGCGCGGGATATTCACCGGGTACTCGCAACCCTGAAAAGTGCAGACACCCACGTGCTTGACGCCAATCTGGCGCGTTTCGAGCGGGCTATGGCCGAGACCGAGACAGCGATCAATCAACGCCTGGATACTGCTCGCGACATTGATCTCTTCACATACCACGACGCATTCACCCGCTTCGTGGGACACTACAACATGAACCTGGAAGGCATTCTGACGCTGAACCCGGAACTGTCTCCAGGTGCCGGCCACATCGCAGAAGTCCAGGAAAAACTGCGCAACGCCAATCAACCCTGCCTGCTGACTGAGCCTCAGTTCAACCGTCAATGGTGGCGCTCAATCACCGAAGGTCTGGACATAACATTCAGTACCTGGGACCCGCTCGCCACCGATATTGAAACCGATCAAGACGGCTACATCACTTTTCAACAGAGCCTTGCAGACGCTGTGCTCAAGTGCTTACCAGAGGATGCCAAGTAGAAGGGGAATAGTCACCATGGCCAGCAAGGTCTGGCCACTGATGATGCCCGCCATCAAGGGCGCGTCACCACCAAGCTGGCGCGCCAGGATGTATGAAGAAGTGGCTGTTGGCAGCGCTGCCATCAGTATGGCCACCTGAACCATCATCCCTTCCAGGCCCAGCAGCAGTGCCAACCCTGCCGTAAGCAGCGGGAAACCTACCAGCTTTGCCATCGAGGACACCAGGAATGGCATGGAGGCGCCGCGTAGCGCCTTTAGCTGCAGGCCAGCACCCACCGTCATCAAACCCAGTGGCAACGCAAGGTCACTTAATGGCTCGAGAATACCTGCCACCAGTGGATGGAAGCCAATCTGAAAATAGCTCCAGAACATCCCAACCACCGAACCAATGATCAGAGGGTTGGAGACGACAGCCTTGAATACGGGCTTCAGCTTCACCGCACCCTGCCCCGCCACCACGGAGAACATCAGGATGCAAAGCAGGTTCAGCAACGGCACTTTCACTGCCACGGCAATGGCAATCAGCGACAGGCCGTCATCCCCAAGCAACATACCAGCTGTTGCCAGGGCCACGTAGGAATTGAAACGGATACCGCCCTGAAATACCGAGGAAAATACCGGCCCCGGCCAACGCCAGAGCCATTGCAGCGCAATGAGCAACAGGGTCATTGCGGCCAGCATGGCAACGATCAAAATGAGGATATCGCCGTAGGCTGACGCTGGCACCTGAGCCTGGCCCAACTTGAAGATCAACATCGCCGGGAAAAGGACGTAGTAGGTGAAGCGCTCCGCCTGGGGCCAAAAGTCGCCCCCTGGAAAATGCCAGCGCCGGAACAGATAACCCAACAGGATCAACACAAACACCGGCAACAGCGCCTGAATCATGACCGGCATTACACAGTTCTCCCGAATACCTCATGGACGAGGTCTGAAAGAGTATCAAAGATAGCCGTCTGTCGCCCTGCCCGGATGGCAACTACTGACGCCAGAGTTTTCTCAACACACGCCGGGTCAGGGACGTGGGCGCGGATTTGGCGATGGGCCACAATGCCCGGAACTGCATGGAAACTGGTCGGTGCAGACGTGGCTGCTCGACCTGAGCCCACACCTGTGCTGCAACGACGTCCGGAGTCAGGTTAACACCCAGGCGCTCAAATAAACGGGATCCCTGCTCGTTCTGCTGCACCATGCCGGTATTCACGAACGGAGGCATCAGATCACACACGCGGATATCGTGTGGCTCCCATTCAATATCCAGAGCCTCGGTCATCGCACGTACGGCGTGCTTGCTGGCGGAGTAAGACGCGAAGTCCGGAATCCCATAGGCGGCAGATGCCGAGCTCATGTTCACCACCTGGGCACCCGGCGTTGCCTTCAGATACGGGAAGGCGCCGTGCAGAACCGTCATCAGCCCAATCACATTGACCTCTACCACGGCCCGATGCGCGGCCAAATTGATCTTCTCGAACGGGCCGACTTTCAGAATGCCGGCATTATTGTGAAGCAACCTCAACCGGCCACCCGTACGACTGGCAAAGTCTGCCAGGCCCTGCCTGACCGATGTCTCGTCCACCACGTCCACAATGTGGGTACTGCACCGATCATCCCCCAGTTCACTCTCAAGCGATGCCAGGGCCGCCTCATCCCGGTCAGCAGCACCGACAAACCATCCCTTGGAGGCAAAAAGACGGGCGGTCTCCCGGCCAATACCGGCGGCAGCGCCAGTGATAAAAATGCAGTTGTTCATGAGGCAACCCTGTCTTTGTTATCGATCGAATGTGGATGATCTCAGGAAGTTGACGACAAAGATTGGCCAACAGGGCCATCTTCAGCATGCTCACGATAAAGTGCTCCACCCAGTGCCATAAAGTAGCCTTCAAACGCGTCGTTGATTCGCTGGCGCTGCTTTCCTTCCGGATAAAGACCTGCCCTGGCCTCGTCAGAGTAGACGGTCCCCCTGACCAGAAAATTGCTCTGCGGCTGACTGTCTTCAACAAACGCTTCAAATGCCCGGGCACAGAGTTCTTCAGGCCTCGCGTAATAAAGCACCTTCATCTGCGTATCCGCCCGCTTCGAACACTGAAACAACGAACTGGGGCTGGTGCCATCCTCATTCAGCAAGATGGCCTGAAAACAGGCGCCCAATCGTTTGTTGAGAGGATGCTCCTTCTGGTCAGCGCTATCCAGCCAACCACTGGACGCGAATCCGCCACTCCCCAGGCGGCGGAACGCCTTATGCCCCATGTAATGATCGAAAGCGTGAAACCATTCGTGGGCCAGGCTTCCTGCCCCCGCATTCTTCGCAAGCGCCAATTGTCGGGTTGCAGGGATGTAGTGCGCGGCAACGCCCGGCCGGCCGCCGATCCCGTACTGCAACCCCAGTGATCCACGCAACGAGATCAGATGTTCCGGGCCCTGGAGGATACTCATAAGATCGCACAAAGCCTCATAGAACCTGCCTGCCGCCCGGTCCCGTTCAGGCGGTGTAACCCAACGACCCACTTCAATGCTCCGGAATTCGAACCGGCGCCTAACGTCAACAAAAGATACCGGGCCTTGTCCAGTCATGACGGATCCACCTGCCTGGTTGAAATTTTGAAAGGCCGAATCGAGCATGCCTTCGACCCAATACTGATTATTTATACAGTATTTTGTCGCGCATTGATCGCCACGTCAACGACTCGTGAATCCAGTCGCGACATCCGTGTTTACACTACCTTTCGCACACCCCCTCACGCCAAAAGGTGCGTTTTCCTGATAAACTGTGCCCCCTCGAATCACTTGTGAACGGTATAACTGAGCAGTCAATGAACATGAACGCGCCCCAGGAAACTCCCACTCTGAAGCCCTCCCGCCGCTTCTGTGTGGCCCCGATGATGGACTGGACCACCAGCCACTATCGCTATCTGGCGCGCCAACTCAGCCGGCACACCCTGCTCTACACCGAAATGGTCACGACCGGCGCACTGATCCACGGTGATACCGCTCGATTTCTGCGGCACGACCCGACGGAATACCCGCTGGCGCTGCAACTGGGTGGCGGCAATCCGCAGGAACTGGCCCATTGCGCCAAACTGGCTGAACAGTACGGGTTTGATGAAGTAAACCTGAACGTGGGCTGCCCCAGCGACCGGGTACAGAACAACATGATCGGTGCCTGCCTGATGGCACACCCCGATAAAGTGGCTGAGGGCGTGCAGGCAATGATCGCCGCCACCAGCCTGCCGGTAACCGTCAAACACCGTATCGGGATTGATGGCCGTGAATCCTGGGATGACCTTTGTGAGTTTATCGAGAAGGTATCCCAGGCCGGTTGTCGTACCTTTATCGTGCATGCCCGGATTGCCGTTCTCGAAGGTCTAAGCCCAAAAGAGAACCGGGACATACCCCCGCTGAAATACGACTGGGTCTATCGCCTTAAAGCCCGCTACCCGCATCTTGAGATCATCATTAACGGTGGTATCAAGACCTTTGCCGAATGCCGGGAGCACCTCGAACATACCGACGGCGTCATGCTGGGGCGCGAGGCCTACCATAACCCCTGGCTGCTGGCTGGCGTGGATACCGAGTTTTTCGGGCAGCCCATGCCGATTTCTTCACGGCACGAAGCATTACGAGCTGTATTACCATTCATTCAGAGTGAACTGGACCGTGGCGTTTACCTCAGTCACATCTCTCGTCACCTGATGGGCCTGTTCCACGGGCAGCCCGGGGGTCGCCAGTTCCGGCGCTACATCAGTGAGAACGCCCACAAGCCCGGGTCCGGCATTGAAGTCATCGAACGGGCCATGGCGAAAGTTCCCGAGCCTGCCGAGGCCACGGTAGTGCCAGCCTGAGCACCTTGTTACCTTAATACTGCCTTGTTCCTGTCAGAGCGGCCCGTTATTGTAGGCGTATGACCCAAAGCGCCCGCCAAACGGGCGATCAATAACAAATCGATCAGGATGACAGGACGAATGACCAGCAAGCTCGAACAACTGAAAGCCATGACCACGGTGGTTGCAGACACCGGGGACCTGGAGGCCATTGCCCAGTGGAAGCCGGAAGACGCCACCACCAATCCGTCGCTTCTTCTCAAGGCCGCGGCATCCGAGGCCTACCGCCCGATGCTGGACGAAGCCGTGGCAGCCGCTCGCAAACACGGCGGTTCCGATGCGGAGCAGCTGACCTACGCGACTGACATGCTGGCCGTACTCGCAGGCAAGCAAATTCTCGGGCGCATACCTGGTGTGGTTTCAACCGAAGTGGATGCCCGGTTGTCCTTCGATACCGATGCCACCCTCACCCGCGCACGTCGCCTGGTCGAGCTGTATGACCACCTCGGCATGGATACCAGCCGAGTGCTGATCAAGATTGCGTCCACCTGGGAAGGCATTCGCGCCGCTGAACAGTTGGAGAAAGAGGGTATACACTGCAACCTCACCCTGCTGTTCTCTTATATCCAGGCCGCTGCCTGCGCCGATGCCGGCGCCTTCCTGATCTCGCCGTTCGTGGGCCGTATCCTGGACTGGCATCTGGCTGCGACGGGGCGTGATGCCTTCCCGGCGGCAGAAGACCCCGGGGTCCAGTCGGTAACCCGCATCTACAACTACTACAAGACCAATGGCTACAAGACGGTGGTGATGGGGGCCAGTTTCCGCAACACCGGCGAAATCGAAATGCTGGCTGGTTGTGACCGCCTGACCATCAGTCCGGCCCTGCTTCAGGAGCTGGAGAACGACTCCGGCGCGCTGACACGCCAGTTGTCCGCAGAGGGCGCAAAGAGCTCAGACAGGCCAGGCGACATTGATGAGCGCCTGTTCCGCTGGGAGTCCAATGAAGATGCCATGGCCACGGAAAAACTGGCCGATGGCATACGTCGTTTTACCAACGACCAGATAGAGCTTGAAAACCGCGTCCGCCGGCTGTCCCAGGCCGCCTGACGCCAGCCACCACCGGGAGGAGATTCCTGACACCATGATTGAGCGCCTGAAAAGCCTGTTTGGCTCGCCCGAAGATGAACCGACACAACCTGACAGCCACCAGCTTGCGGTGGCCGCCACGGCGCTGATGGTGCAGCTGTCCAGGGTCGACAACGATCAGGATGACGAAGAACTGAAGACGATTGTCAACTTTGCGGTTGAAGCGCACCAGGTCACCCGTGACGAAGCCGAAGAGATCCTTCAGGATGCGCTCAACCAGGCAGACGACGCCACTTCCCTTTATGAGTTTACCGGCCTTATCAACGAGCAGTTGAGTCAGGAAGAAAAACAGGCACTTCTTGAAAGCATCTGGCGGGTTGCATTTGCTGACGGCCGAATTGACAAGTACGAGGAACACCTTATTCGCCGCATGTCGGATCTGCTGCATCTTAACCACAGGGAGTTCATGCAGGCCCGCCATCGCGCTGAAGGCGCTGACTGAACCTCAAGGAGCAAGTATGTTAGCCATTCTCCACCCGGATACCGCGCTGGACAGTGAAGCCTATCGCCAAACCATGCACTTTCTGGAGAACCTGCCAGGGGTATCGGTCAGGGTGCATGAAGTCCAGGGTGCCAAGCAGCGCCTGACAGAGGTGTACCTGTTGGGCGACACCAAATCCCTGGACAAGGACGAGATCGAGGCCCTGCCTGCCGTGGAGCGCGCGATACGCATCTCCGACGACTACCGGATTCTGGGGCGGCACAAGGACGACAAGCGCCAGAGTGGCTTTACCTATAACGGCGTGACCTTCGACCAGTCCAACCTGAACATTTTCGCCGGCCTGTGCGCCGTCGACGTGCCAGAGCACGTGGAGCAGATGATGCAGGCCCTTGAGGACAATGGCCAGGTTTGCACCCGCATGGGCGCCTACAAGCCCCGGACCAATCCGTATTCCTTTCAGGGCCACGGCAAGGGTTGCCTGCCTGGGTGTTTGAGAAAGCCGGCAAACATGGCATCAAGGTGATTGCCATGGAGATCACCCACGAGAGCCACATTGAAGAGATCGACCATTGCCTGGAGCAACTGGGGCGCCCTACCGGTGTCATGCTGCAGGTAGGCACGCGCAACACGCAAAACTTTGAGTTGCTCAAAGCCATTGGCCGCCAGAGCACTTACCCGGTGTTGCTTAAACGCGGCTTCGGCATCACCCTGAATGAATCTCTGAACGCGGCCGAATACCTGGCCAGCGAAGGCAACGCCAATGTGATTTTCTGCCTGCGTGGTATGAAGACCGAGGCTGGGCAACCCCACCGCAACATGGTGGACTTCGCCCATGTCCCGGCGGTAAAGCGCCTTACCCGCATGCCGGTATGCGTTGACCCATCCCACTCAGTCGGCAGCCGCGAACGCGCACCCGACGGCGTCCTGGATGTCATGCACGCAACCGCACAGGGCGTGATAGCGGGCGCCAACATGGTACTGGTGGACTTCCACCCGAAGCCGGAGAAAGCCTTGGTGGATGGCCCTCAGGCCCTGCTGATGCGGGAACTACCGGCGTATCTGGAAGACATTCAGCTGTGCCACGACACCTGGAAGCAACGCCAGCAAATCTATAACCGTCTGAAGGAATCTTCTCCAGAATGATCGTGTATGGACACAGGGGCGCTAAGGGGGAAGCCCCCGAAAATACCCTGGCCGGTTTTACCCACGCCTACCGCCACGGGGTTCGGCACTTTGAGCTTGACCTGGTTCTATCAAAAGATGGTATGCCAATGGTCATTCACGACCTGACCGTTGATCGCACAACCGGACAGGAAGCAACGTTGCCAACTACACGGCATCCGAACTGGCAGACATGGACGCCCGGCGCAACACCACAGCCTGGCCGCGGAAAGCAGGCATTCCCACTCTGGAGGCGTTGCTCAACGAATTCCCGGATTTCGAGCACCTGCAACTGGAGGTAAAGAAAGACAACCGTCACCGACTGAATATTCTGTGCAATCGCCTGACAGAAATCATTCAACGTCGCGATCTTTACAAGCGGGTGGTCATTACCTCCTCCGACAGCTGGTTCCTGCAGGAAGCCCGCCGCCGGGACCGCAAGGTGCGGATCGGACTCGTAACGGACCGGAAGTTTCCGAGACCGGTCAATACCGCAGCCCGTTTGCACTGCGATTTTCTCTGTATCGGCTGGCGTATCTGCACCAGTGCCATCGTTGACGATGCCCACAGGCGCGGCATGCACGTATCCACCTGGACGGTAAACCGCATTCACGACATGGTTCAGCTTGAAGCCAAGGGCGTCGATAGCATCATCACCGACTATCCGACAAGCACGCGGATGTTCTTCGACAACCGCGCGAAAGCAGCTCTCCACCTTCCAACGCCCCAAGAGAGCGCGGAAAGCACGGACAGCACTCGGCCCGCAATCAGCAGCTAGAAAATCCGATTGAGACCGTTGAGCGCCGCTACCCGATAAGCCTCAGCCATGGTCGGGTAGTTAAAGGTCGTATTGATGAAATAGTTCAGGGAGTTGGCCTCGCTTCCTGATTCATGATGGCCTGGCCGATGTGAACGATTTCTGCGGCCTGGTCGCCAAAACAGTGAATCCCCAGCAGTTGACGGGATTCGCGGTGAAACAAGATCTTGAGCATGCCCACCGGGTCCCCGGTGATCTGGGCCCGCGCCAGGTCCTTGAAGAACGCCTGCCCCACTTCGTAGGGAACCTTGGCTTCGGTTAGTTCCCGCTCGGTTTTACCCACCGAGCTGATCTCCGGCAGGGTATAGATACCCGTCGGCACATCCGATACCAGCCGGAAATAGTCGTCCTTCACGATGTCGGAGGATGCAGAGCGCCCCTGATCGTAGGCGGCGCTGGCGAGGCTTGGCCAGCCAATCACATCACCGGCCGCGTAGACATTCTCCACTTCAGTCCGATAATGGTCGTCAACCGCCAACTGTCCACGGCCGTTGGGCGTCAGACCGATGTTGTCCAGGCCCAGCTTTTCGGTGTTGCCGCTACGGCCATTGCACCAGAGAAACGCATCCGCACGGATTTTCTTGCCGGACTTCAGCGACAGCACGACCCCGTGATCATCACCATCGACCGATTCATACTCCTCGTTGTGTCGAACCAGCACACCGTTATTGCGCAGGTGATAACTCAGAGCATCCGAAATCTCATCGTCCAGGAACGTGAGCAAGCGGCTTCCCGGGTTGATCAGGTCCACCTTCACACCCAGGCCGGCGAAAATCGAGGCGTATTCCGAACCAATGACGCCCGCTCCATAAATAATCAGCGTGCGGGGCGTGTGGGACAGATTCAGAATGGTATCTGAGTTGTAGATGCGATGGTGACGGAAGTCTACATCCGGCGGAAGGTACGGACGAGAGCCCGTTGCAATAATCGCCTGCTTGAAATGCAGGACTTCATGGGATTTATTACCCCGTATCTCGAGCCGGTTGCTATCGATAAAACTGGCACGGCCGTTAATCAGATCCACGCGGTTCCGTGCATAGAACTGGGTTCTCAACTTGACCTGCTTGCCGATCACCTTCTGTGCATTCTGCAAAACACGGGGAAAAGAAAACCAGCGTGGCTCGCCGATATCACGGAACATCTGGTTGGTATTAAAGGTGATGATCTGCTTGACCGAGTGACGCAACGCTTTGGAAGGAATAGTGCCCCAGTGGGTGCAGTTACCGCCAACCGTGGGTTTATCTTCGATGATTGCGACACGCTTGCCGTGTTTCGTCGCATTCATCGCTGCACCTTCTCCCGAAGGGCCTGCGCCGATAACGACGACGTCGTAATGATGTTCTGCCATTCTGCAGTGACTCCTTATCTACGTCGTGAGGGAGCCTCTGAAAAGACCCTGCAGGCACGCACTGGCAGGGCGCAGGCGCTTTTCAGAAGCTCCCGGAATTTTTATAGGTTGGTGGACGCCGGATCAGCGGTCGTCTGAGCGGGAGGCGTCATACGTCAGTGCCTCCGCGGACTTGCCGTCGTTGGCAAGGCGTTCGTTTTCTTCTTCACACTTCTGGGTGTTGCCGCCACAGATATCACAGGACTTGCTGATACCCATGGCACCAATGCCACCGCAAGTGCCACTGATCGGCTTGCGGCCGAAAATTACCCCGACGGACATCGCTGCAACCAGCAGCACGACAATCATCAGGACCAGCAGAAAAGTACCCATAAGGTCTCTCCGTCAATGTGTTAGGAACGAGGAAAACGCAGGCGTGTAATCCGTTTCAAACCCGTTGTCACCCCGCACAATAAAATACGCGGCTATGTTCTCACGCGTGGCAAGCGCCTTTGCCCGATCATGCCCCATCACATTAAAGGCCGTGGCGAGGGCATCTGCCGTCATGCAGTCATCCGAAATGACCGTTACCGATGCCAATGTATGGCTAATCGGTCGACCGTCTTTCGGGTCTATTGTATGCGAAAACCGGCGGCCATCCGATTCGTAGTAGTTACGATAGTCACCCGAGGTTGCCATTGCATGTCGGTCAAGGGCAACCACACGGTTGATTTCACGCATTTCCGACACCGGCTGCTCAATGGCCAGGCGCCATGCTTCACCATCCGGCTTATGCCCATGAGCCTGAACTTCGCCACCTATTTCGACAAGATACGCGGCGATACCTTCATCTTTCAGGTAACGGGCCACCGCGTCCACGCCGTAGCCCTTGGCAATGGCTGACAGATCGATGTATTGATTGGGACTCGCTCTCAGTGCCGGAGGATCCGCCTGAAGGTCCAGTTTACCGTAACCGGTGACTGCCATCCTGGCCGCGAGCTCATCGTCGCTGGGGATCGTCTCCGGACGGGCATCCGGCCCAAAACCCCACAGATTGACCACCGGGCCAATGGTGACATCGAAAGCGCCACCGGTCAGTTCGGAAACCTGATCAGCTGTTGCAAGCACTTCGTAGAGCGGCGTTGAGATCTCCACCCACTCAGACTGATCGTCCAGACGGTTAAAGCGCGAAAGCTCGGAATCTTCACGCCATGTGGACATCGACGCGTCCACGCCTTCCAGAACCTTTTCAATGCCTTGCGCCAGATTCTCCAGCCGCTCCGGATTGTCCGTCAATACGACGTTGATATGATAACGCGTACCAAACACCGGCCCGGCGATTTCCCAGACTTTTTCCTCTTCCTCAAACGAACAACCCGCCAGCGCGGCCAGGGCCAGCACCAGTAAGGCGCCGGCCGCAACCACCCTGACGGGTCGGAACATGCTGAATGTCATGTGAGCTAATTAACCCCCGAAGTCATCCAGCATGATGTTTTCGTCCTCAACACCCAGATCCTTGAGCATCTTGATGCACGAGGCGTTCATGATTGGGGGCCCACACATATAGTACTCGCAGTCCTCCGGAGCCGGGTGCTCCTTCAGGTATTTTTCATAGAGCACGTTATGGATGAAGCCGGTCTCGCCTTCCCAGTTATCGGTTGGCTGCGGGTCTGATAGAGCCACATGCCACTCGAAGTTGTCGTTTTCTTCCGACAGCTGGTCGAAATCCTCGACGTAGAACATCTCCCGGACGCTTCGTGCGCCGTACCAGAAACTGATCTTACGCTTGGACTCCAGGCGCTTGAGCTGATCAAAGATATGGGACCGCATGGGCGCCATACCGGCACCGCCGCCGATGAACACCATTTCAGCTTCGGTCTTCTTGGCGAAGAACTCACCGAATGGCCCCATAACCGTCACCTTGTCACCGGCCTTCAGGTTGAAGACGTAGGATGACATGATGCCCGGCGGATGATCCGTGCCCGGAGGCGGCGTGGCAATACGGATGTTGAACTTGAGAACACCCTTCTCTTCCGGGTAGTTGGCCATGGAGTAGGCGCGAATGGTCTCCTCCTTGTTGATGGCCTTGTAACGCCAGATATCGTGCTTGTCCCAATCTTCATGGAACTCCTCCTCAATCTTGAAATCCTTGAACGGGATTTCGTAGGGGGGGCACTCAAGCTGCACGTAACCACCGGCACGGAAGTCGACTTCTTCACCTTCGGGAAGCTTCAGTACCAGTTCCTTGATGAACGTGGCCACGTTATGGTTGGAGATAACCTCACATTCCCACTTCTTGACGCCAAAGAACTCCTCTGGCACTTCCACTTTCATGTCCTGCTTCACCGGAACCTGACAGGACAGGCGCCAGCTTCCTTTTCCTCGCGATTGGTGAAGTGGGTCTTTTCGGTGGGCAACATGGCACCGCCACCCTCCAGGACCTTGCACTTACACTGGGCGCAAGTACCGCCGCCGCCACAGGCGGAGGACAGGAATATGCCACTTCCGGCCAGGGTTCCGAGCAACTTGCCGCCGGCTTCCGTTGTCAGCGTATGCTCTGGGTCGTCGTTGACTTCAATGGTCACATCACCGGTGCTTACGAGTCTGGACCGTGCCGCGAGAATGACCGCGACAAGGGCCAGCACGATAACGGTGAACATGACCACGCCGAGAATAATTTCTGTATTCATGGTCTCGCCTTTTCGTTAAACCGAATCACCGGGTTGATTACAGTGAAATACCTGAGAACGACATAAAACCGAGGGACATCAAACCAACCGTAATGAAGGTGATACCCAGGCCTCGTAGCCCTTCGGGAACATCGCTGTATTTGAGCTTTTCGCGGATACCGGCCAATGCGAGTATGGCCAACGCCCAGCCGACACCGGCACCAAACCCGTAAACCACGCTTTCACTGAAGGTGTAGTCCCGCTCGACCATGAACAGTGATGCACCCAGGATGGCGCAGTTCACGGTAATCAGCGGCAAAAACACCCCAAGAGCGGCATACAAAGCCGGCATATACTTGTCCAGAACCATCTCCATGATCTGGATAAGTGCCGCAATGACACCAATGTACGTAATAAGGCCCAAAAAGCTCAGGTCAACATTCGGTAGACCCGCCCAGTCCAACGCACCTTCCCTGAGGATAGTGTTGTAGAGCAGGTTGTTCACCGGCACCGTGATCGTCAGTACCACGACAACGGCAATACCGAGGCCAGCGGCCGCTTCAATCTTCTTGGAGATCGCCAGGAAGGTACACATCCCCAGGAAGAAGGCCAACGCCATGTTTTCAACAAAGATGGCCTTCAGGATCAGGCTGATATAATGCTCCATCAGAAGGCCTCCTTAACGGTGTGGCGGGACATTTTGAAGTCCGCTTCTTCTACCTGCTCAGGCTTCCAGGTACGCAGACCCCAGATCGCCAGGCCGATGATAAAGAACGCACTCGGCGGCAGCAGCAACAGACCGTTGGGAATGTACCAACCACCCTCGTTGACGACCGGCATCAGAGACACGCCGAACAGCGATCCCGCGCCCAGCAGCTCCCGGAAGAACGCCACGAAAATAAGCAGAACGGAATAGCCCATGCCGTTACCAACGCCATCCAGGAAGCTCAGCCAGGGGCCGTTCTTCATGGCGAAACCCTCAGCACGGCCCATGACGATACAGTTGGTGATGATCAAACCAACGAATACCGACAGCTGCTTACTGATTTCGTAGGCATACGCCTTGAGGACCTGATCAACAACGATAACCAGGGAGGCGATAATGGTCATTTGCACGATAATCCGGATACTACCGGGAATCTGCGTGCGAACCAGCGACACGGCCAGGTTAGAGAAGGCCGTTACCGCGATAACCGCCATGCACATAACCAGAGTTACGTTCATGCTGGTGGTCACCGCCAGTGCCGAGCAGATACCGAGAATCTGCAAGGCAATAGGGTTGTTACTGAATATCGGCTCGAAGAGAACCTGTTTGGCTGAAGCGTCTGCATGATCAGACCTCCCCTTCACGAAGTTTTTTCAGGTACGGTGCGAAGCCCCGGTCACCCATCCAGTAGTTGACCAACTGCTCAACACCTCGGCTCGTCAGGGTCGCACCGGACAGGGCATCCACCTTGTGCTCCTTGTCGGATGCACCGGCGCCCACGCCACCCTTGACCAGGCGAATCTGCGGCTCTTCCAACTCATCGCCGTACACTTCCTTGCCGACCCATTGGCTTTTCCAGCGGGGGTTATCCACCTCGCCACCAAGCCCCGGAGTTTCAGCGTGGTCATAGAAGCCCAGGCCCTCAATGGTGTTGGCATCGCCTCAAGCGATACGAACCCGTAAAGGGTGGACCACAGACCGTAGCCATGAATCGGAAGGACTACCCTGACCAGTTCACCGTTTTCACTCAGGGTGTAGATCTTGGCAACGTTCGGACGGCGCTTGATGCCGGCCTTGTCTTCCGATGCAGGAATATTGACCGACATGGACGGATCAGAAGCCGCCTTGTACATGTCGTACTTCATCGGCTCCTTCACACCAACGGCCCCGGGATCAACGTAATCACCAGACTCGAGGTCAACCAACCGAACGTCGAAGCGAGAGAAGGTCTCCTCAATCTCTTCAGCCGTTGCGCCCTCTTTCAGCATTCCGGCAGCCGCCAGGATGTTGGAACGAATGTCCAGGTTCTGGTTCTGGATCTGCGCCGGTCGAAGCATTACCGCCGCTGTCGATACCACGACAGAAAACGCAACGCTCAGCACCAGAGCAACCATCAGTGTTCTGGAGACAGTTTCTTTAGCTTTAGCCACGGGCAAGCCTCCGTTTGATGTTGGCCTGAACCACATAATGGTCCATCAGCGGTGCAAAGAGGTTGGCAAACAGAATTGCCAGCATGATGCCTTCCGGGAATGCCGGGTTGATCACGCGAATCAGTACGGTCATCACGCCGACCAGGATACCGAAGCACCAGCGACCCGTGTTGGTCATCGCCGCCGACACCGGATCGGTCGCCATGAACATCATGCCAAAGGCAAAGCCACCCATCACCAGATGCCAGTGAGCCGGCACGTCAAACATTGGGTTGGTATCCGAGCCAATCACGTTCAGCAGCAGCGACATGGCAATCATACCGATCAACACGCCACCGACGATGCGATAGGACGCGATTTTCATCACCAGCAGGATAATGCCGCCGATCAACACCGCCAGCGTTGAGGTCTCACCCATAGAGCCCTGAATCGAACCCATAAAGCTGACATCCAGCCAATCTGGGTTTCCAGTGCTTCCAGGCCACCACTGGCAGCCCAGCTCAGCGCGGTCGCGCCACTGAAACCGTCGACGGCCGTCCATACCGTGTCACCGGAAATCTGGGCCGGATAGGCAAAATACAGGAACGCACGACCGGTGAGGGCCGGGTTCAGGAAGTTCTTGCCGGTGCCGCCAAACACTTCCTTGCCAATGACCACACCGAAGGTGATACCAAGGGCAACCTGCCACAGCGGAATGGTTGGCGGGCATATCAACGCGAACAGCACGGATGTCACGAAGAAGCCTTCGTTCACTTCGTGACGACGTACCGTGGCAAATAGCACTTCCCAGAAACCGCCCACCACGAAGGTGACGAAGTAAATGGGTACGAAGTACGCCATGCCGTAGACAAAGTTGTCCCAGATGCTGGCGGCATTATTGCCGGCCAGGGCACTGATAAAGGCAGTACGCAGACCACCGTCACCCATCAGCGCGTCAGGATTCTCAGCCAGGAAGCTGTTGGCCTGGAAGCCAATGTTCCACATACCGAAGAACATTGCGGGAAAGGTACACAGCCATACCGTAATCATGATGCGTTTAAGATCAATACCATCACGCACATGAGAGGTAGTGGATGTCACGCTAGCCGGTGAATAGAAAATCGTATCCACCGCTTCGTAAAGCGCATACCAGCGCTCGTACTTGCCACCTTTTTCGAAATGATGCTCGATACCATCGAGAAACTGTCGGATTGCCATCGTTTTAGCCCTCGATCTCGATTCTGGTCAGGTTCTCACGGAGAATCGGACCGTACTCGTATTTACCCGGGCACACGAAGGTACACAGCGCCAGATCTTCTTCATCCAGCTCCAACGCACCCAGTTTTTGTGCCATTTCAGTGTCGCCCACGATCAAAGACCGCAACAACTGGGTAGGCAGAATGTCCAGAGGCATGACCTTTTCGTACATCCCTACTGGCACCATCGCCCGCTCACTGCCGTTGGTCGTGGTCGTCATATCAAACCGCTTTCCGCCGACCAGTTTGGACAGGTAGATGTTCATAACCGAGAACTTGTTGGCTCCCGGCGACAGCCAGCCCATAAACTCTCGTTTGTTGCCCTCTTCCAGAACCGAGATCTGGTTGGCGAAACGACCAAGGTAGTTACAGGGCCCGTCACCACGACGACCACCGAACACAGAGCCGGAAATTTTGCGAACCTCGCAGTCCGTGGCGATTTCACCATCAAGAAGTTCATCAAGGTTGGCGCCGACACGGGTACGAATCAGGCGCGGCTTGAGGGCCTTCGGACCACCGACCGCAACAATACGGTTCACCGACAGCTCGCCGGTCTCGAACAGTTTTGCGATATCAATGACGTCCTGGTAGCCGATACTCCATACCACTTTGTCCCCGGCAATGGGATCGAGGTAATGAATATGAGTACCTACGTTACCCGCCGGATGAACACCCTCAAACTGCTGAACTTCCACGCTGTCGTCAGACGGAACCGGCACATCAGAGCCCGGCTTGCCGGTCACAAACACCTTACCGGTGGTCAGCTTGGAGAGAATCTTCAGCCCCTGTTCGAAGGCCGCACCGTTTTCACGGATGATCACTGTGGGATCTGCTGCCAGCGGGTTAGTGTCCATGACGGACACGAAGATGGAATGCGGCGCCGTATCAATGGCAGGCACCTTACTGTAGGGACGGGTCTTGAAGGTTGTCCACAACCCGGACTCGACCAGGTTATCGACGACTTGCTGACGCTCCAGACCAGCAACATCAGACGCATCGTAACGCGCAAAGGTCTCAGCTTCGTCGCCGTCGATTTCAACGACAACCGACTGAAACACACGGCGCTCGCCGCGGTTGATTTCCTTGACCACACCGGCTGCCGGTGAAGTATAACGAACGCCTTCGGTCTTCTTGTCCGTAAACAGCAGCGTGCCGCGCTTTACACGGTCACCTTCTTTCACAGCCATCGTTGGCTTCATGCTACGTAGTCAAAACCGATCAACGCCACATGGCGAACGGGTTTGCCGTCTGTAATGGTCTGTTCAGGAGCGCCGCTGATGGGAAGATCCAGGCCTTTTTTGATCTTGATCATTAGCCTCATCCAATCATCAGAAACTATTCGATGGATTTGTAACGCCCGACGCGTGCCGCCCAGTTGTGCCAATCCGGCCTGAACCGAATGATGGCGCCAGGGCAACGGATCCACCGGCGTTAATCACAGCCAGGCATCCGGTTAAGGAAAAGCGATGGGAAGCGGGTGTCAGACGTACCCAAAATCGCGCCAATTATAGAGATTAAGGAATACTATTTCCACCAGAAACCCTACGGAGTTTGTGCCTTAACGTAATCAGAGAGTGGTTTACATGGGCCCAAAAAGAAACCCCGGTCGCGAAAACGACCGGGGTTTCTTAATTGCCTCAGAGCACTTTTGGGCTCGTCAGCCTCTAACCCGCTTCGGGAAGATCGGATAGGTAACACCCGCCATCTGATTAACCACGCGAATCACCTGAGCGCTGTAACCAGCCTCATTGTCATACCAAACGTAGAGGATCAGGCGCTTGCCATTGGCGATGGTGGCCTGCGCATCCACAATGCCGGCATGGCGGGAACCGACAAAATCGGTGGAAACCACTTCCGGCGAGTTGACGAAGTCAATCTGCTTCTGCAGCTCGGAGTGCAGCGCCATATCGCGAAGGTATTCGTTAACACCCTCCACCGTTACGTCTTTTTCCAGGTTGAGATTGAGGATTGCCATGGACACGTTCGGAGTGGGAACGCGAATGGCGTTACCGGAAAGCTTGCCCTTCAACTCCGGAAGCGCCTTGGCGACGGCCTTCGCAGCACCGGTTTCGGTAATAACCATGTTTAGTGGGGCACTGCGACCACGACGGCTACCCTTGTGGTAGTTATCGATCAGGTTCTGGTCGTTAGTGTAGGAGTGAACCGTCTCGACATGACCGTCCTCAACACCATACTCATCATAAATGGCCTTGAGCACCGGCGTAATGGCGTTGGTGGTACAGGACGCCGCTGACAGGATCCTGTCTTCACGGGTGATCCAGTCGTTGTTAATGCCGTGAACAATATTCTTGATGTCGCCCTTGCCCGGCGCAGTCAGCAAAACCCGGCTGACGCCCTTGGATTTCAGGTGCAGCCCAAGACCAGCCTCGTCACGCCAGATACCCGTGTTATCAATGACGATCGCATTGTTGATACCGTATTGGGTGTAATCCACCTGATCAGGGCCCGGCGAGTAGATCACCTTGATAAAGTTGCCATTGGCGATCAGCGCAGAGTTCTCTTCATCCACGGTAATCGTACCGTTGAAAGGACCGTGAACCGAATCACGGCGCAGCAGGCTGGCACGCTTTTCGAGGTCATTGCTTGCCCCACCCTGACGGACCACGATGGCGCGCAGGCGCAGATTGTTGCCGCCACCGGCCTTTTCGATCATGATCCGCGCCAGCAGCCGCCCGATCCGTCCGAAACCGTACAGCACCACATCCTTGGTGTCGTTTTCGGCATCTTCCTGAGACTGGGTCTGGTACTCGCCGATAATCGGGCCAATCTCACGTTTGAGGAAGTCGTCAAGAGCCCCGCCTTCTTCCTTGAACTTCACCGCAAGCTTGCCAATATCGACATGGCCACGCCCGAGATCCATCTTGTCCATCGCCTGCAGAATAGGCAGGGTGTTGTGAACGGACAGTTCGCTGTCTTCAACCTGACGCACGAAGCGGTGTGCGCGGATGATGTCGATGACCGACTGGTTGATAATGGACCGGCCATACACGGACGTGACCACATTGTTTTTACGGTAGAGGCGACCGATCAGCGGAATCATGGCTTCCGCAGTGGATTCTCTTTCCGTCCAGTTAGACAGGTGCTGGTTGATCTGTTCGTGACTCACGCTTGAACCTCTGCAGTTGGAACCTGGAAAATTGGGGCAGTATTATCCAACGTTATTTCTCAGACAGCAAATACACCCCGTTAATCCTTTCGTAACTGTTGGACCGCTGTCATGACAGCGACACTTCTGGCCGGTAGAATACGCGCCTCGCCACTCCCCGGCTCCCAATGCATCCAGGAGAAAGAACCAGCCCATGACGCAAGCCGCCGCCCACTCCGACAGACACACCGCACTGGTTGCGCCGGTCGCACCTGTCAAGGCTGCGGATCACCGCATCTGGGGGCAACTGCATGGCAGCAGCGACGCCCTGGCCATCTGCGAGAGCGCCAGGGCCCATCAGGGCCTGACACTGGTAATAACCCGCAGCACCGAGGAGTCCATCCGCCTCGAGCAGTCCATGCGATTCTATCTGGGCCTGCCCACCGATGAAGACCAACCGGCCATCACACCGGATGGACTCGAGCTACTGTCGCTGCCCGACTGGGAAACCCTGCCCTACGATCTGTTTTCACCACACCAGGACATTACCTCCCGTCGAATCCGGCTCTACACCGGTTGCCAACCACAAACCACGGCGTCCTGGTGGTGCCGGCCCGCACCTTGATGCACCGGTTGCCGCCGGTCAGTTACCTGCAAGGCAACACCCTGCTTCTTGAGGTTGGCCAGTCACTGGATATCGACAACTGGCGCATGCAGCTGGAATCGGCCGGATACCGGCACGCCGATAATGTCTATGAACACGGCGAGTACGCGGTGCGCGGGGCTATCCTGGACATCTTCCCCATGGGCGCCACCCGTCCCTACCGCATCGACCTGTTCGATGACGAAATTGAAACACTGCGAACCTTTGATCCGGAAACCCAGCGCTCGATCGACCGAATTGAACGCATTGAGCTGTTGCCCGCCAACGAGTTTCCCTGGCACAAAGAAGCCCGATCAGGGTTCCGTAACCGGTGGTTTGAGCAGTTTCCCCATGCCGATAAAGACGCCCCGATCTACCAGGACGTCACCCACAGCATTACACCGCCGGGGATCGAGTACTACCTGCCCCTGTTCTTCGACCAGACCGCAACGCTCTTTGACTACCTGCCCGGCGAAACCCTGGTATTCACAGCATCCGGACTTAACGAGGCCGCCAGCGCCTTCGACGCCGACACCCGTGCACGCTACGAGGACCGTCGCCACGACCGGATGCGTCCTATCCTGCCGCCAGCAGAACTGTTTCTCCAGAAGGACGAGCTGTTCGGCCTGCTCAAGGGATTTCCCCGGGTAACAATGACCACGGAAGCCACCGAGTCCAGCGGCGGCCGCAATTGCCAGACCGACGTCATGCCCGATGTTGCGATGGATGGCCGTGCCGCAGACCCGGCTGGGCGCCTCAAGCGCTTTATCAGTGAGTTCAACGGTCGGGTCCTGATCTGTGCGGAGTCCTCTGGCCGACGCGAGGCACTGATTGAGAACCTGGCCGACCATGGCCTCAAGCTGTCGACTCTGGAAAACTGGCAGGCCTTTGTCAGCGACCCCTCCGCCACCCTCGGCATTACCGTCGCACCCATGGAATATGGGTTGCTATTGCCTGACCATCACCTCGCTCTGATCACGGAAACAGCCCTCTTCGGTGAACGGGTGCTGCAGCGGCGGCGTCGGGAGAAACCAACCGAGGCCGACGATGCTGGCTACCGGGACCTGTCCGAGCTGCGCATTGGCGCACCGGTGGTTCATATAGATCATGGCGTTGGCCGCTACCAGGGCCTGGAAACCATTACCGTTGAAGGCGAAGCCAGCGAATTCCTGATGCTGGAGTACGCCGGCGGCTCGAAACTTTATGTACCGGTTTCCAGCCTGCATCTGATTTCCCGCTATACCGGTTCGGATACTGATCACGCGCCTTTGCACAAGTTGGGCACGGATCGCTGGAGCAACGCCAAACAAAAGGCTCTGGAGAAAATCCGCGATACTGCGGCGGAACTACTGGATGTCTACGCGCGCCGGGAGGCCCGCAAGGGCTTTGCCTTTGAAGACCCCAAAGAAGCCTACCGTGCCTTCGCCGCCGGTTTCCCCTTTGAGGAAACCCCGGACCAGCAGGCGGCCATTGAGGCTGTGTTCGAGGACATGGTCAGTGAAAAACCCATGGACCGCCTGGTCTGTGGCGATGTTGGCTTCGGCAAGACCGAAGTGGCCATGCGCGCTGCCTTCATGGCGACATACTCCGGCAAGCAGGTCGCTGTGCTGGTGCCTACCACCCTGCTGGCGCAGCAGCATTACGAATCCTTCCGCGACCGCTTCTCGGATACCGCCGTCCATGTCGAGCTACTCAGCCGTTTCCGGAGCGGCGGGCAAACCACCAAAGCGATGGCCGCCATCGAAGCCGGCAAAGCCGATATTGTTATCGGCACACACAAGCTGCTCCAGGGTGACATCAAGTTCAAGAATCTGGGCCTGGTGATCATCGATGAAGAACACCGGTTCGGCGTCCAGCAGAAAGAACGTCTGAAGGCCCTGCGTGCCGAGGTGGACATGCTGAACCTGACCGCCACGCCGATCCCCCGCACCCTCAACATGGCCATGGGGCACCTGCGGGATCTGTCGATCATCGCCACGCCCCCCGCGCGACGCCTGTCGGTAAAAACCTTTGTGCGACAGCGGGACGAGGCCATGGTCAAAGAAGCCATCCTGCGGGAGGTACTGCGAGGCGGCCAGGTGTACTTCCTGCACAACGATGTGGCCACCATCGAGAAAACCGCCGAGGATCTGCGCCAACTGATCCCGGAAGCACGCGTGGGCGTTGCCCATGGCCAGATGCGCGAGCGCGAGCTGGAACAGATCATGTCGGACTTCTATCACAAGCGCTTCAACGTGCTGGTGTGCACCACCATTATCGAAACCGGCATCGACATTCCCAGCGCCAACACCATTATCATCGAGCGCGCGGACAAGTTCGGGCTGGCACAGCTGCACCAGCTCCGCGGCCGTGTCGGGCGCTCTCACCATCAGGCCTACGCCTATCTGCTGACACCACCACCCCGGTCCATCACCGCCGACGCGAAAAAGCGCCTTGAAGCCATCTCGGAAGCGCAGGACCTGGGTGCCGGCTTCATGCTGGCCACCCACGACCTCGAAATTCGCGGCGCCGGGGAGTTGCTGGGAGAAGAGCAAAGCGGCCAGATCGAAAGCATTGGTTTTACGCTTTACATGCAGCTACTGGACGAAGCCGTGGAAGCAATACGCGACGGCAGAACGCCTAATGCCGAGTTGCCGCTGAGCCACGGCACGGAAATGAACCTTCGCATACCAGCGCTGATCCCCGAGGATTACCTGCCCGATGTCCACAACCGGCTCATGCTTTACAAGCGAATCGCCAGCGTGAACGACAAAGATGGATTAAAAGAACTTCAGGTTGAAATGATCGACCGCTTCGGACTATTACCGGAACCGGCAAAAAACCTGATTCGACAGTCCGAGCTCCGAATCCACGCGGAAGCCCTGGGAATCGTGAAGGTGGACGCCGGAAAAGAATGGGCCAGGCTGGAATTCGGCAGTTCTACGCCAGTGGATCCGCTGGTTCTGGTTAAAAAAGTGCAATCCTCGCCAGACCAGTATCGGCTGGAAGGCGCCAACAGTTTCCGTTTCCGGCTGAAGGATGCCTCAACCAGTGGTAAACTCGACGGCATTTCCGACATGCTGGGGCAGCTGGCCTCCTGAAACAACCGGTTCAGCGCCCCTGATGATCACAGGAACATTGGAGCAATGCCCTTGCGAACGCCCGGTAAACCGTTGTACGGAACACGCGCCCTATTTCTGGCGGCCCTGCTGACCCTGTCACCCTGGGTGTCAGCCCAGGAATCATCCGGGCCCGCCGCAGGCGCAACATCCGAAGAACAGGGAAGCGACAACGCTGCGTCACAGGCCCAGCCTCCCCGTGAAGACTACTACCGGGCTGAGATCGTAATCCTCGAAAGGATCGTCGATCCGGCCGATGTCAACGAGAAAATGGCCAGCCGAATTCCAGAGCCGACCAACCTGGACATCACCGAAATACTTCGAGCCGTGGATCGCAACGGAACCGCGGAAACCACCCGACAGTTGGTCCCGCGAAGCCAGCTTCACCTGCGGACAGCCGCCAACCGACTGGAAAACAGTGGCCGCTTCCGCATACTCCTGGCCACAGGGTGGTACCAGTCTTTCCCCCCTGACTTTGACGGAGCCCCCCTGAAGGTCGCTATTGGCGATTGGCTGGCCGATGCCGGGCTCCGCGAAGTGGAAGGCCATATCACCATCGATCGACAACGCTATCTCCACGTGGATGTCCACCTCAACCACTGGCAGCCCCTGTCATTGCAACAGACCACGCTCAGCCAGAGTTCAGACGAAGCAGCGACGGCAAGCGGTAACAATCAGCCAATGGACGACGGTGCTGGGCAGGAAGCTACGGGCAATGACCAGCCTGCCCTCGAAAACAATGAAGCCCGGGACTCGCTGGCCTCAATGGCAACGGGTGGCGACATTGCAAGAGCAGATCAGACGCAGGTTTCCAGCGCCAGTCAGCCAAAGGCGGAGTTAATCACCTGGATACGGGAAACACGCCGCATGCGCAGCGAGGAAGTCCATTTCCTCGACTCCCCCACCATTGGCGTGCTGGTGTTTTTCAAGAAGGTTGAGGAGTAAGGCTCCAAGCCCGCCAATGGCGATTTCGAGGATCCGCTTGACGCCGGACATGCCCTGGTCGATAGCGACCTCGATCTCAGTCATCGTTATGATGTGATCCGACTTCCCTGCCGCGCGGTTAACCACCAGCGCCAGGCACACGTAATTCATCTTCAGTTCAGCCGCCAGAGCCGCTTCCGGCATTCCCGTCATACCGACAAGGTCACAGCCGTCCCGCTCAAGGCGACGTACTTCCGCTGCGGTCTCCAGTCTGGGCCCCTGTGTTGCACCGTAAACACCGAAATCCGAGAACGAACAACCCACTGTACGAGCTGCATCAATCAACAGCGCCCGGGCCAACTCTGAATATGGGAAGGTGAAGTCAATGTGCGTGGTTTCCTCCAACTCGCCCTCAAAGAACGTACTCGCCCTGCCCCAGGTGTAGTCAATGATCTGATCGGGAATCACGATATGGGCAGGCCCCATATCGGCATGGATCCCGCCAACAGCATTAACACCGACCACCGTACGTACTCCCGCCTGCTGGAGCGCATGGAGATTGGCGCGATAGTTCACTTGATGCGGAGGAATACGGTGAGGGTTTCCGTGGCGAGACAGGAACACCACCGGCTGATCCCCGAGCAGGCCGTCCACCAAAACCGACGACGGCTCACCCCAGGGCGTGTCGACAACCCGCTCACCCGTGATTTCCAGCCCAGACAACGTCGTGAGCCCGGTTCCCCCGATGATTCCCACGGGGGCAACTTGGTTATTCACACCCATGATCAGTCCCCGTCCGCCTGGTTACTATCGCCACGTGTTTCCGAAGAGTGTTCGCTTCCAGAAACAGGCGCACGTCCCTGTTCAACATCTTCGTCAACGGCCTCATCTGACGAATCCGAATCGCTACGACCTTTTGCCGGCTTGCCGTTCGATGCGACACGCACCCCGTCAGGCAGGTGAAGCGTGCGGGTCGGAAAGGCAACTTCGGCACCATGGCTTTCAATGATCTCGCTAATCCTCAGCAGTACGTCCTGCTTGACCTCATGAAACCTCACCCATTCGATGGTCTTGGTAAAGGTATAAACCATGATATCCAGCGACGAGTCGTTAAAGGCCAGGAAATTCACGATCAGGGTCTGGTCCTGGTCGATGTCCTCGTGGTTCTCCAGCATGGACCGGATGTCCGCCACAACCTCAGCCATGCCACTGACATCCACGTAGCGTATACCAATGGTTTCAGAGATACGGCGGTTGTGCATGCGCGAGGGGTTTTCTACGGCAATGGTCGTAAAGGCAGCATTCGGCACGTAGAGCGGGCGCTTGTCAAAGGTGCGAATCGTAGTCAGCCGCCAGCCGATGTGCTCCACCACGCCCTCGATATTACGATCGGGGGAGCGAACCCAGTCGCCGACCTTGAATGGCCGGTCCAGATGGATAATGAACCCGCCAAAGAAGTTGGCCAGCAGATCCTTGGCGGCAAAGCCCACAGCGATACCACCAACACCACCAAAGGCCAGCACCCCGGATATGCTGTAACCAAGGGATTGCATGGCAATCAATACCGCGGTGATGATAACAACGGTCCGGGACAGCTTGCTCACCGCATTGACCGTGGTGTAATCCATCGGCTTTTTCATCTTTAGCGGAGAAGCGAGAATCTGTTCCCCCTGCTTGATCAGCCGAAGCAGCGTCCACACCAGCAGAAAAACAAAGCCAATCTGCAAAATGGTTTGATTGACTGAAAAGATTTCGGCTTCCGAGTAGTGGTGAGCAACCTCTGCCGCCCAATACACACCCTGCAGCCAGACGAACGCGACCACTGGCTTCCGCGCAGCGTGAAGCAGTGCGTCGTCCCAGAGGTTGTCGGTTTTCTGAAAACGCCGTTCGACGGCGCCCACGATGAAACTCGCAATGTAGGCCACCACCGCGGTGCCAGCCACCAGAGCGAAAACCACGAGCCCCACTCGCCAGCTCTCTGACAGCAGATTCCAGTCCTGAATCCAGGTATTGAGTATGGAAGGTGCTTCTTCGATCATCGTTTCCCTCGGTTTGATGGCAACCGGTTTAGTGACAACCGCCGGCGCTATCGTATCGTGACGGGCAGGCCCGGCGAGACACGGTCGTATAGGTCAGCAACGTCGGCATTCCTCATGCGTATGCAACCATGGGAGCGCGGAACGCCCATGGGTTCGGTATCCGGTGTGCCGTGAATGTATATGAACCGACGAAAACTATCGACCCCGGAGCCCCGATTTCTCCCCGACTCAAGCCCACATAACCAGATAATTCTGGACAGTATCCAGTCACGTTCGGGAAACTGACGCGCCAATTGTTCGGAATAAACCTCCCCGGTGGGCCGGCGGGCGATGAATACGGTATTCAGGGGAAGGCCATCACCCACCATCGCGCGCACGTAATGCCGGCCCGTGGGCGTGCACCCACTGCTCTGGCGCTCACCGGGACCATTAAGTGCCGTCGAAACGGGATAGGAGAGAGGCTTTGATGTGTCGCCAGGAAACAGTGTCAGCGTTTGCGCATTGAGACTGATCTCGATTCCGGGAACAGGTATGGAAACAGGATTACGTGGCATGCGGCGTCAGGCTCCCGGTGAACAAACCAACCGGAAGCCTAACCGAGAGCGAGCGACTCAGGCAACCGAGGTTTTATGGGCAGGTGGCACCAGCATGGCGTCATCAGCCTGCATACCTGCCGCCAGGAAGGGCACAAGTCGTGCTGCAATTTCCTGGACCGTGGTTTCCACACCCAGCTTGTTCTGCAGAATATCCCGCAGGGCATCACTGCTGGACATGGTAAATGCTGTCGCACCAAGCATGAACTGAATGCGCCAGTAGCGGTCGACCGCGGACAATTGCGGCGTCGCTTCCTTGAGCAGGCGCATAAAGCGGCTGAACGGCTGGCTATATTCCTGCTCAAGAAATTTCCGAAGATGGCCTTGGGACTGCGTATAGGCCAGGCCGAGCAAACGCATGAATATGGAAATACCTTTTTCATTGCGCTGCGGCATGCGTACTGCGCTTTCAGTTAGCGCCCATAGAGTCTGGTTCAACGTTGGCGGTTCGCCGTCGCATTTCGCCTCCAGATCATCGAACGCATCCTCCAGCGTGGCGGAGAATGGCGTCAGGAAGCGGGCAAACACCGCATGGATCAGGGCGTTTTTAGAACCAAAGTGGTAATTGACAGCAGCGAGATTTACCTTAGCCTTACTGGTAATCATGCGAAGGGAAGTTTCGGAGAAACCCCGCTCGGCGAAGAGCTCTTCCGCTGCATCAAGAATTCGGTCAACCGTATCAGACTGAGCCATTTTATTATCAGTGCCTCTAAGCAAACGTCTGTTTGAAACATACGTTTGACCGGCAGCTATGTCAAGCTCTGTCCCCCGGCTCTGCAGCTACCGATGACCAGCCCCGGTCAATGGCCTGCTGGTGCCCCTCGAAAAAAGCCTGCTGTGCCCGTCCGTAAGCTTTCTCAGCCTCCAGAAGATAGATCAGATAAAGACGGATATGTTCCCGCCGGGTCAGGTTCCGAGCCAATACCCGCCGTTCGGATAATGCCAGCAGTTCACTGAACCGGGTCGCTTTCAGAGCCGAGTTAAACTCGGCCATACGAGCACACTGCCACACCAGCCCCTCTTTCCCTTCCAGGTGTTCGATGTGCTTGCGTGCGTCGCGAATCATCCTCTGACGGCGGATGACCAGATCCAGATACGAGGGCCGCGACGTATAAAGGCGGCGAACACCTGGCACTCCCAGTAGCAGGATGATGACAAAGGCACCAAAACCACCGCCCGCAATCCACGCTGGCACAAAGCCGGTCATACCGCTGAGAAAAACCACCGCCGCCAACAACGCACCAAACAGCCAGATGTCACGATTGCGCCGGGCCGCAGCAAGCGTGTAATTATCCGGCCAGTCAGGCAGAGCCAACAAGTCGAAATCCAGCAGCAACACACGGTCGCACTGGCGCAGCATCAAACGAAGCTTACGTTGACGCGACTCCGCCAGGGTTTTTTCGATGTTCTGAGGGCTCTCACCCGTCGACGATTCCTTAACAGACTCATCGCTCGCTGGAATGTCGTCAGTCTCAAGCCGGCCAGCAGAGGCCGTTGCACCCCGCTCGGGGCGGTTGGCAGGAACTTCAGCACCAGTAGCAGTATCAGCACCGGCCACCCGCCCCGCATCACCCGTTTCCGGATGAGGGTCCGCGGGCCGCCCCCTACGCAGCAAGGGCTCTCCTCCACGCGCGGTATCGCTGGTTCTCTGACGTACGTTTTCGTTCTCTGCCATGGTTGATTGTCCGTCATGGATCACCGGGCCAATAGCTGTCGTCGACACCCTGCCCTTACCGTTTATCGGCCAACGGCCCGGATCCTTGAGTCACAGAGACATGCCTGAGCGTGCCTGAGCATACCTGAGATGGTCACGATGGCTTGGCACCGACCCACAGGATCGCTATCCTTGCGACCATCAAGTGTGGCCCTATACGGCTACAGACACCAGTCGTCGAGGTTGAGACATGTTTACAGGCATTGTTCAGGGTATTGCCATCGTTGACGAGATTTCTGCCGTGCCCGGTCTGAGCACCTTCAGCATCCGCTTTCCGGAAAATCAGGCTCACAACGTGACCATTGGTGCGTCAGTGTCCATCGACGGCACCTGCCTGACGGTAACGCGACAGGAAGGCCAAAATCTTTATTTCGATGCCATGCAGGAAACGCTGCGCCTGACCACCCTGGGAAAGCTGAAGCCAGGGGATCGCATCAATTTCGAACGTGCGGCCCGGATAGGCGACGAAATCGGCGGGCACCTCCTCTCCGGCCACGTGCACACCACGGCCGATATCGTCGCGATCGACCGCCCCGAGAACAATTGCACCATCGAATTCGAGGTGCCGCAGGCATGGGCTCGCTATATCTTTCCCAAAGGCTACATCGCCATCAACGGCGCCAGCCTGACCATTGGCGACGTCAATGATAATCGCTTCAACGTTCACCTGATCCCCGAGACCCTGCGGGCAACCACCTTTGCCGATATGACGGTCGGCGACCGGGTTAACATCGAGATCGACAGTCAGACCCAGACCATCGTTGATACGCTGGCACGCATGGGTTACGACCGGCCACCCTCCTGAACAGAGGCTTCGAACACCACAAACTTTGGGTCTGCATCGAGTTGTCGCACCTGGCCAAAGTAGTGACGGAGACTGCGGTGATAACCCAGGTGCCGATTCCCCACCAGCAACATACATCCGCCAGGGGACAGGTGCCGAGCCACCTGACTGAAGAGACGAAGGGCAATATGGTCACCGACCACACCGCCTTCATGAAATGGCGGGTTTAACAGCACCAGATCATAACGGTCAGCCGCCTCCGGAATACCATCACTGTGGTAAAAGCTCGCGACAGCGTCCGGGAAAGCCGTCAGGATATTTTGACGTGCGCTGGCAACCGCCTGACTGGAAACGTCCGCGAACGCAATCTCAAGCGCCGGATTGCGGGCCAGGGCCGTCAGCCCAAGCACACCGTTTCCGCATGCCAGATCCAGTACCCGTGCTCCAGGGGCGAGATCCGCAATCTTCCGCTCAATGACCGGCAGCAGCAACCGCGAACCGATATCCAGCTTTGCTCTGGCGAACACCGCTGGCATACCCGATAGCTCGTACCGGGACGACAACCTGTATCCTCGCCAGAAATCCGGCCACTCCCGCAACGTATCCTCACCCCGGGCGGCAACCACCACCCTCGCTTTTTTGCGCGCGGGACAGACTTCCCGGGTGTTGACCAGCTCCCCAAACACATCAGCACTGTGTGACGGCAGGTGCTTGATCATGCCACCGGCAATCAGCTTGCCTTCGGGTGCCAGAACGCTGTTCACCCACCGCAACAGGCACGCCAGGTAGTCCAGTTGCCGGGGAATCCTCATAACAACAAGATCGAAGGGCCCTTCCGGCGGCTCCAGCCAGCTCTTTGGTGCCGGAATAGACAGATCGGCCGGAGCATTAATAACCAGGGATTCAGAGAGGAGACAGCTATCGGCAAAGGAAACAGGGGAGAAAGGCGCCAGACCCAGGGTCAAAGCCCCAAACTGGTCGTCAATGATCAACACCCGTGGGTGGCTCTGCGGCGTGCAACGCTCCAGAACCTGCTCCAGCAACTGCTCATCAGCGGCGTCCCAGGCCCGAAGGGTGTGGCCTCCACCGGGGCGTTTCAGGGGCAAGCGCCCGCCACTGAATGTTAGAACCTCACTTGTCATTTTAGGCATCCGCATCGTCATTCAGAAAACTGCGGACATTCTAGGCTGATTACTCTAGAAATTAACCCTACTCTGAAAGAACGATTTCAGGTTGCTCCGTTTGTTGTGGTAGCAAACCTTCTTGCCCCTCACCCCAGGGGCTTTTTTATGCCCGAAAAAAACCGCTATTTTGGCGTCGCATTGATGCTTTCGATAAACGCAGGCGACAGAACGTCGATGACGGGGCGTTGGCCGCCGCTGAACTCAGGGGCGGGCTGTGCAGGCTCCGAAGCAAGGATGCCCGGCTGTTCGGACCAGTGCAGGATATCCAGCTTACCATCGTGCCGCTCCACCAGCGCCGTGCAGTGCTCTACCCAGTCACCGTCGTTGCAGTAGAGTCCTTCCTGGCTGCGCAGAAAGCCTGCTGAGTGGATGTGACCACAGATAAAACCGTCATAGTGTCCGCGTTCTGCCGCCGTCAGAGCAGCCAGTTCGAAGCGTCGAATGAATGACCGCGCCTTGCCGATACGGCTTTTGACCCAGGCCGCCAGGGACCAGTATGGCTTGCGGCGTAAGCGCCGCCAGGCATTGAACCAGCGGTTCAGGCGCAGCAGAAGGCCATGAGCCCTATCGCCTACCAGCAGCATCAAGGGGCTGCAGCGCACCACCTGATCAAACTGGTCGCCATGGCAGACCACGAACCGGCGACCGTCCGCCGTCGTGTGAATGGCTTTTTGCTTCAACTCGATACCTGCCAACGTCTGGCCGCAGAAGTGCCGCAGAAATTCATCGTGATTGCCAGGCACATAAACCACCCGCGTGCCGGCAGCGGCAATAGCCATAAACCGCCTCACAACCGCCTGATGGCTTTCCGGGAAGTGCACCCGCCGTTGCATAGCGATCAGATCAACGATATCCCCGACCAGGTACAGGGTCTCGCAGCTGACGTTGTCGAGAAAATCCAGAAGGTAGTCCGCCTGACAATCGGCGGATCCCAGGTGAACATCGGAAATGAAAACGCTCCGGTACTGATGCATCGGCTTCCCCCACCGGCCTGCTCAAGGATTATTCATACCTTGTCCGATGGCAATGACGACCGTATGACAGCCAGACGACAATTCAGTGACGGCGGGCGCTCCACACCGTGAAGCGTCGGTCGCCGGCGATCGTCTTGACCGGCCCGACGTGACGATGGATCAGTGCTTCATAGGGAAGAAACGTGTTCGCCACCAGGCGCAACTCACCGCCGGGCTCCAGGTGCTTTGCCACACCCTGCAGGAACCGCTCAGTCATGGATGTATCGGTACGGATACCGGTATGGAATGGCGGATTAGTGACAACTGCAGCGTAGCGGCCGTCGACGCCGGACAACCCGTCGGAGGCGTGAATCAAGCCATCCACGCCCGCCTCCCGGTAGGTCGCACGAGCACAGGCAACGGCCTGGAACTGCACGTCTACGCCGTCGACCGGAAAAACGCCCTGCTCCGTGGCTCGTTGGTGCAACTGCAACCAGGTGCCGATAACACCTGCGCCGCAGGCAAAATCCAGCACGGGTCCTTTTTCCAGCGGTGAGTCAGCAAGGGTTTGCAACAGCATGGCGGTACCATCATCCAGCTCACCGTCACTGAATATACCCGGCAAGCCGGCCATCCTGAAGCCAACTCCCTCGCACTCAACCGGATGCCACTGAAGCCAACGTTGAAGGTCAAACACTGGGCGCCTGGGCAGGCTATCGGCTTGCCAGACCTGGCAGTGGCGGGCACTGTCTGCCTTCGATGCTTGCGGTGCAAGCTCCTTCAGCTGCTTCACAGCGCCTGCAATACCTTCTTTCTTTTCGCCCACCAAGACCAGTCGAGCACCTTCGGCCGCCAGCCAAAGTGCCAACTCAAGCCTTACCGACAACTCAACTCGGGCCTTGGGGAGGAACACCACCAGGGTATCGGCCATGCCCGATGACAACTCCGGCGCATCATAGCCAAAAGCCGCCGTCCAGCCACTGACGGCCAGCAGTTGTTGGTAATTGCCAAAGTGTTCGGAAATCGTCAGTCCCCGGTCCGGCAACCGGGGAAGCAACGCGGGATCGACCATGCCAATAATGGCCAGGCGACCACGCAACAGATTCTGGTTCTTGAGCAGGACTTCGTGGGAATTAGGCAGTGCAGACATTGATCAGCGTATCCCGGCGTTCGTATCAGGCGGGATACTCTAACCGGAATTGAGCCCTGAGTCTTGGCCCGGGCGGTCAGAAACCGGCAGATTACAACTCCGGCCTCCTACTTGTAGCGGGCAACCGTGTTGGCTCGCAAAGCGTCTTCTGGCGACATACCCCAATCTTCCACTGATTCCGGCTGCGGCGTCGTTTCACTGGTGCGGCGACGAGCTGGGTGGACTGCGTCGTTTTGCGCTGACTCATGGCACTGAGCGCTTTTTGAACGATCTCTCGCATGGTTAACCTCCTGATATGTTACGAATTCAGTGTAACAATCCTTCAGGAGGTTAACTGTGATGACGTGCCGGGTCAGAAAGTGACGCCTGTCACGAATAATTGACACAATTTGACATTTTTTGCGTCAATTTTTATGGCGACCTGCACGGACCGGCCTCAACACCAGTTCATCAATGCTGTTTTGTTTGACGGCCTCGTGATCGGCCTCGGAGCTAATGGACAGCCCCATATCCCGAAGGATGCCGTCGGCCACGTCGTAGACGAATCCGTGCACGGTCAACGCCTGCCCACGACGCCAGGCCTCCTGCACAATGTTGTTTTGACAGACATGGCCAACCTGCTCCACCACGTTCAACTCGCACAGGCGGTCCACGCGGTCCTGATCGGTCGCCAGGCCATCAAGAATGCCCTGGTGTTTGTCTCGAACGTCCTGAACATGCCGCAGCCAGTTCGAAATCACGCCAAAGCCCTCATTGTTCAGGGCCGCCTTAACTCCCCCGCAGCCATAATGACCAACGACGAGGACATGCTTGACCTTAAGCACGTCAACGGCGAACTGAAGTACCGACAGGCAATTGAAGTCTGTGTGTACCACCACATTGGCCACGTTTCGGTGCACAAACAGCTCACCAGGCATCAGGTCAACAATCTGATTGGCCGGTACCCGACTGTCCGCGCAGCCAATCCAGAGGTACTCTGGTGCCTGCTGGTTGGACAGGCGGTCAAAAAACTGAGGGTCCTGGCTCTTGATGCCATCGGCCCAGGCCTTGTTATTGTCCAGCAAATGATCAAGCTGCCCCATCAAACCTCCTCCCAATGATCAACATTGCCCAGAATTGAACGGCAATCCGCGACATAAATCAATCATCAACTGGTCTGAGTCAGGTCGGAGTCGTGATGTTCGTGCATGGTGCTCTGAGCCAGATCCAGTAGCTCTCGCAACGCCACGGAAAACATCGCATATTCCGGTTCACGCACCCCTTTGAGTTCCGTCAGCATGGACTTCCAGCGGCTTATCATGGTGCTGTGCCGCGCCATCCAGTTATCAACAGCACCGCTGACATCCCCAGGCTTTGCAGCCAGCCTGAGTACACCCGTGGTCAACGCCCTCTGTTGCCAATCCAGATCCTCACGGAAACTCTCCCTCGCAAGGGCCTGCCAGTGAGACGCGGGCACCAGGGCTGCAATGGCGTTGGCAAACCAGTTCAGATCCAGCTTGTCGCCGAGATCGTAATAGAGGTTGGCGACGGTTTTCAGAGGCATGCCCGTTGCCTCGCGGGCCTCGATGATGCCGAGAGACGAATAGAGGTAGCTGGTACCTGCCGCCACAGAGGCCAGATCTTCCGGCAAGCCAGACTCGACCAGTTCGTCATGGCGTTTTTTCCAATCAGCACAGGCCTGTTCGCCGAGATAATCCGGCAGGTCGGCCGTGATCTTCCAGACGCTGTCGGCGAAACGCTCCATATGGCTCTGAATACCAGTTCTGCCCGGCGGTTGCGCAGCAGCCAGCGAACAGCTCGGCGAATCAGTCGCATCAGGTCACCCATCAGATCCATCTGAACCTTGGCCGGGATAAAGTAATCCAGGTATTCCACCTTGTCCCACCAAGTGTCCAGCCGGAAGACATCACGAGCGATGATCCAGGCCAACGCAATCGACGCCGCGTCGGCCCCGGTTGACTGCTTCAACCGCTCCACGAAGGTGATCCCCATGTGGTTGACCATGTCGTTGGCAATCTGCGTCGCAATGATCTCACGGCGCAATTGGTGCTCACCCAGCTCTTTGGAGAACTTGCGGGTCAGGTCCTGAGGAAACACCTTGTACATTTCCCCAGCCAACAGGGCTCATCCGGCAAACTGCTGTCGATCAGGGTCTGCTTCAGATCCCCCTTGACGTAGGAAATCAGCACGGACAGTTCCGGACGGGTTAACCCTTTCTTGTCCAGCTTACGCTCGGACAGGGTTTCGTCGTCAGGCAGGAATTCCAGACTGCGATTCAGCTTGCCCTCGCTTTCCATG
This sequence comes from Marinobacter salarius, assembly GCA_000831005.1. GTDB lineage: Bacteria > Pseudomonadota > Gammaproteobacteria > Pseudomonadales > Oleiphilaceae > Marinobacter > Marinobacter salarius. Next base: position 2,096,335 of record CP007152.1, on the reverse strand, counting down.
GTGTTCATCAGCCGGCGGTATTCTTCGAGCCGGGTAATGGCCCCCACACTGGCAATACTGATGGCCTGGGTCTGCCGATAATTGTTCTTGAGCACCAGGGCGGCCACATCATCCGTCATTTCCTCCAGCATGATGTTGCGCTGTTTATCCGTTAGATCCCCCATCGCAACCGCCTGGTTCAGGAGGATCTTCATGTTCACTTCGTGGTCGGAGCAATCCACACCGCCGGAGTTGTCGATGAAGTCGGTATTGAGCCGGCCGCCGCGTAGCGCGAACTCGATACGCCCGAACTGCGTCAGGCCCAGGTTCCCACCTTCGCCCACAATCTTGCAGCGCAGCTCAGAACCGTTGATACGAACCGCATCGTTGGCCTTGTCCCCAACGTCCCCGTGGGACTCGCCCTGACCCTTGACGTAGGTTCCAATGCCACCCACCCAAAGCAGGTCAGCCTGGGCCTTCAGAATGTGGGTAATCAACATGTTGGGCGGCACCCGGTCGGATTTAATCCCCAGTAGTTTCTTCATTTCCGGGCTGACTGGAATGGATTTGGCGCTGCGATTAAAGATGCCACCACCTTTGGAAATCAGGCTGGTGTCGTAATCAGTCCAGGACGAGCGTGGTAGCTCGAACAAACGCTTACGCTCTTTGTAGCTTTTCGCCGCGTCCGGCGCCGGATCGATAAAAATATGCACATGGTTGAAGGCGGCGACCAACTTTGTCTTTTCCGATGAAAGCAGGCCGTTGCCGAACACGTCTCCCGCCATATCACCGATACCGATGGCGGTGAACTCATCCAGGGCCGGGTTGATGCCCAGCTCGCGAAAATGGCGTTCCACGGACACCCAGGCACCACGGGCGGTTATGCCCATTTTCTTGTGGTCATAACCGTTGCTGCCACCGGAGGCAAAAGCATCCCCCATCCAGAAGCCATACTCCGCGGCCAGACCATTGGCGATGTCCGAGAAAGTTGCAGTCCCCTTGTCCGCAGCCACAACCAGGTAATGGTCATCCTCATCGTGACGAATCACCGACGCTGGCGGCTGGATACCGGCGTCCACCAGGTTGTCGGTAATGTCCAGCAGGCCACGGATGAACGTTTTATAGGCCTCGATACCCTCGGCCTGGAAGCCTCGCGATCCGACATGTCCGGAAGGCGTTTGGCCACGAAACCGCCCTTGGCACCGACTGGCACGATCACCGCGTTCTTGACCTGCTGGGCTTTCACCAGCCCGAGAATCTCGGTGCGATAGTCCTCGAAACGGTCGGACCAGCGCAAGCCCCCTCGGGCCACCTTGCCACCACGCAGATGCACGCCCTCAACCCGAGGTGAGTAGACGAAAATCTCGAACATGGGCATGGGCAGCGGCATATCCGGAATGCGGGAGGGGTCGAATTTCACACTGATATACGGCTTTGTCTTACCTTCGCCGTCGGGCTGGTAATAGTTGGTACGCAGGGTAGCCTGCATCAGCTCCAGGAACAGGCGCAGGACCCGGTCTTCACTCAGGTTCTCTACCTCATCCAGCCCGGCGTTGAACTCGATCTCAAGCTTCTGTTGCGCAGCCGCACTTTTGCCCTCGCTCTGGTAACGCTCCGGATTGAAGCGCACCTCAAAGAATTCCAGCAACAACCGCGTCAGGTCCACATGGTTGACCAGGGTGTTGGAGATAAAGGTCTGGCTGTTGGAAAAGCGGATCTGACGCATGTAACGGGCGAAGGTCCGCAGCAAGGCGATCTCCCGCCAGCTCATGTAGGAGGACAGCAGCAGCCTGTTGAAGCGTCATTCTCGGCATCGCCGTACCACACGCGACGGAACAGATCCTCGAAAATAGGCCGGATACGATGGATATCCACCACTTTCCCACTGTGCGCCTGCAGGGTGAAGTCGTGTATCCATACGGTCTTGCCTTTCCGGTCACTGACTTCAAAGGGGTGCTCGCCGATCACCCGGAAACCCAGATTGTCGAATATGGGCATCACATCGGACAGCGGTAGCGGCTCATCCGGGTAGAAAAGCTTAAAGTGAAGCGTACTCTCATCCTCTTCCAGAGCCCGATAGAAGCTCATGGTGAGATGCTTTTCCTCAGCTGCGCCGGAGATATGCTCAAGATCAATGGCAGCACGCCGGGGCGAGAACATGTCTTTGTAACTGGCAGGGAAACCGCCAGAGTACACGCGGAACATCTCGTTACCCTGCTCTTCGCCATAGGCCTCGGTCAGCGCTTCCAGCAGGCCATCACGCCAGGACTGTGCCAGCCGATCACCTTGTCACGAATCTCGGAAATCGGAAGCTGCCGGTTTTCCACCTGGGGCACCCGTATCGTGAACTGCACCCGCGCCAGAACCGATTCGGAAAAGTGGGTCACAAATTCGATGTCTTCGGCACCCAGGGTCTCCAGCAACTCCTGTTCGACCTTCAGGCGCAACTCGGTGTTGTAGATATCCCGGGGGAAGAACGCCAGGCAGGTCACGAACTGGCCATACACGTCTTCCCGCATGAACAGCTCGATACGACGACGTTCCTGAATATAGAGAATGCTCTTGGCGACGGACAGCAGCTCGCCCGGCTCTATCTGGAACAGTTCGTCCCGGGGATACACCGTGAGGATCTGATCCAGTTCCTTGCCCGCGTAGTCATCACGCAGGAACCCCGACCGCCGCATGACCGTCTGGAACTTGCGGCGCAGCAGGGGAATTTCATCCGGGCGCTCGTTGTAGACCCGTGAGGTATACAACCCCAGGAAACGGCGCTCGCCGACCACCTCGCCCTTGCTGTTGAACTTCTTGACGGCGATGTAGTCCGGATAGGCCGGACGGTGAACCCGTGAACGCTGGGCCGACTTCGCGAAAATGAAGATATCATCGGTGCGGGTCATTTCATGCCGGGTGCGCTGTGGCAATTCATTGAGCCGAACACGATCCGGGCGCTCGTTGTTCACCCGCAGGATGCCCAGTTCGGAATTCTCCACACGGCGGACCACCAGCCCGCTCTTGTCCTTGGCAAAATCGTATTCGTCGTAGCGAGGAAGGTGAAGTGGTCCTTGACCAGCCACGCCAGGAAGGCCTTCGCCTCTTCCTTTTCCTCCTCGTCGATACCGGCCGTGGTATTATCCAGCTCCCGGCTGATTTCATTGACTTTTTCAGTCACAATCGGAAAGTCACTGACCGCTATTCGGACTTCATGAAGAATGGTTTGCAGCACCTCTTCAAGCGATCTCAGGTCTTCCGGGCTGCTATGCCGGTCAATCTCCAGCACAATGAACGCCTCGTAGCTGGCATTGGCGGACTTCTTTTTCGGAGGATGCAGTTTTTTCAGTTTGCCCTGAGTGTCCCGCTCCACCTGAAGTATGGAGTGCTGAATCGAGTGGGTACCGATTTCCCGCTGGTTAATGGCAATTCGCAGGGAATCGATTAGAAACGGCATGTTCGGATGAAGAATAAAAATGACAGTATGCGTTGACTGCCAGCCATCACTTTCGAGGTCCGGATTGAACACGGACACAGGGGTTTCCTCGGCGGACCGTTTCTGAAGAAATTGCCAGGCCGCGAGGATAGCCCCATAGGTATCGGAAAATCGTCGACTTATAAGTTCTTCAAGAGGAATGTGAGCATAATGCTGCTTCGCGAATTCACTGATCTTTTTCGCTTCGGTTTTCGCTATTTTTTCAGCGAAAGCTTCGTCCAGCTGTTGGAAAAACTGTTCCTTGCTGGCGATCGTCAGCGCATTCATAGTCGACCTCTGTGAGTGTGAAATAAACGTAATCGGTGTACCGTCACATAAGCATAGTCAAAGCCTTGATTTTTGCCCCACAGATGCGAAAACTGCGGCATCTACTTACGCGAACCGTCTCTGCAGTAGGAGTGGACACCCCCCATGGCATTACAGCATACGTTTGGAGAGCTCAGGTCTCAGTTAGCAAAAAGGATTATTGGCCAGGAAAAACTGGTGGACCGTTTGCTGATTGCCCTGTTGGCCGATGGCCACCTGCTGGTTGAGGGCGCTCCCGGCCTGGCAAAAACCACCGCCATCAAGGCCCTCGCCGACCACCTCGAAGGCGACTTTCACCGTATCCAGTTCACCCCGGACTTGCTGCCATCCGACGTCACCGGCAGTGAGATCTACCGAGCCGAAACCGGGCAATTCGAGTTCCAGCATGGCCCGATCTTCCATAACCTGGTGCTGGCCGATGAAATTAACCGGGCGCCGGCCAAGGTACAGTCAGCGTTGCTCGAAGCCATGGGCGAACGCCAGGTCAGTGTCGGCATGCGCACCTTCCCGCTGGATCGCCTGTTCATGGTAATGGCCACCCAGAACCCCATCGAACAGGAAGGCACCTACCCCCTGCCTGAAGCCCAGCTCGACCGGTTCCTGATGCATGTAGTGATTGACTATCCGTCCGCCGTGGCCGAAAAAGAGATTCTTCACCTGGCGCGCAACGACTACCGCCGTGGGCAGGTGGCCGCTGAAGTCCGCCTGACGGCCGACCAGGTTTTCGAAGCCCGGCATGCGGTTTCCGACATCTATATGTCAGAGCCCGTCGAGCAATACCTGCTGGCTTTGGTGCTGGCCACCCGTGACCCGGCGTCACTCGACCCGGAACTGGCCCGCTGGACTGCCTTCGGAGCCAGCCCACGAGGCACCATCGCGCTGGACCGCTGCGCCAGAGCCATGGCGTGGCTGGAAGGACGGGACTACGTCAGCCCGGACGATGTGCGGAACATTGCCTTCGACGTTCTTCGCCATCGTATTTTGCTGACCTTCGAAGCCGAAGCCGAAGGCCTGACTGCAGATGCTATTATCCAGCGCCTGATAGACCGCGTTCCGGTAACAGCCTGACACCGTGACCATGACGCCCGAAGAGCCAGCGACTCATATTCCCCTTTCCGGTCTCATTCGCCTTCAGGCAGATGCCCGCGCATTGAAGTTGCCTGCTGCGCGCCCGGTAAGATCCCGGCAGGCCGGCCTGCAACGCTCTCCCCGGCGCGGGCGGGGCATGGCCTTTGCTGAAGTGCGCCAGTATCAGCCCGGGGACGATATCCGCAGCATCGACTGGCGGGTGACCGCCCGACGGCAGTCGCCGCACACAAAGCTCTACGAGGAAGAGCGCGAGCGCCCCGTGCTCCTGCTTTGCGACCTCGGGCCTTCACTGTTTTTCGCCAGCACCGGTGCCTACAAACAGGTCCGCGGCGCCCAGATTGCCGGTATCCTGGCCTGGCTTGCCCTCTGGTCTGGCGATCAGGTGGGAGGAATCGTTTTCAACGGCAACGAACTCACCGTACAGCGCCCGGCGCGGCGCAAGAAATCGGTACTGCAGTTCCTCGACACCGTGGCAAGGCAGCAAAGAAGCACGCGCGACTCAAGCGCCGTTGCGGCCGCCGGCGTGGAAAACGCCACCCTGGATACCGCCCTGCGGGAAGCTCGCCGTGTGGCCCACACCGGTAGCCGCATTTTCGTCATCAGTGACTTCCTGACCATTACCTCAGAAACGTCGCGGCTACTCGGTTCACTGGCACGTCACAACACGGTCAGCGCACTGAGAGTTGTTGACCCATTGGAGCTGAAGTTACCTGAAAGCGGTCGTTTCGCCATTGCCGGCGAAGACGGACCGGTGTGGTTCGATAGCAGCAACCCCCGCTTCCAGAGGGCCTATGCGGACAAGGTTCGCCAGCATACAGAGGCCCTTGAGGAGTGCTTTCGAACGGCGGGGGTACAGCCCGCCAGCGTCATGACCGGCGATCAGCCAGCGTTGGCGTTGCAGGCACTGCTTGGCCCCCGGGGGCACATCGGATGACAGGAACCGCAAAGACCCCATGATGCAACAGGACCCACTGAGCCAGCTCAGAGACATTCATCTGCCACAATCCGGAGGCTTCTGGCCACCGGCGCCCGGCTGGTGGTTGCTGATGGCTATCGCAATTGCCCTGGGCATTCTGGCGTTTGTGCTGATCCGACGAAAACGGCGCAAAAACCGCTGGCTGAAAACCGCCATTACAGAATTGAACCGACTGGAGCAGGCCGCAACACCCAACAGCCAATGGTTCGGCGCGCTGAACGCTCTACTGAAACAAGCCGCGCGTATCCGCTACCCTGAACGCCTCCCGGAATCCCTGTCCGGCGAACCCTGGGTTCGCTTTCTTCTGGAAACCAGCCCGAAGGATCGCATTGCCTCACGCCCGGTGGTGGAAGCCATGGTGAACAGCAGTTGGCAACCAACCCCCGAGTGCCATACCAGTGATGCTATCGCGTTCGCCCGTGTCTGGCTGGGAGGCCAAAAATGCTGAGCCTTGCGTTTCCATGGGCCCTGCTACTGGCTCTGGTGCCCTGATAATCCGTTTACGCAAACGCAGTGCTCAGACTGTGGAGGCACCTGTTTTTCCGGTCGGGCATTGGTTATCGGACCTGCCGGGTGTCAGCCGTAGCGGCAGCCACGCCCCCCTTTGGCAGCAACTGGCACTGTTGCTGATCTGGCTGCTGCTGGTCGTGGCCCTGGCGCGCCCCCAACACGTCGGCGAACAGGTACAGTTGCCGGTCAGCGGTCGTGACCTGCTTCTGGCAGTGGATATTTCCCCGTCAATGGACGAACAGGACATGGTCATCCAGGGCCGCAGCATAAACCGACTACAGGCGGTGAAGCGCGTGCTGGATGACTTTATCCAGCGCCGTGAAGGTGACCGCCTGGGGCTGCTGTTGTTCGGTACGGAACCCTATATCCAGGCGCCGCTGACCTTTGACCTCGCCACCGTTCGCACGCTGCTGCATGAAGCCGGTATCGGCATGGCCGGGCGGGCCACGGCCATCGGTGACGCCCTTGGTCTGGCGGTCAAACGCCTTCGTGATCGCCCCCAGGAGCAACGTGTGGTGATCCTGCTGACCGATGGCGCAACACCGCTGGTGAGATCGCGCCGGACAAGGCGGCGGAGATTGCAAAAGCCGCTGGCGTACGCATCTACACCATCGGGATTGGCGCCGAAACCATGGTTCAGCGTGGGCTGCTCGGCTCGCGCCGGGTCAACCCATCCCGCGACCTCGATGAAGGTTTGCTGACGCGAATTGCCCAGCAGACCGGCGGTGAGTACTTCCGGGCCCGCAGTCTGCCCGAGCTGGAACTGATCTACGAAAGCATCAACAGCTCGAACCCATCGAACTGGAAGGCAAGCACTATCGACCGGTGACTGAACTGTACGTCTGGCCCGCCGGGATTGCCGTCCTGATCTGGCTGCTACTCCAGGGCGCCAGAGTGGCCAGCAACCGGCTTGAGACCAGAAACAACGCACGGGGAGGGAACCATGGCTGATTTTCACTTCCTGCGCCCACTGTGGCTGCTGTTACTTCTTGTCGCCCTTGTCCTGCCGCTGGTATTCAAACGCGTCCGCCAGAGCGACAGTGGCTGGAGCCGCGTGATACCGCCGCAACTGCTGCGCCCACTGATCAGTCAGTCTGGCGCAGCGGGCGGTCAAAAACGCTCGCCCGTATTGCCGGTCGTTGCCGCCCTCGTGGCGCTTGCCGTTGCCCTCGCCGGCCCGTCGTGGCGCAAGGCGCCCACGCCACTGCAACAACAGAATGACAGCCTTGTTATCGTGCTGGACCTGTCGCTGTCAATGCTTGCCACCGATGTAACGCCCGACCGCCTGACTGTGGCCAAGCGCAAGATTCGCGATATTCTGAAAGCACGGGAGGGAAGCCTGACCGCCCTGGTGGTCTATGCCGCGGACGCTCATGCGGTCACACCGCTGACGGATGACAGCAATACCATCGAGGGCATGCTGGAGGTACTCGAACCGGTGATCATGCCAGCTGCAGGAAACCGAACCGATCTCGGCATACAACGTGGCCTTGACCTGCTGGAACAGGGCGCCCCGGGGACGGGGCGACTGTTACTGATTGCAGACAATGTGGACGAGCGTTACCTTCCTCGCATCAGCGATACCCTGACGGGCAGTCGGTTCGCGCTCAGCACCCTGACCGTTGGTACGTCAGAGGGTGGTCCAATACCGCTGGCACGCCAAGGATTCATTCGTGATGGCGGCGACATCGTGATTACCCGTGCGGACCCCGCAGGCATGGCGGAACTGGCGAAAAGCAATGGTGGAGACAGCCATAGCCTGACCATTACGGACGAGGACATCCGCAGCCTGGAGCTGCGCCCCATTGACTCGGACAACTGGCAAGACAGCGAGCGCGACCTGACGGTCAACCGCTGGCAGGATGATGGCTACTGGCTATTGTGGCTGGCCGCGCCACTGGCATTGCTCGGCTGGCGTCGCGGTGCCATGGTGGCGGTACTGCTAACACTTTTGCCCCTCACCCCACGTCCCGCAATGGCCATGGACTGGGACGCCCTTTGGTCCCGGGAGGATCAGCGTGCGCCCGCGCTGATCGAAGAAGACCCGGAACAGGCAGCCAGGATTCTCGACAATCCGCAGTGGCGTGGTAGTGCACTCTATCGCTCAGGTGACTATGAGTCCGCAGCGGGCGCGTTCGCCAGCGAAGACACACCCAGGGCAAGCTACAACCGCGGCAACGCCCTGGCCCGTGCCGGCAAGCTGGAAGAAGCCCTCGAGGCCTACGAGAATGTGCTGGCGAAGCAACCTGGACATGAAGACGCCTTGTTCAACCGTGACCTGGTGAAACAGCTGCTGGAGCAGCAACAGAACCAATCCAGCGGGGACGGCAGTGAATCGTCAGATCAGGACGGCAATCAACAGCAGCAGGGTAACCAGCAGAACTCACAGAATGGGTCGGATACTCAGAACCAGGACGGCGACCCGTCAGATCAGGCCGGGCAGAACCAGCCGGATAATCAACACAATGGACAGCAAAAGAACGAGCCAGAGGATAGCCAACAGAACGGCCAAAGCGACCAACAGGAAAAGCAGGAGGAGAGCGCTCAACAACGCCAGCGTGATGCCGACGCTTCAGAGAGCGACGGACAAACATCCAGGCACCGGCGGAGCTTGATACTTCCCCGCTGACCCAGGGACAGGAACAATGGCTCCGGCGCGTGCCCGATAATCCGGGCGGACTGTTGAGGCGCAAATTCCTGCAACAATACCAGGAACGAGAAACACCATCTGACGAGGGCGATACACCATGGTAAGCCGGCTGACCGGTCCGTTTATTCTGATACTGCTGCTTGTCACCATGGCAGGACCGGCCATGGCAACCAACGATCTGACCGTCGAACCCGACAGAACCCGTCTTTACGAGGGCGAAGTGCTTACCCTGAGCGTCAAGGGCAGCACCAAAATCGATATCAATCTGGGAAACCTGTTCGATTTCGACTTGTCGAGTCTGCCAAAACCGGACATCGAAAAGGTAGAAGACGACTTCGAAATTCTCGCCCGCAACCAGCAATACTCCATTCGCACCGTCAACAATGAAATGGTGGGCGAGATCACATGGACGTACCAGCTCGCGCCCAAAAAGACCGGTGAATTGACCATTCCGCCCCTGAGCTTCCGGGATTCCCGTTCAACCCCCGTCACCATTGAGGTTATCAGCGGCACCCCACCCGATCAGGAGACCGAGGCCCAGAGAGACAGCTTTATCGAGCTGGCCGCGGACAAGGACGAAGTGTACGTTCAGGAACAGCTGGTGCTCACCATCAAGCTGTTTTTCACCGGCAACCTCATTCGCGGCGAGCTCTCCGAACCGGAGCACCCGAATGCCATTGTCGAATCGCTGGGCAAGCAGAACGAGTACACCCGCTACCGGGACGGTGTTCGCTATCGTGTGGTTGAGCGCCGTTACGCATTGTTTCCCCAAAGAGAAGGACAACTCAGTCTGCAGCCCATCCGCTTTGAGGGCCAGGCCCGGAATGAACAGGGCCAATTGAAGTTTCTCCGCGACAGCGCCAACCTGTTTGATATCACCGTCAAGGGTGTGCCAGCGGAATTCAGCGGAGACACCTGGTTGCCCGCCCGCACGCTGGAGCTGACCCAGTCCGGACTGCCACGAAACCAGAACCTGACAGCGGGCCAGAACCTTACCAGAAGCCTCACCATGAGGACGGAGGGCCTGCCTGCCGAATCGCTGCCGCCGTTCCCGGAACAGACGCCCGATAGCATACGGGCTTACCCGGAAAAGCCCGAGCGCACGACCACACCCGGCACCGAAGGGCTGACTTCGACACTGACCCAGACCACGGCACTGGTGCCAGTGCAGCCTGGAAAATTAACCTTGCCCGAGATCCGGATCCCCTGGTGGGATACTGAAAGCGACAGCGAAAAAGTAGCGGTTATTCCGCCACATACACTGGTCGTTGAGGGGATACCCGGCCAGATCGACTCGGTGCCTAGTAATCCGGAAGACGCATCGGAAACGGACACCAGGACCAACAATGACCCGGTATCAGGTGAGACTGACGGGGAATCCGGCGCTGGCTTCTGGCCGTTGGCCACACTGGCCGCTCTGGTGGGTTGGCTGATCACACTGGCGGCCTGGTGGTACAGCAGGCGTCGCACCAGTGCTGGCAAGGTCGTGGCGAGTCAGGGAGACAACCGGGAAAAGGTGCTATTCCGGGATCTGTGCGAGGCAGCGCAGGCGGGATCGCCCAAAACGACCGACCTGCTTGTACGCTGGATGTCTCAAAGGCATCCGGAACGCACTTTCCAAAGCGTAACGGATGTGAACCGGTTTCTGGACGACACGGAACTGGCCGCCGAGATCGAACAGCTTCAGCAGCGATTGTTCGGGACACCCGGTGAATCGGCTACGTCGGAGCCCTGGCAGGGAGAACGGCTTGTGGCAGCGCTGATCCGCGTGCGCGGAACCGCCAGTGAGTCAGCTCCCGGGGATCAGCTGCCGCCGCTCTACCCGCAGGGCCTGAACACCAGCCGATAAAAGATTACTGCACTAATTGAGTGTCAATCACCAGAGTGACAGGCTCGTTTTCGCCTTCACCCACTGGCACCGGCTGATCCACCTCGCCCTGCCAGTCACCCGCCTGGGGCCTGGCGTTGCCAGAGCGCGACAGGCGCGCTTGCAGGCGCACTTCACCCGCCTCCGACAGCTTTGCATTCGCGGACATATTGAAGCGGTCGTCCAATCGGATCTCCATCGGTAACTGGCCCGCACTCAGCCGTGCCACAGCCAGAGGTGGCCCGCCCTGAACATTCGCGCGACGCGCCAGAACAAACAGGGTGGTGTCGTCAGGAATCTCGCCCTGGAATGCTTCGTCTATTTCCACCTGGACGGTTACGCCGGCCCCGGATACCTCTGACGGCTGCTCCTGCGGCATCTCCCGACCCAGGCGCTGATAGGCCTGTTCAATGCCCTGGCGGATGGACGTAATCTGGGGATGATTGGGCGCCACCGACACAATGCGCTCCCAATACCGGATCGCCTCCTCAAAGTTCTGCTGGCTGAAGGCATGGATGCCGAGCAGGCCGAGGGAATTGACCTCGTCGGGATTCAGCGACCTGGCTTTTTCAATGGCGTTCGACACCTCTGGGTTGAGATCACCCTCACTCAGGAAAAATGCAGCCTGGGCTGACAATCCCCAGGCGACAGCTTTACCGCTCTCATCGTCCTCAATACTCTCTGCCAGCCGTTCGAAGGCCCACGCCGCATCCTCATACTGCTCGATGCGCATATAGCTACGCCCCAGCATGGCCCAGCCCTCGGTGTTCTCCGGATTGTCCTCCAACCGCTCGCGAAGCTGGGCCGTCAGTTCCTGCATCTGGCCCAGGCGATCGCTGTCGGCTGCCATCATTTCCTGCATGGCGCGGAACTGCTCGACGTCGTCCATGGCGCCCCACTGTCCGTACAGGTATACCGCAGCGGCGGGAATAACCGCGAGGCTGGCAATCGCAATGACGATGGCGCTTTTCCCGCCCCTGGCCCGATCCGGTGAAGCAATAACACCACGCTCAGCATCCGGGACATCATCAAGCATGCTGCCGGCCAGCTCTTCCCGGAGCTGTTGATAGCTTTCCTCGTCCAGCGCGCCGGCTTCAAACTCGCGATCCAGTTCCGCCATTCGGCTGCGATATGCCAACAGGTTCTGGTTGCGCAGATCCATTTCCGCGCGCCGGCCGGAACGGTGCAGGAACAACGGCGCCACCACAAACGCCAGGGCAAGTACGATTAATACAGCGGCCGTCAGCCAGAAGGTCTGTGTCATAGAACGGTCATTAATCCGGTTGAGAAAGAGTGTTGTTTGAAGTCAGGTGCGGTTGGAGTCATCGCCATCGAGCATTCTGGATGCCCGTGCACGCTCTTCGTCGGTTAGGGCTGGCTCGTCCTGGCCGGCCCTGCGGGAACGGATGACAATCCCGGCCACCACCATCAGGCCACCCAGGACCACAATGGCTGGCGTTGCCCACAGCAGGATGGTGCGGCTATCCACCTCCGGCTTGTATCGCACGAATTCACCAAAGCGGTCGACCAGTGCTCCGACAATTTCCTCGTTGCTGGCGCCATCAGACATCATCCGGTACACCTCGTCGCGCATGTCCTTGGAAATCGGCGCATTGGAATCGGCGATGTTCTGGTTCTGGCACTTCGGGCAACGCAACTCCGAAATCAGGGTCTGGAACCTCTGCTCCTGCGCCTGCGTATCAAATCCGTAAACGTCACGGGCATCCGCTACCGACATCGGCGCAATTGTCATCAGTAACAGCCATGCAAACACCAGGCGCCACATCAGATCTTCTCCCTGAACCGATCGACGATGGGCTTGATGTCCTGCTTCCATACTTTTTCGTTAACCACGCCAACATGGCGGTAACGCACAATACCTTCGGCATCAATGACATAGGTTTCCGGCGCGCCATAAACCCCCAGGTCAAACCCGAGGCTGCCACGGGGATCGTAGATCGACACCTGATACGGGTCGCCCAACCGATCAAGCCAGACCAGGGCATCATCCCGGTTGTCCTTATAGTTAAGGCCAACGATACGCACGCCTTTCTCTTCCGCCAGCCAGACCAGATCACCATGCTCATCCCGGCAGGCCGGGCACCAGGTACCCCAGACATTCAGCAGGGACACATGCCCTTCAAAAACCTCACGAGTCAGCTCGCGACTTTCGTTGTGGAGATCCGTCAACAAAAACTCGGGCACCGGTTTGCCGATCAACGCCGACTCGAGTTTGTTGGGGTCTTTGCCAATACCGGCGAACAGGACCACTCCGAGTACCACAGCGAGGATCAACGGCGTGAACAGCAGCAGCCGCTTCATGACGCCGCTCCTAGCGGGTCTGCTCCGCGCTCACCGCCTGCGTTCGGTGCCTTGGCCTTACCGTTTTCCGCAACCTTGTCGCGAATGCGATAGCGGCGGTCCGAAATGGCCAGGAAGCCACCAGCGGCCATAAACAGCGCCCCCAACCACAACCAGCGGACCAGCGGTTTGTATTGAAGCCGGATCGCCCAGGCATCGTCAGACACCCGTTCACCGATGGCCACAAAAATATCCCGGAACAGTCCGCCGTCAATACCAGCCTCGGTCATGGTGTTACGTTGAACCATGTATCGGCGCTTCTCCGGGTATAGCGTGGATATCAGACCGCCATCCGAATCGTAAACCTCAAAACGACCGTATTCCGCGGTGAAGTTCTGCCCTCTTCGGTTGCCAATTTCGGCAAACGCAACCCGATAATCACCGACCATCGCGGTGTCCCCGGGCGACATGCGTACGTCCCGCTCGATACCGTAGTTGGACGCGACCGTCGCACCCGCCATGGTGATGGCCAGCCCCAGATGCCCGAACACCATGCCGTAGTAACTGCGGGATTGACGCCTGAGGCCGTGGAGGCGCCCCTTCCGTGACCCGGACTTTTCCCAGAGATCCCAAAAGGTGGCCACCGTAATCCACATCGCTGAGAACAGGCCCCCAAACGCCCAGGGCTCAAACGTGCCGTACCCAACCAGCACAGCACTGGTCCCAATCATACTGACAGCCAACGGCCACAGCAGTTTGCGGCCCAGCCAGCCGCCGTCGGTTTTCTTCCAGCGGGAGAATATACCTGCCCCCAACAGCAAGCCGGCGGCAATTCCAAGGGGGCTGAAGGTCAGGTTGAAGAAGGGTTCACCGATGGATAGCCGCCCCATGTCCAGGTAGTCCAGAACCAATGGATAAAGAGTCCCCACCAACACCAACAGGGTTGCGGCAACCAACAACACATTGTTCATCAGCAGGAAGATTTCACGGGACAGGCTGCCGTAACGGGAGCGCACATGCACCACCGGCGCCTGAACGCGTACAGGGTCAGGCTCGAAACAATCGTAATCGCCAGTAGCGCCAGCAGGAATGTCCCCCGGTCGGGGTCTGAGGCGAAGGCGTGGACAGAGGTCAGCACCCCGGAACGCACCAGGAAGGTTCCCAGCAGGCTCAGGGCGAAGGTTACGATGGCCAGCAGCACGGTCCAACTCTTGAATACGCCGCGCTTCTCGGTGACGGCCAGACTGTGCATCAGCGCCGTTCCGGACAACCAGGGCAGCAGCGAGGCGTTCTCGACCGGGTCCCAGAACCACCAGCCGCCCCAACCCAGTTCGTAATAGGCCCACCAGCTACCCAGGCAATGCCCAGGGAAAGGAAAGCCCAGGCCACTGTGGTCCCAGGGGCGGGACCAACGAGCCCAGGCCGCATCCAGTTTGCCATTGATCAGCGCGGCAATGGCAAAGGCAAAAGCCACGGAGAAGCCACATAACCCATGTACAACATGGGTGGATGCACGATCAGCCCGAAATCCTGCAACAGCGGGTTCAGGTCGGCGCCATCGGCCGGCACATTGGGGAGCGTACGATCGAAAGGATTGGAGGTCATGATGGTAAACAACAGGAAGCCCACCGTGACCATACCAAGCACCGACAACACCTGGGACACCATCACCGACGGCAGGCGCCGGCTGAATATGGCGACCGCCAGCGTCCAGCCAACAAGCATCAGCACCCAGAGCAGCAGCGAGCCTTCATGGCCGCCCCACACCGCGCTGAATTTGTAGTACCAGGGCAGCATGCTATTGCTGTTGTTGGCGACATAGGCCACGGAAAAGTCATCGGTCACAAACGCGTGAGTCAGAAGACCAAAGGCCAGGGCAACGAAGACGAACAGGCCCGCTGACAGCGGCCGGGCGAAGGCCAGCAACTGGTCACGACCCGTCACCGAGCCCACCAGGGGGACCACGGAAAGGAGCACTGCCAGCAACAGCGCGAGTATCAGGGCGATCTGTCCGAGTTCCGGATACATCAGGATTCTCCAACTCTCTTAAACGTGGGCCAGCAACGCTAGTAACCGGCGCTGGATTCACCGGCTGTCGCAGGCATGGCGGCCCGCTTGCCGGCGGCCTTTTCCAGGGCGTCGTTCACTTCCGGTGGCATATAATTCTCGTCGTGCTTTGCCAGCACCTGGTCCGCGACAAAACGGCCATTGCCGTCCATGCGCCCCATGGCGACAACGCCCTGCCCTTCGGCAAACAGGTCCGGCAGGATCCCGGTGTATTCCACCAATACCGATGAGGTAAAGTCCGTTACCTTGAACTCCACTTTCAGGCTTTCCGAATCACGCTGCACAGTCCCTTCTTCCACCATGCCGCCGGCACGGATGCGGACGTCCACCGGCGCTTCGCCAGCGGCAATTTGGCTTGGGTCGTAAAACAGGTTGATATTCTGCCGCAGCGCGTAGGTCGTCAGGGCCACGGCCACCGACACCCCGACAAGGAGAAAAAGGACAATGGTAAGCCGTTTTTTTCGGATCGGGTGCATGTTTGATCTACCAGTCAGTCTTGAGAAGATTCGATTCGGGTAAAGCTGGCCGCCGCCGGGCGCTCGTCGACCGACGGAGCGGGGGCCATACGGCGTCGCTGTTGCGCGATTACGACCCGCTGCTGACGCAGCGACCACCACGTCATGACTCCCATCAGCAGGAAAAACACTGCATAGCATGCCCAGACATACGGGCCGTGGCCGCCCATCGCCAGAAAAGCACCAAAAGAGTCGAAGGCCATTGCGTCAGTTCTCCCGTGCCTGAACCAGTTCTTTTACCCAGCGGGTGCGGCCTTCACGCGCCAAAATGTTGGTCTGCATACGCAGACAGGCGAGCCAGCCAAATATCAGATAAAGCCCCAATACCGAGAGCAACAGGGGCACCCACATTTCCGCGGGCATACTGGGCTTTTCCGTGAGCTTGAACGTCGCTGGCTGGTGCAGGGTATTCCACCACTCCACGGAATACTTGATGATCGGTATATTGACCACTCCCACCAGTACCAGCACGGCAACGGCACGTGCCGAGGATTTCTCATCGGAGATGGCCGCTCCCAACGCCATCACCCCAAAATAAAGAAACAGCAAGATCAGCATCGAGGTAAGCCGGGCATCCCAGATCCACCAGGTTCCCCAGGTGGGCTTACCCCAAACCGCACCGGTAAACAGAGCCAGGAAGGTCAACACTGCACCAACCGGTGCCACGGCCTTGACGAAAACATCGGCCAGTTTCATACGCCAAACCAGCGTAACCAACGCCGCAACGGACATCATGATATACACCGACTGGGCCAGAAACGCAGACGGTACGTGAATGAAAATGATGCGATAACTATTACCCTGCAGGTAATCCTGTGGCGCAAACCCCAACCCCCAGACAATACCGGTCAACAACAGGGCTGCCCCCACCACAAGCAGCCAGGGCATCAGTGTTGAGGCAATGCCGAAGAACCATTTTGGCGACCCCAGCTTGTGAAAGATTTGCCACATCAGGTTGTTACCTTTTTACCTTTAACTGTTGGACAGACTGATCCTCAGGGCCGCCGCCGATGCAAACGGCGCCAGTGTCAGCGCCAACACCAGAAACGCCCCCATCAACGCGAGCTGTCCACCCACCGGCGCGCTCTCAGACGCAGCCATTACCGTGCCTGTGCCAAAAATCAGCACCGGAATGTACAGCGGAATGATCAGCAGGGACAAGAGCACGCCTGCCGATCTCAGTCCGAGGGTCAATGCCGCACCAATGGAACCGATCAAGCTGAGGACCGGTGTTCCGATCAGCAGCGTTAGACACAGAATGGCAACAGAGTTCCCCTCAAGATGCACCATCACCCCCAGAACAGGCGCCAGCATCACCAGTGGCAGGCCAGTGAGTACCAATGGGCCAGTGACTTCGCCAGTACCAGCAAAAACAGCGGCTGGGGCTGCAATACCAGTTGCTCAAGCGTGCCGTCGTCGAAATCATGACGGAAAAGATGATCCAGTGACAATAACACGGACAGCAAGGCCGCAACCCACAGGATACCGCTACCCGCCTCCCGCAGGAATGATACTTCGGGGCTAACCCCGAGGGGGAAAAGCGTTACGACCATGACGAAAAACAGTAGCGGATTGAGCAAATCCTGGGGCTGGCGAAAGGCGGTTTTCAGATCCCGCGAGAATACGGCTTTCATGGCCGACAATACGCTTACCGACTCCTCCGGTGTACGAACAGGAAGCCTGGCTTCAGAGACCATGGTCATGACTGCCCCCCAGGGTAATTCGGTGCATCGAGGCAGATTAAGGTCGTGGTGTGTGGTCACTACGATCGCGCCACCACTTGCGACCCGGTCCACCAGCAATCGCTCGAGAGCAGCCACACCGTGGGCATCAATGGCGGTAAATATCTCATCCAGAATCCACAGGGGTTCATCTGCAACCAGTAATCTGGCGAGTGCCACCCGACGTTGCTGCCCGGCGGAAAGGTTACGACTGGGTACGTTCTGGAAACCACCCAGGCCGGTGCCTTCCAATGCCTGCCAGAGCACCTTATCAGTCACATACCGACGCCCGGCCATCAGGCGCGGAGATTTTCCATGGGGGTAAGCAACGGTTTGATACCCGGGCGATGGCCAAGGTAGAGCATATTGCGGAGGAATTCCTCCCGGTAGGTATGACGAGGCCTTCCTCGCCAGAGCAGGTCACCGCTGTAACTGTCGTTCAGTCCGGCAAGAATTCTAAGCAACGTAGTCTTGCCAGAGCCGTTAGGCCCCTCGACACGGGTCAGAGTACCGGGCAGTATGGAGACAGAGAGATCCCGGAACAGTATCCGGTCATCACGCTCACATTGCAGATTGACAGCCTGTAGTAACGGCTCAGACATCGGGGCCCAGAGCTGGTGTACACTTTACTGACCCGGAGGGTTCAGACGTTCGGAAAGGCAATACTTACCGGCGGGGCGTATTATAGCGAAAGCGCCTCAGGAATACTCTTGTCTGACATCAAATCAGTGGCAATGAAATTACCAAACGGTAACCCCACACCACCACCCAAAACCGAGTCACCGGCGCCGATCGCTCAGCGGCCAGCAGCGGACAACCTTCGGCGGTACTGGACGCGGCCTCTGCCCGTGTGCAGCTCGACCAGCTCAAGCTTGCCAATCGCGAGGCAACACTCGCTCGGGTGGCAGACGTGATCAACCGACAATCCTCTGCTGGCGCGCAGTTGTTGCTGGAAGTTCGCGGCCAGTCGCTGACCGTTCAGGCGGCTATTGGAGACACATCCCTGGAAACCGGTGACTGGGTCAAGATCATGCGCGCGGGCAATGAACTGCAACTGATGGGGAAGCTGGCCCAGGCGCCGGAAACCACGATCTCCCGGGCGCTGGCGCAGCGCCTGCCCTGGCAACAGTCCGTTGATGCCGGCCTTGCCAGAATTCTGACAACGCTGACCGGCGGTGCGAGACCCGACAGCGTTGCGCCCACTGGAACCCCCATCAACAATCCACCACAGCCACTTCCCCAACCGGTGAGGCAGGCTATTGAACAACTGATATCACGGCTGCCGTCCAGCCAGTCACTGACGCCAGGTGCCGGAACTCAACCCGGTGCGGCCGGCCAGTTGCGGCAGTGGGTCGAGGAAAGCGGGCTGTTCGCCGAATCGCGGCTGGCGAGGGCGCCCCAGGCCGCCCTACCCGATCTCAAGCTGGCTATCGGCCGGGTGATTACCGCCTTGCTCGCACAACAGGGGAGCGGCCCCGACGCCTTCAACCGCTTTACACCGCTGGCAAGTCCGGAACTGGTGCAGGCACCGCTTCAGTTCCCCAATACGTTTCCACCTCCGCCACCACAGGGGTCTGCCGAACCCACAGCTGGGCAAATGCTCAGGCTGCTGGCTGGCATGCTCAATCGTATTACCGTGAATCAGTTACACAGCCAGATACTCTCCACACGGACCACCGCCGAGGCGCCATCACCGGTATCAACCATGCTGCTTGAGCTCCCCTGGCTGAACCCCAACAACGAACCACGGATCGCCCAGTTGCGAATCGAACAGGATCCGGCAGACAGCGGCCAGAAAACCTCTGGCACCCCCCGGGCAACGGAATGGCGTCTTTCACTGGCCATGGATCTGGATGAGGCCGGGCCTTTGCATTTTGATGTATCGCTGCGGCAGGATCAGGTGTCTGCGCAGGTGTGGGCGGAGAAGCAGTCCACGCTGCGTCAGGTGCGGGAAGATCTGCCGCAATTACGAAAGGGCCTTTCGGATATCGGCCTGGATGTGGTGGACCTGGAGTGCCGGAGAGGGACACCAAGGGGTGCAAACACCCGTCTTGAGCACCGGCTGGTGGACACGCGGGTATGAGCAAAGATCATCAGAACACAGATTCACCGGCGGCGGTGGCACTGAAATACGATGGCGAACGGGCTCCAGTCATTGCGGCGAGCGGTACCCACGAACTGGCGGAGGAAATCATCCGCATTGCCCGTGAGCATAATGTGCCGCTGTACGAAAATCCGGAGCTGGCCAGCATACTGGCGCGACTGGAACTGAACGACGAAATCCCGGAGACACTCTACCGGGTGGTGGCTGAAATTCTTGCCTTTGCCTTCAATCTTCAGGGCCGTACGCCAGAGGACGCCGGACGGCCCCGTGAAGATTAGACAGATAAACCCTTAGGTCAGGCCGCCTGGCGCTTGCGGAGCGCTGATACCAGTTCGGCTTCCGGCCGTGAAATGCCACAGGTATTCATCAGGTCGTCGATATCCGCCCCCAGGTCCACTAACCTTGAGGCCTCATCGTAGGAAATCCTTAACGGATCGTTCTGGCGCATTTCGTCAAGCATACCACGCAATTCATGAAGCTGGCGCTCGCAGGTGACCACTCGCTGCCCAACCCCCATACTGCCACTGGCTGTTGCGTGGAGCTCGCGGCCAAGGGTTTCGCAGCGCTCTTTCATTTGCTCCCGAAGTTTTCGGTTTTCACGGCGGAGCATCATACCCTGGGCGAACAGTAGGCACAGGGCAGCGGCTGTCAGAAGCCACGGGGCCAGGGAAGAGATTTCTGCAAACATGATGGACGTCCTCGGTTAGCTGAAACCACGGGGCGTCCATCCAGCCTGCTGTCCGGCCAAAGCCGGCATTACAGTGAGGAGATTTCAGCCCATTCGTGGTCTGACAACATCTTGTCGAACTCGACCAATATGATCAGTTCGCCGTTCTTGTTACACACCCCCTGGATGAACTTGGCGCTTTCCTCGTTCCCCACATTGGGCGCGGTCTCAATTTCACTGGCTTTCAGGTACACCACCTCGGCAACCGAATCCACCAGGATACCCATCACCTGGTTGGACGACTCCATGACCACAATGCGTGTCGCGTCAGTGACTTCCGCATCCGCCAGGCCAAAGCGACGGCGGGTGTCGATAACGGTGACCACATTGCCCCGCAGGTTGATGATGCCCAGAACGTAATCCGGGGCACCTGGAACCGGCGCAATCTCGGTGTATCGCAACACTTCCTGAATCTGCATGACGTCAATGCCATAGGTTTCGTCATCCAGCCTGAAGGTCACGTACTGCAGTACCTGATCATCCTGGGCCTGATTTTGCTGTCCGCTCGGGGATGCCATAGCCTTGTATCTCCTGTTCGGCTGCCCGGCGGGCAGCCTGATCGTCAAAAATTCATCATCAGTGCCCAATACTATAGTTCAGGGCACAAACCGTGCCAGCAGAGCACGGTTTCATTCGGTAACCGGAAATTGCTAATTCAGGTCGAGGTGGTGTTCCCGCTCAGCCCGGACCAGCATGTCCGCCATGGTTTTAACATCAATCAGTGCGCACATGTGGTCGATGACCGTGCCCGCCAGCCAAGGCCGCTTGCTGCGGGCCGTCCGCCAGCGTACTTCATCCGGTTTCAGGGTAAACGACTGCGCGACATCGTCACAGGCCAACCCCCACTCACTGCTGTCCAGCCGGATCACGAAGCGATAGTTGTCCCGTGCGTCCTCCGGTGCCCGGCCCGCCATAATCCATTCCGCCGTATCCACCACTCTGAGATTACGTTCCCGGTCCGGGCGCATGCCCATATACCAGCGGGGGCTGCCGGGGATCGGCTTCACCGGCTCTTCTATTCGATGAATGGCGCCGAGCAGTATCAACGGCACCGCCAGTTGCAGCCCTGCCACCGTGAAGATCAGGCATTCGAACGGTTTGTCTGACCATTCCGGCCGCCCCGGGGGCTCCACCTCAGGAGGCAACGGAATATCGGCGGCCTGTTTGTGCTCAACCGGGGGCGACTCCACCTCCGGTGCTTTTTCCGCCACCGGGGCCGGTGTTACCGGCTTTTGCAACTCAGACTTCGCCTCCGCGACCGGACGGGCCACAATGGGCGCAGGCTTCGGCGCGATGCGAGTGCGTTCACGAGCCACCGGTTTTGGCGGTTCCGGTTCCTCTCGCAGAGCGCTATCTGTCGCCGTATGCAGCAGTTCGTCCAGATAGCTGGCAATGGCGGAGCCAGGGTCCGCCACCTGTGTCATTTTTTTGTCAGCCATGCCGACGCTCCGCCACCGAGCGTGTTATTTCCTGTAGATCACTCAGCAGGCGGGCATATCCCCGAACACCATGGGTTTCAGCATCCATGGATGATGGGGTAATCCCGGCCTGGCTGGCATCGCGGAACTTGGTGTCCACTGGAATGGCGAAGCGCCATAGCGTATCGCTGTGGGTCTTTCTCAACTGGTTAAGACTTTTTACCGATGCCTGCGTTCGCCGGTCAAACAGCGTCGGTACAATGGTGTAGGAAAGCTGGTTCTTCTGGGAGCGCATGATCATGGTGAGCGTGTGCAGCATTCGCTCAAGGCCTTTGATGGCAAGAAACTCGGTCTGAACCGGAATGATCAGGTGTTGTGCGGCGGCAAGCGCGTTCACCATCAGCACGCCGAGCGATGGGGTGTTGTCCAGCAGGACGTAGTCGAAATCGTCCCACAACTGGGTCAGGGCCCGGGATACAATCAGTCCCATGCCTTCAACACCGACCATTCTCCGTTCGAGAGTTGCCAGCGCTGTGCTGGCCGGCAACAGGGATAGCCCCGGACAGCTGGTTTCGGTAATCAACTGGGCCGGCAAACCATCCGGTACTTTACCCTGGTGCTGGAACAGATCGAACACACTGTGGGCAATGGTATCCGGGTCGTACCCGAACCAGCTGGTCAATGATCCGTGAGGGTCCAGGTCGACCACCAGAACGCGCTTGCCGCTCTCGGCCAAGAGGCCACCCAGGGCGACAACCGATGTGGTTTTGCCCACACCGCCTTTTTGATTGGCTACTGCCCAGATGCGCACGCTGTGCACTCCATATCCGTCACCAAATTCATCGCCAACCTCGTCACCACACTGATTCTCCAGAAATACCCGTTCCGGAAACGTCGCACGCATAACGAGTTATCGGCCACGATCCGTTCAACTTGAAAACAATCCGGCAAGCGCTTGCGGGATCTAAAGATGTACAGACGTTAATACAGATATTGTGCCAACTCGCCTATAGGCACCTTCCACCATGACTCCGCAACGTGATGATCAGAAAGGTGTTATCGCATCGCGCCACGGATACTGGCGTCGCGGGAGATCAGCAGGACCACGCGTCGATTGCGATGGCGGCCTTCCTCGGTATCGTTGCGGGCCACCGGTTGGTGCTCACCGTAACCAACAGCGGCCAGCCGTTCGGCCTCAACACCCTCCATCGACAACATGCGCACAACCGCCGCTGATCGCGCAGCGGACAGCTCCCAGTTGGAGGGGAAGGCACCGGTGTTTATCGGGCGGTTATCCGTGAAGCCTCAACCCGGATCGCGTTATCCCGGTTGCGGAGTACAGCAGCGATTTTCTCCACCACGTCGAAGGCATCGTAATGGGGCTCGGCATCACCACTACCAAATAGCAGGCTGTTGCGGAGACTGAGCTCCAACCACTCGTCGCTGGTTTCCAGTGTAACCACACCCTGATTGATCAGTTCGTCAAACTCCAAAGCCAACTGGTCCGCCATGGCACGCAGCGCCTCGGTGCGCCCTTCTGCACTCATGGAGGGATTTTGCGGAGCTTCGGTCACCGGCGGGTTAATCACATCCTCGGCCGCCTGCGGCGTCGAACGTCGGGGCTGATCACCCACTTCGATAGGCTGAAAGGAGCGCTGGGGGGCATTGAAGACGCCAGTCAGAGTTTCAGAGAGCACCTTGTACTTGCCCTCGTTCACCGACGACACGGAATACATCACGACAAAGAACGCGAACAACAAGGTGATGAAGTCGGCGTAGGAAATCAGCCAGCGTTCCTTGTTGTGAAGATCGTCATCCTGCTGCCTGCGTCGTCTCATCAGCTTACCCCTCAGCCAGGTGCCGGCACTACAGGAAGCCCCGCAGGCGCAGCTCGATGGATTTAGGGTTCTCGCCATCGGCAATGGCGATGATGCCGTCGATCATCATGTCTTCATAACGGGTGCGTTCCCGCAGAATGCCTCGCAACTTGTTGGCAACCGGGAAGAACAGCAGGTTCGCCAGAGCAACACCGTAGATGGTGGCCACGAACGCAGTGGCGATACCGCTGCCAAGTGACTGGGGGTCTTCGAGGTTGGTCATCACCTGAATAAGCCCCATCACCGCGCCAATGATGCCAATGGTCGGCGAATAGCCACCCATGGCCTCAAACACCCGGGCGGACTCCAGATCCCGCTGTTCACGGGACTCAAGGTCCACCTCCATAACGCTACGGATGGTTTCTGTCTCAGCGCCGTCCACCAGCAGTTGCAGCCCTTTACGGGCAAAGCGCTCAGATTCCTTCTCAGCCAACCCTTCCAGCCCCAGCAAACCCTGCTTACGGGCCTTGACGCTCCAGTCGATGACTTTGCCGATACCATCTTCCAGGCTGATGTAGGGGGGAAAGAACACCCAGCGCACCTGGGAAAAGGCCCGCTTTAACAGCGGCCAGGAGGTCTGGAGAATAGTGGCTGCAAGCGTACCACCAATCACGATCAGCGCGGCCGGGCCATTGAACAGCGAGCTGATGGCGCCACCTTCCAGCAGGTTTCCACCGAGAATCGCCACAAAGGCAAGAATGACGCCCAGCAGGCTGAGAATATCCATCAGCTCACCCCATCCGCCAGGCGGGGACCAATGTCATCGAGCGCAAGGATTTCGTCAGACAACCCGGCCTTGGCCACGGCCATGGGCATACCGTAGATCACCGAGGTTTTTTCGTCCTGGGACCAGATATCGGAGCCTGACTGCTTCATCAGGCGACAGCCTTCCTTTCCATCCGAGCCCATACCCGTCAGGATCAGGCCCAGGGTCTTGCCGGGAAAACTCCTGGCCAGGGAGCCGAACGTCACATCCACACAGGGCTTGTAGTTAAGCCGGTCATCTCCGGGAAGAATCCTGACCCTGCCCTGGCCACCCCGGTTTTCAATCATCATCTGCTTGCCCCCGGGGGCAAGCAACGCAACGCCCGGCTTCAGCATTTCGCCGTCTTCAGCCTGGCGTACCTGAATCTGGCACAGCTTGTTCAGGCGCTCGGCAAACGCCGGGGTAAAACTGGCCGGCATATGCTGAACGAGCACCACAGGCGCGGGAAACCCGGCCGGTAACGCCATTAGTACACGTTGCAAGGCCACCGGGCCGCCGGTGGACGTGCCGATGGCAACCACACTGTAGTGTTTCGCAGGCCCGCGGCGAATCGAACGACGGGCCGGTGCTTCAGGCTCTGGGGCGCTGGGGCGAGAGGACCTGTCCGATACCGCCGGCCGCTCGGGCACGCTGCGCCTTGCCGGTGCAGGGCTACGGGGCGAAGGCGGCGGAGCGGTGGGAGGCGGCGCCGACGGTTTCGCACCAGGGCGACTGCCAGCGACATCCAGTACACGCTCAATGAGTATTTTTTGAAGCTGACTGGAATCCCGGGCAATTTCCTCAAAATTCTTGGGCAGGAAATCAACGGCACCTGCCTCAAGGGCATCCAGGGTCACCCGGGCACCCTCGTAGGTGAGAGAGGAGAACATCAATACCGGCGCCGGCTGTCGCTTCATGATCTCACGGACGGCGCTGATACCGTCCATGACGGGCATCTCGTAGTCCATGGTGATGACGTCAGGCCTCAGCTTTTCAGCCAGCTCGACACCTTCGCGCCCATTGGTGGCCACGCCAACCACCTTGATCTGACCGGAAGCGGTCAGGATTTCCGTCAGTCGCTTGCGGAAAAAACCTGAATCATCAACGACCAGGACAGAAACCGTCATCCATTTCTCCTAAACCTGGGCCCGCCGCAACGTTATTTGCCGTAGTTTTGCAGCAGGCTCGGAACATCAATAATGAGTGCAATACGACCGTCGCCAGTGATGGTCGCACCCGCCATACCCGGCGTTCCCTGAAGGGCCCGGCCCAGGGGCTTGATCACCACCTCTTCCTGCCCGATCAGCTGATCCACCACAAAACCGACGCGCCGCGTTCCCATCGCCACGATAACCACGTGGGCGTTTTCTGGTTCCGGCTGCCCAGCGGCGCCTTTGACCAGCCATCGCTTGATGTGGAACAACGGGAAGACTTTGTCTCGAACCACGATGCATTCACGGCCATCCACAATGTTCTTCTTGCTGAGGTCCAGATGGAAAATCTCGACCACGTTCACCAGTGGCAGCGCGAAGGATTGGTCGCCAAGCATGATCATCAGGTAGGCATGATGGCCAGGGTCAGCGGCACCTTGATGACGATGCGAGACCCTTTGCCCAGCTCCGACTCGACGCTCAGCTGCCCGTTGAGCTGACTGATCTTGGTTTTCACCACGTCCATGCCAACGCCACGACCGGACACATCCGATATTTGATCCTTGGTGGAGAACCCGGCGGAGAAAATCAGGTTGTAGCACTCGGTGTTGGTCAGTCGGTCAGCGGCATCCTGTTCGTAGATGCCCTTTTCGACCGCTTTTCGGCGCAGTACATCCGGATCCATACCAGCACCGTCGTCTTCGATGGACAACAGGATGTGGTCGCCTTCCTGCTCAGCCGACAGCGTCACACGACCCTGACGAGGCTTGCCCGCCTTTTCACGAATATCGGGTGCCTCTATACCGTGATCAACCGAGTTGCGAACAAGATGGACCAGAGGATCGGACAGCGCCTCGACCAGGTTTTTGTCCAGGTCGGTCTCTTCGCCGTGCATCTCAAGGTTGATTTCTTTCTTCAGGCTGCGTGCCAGGTCGCGAACCACCCGCGGGAAGCGGCCAAATACTTTCTTGATGGGCTGCATCCGCGTTGCCATCACCGCTGACTGAAGATCGGTGGTCACCACGTCCAGGTTGGAGACGGCTTTGTGCATATGCTCGTCTTCACTCTGGGCGCCCAGACGCTGCAACCGGTTACGCACCAACACCAGTTCACCCACCATGTTCATGATGTCGTCCAGGCGCTTGGTATCCACCCGCACCGAAGTTTCAGCCACTGGTGCATTCGCATCCCGTGCCGGCATCGCGGGCGTTACGCCTGCCTTGCCATTATCCGCAGGCGCTTTTTCGGGCTTACCAGTCGGTTGCGCGGGCTTGTCAGCCTTGGCACTGGGAGACGTGGCCGACGGCTGCTTTGCAGCAGGCCCAGGGGCCGGCTTGGCAGTTTCTGCCGTAGGGCTACCACCCTTGCCGTGCAGGTCATCCAGCAACTTTTCGAACTCGTCGTCCGAAATCAGGTCGTCGCCACCCTTGCTGTCACTGGCCTCATCACTGGTAACCTTGTCGCCCGAGGCATCCTGCTGTCAGGGGCTGTCTTGCCGGTTTCAGGCGGGCCTGAGAACTGTCCCTTGCCATGCAATTGGTCCAGCAGGGCCTCGAATTCATCATCGGAGATGTCGTCTCCGCTCCCTCCGTCACCGCCGGAAGT
Organism: Marinobacter salarius; assembly: GCA_000831005.1. Taxonomy (GTDB): domain Bacteria; phylum Pseudomonadota; class Gammaproteobacteria; order Pseudomonadales; family Oleiphilaceae; genus Marinobacter; species Marinobacter salarius. The sequence goes on along the minus strand of CP007152.1, from coordinate 2,069,243 downwards.
TTCATTGCCGTCGCCACTGGAAACCGGGGCGCTGGTTTCTTCCTCTTCCAGGGCATCCAACAACCGCTCGAATTCGTCGTCGGTAATATCACCGCCATTGTCTTCGGAACTGGCTTCGTCGCTGCCGTTCTGTTCTTCACGAGCGACCGCTGCGTTTGCCGGCGGCGACTCCCCTGCCGGTTGCGCCAATGCGTCGAGGGCGGCGATCAGCTCCTCGGGAGCTGGCGTCGGTTCTTCGTGATGACGAACCTGTTCAAACATGGCATTGACGTGATCCAGGACTTCCAGCACCACGTCCATCAATTCGGAATCTACCTTGCGCTTGTGGTTACGCAGGATATCGAAAACATTTTCCGCGGAATGGCAACAGTTCACCAAGGCATCGAGTTGCAGAAACCCAGCACCGCCCTTTACGGTGTGGAAACCCCGGAAGATGGCGTTGAGCAGATCGCTGTCGTCCGGATTTTGCTCCAGGTCGACCAGTTGCTCCGACAGCTTTTCGAGTATTTCGCCTGCCTCAACAAGGAAGTCCTGCAGGATCTCTTCATCGGCATCAAACGCCATGCGTTACCCTCTTTTATTCAGAAACCGAGACTGGACAGAAGATCATCAACATCGTCCTGTCCCGATACTACGTCTTCGCGTTCTTCGGCCTTGATCTGTGGACCAACACCCTGTTCCGCCGATATCTTTTCCCGCTCTTCCAGTTCATGCACGGTGCCGGTCATCTGGTCCACATGACTCGCCATCACTACCAGGCTCAACAGATGCTCTTCCACCTCTTTAACCAGAGTGGTGACCTTTTGGATCACCTGCCCAGTGAGGTCCTGGAAATCCTGGGCCAGAAGAATTTCCGACAAGTTGTCGTACATCGCCCCGGCATCGGTATTCAGGGTCACGAAAAACGTGTCGATACGGGCATAGAGCTCACGAAATTCAGCCGGCGCCATCTCGCGGCGACGCAGTTTCTGCCACTGGTCTCTCAGCTCGGCGGCCTCGTCGCGGAGGGCGCTGGCCTTGGGCATAGCTCCTCAACCAGATCCATGGTCCGATTGGCCGCTTTACCGGTCATCTGAACCACGTACTCAAGGCGATCCGACGCATCGGTCATCTTCGACAGAGCTTCTGACTGTTCGGCGTTACGGGGATCGATCTGGAAATTGCGGATCGCCTCGTGGAGGCTGCGGGTCAAGCGGCCGACTTCCCGATACAGGCTCTGGTCCCTCACCTCGCTCAATTCATTGATCAGCGTCATCGCGCGGCCATAGTCCCCGGCGTTGACCTGTTCAACCAACTCGGCCGCCTGGCTGCGGAGTTTCTCCGTGACCTCCGGGTCGAGCCCCTGTGGGTCTTTTTTTTCTATTGCTCATGGGAGCCGTCCGACCTCTGAATTACTGGATGCGTTCGAAGATCTTCTCAATCTTCTCCTTGAGTACGGCTGCCGTGAAGGGCTTGACCACGTAGCCGTTCACACCGGCCTGCGCAGCAGCGACAATCTGGTCGCGCTTCGCCTCGGCGGTCACCATGAGCACAGGCAGGGTTTTCAGGCTGTCATCGGCACGGACTTCCTTGAGCAGATCGAGTCCGGACATCCCTGGCATATTCCAGTCGGTTACCAGAAAATCGTATTTGCCGCTCCTGAGCATAGGCAGTGCTGTATTGCCGTCGTCTGCTTCGTCAGTGTTTGTAAAACCGAGATCGCGAAGCAGGTTCTTAATGATCCGTCGCATTGTGGAGAAGTCATCCACAATCAGGATTTTCATGTTCTTGTCCAATGGGACCTCCAGTTAAAAACGCCCGGAATTCGTTTTTGGCTTCCGGCTCACAGTCTAGCAGGCCGGTAGTTTAACCGCTTATTGTGTGGCCTTTGAGCCGGTTGTAAAGCACCGGTTACCAAAAGGCTACAGTAAAGAATGCCTGGTAACGCCGTTCAATGGGACTGGCGGCCTGTTCAGCTCTGCCAACCAGTAAGACGCCCCCGCAGACGGAGCGCGGCCTGGCTGTGAATCTGGCTGACCCGGCTTTCACTGACACCCAACACAGCACCAATTTCCTTCAGGTTCAATTCTTCCTGATAGTAAAGGCTGAGCACCAGCTTTTCTCGCTCGGGCAGGTCACCAATCGCAGCTGCCAGGCTCTTCCGGAAGTTGTCGGACGCCAAGCCATCCAACGGGTTATCACTGTCCTCTGTTTCTTCTATCGGCAGCTCGCCGGATTCATTGAGCTCATCCAGGCTAAAAAGTCGGCCACTGTTAGCATCGCTCAGGGAGGAATAGTATTCGTCGAGGTCCAGCCCCAGCTCCTCGGCTACTTCCGAGTCTTGAGCTTCCCGACCCAGGCGGTCCTCGACAGCCTTGATGGCTTTGGCAATGCGGCGGGAGTTCCTGTGGACGGATCGGGGTACCCAGTCACCTTTGCGAATTTCATCTACCATGGCTCCGCGAATCCGGATCCCGGCGTATGTCTCAAAGGTAGCCCCCTTGTCGGAACTGTATCGCTGTGCAGCTTCCAACAAGCCAATCATGCCTGCCTGCATAAGGTCATCCAGTTGGACAGATGCCGGCAGCCGCGCCATGAGGTGAAGCGCTATTTTTTTGACCAGCGGGGCCTGCTCCTCAACGAGCTGGGAAGGTCCTCGTGTACCCGTCCGGTTGTAGGTTCCAAGTTCTTTCGCCAATGTCATGTATCCGGCTATTCAGTGACAGGATCAAAATCAGACTTCGACGAGCCGCTCCACAAAGAATTCCAGATGTCCCCGGGGCGATGATGGCAGCGGCCAGCTATCCACTTTCTCCGCGAGGCTCTTGATCGCCAACGATGCTTTTGCCCGCGGATAGGCGTCCAGCACGGCACGCTGGCGCTGTACCGCTTTTTTTACGGCCTCGTCATACGGCACCATACCCACATATTGTAGTGCCACATCAAGAAAGCGCTCGGTAACCCGGGTCAGTTTTTCAAACAGATGGCGACCTTCCTGCTCATTCCTGACCTGATTGGCCAGTATACGGAAGCGGTTGGTGCCGTAATCCCGGTTCATAAGCTTTATAAGGGCGTAGGCATCGGTGATAGAGGTAGGTTCATCACAGACAACCAGTAATAGTTCCTGTGAGGCTCGGAGGAAACTGACCACCGATTCGGAAATACCCGCAGCGGTATCAACGATCAGCACATCGATCTGGTCACCCAGTTCGCTGAACGCGTTGATCAGGCCAGCGTGCTCCAGATTGGAAAGCTGGGTCATGCGTTGGGTACCTGAGGACGCGGGCACGATTTTGATGCCACCGGGGCCGTTGACCAACACATCCCGAAGGTCACATTCCCCGGCGATGACGTCCTGGATATTACGATTGGCGGTAATGCCAAGCAGAACGTCAATGTTGGCAAGGCCCAGGTCGGCATCGAGCAGCACCACCCGCCGTCCCATTTGTGCTAGGGCGATGCCAAGGTTCACTGATACGTTGCTCTTGCCAACGCCCCCTTTCCCGCCGGAAACGGCAATCACCTGTACCGGATGTGGTTTGCTCATACTGACTCTGATCTCTTGCCGCGTTTAACCGCAGGCTGTGTTGTTTTTAAACAGCGACTGCCTGTTGCTGCTGGAGTTTCTTCAGCCTCTCCACGGCCAACCGCACCAGCGGAATGGACTCAGCGTGGTGCAGGTCTTCCGGGATTTTCTGCCCGTCGGTGTAATACGCCACCGGCAATCCCGTTTCCATGACGAATCCCAGCGATTCACCCAGGGTCAGTGCTTCATCGATTTTGGTCATCACACAACCCGTAAGATTTGCCATCTTATAGCAATGCCAAACGGATTTCATGATGCGCGGCTGACTGGTTGCCGAAACCACCAGATGGGTTCGAATCCGATGGTGACTGCGAGCCAGCTCCATAAGCTGCTCCTCGTAGCCCTTGTCGGTGCTGGTCAGGCCAGCGGTATCAATCAACACCAGGTGCCGGTCCGACAGTTCGTCCAGTATGTCGTCCAGGGAATGGGTTTCGTCCACAACCCGAACTGGAACGTTCAGTATGCGCCCGAATACAAATAGTTGCTCATGGGCCGCGACCCGATAGCGATCGGTGGTGACCAGCGCCAGAGAGTCGGCACCGTGGCGCAGCACATAGTGCGCGGCCAGCTTGCCGATGGTCGTCGTCTTGCCGGACCCGGTTGGGCCCACCAGGGCGTAGACACCGCCCTCATCCGCCCATTCAGTACGCGCGGTCTTCACACCGGCGGCCAGCATTTTCAGAGACTGCTTCCAGCCATCCTCAAGCCGGCCTGCGCGGTGGCGCCGGGACAGAGAGTTGGCGAGCTCCAGCCCGAGACCAAACTCCTGCAACCTCTCAGACAGCCTCTGCTGTACTGCGTTCACCGCTGTTTGTTCGGGTTCACCGCCATTCCGGGCACTGACCAGGTCACGAAGGGAACTGATCTCCGCACGCATTTGCGCCAGTTCTCCGGAATAGGCAGCGCTGGCAGCGGTAGGCTCTTCAACCACCATGTCATCGTCGGCCAGCGATTCTTTCGACAAGCCAGCGTGACCGAAGTCCCCACCCGCAACCGCAACCGCATTACCATAGGTCGCGCGCTTTTCCCGCACTTCCCGAATACGATCGCGAGAGCGGCCGAGTTCGTCCTCCAGGCGGCGATGCTGTTCCGCCTGCATTTCGGCTAGCCGTGAGCCATTGGTGGCTTCCCGCGCAGCGTCACCGAGGCGTTGGCGCGCCATATTTTCGTCATAATCGAGCGCTGTCACAATTTCGACGCCACCATCCACACGACGATTGGAAAGGATTACGGCATCGGGACCCATCTGATCCCGCACCTGACGCAGTGCCTCTGCCATGCTTTGGGCAAAAAACCGCTTAACTTTCATAATGATGCTTCCTCCCCGGTCAGCGCTTTCCAGCGCCTTCCGCCTTTCCAGCCGCGGCCTTTACTGACCGACGGATGCGACAATAGTGATCTGTTTGTTATCCGGAATTTCCTGGTACGACAGTACATGCAGACGCTCTACTCCGTAGCTGGCAAACTTCGCCAGTACCGGGCGCAAGGGCCCTGAAACCAATAGAATCGCCGGCTTGCCCAACATCTCCTGGCGCTGAACGCTGTCCTGGAGCGACCTCTGAAGCTTCTCAACCATATTTGGCTCCAGCACCAGCCCGATGTCTTCCTGACCGCCGGATTGTTGACTCTGCTGCATGGACTTCAGCAATAACTGTTCCAAGTCTGGATCCAGAGTGATCACCGGGATCTCTGTGTCGTTGCCACAGATACTCTGGACAATCATCCGGCGCAGTGACTGGCGGGCAACCGTGTCAGCAGCTTCGGGTCCTGGCTCTTCGGATGAACGTTCACGATCGCTTCGGCAATAGAGCGCATGTCACGGATCGGCACTTCCTCTTTCAGCAGGTTCTGCAGCACCTTCAGCAGCAGGCTGATGGAAATGGTGGTGGGTACCAGTTCTTCCGCCAGCTTTGGAGATACTTTCTCGAGCTGTTCCAGCCACTTCTGGACTTCCTCATGGCCAAGCAGTTCGTGGGCGTGTTTCTGGAGGATCTGGTTGAGGTGTGTTGCCACTACGGTACTGGCGTCCACGACGGTATAACCGAGGGTCTGTGCCTGGTCTTTCTTGTCCGGTTCGATCCAACTGGCGTCCAGGCCAAAGGCGGGGTCTTTGCCCTCTATCCCCTCGATCTTGCCGAACACCTGACCTGGGTCTATCGCCAGTTCACGGTCCGGATGGATTTCTGCCTCGGCAATGGTCACCCCCATCAGGGTGATGCGATAAACATTGGGCATCAGGTCGAGGTTGTCGCGAATATGGACCGAAGGCATCAGGAAGCCCAGATCCTGTGAGAGCTTTTTGCGAACGCCCTTGATGCGGCTGAGAAGCTGACCACCCTGGGACTTATCCACCAGGGGAATCAGGCGATAGCCCACCTCCAGGCCCACGACATCCACGGTGGCCACATCGTCCCAACCGAGTTCCCGGGTTTCCCCCGGCGGCGGCAGCTGGGCACTGTGTTCACCGCCCTCACCACCGGGCGGCAGGTCGCGCCCCGGGCCTGCCGGACGGGCACCACCGCCCCGGACCGGGAACACACCATCTTCCTCAACGGTCTGGCGCTCCTGTTGCCATATGTACCAGGCAATACCACCGGCAATCGCGCCCAGACCAAGGAATGCCACGTGCGGCATGCCAGGAATCAGGCCAAGGATGATGAGGATAACGGCAGCGATACCCAGCGCCTTGGGAGCGTTGAACATTTGTTGCAGTATCTGCCCGCCCATGTCCTGGCTGGACGTTACCCGGGTAACCATGATCGCTGCAGACGTCGACAGCAGCAGTGACGGAATCTGTGCCACTAGGCCGTCACCAATGGTCAGTAGTGCATAGTTCTGTGTAGCGGTACCAAAATCGAGACTGTGCTGAAGCATACCGATGGCAATGCCACCGATCAGGTTGATGGCCAGGATCAACAGGCCGGCAATGGCGTCGCCCTTGACAAATTTACTGGCGCCGTCCATGGAGCCGTAGAAATCGGCCTCCTGGGCGATTTCAGCCCGGCGATGCTTGGCTTCTTCCTGGTTGATAAGACCGGCATTAAGGTCGGCATCGATAGCCATCTGCTTACCCGGCATGGCATCCAGGGTGAAACGCGCGCTAACTTCCGACACCCGGCCGGCACCTTTGGTGACCACCAGGAAGTTGATGATCATGAGAATGGCGAAGACCACCAGGCCAACCGCGTAGTTACCGCCGATGAGGACCGCGCCGAACGATTCGATCACCTTACCGGCCGCATCACCGCCCTCATGGCCGTTGAGCAGAACAATCCGCGTGGAGGCAACGTTGAGCGCCAGCCTCAACAGTGTTGCCACCAACAAAACGGTCGGGAAGGAGGCAAACTCCATCGGCCGCAAGGCGTAGACACACACCAACAGGATCACGATCGACAAGGTGATGTTGAAGGTAAAGAAAACGTCCAGCATGAACGCCGGCATGGGCAGAATCATCATGCCCAGCAATCCCATCAACATCACGGGAATGCCGATATTACCCCGCGTCAGGGATTTGACATTATTGAGGACTAGCGCTCGGTCCATGCCGGGAAACTCTCCGATTGGCGGTTAACCGCAGGGGTGTGCGGGTCGTTTTTTTGACGCAGACGCATCGTTTGACGGGGTATTCGCAAGATCCGTACCACCCCTTACGGCTTTTCTTGTCACCGCGCCTGACGGACTCGGCAAGATACGGTATCCTTGCGCCATTTGCTGGCGTCTTTACTGCGCCCACAACCACATCATCGACCCAGACGCAAAGGTGAGCCCATGCCAATTCACGAGGTCAAGCACCCCCTTATCCGCCATAAACTCGGCCTGATGCGCCGCTCAGACATCAGCACCAAGAATTTCCGGGAGCTGGCTCAGGAAGTCGGTGCCCTGTTGACGTACGAGCCACCAAAGACTTCTCGCTGCAGAAGAAAACTATTGAAGGCTGGGCGGGCCCGGTGGAAATTGAACAGATCCAGGGCAAGAAAATCACCATCGTGCCAATCCTGCGGGCCGGCCTCGGTATGCTGGACGGCGTGCTCACCCTGATTCCTGGTGCCCGGGTAAGCGTCGTGGGCCAGGTACGCAACGAGGAAACCCTGGAAGCCAGCACCTATCTTGAAAAGCTGGTAGGCGAACTGGATGAGCGCATGGCGATGATCATCGACCCCATGCTGGCCACCGGCGGTTCCATGATCTCTACCATCGACCTGCTGAAGAAAGCCGGTAGCAACGAGATCCGCGCCCTGGTTCTGGTTGCAGCGCCGGAAGGCGTGGAAAAGGTGCTGGAGAAACATCCAGATGTGTCGATCTACACCGCATCAATCGATGACAGGCTGAATGAAAAAGGCTACATCCTTCCGGGGCTTGGCGACGCCGGCGACAAAATCTTCGGCACCAAGCAGAAGGACGTTTAATCATGCAGGACCATAGCACCGACCCGGTCTGGAAACAGGCCATTGCCGGCTCACAGATGCTGCTGGTGGCTTTTGGCGCACTGGTACTGATGCCTCTGATTACCGGCCTCGACCCCAACGTTGCGTTGTTCACTGCCGGTATTGGCACGCTGATTTTCCACATCGTCACCGGCGGCCAGATTCCCATTTTCCTGGCTTCATCCTTCGCCTTTATCGCCCCGATCATTGCCGCCAAGGGGCGCTTCGGCCTTGAGGAGACACTCGGTGGCCTGATGGCTGCGGGCATCCTCTATATCATTTTGAGTGGCGCGGTACGTCTGCGCGGTACCGGTTTCATCACCCGCCTGCTGCCCCCGGTGGTCATCGGTCCGGTGATCATGGTCATCGGCCTTGGCCTGGCGCCGGTGGCTGTCCACATGGCTTCTGGCCGCACCGGTGATGGCGCGCAACAACTGGTGCCCTACGACACCGCTATCTGGATTGCGATGATCTCCCTGGCCGTGACCGTGATTATGGCTGTCTGGTCCAGCGGCATCTTCCGCCTGATCCCGATCATGTTCGGCATTATTGTCGGGTACATTCTGTCGGCCTTTGCCGGCATCGTGGACCTGTCACCCATCACCAACGCGCCCTGGTTCGCCATCCCCAACTTTGTGGCGCCGGAGTTCAGCTGGGCAGCCATCCTGTTCATGATTCCCGTGGCCATCGCACCGGCCATTGAACACATTGGCGACATCCTCGCCATCGGTACCGTTACCCGCAAAAACTATCTGGAGAAGCCCGGCCTGCACCGCACCCTGCTGGGCGATGGCCTTGCCACCAGTGCTGCCTCAGCCCTTGGTGGCCCACCCAACACCACCTATTCAGAGGTTACGGGCGCGGTGGTGCTGACCAAGAACTTTAATCCCAAAGTCATGATCTGGGCGGCGTGCATTGCCATCGTGCTGGCGTTCATCGGCAAGTTCGGCGCAGCACTGCAAACCATCCCGCGCCGGTGATGGGCGGCATCCTGTGCCTGCTGTTCGGCTCTATTGCCGTTGTCGGTCTGAATACCCTGATTCGTCACCAGGTCGACCTGTCGCAGGCACGCAACCTGGTCATCGTTGCCGTCACTCTGGTCTTCGGGATTGGTGGCATGGCGATTGGTAACCTGGAGGGCATCGCCCTTTGCGCGGTGGTTGCCATAGCCCTCAACCTGATCCTGCCAGGCAAAGGCGAAGCATGGGGCGCAAGGATTCATGAGAAAGACACCCACTGACGGCCGACCCATGAAAATGGCTGACAGCTCCGGCATCAGCTTTACCGCCCTCTATACCGGTGCCGTATGGCACCGGTACGGCCTTTCCGACGACGTGCTTGCGACGGATCAGGGGCGCTGGCTGTATCACCTGATGACGCCCTTCGAGGTCGGCAGCAAAACACTCATCGGCGGCAACATCCGCACCTTCCTGCTGCAGCGCCACATGATCATCGATCACCTGATAGAACAGGCCCTCGAACGTGGCGTCACCCAGGTTCTGGAAATTGCCTGCGGAATGTCTCCAAGGGGCATCCGCTTGCGGGAAAAGCACCCACACCTCCATATGGTGGAAGCCGACCTCCCTGACATGGCCACCAAAAAAGCCGCACGACTCCTGGTATCCGGCCGCCTGGGCGATCACCATCAGGTAATGCCCATCGATATCCTGGCGGAATCCGGTGAACAGACACTGGAGGCGGTTTTCGCGAGAGCGTTCGACAGCAAAGAACCGGTGGTTGTCGTCACCGAAGGACTGACCAGTTATTTTTCCTTGCCGGTTATTTCCGAATTCTGGAAACGCCTGGCGGCACTGCTGCAACAGCGCCCGGGTTCGGTCTATCTGTCCGATAGCTACCTGATGCCTAACCAGCCGCTGTTACGCGGTGCCCTGAAATCCCTCGGCGGACTACTAAGCACCGTTACCCGCAGTGATGTCAGCTTCCATTTCCTGGACGACCAACAAGCGGCTGAGCACTTCGGTGCTTGCGGCTTTCCCTCCGTTACCGTCCACAACCCTGCTGACCTCTACGGCCAACTCCCAATTCCGGAGAGCCGCCGTGATCCTATGGTTCGGGTTATTGAGGCCTCGGTGTAACCTGCTTTCAGCCTTCCGGTTTGGCGTTAGCGGGTGTGCGAAAGGGACTCCCAAAAAACGCCCGTGAATACGTCCCTGTAGGGCTCGGTCGCGCCATCCATGGCGCTCCACGTTTTTGGGAGTCCCTTCCCCACACCCTCTCGGGCAACATCGATATCGCAAGCAAAGTAAGTAATCAGATTGGTCCTATTGCGATATCTGTGATGACAGAAGTGGCTCTGCGGGTGGCTGCCCAGAACTGTACGGAGCCATGGATGGCGGAGTCCAAGCGTCACATGGATGTGCCGAAGGAGCGTGTTTTGGGCAGCCCACCCGCAGAGCCACCTCCCCCAAACCATCAGGCTAGGCAGCAGGCAAAGGACAGCAGGCCAGCACTAAGCTAAACATCGCGCCGCAAATCCGAAGGAATCGGAAACTTCGGCATCTGGGGCTTCTCGCCCCGTCCCTTACGGAATTGACGAAGCTGGAACACATAGGCAAGCACCTGGGCGATCGCCATGTACAGACCATCCGGGATTTCACCCCCGATGTCAGTGTTGTGGTAAACCGCCCGCGCCAAAGGCGGCGTGCGGAGAATCTCCACCTTGTTCTCGCGGGCAATCTCCATGATCTTGAAAGCCGTTTCGTCCGACCCTTTCGCCACCACAATCGGCGCCGCCATCTTCTTTTGATCGTACTTCAACGCCACCGCATAATGCGTCGGGTTAGTGATCACCACATCCGCGCCCGGGACATCCTGCATCATCCGACGCTGAGCCATCTCACGCTGCAACTGACGGATCTTGCCCTTCACTTCCGGCTTGCCTTCCGTATCCTTGTATTCGTCTTTCACCTCCTGCTTGGTCATGCGCAGCTTTTTCTGGTGATCAAAGATCTGGAACGGCACGTCGATCGCGGCAATGACGATGGTGGCACAGGCAAGGATGAAAAAACTCCAGGCCATGGTCCACACAACATGCTCCATGGCCGATCTCGCAGGCTCTTCAGCGATGCTAAGCAGGTCATCCGTACGCAGGTTCAATATCAGGATCGCTACCGCCATCACCAGGCCGACTTTCAAGATGGCTTTGACCAGTTCAATCAGCGAACGCATGGAGAACATGCGCTTGAGACCTTTGAGAGGGTCCATTCTATTGAGCTTGGGGGCGATGGCTTTTCCGCTGACCAGCAGACCACCAATACCAATCGAGCCCGCGACTGCAGCGACGAGCAAGAGGATCAGCAAGGGCGCCAGGGACAGGGCGGCCTCCTTGGTGGAGGCAATCAGCTGGACGCTCATATGCCGGGTGTCGAAGATGGCGGAGCGCTCCAACACGAAGCTGTCGCGCATGATACTTTCCAGGGAAGCGCCCATTGACGCGCCAAACATCAGCAGGCCGCCGGCACCAGCCAACAGAACAGCCATGGTCGCCAGTTCCTTGGAACGCGCAGTCTGGCCGTCCTCCCTGGCTTTCTCAAGCCTTCGGGGGGTGGCCTCTTCGGTTTTTTCCTGGCTGTTGTCGTTTTCTTCGGCCATGGTTTTCCGTCGCTACTAAGGCTGCCCTTGCAGGTTGCGCATGAACTCAAACGTCTCCCGGGTGTACTGCTCGAAATGTGGCAGAAAATTGGCGTGCAGCACCCATATGGCAAATAATCCAAAAATCAGCCAATCGGAAAACCCAGGGCAAAAATGTTCATCTGGGGAGCAGCACGTGTCATAACCCCAAAGGAAATATTCACGATAAACACGGCAGTGACAGCAGGAAGGGCCAGCAATATAGCGGACACAAATATCCAGCTGATGCGATGGGCAAGCTGCCACACACCAGTCTGCCCCAAACCTTCCAGGCCAATGGGGATGGTACGGAAGCTCTCTATGAAACTTCGAACGCCACCAGGTGCCCGTTCATCGCCAGATACAGCAAAGTAATGGTGATGGTGTAGATCTGCGCCAGCACCGGCACACTCACGCCGTTGGCCGGATCAACCATGGAGCAAAACCAAGCCCCATTTGCATGGCGATCATCTGGCCGGCCACAACAAACAGCTGGAACAGGGCCGTCAGGGCAAACCCCATACCCACACCGATGAGGATCTGCTGCAAGGTGATCACAACCCCGTCAGCACTGAATGCATCCACCTGGGGCACGGGCGGGATCATGGGCACTACCAGGATAGTGATAATAAGAGCGAGCCCTAAACGAACCCGTGCCGGGACAAGCTGGGTGCCGATAAAGGGAATGACCATCATGAAGCTGGCCAGCCGGAACAGCGGCCACAGGTGTTGACCTACCCACTGGTTGATCAGGTCGGCTGATATCTCCGTGGGCATGCCGGGTCAGCCGATCAGGTAAGGAATGCTGGTGATCAGCCGGTTTGCATGATCAAGGAGCTGGGTCAGCATCCACGGACCAGCAACGATAATGGTGATCAGTGTCACCAGCAGCCGGGGCAGGAAGCTGAGGGTCTGTTCGTTGATCTGGGTGGCGGCCTGGAAGGTACTGACCACAAGACCAATCACCAGGCCTGGCCCAATAATCAGGCTTGCCAACAGCACGATCATCCACAGAGCTTCACGCAGAATGTCGATAACGGTTTCGGGTGTCATGGTCGGCTCTCCCCTATATCCCGTAACTGGCGGCCAGCGTGCCCATGATCAGGGCCCAGCCGTCCACCAGCACAAACAGCATGATTTTGAACGGTAGTGAAATGATGATCGGAGACAACATCATCATACCCATCGCCATCAGTACGCTGGCGACCACCATGTCGATAATCAGAAACGGAATAAACAGGATGAATCCGATCTGGAACGCGGTTTTCAGTTCGCTGGTCACGAAGGCCGGCAGCAGCACCCAAAAGGAAACGTCTTCAGCGGTGTCGTATTCTTCGTCGGCGATACGCATGAACAGGCCCAAGTCACTTTCCCGGGTTTGTGCCAGCATGAACTTCCGGAAGGGCTGACTGGCCTGCTCAACCGCCTCCAACGAGCTGAGTTCTTCCTGCATGTACGGCTGCAGAGCCACTTCGTTCACCTCTTCCAGGACCGGCTTCATGATGAAGATGGTCAGGAACAGTGTCAGGCCGAGAAGGATCTGGTTGGAAGGCGTGGACTGCAGCCCAAGAGCCTGACGCAGGATTGCGAACACCACGATGATGCGGGTGAACGACGTCATCATCATCAGCATGGCAGGCAGGAACGTCAGCGCCGTCATCAGCGCCAGGATTTGCAGGGATACGGAGTATTCCTGAACGCCCTCTTCCTCGCCCGGCGTTACCGTAAAGGCCGGAATACCGGGTATATCCGCCAGCGCAGTGGGCGCCCAGGCCGTAAGAATGAAAAGGGTCAGTAACGCAGGATGCGCCCGGACACAGGTACCGCCATGTCAGGAACCTTCCTTCGATGAAGAACCGGAGCCCCAGGATTTCCCGATCATGCCTTGGAGTTTACGGGCGAAATCACTGGACACAGGATCACCGGCACTGACGACCGGTTCATCAAACACATGCAACGTGCGAATGGCTGAAGGCGTAACACCAATCAGAATCTGTTTGCCACCGACTTCGACCAGGGCAATCCGCTCACGCGTGCCCATGGGCATCACCGAGACCACCTTGATAGCCCGGGTGTTGCCGCCCGTCATCCCGCTCATGCGACGCACAATCCAGGCACAACCAAAGATAATGGCAATCACCGCCAGCAGGCCCACGCCCAGCGTCAGCATGGTGGCCACGGTATCCGGTGCGCTGGCAACTTCCCGGGCCGGCCCTTCCTGCTCCTGAGCGCGCGTCAAGGCAGGCATAAAGGCCGCCAGTAACATGCCGGGAACGCCATAACGGACAGCAAAACGATGCACCCGCACCATCCTATTTCTGCAACCGCTTAATGCGTTCGCCGGGGCTGATGACGTCCGTCAGGCGGATGCCGAACTTCTCGTTCACCATGACCACTTCGCCGTGGGCAATCAGGGTGCCATTGACCAGCACGTCCAGCGGCTCACCCGCCAGCCGGTCCAGTTCAATGACCGAGCCCTGATTCAACTGCAACAGGTTGCGAATCGGAATCTGGGTGTTACCCACTTCCATGGAAATGGTCACGGGAATATCGAGGATGACATCCAGGTCCGGTGCGGGACCAGTGCCCTGGCTGAAGTTCGATCCCTCCGGAAACTCTTCCATAGGTGCCGCACGGACATTATCTTTGGCGTCGTCGCTGCCGTCATCGTCGTCGGTTTCTCCAGCCTCTGCCATGGCCGCAGCCCATTCGTCCTCGCGGCCATCTTCGTCGGCATCCCCCGACTCTTCCATGGCGGATTCCCACTCGGCGGCAAGCTTCTCGTCTTCGCTGAGTTCCTGCTCGTCTTTCTTATCGTCGTCAGCCATTGCGTCCCACCTTCAGTTGTTTTTTCACTTTGGGCACCGTCGCCCGGTCATGAATCCTTAGCGCCAGCTTGCCATCACGGGTTCCCATCGTGGCTTTGTAGACCGGAATGCCATTGGCAGTCAGGGTCAGTAACTCGGGGATTTCCACGGGGATGATGTCACCTTCCTTCAGTTTGGCAATGTCGCGAAGAGAAATGCGTCGGCGGCAAACCGTGGTGTTAATGGGAACATTCACGTCCTTGATGTCTTCCTGAAGCGCACTGACCCAGCGTTCATCCACGTCGTCAATGTCGCTCTGGACGCCAGCGTCCAGCACATCCCTTATGGGTTCAATCATGGAGTACGGCAGCGCCATGTGCAGCTCGCCACCACCACCATCAAGCTCAATGTGGAAGGTGCTCACAACCACCACCTCACTGGGGCTGACGATGTTGGCCATGGCCGGGTTGACTTCGGAACTGAGGTACTCGAAATCCACCTTCAACACCGCATGCCAGGCTTCCCGCATGTCATGAAACACCTGGTCAAGCACCATCTGTACGATACGGGTTTCCGTCGGGGTAAATTCGCGGCCCTCGATTTTGGCGTGTCGGCCTTCCCCGCCGAAGAAGTTGTCCACCAGCTTGAAAACCAGCTTGGCATCCAGCACAAACAGCGAAGTCCCCCGAAGCGGGCGAACCTTGCAGAGGTTGAGGCTGGTGGGCACGTACAGGGTGTGGATGTACTCGCCGAACTTCATGATCTGAACACCACCGGTGGACACATCGGCGTTGCGGCGCAACAGATTGAACAGGCTGATCCGGGTATAGCGGGCGAAACGCTCGTTGATCATTTCCAGCGTAGGCATCCTGCCACGGACAATGCGGTCCTGGCTGGCAAGGTCGTAGGACTTGATACCGGCTTCGTCGGTTTCATCATAGGTATCAATGTCGCCGTCATCCACACCATGGAGGAGCGCGTCAATTTCGTCCTGTGACAGTAAGTCCTGCATACGTTTCTCTGCCTGTGATGTCCGCCCTACCGGGCGCTGTTGCATTCTTTAGCTTGCCCTAGATTGTCTCTAGTACATTGCTAATGCATTTCTAACGCATTCTCTACTGAACGACAAAGTTCCTGAACAGCACGGCCAGCAAGGGCGACTCCCCTTCCTGTTCTAGCGCGCTGTTAACGGTCGCCAGCATATCATCGGCCAGCGCCTTCCGGCCTTCCGGCGTCTGTAACTCATTAAAGTCCCTGCCACCGAGTACGCCGATCAGTTTGCTGCGAAGCAACGGCATATGCTGGTTGGCCGCAGCCAGTGCTGCCGGGTCCTGAGCCTCGAAAGCCAGATATACCTGGGCATAGCGTTGCCGCCCTTCGGCCTGCACTGTCGTGACCAGAGCCTTCTCCAGCACCGTGTAGGTGCTGGGCACAAACACTTCAACCTGCTCCGAGCTGTCTTCCTGTTCTGCATCAGCCATGCCCGGGATGCCACCGCCCAGAAACCACATGGTACCAACGACTGACAACCCGACCGCCAGAACAATCACCACGGTCAGCATCAGTATCAGTTTGAGCTTGCCTTTCTTTGCCGGCGCCTCAGGGGGCGCATTGTTTTCAGCCATAACGTAGGTCTGCCAGAAATCCGTCAACCGGAACGGTTATAAAGAGGTTTAAGCAAAGGACGGGCCAGATAACCCCATCCTCCCTATCAGAACAGCAGTTTAGCGTTGCTGGGGAGGATGGGCAAAGGGAGAGTGATGCAGAATCATCAGGTGAAGGGGTGCCGAGGTCAGGCGAAGATATCAACTTCGCCTTTCCAGGTCAGATCAAGGGATTCAGATGGTAGATCCTGTTCGTCCAGTCCGCCATCGGCAAGTACTGCCCTCTCATCCTTGCTGCCCTCCCCGGCATTGTCCTCGCCGGCTTGCTGCTGCGATGAATCACTGACGTCAAACTGGTCCAGTGACAGCCCCTGCTCACTCAGCATGTCCCTGAGACGGTGGCTGTGCAGTTCAAGCTGGTCCCGCACGGCCGGTTGGCAGAATGAACGGTAATGTGTGCCTGCTCCTGCTGAACCTGAACCCTGACTTCCATGGGCCCCATATCAGGCGGTGTGAGATGTATTTCGGCGACAGACATATTTCGTGCTGTCAGCCAGGTCAGCTTTCCGACGAGCTTGTCCCCCCACTCCGCGTGACTGACCGGTACATCAATAGAGGTGGTATACCCTCGCAAGTTGGCAACCTCTGCAGGCAGCTTTGCCGTATTCGGATTGGCCAGCTGCTGGTTAGCCAATTCTGCAGCGGCCTGGAAGCGCACCGCGCCTTGCAGCGATGGGGTTTCCTGAGGACGCGATGCGTCTGCTGCTACACCCGACAACAAAGCGTCGGTCAATGCCAGGCCCGGCGCAGCGCCTGAGCCAGCTCCCTGCGCTGTCGACAGAGCCTGTTTGCCTGCGGTATTGCCAGGCAGGCCTGCAATCATTCCGGCAAATGCTTGCACACCCGGCAGTACGCCATTACCGGCACCCGGGTTGCCGCCTGACACTGCCGTGGTGTTCCCCCCCGCCGGCATCAGCAGAGCCTGAAGCTCAGCGAATGTCAGGGGAACAACCTCCTTCGGCGCTTCCTGATCCACTAACGATGGAGACTCAGCATCCCCAGCTGGAGCGGCCTCCTCTTTTTCTGCAGTCGGTTTTTCCGGAGCCCCTTCCTTGCCCTGAACCTCCGAGTTGTCAGCCTGGGCATTGGTTCGCGGCTCCTCAGGGTCATCGGCGGGTTTGCTTTCGCTTTTGTCCCGGCCGGCCTGGTCGGCACGGCCAGTATCCTCGGCCCGAGCCTGATCACGCTTTTCAGCCTGTTTTCGATCGATTCGTTGCTGCTCCTCACGAGACACGGAATCAAACGGACTATCGCCGTTTTTTTCCCGATTGCCTGAGACGCTTTTCGAACCGTTATCGGCCTGTGGACCCTGTGGGGAAGCCTGGGGAAGAACCATTTGGGACATGGCAACCTCTTGCCGCTTTTACTGGATGACGGTGGAATCTGAACGCTGCAGACGCCCTTTCAGCGCGCTAATCCTGCTTTTCAGCGCACCTGTAGGGTATCAAAGCAAAAGCGATGCCATTCGTTCACGTCACGCAATAAAACGCTTGAGTGTGCCCTCAACCTGTCGGAATTCATTCTCGATGTCGTCGAGCATTGCTCCGGCCTGTGACAATTGATTGTCGCGGCCCGCCTTCTCCGCCTCGAAACAAAGTTCGCCCAGTCGAGGGGCACCAATATTGATGCAACTGCCTTTGAAGCTGTGAGCGGATTTTGCGAACGCGTCAGCATCCGATTTTTCCAGTGCCGACCGCAGATGCGCAATACGGTCAGAGGAATCATGGAGGTAAGTATTGATCAGAATGTCGAACTCATTCTCCATGACTTCCTGCAACTCGGCCAACGCTTCTTCATCAAGGTGTGGTTTGTCCGTCATGACCAACCCCCTGGTTGTTGGGTGATACTGCCCTCACGGCCAGTAACCTCAGAAAAATACCAATCATATACAATTTCAGCCTTGGTGCCATGTTCCCGGTAATTCAGGGAACGCCCAATTTTTTGTAACAACAGCAAACCTCTGCCTGAATAGCGGCGCTCATCTTCGGCCTCCGGACGCACACTGCTGAAATCAAAGCCACTGCCACTGTCTTCGCAGACAATAACCAGCTGCCCGCCCCTGTCTGTCATGGTATGGGTCAACGTAAAGCGTATAAAGTGGCCCGCCACATCGGCCAGCCTCCGCTCACGTTCAGCGTAGTAGTGCCCGAATCCGTCGGGTGTCGCCTTCCAGTCCGAGCACAAGCCAAGCACACCGTGTTCCAGTGCGTTGCTGTACAGCTCAGACAACAGCGTATATATCTCGCCACTCTTCCGGCGCAGCCCCGGCACCTCCATGCAGATATGCAGCAGCAAAGGCAGGGGCTGAACTGCCCCAGGGTTCGATCCTGAACCTCGTACACACAGCGCCACTCCGACGGCCCCTCCAGTGCGGACTGGGGCAGTCGATCGGAAATACCAACCAGTTCCGCGTCTTCCGCCATTCGCAGGCTGATCAACGTCAGGTCGTCCTGTTCAGGCTGATTTCCGGTAAAGGTACGAATGCCGGCCATAATGGTTTCAAACGGTGACCCCTGTCGGCTCATTTCGTCGAGAGAGCGGGCAAGGCGCTGCTCTCCATACATCTCACCCTGATGGTTCTCAGCCTCCATCACACCGTCTGTCATCATCAGCAAGGTATCACCCGGCTCGGTATGGAACACATCCATACCCGCATCAAACCGTGCACTGCCGAGCACCCCCAAGGGCAGGTGCCGTGAAACAATGGTTTCACGCGCTCCATCCTTTCTCAGTAACACTCCGTCAGGGAGCCCTCCATTCCAGATCTGCAGCTGGTTCAGGTGAAAATCCGCCTGGATCATGGCTGCACAACAGAACATTCCGGTGGGCAGTATCCGGCCCAGTTTCTGGTTGATCTCCCGGAGTACATCGCTGCCACTGAATCCCTTGCTGGTCATGCCGTAGAAAATTTCCGCCACGGGCATGGCGCCGATGGCGGCCGGCAGGCCATGACCAGTGAAATCCCCAATCAGTATTTGCATGCCGCCAGCCGGGCGTGGACAGGCGAACAGCACGTCGCCATTGAAAATTGACATCGGCGACGCATGAAAGCGGATATTGGGCGCGTCCAGACAACCTGTATGGGCAACGTTGTCAAACACCCGCTTCGCAACCTTCTGCTCTTCCAATAGCGTGCTGTTGCGTTCGCGAATCAGATCCCGGTGATGGCTCAGGGTGCGGTGCATCAACCGCATGCGATTGAAGGCGTTAATCTTGGCTTCAATGATGATGCGATTGTAGGGTTTGGTCAGAAAATCGTCGCCGCCAGCCTCCAGGCAACGAGCCAGGCGCCGGCGTCCGACAGTGATGTCAGGAAAATCAGGGGAACCAACTGCTCTCCCGCCAGCACCTTGATCTGGCGGGCGGCCTCCATTCCATCCATAACCGGCATCAATGCATCCAGCAGGACGATGTCTGGCGCGGACTTGCGGAAAATATTGACGGCTTCCAGTCCGTTTTCGGCGTCTTCAACCTCGTGACCAAGGCGGCGCAACAGGGTTTTGAGTATCAGACGATCACTGTGGCTGTCATCGGCAATGAGAATCCGGAGTGGCCGGTTTTCTGGGAGTGGATCATCCACATCGGGCCTCCGTGACGTCTTCCCCGGGTGATTCAGCGAATCGCGAACAATTGTTCAAAGTTGGAGATTGACAGAATACGACGCACATCGCTGTTGCAGTTTTCGATGCGAATCCGGGCACGGTCACCCCCCGCGTAATCACGCAGCAACAGCAACATGCCAAGGGCGGAACTGTCGAGGTAGGTGGTGTCCGAAAGATCGACGACAAAGCAGCTCACCTTTTCGTCGCCATGTTCGTACGCATCACGAAACGCCTGATGGGTGCTGAAATCGAAACGCCCTTCAATTTTTATGGTCAGGGTCTGGCCATCGTCACTGCGATGCGTATGAATCGGCATTCCGGAGCCTCCATGGTATGCGTGCCGGGTAACGGGAAATGACAGGTGTGCCCAGGGCACCCTGACATAAAGGATAGCTTACAACACCGAATTTGCATCCGCCGTTTGCCATTTGGCAACCCGCTCAGCGCCGCCTCGCCAGTATCCGCCCGGCGGCTTCGTCCATTTGCTTCTGTTCCCTGACATCCTGCTCCCGCTGCTCGTGCCGGCGACAGGTTTCAATGTACTTTTCCATTCCCCGGCGCCGCTCCCAGGCCCTCTGCCATTCTTCCCGGCATGCCTGGAGCCGTTCTGCCGCCTGTGTCAGCAGTTTCTGCTGTTGCACAATCACCTGATCCAACTGGGCTATAAACGCCTGCCAGCCCTGGAGGCGAGCAACAGACACCACACCTTTCTGGCTACTGCGGATCTGTTCCCGGTATTCCCGCTGATACCGCTCAAGGTTTTCTATCTGCTGGCGCTGGGCTTCATGATGCTGCTGTGCTTCCGCCATTTTTTCCAGGGCGGCCTTTTCTTTACGTTCTTCCAGAGTGAGCACGACCGAAAGGCGCTGGGACCTGAGCATCACCTACCACCTCCATCGGCCTGTGGTGGGGTCTTGGGGCGATCGGGAGAGCGTCTTTCCGGCACCACCGCAAGCAACTGCTGGATGCTGTCCTCCAACGGTGCGCTTTCGTTCAACCCCTGCTGGAGGAACTGTCCCATGTTGCCGATATGGGTGATGGCAAAATCGGTTTCAGGATCTGATCCTTTTACATAGGCCCCGACACTGATCAGGTCCCTAGCCTGCTGATAGCGGGAGTAGACCTGTTTGAAGCGCTGGGCGCGGGCAAAATGTTCGGTCTCGGTAACCTGCGGCATTACCCGGCTGATGGACGCCTCCACATCGATGGCGGGGTAATGGCCTTCTTCCGCCAATCGCCGGGACAGCACAATGTGGCCATCCAGGATCGCCCGCGCGGCGTCCGCGATAGGATCCTGCTGGTCATCGCCTTCCGTCAGTACGGTATAGAATGCGGTAATAGAGCCACCACCAGGCCTGCCATTGCCGGTACGCTCAACCAGTTGCGGCAATTTGGCGAAAACCGAAGGCGGATAGCCCTTGGTGGCTGGAGGCTCGCCCACGGCCAGAGCAATTTCCCGCTGGGCCTGTGCATAGCGGGTCAATGAATCCATCAACAGCAATACCCGCTTGCCCTGATCCCGGTAGTATTCCGCAATCCGGGTGGTCAGCATGGCAGCACGCAGGCGCATCAGTGGTGAGTCATCGGCGGGGGAGGCAACCACAACAGAGCGGGCAAGCCCTTCGTCCCCAAGGATATCCTCAATGAACTCTTTAACCTCACGACCCCGTTCGCCGATCAGGCCAACCACCGTGATATCCGCGTTGGTGAAGCGGGTCATCATACCCAAGAGAACACTCTTGCCAACGCCGCTGCCGGCAAAGAGGCCCAGGCGCTGCCCTTGGCCGACAGTCATCAGTGAATTGATAGCCCGGATACCCACATCCATGGACTGACGCACCGGCGCACGGTCCAGCGGGTTGATGATATCGCCACTGAGAGACACGCGGGCTTCCGCCTGCAGCGGGCCCTTGCCGTCCAGTGGCTCGCCGTTGCCGTTGACCACCCGCCCCAGCAACTCCGGGCCGACCGCACCCGGCGGCCACCGACAACGGCACCACCCTGGCTCCAGGGCGCAACCCCTCTATGGCCGTAAGCGGCATCAGATAGACACGGTCATCCTCAAAACCCACCACTTCCGCTTCCACGGTGCCGGCGCCTGCCCGGTAATCACGCAGCGGTCGCCGACCACCATGGGGCAACCCACACATTCCAGGGTAAGGCCTACCATGCGCGTCAGCCGCCCGGACAGTTCCGGCTGGGGGTCTTCGGTAAAGTAATCCTGCAGTCGTGTCAGGCGTTCAGCCAGGTGTGCTGTCATGGCCTTCATCCTCGTCGGAGTCAAGCACATCGTGCCGGAAGTCGGTCAGATCGCCCATCATGGCATCAAGCTCTTCCCCCTCACCGGCGGATTCGGTGTCCAGTTGGCGGTCCAGCATGCCCTGAACGGCCTTCTGGAAGCGTTTTTCCACCGTGAAGTCCACCAGGCTGTGGCGGGTTTCCAGCTTGCAACCGCCCCGGAGAACAGAAGCATCTTCGACAATGGAGGTCGCCGCCTCGAACCTGTCGGCAACCTCACTGACCCATTGATAGTCATCCGGATGAATATGGATGCGCACGTTTTCCGTTGTAGATGGTAGCGCCGTCATCGCCTTGCGGACCACGTCGGTAATGTGGGAAGAATCCAACGACAGCTCCCGGAACACCACGGAGCGCGCAAGAACGGTCGTCAGATTGACCAACGCCGTTTCCACCTCGTCTTCATGGCGTTTGATTGGTTCCAGTAATTCGCCAAGCAAATGCTCCAGCCGGTCCAGCTTGGCATCCACCTCCTTGCGGGTGTCCGCCAGCCTTCCTCCGCGCCCTGCTCGCGGCCCTCGGCAAGCCCTGCTTCAAAGCCTTCCCGGTGCCCCTGCTCACGACCTTCACTCAGCCCCGCCTGATACCCTGCGTCACGGCCTTCCGCATGACCGTCTTCACGGGCCGCCTGGCGGATCTCCTCAATATCAGCGGCGGTCAACGGCTTTACGTCGCGGTCTTCTTCCTGCGCGATTTCATTGCCGCGCGCATCCAACAGCGGAAGCTCCCAACGCTCGTAGGCCGTGAGGTTTTCCTTGGGAATGCGATCGAGGTTGCGACGGGGATCTTTCATCACATCATTTCTTCGCCAGCACCACCAAGGGTGATCTCACCAGCTTCAGCCATACGACGGGCAATGGTAATAATGTCCTTCTGGGCAGACTCCACTTCACTGACCCGTACCGGCCCCTTGGCCTCCAGGTCATCCTGCAGAAGTTCTGCGGCCCGCTTGGACATGTTCTTGAAGATTTTCTCCTGAACGGCGTCATCGGCGCCCTTGAGCGCGACGACCAGCACCTCGGAAGACACTTCCCGCAGCAACGCCTGAATACCACGGTCGTCAATGTCCTTGAGGTTATCGAAGACAAACATCAAGTCCTCGATTGTGGACGCCAGGTCCGGGTCCATGTCCTTGATGGAATCCATCAGGCCGCCTTCAACGCTGCGGTCCATGAAGTTCATGATGTCAGCCGCCCGTTTGACCCCGCCGATGCGGCTGGTCTGGGCCGCTGAGCCACCGGAGAACTGCTTCTCGAGGATATCGTTGAGTTCCTGCAGTGCCTGCGGCTGGATACTTTCCAGCGAAGCCACCCGCATCATTACATCCAGGCGCACCTTGTCGTCCAGAGTGCCGAGGATCTCCGCGGCCTGGTCCGGATCGAGGTAGGAAATAACGATGGCCTGAATCTGGGGGTGCTCGTAACGGATAATATCGCCCACCGCACGGGGTTCCATCCACTTCAGGGTATCCAGGCCGGTGGTGTTGCCACCAATAAGGATACGGTCGATCAGGCTGGAGGCCTTGTCGTCCCCCAGGGCCTGGGTGAGCATGGTGCGAATGTAATCATCATTGCCAACCCCCAGCCCGGTCTGGCCGCCAACAGCCTCGACAAACTGGTTCAGGACATAGGTAACGTCGTCCTTGCTGACGTCTTTCATCTGGGCCATGGCCACGCCAACCCGCTGGACCTCTTTCGGCCCCATGTGCTTGAGCACTTCGGCAGCGTCGTTTTCGCCCAGTGACATCAGCAGGATTGCCGCCTGCTCCACCCGCGGAATCTTGCGCTGGGGCTTTTGCGCCGCATCAGGCTGGCGGTTGTTCTCATCAGTCATCGACATTCACCCACTGGCGCATCACCTGGGAGACCCTTGCGGGGTCTTCAGCAATCAGGCCTTTCAGTGCATTCAATTGCCTATCATAGCTGTCTGTCGCGCCGGGCAAAAGCAGATCGTCCTGTGAATGCATGGCTTCGCGCAGAGCGTCGCCGCCTTCGATGCCATCAAGCCGTCATAGCCGTCGTCGGAGTCACCCCTGCGTTCGCTGCGGCCACCGCCGGACAGACTTTTCAGGGTGGGTCGCAACAGGCCCAGAACCAGAACCAGAATGACCAGGCCTGCGAGCACCTGCTTCATCAGGTCCCAGAACCACGGCTGCTCCCAGAACGCCGGTGCTTCAAACTCGATCTGCTCTTCGGCGGCGAACGCAGTGTTCATCACCGTAACACTGTCACCCCGGGCGGCCGAATACCCCACGGCATCGCGTACCAGCATGGTCAGGCGCTGCAGTTCCTGTTCCGGCCAGGGTTCATAGCTGACTTCGCCGGTCTGGGGATCCACCACTTTCATATCATCAACCGCCAAGGCTACCGACAAACGTTTTATGCGGCCAAGTTCCTGGCGGATATAGCTGACAGTGCGGTCCATTTCGTAGTTTCGGGTCGACTCTTCACGCACGTTCACCGGCGGCGCCTGGACGTTGCCCTCGTCATCGGCGGTTGCCTGTTCCGGAACTGTCGGCTGAGCGGGCGGCTGGTTGGACAGGGCGCCGGGGATTCCACTGGCGCCGCCACCGGCACGCCGCTCGGACATCTGGCGCTCGCTGCGCACAGCTTGCTGTTCGGGATTGAACAGCTCCTCAGCCTGTTCCACCGAGGAGAAATCGAGATCAGCCGTCACTTCCGCACGGAAACGACCGTCGCCCACCACCGGCCTGACCATGGAGGCAACCCGACGAGCCAGGCGATCCTCAACGCGGGAGGTGTAATCGTACTGGTCTTCAATCTGCTGGCTGTCACCGCCGTCTTCACGACCGGTGAGCAGGTTTCCACTCTGGTCGACCACGGTCACATTGTCCTTGCTCATTTCCGGAATGCTGCCGGCAACCAGGTTCACGATCGAGGCAATCTGCTCCTGCTCCAGGCGACGACCGGCAATTACTTCAAGGAACACGGACGCTGTCGGCGTGCGCGCGTCGCGGACAAACACCGAGCGCTCCGGAATCGCCAGATGAACCCGAGCGGCACGAACCGTGCGCATGCTGCCAATCGTTCGTGCCAGCTCGCCTTCCAGGCCACGGCGGAAACTGATGGTTTCCATAAACTGAGAGGTTCCAAGTCCACGGTCCTGGTCCAGCAGTTCGTAGCCCATGGTCTGCTCGTCCGTCACGCCCTCTGCTGCAAGTTTCAGGCGGGCGTTATAGACCTCATCGGAGGGCACCAGCAATGCGCCTGTGCGTGGATCCATACGGTAGTCGATGTTGTTGGCATCAAGAATGGTCGTGACATCCTGTGGGTTGTAGCCGGACATATCCCCCACCACAGGCTGGTAATTGGGCTCCTGGGCCCAGAGAACCACGGCAACGCCAAGGGCAACACTGGCGGCAAGCCCCACCATCAGGCCCACCTGTCGCAGCAGGTTCAACCGGTTGAAGCCGAAAATCAGGTCGCTACGGCTCTCGCCGGTATCGTCTCCCCGCGCCGCGGGCATGTTCGAGGATGAGGTTTCAGCAGGTACGCTGGCCATGGGTCCGCTCCGCTATCAAACCGGCATATTCATGATGTCTTCGTAGGCCTTCACCACCCGGTTACGGACCTGGGTCAATGCCTCGAAGGAGATGGATGCTTTTTCAGACGCGATCATGACGCGGGAGATATCCATGTTCGGATCGCCCATTTCATACGCCGTCTTCATATCACTGGATGTTTGCTGGAGTTCGTTCACAGAACCCACAGCCTGGCTGAGCATGTCGCTGAATTTGGGAGTGTCGGAGGTTTCCTGGACCTTGGACGGCCCGTCCATCCGTCCGCGAATGTTGTTGTCCTGTTCAACCCGCTGATTCTCCATCATCTGCGAGCGCATATTGCGAATTTCTGAAAGGACACTGTTGATGTCAGCACGCTGAACCATGATTCACTCTCCCGGCCCGCCGTATAAATGGGCAAGCCATTGACCTGGATCCGAGCGCTGGCGTGGATTCGGCCCATAGCACACTAGTGCCGTCTCCCTGCACGTCGGGGTCCTCTGGCGAAAAACGCAGACTCCGGCCGCCACCCATGGGGGTGCCGCTGGCCTGGCTGACTGAGTCGGCATTCAGGTGATAGCGCCCTGTTTCATCCAGTACACGACCGTCATCGACATCGTTCATGTAATAGGCGGCAATGGGCGCCCGGTTTGGATCGCGGAAGTCTCCAATCCTGACCGTGACATCGTCTCCCGGGTCTCCCAGCGCCGGATGGTTTCGCTGACCTTATAGGGCAGAGTAATAACGGATGTGTCGTATCGGACGTGATTGAGAGAGCCAGACGTTGCGGTGTCCCCCACCATCGTCGCGTTATTCACCTCCAGGTCGCGAAGCTCCATCTGGGGGTACACCACTTCGAAAGGCGTTTTATGCCACGCTGACCGACCAACCTGGGCGGTGAGTTGTCCACTACCGGCCGAGTCCGGTGCGGTAATAGTCGCGGTTGCTTCCCCCGCGCCATCGGTAATGACCTCAGTCTCGGATAGAAAGCCATAACTGGAACCCAGGGTAATGCCGACATCCGGCACGGGATTCCCCTGATGGTCAGACACCCGCAGCGTAAAACTATCCGTTTCGCCAGCAAAGACGGTCGGATCCAATCCCACGAACTCAAGGTTGAGTGGCTTCACCGAAACCGGCACGTTGGCCACAACGTCGCCCGCCGTAATGCGGACATTCGCATCCTCTGCAACATCGCCACCCTTAATGGTGAGCGTCGCTTTACCATTATCATCGGTGGCGCCCGAGGTTTCGACCGAGTGCAGGCTGCCTTCCACAAAAAAGCCGACACCGGTGTTCGCTTCCACCGGATTGCCATGCTGGTCGGTCACGGTGACAGTCAACGTGGCTTCATCCACGCCAGCGGCTGACACCGTCAGGGCGGGCTGACCAGCGCTGATTGTTGCCGGGGCGCCAGCTTTCACTTCCACAGGAGGCAAGGTCACGGTGGTGCCCGAGGAATCCAGCAACTCAACGGACACGTTCGATATGGCACCGCGATTCGGCGGCATCGTCAGTTCGTTTGTAAAAATACCGTACTCTTCATCGATATCGATCGTTGTGGCCAGGCTCGCGCCACCGTCCGCCTGCCATTGGACACGAACCGGGTCCTTGTTTTCCCGCCCGGCATACCCAATGAGCATGGCCTCCAGAGGCACCCGGGGGTCGTCAGCACTGACGTAAAAGGTCTCCCCGGTGGACGGATCGTATTCGGCCAGTTGCGTGCCCAGCACCAAATGCTCAAACGCATACTCCCAAAGCACATTCCCCGCATCCTGGTTCAGGTACAGCCGCATGGTCAGAAAATCTTCCGGGTCCAGGCCGGCCAGGTGGTCCAGGTTGTCGATGCGCAGGGTGTTGTCTTCGCCCAGTTCAATGCGGGTTTCTTCCTCGCCCAGGGCCAGGATCAGGTCCTGGCCTCCGTCGATGGGGCTCAGGCGGTCGAACTCCGGGCCGATGAGGGAGTAGAGAATGTCCACCAGGTTGTCGGAGGAGCCGATCACCGGGGTGTCGGTGTTGAAGATGTCTTCGCTGCTTTCGTCGCCGGTGTCCGGGTCTACCTGCACCCGGTTGATTTCATCGATTTCCAGGCTGTAGCGGCTGAACTGGTATTCCGGCCGGTGATTCCACACATGGGTGGGGGTCGGGCGTGTGGGGTCGGTGACGCCCACCGGGTCACCATTGGCCGGGTCTTCGCCTTCACGTAGCAGGCGGCGGTACTCGCGGTAGGCCAGCCAGTGGCTTTCCTCATCGTAGTGCGGAGTGAGGATGGGCGTAATAAACCGGGGGCGGGTGTCCAGCGGGGCGGGCACGCCGGCGTCGGAACCGGTGTACTCAAAGTCCGCGCAGCTGCCGCCGGTGCACGCTTCCTGGTTCTTGGCCTTGCCAATCACGTGGATGTAGAAGTGTTCCGGGTTAGCCAGGTTGTCGTTCAGTTGCAGGACCTGGGTCTGGCGGCCCGGGGCAATGGGGAATTCCGCCAGCTCACCCTGGAAGCCGGTGGCCTGGAGCAGGTCTGCCCCCACCACCTTGGCGAGGCGGCCGGTCAGCCCGTATTGGGCGCCGTCCACGGCGGATAATCCTTCGGGGAGGGCGGAGCCGTCGTGGGCCAGCCATTCGGAGTAAACCACGATCTGCTGGTCGCTTTGCAGGCCCGCACCCTCGGCGCTGATGATATTGCCATCCGGTTTTCACCCTGGGTCATGCCCTTGTCGATATTGTAGTCCCGTTCGGCCCAGATGCGCAGGTTGGGCGGGCTACAGGTAAAAGGCATCCCGTGAACGGAAGGGATCTATTCGACTTCGGCTCCTGGCGTTGCAGTACCAGTTCGCCAACGCAGGCAGCCTCTCTGTACAATTCAGGTTGTTGCAACCAACGAAAATTTATATCGGAGATCTCCAACATGTCTGAGCTGCACGGCACCCTTGTTTTTCATGCCACAACTCAAGCTCTTGCAAACTGCCTTGAGGATTTCAGCGAAGAAACAGCCGCTGAGACTGTTCTGGCGCTGATCAAGTCTGCAGGAGTCACCGTCTCAGAAGAGGACTTTCCATTGTTGTTCGATATTGATGACGGTGTGCTGTTCGCAGAAGGCATCAATTGTGAAGACCAGTACGTGATTATTGCGCCTTTTGGTGAAGAATGGCTAGAAGTGCTGAAAACTTTGTCCCGGTCGAAGTCACTTTCTTTTTGGGCAAGGCTTCAGCACGAGCATGGTATTGACTTTTACATTGCTGTTTTTGGGGAACATGAAATGATTGTCGCAATTGACCACGAGGACGGCGAGTTAGACGACGATCAACTTAACGAGATTGAAGCAAAGTGGCGAACGGCTGTGCCCAATGACATCCGTGGCTACTTTCCCGAAGACTTTGAATAAGGCCTGGCAGTGTCGTCAGCATCGACAGGACGCTGGCTTCCATCTGTGATTTATTCGATGGTGTGAAATTCTGAAGGGTCGGTTTCTTTCACGTTACTCCAAAGTTCCAACAACTCTTGAGGTCCATCAAGGTTATCCATACGCTCGCGGAAGTCTTGCATATACTGGCGCCGCTCCTCGCCCCAATCCGCTCCTTTGCTGATATCAATGGCATGGGCGGAAAAACCAAGAAATCGACGTAGAAGCTTTGGGAATAGCTTCATGTTTACGTGCCGTACCTTCGTGCTTCGATCGCTGCTGAAAATTCTGGGGTCAACGTGATTGAAGAGCGAGAACCAGTAATCAATTAAGTGATACCATATGCTCCGGTACTTATTTTCATTTTTGAGCCACGAGAGAACATTTATACCACAATCAAACTGTGAGTTAGCATCTAGCGTAACCTGTCGATAGGTGGTTTCATCGTTTATGATAAAAGGTATTTGACAAACTTCAGAATAGCTCTCTCCAAACACATATTTGAAGATTTCCGAGGCTTCGATAGCAGAAAGATTTGGTACATATTCTATTCCAGCTGAAAAAAATGCTTTCAAGTCGGCAATATCTTTGTCTGCGACACCTTCTGGAATGTTGTATTTCAACACGTGCTCAACGGATTCGATATTTACCCTTGGAAAGAACAAGATTCGCTCAGCAACCGAACTGGGGCTTCCTTTTTTTAACACCCCCGTCATAAAGTATTCATGCAAATCGGTTATTTGTTTTTTTGATAGTTCCTCAGACCAACCCAGCGAGTCGACGCATTCATCCAGAGCTTTTGGCGTTCAGCGATCCATTCAGGATTCTTTGTAAAACTCATATCCATACGTCACTCCTCCAAGTCTGAATAGTCAAGGTTCAAGGACTCAAGCACGTCACCAAAACCATTGTCTGTAAGCTGTTTCACCACTTCTTTCGGGGTCTTGAGACGTGCTTGTCTCGCGATAGATGGATTTTCTTCCGCGAAAAACCGGGACCGAAAAACCGGGACAGATTTATTTTCGCAGCGTCTCTGGCCGCACGAAACCAGATTGACTCATTGCCAACCCTATCTATATTTCGGTTATTATCGTCTATCACTGCACAGAACGGATTCTGTGTTCGTAAAGCAAGGAGACGCTGATGCCCCGACAAGCAGGGTGATTGTACCCGGTTTTCCCCACCATATTGTTCAACGCGGCCATAACCGCCAACCGGTGTTCGTCGAGCGCCGCGATTATGAGTACTACCTGGCAAACCTCCGAGAGTGGAAGCAGGTCTACGAGCTGGAGGTATTCAGCTATTGTCTGATGACCAACCACGTTCATCTGGTTGTTCAGGCAAATGATAACGTGACGGCTATTCCTCAATTAATGAAACGTCTGGCGGGCCGACAGACGCGTTTTGTGAACGCCCTGGAGAAGCGAAGTGGTTCGCTTTGGGAGGGACGTTACAAGATCAGTCCGATTGATACCGATGCCTACCTGTTGGCTTGTTGTCGCTACGTTGAACTGAATCCTGTCAAAGCGGGCATGGTGGAGAAAGCCAAAGCTTATGAGTGGTCGAGTTATTCCGCGCGTGTTGGCTTGTTGGCCAGCGATTGGCTGGATGAGTCAGATAGTTTTCGGGCACTGGCGGTCGACCAGCAAGCGAGGATTGAAGCTTATCGGCAGTTCGTTGAACAGCACAACGGTTCGCCCGCAGATGTAATGATTCAAGAGGCGATCAATAGCAACAAACTGACCGGAGGCCAGAAGTTTGTCGATGACATTGAAACTCGTATCGGTATCAGGGTTGAAGCCCGCAAGCCTGGAAGGCCGACCACTCAAAAGTAGATCGCAAAATAAATCCGAAAAATAAATCTGTCCCGGTATTTCCTAGTCCCGGTATTTCCTAGGAGTTCCCCGCGTCGTTTTCTCGAACAGTTTCTCCTTCCCTCAGCCGGGCATGCCCGGGCAGGACATCTGCCCGTGGATTCCCGCACCGCTGGATGTGATGCGCCAGAAGGAGCAGCAGATCGTCGACAATATCAACACCACCGCAGCGCGCCTCGGATTTCAACCGGTTCATCACTTTTCCGATGTGTTCAACCACGAGGCGGCTTTCATCACCGAATTGCCGATGTTTGACAGTTAACGACATTCCCGCCAAAACGCGCATTACGTTGGTACGGCACCGAGCGGCGACAATTTCGAGACCGCCGACTGGGGGGCGTTGCCCGGCAAACGAATATTCGTCTACCTGAAACCAGGCCGCCCCCACGTTGATACCGTATTGAGGCTGCTGAAAAGCAGCGAGGCCATTGTGCGAGGCTATTTCCCAGGCGACCTCCCGCCAGATCTGAAGCCCGAAACCAACGGCAGGTTTCAACTGTCGAATCAGCCACTCAATGTTGGGAAGTCCCTGATAGGAGCGGATGTCGCGGTATCCCATGGAGCATAGGTACGCTTTGCCAAGTGGTGCTCGCCGGTAAGCCCGCATTCACGCTACCCACCCAGATCGAACAGACCTTCAATTCGTACCGCATCCGGGAGGTTGGCAATGGCGACTGGATTGACCGGAAATCTGATAACCCAGAAATACAGCAACGCTTTCAGAATTTCATGACCAGCGACACCATGGCGCAACGAGCCAAGGCCTTGGCGGAGGAGAATGCGGAGTTCGGGGATGTGCCGTTTGTTGAGACTGTTTGTGATGGGATTGAGGGGGTGATTGGTGATTGAAAGAAGGTTTATCTCAATTTCCCGGATGATGACTGAATGCGCTTATTTTTCTGGATAAGCACCCTCGTCAACCTAACGATTCCTGGCACCGGGTTCGCGTTGATCGGCGCCTATCGCCATGCGGTTGCAACTCACTGCCTCTTTGTTTTAAGTGTGGTAATGGTCTGCTGGTCACGCTGGATATTTGAGCCAGAGGGCTGGCTGGCCTTGCTGCTGTTATTTTTAGTTCTGCATACCGTTAGCATCTACCACCTCCTTTCAGTAATGAAACATCGAACGCCTGGTTGGCGGTGGCGAAATATCGGAATCGCGCTGGCTTTTGTGAGCGTGGTGCTGGGCGCCGTTTACTACGGATTCATGACTAAGGATCGCTGGTTGGGGCTGCATATTTTCTATGTACCGAGCCAATCCATGCAGCCGACTCTAATGCCAGGGGATTTCATATTGATTGACACCTGGGCTTACGGGAACGCTGCCCCTGAGTATGGAGACATTGCAGTGTTTACCCGGGCTAGCCGTCCGGAATATCTGGTGAAAAGGGTCAGTCAGGCCCCGAATAAAACGGAAGTGGCGACCGATCACTATTACATGACCGGGGACAATCCCTCACACAGCACCGACAGCCGCCAATTTGGAACGATCCCCAGAGACAGGTTGATTGGTCCGGCCAGAATGGTGTTGTTCGCACTGGATCGCCAATTGAAGCCGGTAGCCGGCCGCTGGCTAATCGAGCTTTAGAGGCAGCTCTTCCTCGTATTCCGGCAAGCTATAAAGATCAATCTCGGACTCGGTTAAGAAGTAACTGATCAGTTGATCCACCCGTTCCATCGTCAGACCCTCATAACCCCTCTTCTCGAGCGCCTGCATTAGTAGGGCAGCATGAACATCTTCACTGGGCTCAAGACTGTCGAAAATTTGTTCACTAAAATTAACCGCCAAAGCGGCCAGTTTTGCATCATCCTCGCTGACTTTCACTTCAGATCCCCTAACTTTTTCTCATCATTACTCGGATTCAAAAATACATTCTTCTTTATGCCTGTGGATAAACTCAATCAGTCCATGATACTCATCAGGCATCAAGGCATTAAATTTCTCTTTGATAAGTGCTTCTAATTCGGGGTCATTATGGGGAACCGCCTCTAAACCATCCTCATGGTACACATTGTAGTCATAGAGGTTCGCCAGAAACCCTCGGATAGCATACTGCTTACCCACCAATCCCTTTTCATAACCTTCCTCACCCTCATCTTCATATAGATAGGTATGGAATATACGCCTGTCTGGTAACAGCGGTATGGTGGAAAATAGATGATTAAGCACTTCAAGACATTGGCGATAATGGATTCCTCTCTCTTGAAAAAAAAGGTAGCCATTTAAACTCGACGACAGCTTCAAAAAGCGATCCTCAGGTTCAGAGCGCAACACTGGCTGCCAGCCTTCTTTGCCCAATGGATAAGGGAAGACTGTTTCAGCCTGGAAAGTCTCTCCATAACACTCTTTAAAGAGCCTGACAGAGCATACGGGATCCAGTATCGGTGTATTCACACCTCCCAAGCGCTGAATTGGCTTCTCGAAAAGCTCGAGCGCCGGCATCTTTTCTAACTTGCTGTTGTTAGGCAAGCGTTCAGACGGATCTTCTAACACCCACTCCCAAAAGTTTTTAATGTTCCTAACCAATGCTTCGTAGTTTCTCGTTGGTTCTGCTTTTAACACCCAGCCCCAGAAACGGCCGGGCGTATCACTCTGCTTAACCTTGGCATGGATAAACCTCTCAATATTCCCAGTCCAAAAGAAATCCTCCAGAGCCGGATCCCCGTCGTAATCGGGATCAAGGGCTCTCGAGCGAGCCCACGACTCAAGTTCTCGTTGCCAGACGGCTTTGCGGCGTTCCTGCCACTCCTGTTCCGTAACGATGATCGTCTTCTCAATTGTGTTCATGCTTTACTCCAGAGTTTCCGGCAGATCGTCAATCGCTTCCTGCGCAAGGTCATAGCCTTTTTCTTTGAGGATATCCATCAACTGCTGTGAGGCGCCCAGATTTATCGTGCTCTTCGCCCTGCTCTCGCTCACGCTCTGAACCCTGAAGGCCCCTTTATTTCCATTCGGCGCGACAGCCAAAGCATCCTCCAACAGATTCTTGCGTGGATTGACTATGTCCCGATTCACGCCAGAAGTGAATTTGTGGAAGTTCCAATGGAGACCGCTAGTTTTAACAGTAGGCGGATCGTCATCCTCCCCCGTTAATGGCTTGGCAGTCATTTCCGCACTCGGCAGAAAAGCTCCCACGTTTAGCGCAATCCGGTCCAAACTAAACTGCTGATGCGGACGTCCCACGACCTCAGCATCCCCATCAAGCTCCGCCAATATTGTGCTGCCGCCAGCGTCCTTCCTGCCCTGATTGAACGTCCATTTTCCAACCGATTGTTTTGGTTTGCGATTCGATTTAGACACCGCTCTCCAAGACTTGACCTCCCACCAAGTCTCATCATCATGCAGGCTGTTCCGGTCACAATATCGATACGCCGCAGGTAGCGCTCTGTTTGACGCCATTCTTTGTCAAGTGCGTTGAATTGAGTCGCACTTCGGAATACCGGAACCTCCCGCGCGACTTCAATACCCAGCACGTTGAGCCCCATTGCCTGAGTGGTAGCCAATTGCACCAAGTGGTAGCTTGCCCCATGAGCCTTGGCGATGGGCCATCCGCCCATCGTTGCAGGCACGGCCTCACGATAGAGACGATTCAACTGATTCCGGTTTCGTTGTTGATCGAAGGGGTGCTGAGTGTCCGGGAACAACCTACCTTCATCAATTTCGTTCTCCAAGTAAACGGTCGTCAATATCAATGCCAAGGGTGCAATACGCTGGCCATTATAGCCTAGCAGCCAGTTTCTCAGGTTGGGCAAGCCTGCTCGCCTTACGATATTAAATACGCCCTTGATTAGGTTTCCACGGAAAGCAACACCGCGAATACGGGCCGCCTGTGCAGACGGACCCGATGCTACATTCGCCAAACGACGAACCGAGGAAGCAGCACTGCCACCTGCTTTCTGAATGGCTGGCGCAATCTCTTTCAGCATCTGGCCATAGAGTCTCCCTGCACCAGCGGGCACTCGAGCGTGCGCTACAGGAAACAAATCTCCCAAGGGCGACGATACATATTGGTGCGGCTGGCTCATCCCCGCAGCCGTAGCTGACAGGAGTTCCGGGTCAGCCAATGAGAAATACTCGATCCAGCCCAGGAAATCTTCCGTTGAGGTAATACTGCCAACCATGACAGCCAAGCCTTCCCTGGCCTCCTCGTCCAGCATCATGTCAGCGGCTATGATGAAGAAGGCAATGGACTGGAAGACCGCACTGAAATCTCGCCCTTTGGCTTTCTTGTACATGTTGTCAATGAGCCCCGCCAGATACCGGCTGGCTCTGGGGTTCATCCTGTTCATCGCGGTGATTGCCACCTTGGCATACTTCGCCACGGGTTTCAGGCTGCGGCGGGCGGCGGGAAGATGGTAAGTACATCCAATACAGCGACCGAGAACACCACAGGATCAAACTCCCTGCCGGTAGCCAGGTTGGCCATCTGGTCCCAGATCACTTGTATGCTGTCCAAACCAACCAGACTACCGATGATCGATGCCACATCCCAAAAGCTGATGTCGTAGGCATGGGCACTGGGGAGCAGCGCCCGCAACGAGGTGGAAGCCCGGTGAGTTGAGGT
Organism: Marinobacter salarius; assembly: GCA_000831005.1. GTDB lineage: Bacteria > Pseudomonadota > Gammaproteobacteria > Pseudomonadales > Oleiphilaceae > Marinobacter > Marinobacter salarius. Next base: position 2,033,898 of record CP007152.1, on the reverse strand, counting down.
GCTGTCCCCGGCGCTGTCCCCAGAAATGCCTGAAACTGAAGCTGTTGCTCGTCAACAGGCGGTGCCTTGAGCATCTGTTACAACGCTTGTCTCTGCCACCCGTCCAATATCGCTGTATACCTCAACTTCCACTCCCTCTACAGCGCTTCCCTGGGTATCGACCACCTTCAGTTGAGCGCTGTAGTTCGTATTCGTCTCTAACGAATCCGGCTGGCTCTGAATTTCTACGGTTAGAGGTTTAACCTCCAGTTGAATTTCCCGCTCTACCTCACCGGCGCGAATTACCAGGTTGGCGGCTTCGGCATAGTGGGTACCCACCACCTCGAGTTCAAGAACACCGTTTTCAAGATGAACGACCTCGGAGGCAAGTTCGATAGGCCCCTCCGTGGTAACGTTAACTGCTGTGTTGTCATCGACCGAATTGCCGTGTGCGTCTTTCACCGTAGCCAAAACTTTTACGCTTCCCAGTTTGAGCAGAGACATCTGGCCTTCTGTTGACACATCAATGTTCGCGGGTTGCCCTGGAACTACTTGAAAACTCAGGATCTGACTTAGGGCACGCGATGCCCCTGTATCCAGCATGGCCTTAACCGTGTGCTTGGTTCCCGCGTTTCGTGACGTAGTCAGGGTGTTTCGGAACAAAGCCTGGTCTGCATCAACCTCTGACTGTGTCGCCAGGGAGCCGCCATTCGGAGCCTCCCAAATCATACGCACGGGCTCTTTATTTTCCTCTGAACGATTTGCATAGCCCACCAGGTCGGCTGACAGCTCTATCTCCGGGAAATCGGCTGAAACCGGAATAAAACCCGACTCTAACGTGAGGTCATCCGGATCTATCAGCGCCCTCAAGTCCAGAAACTCAAACGCATACTCCCAAAGCACATTCCCCGCATCCTGGTTCAAGTACAGCCGCATGGTCAGAAAATCTTCCGGGGCCAGGCCGGCCAGGTGGTCCAGGTTGTCGGAGGAGCCGATCACTGGTGTGTCGGTGTTGAAGATGTCTTCGCTGCTTTCGTCGCCGGTGTCCGGGTCTACCTGCACCCGGTTGATTTCATCGATTTCCAGGCTGTAGCGGCTGAACTGGTATTCCGGCCGGTGATTCCACACATGGGTGGGGGTCGGGCGTGTGGGGAGAATACAGGCTTGAAAGTAAGAAGTGCTGCGATCATCCTGCCGACCCAGGAGTTTAAATTTTTAATTTTCTACGGCAATAAATGACGCAAAATTCTGCTTATTTAAACCTTGAGGTCCTCGCTGGTTTACGTATTATAAATAATACGGTAGTTATTGCCGTGTTATTAGAGATTTTAAAACCATGCTTAATAAGAAAGCACGTGAACAGCTAAGAAGGCTTCTGCCTATCTCCATGGTGGCCACCAAGCAGTGGCTGCTCGATCAGGCTTGAACCTGCATTTTGTGGACAACGCCGTACGTAGCCGGACACTAATCCCTATTACAACGGGTGTTTATACGCTTTACGAGCAGCCCATTCGCTGGCCGGGCATCGTCGCCTCCCTACAAAGAATGTTAGGCAAGCCCATCCACGTAGGCGGGTTAACGGCCTTACATCTCGCCGGATATAGCCACTTTTTGTCCTTTAGCGCGGAAGAAAGGATTGAACTCTACTCTGAGTCTCCTTTGCCCGGTTGGCTCCGCAGAGTTCCGATTGATGTGGTCTTTGATCGTTGCAGCACTACGCGCCTATGGCCTGAATCCGTGATGACAAATCCAAGATACCTTCGCGCATTTGACTGGCAAGAAGGGCTACCTCCCGTCTCGTATTCCTGTCCGGAGAAAGCCATGCTGGAAGTGCTGACAAAAGTGCCTTCAGCAGTCAGTTTCGAGCATGCGGACTCATTGATGCAGGGGCTATCCAACCTTTCTCCACGAAAATTGAATGCACTTATGGAAGCTTGCCTCAGTATCAAGACGAAACGTTTATTTTTATGGCTGTCAGAGAGGCAGAACCACCCCTGGTTCAAATACCTTGAGCCGGAAAAATATGATCTTGGCGCAGGCAAGCGGGTTATAGCCGAGGAGGGCAGGCTAAACAAGAAATGGTCAATCACGGTGCCAAGGGAGATGCAGGGAGACAATGGGCATGGATAGGCGACTCCAGTATCAAAACCAGGTCAAACTTCTACTACAACTTGTACCCTTTGTAGCAAAACACCAATGTTTCGCGTTAAAGGGCGGAACCGCCATCAATCTGTTTATCAGGAATTTCCCTCGCCTTTCAGTCGACATTGACTTGGTCTTTCTTCCAATGATGGAGCGCCAGGATGCGCTAGATACAATCAGAAAAAACCTCTCTGAATTAGCTGAATCGATTCGTTACGGAATTAGGGGTACAAGCGTTATCGAATCATTCCAAAACAAGGGCGATGCTCTACGGCTTACCGTCGGCAAAGATGGAGCCCAGATCAAAATTGAGCTGTCACCAGTGCTACGGGGGACTGTTTACGCCCCTACCGTTATCCCCGTCAGCAAAGACGTCGAAGAAGAATTCGGGTACGCGGAAATTCAGGTAGTTGATTTCGCAGACCTCTACGCAGGGAAAATATGTGCGGCATTGGATCGTCAACACCCTCGGGACCTATTCGATGTGAAAATGCTGCTTGACAACGAAGGGCTTACCGAAAACCTGCGGAAGGCACTGCTGGTCTATATCATCAGCACAACAGGCCCATTTCAGAACTGTTGAGGCCGCACTTCAAGGACATTGCGGGCCTGTATGAGGGCGAATTCCAAAGTATGGCGCATATAGAAGTGCCACTGTCAGAGCTGGAAACAACTCGTGAGAACCTTGTTGATCTGGTTAACTCGTCAATAACGAAACAAGAGCGGCAATTCTTGCTAACGTTCAAGCGATGCTCTCCGGAGTGGGCTCTGTTAGGCCTGGAAGATGTTGAACGCCTACCGGCGGTGCGATGGAAATTGCGAAATCTCAAGAAAATGAGCGCGGCTAACCATGCTGATGCCCTAAACAATCTTGAACGCATCCTTCAGAATTAAGCCCAATCCGGCTTAACAAAACTGAACCCCTATCTGACCACCAGGCAACCCCATGCTCTGCTTCTGCTACGGCTCCAACATGTCACACCGAAGACTTAGGCACGAGTGCCCTCTGCCAGGTTCGTGGCCGTGACAGAACTCCCCGCTCATCGGCTCCGCTTCCATAAATCTGCCGGGGACGGTTCGGCCAAATGCAACGCGGAGGACACCGGCCATTCGGGAGACCGGGTGATGGGTGTAGTCTACGAGATTGCCGATGCAGAAAAGTCCGACCTGGACCGACATGAAGCTCTGGGGTTTGGCTACGATGAGAAGCAGGTTGAGCTGAAAACCGAACAAGGCACCCTGCGCGCCTGGATGTATTATGCCACCCGCATCAACAACTCACTTAAACCCTTCCACTGGTACAAGGACCACGTGCTCATCGGCGCCCGGGAAAACGGCTTGCCGGCGGACTACATTACGCAGATCGAAGCCGTGGAGTCCATTGATGACCCCAAACCAGAGCGGCACGCCCGGGAGCTGTCGATTTACAGCAACACATAGGCTGCCGGCTTCCTTACACCCCCAACCGATCCCGCAACGCGTAATACCAGGCCCCTACTGCCGTCAAAGGTACCCGAAACGCCCGCCCTCCCGGAAACGGGTAATGCGGCAGGCTGGCGAAGGCGTCGAAACGTTCGGCCTGGCCCTGGATGGCGATTGCCAACGCCTTGCCCGCAACATGGGTAAAGGTTACGCCATGGCCGGAGCAGCCCTGGGAATAAAACACGTTGTTCTGCAGCCGGCCCATTTGCGGCAGGCGTGACAGGGTGAGCAGGAAGTTGCCGGTCCAGGCGTAGTCGATCTTCACATCGGCCAGCTGCGGGAACGTTTTCAGCATATTGGGGCGAATCAGCCGTTCAATGTTGGCCGGGTCGCGGGCGCCATAGACCACGCCACCGCCGTAGATCAGGCGTTTGTCGCCAGACAGGCGGAAGTAATCCAACAGGTAGTTGCAGTCTTCCACACAGTTGTCTTGTGGCAGCAGGCGTTTAGCGACCTCATCATCAAGCGGCTCGGTGGCGATGATCTGGGAGCCGCAGGGCATGGACTTGGCGCCCAGTTCCGGCACCAGTCCGCCGAGATAGGCATTGCCCGCCAGCACCACAAACGCTGCCCGCACTTCGCCTTGATCGGTTTTCACCGTGGCAGGTTGGCCATGAACAATGTCAGTAACGGCTGAATGTTCGTGGATCACGCCACCGAGAGATTCCAGGGCAGCCGCCTCGCCCAGGGCCAGGTTCAGGGGATGGATGTGGCCGCCGGTGTGATCAATCGCACCGCCGACATAGCGCTCGGTGCCAACCCGGGCACGAATTCCTTCCCGGTCCAGCAGTTCCAGATTCCCGTACCCGAACCGCCGCCAGAGTGCCTGTTGATCCTCCAGATGGCTGAGCTGCCGTGCGTTCAGGGCCGCGAAAATGCCACCCTCTTTAAGGTCGCACTGGATGCCGTAATCCCGCACCCGTTGACGGATGATCTGGCTGCCTTCAAACGCCATGGACGCCAAGTGGGTCAGGTGATCCGCTGTGGTCTGGCGTTCGATTGCGTCGAGGTCACGGCTGAAGCTGTTGACGATCTGCCCGCCATTGCGGCCGGAGGCACCCCAGCCCACGGTGGCCGCTTCCAGAACCACCACCCGGAAACCGGCTTCAGCCAGGAAGAGCGCCGTGGACAACCCGCTGTAGCCGGCACCAACCACGCATACATCGGCCTCGCAAGCGCCTTGGAGCACCGGCCGTGTAGGGGCCGGATTGGCCGATGCCGCGTAATAGGATGGAACCGGGGAATGCTGGGTCATGGAGTTGTGCCAAATGGGTTATCAAAAAGGGTTCTTTGGCAGGCAATGAAAAGGGCAATCCTGTTGCCCGCCGAACTCAGTCTATGCCGGCTTTCAGCCCACGGGAAGACACGTTCTTGTACCTATATGGAAGGCCGTCGACGCGGCTCAAACACCTGCTATGATGACGCCATTCCTTTGCCTTCGAGGCCGCCATGTCTGACCCTGTATCCACCAATGCCATTTCCGGAACACCCACTAGCCAGCCCGAGTGGCAGGCAATGGCCGACACCCTCGCCATAGAGGGCCGCGCCTATGTAAAGGGCAGTTATCGCTGGGCGGTAAACGGTGAAACCTTTCCGTCGATCAGCCCGGTAAACGGCCGCGAACTGGCCCAAGTGGCCAGTTGCGACAAAGCCGATGCGGACAAAGCCGTAGCCATCGCCCGAAAAGTCTTTGAGCGCGGCGACTGGCGTGAGCTGGCCCCGGCCAAACGCAAAGCTGTGCTGATTCGCTTTGCGGAATTGATCGAAGCCCACGGCGACGAACTGGCCCTGCTGGATACCCTGGATATGGGCAAACCCATCAGCCATGCCCGTACGGTGGACGTACCGGCCACCGCCCGCGCCATACGCTGGACCGCCGAAGCCATCGACAAGGTGTATGGGGAACTCGCCCCCACGCCCCATAACCAGATCGGCATGATTTCCCGGGAGCCTATGGGTGTGGTGGCCGCCATCGTGCCCTGGAACTTCCCGATGATCATGGCGGCCTGGAAAATCGCGCCGGCGCTGGCCACCGGGAACTCAGTGATCCTCAAACCCTCGGAAAAATCGCCGCTCACAGCCATTCGCCTGGCGGCACTGGCCACCGAAGCCGGCATACCCGACGGCGTGTTCAACGTACTCCCCGGTTTCGGCCATACCGTGGGTAAGGCCCTGGCCTTGCACATGGACGTGGACTGCTTGGTGTTCACCGGTTCCACCAACGTGGCCAAGCAACTGATGGTCTACGCCGGCCAGTCCAACATGAAACGGGTGTGGCTGGAGGCCGGCGGCAAGAGCCCCAACATCGTGTTTGCGGATGCCCCGGACCTGAAAAAAGCCGCCGCCGAAGCCGCCAGCGCCATTGCCTTCAACCAGGGCGAAGTCTGCACCGCCGGTAGCCGTTTGCTGGTGGCGGAAAGCATCCGCACCGAATTCGTTGGGCTGATCCGCGAGGCCCTGAAAACCTGGCGCCCCGGCCATCCACTGGACCCGGCAACCACCTGCGGCGCCATCGTCGACCAGGCTCAGCTTGATCGCATCATCGACTACATCGGCATTGGCCAGTCGGAAGGGGCAACACTGGTGGAAGGCGGTCAACGAGTGATGGCAGAGACCGGAGGTCTGTTCGTGCAACCCACGGTGTTCGATGGCGTGAACAACCGCATGCGCATTGCCTCGGAGGAAATCTTCGGGCCGGTGCTCTCGGTGATCGGTTTCACCACCGCCGAGGAGGCCATTGAGATTGCCAACGATTCCATCTATGGGCTCGCAGCCGCCGTGTGGACCTCCAATATCAACACCGCCCACAAAGTGGCCAAGGCACTGCGGGCCGGCAGCGTGTGGATCAACCACTACGACGGTGGCGACATGACTGCACCGTTCGGCGGTTTCAAGCAGTCCGGCAACGGGCGCGACAAGTCCCTGCATGCATTCGATAAATACACGGAACTGAAGGCCACCTGGCTGGTGCTTGAATAGTTCCCACGAAAAACGGCGCCCTGTGGCGCCGTTATCGGATGACGGGAAGCCATTAAACCGTATGCAGGTACCAGAGATATTCGAGATCTGAGATGGTCATTTCGAACTCGTTCAGTTCGTGCTCCTTGCAGGCGACGAACACATCCAGAAATTCCCTTCCCAGATAGTCCGCCATCACCGGCGACTGACCGAGCTCCCGCAACGCATCCCGCAGGTTATTCACCAGACTGGCTTCGTGCTGTTCGTGGGCATTGCCCACGGTCACCGGCGGTGGCTCGATGCGGTTGGAAATACCGTAGTGAATGCCCGCCAACACCGCCGCCATCAGCAGATACGGGTTGGCATCAGCACCCGCAACGCGGTGCTCAATCCTCAGCGCCTCGGGATCTCCACCCGGCAGTCGCAGGCTGGCCGTGCGGTTATCCACACCCCAGGTCGCCGCACTGGGCACGTAATACTCCGGGCTGAACCGGCGGTAAGAGTTGATGTTGGGGCAGAACAACGCCATGGCGTCGTTCATGGTGGCCACCAGCCCACCAACGGCCCAGCGCAGCATGTCGTTGGGCTCCTCGGCATCGCCGGCAAATACATTGCGCCCTTCCCCATCAACCAGGCTGACATGCAGGTGCATGCCGCTACCCGCCTGGTTGTGGTAGGGCTTGGCCATGAAGGTGGTGTCCATCTCATGGTCGTAGGCCATGTTCTTGATCAGGCGCTTGAGCAGGGTGGCGTGGTCACAGGCCTGCACGGCGTCATCCACGTAATGCAGGTTCACCTCAAACTGGCCAGGGGCGGATTCCGCCACCAGGGCATCCGCCGGCAATTCCTGTTCATGGGCCGCATCAAGCACATCCGCCAGGAATTCCGCGTATTCATCCAGGTCGTCGATGGAATAGGCCTGGGTGCCCGCCGGGCGCTTGCCGGAAATGGGCGACTTGGGAGGCTGGGGTCGGCCGGCGAGGTTTTCCTGGTCGATCAGGTAGAACTCCAGCTCATAGGCCGCCACCGGCGTCAGGCCCAGTTCTTCAAACCGCTTGACGATGTTCTGCAGCACCACGCGCGGGTCCGCAAAAAAGGGCGTCTCACGATCCAGCTCATACATGGTCAGCAGCAGTTGGCCAGTGGGCCGCTTCTGCCAGGGTTCCATGGTGAGCGTACCGTCGATGGGCAGGCACACACGGTCCGCCTCGCCGATATCCAGGCCCAGACCGGTCTCTTCCACGGTAGTGCCCTGGATATTCAGGGCAAAGATGGACGCCGGCATCGCGATGCCCCGCTCAAACACCTTGGGCAGGGTTGAAGGGTCCACGCGTTTACCGCGGACAATGCCGTTCATATCCGGGATCAGCAGGTCAATAAACTGCAGTTCGGGGTGTGCCTGAAGGAATGCGTCAGCGCTCGCAAAACCAGAACCCATAAGGTCAGCCTTTCAAAACTCAAACAGGCCTGTGGCGAGGGGCCGGCACAGGAGATTTTCAAGGCTCCTTTATCCTGCTTTCCGGGGCAATTTGCAAGATAGGGACATACCACAGCGCGCCTAGTCATCCTGATCCCGAATCTTGCCTTCGCGAATGTTCTCACGGGCTTCCTGGTGCTCGTCGCGGTCCGCTTCCGGAGCTTCGTGCTCATCTGCTCTTGAAGGGCGGAAGCACAGCGTGGTCAGTATCGGGAAGTGGTCGGAACCAAAGGGGGCGAGCCGTTCAATTCTGCCCAGCGTAAAATGCTCGGTGGTGAAGACGTGGTCCAGCGGCCAGCGCAGGTACCAGCGTTCGGCGTGAAAGCTGTTGAACATGCCCCGCCCCCGACGCGGGTCCAGCATGCCGCTGACGCGGCAAAACAGCCGCGTGGTGCGGGACCAGGCCACATCGTTCAGGTCACCGGCGACAATGGCGGGGTAACCATCTTTATGAATCTGTTGGCCGATCAGTAACAGTTCAGCATCCCGCCACAGGGACTCCTCACTTTCACTGGGTGCCGGTGGGCGCGGATGCACGGCGTGCAGTTTCACACGATCACCCGAGGGTAACCTCAGCCAGCCGTGGATCGAAGGGATATCATCCTGAATCAGGTAGCTCACCTGAGCCTCGTCCAACGGCAGCCTCGAATACAGATGCATGCCATAGAGGTTGTCCAGCGGCACGCGGATAATGGTCGGCCAGTCACCAAAAGCCGCATCCAGCTGATCGCCCCACCACTGATCCGATTCCAGAGTCAGCAACACATCTGGCCGGTGTTCCTGGACCTGGCGAATCAGACCCTCGCTGTTGCGGTTGGGCGTCAGTACGTTGGCAATCATCAATGTGACACAGCGGTCTTCCTGGCCGGACTCCGCTGATTGCACCTGCAGGGGCCATAAGCGTGTCCACGGCAAAATGCGATACAGCTGCAACGCAAGCACCACCACCAATATCGCAAGCACCCACTTTTGCAGGCCATCGTTCTCCAGCCATAGCGCTGCGAACGCCACCAATACCGCCAGGCTGACAATCTGAACACGGGGGAACTCACAGGCACGGATCCACCAGTCATGAAGCGCACTTTGCCGAGGACGGTCACCGCGAGCAGGGCGATGGCCAATGTCAGCAGGGTATAGTCGATCAAACAGGCCTCCGAGACAGAGTCGTATATCTGTACCTACACCATAAACGATTGACACAACTTCTGCTGGACGACCTGATCATCGCCAGCTTTGTCTCTGGCCCGGGGCCGACTACACTGCCAGTGACGGAGCGAGGAAAAACGAAAAAAGGAGTTAACCCTTGGATCTTGCCCAGGCTTCATTGCAATTCGATGCCGCTCTGGCAGACTTTGCCCGCGCCCGCAGCGCGTCACCACAAGCCTCCAGCCTGGGGCTGCTGGAGCGTGCGCGCCTTCTAATGACGCTGCCGGGAGGTTTCGATGTCCTGTACCGTCGGGTTCGCGCTCTGGAATCCGCCGGTATATTCGGCACCAGTGACTGGTCTAAACCTGCCACCCTGCAACCTGCCCTGGCCAAGCACTCACTGCGAGAAGCCGGTGCGGTTACCACCGTTGTCGAGGCGATCAGCGAAATACGGCTGCTGGCGGTGGTGCGCGGTGACTATTTTCACCCTGGCATTTCCTCCGAGCAGGCCCGGCATTTCCTCACTCAGGTGATGGCCCTGAACCTGGACCTGCTGTCTGGCACTCTCACCGAAGCCGACCGCGAACGGCCCAAGCAACTCGGCCCCCTGGTGCTGGGGCTTTACCAATACCTGATATCCCACCTTGGCTACGAGAACCTGCTGGACAGCCTGGTGGCTGAGGTGTGGCGGCTACTGGAACAAGGCCCTGTGCAGGTGGACAGCATCTGCGACATGATCGGCCAGATCGCCAAATGCCTGTACGACCCGGAACTGAAAACCACCGGCACGGCCGACGCCACCCGGCTGGTACGGGCCCTGTTCGCACCAACACCCGGCAGCCGCGAAGACCCCGGATTGGACGTTTACCAGCTACGCCTGACCCAGATGGACGACGTTGAACTGTCCGCGGAAGCCAGCGAGTTCGCCCGCAACATGCACGACACCGGGCTTGCGTCCCCTTATCATGCCGTGTTCTTACGGTTCCTTCGTACGAGTGGCGAGGACGAACTTATCCCCACGGCCCTGGGCCTGACAATGACCGGGCTGGATGACCTCTACTGCTACAACCAGCTTGTGGATGCCTTGATTGATGAAGCCATCCATCCGGAAACCTGTCAGGCGGTCTACGGGCTGACCATGATGCTGGAGCGGGGTTCGCTGTTCACCCCACCGGTCGCCCAGGCACTGTGGCGGCAGATCAAGCTTAAATTATCGGCGGAAACCGAGCAGGCTTTGTCAGAAGCGTTCGGCGATGAGGTTCCACCAAGAGTGTTCCTGCTGGCCGGCGTGCTCAACCTTCTGGGCCAGCCACTGGGCGTGGGCCAGGGCAACAACCCCAGTTGCCAGTCTGCCATAGGATTGTCCATGTGGGCGGCCAACGAGGCTGATTACCTGCTGCAGGTACTCACCTGGGCAGCTCGCGACAACGAGGTACTGAGTCGGTTTGAAGGTTGGGAAGTGTCATCCAAGAACCTGGAGCCGGGCCTGGTCAAAGATACTCCGGTGGATGTGGATCCGGTTTCACTGATCCTGATTCCCCATCTGGACCGGATATACGGTGAGATGTGGCGGCGCTGCGAAGACCGTAACGACGACGCCCACCGCTGGATCAACCCGGAGTTCTATGGCTGGTGGGTCAGCCACGGCTTCAAGGTAGTGGCCGATATCCACACTGGGGAAGTCACCGACTACGACGATTTCATCCGGCACTTCTACGCCAGCTATCACCCCTACTACAACGGCAACATTCCGGTGATTCACCACCAGCCTGCCGGTATCGCCGTTACCGACAGCGCCGCCCGCTTCGTCGGCCGACATGCCATTACTATCCTGCGAGTGGCCCTGAGCCCCAGAAACGAAATGCGGGTGTACTTCTTCAACCCCAATAACGACAGCGGCCAGGACTGGGGCCAGGGCATCACCTGCTCAACCCGGGGAAACGGAGAGATTCGGGGTGAGGCATCCCTGCCGGTGGCGGAATTCACATCCCGCCTCTATGTGTTTCACTACGACACCCTGGAACTGGGCGACCTGGCAGCCATACCCGAGGCCGAAGTGGCCCGGGTCATGGCGTTGGGGTATGGCAGTTGGGCGGCCAGCGACGATTAACTCATGTTCTTGCGCATGAAGTTCTGGATCTCTCCCACAATACCCGAGCGGAAGGCCATCACCGTCAGCACGAAGATACCGCCAAGAATGGGATCTACCCAGTCACCCAGCGGCCCCTGGGCCAGCTGATATTCCAGGTTCACCACGAAAGTGGCACCGACCACCGGGCCCAGCAACGTGCCGGTACCACCCAACAGAGTCATCAGGATGACTTCGCCGGACATGTGCCAATGAGCGTCGTTGAGAGACGCAAGCTGGAACACCACGGTTTTCACCGATCCGGCCAGGCCGGCCAGGCCTGCGGAGATCACGAATGCGAGGAGCTTGTAGCGATCCACGTTGTAGCCAAGGGACACCGCCCTGGGCTCGTTCTGCTTGATCGCCTTGAGCACCTGCCCGAAGGGCGAGCCGACAATGCGCTGCACCGCCAGATAGCCTCCGAGGAAGACCGCCAGCACGAAATAGTACATGGCGTAGTTGTTACTCAGGTCAACAAAGCCGAACAGGTGGCCGCGGGGTACGCCATGCATACCGTCCTCACCACCGGTAAACGGGGCCTGTACGAAGAAGAAGTAGACCAGTTGCGCCAACGCCAGGGTGATCATCGCGAAATAGATTCCCTGGCGGCGAATGGCCACAACCCCGAAGCCGAGCCCCAACACCGTTGCCGCCGCTGTGCCCACCAGAATCCCCATTTCGGTCGTCAGACCGGAGAAATTCGAGAGCAGGTAACCGGTGGTGTATGAGCCCGCCGCCAGGAACGCAGCGTGCCCGAAAGACAGCAGGCCGGTGTAACCCAGCAGGAGGTTGAACGCCACTGCGAACAGGGCGAAGCACAGGATTTTCATCAGGAACACGGGGTACATCACCGCCGGTGCCAATAGGAGCAGCGCCAGCAGCACAAGATTCAAAATCTGCTTCTTGCGTTGCTCGGATTTCTGCTGCTGAATAATGCTTTGCTGGATATCTGTCTGCGTGGTTGCGTTCGCCATGACTATGCCTCCTTACCAAACAGGCCCGACGGGCGAATCAACAGGACAACCACCATCACCAGGAAGATCACGGCTGCCGACCCTTCCGGGTAGAACACTTTGGTGAACCCTTCTACTACCCCCATCATCAGGCCGGTAACGACGGCTCCGGCGATAGAACCCATGCCGCCGATGACGACCACGGCAAACACCACGATGAGTATGTTGGAGCCCATTACCGGCGATACCGAATATATGGGTGCGGCAAGCGCACCGGCGAAGGCGGCGAGCATGACACCAAAACCGTAAGTGAGGCTGATCAGCAGTGGCACATTGATGCCAAACCCCTGCATCAGCTGGGAATCTTCCGTGCCGGCCCGCAGGTAGGAGCCAAGCCGGGTTTTCTCAATCATGAACCAGGTTGCGAAGCACACCAGCAAGGCAGCCACGATCACCCAGGCTCGGTAGTAGGGAAGAAACATGAACCCGAGGTTCATACCACCTCTGAACACCTCCGGCATGGAATAACGCAGGCCGGAAACGCCGTAAATATTGGTCAGGACACCTTGAAGGATCAGTGCAATCCCGAAGGTCAACAACAGGCTGTAGATGTGATCCTGGCCCGCGATGCGGCGCAACAGGAAGTACTCCAGCAGAATGCCGAAACAGCCAACAATCACGGGTGCGACGAAGAGCGCTACCCAGTAGTTGACTCCGAAGCATCAAAAATCAGTACGGTACACATCGCACCGAGCATGTACATGGCACCGTGGGCGAAGTTGATGATTTTCAGCAGGCCAAATATTACCGCCAGGCCGAGGCTCAGCAGAGCGTAAAAGGCACCATTGATCACCCCGAGCATCAACTGGCCAGACAGCACGGCCACGGGGACTCCCAGAATCTCGGTCATGTTACAAACTCCAAAAGCAGCGCAACTGATCATTCACAAGTTGCGTGTCTGCAGGTCAGTGGCCGCCCCGCCAGCACTGCTGGATAGTGCGGGACGGCCCAGTCGGTCAGAACATCAGTTTTTGGTTACGAGCTTGCACTTGCTCTCAGACAGCGGGCGATAGGCCTCGTCCCCCGGGATGGTGCGTACGATGTCGTACAGGTCCCACTCGCTCTTGGACTCCTCGGGCGTTTTCACTTCCGCCAGGTACATGTCGTGAACCATACGGCCGTCCTCACGAATGATGCCGTTCTTGGCAAACATGTCGTTGATCGGCGTATCCATCATCTGCTTGCGTACCGTTTGGGCGGCATCCGAACCGGTGGCCTTCACAGCGTTCAGGTACTGGATGGCGCTGGAGTAAATACCGGCGTGAACCATGGTGGGACGAACGCCGGTTTTTTCCATGAAACGGTCAGACCAGGCACGGGTTTCGTCGTTCATGTCCCAGTACCAGCCGGTGGTGAGCTGAATGCCCTGGGCAGACTGAGCACCCAGTGCATGAACGTCGGTCAGGAACAACAGCAGCGCTGCCAGGGTCTGGCCGGACTGGGTCAGGCCGAATTCACCGGCGGTGGTGATGGCATTGGTGGTGTCTGCACCTGCGTTTGCCAGAGCCACCACGTCAGCGCCTGAGGACTGCGCCTGCAGGATAAAGGAGGAGAAGTCAGAGGTCGGGAACGGATGACGCACCGCCTGCATCACTTCGCCGCCATTTTCTTCCACCACGCGGGTTACGTCCCCTTCCAGGGCGTGCCCAAAGGCGTAGTCAGCGGTCAGGATGAACCAGCTCTTGCCACCTTCTTTAACCACCGCGCTTGCCGTACCGTTGGCCAGCGGGTAGGTGTCGTACACGTAGTGGATATGGTTCGGCGTGCAGTGCTCGTTGGTGATGCTGGACGCGGCAGAACCGGAGACAATGCCCAGCTTGTCGTTTTCTTCCAGGATGTTGCTGACGGCAATGGTGACCGAAGAGGCAACCAGGCCGGCAATCAAATCAACGTTCTCGTTCTCCACCCAGCGCCGGGCAGTGCTGGAGGCGGAATCCGGGCTGTTACGATCATCCGCGCTGACCACTTCGATCTTGGCGCCATTGACCGTGCCACCGAAGTCGGCAATGGCCATTTCCAGGGCTGTCTGGCCATTGGGGCCGGCCAGGTCACGATAGGTGCCGGACATGTCGGCCAGGTAACCGATTTTAACGGTGTTGTCGGATATCTCAGCCTGGGCAGCACCCACAAACATGGCTGATGCAATCGCTGATGTCAGAAGCTTTTTGGTGATTGTCATTGTTGTTTCTCCGCTACTGTCTTTGCGTTGGTTTTCGGGTTTCGTTCTTATTGCTCTTGTTGCACTCTTTATTTCACTCTCATCCCCAGGCCTTACACACCCAGGTACTTGTCCAGCATCGACTGCTTGGCCTCAAGCTCGTCGGCGCTGATCTCCTCCACAATCTGGCCGTGTTCCATCACATAGTGACGGTCCGCCAGGGGTGCGGCGAAATGGAAATTTTGCTCAACCAGGACAATGGTCAGGCCTTTTTCCTTCAGCTTGACCAACACCTCGCCTAGTGTTTCAACGATGACCGGAGCCAGGCCTTCGGTGATTTCATCCAGCAACAGCATGTTGGCGCCCGTTCTCAGAATCCGGGCCATGGCCAGCATCTGCTGCTCACCACCCGATAGTTTGGTGCCAGCTGGTACGGCGTTCGTACAGGTTGGGGAACATGGAGAAAATTTCCTCCAACCCCATGCCGCCACTTCGGACGACCGGCGGAAGCGTCAGGTTTTCCATGACATTGAGTCCGGAAAAAATGCCCCGGTGTTCGGGGCAATACCCTACTCCCAACCTTGCAATGTGGTGAGGCGCACACGTCATGGTCTCCTCACCGTTAATCATGATCGAGCCGGTGCGGCGGCCCACCATATTCATAATCGCTTTCAGGGTTGTGCTGCGCCCGGCCCCGTTGCGGCCCAGAAGGGTGACCAGTTCCCCGCGCTGAACCTCCAGATCAATGCCATGGAGAATGTGGGACTCGCCATAGAACGCGTGAAGCCCGGAGATTCGTAGCTGTTCGTAGTCTTTCGAGTGGGCCTGGGTCATTCCGCCGCCTCCTGCTTCTTGGTGGCCGTGCCGCCCATATACACCTCACGCACACGGGGGTCATCGGACACCTGTTGGTAGTCGCCTTCGGTGAGCACGGCCCCCTGTGCCAGCACGGTGACCCGGTCGCACAGTTTGCTGACCACACCCAGGTTGTGTTCCACCATCAGCACCGTGCGGCCTTGAGCGGCCTTGCGCACCAGTTCAACGACCCGCTCCACGTCTTCACTGCCCATTCCCTGTGTGGGCTCATCCAGCAACAGCAGCTCCGGCTCCATGGCCAGAGTGGTGGCCAGCTCCAGGGCGCGTTTACGACCGTAGGCGAGTTCGACGGTGGTGGTATTGGCGAATTCAGTCAGCCCCACACTGTCCAGCAGTTCCATGCAACGCTCATTGAGCTTGTTCAGGGACTCGCCGGATTTCCAGAAGCGGAAGGAGTTTCCTTCAAAGCTCTGAAGAGCGACGCGAATGTTCTCAAGCGCCGTCATATGGGGAAAAACCGCAGAAATCTGAAAGGAACGGACCACCCCTTTGCGGGCAATGGCCGCCGATTTCATTGAAGTGATGTCCTCACCCTTGAACAGGATTTTGCCTCGGGTAGGAATCAGGAATTTGGTGAGCAGGTTGAATACCGTGGTCTTGCCCGCGCCATTAGGGCCGATCAGGCATGTATGTGGCCACGCTGCACCTTCAGGTTAACGTCATCGACCGCCACAAAGCCCTTGAACTCTTTGACGAGGCTTTGGGTCTCCAGAACGAACGGGTCACTCATGAGCCATTCTACCTTTGTTATTGTTGTGCGTTTATACTGTGTACAGAGTAGATTGACGTCTACGTAAACGTCAACCTAAAATCGTACTTTTTTGGCCAATCGCCATTCGCAAAAAATCACTGACCAACGTCAGCGCCTGGGCAGGCTGCTGCAAGTGGGGCGAATGCCCCGTGCCAGCCATGAACACCGGTTCAGCCCAATGCCCGATACCCTCCACAATCCGGGTCACCTGCTCTGGAACGCCATATTCATCATCGTCCCCTTGAATGATCATAGCCGGGCAACGAATGGCGTCCAGCCAAGGGCCAAAGTCCATGGACTCTTGAAATCCCTCATCCAGCCAGACGTCCTGCCAGGCGTAGAACAACGCATCAGTGCGTTCGCCGTGATGGCGCAGTAACTTCTCGCGAATACCTTCTTCCAGGTAGCGACGGCGCATGTCGCGGATACCAGCCAGGGTGAGGTGATCGGCCCAGGTATGGGCGGCCATGGTGACCAACCCTTTTACCCGCCCTTCCAACGCTGCTGCGGCAATCAGGCAATGGAGCCGCCATCGCTGTGGCCCACCAGAATCACCTCATCAATCGCCAGTGCATCCAGCAGCCGGGGCAACCACACGGTGCCTTCCTGCTCCAGATAATCGTAGGGACGGGGCAACGGCTCGTCACTGGAGGCACCGTAACCACGGCGTTCATAAATCAGCGCATCGAGGCCCGTGGCCTCCGCCAACTGGCGCGGAAACTGCTTCCACAAGGCAATGTTGCCCAGGGATTCATGCAGGAACACCAACACAGGCCCGGTACGGTCACCGTGGCTCAGGCGCTGGGCCTGAACCCTGACGCCCTCACCCAGGGAAACCGAAAGATTGCTGACGTTCATGCCGTCACCGCTGCGCCGGAATCGCGTAGGTGATGGTGGCATGGGCAACCGGGTCTTCCAGGCCGTCGGAGAGAATGTAGACCTCACCCACTCCGCTGGTCTTGCCGACTCTCAGCATGCTGGCCCGCGCCCGGATCGGGCTGTGGGCCACGGGCTTGCGCAGGAAGTTGATGTTGAGGTTACTGGTCACCGCCAGCGGCACCAGGCCGATTTTTCCCAGCAGTGCGGCATACAGGGCCACGTCCGCCAACGCCATCATGCGGGGCCGGACACCGTGCCGCCGGGGCGCAGATGCTCTTCAGCAACCTCCAGCTTCATTTCGGCCCAACCGTCGCCCAGTTCCTGCAGGGTGCCGTAGCGGGCACCCTGGGGAAACTGTTCGGCGAGGAAGGCCTGCAACTCCTCGAAGGTGACAATCATCTGTTTCTCTTCCTTCGCCTGGTTACGCAGAACAAAGCGCTGGATCTTGCCACTGGGGGTTTTCGGCAGCTCATCCACGAATTCAATTTCACGGGGATAGGCGTGAGCGGAAAGGCGATGGCGAACCAGCTCCTGCAGCTCGTCCTTCAGGGCCTCTTCGCTTTCAGGCTCCTGGTCACCCTTGATAACCACATAAGCCTTGATAATAGAGCCCCGCTTTTCGTCGGGCTTCGCCACCACACCAGACTCGGCCACCGCCTTGTGCTCCAGCAGGGTGCTTTCCACATCGGCCGGGCCCACACGGTAACCAGCAGTGGTGATAATGTCATCGTCACGGCCGCTGAATGAGAAGCAGCCACCGCCGTGATTCACCACCATATCGCCGGTGAGGTAGTAGCCATTCACGAACGGGTCTTTTTCGCCCCAGGTGTAGCCGTCGAAATGGAACAATGGCGAGGCCTTCACATCCACTGCCAACTGGCCGATCTCACCTTCGCCCACAACTTCATTCTTTTCATTAAGGCAACGACTTTGTGGCCAGGAGAGGAATAGCCCATGGAGCCCTGGCGTACCGGGTGATCAAGGCCATGGAAGTTACAGCAGGTCATACCCGTTTCGGTCTGGCCATAGTGGTCCTTGACCGGGCAGAAATGACGCCGCTCAATCCAGTTCACCACTTCCGGGTTCAGCGGCTCGCCGGCACTGCTCGCCACCCGCAGACCAAGGTTCTCACCTTCCGGAAGAACGTGGTCATTGGCTTTCAGCAACCGATAGGCAGTCGGGGCCGCCGCCAGGTTGGTGATCTTGTACTTGCGGATCATGTCGTAGGTGGTTTCCGGGGTAAACGCGCCCGGGTTGAAATGGGTGGCATGCCCCATCAGCAACGGGCCCACCACGGCGTAGTAAAGACCGTAGGCCCAGCCCGGATCAGCCACGTTCCAGAACACATCATCGTCCCGCAGGTCGATGGCATATTTCATGTACACGTAAAACGCCAGCAACGCCTTGGCAGGAACCGCAACACCCTTGGACTTACCAACCGTACCCGAGGTAAACATCTGCAGGAACGGATCACCACCCTTGATCAGTACCGGTTCAAACTGGCCAGACTGCTCTGCCAGTGTCTTTTCAAAGTCCGGGATATCGCCACTGACTTCGGCCGCGCTCACGCACACCACAGGTGCGCAGTCCTTAACCTCGGTAAGTTTCGGGTAGTTGACGGGGTCAGTGACCACCAGCTTGGTGCTGGCGCGCTCGAAACGATACTCGATGGCACCAGGGCCAAAGGCGGTGAACAGCGGCTGGTAAACGGCACCGGCGCGCAGGGCACCGGCAATCACAATCAACAGTTCCGGGCTGCGGGGCAGCAGGGCGGCCACTCGGTCGCCCTTGCCGATCCCGCGGGAGGCTAGGTAGTTCGCAAAACGGGCGGACTTCTCTTTCAGCTCGGCAAAGGTCAGTTTGCCGGAACCGCCGTCGGCTTTCTCGTAATACAACGCGACCCGCTGGGGGTCGTCGGCCCACTTGTCGCAGATTTCCGTACAGACGTTCAGGCCGTCACTCAGGCTGCCCTCCAGGATCTCGGCTTCGAGGCTGGCGGGATCGAAATTGTCATAGACCGATTGGTACTCCGGGAGGCTCATAATCCAGTCCTTTTGTTGTTGTAGCGAATTCTGATCTCAATGTGTAGCACAGGCTATAGTTTACGTAAAGGTAAACTTTAAGCTAAAAATAAACGCCTCCAAAACTCAAAGATATGAGCGTAAAGCCCCAGCCCTGACCGTTCTGGAGGCGCTGCCTGCTCAGCTCTGCTCGCGGTAATAGAACTTCTGGATACTGGAGAAATCCAGCCCGCCGTTACCCTCGTTGGCATGGAGTGCAAACAGGTTCCGGGCCAGTGACCCCATGGGAATGGGGGCCTGATTCTTGACGGCGTTATCGAAGGCCAGGCCCAGGTCCTTGTTCATCAGGTTTACCAGAAAGCCACCTTCGTAGTTGCGGGACGCCGGCACACCTTCCATCACACCCGGCCAGGGGTTGTAGACATTCAGCGCCCAGTTGCCGCCAGAACTCTGCTTCATGATTTCCGACAGTACCGCAGGGTCCAGGCCGTTCTTCACACCCAGGGCCAGGGCTTCGCTGGTGCCGCTCATGAGAATGGCCAGCAGCATGTTGTTGCAGATCTTGGCAATCTGCCCGGCACCGTGAGGGCCAGCGTGGAAGATGTTCTTGCCCATACCTTCAAGAATGGGTTTGGCGCGCTCGAACGCGTCCGCCTCACCACCACAGATAAAGGTCAGCGTGCCCGCCTTGGCGCCACCAACACCGCCGGAGACCGGCGCATCCATAAAGGTGATACCGGCCGCCACAGCTGCTTCGGCCACACCTTTCGCGGTTTCCGGTGCGATGGTGGAGGAGTCGATCACCAATGTGGTGGACGGCAGGTTTTTCAGCAGGCCGTTGTCGCCCAGATAAACCGCTTCCACGTGCTGGCCCGCAGGCAGCATGGAAATCACCACCTCGGCACCCTCCACTGCTTCCTGAATCGTCGCTGCAGATTTCGCACCTTCGCTGGTGAGCGCCTTGACCGCCTCGGAAGACAGATCAAACACCGTCAGGTCGTGTCCCGCCTTAACGAGGTTGGCGGCCATAGGGCCACCCATGTTGCCAAGACCGATAAATGTGATAGTCGCCATATTGTTGTTCTCCATTTTTGATCAGTGTTGGTCTGTTCGGTTTTGTTCAGGGCTCGATAAAGAATCGGTCGATCCATTCCGGGTCCACGCTCTTCAGTGTCGGGAAATGCCAGCGTGGCTTCAGGTCCTTGTCGATCAACAGTGCCCGGACGCCCTCGGCAAACTCACCCATCTTCAGGCAGCGTTTCGATATTTGAAGCTCCTTGTCGAAAACCTGGGACAGGCTGTCGTGCAAGGTGTCGTGATAGTGTTGCCAGGTCAGAGTCAGGGACGCCGGCGACGCCGCCGCGACCGTCTTGACCGCCTTGATCAGCCAGGGATCTTCGCCGGCGTACTGGCTCAGGTTATCCACCACATCTACCAGCGAATCGCCGTCGGTAAGGGCCTGGATCACATCAAAGTGCTCGCGCACCACGGCCTGCGGCATTGCCTCGCGGGAGCCCTCCTCGAATCTGCGCAACACTTTGCTGACAGCGGCATGGGCGCCACCCTCAAGGCCGGCAAAGCCCGACTGCTGCAAGGCCTGCTTGACCTCCTCGCGCATGTCGTGGCGAATAAACCGATCGGCCAACCCGGTAAACAGCGCATCAGCGCCGTTCATCCGCGCCCCGGTCAGCCCCAGGAACAAACCGATCCGGCCCGGCATTTTGTTGAGGAACCAGCCAGCGCCGACATCCGGGTACAGGCCGATACTCACTTCCGGCATCGCCACACGTGAATGCTCCGTCACCACGCGATGGGAGCCGCCAGACATCAGGCCGATGCCGCCGCCCATCACCACGCCATTGCCCCAGACAATAAAAGGCTTGGGATAGGTGTGAATCTGGTAGTCCAGTTCGTATTCGTCGGTGAAGAATCTATCCCCTTCACTGACGGCACGACTGTCAGAGCGCGGCTCTGTCATGTCGCGATACAGAGCACAATGTCCCCGCCGGCGCACAGGGCCTTGTCGCCCTCGCCTTCCAGCCACACGGCGCCGATGGTGTCGTCCGCGGCCCACTGGTCCAGCTTTGCCTTCAACAGGTGGATCATCTCCAGCGACAATGCGTTCATGGCGCGCGGAGCGTTCAGCCGTGCCACACCAATGCGGCTACCGCCAGCGGCTTCCAGTTCCTCAAAAATGACTACTTGATCGCTCATACCATTCACTCAGTAATCCGGCCCGATTTATCGATGCTTTTAACGGTTTTTCCATTCCGGCGTGCGCTTTTCAAGGAACGCATTCACGCCTTCGCGCTGGTCTTCGGTGCTGAACAGTTCGATAAACAGTTCCCGCTCCATTCTCCAGCCATCGTCGTGGCTGCGACCGTCACGGGCGCTCATCACCAGGGTCTTGCAGCGGGCAACAGACGACGGGCTCTGCTTGCCGGCCATCTCCGCCAGCTCCAGCGCCTTGTCGAGGGCTGCGCCCTGCGGCACCACTTCCTCCACCAGCCCGATGCTCTGGGCCTTGTCGGCCTTGATACGCTCACCACACAGGATCATGCGCTTGGCCCAGCCTTCGCCGACCAGCAGGGCAGGTTCTGGGTGCCACCGGCACAGGGCAACAGGCCAACGGTGGCCTCTGGCAATGCCATCTGGGCATGCTCCTCGGCAATGCGGATGTCACAGGCCAGGGCACACTCCAGGCCACCCCCCATGGCATAGCCGTTCACGGCCGCAATTGACACGCCACGGAAGCGAACCAGGGCATCGAATGCCTGACCAAACGCCTGCGCCATGACACTTGCGTTACCAATGTCGCCATCGGCGAAGGCCTTGAGGTCGGCACCGGCGGAGAAAAACTTTTCGCCCTGGCCAGTGACCACCAGCGCAAAGATATTGCGATCGGCGTTGAGCGCCTCAATCGTCTCTTCCAGCGCTTTCAAAGAAGCCTTGGTCCAGGTATTGGCCGGTGGATTGTTAATGGTGATGATCGCGGTGTGACCGCGTTTTTCCAGCTGAATCAGTTCGCTCATGTAAATTCTCGCCTTTTGTTAGTTGGCAGAAGCGTTTATTGAATAGCTTCAGCGACACCAGGCTCCAGTAGCCGGCGGGCTACGATCAGCCGCATGATTTCGTTGGTGCCTTCCAGAATCTGATGCACCCGCAGGTCGCGTACGTAGCGCTCCAGCGGATACTCGCGGATATAGCCGTAACCACCGTGGAGCTGAAGTGCCTCATTGCACACCTCGAAACACGCATCGGTGGCGAAGCGTTTGGCCATGGCGCAATGCAGGGTGGCTTCGGTATCGCCCTGATCAAGCCGGTAGGCCGCCAACCGAACCATCTGGCGCGCGGCCACCAGGTTGGTTGCCATGTCCGCCAGCTTGAACTGCAGCGCCTGGAAGCCCGCCAGGGCCTGGCCGAACTGCTCGCGTTCGTGCATGTAATTGCGCGCGCGCAGCAGCGCCGCCTGGGCACCACCCATGGAGCAGGTGGCAATGTTAAGGCGCCCACCATCCAGGCCTTTCATGGCGATCATGAAGCCCTGACCTTCTTCGCCCAGCCGGTTATTTGCCGGCACGCGCACGTTCTCGAAGGTAATCTGGCGGGTGGGCTGGCTGTTCCAACCCATTTTTTCCTCGGCCTTGCCGTAGTGGATACCGTCGCTGTCAGCGGGCACCACAAAGGCACTGATCCCTTTTGGGCCACTGCCGGGTTCGCCGGTACGAGCCATCACCACCAGCATCTGGGTGGCGCCGGCGCCGGAAATAAACACCTTGCTGCCATTCAGTACATAGCTGTCGCCGTCCCGTGTGGCCTTGGTGCGCAGGTTACCGGCGTCAGAGCCGGCACCCGGTTCCGTCAGGCAGTAGGAACCCAACCATTCACCACTGGCCATTTTCGGGGCGATCTGTTTCTGGATATCGGCATTGCCAAACTGCGCCACCATCCAGGTCGCCATGTTGTGGATGGTGATGTAGGCGGCCGTGGAAGGACAGGCAGCCGCCAGTTCTTCCACGATCACGCTGGTATCCAGCCGCGACAGCCCCATGCCGCCCTGGGCTTCCGGCGTGTAAATACCGCAAAAGCCCATCTCACCGGCCTCGCGAATCACTTCCACCGGGAACACATGCTCGGCATCCCATTTGGCAGCGTGAGGCGCCATGGCCTTTTCCGCGAAGGCCCTGGCGGCCTCGCGGAAGGCCAGCTGATCTTCAGTCAGATCAAAGTTCATGGGCTCCCCTTACCGCATGCGGATGGAGAAGTTGGTTTCAGCCACCGCATCGCTGCTGAACCAGCGACAGGTAATGGTCTTGGTCTCGGTGTAGAACTTCACCGCCTGCTTGCCGTAGGCGTGCTGGTCACCGTAGAAGGAGCCTTTCCAGCCAGTGAAGGAGAAGAACGGCAGGGGCACCGGAATGGGCACGTTGATACCCACCTGACCCACTTCGATCTCATGCTGGTAGCGACGTGCTGCTCCACCGGAGCTGGTGAAGATGGAAGTACCGTTACCGTAAGGGCTGTCGTTGACCAGGTTGATGGCATCTTCCAGGGTGTCCACTTCCATGCAGGCCAGAACCGGGCCAAAGATCTCTTCCTTGTAGACATCCATCTCCGGCTTGACCCCGGCGAACAGCGTCGGCCCTACAGTTGCCGTCAGGCAGACCATCAACGGTGCAGTTGCGGCCATCCAGCAGCAGCTTGGCGCCTTCTTCCTCACCGCGGGTAATCAGCGATTCCACGCGCTGCTTCGCCTGCTTGCTGATAATCGGCCCATAGTTGGCTCCCTTGTCGTTCCAGGCACCGGGTCTGACCGCAGCCAGGGCTTCCTTCACTTCCGGAATCCACTCCTGGGCCTCGCCCACGAACACGGCCACGGAAATCGCCATGCAACGCTGGCCGGCAGCACCAACCGATGCGCCTACCAGAGCTTTGACCACCTGATTCTTGTCCGCGTCCGGCAGGATCACCATGTGGTTCTTGGCGCCGGCAAAACTCTGTACACGCTTCATGTTACGGGTGCCGGTTTCGTAGATGTAACGGCCCACCGGTACGGAGCCAACGAAGGACACAGCCTTGATGGCCGGATCGGTCAGCAGCACGTCTACCTGTTCTTTACCGCCGTGGACAACCTGCAACACACCCTTGGGGGCGCCTGCTTCTTCAAACAGCTCCGCCAGACGCATCGGGGTCAGCGGGTCCTGCTCGGACGGCTTGAGAATGAAGGTGTTACCGGAGGCAATGGCCATCGGGAACATCCACAGCGGGATCATGGCCGGGAAGTTGAACGGCGTGATACCGGCACAGACACCCAGCGGCTGGGTGTAGGAATATGTGTCGATCTCGCGGGCCACGTTCTCAACGGTTTCACCCATCATCAGTGAGGGGATGTTGGCTGCGTGTTCCACAACCTCGATACCACGCCATACGTCGCCTTTGGCATCCTCGAAGGTTTTGCCGGTTTCGCTGGACAGGATCTCGGCGATTTCATCATGGTGTTCTTTCAGCAGGGCCTGGTAACGCATCATCACCCGGGCGCGCTCGGAGACCGGGACCTCTTTCCAGGTCTTGAACACTTCGCCTGCGTTGTCGATAGCGCGACGCATCTCGGCGTCGGTGGTGCAGGGTGCACGGGCAATCACTTCATTGGTAGCTGGGTCAGTAACGTCAATCCACTGCTCAGTCTGGCTTTGGACGAACTCACCACCGATATAAAGGGGTACGTTTTTCATAGCAATATTCCCTGTCATTGTTGTAGGTCTTTGGGCCTGTGCCCTATGGTTGTCATCGATCCTAGCACAGCCTTCTGCCGCTTAATGATTGACTAAGTTTCGACCATGATGGACTATCTTTCGAATCCATCATGAAACAGGCGCCTACGATGACCAAAACATCACAGTGGCCCGTACCGCCGGACAGCATTCGTTATGTCATCCCTGACCCGGTCATACGCGGCCTGTCACGACACCCGCTGACCCGCGACCTGTACCCGCTCGCCTTCGGTCACTATCGCCGCGCCGCAGGCCACCACATGCACCGGGAGCACCACAATGACGATCTTTTGATCCATTGCACGGAGGGGGAAGCCTACCTGAATGTCGAAGACGAACCCTGCCTGATACGGGCGGGCGACCTGGTGCTGATACCGGCCGGCGCCGCCCACCGATACACCGCCGCACCGGAGAACCCATGGACAATTCATTGGGTGCACTATGCAGGCCCATTGGCGGAACACTTTCGGGAACACATGGGATTTACCGACGGCATCCGCGTTCAGCACATCGGTCGGCAACCCCGATTGCTGGTGGACTTCAACGGCCTGCTTTCGGTACGGCAGACCGGTTTCCGCACCCCCGGCCTGGTCCATGTGGCCAACCGGCTACGCCAGTTGCTGGCGGCCGTCCCCCTGAGCGTCGGCGAGGCCGGCCAGGCGCAGCAGCCAGACCTGGACATCATTCATAACTTCATGCGCGAGCATCTGGATGAGCGCATCACGCTCAATCAACTGGCGGACCTGACGGGGCTCTCACCCGCACACTTTGCCACCCGCTACCGGGCCCTGACCGGCGTCTCCCCGATCCAGCATTTCCTGCACCTGAAAGTGGAACAGGCCTGCCAGTTACTGGACACCACGGACCACTCCTTTACCCAGATCAGTAGCCTTCTGGGCTATGACGACAACTATTATTTTTCGCGACTGTTCAAGAAGGTCATGGGCCAGTCCCCCACCGACTACCGCCACACCCATCGTCATTAACCCTTGATGATATTCCTTTCATAAAAGGAACTTGCGGTTGAAAAACTGACTCACACCCGGAGTTACTGCGTATAGGTTTGAATATTTACCGACAAAGAAGGAACACGGACCATGGCGACTGCAAAAGGCTACGCAGCTGAATCAGCCGACTCAAAGCTGGCCCCCATCAGCTTCGAACGGCGCGAACCGCGCCCGGACGATGTCTCCATCGAGATTGACTACTGCGGGGTCTGCCACACCGATATCCACTTCGCCCAGAACGATTGGGGCGTCACGCAGTTTCCGGTAATTCCCGGCCACGAGATCATTGGCCGTGTCACTGCTGTTGGCTCCGACGTGACAGACTATAAGGTGGGCGATACGGTCGGCGTAGGCTGCATGGTGGATTCCTGCCGTAGCTGTTCCGCCTGCGAATCCGGCCTCGAACAGTATTGCCTGGAAGGCATGACCGCCACCTACAATGGCGAGGACCGTTATGACGGCTCCATCACCTACGGCGGTTATTCCGACCGGGTTGTGGTCAGCGAGCGCTTTGTGGTGAAAGTCCCGGAAAAGCTGGACCCAGCCTCCGCCGCCCCCATTCTCTGCGCAGGCATTACCACCTACTCCCCACTACGCCACTACGGCGTTCGACCTGGCGACAAAGTGGGCGTTATCGGCATGGGCGCCTCGGCCATATGGGCGTGAAATTCGCCAAGGCCCTGGGCGCGGAGGTCACCATCTTCACTCGCTCCGAAAGCAAGGTGGCCGAGGCGAAGAAACAGGGCGCCGACCATGTTGTCGTCTCCACCGACGACAGCCAGATGGAAGCTGCCGCCGAATCCTTCGATTTCATGCTGGATACCGTGCCGGTACAGCATGACCTGAATCCGTACCTGAACTGCCTGACGTTCGACGGCACCCACATCCTCGTGGGTTTACTGGAACCGGTCGATCCGCCCCTGGAAGCCGGCGGCCTGGTATTCAAGCGCCGCGTGCTGGCAGGCTCTCTCATCGGCGGTATGCCCGAAACCCAGGAAGTGCTGGACTTCTGCGCCGATCACGGCATCACCTGTGACGTGGAAATGCTCGACATCAAAAACATCAACGAAGCCTACGAGCGCATGAAGAAAGGCGATGTGAAGTACCGTTTCGTGATCGACATGAAGACACTGAAAGCCGCATAACCAAACGGCCAGCCGCCAGCCACGCTCTGCCGGCGCTGGCGGCTGCGGCTGCCCCCTGTTAGCTTATGCACTAAGAAACGACACACAAAGCTTACTGATCGTAACGTCCCTGGGGGCGTACTCTGTGAAACTGCGAAAATCCGTCACCAGGGATGACTATGGGATTTACCGTTCACCTGCCGACTTTGCTGCTGCTTTCTGTCGCGATCAATCTGTTGATCGGTGGGTTGTTGTGGGCCATTTTCCGGCTGCGTTCCCGCCAGCATTGTTTCCGGTTGTGGGCACTGGCGTGTATGACCTTCGCGGTGGGAACCCTGTTCGCAGGTACACGCGCCTTTATCGATACGCCCTGGATCACCGTGTTCCTGGCTCACCTGTTTCTCGGCCTTTCCCCGTTGCTGGTATTGGCGGGCCTGCAGCGCTTCTCCGGCAGTGCATCGCGTAAAACCCGCCGCTCCCGCCATGCTCTGCGCTTATCCGCGGCCTGTTATCTGCTGATCCTGCTGCTCACCTTCCAAGGCGATCCGCTGAATGCCCGCCTGCTAACAGCCCTGTTCTCGGCTGCCATTTTCAGCTTTGCGGTCTACACCCTGTCGAAACTGGATACCACACCGTCACTGCCCGTCAGGATTCTGAAAGTGCTGTTTACCATGCATGGGGTACTGATGATGTCCCAGGCACTGGTGATCGGCATGGACTGGCTTGGCCTGAACCAGGCCAATACCGGTTTCGTGCTGCAGTTAATCCTCGTCAACCATATTCTGCTGGCTACCGCGACGACCCTGGCACTGCCATTGCTGGCCTTTACCCATTCCGAACAGCGCCTGAGAGTGATGGCGGAGCGCGACGGCCTGACCGGGCTATACAACCGCCGCTCCCTGTTCCGGGAAGGCATCCGGGCCTTTGACCAGGCGACACAGTCCCAGACGCAGCTGGCCGTACTGATGTTGGACCTGGATCACTTCAAACAAGTCAACGACCGCTGGGGACATGCAGCCGGAGATGACGCCCTCCGCCTGGTCGCACGCACGCTGAAAAACGAACTCAGGGATGACGACATCATTGGCCGTGTCGGGGGAGAAGAGTTTGCGATGGTGCTTCGCATCACCGGTGATGACGACGTGCGCATCATCACCCGCCGTCTGCTGGACACCATCGCCACCAACGGCCAGGAAATAGACGGGTTGCCACTGTACATCTCCGCCAGCATAGGGGGTGTTGAAAAAGCCGGCCATCACAAAACCTTCGCAGATATGATGATCGAAGCCGACGCGGCGCTATACAATGCCAAGGACAAGGGCCGGAACCGGGCAGAATTCGGAAGACTGACGCCGGAGACCAGCGTTAGCTGAAACGGCCCGACAACAATAATTCGTTGGAGGCCATGTGACACCCCCACCCGTATACTCTCAAGCCAGCGGTCATGTGCTGACCATTGTTCTCGCCCGCCCGGAGAAACGAAACGCCGTCGACCGCGAAACTGCCAACGCCCTGCGCCAGGCGTTCACCGACTTTGAGGCTGATGACACCCTCAAGGTGGCTGTGCTCTGGGGCGAGGGTGGCAATTTTTGCGCCGGCGCCGATCTGGAAGCCGTCGGCGATCCGGAGCGCCGCAACGAGATCGAGCCAACCGGAACAGCCCACGGTCCAATGGGCCCTTCCCGCATGTCATTGTCGAAGCCGGTGATCGCTGCCGTATCCGGCTACGCCGTGGCCGGGGGACTGGAGCTGGCACTGATGTGTGACCTGCGAGTCGTAGAGGAATCCGCCACCTTCGGCGTGTTCTGCCGCCGCTGGGGGGTACCGCTGATCGATGGAGCACCGTGCGCCTGCCACGCATTGTTGGCCACGGCAACGCCATGGATATGATTCTGACCGGTCGACCGGTCAATGCGGAAGAAGCCAAGGCGATGGGGCTTGCAAATCGGGTGGTGCCTGATGGACAGGCGCGATACGCAGCAGAAGCTCTTGCCGCCGACATTGCAGCGTTCCCGCAGAAGTGCCTGCGCGCCGACCGACACTCCGCCATTCACCAGTGGGACCTGGAACTGTCCGAAGCCTTGGCGGCGGAAGGCGCTGGCGGCTATCCTGTGGTGTTCGAGGAAGCCATCGAGGGCGCCGGCCGGTTTTCCGCTGGTGCCGGACGCCATGGTGTTTTCCGCGATGGTGTTTTCTATAGTCCCGACGAACCCGGCGAGCCATCATGAGACTGGTCTGCATATCCGACACCCACAGCATGCACCGCCAGGTGGTGGTGCCCGATGGCGACGTGCTGATCCACGCCGGCGACTGCCTGGGAGTGGGCACCCTTGAGGAACTCGAGGACCTGGACAACTGGTTTTCCGAACAGCCCCACCGCCACAAGATCCTGATTGCCGGCAACCACGACTGGTGCCTGCAGGATGAGCCTGCGGACGCCGAAGCACTGATCAGGAACGCCGTTTACCTTCGGGACAGAAGTATCGACATCGAAGGACTGAAATTCTGGGGCAGCCCCTGGACACCGATCTTTTTCGACTGGGCATTCAACCTCGAGCGTGGAGCGCCCATTGCGGAGCGCTGGGCACAGATACCGTCAGACACTGACGTTCTTATCACCCATGGTCCGCCAGCAGGCATCCTCGATAAGGTGAACGAGTCACTGGCGGTAGGCTGTAGCGATCTGGCCAGGGAGCTGGAACGGCTTACGCTCAAACTCCACATCTTCGGGCATATCCACGAAAGCTATGGCCAGCAAATGCTGAATGACTGCCTGCATGTCAACGCCAGCACCTGCACCGGCCAGTTCAAGCCGCTGAACCCACCGATTGTCGTGGATATCTGACGCCCAGCCATGCCCCTCGCATCAGACCAGCAGACTCACATTCCCGGCACCGCGGACCTGGACAATCCGCTGTACTATCTTGAGAACTTCGAGACAGTGGTGCGCTGGGTCCGGCGTTTTCACAGCGATCTGCTGAC
Source organism: Marinobacter salarius (assembly GCA_000831005.1). GTDB lineage: Bacteria > Pseudomonadota > Gammaproteobacteria > Pseudomonadales > Oleiphilaceae > Marinobacter > Marinobacter salarius. The sequence goes on along the minus strand of CP007152.1, from coordinate 2,004,004 downwards.
CGCCGATGAAATCGGAAAGGTAGATGGCCTGCTGAGCTTGGATCAGCCGGCAAGGGCACTGCTGGCTCGTATGGTCATGCGCACCGGCGACCTGTTCCGGGTGGAGAAGTTCAACTACCCGGAGATCGGTGTACCGGTGAATGACGCCGTGAGCGCGCTCGCCACCAAAGGCTGGATTGAGGACAATCCGAGCGTTCCCCTTGCCGAGCTGTTTCGCCTGTTCACGCTCGGCGAGCTTCGCACTGCCCTCGCTAACCAGATCTCAGCGGCCGGCCTGCCAGCGACGGCCGCCAAGGGTCTTCTGAAAGACACCCTGATTCCACTGCATCCCGACATCGCTCCTGTGGACCTCTGGCTACCAGACGTCTCCACACAGGTAATCCGCCTGAACCACATGGCCCTGTTTGACCGACTGCGGCTGATGTTTTTCGGCAACCTGCGCCAGAGCTGGTCCGATTTCGTACTGGTGGAGCTGGGCCACCAGCAGTATGAACAGGTACCGCTTTCTGCCGAGTCCCGGGCTTTTGACGAACGTGACGACGTGGATCGTTATCTGGTGATGCACCACTGCCGGGAACGCCTGGATCAGGGCGAGGCGCCAGAAACGGTATGGCAGGACATCCCCACGGCCGATGAGAATGCCTGGTTGGAAAGCCGGCGCGGCCGCTTGCTGTTCGAACTGGGCAAGCTGGCGGAGCGCGGCGGTAACACCGAGCTGGCGTTGAAGGCCTATCGCCTCAGTGGGCACCGCGAATCACGGCTGCGCCAGCTACGCCTTCTGGAACGGCTGAAGCAACACCACGAGGCCTGGAAGATTGCCCAGGCCGCCACCGACGAACCCAGGTTTGGCGCCGAGGAACGCGGACTCGAACGCATCCTGACGCGGTTGGCGAAGAAACTGGGAGAGGCGCTACCCCAGCAAAGCGAACGCCCGCAACTGACGGCGTTCACCCTGGAACTGGACAATCCGGACGGCCAATCGGTGGAGTGGGCGGCCATGCAACACCTGAGCGAACCCGACACCCCCGTTGCCTATGTGGAAAACACCCTCATCAATGGCCTGTTTGGCCTGCTCTGCTGGCCCGCCCTGTTCGAACCATTGCCCGGCGCATTCTTCCATCCCTTTCACACCGGGCCGGTGGACCTGTACCGGGAGGATTTTGTAGAACGTCGTCAGGCACTGTTTGACGACTGCCTCGGCACGCTGGCCTCTGACAATTACAAAACCCGAATCCGCGATACCTGGCAGGAAAAACAGGGCATCGCGTCGCCGTTTGTGATCTGGCCAATACTCTCGGAGGAATTGCTTGAAATGGCGCTGACGTGCATCCCGGCCCAACACCTGGAGCGGATGTTCCGGCGCCTGCTGGGCAACCTGCGCGAACACCGCAGCGGCTTTCCTGACCTGATCCGCTTTCGGCCCGACCACAACGACCCAAACCGGCGCTATGAAATGATCGAGGTCAAAGGCCCTGGCGACCGCCTGCAGGATCATCAGACCCGATGGCTTGAGTTCTGCGTTGACCACGGCATTCCCGTCTCCGTCTGCTATGTGCGCTGGACCGACCGATGACCGACCTCAACGTCGCGGTACGAACGCTGTGTGAATTCGCCGCCCGCAAGGGCGATCTGGACCTGCGCTACACCCCGGCGCCCACGTCGGAAGAAGGCATTGCCGGCCACGGTGCGGTGCAGGCCCGTCGCGGGCCGAGGTATCAAAGCGAAGTGGCGCTGGCCGGCCAATGCGGCAAACTGATGGTCAGCGGGCGGGCCGACGGTTATGACCCGATCGCCGGCCGCCTGGAGGAAATCAAGACCCACCGCGGTGACCTGTCCCGGGTACGGGAAGCCCAGCGCAATCTACACCGTGCACAATTGCGGGCCTATGGAGCACTACTGTGCCGACAGGAAAAGTTGAGCCAGATCGATCTCGCCCTGATCTACTACGATGTCGGCAAGGACAAGGAAACCCCCATCACCGAAACCGCCCTCGCAGAGGAACTGTGGCAGGAGCTGGAACAGCTCTGTGAACACTACAGCGATTGGGCTGAACAGGAAGCCAATCACCGGCATGAAAGGGATCTGGCGCTAAAAAACCTGGCCTTTCCCTTCCCGGACTTCCGACCTCAGCAGCGCGCCCTGGCGGAAACCGTCTACAGGAACAGCGTCCGTCAACAGACATTGTTGCTGGAAGCACCCACCGGCCTAGGCAAGACGCTTGGCACCCTTTTCCCGGCCCTGATGGCGATGCCCACGGCCAGACAGGACCGCCTGTTCTACCTGACCAGCCGCAATACCGCCCGGCAACTGGCCGTCGATGCCGTTCACCTGTTGCGGGAAAAGCAACCCGGCCCGTTGCCCCTGCGAACCCTGGAACTGGTGGCCAAGGATCATGCCTGCGAGCACCCGGACAAGGCGTGCCATGGGGACGCCTGCCCGCTGGCGAAGGGCTTCTTCGACCGGTTGCCGGCGGCCCGTAAGGACGCCGCCAATCACAGCGGCGCCCTGACCCAGATGGTACTGGCGGACATTGCCCGCCAGCACGGTATCTGCCCCTATTTTCTGGCGCAGGAAATGGCCCGCTGGTGCGATGTGGTGGTGGCCGATGTAAACCGGATGTTCGACCAGTCCGCCCTGCTCCATGCCCTGGTTCGGCAGAACGACTGGAAAGCCAGCCTGCTGGTCGACGAGGCTCACAACCTGGTGGACCGCGCCCGCGGCATGTACTCCGTGGAGCTGAGCCAGGCACATCTGCTGCGGGTTCGGAAACAGTCGCCCAAGGCTTTGAAATCAAAACTCGATGGCGTGTCTCGGGCGTGGCAATCGGTGATCCGCGACCATTGCCCCGACATCAGCCGTGAGCCGGTGATACTGGACAATCTTCCGGGTTCACTGACCGGCGCTCTGAATCGACTGGTCTCCGCCATTACCGACTACCTGGCGGACCATCCGCCGGACCTTGTCCTGCAGGAACTGTTGTTCGAAAGCCTGGCCTTCACCAAACTGGCGGAGGTGTTTGGCGATCATTCCCTGTGCGAGCTGATCAGGCCGGCGAGGGGAAAGGCCAGACTCACCATCCAGAACCTGATCCCGGCGGACTTCCTGGCCCCGCGCTTCGAAGCCGCCGACAGCACGCTGATGTTTTCCGCGACCCTGTCGCCTGGTGTCTATTACCGGGACCTGCTGGGCATGCCGGAGGACACCTGCTTCCGCTCCCTGCCGGGCCCCTTTACCCGCGACCAGCTTGAGGTGAATTTCACCCCGGACATCAGCACCCGGCGGCCGGACCGGGAACGCTCGCTGACGCCCATCGCGGAACTGATCCACCGGCAATACCAGCAGCGGCCCGGCAACTACCTGGCGTTTTTCAGCAGCTTTTCCTATCTCAACCGGGTACAAGAGACTCTTCTGCAACAGCGCCCGACCTGCCGCTTCGAGCCCAGCGCCCCGGCATGTCCGCAGAGGAGCGCACGGCGTTTCTCAAGGCCTTCCATGAGGACAATACCGGCGTCGCCCTGGCCGTACTCGGGGGCGTGTTCAGTGAGGGCATCGACCTGCCCGGCGACCGCCTCATCGGCGCTTTCGTGGCAACGCTCGGCCTGCCGCCCTTCGACAATTGGCATGAAATCCTGCGCCAGCGGCTCGAGCAACGCTTCGGTGCCGGCCACGCCTATACCTACCTGATTCCCGGCCTGCAGAAAGTCGCCCAGGCCGCCGGCCGGGTTATCCGAACGCCGGAGGACACCGGCGTGATCTGGCTGATCGATGACCGCTTCCTGCAACCGCAGATCCGCAACCTGCTGCCAGCCTGGTGGGCCTAGGTCGGTTCCACGGCAGGCTTCCCCTGGCACATCATCAAGCCAATGGTCAGCAGGCAAAAGGCGGCGCCAGCGTAAAACGTAAGCGCGGGGCCAGCCCAGGTCCATAGCAGTCCCGCAACCGCACTGGCCAGAAACAGGGCAACACCGCCAACCAGATTGAAAAAGCCAAACGCTGTGCCTCGCAGCGCTTTCGGTGCAGTGTGAGCAACCATCGTCGCGAGCAGCCCCTGTGTCATCCCCATGTGCAGACCCCAGATAACAGAGCCGACAAGCGTCCAAAGCCAGTGGTTACCCAGTGCCAACACCAGGTCCGCTACGAACAATACCACCAGCCCCATGATCAGTAGCTGGCGATGGTCCATGCGGTCAGAAAGTTTGCCAAACGGGTAAGCCGACAAAGAATAGGCAATGTTCATGACCACCAGAACGACGGGCAGCCAGGCAACGTCCAGGCCACCGTCTTCCGCCCGCAACAGCAGGAAGGCCTCGCTGAACCGCGCCAGGGTAAACACGGCACCAATTGCCACCACCGCCCAGTAGGCACGGCTCAGCTGCTTCAGGCTCGCACGGCTTATGGGATTGGTACGCCTTTCGGTGATGGGCTTTTCCGGTTCGCGAATACCAACCACCAACAACAACACTGCCAACGCGGCGGGTATCACTGCCACCCAGAACACCGCCTGATAGTCGTTTTGCCAAAGCAGCATCAGGCCGATCGCCAGCAGGGGGCCGAGAAACGCCCCCACAGTGTCCAGGGATTGACGCAGGCCATAGGCCGCCCCTCGTATTTCAGGGGGTGCGAGATCGGCCACCAAGGCGTCTCGAGGCGCACCCCTGATCCCCTTTCCCACACGATCAGTAAGCCGGGCCGCCAGAATCCATCCCAGCCCTGGTGCGAGGGCAAATACTGGCTTGGTCAGTGCGCCCAGACCATACCCTATAACAGCCAACCCCTTGCGCTTACCGAGGTAGTCACTCAGCGCGCCCGAGAACACCTTGATGATAGGCGCTGTCGCTTCCGCCGCGCCTTCGATCAGCCCCACCATCAGAGCACTGGCGCCGAGAACGGAAACCAGATAGATCGGCAACAGACTGTGAATAATCTCCGATGAAATATCCATCAGCAGGCTGACAAAGCCGAGGATCCAGATGCCCGTGGGTAGCTGGCGTTTGGCAAGCGTGGATGTCGTCACATATGTTCCTTGATGATGCGAAGAAGCCTTTTCGAAAGCGGATAATTGTGCCTCAAATGCAAATGGATATCGATATCATTAATGACTGATTCATAAAACCAACATCCCCTCGTCACAGTCCTTTCCCAGACTGGAACAGGCGGCGCCGATCGCCCCCGACAACTTCAATGACCAATCAGGGAAAGAACCATGACGATAAAACAATCCGTACTGGCTGCAGCCATTGCCAGTACCCTCACCGCCCCCGCCTTTGCGGAGCTGGTGATCAGTGAATACGTGGAAGGTTCCAGCAACAACAAAGCCATTGAACTGCTCAACACCGGCACCAGCGCCGTTGATCTCACCGCCTGGGAACTGCAGGTTTTCTACAACGGCAGCAACGCAACTGGCCTGACCATCAACCTCGACGGCACGGTTGCCCCCGATGGCACTTTCGTTTTCGCCCACAGCCAGTCCGACCCCGCCATCCTCGCGGTCGCCGACCAGACCACCGGTGCCGGGCTTTTCAATGGCGACGACGCGGTGCTGTTGCTGAACGGTGGCGTGGTTGCCGACAGCATCGGACAGGTCGGTGTCGATCCCGGCAGCTACTGGGGCGACACGGTGCGCACCCAGAACCAGACCCTGCGACGTCGTGACGGCACCAACGCAGACAACAACCCCGACGATGCGTACGATCCCGCTGTCGTCTTTGACAGTTTTGCAGTGGACAGCTTCGATGACCTCGGCAACGGTGCGGGCGACGGTGGCGAAGAACCGACAGATCCCGGCCTTCCCGATATGGCGTGCGGTAATCCCGCGAGCCTGATCTCGGACATTCAGGCGCCGGTGATGTCAGCCCGCTTGCTGGTGAAAATCTGGTTGTGGAAGCCGTCGTGACCGCCGCATTTAACGGCGACGATGGCCTTGGCGGTTTCTATATTGAAGCTGAGGCCGACCAGCGCGACAGCAACCCAAACACCTCGGAAGGTCTGTTTGTCTATGCGCCGGGCGAGAGCGTCACGGTCGGCCAGCGCCTGAGGATCGCTGGCGAAGTGACCGAGTTCGGCAACCTGACCGAACTCACCAATGTGACGAACCTGGCCGACTGTGGCACCGCAACACTTCCGGCACCCGTCAGCATCACACTGCCCTGGGCCTCCGCTGGTGCCCCGGAAGCCTTCGAGTCCATGCGTGTCCAGTTTGACGAGCCGTTGACCGTCAATGACAACTACGACCTGGCCCGCTATGGCAGCCTGACACTCGGCAGTGGCCGGCACTTCATTCCGACCAGCATCGCCGAGCCCGGGGAAGACGCCGCCATTGTGGAAGAACTCAACACCCTGGATCGCCTGATCCTGGACGACGGCAGCAATCGCCAGAACCCGGCGGTGGTCCCCTACCCATCCCCGGAACTGAGCGCAACCGCCACCGTTCGCGCCGGTGACACTGTGAACGACCTCGTCGGTATACTTGACTATCGGTTCTCCGAATGGCGCCTGCAGCCGCTGTCGGCCCCCAGCTTCACTCAGAGCAACCCGCGCAACCCCAGCCCCGAACTGGAAGACAGCGGCAACCTGATCGTTGCCTCCTTCAACGTACTGAACTATTTCAACGGTGATGGCATGGGCGGTGGCTTCCCCACCGCTCGCGGCGCCGACGATGCTGAAGAGCTGAGCCGCCAGACCGCCAAACTCGTCAGTGCCATTACGGCACTGAACGCAGACATCGTGGGCGTGATGGAAATTGAAAACGACGGTTACGGCGACAGCAGTGCGATTGCACAACTGGCGGACAGCTCGGTGGTAATTGGTCCTACGTCGACCCCGGCCTGCCACAACTCGGTGGCGACGCCATCGCAGTGGGCTTTCTCTACAACGCCGACCGGGTGGAAACCGTTGGCGACGCGGCAACACTGGCCACCGCACCGTTCGACGACCTGAACCGCCAGCCTCTGGCCCAGACCTTCCGTGCCATCGACAGCGATGATGCGTTGACCATTGCCGTTAACCACTTCAAGTCCAAGGGCTGCGGCAGCGCTGAGGGGACCAATGCCGAACAGGGTGACGGCCAGGGCTGCTGGAACCCGGTTCGCACCCAGGCGTCAAACGCGCTGGCGAGCTGGCTGGCCTCGGACCCCACCGGTACCGCCGAGGAAGACGTACTGATCATCGGTGACCTGAATGCCTACGCCAAGGAAGACCCGATCCGCGCACTGATCAACAACGGCTATACCGATCTGGCCGCACAAGCGGACGGGGAAAGCGCCTACTCCTACGTGTTCTTCGGCCAGGCCGGCTACCTAGACCACGGCCTTGCGAACAACTCACTGGCACCGAAAGTGACCGACACCACGGTGTGGCACATTAACGCCGACGAGCCCCGCGCGTTGGACTACAACACCGACTTCAAATCGCCTGAACAGCAGGCCAGCTTCTACGCGCCGGACAGCTACCGCGCCTCTGACCATGATCCGGTGATCATCGCCCTTGAGATGGAAACCGCGTCGATGGCAGACCGGGCGGACCTGAACGGGGATGGTCGCGTTGACGGCCGGGACGTCGCACGATTCATCCTGGCAAGGCTGTTTGGCCGGGCCTCCGTTGAGCATTACGACGTCAATGGCGACGGTCGCGTTAACTACCGCGATCTGCTGGCGATTCTGGAGTCGAAACACCAGCGCTGACAGTCATTGATACTCACAAACGCCGCCTTCGTGCGGGCGTTTCTTATTTCGGCAACAAAAGCATCACATCACTGACATCCAGGACATGGAACATGCGGGGAATAAATCAAAAAGCAGGAGCAAGGAAATGATCCGCAAGTCAGCCTGGGTATTACTCCCCTTAATCGCACTGGTCGGCTGTAACAGCGACGATGACGACAACGGCAGCAACGACAACACAGCCAGCCCGCTGAGCCTGAACGTTCTACACATCAACGATCACCACTCACACCTTGAAAGCGGCTCGCAGTCCCTGACCATCGCTGGGCAGGAAACCGAGTTCTCCGCCGGGGGCTTCCCCCGAGTTGCAGCCAAGATCGCCGAGCGTGAGATGGCCCTGGATAATGTGCTGAAACTGCACGCCGGCGATGCCATCACCGGCACCTTGTACTTCACCTCCTACGAAGGTGAAGCCGATGCCGAGCTGATGAACCTGGTGTGTTTCGACGCCTTTGCGCTGGGCAACCACGAGTTCGACCGTGGCGATGAAGGCCTGAAGAAGTTCCTGGATTTCCTCGCCAGCGGCAGTTGCCAGACGCCGGTTCTGGCAGCCAACGTAGTGCCCCAGGTTGGCACTCCCCTGGCCCCGACCGCTGTTGACGATTACATCAAACCCTATGTGGTGAAGGAAGTCGCCGGCCAGAAAGTGGGTATTGTCGGCATCGACATCGCCAACAAGACCCAGAACAGCTCCAGCCCGCTGGACACCACACAATTTCTGGACGAAACCGAGAGCGCCCAGGAAGCCATTAACGAATTGGAGGCCGATGGCGTCAACAAGATCATCCTGCTAACTCACTACCAGTACGAAAATGATCTGATACTGGCCGGAGCCCTGTCCGGTGTGGACGTGATCATTGGCGGCGATTCCCACTCCCTGCTGGGTGACTTCGACGACTTCGGCCTGACGTCCTCCGGAGCCTATCCCACCGAGTTGACCAACGCCGACGGTGACAAGGTTTGTGTCGCGCAGGCCTGGCAGTATTCCCAGGTGGTGGGTGAACTCAATGTTCAATGGAACGCAGACGGCGTGGTGGAATCCTGTGTCGGTGTGCCTCACCTGCTATTGGGCGACGACATTGTCCGTGAAGACGGCAGTGGTAACGAATACACACCCGAAGGTGCGGAATTACAGGCGATCATGGACGCCGTCGAATCTGCTCCGCAGTTGAGCATCGTCACCGAAGACGCCACCGTGGCAAACGCCCTGGCCAATTACACCCAGCAACTGGACACTTTCCGCAATGAGGTGGTGGGTACCGCAACCGAAGACCTCTGCCTTGAGCGCATTCCCGGCCAGGGCACCAGCAGTCTGCCCAGCTGTGCAGGCACGACAGGAGCGCGTGGGGGTGACATCCCCAATGTGGTAGCCCAGGCCTTCCTGTTCCAGAGCAAGAATGCCGATGTGTCGATCCAGAACGCTGGCGGCGTACGCACGGACATTGAGGCCGGCGACATCACCATCGGCGACGGCTATACCCTGTTGCCGTTTGCCAATACCCTGGTCGATCTGACCATGACAGGCGCCGAAATCCGCCAGGTGCTGAACGAAGCTGTCGCCTTTGCCCATGCGCCCGATGGCTCCACCGGTGCCTACCCTTACGCCGCCGGCCTGCGTTGGAACGTGGACATGAACCGCGCCGAGGGTGACCAACTGTACAACATCGAAGTGAAAGGCCGCGACGAGACCCAATGGCGCGCCCTCACCGATGGTGAAACCCTGAACGTGGTCACCAACAGTTTCACCGGTGGCGGACGGGACGGCTATGTGACCTTCGGCACCGTCACCGACGACGGCCGCTCGGAGGACACCTTCCTCGACTACGCCCAGTCCTTCGTGGACTACGTCAGCGAGCAGGGCACCATCAGCAAACCCGCGATGGATGATTACTCGACCCAGTCCTACACGCCACCGGCACCGTAACGGCAACCATCCCCAGGCCCGCTTCATAGCGGCCGGTTTTTGTTATGCTGCCGGATAGTTCAAACCCGGAGCATTCAATGTCGCAGAATTCCAGCGCCCAATTCCCTGCCTATTCCCTTCTTGAGCTGGCCTCCGTTCGCGAAGGCGATTCCGTGGGGCAGACCCTGGCCAACAGCGTCGCCTACGCCCGCCATGCGGAAAACCTGGGCTTTAACCGCTTCTGGCTGGCCGAGCATCACAACATGGAAGGCATAAGCAGCTCCGCAACGGCCGTACTGGTCGGGCACATTGCCGGTGCTACCAGCACTCTCCGGGTAGGGTCCGGGGGTATCATGCTGCCCAACCATCCGCCGCTGGTAATCGCCGAGCAGTTCGGCACCCTGGAAAGCCTCTATCCCGGCCGAATTGACCTTGGCCTGGGCCGAGCTCCGGGCACCGACCCCATAACCAGCCGGGCGCTGCGCCGGGACGGCCTCGGGGCAGAACAGTTCCCCGAGGATGTCGCGCGTCTGCAGTCTTTGCTGGGGCCACTCCAGCCGGGCCAGCCGGTCAAGGCCATTCCCGGCGCCGGCACCAATGTGCCCATCTGGCTGCTGGGTTCCAGCCTTTACAGCGCTCAGCTTGCCGCGATGCGGGGGCTACCCTACGCCTTTGCCGGCCACTTCGCGCCCCGGCTTTACCGCGAGGCGATCCAGACTTACCGGGACAACTTCCAGCCTTCGGATCAACTGGACAAACCCTATGTGATTCTGGCCGTTCCGGCCGTGCCTGCGGACACCGACGAGGAGGCCCAGTTCCTGGCCACCACCAGTTACCAGCGCATTCTTTCCCTGTTCCGGGGCCAACCACTGTGGATGCGGCCCCCGGTCAAGTCCATGGAAGGTTTATGGAACAGCGGTGAGCAGGCAGGCGTGAAGGACTTCCTGTCGCTGCAGTTGCTGGGCAGTGAGGACACTCTCCGGGAGCAGCTGGAGCGACTATTGCAGACTGTGGAGGTGGACGAACTGATGTTTACCGTGGATCTGTACGACCCCGAGAAACGGCGGCACGCGCTGGATATCCTGGCCGCCACCCGACACTGACCTCTTACCGGAGACAACCATGGCCACGCCCGAATTTCATGTTTTCCTGTCCCACGGCCTGGAAAGTGGCCCTGGAGGCACCAAAGTACAGGCGCTGAAAGCCGAAGCTGAAACCTTTCCCGGTGTAACCGCGATTGCCGTGGATCATCGCCGCACGAAAGATCCCGCCGAACGCCTCACACAGATGAGAGAAGCCATCTCCGAGGCGGGTGCGACCCGGAAAGAACCATCCTGGCCGGGTCCAGCATGGGAGGCTGGGTGTGTGCTCGCACCAGTGCAGAAACACCGGTACTGGGGTGCTTCCTTCTGGCGCCGGCTTTGGCGATGTCGGCCTATCCGCAATCCAGCCCCCGGATTCAGGCCCGGCACACCCAGATCATTCACGGCTGGGACGACGATGTGGTGCTGCCGATGCCGGTGATTGAGCTGGCACGGGAGCAGAAGTTGCCGTTGCTGGCACTTCCGGACGGGCACCGCCTGGAAAACAGCCTGGCGCGGCTGGTGATCGAATTCAGGGGCTTCATGACCGACTGTCTGTCTGACGCCTGACGACCGGCGCCTTATTTCATCCGTGAGGCTTCGAACACTGCCAACTCTTCGCCGGCTTCACCCAACAACCGAAGCTCGATGCCTTCGAGATTGACACCAACGGTCTTCGCCAGGGCCGCGAACAGCAACTGTTCCGTCTGATTATCCGGGCAGGCCCTGCGAGTGCTGCTCATGGAATCAAACAGCAGGTTCTCACCCGTGACCTGATAGTTACCCATGTATTGATTGCAGCCACTGAAGCCACTTACCCGGCCGTCGTCCAGAAACAGAATGTGGGGTTTCTGGTCGGCGTTGGTTTCTGACACCGGTTCACCCCCGATGCTCAACAGCTGCCAATAGGTGTTGGTCAACGGCATCGCCACGATGTCATCGGCTGAACGGCTGGTAGCAGGTGACCCGACGCAACCGGCCAGGAAAAGCAGAGCAAACAGAATTGCCACATGCCCGGGTACCGACACGACTCCTCTCATGTGCTTTCTCCCTATAAGGGTTAACAATAGACGCTTCAAGCCAACAACCCAGCCAGCCCTGACGCCCTGATCACGCTACGCCCCACTGCCTCTTTCAGCACACCGTCCTGGCATACCGCCAGGCTGAGCCAGTGGCGTGCCCGGGTGATGCCGGTGTATACCAGCTCCCGGGTCAACACCGGGGTCAGGCGGTCCGGAATCACCAGGCAGGCGTGGGTGAATTCCGAGCCCTGGGACTTGTGCACGGTCATGGCGTAGACCGTTTCCATCGATTGCAAACGGCTGGGCGATATCCATCGGACACCTCCGCTACCGTCACTGGACGGAAAGGCGACCCTCAGGGTCTCAACCGGCTCACCCGCGTCGTTACGATCCCAGGGCACGCTCAGGGTAATACCGATATCGCCATTCATCAGGCCCAGATTATAGTCGTTTCCGGTGATCAGTACCGGACGACCGGCGTACCAACCGTCGGTGCGCTCGATCAACCCGGCACTATGTAAACGCCCGGCAATGTCATGGTTCAGCCCTTCCACTCCGAACGGTCCCTGACGCAACGCGCAAAGCACCTTGAAGCGATTGAACGCCGTGAGCACTTCGGTTGCCCAGGCGTCCCATGATTCACGCCCATCCGCCTCGACGTCGATGACAGGTTTGCGGTCACGAATCAGCTTTAGATAGTGGCCGTAGCCAACCGGAGGATCAACCGGCGCAGTGCCAACCACGCGCTGCATGCCCTGGTTGTGGAAGCGTTCCGGGCTGCCGGTCAGGGCGTGATTTGCCAACCACCCCATGTCGTTCTCACCAGTCAGCCAGGCCACATCCTCAAAGCCCTGGTTGCGGCATTGGCCGATCAATTCCCTGCTGAGCTGGCCCGCATTGGTGGCCGACGCCAGCACGCCGATACCGCTATGCTCGTCAAACCGATAGCTCTTTCGCAGCATGGCAACCGCCTGGTCCAGGGCCAGGCCTTCGGAGTCCAGCAGCTCTGATGGCAATTGACATCCGGTCACCGCTTGCAGCCATTGCGCCGTTTGCGGCAGGTAGTGTGCGCCTTCGGCGCGCTGGCAGAGTTCCCCCAACACCGCACCAGCGTCCACCGACGCCAGTTGATCCTTGTCCCCCAGCATAATCAGCCTGGCCTTGTCGGGCAGGGCGGCAAAGACCGACGCCATCAGGTCCACATCCACCATGGACGCTTCATCAATCACCAGGATATCCAATGGCAACGGATTGTCCTCGTTGTGACGAAAACTCCGTGAACCCGGGCGACTGCCCAACAGCCGGTGTAATGTAGTGACCTGGGTTGGAATGGCGGATTTATCCGGTGCACCCGGCAGGCTTTCCAGCGGCAGACGGTCAACGGCACCCCCGATGGACTCACTGAGTCTTGCGGCCGCTTTTCCGGTTGGCGCCGAGAGGCGGATGCGCAGGTAAGGGTTGGCACCGGCGGTCTCAGCCGATTCACAAGCCATCGACTGCAAAGCCGCCAGCAGGTTGACTACCGTGGTGGTTTTACCGGTGCCGGGACCGCCGGTAATGACACTGAAGCGGTTCCGTGCTGCCAGGGCACAGGCCACTTTTTGATAATCCGGCGGGCCATCGGAATCGTTTTCCGTGCCGAACAGGGTATCCAGTGCCGTTTTCAACGGCGCGGTATCCGTCAACGCCACACGGTTGTCGAGACGTGCCCGAATACCGGCGGCAATAGCCTGCTCATAGCGCCAGAATCGACGCAGGTACAGCCGCGAGCCATCCAATACCAGCGGTGCTGCCTGCTCGCCGTTGCTGACAGCGCAGCTTTGCCCCAGCATCCCAATCAGTTGGTCAGCGTCGACACTGGCAAACAGATCCGACGGCCTAGGGCTGTTTTCAGGTAGAGAACCGACGCTTCCGGCGGCAGCACCAGCGTTGGTTCCGCGGCACGACAGAGATGACGCACATCCAGGCAAACGTGCCCCCGCCCCACCTGGTGTGACACCATCGCTGACAGCAGCGCAAGCATGGCCACCGGCTGCTCTCCCTGTTCACGGACCATCGTGCAAACAAACGTCGCGAAGGCATGATCGAGGGCACGAATCCAGTCGCGCTCCACCCACTCATCCAGCAGGGCCAGAGCGTCGGCAGCGGTTTGGGGCAACCGTGGTGCCGGTTCGGGCTCAACGGCGTCGAACAGGTCCGCAATGGTTCCGCTTTCTCCGGTCATGCTGCTTTCTCCCCCTGGCCGCTGAACAGCCGGTCCAGTTCCTCAATCAGGGCCCTGTCCGGTCGTTCGGTAAAAGCGCCGGCGCCCGGTGCATCGCAGCCACGCAGGAACAGGTAGACGGCACCTCCCATGTGGCTGTCGTAATCGTAGTCCGGCAGGCGCGCTTTCAACAGGCGGTGCAACGCCAGCAGGTAGATGACGTACTGCAGGTCATACCGTTTCTCAAGGATTTTGTCTTTCATCACGTCAGGGATATAGGCCTGATCGTCCTCCCCCAGGAAGTTCGACTTGTAGTCCAGCACGTAGTAGCGGCCTTCGTGTTCAAACACCAGGTCGATAAACCCTTTCAGCATGCCATTGAAGGTGGCTTGCTGAGCCTCGGGACGCGGATCACCACCCAGCGTATGCCGGCGGACCAGTCTGTCCATGGCGAGGGTGTTCACCTCATGGCTTTCAAACCAGAACTCCAGTTCCGGCCGAAAGGTTTCAAGGCCCGCCAGGGAGCATGTCCTGCTGCTGCCCGGAAGCGGGATGTCCATGGTGATCAGGGTGTAGATCCAGGTTTTCAGGGTGTCAGTCCAATCACTCCAGTTGCGTAACTGGCAGCGTCGCTCCAGCAGCTCGTGGAGATCCTCCGGCGCATCAGCCACCTTATGGAACCCCTCTCCAGCGCACCACTCCAGAATATCATGCAGGAAGGTGCCGGGGCCGGAGCCTTTCGGGAAAGCATGCTGGTTGACCGGTTGCGGCCCTTGCCAGTCGGGAATCATTGCGGCCAGGGTATCGGCCACAACGGGCTCGTCCTCGTCACGCAGGTTCTCCTGCTCCGCATCCTCACTGGCCGGTGCGAAGTCGTTCCCGTAGCCACCGCGGGCGCCATAGGTGATCGCGGAATAGCTTGCGATCCACCAGTTTTCCCGGGCTTCCCGCACTGGCTCCAGGGCGTTGCCAAGCTCCGGCTCCTCGTCGCCCGCGTAAACGTCGTCTCCTGGTTCAGGCATGGGCGCCACATCGATTGCGGGCTCGCCGATGGCCACGGACTGCAGGAAGGGCATCAGGTCCGTGTCTTCATCGCTGGCAGAGCGGCCAATCAGGTGCCCCAGACCACTCTGCCGCCAGCCTTTGATGCCGCTGGCGCCAACCCAGGTGGCGTGACGGGATCGGGTCAGGGCAACGTAGAGTTTGCGAATATCCTCACCCAGTCGTTCGCGGTCGGCCCTGGCCAGGGTGTCTTCATCCGGCTCAAGGGAAATCTGCAGTCGGCCTTCGTCATCGTGGTACTTGATAAACGCCTGGTTCGGCTTTTCCTCGCGGAATTCGGTGGCAAACGGCAGGAACACCAACGGGTACTCCAGGCCTTTGGACTTGTGGACAGTAACCACCTTGACCAGCCCGGCATCACTTTCCAGGCGCATGGTGCGGTGTTCGTCCTCATCGTCGGAATCCTGCAACATCTCGGTGTAGTGGTGAATGAGCGCATGTTCGCCGTCCAGCTGCTGGCTGTCCTGCTGAAGCAGTTCGGCAATATGCAGAATGTCGGTCAGGCCGCGTTCGCCGTCAGGCCCGGACAGCAGCTTCGCCGGCACGTCATAGTCCATCAGCAGGCGCCGCAGCATCGGCAGTACGCCCTGTTGCTGCCAGAGTTCACGGTAGCCCTGAAAGCGGTTGATCTCGCGGTCCAGCGCATTTTCGTCACTGAACAGACGGTCCAGCTCCTGATAAGCCAGGCCCATGGTGGGCGTGGCGAGTGCCGCGCGAATCAGCGGAAGCTGGCCCGGTTCGGCGCAGGCCTGCAGCCACTGCAACATCTCCACTGACTGGACCGACTGCAGCACGGAATTACGGTCTGAGAGGTACACACTGCGAACGCCCCGGGCGCCCAATGATCGCCGGACGGCATTCGCCTCGTCACGTTTGTTGACCAGCACAGCAATGTGCTCCGGTCGCACGGGCTCAAACGGCGTGCCCTCGGCCCCAAAGCCCGCCTCGCCGCTCTGCCCCAGATTCAACAGGCGGGCAATCTCCGCCGCACAGGCCTCGGCCATGGCCTCCCTGCCGGTTTCCTTGGCGATAGGGCGCTCATCGGTCAGGGTCCAGAACGTCAGTGGTGGTCGCGGCTGCCCGTTAACAAGCCATTGCTGGCTGGTACCTTTGGCCTCCACGGGGCTGAAGGGCAACGGGTTGTCGTCCCCGGCTCGAAACAGGAAGGCCCCTTCGGGAAGGGACTGGTCGGCCTGGGCGAATACCCGGTTGACGCCGTCTACCATGGCGACAGCTGAGCGGTAGTTGGTCCCCAGCGTGTAGGTTCGGCTGCTGACCGCCCGACGGGCATCCAGATAGGTGTAGATATCAGCACCACGGAAACCGTAAATCGCCTGCTTGGGGTCACCAATCATCAACAGGCTGGTGTCCTGGTCGTTGCTGGCCACCCGGTATATACGGTCGAAAATCCGGTACTGCACCGGGTCGGTATCCTGGAATTCATCGATCATCGCCACCGGAAACTGCCGACGAATAGTGCCTGCCAGGCGTTCGCCCTGGGGGCCGCCCAACGCGGCATCCAGTCGTGTGAGCAGGTCGTCAAAGCCCATACTGGCCAGGCGCTGTTTTTCGCTGTCCAGGCGACGGGCGATCCAGCAGGCGGCATGGTTGAGAATGTCCGCTTTCGCCACCGGCATGGTTTTCAATGCCGGTTTGAGTTCGGTGATGGCGTCCATGGCAGGATGATGCGGAGGCTCATCCTCGCCGGTCCATTTTTCGGCAAATGCGTCCGCCTCCAGGGTATCGAAACCCTTGGTGCGCTTGCTCGACAGGAACTCATGCGGTTCAGCCGCATCGGTTGTGGCCCATTCCCGAAGGTGTTCCACGGCTTTTTGAAGGGAGTTTTTGGTGGTGCCATGCAGCGGTTTCGGCTTTCGCTTCGTGGTTTCCGCCAACAGCTCTTCCAGTTCGTCGCACCAGGCCGGCCAGGGGGCTTTCAGAGCCTGCAGTTCCACCTCCCGCAGGCGTTTCGCTTCCTCCGCAGCAGCCAGTGGGTCACGTTCCGGCACTGGCAGGGCATCAACGTGTGGCAACAGGCTGCGCACTGACTGGCGCAGGCTTTCCGGGGTTTTCCAGGTGTCCAGCACCTCCCCCATCAACTCGGGTGGCATGGGGTAGATAAAGGTGCGCCAGTAATCCCTCACAACGTCATCCAGCAGGTCCGTCTGACTGGTCTCCAGGGTCTGACGGAACAGGCTGCCGCTGTCGAAGGCATGCTCGCTGAGCATGCGATTGCACCAGCCGTGGATGGTGGACACGGCAGCCTCGTCCATCCATTCCGCGGCCAACAGCAGCTTGCGGCGGCAGGCTGCCCAGTCGGCCGCTGGGCAGGCGTTGCGCAGATTCACCAGCGGGTCTTTTGACATCACCGTGGTGTCGACGGTGTCCGGTTCAACCGCGAATAACGCCGCGGCTTCGGTCAGGCGGGCGCGAATCCGGTCCCGGAGTTCCTTGGTGGCGGCCTCGGTAAAGGTCACCACCAACAGGTTGGGCGGCATGATGCCCTCACCGAGGGGTTCTTCCACGGTGCGATGGCCCAGTACCAGGCGCACGTACAGCAGCGCCAGGGTAAAGGTCTTGCCGGTGCCGGCACTGGCCTCGATCAGCTGGCTGCCACGCAACGACAGTGTTAGGGGATCGAGCTTGCGGATCTCTTCCGTCATTTTGTCGACTCCTTTCCCGCACCGCCAGGCTTGGCCCGACCGGCCTGTTCGGCGTGCCAGAGTGCTCATACAGTGCCGACACCAACAGCGGAAATTCGTCATCCGCCAGCAGTTGTTCTATTTCCGGACAGGCCCGGCGCAGGTAACCACTGTCGCGTTCCAGAGCCTTTGCGTAGGCGTCTGTCGCCTTCAGCAGCGCTTTGTCCTCACTGCCCTCGCCCCTGGCGGGATAAAGGCCCCGCAAATAGCCGAAGGCCGCACCCGACTCTATCGGCAGCGGCCGCGTCTGGCCCTGAATCCAATAGCCCAGGATGCCGGCCAGGTATTCCCTGGCCTGGTCGGTGTCCAGAGGCAACAGGTTGACGACACGCTTTTCCTCTTTGGCGATCATCAGGGTGTGGAAAGCGTCGTAGCGAATATTACCTGCCAGGTGTGCCACCCAGTGTTCCAAGAGGGCCGGGAACTTTAGCTGGCGAGCGCTTCCGGACCCTTCCAGCAAATTGCTGCTGGCGATCACCACCCGGCAGAGGTCACCGCCCGGGCGGGTACGCAGGTTGCCCAGCCTGTCGTTAACAGTGACCGCCGCGTCGCCATGCTCATGGCGGTACTCAAAGCCTGAGATATCTTCCACCGGCTCAGGCCAGAGCGCCACGGCCTCCTGATAACGCCGGTACAGGTCTGGCATGCGGCTTTCCAACTGCCGGGTCAGGGCGGTTTCGGTCACTCCCATGCCCAACTCACCTCGCCGGGTCATGCTCGCCAGGGCAGCCTCCAGCCGCTGACGCAGCTCGTCCTCGGTGCCCGATTTCATCACCGCATGACGGATCAGTTCGTCCTCCAGGCGCCAGTGGTGCAAGCCGTCCATGGCGAATGCCTCGTTGTCGGTGTCCAGGCTCTCCACATCGGTAAACCGGACCTGCAGCCGGCGCTGGTAAAAGGTGTCCACTGGTCGCTTGAGGAAAGCGCCAATATCAGCAATCGTCAGTGGCTCCGCCGGAGGCAGGAAAGGCAGTTCGACGCCCACCACATCGGTTTCCCGTTGCTGGTGCGCACTGAGCCATTCACTGTCATAGGTGAACAGGCGCCGCGTTGCCAGCACTGCGTTCACGTCGGGCGAGCCATTGTGCCCGGCTCCGCGATTTCCGGCGGGAAAATACTCACGGCTGAACGGCTGCAGCGGGTGTTTGATCGTCAGGGCCGGAGAGGCTTTTCGGTCCGACTCCTCCACCTGCCACACCGCATCAAGATGGTCACAGAGCTGGCTGACCAGTACGGAGGGTGGCCGTTCCGAGTCATCACGGATGCTGCGCCCTACCCAACTGATGTAAAGCTGCTCCCGCGCGGAGAGCAATGCCTCCAGAAACAGGTAGCGGTCGTCCTCCCGGCGGGAACGGTCGCCCGGCCGGTAATCCACGGCCATCAGGTCAAAATCCACCGGCGGTCGCGAGCGCGGGTAGTCACCGTCGTTCATGCCCAACAGGCACACCCGCCGAAAGGGGATGGCGCGCATGGGCATCAGGGTTGCAAAATTGACCTTGCCGGCCAGGAAGCGCTGATTGAGGCCACCTTCTTCCAACCCTTCCAGCAGAATTTCCCGCACGATGCTCAGGGGCAGTTCCACCTCTTCCATGCCCGCACTGTTGCAATCCTGGAGCCACTGCTCTGCCTGTCGGCGTAGCCGGTTCACCAGCAGTAAATCGTCGTCAGACAGTTCAGCGAAGAAGCGTTCGAGGATGGACTGCAGCCGATCGAGCCAGCCGGCAGGCGTCGCAGTGGACCTGAGCTCGTGCCAGAGCTCTTCCAGCCGATCCACAAAGCGGTAGAGATTGCCCGCCACACCTGCCTGCAGGCCGCCGATTTCCTCGAACGGTTCGATGCCCTGCCAGGGATCGTCGCGGCCAGCGCCATAGCCCAACAGCATCCGCCGCAGCCCCGCCTGCCAGGTGTTGCGTTCCAGCCCCTCAGGCAAGTCGAGACTGCTGCGATGTTCGCTGTGCAGGCCCCAGCGAATGTTGGCGCCGTCCACCCATTGGCGTACCAATGGAAGATCGCCCTCGGCGATACCGAACCGGCTGCGTACGGCCGGCACTTCCAGCAGGCTGATGATCTCGCTGACGCCAAAACGGCTTTCGGGCAGCGCCATCAACGTGTCCAGTGCAATCAGCACCGGCTGACGATGCCGCTGGCCCTGGTCGGAAATGGTGAACGGGATGTAGCGCCGGGACGACGACGGGTAACGGCCAAACACCGCCTGGATGTGAGGTGCGTAGGTGTCGACGTCTGGCACCATGACGATCACGTCGCGGGGCCGAAGCTGCGGGTTGCTGTTGAATGCCGCCAGCAACTGGTCGTGAAGAATCTCCACTTCCCGTTGCGGGCTGTGGGCATTGTGAAACACCACGGAATCGTCCTGGAACGGATCGAGGGTCCGTGCCTGCCCCAGCATCTCTGCCTGGGAAGTGAGCGAACGAATGTCGTTCTGGATCTGGTGCAACAGCGCAGGCTTATCCGGATCTCCGTGGGGCGTGAAAATATCGATCCGGCCCTCCGGAGTTGCCACGCGGCCCTGGTACGCCTCGGGGTTGTCGAACTCGTCCAGCAGGCGAATGTAGTCCCGCCCCTGTTTGCCCCAGGCCGCCAGCAGGGGGTTGGCGTGCTGGTGGAGGGCATCAGGGTCGGTCAGTGCCGCCAGTTCCGGGTGGGTCTTGCCGCGCTTGCGGTCCGCCGTCAGCAGGTCACGGTCGCTGATGATGTCGGCCCAGTAAAATTCGCTGGGATTATGGACACAGAGCACCACCTGACTGACCCGGCTGAGAACGGACAGGGCTTCCAGCGCCTGCTTCGGCAGGGATGACACACCGAAGACCACAATACGACGGGGCAGGTTTGGAGGCCGGTCTGCGGCTGTCAGTGCCTGCCCTTGCGCCATGAACCGGGTATGAATGCGTGAACGGCTGGTACCCGCGAGTTCGCCCACATCGGCCACCAGCCTGCGCCACAGTACCGCCTGCCAGCGCAGCTCATCGCCAAGCTCACGGTATTCGCCGCGCGCCATCCGCAGCCGGTCATGGCCGGCTTCCCAATCCGCCAGCCAATCGGCGCGGAAAACCTGATACTGGTCGAACAGGTCCGCAATCTTGCCGGCGAGCTGGTAGCGTCGGGTTTCAGTATCCGTTCCGGCCATGAATCGTCGCAACGGCGCAAACACGTCGTCGTCCGCGATCAACTCCGGCAGTAGTCGGAACAGGCGCCAGACCAGTCGGGACTTATCAAACGGGGACTGTTCCGGTACGCCTCCGAGGTCAGTACCGCACGGTAGGCCTGCCAGATAAAGCGGGCGGGAAACAGAAAATCCATGCCGGCCGCAATCCCCAGGCCGCCGACCCCGACATCAGCACCCTCCTCGACGGGTCTTCAGCCAGTGCCAGCTTGAGCCATTGGGCAATACCATTGCTCTGCACCAGAAAGGTTTCACTTTCCAGCGGTGGCAGGGGGCTTTGCCGGCAGATCCAGACCACAGCCCGGCGCAGGTCTTCCAGATGATTCGCGTGGATGGCGTGAAAGCCGGGCTCGATGGATGGCGTTACTGGCATACCTGCCTGTGTGTTGTTTCCGGTAAGAAACAAAAGCCTACCACAACTTGCATGGGCGACCGGAACGCGTCGCTTTCGGCCCCAGGTAAATTCGCCAATTTCTTGCGAAATCGGGATTGTTTTGCCAGTCTAAATAAATGTAACAGATCATTTCAGCAAAAAAATAAGCGGAGACAACGCGATGAGCACCATGAGCAAGTTCAAGAAACTGGCCGGATTTTCTGCGTTTGCCTTTGCCGCAATGACAGCGGCGAATTCGGTGAATGCTGCCAACTGGCGCTATGCGCACGAAGAATATGAAGGTGATGTCCAGGACGTATTCGCTTACGACTTCAAGGAATACATCGAAGACAACTCCGACCACACCTTGCAGATTTATCGTTTTGGTGAGCTCGGCGAATCCGACGACATCATGGAGCAGACCCAGGCTGGCATCCTTAACTTCGTCAACCAGTCTCCCGGCTTCACCGGCTCGCTGATTCCGGAAGCGCAAATTTTCTTCATTCCTTACCTGATGCCGACCGACATGGACACGGTGATCAAGTTCTTCCGTGAAAGTGAGGCGATCAACGAGGACTTCCCGGAGCTGTATGCCCAGAATGGTCTGGAGCTTCTGCAGATGTACCCGGAAGGCGAAATGGTTGTAACGGTGGACGAGCCCGTCAGCAAACCGGAAGACTTCAACAACAAGAAGATCCGTGTCATGACCAACCCGCTGCTGTCGGAAACCTATTCAGCGTTTGGTGCAACCCCCACGCCGCTGCCCTGGGGTGAAGTTTACGGTGCCCTGCAGACCAACATGATCCAGGGTCAGGAGAACCCGATTTTCTGGATCGAATCCGGCGGTCTTTATGAAGTTTCCCCGAACCTGGTCTTTACCAGTCACGGCTGGTTCACCACTGCATGATGGCCAACAAGAACTTCTACGACGGCCTGTCCGACGAAGACAAGAAGCTTGTTGAGGACGCTGCGGATTACGCGTTCGAGAAAATCATCGTTCACATCGATGGTCTCGCTGAAGAAGCCCTTGAGAAGATCCAGAAAGCCAGCGACGAAGTCACCGTCACTCGCCTGAACGACGAACAGATCGAAGCCTTCAAGGCCCGCGCGCCGCAGGTTGAAGAGAAGTTCATCGAGATGACTGGCGAAAGCGGTAAAGAACTGCTGAACCAGTTCAAGGAAGACCTCAAGGAAGTTCAGAGCAACTGATCCTGAAGGAACCATTCCCGCCGGCCCTGCCCGGCGGGAATCTGTTTTAACCCCGCCCCGCCGGGGACCTCCTGCCGGCTGGGAGCGATATGTTCTGGAGCAACCCCCCATGTCCGAGAACTCCCCGGATCTAGAAGACGATACCGGCACCTACGAGTCCGGCCTGCCCGGGTTTCTGGGAACCATTGATGAAGTTATTGCTAAAACTGAGGCCGTGATGCTCGCGGTTGGCGTCATCCTTATGGCCGTCAACACATGCATCAACGTTATTGCACGCTTTGTCTTTGGAGAAGGCCTGTTTTTCTCCGGCGAGATTAACCGGATTCTTATTATCCTGATTACGTTTGCCGGCATCGGCTACGCGGCCCGCCATGGCCGCCATATCCGCATGTCTGCGGTTTATGATGCGATCCCGCCAAAAGGGCGCAAAGTACTGATGATTTTCATCGCCCTGTTTACCTCTTTGGTAATGTTCTTCCTCTGCTACCACTCCTATGGATACGTCGAGACCCTTTACAGCCGTGGGCGAATTCTCCCTGCGTTGGGCTTTGAGATCTGGTGGATTTACGTTTGGGCGCCAGTGGGCTTTGCGATTACCGGCATTCAGTATTTCCTCACAGCGATCAAGAATCTCACCAGCAAGGATGTTTATCTCTCCACTGGTGTGATCGACGGCTACTCTGATAGTGAGTCGGAAGTCTGAACCTGCAGCTGCTTTAACAAAGGATAGAAACTCATGGCGACTATAATGATGGTAATCATGATCGGGCTGCTGCTCCTGGGCTTCCCGATGATGGTTCCGCTGATTACCGGTGCGGTGGTCGGTTTTGTAATGATGTTTGATGGCTTCGGCCAGATGGGCACGTTCGTCCAGCAAATGATGGGAGGTATCCGTCCAGCCTCTTTGATTGCTGTGCCCATGTTCATTCTGGCGGCTGATATCATGACTCGCGGGCAGTCCGCCGACCGCCTTATCCATATGGTGATGGCCTTTATCGGGCACATCAAAGGCGGACTGGCGATCAGTACAGCCACCTCGTGTACCCTCTTTGGCGCGGTATCCGGCTCCACCCAGGCGACAGTTGTGGCTGTTGGTTCTCCCTTGCGCCCCAAATTGCTTAAAGCGGGCTATTCCGACTCGTTCTCACTGGCGCTGATCATCAACTCCAGTGACATTGCCTTTTTGATCCCCCCCAGTATCGGCTTCATTATCTACGGGGTTATTTCCGGAACCTCCATTGCCGAACTGTTCATTGCAGGCATCGGCCCGGGCGTCATGATTCTGATGATGTTTTCAATCTACTGCCTGATCTATGCCTACATTAACAAGGTCCCCACCGAGGAAAGGGCCGGCTGGAGAGAACGGGGGGTCGCCGTCCGCGAAGCACTATGGCCTCTTTTCTTCCCGGTCATCATTGTTGGTGGTATCTACGGCGGTATTTTCAGCCTACGGAGGCCGCCGCTGTGTGCGTGCTGTACGCCTTCTTACTCGAATTCGTGGTGTTCCGCTCGCTGAAATTGCCGGATATCTATCGGATTGCCAAGTCCACCGGCCTGATTACCGCTGTGGTTTTCATACTGGTTGCCGTGGGCAACGGCTTTTCCTGGATTATCTCGTTTGCACAGATTCCACAAACAATACTGGAAGCAGTTGGCGTCAATGAAGCCGGCCCGGTAGGTGTCCTGATTGCGATCTGTATCGCCTTCTTTGTTGCCTGCATGTTTGTTGACCCGATCGTGGTGATACTGGTGCTGACGCCGATCTTTGCACCGGCGATCGAAGCCACCGGTCTGGACCCAGTGCTCGTCGGGGTTCTGATTACACTGCAGGTCGCCATAGGCTCTGCAACGCCACCCTTTGGTTGTGACATATTCACCGCCATCGCCATATTCAAGCGCCATACTGGGAAGTAATCCGTGGTACGCCACCGTTCGTCTTTATGCTGGTGGCAGCGGCCGGGCTGATCATCGCCTTCCCGCAAATTGCGCTGTTCCTTCGTGACGTTGCGTTCCGCTGAGGGATATAGAGACCGGACTTCAGGGAGAGTGAAATGTTCAAGAAAATTCTGGTGGCCGTTGACGGTTCCAAGTCATCCTTCAAGGCCATGGACAAGGCCATTGAGCTACAAAAACTCATGGACACCGAGATCTATCTGATCTGTGTTTACAAGCATCACAGCCTGTTTGAGGCATCTCTGTCGATTGGCCGGCCGGATAGCATGGATATCCCTGACAAGGTGCTATCGGAATACGCCAAGGAGATCGTCAACCATGCCAAGGAAAAGGCCAAGGAAAAGGGGGCGGTAAAGGTTCGGGGCTTTGTTAAAGCCGGCCGTCCTTCCAGCGTGATCGTCAAGTTTGCCAAGGACAAGGAAGTAGACCTGATTGTGGTCGGTACCCGGGGCACTCACAGCGATAAAGAGGGCATGCTGCTTGGCAGCGTGTCCCACCGCGTCGCTTCCAAGGCGAAATGTCCAGTGCTGGTCGTGTAAAGCCCTTCTGATCTATCAGGAAATCTCTACCCGGTCCCTGCCCGCCTCCTTGGCGCGGTACAGGGCCCGGTCGGCAAGTCCCAGCAAGCTGTCTGGGGAGTCGCTGCACTCGGGCCAGCTGGACACCCCCACCGATATGGTTACGTGGCCCAACTCAAAGCCACCATGTTCCACCGGCATGGCACGGACGGCATGGGCCAGTTCTCGCGCCTTATCGTAAGCGGCTTTTGCGGTGGAGCCAGCCATGATGATGACAAACTCCTCGCCTCCAAAACGACAGACCACATCGCTGTCGCGGAAATGCCGCGCCAACACACCGGCCACGGCTTTCAGAGCGGAATCGCCGGCTTCGTGGCCATGAGTGTCGTTAAAGCGTTTGAAATGATCGATATCCACCATCAGCAGTGACAGCGGCTGGTCACCACGCAAGGCCACCGCCGACTCGTGCTCCAGAAGCTGATCAAAATAACGGCGATTCTTCAGGCCGGTGAGCGCATCCTCATACGAGTATTTCTGCAGTTCCTCCCGCAAGCTGATGCTTGAGAGCGCGATACCGATTTTCTGCACCCCCTGACTTAACGTCTGGAACAAGCGGGCCACGCCGTAATCCGTGCCGTCAGCCGCAAACTCGTCCGGCACTTCCACAAACAACAGCGCCATTGTCACCGCCCCCTCGGTTGCCGACTGCAGATTGATCCACAAACACAATGACTCATCCTCGTCCTTCTGCCACCCGGACCAGGACTGATCCAGGTCCTGAACATGGCGGGCCGGTATCTGGCTATGGGGCGGCGGGCCCTCAGGAGTTTCGATGCGTAATGGTGATTCCGGTTCCCCTGCATACCCCCAGCGAGTCAACAGTTCATAGGCGCTGCCGTTTTCCACACGCTGATATAGCCTTCCCCGCAGAGGACTGCACAGGTCAGGAAGTCGTCGCGCCAGGATATGGAACGTCTGGTTGAGGCTGATGCAATCCTGCAGTTCCCCGTTGATGTCGTTCAGAACACGGGTTTTTTCATTCTCGAACGTGAGCAGCCTCACCCTGGCCTGCTCACGGCGAGCCAACGATTCCGCCTTCTGGGTTCGCTCTGTTACCTGCTGCTCCAGCGACAGGTTCAACCGATGGAGCGCCTGTTGGGTTCGTGCATAATGCCAGAGGGAAATCATCACTACGGCCAGCGAGAAGACCAGCGTTCCCCAACTGACCGGTACCCGCCCCCAGGGCAGGACGCCGTGGGCAACGGCCATATCCACCACCAACAGGCTGCAGAACACGCCATAAGCGGCGAGGATGATCTGCTGTTCAATCTTCAGTTGTCTGAACCGCTTTACGACAACGACCGTGACGGTTGCAAGGGACGCTAACAGCAGCGCATCAAACGGCGGGTACGTTGATGACAGGTCAACCACACCCATTAATGCCAGCCCTATCGCCACTACCGCGTAGACAAGGTGAATCTTCCAGACCAGATTAATCAACCAGGGCCGGCGATCACTGAACCACTGCTCCAGCAACAATGCCATGGCCACCGGCAGCATGTAGTAGGAACCAGCGGCCAGATAGTCCCACATCATCGGCAGGTTCCAGATCAACTGACTGGCCTGGCTGTCGGACAGAAGCAGAACAGCGGACGACAAAGAGAACAGGGCAATGCTGCCGAAACTCTTCTTTTCCGTTTGCAACAGGGCAAAGATCATCGCTAGCAGGGCAATCAGGCTGAAAAGCCGGAAATGACCAGGGCTTCGAGGGAGTTTTTCACGATAAACAGGGTCAGGGCCGGCTGCTCCATAATGGAGACTTCACCCCACAGACCAATGTCGGTGTAATCAGAGAAAATGCGAAAGTAGATCGGCGTACCCGCAAACTCTTCAGGCAGCGGAATCGCGTGCCAGGGCCAACCTTCAAAACGCCCCCGGCCCTGATCATCAAACCTGCCGTACTGGTAGATGTTCTCGCCGTCGAGCCAGACCTGGACAATCAGATCGACACTGTAGATATACAGAACCGGCTCCTGCCACTCGCCCTCCGGAAGGGTGATGCGATACCACACATGTTCTTGTCCGTTGCGACCAGGCGGGTTGGATGGAAAGCTGATAGCGTTCCATTGCCAGGGGGCCTGGCCCAGAGTCCACTCCGGCACCCCCTCCTCGGTCAATGGAGAATCGCCCCACCGATATTCCCATCCCTCGTCCAGGTCCACTGCCGCATACGCCGCCGAAGGCACCAAAAAGCTCAAAGCGATCAGGAGCATCAGCCTTACGGCGTTTAGGGAGTACAACATCTGCATACAGTGGGTTTGCCTGTCGCCAAATAGTACAGTAGTGCAATTATACAACATCTATGGAGTTAAACTCGCTCAGGCGCGCCATAAAAACAAGTGCTAACTGAAGCCATAGCAACGCTTTCGCGTTTTTGCCCGTTCTACCTGTCACAAAACCATCACACAGTTTCCGTAGTGTCATATTCACGTCATCAACAGGACACAAGGAACTGCCTCATGAACCGTACCATTGCTGCTATCACCATTGCTTCAATACTCCTGCCCGTCGCTGCCCACAGCGCCTTCAAGCTGGATTCACGATACCAGGATCGTGATGGCGACCTTGTTGCCGACATCCCGGAACAGACCGAAAAGCAGACCGACCCGTCCACCCTCGTATTTGCCTATACACCGGTTGAAGATCCAGCGGTCTATCGTGAGGTGTGGTCCGGTTTCCTGGACCACCTGTCGGACATCACCGGCAAGCAGGTGCAGTTCTTCCCGGTTCAGTCCAACGCCGCCCAGATTGAAGCGATGCGTGCGGGTCGCCTTCACATTGCCGGCTTCAACACCGGTTCCAACCCCCTGGCCGTTGCCTGCGCTGGATTCCGTCCATTCACCATGATGGCTGCCGCCGATGGCTCCTTCGGATACGAGATGGAAATCATCACCTACCCGGGCTCTGGTGTTGAAAAGGTGGAAGACATTCGCGGGGGAGAGCTGGCGTTCACCTCCCAGACCTCCAACTCCGGCTTCAAAGCGCCGTCAGCCATTCTCAAGGCCGACTACAACATGGTTCCTGACCAGGACTTTGAGCCAGTGTTCTCAGGCAAACACGATAACTCCATTCTTGGCGTCGCCAATAAAGACTACCAGCCGCGGCGATTGCCAATTCGGTACTCAACCGAATGTTGCAACGGGATGTCGTGAGTGACGAACAGATCGTCAGCGTCTACAAATCACAAACCTTCCCGACCACCGGCTACGGCATTGCCCATAACCTGAAACCGGAGCTCCAGGAACAGATCCAGGAAGCCTTCTTTACCTTCGACTGGAAAGGCTCCGAACTGGAAGAAGAGTTCTCCAAATCCGGCGAGGCACAGTTCATTCCCATCACCTTCAAGGAACACTGGGAAGTGATCCGCAAGATCGACGATGCCAACGGCGTTGAATACAACTGCCGTTAATCCGGCCACGGCAGGTTACTGTGCTCGAACTCAAACACCTTTCGAAAACCTACCGCACCGGCGACCAGGCCTTGACCGACATCGGCTTTACCGTGCCGGCAGGGCAGGTCGTTGGCCTGATTGGCCCGTCCGGTGCGGGAAAATCCACACTGATCCGCTGCATCAACCGACTGGTTGAACCGTCCCGGGGCTCAGTCGTCCTGGGCGATACCGAACTGACAACCCTCCGCGGCCGGGCGTTGCGCAAAGCCAGAAGGCGTATCGGTATGATTTTCCAGGAATACGCCCTGGTGGAACGACTGACCGTGATGGAGAACGTCCTGTCGGGGAGACTGGGCTACGTGGCCGGATGGCGGTCGTTTTTGCGCCGTTTCAATCGCGAGGACATTGCCCTGGCCTTTTCGTTGCTGGAAAAAGTCGGCCTGGCAGAGCACTACAATAAGCGCGCGGATGCCCTGTCGGGCGGCCAGCGACAGCGTGTGGGAATCGCACGGGCGCTGGAGCAGAACCCGGAGCTGCTTCTGGTGGATGAACCACCGCCTCCCTGGACCCCAAAACCTCCCGTCAGATCATGCGCTTGATCCAGACGGTTTGCCGGGAACGCAACCTGCCCGCGATCATCAATATCCACGATGTCATGCTGGCCCAGCAGTTCTCCGACCGTATCATCGGCCTGCGCGCAGGCGAGGTGGTGTTTGACGGCAAACCGGAAGAGCTGACGGACGACGTGCTAACACGCATCTATGGCGAGGAAGACTGGGCCCAGGTACGCAAGGACCAAACTGATGAAGACGACGACAGGGCATCCCCAGCCGTTGATCTGGCGGAGGGGGTCTAGTCTTGTCCAACGCCACGCCCTCCACCTGGAGACGCCCGCCCGTTCTGCTGAAAAACCCGCTCTGGCGACGGGTGTTCTACCTCGGCGCGATCGTCTATCTGGCTCTGGCCCTGCAAAGCGTCGAGGTCAACTGGATGCGGGTGTACGATGGCCTTGAGCGCGGCTGGCGTTTTGTGGAAGGCTTCCTTGTACCCGATTTCACGTCTCGTTGGACCGATATCCGGGCGGGGCTGATCGAAAGCCTGACCATGACGGTTACTGCTACAGTCGCAGGGATCCTGATCTCGGTGCCCATTGGCATAGGCGCTGCCCGCAATCTGGCGCCCGCACCCGTTTACCTTGCCTGTCGGGCGATTATCACCCTATCCCGCTCCTTCCAGGAGGTGATCATCGCCATCCTGCTGGTGGCAATGTTCGGGTTTGGCCCCTTTGCCGGCTTCCTTACCCTGGCGTTTGCACCATCGGCTTTCTATCGAAACTGTTGGCCGAAGACATCGAGGCCTGCGACCGCAACCAGATTGAGGCAATCCGCGCTACCGGCGCAGGCTGGTGGCAAGTGGTTAACTACGCGGTGCAGCCCCAGGTGATGCCCCGCCTTGTGGGTTTGTCCCTGTACCGTCTGGATATCAACTTCCGAGAATCAGCGGTGATCGGCATTGTCGGGGCCGGAGGCATAGGCGCCACTCTCAACACCGCCATTGATCGTTACGAATACGACTCCGCTGGCGCCATCCTGATTATCATCATCGCCATTGTACTGGCGGTTGAGTATTCCTCTTCACATATCCGCAGGTGGGTCCAGTGACAGACGTGAGCGCACGACACCGCGCAGACTGGCAGTTCCGTTCCGGTAGACAGCAACTGGCGCGATGGGTTGGATGGTTTTGGCTGGTGGCCCTGACGGTATTCTGCTGGGAGTTGATGAACCGGAATACCATTTGGGCTTTTGTATCGGACGCTCCGGACCAGGCCGCCGATATTGGTGAACGGATGTTTCCACCCGCCTGGAGCTACGTGAACCAGCTCTGGGCGCCGCTGTGGGACACCCTCAACATCGCAACCCTGGGCACTATTATCGGTGTCATTATCGCCATCCCGGTAGCCTTCCTGGCCGCCAGCAACACCACGCCCAGCCGGCGGTTCGTGCGACCGGTGGCACTGCTCATCATAGTCTCATCCCGCTCCATCAACTCGCTGATCTGGGCGCTGTTGCTGGTAGCCATTATCGGTCCCGGTCTATTGTCGGGCATTGTCGCTATCGGACTGCGTTCCATCGGCTTCGTCGCAAAGCTTCTGTACGAAGCCATTGAGGAAATCGACGTCAAACAGGTTGAGGCGGTCCGCGCCACCGGAGCCTCCGGGGCGCAGATCATTGACTATGCGATCGTGCCGCAGATCCTGCCCGCCTTCTGGGGCATCAGTGTTTTCCGCTGGGACATCAACATTCGCGAATCCACCATCCTTGGACTGGTGGGCGCGGGCGGGCTCGGCCTGCAGCTACAAGCATCCCTGAGCACCCTGGCGTGGAATCAGGTCACCATGATTTTCGTTGTGATACTGGTCACGGTGGTGGCCTCGGAATGGGTTTCCGCGAGGGTACGCCAAGCGGTACTCTAGTCCAATGATCGATACCCATCCCACCTCGTTTAATGACATAACACCCACCCCAACCTGGGCTTTCCACCAGTATGAGCAGATCCGTCGCTGGCTGCCTGAGGGCCTGCCGACCGCAGAACAGCCTCGGCCAGACACCCTGGAGGATCTGTCGTCGCTTACGGACCAGTTCCAGGTGTACGTATTCGATGCCTTCGGCGTGCTGAATGCTGGCCCCAGGGCCTTTCCCGCTGCCATTCAACGGTTTCGGGAGTTGCAGCGCATGGGCAAGCACGTCCAGATTCTCTCCAACGCGGCGACCGCCAGCCACGCCAGACTGGTGGAAAAATATCGGCGCATGGGGTTCGACATCACGCCGGATCAGTTGATCTCAAGCCGTTGGTTGCTGGAACAGTCCCTCGCCAATCGCGCGAGGGAGGGCCTCTGGGGTGTAATTGCCCCGGAAAACTCCGAGCCAGACACACTGCCGCTAAACTGGCAACCGGTGCGGCCACCCGTCACTGAGCAACTGAAACGTAAGCTGGACGGCTATGACGGCCTGATCATGCTCAGCAGCGAGGATTGGAACGAGGAGATGCAAGCAGTACTGGAGGCCACACTGACAGAGCGGCCGAGGCCACTGGAAATCGCCAATCCAGATCTGGTGGCCCCCCGCGGCGACTGCCTGACGCTGGAACCCGGATTCTTCGCCCACCGGGCCCGTGAGGCCAGCGGTGTCCAACCGCAGTTCTACGGCAAGCCCTATGCACCTGCTTTCCAGGCTGTGCTTGAGCGCTTCGCGGACGTGCCGCCGGGGCAGATACTCATGGTGGGCGACACCCTTCATACGGACATCCTGGGCGGGCAGAACGCCGGCATGAAAACCCTGCTGGTGACGGCCGAGGGCTCCCTGCAGGGTATGGATATACCGCGCTGCATCGCGCAGTCTGGTATCGCGCCTGACTTTATCGCCCCGGAGATCTGATTTCCGGGGCGGATCAAGCCGTTTGCGGGTTTACTGCCCGGACTTCAGCATTTCCCAGTATTTGGTATAGACCTGCATGGCATCGTCACCCACGTCCTTCTGGAACTCGGCGTTGGTCAGGTCTTCCGGTGTCGGGTAGCTGGTGCGGTCGTTGGCCACTTCATCGCTCAACAATTCGCGGGCCGCAAGGTTGGGCGTGGCATAGCCGATGTCTTCACTGATCAGCGCGGAGATTTCCGGCCGCATGACAAAACTGATGAATTGATGGGCAGCGTCTGCATTCTCGGCGTTCTTGGGAATCACAAAGCTGTCGAGCCAGACAATGATGCCCTCTTCCGGATAGACGTATTCAAGGGACGGCATGTCCTCCTCACCCATCACGGCTTCACCATTCCAGATCATGCCGATGTCGGTCTCGCCTTCAAGATAGGGCATTCGCGGTGCATCCGAGTTGAAGGTACGCACCGCAGGCATCAGTTCGGTCAGCTTGTCATAAGCCGCCTCGATCTCTTCGGGATCGGTGCTGTTGCCAGAGTATCCGAGCACTCTCAGCCCGATGTGGAACACCTCGCGCATGTCGTTGGTGAGCATCACGCGGCCTTCGTATTTCTCGTCCCACAGATCCGACCAGGCCGTTACCTCTTCGCCCTCAACATCATTGGCATCGTAGGCCAGCCCTGTGGTGCCCCAGAGGTAGGGAACGCTGTATTGGTTTTCAGGGTCGATATCCAGGTTCGTCAGCTCGGGGTCGAGCTTTTCGAAGCCTTCCAGTTTCTCGTGGTTGATCTTTTCCAGCAGCCCTTCCTTACGCATTTTGTTGACGTAATAGGTGGAGGGCAGCGCAAGATCGTACTGGCCGCTGTCATCCAGAAGTTTCAGCCGCGCATACATAGCCTCATTGCTGTCATAGGTGGTGTAGACCACCTGGATACCGGTTTCCTCCTCAAAGCGGTCCAATACCTCCTGGGGCATGTACTCAGACCAGTTGTAGAGGTTCAGTACCTGCGGCTCTTCCTGCGAGCTGCATCCGGTCAGGGTTGCAGCCATCAGGCCCGCCAACGCCAGTTTCTTCATCGTTTGCTCCTTGTCAGTATCCATTGGGACAGCATCAACATTGCCAGGGAAAACACCAGCAGCAGGGTGCCCAGGGCATTCACTTCCGGCTTAAGGCCCACACGCACCATAGAGTAGATGCGAAGTGGTAGAATTTCATAGCTGGGACCACTCACAAAGGTGCTCACCACCACATCGTCCAGTGACAGGGTGAAGCCCAACAGCCATCCAGCCAGCAATGCTGGCATGATTACCGGAATCAGTACCGTGCGGGTCATGGTGAAATCATTGGCGCCCAAATCCCGCGCCGCTTCGGGCAGGCTTTCATCGAACCCGCTCAATCGTGCCATTACGGTGATCACCACAAATGGCAGGCAGAAGGTAACGTGGGCCAGCAGAAGAGAGACAAACCCCAGTTGCAGGCCCACCAACAGGAACAACGCCAGCAAAGAGATGGCCAATACAATCTCGGGCGACATCATCACCACAAACAGCATCCCGCGCAGCACACGCTTGCCACGAAAGCGATACCGGTGAAGAGCCAACGCTGTCAGCGCGCCAATAATGGTCGATACCGTGGCCGCCGCCAGTGCCAGCCAGAGGGAATTCCACATGGCCTGGACCATGGCGTGGTTATTGAACAGCGACTCGTACCATTGCAGACTGAGCCCGCCCCAGCGGTACCCGGTGCGGGAACTGTTAAACGAAAACACCACCAGCACCAGGATCGGCAGGTAGAGCAACACATACACCAGGGTGAGATAGGTTTTCGGCAGCCAGCGATTCATGCCCTGGCCTCCTCACCGAGCCGCCGCTGGCTGAGCCGGTGCGCAAACAGCAGGACAGCCATGGCAACCGTCAACAGAATGCTGGCGGCGGCACCGAAGGGCCAGTCACGGGCGTCCAGGAACTGGTTCTTGATGACATTGCCGACCAGCAGATTGCGGGAACCACCCAGTATGTCCGCCACGAAGAACAGGCCCATGGCAGGCAACAGCACCAGCATCACGCCCGCCAGCACGCCCGGCAAGGTCAGGGGTATCGTCACGTACAGGAACGTCGAAAGCTTGCCCGCTCCCAGGTCGTGCGAGGCCATCAGCAGCTCTTTCCTCAGGTCATCGAACACGGAGTACAGAGGCAGGATCATGAACGGCAGCAGCAGGTATACCAGCCCGATGATCACAGCACCTTCGGTGTAGAGCATTCTCAGCGGCTCGTCGATCAGCCCCAACCCCATGAGTGCATTGTTGATCAGGCCGTTGGTGGCCAGCAGCAGTTTCAGGGCGTAGGTGCGCACCAGGGAATTGGTCCAGAAAGGCACAATCAACAGGAAAATCAGCAGCATCTGGCGCTGTTTGCCCAGGCCCGATAATGCCCAGGCAAAGGGATATCCTATCAGCAGGCAGAAGACGGTCGTCATGCCGGCCATGTAGAGGGAGTTCAGGAACACGTCCAGGTACAGCGGGTCGAACAACTGCCGGTAACTGTCCAGGTTCAGCGGCAACGAGAGGAAGGTGCCGGGGTCTCGTGTCATCACACTGGCACCCACCACCAGTAGGTTCGGGGTGAGCACAAGAAGCAACAACCAGCCCCAGACCAGAATCAGCACTGCGGTTTTGAAGGGCTGCTGTAACACCCTATGCATTCGTACTCAGCCCTTCTTCTGCGTCGTTGTTGACGGGCTCCAGTTCAACCGGCAACAACCATTCCCAGCCGTCGACCCAACTGACCCGCACGGGCTCGCCCAGTTTATAGTCAAAGGCAGGATCGTCCTCATCAAAAAACTCACTGGCCAGCACTTCAGTACCGTCCTCAAGATGAATCACTGAGTCCAGCGTGCTGCCCTTGTAGTTTCGCTCCACAATCCTGCCGGCCAGACCCTTTTCGTCTTCAGGAGCCAGCACACGAATATCCTCCGGACGCAGCAGGACATTCACCTGCTCACCTTTGCGCAGCGTAAACCCGGGCTTCTGAAGGGTACGGCTCAGGCCCAGGATATCCAGGGTAATGCCAGTATCTTCAACCGAGGTCAGATATCCCGGAAAGAGGTTGGTCTCCCCGACGAAGCGCGCCGTAAAGAGATTGGCGGGCCGCTCATAGATTTCCCGGGGCGTACCCAGCTGTTGAATCGCGCCGTCTTTCAGGACCACCACCCGGTCCGACATCGACAGGGCTTCTTCCTGATCGTGGGTCACGAATACAAACGTGATGCCCAGCTCCCGTTGCAGTCGCTTCAACTCCACCTGCATGGTCCGGCGCAACTTGTAGTCAAGCGCAGACAGAGGCTCATCCAGCAACAGAAGTTGCGGACGCTTGACCACGGCACGGGCAATGGCCACCCGTTGCTGCTGTCCACCAGAGAGTTGATGCGGTTTGCGGCGGGCGAAATCCTGCAGTTGCACCATGGCAAGCACTTCATCCACGCGCTGGCGAATTTCGTCCCTGGGCCGTTTCTCCATCTTCAGGCCATAGGCGACGTTGTCGTACACCGACATATGGGGAAACAACGCATAGTTCTGGAACACGGTATTCAGGGGGCGGTGTTCGGGGGCGGCATGGGTAATGTCATGGCCAGACAGGCTGACTGCCCCGGTGTCTGGCTGCTCAAAACCCGCCATCAGGCGCAGCAGGGTGGTTTTGCCGCAACCCGACGGCCCCAGAAGGGTGATGAACTCGCCGTCCAGGATGTCCAGGTCCAGCGAGTTCAACACGGTTTTGTCGTCAAACGCCTTGGAGACGTTTTTCAACGAGAGAAGCGTCTCTTTCATTCACCCGAAACGCTGTTCAGATAGGCCTTATCGGAAATGTTGGTCCACTGACGAACCTGCTTCAGATAATCCTGCTGGGAAGTGATGATTTCCCGTGCCAGTTCATCCTTCTCCGCCTCTTCGGCCAACAGCTTCTCTGTGGCATCACGAAGCGCTTCAATGACCTCTGGCGGGAAGGTTTTATGGGTGACATCCGGATAGTCTTCCTTCATACGATCCCAGGCCACGCCACTTTCATGCATGCTCTGGATGTACATGTCGTAGGCGGCGGTCCGCATAGCCACCCGCAGTACTTCCTGGAGCTCTTCGGGAAGCTTGTTCCAGGTTTTCTCGTTAATCAGGAACTGAACTTCAGCGCCAGGCTCCTGCCAGCCGGAGTAGTAGTACTTTGCGATCTGATGGAAGCCCATCTGAAAATCCAGTGCCGGGCCGACCCACTCCAGAGCGTCAATCGTGCCTCGCTCCAGCGCGCTGTAGAGCTCCCCGGGGGGGATGTTGGTCACCGCAACGCCCACTTCGGACATCACTTCGCCGGCGAACCCGGGTGTGCGCATTTTCAAACCCTGGAGGTCCTCAACACTGTTGATTTCCTCGCGGAACCAGCCACCCATCTGGTTGCCGGTATTGCCACCGGGGAACGACAGCAAGCCATGGGGACGATATACCTTTTCCATCAATTCCATGCCGCCACCGTAGTAAAACCAGGCGTATTGCTCAGGTGCAATCATCCCGAAGGGAACGGTGGTGAAATACATGGCATTGGGAATCGAGCCTTTGTAGTAATACGAGGCGGTATGCCCCATATCGTACTGGCCCGCCTTCACCATATCGAAAATACCGAATGGCGCCTTGTGCTTGTTGGATGAGTCAATGCGGAACTGCAGGCGGCCGCCCGACATCTTCTCAGCCATCGAGGCCATGTGGCGCGTTGTTTCACCCAGAATCGGAGAGTTGGCCCCCAGGTTTCTGCGAGGCGAAGCGTATAGGTTTCCTGGGCCGACAGCGACGCGCTTGCCAGCGCGAACACCAATGCCAGGACGGTCATGAAAGATTTGCGAATAGTCATAGCGAGGTCAGGTTCCGTTTTTTGTAGTGGTCGGATCAGATCGCCCACATCATAGCTTGCTGGCCGCTGACGCCAATCGTCGACCGACCAGAAGCAACGGTTCTATACCTTGAACTGGCCTACCAGCTCACGCAGACTCTCACCAAGCCGCGCCAACTCGTGGCTCGCCTCGTTGGTCTGGTTCACACCAGTATCGCTACGCTGCGCCGCGTCCACGATGCGCACCACGTTCTGGTTGATTTCCTCGGCCACCTGGCTTTGCTGTTCCGCCGCGGTGGCAATCTGGGTCACCTGATCATGAATATGGCCCACAGACTTCTCAATGGTGCGCAGGGCGTCAGTGGCGTGGTTAATGCGCTCAACCGTTTCGCTGGAGCGTTGGCGGGACGCATCCATCCGCTCCACGCTGCGCGGGACTCGGTCACGAAGCCGTCAATCATACCGCGAATCTGATCAGCGGATTCCGCACTGCGTTTGGCCAGCTGGCGGACTTCATCGGCAACCACCGAGAAACCACGGCCATGCTCACCGGCCCGGGCGGCCTCAATGGCTGCGTTGAGGGCCAGCAGGTTGGTCTGGTCAGTGACGGCGTGGATGACGTCCAGCACCTGGGTAATCTCGTCGGTTTTCTCAGCCAGATTACTGATACGGCCAGAGCTGGATTCAATCTCCTCCGACAACTGATTGACGGACGCCTGTGCGTTGGCAATGGTCTCGCCGCCATCCCGTGCAAGCCTGTCGGCGTCAGAGGCGGCGCTTTCCACCGAGTTGGCATTGCCGGAAATCTGCTGGATCGTGGCCGCCATCTCATTAATGGCGGAGGCAATCTG
This sequence comes from Marinobacter salarius, assembly GCA_000831005.1. Classification (GTDB taxonomy): domain Bacteria; phylum Pseudomonadota; class Gammaproteobacteria; order Pseudomonadales; family Oleiphilaceae; genus Marinobacter; species Marinobacter salarius. The sequence goes on along the minus strand of CP007152.1, from coordinate 1,966,476 downwards.
ATCGGTTTCCGAACCCTGTTCCTGCACCGACGCACGGGTTTCATTGGCAACACGGCTGAGCTCTTCCGCGGCCGAGGCAACCTGGTCAGTGGTCGCGCCGACATCGCGGATGGTGTCCTGGATTTTCACCACGAAGGCGTTGAAGCGACGCCCAAGCTCGGCGAGTTCGTCGTTTCCTTCGTCCGGCAGACGGTGGCGGAGGTCGCCCTCACCCTCGGCGATGTCCTTCATCATGGCAATAACGGTGTTCAGCGGCTTCGTTACCGTACGGCCGACAAACATGCCGATGAGCAGTGCGATAATCACCACAACCACCGTAACCAGAACGATAAAACCGAGGGTTTCGGCTATCTCCGCTTCAATATCCGCGCGAGCGGCAGAAACAACCCGGTCAATGTCAGTGACATAAACGCCAGTGCCAATCATCCAGTCCCAATCTGGAATAATCGTTGAATAAGACACCTTTGGTTCTACCTCGCCTGACTCTGGATTGGGCCAGTCGTAACCGAAAAAACCACCATCCTCGGCCGCATTGAACAGTGACCGAACCAGTTTCTGCACGTCTGGATTGGTTGTGGGGCCTTCGCGAGAAGGGTCGGGGGCGTAGGCCAGATTTTCCAGGTCGCGAGCATATGCGAAAACATAGTTTCCGCCCTCGTACCTGATTGAACGCAGACGCTTCCGTGCTTCCTCCTTGCTTCGCGATCCGAAAGATCCGGATTGTTCTTGGCGTTCAAAACCAGAGAGCGCGCAGTATCCACAAGGTTCTTTACACCTTCCTTTCGTGCCTCAAGCAAACTTGCTTCAAGGCGCTCAAGCTCAGCCTCACCACCGCTTTTGATCTGGGCGACCGTAATCCAGGCAAGGGTTGCCGCCGTTATTACTACCGGGATCAGAACGCCCAGCAGAAGACGGGAACGAATGCGTAACCGGCTCAGCAATGTCATCAAGAAGTTCTCCGTATGAGATCAAATGTTCAGCGTAATTATCCACAACCGGGCACCCAGGGTGTGTTCCAGTTTGTAATACCGGTGTGTGCGACTTCGGGGTGTAAAGCTGCGACACTGCCACAACTCATTCATGCATTTGCTTTTATTGTTAAAAGTCTTAACGGCCGGTAGCGGATGGACTTGAACCAGCGTTAGACTAAAGGTCTAGCCCCAAACGTCCGATTCATCAAACCTGGCCCAATAAAACCAGTTTCAGGGGCACGGATGAAACACCTCTATTTGATTCGCCACGCCAAATCCAGCTGGGCCGATGATGGCCTTCGTGATCACCAGCGCCCCCTCAACAACCGGGGCCTGAAACAGCTGGCTCCCATGAGCAGGGCAATCCGTGCGGATGGGGCGTTCGATGGAACGGTCTACTGCAGCAATGCCACCCGCGCACAACAAACCCTGGAAGGCCTGATCCCGAGCAACCATCAACACGCCGTCAAACTGGCGCCTGTTCTATACACGTTTAACCATGAGGTCGTGCTCGACTGGCTGCGCGACCGGAACGAAGACAGCATTACCCTGGTTGGCCACAACCCTGCGCTGGAGGATCTGGCAGGCTTACTGCTGAAGCACGCACCCGACACCTTCCCCACGTGCAGCTACATGCACATCACCCTGCCCATAGAGCACTGGTGCGAGATCGGCAAGAACAGGGGCCGGCTTGAACGGTTCCTGACGCCCAAAGACGTCAGCTATGAGCAGTTTCATCGCAAAAGGACGAAAATCCGTATCGACGAGCACTCTCCGCTGGCATGGCACATCCCGGAATCGCTGTTACACCAGTATCAACGCATCAGGGATCTGGAACCGGGCGTATTGCAGGGGTACGACGACGAGTTTCTGCATCAGTACCGTATTGCCATTCGCCGCAGCCGGGCCATCGCCGAAGCAGTTGTCGACATCAGTGGTGACAGCGATTTACGCAAGGCCGTCAAGAGTCTGAAACGGCATGGCCAAGCCACCAGCCGGCTCAGAGACCTTCACGTGCTACTGGGTGACCTGGCGCAATGGCCACTGGAGGAAGATACCCGGTTGGCCCTGGTGAGCTCCGGCGCCCGCAGCTATTTTGCCAACCTGGCAGACATTGAACACCAGGAGCTGACCAAACGCCTGAGCAGCGGCCAATACCGCAAAGACATGGATGAGTGGTACCAGCTTATCACCTCCCGCCACTTGAAGAAGATAACCCGGAAACTGGCTATCGAAGACATCCACAAAGCCCTGAAAAAGCACATACACAAGCACGACGCCGTGGCGCGGCAACTGAACGAACAGTCCCCGGACGATCACTTTCACGACCTGCGCAAACGGCTGAAACGCATACGCTACCTGGCCGAGTTGAACAAACCGGCGTTTCACGACAGGCTCAGGCCATTAAAACATCGACAACAACGGTTCGGAGACTTTCAGGACCTGCACGTGCAGATTGACATGCTGCTGGCCTTTCGCAACAGCATTGCCACGGAGCCGGACATGCTGGCGCCCGTGGCGGGCCTGAACACGCTGATTTCAGACCTTGCCGTGGAGAAACATCGCGTACGGGCTGACATACTGACCCTCGGCGGTATTGCCTGACAACCCACTAGGCAACCCACTATTTGGGGGTGGGATTCATCCCACGCCCTATCCAGCCGACCAGGAATAAAGCCCCAGCGCCACCCAGATCATCACGAAGCTCGCCAGCTTCTCCCCACTCATGGGTTCATCAAACACAAACAGCGCGATGAAGAACTGCAGCGTGGGGTTGATGTACATCAAAAAGCCCACGGTTGCCAGGCGCAGCCGGCGGGCTGCACCGGCGAAGAACAACAGGGGGATGGCCGTGACGATACCGCTGGACATCAAAAGCAATGCAATGGTGATGTTGTCATTGAAGTGGGATTCTCCGGCAGAGCCCAGAAACCCGAGAGCCAGCAGGCCGACCGGTAGCAGAAGCAGCGTCTCAACAAACAGGCCCGAAAGACCATCCAGCTCCACCTGCTTTCGAAGCAGGCCGTAGGTGCCGAAGCTGAACGCAAGTACCAGGGTGATCCAAGCACCACGCCCAACAGAAAAAGCTGATAAAGGATGGCGATGGTCGCCAATGCAACCGCCACAATTTGCAGTCGGGTAATGCTCTCACGCAGCACCAGCATGCCCAGACCGACATTCACCAGGGGCGTGAGGAAATACCCCAGGCTCGCCTGGAGCACATGACGGGTTTCCACGGCATAGATATAGACCCCCCAGTTCAGCGCAATGAATACCGCACAGCCGAATACGAAACCAAGCTTTTTAGGGCGTGCCAACGCAGCAGTGATGGGTTTCCAGCGCCCCAGGAAGCTCACCACGATGGCGAGAAAAACACAGGACCAGACGATCCGGTGAACCAGCACCTCGTAAGAGGGCACACCCTCGAAAAGCGCGAAGTAAATGGGGAAACAGCCCCACAAGGTATAGGCGGCCAGGCCGAAACCCACGCCTTTTGCTGCATCAGACGTAGCATGTTTCACAGACAACAGGCCTTGTATTTTCTGCCACTTCCGCAGGGGCAGGATTCGTTCCGGCCAGGCTTGAGGGTCCCTTCGCGCGTATCGCCGGACACGTAGTACCAGCGCTCATCGTCGCGGACGAAGCGGGAGTTCTCTTCCAGATACCCCCAGCCGCCGCCTGCCCGGTAAAGGGCGCGAAAGTGCACCGTGCCTTCGTGTTCACCTTCATCTGACGACAGTACCTGCAGCGACACCCACTTCGGCGCCTCGGTCAGATCAAGGTCTTGGGGCCGGGTGCTGGTGTGCCATGTGGCTTTCAGATAGTCCGTCAGATTCAGTACAAATGCGCTGTAGCGAGATCGCATAAGGGCTTCCGGTGAGGATGCCGGTTTGCCCTGATGGCATGGCTCGCAACAAGTACTGTACGGTTGGCGGCTGCCACAGGGGCAGTCGTCCGGGGTAATCTCTGGCGCCATCGGGTCGTCCTTATCGCCGGTTAGTGCTGTTCACGGACCCGGCAGACCCAGGACACGTAAATGATTCATTTTAACAGTTTTAGTTGCCCTGCGGCTGTGCTATCAACAATCATCAACTGACCTGATCGAGTAGCCCAATTGTGACTGACCTCTCCCTGCTGCAGATACTCCTTGCTAACCTGGCGTTGCTGGCCGGCGCCTGTTTGCAGGGCGTGGCAGGTTATGGCATCGGTACGCTGGCGGCACCATTGCTGTTCCTGATCAGCCCATACTGATACCGGCGCCGCTGGTTCTGAACGCGTGGTGCTGACGATTTTCATGCTGCTGCGGAACCGGGGCGCCTTGCAGGTCCGCGAAGTGCGCTTTGCCATTGGCGGGGGCGTTGGCGGTATGATCCTGGCCGGGATCACGCTGATGCTGATTTCACCCGCGGGATTCGAGCTGGCGTTCGGCGTTCTGATCCTGATTGGCGTAGTACTGAGCGCAGGTGGTTTGCGACCTGCCCTGAACGCTCGCAACAGTATCCTGGCCGGCGCTGCCTCGACCTACATGGGAACCATTACCGCCGTTGGCGGCCCACCGATTGCACTGATCTACCAGAACCAGAAGGGGCCGCTGGTGCGAGCCAATATGTCGGCCTTCTTCCTGGTGGCGAGTTTTTTCAGTATTGCCGCCCTGCTGGTTTCCGGCTACCTGGGGCAGCGAGAGCTGCAGTTGTTTGCGGTCACCTTTCCGGGGGTTCTCATCGGCTTCTGGCTTTCCGGCAAGCTGGTCAACCGCATGCCTTTTGACGGACTGAGGCCGGTCATTCTTGGCATCGCCGCCGTTGCGGGTGTGGCGGCACTGGTTCGCGGGCTGATGTCGCTCTGACCCCGGGACTACTCGGCCCACAGCCTCGCCCGGAAATGGCTCTGTTTCCACAATACCGCGACCCATATCGCATGAAGATTGATCAAAAACGCCAAAATCCACTCGAAGGCGTCGTCTATCTGGCTGTACACCCCTGGCACAACGGCTGTGAGGATAACCGATAGAATACCCACCGCCAGTATCAGCTCACACAGCCACAACAGTCGCTTGCCACTGGCATGCCATCGCGGGTGTCCCTTCAGGGCCGAGCTGATCAGCAACTGTGCAATGAACGTCAGCGAAAAATACAGCACGACACCTATCCGGCGAATCAGATTGAAACCGCCCCCTTCGTGCCCCAAAGCCAGTGTGTATGCAGCCAGCGACGTACACGCGACGAAGCCTAGCCAGGGAATCCAGGGCCGACCGCGGCTGGTGGCACCCAACTGCTGTAGCCAACGACCGTTGAGAGCCCAGAACAGAATGCCGAGAATCGCCGCCGGCAACATGGTGCCCTTGAAAATGAAATAGCTGGTACCGTATCGGCCGGTGCGGCTAATGCTCGTGCAACTGTCCCAATAGGGAATACACCAGGAAATATGCCCCTCCAGCACCGACACCGCGAAGGTTGCGTGAATGGTAATCAGCGGCGTCAGCGTGGCGGCCAGCGCCAGCCACCACAGGGGGATGCCATTCCTCACGGAGGCCATAACGTTATTCTCTCATTACAAAATAGTTGGAAAATCGAGTGCTTGCAGACTGTCATCTATAATAGATTAGCAACGTATTACTCATTCGCGATGACTTTGTGCGCATCATTCAGTCGCTTCTCTACCTGATTTCGGTTCCCATGATAAGACGACACCCTCTGCTTCAACTGCTTGCAGTCGCCCTACTTTTACCCTTCGGTTTTGCCAATGCTGTGGGTCAGCCGCCTAACATCGCGTTCTATTACGGTAACGAAGCCCCAATAGGCAGCTTGATGGCCTACGACTGGGTGGTACTGCAACAGGATCAGGCCAGCGACGCACGTATCGACCTGCTGACCGAAGCCAGCACAACGCCCATTGCCTACGTCAGTGTCGGAGAGATGGCCCGCAGCCACCGCCTGTTCGCAAGCCTGCAGAACAGCTGGCTGATCGGCAAGAACCCGGCCTGGTCGAGCGCAGTGCTGGACCTGCGCAACCCCGAAGTCCGCGCCTTTCTGCTGGACAACCTCATTGACCCGGCCTTCGAACGCGGCTTTCAGGGGGTGTTTCTCGATACTCTGGACAGCTTCACGCTTGCCGCCAGTGGCGAAGCGCAAATGCAAGCCTTCGCAGAAGCCCAGACAAAACTGATTTCAGACATCCGCGCCAGGCACCCGAACGGCAAGATCATCCTCAACCGCGGTTTCCACCTGCCGGACAGCGTTATCGGCCAAGTCGACGGGCTTGCCCTGGAGTCCTGGCGTAATGGCTACAACGCCAAGGACAAGCGTTATTACAAAGTCTCTGAAACGGATCGCCAGTGGCTGGACAAACAGCTACAGCGCTGGCGTGAGGCACGACCTGACATGCCCATGATTGCCATCGATTACGTCGCGGACGCCTCCCAGGCCGAGGAACTAGCAGGCCAGCTACGTCGCGACCGTTTCGTGCCCTGGGTGGCCAACCCGGCCCTTGATCGCCTCAGCCCGTCCAAACCAGTCCAGGTGAAACGCCACGTTCTGGTGATTCATGACTTGCCGGAATTCAACATGGACAGAAGCGCTGCCCATCGTTTTGGTGGCATTATCCTGGAGCGTTCCGGATTCATCCCACAGTACCATTCCGCGCTAGAGCCCCTACCGACGGAGCCCACCGAAGACCGGTATGCGGGTATTCTGGTGTGGTGGGAAACCGGGGATCGCCACAGCGGCCTTTGTTCATGGCTTGCCCGGCAGCAGGACAAGGGCGTACCCGTGGTGCTGATGGGACTGATTCCCGGCAACCCGGCGTGCAGCGGCGTGATGGCCGCCAGCAGCACCACTGTGCCCGCTGCGCCTCTGAGTCATGAGCGCGTACACCCATCGGTGGCCAACTACGAAGGTAGGCGGCTTCCTTCCCTGACCACACAGGCCATGCCGAAAGTAGAAGGACACACGCCCTGGCTGACCATCACCGACGCGCAGGGCCAGCAATTTTCGGCCATCTACACCCATGACAAAGGCGGCGTGGCCTCAGCGCCCTTCCTGTTCGAAACCGGCCCCGACGACGAAGCCTACTGGCTGTTCAATCCCTTCGAGTTTATCCAGCAGGCCTTCAGTGCACCTGCCATGCCGGTAATTGATACCACCACGGAGAATGGCCGCCGCATACTCACCGCCCACATTGACGGCGATGGCTTCGTCTCGCGGGGGGAATTCCCCGGTAGCCCGTTGAGCGCCCAGGTCATCCAGGATGAGATTCTGTCACGGTATGAGGTGCCCCACACCGTTTCGGTCATCGAAGCGGAAGTTTCACCCGAGGGCCTATACCCGCGCGCCAGTAAAGAGGCAGAACGCATCGCCAGGGCCATATTCGGAATAAATTCGGTGGAAGTTGCATCTCATACCTACAGTCATCCGTTCTTCTGGCAGTCGATAGAAGGTGGCCCCGCCCCGAGGCTTGAAAACACGCTGTATGGCTATTTCATGAACATCCCGGATTACCAGGCTTCCCTTGAACGCGAAATCGAAGGCTCGGTGGGATACATTAATCAACGCTTGGCCCCGGCGAACAAGCCCGTATCGGTGTTCCTCTGGACAGGCGACGCCCGGCCCGGCGCCAATGCCCTGAAACGGGTTCGGGAAGCCGGCCTGGTCAACGTCAATGGCGGCAACACCAAGCCATTGCCTTACGCTTCCGAACTGGCGGATACCTGGCCCGATGCCAGGCCGGTAGGCGATGAGTTGCAAGTGTACGCACCGGTGATGAACGAAAACGTCTATACCAACAACTGGACAGGCCCCTATTACGGGTTTCGCAATGTGACGGACACTTTCCGAATCCTTGAGGACAAAGGCCGGCTGAAACCCATGGGCATTTACTACCACTTCTATTCGGGCACCAAACCCGAGGCCCTCGGAGCCTTACATGAGGTCTACAAATACGCCCTAGATCAACCCGTCACACCGCTCTATCTCAGCGACTACGCCAAGCGCGTGCAAACCCTCTATTACTCGGCGTTGCTCAGGGACGATAACGGTGGCTGGCACTGGCGCGGTATTGGCCAACCCCATACCGTCACCATTGAGCAGGACCGGTTTCCCGACCTGGAGAGAAGCACTGGCGTCGCCGGTTTCCACGATGCTGCCGGCCACCGCTACGTGCATCTGACCGGTGATTCGCCCCGCCTGTTCCTGACAAACACAGCCCCGAAAGGCCCCTGGCTGGCCCACGCCAATGGGGTGCTTAGCCAATGGGAGCGCGAGCAGGTAGCCGGAAAATGGCGGATAACGCTGGGTTTGCAAAGCCATCGGAACGTGGAATTCACCCTTGCCGGAACCCGCCGATGTACAACCAGCGGCGGTTCGGCACGGATGTCACGGTCGGGTGAACAGGTGCGGATTGTTCTCAGCAACCGGCAAACAGAATCCCTGATGCTGGAGTGCCAATAGCGTTATGCGTCGGAACAGGGAGTCCTTTTTCAGCTTGCCCGCGCTGGTCCTTATGGGAGCGCTTATCGCGCTGGCGTTGTATCTGCTGTTTCCGCGACAGGCAGTGTTCGAGAACCCGGAATACCTTGAAACGCCAGACGCCCTTTCCATCGCCTATCTGGAAGTGCTACTGCGTTCCGATTCAGACAACGTTCCCTTACGCCTCAGCCTGGCCCGGGCCCTGAGCACAACCGGCCAACTGGAACGCGCAGACCAGGTACTGGCCCCCTTGATGGCACAACAGACGGTGCCGGAGGAGGCCTTTGAGTATTACCTGGAACTGCAGGCTCAACGCCTGTTTGCAATCCCAGAAGGCCCCCGGAGGGAGGCCCGGAAAGACCAACTCTTTGCCGACGCCCAGGCGCTGGTCCGCCAATCCTATGAACCGGAACGCATTCTGGAGCTCTTAAGGCCAGCCTCCAGCTGGCTGAGCCAGCCCCGTTACCTGACACTGCTGCAAGGCGTCGAGGACCGGATGACCAGCCCCGGCCAGCGGCTTCAACTGGCCCGTGAAATCGCTCGGCTGGAGGAAGCAGAGGGTCGGCCTGGAATGGCTGCAGCGACCTTACGCCCTTATATTGACACCGTCCGCCCCGAGGCCCGCGATGAGTTCATCGACAACATCATTCGCCTGGAGCTTGCCGGCGGCAATCCAAAAGCGGCGCTGGCACTCTTCAAGCAAAAACTCCCGGACACCCGGATATCGGAACCAGCACTGACCGAAGGTATCCGGCTGGCAAGACTGGCTGGTTCGGCTACGGACGAAGCCACCTGGATTCGGCAACGGGCGGACCGGCATCCCGACAACACAGAGTTCCAGCGAGAATTGCTGGCCTTTCAACTCGCCGCCGGGAATCTGAAAGCAGCGCTCAATACTATCCGGAGGCTACAGAAGACACCGGACAGACTCACTCGCGAAGATCGGCAAACCATTGCTCAAGTGCTGGAGTGGAACGGCCTGCCGCAGGAAGCGCTGCCTGTATGGGTGTCCCTCTATCAACAAACCGGTTCCGCGCAAGCCTTCCAACGATCGGTGGATCTGGCGCGCGGGCTCTTCCAGTGGGACACACTGGGAATGCTGTTAACCGAGGGGGCCAGGCAGGAGCGTTTGCAACCGGAAGGCTATATCACCCTGGCCGACGCATTGGTGGGTTCCGGGCGTTTCAATGATGCAAGGGAATGGCTAACGGAAGGCCGATCACGATTTCCCCGGTCCGACACGCTTAGGGAACGACTACTGACGCTGCTGGTTAACCTGCGTGATTTCCCCGCCGCCATTGAACTGCTGGAAAACGAGCCACGGTTATCCGACGCCGACCGCATACAACTGGCCTCTCTTTACTGGCGCACACGGCAACCTGAACGCGCCCTGGCGCTGTTGAATTTCGAGCCGCAAGACCGGCAACTGGCCGAGACAGTTCAAATCATGCGGATGGACCTGGCCAACAGCCTGGGTAGAACCGACATCCTGAAGCGGGATTATGAAAGTCTCCTGGCCAGAAGCGACTCTGAGCTTACGCCGAATTTAAAGGAGCGCCTGCTCAACCTGGCAGCCCTTTTCGAGGACTACCCAAGGGCCCTGTCGTTGAGCGAACATCTTTTCCTTGAAACCGGGGAACCCCGGTTCCTGGCCGCTATCGCTGAATACCAGTTGGCGCTCGGGCAATGGCAGGAACTGGAGCAAACCCTCGAACGCTGGCAAACGGACGTTCCCACTGCCCGCAACAACCCGCGCTACTGGTCACTTCGGGCATTGATTCACCAACGCAACGACGAGGTCCTGGCAGCAAACGATGCCTACCGCGCCGCGTGGGAGTTGGCACCCGACGATGAGAACCTGATGATCAGTTGGGCCTGGCTGCAACTTGCCAATACGGAACGGTTCGCCGACACCCTTCCGGCCCTGCTGGCCCGAATCGGTGATACACCTTCTCCCGCCGCCTATCCGGTCCTGGCCTACGGTTACAGTGCCCTGGGCCAGCCGAGACGGGCTCTGAACTGGTTTCGTCAGGGTATGGATACCCGCAGTGATGACATTGAGTGGCTTCTGGCGACGGCAAGACTGCTGGATCAGACCGGTGCACCCGGCACCGCAACCGATCTTCGCCAAAAGGCCGCGAAAAGATTACAGGAAGACCCATCCACCCGCTCCAGCCGATTTGCGGTGTACAGTGAGGAAGGGTTGCTCAAACTGGCCTGGCAAACCTTGGCGACCTTTCCCCGCAGCGGCGAAGGCGACGACCCTGACCAGAGGGGATTACGCGAAACCCTGGCGTACTTTGCGTCCAATCAGGGTGACACGCTGGTCGCGGAGGCCCTGCTACCGGCACCGGACGGCCGAAACGCAGCGGTGCGCCAACGCATCGGACAAACCCTACGGTCTGCGCCGGAAAACCGCGAACAACAGACAGGCCGCTATGTTCGGCAGCTTGATCGACTCAACAGTCCGATGACGGCGGAACAACAGAGGGTGACGATGCAGGACACGGTAAATCTACACCAGACGTTCAACCGTGCCATTCAAGTGGGCAGCCGCTGGCAGAACCTGGGTAACTTTACCGTTCAGCGCAGCGGGATAACCGGGCAGTTCAGCGAAGACGAGTTTCGCTGGAAATTGTCTGCCAGCACACTCAAGGCGAGCGATTCCGGGCGCCTGATAAGCACCCCCGGTCGCAGCAGCGAGACTTCTTTCGAGGTGGACAGGCGCTCAGGCAATAGCGCCTGGTCGCTATCGGTCAGCCAGTTGCCACGCTACCAGCAGGATGACCTGGCCATCAGCGCTGCCTTCGACCAGCAATGGTCTGACCGCATCGCCTTCGGCGCCGGCTACCATTTCCAGGAACGCACACCGGACAGCGCCGAAGCCTGGTGGCTGACCCGCCGCGACCGCGCCTACGCCAGCGCCAGCTACACCCCTTTCTCCCGGCTTAACCTGAATGCCCAACTTGAGCAACTGACGGTCAACAGCCTGGAGAACGATCAACTGGCGGACGGCTACGGGCTGGACCTGAATGCCACCTACACCATTTTTCGCAATGACCCGGCCTGGATTATCAGCGCCGGTTATCGAAACCAGCAGCTATCCCTGGCCGAAACCCTGCCCTCATCCACCCTTGCGGCACTGGATCAGCCACTGGAAACCGCCAGCCTGCTGACCGAGGAGTACGAACGTATCGGTGTGGGCACACGTTGGTTCCATGGCTCACCCCACGCACTGTATCGCTCGACACCCTCACCCCGCGCATTTCTCGGTTTGGACGCCGGTTATGTATTATCCACTTCAACGGCGGAAATCGGTGTGGAAGTGGGCCTGGGTTGGCGGGTGCTGGGGGATGATGAACTGGCCTTGTCTGGACGCTGGTCGTCGGAAGGGCTGGACGGCAACGGCCGAACCGAATTCAATCTTACATACACGATTTACCCTGGTCGCTGAAGGAGACCGTTATGAAAACACTACGCCATAGCCTCTGGCTCACCCTGTTACTTCTGGCTGGCTGTTCGGTTATCCAGAGCCAGGAGGGCTCGCCGATTCCGGAGGATGGACAGTTTGCGGTGCTGCCGCTGATTAACCTGTCACAGACACCCCAGGCCGGAGACCAGGCCGCCAGTGTGCTGTCCGCGATCCTGAGAGCCAAGGGCAGCGAAAACGTGACCCTCTACCTGCCCGATGACCGCAACCCCCTGCTGTACGAAAGCAGTGAACGACAGCAAACAGCTCTCGCCACGGCCCGCAACGATGGCGCGGACTACCTGTTCACGGGCACCGTGGAAGAATGGCGCTACAAAAGTGGGCTGGATGGCGAGCCCGCCGTAGGCATTACCCTGGAAATACGCAACGCAGACGACAATCGCGTCGTCTGGTCCGGCACCTCGGCCCGCACGGGATGGGGTCGTGAAAGCCTGAGCGTGGCGGCCCATAAGGTTCTGGACGAGCTGGCCAACGCCATGCCACTGATCGAAAGCCAATAATACCGCCTGAGCAACAGGGTTCACTATGGACGAAGCAGAGCAGATAACGGGCGAGAAGGTACGGGTACCCATTGCACTGAAGTGGCTGGAAACCCTGCTGATTACCGCGTTTTTCCTGGCCTTTAGCGTTTGGCACCGGCCGGATGATCCGTTCTATCTGACGGGAAACTTTCCCTGGCCCGTGCTGGGACCGCTACTGGTAGGCCTGAGGTACGGCTTTTTCATGGCGCTGATTTCAGCCTGATCATCATCGCCGCCCTGGGTTTTCACTTGCGGTTTGAGATCACCAGCGGCACCCGTGATTTTCCCTACGTGTGGACCACCGGGGTACTCGGCATCAGCCTGTTGGCGGGTGAGTTTCGGGACTACTGGGGCCGCCAGCAGCAAAAACTGGAAGCGAGCAACGACTACCGCGGTTCCCGCCTGGAAGAGTTCACCCGCAACTACTATCTGCTCAAGGTGTCCCATGACCGACTCGAGCAACAACTGGCCGGCAGCTCCAGCAGCCTGAGAGAGGCGCTTAGACGCCTGTACGCGCAGATTGGCGAAGCCGGTCAGGCCGGCCTGAATCAGGAGACGGCCTCATTGATGCTCCAGCTACTGGGGCGTTACGGACAACTGCAGATTGCCGGCATCTACGCCGTCAATAATGGCGTACCCGAACCGGAACCACTGGCAACGGTCGGTCGCTTCCGCAAGGTGGACCTGAAAGATCCACTGCTGCTGCACGCACTGGCGGAACGGAAACTGGTGTCGGTGCAGACTGAGTTCCGCCAGCGTATGGGCGACCTCGACACCGATCTGCTGGCAGCCATTCCCCTGATTGACTCCGAAGATCGCTTTATCGGCCTGTGTGTTATCGAGCCATGCCCTTTTTCAGCTTCGAGGCTCGCTCGTTGCGACTGCTGGCGATCCTGGCCGGGCACATGGCAGACATCGCCCATGAACACTCGGAAATACAGGCCGGCGGATCACCGGAATGGCGTTACTTCCGGCGCCATCTGGCCCGCGCAGGCCGCGACGCGGAATTCTTCAACCTACCCGCAGCGATGGTGGGCTTGCCGCTGGCCGACAGCCGCAATGGCCAGTTGATTGCCGACCATATTCAAAAAGTCCGCCGGGGCCTTGATGTGATTGCCGAGCATCGGGCCGGCAATCAGCGCTACATCGTTGTTTTGATGCCGCTCACTGATGAACTGGGCCTAGCCGGCTATCTACAACGGCTGGACGACGGACTGAGAGAACAGCTGGGGTTGCATGCCAGTGACCTGGTGACACCGCAAACCCTGCAAGTCCGTAATCGGGCCCAGGCCGATGAGTGGGTGCAGGCCTTCCTGTTCGACAACCAGGGAGAGCACAACCAGGGAAAGAACAGCCATGGCCAATAGCTGGTTTGCACTGCTCGCCCTGGCGCTGGAAACCGGCGGCGTCACCGGACTGCTATCACCCACCGCCGGCAACCTTGAGCTGGCCGCTTACCTGATCGCCCATGCCATGGCCTGTGCGCTGCTCACCCTGATCCTGCTGCCATTGATGCCGTCGCGCTATCGCGGGCAGCCCATTACCACAGGTGTCTTCCTGTTCACCCTGCAGTTTGCCATCCCTTTCATTGGCAGCGTGGGCCTGGTACTCGGCATGTTGCTGGCACTGTATCTACCGCGGTCCAGTCGCGACATACCCTGCAGGAAGTGGACATCCCCGAACTGCCATTCCAGCCGATCGATATGGATCTACAGGTGGTTTACAGCCAGGGCGGCCTTCGCCAGGTACTGCGCGAAGCCATTAGCACCGACAAACGCCTGAAAGCACTGATGGCCACTCGCCAGATGAACGACCGGGACGCCATTGAAATTCTGCGTGAAGCTCTGAAAGACCCGTCTGACGATGTGCGATTGCTGGCCTATTCCATGCTTGAGCAAAAAGAGAAAACCCTGGCCCAACGGGCCGGCACTCTCCAGCAGTCACTGCAGAACGCCGACGACCTGACCAGTGTTTCCCTTCAGCGGAGGCTGGCACAGGTTTGGTGGGAAATGGCTTATCTGGGCCTGGCCCAGGGCGGCCTGCGACACTACTACCTGGACAGTGCGGGGAAACTGCTACGACGACTGGTGGCCCGACGCTCCCAACACAACGACTGGCGCCTGCTCGGCCGTGTGGAACTCGCCCTGGGTAACATCGATAACGCGGAAGAGGCCTTCCGTTCGGCGCTTGCCGGCGGCTCGTCACCGGAATTGATCATGCCCTACCTGGGGGAAGTCGCGTACCTGCGCCGGGACTTTGCTCAGGTGCGCCAACATCTTTCGGCCTGCCCTCTTGAGCGTTTCCACCCCGCCAACCGACCGGTTATCGAGTCATGGTTATGACATTACCCAAAACCAGCGTAACGCCCAAAGCTGACATCGCCCTGTTGCTGGAAGGCACCTATCCGTTCATCCGGGGCGGGGTGTCCTCCTGGGTGCACCAGGTCATTACCGGCCTGCCGGAATACACCTTCGCCCTGATCTTTCTGGGCGGCGACCGCGCACATTACGGCGAGCAACAGTATGTCCTGCCAGACAATGTCACTCACCTGGAATGCCACTACCTGATGGACACCGAAGCTGCTGGCAAACCCCGGCCACGTCGGGGTAACAAGGCCGCCTTCGAGGCCCAGAAGTGCCTGCACGAGCAGTTCAAGTCCGAAAAGTCAGTACCGCCAGACATCCTCCACAAGGTGTTTGCCGACCTGGGCCAGAAGCAGGGTATCAGCCGTGACGACTTCCTCTACAGTGAAGAAAGCTGGGAGATGATTGACGAGAACTACCGTAAATACTGTACGGAGCCGTCCTTTGTCGACTATTTCTGGTCGATCCGTATCATGCACGCGCCATTGTTCCAGCTCGCCGAAGTGGCGCGAAAGATGCCTGCTGTGCGCATGCTGCATTCCATTTCCACCGGTTACGCGGGCTTGCTCGGCGCCATCGCCAGCGAGCAGCGGGGCATTCCCTTCGCGCTCAGTGAACATGGCATCTACACCAAGGAACGCAAGATTGACCTCTCCCAGGCCCAGTGGATTCACGACCCCACGGACCAGGTCAGCGGTACGCTGAATGAGCAGTTGGGATACATTCGCCGGCTCTGGATCCGTTTTTTCGAGGCCCTTGGACGCCTGGCCTACCAGCAGGCGGACCCGATCGTGTCGCTATACCAGGGCAATCAGCAACGGCAGTTTCAGGACGGTGCACCGCCTGAACGTACCTGTATCATTCCCAACGGCATTGAGCCACCCGCTTCGACGCCGCAAGGAAGGCCCGCCCCGACCACATCCCGAAAGTGCTGGGACTGGTCGGGCGGGTCGTTCCCATCAAGGATATAAAAACCTTTATCCGTGCCATGCGCTCGGTCAGCGAAACTATTCCCGACGTGGAGCTGGATCGTCGGTCCGGAAGACGAGGACGAAACCTACGTACGCGAGTGCAAGGAACTGGTGGATAGCCTGGGCCTCAACCAACGAGTGAAATTCCTGGGATTCCAGAACGTCAACGACATTCTTCCTCAGCTTGGGCTGATGTACTGACGTCCATTTCCGAAGCGTTGCCGCTGGTAATCCTGGAGGCCCACGCTGCGGGCCTGCCCTGCCTGGCTACCGATGTGGGCGCTTGCCGCGAATTACTGGAAGGCGCCAGCGACGAAGACCGTGCACTGGGCGCCAGCGGTGCTGTGGTGCCCATCGCAGATCCTGAAGCGACCGCGCGGGAAGCGGTGCGGCTGCTGTTGAACCCCGAGCAATGGCAACAGGCTCAGAAAGCGGGGCTGGAGCGGGTACAGAAGTTCTATACCCTGGAAAGCATGTTCGGGGCCTACCGCTCCATTTACAACAAGGGGCTGAACGGCTAATGGCAGGCATCGGTTTCGAGATACGCCGCATCCTCAAGCGCGACAGTTTCCTGAACCTGTTCGAGGCCTACGGCCTGGCCGGTATCATCAGCTCCGGCCCCTGGGTGCTGTCGGTGCTCGGCGTCATGATGATCGGGGTGATCAGTTTCACACTGGCGGTATCTGATACCGAGGTGGTTCAGTTCCTGGTATCGGTGACCTACCTGATGGCCGTCTCCCTGACCCTGTCGGGCCTGTTCCAGCACGTCTTCACCCGCTGGGTGGCAGACCGGCTGTACGCCAAGCGCAATGACCTGATCCTGCCCAATTTGATGGGGCTGATCTGGGTCACTACGGTACTGTCATTGGGGCTGGGGTTGATGGCCATGGTGCTGTTCTTCAGCGACACTTCGGTGCTGTACCGCCTGCTGATGCTGGCCAACTTTGTCGTGCTGTGTAACCTGTGGCCGGTGACAATCTTCCTGTCCAGCATGAAGTCCTATCGTCGCATTGTGGTGGTGTTTGCGCTGGGTTACGCCACCGCCGTAGTCAGCTCCATGGTGCTGTCACAATTTGGCCTTGAGGGGTTGCTGGCCGGCCTTCTTCTGGGCCACAGCCTGCTTTTCTTCAGCTTCTTCTACACCATTATCCGGCAGTATCCGGGTGACCACTTCATCCGATTTGATTTTACCCGGCGGCGGCAGATTTTTCCGGCACTGATCCTCACCGGCCTGCTGTTCAATGCGGCGGTGTGGGCCGACAAATTCATCTTCTGGTTTCACCCGGACACCTCACAGCCTATTATCGCCAGCCTGCGCGCGTCGGTGATCTACGACTTGCCCATCTTCCTGGCTTACCTCTCAATTATTCCCGGTATGGCGGTCTTTCTGGTTCGCATGGAAACCGACTTTGCCGAGGCCTACGAGCGTTTCTACAACGCGGTACGGGAGGGCGACACCCTGGAACGGATCAATCGCTTCCGGGACCAGATGGTCATCGTGGCCCGCAACGGCATCTACGAGATCTTCAAGGTGCAGGGGCTGACGGTCATCGTAATCTTCCTCTGGAGCGAGGAAATTCTGGCGGCCATCGGAATATCCCCTCTGTACCTGCCGCTATTCCACATTGACCTGGTCGCCGTTGGCATCCAGTTACTGTTGCTGGCGATCCAGAACGTGCTGTTCTACCTCGACGCGCGAGGCATCAACGTCACTCTTTGTGCACTGTTTTTCTTCGGCAATATTGCGTTTACGTTCATCACCATCGAACTGGGAGCGTCTTTCTACGGCTATGGTTTTGCCGCCGCAGGCCTGCTCGCAGCGCTGACCGGCCTGTGGCTGCTGTCGCGCAAGTTCGACAAGCTGGAGTACGAAACCTTCATGTTGCAGGGACGGTAGCGCATGCTAGGCTGAAATGACCGGCACGTTTTCTTTTGGTTACAGCATTTGACACTATTTTAGGATTCAAGCGATACACGGGCGGAGCGTTCACTCATACTTTGGTTGGGGCGCACAAACCCGGAGTTTGATCGGGCGATCGCGCCAATCCTGGCTTCGAGAAAATCTACTATGCCAATGGGCCGCGAAGACATCGTAGAGACTGAAATTCCGGTATCCCAACTGGCAATAGGGATGCATGTGATTCGTCTGGACCGGCCGTGGGAGGATACCGATTTCCTGCTGCAGGGCTTCATTCTTCAGACTGAGGAAGATGTGCTTGCCGTGCAGCAACAGTGCGAAACGGTCATCGTGGAAGGACGTGTACAAGTCGCTCCAACTGCCGAGAGACACGCGCCGCTGAGCCGACGTAAAACATCAACTAAAACCAGCAAGCCCAACGTTTCTCAACAGCCTTCGGCCATCCCCAAGCGGAAAGTCACCTACGTCAATAAAGTGGACGCCAGCCGGGAAATGGCAACGGCACGGATGAACTATGCCGATGCCAAAGCCACGGCTAAAAACATCATGTCCAGCCTGCGGCTCGGGCGGACCCTGGAAATGAACCAGATCCACCAGGTGGTGGATGATTGCGTGGATAGCGTACTGCGCAACGACAATGCTCTGCTACTGCTCACCAAGATCAAAAACAAGGACGAATACACGGCCGAACACTGCATCAACGTATCAATCCTGTCAGCTGCGTTTGCCAAGCACCTGGGACTGCTGGAAGGTGAGATTCGAACTGTGGCACTGTGTGGCCTGCTTCACGATGTCGGCAAGATGCGCATTGATGACGAGATCCTGAACAAGCCCGGGGCCCTCACGCCCGAAGAGTTCGCGGTGATGAAAAACCACACCACTTTTGGTCGCGATGTGCTTGCGGCACTCCCCCGACTGGCACACGCGGCCGTTGATGTTGCTTATTCCCATCACGAACGAATGGATGGCAAGGGCTATCCACGAGGCCTGTCCGGGCAGCAGATTCCACTGTTCGCGAAAATCGTGGGGCTGGTCGACACCTACGACGCCATCACCAGCTCCCGGGTTTACGACAAGGGGCGGGCGTCCATGGAAGCGTTGCAGATTATCCACCGCAACAAGGGCGCCCAGTTCGATGCGGAGCTGGCGGTGGAGTTTATCCGCATGGTTGGCGTTTACCCGCCCGGTTCCATCGTGGAAATGACCAACGGTGAGGTAGGCATCGTAGTGGCCACCCATCCCACCAGTAAACTCAAACCGCGGGTGCTGCTTGTGCGAGACGCAAACAAGCAGCCGCTGGCCATCTTTCGCGAAGCAAACCTGTTAAAAGAAACGCAGGACAGCTCCGGACAACCCTACAAGATTGCCCGGGAAGTGCCGGACGAGAGCTTCGGCATCGTAATGAAGGACTTCATCGAACAGGGCATTCTCAACCGTAAAGCACCGGACGTGTCAGCTTCGGTCGATGACGGCCATGGTGAGTCTTGAGATACAGGTCAGCTTGCCTTCCTCGTTTTCCAGCTTTATTTCCCAGACCTGCGTTGTGCCGCCGATATGAACCGGGCGTGCGGTTCCGTATACCCAGCCCTTGGTAACGGAGCGGATGTGGTTGGCGTTGATGTCCAGCCCCACAGCAATCTGGTTCTCCTTGCGCAAGCAATAATTGGCCGCCATGCTCCCCAGGGTCTCCGCCAACACCACTGACGATCCACCATGGAGAATGCCAAACGGCTGAACCGTGCGTTCATCGACCGGAATCCGGCCAATCACGTAGTCATCACCAATCTCCACGTATTCAATACCCATGGTCTCGACAGCGGTGTTTTTACTGGCTTCGGCCATTTGTTCGAGGGTGGGGATACTGCGGGTCCAGATTGCCATCGACTGCTACCTCCTAGTGTTGTGGGCCCTGTAAACTGAGGCCCCAAAGCTCTTTAGTGTATACAGATAGGTAGCGAACGACCATAGGGTGGGTATCCAATAAACGTATGCCATCAGGCAAGATCAACCACACTCCAAATTGTTATTGATAATCGTTTGCATTAAAGGTTATTACTGCTAGTCTTTCAGTGAGTCGATGCAAACAGGAGACGGTGTGATGAGCCGAGCAGCAACTCAACTGGCCGGCAACGCCAGCAGCATTTTTCAGGCGTGGCTGGATCTGAAACAGCAGACCGAGCGCAGCGTACGAAATGATGCCACCCCCGGGCAGGGAATGCCTGGGAGCGCCCAATTCACTCCTACCTGGTGTACAACCGGGTGTACTCACGAATCAACTGACTCGCCCGGCCAGCATTCACCAGTTCATAAAGACGATCAGCGATCGCTTCCCGCATTTCAAACGTGTTACACGGTGAGGCCTTTGAAAACGTAAAGAAAAGACCCTCCCTGCTGACAGGAGGCTCCAGTGCCTCAAACCGGTCCGCAACGCCCAGGCTGTCCAGCTTCACCTGCCCCTGCAGCACTTCGTAGAGAACATAATCCACCCTGCCGGCAAGTGCCATTTTAAAAGATTGCTCGATGCTTCTCACCCCTTCGATTTGAAGGTTGTTGTCTGCGTAACGATCAAAGTTCTGCCCAAAGCTGTTGTTGATCAGCGTGCTGCCGCGCTTCCCTAGCAAGTCCGGCCAGTGGCGGTAGATGAATTCACCACCCTTGGGAACCCAGACAGCCGTGGGGAGATGTGTGATCGGGGGGAGCAGGTAATCCATGTAGCCGATACGCTCTGAGGTAATGAACGCGCCCGCGACCATATCGATATCACCCTTGCGGGCTACATGCTGAACCCGGGCCCAGGACCCAAGGTCCCGGACCACAACCTCCAGCCCCATGGGCTCGACGATTTCCCGCAACAGCGCCGGTACGGCACCAACCAGAACGCCCTCCTTCTCTGTGCTTCGCCACAGCAGGGGTGGGTATTCGGGGTTACCACTCACCGTCAGCGTCTTGCAGTCGGTGTCCTCAGACGCCTGGACAGCAACTGGCACGGTCAGCACCGCAGTCAAGACACACAGCGCACAGAACAGTCGCAACGTTGGTTCAAACAGGTTTTTCAACATCATTCCGCCATGAGTGTTCTGGTGCGATCGCTCGTCCACACGGTTGAATTCCAGCCGGATCACCGCAACAAAGAAGGTTATAAGGCAGTTGTCAGAATACATCCCTTGATCAAAAAGGACAGGTTACATGAAAGTACTGATGGTTCTCACCTCGCACGATCAGATGGGAGATACCGGCCACAAGACCGGCTTTTGGCTGGAAGAGTTCACCGCCCCCTATTACGTTTTCAGGGATGCCGGCGCAGACATCACCATTGCCTCTCCCAAGGGCGGGCAGCCACCCATCGACCCCAACAGTGAAACTGAGGATGCACTGACGGAAACCACCCGTCGCTTCCAGCAGGACGCCCATGCCAAGGAAGCGCTCGCCAGCACGAAGAAACTGGCGGATGTGGATATGAACGACTACGACGCCCTGTTTTACCCCGGAGGCCATGGCCCATTGTGGGACCTGGTCAACGATGACAAGTCCGTCGCTCTGATCAAGGCAGCCTACGAACAGGACAAGGTCATTGGCGCCGTATGCCATGCCCCGGCGGTCTTCAGAGACGTCGAGATCAAACCAGGGCAGAACCTGGTCGGCGGTCGCAACGTGACCGGCTTCAGCAACAGTGAGGAAGAGACCGTTGGCCTGACCAACGTTGTGCCATTCCTGCTGGAAGACATGCTGAAGGAGAAAACCGCCACCTACACCTGCGGGGATGACTTCACACCGCACATCGTGGTGGACGGCAAGCTGATTACCGGGCAAAACCCGCCCTCCTCGGAAGGCACCGCCAAGGCGGTGATGCAGGCCTTGCAGCAGGGCTGATCAGCGATCCTGAACCTGCTCCCCGGCGTGACTGATCAACACGCCGGGAGCGCCTTCCTCCAGCGTTTTCCGGATCGCATCCGGCACTGGCGTCTTCGTCATTGTCGACGGCTGGATCAACACGTAAGTGATATCAGCCTCTGCCACCAGCAATCCATCCCCGTACCGATAGAATTCAAGGTGCACTGTGAATGAGGTGTTACCGATACGGCCAGCTCGTATCCTGGCTTCCAACACATCATCAAATCGCGCAGGTGCCCGATAGTTCACAGTGAGACTCACTACCTGAATGTCCAGATCCTGATCCAGCAGATTCTGGTAATCCCCGAACAGAACGCGGATATATTCATTAACGGAAATGTCCACGTAATCCGCGTAGCGTGCATTGAACACCACACTCTGGGCATCGCATTCACCGTAGCGGACGCGAAACCGAAACCGGAATGGCAGGTCGGTCAATTCAGTCATGGTCACTCAGCCCCAAAACCCGAGAAGCCCCCAGCCTACCCCATCCAGAAATCATTTTCTGCCGGCATACAGGCTTAGCCCCAATCAGGCGTTTGGCACGCCCAGTGAGTCCACAAAGTAGTCCAGCAGCATTCTCACCTTTGGCGACAGGTGACGGTTATGGGGATACACCGCCCAGATACCGTCATCGTCTTCCTGGTAATGAGTCAGAAGCGGTATCAGCGTACCCGCGTCGAGTGCCGGCCCAACGTAATAATCCGGCAGCTGGACAATACCAACCCCCTTCAGCGCTGCATCCAACAAGGCTCTGCCGCTGTCACAACGCACATTTCCACGAATCCGGACATTGCGGGGATGACCCGCATCCTGAAATCGCCAGTAACCCAGATTCCCCTGAAGGCAATTATGGTGTTCCAGCTCAGACAGAGAGTGCGGGGTGCCATGGACAGCGAGATAAGCTGGCGAGGCGCATACATACAGAGTCCGGGAGGCAAGACGCCTGGCCATCAGGCTGGAATCGTCCAGTTTACCAAGCCGTACCGCAAGGTCGTAACCTTCCGCCACCAGGTCCAGTTGCTGGTTGGTCAGTTTCATTTCAACGTCGAGTTCGGGATACCGCAGTACAAAATCGTTGACCAGCGGTGCGATCGACTTCTCTCCGTAGGTTACCGGCGCCGTCAGTCGCAGCCGGCCCTGGGGCACCAGCTGCATATTGGTCATAGAGCGCTCCGCCTGTTCAAGGGCGTCCAGTATCTGGCGACAATGCTGATAGTAGATCTGCCCGGCCTCAGTCGTGGAGACGCGCCGGGTCGTTCGATAGAACAGACGGGTTGATAACCTGTCTTCGAGCGCGCTGATCTGTCGGCTGACGTGAGCGGTCGAGACGCCCAGGCGTTTTGCCGCCCGGGTGAAGCTCTCCGTTTCAGCCACCGCCACGAATTCGTTTACACCTTCCCAGCGCTGCATGTCACCACCCTACTTTTGCTTCAGACACCCTGATTATTACACATGAGTAAAAGTGATTTCACGAACACAGTCATTATCAACACCTGTGCAGCAAATATAATGACCAGATCATTCGGGCAGTATCCAAATACAGATGCATCACAAACGGAGAGAATTATGAGCGAGATGATCAAATCAAAAGCAGCCATTGCCTGGGGACCGGGGCAACCACTCTCCATTGAAGAGGTGGATGTAATGCCGCCGAAAGCTGGTGAAGTTCTGGTGCGGGTGATCGCTACCGGCGTATGTCACACCGATGCGTTTACGCTTTCCGGAGACGATCCCGAAGGTAATTTCCCCGCGATTCTGGGCCATGAAGGCGGCGGCATCGTTGAGGCCATCGGCGAAGGTGTCACGAGTGTCGAGATTGGAGATCACGTTATTCCGCTCTACACGCCAGAGTGTGGGGAATGTAAATTCTGCCTCTCCGGTAAAACCAACCTGTGCGGGAAGATCCGGGAAACCCAGGGCAAGGGCCTGATGCCCGATGGCACCAGCCGTTTCTACAAGGATGGCCAGCCAATCTATCACTACATGGGCTGCTCCACCTTCTCCGAGTACACCGTGCTGCCGGAAATCTCTTTGGCCAAAGTGAACAAAGAAGCGCCACTGGAAGAAGTGTGCCTGCTGGGCTGCGGAGTAACCACCGGCATGGGCGCCGTCATGAACACTGCCAAGGTGGAAGAAGGTGCCACCGTGGCGATCTTCGGCCTGGGCGGCATCGGCCTGTCTGCCATTATTGGCGCTACCATGGCCAAGGCCAGCCGTATCATTGCCATTGATATCAACGACAGCAAATTTGACCTGGCAAAACAGCTGGGCGCGACCGACTGCATCAATCCGAAAAACTATGACAAACCCATTCAGGAAGTCATTGTCGAACTGACAGACGGCGGCGTGGACTACTCCTTTGAGTGCATTGGCAACGTCGACGTGATGCGTTCTGCCCTGGAATGCTGCCACAAGGGCTGGGGCGAATCCGTCGTCATCGGTGTCGCAGGTGCTGGCCAGGAGATTTCCACCCGCCCATTCCAACTGGTGACCGGTCGAGTCTGGAAAGGCTCCGCGTTCGGCGGCGTCAAAGGCCGCTCCGAGCTCCCTGGAATTGTCGATCGGTATCTGCAGGGCGAGTTCAAACTCAACGATTTCATCACCCACACCATGGGGCTTGAAGACATTAATGAGGCGTTCGAACTGATGCACGAAGGAAAGAGCATTCGTAGCGTGATCCATTTCGATAAGTGACCGGCGCGGTCGCCTGCCGCCCATGGCAGGCGACTCACCCACGGAGTTCTTGATGAGCATCGAAAACCTGAGCAGCAACAAAAGTTTCGGTGGCTGGCACAAGCAGTACAGCCATCGGTCCGACACCCTTGGTTGTGTCATGCGTTTCGCGATTTACCTGCCACCACAGGTGGCTAGTGGGCAAAAGGTACCCGTCGTTTACTGGCTATCGGGCCTGACCTGCACCGACGAAAACTTCATGCAGAAAGCGGGCGCCCACCGCGTGGCCGCCGAACTGGGCATTGCCATTGTGGCCCCGGACACAAGCCCCAGAGGCGATGACGTCGCCAACGATGACGGTTACGATCTTGGCCAGGGGGCGGGGTTCTATGTGAATGCTACCGAGAGCCCCTGGAACACGCATTACCGCATGTACGATTACGTGCTGAATGAACTACCGGCACTGGTGGAGTCGGTGTTCCCAGTGACCGGCCAACGCTCTGTCGCGGGACATTCCATGGGCGGGCATGGCGCCCTGGTGCTGGCATTGCGCAATCCACAGACATACCAGTCGGTGTCTGCCTTCAGCCCGATCAGCAATCCGGTCAGCTGCCCGTGGGGCAAAAAAGCCTTTGCCGCCTATCTCGGCAACGATACCGGGCGCTGGGCTGCCTACGATGCCAGCTTGTTAATGCGCAAGGCACAGAAATTCGTGCCGGCCCTGGTGGATCAGGGTGACGCTGACAATTTCCTGGCCGAACAGCTTCGCCCCGAAGCCCTTGAGGCGTCAGCCCATATCAGCGGTTATCCGCTGGAACTGAATCTGCGCGAGGGCTACGACCACAGCTACTACTTCATTGCCAGCTTCATTGAGGACCATCTGCGATTCCATGGTCGTCATCTGGAACGGTGACGGAACCCTGCACCGTGCCGGAGATAAGTACAAAAAACGGATAGGGATGTTCATTAACCGGATATTTGCCCACGCCTGAATAACCGATAGTTCAAATGCCAAACAACAAGGAGAAGGCAAATGAACTATCGACATTCATTACTAGCGCTCGCTATTGCATCCGGTCTCAGCGCGGCCCCCGCCGTTCACGCTCTCGAACTCGGCGAGTTCAACGACACCAAATTCAGCATCGGTGGCTATTTCAAAGCCGAAGCCATCTATGAAAAAGTCGATGATGGGGATTCCCGCATCTTCGGCCGTTCCAACCAGTCCCGCGTAAACCTTAAAACAGTCACCCAGAAGGAAGGCCATACGATTGTCGGCTTTGTGGAAGGCGACTTTTACGGCGGCACCTTTCCTGGCGAGAATAACGACCTACGGCTTCGCCACGCGTTCATCAAGGTTGACCAGACCACCGTGGGGCAAACCTGGACCGGCCAGTTCTGGGCCGTTGCCTATCACGATTACCTGGATTTCCTGGGCGGGCCGCGAGGCACCCTGGGCGGGTTCAACTTCCGCACAAACCTGGTTAGCCACGAGGTTGCCGGCTTCCGTTTTACTGCTCAGGACCCGGTCAACAACGACGCCGACACGCCTGATCTTGCGGTTAACTACAACCTGAGTCTCGACGGTGGTCACCGTGTTATCCTCACCGCGTCAGGACGCGAAGTTGAAAACGGCGACTTCGTGGGTGGCGGCGCCATCGGCTCGAAGTTCATGATCGGGCCTCACAGCCTGAACGTGAATGCTCACTACGGTGAAGGGCTTGGTGCATTCACCGGTGTTGGCGTAAACAACAGCCTGTCGTCACCGGATGTCGAAAACGACGACGCTGTCAGCCAGGCAGGGTTTGACGTTGGCTTTCGCTACGTCATCAACAACGAGTGGCGGGCAAACGTCGCCTATACAGCCGTCGAAGTGGATGACGACGCCGACACCAACTACGAAGCCCATCGCGTCAACCTGATCCATAACATCACCCAGGATCTGGAAGCCGGGATAGAGTGGCGAAAGTACAATCTCGCCTTCGGCCCGCTATTGCCGGAAGGCCAGCAGGTTGAGGTCATGGCCAAGTACAAATTCTGATCCGGACCTTCAGAATTGGTATCCTTGCCAACAACCCGAAAAACAGGTGCCCGCCGTCTCCAGGGTGCCTGTTTTCCGCTGGTACACGGCAGCACCAGTCATTCGAAAATGGTAACGTCCATGGCAGAAGAAAGCCCAAAGCGGCAAGGAATCGGTTCGCTGGAAATCGGATTGCATATCCTCAATTATATTTCCACAGCGCCAAAGCCACCCACCCTCAAGGAACTGTCGGGCGCCTGGATCTGTCACCTAGCCGCGCCCACAAATACCTGGTCAGTTTGCTGCGAGAGGGCTACATCAATCAGGTGAATCACACCCAGTACACCCTGGGCAATTCCAGCCTGACCCTGGGCATTTCAGCACTCCGGCGCATCAACCCGATTCAGCTGAGTTACGAAGCCGTTGACCGGCTCAATGAGGAAACCGACAAAACCGTGTCGGTCACCGTCTGGAACGGCAACGGCCCACTGATCATCAAGTGGCTGGACTCAAGCCAGCCAATCTCGGTCAACGTGAGGCTGGGCGCCGAGCTATCGCCACTGAACTCAGCCTCAGGCAGGATTTACCTGGCCCACCTGCCAGCGAAGCGACGCAAGGAACTGGTGGACCAGTATTACAAGAACGCCAAGTCACTCCCGAAACATCGGGGCAAACCCATCACCCGGGAGGAACTGCAACCTCATCTGGAAACCATCAAACGGGATAACTACTGCGCGTTTTTCAGTGATTACCTCCCCGAAATCAATGTGCTCAGCCGCCCTGTATTCG
This sequence comes from Marinobacter salarius, assembly GCA_000831005.1. Classification (GTDB taxonomy): domain Bacteria; phylum Pseudomonadota; class Gammaproteobacteria; order Pseudomonadales; family Oleiphilaceae; genus Marinobacter; species Marinobacter salarius. Next base: position 1,939,406 of record CP007152.1, on the reverse strand, counting down.
ATATCAACGGCAGCATTGTCACCGTCATCACCCTGTTGGGTCTTGATCGGGACACCGACATCAGCGAAGGCTCATTCCTGTTCGAACAGGTCCGGGAATGCAGTGACCGGGTTACCCGACAGATCTGCGGGCAACAACGGGAAGGTAATGGCCGGGATTAACCGGCCATTCGCAGGGTTTCAGAGGGCAACTCGCCGAAGGATTTTCGATAATCGAAGAAAACCGGCCCAGATGACTGAAGCCATAATCCAGGGCGATCTCGGTGACATTCCGGCACTTTCCCTGCAAAAGGTCTTCCCGCAACTTCTGTAACTTCAACTGCTTGATGTAACACTTGGGGGTCGTCGCGAAGGCCTTGGAGAAAGCATTGTAGATGGATCGAACACTCATATTGGAGACACTGGAAAGCTCTTCTATATCGATGTTGCGATGCACGTTCTGTTCAATGTACCGCAGCATTTTACCCAGCATGGGCGTACAGGCCGCACCGTTCTCCTGGCTGGACCAGTTACTGGGAAATACTTTCAGCAGTTTCTTGAGGATAATTTCACGATAGGCGCCGCAAACCGGGTTTATGTCCTCGTCTTCGGCATCATCAAGCTCGGACAGCACCGCCTCCATGATATTGATCAGGGCAGGACATAGCCGAAGCTCCACGGCGCCCGGGTAAAGCGAATGCCATCCTCCGGCAACCGACCGTGTGATAACTCACGGGCATTATTGAGTACATGCTCCGGAACCTTGATGATCAGCTTTTCGCAATCATCCGAATACTCCAGATCAATCTTTTCATAAGGGTTCACCATAACCGCCTGACCACTGCGAACCTTCATGCGCTCGCCCGCCTGATGCCAGACACACTCACCCCGAGTGACCACCTGAAAGTGATAGATGGACTCAAGTTCGGGGCTTTTTACCCGTACATGGTTACCGTAACTGAGTTGGGACATCCCGAACCCGGCAAATTCCCTGAAGCTGAGACTGGACTTCCGTTTCTGCTCTCCAAGCATTTCCAGGCGATGCTGCCCGATATGCTGGTTAACAAACGAAGACACCTCTTCCGGATGTGCCCCCTGAAGGACGGTAGCGCCCGCAAGTGATTGACCAAACATCTCTCGCCTCATTTACTTATTGTTAATGAGTTCACTTTATATAAATTCAGGTGATCAATCAACAACCAACAAAGACACCACCGAAACAGCATGCGTTAGGTCATCAAAGAAGAACGCGAGCATGAGAAATAACTGGGTATACGAGAGCGGCAAGAGCACCAACTCACAGCGGGAAGTCAGGAGGCCTGTTGCTTCAACAAAGTGGCGATGGTCGACGTGTATGGAGCATCGATGCCAAGATTGGCGCAACGTTTAAGTACAGCGCCCGCAATACTGTCCAGTTCAAGGGGGCGCCCCTTCTCCCTGTCTATCAGCATGGACGTTTTGATTGCATTGAAGGAACTGATCAACTCGAACATTTCGTGGAGATCTTCCTTCGTGAGGTTTACATCATCGGCTTGATGCCTCAACGGTTTCCGCCATCATGCCATACACAATCCTGCTGAACTCGGGACGATGAGTCAGGCTGCGGGTATCCAATCCTGTCAGTGCCGAGAGGGGATTTACACCATTGTTGATCACCAGCTTACGCCATAGCTCGTAGCGAACGTTGTCGGAAAGCGTGGTGGGAATACCCGAGCCGTCGAATGCCGCCGCGAGTTTCTCCAGCAGCAACGAGCGCGCGCTGCCGGGCTTACGCGCCGCAGGCCATTCGCCCATCACGATCTCAGCAACGCCCTCTGCTTCGACAACACCTGGCCGCACAATATGCCCGCCGATCCGCACCGCAAGCCCGCCGATGATCCGCTCGGCCCCGATGGCTTCTGCCAGCAATGGCTCATTATCAACACCATTCTGGAGGGACAATACAGGAACCCGGCCCTGCCTCAGCCAGGCTCCGAGCTCATCTACGACCGACTCGGTGGCTGTCGACTTCAGGGCAATGACAATGACGTCAAAGTCGTCAGGATGGAATCGGGCGACCAATTGCTGGTGGCTGAAGGCCTCTGGACGATGAATCAGTTCCCTCCCCCCGTAGTGGACCTTCAGGCCGTTGCTGACAAGGGCATCCAGATGGGCTCCGCGAGCAGTGAGCACCACCCGGTGCCCCGACTCCAGAAGCCTTGCTGCGTAGTAGCTTCCAATACCACCGGCCCCAACCATCAGTAGTTTCAGCATTCACGGAATCCTCTGCGTTTTCGACAGATTATTGCATCCATCCATAACCTGCGAGGGACTGGCTATTCTCATTCAGAGAGAAGCCAAACAGGCGCTGAGGTGCCTGCATTCCACCTAGACTGAAGGCGGTATTGAGCACACATAACGTTGGGTCGGCAACGGGGGCTTCGGCCCCCGGAGTAGAATGAGAGGCGCGCAGGTCAGATTTCGACATGGCTTTTACCCATCTGTGCTCATCTTCCCACTGACGAATCAGATTACGGAGATAACTGTCATGTGGCTGAGGATGATCCTCGTTATTGCCGACGTTTTCCAGCCGGTCCAGGCATATCAGCAACACACCCTGGTCTCTCAAGGCTTCCAGGCAATGACCAATATCCCTGTAGTGTTCACTGGTCATACCGGTGTTGAGCCGCAGTTCAATCACCTCCTCAGGCGCAAGATGCGTCATGCTTTCAGCCAGTTCCTTCAAACCCTGTTCCCGAGACCCGCTAACGGCGACATCAAACCCCCGTTCCGCCATTCCGGATTGCAGGCGTCTGGCAAGAATCCCCTCACCACACTGGTGAAAGATTTCCGGCTGTGCGCCCCCTTTTTTCGAGGTAATAAATGCCACGTTGACAACTACGAGATCGGGCCGTATCAGGCGGCGCAGGCTGGCCTGCCCTTTGGGGCCTGTCAGCGCTTCTGTTTCACAGGACAAGTACAGCACGGGCAGCTTGGTCATGTTACTCACCGGCAATAGGCGTTGGTTCGAGGACAGCGTTAGGGCCGTACTTTGCTGGCCGGCTCACCGGCTATCCCGAAATGGCTTTTAGGCATTTCGGTAATGATCACCCGTACGCGTTCAATCGGTGAATCAATTGAGCGTGACATGGCTTCCGACACCTCACGAATAAGGCGCTCTTTCTGTTCGTCCGTGCGACCTTCAAGGATATACAATTGGGCTATCGGCATTATGGTTCCTCACGCAAAATCAACAAGAATGTTCCTGACCCGCTCAGGGCTCGAGGACAAGAAAGCCGGGTGGATGGCCTGGCGACCAAACCATTGGCGAGTTCGAGGAAAATCAGCAGGGATATCCACGCCATAGAGCAGAGCCAGGGCAAACCTTGGGAACAGGGCGCACTCGGCCAAGGTTGGCCAGTTTCCGAGAAGGAAGTTTTCGTCTCGCAGCGCCATCTCCAGTGCGGGCAGCCCACTCAGGAATCCGCGTGTACCCCTGCGAATCCTGCCTTGGTCCCATTCGCTCTCCGGTTTATCGCGTTTCTCAAAAACCACTTCCCGCAGGGATCGCCCCAGAACATTATCCCCATACACAATCCAGCTTCGTGCTTCCGCCCTTCGGCGTGGAAAATCCGGGAGCAAAGCCGAGCCAGTTTCGGCCAGGTACTCAAGCATCGGGCCGGAGTCGGTCAGTACCAGGTCATCCTCAATCATCACTGGCACCGTTTGACTCGGCGATAACCGCTGCCACTCGACGAGAACATCCGGGTCTGACCTGTCCATGCTGTGCATCGCCCGCCCTTGCAAAGCCGCGGCAATCCGGACTCGCCAGCAAAACGGGCATTCGGGCTTATCAATCAGTCGTATCCTGCTCATTGGCGTGCCGCTCCCAAATCCCTCAGGTGCTCCCCCACAAAATCCAGCCTGTCCTGACCCCAGAAAATCTGGTCGCCGATAACAAACGTGGGAACACCCAGGGCACCTTTTTCCTGTGCTTCCTGCCAGTTCCGGTCAAGTTGGGTATGGAGTTCGGGATCATCGACCGCCCTGGCGAACGCTCCCTGTCTAGTCCAACGCTTTCGGCAACTGAGGACAGGACCGCTGCATCCCCTATGTCCAGGCCGTCCGCCCATTCGGCGCGCATCACTGCCACCACATAGGGTTTGAGCAGTCCTTCCTTCTCTGCCAACAGTGAGCCAGCCCCGGCACGGGTAGGATCCGTACTCTTCGGAGGTGGGGTCAGAGGCATGCCAAACCGACGTGCCCAGCGTGCCACGTCCTGCCTGGCGATAGGCATCTTGACCTTTGCCCGGTCCGGATCCGAGCGACCGTGCCATCCTCCCAGAGGCCTCCAGAGCAGATTGACTTGGTACTGGTCAAACAGCTCGAACATACGCTCGCTGGCCAGATAGCAGTACGGGCTGCGAAAGTTGAAATATAAACGTAGATCAATGGTATCGCTCATAATTCCCTGCTCCGTTGGCAGTGCCTTTGAGGCTTAGATAAACCTTCCGGTTACGGTCCCCAGCCCCTGATAACGCACGGTGATATTATCCCCAGGCTCCACCGTGATGGCGGCGGTTATGCCACCGGTCATGATGAAGGTGCCCGCGGGAATGTGCTCACCCCGCTCTGCCAGCAGATTCGCCAGCATCGCCACGCTGGAGGCCGGATGGCCGAGCACGGCGGCACCCGCGCCTACATCGACAACTTCACCGTTCTTCTCGACCACCACGCCCAGGGTTTTCAAATCCACATCCGCCACATCGGCCATCTGGCCGCCGGTGATAAACCGGGTTGATGAGGCGTTATCCGCCACGACACTCACCAGGTCGAACTTGAAGTTCTCATAGCGGGAGTCAATAACTTCCACGGCGGGAATCACAAAGTCCGTCGCCGCCAGCACTTGGCCGATATGGCAGCCGGGGCCTTTCAGGGGTGCCTTGGTGACGAAGGCAATCTCGGCTTCGATTTTCGGATGGATCAATTCCTTGGTGTTGACCACGCCGCCGTCCGGCACACTGAAATAGTCTGCCAGGAAGCCATAGATCGGAGTCTCCACACCCATCTGGGCCATCTTTGCCCAGGAGGTGAGGCCCATTTTCATGCCAACGATCTTGTTGCCACGCTCTTCCTTGCGGCGGCGTATTTCCCACTGCACGTCGTAGGCATCCTCGAAGGTCATGTCCGGGTAGTCATTGGTGACCTTGGTGATGTCGTGGGCCTGCAACTCGGCGTTTTCCACGTGTTCGGCCAGGGCCAGCACCTGTTCACGGCTCAGTGTCTTGCTCATGCGTTCTGCTCCTTTTGCGCCGCCAGCAGATCCAGCGCCACATCCACAATCATGTCTTCCTGGCCACCCACCATCCGGCGTTTGCCCAGTTCAACGAGAATATCCACAGTCTTCAGGCCATACTTCTGCGCTGCTACCTCCGAGTGGCGCAGGAAGCTGGAATAGACTCCGGCGTAGCCAAGCGCCAGGGTTTCACGGTCCACCCGAACCGGGCGGTCCTGCAGCGGCCGCACAATGTCATCAGCGGCATCCATCAGTGCGTACACATCGGTACCGTGCTCCCAACCCATCTTGTCGAAGGCGGCAATGCACACTTCCAGCGGGGCGTTACCCGCACCAGCGCCCATGCCGGCGAGGCTGGCATCGACACGGTCACAGCCTTCCTCGACAGCCACGATGGAGTTGGCCACGCCCAGCGCGAGGTTATGGTGGGCGTGGATACCGGTTTCGGTTTCCGGCTTGAGTACGTCTTTGAGCGCCCGGAAACGGTCCCGGATGTCGTTCATGTTCATGGCGCCGCCGGAGTCGACGACATAGAGGCAGGTAGCCCCGTAGTCTTCCATCAGCTTGGCCTGTTCCGCCAACCCTTGCGGGGTCTGCATGTGGCTCATCATCAGGAAGCCGACGGTGTCCATGCCCAGTTTGCGGGCGTGCTCGATATGCTGCTTCGACACATCCGCTTCGGTGCAGTGGGTGGCCACTCTGACGATTCTTGCGCCGGCGCTGTAGGCATTGTCCAGGTCGTGGACGGTGCCGATGCCGGGCAGCAGCAGGGTGGCGATTTTCGAGTGGGTGACTACGTCCGCCACCGCTTCGATCCACTCCAGGTCCGTGTGGGCGCCGAAGCCGTAGTTGAAGCTGGAGCCCTGCAGGCCGTCGCCGTGGGCTACTTCAATACTGTCGACTTTTGCCTTGTCCAGGGCCCGTGCAATGTCCTGCACGTTCTTGATGGAGTACTGGTGACGAATGGCGTGGCTGCCGTCCCGCAGGGTCACGTCGGAGATGTAGAGTTTCTTGCCGGGGTTATAAGTCATGGTTCAGTCTCCTCACTTGACCAGCGATTCGGCGATGCGCTCGGCAGTACCAAGAGCCGCGGAGGTCATGATGTCCAGGTTGCCCGCGTAGGCCGGCAGGTAATGGGCAGCACCCTCCACTTCCAGGAAGATGGAGGTCTTCAGGCCGCTGAACTTACCCAGGCCCGGGACGTTCATGGGCTGGTCTTCAGGAATCACATCAAACTGCACTTTCTGCTTGAGGCGATAGCCGGGCACATAGCGGTTCACCGCCTTCACCATCTCCTCGACGGAGGCTTCCACTTCGGCTTTGTCGGCGGCATCCGAAAGCACGTACACCGTGTCCCGCATCAGCAGGGGTGGTTCGGCCGGGTTGAGGATAATGATGGCCTTGCCCTTGCCGGCACCACCGACCACTTCGATGGCCTTGGAGGTGGTCTCCGTAAACTCATCGATGTTGGCGCGGGTACCGGGGCCGGCGGATTTACTGGAAATGGATGCCACGATTTCCGCGTAATGAGCCTTGGCGACTCGGGACACCGCCGCGACCATGGGAATGGTGGCCTGGCCACCGCAGGTGACCATGTTGACGTTGCCCTCGGCCAGATGTTCCTCCAAATTAACCACGGGCACGCAGTAGGGGCCGATGGCCGCCGGAGTCAGGTCGACCACGCGGATGTCGGGTTTGTGTTCCCGCAGCAGTTTGTCATTGTGAACGTGGGCGCCGGCCGACGTGGCATCAAACACAATGCCGATGTCGGCGAACTCGGGCATCTTCACCAGCCCTTCCACACCCTCGGCGGTGGTGGCCACGCCCATACGTTTGGCACGGGCCAGACCATCGGACTCGGGGTCAATCCCGACCATCACCCCCATCTCGATGTGCTCGGCGGTGCGCAGGATCTTGATCATCAGGTCGGTGCCGATATTGCCCGAGCCGATGATCGCCGCTTTGATTTTGTTGCTCATGATGTTGTCCTCTTCAATCCGGGTCAGGCGAAGCGCACGGAAGCACTGCCGATACCACCGATATCCACACGCATGTAATCACCGGCCTTGACCGGCTCCAGCGGAACCAGGGAACCGGACAGGATGACTTCACCGGCTTTCAGGGTGATGCCGAACTCGCCCAGGGTGTTAGCCAGCCAGGTCACGCAGTTCACTGGGGAACCCAGGGCCGCGGCACCGGCCCCGGCGCTCAGCACACTGCCGTTCTTTTCCACCACCATGCCGCAGGTCACGAGATCGACCTTGCGGGGAGAAACCGCCTGATCGCCCAACACAAACAGGCCACAGGAGGCGTTATCCGCCACCGTGTCCTGGATGGCGATCTTCCAGTCCTGGATGCGGGAATCGACGATCTCGAAGCAAGGCATCACACACTCGGTGGCGGCCAGCACATCGGCATTGGTTACCCCGGGGCCGCTCAGGTCTTTCTTCAGGATGAAGGCAATTTCGCCCTCGGCGCGGGGCGCAATCAGCCGGTCACTGATGGGCATGACTTCACCGCTGTTGAACACCATGTCGTCGGTCAGGTACCCGAAATCCGGCTGGTGCACGTTCAGCATGTTCTGCACCGCCTTGCTGGTGACACCGATCTTCTTGCCGATGACGGAGGCGCCATCCGCCAGCCGGCGTTCCAGCATGCGCAGGGAAATGTGGTAGCGTCGTTGATGGTGATGTCTTCGCCACGGTCGGTCAGCGGTGCGACCGCCTCCCGGTTCAGCATGGCCTGGTAAAGCTCGTCACCGAAGGCCTGGATGCGTGTCTGTTCCATTACTCTGCTCCTGAAGCCACTTGATCGGCCTCGGTCAGGAAATCGTTCACCAGCCGGGCAAACCGGTTGGCATGTTCAATCTGGGTCCAGTGGCCGCAACGCCCGAATACATGCAACTGGGCTCGGTCGATCAGTTCAGCCAGTTTCAGTGAGGCGGCCAGCGGTATCACCTCATCTTCGCGGCCATGAAGAACCAGGGTTTCGTGGGGCAGCGCCCGGATGTCCTTCTCCTCGCTGGCCAGGTTGTCGACCCAACGCTGACGCGGTGCCGGGAACATGGCGGCAAAGGATTCCTGGAAACCGGGGCGGATACTGGCCTGATAGCGCATCTCCGCCAGTTCGTCGGTGAGCAGGCCTTTGTTGAAGGCAAACACATCCATCAGGCGACGCATGTTTTCAAGGGAAGGCTGGTAGCCCCAGACGTCATCCAGGCCCTCGGTGATCGGAAAGCTGACGCCGGCGGAGCCCATCAGCACCAGACGACGAACCCGCTCCGGGTACTCGATCGCCAGCGCCAGCGCCAGGCCGCCACCGAAGGAGTTGCCGACCAGATCCACCTGTTGCAGATCCAGTGCATCCATAACGCCGATGGCATGGGCCACCCAGCGCTCCCGGTTGTAGGTGTTGTCTTCCGGGCGTTGGGTATACCCGAAGCCGAGCATATCCGGCGCCACCACACGGCGATTCTTCGCCAGCTCCGGAATCACCAGGCGCCAGTTGGCCCAGGCGGTCACGCCGGGGCCGGAGCCGTGGATCATCATGACAGGAACACCGCCCTTGCCATGGTCATGGACGTTGGTGCGGTAGCCGGCGGCGGATATCTCACGCCCGATTTCCGGGCTGTTTTCAGGTGCAGTCATGGTTAGCTCACAATTTCACACAGATGTTTTTCATCTCGGTGTAGAACTCCAGGGAGTGCACACCACCCTCGCGGCCAATGCCGGACTGTTTGCTGCCACCGAAGGGTGTGCGCAGATCCCGCAGGAACCAGCTGTTGACCCAGATGATGCCAGCTTCGATCTGGCCCGCGACCCGGTGGGCGCGGGTAATGTTCTCGCTCCAGATTGCTGATGCCAGTCCGTAGGGAAGGCTGTTGGCCAGTTCGATGGCTTCCTCTTCGGTGTCGAATGGGCACAGGTGGACACAGGGGCCGAAGATTTCATCGGTAATCACCGTCGAACTTTCCGGCAATCCGGTCCAGATGGTGGGCTGAACCCAGGCACCACCGGCCAGCTCGGCCGGCATATCGGGAACACCACCACCGGTCACCACCGTGGCACCGTCATCAACGGCTTTCTGGTAATAGGACAGAACCTTCTCCCGGTGTTTGAGGCTGACCAGCGGACCCATATCCGCCTCGGCATCATCCGGCGGACCAATCTTCATGCCTTCCGCGGCTTCTTTCAGTCGGCCAACGAACTCGTCGAAGATGGAACGTTCTACATAAACCCGCTCAGTGCCCAGGCAAACCTGGCCACAGTTGGCGAAGGCTGAGCGCATGGTGCCCTCGATGGCCTTGTCCATGTCGCAGTCGGCGAACACTAGGCCGGCGTTCTTGCCACCCAGCTCCAGGGAGATATCCCGGATGCCCTTCGCGGCTGCCTTCATGATGACTTCGCCGGTGCCGGTTTCGCCGGTAAAGGTGAAACCATCCACTAGCGGATGCTCGGTGAGGAAAGCGCCGGCTGAATCCCCACCGAAGCCGTGAACCACGTTGAACACCCCGTCCGGTACGCCGGCGTCTTTCATCACTTCGCCCAGCAGGGCGGTGGTGGTGGGGGTTTCCTCGGAGGGTTTGACCACCACGGTGTTGCCACAGGCCAGAGCAGGCCCGACTTTCCAGGTCATCAGCAGCAATGGCAGGTTCCACGGGCTGATCACCCCGATCACGCCCTTGGGGCGGCGTACGGCGTAGTTCAGCGCGCCGGTACCGTCCGGCGTGGGCATTTCGAAGGATTCCGTGGGCACGTTCTTGATCATGTCCGCGAACACCTTGAAGTTGGCCGCGCCCCGGGGAATGTCGATGTGGCTCGCCAGGGATTTGGGCTTGCCGGTATCCAGGCATTCCGCTTCCAGGAACTCGTCAAACCGTGCGTTGATGCCGTCAGCCACCTTGTGCAGGATGCCGGTGCGTTCCTCCAGTGTCATCTTGCCCCAGGGGCCGCGCAGGGCCGCTTTCGCGGCTTTGACTGCGGCGTCCACCTCGTCACGTCCGGCTTCGTGAACTTTGCTGATCACCTTGCCGTTGGCCGGGTTGACGTTGTCGAACAACTTGCCGCTGGCCGAGCCAACATACTGCCCATTGATGTAGTGCTTGATGTCTTTCATTGCTGCCTATCCTGTTAAATTAGCCCTGTTGAGTCGGATATCAATCAGGTCAGAACCGTCAGGAACCGTTCGTTCAGTACCCGGTCGTGGTAGAAGATGGCCTTACCCAACTGCTCGGCCTGCCAAGTCACCGGTTTGTGATCCGGGTAGATGTAGTCACCACCACAGAACACCTCATTACGGTTACCGGACGGGTCGAAGAAGTAGATAGTCTTGCCGTGGGTCAGGCCGTGACGAGTCGGGCCGATATCGATGGAGGTATCAGTCATGGAGATCAGGTCCGCGGCGCGCAGTACGTCTTCCCAAGTCTCCAGGAAGAAAGAGGCGTGGTGGAACTTGCCCTTCTCCTCGTGGTGAATGAAGGCAATGTCGTGCTCCTTCATGGACACGGTCAGGAACTGGGCAATACGAGTGCCGTCGCCATCCAGAACCTGCTCTGCGAGATGGAACCCGAGCACGTTCACGAAGATGTCGTACACCGCCGCCAGTTCAGGCCCGTAAAACAGACAGTGATCAAACCGAACGGCTTCATACCGTCCAGGCCACGGGGCCATGCTTCAGGGTTAACGTTATTGATGCCCCATTTGCCGGTGTAGAGCTTGTCGGCATAGAGTTCGAAGGCGTGACCGGAAGGCACGGTAAAACGAACCCGGCGGCCACAGTCTTTCAGATCACCTTCGGGAACCTGCTCAACATCAACGCCGAAGTCCACCAGGTCTTTCTCCAATTGAACCAGAGCGGCTTCGTCCACAACCTTAAAGCCCATAAAGTCACAGCCAGGCTCGTCCGCCTCGCGAAGTACCACGGAAAACTTGTCCACTTCGGTCCAGGCTTTGAGATACACACGGCCCTGGTCGTCGCGGTCGGTTTCGATAAGACCCATCAGGTCCGTGTAGTGTTTGACGGCTTCATCCATATCGAGAACACGGATCTGGACGTGGCCGGGACGCATTACACCTTTTTTCATGACAGTTACCTCAACGCTGTTGTTTTTGTCTGCTTGCTTGCGAGACCGGGCTGCGATGGCGGCCGGCACTCGATGGTCAAATCAGTCAGGGGATACACCCGGCAGGCCAGGACCTCCCTTTTTTTCAGGGCTTCCGGCGGAACATGGACCTTGCTCATCTTTCCGCACTCGAACTCTCCTGCCAGAACCTGGATCTTGCAGTAGCCACAGCCACCGCCCCGGCAGCCCACGGGCACGCACTTCATGCCCCGTTGTTCCATGGCCTTGAGCACACTCTGGCCTGCCTCGCACTCAAAGGACTTGCCGCTGCACTGCTCGGTAATCCGATAGACCTGAGCCATGCTTCACCTCCGGTCAGATCTTCTTGAACAGGGCCGAGCGCTGGGTTTCTTCCGCGCCGTCTGCCGCTGTCAGGAACTTCTCCATGAAGATGTCCCGCTCAAACAACCGGCCCTGCATCAATGCGGTAATCGCGGCATCGATCATCGGCGGCGGCCCGCACAGATAGGCCTTGTGCTCGGCAAAACGACCACCGAAGTGTTCCCTGGCCGCATCGTGTACATAGCCCCTGAATCCAGACCACTCACCGTCTTCGTCCGCCTGGCTCAGCGCCGGTACGTAGGTGAAGTTGTCGTTGTCCCGGGCCAGGCCTTCGAACAGCTCGCGGTTGTAGAGCTCGGCAAGGTTACGGGCGCCCTGGAACAGGGTGATCTGGCGGTCGTCGCCCTGCTCCAGCAGGTCAATGATCATGGATTGCGGGCTGGAGAGACCGGAGCCGCCGGCAATGAAAATCAGGTTGCCGGGCTGCGAACTGCGCACGAAGAACTGGCCGTATGGACCTGACAGATGCAGTTGCTCACCCACGTTCAGTTGCTGGTGAATGTAGGTGGTTGCGGCACCCCCCTCGACCAGTCGCACATGAAGCTCTACCTCACCCGCCTTGCTCGGCGGATTGGCCAGGGAGAACGCCCTCGCGCCATCCACACCGGGCAGTTCGATATTGATGTACTGGCCGGCCTGGAAGGTCATCTGGCGGTCCAGCTTCAGATGGATGCCCTTGATGGTTGGAGACAACTCGACGATGTCTGTGACGGTTGCGGTGTAGTCCTCCACCGGATAGCCCTCGAAGTCTTCGTCGACATCGATATCCGCCTCGATGGTGACGTCGCTTTCAACTGTGGCACAGCAGGCCAGCACCTTGCCTTCGTCCCGTTCCACATCCATCAGGGCAAACGGCGAGGCATCGCCGATTTCAACATCGCCCTCGATGACCTGGACCTTGCAGGTGGCACAGGTGCCATGGCCGCAGGCAAAAGGCAGCCAGACACCCTGGCGCAGGGCGGCGGCAAGGATGGTCTGGCCATCCTCGACCTCGATCTGCTCACCAATGGGTTCGATAGTAACGGTGTGACTCATAGCGCTACCCTCAGAATCCGGCGCCGGCAAGGCCGTTAAGGCCCGGCGTGGTTACCGTCAGCATGCTCTTGTGATCGATGCCGTTGTCTATAAGGCTGGCATCTGCATCCGGCGTAAACGGTTCATCATTCAGCAGCCACTGCGCCGCCAGGAAGTCAGCGTTCGCTGCATCCGGATGGGATGCCGTGGCCGGTTTCAGGATCTCTTCAACCATGGCTCCGAAGGTCATGTCCGGTTGCACCAGCAGGGCAAACGGAGCACAGAACATCAGATGATTCGGCCAGAGCACATACAGCAACTGCATGCCGTTGAAGTTCTCGACCTTATCCCGTGGTTCAAACTTGTAGTCGTATAAAGCGTTAACACTCATGGTGGTCACCTTGTTGTTTTTTGCGGGCGAATCACCCGGCGTCAGATGACACCGGGTAATCTCCGTATCAGGCCGCGTCCTGCTTGGACCTTCAGCCTTGTCATCAGACGACTTGCCCTTGATGGACAACCAGCGTTTGTGGTCCGGCGAGCCGACATACTCGAAATTGTCCTCGCCAATATTGATGTGGTAGTACTTCTGAACCACCGTCTCGACGTCGCCGCCTTCACAGTTGCCCTGGTAGATCTGGTGTACCGGCAACCACGCCTGAACGTACTTCTCCGGCTCGTGCTTGAAGATGTCGCAGCAGGCTTCCGAGCAGAAGTGGTAACGCTCACCTTCGTAGTTCATCTGGCGGTGGCTGAGCTTGGTGGCTCGCCCATCTCGGTAAACAGCGTCGGCACCTGGCATACCTGGCACAGTTGCGGCAGGGTGTTGTTGTAGAAGCGGCGGCCTTCAGCATGCTCTTTGGCCCAATGCTCGTAGCGCGGGCGGTAGTACTTGTCGAAAGTCTCCGGGTACTTCTCGGACATCCAGTCCATTTCTTCCTTGCCGGGAATCCAGGTATGGAAGTTGGTGGCCTGACTGTACTGGTAGAACGTGCCCCATAGCTGATGGCTGATGTGGTGCTTGGCATCGTTGGCCACATCCTGATATTTGGGCGGGCGGATGCCGTAGCGCTCAAGGTCTTTGAACAGGGCGCCGCCGTTTTGCTCGTAATACACTTCCCAGGCTTCCGACCAGGACATGACCTTGTTCGGCAGCATGTAGTCCATCATCATGCTGACCAGGCTCAGCAGGCGGAAACCGCGCCAGAACCATTTGTCGATCCAGCGCTGGACGATGGGCACGTTGTCCTCGTGCTGCTCGAGGATGAACTTGATCACCTCAAGACCCAGGGTCATGTGCCGCGCTTCGTCGGACTGCGCCGAGAAACCGAAGGTGACGGTGGCCATGTCGCCGTTGTAGGCAGCGCCGGACATGAACGGCACGAACAAAAGGTTAGTCAGCACATACTCGAAGGAGAACGAGATCGCGGTCAGGAACTCGAACGGACCGGCCGAACGGGCATCATCGAAGAACGACTTGGGCACCGACAGGAACCACACCCGGTCGTGCATGTAAGCCGCATCGTGCAGGCCATTAAAATGCTTGTTGTAATGGCTCATCGCATGCTGCTGGGTCTGGGAGTGGCGCAGCTCATCAATCGCCTGCATCTGACAGGCAACACGCGCCCCGGCCCCACTGAACTGGCGACCCACTTTGGCGTAGCCCTGGAAAGCCGCGTGTTCCAGGGGCGACACACCGGTCAGGAACAGTTTCAGCGCATTCACATAACGGGCGTCCGAGATGTTCTGGTGGCCGTTGTTCTGGGCAAAGGCATCGAAAATGGCGTACAGCTTTTTCTCTTTTTCAGCCTGGTACTTCCAGTAGGCGTCCATGGTCAGACGGAACGGATCTTCCCATTGGGACCAATCGGTAATCTTGATACCTTCAAAGTCCTCGTCCGGGAAAATGTCCTTCTTCTTTTGATAGGTTGGTTCCCAGGCCATGTCCCGGGTCAGGTACTGGTACTTGTCCTTGAGATTCAGCTTCTTGTTTTTAACAGCCATGATAAGTCTCCCAATTAGGTCCACTGAAGAATGAAGTGGTCGTCGTCTTCGTCGACATTGCCGCCGATACTGATCACGTCGATGAGCATTTCCTGAACATCCCATTCGCGACCGAGCTTCTCTTCCATCGTTTCCCGGTTGATCACCAGGCGCTTCTCGGCCTGGATCCGGATCATTGCCGGCTGGTGCTGAACTTCCGCTTCCGGATTGTCTTCGGCGATGGCTTCCACCAGGTAGCGGGCGTTGTCGTTGTCCTGAAAGGCAATAAATACGAGCTGGCTCATGCGGATACTCCCTGGCTCTGCAGCTGGAATTTCTTGAGACGGGTGGAGAGTTGAGCCCGGGTTTCATCCAGGGCCTCAATGCCGGTGCTGGCCTCGGCCAGGGGCTTGAGTGCGCTGTACACCTGAGGTTCCCACTGATCGATCCAGGCCTGGAGCTGTTCGCGGTTGGCATCGCTTTCCGCTGCCACAACCTTGATCATGGCGTTGGTCCAGCGCAGGGATTCCTTGTACCAGTCCCGCATGAATTCGGTGAGCATGGAAACATCTTCGGCATCCTGCTCGCCCAGCCACTGGTCCATCCTCTCGTACACCAGGGGAAACAGCAGGCCATCCACCAGCACGTTCTGGACCAGCGTCAACTCGAACCAGTCATCCACCACCAGGGTGTCTTCCACCAGCTTGCGCATTGGCTGCCACAGCTCGTCATCCATCCAGTAGCACTTGGATTCGTCCAGTGCTGCACCGGTACTGCCATCCAGCATCAGGGCAATTCGAGACAGGTACTGGCCAATGCCCAGGCGATCCATGGCGGTATATATGTGCATCTGCGAGACCGTCGTGGCGTTAACATCGCCCGCGATCTTGCTGTTGTTCATGTTGGCACCCAGCTCCACGTGGCGCAGAGGCACCAGCAACCTCAGGATCTGCTTCTGAGTGGCTTCGGGAAGTCGGGTCAGCAGATTGCGCTTTTCGCAGAACCCGAAGCTGGTCTCCGCGGCCTCCTGCATCTTGGCCCGGTTACCAACATAGGCGCCGTAGTAGAACTGGCGGGGATCGGTGACGGCGTACCAGTCTTCCATGCGGATCGACGTGCGTGTGGGGTCGTTCAGCGTGTGCTTTGAATCCCACAGCGGGCGGTAGTGAAAGTTGGTTTTGGCTTCCAGGTCATAGCTGGCTTCCTGGTAGCGGGAGGCCGGCTTGTCGCCGAAGCGACGGGCGATGTGCCCGTATGTCTGGCGGATGGGTTCCACCGAATTGGTTTTGATCTCAATGCTCATATCAACTTACCGTTTGTTGTTTTGAGTGGATGATCGATTTGGTGACGTTCAGCGGTGACCCTTCTCGCCGAAGCGCCACTTGACCATGTCCGCATCAATCTCGCGGATCATGTCGGAATCCATGTGAACGACATTGTTGTGCTTGCAGAAGATTTCGAACGCTTCGCGGGGAAGGACAAGCTCAACAAACAGTTCGGGATGTCCGATGGCAAAATCGAACTCTACGAATCTGTCCTCTGGCCCACTTCGGACCCGGATGTAGCGGGTCAGCTCGTCGAAGCTTTTTGCATGCTCAGTCATCGTTGACACCCTTGTGTTTGTTATGGGTTGCCACAGCTGGAGCAACGGCTGTGCCAAGCATCGAAACCTGCCGTCAATAAAAACCCAGACTTCTGTTTTAAAAGGCTTTATATAGAAAGGCGGGCGCTGATACAGAGTGGATTATCGAAGGGTGAGATCAGGAAGCCAGACGAATTTTTCATCATTTGATCAACATGAAATCGTGATCTGAGCAAATGCTCAGATCAGCAGCCAACCGTGACTTTCGCCTGAAATTTCATCATTTGATTGATTTGTGACAAGGATAGGGTGTTATATGAAAAAGGCGGCGTTCGGCTGCCTTCGCGCTGGACGACCTTTCCAGGACGCGACCCCATACAATTACAAACGGGGCTCCTGAGTATGGCTATTACCTACAAACCACAATTGCAGTATGTGGATTTTCAGGATCTTACGGAGCAGATCCGGTTCCAGAGCACGGAAGGCAAAATCTGGTTTGGCGAGCAACGCATGCTACTGATGCAAGTCAGTGCCATGGCCGCCTTTCGTCGCGAAATGGTGAATACCATGGGTATTGAGCGCGCGAAGGGCTTTCTCCTGCGCCTGGGATACCAGTCCGGACTGAAAGACGCCGAACTGGCCCGGAAGCTTCGCCCGCACTGCAGTGAACTCGACATCTTTCTCGCTGGCCCCCAACTGCATTCACTCAAGGGCATGGTCAAAGTCGTTCCCATGGAGATCGACATTGATCACGACTCCGGCAGCTTCTATGGCGAGCTGGAATGGGTTGATTCGTTTGAAGTGGATATCTGCCAGACAGAACTTGGGCAGATGGATGAACCGGTCTGCTGGTCACTGCTTGGATACGCCTGCGCCTACACCTCCTCGTTTATGGGCCGGGAAATCATCTTTCGCGAGGTCAGCTGCCGTGGCTGTGGTGACGAAAAATGCATGATCGTGGGCAAGCCTGCCGAGGAATGGGAGGACGCCGCCGAATTTGCCCAATACTTCAAGGCAGACACCATCATGGAAGAACTGTATGACCTCCAGAGCCAAGTCAGTTCTTTACGCAGCAGCCTCGAAAAGCAGGAGGGGCAGTATTACGGCATAGGCCAGTCCGCCTCCTACAACAAGGTCTGCAAGATGATCGACAAGGCCGCTCTGGTAAAGTGTCGGTCTTATTGCTAGGCGAAACCGGCGTAGGCAAGGAAGTGATTGCCCGCAGCGTTCACCTTCGCAGTGAACGAGCCGAACAACCCTTTATCGCGGTCAATTGCGCCGCTATTCCCCCGGACCTGATCGAAGCGGAACTGTTTGGCGTGGAAAAAGGCGCCTACACCGGTGCCAACCAGTCCCGGCCGGGCCGGTTTGAACGAGCCAACACCGGCACCATTTTTCTCGACGAGGTGGTTGAGCTCACGCCCCGGGCTCAGGCCACACTGCTGAGGGTGCTGCAGGAAGGGGAGTTGGAGCGCGTGGGTGACAACCGCACACGGGCGGTCGATGTCCGGGTTATTGCGGCTACCAACGAAAGCCTTGAAAAAGCCGTGGAAGAGGGCCGTTTCCGTTCCGATCTGTTTTACCGACTCAATGTGTTTCCGGTGAAGATTCCACCGCTCAGGGAACGGCTGGAAGACCTGCCGCTACTGGCCGAGCATTTCCTCAATAAATTCCACTCTGAGTATAACAAGCGCACACTCGGACTCTCCGACAAGGCCCTTGAACTCTGCCTGCACTACCATTGGCCGGGAAATATCCGGGAGCTTGAAAACGTTATCGAGCGTGGCGTCATCCTGACCGACAACAATGAGTCCATCAGCCGCGAATCCCTGTTTGCAGGTGTTCCCGAGCCGCAACCTAGCCAGCCCCAGGGTATTGTCGAC
Organism: Marinobacter salarius; assembly: GCA_000831005.1. GTDB lineage: Bacteria > Pseudomonadota > Gammaproteobacteria > Pseudomonadales > Oleiphilaceae > Marinobacter > Marinobacter salarius. The sequence continues at coordinate 1,921,228 of CP007152.1, read as the reverse complement.
AGCCACGGACAACTTGTTGAAAAGACATCTGAAACGTCCAGGGGCGACTGGGCCAGCCAGATACTGGGCAATGGCATCGGCCTGGACGATGTCGAGGAAACGCTGATGCGGCGTGCCATGGAAGAGGCCAACCAGAACGTTTCCGGCGCAGCGCGTATCCTTGGTCTGAGCCGCCCCGCTCTCGCCTACCGGCTCAAGAAATCCGGCATTCTCGCCGAAAGCTGAACCACAACCGTCGCGCCATGACAGGGATGTCCACGGTTCGTTTTCTGGTTTGACGATATCAACAAACGCCCCACCCGTTTCATCATTTGATAAATCTCAATCCTATTAACTGCCCCACCAAACTTCCCTAAAGCTCTCTAAAACCGTCACCTTCACCATTAAATACAGACAGTTAACAGCGCGAAAACGTGCATGGCACACGCGTTGCTAAATCACCGTCAGTCGCGTTATCCACAAAAACAAAGACGGTGACATAAAATGCGAAATGCCCCCCTGCGCAAATGGCGCACTACCGGCGCAGCCGTATCGCTGGTCGGATTGTTTTCGGTTCTGTTAACGGGTTGCGAAGCGCCCCTGGATCTTGACGCGGTTCGAGATCAGTCGGGACAGGCCGTTAAACGGACCGATTTCTATCAAGCCATTGCTCGCAATGACGAGGTTATCGTGCTGACTGGCAACAACGGTGTTGTGTTGGTCAGCTCAGACAACGGAGAAAGCTGGAAACGGCAGACGCCAACGTCGGAAAGCTTCCTTGCGTTGGACGTATGCCCGGACAACAGCTTTATTGCGCTGACGTTCAACAACGAAATCTGGCATGGCGATACCAGCGGAGATAACTGGACGGCGCATTCCCTGCCCAGCCAGGAACAGATGATGACCGCCGCTTGCGCTCCGGACGGCAACTGGTGGGCAGCAGGTGCTTTCACCACTATTCAGGGCAGCGCTGACCAGGGTGAGACCTGGACTGAGACTTCACTCAACGAAGACGCCATCCTCAACAACCTCCAGTTCATCGATGCCGACCATGCTTTCATAACCGGTGAGTATGGCCTGGTACTCAAAACCACGGACGGCGGAGAGAACTGGGACTATGCCGGCTACCTTCCGGATGAGTTTTACGCCCATTCCAGCTATTTCCGTTCAGACAATGAAGGTTGGGTTGGCGGCCTGAACGGTTTCATCTACCACACCGCCGACGGCGGAGAGAACTGGGAGAAATCCCCCACCGGCATCAACGCCCCGATATTCGGTTTCGTTGCCGGCCCTTCAGGGTTATACGCCCTGGCGGATAACGCCACCGTATTGCAGCAGACGGGGCGATCCTGGCAGAAGATCTCCGCGTCCGACCAACCCCTGTATTTGCGTACCGGCCTGATTCTCCCCGACCACCGACTACTCGCCGCTGGTGGCCGTGGCCTGCTGCTGAACCTTGAAACTCCCGTGGCCCACTCGGCCAGCACTGACTGAGGAACTCCGCCATGCCTGGACTGCATCGATTCACCCATCTCCTGCATTCGCTGGAGCTATGGATCTTCAACAACCCGCGCAAGGTATTGAGCGTGATCACCATCCTCACGCTGGCGTTCGCCCTGCGTATCCCCGGGCTGAAAATCTACACCGACTTCGCCGACCTGCTGCCGCAGCAACATCCCTATATCGAACTGCACAACAGCATCAAGGACAGCTTTGGCGGCGCCAACGTTCTTACGGTGGGTGTCGAATTCGAAGATGGCGACATTTTTACCAACGAGAATCTCGCCAAGATCGACCGAATCACCCAGGCCGTGGACAACCTGCCTGGGGTTAACCACAACCTTGTGTCCAGCGTGACTCACCGGAATTCCCGCAAAATCTGGCTTACGGAAGTCGGCAGCATCAACTCGGAACCCTACTACGACTCCACCTCCGGCGAGTACTCACGGGAAGCACTGGCTGCCATGAAAGCCGATGTGGCGGCCAACCCACGGGTGTACGGCCCCCTTGTGTCTCCAGATATGAAAATGGCCCTGGTCAAGGCGCAACTGATTGAAGGCAAGCTGGATTACGAAAAGACGTTTGCACAGTTACAACAGCTGCGTGAAGCGGAGGAAAGCGCGGGAGTCAGGATCTACGCCACGGGACAGCCAGTCCTGGTGGGGTGGGCCTACACGTACATGGAGCAGATCCTCCAGATCTTTATTTTCACCGTAATCACCATGCTGGCCTTACTCGTTTTCCATTTCCGCAAGGCCTACGGTGTGCTGATCCCCCTGGGCGGCGTTTTGGTCTCCACGATCTGGGGGCTTGGGATCATCAGCCTGCTCGGTTACAACCTGGATCCGCTCGGGCTGGTGATCCCCTTTTTGATTGCAGCCAGGGCGATGAGCCATGGCGTACAGCTCGTTGAACGCTACTATGCGGAAACCCGCGAACTGGGTAGTGGCCCCAAAGCCGCAAAAGCGACCTTTGACAGTCTTTTCCGCCCTGGTTCCCTGGGTGTTGTGTCGGATGCTATTGGCCTGTCGCTCATTGCCATCGGGTCCATTCCGTTGAATACCCATCTGGGCATCTATGCTTCCCTTTGGGCGATCACTGTTGTGTTCACGGTGCTGATCGGCGTGCCACTTCTGTTATCCATTCTGCCAACGCCCAAAGACCCGAACCTGCGCGAAACCGCCCTGCGCCATATCGGCGCCAGTTGCTCACGCACGGTTGCACGGCCAGGCGCGGCGAAAGTGGTGCTGAGTGTCGCGGCACTGGCGATGGCCGCAGGACTATTAGCGGCGTCCAACGTGCAGATTGGCGACTCGGAGCCAGGCTCTCCCATCCTGTATCCCGACCACGACTACAACGTTTCTTCCCGCGTGGTGAATGAGCGCTTCCCGGGCTCCGAGGAGCTCTACATCGTGGCGGAAACCGAAGAGAAAGGGGGCCTGAAACGTCCGGAGGTACTGGCTGCCCTTTCTGATCTGCAATCCCACATGCTGAAGGACCCGGAAGTGGGCGGCAGCAAAGGCCTGCCCGACCTCGTTAAGCAAGTTAACCGCCTGATGCACAACGACGACCCCCGTTGGTACCAGATTCCTCACGATGCGGGCTATGTCGGCGGGCTGATGTTTACCTACATGGCCTCCAGCCCGATTCCCGGGGCCCTTGATGAATTCAACGACACCGACGACCGCGTTGCCAACTTGGTGTTCTATTACAAGGACCGCCAGGGCGAGACCATCCGCCGTGCCATTCACATGGCCAAGGAATGGATCGCGGAGAACGGTGACAGCGTTGAGGGCCTGACCATCAAACTCGCGGGGGGAACCCTTGGTGTTGCCGCCGCAATGAACGAATCAGCCTTCGAGACCAATGTCATTGTTCTGCCACTGGTTTTCCTGCTGATCTTTGCCTTTGTCATGCTGTTCTACACCTCATTACACGCCGGGCTGATGATGCTGTTGGCGATGATTTTCGCAACCACTCTCACCTACGCCTATATGGGCTTTAATGCGCTCAATATCGACATCAATACCGTGCCGGTGATTGCCGTGGGTATCGGCGTCGGCATCGATTATTCCATCTACATGATGGACCGGATACGGGAAGAAATGGCCCGACTTGGCAACCTGAGGGACGCCGTCAGGCGAGCCATATCCACCACCGGCATGGCCATCAGTTTCACCGCGCTGACGTTGATGGCGGGCATCATCATGTGGTCATTTTCTCAGACCTCCGATTCCAGTCTGATGCAGCATTGCTGCTGTGCGTCATGATCGTGATCAACGGCATCGCGGCCATGCTTCTGGTGCCTTCCTGGGTACTGGTCTTCAAGCCCCGCTTTGTTACCGATGTTTACGCCGACGAAGACGGCATTCTCCATGCTGATCGTCACCCACCAACACCATCTCCATCGTCCGGTTCCCCACGGGAACAAGAGGATGGGTTCGTGCCGGGAGAGCCGTACCGGGCCTGAGCCCGGTAGGACACTCCACTAAAACCTGTAACGAGGACATGCCATGCAAACAACAATAAAAGGCCTGAGGCTCTGGTGCTATACTTGCGGGAAGTGCCGGCCTGGCGCTGTTACCAATCAACTCCGCCGTCGCCCAGGAAGGTACCCGGGTAAACGGCTTCTACGAGAATGCAACCTACGGCCGGGATGGCGTAGGGCTTTCAAAATTCCGCAACACACTACAGCTGGAAGCAGAGAAACGGGCTGGAGATGTCGGCATTTTCAGTAATGTCTCCGTCAACGCCACGCTCCGTGGTAGCTATGACGGTGTTTACGACCTTAATGATGACGAATACGGCCGCAATGCCGGTGGACCGGTCCGCCTGGAAAACCGGGCAGCGGGACCCAACGCCACCGTGCCCCACGGTGGCGGCCTGAAGCTGCCGAACTCCTTCAGTGAAGCGAACAACCCCAACGAAGGCATGATCGTGTTGGGTGAAAACCTGCATGATACCGACGGCGGTGTAGCCTTCGGCGTGCCGGTTCGCCCCTGTGACGAGGACGAACGAGGGTGTATCGACGGTTATTTGGACAAAGACACCAACGACATGCGATTCCAGGAGTTCAACGACCGCGCCGATTTCATCCGCGAACTCTACGTGGATTTCGATTACAACTTCTCGAACGGTAATATCCTCAGCACCCGATTAGGCAAGCAGCAAGTCATCTGGGGACGTACCGACCTTTTTCGGGTGTTGGATGTGATCAACCCGGTGGATTACTCCCGCAACAATATCTACGACGAACTGGAAGACATCCGGATTCCCATGTGGATACTCCGGACCGACTACCGCATGGGGCCAACCGAGGTGTTCGATGGCCTCGCCTTCGACGACCTTAATTTCCAGCTGGTATGGAACTTCGACAAGTTCCGCCCGCACGATATCGGCCAGTGCGGTCAGCCCAACGTTATTCTCGATGCCGGCTGCTTCTTCCGCGGCATGAACAGCCTCTGGGAAAATGGTGGCACAGTGGCCAACTTCGCAGGCGGCGAAGCGGCAACGGATTTCGGCCCCGGCCAGATCGGTATCCGCGAAGCGCACATGCCAAGCTGGAGCCTGGCGAATACCCAGGTCGGCCTCAAGATGGAAGGCGTTTATGGTGATCTGGGCTTCTCGCTCAACGCCCTGACCTATCGCTCCCAACTGCCCTCTCTTCGGGGCGGTATTCCCGCACAAAACGGCTTTACCGGTGAAACCGGTATATGGCCAAGCCTGATTGCCTTCGATATCCACTTCCCGAGGGTCAACCTGTTCGGTGGCTCCCTGGATTATTACGCCCAGAGTGTTGATACCGTCCTCAGGCTTGAAGCGGCCTATACCACCGGCGAGGAATTCGCCAATACGCTGGAGGAAGATCTCTACTCCGAGAGCGACGTGGTTCGCTACGTGGTCGGCGCTGACAAGAACATCTTCATTCCCCTCCTGAACGAACACCAGGCATTCCTGTTCTCCGGCCAGGTATTCGGTCAGCACATCCTGGATCACGAGCGCGAGCAGCGTCGGTTTGGTGAAGCCGGTATTCCCGACTGGAAAGAAAACTGGACAGGCACCCTGCTGATCAAAGGCTTCTACATGAATGGCCGCCTCAGCCCGCAGATCATCACCGCACATGATTTCCGAGCCGGGGCAACCGCGATCGCGCCGTCTGTTGAGTGGCTGGTCAGTGACAACTTCCGTGTCACGGCCGGTGCAAACATCAAGGTGGGTACCGGCGCGCGCAAATTCGATGACTGCCGTAGCTGCAACCCCTGGGATCCGTTCACCGCCACCTATCCGGGGCAACCGGCCGGGGAGTCTGCCGGCCTGGGTGGATACGAGCCGCTGGGCCGCTTCCAATCTGGCCCCATTGGAATGGCTCAGGAAGAAGACGAGCTTCAACTGACCATGCGTTACAGCTTCTGATATAGAGGAAACATCATGAAACGAGCATTCCGAAAATCCGTGTTTAATGGCCTGGTGATCGGTCTTACGGCGGGCGCCTTCTCCGCTGGCGCCTTTGCCAGTGACAAGGTCATCAACGAATCGTTCCATCCATACAAGGATCAAATGCCAAGCCACGAAGGGCTTAGCGCCGGCATGACCATCGACGAATCCAACGTGGCACAGTTCAAGGACGTGATCGATCCGGCCTTCTATACCTTCATCGAGAACGGCTGGACATCCATTGCCGTGGGAAAGACCACGTCCTTCGACCTGCACCCTGCCTATGTGGACGCAACCCGCAACGCCCTGGGTGAGGTTTCCCTGGGTGAGCAGGTCGGGGAAATTAACGGCTGGAAAGCCGGTCGCCCGTTCCCGCAGGAGCCGGATGCGGATGACCCCCGCGCCGGCGAAAAACTGGCCTGGAACTACAAGTACGGCTACAACTGGGGCGACAGTGCCGCCATCATGCCGTTCTACTGGAAGTACCGGGACATGGAATCAGCCAAGGTGGAGCGGACCATCAAATTCAACTTCCACTTCCTGAATTACAAGGGCCGAGTGATACAGGAACCCACCCCGGAAATCACGCCCAACCCGTCTGACCTGTTCCGCGCCATCTATGTACAGGTACTCGACCCAGCGGACGTCCGCAATACGCAACTTCTGATTCACCGGGCCGCCGACGACCTCAAACGTGATAACTCCTGGCTCTATTTGGGCTTCCAGCGCCGCGTGCGCCGCCTGGCCACAGGCCAGGTTACCGATGCCTTTCTCGGTTCGGACCTGATGATCGAAGACTTCGAGGGCTACAACGGCCGCATTTCCGACATGGACTGGACCTATAAGGGCACCCGTTACATGCTGATGCCGTTCTACAACCACAACGAGCTGAAGCTGGACGAAGAAACCCACAGCGACAGCAATGGTTACCAGGTGGTGGCTTTCAGTGGCAAGGGCGGCTGTTTCCCGGACATCACCTGGCAGCTCAGAAAGGTGTACGAAGTGGAGGCGAAACCGGTGGATGAAAGCCATCCGCTGTCGAAACGTATCCACTACATGGACGCCCAGACGTTCACCATTCCCCGCACCGTCGCCTATGACCGTAAGGGCAGCCTGTGGAAAACCTTCACCATCGGACAGGCCCATCCAGACCACCACCTGCCCAAGAACGAGGGTACCGGTGTATCCATTGACGACAGCTTCAGCATGATCGACGTGCAGGCCAGCCACTGCACCACCGGCCAGTTCAAGGGCCAGGTCGACCCCGAGCTGTCCCCCCCCAATATGTTCAACGTGCAGCATCTCCGCGCAACCGGCAGCTAAGCCTGGTGCTAGCCCTTGGGCCCGCTTTGGCGGGCCCCTTTTTGGTTTCGGAGGATAAGATTTATGTCCCGATATGAGCCCCTACCCGACGCCCTCCACGAAGACGACCAACTGCTGGTACTCACTGACAGCAAGGGTGCCATTACCTACGCCAGCAACGCCTTTTGCAGAACCTGCGGCTTCTCGAAACAGGAACTGAAAGCCATGTCTTTCAGCAAACTGCGGCACCCCGACATGCCCGGAGCGCCGCTGAACGACCTGTGGGAAACCATTGGCCGCGGAGAATCCTGGATGGGCATGATCCGCAACCGTAGGGCAGATGGGACCAACTGGTGGCTGGATGCCTTCGTTAGCCCGATTACCGACACGGACGGAACACTGTTGGAATACCAGGCCATTTACCGGTTACCCGATGAAGCCACCATTCGGAGAACCGAACAGGTTTACCATGCCCGCAGCCAAGGCCGGCAGCCCCTTGCCCTCAGGATTCCACGGCTGCCCCCTGCTACCCTGCAGTGGCTGGTCGCCAGCCTCTGTTTTGCCCCCGCCACAATGGCTGGAATGTTCGGCACTCCAACGCTGGCGGTCCTCTTGTTCCTTCTTGGCAGCACACTCTCCCTCGGCCTCTTCTACCAACTCAATCGCCCACTGGCGCGGCTGTTCACGCGTTGTCGAGCTGTTGTCAGCCATCCCATCAAGCAACTGGTCTACACCGGAAACGCCGGCGTCGCGGGCCAGATTGAGCTAGCTATGCGGCTGGTGGAAGTCCGGCTGAAGGTCATGGTGGCACGTATCAGCGACAGCGGCGGACAGATCGAAGACAATGTCCTGCGGGCCAACTCTCTGCTACAAGGCGGTTCCGAGGCCTGCGGTCAGCAGCAATCAGCACTCTCCTCCGTGGCGACCTCCATCGAGGAATTCACCGCTACCATTCGCGAAGTTTCGGAGAATACCCAGCAGGCTGCTGGTCTCAGTGCGCGAAACCGTGATTCCGGGGAAAACAGCGCCCGTTCTGCAGCCGCCGCGCGCGACAGTATTCTTGCCCTGGCGAGTGAGCTCGAGGAAACCAGCCAAACCGTGGAGGAACTTGATCAGAACAGCCAATCGATTGGCCGGATTCTGGATGTGATCGTCGCGATCGCTGAACAGACCAATTTGCTGGCCCTGAATGCCGCCATTGAGGCCGCCCGGGCCGGCGAAAGTGGGCGCGGTTTTGCGGTGGTTGCCGATGAAGTTCGTTCCCTGGCAAAGCGCACCCAGGAATCCACCAATGAAATCCAGCAAATGATCACTGCCTTGCAGGAAGCTCCCGCCGGGTGGTCGAATCCATCGCACAGGGAAAACAGCAGTCCGAGAGGAGCGTGGAGCAGGTATCCGCCACCGCAGAGGCAATCCGTAATATTGTGGCGGGCATTGCCGAAAGCGACGGCCTGAACCAGCAGATTGCGGCTGCCAGTGAGCAACAGAGCCAGACCGTTTCACAACTGAACGAGGAAATTCACGACATCCATCAACTGGCCATCAAGACAAGCGAACAGCTTCAGGATACCGTCGAAGCAGGCCAGGCGGTTGCTACCATGTGGGGCGCCAGCAGCTGTTAGTACGACACCTGGTACCTGGGCGGAGGGGCTAACCGAAATGCGTAGAAATCTGGAATACGGGCGTCCCTGCCCGGACTTTAAGAATGGTTTTGTGCCCTATCAGAAATGAATCACCGACCGAATACTCTTCCCCTCATGCATCAACTCAAACGCCTCGTTGATGTCCTCCAGGGTCATGTTGTGGGTGATGAACACATCCAGCGGAATATCCCCTTTCTCGGCCTTTTCCACAAAACCTGGCAGCTCCGTCCGGCCCTTCACGCCACCAAACGCGGAGCCTTTCCAGACCCGGCCGGTGACCAACTGGAACGGACGAGTACTGATTTCCTCGCCGGCGCCGGCCACGCCGATGATGATGGATTCACCCCAGCCCTTGTGGCAGCACTCCAGGGCGGAGCGCATCACATTGACGTTGCCGATACACTCAAAGGAGTAGTCGACACCGCCGTCGGTCATTTCAACGATTACTTCTTGGATCGGCTTGTCGTAATCCTTGGGGTTCACTACATCCGTGGCGCCCAGCTGTTTGGCGATATCGAATTTGCCGGGGTTGATGTCGATGGCGATGATGCGGCTGGCCTTGGCCATGGTGGCGCCGATGATCGCCGCCAGGCCGATACCACCAAGGCCGAAGATGGCAACCGTTGCGCCCTCTTCCACCTTGGCGGTGTTCAATACCGCGCCAATGCCGGTGGTGACGCCGCAACCCAGCAGGCAGACTTTCTCCAGCGGTGCGTCCTTGGGAATTTTCGCCAGGGAGACTTCCGGCAGCACGGTGTATTCGGAGAAGGTGGAGCAACCCATGTAATGTAGATAGGCTCACCCTTGTAGGAGAAGCGGGAGGTGCCGTCCGGCATCACGCCCTTGCCCTGGGTTTCGCGTACGGAGCCACACAGGTTGGTCTTGCCGGAGGTGCAGAATTTACACTGGCCGCATTCGGCCGTGTATAGAGGAATCACGTGATCGCCCACTTCGACGGAGGTGACACCTTCTCCAACGGCCTCAACAATGCCACCGCCTTCGTGGCCCAGGATGGCCGGGAAATTCCCCTCGGAATCGGCGCCGGACAGTGTGTAGGCGTCTGTGTGGCAGACGCCGGTGGCAACGATACGCACCAGCACCTCCTTTCTGCGGCGGGGCAACGTCACTTCCACAATTTCCAGCGGTTTGTTGGGGGCAAACGCCACTGCGGCACGGGATTTAATCACTGGCAGACTCCTTGAACGTGGTACGGAATAAAATGTCTCGGGTTTTACGGGTTTGACGCTTACTAGACGACCGGTCTAATATACCAGCCATGACATCGAACGACACCCGCAATCACATCATCCACACCGGCGCCGACCTGATTGGTCAAAAAGGCTTCGGCGCGACGGGCATCAATGCCGTGCTGACCGCCGCCGGTGTACCCAAAGGGTCGTTCTACCATTACTTTAGCAGCAAGAACGATTTCGGGTTGGCTGTCATCGACACCTTTGCGCAGGAATACGACACCAAGCTGGATTTGATTCTGAACGACCACAGCCGCTCGGGCGTGGATCGCTTAAGGGCCTATTTCGACGCCGGGCTGGAAACCATGACCAGCTGCGAATTCACCCGGGGCTGCCTGATTGGCAATCTTGGCCAGGAACTGGCCGGGCAGAACGAAACCTTCCGCAGGCGCCTGGACACCGTTTTCCAGGGTTGGGAAAAACGCTTTGAGCGTTGTGTTGAAGAGGCTCGCCAGGCCGGCGATATCGATGCATCCATCGATCCTGCGACGTAGCCAGCTTTCTGCTTTCCGGCTGGGAAGGCGCCATTCTCAGAGCCAAGGTTCTGAAGTCTACCGAGCCCATGGAGCGGTTTGTGCGGGTCTTTTTCCGCCAATGTCTTGGTATTCACTGAACACCCACATTTTTTTCAGTCATTACTAGTAGACTGGTCTAATTACACTCAGTTAATCCTCAAGGAGAGCGATCAATGAACAACGTAAACGACGCACTGTTTCAACCGCACGATCTCGGCACCCTAACACTGCCCAACCGTGTGCTAATGTCGCCCCTGACCCGTTCGCGCTCCAGCCAGCCTGGAGACGTACCGAACGACATGAACGCGCAGTACTATCAGCAGCGGGCCGGTGCAGGACTGATCATCAGCGAAGCAACCCAGGTGTCACCTCAGGGTAAGGGCTATGCATTCACGCCAGGCATCCACTCGGAGGAGCAAATCGAAGGCTGGCGCAAGGTCACCAGTGCGGTGCACATGGCGGGCGGACGCATTCACATGCAGCTCTGGCACGTTGGCCGAATTTCCCATACGGCGCTGCAGCCGAATGGCAACAAGCCTGTAGCACCATCGGCGATCAAACCCGAGGCGCCAAGACCTTCATCAGTGCCGACTCCGGCATGGTGGACGTGCCCGAGCCCAGAGCTCTTGAAGCCGGCGAAATGGCGGACATCGTGGAACAGTATCGCCAGGGTGCGCTGAACGCCAAAGCGGCCGGATTTGATGGCGTCGAAGTACACGCCGCCAACGGATACCTGCTGGACCAGTTTCTCAAGAGCGGCAGCAACCACCGCAGTGATGAGTTTGGCGGCTCCGTTGAAAACCGGATGCGCCTGCCACTGATGGTGATAGAAGCCGTGATCGACGTATGGGGCAAGGGCAACGTCGGTGTTCGGGTCAGCCCGACTGGCAGTTTCAACGCCATGTACGACGAGGACCCGGTCGAAACCTTTGGTGAATTCGCGAAGCGGCTGAACGATCTGGGCATCAGCTACATCGAGGTCGTGGAAGACTCATTCCAGGGCAACCATGCGAACGGCCGTCCGGAATCCGTGATCGATGCCATCCAGGCTGGATTCCACGGCACTTACATCGCCAACGGCGCCTACACCGCTGAGGAAGCTCGCAAACGGATCGGCAATGACCGCTGTGATCTGGTGACCTTTGGCCGTCCATTTATCGCCAACCCCGATTTGCCCGAGCGTTTCCGCCAGCATGCGGAACTGAACAAATGGGATGACAGCACCTTCTACGGCGGCGATGAGCGCGGCTATACCGATTACCCGACGCTGAAGGAACTTGAACCCAGCGTCTGAACATCACTTTCACACGAGTAAGGAGTCAAACCATGAGCAATACCAACGACCCAATCAATAGCAAAGTCGTGATTATCACCGGCGCCAGCAGTGGCCTGGGTGAGGCAACTGCCCGCCGCCTGGCAGCGCGAGGAGCCCGGCTGGTGCTTGCAGCCCGTCGCGAAGACCGCCTGTCCAAACTGGCAGAAGACCTGAAAGCCGAGGGTGCTGAAGTCACCTGGAAGGTTACCGATGTGACTGACCGAAACCAGGTGGAGTCACTGGCTGCCACCGCGAAAGAAACCTTCGGCCGGATCGACGTACTGATCAATAACGCCGGCCTGATGCCACTGGCACCGCTGGACGCCCTGAAGGTCGATGAGTGGGACCAGATGGTGGACGTCAACATTAAAGGCGTGATGTATGGCATCGCGGCTGTGCTGCCGACCATGCGGGAACAACACAGCGGGCATGTGATCAACCTGTCGTCCGTTGCCGGACACAAACTGTTCCCCGGCGCCGCTGTGTACTGTGCCACGAAATACGCGGTGAAGGCGCTGTCTGAAGGCTTGCGCATGGAAGCCGGCGACGAGATCCGCAGCACCAATATCTCACCGGGCGCCATCGACACCGAGCTGACCAGCACCATCACTGACCCGAACGCCAAACAGGCAGCGGATGAACTCTACAAGGTGGCGATTGATTCCGATGCGGTGGCGCGGGCCATCGTCTATGCCATCGAACAGCCTGCGGACGTGGATATCAACGAAATTATCCTGCGGCCAACGGCTCAGGAGCTCTAAGGCTGTTGCTTGCTGAACGCTGTCGGCGTGCATCTGGTTGATGCCGCCGACAGGCGGGTGTGATACTGGTTGTTCCATTCCAGACGGACACACCAAACATGACCACTGTGCAGCAGGCCCTGGCCCGCATTATCGATACCTGCCAACCGGCCACACTGGTGGTTTGCGGCGAGATCGCTGGTGAGGTTGGGGATCACTGGTGCCGGCACCACAGCGAGTCGGCCATGACCACCCTGGATACCAGCGCCCCCAACGATGCCTTCCCTCTGCCCGAGACCCAGGACCTGGCCCTGGTGACCAACACGCTCGAACACCTGAACCACGACGAGGGCCAAGTACTGCTGGGCCAACTGCGCAACTACGGCACCCACCAGATTGCCGTTGTGGTGAAAGACTGCCCCGGTTGGTCGTTTACGGACTTCATCGGGCTGGGCTTCCGCCGGCAGGCTGAGCTTGGTGACGAAGACAGCCCACTCACGCTCTACACCTACAACATCGACAGCTACAACCACAAACGCGCCTGGAACAATCCCGACAACTGGGCCAATCCTGAAATGTGGGACAAGGCCTGGTGGTAGCGGCCACGCTTACAGCGAGGCCACCACGTCAAGGTTGTGGCGACAGGCGCTCAGATAGGATGCCCCGAAAAGGTTGTAGTGATTGAGGGTGTGGTACAGGTTGTAGGTGGCCCTCTTGGTGTCGTAGACATCCGTTCTGGGGTAGACCCGGTCATAGGCACGATAAAAAGCCGAGGAGAAGCCACCAAACAGCTCTGTCATGGCAATGTCCGCCTCCCGGTCACCGTAATAAACCGCCGGATCAATGAGCCAGGGCCCGGCGCTGTCGAACAGGACATTCCCGGACCATAGGTCGCCGTGGAGCAGGCTTGGGTGTTCGCAATGCTCATTCAGAAACCGGGCGAGCTCGTCGCCCTGACGCTCAAGCACCGCTTCAAACTCTTTCCGGACATGGTCATTGCGGATCATGCCTACCTGCACACCCAGTCGATCTCTCAGGAAAAACGCCCCCCAATCGTCCGTCAGGCGGTTCTTCTGGGGTGACATCCCAATCATGTTGTCGGCGTCGAATCCGTACTCGGGCTGACGTACCGCATGCATTTGCGCCAGGCCTTCGCCAAGCGCGGCCATGGCTTCCTCGCTCGCCGGGCCGGAGTGGATCTTCGGAATCACCAGTTCGTGGGCTGAGACAGCTTTCACCTCCGGCACACGCAATCCGCTGACACCGGCCGCCCTGAGAGTGCCTGCCAAAACCTCAAGACCTCGCGCTTCGCACAACAGCGCATCGGGAAAGGACGAGGGATTCTGTTTCACGAAATCGGTCATACCACCAGTATAACCATGATCGGAAATCGCCTCGCAAACATCCTTGGCTTTGTCACAGGCTTCATGGATCATGGAGCTGCAAGGCCATCCCACACAGGAATAGCCCGATGACAGGTTTTAGCAAGCGCACGGCAAACGAACAGTTGAATCAAGAGACGGACAAGGTTCACCGCAGAGATGTGGGCGCCCTGCTCGACCGCCAGCAGGCCATCGAGGACAAAGTCAGGAACAGTGGCAAACTGAGCCGGTTCAGCACTGACATCCGGCTGATGTTTTCCATGCTCAGGGACTACTGGCAGGGCAACTATCGCGAAGTACCCTGGAAAAGCATTGCGGCGATCGCCGGTGCCCTTGTTTACGTACTCAATCCCCTGGATTTGATTCCGGACCTGCTGCTGGGATTCGGCCTGCTGGACGACGCCGGTGTGGTGGCCGCATGCCTGGCCCTGGTGGAATCCGACCTGCTTCGTTACGCAGCGTGGAAAGATCTTAAAATAGAAACACAAACGCTTACGGATAGCGATTGATTCAATAGTGGACTACCGTTAATCTTCGAAAGCCCTCTGAATCACAAAACCCTTTGGAGCTAATGTGGATTTTGCCACCCTGATCGGCCTTGTTGGGGCCATCCTGCTTATAGCCTCAGCCGTCATTCTTGCGTGTCGCCGGATGTTTTTATCAATCCCCCCTCCATACTGATTGTGGTCGGTGGCACCATGCTGGTTGTGCTGGCGAAATTCAGCTTCAACCAGTTTTTCAGCGCCTTCAAAGTGGCCGCTCGAGCGTTCAAATTCCGTTTGCCGGACACCCGTGAAAGCATTGATGAACTGATTGAGGTAGCCAATGTTGCCCGCAAGCAAGGCATGCTCGGCCTGGAAGAGCGCGAAGTTGGCTCGCCGTTTCTCGGCCAGGGAATACAGATGCTGGTCGATGGCCAGGATGCTGAAACCATCAAACACCTGCTGTCCAAGGAGCGCCTACTGACGCTGGATCACAACCGGTCTGGCGCAAAAGTCTTTACGGCAATGGCCGATGTGGCCCCTGCCATGGGGATGATCGGAACCCTGATCGGGCTGGTGCAGATGCTGTCCAACATGGAAGACCCGAAATCCATCGGTCCTGCCATGGCGGTTGCCCTGCTAACCACACTCTACGGCGCAATGATTGCCACCATGATCGCCACCCCCATCGCGGACAAACTCTCGCTGCGAATGACTGAGGAAGCGCGTCTGCAATCGCTCTATATTGATGCGCTGGTTGCTATCAAGGAAGGCACCAATCCGCGGATTATCGAACAGATGCTGTCGAGTTACCTGACCCCGAAAGAACGTGAGAAAAACTCAGAAGCCGAGACCGCAGGCGTTTAGCATGGACGAATTACCAGAAGAGGAAAAAGCGGGCATTCCCGCCTGGGTAGTGACATTCGCGGACCTGATGTCGCTGCTGATGTGCTTTTTCGTCCTGCTGTTGTCGTTCTCCGAGATCGACGCACAGAAGTTCAAACAGATCGCTGGTGAACTGTCGAAAGCGTTTGGTGTGCAGCGCGAGGTGCCCGTCCTTGAGGTACCCATGGGCACCAGCCCGATTTTCGATCAGTTTTCTCCGGCACCGCCCGAGCCCACCGTCGTCAACGAAGTCAAACAGACAACCACCGACGAGCAGCCCGAACTGGAAACCCTGAAAAGCCCTACGGATGTGGCTGTGGAATCCGCCATCCAGGAAGAGCTCGAGAAGACCCTGGAACAGGTTCGATCGGTTCTTGAGACAGCCATCGAAGACGGCCGGGTCAACCTCATCCAGGACAATCATAGAATCATTGTTCGCGTTGAGGAGAAGGGGGCGTTCCCCTCCGGTTCGGCGGACCTGACCTGGGAGTTTGAAGGTCTGTTGCTGGAAATGGCCGACATACTGGTGCAGATCCCCGGCAAGCTGACCATCGAAGGCCATACCGACGATGTTCCCATCCGTACGCAGCGGTTCTACAGCAACTGGGATCTATCCGCCGCCCGGGCGGCAGCGGTTGCCAATGCGCTCCTCGCCGAGGGTAATCTGAAGCCTGCCCGGCTGGCGGTCACCGGTCTCGCTTATACCGAGCCACGAGTACCAAACACCTCTTCGGAGAACCGCGCCAAAAATCGCCGGGTGGAAATCATTATCGATCTGTCCGGACCGATCGAGGAACAGGAGATGCGGTTAAGGGAACTCATGAACCCCGAAGCCGATGTGTCTGCTGCACCGGATTCCCGCAGTTCCGACGACTCCGACCAGGACGAATTACTGTGGTAGACGGCCATATTGGTGCGCTCGGCCCATTAATGCACCATTAAAGAGCGCAAACACCCCGTCTTCAACTCAACCCCGCCCAATTTCAGAGCGGAAAATCACCTAATCGACTACCCGCTCTGAATTTGCCTCAAAATGGAACACTCCTTGCTTGGTGTGCACGCTATCAATGCACAACCCGCCCGTGACAGGTGGATAAAACCAAAAAATCAGGAGCAACCAACCCGTGGACATCACGAGTGCAGTACATACCCTGACCGAAAGCGCCAACACACTGTTCATTCTGATCGGTGCCATCATGGTACTGGCCATGCATGCTGCTTCGCCTTCCTGGAAGTCGGCACCGTGCGCCACAAAAACCAGGTGAATGCCCTGGTAAAAATCATGACCGACTTCGGCATCTCCGCCGTGGCCTATTTTTTCATTGGCTACTACATCGCCTACGGCAGCCACTTTATGGCCGGCGCTTCAGAGCTAACGGCCGCAAATGGCTATGACCTGGTCAAGTTCTTCTTCCTGATGACCTTCGCCGCCGCCATTCCCGCCATCGTCTCCGGCGGTATCGCCGAGCGTGCGAAGTTCTACCCCATGCTTATCGCCTCCGGGCTGATCGTGGCATTTGTATATCCCTTCTTCGAGGGCATGATCTGGAACGGCAACTACGGCTTCCAGGCCTGGCTGGAGAACCAGTTTGGTGCAGCCTTCCACGACTTTGCCGGCTCGGTCGTGGTGCACGCCGTGGGCGGCTGGATCGCCCTGGCCGCCGTGCTCCTGCTGGGCGCACGTAAAGGCCGTTACCGCAATGGCCGCGTGGTGGCGTTTGCCCCCTCCAACATTCCATTCCTGGCGCTGGGCGCTGGATTCTCACCGTCGGCTGGTTCGGCTTTAACGTGATGTCCGCCCAGACCCTGGATGGCATCAGCGGCCTGGTGGCGGTGAACAGCCTCATGGCCATGGTGGGTGGCGTTCTGGTGGCCATGCTGGTCGGCCGCAAGGACCCGGGCTTCATCCACAACGGACCGCTCGCCGGCCTGGTGGCGGTGTGCGCCGGTTCGGACCTGATGCACCCGGTCGGTGCGCTGATTACCGGTGGCATCGCCGGCGCCATCTTCGTGTACATGTTTGAGTGGGCCCAGGACAAGATTGAGCGCCTGGACGATGTACTGGGTGTATGGCCCCTGCACGGTGTGTGCGGTGTATGGGGTGCCATTGCCGCCGGCATCTTTGGCCAGGAAGCGTTCGGGGGCCTGGGCGGGGTCAGCCTGATGTCGCAGATCATCGGTGCGGTTGCCGGTGTTGTGGTGGCTTTTGTCGGCGGCCTGATCGTCTACGGCATTGTTAACGCCATCTCCGGCCTGCGTCTCACAGAAGAAGAGGAATTCAACGGTGCGGATGTCAGTATTCACCGCATTGGCGCTACGTCCCTGGAATAACCCTTGCCCGCCAGCCGCCTTTCCCGGCGGCTGGCAATGCTTTTTATTGACACTTCCCTCCGTCTGGCCTTTGCTTAAATAACCCGTTCCGGTGATAAACCCACGGTTTGCCGCCAGAGTGGCCTGCCTTTTGCTGTTCCTTTACATCATGGGAATGGCTGAATACCGACCGCCCACATCCGGTGGACGGCGTGTTCAGGAGAGGGTCATGGTTATGTTGATACAAACCCCACCCGAGGGTATCTACGACGAACTGTTCGACCAGAATAATCGGGTACGACCCAGCTGCAGGATGCTGGAGGACTGGCTGATCCGATCCGACGAAGCCCTGTTGGCCGAGAAGCGCCGCGAGGCAGACGTGCTGTTCCAACGCCTGGGCATCACCTTTAACGTCTATGGCGAAGACCAGGGGGCCGAACGGCTTATCCCGTTTGATCTGATCCCACGAGTAATCTCCGCCAGCGACTGGCAACGTCTGCAAGCTGGTTTGCGCCAGCGGGTGCAGGCGTTGAACCGCTTCCTGTTCGATATCTATCACGAGTTCGAGATTATTCGCGCCGGTGTCATCAGTGCTGAACAGGTATTCGCCAACCCCCAGTACCAGCCCGGCATGCAAAACCTCAAGCTGCCACGTAATCTGTATTCCCACATAGCCGGCATCGATTTGATCCGCCACAACGACGGCGATTTCTACGTGCTGGAAGACAATCTCCGCTGCCCCAGCGGTGTCTCCTACATGCTGGAAAACCGGCGCATGATGATGCGCCTGTTTCCAGAACTGTTTGCCAAGGCCCCGGTAGCACCGGTTGAACATTACCCGGCCCTGTTGGGCGAAACACTGCGCGCAGCGTCGCTAAATCCCAACCCCACCGTGGTGGTGCTAACCCCCGGTCGTTTCAACAGTGCCTATTTTGAACACGCCTTCCTGGCCCGGCAGATGGGTATCGAACTGGTGGAAGGGGCGGACCTGTTTGTACGTCGCAATAAGGTCTACATGAAGACCACCGTCGGCCCCCAGCAGGTGGACGTGATTTACCGGCGGGTCGACGACGACTTCCTCGATCCGCTGGCTGGCAACCCGGATTCCATGCTGGGTGTCCCCGGGCTCTATGCAGCCTACCGCACCGGCAATGTGGTGCTTGCCAACGCCATGGGTACCGGCGTCGCCGACGACAAGGCCATTTACCCCTTCGTACCCGAGATGATCCGCTTCTACCTGGGGGAAGAACCGATCCTGAAAAATGTCCCCACCTGGCAGGGCCGCAAGCCAAAAGACCTCAAGTACATCCTCGACAACCTGCCGGACCTGGTGGTCAAGGAAACCCAGGGCGCTGGTGGCTACGGCATGCTGATCGGCCCCAAGGCCAGCAAAAAAGAGCTGAGCCATTTCCGCTCGCTGTTGCGGGCCAGGCCAGACAACTACATTGCCCAGCCCACACTGAGCCTGTCTACCTGCCCGACGTTTGTAAACGAAGGCGTAGCGCCCCGACACCTCGACCTGCGGCCTTTTGTGCTTTCGGGTAAGAAAGTGCAGATGGTACCTGGTGGATTGACCAGGGTGGCCCTGAAAGAAGGGTCGCTGGTGGTGAATTCGTCCCAGGGCGGTGGCACCAAGGACACCTGGGTACTGGAGGGCGAGGAATGCTGAGCCGAGCTGCATCAAGTCTGTTCTGGATGGCCCGCTATCTTGAGCGGGCGGAAACCCAGGCCCGTCTGCTGGACGTCAGCCTCACCATGGCGTTGATCGACGTTCCCGAAGACCGCGAGGAACAGCTATCCGTGCCATTGCTGGTGACCGGTAGCCGCGAAACCTTTCACGAGCTCTACCCGGAAATCACCCCCCAGAACCTGATTGATTTCCTGCTTCTGGACGACCGCCACCCTGCCAGTGTGTTCAGTGTAATCCGCAGCGCCCGGGATAACGCCCTGCACGTGCGAGGCAATCTCTCCGCAGATGTCTGGGAGAGTATTAACCTGGCCTGGATGGAGCTGAAGGAACTACGCCATAAAGGGGTGACCGAATCCAACGCCAGCCGGGTGTTTGACTGGACCCGCGAACGCTCAAACGTGTTCCGTGGTGCAGCCTATGGCACCCTGCTGCGCAATGACGCCTTCCATTTCCTGCTCCTGGGTACGTTTATCGAGCGTGCAGACGCCACCGCCCGCGTGCTGAACATCCGCCACCACATGGCCACCAAATCCCTGGAAGGGCACCCCACCCAGTCGTTCTTCGAATGGACGGCGCTGCTGCACTCGTTGGCCGCCTTTGAGGCCTACCAGAACACCTACGCCACAATATCGAACCGATGAATGTGGCCGAACTGCTGATTCTCAAACCGGATGTTCCCCGTTCGCTCCACGCCTGCCTGGAGGAAATCGCGGATCTGCTGGAGCAGATCGAAAGCGGCGAGGCCCGCCGGGCCCGGCGCCTGGCCACAAGCCTGTATGCCAACATCCGCTACGGCGACCGCGAGTACATTGCCGAGCGCGGCCTGAATGAGTATCTGACCGACTTCCTGCAACGCATCCAACGCATCGCCGGCCAGATCCAGAAAGACTACATGGGGTGGAAACAATGAAGCTGAATATCCGCCATGACACCACCTATAGCTACGACGAACCCATGCACAAAGGCATCCAGTATCTACGCCTGACACCCCGTAACACACCCCAGCAGAAGATACTGGAGTGGCACCTGAGCGCCCCCGGCGAAACCAGCCAGATGACGGACGGCTTCGGCAATATTGTCACCGTCATGACCATGGACAAAGCGACCAGGGAGATCACCCTGACGGCGGAGGGCGTGGTTGATCTCACGGGCAAACCATTAACCAAGGACGACTCACCGTTTCCGCCCGAGGTGTTCCTGCGCCACACTCCGTTAACCGACGCCGACAAAGCCATCAAGGCCTTCGCCAGCCAGTTCTCCGCCAACAAGCGCAGCCTGGTGCGAATGATGAACCGTATCCTCGAGCACATCGAATTCACGCCCGGCGTCACCACGGTGACCCACACAGCCGCCGAAGCCTTCCAGCAGAAGGCTGGGGTGTGCCAGGACCATACCCATGTATTCATCTCCTGCTGCCGCCACATTGGGGTGCCGGTGCGGTATGTCAGCGGTTACATCCACACGTTCAGCGATGACCACCTGGCCACCCACGCCTGGGCCGAGGCCTGGCTGGGCCACAACTGGCATACCTTTGATGTGGTGAACCTGCTCAATGTTGCTGAAAGCCATATCAAGCTGGCAACCGGACTGGATTACCGGGATGCAGCACCCGTGCGGGGCATTCGCAGCGGTGGCGGTATGGAGCACCTGCAGACCCGTGCCTGGGTCACCATGCCGGGGAAAGCCAGTAACAAAAAGCTGTGCAAATTCCACACGCCGCCCCATGCTTTCTGCGCAGAAACGGGTAAACTGAGCGCATTCAGTACGACCCGAGGGTAGCCCCATGACCTATTGTGTGGCGATGCGCCTGGCCGACGGCCTGGTTTTCGCATCCGACTCCCGCACCAACGCGGGCTTTGACCAGATTTCGACCTTCCGCAAAATGCATGTCTTCGAACAGCCGGGGGAACGGGAACTGGTGATTCTATCGGCGGGCAACCTGGCCACCAGCCAGAGCGTGATCAGCCTGCTGGAAAAACGCGCCGGCTCCGAAGACCCCAATGTGTTCTCCACCGCCTCCATGTTCGAGACGGCAGAGGTTGTCGGCAGAACCATCCGCGAGGTTATTCACCGCGACAACCCCGAGGGCAAAGTGAACCATGTGGACTTCAGCTGTTCACTGATACTGGGCGGCCAGATCCGGGGCGAACAGGTACGCCTGTTCAACATCTACCCCGAAGGCAACTTCATTGAAGCCACTGAAGAAACGCCTTATTTCCAGATTGGCGAGTCCAAATACGGCAAGCCCATCCTCGACCGCGTCGTGAACTACAATTCCTCGCTGGACCGGGCCTACCAGTGCGCCCTGATTTCCTTCGACTCCACCATGAAAAGCAACCTGTCGGTGGGGATGCCGCTGGATGTGGCCATCTACCGCAACAACGAACTGAAGCCCTGCTTCGTCGACCGGGTGGACGAACACAACGATTACTTCCACCAACTCCGCCAACAGTGGCACCGGGGCATCCAGGAACTGATCAGCGGTCTGCAGCCGCCGGCTATCCGCTAGCTCAGTTGCGGTAACCGGTCAGTTCCATATACCCCACACCATCGTGGGAACCTGTCACCGTCACCGGGCTTTCCCAATACGGGTAGAGCCCGGCGTTCCAGTAGTCGCCGGGCGGCGCGGCAACCTGTACATCCACGTTTTTCTGTGGCATTCGCAGGCGCCACTCCACAGGAACCCTGCCCTGCGGAGACGTCTGCCAGTTGAGCGGGTTCAGGCTGATGTCGTTTCCGTTCAACGCTTCAACCTGCCCATCGGCGTTTATCCAGCTGCCAGACACGAAGGCGCCCTGGTCTTCCCGCAGGCGAAACGCCATCAGTTTATGGCCGTCATCCAGATGCAGGGCGAACCAGTCCCAGCCCTGCTGGCCAGCTTTCAGAAACTGGCTGCTCCACTCGCGATCAAACCAGCCCTTGCCGGAAACGGCCAGGGTTTCATCGCCAAGGGTCACCGTACCCTCAATGTGCAGATCCACCAGGCTGAAATACATTGAGCCCTCGCCACTGGCGGATTTGGCACTGAACCCGTTTTTCCCATGGGGTACCGGTTTGCCGGTGTTGCTCAGGCGCAGATCGTAGCGCCAGTTACCGCCCTCAACCTGCAAATGCCACTGTTCGGAATCCGGTTGCGATACCAGCCGCCAGTCATCCAGCCATACCTGTAACGGGTCCGCCCTGGCCCCGGCATGCCCCAAATCACCCCGGGCCAGCTTTTCTTCAAACCAGTGCTCACCCTCAAATGACACGGCGGCGTGTGCCATCCACGCCGCGTCCAGGGGCCAGGCACTGGCCTCTGGTGGTTCCGCATTGGCGGGTCGCGGTTTCAAAGCCTGACGGAACTGTGTCCACTGCAGCCCCAGCGGTCTGCCGTCCTGGGTTTCCAGGTTAGCGGTCAGGTACCACCATTCAATACGGTGTTGCGGATGGGGCCCCAGTCCTCGGGAAAGATCAGGGTGTCGCCTGGCTCCGGCTGCTGGAATTGCGATTGCTCCACCTCGCCTGTCTGCTGCGCAAGCCCGGCTAATCCGGTGTCGTTCTCCAAATCCGTACAGCCCGCAAGGACGACCGCCAGTAGGCCGGCAACAACGCCGGTTTGGATATTCATGGCTCCACCTGTTTAATGCTGTCCGTGTGGCCAAGCTGCCGGCGCATCAGATGGGCGATTATCAGCCCTGTCGCCACGGCCACCAAACCCAGTTCAATCCAGAACAACGGGTACAGGGCCATCGCCGCCAGCAACAAGGTCAACAGGCTGATGGCGCGGGTAAGCAGGAACGTCTGACTGAAGACCTTCGACGCCAGGGCCCGGATGCTGTTGTTGTCCCTGATGGTGAGTTCCGACGTCTGCCAAGTGTCCGACAGGCGCCCGCGGATGTCGGACATCGCCACGCCGCCGGGTGTCACCGAAAAGCTTTGGAAGTGGGGCTTGAAAGCCGCCGGCAGCGCAGAACCGGCCATCAGAATTTCCCCCGCAGGCCGCCCGTAGTCGGCGTAGATAGCCACCACTTCTGCATTGCGATTGGTATCCGCTAATCTGATGTCGAGGGTGTCGCCCACCTCAAGCCGGTAGCGCCGGGCCAACTGCTCATTGATCATTACGCTATCGGTCTCAAGCTTTTGCCAGGGCTCCTCAACACTTTCCAACAGAGACCATTTTGTCACCAGATCACTGATTGGCATCAGGCAAACAGGTCCACCGCAATACGCTCATTGCCAAGGCCGCGTTGCCCCCCGGAATCCGCCCTCGCAATGTGTGCCTGGCCACGGATCACACGATGCCACGGCCCGATGCCGTCCAGGCTCTGCAATTGCGCAGCCGCCATGTCGGCGTCTGCATTCGCAGGCACCTCCACATAGAACTCCGCTTCCAGGCGCTGGGCCAGCCAGGTTTCGAAGGTGCCCTCAAAGGTCGTCACCAACGCCTGCACCGCCAGCACCGTGGCCATGGCAAATTGCAGTGCCACCACCGGCAACGCCAGGTGCCGGAACATCACCGCCAGTTCCCGTTGCCGCCAGCGGGCAAGTGGGTCTTCTCTTTGTGAGCCGGTGCGACTGGAAAGCCGTTGGGCAAGCAGCGCCAACCATCCAGGTGTCAGCCAACCGGCGCCCGCAAACACCATCGCCGTCGCGACAAAGACCCAGGCCAGGGCCGGGGCCAGGGCAACCCCCACCAACCCGACCAGAAACATCAGGAAGGCAATCGTTCGCCCCCGGCCCTGGCCAGCCCATCGCCCGCCAATGCGCCGGGACCACCCAGTCCACCAGACAGACCGCCAGCACCAGAAAGACCACGATGCGGCGGCCCTCCAGGGCAGCGCTTCTTCAGCGCCGGCATAGACGGCCACATCAAACAGACTGTCGAGGGCCTGGCCGAAACCGCTACCCAGCATCCCGGCAAGCTTTGCCCCCAACCATAACCCCGGCACAACGCAAATACCGGTCAGCACCAACAGCTCCAAGGTCAGCCACTGCGTTATCCGTTGGCGAGGCACTCCGAACCGGTGCAGCAGGGAAAAGCTGCCGTGCCGTTGAGCAATCCCCAATCGATGTACGCTGCGCACCAGAAGGCCCGTAATCAGAAGCACCAGGAGGCTCAGGGCATCCAGATTCAGCAGGAAACTGTCCGCCAGTTCACCGGTGGGTGGCCCATGGAAAACTCACGCAGGATATAACCGGTTGGCAAATCACGGTTCTCATCCCGCGTCAGCAGGTAAAGCCGGCTGCCGTACCCTTCTTTCGAAAGTTCTGCGGCCTCGCTGATATCGAGGAAAGGCGCACCGTCCAACGTGTCGGCACCACTGCCGAGGCCAGTGTCACCGAAACACCCCATCGCCAGCGGTCGATGCCGATCACCCGCCCTTCCGGCGGCGGTCGCTGCAGCTCCAGCCAGGGCGCCACACACACGCCGGCCATACGCAGGGCAGCAAAGTCATCCACACCCACCGGTCGCCCATCCGAGCGAATCACATGAGCGCGAGCCGCCACCGCATTCTCGCTCTGCAACAGACTATTGCGGGCCTGGTCGGTCAGTACCGTCACCCCGGTCCAAAGCATGGTTGCCAGCACAATCATCAACGCCAGAGCCAACAGCTGGATGGGGTGGCGGCGGTAGTGGCTGACGAAGGCGCGCGCAAGCATCATTGGTCAAACAGTCGTGCTGAGATCAAGCAAGTGGTCGCAGCGGGACGCCAGCTCCCTGTCGTGGGTAGCAAGGACCAGTGCACAACCGGTTTGCTGTTGCACAGTGAACAGGCAGTCCGCCACCTCATCAGCGGTGTGACGATCAAGGCTGCCGGTGGGCTCGTCCGCCAGAATCAACGCCGGAGCCATGGCGAATACCATGGCCAGTGCCGCTCGCTGGGCCTGGCCACCTGACACCTGATCCGGGTAACGGTCAGCTTCGGCCCCCACACCCAGGCGCTCCAGCCACTCACGCTCGCCGCCAGCATTGTGGCCGGCCAAATGGGAGCGCAGGCGAACGTTGTCCAGCAGCGAGAGCGCGGGCATCAGATTAACGTCCTGGAACACCACGCCAATGGTGCGCCGGCGGAGTTCTGCCCAGCGCACTTCGGCGCCTGCGCCAGTTGCTGCAAAGGACTCACCCGCGACGGCGATGCGTCCGTCATCCAGTGTCTGCAGGCCACACAACAGGTTCAACAAAGTGCTCTTACCGGAACCTGATCGTCCCACAACCGCCAGGGACTCCCCCGAACAAACCGACAGGGACAGATCCGCCAGCACGGACACCCGCTGGCGACCGCTGATATAACCTTTGCTTAACCCTTCAACGGCCAATACCGGACTTCCCATCATGCGCTCCGCTGGACAGTATCTTTAAGTACTATACAACCCGAATGCCCTTATGGATCCGGGCCGGGACGTTGGTGAATTTGGATTTAGAGGCAGAAATGCTACGACTTTAGTCTTAACTCCCCTCACTTTTTTGTTGAAAATCTGATCTAATTCGCCCCTCTTTACTTGTGCTTACATTACCTACATATTTTTACCGCCTGGATACATTGAGTTACCGGGCCACCAAAGATCTCGCCTCATGGATAGCTACAAAGAACCCCTGAAAGCCCTGGCTCGCCCCTATCGCAAGGCGGTATTAAAGGCGTTGCTGGTTCTCACCATGCTCGGGGGCGCCTGTTTGCCATGCTCAACCTGCTCACAGGCAGTTATCCGTTAGCCATCGTCGAACTCGCAATGGGTGCATACGCCATTCTCGTTTACAGGGCGGTACGCAACACACAGCATCTTGAGCGCTGGATCATTGCTTACGCCATCCCGTTTTTCACCGCCATGATGTTCGCCATGACCATCCCCAGAGCCTCGGCCACCGTACACGCCTGGGTGCTCCTGATTCCGATCGTCTCTCACCTACTGATGGGCCGTCGACTTGGCCTGGCTATATCCGTGTTCTATATGAGCGTCGCCGGCATTATTTTCCTGCTCAGGTATCACGATGAGCCGGCCATGATGCAAGCGCTGCCAGTTGCCAACATTGCCGTCATCTCCCTGTGCATCCTGGTGTTCTCCCACGTCTACGAAGTGACCCGGGAACAGTCACAGCGCCAACTGCTCAAGATTGCCCAGACCGACACCCTCACTGGCCTTGCCAACCGGGCCAGGCTCAGTGACATCTTCAAACGGGAGCAACAGCGCAGCCGACGCTATAACACGCCGATGACCCTGCTCGCGCTCGACCTCGATCATTTCAAAGAGGTCAACGACCGCTATGGCCACGACACCGGCGATCTGGCCCTGCAACACGTTGCCCGTATTTTCCGGGAATGCCTGCGTGCAACCGATCTGGCGGCACGCCTGGGAGGGGAAGAGTTTGGCATACTGCTGACCAATACCAATGGCCAGCAAGGCCTGGAGGTGGCTGAAAAAATCCGTATTGCGGTCGCCTCTACCCCATTGACCGTCAACAACGACGTTATCCGTCTGACTCTCAGTGGTGGCGTCGCGGAGTTCGGGCCAGACGGCGAGACCCTGCGCCAGTTGGTAAGAGAAGCCGACAAACGTCTGTACGAAGCAAAGGACCGGGGCCGCAATCTGATCATCCCGGCGGAGACAACCGCCAGCCTTCTGGAACCGCTGGAGTCAGACACCCACCGCGCATGAGACAGAATGCCGCATCCGACTGAAGACATTCCCGCAGTAGCACCGTCGAAAACCCGCTAGAATGCATGCCATGGAATGGCTGACTCACTCACAAACCGGTTTTCAACAGGCGGCGCGCTACCTTCTCACCATGCGTCTGGCCATCGTGGTCATTCAGTTGGTCGCCGTTGCCATCGCCGACACCATGGTCACCCTGGCCCATCGGCCAGAAGCCCTGTTGATCTGCCTGCTCTACACCGTACTGGCAACCCTTGGCTGGCTCTGGTTTACCCGCCGGCCTCCCCGTTTGACGGTTACGGTCAGCCTCGGGCTCGCCCTGGATCTTTTCCTGATCAGCGCCTGGCTATTCCTCACAGGAGGCTATACCAATCCGCTTGTCTCGCTGCTGCTGCTTCCCATTGCCGTTGCCATCATCCTGGTCCCCTTGCGCGAAAGCATTGCTCTGACGGTCATCGGTTTTGGCTTCTACACCGCCATGGTGCTGTGGCACACGCCGCTTACCCACGAACATCACAACGCCAACCTGACCCAACTGCACCTGATGGGCATGTGGGCCACCTTTGCCATCACTGCCACCATGCTGTTGCTGGTGGTTGGCTCACTGGCCCGTCGGTTGCGACAGAAACAGGGACAACTGGCCGAATTCCGGGAGAACCGGCTCAGGGATGAACAGGTGATTGCCCTGGGCCTGTCCGCCGCGGCGGTGGCGCATCGGCTGGGTACGCCGCTGAACACCATGGCCCTGCTGGTGGACGAAATGAAATCCGTGCACACCGACCCTTCGCTTGCAGACGACCTTGGTTGATGGAGAAGCAACTGGGCCTTTGCAGCAACCACCTGCAC
Source organism: Marinobacter salarius (assembly GCA_000831005.1). Lineage (GTDB taxonomy): Bacteria > Pseudomonadota > Gammaproteobacteria > Pseudomonadales > Oleiphilaceae > Marinobacter > Marinobacter salarius. The sequence goes on along the minus strand of CP007152.1, from coordinate 1,893,323 downwards.
CAACTGTCTACTGCCGCCATGCAGGCCAAGGCCGCGCAGCAGGAAATCCTTCCGCTGCACTTCTGGATGATGCGGCTGCGGGAGTCAGCCACGCTGTTGTGGCCGGCGTCGCCCATCCACTGGCAGGCGCCATTCCCCGACCAGCCCGTCGCCGTGGATGCCACCCTGGACCAAGCCATACTGAACCTTCTGGCCAACGCCCTGACGGCCAGCCCATCGTGGGTCGCGGTCAGCGCGGGGGACAGCGAAGAGGGACGGGTCGCAATCGTGGTTGAGGATCATGGCAAGGGTCTGGAACTCTCACTGCAGAACACCGCCGGCGATGGCGTTGTAGACTCCGAACATGGCCTGGGCGTAGGGCTGTTCCTCTCCAACGCCACCATCCAGCGCCACGGCGGCACCCTCAAAGCCAGGGCCGACCGCACGGGCACCACCATGATCATCGACCTGCCACAAGCGCAAGCCCATACCCAGGGCGACAAGGAGGCGGAATGAACGGCCAGCCGACCTGGTTGCTGATCGACGATGACGAAGCTTCGTGCAGGTGCTACAGCGTTCCCTGAAGCGCCAGAACATCGAGGCCACGTGTGCCCTCAACCGTCTGGAGGCCATAGCAGCACTGGAATCACAGACCTTTCATCGCTGCGTGCTGGATCTCAACCTGGCCGGCGAAAGCGGCCTGCAATTGTTGCCCGAGCTGCTGGCCCTTCAACCCGAACTGGAGGTGCTGGTACTGACGGGTTACGGCAGCATCGCCACCGCCGTGGAAGCCATGCGCCGGGGTGCCGTAAACTACCTGTGCAAACCGGTCACACTGAGCCAACTGACGGCCGGTTTCAGCCCACTGGACGGCCCACCGGCAACCCGTGAAGAACCCCCAACGGTGGAGGAAATGGAGTGGGAACACATTCAACGGGTGCTGAACGAGCACGACGGCAATGTATCCTCAACGGCCCGGGCGCTGAACATGCACCGGCGAACCCTGCAACGGAAGCTTCAGAAGCATTCCCGCTGGCGGAATCAGTGATGCTATGAACACGCAGCGTTGGGTGCGGGTTAAACGGCGTCAGGCCAGGCGCCGTAGCCAGGTTTCACGCCGCAGGTAGATCACCATGATAACGGCTTTCACCACTTCATCCGCAACAAAGCCGGCAAACACACCCCAAAGGCCAAACCCGAGATAGAGCCCAAAGTACCAGGCCACGGGCACCCCGACACCGGCAAAGCCAATCAGGGTGATCACCATCGGTGCGCGGGTATCGCCACCGGCCCTCAGAATGCCCGGAATAATCATGGTTAACGCCGTGGCACCGCTGTAAAGAACGCTCAGGGCCACCATCCAGATCACCCGCTCCCGGGTTAAATCGCTGATTTCGTAGAACTGCAGGAACAAGGGGGTAAGCAATGCCACGATCAATGTCAGCAACGGCAGCACCAGCAACACCATGCGGATACCCATGGCGGTGTAGGCTCGTGCCCGCTGCGGATGCCGGCCGCCCAGCGATTCCCCCAGGGCAATGCTAACGGCCTGCTGCAATCCGACACCCGGAGCCAGCGAAAACCCACGAATAATCGACGCCACCAAAAAGGCCGCGTAAGCTTCCGCACCCACCCGGTTAAACATCATGGTGTAAATGAACGCCGACCCCTGCCACAGAAAACCATCTACGGACAGCGGATACCCCAGGTACAGGATTCGCCTGAGCCGTTGCCACGCCAGCCCGGAGACATCCCTTACCCGGGCATTGACCGCCGGATGGCGGAGAACGGCGCGTAGCATGAACACCGCCTGAAACAACCACGCCAGCACAGTGGCGATCGCAACACCGGGAAGCCCAAGAGGCGGAAACAGGGGCTCGGTTACGCCCTGAATGGCACCGCCAAACAGCAACAGGTAGTTACCAAGGGCGTTCAAGACATTGCCATACAGGGCCAGTCGCATGGGGGTGCGGGTGTTGCCGAGGGACTGGAGCACATACATGGCCACATGGGCAATCACCAGAGCAGGCAACCCCAGCCCGATGATCCACAGAAAGCCATAGCCAATGCCCGGCAGCCCGGAGCGCTCCGCCGGAGCACGGAACAGGTCCGTAGTCAGCAAAGCCAGAAGCGACTCGCCAAAGACAATATAGAGAGCCCCAATAGCCACGCCCGTAAACAGGCCGGCGGTCAGCAGGGTTGCCAGGGTCTCACGGATCTCGGCGTGCTTCCGGGCGCCACGCAACTGGGCGGTAATCACGGCGCCACCCTCGGTCAGGGCCGCGTAGCAAAGTACCACCAGGAAATTCAGCTGCAGGCAGATTCCCAGCGCAGCGATGGTCTGCTCACCGAACTGACCCACCATCAGATTGTCCACCACGCCGGTGAGCTGAAACAGATAGAACTGGATAATGATGGGCCAGGCCAGGGTCATCAACCGCTGGCGCACGGGGCCTGAACTGGGGACCATAGGCTGTTCCGGAAAGGGTACTGCCAGATCCTAACAAGCCGGGGCTGGCTTGCCGTCCTCCCCGAACGCCTTTTGGGGGGCGTAGGTTGCTCCGGGGCTATCGGTTGCTGAAAACAGCGCCCAGGATTCCTCACCGCCGCTTTTGCGGCAGTTTTTCCGACAGTCGCGATTGTGGCGCCGTGGGTGCGGCGGATCGTTGAGCGACTGACCGCTTGAGTAGTGAGTTTCAATCCACGACGAAGAGCTTTGCGCCCCGCTCGGTCGAGGAGCGATGAAGCTCGGCGTTGTCCGCTACCTGATAACTAGAACCCGGCTTGAGCACAAAGCAACGACCGTCCTTTAACTCAGTATGGAGCTCACCTTCCAGGCAGAGCAGGATATGCCCTTTGGCGCACCAATGATCAGCCAGATAGCCGGGGCTGTACTCGACCATACGAACGCGGATATCGCCGAAAGTGCGGGTCTGCCAATAAGCAACTCCCTGCTCCCCTGAGTGTTCGGTCCTCTCAACTTCAGACCAGTCAGTAACCCCAAAGGGTAGATCCCTTATGTCCAATTTGCTTCTCCTTAAGCACATGACGCGAAGCTAAGCGGCAATTTGTGAGCCGCGAAGCGTAGAAAAGACCGTCCGGTGGACCACCGAAAGGCCGGGAACGTACTTAAGCGGTTTTTCTAGCGTGGATCTGACGGACAAAGCCGGCTTCATCTCTGACACCTACCCGGTTGCCATCGGGATCACTGATGTTGATAGTCCTGCCCCAAGGGTTTTCTGTGATGTCAGCGTCGATTCCCCATGCTCTAATTTCCGCCAAGGCCTCCTCCAGGTCTTTGACGTTGAAACGCAGTTTGAAGCTTCCCTTAACGGACCAGGGACTGCCCATGCCCGACTCATGTTGATCTGTAAGTCGATGAAGATGATGTGTTAGCCAGGTCGAATCCTCAACAACGCGAGCAGTCCCTTCTGCATGGACGGCCAAATAGTTCCACGTTGGAACAACCCGGCCTGTTTCTGCCTTGGTCTCATACCACGAGGGTGAAACGTAGGCATCAGGGCCCTGAAAAATCACAAGAACTCGAACTCCATTATACAGACGCTGCCAGACAGGATTGCTTCGAGCCAGATGGCACTGCAGCTGCCCAAGCGAGCCATCGTTTTCAGAAATCAAATGAAAGGGGACATGGTTCGCCTCAATTCCACCCTCATCTGCTACTACCAGCAGACCAAATCCGTAGTCACGAATATATTGCTGAAGTTTGCCGATATCGTCTTCTTTGAAATGACTCGGGACATACATGCTATGAAACTCCTTGATTGAGGCTCGTCCAGCAAACAGCGTTTAGGCTTCAACACCATAGAGGGCGTTACGCACGTACCCGACTGCTTCCGGCATACCGCCGAGAACCGCAACTGCCAAATTAAAGTCCTGATTTTTAGACATTTCCGTAGGCAGTGCCACACAGTCGATACCAGCCTTAGAGGCAGCTTCAAGCCCATGTTGCGTATCTTCGATTGCCAGACATTCACCAGAGGAGACACCAAGCCGTCGGAGTGCTAATAAATAGCAGTCAGGTGCAGGCTTACTTGCTCGGACGTCATCTCCTGAAACGACCGCAGAAAAATAGCGATTAAACTTATTGGCCCGTAGCGTCGAAGAACCTGCGCCACATTCTGTAATGGATGGGCTCGGAATTGACGAGCGTGCCGTCGTGGTCAAATAGAACTGCACGTAGTTGCATGTGGTTTCCGGGGGAAATGATGTGTGAAGTCTAACGCGGACCAAGTCAGTGGCGTCCTGCGGCCATCGGCCGCGTACCGATGCAAATGGTTATAGGTTTGGCTTGAGAGCATGAGCTATAGCCTCGTTGAGCCAACATACACCGAAAGCAAGCACACCACACACAGCACTTGCTTGGACATAGATCCCCAAGGCATCGGCAAGACCGTGAAACTCGATGAAGCCAGCGACTCCTGATTTTCCGATTACTTCTCCTGGTTCGCTGATTTCCCTTACCGGACCAACAGTGACGACCAGAAAATAGGCCCAGGGCATTATCAGACCAACGATAAGACTTGTAAGGAGTTTCGATTTCAATCGACCAATTTTCCTTTTGGTTTTAGGCTATAACGCGAAACGAAGCGGCGTGCGTCAGCACGTCCGCCTTGCGTGACTTGTTATACCTTGCACTAAGAGGCTCAATGCAACTGGTTAAAGACTTCAGGGTGCTGTTCGGCAATACGCAACAACGCAACTGCTGGACCTTGCGGCTCTCGACGCCCTTGCTCCCAATCCTGGAGGGTCCGGACGCTCACTCCCATGAGGCCTGCAAAGGCTGACTGGGACATTTTCAGCTTCAACCGAATAACTTGTGGGGGCGATGGCTCTGACAACTCATGAGTGCGCAGCGCCAGTTTGCCCTTTTTGAATTGCTTGATTTCATTGATACCGTCAAGAATCTCTGCCCCAAGGTTCCTGTCACCCATTTTTGATTGCCTCCGCTATCTGTTTAAGCGTATGACCAGGAATACTGGCACGCTCTGATTTACTGTACAGCGTGAGCATCCATATCTCGTGGTCAGATTTCTTCCAGTAATAAATGGCTCTGATACCACCGCTCTTTCCCGAACCCGCCGGTGCCCACCGAACCTTGCGAACACCACCTGAACCTTTAATCAGATCCCCGGCATCCGGCTTCTGCAAAAGGTAGTTCTGAAGTCCTCGGTACTCCTCATCCGTGAGGTAGTTCGACAACAACTTGGTGAACGTTGAGGTTTCGATGAATAGCATGACCAAAATATACGGCAATGCCGTATAATAATCAAGACTGCATCAGTGACGCCGGAGCGCCAGCGGAGGCACCATAAGCGGTACGCTTTTGGTGCCCTCCGCTGGAAGAAATGCTTTTAGTGGCAATGATAGGGCTGTGAGCCTGCGTGACAGCATTGCCCGGGAGGACTGTCTTTCCGGCAACCGCCCCCATGGGCGAACGCCGTCGTCGCGAATAGTACAAGAACCAACGTTAGCATTATTTTTTTCATGGCCATTCTCCAGGATTAAAGTGCTAGCGCACCGAAAACCTCTATGTTTATTGCCCTCCAACTATATTGGCACCACCTGAAAAATGTAGACGAAATATACGTAAAGCACCATAACAGCGGCTTTGCGCAGCGAAGAAAAAGCCTTCCTGTGGAGGTTCAGACAAAACATCCCAGAAAATTAAGGACTTGCTAGTCCGGCGCTCTCAGCTTCTGGAAATGTCCACCATGGAAAAAACCGTATCCAGATACTCCCGAAAACCCTTCATCGCTCCATTAAAAGCTTGCCAAAGATACTGCAGGCTCAGATCGAAACCATCACCCAACAGATCGAACGGGAAGTCGCCAAGGTAGACCACTGGCGTATCAAAACGGAGATCCTGACCAGCATTCCGAGCGTCGGCAAAGTCCTCGCCTACACCCTGCTCGGTGAGCTTCCAGAACTCGGTTCTCTCAATCGAAAAGAGATAGCTGCACTGGTCGGTGTCGCGCCCATCAACCGGGACAGAGGTAAGCTCAATGGCAAACGAAGAATACGGGGAGGACGCCATAGAATCCGCACAGTCATGTTCATGGCCATGCTCTCATCCATCCAATGCAATCCGGGTTTCAAACGCTTCTACAAGCGTCTGAAGCTCAGGGAAAGATCCCAAAAGTCGCCCTCGTTGCCTGCATGAGGATGATGATTGTGGTGCTCAACACCATGGTCAAAAATCAGGAATCGTGGCGGGAACAAACAGTCTAATTTATGGGATTGACACCACAGTCACTTGTTAGGGCGGCTCATGGTAAAAGCTCATAACCCCGGCCCCAACGGCACCACAGAACGCCGGTACAACAATGTCTGATACGCCGAGAAACAGCAAAGTTAAAGCTATTACTCCACCTGTGACCAGACCTGCCATTGGTGAAGCGGCTCGCCTGTCATTGGCGCTTCGAATACCGTCATCAAGAATAGATTGATGCTGCCTATAGAAATTTCTGAACACCGGCAGACGCGTTACCACCAACGACATGAATGGAACTGCGCAAAAAATTGAGAGCGCAACCAACCAAAGATTTATTTCTGGATGCGTAGGGAGCATCAGGATGAGGCCCACCCCACCTGCCAAATAAGCAATGAGGGCGAACTTCAAATAGCGAAGACTGATCAAAAATGCCCCTGGTCCTACCCACGAAAAGTAGACACTCGGTTATGCGCATCTGCGCTCGTATTCCACCGGGCTGAGATAGCCCAAAGCGGAGTGTCTTCTCTTTCGATTATAAAACACTTCGATGTACTCGAAGATAGCGGATTTGGCCGCCGCGATCGACTCGAAACACTCGGCATAGACCAGCTCCACCTTCAATCGACTGAAAAACGATTCCATCGGGGCGTTGTCCCAACAGTTCCCTTTCCGACTCATGCTGGGCACACAGTCTTTGGAGCGCAGGTATTCCTGATAGCCCACTGAGCGGTATTGCACACCCCGATCCGAGTGCACAATCAGCCCTGGACTAATCTCTCGGCGGCCATACGCCATGCTCAGGGCATCGGTAATCAACGTCTCGGTCATGCTCATATCCAGTGACCACCCAACGATGTAGCGGGAGTGCAGGTCCATCACGGTGGCGAGATACAGCCAGCGATCTTTCACCCAGATATACGTGATGTCGGTGGTCCACTTCTGGTTCGGCCGTTCAGCGGCAAACTGACGCCACAACAGGTTGTCTGCGACGTTGGTCATTGCCTCGGACGAGCGGCTGTACTTGAACGCTTTGCCATTGCGGGCGCGAATGTCCTTTGCCCGCATGATCCCGGCCACGTAGTTGACCGAGCAGGGTGTGCCACTGGCCGTTAATTCCTGGGCGATCCGTGGGGCACCATAGCGCGCTTTGAAGCACTCGTAGGTCTCCATGATGGCCGCTTCGGTTTCCGCCCTGCGTTGTTCCCTCAAACTGACTGGGCGCTGTTTCCAGCGATAATAGCCACTCGCTGACACTTCCATCACCCGGCACATCAGGCGCACCGCGTAGCACTGACAGAATTCACTGATCAGCGCGTACTTCACTCTTGGGACTTCGCGAAGTACGCAGACACCTTTTTTAGAAATTCGTTTTCCTTCTTCAAGGTCTCGTTCTCGCGCCGCAGCTTGCGCATGGCTTCGCTCTCGGCCTTGGAATAATCGACGCCATCAACGCTGTTAAACTGCTTGTCCGACAGGCGGGTGAACTGACGACGCCAGTTGTAGATCTGGCCCGGATGAATGCCTAGCTCACGGGCAACCGAAGCGGCTGTATTACCTGGCTGATCGGATCTGCGAACGGCTTCCCGACGGAACTCTTCGGTGTAGGCCTGGGTCTTCTTGCGGCTCATGGAGCACCTCCGTGCTAGGGGCAACCCTAACTATAGAAGGTGTCTACTATTCATGGGTAACTCGGCCCCCTAACGCTGCGCTCACCGGCAAATTTAGAGCGCAGCGAAAAATTTGTCCGAGTGCAGCGCTTGGTTAGGCTTCGAAGTATGATTTGTAGAGCGCTGTCGCGATTTGCGCAGCTAAAACAGGTGGAACAGCATTTCCTACTTGTGTGAACTGGCGGGCAGACGAACCAGTGAAAAAGTAGTCGTCGGGGAAAGTTTGCAAGCGAGCACACTCGCGAACACTAAGCGTTCTGGGTATAAATGGATGCAAGTGGGATCTGCCCCCCCCCGAAGATCCGCCTGCAATAACAGTTTTTGAGGGCAGGCTGGGGTTGAGTCGATCGACTCTACCAAGCTGGTCTCGTTTGCCTACGTCTAAATTGACGTAACGCATAACTGAGCTGGCTTTATGTTTGCGTGTAATGTGGTTAGGGCAGTCTTTCGGGATATCTAACAGCGCCTGCATACAACCGATAATGGAATCAGCCTTTTTCGGAGGCGTGAATTTTTTATTTCCGCGATACCCGATAATAAATAGCCGCTCACGTTGTTGCGGAACAGAATAATGCGCCGCATTCATTTTCAACGGATCGTGTAGTTTGTACCCTCTATCTTCAAGATACTTATACACCTTTGATAATTGCTCTCCTCCATCAACATCAATTAATCCAGGCACGTTCTCAATGACAAATGCCTCAGGTAGATATTTCTCAATAAACCAAATGTAGTCAAAGAGTAGATTTCCATTTTTCTCATGCGCAAACCCGGTTCTCTTGAAGTTTTCACCATTTTTAGAAAAGCGTTGATTAGCTGCAATTGAAAATGGCTGACAAGGTGGCCCTCCGATGAATACACCTTTAAAGGGCTTTACGACTCCCTTTTCTTCAAGCTCTCTTGACAGCTGAACCCTTTGCGATACATCGCCATTGCTGTATGGGGGGCCAATAACATCCCACTCGCGATTCTCCCTCAATGTGTCGCAAAAGATCTCATTGTGTTCAATGACCGCCAAGTGCTCGAATCCCGCAGCTTCAAATCCGAGATCTAGACCCCCTGCACCAGAAAAAAAACTTACAATTGGTGTGCCGTGGAATGGCTTCCGAAAATGATCCAACCCTCTGTACCCCTCTCCCTGTATAGCTACTGGGTCTGGCGGGCGGTTATAGCGGAGATCATCATAGGTTAAACCATCCCCATTCAACAGCTGCTCTAGCTCAACCCCGGTATCGAGAGCCCGCTCTATCAGCTGAGATAGACGACTAGGGAGCGATGATAAAAGTTCTGAAGGTATCATTCTGTCTTCCTAATAACTGTATTTTTATACAGTATACACTAGATGTTTTGGAACTGCGATCTTACCTGATAGTAGGTTTCTTTAGCATGTTCCTCAGACACGAAATCGGCCAAATTCTCGTTAGCAAGCTCAATTTTATAAAATGAATGGGTAGCTCTGTGACAGTTTGGGCAGAGCCCTACGAGGTCATTTAGTGAAGTCCCAGCACGATCAACATTGAGCGGGGAAGAAAGAGGAAGGATATGATGAACTTCGATTAAATTATCAAGCCATGGATAGCGCCCTGCAACCTCAACCCGACAAATATCACATAGCTTCGGATTATCCGCATGCCGGAAATAGTGTCTGATGACCTTGCGATTTCTTTCAGTTCGGAGATGTGACACCCTGACTTTCCGCCCTTCTGTGAATACATCATCCTCGGGTGTGCCTCTTTTCTGCCGGGGAAAAGGTGTCTTGAGCGAAGCGAGTTCTTTCCCAGAAGAAAAGAGTACCCACCCCGGTGCCAGACTCCTGGAATTCCGTACTCAACCCAGCGGCTCCAGATAATCCACCAGAAGCTGCAGATTAGTACGCCCACGAAAGGTATTGGCATCAGGTTTGTAAACCACTCGAGCGCCAGTCTTGGTGTAGTCAGGCACTTCCGGCCCGGTGTTGAAGGCGATGCCGTCGATAATGGCGCCGCCCTCCTCCGGCTGGAGCACCAGCTTCAGGTGGTTCTCGCCAACAATTCGCTGGCTGACTACACGGAAGTTGCCGTCAAACAGGGGTTCCGGGAAATGCTGCCCCCAAGGACCGGCACGCTTTAGCAGAGTAGCGGTCTCCAGGTGGAGCTCATCCGGGCTCAGAGGGCCATCGGTGGTGATGGCCGCTTCCAGGTCTTCCGCCCGCAAGGTATCGCGGACCGCCCGGTCGAACGCGCCACTGAACGCGTCCAGATCACCCTGGGAGAGGGTCATGCCTGCCGCCATGGCATGGCCGCCGAATTTTTTCATCATCCCCGGGCGCCTGGCATCAACACGGCCAGCACGTCGCGGATATGCAGGCCGGGGATGGAACGGGCGGAGCCCTTGATATCCTCGCCGTTGTCGTCCGGCGCAAATGCGATCGTAGGGCGATGGGTCTGTTCGCGGATGCGGGCTGCCAGTATGCCAATCACCCCCTGGTGCCAGTCGTTGTCGAACAGGGCCAGGCCCCACGGCAGGCCCTCAATGTCCAGCGACATGGACGCCAACAGGTCCTGGGCCTGGGTTTTCATGTCTTTTTCGATAGTGCGACGTTCGCGGTTGAAGGTATCCAGTTCGCGGGCGAGGCGCTGGGCTTCGTCACGGCTGTCTGCCAGCAGGCAGGCAATGCCCACACTCATATCGTCCAGGCGACCGGCAGCATTCAGCCTTGGGCCAACCACAAACCCGAGATCCGTGGAGCTGATTTCGCTGTGATCGCGGCCTGCCACTTCCAGCAGCGCCAGAATACCGGGGCGGGCTTCGCCCTGGCGGATGCGGCGCAGGCCCTGCTCGACGAAGATTCGGTTGTTGTGATCCAGGGGTACCACGTCTGCGACGGTTCCAAGCGCGACCAGGTCCAGCAGGTTGCCGAGGTTAGGCTGAGGGTCCGGCAGCAGCCCCTGTTCACGGAGGTGTTTCCGCAGGGCCGTGAGCACGTAGAACATGACGCCCACGCCTGCCGCGTTCTTGCTGAGGAAGGGGCAACCGGGCTGATTGGGGTTCACGATGGCATCGGCGTCGGGCAAGGTCTCACCGGCCAGGTGGTGGTCGGTCACCACCACCTTTATACCCAGCTCGCGGGCGGCCCGAACACCTTCGACTGCGGAAATACCATTGTCCACGGTAATCAGCAGGTCCGGCAGCGAGTCATCCTCCCGAAGTCGATGGATGATGCCCGGCGTCAGCCATAGCCGTCGGAAAAACGGCTGGGCACACGAAAGTCGATGTCGTTCAGCCCCAGCATGCCCAGACCCAGCATGGCCACCGCCGTGCTGGTGGCACCGTCGGCGTCAAAGTCACCCAGTACCAATACACGCTGCTGGCTGGAAATGGCCTCAGACAGCAATTCCACGGCACGGTCGATACCCCTGAGATCCATGGGGGACGCCAGATGTTTCAGTGTGTAGCTGAGTTGGTCATCGGAAGTCACGCCACGGGCGGCGTATAGACGGCGAAGCAGTGGGGGCAGATTCTGGCCCCAGTCCGGAGTGGTGTCCGGGCTGGGGCGACGAAGGATTTTTTTGGGCGTCATACCACTCAGGTATTTTTCCAGTGTTTGGCGATAAAGTCCTGCACGGCGGACAGGTCATTATCCAAAACGGTGTATCGCTCCTCCCGTTCGAACAGATCCGACATATGCACCGGCAGGGACGGCTCGGCTTTAACACCTGAGCGCAACACGGCATCCGGGAACTTGGCCGGATGCGCAGTACCCAGGGTAATCATCGGTACCGCCGGGTCGCGACGACAGTTTCGGGCCGCACGCACGCCGATGGCGGTATGGGGGTCGAGCAAGTACTCGTTCTGGTCAAACACCTCACGGATGGTGTCTGTGGTGCCCTCATCACCCACCGCGTCACTGTCAAACAGTTTGCGAGCGTGCTTCCAGCGGTAATCTTCAATGCTGACTGGGCCCTTGGTGGCATTCTCCAACAGGTCCTTTACCGCAGCCCCGTCGCGGCCGTGCAGGTCGAACAACAGGCGCTCGAAATTGCTGGACACCATGATATCCATGCTTGGTGACAAGGTATGCTCAAGCTGGAGCTGCTCGTAGCGATTGCCACTCATAAAGCGATGCAGGATGTCGTTACGGTTGGTGGCGATCACCAACTGGGAGATCGGCAAACCCATTTTCTTGGCCAGATAACCCGCGAAGATATCGCCGAAGTTACCCGTGGGCACCGAGAAAGCCATACTCCGATCCGGACCGCCGAGCGCCAGGGAAGCATGAAAGTAGTAGACGATCTGAGCCATGATACGGGCCCAGTTAATGGAATTCACCGCCGCAAGCTGGGTTTGACCACCGAGGAACGACTGGTCACCAAAGCTCGCCTTCACCATGCGCTGGCAGTCATCAAAGTTGCCGCGCACCGCGATGTTATGGATATTGTCACCCTTCACGGTGGTCATCTGGCGACGCTGCACCTCGGACACCCGTTCATGGGGATGCAGGATGAAAATGTCGACGTGTTCGCACCGGCGGCACCCCTCAATGGCGGCGGAGCCGGTATCACCGGACGTTGCCCCCATGATCACCACGTGCTGCTTGCGTTTCTCCAACACGTAGTCCAACAGGCGCCCCAGCAGTTGCAGGGCAAAATCCTTGAACGCCAGGGTTGGGCCACGGAAAAGCTCCATGACCCACTCATTGGTGTCCAACTGAACCAGTGGGGCCACCGCTTTATGGGCAAATACATCACCGTAGGTCTCGTCCAGCATCCTGCGGAAATCCTCCGCAGGAATCGCATCGTCGACAAACGGGTGCATTACCTTGAAAGCGAGCTCGCTGTAGGAAAGCCCACGCCAGCTGCGAATTTCTTCCAGGCTGAAATGAGGCAATGATTCCGGGACATACAGGCCACCGTCGGTGGCCAGGCCTGTCAGCAGGACGTCTTCAAAGCCCAGGGCGGGAGCTTCGCCCCGTGTACTGATGTATCTCACCTTGCGTTCCTGTCAGTTAAAGTTTTCGGCGCGGATACGGACGACTTTTTCGTCGATATCGCTCAGGGCTTCCAGCTCTTCAATAGCGCGGTTGATCTGTCGCTCCTGGACCGTGTGGGTCAGGATAATTACCGGGATGCGGCCATCTTTCAGCTCCGATTCCTTCTGCATAATGGACTCGATGTTGATGCCGTGCTCACTGAGAATGGAAGCGACTTTCGCCAGCACGCCGGGACGGTCCAGCGCCTGTATGCGCAGGTAATAGGCGGACTGAACATCCTCCATCGGCAGCACCGGCAGATCTTCCATTGCCGCAGGCTCGAAGCCAAGGTAGGGAACCCGCTGGTTGCTCTTGGCAGCCACGGAACGGGCCGCGTCGATGATATCGGCGATAACCGCTGATGCCGTGGCCTCATCGCCGGCGCCGGGGCCGTAATACATGGTCTGGCCAACGGCATCACCGTCCACCAGAACTGCGTTCAACACACCATCCACCTGTGCAATGAGATGGCTGCGCGGAACCAGCGTGGGATGCACCCGCAACTCGATGCCCTCATCGCGGCGACGTGCGATCCCCAGGTGCTTGATGCGATAACCAAGAATTTCCGCGTGAGCGATGTCGTAAGGGGTGATTTCCGAAATCCCCTCGGTGTAGGCTTTTTCAAATTGCAGCGGCACACCAAAGCCTGCAGAGGCCAGGATCGTCAATTTGTGTGCAGCGTCAATGCCTTCCACATCGAAGGTCGGGTCCGCCTCGGCATACCCCAGGTCCTGGGCTTCTTTCAGCACTTCAGCGAACTCGCGACCGGCGCGCATCTCGGTGAGAATATAGTTACCGGTGCCGTTGATGATGCCGGCGATCCAGTCAACGCGGTTGGCGGCCATGCCTTCGCGAACAGCCTTGATGACGGGGATACCGCCAGCAACGCCAGCCTCGTAGGAAACGATCACATTCTGCTTCGCCGCTGCCTCGAAAATCTCGTTGCCATGGACCGCAATCAACGCCTTGTTGGCGGTGACTACGTGCTTGCCATTTCGGATGGCAGCCAGCACCAGCTCCCGAGCGGTTTCGTAACCACCAATCAATTCGACCACAACATCCACAGACGGGTCGTTCACCACGTCAAAAATGTCGGTACTGAACGGGATATCCCCCAGATCAATATCATTGCGCGGGGTGCGTGTCGCCACCCGGGCAATACGGAGATTGAAACCTGTCCGGCCTGTGATCAGGCTGGCATTACGGGTCAGTACGTTGAACGTACCACCACCGACTGTTCCCAGTCCGCAGATTCCGACATTGACGTCTTTCAAGCTTTCACCTCTGTTCCCGATGGGTTGCTGTGGGGAGCGATAGTATAACGGTTAACGGGCGCCCGAATAAGCCCCGCCTGATGAACAGGCAAACAAGGCATTCCGTAGCCTATCAGAGCAGCCCCAGGCCTTCAGCCAGTTTTTCAGACGGCACGTAACCACGCACCATATTACCGTCTTCCAGTACGATCGCCGGGGTACCCGTCACACCGACGCGACTACCCAGCTCGAATTGCTCCCTGACCGGGTTCTCGCAGCTCTGATCATCCACGGATCGACCCTGCTTGGCGGCATTCATGGCAGCCTGCGGATCATCGGAACACCAGACGGAAATATACTTGCGAAAAGAGGGCGTATTGGGGCCGGAACGGGGAAAGCCATAGTAATTGACAGTAATACCCAATTCGTTCAGTCGCGGAACCTCGTCATGCAGCTTGCGGCAGTATGGGCAATCGATATCGGTGAACACAGCAATAGAAGCCTTTTCGGTGCCCTTGGCCGGAAAACTGATCAGCCCTCATCACCGAACTCGTCCATGGTTTGAGCGCGCTGGGACGCCCTGCCCTGTTCAGAGATATTGGCAATACCGTTCGCGGTCACTTTCAGCAGGTCGCCGGTCAGGAGGTACTGACCATCGGCCGTTGTGAAAATGGTATCGCCGTTATTACTGTACACCTCGTACAAACCCTCAGCCTCCGATTTGCGGACATCGGATATCTTCAGCCCCGGAATCGCTGCGGTGAGTTTGTCGGCAATCGTATCCTCGACCTCGCCCGCATGAGCAGTGTGAGCGCCAGCCGCCAGAGCCGCGAGCACCAGTGGCAGCATGGGTTTAAACAAGTTCTTGATCAGCATATTGGTTTCCAGTTTTCCAGAATCACGAAGGTATATAGCCTGTCAGACGGCGAATTCCGCCGAGTTTGTGCGACACCGCTGCCCGCAAAAAGTTCAGTGTACCAAGCGCCATGCCCGCCGACTAACCCGGGATGTTACGACACTCTAACTAACCGCGCGGATGGTGAGCCTGATGCAGCGATTGTAATCGCTGACGTGCCACATGGGTGTATATCTGGGTTGTCGACAAGTCCGAATGCCCAAGTAACATCTGAACCACCCGTAAGTCGGCACCATGATTCAACAGATGCGTCGCAAAGGCATGGCGAAGGGTATGGGGTGACAGATGCTTGAGAATTCCAGCACGGAGTGCGTAATGTTTGATCCGATGCCAGAAGGTCTGCCGCGTCATCGCAGCGGGACGGTTACCCGGAAACAGTGCGTTGCTGGCCCGCCCCTTGAGAAGCTCACCTCGCCCCTCCCTCATGTAACGTACCAGCCAATCAACTGCCTCTTCACCAAGCGGAACCAGGCGCTCCTTGTTTCCCTTGCCAACAATCCTGACCACCCCCTGGCGCAGGTTCACCTCACCCACCGTTAAAGCCACAAGCTCCGAAACCCGCAAACCGCAGCCGTACAGGATTTCCATCATCGCCTTGTCGCGAAGCTCAATGGGCACTTCAGGATCGGGTTCCGACAACAGGTTTTCCACGTCTCTTCCGACAAAGAATCCGGCAACCGTCGAGGAAGGCGGGGGCTATCTATTCGCAGTGTAGGGTCTTCAGCGATCACGCCTTCTCGCAAAAGGTAGCGGAAAAAACGACGAAGACCGGAGAGGCGACGGGCAGCCGTGGAGGTTTTGAAACCATCAGACAACCCACGGGATATCCAGCCCAGCAAGTCGGTCCGGCGCACCTCGGTCAGCAGGGGCGTTCCCGGCTGCTCCTGCAGCCAGGCCGCCAACCGCTCAAGATCACTCCGGTACGCCTGACGGGTTTTTTCCCCCAAGCCATCTTCAAGCCAGATGGCATCGGTGAAGCGCACAATGACCGCTTCATCCTGCGATCTAAGCTCAACTCTGGAGGTGGGTTTCCGGGGCATGGCGGCCTACTCGAAACGAAACGGGCACGAAAAGTTCCGGCAACCGGATACGAAAAAGGCAGCCTTGGGCTGCCTTTTCCTGACGAACTGTACCAGCAACTTCTGCTGATCAGCCCAGCTTTTCCTTGATACGAGCTGCCTTGCCAGACAGGTCGCGCAGGTAGTAAAGCTTAGCCTGGCGAACGTCACCACGACGCTTCACACTGATGCTGTCGATCAGCTTGGAGAAGGTCTGGAAGGTACGCTCAACACCCACACCGTAGGACACTTTCCGTACAGTGAAGGAAGAGTTCATGCCACGGTTGCGCTTGCCGATCACAACGCCTTCGAACGCCTGCAGACGCTCACGGTTGCCCTCGGTAACGCGAACCTGGATTACCACGGTATCACCCGGCGCAAAGGCAGGGATTTCCTTGGTCATCTGCTCTGATTCAATTTGACTGATGATGTTGTTCTTGCCGCTCATCGTATGTGCTCCTGATACCCAATCTTTTAATGCCCTGATGATTCAGAGGCACCCGGTTCGTTCAAAATCTCTTCCAGCAGCTCACGCTCTTCGTCCGTAAACACCCGCTTATCCAGCAGGTCGGGGCGTCGCTCCCGGGTTCGCCTCAACGACTGTTTCAGCCGCCAACGCCGGATCTGATCATGGTGACCGCCTAACAAAACATCCGGCACAGCCTGACCTTCGTAAACCTCCGGCCGGGTGTAGTGCGGACAATCCAGCAAACCGTCAGCAAAGGAATCCTGCTCTGCCGACTGCGCATGACCCAGCGCTCCGGGGATGAGGCGTGTAACCGCATCAATGACAGCCATGGCCGCCAACTCGCCACCGGAAAGCACGAAATCTCCCAGTGACACCTCCCGATCGACTTCCGCCGATATCAGGCGCTCATCAACACCCTCATATCGCCCAGCGACGAGAATAAGACTCTCTTCCGCTGCCAGCGATTCAACCACGCCCTGATTCATCGCCTCCCCCTGGGGAGACAGATAAACCACGCAGGCGCGTCCGGGTGCAGACTCCCTTGCCGCATGGATGGCATCCCGCAGTGGCTGAATTTTCATCAGCATACCGGGGCCTCCACCGTAAGGCCGGTCGTCTACCGTTCGGTGACGATCATGAGTGAATTCCCGAGGGTTCCAAGCCGTGAACGTCAACAGACCATCACGAACGGCCCTTCCGGTAATCCCGTAATCCGTCACCGCAGCGTACATCTCCGGGAACAGACTGACTGCGCCAATCCACACCCGTCAGAACTCCGGATCCCAGTCGGCCACCAAACGCGAGCCGGCCAGATCCACACTCCGGACCACTTGGTCCGGAAGATAGGGAATCAGCCGCTCACGCTGGTCAATGGAGGCGTCGGTTGCCCGCACCACCAGGACGTCGTTGGAGCCTGTTTCTATCAGATGATGCACCTTACCCAGGTACTCATCCTCTGTCGTGAAAACGTCAAGGCCTTCCAGTTGATGCCAGTAGTATTCCCCTTCGGGGAGCTGCGGCAATTCCTCGGTAGACACAACAACGTCGGCACCACAGTAACTGCGGGCCACTTCACGATCATCGATACCTTTTAGCCTGACGACGATCCCCTGGCCTTGCCGGCGACCTTCCTCAAGCCTGGCCGGGATACGCTTGCCGTTGTGAACCAAGGTCCAGTCCCGGTAGTTCAGTATTCCGTCCTTGGGGTCAGTATAGGAGTAGACCTTGAGCCACCCCTTAACCCCAAACACCGAGGTAATCTGACCAATCACAGTTTCCTGCGAATGTTGAGCCATACCCTAACCCCGGTGGTGAAACGTTCTTTCAATTACTCTGCAGCAGCGCCTTTCAGCAGCTGTGCAACGCGCTCGCTGGTCTGGGCGCCTTGACCCAGCCAATGATCGATGCGATCACGATCAATACGCAGACGCTCTTCCTGGCCACGGGCAACCGGTTGAAGAAACCAACACGCTCGATAAAACGACCGTCGCGGGATTTGCGGCTATCTGTCACTGTCAGATGGTAGAACGGGCGCTTCTTGGAGCCGCCACGAGCCAAACGGATTATTACCATTTCGACCAATATCCTGTTCTGTTGTACGAACTTTGTACGATTCACACCCGCCAAGCTTCAGAAATCACTGGCTGGCGCGAAGACCCATACTCGAAAGGGGCGCTATTCTATGCTAAATGAACGCCAAAGAAAACAGGGAAAACATCCCGGTTTCTACATACGCCCACGCGGAGGCATACCACCGCCTGCGCCACCCGGCGGCATCATACCGCCAAGACCGCGCATCATGTTAGCCATTCCGCCCTTCTTGCCGAATTTCTTCATCATTTTCTGCATTTGCTTGTGCTGCTTTAGCAGACGATTCACATCCTGGATTTGCGTACCGGACCCCGTCGCAATGCGGCGCTTGCGAGAGTTATTGATCACATCCGGGTAGCGGCGCTCCTTTGCCGTCATCGAGCAGATAATGGCCTCCATCTGCCCCATGGACTTGTCATTGACCTGTTGCTGGGCCATCTGTGCCATCTGACCCATGCCGGGCAGCTTATCCATCAGACCGCCGATGCCGCCCATGCTTTTCATCTGCTGAAGCTGGTCACGGAAGTCTTCAAGATCAAAGCTCTTACCCTTCTTGATCTTCTTTGTCAGTTTCTGGGCTTTCTTCTGATCAATCTTGCGCTCGGCTTCCTCTATAAGGGAGAGCACATCCCCCATACCCAGAATCCGGGACGCCACCCTGTCAGGGTGGAATGGCTCCAGGGCATCGGACTTCTCGCCCACACCCAGGAACTTGATCGGTTTACCAGTAATGTGACGCACCGACAGCGCGGCACCGCCACGGGCATCACCATCGGTCTTGGTCAGGACAACGCCCGTCAGTGGCAGCGCATCATTAAAGGCCTTGGCCGTGTTGGCAGCATCCTGACCCGTCATGGCGTCGACCACAAACAGGGTTTCAACCGGGTTGACGGCTTTATGAAGACGACCAATCTCGCCCATCATCTGCTCATCAACGTGCAGGCGGCCGGCGGTATCCAGAATCACAACATCAATATGCTTCTTGCGGGCTGCGTCCATGGCGCCATTGGCGATATCAACAGGATCCTGATCCTCAGAACTGGGAAAGAACTCCACACCCACTTCACCGGCCAGCGTTTCCAGCTGACGAATGGCCGCCGGGCGATAGACGTCGGCACTCACCACCAGAACGGACTTTTTCTGCCTTTCCTTAAGGAAGCGGGCAAGCTTGGCCACCGTGGTGGTCTTACCGGCACCCTGCAAGCCGGCCATCATAATCACTGCCGGTGGCTGTACTGCCAGGTTGAGGGATTCGTTGCCATCCCCCATCACGCGCTCCAGCTCCTGCTGGACAACCTTCACGAATACCTGGCCCGGACTCAGGCTACGCTGAACTTCCTGCCCGATTGCCCGCTGACGCACGCCCTCAATAAATGCCTTGACCACAGGCAGGGCAACGTCCGCCTCCAACAGCGCCATGCGCACTTCACGCAGCGTTTCCTTTATATTGTCGTCGGTCAGCCGCGCCTGCCCAGATATCTTGCGCAGACTGCCGGAAAGTCGGTCCTGGAGGTTTTCAAACATGTTGCTCTTCCGTACCCGGATAAATTGGTTGCATGAAACACCGGAACCCGATCAGGTTCCTTGATTCCTGTTGCATAATCGCGACATTATAACCAGACTATCGCCCTGAAACGACCAGCCCGGTCAAATCGGCGTGGAACCCCGCCGATCTCGAGTCAGAAAGTGGTTATAAAAAGGACGTCATGGGAACGTTGATCCTCGCGGTCACTTCGTTATTGCTTTACAGCGTAGGTACCGCCCTGCAGGCTCTCAGCTTCCGGGGACGGGTACACACCAGCATTGCCATCACCACCCTTATCGGCCTGCTGGCCCTGACAGCACATGGACTGTTGATTGCCCAGACCGTTCATCGTGAAGGCGGTTTCGATTTCGGCTTCTTCCAGAGCTCTGTCCTTATTTCCTGGCTGATCGCTTTTTTGCTGCTAGCCCTCAACCTTCGCAAACCGGTACAAAGCCTTTTCCTTGGCGTTTACCCGCTGGCAGCGCTGACCATCATTATGGGTCTGATTACTCACTCCCCTTCCGATTGGTGCCGGAAGACCACTACGGCATGCTCTCCCATATCGCACTGTCGGTGACAGCCTACAGCCTGTTTACGCTGGCCGCCATACAGGCGGTGCTGCTTTACCTGCAGAATCGCCAGCTCAAACAGAACTATAACAGCGTCCTGATACGCAACCTGCCGCCGCTGCAGACCATGGAGTCATTGCTGTTCGAGCTGGTGTGGGCAGGCGTGGTCATGCTGATTCTGGCCATCGTGACCGGCGCCCTGTTCATTGACGACCTGTTCGCTCAGGATCTGGCCCACAAAACGCTGTTCTCGCTGTTGTCACTCATCGTCTTCATCGCATTGCTAATCGGACGCTACACGAAGGGCTGGCGCGGCATTACCGCCAGCCGCTGGACACTGGCAGGGTGCGCCCTGTTAATGCTCGCCTTCTATGGAAGCAAGTTCGTGCTGGAACTGATCTTTCACCGGGGCGGCTGACGCTACCATGAATTTCCCCGGACAGACACCAACTTGACACCCCGACTTTCAACCACCTATTTTCCCAACTTGTCGGCAACATAAGGACACTCAGTCTTGAACGAAACATCGCTTACTGCGCTGTTCATCATCCTGGCAGGACTCATCCTGCTTTCCGCCTTCTTCTCCAGCTCTGAAACCGGGATGATGTCACTGAACCGGTACCGGCTGAAGCACATGGCCAAGACCGGCCATAGAGGCGCCCGCAGAGCCCAGTCTCTCCTCAATCGCACCGACCAGCTGATCGGCGTCATCCTGATCGGCAACAACTTCGTCAACATCTTTGCCTCAGCCATCGCCACGGTGATCGCCATCCGCATTTGGGGCGACGCCGGGATTGCCATTGCCACCGTTCTGCTGACCATCGTTATCCTGATTTTTGCGGAAGTCACCCCCAAAACCCTTGCTGCACTGTTTCCCGAAAAGATTGCCTTTCCAGCCAGCCACGTACTGGGACCGCTGCTCAAATTACTCTATCCCGTGGTTTGGGCGGTTAATCTGTTTACAGGCGCCATCCTGAAGATCATCGGCGTGTCCGCCGACGATGCCGCCAACGAGCACCTCAGCCGCGAAGAACTGAGAACCCTTGTAAATGAGGCGGGCGCACTGATCCCAGCCAAACACAAGGACATGCTGGTTAGCATCCTCGACCTTGAGAAAGTGACCGTGAACGACATCATGGTGCCACGCAACGAGGTGGTCGGCATCGATCTGGATGATGACCTGGACACCATCCTGCGCCAACTAAGAAGCAGTCAGCACACTCGCTTGCCGGTGTTCAAGGGGGACATCAACAACATTCAGGGTGTGCTTCACCTGCGCAACGCCTCAAAACTCCTGCTTCACGATGAAATCAACAAGGCCATGCTGATGCAGCTGTGCCGTGAGCCCTATTTCATTCCGGAAAGCACACCCCTCAACACCCAACTGATCAACTTTCAGAAGGAGAAACGACGCTTCGGCATCGTTGTTGACGAGTACGGAGAAGTACTCGGCCTGGCGACACTGGAAGACATTCTTGAGGAGATCGTTGGCGAATTCACCACCGATTACGCCGCCACCAGCCCCGACATCATTCCCCAGGACGACGGCACATACATCATCGATGGTACGTCCGCTGTGCGAACCATCAACAAAACCCTTGGCTGGAAGCTACCTATTGATGGCCCCAAAACACTCAACGGCCTCATCACCGAAACCCTGGAAAACATCCCGGATACCAACGTGTGCCTGAAGGTGGGCGGGCACCGCGTTGAGGTGCTCCAAATCAAGGACAATGTGGTCAAGGCTGCGATCGTTCACCCCAAAAAGAAGAAAAAGCGCGCTATGGGCTAGATCATCTGGCTATAACACCTGACTATTTAGAAAGATCAAATTTTAATATTTTTCTTGACCGAAATGCGGTTCCACCCAAGACTGGAGTCACGCAAAAAATAATAACAACATGCCGTAAGGCATATGATCCGCCGTTCCTTAGGGTGCTTTGGAACATTAGTGGGTTTTGTTAGCGTTTGGTCATGTTACCGTGTGTTAAAATGCGGTAGATTTAACGTATAAAGAAAAAATACAGCTGTAAGCTCGGTCATGTATCCGGTTGAGGCGTACACAGGAGTCGGCCATGAATAAGCAGTCCGGCATACATTATCTCCGCGAGCACCGGGAGGCAGGGAGCTCAAATCCCGTACCTGCGCAGGTGGTTCGCATCCGCGACACTGTCGTTGCTGGACTGGGGGATTTGTTGCAGGGTGCATTTGATGCAGTTGATGACTCGCTGTTCGAGCTGGCAAACAACGCCAGAAGCAACAACGAGCAAAACCGCTATTTCGAGGCCATGCGCGAAATCCGTATCAAGCGGAAGGGTGTAGAGCGTCACTTCCAGAATGCGGTAGCACAACTGTTCGCCAATCCGCCTCAAAGCGGCAGCGTGGCAGCCGACGAAAGTCTAGCCAGCCAGACCAGCTCAGACAGCCTGTCGCTGGTAGCGACGACGACCTGGAAGAACAGGTTGCCCTCAATGCCATGATCACCAAGTCCAAGGTCCACTTTCAGGGTCCCCTGTTACAACTGCAGACACGCTTCAGCGTGGTTTATCCGGGCGCCAGTGACGAAGCGCCGGTTAACCCCATGGCGCCGGAACATCTCTGCAGCGCCTTTGTGGAAGCCATCCAGGCGCTGGAAATCCAGATACGCGAACGCCTGATTCTGCTCAAGCAATTTGATCGTTACGTTGTCTCCAACCTTGGCATGTTGCTGGACGAAGCCAACCGAATCCTCATCCAGGCCGGCGTGATTCCGAATTTCCGCTACCACGCAAGGCCGGTAAACAGCAGAGCAAGACAGCATCCGGCACTCACGCTGACGAAACAGGTGGGAACGCCAGCGCGATGACGGAACCCGCTGCTGCGGAAAGTCAGCAAGGGCACCATGAAGGCGCCATGTTCGACCAGATCCGGCAGATGCTGGCGCTCCAGCGCGCCAACGCAGGCATTCCGCCGCGGGCATCCGACCCCAATATTCATGTCGTTGGGGGAGCGGAACTGGCAAGTCTGCTCGGCTCACTTCCCCAACACCCCCCTGGCGAACAGATTAGCGGCAACCTGAGTGCCGGCGAGCCGGTGATGGTTGACCTCCATCAGGTTGTCCAACAGTTGCTGGCACAGGCCGGAACGACCAGCGATGGCAAAAAGCCGGCGTTGGCGGAAATGGACGAGGACCTGATCAACCTCGTGTCCATGTTGTTTGAATTCATTCTCGACGATTACAACCTCTCGGCCCCCGTGCAGGTCCTGATCAGCCGATTACAGATCCCCATCCTCAAGGTGGTGATCAAGGACAAGTCATTCTTCAGTAAAGCAACTCACCCAGCCCGCCGCCTGCTGAACTCCCTGGCACGGGCCGGCATTGGCTGGAGCGAGAGTGACGAGAAAACCCGCGACAAGCTGTACGAGCAGATCCACGCCATTGTCGTTCGCATACTGAACGAATTCGATGGTGACGTAACACTCTTTGAAACCCTGGGCGAGGAGTTCGAACAGTTCCTGGCAAGGGAAAACCGCAAGTCCTCCCTGGTGGAGCAGCGCACCCGGGAATCCGAGCGCGGACGTATCAAATCGCAGAAAGCTCAGGAAACCGTCGATCAGTTGCTGCAGAAAAAACTGGCGCGATACAAGCTTCAGGAGCCAGTGCGGAACATCCTGATCAACGGCTGGAGCCGGGTGATGTTCCTGGCTTACCTGAGGGACGACGTGGAACACCGCTGGCTACAGACTGTCCGCGTGGTGGATGACCTCATTTGGTGCCTGCATCCGCATCAGGAAGATGAAGAGCGGGATCAGTGGGTTCGCGTGGTTCCCGGCTTGCTGAAGTCACTCCGGGCCGGGCTTGAAGAGGTTTCCTACAACTCATCCAAGCTGGATGAGATGATGGCGGACCTCAAGCACGAGTTAACGGAAGCTTTCCGAGCCAACGCGCTGGCCGAGGCCATGGAGGACTCTCCCGAGCCGGAGCCCGAAGAAGACATCCCCACGCTCATCAGACTGCCATCGAGCGCCAACAGGAGCTTGAGGACGCCGCCATCGCCGAATATGTGGCACAGATCGATGCTATTGAAATCGGCAATTGGGTGGAGTTCAACCTGGTCAACGGGGCCAGCTTCCGCTGCAAACTGTCCGCCATCATTGAGGAAGCAGACTGCTTTGTTTTCGTAAATCGCATGGGGCTCAAGGTGATCGAGAAAACCCGCACCGACCTGGCGCATGAGATGCGGCGCGGCCGTCTGACCGTCCTTGAGCAGGGAGCGCTGATTGACCGGGCGCTGGACGCAGTCGTGGGCAGCTTGCGGAGCAAGGCAGGTTAAAAGTACTGGGAGCGTCTGAGCAACAATGCTGGAGTATGGCAGTGTTACCGGCCTCCCGGACAAATACCGGATCACCCTGGCGATATCGGTTGCCTTACTGCTTCATACCCTGATAATGGCCACCCTTCCCTATACGGCTCCAAGCGCGGAAAGCCATCGCCAGACGGTGAAAGTGGAACTGGTCAGTCCTGGCAGTATTCCCTTGCCGGAATCCGCCGCCAGCGCGACATCGCCGACTCGCACGACAGCTCCGGACCGCAACACGATCACAACTGAACCAACGTCCACCAGCGACCAGCGTGACCCCGTTGCTGTGGAATCGCCGCAAGTCGACACCAGTCATCCCCGGCACAAAGAACCAACTGCGCGTTCGGCGCCATCACCACAAACACCCGTGGTGGAGCCCCAATCTCCAGCACGGACAACGCCCTCGCAGGACTCGGCCGCTACTGCCGCAGGCAACCCGGAGCAACCGGTGGAGGACACGCCGGAAAAGGTCACTCAGATAACCTCGTCGCCACGAGATGTGGATCCCTATACGGCAAGCCTGGCCGTACACATTGGTAAGGAACTCGGCAAACGACCGGTTCCTTCCAGCCGCAGTGTCACCGAGCCGGTGAGCAGTCAGCTTGAGCTGAAACTACTCCCAAGCGGAGCACTTACTGGTGCCAAGGTCACCAAATCGACGGGGTTCAACGACATAGACCGAGCGATTTATCAGGCTGCCCTGCTAGCCAGCCCTTATCCAAAACCACCGGAAGAATACTCAGGAAGGAAGCAATTCCGGGTCGAACTCATTTTCGCCCCGGAACGACTTTAAACACGGTTAACTCAGGCTTCTGCCTGTTTCGCAGCGGCTTTGACCTGCTCGGCCAGCTCACCACTTTCCGACATTTCGAGAATAATGTCGCAGCCGCCTACCAGCTCACCATTGATATAGAGCTGCGGGTAGGTGGGCCAGCTTGAATAGACCTTGAGGCCTTCACGCAATTCCTGGTTATCAAGAATATTTACAAAGGCGAACCGCTCGCCGCATGCCATCAGCGCCTGGACGGTCTTCGCTGAGAAACCGCACTGCGGAGCCTGTGGAGTGCCTTTCATATAGAGGATAATGGCGTTTTCCTCAAGCTGGCTCTTGATGGTTTCGTTGATGTCCATGAACTCTCACCTCTCATTGGAAACGGGGTCGCCCGGTTGCGACATGCCTGACACTATTGTACACGTCCCGTGACGCTCACCAAACACCGCCTGACACCTGCATATGCCCTGGCGTTGTCTTCAGCCCCCTGACGGGCTAGACTTGAGCCCCTGCCTTTCAGGCAACCTCCGTTTCCGTATTTCCCGCCAGTGCGGCTCTCACCGCGTGCTGGCGTATTGCCGTTTCAGGACAATGACCACCGCGGGCCGGTTGTAACCACGAATAGATCCGGATTTCTTGGATAGGGTTATCGATTAATTAAGGGCCACTCCATGGCAGCAAGACATTTTCTCACACTCAATGACTTAAGCTCCGACGAGCTTGAAAGTCTGGTCGACCACGGCACTAAACTCCGCAACGATTGGCGCCAGGGCGTCGTGCGCGAAACCCTGAAGAATCGTGTCCTGGCAATGATCTTCGAGAAGTCGTCAACCCGTACGCGGGTATCCTTCGAGGCGGGCATGACCCAGCTCGGTGGCGCTGCTCTGTTCCTCTCTCCCCGTGATACCCAGCTCGGACGAGGAGAACCCATTGAAGACTCCGCCATCGTGATTTCCAGCATGGTGGACGCTGTCATGATCCGGACGTTTTCCCACGATACCGTCGACGCATTCGCGGCGGCCTCCAGAGTGCCCGTCATCAACGCTCTGACAGATGATTTCCATCCTTGCCAGCTGCTGGCCGACATGCAGACGTACCGGGAACATCGCGGCAGCATTCGTGGCGGTACGGTTGCCTGGGTTGGCGATGGCAACAACATGTGCCAGTCCTACATCAATGCAGCAACGCAGTTCGGCTTTAACCTGCGCGTTGCCTGCCCGGAGGGTTACGAACCTGACAGTGAATTGCTGAAAACCCATCAGGATCGGGTGTCTGTAGTTCATGATCCGGCTGAAGCCGCCAGAGGTGCTGATCTCCTGGTCACGGATGTCTGGGCCTCCATGGGGCAGGAAGATGAACAGAAAGCCCGTCAGAGAGTCTTCCAGAACTACCAGATCAATCCCTCGCTGATGAAATTGGCGGACAAGGACGCCCTGTTCATGCACTGCCTGCCGGCGCACCGTGGCGAGGAGATATCCGCGGACATGATGGAACACCCGCGTTCGGTGGTCTGGGACGAAGCCGAAAACCGCTTGCACGCCCAGAAAGCGCTGCTGGAATTCCTGATCCTCAATCGACTGGACTGACCGAATGACCGATAGCCTGGCTCAGCCTGCTGACTGGCTGCTGGAAGTAAACAACCTGTCCTGCGGGTATGGCGATGGCTCAGTGGTCAGGAACGTCAACTTTGCCCTCAGTCACGGCGATATCGGCTGCCTGCTGGGCCCCAGCGGTTGCGGAAAAAGCACCATCCTCAGGGCATTGGCAGGATTTCTTCCCATCAATACCGGTGAGATTTGCCTGCAGTCCAGTTCCATCAGCCTGCCCGGTCGCACTCTCGCCCCTGAGAAGCGCCGAATCGGCATGGTGTTTCAGGACTACGCCCTGTTCCCACACCTGACAATTGCCGAAAACGTCGGCTTCGGCTTGCGCAGAGAGGATCGCGAGGAAAAACATCAGAAAGTCACCGAGTTGCTTAAGGTGGTTCATCTGCAGGATCTTGCCGACAACTACCCCCATGAACTGTCGGGTGGGCAGCAACAAAGGGTGGCGCTTGCCCGTGCCCTGGCACCGGAACCCACGTTGATACTGCTGGACGAGCCGTTCTCTAACCTCGACGCAGATCTGCGCCGCCGACTCAGCCTGGATGTGCGGGAAATCCTCAAGACACTGGGCATCAGTGCCATCCTGGTCACTCACGATCAACAGGAAGCCTTCGCCATGTGTGATCAGGTGGCGGTTCTGAAAGACGGCGGAATACAGCAATGGGACGTGCCCTACAACCTATACCACGAACCCGCCAACCGTTTTGTTGCAGGTTTCGTGGGCCAAGGAGGCTTCGTTCCAGGAAAAGCGTTGGGGCCGGACACGATTGAGTCCGAGCTGGGGGTCATCCGCGGCAACCGCGCCTACACCTGGCAACCCGGCACGCTGGTCGACGTGCTGATCCGGCCAGACGACATCGTCTACGATGCCAGCTCCGAACTTAAGCCAAAGGTGGTGGAAAAGACCTTTGCCGGGACGTCGACGCTCTATCGCTTTCGCTGCTCGGAAGACACCGAGTTCGAGGCCCTGTTCCGGAGCCATCTGGACTTTCACCTGGGCGAACACGTGCCAGTCCGGGTGGAGGCAGACCATCTGATCGCCTTCGAGAAAACCTGAGAGCCCGAGCCTCAGTTATTACAAACCCGCTCCACGGAATCCAGCCAGCCGGCGTACAGGGTCTCCCGCAGTGCCGGCTTCATAGCCGTCTCGAAGCGATGTTCCCGCTCCCAGAGTTGTGCTATCTCGTCCAGCCCCTGGTATACACCGGCCTGCAGCCCGGCCAGATAGGCCGCCCCCAGAGCCGTGGTCTCTGTCACGCGGGGGCGGTCCACTGGCACGTTGAGGATATCCGCCAGAAATTGCATCACCCAGTCGTTGACCACCATGCCACCATCCACCCGCAATGCCTGTAGGGACGCACCATCGTTCTGGATGGCGCGGATCAGGTCCTTGGTCTGATAGCAGACGGATTGCAGGCCGGCGGTGACGATCTCGCCGATTCCGGTGTCCCGGGTAAGGCCAAGAATCGCCCCGCGGGCGTGAGGATCCCAGTGTGGCGCACCCAGACCGGTAAAGGCCGGAACCAGATAAACAGGGTTTTCCGCCCCCACTTTCGAGGCGTAATCAGAGGATTCGCTGGCGTGACTGATAAGCTTCAACCCGTCCCTGAGCCATTGCATGGCGGCGCCGGCAACAAAGATGCTGCCTTCCATGGCGTAGCACGGTTTGCCATTCAAACGATAAGCCATGGTTGTCAGCAACCGGTTTTCGGAGCGTAGCGCCTTTTCGCCGGTATTCAGCATCAGGAAACAACCGGTGCCATAGGTGCTTTTCGCCATACCGGGCTCGAAACAGGCCTGCCCAATCAATGCTGCGTGCTGGTCGCCTGCGATGCCTGCGACCTGCACCGATGCCCCCAGCCACTGCCTGTCAGTGGTGCCAAAATCCGCGGCAGAATCGAGCACTTCCGGCAACAGCGCCCGGGGAACCCGGAAGAGGGTCAACAACTCGTCGTCCCATTGCTGACTATGGATATTGAACAACGCCGTGCGCGAGGCGTTGGTGGCATCGGTCTTGTGGGAGCGCCCACCAGTCAGATTCCAGAGCAGCCAGCAGTCCACAGTACCGAAGGCAAGCTCGCCAGCTTCCGCCCTCTGACGGGCACCGTCCACATGGTCGAGTATCCAGGCAATCTTGGTGGCGGAGAAATACGGGTCAATCAAGAGGCCGGTGCGTTCCACCACCCTACCTTCATGGCCATCGGATTTGAGTTTGGTGCAAACAGACGCTGTGCGTCGATCCTGCCAGACAATCGCGCGGTGAATTGGCTCTCCGGTTTTCCGATCCCAGATCACCGTGGTTTCCCGCTGATTGGTGATGCCGATACCTGCCAGGGTTGAGGCATCCAGCCCTGACGACTCGAGAACCTCCCTGCACACCGCCAATGTACTGTGCCAGATTTCGCCGGCTCATGTTCCACCTGGCCATCTTTCGGAAAGTACTGGTGAAATTCCTGTTGCGCCGTGGCGATGGCTTGGCCGGAGGCATTGAAAATGATCGCGCGGGAACTGGTGGTCCCCTGATCGATGGCGAGCAGGTGCTGGGTCATGGGGCGTCCTTTCAGGTGCTTCAGCATTGTTCTGGTCAATGCTGCAATCTTCTCAAAGGATTGATAAGAACGCTACGGTAAAGTCGGGCATAAAAAAAGGGCCGGAAAACCGGCCCTCAAATGACGAATGAAACAAGGAAAGTTCGTAAGAACTACAACCTCAAAAGTCATCCCTTACACATTTAGTATCGGCTCGGATTGCCCAGCCTTCAGTTGAGGTTGTGTTGCGCCTTTGTTACATCAGGTTAGGGGCTGAGAGGCGCATCACAAAACGGCTTAGAGGGTGTGCTCCACCGGCTTCTTGCGAGGCCAGACCAGACTGAAGCGGGCTCCGCCCAACTCGTCGCTGCGACTGACAAACGCCTGCCCGCCATGCCAGTAGAGGATTCTCCTGACAATGGAGAGGCCAAGGCCATAACCGCCCGAGGTTCGGGTACGGCTGTCATCGAGGCGAGCAAATGCAGTAAACACTTTTTCCCAATCCTCTTCGGGAATACCAGGGCCGTCATCCTCCACATCAATGCGGCAATTATCCTCATCAAACTGGCAGTGGACTTTCACGCGGCCGGCCGCGTAGCGTGCAGCGTTTCCTACCAGATTCTGAACCGCCCGGTGCAAATACCGAGGCTCCACATCAGACAGTGACCAACGCTCGGATTCATCGTCAATGTCTGCCTCGATGGTGTGGTCCGGGCGGACCATCTGCTGCTCGCTCACCACCTGGCGAACGATATCACTGACCGACCGCTCCTGAAGCGCAAATACGGGACCACCCTGCTCCAACCGGGCGTAGGTCAGGATTTCATCGATCAGCTCATCAAGCTCCTGGATGTCGCCGTCAATGCCATCAAGCTGCTTCTGGAGCGCCTCCGGAGAATTGGCGCTTTCGATCATCTGGACACCGAATCGAATACGGGCAACCGGTGTTCTCAGCTCATGGGAAACCGCGTGGATCATTTCCCGCTGAACCCCTACCAGCCGCTGGATATGCTCCGCCATACCGTTGAAGGCTGCGGCCAACCGGGACACAAGGCGACTGTCGCCTGCATCCACCCGCGCCCCCATCTCGCCGCGGGCTATGCGGATTGCCACCGACTCCACGGCCCGGAGATTGCTGTCTACATCCCTTAACGCCAGATAGAGAGCCAGTGCGAGAACGCTTCCCGCCACTACGAGCAATAGCAGCATTACCGGCCATGCCCAGGGACTGAAGGGCGCGGGCATGGCCATGTCCACGAGAGTGCCATCTTCCAGACGGATCAACACCTGGGCACGATCCCGGGAGGGATGATGGTATAGCGAGATACCCCGCTCGGAGACGCGTTCGAGAACCTCGGAATCCGGAAGTGCAGCCTGATCTCGAACCGGCAGCAGCTCTACCCCGAGCGTATCGGATAGCTGCGACATGGCACCTTCCCGGCCATCCGAAGACATGTCATCAAGATGCAGGCGAGCGATGAGAGCGGTTGCCTCGGCAACATCGCTGTAGATATCCCGAAATCGCAGGTCGATGATCCCACCGCTATCGTTCCGGACCATCACCTGCTGGCCGATACTGGTGTCCATCGCCACTACCTGGCCATAGGAAAGGCGCTCCATGATGACATCGGACACCGACAGGTTACCCGGCGGCGTCACCCGGAAATCGTAGAAAGACTTGAGCCAGGGATACTGTTGCTGAGGATGAGGAGTCGCGACAAGCCAACGCAACAGGGGCTCTGAAAAACGCTCCTGCCAGTACTGCTCCCTGACGGAATTCACACCCAGGAACAATGCGACACAAAACAGGAGAATCAGAAAGGTAAGACCAATCAGCCGGGCGTAAAGCTTGAGAAAAAACTTGAGGGGCATTGCGATAACCCTGGCAATGAACGCCGGCCCCGCCGGGCCAGCGCCAGAGACTGAACAGTCAGGCTTCCTTTACGAACAGGTAGCCTTTGCTGCGTACGGTTTTAATGCGCCTCGGGTGGATGGGATCGTCGCCAATCTTGGGACGTATCCTCGAAACCCGGACATCGATCGAACGGTCCTGGCCATCGTATTCGATCCCTCTCAGGGCGGTGAAGATTTCCTCCCGACTGAGCACTCGGCCAGCATTGCTTGCCAATAGCCAGAGCAGGTCGAATTCCGCGCTGGTGAGGTCGATACTGTCGTCGCTCAACCATGCTTCACGCATTGACCTGTCCACCACCAGGTTGTTGAACTGCAGTCTGACCGGTTCTTCACCGCTACCCTCTTCCGCAGCCACCGAACCATTCTCGGTAACCCGCCTCAGCAAGGCGCGGATTCTCGCCAGCAGCACCCTTGGCTGAACCGGTTTGCCGATGTAATCGTCG
Source organism: Marinobacter salarius (assembly GCA_000831005.1). Lineage (GTDB taxonomy): Bacteria > Pseudomonadota > Gammaproteobacteria > Pseudomonadales > Oleiphilaceae > Marinobacter > Marinobacter salarius. The sequence goes on along the minus strand of CP007152.1, from coordinate 1,861,456 downwards.
GCACCCATTTCCAGGCCGAGCACCTGGTCCAGATCGTCCGTGCGGGCAGTAAGCATGATAATCGGGCCTGGATAAAAAGGCCGCGCACGCCTGCAGATAGACAGTCCATCCTCACCCGGTAACATCAGGTCAAGCACGACCAGGTCCGGCTGTTCCTTGCGAATGCGCTCCACCGCGTTCCCACCGTGAGTTTCGAGGGTGACAGTCAACCCGTTACTCTCCAGGTACTCCCTGGTCAGCTCTGCCAGCCTCTCATCATCTTCGACTATAAGAATCCGCCAACTTTCGTTCGTCTGTTCCACGCCATCCATCTCTGATTTTGTTTTTCCGGTTTCTGAAACGTCCGGCCAACGTCACCCCACATGGCCGGAACAGAGCTGCCTGTCAGAAGATCAGCTACCCAACTGACAATACAGGCTACCTCCTGTAACAGCAATTATACATGCTATTCAGAAATATACATGGAACCGCCTGTTCGTTACAGCCCGTGACAAAGGTCACACCTCCACACCGATAACGGGACTTGTCACAAAGTCGTCATCCCCCGTTCATTCCGATGTCACACGGGATTCATAGCCTTGTCGAAAAGTGGAAACAAAGAGGCATTGCCATGAACGCCCAGACCGCCCGCCTGTCACGCTCGGCCCGACAGCTCAAAACCGTCATTACCCAACAGCCGGATCTCGTTGAATCCGCTCAGAAATTGCGCTATCAGGTTTTCTCGGAAGAGTATGGTTCTGACCTGGGGGCTACCGTCCCTGGCATTGATGCGGACGAGTTTGACCGATTCTGCGATCATCTGATTGTCACCGATGAGACCACCGGTGAACTGGTCGCTACAACACGAGTGCTTCACCACAGCCAGGCCATGGAAGCCGGAGGCTTCTATTCCGAGGGTGAGTTCGAACTCTCTTCCCTTTACCAACTCCCCGGGACTGTCGCCGAGCTTGGGAGAACCTGCGTGCACCCGGACTATCGTAATGGTGCGACCATCAGCCTGTTGTGGGCATCCGTTGCGGAATACCTGGTATCGCGAAACGTGGATTACCTGATTGGCTGCGCCAGTATCGGTATGTCAGATGGCGGCCTGAAAGCCTGGCGCATAGCCCGATACCTGCAGCGGGAATTCCTGGCCGGCGAGGAGTACCGGGTAACCCCGTTACGGGCAATGCCGCACCTGACCCACACTGTCAGCGAGGATCGCCCGGTGGACGTTCCCGCGCTGATCAAGGCCTACATGCGCCTCGGCGCCCGCGTCTGCGGCGAGCCCTGCTGGGACCCGGACTTCCGTTGCGCAGACCTGTTGGTGGTGCTGGACGTCAACAACCTGGCCAGTCGCTACAGCCGCCATTTCATGCGTAAACAGGCCCAGTAGACAACCGGGACTACCCTGGCAACCCGAGGATTGGTTATGGAACTGATACGCCTGACCGCAAGACTGGTACTCTTTACCGGCTTCATGGGCCTGACGGCAACGCTTGCCGGCACTCTGTTACTGGTTGAGACCCTGTTCCGCTGCCAAATCGACCGCGCGCCCTTCGCCCGCATCTGCTTTAACGGAGCCAGTCGCTGCCTTGGCTTTCGCATGTCCACGCAGGGCACCTTCAGCAACAGGCCCGTGCTCTATGTCAGCAACCACATCTCCTGGTCGGACATTCCTGTACTTGGCGGACTGGTGCCCCTGCGCTTCCTGTCCAAAGCGGAAGTTGGCCGCTGGCCGGTGATCGGTTGGCTGGCCACGCAGGCGGGCACGCTGTTCATTCAGCGCGGCAGTGGCAAAGCCGGCCAGGCCCGCGACGAAATTGCCCGCACCCTTCTGAACGGGCAGTCGGTGCTGGTGTTTCCCGAAGGCACCACCACAGCCGGAGTGACCGTCCTGCCCTTCCATAGCCGGCTGCTTCACGCCGCGGCGGATGCAGGCGTGGACATACAACCTCTGAGCATCGGTTATTTGAGAAATGGCCATCCCGACCATTTGGCGCCGTTCATTGGTGACGATGAGTTTCAGCATCATCTAATGCGCATGCTGCGCCAGCCGGCGGTCGAGGTCGGCGTTATCGCCCATCCGGTGGTGACGATCGACGACAGCACGGACTTGACAGATGTAACGCGGGATTTGCGGCAGACAGTACACGAAGGGTTGCGGCAGATTCAGGCGGGACGCCTTTCAGACCAGGCATCAGACGGGCCGACAGCGGTTGCCGGCCCGGAGCTGTAATTCAGCTCAGCGGATGGCCGGCGTTGATTTCCTCTTCCGTGGCTTCACGCTTACCGATGATCTCCAGATCAAAGTACAGGGTAAAACCCGCCAGCGGATGATTGGCATCCACGCGCACCAGATTGCCATCAATGCTTACCACCTGTACCACCTGGGCCGTGTCGCCGGTGTTGGTTTGAAACTTCATCCCTACCTGCAGGTTCTCCACGTTCTCGAACATGGAACGGGGTACTTTGCGGATCAGCTCCGGATTATGTTCTCCATACGCCATGGCCGGAGGTACGGTCACTTCCAGGCAATCACCGACATTACGGTCTTTCACCGCTTTCTGGATGCCTTCGATGATTTCCGGGCTGCCTTCCAGGAAATGAAGCGGCTCGCTGCCCTCGGAGGTGTCAACCAGCTCACCGAGCTTGTTCTTGAGGACATAGTGGACGGTTAATACAGCAGGTTTTTGCATCAGGCGTTTGTGTTTCCTGTATTCGGGGGTGTATCAGTCAGATTCAGGCCATGGATAACCAGGCGCCGGTCCAGTCTCGCCTTCAGGCTCCGGGGTTTATCCAGGCTCATGCGCTCCAGCAACGGCTGGTAGCGATTGTCGTCGTCGTTTGCCTTAACGGCGCGCCACAAAGTCAACAGTTTACCACGACGAGTCGCCGTTGCGGCCTTCAGAGTTTGTAAAGCCTTGCCCAGCCGGAGTTCTTCATCGGTAAAGTCCCGCCCGAACGGGAATGCTGGAAACATATCCGTGTCTCCGGCGATCTTTACAGCCTCTCCAACCGCCTCCGGCGTGTTATTGCACCAGTGCTCAGGCAGACGAAACGAAGCATCCACTTTTCCCGCTTTCTGGGCCTGCTTGAGCAAATCGGCCTGGAAACGGGAATCTGCAATGCGGATCAGTTGCAGGTATACCTGCTCGTCGGACTGCCCCCTCAGATCCGCAATACCGTACTCGGTGATGACTATGTCGCGAAGATGACGGGGAATGGTGCAGTGCCCGTAACTGAAGACAATGTTGGACAGTGTTTCCTCACCGGACTTACGGGTGCTGCGCAGGGTCAGGATAGACCGCGCGCCCGGCAGCTCGTGGGCCATGGCGACAAAATTGTACTGGCCGCCAACACCGCTGACCACACGGCCGTCTTCCAGCCCGTCGGACACGGCCGCACCGCTTAGCGTATGCATCATCGCCGAGTTGATAAACCGGCCATGCACCCTCTGTGCAGCTTTCAGACGCTGGTTGCCGAATGCGTGGTCATATAAGTGGTTGATGTAGTTGACGCTGGTCATGCAGATGCGTTGGCGGTCGTGCGGTGACAGGTCCCGCAACCGCTGGTAGAAGGCTTCGGGGCCGACGAAGAAGCCACCATGCACCACAATCCCTCCGGTCAGTGACTTTCCCAGGGCCAACGACTCAATGGCGCTTCTCGCCTCCTCACTGTCGAGATCCGGATCCAGGGATTGCTCGCCCACACGCAACCGCCCGCCTTTGAACTCGACCTCCGGATTAAGGATGCCGTAACGACACAGCCACTGCACGTCCCTGGCCCGTAACGGCGAGTCGATCAACTGTTCCCGCCGCAGGACATCCAGGGTGTCGAGAGAAACACTGTGAGTAAGTTCGCCCCGGTTTATCAATGTTTGCAGTCCGGCATGATCAAACACCTCGCGGGTCAGGACACCCGCCTCCATGAGGTAAATAAAACCATCCACCATCATTTCACTGCAGCCGTAGAGTCCCTCCTCGAAGACATCCGTGCCACCGCACTCGGAAACCACCGGGAAGCGGTCTGCCACCTTCAGGTGATCAAACACCTGCGTCCAATGCTCGTTGTGACGATGCCGCAGAATCGCGCTGTGAACCAACGCCGCGCCCAGCGAGCCAATCCCCACCTGCAAGGTCCCTCCATCCCGGAGCAACGCACTGGCGTAGAACCCGATAAGGTGATCCTCCGGGCTGACCGACATTTGTGGTGCCGAAAACAGGGGGTAGTCGGAGGCGGCATGCTCCAGGACGATATCAAACTGGCCCGTCTCGACGGCGGCGTCATTGCCGAGAAAGGGCAAATGGCTGTTGGTCTCTGCCACCAACGCCACGGGGGTTCCGGCCGCTTCCCGCGCCCGTAACAGGGGCAGCAGGTCCAGACTCAGATCCGGGTTGCAGCTCAGGCTAACGTAGCCTTCCTGATCCGGCTCGGTCGCCGGAGCCACCATCTGGCCGACGACATTGACACCGAGCGCCATAAGGTCACGCACTGCATGGGTGTAGTTGGTACAGACATAGTTGCGCTGTTGGTCCTTGTTATTCAGGAAGGACCCGGCCTTGAAGAAGAACTCGGATACCCGCACGTTCTCGGGCAAACGCTGACCAATCACGTCCCGTGCGTAATCAAGTTCCGGAATCCGCCCGTACAGGCGCTCGGCGAACGGGCCCATGAAACGCTTTTCCAGCGATGAACTGCCACCGGGCGCGGTCAGGGATAGCGCCGTGACAATGTGAAGCTCTATGGACGGATCGTCCTTGGCACGCTGGTAGAGAGCATTGGCAAAACGTATGGGTTTACCAAGCCCCAGTGGCAGGCCGAGTGTGATGCGCTTACCCACCCGGCGAATCAGCTCGTCTACACAGGCGCTGCTGTCTGCGAGCGTTACCGGTTGTTCCTCCACCATCGCGGCCATAGTGTTACTCCCTTAGTTGCCGTCAGAATGCTTACCGATATGGATAATCACATGTGCCATTGCGACAGGCAATGCACTGAGACAGATAAGCGGTGGCGAGGATTCGTGGGAGGTCAGTCAGGGTTCAGGAGGAGAAAACGTCGGCGGGAGTTCAAAAATTCCAGCGAAGGTTGAGGCAGGCGCCCTCTTCAAGCAATGCAATACCGTGGTCCGGCTTGGCACGATCAGACGCGTAGGACTTCTTTCCCGAATCTGAGCCGCTGAGACTGAGGCTCAGCAGGCGAGAACCAATGGTCGCATACATGTCGGATTCTTCACGCTCGAAGTCACCCGACATCTCTTCCTGAAGCTGATACACGTTCTCGGCCGGAACTTCGTCTGCAAACACACGTTCGCTCGCTTCGGCGCGAACGACGAAGGCGATCATGTTGAGTGCAAGTAGTGCGACGAAGATACGGATAATCATAATAATTCTGGCGACCTGTAATCGAAGCGGAATTCTACTGTCATGTAATGCTTAAGTCTAATGATTAAAGGTCAGAAAGATGTGATTTTGCACACAAAAGCGCCGCTTTTTTGTCACGGGATCACCGCATTTTTGTCAAGAAAACAGCAATCTTTGTTGCAAACTGTAAGCACCCCACTCTGCCGCCTGTAACGGTCAGAGTGGCTGCTTCACGATGGGAGTTGTTAAAAAACCGTAACGCTTGCAGGATTAAGGGCAGGGGTAGGTGTACACCTGGTTAAGGTTTTCTATCTCCCCAAGCACCTCTTCGCTCAGGGACACCGACGCTGACCCCAGGTTTTCACGAAGCTGCTCAAGCGTCGTGGCCCCAATAATGTTGCTGGTAACGAAATCACGGCTGGTCACGTACGCCAGCGCCATCTGTACCGGTGACAGCCCGTGGCTGGCCGCCAGGTCTACGTAGGCTCTGGTCGCCTCGGCACCACGACCGCTGGTGTAACGGGTGAAGCGCTCAAACAAGGTCATCCTGGCGCCTTCCGGGCGCTTGCCATCAAGATACTTGCCAGAGAGCATGCCGAAGGCCAGCGGGGAGTACGCGAGCAGACCAACCTGTTCACGGCAGGCAATTTCCGCCATTCCCACCTCAAACGTGCGGTTGAGCAGGTTATAGGGGTTCTGGACGCTGACCACCCTGGGCCAGTCATGCTCCCGGGCCAGCCTGAGGTATTCGTTCGTTCCCCATGGGGTTTCGTTGGAGATTCCTACGTGGCGGACTTTGCCTTCTTTGACCAGCTCCGCCAGTGTGCCCAGTGTCTCTTCAATGGGGGTCGCCTGCTCGTCCACACTGTGCCGGTACCCCAGCTTGCCAAAGAAATTGGCGTTACGATCCGGCCAGTGCACCTGATAGAGGTCGATATAATCGGTCTTGAGCCGGCGCAGACTGTCTTCACAGGCCTGACGAATATGGTCCCGGGTCAGGCGCGGGCCATCCCGGAGGTAACCCAGTCCATTACCCGGCCCCGCCACTTTGGAAGCAATCACCAGATCGTCGCGACGGCGCCGCTTCGCCAGCCAGTTGCCCAGATAGCTTTCCGTGAGGCCCTGGGTTTCAGCCCGCGGGGGCACCGGGTACATCTCCGCGGCATCGATGAAATTAATGCCCTCGGAGGTGGCCAGGTCCAGCTGCTCAAACGCTTGCTGTTCGGTATTTTGCTCGCCCCAGGTCATGGTGCCCAGGCAAATCTCGCTTACATCAATGTCGGTCCTGCCGAGCTTGCGGGTTTTCATGCGTACTCCCGAATCTGATTGGTGAAAAAGGTAAAGGGATTGTCACGGGATTGTCCCGGAACTGTCATGCCAGGTTTCCATAGTGGAGGCATGAAAGAGGAAACCACAGGTAACACCGCGATGAGAGTCACCCAGGCTTCAGGGCGCAAGCACCACATTACCATTGTTTCGGAGACCTTTCCTCCGGAAATCAATGGCGTGGCGAACACCCTCAGGCACCTATGCCTGGGCCTGATGCAACGTGGCCACAAGGTAACGGTCATCCGTCCACGCCAGCGCCATGAATCAAAAGGGCGATTCGAAGGTGCCGGGGAATGCCTGTTTTCCGACGAGCAAGTTGTGACCGGCCTGCCGCTACCGGGTTACAGTGACCTGAGGTTCGGAATGACCCGGCCGGGCTTCCTGGCCTCACTCTGGAAGCATCAACGCCCGGATGCCATTTACGTTGCCACTCAAGGCCCCCTCGGCGTAGCGGCCGTTGCGGCCGCCAGACGGGCCGGCATCCCGGTCAGTTCCGGCTTTCACACCAACTTCCATGCCTACAGTCGCTACTATGGTGCCGGGTTCCTGGAAAAACTGTTGTGCAGCTACGGCCGTTGGTTTCATAACAGGACGGCCATAACACTGGTCCCCACCCGGAAAATCGCACAGACCACCCATGACATGGGCATTCAACCGACATCGGTCTGGAGTCGCGGCGTTGACTGCACCCGTTTTTCGCCCCACAAACGGGACGCGGTGCTCCGGCAACAATGGGGGCTGCAAGCCAACGACCGCGCGGTACTCTATGTTGGTCGCCTCGCTCCGGAAAAAAACCTTCAGATGGCGGTGTCATGCTTTGAGCGTATCCGCGGGCTGCACCCCTGCGCGAAATTCATACTCGTAGGTGATGGGCCGATGCGCAAGCGCCTTGCCGAACGCCATCCGGATTACGTTTTTGCAGGAACCCGCCGTGGCGAAGATCTGGCCCGGCACTATGCCTCCGGTGACATCTTCCTGTTCCCCAGCAAAACCGACACCTTCGGCAACGTGGTTACTGAAGCCATGGCCAGCGGCCTGGCGGTGGTTGCTTTTGACGATGCCGCCGCCAGCGAACATATCCGCCATGAAGACAACGGCATGAAGCTCAGCTCAGCAACGACGAAGGCTTTGTCGATCATGCCCTGCGCCTGGCTGACCAGCCAACCCTGATGAACAGGGTACGGGCACAGGCACGCCTGGACGCACTGGACCTGAATTGGGCCGCACAGGTTGAGCAGTTCGAACACCTGATACTGAACCAGCCACTGAGGAACAGCTACAATGCCCTCCACAAGCAAGGCATCTCGCTTCTTTAACGTGGTGGATCAGAGGGAATTTGCCCTCTGCCAGTCCATCAATCGCTCTCTGCGGTTTCGACCGGTTCAGGGGTACTTTAAGGTTGTCAGCCGGCTGGGTGATGGTTGGCTATGGTATCTGGTCATCCTGTCGATGCCAGTGCTTATGCCTCAGGCCGGGCTCGCCATCGCGCTGCTGATGGTGGCTACCGGCCTGACCTGTACCATTACCTACAAGCTGCTGAAGCGCTGGCTGATCCGCGAGCGCCCGTTTATATCGTTTCCTTCGATAAACTGCGGCACACCGCCCCTGGACCGTTACAGCTTTCCGTCCGGCCACACCCTACATGCCGTCTGCTTCAATACGGTGCTGGCCATGACAGCGCCTGAGGTGGCCTGGCTGTTGTTGCCGTTCACCCTGAGTGTTGCCGCCTCCCGGGTCGTGCTCGGCCTTCATTACCCCAGCGATGTAGCGGCAGGCGCCTTGATCGGCGGTTGCCTGGGCCTGGCTTCGGTTAACGGCCTGTACGACCGGTTTATTCAAATAGCCGCAGTTGCATAACCGGCGACTCATCACTCCGAAAGCGCACGCCCAGCCCCAACAGGCGCACCGGGCGGCCCGTATCAGTCACCAGTTCATCCAGCAGCGGCTGATAGTCTTCCAGCTCGGGCTCCTGAATCCGGTCGCGCACACGCTCCAGGGTATGGGTGGAAAAGTCGCTGTAACGAATCTTGATAAACAGCTTGTGAATGGGTTTTCGGCCGGCCTTGCGGCTGAGCCGGAGGTTCAGATCGGCCACCAGCGAGGCCATCACCGACTCGCAGGCGCGCTTGTCCGGCAGGTCCTGGGAAAAGGTCCGTTCCACGCTGACGGACTTGGCAATGCGCGACACCACCACATCCCGATCATCACGGCCGAACGCCATTTCCCGCAGCCGGTACCCCTGCTTGCCAAACTTCTCCGGCAGGGCTTCAGCGGGTAGCGCCTGAATGTCGCCACAGGTGGCAACGCCCATCGTGTGAAGTTTGCCAGCGGTCACTTGCCCCACGCCAAAAAGCTTTTCGACCTTCAGGTCCTGAACGAAACCCTTGACGTCCTCAGGGCGGATCACGAACAGGCCGTCAGGTTTTTTCCAGTCACTGGCAATCTTCGCCAGGAACTTGTTGGGGGCCACACCGGCGGAAATAGTGATACCCACCTCATCTTTCACTCGTTTGCGCAAGTACTGCGCCATCAACGTGGCACTGCCTTATGCTCGGTTACCTCGCTGACATCCAGGAAGCTTCGTCCAGCGACAGCGGCTCCACCAGATCGGTCAATTCCCTCAGAATGGCCATCACCTGTTTCGACACCGCCCGGTAGCGGGCCATATCCGGCGGCACGGTCACCAGGCCGGGGCACAAGCGCCGGGCTTCGCCGCCAGGCATGGCGGACCGCACGCCAAAAGCCCTCGCTTTATAGTTGCAGGTGGTAACCACTCCGCGGCCACCTTCGCCACCCACGGCCAGCGGAACTTCCCTTAATGAGGGATCGTCCCGCATTTCCACGGCGGCGTAGAAGCAGTCGCAATCTACATGGATAATCTTGCGCTGGGCCATGACTCTTCAATCAAGTAAATTATCTGTACATATGTACAGCCTTGTATCTTACGGTAACATGCTGAGAATGTCAGGAGCTCCGAGTAGCAACTCCCAACGACGACAGAGACAGGTGTGAGCAATCATGACAAACCCGATCCCAGAACAATCGCAGACGGAAATCGAAGCCGCCGCGTTTCGAAAGCTGGTCAACCATCTGCGCGAGCACACCGAGGTCCAGAATATTGACCTTATGAACCTGGCAGGGTTCTGTCGCAATTGCCTCTCCAAATGGTATCGCGCCGAAGCCGCCGAGAGAGGCTTCGAGCTGTCTGACCCGGACGCCCGGGAGATCATCTATGGCATGCCTTATGAAGAGTGGAAAGCCCGCTATCAGCAAGGGCCCAAACAGGACCACAAGGCATGAACGTCAATGACGCGGTTCGTATCCACCTGGCATCGGTTGAGGCCGGTCATGGCGATTTTGACGATACCTGGCGCTGATTGACCGATTCTTCGACTATCAGCCACCGGGTTTCACAACGGACCGCTGTACAATGGCACCGGCGAGAACGCCGGTTCATGCCGGGTATTTTCCCTGGCCCAATACTGCAACCTGACCGAATCCGACACGCTGCGTCTGTTTGCCCAGCACTACCAGCAAGTGCTGGACGAACCGGCAGGTGAAAGCCATGGCAATATCCGCCAGTTCATGGGCACCGGCTGGTCCGGTATCCGCTTTGACGGCCCGGCGCTTCGCAAACGCCCGGGCACCACTCAGGACGACACCACGGAAGAGACCCATCCATGAGCGAGACCGCCGTATCCGGGGTAAAGCAGTGCTTCCAACTGAAGAGTGCGAACGTTTCCATGACCGCACTGGAGCTGTATTTCTTTGACAATGACGACTTCGAAAGCACGCTCAGAGACAAAATCAGCCAGGCCCCCGGATTCTTCAAGGACATCCCCCTGATCATCAGCCTGGAAAAGTATGAGGGGCTGAGCAGCGAACTGGATTTTTTCAAGATCATCGGCGCCTGCCGCCGCCACAACATCCATGTCATCGGCGTACGCGGTGGCAACGATGATCAGCGCCGCCTCGCCCGCGGTGCGTCATTGGCGCTGCTTCCCGGTGGCAACCAGCGCGACCGGGACATCGATACCGCGCCGGCCACGGAATCGGCCGCCACTGAACCGACCGAAAACCCGACTCCCGCCAGTCGAGAATCCGGGTGAGCCAGCGCCCGCGAAAATCATCAACCAGCCAGTCCGTTCGGGCCAGCAGGTTTACGCACCCGAGGGCGACCTGATCATCCTTGCACCAGTTCAAGCCGGCGCCGAAGTGCTTGCGGCCGGCAACGTTCATGTGTACGGACCATTGCGCGGGCGGGCCCTCGCGGGTATTCACGGCGCGGAACATGCACGGGTATTCTGCCAGTCTCTTGAAGCAGAGCTTGTGTCCATCGCCGGACACTATAAAATCTCCGAAGATCTTCAGGACAACGGCTGGAAAACCGCCGTACAGATCCAGCTCAGGGATGACCTGCTGGTGGTAACGCCACTGGAGAAGGCCTGAAAAGAACGTAACTACGCACAGGCGGGAAAAACGACGAATCCACCGCAAAACAGGAATGCAACCTTGGCTAGAATCATTGTCGTTACCTCAGGAAAAGGTGGCGTAGGTAAAACCACAACCAGCGCCTCTATCAGCACCGGCCTGGCGAAGCGAGGCCACAAAACCGTGGTGATCGATTTCGACGTGGGCCTGCGCAACCTGGATCTCATCATGAACTGCGAACGCAGGGTGGTGTACGACTTCGTGAATGTGATCCAGGGCGAAGCCACTCTCAACCAGGCTCTGATCCGGGACAAACGGGTCGACACCCTGTATATCCTGCCGGCCTCCCAGACCCGGGAAAAGGAAGCCCTGACCAAAGATGGCGTTGAGAAGGTGATCAACGAGCTGTCCGAGCGGTTTGACTACATTGTCTGTGATTCTCCCGCCGGCATTGAGCATGGCGCCCTGATGGCGCTCTACTATGCCGATGAGGCGGTGGTTGTTACCAACCCGGAAGTGTCCTCGGTGCGGGATTCAGACCGTATTCTCGGCATCCTGCAGAGCAAATCGCGGAGAGCCGAGATGGGGCAGGACCCCGTAAAGGAACACCTGCTGCTATCCCGCTACAACCCGGATCGGGTGGAGAAGGGCGAAATGCTTTCCGTGGCCGATGTGGAGGAAATTCTCGCCATCCCCCTGCTGGGCGTGATTCCGGAGTCCCAGGTGGTACTGAATGCCTCCAACCAGGGCGTTCCAGTCATTCTTGAGGAAGACAGCGATGCCGGACAGGCCTATGATGATGCCGTGGCCCGCCTTCTGGGTGAGGAGCGAGAACATCGCTTCATGACGTCCCAGAAAAAAGGTTTCTTCTCACGGATGTTCAAGGGGGGCTGACGGATGAGTTTCCTGGATTATTTCAAGAGCAAGAAAAACAACCGGTCCGCCAGCGTTGCCAAGGAACGCCTACAGATCATTGTTGCCCACGAACGGGGCCAGCGCGACCAACCTGACTACCTGCCAGAATTGCAGAAAGAACTGCTTGCGGTCATCCGCAAGTACGTTCAGATCAGCGATGACCAGGTCCAGGTGGAAGTTGACCGCAACGATAGCTGTTCGGTACTGGAACTGAACGTTACCCTGCCGGAACACTGACCGCGCCACTACCAGCGTGCGAAGTGATCCTCCATCAGTCCCCGTAGCCCGTCTACGGGGACTGAGTTGCCCGCCTCATCGCGCACTGTGCCGGAAAAGGTACCAATGTACTGGCGGAAATTGGAGGCAATCAGCCATGCATTGAGTCGCTCCCGCCGAACCCCCGATGGCTCAAACCAGAGATCGATCCTGCCATCGTCCGTGGTGACCTGCCAGGGTGCGGTTTCATCGTAGCGATCAAACACGAAACGGGCCTGCCCGAGCTTGATACAGCGCCCTTCCAGCCAGAGCGCATTTTCCGTCATACCGGTTTCATTCACGCCCGCCGCCAGATTGAGACCAACGGCACGACCATCTGCCAGCACCCCTGCCACACTCGCCCAGTTCCAGGCGGTTTCGCGCCTCATAAAGCCGCAACTCCAATCAACGGCTGCGCGTGACAGCGAGTCGCATTGCCAGCTCTGTCCCTGCCACCGAATGTCTCCGGCCACCGGCAGACCCGCTGATTTACGGGTAAACACCCAACCGCTGTAACCGGCTGGGCACACCAGTCGCAGAGGGCGGGTGTCCCCTTCTATATTCAGGGCTATCCGGAGGTCACTGGGGCCGGAAACCAACACACCACGCGAGTGGCCGTCCGACGTAATACGAACGCATGTTTTCCCTTTACGAAACTCCGTCACGCCGGTTTCAGGCCTGGGCTCAATGTGAGTTCCCTTCGCCAATGGCTGCGTCAGGGACTGCTCCAGCATCTGCCCGGTCTTGAAATCATAAAGATAGAAAAACGCCGTACTGACCAGTTTCAGATCCACTACCGCCAGCCCGAACACCCAACCCGGCGCCATCGCACTGACGAACTGGAACTGGTTAAAACGGGCTTTACGGGCCAGGGCCGAGCGCGGTTTATCCATCACCGTACGGAGGTCAAAGTCCCGGTAGTTGATGACATCCACCGGTGTGTCCAATACGCCGTAGGGAATCCGCCCCCGGTCATCGATCAGTCGCTTGTTCGGTTTTTTCATCGTCAATTCGGGCCAAATGTTAACGTCAGGAATTCAGTCAGTTACCCAGTTCACAAACCCCCGATCGTAGCAGGTTGGCACCAGATCAGTCGTGCTAGACTCGCCCGACCATGTTCAAGGAAGTGTACCTCATGCAAAACCTGAGAGCCCGTGGCAACCAACGCCCGGCCAATCGACGCGTCATCTGTCTTGCAGCCACCACGGTTTTCCTGCAGGCCTCAGGTTTGACCTTCGCCGGGCTGCCAGCCGAAGACTCAGAAAACTGGAGCCTTCGCAAGGAAACCGATCGTATCCGGGTCTATACCACTGATCAGCCGGACTCCAGCTTCCAGGCCTTCAAGGCTGTGGCTGTGCTGGATGTGCCGATCGAGAATCTGATGGCGGTTATGATCAATCCCAAATCCTGTGTTCAGTGGGTTCATAACTGCTCGGAATCCTATGCCTTCGGCTCGGGTGACTTTGATGAGCGCTACGCCTACTCAGTCAACGATATGCCCTGGCCGGTCACCGACCGGGATTACGTACTACGAATTCGCACCCGGGGCCAACAGGTCGACGGCGAAATCGTGATGGACCTCAGCGCCATTCCCGATCAACGGGCCGAGGAAGATGACTACATCCGTGTCGACAAGTCCGACACCCTTTACCGCTTTATTCCCGAAGACGGCCAGACCCGGATGATCTGGGTTCAACACACCGAGCCAAACGGTTCGATACCCGGCTGGCTGGTCAACACCCTGCTGGTGGACATTCCTATCCGTTCCATGGAGCAGTTGGAACGGGTTGCCCAGTGGGACCGTTACCAGAACTACGAACTGATCTATGACTCGCAGGGCCAACTGAAAGATGTAGCCCCCAAAGCTGAATCAGGGGATGACTAGAACATCAGTAACAGCTAAGCTCTTTTACAAAGGACCTGCTAACGGAGCCGATTCGTCAATGACCGTTCTCGCTTACGAGATCATGACCCCGAGCATCAAGCCGTACCCCAATCCTGGACGATGGACCGTCTGGCCAGGTTCCTCACCGACAACGAAATCACCGGCAGCCCGGTTACCGACGAAACGGGCGAGATTGTCGGCATTGCCACCCTGAAGGACATCACCGAATTCCGCTGGAACGCCAGCCGTTCCGAGTCCGATGCGCGCATGACCCCGGAAGAAGAACACGAAGCCCGGCGCCTGCGCATGGCCATTTTTGAGGAGATGGGCAAGGTGCCGGTGGAAGTGCGTGACATCATGACCCCTATCGTTTTATCGGTTGACGAGCAAACGCCTGTGCGCGACATTGCCGATATTATGATGCGTGAACACCTGCACCGGATTTTCATCACCAAAGACGAAAAGATCACCGGTATTGTGACCACGTATGACATGCTCAAACTGATCTCCGACCAGGAGCTCACCAACCGCTGTGCCGGGAACGGCTGACCAGAGAGGTATCACACCCTATGCCAAGAGCATCGCAGGCTCGCAGAAAGATGTATGTCCTCGACACCAACGTCCTCATCCACGACCCGAACGCCCTCCTGAACTTTGAAGAACACGACGTCATCATTCCGATGACGGTCCTCGAAGAACTCGACAGTCTCAAATCCGGCAAACAGGCCGTTGCTGCCGATTGCCGACAGGCCATCCGCAACATCGACAAGTTGCTGGGTGACGCCAGCCCAGGAGAAATCGAGAAAGGCGTACCCATAGTGCGCGGCAAGAAAGCAGAACCGCTCGGCGCGTTATCGATACTGATGAGCACGGATTACCAGGCAACCATGGCCTGCCCGAGCACCTGAACGACAACAAGATCATCAATACCCTGGCGGCCCTGCAAACCCGCCACACATCGCGCGACATCATCCTTGTCAGCAAGGACATCAACATGCGATTGAAAGCCCGGGGCTTCGGCGTGGAGGCCCAGGACTATCACAACGACATGCTGCTGGACGATATTGATCTGCTGCCGAAAGGGTACAAAGAATTCCCGAACTCGTTCTGGGACACCATCGAGAAGGTCGAAACCATCCAGCGGGAGGGTATTACCGAACACATCCTTCGTCGTGAGGGCGACTTGGCCAGGCTGACCATCAACGAGTTCGTTATTGATGAACAGGGATTCGTTGGCAAGGTGTCTGATGTGGGCGAAGACCAGATTGTCATTCGGGATCTGCACCAGCACGATCTGATGCACGAGGAAGTCTGGGGCCTCGTACCGCGGGATATATACCAGGCCATTGCCCTGAACCTGCTGCTGGACCCCGATATCCACCTGGTAAACCTGACCGGTTCCGCCGGCTCCGGTAAAACCATCCTCGCCCTCGCGGCCTGTATCGAAATGACGGTTGCCAGCAAGCTGTACAAACGCATCATCGCCACCCGTAGCACCCAGGGTCTGGACGAGGACATTGGCTTCCTCCCCGGCACCGAGGCGGAGAAAATGGAGCCCTGGCTGGGGGCCATCGTGGACAACCTCGAAGCTCTCCACGAAGACGATGAAAATATGACCGCCAGCGTGGACTACATCCTCAGCAAGGTGCCACTGCACTTCAAGTCGATGAACTACATTCGTGGCCGCAGCTTCCAACACAGCCTGATCATCATCGACGAATCCCAGAACCTGACGCCGCATCAGATCAAGACCATCATCACCCGTGCCGGCAACGGCTCCAAAGTGATCTGCCTGGGTAACCTGGCTCAGATCGACACCCCTTATCTGAGCGCCCTGAGCTCGGGACTCACCTACATGACCGAGCGCTTCAAGAGTTTCCGCCATGGCGGGCACATCCACCTGCAGGGCGTCCCGCGCTCTGTTCTGGCGGAGTACGCCGAAGCGAATCTCTAACCAGCGCGCACAAAAAAGCCGCACCGGTCATCCGGTGCGGCAAAGCGGAGGTTAGCGACCAGGAACCGAATCAATCGCTGGCCGGGCTTTCCTTCATCGCTGCGTTCATGCGGCGACGCAGCACCGGACCCACCACATAAGGCAACACCAGGCTCAGAGCGGCAACCAGCCAGAAGCTCTTGGCCAGGGTGCTTTCCCACAGAATGCTCCAGTCACCGTCTGACAACACCAGCGCATGCCCCAGGTTCTTCTCCATCTCCGGTCCGAGCAATAGCCCGAGAATAATCGGCACCACCGGAATTTCCAGTTTGCGCAGGAAATAACCCGCCACGCCAAACGCCACCATGAAATACAGGTCGAAGGCGCTGTTGCTGATGGAATAGATGCCCACGAAGGCAACCATGGTCACAATCGGCAGCAAGTACATGGGCGGCACCGACAGCAGGCGCACAAAGAAGCCAACCAACGGGATGTTAAGCACCAGCAGCAGAACATTGCCAATCAGCAGGGCGGCAATGACGCCCCAGACAATATCGGCGTTCTGGGTAAACATCAGCGGGCCCGGAGTGATGTTCAATGAAATCAGCATCGCCAACAGCACCGCGGTGGTACCGCTACCTGGCACGCCCAGGGTCAACATGGGTACGAGCGCGCCTGATGAGGCACCGTTGTTGCCCGCCTCAGGCGCCACCACACCCCGGATATCGCCCTCGCCGAACGTGCCCTTCTTGCCTATCACGCTCTTTTCGAGGGTGTAGCTGATAAAACTGCCCAGGGACGCACCGGCACCCGGCAGCACGCCGGAAATGAATCCAAGCACGCCGCCACGAAGCTGGGTGGGAACCGTGGAGACCAACTCCTTGAAGGTAAGGGTCAGCTTGCCCACGTTCATTTTCTTACGCCCACCGCCCATGCGCGACTCGACGAAGAACAACAACTCCGAAATGGCGAAAAGGCCAACAATCGCCAGGATGAAATCAATACCCTCGTACAGTTCCAGCACACCGAAGGTGTAGCGCCGGGTGCCGGTGGAGATATCGATGCCCACGGTGGAGATCATGATCCCCAGGGTCGCGGCAATCACCGTCTTCATCGGGTTCTTGCCGGTAATACCACCCAGGGTGGCGAAGGCCAGCAGGAACAGCGCGAAATACTCCGCCGGGCCGAAACTCAAGGCAAACCTCGCCAGCACCGGGGCAAGCATGATCAACCCTATAGTGCCGATCAGCCCACCGGCAAAGGACGCAATAGCAGAGATCGCCAGCGCATCGGCCGCCCGCCCCTTTTGGGCCATGGGGTAGCCATCCAGGCAGGTCATCATCGCCGGTTCGTCACCGGGAATGTTGAGCAGGATGGAGGAAATACGGCCGCCATACATCGCGCCGGCGTAAACCGATGTCAGCAGGATCATGGCAGTTTCCGGCGGCAAGCCAAGGGTAAACGCCAACGGATGAGGATCGCCACACCGTTTGCCGGCCCCAGGCCAGGCAAACAACCAATCAGGGTGCCCACGAAAGCGCCGAAGAGCGCAAACATCAGGTTGTACGGTGTCAGGGCAACCGCAAACCCCTCCATCAGAAAACCGAGCGTTTCCATCAGTTCACCTCCAGGATGCCAGCAGGCAAGCTCAACGCCAGGCCATAGTTGAACAGGACGAACACCACCACGGCGCTGATCAGGCCCGTTAAAAAGGCATTCCTGGCGGGCGCGCCCATGCGCCAGCTAAGGGTGCCAACCGCCAGGGTTGTCGAGATGACAAACCCCAGGGGTTCAAGCAGCATCGCGTAGACCACCAGCACAACCAGCGACACCACCAGTTCAACTGCGGACCGGCCCAGCGGCCACTGGGCGTCGGGGTCCGGCTTGACCATCAAATAGATGCTGCCGGCAACCAGAACCACCGCAAGGATGGTAGGAAAAGTTTCCGGCCCAACGGTTTCGGCGCCACCAAACGGCTCGGGCCACTGCTGTGCAACCCAGCCGTAAGCCACCGCCAGAACCATCAGGCCCAGGCCAAGAAGCCGATCACCCAGGCCTGTCATTTCAGCAGTCCTATTTCGCGGGACAGGTTCTCGATGTCCTGTACCTGTTGCTCGACAAAGCTGTCGAACTCATCTGCAGGCGGATGGAACGGAATGAGACCATTGGCCTTCATCACCTTTTTCCACTCCTCACTGGCATACAGGGTATCGACGGTCTCGACCCAAAACGCCTTGGACTCACTGGAAGCACCCTTGGGCATGTAAAAACCGCGCCAGTTCGGGCCAACGGCGTCAACGCCCTGCTCTTTTGCGGTCGGAATATCGGAAAATTCACCCGGCAGGCGCTCGTCGGCCAGCACGGCCAGAACACGAAGGTCGCCCGACGACAGGAAACCGGTGACTTCGGAGATATCACCGGTGAAGGCGTCGACCTGGCCACCGACCACCTGGGTCATGGCCTCACCACCGTTATTGTAGGAAAGGTACGGAATGGCGGGCAGTCGATCGGCGCCGGCGGCCTTCGCGGTGATCAGCACCTTCAGATGATCCCAGCCACCCCGGGCACTGCCGCCCGCGAACTTGACGGATTTCGGGTTCTGCTTGATGGCATCGAGCAGTTGATTCAGGTTCTCGTACTGTGAGTCCTTGCCTACGGCAATGACGCCGTAATCCGCGCCCAGTGCGCCAATCCAGGTCACCATATCGGCATCCAGCCCGGGGAACTGTTTCTGGGCGAGACGGGTAGTGGTTGCCGTTGATGCGGCGACGATCAGCTTGTCATCTTCCGCTCGTTTGCTGACCGTGTGAGCATAGGCAACGCCGCCGCCGGCACCGGCCATATTGATGGTCTGTACGGTGCCATCAACCAGGCCAAGGTCCCTCATCACATTACCGGCGCTGCGACAGGTAAAGTCCCAGCCGCCACCCGGGTCTGACGGGGCGATGCATTCCACTTTTCCGGAGGGTTGCCATGCGAGGGCCGAAAAACTGAGTGTGGCTATAGCCACCAATAAAAAACATCGTTTAGCAAGCATCTTATAACCTCTGATTTGTTGTTGTGTCCCTCGACGACGATCGCGTTCCGAGATGGCATTTTACGTTGCCACTAATAGCGATAACGGAGGACTCGATTGGCAGTGTAAGTAAATAAATAGCTTTCCCGAAGTTTGTGGGCGTAAAGCTTTTTTACACCTTAAAACACGTTCTGATCATATTGTTCACATAAAACGATTTCTGCCTGGGAATACTTCCCTGATCGTGGTTTTTATGACCAAAAAGCCCTAAATAGAAAAAAAGAACCTTATCTTTTAAAGATTAATTGAATATGACGTCATGGGTTAGTCTGACAGCGTTGTCGCGACAGCAACTGATACTCCGAATAATTACAAAAGAGGCTTTACGACTATGAAAAAAACCATAACCGGAGCTGCATTCATTCTTTTCGCAGCATTAACCAGCACTACTGTACTTGCCGCTCCTGATGAGCAAAAACTAGAAAAACAAATGTATGACCTTAAACAAGAACTCGACGACCTGAAAAAATCAAAAATTTTTGATCTCGAGTTTGGCGGGCGAATCCAGGCAGATTTCAACTACTTTCAAGGCGCTTACAATGCCGGCAGGGCTGGCGATCCAGGCAGTGATTTTTTCCCTCGCCGCATTCGTACTTATGTAGAGAGTGTGCATGGTGACTGGGACCACAAATTATTACTCGACTTCGCGGATGGTGGTGGCGAGATTGTTCTGGCGCGAGTACGTTACAAAGGTTTTGGCAATGGCCTGAAAGTACAGGCTGGTAAGCTTTGGGAAGAAATTTCACTAAACGGACGAACCAGCAGCAAACATATTGCCACTATATCACGTAGCTCGTTGGCAAATACCATGGCGCCATATTTCTCATGGGGCGCATCAGCCAACCAATACTTCGAAGACTCAGGCATTCGTTATGCAGTTGGAGTTTACAGAAACGAAGCTTTCGGTGCCGTTGGCCAGAATGTTGATGCCAATGGCGTTGACAATGGCGTTTTGGCGCTCGCATTAACAGGCCGCCTCACTTGGCAAAAAGATTTGCAAGACGGCGTTCTGCACCTCGGTGGCTGGTATTCAAACCGTGATATGGGAGGCCGGGATTTAGGAGCACGCTTCGCACGTGGAGAAGTACGCAACACCAATACCCGTTTGGTGGACTATGTCGCAGGGGGAAGCCCGGTAGCGCTGAACAGCCTGCAACAGGCCGGCTTAGAGGCTGCATATCAGCTAAGAGGGCTGACCGTAGAGGCAGAGTATGCAGCCCGTGAATTAAACGCCGTAGACCCAGCCTCACCGCTGGATGGTGAAGTTTACGATGCTACACCGTTACCGCCAGTTATTTCCCGGCAGGACTTCAGCGGCAGTACTCTAAAGGCTCTGCAGTGTTCAAACAACCCAAGGGCGTTAGAGATGCATGGGAACTGGTTGCTCGTTTAAGTAATATGGATGCGACATCTGATACGCAGGGGACAGAAACAACAAGCTATACCCTGGGCACCAACTACTATTACTCGTCAAAGGTGAAATTTATGGCAAATGCCATTTATTCAGAGGTGAGTGGCCCGGGTGCAGCGTCCTTGGTAGGCAATGAAGACAACGGTCTGGGTTTTACAGGACGTATCCAATACTTGTTTTAAGGAAGCCATCAGTAGCTACCATCGGCCTGCGACAAAACGGGCACCCTTAGTTGCATGAGGTTCACAGCAGCCTGTCGGACTCAAGTGGTTGTTTCCGGCAATATAGAAGTTGAGTGGAATTCCCCGGACTTTGAGGCCCATAGTCAATGTATGCAGCCACAAATCCGGGGAATCTGCGCCGATTTTCAGTGAAGCTATTGACTGGCCGAACAGGCGGCTCTCTTGTGAACCAGCATGTTTACCACTACCCCGCTTGAACCCGCCAATTCGAGCAAATCATCGTAACAGGACGTTATGGTCATTAAATTTACGGGTAATCGCACGATGAGTGTTTTAGCCTTGTCGTATTCTATAATGATAACAAACCGCGCTTTAGTGATATTGTGTTCCGAAAAACCAAACTGAAAACCCGAATGATCCTCACGCTCGGATTCGTCAGCGCAGCGCAGACGATCCTCATAGGCGTGTTCGCCGGCTATTACCTCAGCGACTCCCTGTTTGATGAAATCGGACAACGGGCTCTCATGGTGTCGAAGACCGTCGCGGCAGCCCCCTCGGTGATCGAGGGTGTGCGCGAGCGTGATATTGAAGGGCTGAACCGGCTGGCAAATCGACTGACCCGCACCAACGAAGCTTTGTTCATCGTCATTGGTGACCACCAGGGCATGCGCCTGGCACACCCCTCCCCTGATCGCATTGGCCACTCCATGGCCGACGATGACGGTGACCTGGGCCGGCGTGCCCTGGTTGATGGCAAGGCCTATGTGGCAAGGGCCACGGGCAGCCTCGGCGAATCCATGCGTGGCAAGGCCCCGGTGATCGAGCCAGAAACTGGCGAGATCATCGGCATTGTCTCCGTGGGATACGGAGTTGACCAGGTGGATGCCACCATCAAACGCTACAGCTTCGTACTGTATACCGTGGTTGGCCTTACCCTGCTGGTCAGCATACTTATCGCGATGGTGATCGCCGGGCGCTTCAAGCGCGCCATTTTCGGCCTGGAACCTGAAGAAATCGCACGCCTGTTCCAGGAGCGGGACGCCACCTTGCAGTCCGTTCGGGAGGGCATCATCGCCATCAACCGCGACGGTGTGATCACGACCTTCAACCGCACCGCCCTGGAAACCCTGGGTATCGACCCCGACACGCCGCTGTCAGGCCGTCCCATTCTCGATGTTCTGCCCGAAAGCGACCTGCTGTCGGTACTAGAATCCGGCACGCCGGACTTCGACCGCGAGGTCTGGCTGAGAAACCGACAGATGATCGTCAACCGGTTACCTGTTCGCCAGGGCGCAGAGATTACCGGTGTTGTGGCCAGTTTCAGGCTGAAGGACGAGGTGGATCAGGTCAGCCGGCAACTGACTCGCATACAACAATACGCCGATACCTTGCGAAGCCAGACTCACGAATACTCGAATAAGCTCCACACCATCGCGGGCCTGATCCAGATTGAAGCCTATGACGACGCGTTGAATCTGATCGGCAGCGAAGTCAGCGACCATCAGGCACTGATTCACCTGCTTCTGGAAGCCGTCCCCGATCCGGTTATCGCCGGTTGCCTTATGGGCAAGTACAATCGCGCCCGGGAGATGGGGCTGGGCTTACAGATCGATGCCGAAAGCCGCATGGTGGACATACCCGCCGACATGCCGCGGGATCAGTTGGTGAGTGTCCTCGGCAACCTCATCGACAACGCCCTCGAGGCGACCCTTCATCAAACGGGCGAAGGAGGACGGGTTCAGCTATCCATGACAGACTTGGGGCATGAACTGATCTTT
Organism: Marinobacter salarius; assembly: GCA_000831005.1. Taxonomy (GTDB): domain Bacteria; phylum Pseudomonadota; class Gammaproteobacteria; order Pseudomonadales; family Oleiphilaceae; genus Marinobacter; species Marinobacter salarius. The sequence continues at coordinate 1,838,919 of CP007152.1, read as the reverse complement.
GAGGTTGAAGACCAGGGGCCCGGTATCCCGGAAGAATCTCAACAGAAGATCTTCGAGAAAGGCGTAACCACCAAGGCGGGCGCTGAAGAACACGGTTATGGCCTGCACCTGGTGCGTCAGTTCCTGAATCGCTGGGGCGGCTCCATCACGGTGGAGAACCTACCGGGTGTGGGCTCGCGATTTACCCTTTACCTTCCGAAAACCAGTCAGGGGAGTGACAGTCATTGAATACCCTTCGGATCCTGATTGTTGAGGACGACCGGCAGATCGCCGAAATCCAGCGCCGGTTTGTTGAGCGACTCGAGAATGTGGAGCTTTGCGGCATTGCCCACAGTCTGGGGGATGCCCGCGACCTTATCGACGTTATGGCCCCACACCTGATCCTGCTGGATATCTATTTTCCCGACGGCAATGGTCTGGATCTGCTGCGGGAACTCCGGGCGCGTGATAGCAGCAGTGACGTTATTCTTATCACCGCCGCCAAGGAAGTGGAACCGCTCAAGAGCGCCCTGCGCGGCGGCGTCTTCGACTACATTCTCAAGCCCCTGGTTTTCGAACGCCTTGAGGAAGCCGTCAACCGTTACCGCGACCACTTGCGGCAACTGTCTGGCCTGGTGCAAATCGCCCAGAAAGAAGTCGATGCCCTGCTGCCCAGAGGGTCAAGCGAAGCCAGTCAGCCCGCGCCTACAGACAGGCTGCCCAAGGGCATCGATAGCATCACATTGGATAAAATTCGCGAGGTGGTTTCATCCGGCCAGTGGAGTGCCGAGGAAGTCGGCCAGGCCATGGGCGCGTCACGAACGACGGCGCGACGCTACCTGGAATTCCTCGTTGGCCGGGGGGAGTTAACCGCGGAAGTTACCTACGGCAGCGTCGGTCGACCGGAACGGCGGTATCGCGTCTGACCCCCTGCCTTTAGGGTCAATCCCGGAACTGCGACTTGTCCAGCCCGTACTTCTTCATTTTGTCGTACAGCGTCTTGCGGGCAATGCCTAGCTGGACCATGGTGTCCTTAATGCTGCCATGGCAGGCATTGAGCGCACTGACGACGGCTGAACGTTCAAAGTCGTCCATCATCTCGGACAGAGTCTGGCGCCCGGACACATTGTCGGTGACGGAGGAATCGTTTTCGTCCAACGCCGCTGGCCCCAGCAGAACGTAGCGCTCGGCCAGGTTCCTTAACTCCCGCACATTCCCCGGCCAGCTATGCTGCATCAGACGCGCGGCCTGGCTGCCATCCAGCGGGATGCTTTCCCGGTCGTAACGGGCTGCCGCAATCAGCACAAAATGGTGAAACAGGACGGGGATGTCGTCCTTGCGTTCGCGCAGTGGCGGAATATCCAGCTTCACCACGTTCAGCCGGTAGTACAGGTCAGCACGGAACTCGCCTTCGTCGCTGAGCTGCTTCAAGTCAGCCTTGGTGGCGGCGATAATGCGAACATCCACATTCTGCACCTGATTGCTGCCCAGGCGCTCCACACGCTGTTCTTCGAGCACCCTCAGCAGCTTTACCTGCAGGGCCATGGGCATGCTTTCCAGCTCATCCAGGAACAGAGTGCCCTTGTGCGCATACTCGATTTTTCCGATGCGGCGCTTTTCCGCACCGGTAAAGGCACCGGCTTCGTGACCGAAAAGCTCGCTCTCGATCAGATTCTCGGGCACAGCACCACAGTTGATAGCAACGAAGTTGTGAGCGCTTCGGGGGCTGTTCTCGTGGATATAGCGGGCCAAGGCATCCTTCCCCGAACCGGTCTCACCGTGCAACAGGATATTGGCGGAAATATCCAGTACCGGGTCGATGGTCGCCATCACTTTCTGCATACCGGCTGAATCCCCCAGGATTCGGGGGCCTGGCCGGGCCAGATGCTTCAGCTGAGCCTTCAGCCGCCGGTTTTCCAGCGCGAGGTGGCGCTTTTCCAATGCATGGCGAAGCAGCTCCAGGAGCTCGTCGTGATCAAAGGGTTTTTCGATGAAATCATAGGCGCCCTGCTGCATCGCGGTGACGGCCGTGCTGATATCGCCCTGCCCGGTCAGGATGATCACCGGGATGGTTTCATCCATGGCGCGAATCCTGTCGAGCATTTCCAGGCCATCCATTCCCGGCATGTTGTAGTCACATAGCACGACGCCCTCATAGTCCTGTGAGATGCTCTCAAGACCAGACCGCGCATCCTCGAAACACGCAATGGAAAGGTCTTCCAGGGTAAGGGTTTGCGCGATGGCCTGGCGGATGTGCGGGTCATCGTCCACAAAAATTACCGATGCGTCTGTCATTCGGTGGCCTCCCGCTTTCTGAGTGTCAATACGAACTCCGCGCCCGGTCCGTCGCTCCGGTTACGCCCCGTCAGGCTGCCGCCCAGCGCGTCCACGATCTGCCGGGATATCGAAAGGCCCAGCCCGAGCCCCTGCTTCACCGATTTGGTGGTGAAAAAAGGCTCGAAGATCCGCTCCGTACTGCCCGGCAGGCCGGAACCATTATCCCGCACAAGGCAATACCAATGCCCGTCATCTTCTTCCACATCAATGGTGATCTCCGGCCGTTCGCTGCTTTCGACTGCCTGAATGGCGTTCGCCACCAGGTTCACCATAACCTGTTCGATCCGGATCAGATCTCCATGGCACTGTACCGGTTGTTCCGGGCGGTGCCATTGAATGGAGATATCGGATCGGCTCTCCTGCGCCGCCATTATCTTTAGGGCACCGTCGACCGATTGCCGCAAATCAACCAGTGCCGGTGGCCCTTCTGATTTGCGGGCAAACACCTTGAACTGGCGGGTAAGCTCCGCCATTTTGTCACACAGGGTGATGATCTCTGAAAGGTTGGCATCCACCGTCTCCGTCGCCCCTTTCTCAAGGAACCGACGACTGTTGCGGGCATAGGTCTGAATCGCCGTGAGCGGCTGGTTAATTTCATGGTTCAGGCCCGCAGACATCTGACCAAGCACGGCAAGCTTGGCTGCCTGGATCAACTCATGCTGGGTTTCCCGGAGCTCATCGCGGGTTTTCTCCCGCTCGCGGATTTCATCCAGAAGTTGCTGGTTGGAACGCTCAAGCTCCGCCGTTCTGCTGGCGACGCTGCGCTCAAGCTGCTCTCCCCTGTGTGCCAGTTCAGCCTCCCGCCGATAGCGTTCCCGCAAATACAGTGAGGCGAGCAAGCCGACCACGAAGATCGCCACGCCCACCGCCGCAAACCCGAGCCGACTCCACAGCACGGTGCGGGTACTGACCATCACCTGAAGCGTCCAGTCCAGACGTGGCAGAGGTGTAAGCACCCTGAGGTATTCGCGGCTTTCTCCATCGTTGTGGATACGCATTGTTCCTGCCCTGTCGGAAAGCCCCCAGGGTGATCCCAGGCTGTCGAAATCAATCGGCGAAAGCTCACGGTCAGGGTAACGCTGTCGAGACTGCTCACTGGGAGCGCCGCCGCTGTCACCGGTAAAGTTCCGGTACAGCCACTCGCTCTTGCTGGACAGGAAACTGATGCCAGCGTCGTCCAACACGACCATTTCCGAATCCCTCAATGAGGCGGGGCGACGCCACTGTGATTCCAGTTCATGCACCAGCACTTTCATGGCGATAACACCCAGAATCTCGCCGCTGTCGTCACGGACAGGATGGGAGAAATACAGCCCGCGGACATCGGAGGTGACGCCCAGGGCAAAATAGATGGCGGAATCCCCGCTCGCCATGGCGTCCTGAAAATAGGGCCTGAAATCAAAGTTGCGGCCCACAAAGCTGTCCCTGCGCAGATAGTTGTTAGCCGCAATAGTGGTTCCGGAGGCATCCATAAGATAGACATCCGAACTGCCGACGATGGTCGCCATTCGCTGCATCTGGTCGTTAGCCCGCAGAAGTGTACCTGGGTCACCCGGTGATGCCAGGGCTTCTGCCAACAACGGATGCTCGGCCATCAACTCGGGGATGGGCACATACCGGTTAAGCTCATTGGCCACAAGCTGGCGATAACGAAACGACTCTTCCACGCTCTCCTGTTCAACCTGCCGGTAGCCATACCAGCCACCCAACATCCATGAGAAGGCCAGAGTCACCAGAAAAACAAGAAACGCGATAATCCGGTAGGACATACACTCCGGTTCCTGAAAAACCGTTGAAAGCCGCTAGAGTATAGCCCTGTCCGGGCCAGGGCAATCGAGTTTCAACTCGGCCGCCCTGGCCCGGACACTCCAGCCGCTGCTGTTCAGGTGCTCGCCGGACGCAGTTTGCTCTGACGCTGCGCCAGGAACGCAACCACCGCCAGAGCAATACCGCTGAGGTCTGTCCATAAACCGCCTTCGATCATCAGCAACGCCGCACCGATCAGCAGAAGACGGGTGATCACACCGGCGGAGGCCCGTGCAAACCAGCCCAGCACACCACCGGACAGCATATACACTCCGAACAGAGCTGTGATCAGTGCGCGGGCGATATCAAACCAGCCGGCATCCATCAGCAAGGCGCCGTTGTAGAAAAACATGAATGGCACGATGAACGCTGCAATACCAATTCGGAACGAGGCCACGGAGGTCTCCATCGCATTGGCGCCCGAAATCCCGGCAGCCGCATAGGAGGCCAGTGCAACCGGCGGGGTAATGGCTGACACCACCGCAAAATAGAACACGAAGAAGTGTGCTGTAAGCGGCTCGATGCCCAACTGAACCAGGCCCGGGGCGACCACCGACGCGGCAACTGCGTATGCGGCTGTGGTTGGCATGCCCATACCCAACAGGATCGAGATGAACATGGCGAAGATCAGCGCCAGCAATTGGCTGGCCTCGGCCACGTCCAGCAGCAACACGGAAAACCGCGCTCCAACACCGGTCAGGGAAATGACGCCCACAATCACACCGGCCGCCGCACATACCACAATGATCTGGATGGCCATGTACGACGCAATTTCCAGCGCCTCAAGGATCTTCCGTATGCCCATTTTGTTGGGCGAGAACCAACTGACAACTGCGGCAGACACGGTGGCAAGCGTACCGGCCCGGATCACTGAGTAGCCCATGAAGAGCGCCACAATCAGAATAATAATGGGCACAAACAGGTAGCACTGCTTCACCATGGTCTTGAGCTTGGGCAACTCATCCTCGCGCATGCCACGCATGCCGGTCTTCGCCGCCTCAAAGTCCACCATGAAATAGACCGAGGCGAAGTAAAGGATGGCCGGGATGATCGCTGCGATGGCAATTTCTGTATAAGGAATACCAGTGATCTCAGCCATGATGAAGGCGCCCGCCCCCATAATCGGTGGCATGATCTGCCCACCGGTTGAGGCCGCCGCTTCCACGGCACCGGCCGACCGTTTGCTATAACCCACCTTTTTCATCAGCGGAATGGTCAGGGAGCCGGTGGAGACTACGTTACCGGCGCTGGTTCCGTTGATCATACCCATCAGCCGGAGGCAAAAATCGACACCTTGGCCGGGCCACCCCGAGTGCGGCCTGCCGCGGCGAAGGCGAAATTCACGAAATAATCGCCCACCTTTGACGCCTGCAGAAAGGCGGCAAAGACGATAAACAGGATGATATAGGTCGACGACACGGCGGTGGTCGGGCCGAGGATACCAGCGTCGGTATACACCTGACTGAAGAAGCGCTGAACCGATAAACCAGGATAACCCAGGAAGCCAGGCAGGTAGGCCCAAGGAAGACATATACCAGGAAGACCAGCCCGATAATGACCAGAGCCAGACCTGCCACCCGGCGAGTCAGCTCCATGATCAGGGCTGTGCCGGCAATGGCCGCGAATGAAATGCCGACCGGCGCAAACGAGGTGCCCGTGGACATGCGCATGGAGGTGTTATAAACCACCAGAAAATAGGCAGCGACCGCCACCGAACACACAATCAGCACCAGATCCGGCACACTGAAGCGGGAGCGCTCGCGCTGGTGAAACCAGCTCATCACGATACCGATCGCACTGGCGGCCAACAGCGGCCAGCCGAAATGCCAGGTTTCGAGGTCAACTGGAACTCTCTGGGTGCCATCCAGGATCATCTGGTGGAATGAAAATGTCTGGTACAGCGCGTATAGGGCCGGCACCAGAGCCACGGCACCGATCCAGGTTGTCCAGCGATGACGTGCGGGACCGTCTTCGGCGGAGACAAAACGGGCACCGGCAAACAGGATGAAGCCCAACACCAGGCCCCCGCAATGTGGACAATCCGGAAAGACCAGGTTTCCAGCGGCGCAATGTTCAAGCTGTAAAGATGAAACGACGAGTAGGCGATGGCCAGTAACGTCACGAATTTCAGCATACCGCCTTCAAACAGGCGGCGATTGGCCTCAACCGGCTCTTCATCAACATCGTGGGCCAGGACGTGGTCATCGCCAATGTCGTTCACCGGGTGTTCTTCGGGGTGTTGCTTGTCAGTCATGATAGACCCTGCTCACGGGGAAACGGGGCCGGCGGTTCGCCGGCTTTGCTCAGGAGGGCCACCACCGCGACCCTCCTGAGCACACGATGGTTACTGATTGATCTTGCTGTCTTCGATCGTGTAGCCGTTTTCGTTGAACCAACGAGCTGCGCCAGGATGCCAGGGCAAGACGTTGTTCTTCGTGTAGTTTTCCGGAATGGAGTTTTTGGCGGCCTTGTGGATGGACACCATCTTGTCGTTGTTCTCCATGGTCAGCTTGGTAATTTCATACACAAAGCTCTCCGGCATGTCGCAGTTGACCATGGCGAAGTTCCACATGGAGACCACGCGGGACGGCTCATTCAGGGACTGGTAGGTGCTGGCTGGAATGGTGAATTCCGATACCGGGAAATTCGCAGTCACCTTCTTGGCCTCTTCATCCGTCATGCCGATGATGGTCACATCGGTCTGCACTTCCAGTTGGCTGACGGCCGGGATAGGAATACCGGCGGCAAAGGCCACCACGTCAATCAGGCCATCCTGCAACTGCCCGCCCAAGTCAGACCAGCTACCGTTGCGGCGTTCAAAATTGACGCCCAGGGTTTCCATGATGCGGGGGAAATAGGTGTCGGATGTGGAGCCGGCCGGCCCGAATCCGATGGTGGCGCCATCGGGAATATCAGAGATAGACGTAATGCCGGAACTGGAAAGTGCGGTGACGGAAAACGGCGTTTCATACATGGGAAACATCGCGCACACATTGTCCATTTTCATGCCCGGTGCCAGTGGGCTGTTACCGTCGATGGACTCCTGCGCCGGCCCCATGGTGGTCAGCCCGAACTTCAGATCGCCAGTATGAACCAGCGCCATATTCTGCATCGGACCACCGGTAATTTCAGCACCACCGGATACGCCCAGGTTCTCGGCGACAAAGTTTGCCCATCCGGACCCATACGCAAAGTAGGTTCCCCCCTGACTTGCGGTACCGACCGTGAAGTTATCCGGCCAATCAGACCGGTCCTGAGCAATGGCGGGACTGGTGGCGGCAAACGTTGAGACAAATGCCATGGCAAATACGGATTGGGTTTTCATAGAGAATGCTCCCGTTTCGTTGTGTTTGTTGGGTGCTAGAACGGAGCCCAGCAGGTTCCGGTTGGACACTTACAGCAACGAACAACAGCAACTAGCAGGCCAGATACGGCAACTAATTGATCTTACGGATATTTCATAAATAAAGCCGGGGCAGATCAAGCAGTAGCGGGTAACATTCCACCCATTTCCAGGAAGGTAATGGGTGGATATCCACCCATATTGCACGACAAAAAACGTGTGATCAGGCTTTACCCTGTTTACTGGAACTCGAGTAGTTCTCCCAAACCAGGATCGCCGCAGCCAGATCTTCCAGCGAAACACCCACGGATTTGAACAGGGTAATGGCATCATCACCGTTGCGGCCAGCATGGGTACCACTTGCCAGTTCAGACAACTCCGCCTGAATCTTGTCCATGGCAAAAACGCCATCGTTCACAGCAAAGTGCAGATCTCCCGCTTCCCCTTTAGCGCCGGCATAGGAGTCAACAAAGACATCAGAACGAGCAACGCATTCGCTGTCGGTCTCACGCATATTCTTTCGGAATGCCCCAACCAGGTCCAGATGCGTTCCGGGTTTCAACCATTCACCCTGAATCATGGGCTGGGTTGAGAGCGTCGCCGCACTGACGATGTCCGCCTCTGGAACCACCGAGGCCAGGTTGTCGGCAGCGGTAACGGACTCAAATGCCGCCTGCCCTTTACGGTAACCCGAGTACGACCGGGCCAGATCCTCAGCTTTCCTCAGGTTGCGACCATACACCACAACCCGGCGAATCGGCCGCACCGACGCATGGGCTTCAATCAACATTGGCGCCAGCTTGCCGGTGCCCACGACGACCAATGTCTCGGCATCTTCACGGGCCAGATAGCGGGCGGCCAGGGCGGAGGCCGCGGCAGTGCGCCGGCGGGTCAGCTCACTACCATCAATACAGGCCAGGGGCTGGCCCGTGGCGCCATCGCTCAGCAGGTAAACGCCGCTGATCGCGGGCATGCCGCGATTCGCATTCTGGGGGAAAACGTTCACCATCTTCACCCCAAGATAGCCCGGCTGTTTACCCTGATCTTCCCACGCCGGCATCAGCAGCATCGTAGCCTCCCCGTCCTGACGCTCAACGGCATGATGGTGGCGAGGTGGTGTTACGATGCCGCCAGCGAAAGCACGTTCCAACTGGTCGACGAGCGCATTCCAGGGCAGGTTTTCGGCGACGATTTCAGGGTCGAGTATTTGCATACTTTGAGTTCCCGTTCAGGGTGCCTACAGAGAAAGACGCCCGTGATGCATGGTTTACAAGGGCGAACACCCAGCCACTTTCTTATGTGACAGCAAGCGGTTACCACCGTCCCTGCAAAGTTGCTACGACCCGCCTACCGCCGGCCCGGTCCCGGTGTTCGCACAGATAGATCCCCTGCCAGGTGCCCAGGGCAAGGTGTCCGTCGTTCACGGGAATGGTCAGTGAGGGGCCGACCAGAACGCTTTTTATATGAGCCGGCATATCGTCCGGGCCTTCCATGGTGTGCTCATAGTGGGGCGCATTCTCGGGCACCATCACATTGAAATGGCGCTCCAGATCGCCGCGCACGTCCGGGTCGGCGTTCTCGTTAATGGCCAGGGAGGCGGACGTGTGTTGGATAAACAGGTGTAAAAGCCCCACCTGGCAGTTCTGCAGGGCCGGCGCCTGGGCCAGGATTTCATTGGTTACCAGGTGAAAGCCCCTGGATTGGGGCTTCAGTTCGATAAAGGTCTGATCCCAGATCATGTCCAACCTCGTTTCTATTTCTGCCGGTCGTCCCAGGGATGGACGGGCACCACGTCGTCGCCCACATCTCCTTCATAGCTGCTGCGGAAATAGTCCATCGCCTTCTCCGCCTCGCTGAGTTCGTCAAATCGGGCAATGTGGTAGATCGCCTCGCCCTCGTTTACCAGCGGCAGGTTATTCACACAAATAACAATGCCGGAACAGGGTGATGTCACTGCGGTTTCCGACTCGCCGAACGGATCGGCTACCATGGCCAGTCTCTGACCTTTACGGACTTTCTGGCCAAGACTGGCAACCGGGCGCATGATGCCATCGGTGTCCGTTCGCACCCACTGCGAGTTTGCCGCCGTTTCCGAGCGTTTCCTGGGGGCCTTGGGGCCTTTCTTGGCGGGAATCATCTCCAGTTCCCGCATCACCCGGATGACCCCTTTCACGCCGCTGGAAATCACCACATCGTCAAATCGCAGGGCCTCCCCGCCCTCGAAGGTGACTACCGGAATATCCTGGGAATCAGCGTAGGCGCGAAGGCTGCCCTCCCGCAGGCTGGCGTTGATGATAATGGGCGCACCAAAGGCCTCAGCCATACGGATGGTTTCCGGGTTTTTGAGCTCCGCGCGAATCTGCGGCAAATTGAACCGGTGTATGGCGCCCGTATGCAGGTCAATAATGTGGGAGACATTCTCCATGATCTGCGTGCGCAACAGGTAGGCAATGCGACCACCGAGGGAGCCGGTTTCGCTGCCCGGGAAGCAACGGTTCAAATCCCGGCGGTCCGGAAGGTAACGGGTGCGCTGGACAAACCCGAAAATATTCACGATGGGAACCGCCACTAACGTCCCCCGCAAATGCCGCAGGGCGGAGTTGGTCAGCACCCTGCGCACGATCTCGACACCGTTGATTTCATCCCCGTGTATCGCTCCGCAAACCATCAGTACCGGCCCGCTTCGACGCCCATGAACCACTTCAACGGGAATATGCAGTGGCGTGTGGGTATAAAGTTTGGCAACCGGAATCTCAACAGTCTGTCGAGTGCCGGCCTTGACTCGTGACCGGCGATAACAAACGGCGCCCGAGCAGCCATATCAGCCTCTCCCCTTGGTGCGGGTTTTCCAGGGCTTCTGGTTTTTTTCAGTCCAGTTGATGATCATGCCGGCCACGTTCTTGCTGGTGGCATTTTCAATACCTTCCAGGCCCGGTGAGGAGTTCACTTCCATAACCAGGGGCCCACGGCTGGAACGCAGCAGATCCACACCGGCCACGTTCAGGCCCATGGATTTTGCAGCCGTGATCGCCGTTTTGCGCTCTTCGGGGGTGATCCTCACCAGAGAGGCAGTACCGCCCCGGTGCAGGTTGGAACGGAACTCTCCTTCCCCACCCTGACGTTTCATCGCCGCAATCACCTTGTCACCAATCACGAAACAGCGGATATCAGCGCCACCGGCTTCCTTGATGAATTCCTGCACGAGGATGTCCGCTTTCAGGCCCATGAAAGCCTCAATGACACTTTCCGCCGCTTTGCGGGTTTCGGCCAGCACCACGCCAATGCCCTGGGTGCCCTGAAGCAGTTTAATAACGACGGGAGCACCGCCCACCATCTGCAGCAGTTCCGGCACGTTGTCCGGCTTGTTAGCGAAGCCGGTCACCGGCATGCCAACGCCCTTTCGGGCCAGCAACTGCAATGAACGCAGCTTGTCCCGAGAGCGGGTAATGGCCACGGACTCATTGACGGGGAAAACGCCCATCATCTCGAACTGCCGCAACACGGCCGTCCCGTAGAAGGTCACCGACGCGCCAATACGGGGGATCACCACATCGAAATCTTCCAGAACTTCCTCGTGGTAGTGAATGCGAGGGTCCGCGGACGTGATGTTCATGGAGCAGTGCAGGCAATCGATCACCTTCACTTCGTGGCCCCGATTGATCCCTTCCTCCACCAGACGACGTGTTGAGTAGAGATGACGGTTACGCGACAGAATCGCAATTTTCATGTTTTCGTCCTTAGGGCCGGCTCGCCGGCAAGATAGGAACATTCAGGAAGAACAATGGCGCGCCTGGCCATTGCCGTTCGACCAAGCAGCATACGGAAACGCATGGAGTCACGATTGGTCAATGTCATTTCGATGGGCCACTCGATGTTACCGAGCACCAACCGGGTTTCGATCACCAGGCGCAGTTCTTTATGACCACCGGAGTCTGAGACGTTGCGCTCATCCAGAACCGCCGCATCGCACTCCACCACATGATGTAGATCGTTCTGAACCGGGTGCACCCAAAAGCGGACCCGGCGCTGACCGCTCTCTGTGTAGGGTTCGGTACGGAAGGTATGCAGACAAGAGGTGCGGGCACCGGTATCCACTTTCGCCTTGATCCGGGAAATGTCGAACTCCGGCAAGGCAACCCACTCGCGCCAGCCCAATGCCAGCTTTCCGTCTGTGTCCGGCACCGGGCCGGCTTTCGAGGCATCATCCATTCTGGTCGGCATCCGGGCCTCCCTTGTTGGTTGTGGTTTCCGGCCGAAGCAGCTCCACCCGGAAGGGCTCGGAATGGCTTCCGGCATAAATGCTCGTATGAGGGAAGGGTATTTCAACGCCCTCCTCATCAAGCGTTTTCTTGATGGCCACCATCATCTGGCTACGACCCTCCAACACTTTGTTGCTGGGCACCCAGAACGAGAACTGCAGGTCCACTGAGGATGGACCAAACCCGGTGACCAGTACAAATGCCTTCGGCTCTTCCAGACTCGCACTGTTCTGTCTCGCGAGCTCAAGAAGCAGTTTTTCAACCCGCTCCACATCCTCGGCGTAGGCAATGCCCACCGTCAGGTCCATACGACGGATGGGAAAGCGTGAGCGGTTGACCACGCGGGTCTTGATCAGGGTTTCATTGGGAATACGCACATACAGGTTGTCCGGCGTGCGCAACTTCACACTCAGCATATCAATGGAAACCACCTCGCCAATGGTGTTCTCCACTTCAATAAAGTTACCGATTTCAAAGGGTTTTTCCACCAGCAGGAACAGCCCGCTGATCATGTTGGAGGCGGACGTCTGGGAGGCAAAACCAATGGCAACCGTCAGTATACCGGCGGCACCGAGCACCACGTCGAGAGAGAAGCCGGCTTCACGCAAGGCGGCGACGAAGAATATGGCCAGCACGATGTAGAAAACCAGCCGCCTCAACATCACCGTGTGGTGCCGTGACGCACGGTCCTCCATGAAGCGGGTAACTCCACGGGCCGCAAATGAAGCCAGCACAATGCCAAGAATCAACAGGAACAGGGTGCTGATCCACTTGCCCCAGGCAATGGCACCAAAAAACTGCATCAGGCTGCTTTCAAACTGCTCAATCAAGGAGGTAACTCCGTTTACGGATTCGATGTCGACAATTGGCCGATGATATCAGCCAAATATACGGTCGTAGCTCGTACCAACCGCCACGGGAGGTTTGTTCCCGCGCCGGCGAAATAAGCTCGCACTGTCCGGCAGCAGCAATAAGCGACTGGTCAATCTTCAGGCGTGCTGAGTTCATATCGGTTTCGCAGGTCACCGTCACACGCGGTGTCCATAGCTGCCCCTTGTCATTGCGATGCAGGGACAGCAACGGGGTGGGCAGATTGAACCGCTCCAGCAGCAGCGGTTCCTGTCGTTCATTGACGATCCGCACCGGGGTAATCGCCCGCCAGGGACGTTTGGGCACAGCTTCGAGCACCAGGCGCGCAAACGTGGCGGCGGAGTAGCACAGTTCGCCTTCCATGGTGGTTCTTCCCACCCAGGTCAATGACGGATCTGCCAGCGGCAGTTCCATCAGGTGCGTGCCTTTGCTTCCAGCCTGGATTCGCATCCACAGGAGGGTGCCCACGTATATGGTGCACTCACTCTCGGCGGGGATGGTCAGCGGCTGATAGGGACGTATCACCGTAGCAAGGCTGGACATCGCTGGCAGGTAGCAAACCTGACTGCCATCATCCGGCCGTACGAACCGATGAACCTCCAGATCCGCATCGGGTAGCGTGTGGGTTACCCTTTGCTGCCAACGCTCCTGATTGTCGTCTTCGGGCATACGCTGGTAGCGGATCAGCCATTCCTGATCCAGCAGGGTTATCCAGATTCGGGTGTGGCTGAGTTCGTGGTATTGCGTCTGCCCGGGTTCCAATGTGTAAGGCGTTGCCCAGTGGCCATCCTGCATCGTTCGCTGTGTGTCCAGACTCGTCGTCATTCCGGCCCTTTGTCCATAAATTCTTCCATTAACTATAATCCAATCAGCACGTTCCAGCGAATATCCATCCGTAACTGTCGATCCGCCATCAAACTCAGGAAGCTCAATGACTCAGCTCGTATGGTTCCGAAACGACCTGCGCGTTGCCGACAACGCTGCCCTTACGGCAGCCTGCAAGCAACAGCAACCGGTGCAGGCCTGTTTTATCGTAACCCCGGCTCAGTGGCAGGAGCATGATTGGTCTCCGGCGCGGGTTCAATTTGTGCTGGACCACGCCAATGCGCTGTCGGAAGAACTGGCGAAATTAGGCATACCCCTATCATTCATGACCGCAACCACGTTCGCCGATAGCGTTGAAAAACTGGAAAAATTCTGCCGGCGCGAGAGTATCCGGCATGTGCATTTCAATGAGGAATACGGAGTTAACGAAAGGCGCCGCGACAAGGCCGTAAAACACACCCTTGATGATATTGGCGTAGCGGTGAATAAATACCGGGACCAGACGGTAGCGCCTGTTGGCACCATCCTTACTCAACAGGGTGAGCCCTATTCCGTGTTCACCCCGTTTTCCCGTCGGTGGCGAAGCTGGGTTGATGAGGCGCAGCCAACCCTCTTTCCCATTCCCAAGCCCGTCGGCGAGCCTGTTAAGCCGCTTTATTATGAAGGCCTGCCAAAATGCTTCGATAATCCACCACCCCGGCTTGTTGAAACCGGCGAGGACGCCGCCCACCGGCAACTGGAACAGTTCCTCGACGACCACGGCGGGGACTATAAGGACCTGCGCGACCTGCCTTCCGTAGATGGTACCAGCCTGCTCTCCCCTTACCTGGCCAACGGGGTGCTTTCCGGCAAACAGTGCCTGATTGCCGCCCGCCAGCAGCAAGGTATGGGAGGCAACCAGGAAGGCCTGGCCACCTGGACCAATGAAATTGCCTGGCGGGATTTCTACATCAATATCCTTTACCACTACCCCAGGATTAGTATGCACCGGGCGTTCAAACCGGAGACCGAGGCCCTGCAATGGAATACACCCGGCGAGAACTTCGAAGCTGGAAATCGGGCAACACCGGCATCCCCATTGTCGACGCCGCCATGCGCCAACTGAACCAGACCGGCTGGATGCACAACCGCCTGCGCATGATCACGGCGATGTTTCTCACCAAAAACCTGTTCATCGACTGGCGACTGGGTGAGGCCTATTTCATGTCAAAACTGGTGGACGGCTTCCTGGCCTCCAATAACGGCGGCTGGCAGTGGAGCGCCTCCACCGGCACCGATGCGGCGCCGTATTTTCGGGTATTCAATCCGGCCACTCAGAGTGAGCGGTTTGATCCGGATGGCGAATTCATCCGCAAATACGTTCCCGAGATCGCAAAGCTGGACAATAAACGGATTCACCAACCCTGGGCCGGTGGTGTGATTCCCGGTGGGTATCCACGACCTATCGTTGACCTGAAAGAAAGCAGGAAAGAGGCAATTTCAAAGTTTCAGGCCCTGAAAAATTAAAGCGCCGGCTTCGTCGTTGGGAGGAAACGGCCGGCTGGGGGAAGGCTCTGCCAAAACACGCTGTGAATACGTCCATGTACGCTCGGCTCCGCCATCCATGGCTCCGCACGGTTTTGGCAGAGCCTTCCCCCAGCCCGCCTTATGCTGACTCTCTGCTTTTGCAGACTGGACATTCTGGGTCTCTGGCGAGTTTCATTTCCCGCCACTCCATTTGCCAGACGTCAAGAATGAGCAGGCGCCCAATCAACGGTTTGCCGACACCGGTGATGACTTTCACTGCTTCCATTGCCTGGGAAGCGCCGATCATGCCAACGAGGGGGCCGATAACACCAGCTTCGGAACAGGTCAGGTCTTCGTTGCCCTGTTCTGAGTAAAGACAGTGGTAACAGGGACTGATGTCATCGCGGACGTCATAAACCGACAGTTGCCCTTCCCCACGAATGGCTGCGCCAGATACCAGTGGGACGCGGGCAGCAACACACGCGCGGTTGAGGGCGAAGCGGGTATTGAAGTTGTCGGTGCAGTCGACCACCAGGGTCGCCGAGTTTACCTGCCGCTGAAGTTCATCGCCTTCCAGGCGTTCAGTAAGGGTTGTCACCGACACATCGGGGTTTATGCGCCTAACGCGGTCAGCCAGATGTTCGGCTTTGGATTCACCCAGGTCGGACTGTTCGAATGCGATCTGGCGCTGCAGATTGGCGATCTCGATCTGGTCGTCGTCGACCAGCGTCATGTGGCCAATCCCGGCGGCCCCGAGGTAGAGCGCTACTGGGCAACCCAAACCGCCAGCACCGACCACCAGCACTCTCGCGGACTTGAGCTTGGCCTGGCCTGCGATATCAAACCGGGGCATCAGGATCTGGCGACTGTAGCGCAGCAGTTCCTCATCGTTCAGCATCTTGTTTTCTCCCAAGGGTGAAGCGGTCACGCCGGCCGTAGTCCTGGCGGGTTTCCACACAGGTCAATCCCGCATCGGTAAAAAGCTGCCGCACAGCCGCTCCCTGTTCATAGCCATGCTCCAGTATCAACCAACCCCCAAGCGAGAGCCAAGCGGGGGCTTTGGCGGTTATCTGCCGGATATCGTCGAGGCCGTCATCGCCGGCTACCAGGGCCGATGCCGGCTCGAAGCGCACATCGCCCTCTCCCAGGTGGACATCATTCCCTGCGATGTACGGTGGATTGGAAACGATGAGATCAAAAGCAACTGATGGTAAATCCTCGAACCAGTTGCTTTGTCGCACCGTCACCGGCAGGCCCAACTGGTCGGCGTTGTCGGTCGCCAGGTCTACTGCTTCCCGGACGGCGTCGCAGGCGGAAACCCGCCAGCCGGGTTGCTCGCTGGCCAGAGCCAGTGCGATGGCACCCGTGCCGGTACCAAGATCCAGCACATTGGCATTTCTCGGTAAATCCAGCGCCAGCGCTGCCTCCACCAGGCATTCAGTATCCGGGCGGGGAATCAGTGTGGATGGATTGACCTTCAGCGGGAGTGACCAGAATTCCTGTTCGCCCAGCAGGTGTGCAATCGGGTGGCCTTCACAGCGTCGTTCCACAAGGGTTCTGAAGCGGTCGACCAGGGCCGCGTCCACCTCACGCTCGGGCCAGGCCCGGAAAGTGGTTCGGGACCAACCCGTCACATAACCCAGCAGTAGCTCAGCATCGAGGCGCGGAGAATCACCGCCAATAAGCCCGGCAGCTTCTGTCAGCAACGCCTCACAGGCCAGGGGTTTGTCAATCATCAGCCAGGGAGGCCAACAGGTCGGCCTGGTGTTCCTGCTGCAAAGGCATGATGACGGCATCAAGATCGCCGGAAATAACCTCATCCAGCTTGTACAGCGTCAGGTTGATGCGGTGGTCGGTCACCCGCCCCTGGGGGAAGTTATAGGTGCGAATTCGCTCTGAGCGGTCGCCACTGCCCACCAGGCTCTTTCGGGTTGCCGCCATGGTTTTCTGCTGGCGTTCAATTTCCTCATTCTGGAGGCGCGATGCCAGGAAACTCATCGCTTTGGCCCGATTCTTGTGCTGGGAGCGTTCTTCCTGACACTCCACCACAATGCCTGTGGGAATATGGGTAATACGAATCGCCGAATCAGTCTTGTTGACGTGCTGACCGCCGGCGCCAGAGGCTCGAAAGGTATCCACCCGCAGGTCGGACTTGTTGATTTCAACGGCCTCGGTTTCATCCGCCTCCGGCATCACCGCTACCGTGCAGGCGGAGGTGTGAATTCGGCCCTGGGATTCGGTCTCCGGCACCCGCTGTACCCGGTGGGCACCGGATTCAAACTTCAGTGCCCCATAGACCGCACTACCAGCAACGCGGGCAATGATTTCCTTGTAACCGCCGTGCTCACCATCGTTGGCGCTGATAACCTCAACCTGCCAGCGCTGCGTTCGGCATAACGCATGTACATCTTGAACAGGTCACCGGCGAAAATCGCCGCCTCATCGCCCCCGGTGCCGGCACGAACCTCCAGGAATACGTTCTTGCCATCGTTGGGGTCCTTGGGCAGCATCAGGCGCTGGAGCTCTTCGTCCAGTTCCTCGCTCTTCTGTTCCGCCAGGCCCAACTCCTCTTCCGCCATGGCTCGCATGTCGGCGTCACCGTCGCGGGCCAGTTCAGTGGCTTCCTTAACATCGTCACGGGATTTCTGCCATGCCTGGAAGCAGTGAACAATGGGTTCAATCTCGGCAAATTCCCGGGACAGGTCGCGGAATTTATCCTGGTTGGCAATAGTACTGATCGCTCAGCAACGCGCTGACTTCCTCGAAGCGGTCAACAAGCTGCTCGAGGCGGGACTGAATCGATGACTTCATAGTTTTTCCGGGGTGATGGGCGCGTCGGCATCCAGCACATCAAGCTGATGCAGCTCTCTGAGCCATTGAGTGACTTCGGTTCTGCCTCCGTGGTGGCCTTGCGGACCTGGATGGACGGCTCGTGCAGTAATTTGTTGGTCAACCCCCGGGCCATGCTTCGCATCACGGTTTCGGGGTCTGCGCCATTACGCAGGGCGCGAATGGCCTTTTCGGTCTCCCCGTCTCTCAGGCTTCGGCCCGCTGACGGAACTGCTTGAGGGTGGAGACAGCATCCAGGGCCCGTAGCTGGCTCAGGAACTGCTGTACGCCATCAGCAACCATGTTCTCGGCTTCCCGCGCGGCGCCCTCTCGGGAACGAACGTTCTCCTCGATAACCTGCCGCAAGTCGTCAACGGTATAGAGATAGACATCAGCCAGGGAACCCACCTCGGGTTCGATATCCCTGGGAACGGCGATATCCACCATGAAATAGGGGCGATGCTTGCGCTTTTTAAGCGCACGCTCCACGGCGCCCTTGCCAAGGATAGGCAACGGGCTGGCAGTAGAGGAAATGATGATGTCCACGTTTGCCAGGTGTTCTGAAATGTCGGAGAGCATAATGCCCTGCCCGCCACGGGAGTCCGCCAGCGCCTGGGCACGTTCCAGGGTACGATTGGCGACCAGGAAGTTTTTCACACCAGCGTCGGCCAGATGCCTCGCGACCAGTTCAATGGTTTTGCCGGCGCCAATCAGCAAGGCTCGATTGCGGGACATATCCGCAAAGATGTGGTGCGCCATGCTGACTGCAGCGTAGGCCACCGACACCGGGTTTTCGCCAATAGCAGTCTGCGTGCGCA
This sequence comes from Marinobacter salarius, assembly GCA_000831005.1. Lineage (GTDB taxonomy): Bacteria > Pseudomonadota > Gammaproteobacteria > Pseudomonadales > Oleiphilaceae > Marinobacter > Marinobacter salarius. The sequence goes on along the minus strand of CP007152.1, from coordinate 1,820,347 downwards.
CCCGCTTGGCAACGGAGAACGTATGTTCGAACAGACGGGACAGGAACGCACCGCTCGCTTCATGCTCGCGAGCGAGGGCATAGGCGTCCTTGAGCTGGCCGAGAATTTGCGGCTCTCCAAGCACCATGGAGTCCAGCCCCGACGCAACCCGCATGATGTGGCGCACGGCGTCTGAGTCCCGATGTACGTAGAGCACGTCTTCCAGGTCTGCCGCCTCCATGTCATGAAACCCCGCCAACCACCGCAATACCGCCGGGGCACAGTCGTCATCTCCGGCCAGATACAGTTCGGTGCGGTTGCAGGTAGACAGGATCGCCGCCTCGCTGGCGCCGGAAGTGGCACGCAGTTCGGCAAACGCCTCGGCCATACGCTCGGGCGTGAACGCGACGCGCTCACGCAACTCTACCGGTGCGGTGCGATGATTGATTCCGAGGGTGACCAGTGCCATATCGGGGTTAGACTGCCTTATCTTTGACGACGGTTCGATACCGCCATTTTAACGATCGGGAGCCAGTGTCGCCACCCATAACCATCGTGATATCGGCAACTGCTGACAGGTTGGGCAATATCAAGCGCTTGTGCATCATAGAGCCTTGTCGCACTACGCCACATCTGAGACCGCCGCCAGACCCTTCTCCGGCCGATCAGGTGCATCGTACACAGATCATGGGATGTTGCATGCATAAGTCTGCATTACTGCTTGGTACCTGCCTGCTTGGGCTTTCCCTGTCCGGCTGCGCTTTTCTCCAGGACAACCAGGAATCGCAATCCACCTCGTCGCCTGATGACGCCACTGCATCACCCGCGGAACCGTCAGCGGACATCCGTTACGCCGATTTCGAACCGGAAGAACTGTACCTGCTGCTTTCCGGCGAGATAGCCGCCCAACGGGGCCGATTCGACGTCACCCTTGTCAATTACATGAAGGCGGCACAGCAATCCCGCGATCTGGGCGTGATTGAGCGGACCATGCGCATTGCCCAGTCACTGAACGCCGATAACGCGCAGCAGAAACTGGCGGCGCTGTGGCTGGAGGTAGCCCCGGACAACATGCAGGCACATCGTATCTCCGCCATCCAGGCCGTGAAGAAGAACGAACTGGAGACCGCCCTGGGCCACATGGAAAAGATCATGGATCTGGGCGGCGACGCGGATTTTGACAGCCTTGCCGCGATGGCCGGAAACCTGCCGCCGGAACAACAGCAGGAACTGCTCGACTTATACCAGCAACTGGAGCAGCGCCACCCTGACAACCCGGAACTGCAATACAGCATTGCCCTTCTACTGAAGGTGACGGGCGAGCCCCAGCAAGCCCTCGCCAAACTGGAACCCCTTCTGGACAGCAAGCCGGATTTCCAGCCAGCACTGATACTCAAGGGCGACCTGCTCTACCAGACCAACCAGAAACAGCAGGCCCTGGATCACCTGAGGGCGAATACACGACAATTCCCCGATAATCGCCAGATGGGAACCCTCTACGGCCGCATGCTGATCGGCGAAGGTGAGCTGCAAACCGCCCAGAACGAATTCCGCCGGCTGGTTAACCGCTTCCCCGACGTTCCCGGTCTGCGGCTCTCCTACGCCCTGGTCGCGCTTGAAAACGATCAGATCGCGCTGGCCGAGGAGGAACTGACACGCCTGATCGAACAAGGCCACCACAGTGATGAGGCTCACTACTACCTGGGCCGGATTGCCGACGAGGAAAACGAAAACGAGCAGGCCATCGGCTACTACAGGAATGTCGAGAAAGGTAATTACTTTTTCCCGGCCCTGGCCCGTGCCAGCGAACTGATGGCGGAACAGGGAGAGCTGGATGAGGCCCTGGCCGACATTCGCGAGATCCGCAAGAACAACCCCGACCAGGACGAGAATTTCCGCCTGCTGGAAATCAATCTCCTGCTGGATCGGGATCATGACGAGCGAGCCCTTCAGGCGGCCAATGAAGCCCTGGAATCCTTCCCTGGCAATGTCCGCATTCGCTACGCCCGTGCCATGCTGCTCGACTCCATGGATAAGCCAGAGCAGGCCGAAGCCGATCTGAGAACAATCATCGAGGAACAGCCCGACAACGCCGTGGCACTCAACGCGCTGGGTTATATCCTTACCACCCGCACGGACCGACTCGATGAAGCCAGGGACTATATTGAGAGAGCCCTGGCCATCGATCCGGAGAACCCTGCCATACTCGATAGCATGGGCTGGGTACTGTATCTGCAGGGCAACACCGACGAGTCACTGAGCTATCTGTCACGTGCCTGGGAGCCTACGCTGACCCGGAAGTAGCCGCTCATTACGGCGAAGCGCTCTGGCAAACCGGCAATCAGGAACAGGCCCGCTCGATCTGGAGAGAAGGCTTCGAGCAGGACCCGGACCACCCGATACTGACTGAAACTGTTGAAAGGCTGACCGGGGAGCCGTCCCTGTGAAATTATCGGTTATCGCGCTGACGTTCGCCGCCCTGGTTCTGAGCGGCTGTAGCTCACTGACAGTTGAACCACTTCCTGAAGGCCTGACTGAACAGCCACCGGCCGACTGGAGCAAGACCAGTGCCCGACTTGACCAGCTTCAGCACTGGGAACTGACCGGCAAACTCGCCGTTCGCCAGCCCTCGGACAGCGGCACCGCCGTCATCAACTACTGGAAACAGGACCGGGAAACGTACGAACTGGCGCTGTCATCATCGTTCCTCGGTATGGGCCGCACTACCCTTGAAGGCGTCCCCGGGTTCATCGAACTCACACTTCCCAACGGCGAGCGCTACCAGTCCGGCGACCCGGAGTCCCTGGTCAACGCCGCCACCGGCTGGCTGCTCCCCATTGACAGCCTGGCTGGTGGATACGGGGCCTGCCCGGCCCTGACGGGGACTTCCGGCTGTTCTTCGACGACAAGGGTCAACTGGCCGTCATACGCCAACTGGGCTGGGAGATCCGCTACGACCGCTGGCAAGCATTCATAGAGGGCTACCCTCATCTGCCCGCCCGTATCACGGCGGTCAAGGGCGAGAAGCGCGTGAGGGTGGTGGTTACCAGCTGGAACCAGACCGATGGAGACAGCCGGTGAACAGCCTGGTTCTGCCCTCCCCGGCAAAACTGAACCTCTTCCTGCATATTCTCGGGCGTCGACCGGATGGCTACCATGAACTGCAAACCCTGTTTCAGTTTCTGAATTATGGCGACACCCTGACCCTGACCGCACGCACCGATGGCAGAATCGTCCTTGAGCAACCCCTGCCCGGGGTGCCCGACGAGGAAAACCTGATTGTCCGTGCTGCGCGACAACTGGCGGCAACCGCAGGTCATACGACTCCCGGTGTCAGTATTGCAATCGACAAGCAGTTGCCCATGGGCGGTGGCCTGGGTGGTGGCAGCTCCAATGCCGCCACCACACTGGTGGGGCTGAACCGCCTGTGGGGCCTGAACCGCTCCCTGGACGAGTTGGCTGAACTGGGCCTGTCCCTGGGTGCCGATGTGCCCGTATTCGTTCGCGGACATGCAGCCTGGGGCGAAGGCGTGGGCGAACGACTCACCGACGCCAACCCACCAGAAGACTGGTTTCTGGTTATAAAACCACCTTGCGATATAAGCACCAAAGAGATTTTTTCCGAGCAAGGGTTGACAAGGGATACCCCCGGAATCAAAATAGCGCCCGCTTTTGAGGGAGACGCCTCGAGGTACCGAAACGACTGTGAGGATGTAGTTCGAAGACTGTATCCTGAGGTTCATCAAAGCCTGGAGTGGCTTGCACAATTCGGACCTGCAAGATTAACCGGAACCGGGGCTTGCATATTTGGACGTTTCCCGACAGAATCCGCAGCCCGGATTATCTGGGAAAGCAAACCCTCCGGCATCACGGGGTTCGTAGCTCAAGGGGTGAACATTTCACCACTTCACAAAAAGCTGACAGAGCTGAAATGATGCCAAAAAAGCACGATACTGGGGTGTCGCCAAGTGGTAAGGCAACGGGTTTTGATCCCGTCATGCGCAGGTTCGAATCCTGCCACCCCAGCCACCTTTCTCCCGCTTCTTCTGAATCAAACGCCGATACCGAGAAGGATGCCGTCGTGTCCAAACTGATGATTTTTACTGGCAACGCCAACCCGGAGCTTGCCAAGGCCATCGCCCAGAAACTTCACATTCCCATGGGCCAGGCCACCGTTGGAACCTTCAGCGATGGTGAAACCACCGTTGAAATCAACGAAAATGTTCGCGGGCATGATGTCTTCATCATTCAGCCCACCTGCAACCCCACCAACGATAACCTGATGGAACTGATCGTGATGGCCGACGCACTGCGCCGTGCATCCGCCACCCGGGTTACCGCGGTTATCCCCTACTATGCTATGCCCGCCAGGATCGCCGTGTTCGCTCCACCCGTGTTGCCATTAGTGCCAAAGTGGTTGCAGATATGATTTCCAGCATCGGCGTTGACAGGGTCCTGACCGTTGACCTCCACGCCGACCAGATCCAGGGCTTCTTCGACATTCCGGTGGACAATATCTACGCCACCCCGGTCATGCTTGAGGATATCGAGAAGCAGCGCTTTGAGAACTTCGTAGTGGTATCTCCTGACGTTGGCGGCGTTGTTCGTGCCCGCGCCGTTGCCAAGCGACTGGACGATGCCGACCTCGCCATCATCGACAAGCGCCGTCCCAAGGCCAACGTGTCGCAGGTCATGCACATCATCGGTGATGTAAAGGACAAGACCTGCATCCTGGTGGACGACATCATCGACACCGCCGGCACGCTTTGCAAAGCCGCCAACGCTCTTAAGGAGCATGGTGCCGCCAGCGTGGTCGCCTACATCACCCACCCCGTCCTTTCAGGCCCGGCTGTTGACAACCTCAACGCCTCCGAATTGGACGAACTGGTTGTCTGCGACACCATCCCACTGGGTGACAAAGCGCGTAATTGTGATAAGATCCGCATCCTCACTATGGCTGGGCTGCTTGCGGAATCCATTCGTCGCGTCAGCAACGAAGAGTCCATCAGCGCGATGTTTGAGAACGCCTGATCAGCTAACCACCTGATTTAGTGAAAAGAATCCAGACCGGGAGCCCAGTGGGCTCCCGGTCTGTTTAGTCCGCCGGAAAACAGCCGGCATATCGAAAATATCACCGGTTCAGGACCTGGTCGCGGGCCGCTCTGGTGAAAATTGAGGTTATAACCATGTCTCAGGAATTTCTTATCGAAGCATTTCCTCGTGGCGATCAGGGGAGAGGTGCGAGCCGCCGCCTGCGTCGTGAGGAGCGTAAAATTCCGGCCATCATTTATGGCGGGAAGAAAGAAGCCGTTTCGATTTCCATCTGGCACAACGAGCTGAAAAAAGCTCTGGAAAACGAAGCCTTCTTCTCACACATTCTGACCATCGAACTGGAAGGCAAGAAAGAAAGCGTGATCCTGAAGGATCTGCAGCGTCACCCGTACAAGCCGCTGCTGACCCACGCTGACTTCCTGCGCGTTGACAAGGATCACGAAATCCACGTTAACGTACCGCTGCACTTCCTGAACGAAGAAACTGCACCGGCCATCAAGCTCCAGGGCGGCGTTGCCAACCACCAGATCAACGAAGTAGAAGTGATCTGTCTGCCGCAGAACCTGCCTGAGTTCCTCGAAGTCGACATGACTGCCGTGGAGATGGACCAGGTTGTTCACCTGAGCGACCTCAAACTGCCGAAAGGCGTTCGTATTGCGGCTCTGCTGCAGGGTGAAGACCACGACCTGCCAGTCGTTGCAATCCACAAGCCGCGCGCTGCCAAGACAGAAGATACTGACGAAGGCGAAGACGGCGAAGCGGGTGAAGAAGGCGAAGACAAGGAGTAATCGCTCCTGTACGAATGAGGGCAACGGCGGATGGCACAGGATATCCTCATGGTGGTGGGACTGGGTAACCCCGGCCCCGACTATGCGAATACCCGCCACAACGCCGGTGCCCTGTTCGTGGAAGCACTGGCCCGTGAAACGGGCCAGTCGCTCCGCCCCGAAAAGAAATACCACGGGCTCTACGCCCGAATTCAGCTTCAGGGTCTCGACCTGCACCTGCTGAACCCTTCCACGTATATGAACCGCAGTGGCCTCTCCATCAAGGCACTGGCGGACTTCTTCAAGATTCAGCCCCAACAGATTCTGGTTGCCCACGACGAGCTCGATCTGCCCCCGGGTACCGCCAAGCTAAAAAAAGGCGGCGGCCATGGCGGACACAACGGCCTGCGGGACACCATTGCTCACCTCGGCACCAACGACTTCCAGCGCCTGCGCATCGGCATCGGCCACCCCGGCGACAGCCGCCAGGTCACAGGCTATGTTCTCGGCCGCCTGGGCAAACGGGAAACCGAAGAACTCAACGCCCTGATCGACGAAATCATTCGCGTACTGCCGGACGCTGCCAGCGGCAAACTTCCCGCTGCGATGAATCGCTTGCACAGCTTCAAACCGGTATAATCCGCCCAAATTTTCCAGCACCAGCAGAGGCATTCCATGGGATTTAACTGCGGCATCGTCGGCCTTCCCAACGTCGGCAAATCCACCCTGTTCAACGCACTGACCAAATCCGGTATTGGCGCGGAAAACTTCCCCTTCTGCACCATTGAGCCTAACGCCGGCGTCGTGGCCATGCCCGACCCCCGCCTCAACAAGCTCGCTGACATCGTAAAGCCGGAAAAGGTGGTGGCAACCACGATGGAGTTCGTGGATATCGCCGGCCTGGTAGAAGGTGCCTCGAAAGGCGAAGGCCTGGGCAACCAGTTCCTGGCCAACATCCGTCAGACCGACGCCATTGCCCATGTGGTGCGTTGCTTCGAGGACGACAACGTCATTCACGTCGCCAACAAGATTGACCCGGCGTCGGATATCGAAATCATCAACACAGAACTGGCCCTGGCCGATCTGGAAACCGTCGAGAAAGCCATCAAACGGGTTCAGCGAGTCGCAAAGAGCGGCGACAAAGAGGCCAAAGCTCAGCTTGAAGTCTTCGACACCCTGCTTCCCGTGCTGAACGAAGGCAAACCGGTTCGCAGCATGAATCTCGACAAAGAGAAAATGGCACTGATCCGCGAACTCTGCCTGCTCACCGTAAAGCCAACCATGTACATCGCCAACGTCAGCGAAGACGGGTTCGAGAATAACCCTCACCTGGACACCGTGAAAAAGATTGCGGAATCCGAGAATGCAGTTGTGGTGCCTATCTGCAACAAGATAGAAGCCGAAATCTCCGAACTGGAAGACGACGAAAAATCCATGTTCCTGGAAGAAATGGGCATGGACGAACCTGGCCTGGACCGGGTCATTCGCGGCGGCTATGGCCTGCTGAACCTTCAGACCTACTTTACCGCAGGGGTGAAGGAAGTCCGCGCCTGGACGGTAAAAGTGGGCGCTACCGCACCACAGGCGGCAGGCGTGATCCATACCGACTTCGAACGCGGCTTCATCCGCGCCGAAGTGGTGAGCTACGATACTTCGTCAAGTACAACGGTGAGGCCGGAGCCAAGGAAGCCGGCAAGTGGCGCCTTGAGGGCAAGGAATACATCGTCCAGGACGGCGACGTTGTCCACTTCCGGTTCAATGTCTGACCGCGCTGGAGCGTTCTGACGGTGAGCCTCCTGCCAGCATGCTGCAGTACCCCGGATGACCGGTGGCCCTGGCCGCAATCGTTGCCAGGGCTTGAGCTGATCAGCCTGGACTTTGATCCCGATAACCTCAAACCGGACGACTTCACGATCAGTGACATCGTTCCGCCACCGTCCGTGGAAAGGGCCGTTGCCAAACGCCAGGCGGAATACCTGGCCGGCCGTTTCTGCGCCCGTGAGGGCTTGCGGCGCGCCACCGGGCAACCGGTGGTGCCAGCCCTCGGCGATGACCGGGCGCCGGTATGGCCGACTGGCTGCGTGGCTCGATCACCCACACCCGGGGTTGGGCTGCGGCGGTTATCGGCCAGCAACAGGATTACGCCGGAGTTGGCCTGGACGCGGAAGTCATCATGCCCGATGAACGCGCCCTGCCGCTTTGCCGGCAAATATTGACGCCTTCTGAGCAGGAACGATTCAGCGCCGAGCTAACCAGTCAGGCGGGTTTTTTTATTACCCTGGCATTCTGCCTCAAGGAAACGCTCTTCAAAGCACTCTACCCCCTTGTTCAACAGCGATTCTACTTTGAACACGCAGAAGTTCTGTCCTGGCACCCCGACGGCAGCGCCCGATTGCGCCTGCTCAAAACACTGTCACAGGAATGGACATCGCACACTGAACTGGACGCATGGTTTATCCGGGAAGAGCATCGGCTTGTCAGCCTGATAGTGGTTCCGGCCTACGGACATTCTGCTTCCGGCGCGTAGCGTCAGACGCTATAAGCAAGACTTTCAGGCAGCTTTGCCCCTTTGGGTGGCCGATCAATATGGGGGCAATTCTCACACAGCTCCAACCCTGGCAAGCGGTACCGTATACAGCATTGTCGACGCTGCCGTAACGGAGAGGGGCCCACGTTACGGGGAATATACCGCACGGGACGGTACATCGGGTTTCGCTTTCCGTCTGGGCGGTACTCGGATTCTATAAGCCGCCTTCCATCTTCCAGGCAGGTCGACGGCACACCCATTTGTGTCAACGCCCCGACCAACCATTCAATGTAATTCGCAGCATTATTCCAGAGCACCTTGCCAGACAGTTTAACCCGGCGACTCCACCCCACGACTAATGGCTCGAAATTCTCCTCCAGGAGCTCTCCAAAACGCTCAAACGGGCTCGCTGGCACCCGCTCAAAGGGACGGCCTTCATCGGGAATACGAAAAGCCTCAGGAAGACCATCGCAACCCATAATAATCTCAAGTGTGTCGAGCCCTACCGGCAATTCCCGATCCAACACGAGGTTGGCCGTTATCGTCGGAATAACGAGCTTTGCAAAATAGGTACGCGACCATTGGGAAAGCAGTGCGCGGTCATCGTCACCGGGTTGGGTACGACGATAACACTCCAGCAACCACGACAAGCCATCCTCCGTAACCAGGTCCCGCGCCGGTGTAGCGGGGCGCGTATCGTCGGGCAACACCAGAATCGTCCGGTAGTACTCAAAGTCACCAACAAACAGCGGCGCAAGTGCGGGAATGGTCATGGATAAAACAACGAAAGTGGTTAAATGGCCGGAATGGCACGCTGATACGAGCGGACCATATAATGATAATAATTATCATTATATGTTTTTTTGGTTCCCGAACAAGAGGCAACCATCGCAATCCAAGATATCCGAGCACACAAAACCTAAAAGAGGGTTGACAGTACCGGGTAAAATCCAGAAAATACGCGCCTCGTTTGGAGCTCATCCAGAACGAATTTGGCAAGGTAGCTCAGTTGGTTAGAGCACGGCACTCATAATGCCGGGGTCGGCGGTTCGACTCCGCCCCTTGCTACCAGAATTTAAAAGGTCGCGACTCACGTCGTGACCTTTTTTCGTTTCGGGGACGTCCCCGCCTTCCCGGGAATTGAACGCGGGACGACCCGCCTCCATTGTTCCTGAATTTCCATGAGAACCACTAAAGACAGAATCCGTCAGGCCGTCTCGTTCGAGATCATCGGCCTGCTTATCGCCATCCCATTAGCCGCACTTGTGTTTGGCTTCGAGCTCGACAAAACCAGCGTCCTGGCTGCCATAGGTGCAACCATGGCAACCGGCTGGAACTACCTCTTCAATCTCATGTTCGATCACGGCCTGAAACAGCTTACCGGCTCTACTCGCAAGTCACTGAAGATGCGGTTATTTCATGCGCTCAGCTTTGAACTGGGCCTGATGATAACCTTCCTTCCGGTCATCGCCTGGTGGATGGGCATTGGGCTGGTTGAGGCACTGATCGTCGACATTGCCTTCGTGGTCTTTTACCTGGTGTATGCGTTCGTTTTCACCTGGTGCTACGACACGGTGTTTCCTGACAACGACGCCAGTCTCAGTTGAGATCGTTTCGATACCGGCACCATCGAATGGCCTGGCGCAGCTCTTCCGTCAACCGGCCATTCCCGTGCTCATGGGAAACATAAAGGGACAGATCTACCCAGGCTGCCCGTCGCACAAAGTAATCGCCCTCATAATCGGCCATAAACGTGTCCACGAGCACCCAGGGAATGACCACAACATCTGCCCGGCCCAGCTTGAGCAGGTAGACTGCCTGGCGCCATTCGGATACGTGTAGAATCTTTGCGTTTTCGCCCTGGATCAGCTTATCCCCGACGAACCTCCTGACAAAGGCATAGGTGAGGCCAGCGGTTTGGCCGAGGGGAGGCATTTCTTCCAGAAACAGGTAGACGTACTCGGTCTGGAAGAGTCCCCCACCAAAGTCCGCGTAGCGTCCCGTTCAGAGGTTTGAACCAGGGGAAAACCCACCGCAACACCGCCCTTTCTCAGCTGGTAGAGCAGTTGCGCCAAAGGCATTTCAACGAACTGAAATTCCCCGGGGACCCGCTCGAACACGCATCGGTAGAACGCGGAAAAGCGCCCCTCCAGCGCTCCCTCCGTGACCGTTATTTCCCGCTCTATTCCAGCAACAATCCCGACGCGCACTGGTTCCTGTGCACACAAAAGGTTCAAGGGCATCGTGATCGCGAGGAGAGCGATCAGTAGGGGCTGATAGCGCGCAGACTTCCTGTCCATAAGAGTGACTCGTCAACACGGAGATCCATTCACTCCACAAGCTTAGTTCAATTCTTCATCCCGCTCCACGTAGTGACACGCCACCCAATGCCCTGCCCCGGTCTTATCCTCCAGAACGGGTATCTCTCTACCACAATACTCAGTGGCCAGCGGGCATCGTGTACGAAACACGCAGCCGCTGGGGGGATTCATCGGCGACGGCAGGTCGCCTTCCAGTTCCGCCGGGGGCTTGGCCCGTTCCCTCTCCGGGTCCGGGATCGGCACCGCGGCCATCAGGGCCTGGGTGTAAGGGTGCCGGGGGTTGGCAAACAGTTCAGCACGGGGGGCGTTTTCGGCCACATTGCCCAGGTACAGCACCATCACCCGGTCACTGATGTGTTTGACCACGCTCAGGTCGTGAGCAATGAAGATCAATGACAGGCCCATGTCCCGCTGCAGGTTTTTGAGCAGATTAATCACCTGGGCCTGTACCGACACATCGAGGGCGGAGACGGGCTCGTCGCAGATGATCAGTTTCGGCTCCAGTATCAACGCCCGGGCAATGCCCACCCGCTGGCACTGGCCGCCTGAGAATTCATGGGGGTAGCGGTTTTTCTGGTGAGGGTGCAGGCCAACGCGATCCATGATGGCATCCACTTTCTCCCTTAGCTCGGCGCCCTTGATATCCGGGTAGTGGGTACGCAGGGGCTCAGCAATGATGTCGCCGACGGTCATTCGTGGCGACAGGGAAGCAAGCGGATCCTGGAACACCATCTGCAGGCGTTGGCGACGTTTGCGCAGTTGTTTCAGGTTGAGCCCCCGCAGGTCCTCGCCCAACCACACCACCTTTCCCGCCTGGCTGGGTACCATGCCCATGATGGCCCTTGCAGGGTGGACTTGCCGCAGCCGGACTCACCCACGATGCCGAGGGTTTCGCCCTCGTTGAGGGTGAAGCTGACGTTGTTCACCGCTTTTAGTGGCTGCGGCCGGGTCCAGGGCCAGGCGTTGCGAGGCATGATGTCGAAGGTGACCCGCAGGTTTTCCACCGTCAGCAGGCGCTGTTGTTCGCTCATCGAATCGCCTCCCTTGGCAGATTGCATACACGAATCCGCTCTGCCCCGAATCGCTCCGGTGGGTCGAGTTCGTGATAGCAGCGCGGCTCCGCCACGGGGCAACGGTCGCAGAATGGACAGCCCGGCGGCAGGTTCATCAGGTTGGGCGGGTTGCCGGGGATGGTGACCAGTTCATCCATCTGCTCATCAATACGCGGAATGGCGCCCATCAGGCCTTTGGTATAGGGATGGGAGGGATCCCGGAACAGGTCCCGGGTGGCAGCAAACTCCATCATCTGGCCGCCGTACATCACCAATGTCTGGTCGCAGCTTCCGGCCACTACGCCCAGGTCGTGGGTGATCAGGATAATCGCGGTATTGAATTCCTGTTGCAGCTCCTGCAACAGGTCCATCACCTGAGCCTGAACTGTGACATCCAGGGCGGTGGTGGGTTCGTCCGCAATCAGCAGGCGCGGTCGACACAGCAGGGACATGGCGATCATGACCCGTTGACGCATGCCCCCGGAGAATTCATGGGGATAACAATGAATACGGTTGCGGGCCTCGGGGATACGAACCGCTTCCAGCATCTGCAGGGATTCCTGAAGAGCCTGTTTGCGGCTGATGCCTTTGTGTTGCACCAGCACTTCGATGAGCTGGTCGCTGACTTTCATGAACGGGTTCAGGGACGTCATCGGGTCCTGGAAAATCATACCGATGCGGGCCGCACGGATCTGATTCATCCGCTTTTCCGGCAAGTTAAGCAGTGGCTCGCCTTCAAAGATCACCTCGCCACTGACCCGGGCGTTGTCCGGGAGCAGGCCCATCAGCGCAAATACCCCCTGGCTTTTACCCGCGCCGGACTCACCCACGATGCCCAGAGTCTGCCCAGCCTCCAACTGGTAGCTGAGCCCCCTCACTGCCTGCAAGGTGCCATCCGGTGTATCGAAGGCCACTTCGAGATTATTGACTTCCAGCATTGCCATAGATCGGGTTCCTGCCGGCTCAGCGGTCTTTAGGGTCGAGGGCATCCCGCAGCCCGTCGCCGAGAAAATTGAAACAGAACAGGGTGAGCACCAGCATCAGCATCGGGAAAATCAGGGTCCATGGCGCGGTCCACATGGCATCCGCGCCTTCGGAAATCAGCGCACCCCATGAGGTGTAGGGTTCCGACACCCCAAGCCCCAGGAACGAGATAAAGGATTCGAACAGGATCATCTCCGGCACCAGCAGGGTTGCATAAACAATCACCACGCCCAGCACATTGGGCACGATGTGGCGGAGCACGATCAGGAAGGGATGCACACCGACGGACATGGCGGCCTCAATGTACTCCTTGCGCTTCAGGCTCAGGGTCTGGCCCCGCACAATCCGGGCCATATTCAGCCAGCTCACCGCGCCGATGGCTACGAAAATGAGCAGCACATTGCGCCCGAACACCGCCATCAGAACGATCACCAGGAACATGAAGGGAAAGGCGCTGAGCACTTCGAGCGTCCGCATCATGATGGCGTCGGTACGGCCACCCACGTAACCGGAAATGGCCCCATAAAGCGTGCCGATGACCACCGCCGTCAGCGCTCCGAGAACGCCGACCATGAGGGAAATACGGCTGCCCTGCACAGTGCGTTGGTAGAGGTCCCGGCCGATGGGATCAAGACCGAAATAGTGCTGGCTCGCCAGACTGGGCAAGCCATCTTCATCCAGGTTTGGCAAACTGGCCCAGTCGATGGACTCGTTATCCCAGGGTGACAGGTACTGGCCGAAGGCCGCGAACAACAGCAACAGAGCCAGCACCACCAGGCTCGCCACCGCCGCACGGTGGTTCATAAAACGCCGTCGCGCGTCACGCCACAGGCTGCGGCCTTCGGTGTAGGCGTCTTCCGCAAGGGTGTCCGCCAGTTCGCCCATGCCCGCATGTTTGTCGGAGAAGAACATCAGTAACGCACCCTCGGGTCCAGCCAGGTATAGAGAATATCCACCGCCGCGTTAAAGACGATGGTCAGTACGCCCACCAGAATGGTGACCCCGAGAATCAGTGAGTAGTCCCGGTTGATGGCACCGTTGACGAAGTGCTGGCCAATGCCGCCCGTGGAAAATACCTGATCAATGATCACCGAACCGGTGATGATGCCCACGAAAGCCGGCCCAAGGTACGACACCACCGGAATCAACGCGGGCTTGAGGGCATGGCGCAATACGATCTTGTGGCGGGGAATGCCCTTGGCCCGGGCGGTGCGGATGAACGGACTGCGCAGGGTCTCTATCATGCTGCTACGGGTAATCCGCGCCACCTGCGCAATGTAGGACGTCGCCATGGCGATGATCGGCAGCACGATGTATTCCACCTGACCGCCTTCCCAGCCGCCGGCAGGCAACCAGCGCAACGTGACGGCAAACAGCAGCACCAGCAACGGCGCCATCACGAAATTGGGGAACACCACCCCGGTCATGGCGGCGGTCATCACCGTATAGTCCGGCCAACGGTTTTGTTTCAGGGCCGCAACCACCCCCAGCCCCACCCCGAACACCACCACGAACAGGAAGGACCAGGCGCCGATGTAGGCGGACCGGGGAAAGCTGGACTCGATCAGCTCATTGACCGTGAAGTCCTTATAACGGAATGAGGGCCCCAGGTCGCCCTGCGACGTTGCCCACGTAGATGAGGTACTGCTGCCACAGGGGTTTATCCAGGTTGTATTTGGCCTCGATGTTTTCCATCACCGCTTCCGGCACATTACGCTCGTTGGTGAACGGGCCGCCAGGCGCCGCGTGCATCAGCACGAACGAGACCGTGATCAACGCCAGTATGGTTGGTACCGCTACCGCCAGACGTCTGATGATAAAACTGAACATAGCTTCCCTCAGTCCGCAGTGATGTACATATCCTTGCTGTAAACAATGGTACGGGGATTCTTCTCCGGATAGCCCTTCAGGGACGGGCTCACCAGCGCCACCGTAGTGTTGAAGTACACCGGCACCACCGGAAACGCCTGCCACAGGATTTCCTCGGCCCTGACATAATAGGGATTGGGATCGTCGCTGGAACGGGCATCCAGCAGCAACTGGTCGTATGTTTCATTGCTCCAGCCGCCGTCGTTATTACCACTGTCGCTGGTTAGCAGGGTCAGGAAGGTGGAGGCTTCGTTGTAATCCCCCTTCCAGCCAAACCGGGCGATACCATAGTTGCCAGCCTGCTTCTCGGAGAGGAAGGTTTTCCACTCCAGATTGCTGATGGTGACCTTTGCCCCCAACTTCTCTTTCCACATCTGACTGACCACGATAGCCAGCGCCTTATGGCTTTCGTCAGTGTTGTAGAGCAGTTCGAATTCCAGTGGGTTGTCTTCAGTGTAACCGGCTTCTTCAAGGGCTTCGCGCGCCTCTTCGTCGCGTCGGGTCTGGGACCAGGTGGCGTACTCCGGCTGCCGGAAGTCGAAACCGCTGACGTAGGGCGGTGTCAGGGTGAATGCCGGCATCTGGTTGCCCCGAGTGATGTAGCTGACGATGATATTGCGGTCAATGGCGTAGGTCAGCGCCCTACGCACTCTCACGTCGTCAAAGGGCGGCCTGTTGACGTTGAAGGCATACATGTACGTGGCCATGCTGGGCACCATCACCAACTCTTTGGGCCGCTCTTTTTTCAACCGGGCCATCTGGGACACCGGCACCGTGGAGGTCATATGCAGCTCGCCACTGGCGTAGCGCTGAAGCTCGGCGGACGAAGATTCGATCGGCAGGTAAACCACCCGGTCGATGATGGTGCTGTCATCCCCCCAGTAGCGGGGATTGCGAGCCGCCACCAGCTTCTCGCCGATATGCCAGGCGTTCAGCGTATAGGCTCCGTTGGAAACCATCTTGCCAGGCCTGGTCCAGTCCTCGCCGTGGGCCTCGATGGCCTGGCGAGGAGCGGGAAACATGGTGTAGTGGACGGTCATATCCGGCAGATAGGTGATCGGCTCCTCCAGGGTCACCTCGAAGGTGAAGTCGTCGACAGCACGCACACCCAGGGTATCCGGTGCCTTGTCCCCAGCGATGATCTCGCCGGCATTGGCTACCCCGGCGGACTCGATGTAATACGCATAGTTTGAGCCTACCTCCGGGTCCACCGCCCTGCGCCAGCCGTACACGAAATCCTGGGCGGTAACGGTGCTGCCATCGCTCCAGAGACCGTCTTCACGGAGCTGGAATGTCCAGGTCAGGTTATTGTTCGAGGAGGCCCAGGACGTCGCCATCGCCGGTTCGGTATCCCCTCTGGGGCCGCTGCGGGTCAATCCTTCGAACAGGTCAACCACAATGGCGCCACCCACGCTGTCCTGCACTAGTTGGGGGTCCAGCGAAGCCGGTTCGCTCGCATTGCCCCGGACAAGTACCTGTCTTCGGGCCAGTTGCTCCCCAGTAGTCGGGTGTGCCTTCAGGCGGGTCTCCGGTGCATCAATATCCGCAGCTTCCAGCGCCCGGTCACCACCCTTTGCGTGATTATCGTCGCTGCCGCTACAGGCAATGAAAACCAATGGGGCCAGGCAGACCAATAGTGCACGGGACAACCAGCGCCCGCTGCCCTCCTCCATCCGGTTTGCTGTACTCGTTATTGTTTGCACGTTGTTGACAGTCATATCTGTTCGAACCTAGCGCGGAAACAAGGAAGTCACAAGCCGATGAGGGTCAACATGAAACAATGCTCACGTTCCTATGCCTGTGGCATACTCACTCGGGATGTTCGACCTCAACAACAACGCTTGATAAAAGGGATGCTCAACCATGAAACCGGAAACTCTCGCCCTTCACGCTGGCTTCAACGGTGATCCGACGACCAACGCCGCAACCACGCCCATCTACCAGACCACGTCCTACACGTTCGACGACACCCAGCACGGTGCCGACCTGTTTGACCTGAAGGTACAGGGCAACATTTATACGCGCATCATGAACCCCACCAACGCCGTATTGGAGGAACGTATGGCGCAACTGGAAGGTGGTGTGGGGGCGCTTGCGGTCGCCTCAGGTATGGCGGCCATCCTTTACTCCCTGCAAACCATCTGCAAAGTGGGCAACAACATTGTCAGCACCGGCCAGCTCTATGGCGGCACCTACAACCTGTTTGCACACTCGCTGCCGAACCAGGGCATCAACTGTCGCATGGTACGACACGATGACTTCGACGCAGTGGAAAAGGCCATCGACGACAACACTCGCGCTCTGTTCTGCGAATCCATTGGTAACCCGGCCGGCAATGTGGTTGATATCCAGCGCTGGGCGGACATTGCCCACAAACACGGCATACCGCTGATCGTCGACAACACGGTGGCAACGCCTTTCCTTTGCCGGCCCTTTGAGCACGGCGCGGATATCGTGGTCCATTCACTCACCAAGTACATTGGTGGCCACGGCACCACCGTAGCAGGTGTGGTGGTCGACTCCGGGAAGTTTGACTGGGCCGCCAACAAGGCGAAGTTCCCCATGCTCAACGAGCCTGACCCCTCCTACCACGGTGTGATCTATACCGAAGCCCTTGGCGCCGCGGCTTTCATCGGGCGCTGCCGTGTGGTCCCACTGCGCAATACCGGCGCAGCGTTGGCTCCGTTTAACGCATTCCTGATCATGCAGGGCCTTGAAACACTCGGCCTGCGCATGGAAAGGCACTGCGAAAACGCCGAAAAGGTGGCCAATTTCCTGCAAAATCATCCGTCGGTGGAATGGGTAAACTATGCCACCCTGGCCGACAGTCCGTACAAAGCCACCTGCGACAAGATCTGCGGTGGCCGTGCGTCAGGCATTCTCAGTTTCGGCATCACCGGCGGACTCGAGAACGGCGCAAAATTCATTGACGCCCTGCAACTGATCTACCGCCTGGTCAACATTGGTGACGCCAAATCCCTGGCCTGTCACCCCGCCACAACGACTCACCGGCAGCTCAATCCGGAGGAACTGGCAAGTGCGGGTGTCAGTGAGGACCTTGTACGCCTGTCCATTGGCATCGAACACGTGGATGACATCATTGCCGATATCAGCCAGGCGCTGGACAAAGCAACCGCCTGACGTAGCCACCGGGTACGACGAAAGTCGTGCCCGAAACCCCCGTGATTATCCTTACCCGCCTTGTATCCTCCGCTGGCGCAGATTACCCTTTAGAGTCAGCCAAGCTTTTTATCCGCCGCCGAGAAGAGAGTCCCCCAGTAATGAGCGACAGCGCCAAATCACGCGTCACCAGTGGTTCCAAGTTCCGCAATGAACACGGATTCTCAGCGATCAAGGACGGCATCAAACGCTCGGGTTCGGGCATCATCGACACCAAAACCCAGCGCAAACCGTCATGGCTACGAGCACGCATGCCCGGTGGCGAGCGCTACGAAGCGGTTCGAAAGAACGTCAGTGAACACCGCCTGAGCACGGTCTGCCAGGAGTCCCATTGCCCGAATATCGGCGAATGCTGGGCCAATGGTACCGCGACCATCATGGTGATGGGCTCCGTGTGCACCCGCGCCTGCCGCTTCTGCGCCGTTGATACCGGCAACCCCAAAGGCTGGCTGGACCATGAGGAGCCGGAAAATACCGCTAAGTCCGTTGAACTCATGGGCCTGCGCTATATCGTACTGACCTCTGTGGATCGGGACGATCTGGACGACGGCGGCGCCGCCCACTATGCGGCCTGCGTATCGGCCATCAAGCAGCGCACCCCTCATGTCGCAGTGGAAGCCCTGACGCCAGACTTTGACGCCGTCATGGCGCACGTTGAGAAGGTCGTGGACTCCGGCCTGGACGTTTTCGCACAGAACGTGGAAACCGTGAAGCGCCTGACTACCCGTGTTCGGGACCCTCGCGCCGGCTACGAGAAAACCCTCAGCGTACTGGCGCACGCCAAACAGTACCGTCCGGACGTGCTCACCAAGACCAGCCTGATGCTGGGCCTCGGTGAAACGGAAGAGGAAATCCTGAAAACCATGGATGACCTGCGGGCTATCGGCGTCGACATTCTGACCCTGGGCCAGTATCTGCGCCCCACTCAGAACCACCTGCCGGTGGAACAGTACGTGACCCCGGAAGACTTTAACCGTTACCGTGAGATTGGCCTGGAGAAAGGCTTTATGGAAGTGCCGTCGGGCCCCATGGTGCGCTCCAGCTACCGTGCCGATCGTGTCTTCGAAAAGAATAACCTGGGCCTTGCGGTGCCAGAAGTGCCTGCTTCCTCCAACGCACAACAGATTCCGGTCAAAGCGGTAGACTGAACCACTGATCAATTCCCTGGAATAGGCCTCAAACAGGGGCACCGTCGACTGACAGTTTGTGGCACACTCTGCACTCGCTTTCACTGTGTAGGGTAATTCTTACGATGTCCTGGCTTCGATCGTTCTATGACCGGCTGATTTTCCCCCGTCCTGTTCTGGTACTTCTGCTGTTTGGTGCCCTGCTGTTGATAGCCAGCCTGCGGCTGGACCAGTTCCGCCTGGATGCCTCGGCCGAGTCGCTGGTTCTTGAAGATGATCGCTCCCTGGAGCAGTACCGGGAAGTGAACCGCCGCTTCACTACCTCCGACGATTTTCTCGTTGTTACCTATACGCCCGACCAGGAACTGTTCAGCAACGAGGGTCTGGCTTTACTGGCGTCATTGCGGGACGAACTGGCAGCCCTGGAAAATGTCAGCTCCACCAACAGCATCCTCAACGTCCCCCTGCTCCACAGCCCGGACCTGACCCTGGACACCGTTGACTCAGAGATCCAGACCATCGACGAGGATGACGTTGCTCCAGACACCGCCAGGAAAGCGCTACTCAACAATCCGCTCTACCCGAACCTGCTGATCAGCGAAGACGCACGAACGACCGCGATACAGGTGAATCTGCCCACGCCGGAGCGCTATTTCGAACTGCTTCGGGAGCGCAACGAACTGCAGGACAAAGTGCAGAGCGGCCAAGCCTCGGCAGAAGAACAGCAACGACTGGAAACCGTAAGCCAGGCATTCATCGAGTTTACCGAAGCCCAGGGCGAAGAGCGGGACCGCACCATCAAACGGGTCAGGGGCATCCTCGACAGCTACCGTGACCGCGCCGAGATCTACCTGGGCGGCGTACCCATGATCGTTGCCGACATGATCCGTTTCATCCAGAACGACCTGTCCACCTTCGGTGTTGGTGTGCTGATCTTCCTGCTGTTGACCCTGGCAATCATTTTCCGCCAGTGGCGCTGGGTGCTGGTGCCACTGTTGTGCTGCAGCTTTACGGTGTGGCTGGTGATTGGTTACCTGAGCTGGGCGCAATGGCCAGTCACGGTGATCTCGTCCAATTTCGTGTCGTTGCTGCTGATCATGACCCTGTCGCTGACCATCCACCTGATCGTTCGCTATCGGGAGTTCCAGCACGACGACCCTGAAGCCGAATCACGGGATACGCTACGGCGCACCCTGCTGGCCATGATCAAACCCTGCTTCTACATGGCCATCACCACCATTGTTGCTTTCGGCTCGCTTACCTTCAGCGGTATCCGCCCGGTGATCGATTTTGGCTGGATGATGACCATCGGCCTGACCGTGGCCTTCCTTATCACGTTTATCATCTTCCCGGCCCTGCTGGCGCTGCTGCCACCGCCGGTGGACGACCGGGTGCGTTCCAACCGGATTCCCTTTACCGATTGGTTTGCGCGGTTTACCGAGCACTACGGCAAAACCGTACTGGTCGGCTCCGCCATCCTCGCGGTGCTCTGCGTCATCGGCCTGAACCGCCTGACGGTGGAAAACAGCTTCATCGACTACTTCAAGTCCAGCACCGAAATCCACCAGGGCATGATCACC
Source organism: Marinobacter salarius (assembly GCA_000831005.1). Taxonomy (GTDB): domain Bacteria; phylum Pseudomonadota; class Gammaproteobacteria; order Pseudomonadales; family Oleiphilaceae; genus Marinobacter; species Marinobacter salarius. Next base: position 1,799,909 of record CP007152.1, on the reverse strand, counting down.
ATTGATGACCGTCTGGGAGGCACGACCCCACTGGATGTGGTAATCACGGACGAGAAACCACCCGAAAGCGAAGCCGGCGGCGACCCCTTTGCCAGTGATTGCGATCCGTTTGTGGAGGACTGTGAGGGTGCCGAGGAATACCGCGACACCTGGTTCACCTATCAGAAGATGGATCGACTGGGTAAGGTTCATGATTATCTGGACAGCCTGCCAGAGACCGGCAAAGTAATGTCCATCGATACCACCCTGGACATCCTTGCCCAGGTTAACGGTGGCGAGCCCCTGAATGCCCTGGAACTGGCGTTCGTACCCTCGGCGGTGCCGGACGATCTGAAGGACATTCTTCTGACCCCCTACATCAGCGAAGAACACGACCAGGCCCGCTTCAGCATCCGCATCCTGGAGACCTCCCCGGACCTGCGCCGGCAGGCATTGCTGGACCGCATACGCACTCACCTCACCGAAGAAATGGGCTTTGAGGACGATCAGGTGAAGCTCACGGGCATGACAGTGATGTACAACAACATGCTGCAAAGCCTGTTCGATTCGCAGATCAAGACCATCGGCATTGTGTTCCTGGCCATCATGGTGATGTTCCTGATCCTGTTCCGGTCGATAAAGCTGGCGCTGATCGGCATGGCTCCGAACCTGATCGCGGCGGGTTCGGTGTTGGGCCTGATGGGCTGGCTGGGCATTCCTCTGGATATGATGACGATAACGGTAGCGGCGATTACGGTGGGCATTGCGGTGGACGACACCATTCACTACATCCACCGCTTCAAGACGGAGTTCGAGAAGGACGGCGACTACCTCGCCACCATGCACCGCTGCCACCGCAGCATCGGGCAGGCGATGTTCTTTACCTCACTGACGATTATTACCGGGTTTTCGATCCTGGTGCTGTCGAATTTCATCCCGACCATCTACTTCGGGTTGTTCACCGGCTTTGCCATGTTCATGGCTCTGGTTGGGGCGCTTACGTTGTTGCCTCGGCTCATCTTGCTGGTTAAGCCGTTTGGTGCACGGGCGAGTTTCTGAAAGCCCCCTCCGCGCAATGCTTAAACGCGAAATCGCAGGCTATAAATGAGAAAACCGCCAAGGCCATAAGCCAAGGCGGTTTTTCAAGCTCCAGGCACTAACCCAGAAGGCAGCAGTCAGAGCTACCGGCGCTTACTGCATACCTTTCTGCTGCTGCCGCTGCATCTGACGCTGCTGTTGCATCTGCTGCTGCATTTGCTGCATACGTTTGTTCAGCTCTTCGCGCTGCTCTTCAGTGAATACTGCATCAACCTTCGCCTGCATCAGGGTGGACATGGCTGTCATCTCGCCAGTGACGTCACCAAGCTCTTCCGCTTTTTCACGAATCGCGTCTTCGTCGTAATCCGGCTTGATCTGAGCCTGGATCTGCTGCTGCAGTTGCTGGGCTTCGCCCTGAAGCTCCTGAATCTCAGCCTGCATCTCTTCAATGATGCCGCGAATTTCTTTCTGCTGGTCTTCACTCAGGCCAACCATCTGAGCCAGCTGATCAACCTGGTCCGGCTGCCCGCCAGATTGCTGCGCCATCGCCGGAGAAGACAACCCGATAGCAATCAGGGCAATTCCGAACAGTTTCACGAGCTTCATAGAAATCTCCACTAATCGATTAGTTAAGTCGCTTTCGGTTTTCGAGCCCTACACCCTAAATCAAAACAACCGGGCATTTCACCCCGAACCCCCTTCTTTTTGTACATACTTCACACCCTCACATGCCTCAGCTCCCATCATGGGCGGGTTGAGAGAAATGTGAAAATTTAGTCATTCCCGTCCATAATGGCGCCGTTCAGCCATTTCAGGAGTATCAACCATGGCCATTAACTGGTTTCCAGGGCACATGCACAAGGCCCGCAAGGAAATCAAAAAGGTAATGCCGCAGATGGATCTCATTATTGAGGTCGTGGATGCGCGCCTGCCGTTCAGCAGCGAAAACCCGCTGGTCCCTGCCCTGCGCGGCGATACGCCCGTCATCAAAGTGCTTAACAAGCGGGATCTGGCTGATCCGGCCATTACCGAGCAATGGCTCGGCTGGCTGGAAAAGGAGCGCGGTGTGCGGGCCATCACTATGACCCACAACCAGCGAGCGGAAGCGCTCGACATCTTGCGGTTGGCCGGTGAAATGACGCCGGATCATGATCGCCAGAAGCGGGCGTTGCGGGTGATGATTCTGGGTATCCCCAATGTCGGCAAGTCCACATTGATCAACACCATGGCGGGCCGGCCGGCAGCCAAGACCGGGAATGAGCCCGCAGTAACCCGGGCGCAGCAGGCCATCAAGCTGCCAGACAACGTCCTGCTCTATGACACACCGGGGTTTCTCTGGCCCAAGCTTTCTCCGGAGGCCTGCGGATACCGTCTGGCCATTAGTGGCGCCATTCGCAGTGCGGTGATTGAGTTTGAGGACGTGGCGTTATTCGAGGCGGATTACCTGCTGGACGCGTATCCCGAACTGGCAATGGCGCGCTACGGGTTTGAAGAAAGGCCCCGGGACGGCCTGGCACTGATGGACGGCATCGCGGAAAAACGACGGTTCCTGGGGAGAGGCGGGGTTCCGGACCTGCACAAGGTGTCGGAAATACTGCTCAACGAATTCCGCTCCGGGAAGCTCGGGCGAATTTCGCTGGAGACGCCCGCCATGGTCGAGCAGGAAGCCCGGGAAGAGGCTGAACGTCAACGCGAGAAATCCGACAAAGCCTGATCATCGATACCACAACGGCATACGTTGAACCATCCCGCCGCCACATAGGCGGACGGCAGTGCGTCGAACATATCACGTGCCGTGCGAACCAGATGGGGCTGATCGTAGAATCCGGCCTCCGTCGCCAACCGGGAGACGGATATACCCGGCTCCCAGAACGCCAATGCCCGGTTGATCTTCAGGTGCAGGAGAAAACGTCGCAGCGGCACGCCCGTTTCCTGGCGAAACAGATGCGTCAGCCGTGACGAAGACAGCCCGACACTTTGAGCCAGAGAGTTCAGTTCCAGGCGTTCCGGCAGTTCTGCCTCAGCTTCCTGCAAATGCCCGCTATACGGTCGTCCAGCGCAACGGGCGCGTGCCCGCTCTGAGAGATCACTCTTGCCAGCGCGCAGGCCATGGCCTCGCAGTCTGTCTCCCCGGGATCAGGCAGACCCACACCGGTCAACGAAAGATCCGTGGAGGCCATGCCTGCCGTAACGGATTTCAGGGACCGCCAGCAAACGCTGTCGGGGTCGAGCTGGACGCTCCAGATTCTGGCCTCCCCAGGCTCCAGTGCCTGGGGAACGTCAGGGGCTACGATGGCGGCGCGGGTTTCCCGCCATTCACCGTCCACAGCCAGCCGAAAGGGACGGTCGAGCCCGACCAGCAAGGAAGCGCTTATGTGGCGGTGGGAGCGGTTGGGCATCAACTGTCCGAGTACCTGCCAGTGATCCTGCCACAAGAACAAGGTGCCCTTGTGGCCCTGACCGCTGGTTGGCGTTTTGAAGGGCGGTGCCTGCATGGTGTCACTCAACTCTGCATTTCCCTGCAAGCATACCTCAAGCAGCCTTGGTTCAGTGACTCTGAGGCTGGCGCCCACCGTCATGGCCACCCTGGGCATGAGGTACCGGTATGCCCAGCTTCGCCGCAAACTCAATGCTAACGAAGATCGGCCCGATCAGCAGGAACACCAGGTCTTCCACGAACGACGGCTTCTTGCCTTCAATTTTATGGCCGACCACCTGGACCGCCCAGGCAACGATCCAGACCACAAGACTGGTCCAGAACAGGGACAGACCACTGGCCAGCACACTCTGTATGGCCCACAAAGACAGTACAAACCAGCCCGCCATCAATACGAACACCCAAAGCGACAAGCGCAGATAGACGATACCCGACAAGCCCGCGAGAATCGTGGCGCCGTTGACCCAATAGGCCCCAGAGCCAGAAAGGCCAAGCCAACTGCCTACCGGTATCAGCCAGAACAATCCCAGTGTTGATATCAGGATTGCCGGAACGCAGGCAATATGGACCCACTGGTTGACGGTGTTCTGATGCTGTCGCCGTAGTCATGCAGAAATTGAGACAGTGAACGCACGGTGAATCTCCCTCGGGTTATTGTTGACAAACGCCATCTTACCAACGTCCATGATCGCCGCCTTGTACGTAACGGCTATGCCAGCTCGCCTGGCCTCTTCTTGCACCTTACCAAGGTCAAATATCGCCGCAGCGCCAAAGCGCCTAGACTGATGGTTATAGTCAGAGACAGAGGGGACCGGCCCGGTTCGCGGTGCAGGCCCCGCTAAGGAGGAAAGTATGAGACGGGTTGTAGTTACCGGAATGGGCATTGTTTCCTGCCTCGGCAACTCCACGGATGCGGTGCTGGAAAGCCTCAAGGCCGGCAAATCGGGCATCCGGTTCAATGAAACCTATCGTGACATGGGCTTCCGCAGCCAGGTGGCAGGTTCTGTTGATGTGGATACGTCGGTCATCGACCGTAAAACCCGACGCTTCATGGGCCAGTCGGCGATGTACAGCTACCTCGCCATGGAGCAGGCCATTGCGTCCTCACGATTGACAGACGATCTGGTCTCCAATGACCGTACCGGCCTGATTGCCGGCTCCGGCGGCGCGTCCAGCGCCAGCCAGGTGGAGGCCGTCGACATCATGCGTGAAAAAGGTGTCAAACGCATCGGGCCCTACATGGTGCCACGGATCATGACCAGTACCGTGTCGGCCTGTCTGGCCACCGCGTTCAAAATTCGCGGCGTGAACTACTCCATGTCATCCGCCTGCGCCACCAGCGCCCACTGTATTGGCCACGCCGCGGAGCAGATCCAGTCTGGCAAGCAGGACATTGTATTCGCTGGCGGTGGCGAGGAAGAGGACTGGAGCCTGACCATGCTGTTCGACGCCATGGGCGCCTTGTCCACCAAGTATAACGATGCCCCGGAAACTGCATCCAGACCCTTCGACGCCGGCCGTGATGGATTCGTTATCGCAGGGGGTGGCGGCATGGTGGTAATGGAAGAGCTTGAGCATGCCCTCAAGCGCGGTGCCCCCATTATTGCCGAGCTGACCGGTTATGGCGCCACGTCCGACGGACACGACATGGTCGCCCCCTCTGGCGAAGGCGCCATGCGTTGCATGCAACAGGCGCTGTCCACGGTTGAGACACCGGTGGATTACATCAATGCACACGGCACCAGCACGCCGGTGGGCGATGTGGCGGAGATGAAGGCGGTACGGAACGTCTTCGGTGATAAAGTGCCGCAGATTTCGTCCACAAAGTCGCTATCCGGCCACTCTTTAGGCGCATCGGGTGTTCATGAAGCGATCTATTCCCTGATCATGCTGCATGAACGGATTTATTGCGGGCACTAAAAACCTGACAAACCTGGATGACACCATTGCCGGAATGCCGGTTGTGGGGCCTGATTCCAAAGCGGCGCCACTGAATACAGTGATGTCCAACAGCTTCGGGTTCGGCGGCACCAATGCCTCGCTGGTATTCGGAAAAGCCTGACTTCCTGACGAGCCTAGCTTGTGGGCTCGTCCGTGAGTTCCTTGCCGCCGTTCAGGGACAGTAGCTCCAGCTCCTCGGCCAACCCCGAACGCCACGGGAGCTGCTTGACGCCAAAGGTGTTGCGGATCTTGGTGCAGATCATGGTGGCGTTCGCGGGCTCCAGGGTTGCCCATGCGGGCGTTTCATCCACCACCCGGATACCATCGGGAATACCCCTCAAACCGGTGATTGCAAGCCCCAGCTCATAGAGAGAGATATCTTCCGCACCGGCATACTGATAGGTGCCCCACACCTCCGCACCACAGTCTATCTGCTGCACAATCGCGGTAATCACCCGGGCAAGATCACTGACAGTCACAGGTTGGCCACGGCATTTACCGGGTAACTTGATGGTGTCGGACCCTGCGGCAACGGACTGCACCTTGCGGACAAAGCGCCCCAGGCTCCAGCCCGTCCTCAGAATGATATGCCGCGGCAACAACGTTCTCAGCGCCTGTTCGCATTCCCACTGCCAGTTACCCAGCTCGTTACAGGGCTGACCGGGATTGGAGGCAATGTAGGCACTCTGCTTTCGGCCGTCGAACACATAGGAAGACGACAACTGCAGCAACGCGATATTGCGCTCACAGGCGTGCTCGGCCAGCGCCACGGGCAACGAAAACGACGCCTTGTGGGCCAATTCGGGGTTCCTCTCCGCACTTTCAGGGTCCGCCAGCCAAAGCGCATTCACGATCAAGTCGGTGTCGTCGGGAATCCAGCCTTCCAGCGCCGAAAGGTCCGCGGTTTCAAGCTCGCTGATCAGCAGCGGGCTGACGTGGAGCGAGGTGTCCCTCAGACGCTCCAGCAATACCCGCCCTAATGGGCCATAATCATGAACAACAAGAACGTGCACGAGCGCTCACCGCCTCCAATGTCTTTCTTCGCAACGGGTGACAGTACCGTTGCCGCTTAATCTGTATGCAGTTGTTTGTACACCTTAAACACACTGTAATCGTTCCCACAGTCTGTTGGAACGTATACACGGGATATCACTGATATGACGGACACCCGATAACGTTCGAGCCAATGGCACGCGAAGCACACCCCATAGAATACGTGTCGAAATACTGAGCAGACCTGACGAGCATACAACAACAGGATCACACATGCTGAAACAACAAAGCCATATCGTTGCACCCATACCGGATGAGCTCCGGACCCGCGCACTTTACACCGTCAATGAGCTGCGGGAGCGGGGAAAGGCGGATAAGGAAGCCATCGACAAACTGTTCGAACTGATTGCCGAGATGACCGACAACGGTCTGGATTTCTTTTTCCTGGAACCCCTGCGCCGACTCAACGCCAGCAGCATGCTGATGGGTATGGCCAGAATGGGCATCAGCAGCATGCTCAAAGGCAGCAAGATGGTCGTCCACAAAGTCCTGAAGAAACTGGACGACCGCAGCCTGGCCGCGATTCTCGACTTCATCGAGGAAATCATCCACGAGCCGGAACCCGCTTCCTGATCACCTACCTGCTGCAGCGTTTCCCGAATTCTCGTACAGCCTGGGCACCCGGGCTGTAATACCCGTTAGCAGTTCGTAGCCAATGGTACCGGCGTGTTGCGCCACTTCATCCACACTGACATGCCGCCCCCAGAGCTCCACAGGGTCGCCAGGACAGGCGTCAGGGGCGCCCGTCAGGTCCACGGCCAGCATGTCCATGGACACCCTGCCAATCAGGCGTATGCGGTTACCGCCGACCCACGCCGGAGTGCCCGTACCGGCATGGCGAGGATAGCCATCACCATAGCCAATGGCCACAATCCCCATTCGTGTTTCCTGAGTCGCGGTCCAGTTGTAGCCATAGCCCACGGACTCTCCCGGCTTTAGCGTTCGCACTGCGGTCAAAGGGGCTTCCAGTGTCATCACCGCTTCCAGACCCAGTTCTGGGCCGGTCTTGCCCAAGGTCGGGGAGGCGCCATAAAGCATGATGCCGGGGCGGGTCCAGTCAAACGACGGCTGGGCGGGGAGAAAGTGGGCGGCAGAATTTGACGCGCTTTTCTCAAGTTTTGGCCAGTCCACCACTGCTTCACTGAATATCCGCGTCTGCTGGTCAGTGTCATCGCTGGAGATATCGTCCGCACAGGCAAAGTGCGTTACGAAACCCGCCACCTTCTCCGCCGCAGCATGGTACCCAGTCGTGCCATAACATCGGCCAACACGCCCGGCGCGAAACCAAGCCGATTCATGCCGGTATTCACTTTCACCCAGACCGTTGGCGTCTCACCAGCCTGCGCCAACCAGTCCAACTGATAACGACTGTGGACCACCACTTCAAAACCTTCGCGAACACACGTCGCGACATCCTCGGCACTGTGCATGCCCTGCAACAACACCACAGGATGGTCAACACCGGCCTCCCGGATCGCCAGGGCCTCTTCCAGACAGGCAACAGCAAACTTGGGTGCGTCGCTCGCCAGGGCCCGTGCGACTTCACGGATACCATGGCCATAGCCATCGGCCTTGATAACAGCCATTGCGCGGGCCGGGCTGGCCAGCCGGCAGGCGAGGCGATAGTTGTGGCGGAGGGCACGGGTATCAATACGGGCAACGGTCTTCCGTGGCATTAATAATCCCCTCCGTAATCGCCGTGGGCCAGATCCTCGAACTTGGTGTACTTGCCGATGAAGGCCAGTCGCACGGTGCCAATGGGGCCGTTACGTTGCTTACCGATGATGATTTCGGCAATGCCCTTGTCGGAGGTGTCTTCGTTGTAGACCTCATCCCGATAGACAAACATGATCACGTCCGCGTCCTGCTCGATGGCGCCGGATTCCCGCAAGTCAGAGTTTACCGGGCGCTTGTTCGGCCGCTGCTCCAGGCTCCGGTTCAGCTGCGAAAGCGCCACGACCGGGCAACTGAGCTCCTTGGCGATCCCTTTCAGGGAACGGGAGATCTCGGAAATCTCAGCGGTCCGGCCCTCGGTGTTACCGGGCACCCGCATCAACTGGAGGTAATCCACCATGATCAGACCAAGCTTGCCTTCGTTCTCCCGGGCAATACGGCGAGCCCGGGAACGCATTTCGGTTGGGCTCAGACCAGGCGTGTCGTCGATATAGAGCGGTTTGTCTTTCAGCAGACTCACCGCGGACGTCAGCTGGGCCAATCGTCCTCTTCAAGCTTACCGCTACGAATCCGGCTCTGATCAATTCGCCCCAGGGACGACAGCATACGCATGACCAGCGCATCCGCCGGCATTTCCATGCTGAACACCAGAATCGGCGCGCCGGTGCTTATCAAGGCGTTCTCGACGATGTTCATGGCAAAGGTGGTCTTACCCATGGACGGTCGCCCCGCCACGATCAACAGATCCGAGGGCTGCATTCCCGACGTCCACTCATCCAGGTCCTTGAAGCCCGTTGTCAGACCCGTTGTAGTCTCGCCGGACTCGAACAGCTCCTCAATGCGACTGAGGGCCTTGGTGAGAATCGGGTTGATGGCCTGGGGACCGGAACCTTCCTTGACCCGCGATTCGGCGATCTGGAAGACGTTGCGCTCGGCTTCGTCCAGGATCTCGTTGCTGTTCCGGCCCTGGGGGTTAAACGCCGAATCGGATATCTGCCCGGACACCTGCACCAGTTGTCGCAGGATAGAGCGCTCCCGCACAATCTCGGCATAAGCGCGGATATTGGCGGCACCGGGGGTTTTCTCGGCCAGTTCTGCCAGATAGGAAAGCCCACCCGCGTCTTCGATATCACCGGCACGCTCCAGGAATTCAGTCAGTGTGACAACATCGAGCGGTTCGCTCTCGCCCGCCAGTCGCTCGGCAGCACCAAAAATGAGGCGGTGATCCTGACGGTAAAAGTCGCCAGCGGAAATGATCTCCGAGATCTCATCAAATCGGCGATTGTCCAGCATCAGGCCACCAAGCACCGCCTGTTCGGCCTCCACGGAATGAGGTGGAACCTTGATTCGGCTGGTCTCAGGGTCGCTGTTTACCGGTTTGAAATTCGGGTTGGCCATGGAAACGTCTTCGTCTGGGCATCACATCCGTGACAGTTTACGGAGATTGTCGATGCGATGGGAGAGCTACGGAAAACACAAATCATACACCAGAAAGCAACAGGCCCGGAATCCACCTGAATGGATTCCGGGCCTGTATGGCTGCCACCGGGTAGTAACCCGATGTTCAGACTAAACCGTCAATTTACTCGGCCACAACGGCCAGGTTAATGTGAACGGTTACGTCAGAGTGCAGCTGAAGCTCGATCTCGTACTCGCCAACCACACGCAGCGGGCCTTCGGGCAGACGAACTTCACTTTTCTCAACGTCGGTACCAGCGGCGGTAATCGCATCTGCGATGTCACGCACACCGATGGAGCCGAACAGCTTGCCTTCTTCACCAGCCTTGGAGGTAATGGTGACTGAGGCGCCTTCCAGAGCTTCGCCACGAGCCTGAGCTGCAGACAGCTTCTCAGCTGCCGCTTTTTCCAGCTCTGCACGGCGCTCTTCGAACGCTTTCAGGTTGTCAGCGGTTGCCGCAACAGCCTTGCCATAAGGCAGCAGAAAATTACGACCGTAACCGGCCTTTACCTTGACCTTGTCACCCAGTGAACCAAGGTTTGCTACTTTTTCGAGCAGAATAACATCCATCTCGTTAACCTCTTCGTGCTTTATTCAGCCGGGCCGGAGGACTTCATTCGCCTCCGGATATCCAGCCAGCTATCCACAAAAGCCAGAACTACCAACAGAATCATCAGGCTTGGACCAAGCAGTACCAGCGCCAGGTAGAACAGCACCAACCACTGACCACTCAGATTCTTACGACCGACAACGCCATGAACCAGGGCCAGACCCGCCACAAACAGCGGCAAACCTCCAACCCAGCCCAGCAACATGGAATTCAACCCGAGAACGGGCCCTGCCACCATGGTAATCACACAAATAACCGCGATTGCCGGTGACAGCCGGAGCGAGTGAAACTCGGTCCGGAATCCGCCGGGGTTGTACAACCCGGCCTGCCAGGATCTTGCCAGCATGGTCATGCACACCCCGATTACCAGGTAGGTGCCCGCCATGCTCGCATTCATGGTTTGCCGAATGACTGTTTCCAGCTCACTGCCAAGACTACTGGCGATTTCGGCGTTGTACTCTTCGTAAAACCTCACCCCGGCCTGCACCAGATCGTTCAATAGATCCGGGTACACCAAGGGCAACATCAAGCCTGTCACAATCCCCAGGAAACTGCCTGCGAGCAGCGCTTTCTCCCAGGACAGGGTTATTCTCAGGATGGACGCCATTAACATTGCCTGAAGCAACACCACCAGTGCCGTCGGGTCGTGCCCGAACCAGCTCCAGCCGAGTGCCGGAAGCAATGCCCAGAGACCAATACTAAGCCCCTGGCTGATACCCAGTCTGAGAATGACCAGGCCAATAACCGCCGCACCTATCCAGAACAACAAGGGTATTGCAGTCGTAACTGCTGCCACCCCGCCTGCCTGCAGAGGACCGCGCATTACAAACTGTGCCAGTGCACGCATGGTCCCGGGTCCTGTTTATTCTGTTACTTAGTTATCGTGGCTGTCCGAATACGGCAGCAGTGCCAGGTAGCGGGCACGCTTGATAGCGGTAGCCAGCTGACGCTGATAGCGTGCCTTGGTGCCGGTAATACGGCTGGGCACGATCTTGCCGGTTTCAGTGATGTAACCTTTCAGGGTGTCCAGATCCTTGTAATCGATCTCTTTAACACCTTCTGCCGTGAAGCGGCAGAACTTACGACGTCTGAAAAAACGAGCCATAACTTAACTCCTCAACTCCGGTGATGGTTTTACTCTTCTTCGTCCTGGGTTTCAGCCTGCTGACGTGGCTCGTCAGATTCGGCTGAACGACGCGGACGATCATCGCCGCCACGACGGTCTTCACGGGACTCGGAAGCTTTCATCGGGGACAGTTCGATGTCGGCACCATCGCGGCGCAGGATCATGTCGCGGATGATGGCATCGTTGAAACGGAAGTTGTGAGTCAGCTCGTCCATCGCTGCCTGTGAACATTCAATGTTCATCAGAACGTAGTGAGCCTTGTGGATCTTGTTGATCGGATAAGCCAGGTGACGACGGCCCCAATCTTCCAGGCGATGTACCTTGCCGCCATCTTCATTGATGACGCCGGTATAGCGCTCGATCATCGCGGGCACCTGCTCGCTCTGATCCGGGTGTACCATAAATACGATTTCGTAGTGACGCATGAGTTCTCCCTACGGTTTGAACAGCCTCCAGCACAGGCGCCGGTTTCAACAAACAGGGCAAATGCAGGAAGCAAGGAGGTGGCAGGCAAAGCTGCCGGCTTCTTTTTGCTTTTACCAACAAGACATTACGTATAAAGCCTGTTCAAAAAGCCGATACTGATCACCAGGATTTCAGGCAATACAACACCGCCCCCTGAAAAAGGGGGTCACGTATTCTAGGCGCGTGGCTGATACTATGCAAGCCGTTGACGCAAGGCTTCGTAAAGGCAGGCGCCGGTGGCCACCGACACATTGAGACTGTCCACGTGGCCAAGCATGGGGATATTGATCAACAGATCACAGTGTTCCCGCGTCAGGCGACGCATACCTTTGCCCTCGGCACCCATTACCAGAGCGACCGGGCCGGTAAAGTCCGCCTGATACAGGGTACTGCTCGCTTCGCCGGCGGTGCCAATGAGCCAGACACCCTCATCCCTGATCGTGCGCATAAACCGCGCAAGATTGGTGACACGTACCAGAGGCACGGTTTCAGCCGCACCACAGGCCACCTTCCTGACGGTCGGCGACAACGATGCGGATTTATCCTTGGGCACCACCACAGCCTGGACACCCACGGCATCAGCGGTTCGCAGGCAGGCGCCCAGGTTGTGGGGATCGGTCACACCATCCAGGATCAACAGAAACGGCGGCTTGTCAGACCCTGACAACATGGCCAGGAGATCATCTTCACTCCATTCACGGCTTTCAGAAACCGCGGCCACAATGCCCTGATGCACGCCGGCTACGCGCTGATCCAGTTCTTTGCGATGCACAACCTTCCAGCGCACCCCAAGCTCATTGAAGGCATCGGTGACGGTTTTGACCCGGCGGTCCTCGCGCCCCGTCTGAATCCACACTTGCTGTATACGTTCTGGCTCGCGCTTGAGAACCGCTTCAACCGCATGCCAGCCAAAAATGTACTCTTCAGACACGGCCTATTTTCCTGACTTGCGGGGCTTTCGTTTCTTGTCAGCACCGGTGGTTTTAGCCGGCGCCTTCTTGCTCTTGCCCTTACCCAGTGCAAGCTTGGCCGCTTCCGCCACCAGCTTGTCACGGGCCGACATCTCGCCATCATCATCGAACGTTGGCGTGACCGCGTCGGGTGCCCCTGATTTGCCAGAGGGTTTTGAGCCAGTCGCTTTCCTGCGGCGGGGTTTGGCGGCCGCATCACCAGCCTTCTCCCGGCCAGCTCCTGGGGCACGGCCAGCGGTGGTTTTGCCACCCTTACCTCGCCCCTTACCTTTGCCCTTGCCCTTATCCCGCGGCTCTCGCTTGGTGACTTCCAGCGCATCCCGGTCTGCCTGGCGATGCTGTGGCTCGCTCACCAGCTCCAGGTCCACCTTGCGGTCTTCCATGCCCACACGCATTACCTTCACGCGGACCTCGTCGCCCAACCGGAAGCTCATAGCGGTACGCTCGCCGATCAGGCGGTGTTTGGCAGCATCATGATGGAAGTAGTCACCACTGAGGGTAGACACGTGCACCAGGCCCTCAATGTAAACTCCGGAAAGCTCCACAAAGAACCCGAAAGGCACAACGGCTGCAATCACGCCATCGTACTCCTCGCCCACGTGATCCTTGAGGTATTCGCATTTGAGCCAGGCCATGACGTCCCGCGTTGCGTCGTCGGCGCGGCGCTCGGTCATCGAGCAGTGCTCACCCAGTTGATGCATTCTGGGCAGGTCATAAGGGTAATCCGCCAGTTCCGGGTCACGCTTGGGCGGCACCGACACGTCTTTGCTGTCGTCTTCGCCGTGAATCACGGACTTGATACCGCGATGCACGATCAGGTCCGGATAACGGCGGATCGGCGAGGTGAAGTGGGCATAACTGGTAAACCCCAGGCCGAAATGGCCACCCTCATCCGGGCTATAGACGGCCTGGCTCAAAGAGCGCAGCATCACCGTCTGGATGACATTGGCGTCGGAACGGTCTGCAATGCTGGACAACAGCGCCTGATAATCAGCGGAGGTTGGCTTGTCTCCACCCCCCAGCTGCAACCCCAGCTCGCCCAGGAAAAGCCGCACCGCATTGAGGCGCTCCTCGGATGGGCCATCGTGCACCCGGTACAGTGAAGGCACCTTGTGCTTTTTGAGGAATCGCGCCGTCGCCACGTTGGCGGCGAGCATACATTCCTCGACGATCTTGTGGGCGTCGTTGCGCTTAACCGGAACGATTTCCTCGATTTTGCGATTGGCGTCGAATATGACCCGGGTTTCCGTGGTCTCAAAATCGATGGCACCGCGCTCTGTCCGGGCTCTGCGCAGCAATTTGTAGAGGTTGTAGAGATTGTGCAGGTGCGGCAGCACGTGAGCGTACTGTTCTGACAACCGGTATCCCGGCTCGGAATCCGGCCGTTCAAGCATGTCACTGACCTTGTTATAGGTCAGTCGCGCGTGGCTGTGCATCACCGCCTGATAGAAGGTGTAGCCACTGACGCTGCCGTTGGCACTGATGGTCATGTCCGCCACCATGCAGAGCCGATCCACACCCGGGTTCAGGGAGCACAGGCCATTGGACAGCTTTTCCGGCAACATGGGCACCACGTGATCCGGAAAATACACTGAGTTGCCACGGTTAATCGCTTCTTCATCCAGCGGAGAGCCAGGACGCACATAATGAGATACGTCCGCAATCGCCACCAGCAGACGGTAGCCACCGCGCGGGCGCGGCTCACAATAGATCGCGTCGTCAAAGTCCCGGGCGGTTTCGTCGTCGATGGTCACCAGGCGCAGGTTGCGGATATCCACCGATTCTGCTTGTCCTTTTCGGTCACCTCATCGGCAATGCCGGCAATCTGCTCACCGACGGCCGGCGGCCAACTGTGAGGGATATCGTAGGAACGGATGGCCACATCGATTTCCATACCCGGCGCCATGTGCTCGCCAAGCACTTCGACGACCTTTCCCGTCGGCTGGGTACGTACGGTAGGCTGACGTATAATGTCGACCACAACGTATTGGCCGTGCCGCGCGTCATTAATTTGCTCTGCGGGAATCAATACTTCGTGGTTGATACGGGCATTCTCCGGAACCACAAAGGAAATGCCGCTTTCCTGAAACAGACGACCAACGGTTTGATGGGTGCGATACTCCAGCACTTCTACGATCACCCCTTCGCGACGACCACGATCATCCACCCGATCCACCCGGGCGGCAACGCGGTCACCGTGGAAGACTTGACGCATCTGGCGAGCCGTCAGGAAAAGATCCGATCCGCCGTCATCCGGGATCAGAAAACCAAATCCATCCTTATGGCCAGTGACACGGCCGGTGACCAGATCCGCCTCTTCAATGGGCAGGTAGGCTCCCCGACGATTACAGATCAACTGCCCGTCCCGGCACATCGCAATCAGCCGGCGACGCAGGCTTCGATGCCCTCCTCGGACTGCTGCCCCAACTCGCCACACAGAGTCTCGTGAGTGGCCGGCGCTCCCCGCTCCTTCAGATGGTCGAGAATGAATTCCCGGCTCTGAATCGGGTTGTCGTATTTGCTGGCCTCACGCTGCGCATGTGGGTCTTTGTCCGTCTTCTTTCTGGAAACCATTCGTATCCTTAGTCTGACTTCCCTGTTGGAAATCAATCGTTATATTACGTTTGCAAAGGAGTATAACGCCGCCAGCACCCACCTGCCTAACCGACCGCCTAAAATAGGCATAAAAACCGGCACTGGCAGGACAAAAAATATTTGACAGGCTTTTTCCGAATGATTAAAGTACGCGCCATCGGTTGACGGCAATGCCCGCAGCTGCGGCAGAAAGCCCGGAAATTCAACGAAGTAAAACGTTTGAATGCCCACCGGAGAGACTGCAAATCACCTGCCGAGGTGGTGAAATTGGTAGACACGCTAGCTTCAGGTGCTAGTGGGGGCAACCCCGTGGAGGTTCAAGTCCTCTCCTCGGCACCACTTCCTCCCTCAGGAAGTGTTACGAATCCGACACCTTTATAAGCATATGTCGCAACAAATCTGCGTTCGCAAACGCATGAGTTCGCGAAGAGCCACCTCGCGCGCAGCAGGCCCTACTCCACCAATCCCGACAAGTATTCCGAAAGCCGTTGATAGGTATAGTTCACCCGGGCATAGGCCGCAGAAGGCGCTCTTTCAAATTCCCGTCCACAGGCCCGGCTGCCGCCATGGCGATTCAGGTAGGCGATGCTGATCAGATTGGGCTGCTCTGCCACGAACTCGCTGGAATTATCGAAGGGGTAGTAGAACGCCCAGTCAAACCCTTCTGTATTGCTGACCCCTGGCGTGGAGCTCATTTCTTCATCCAGGAAGCCAAACCGTAGCGGCCGGAAACGGTCATTGCGAGTATCGAACTCCAGCGCTGGCGAGGTGAACTCGTCCGGCAGTGTGATACTGCCGGTGACCGTAAAAGGCTGCTGAGCAGACACTACCTGGGCCGCATCGACATCCTCCGGATCAATATCCCCCTCGCAGGATTGGACGCTACTCGTGAGCGCCACAATCTCCTCGTTCGCGCCATCGACGGAACGAGTGAAACCGAAAAAGGCATCGTTGGCGAACTGATAGTCGGGGCGCAGAACGTCCGTCTTGCTATCGGAAGTTGCCGTCAGGGACTCGACCCGGGCATCCGCCATGGTCCACTCGTAACGGATCGCCGGCGGGCCACCCAATCCCGAGGACGACGCCAGTCCAGGATGGCAGGTGGTGGTGGTTTCGAACGTCGCGGTACGGTCCTGCCAGTTGAATATCAGCCGCTCATCGGCCCCTTCAGCCTCATGGTAGCTGGCACTCTCCTGGGACAGTGATATCGAAGGCATCCACTGCACATCGGTATCGGCGATTTTGCCACGGGCATTGATCAAGCGGGCCATTTCCCGCATTGACGGCGTCATGCACCCGTTCGCCGTCACGGCCGTTAACCGGCCATCTTCCGAGTAGTCGAACTCCAGCTCAGCGGACACGCTGAGGTTGGACATTGTGGCCGGCAACTCGCTCCCCTCCCCCCTGGCGAGAACTGTCTGGCGCTGAAGGATAACCGGGTCGTCCAGCTCAACCGGCACTTCCGGCAATACCAGTTCATCAATGTTGATGTTCTCGTAATTGCCTTGGGAGGCAGCGGCATCAACCACCTGAACCACCTCCAGGGCATTGCGGGCAAAAGATATACCCAGAAGATAAACCGCCTCTTCGCTCAGATAGCGTTCGCGTCCGTCACCATTGCGAAGGAGATTGGCATACTCCGGTGGGAACTGACTGGCCATGAAGCGGGCGAAGGCGCGGGCGTATGCGTGGGCACGGTGATCACCGGACCGGATATAGTTACTGACTAGGTTCACGTTGCCGAGAGCATCAGACAGATCGGTACTGATGACCGAAAGATCCTGCAACCCAATCAGGCGGCGTTGCCGCACCAGGTGACTCAATGGCGTGACATTGCGCACCCCAGGCGGCGCACTAAGCAGGTAGGCGTCTTCCAGCACCACTTCCCCGATGCGGGTCTGCTCCATGGTCTGGCCAGGCAGCACCACGGCAAACAGCGGAAAGTCCCTGGGATCGATATCCGGGGATATGGACGGGTCCTGCACCAGTTCCGCAGTATCCAGCGAGAACACGCCACCTTCTCCCGTTAACGCGGTGGGTTCTCCGTCCCGCAGGGTTATTTCCGTACCGGCGCTGTTTTCAAAGGTCATCGGGCCCGGCGTGTACTGGCTGTCACCGTCTATGTCCAGCCACACCCTTGCATTGCGCAGGTAGCCGTCAATCACCTGGCCTGTATAGGGCTCGGGCGCGCTGTAATCCTCAGCGTCGAAGTCACGGCCATCGACCGGTGACTTGTCGGATTCCTCGCCGCAACCGGCGAGGGCCAGCGTGAACAGGGCAACTGAAAGGGGGAGCAGACGTTTCATCGCGGCAACCATTGTCCTTGTTAGAGGTTGTGCCGCTACTGTAGGGGATGTTGCCGGGGGGAACCTTGATAGGTTTGGCAATTTGTAAACTTAGGTAACGAAAACGCGCCGCGGGAGCTGTCCCGGCGGCGCGCTGACGGGCACAAGCGCCTACTAGAATGAGCGCGCAACGATCTCTTTCATGATCTCATTGGTGCCAGCGTAGATACGCTGTACCCGCGAGTCCGCCCAGGCGCGGGCGATGGGATACTCCCACATGTAGCCATAGCCACCGTGAAGCTGAACGCACTCGTCCATGACTTTGCACTGCAGGTCGGTGGTGTGCTGTTTCAGCATAGCCGCCGTAGGAATATCCAGCTTCTTTTCCAGATGCAGTTCCAGACAACGGTCACAGAAGACCCGGGCAGCGGTGATTTCCGCCTTCATCTCCGCCATTTTGAATCGAGTGTTCTGGAACGCTATCACCGGCTTGCCGAACGCCTTGCGCTCCTTTACGTAATCCAGGGTCCACTCCCAGGCCGCTTCCGCCGCGGCGACAGCGGTCAGCCCCACCTGCAGGCGCTCCGCCGGCAATTCCGCCATTAACTGGAAAAAGCCCTGGCCTTCCATCGAGCCCAAAAGCTTGTCCGCCGGCACCTTTACGTCCTGGAAGAACAGCTCGGAGGTATCCTGAGCCTTCATGCCCACCTTGTTCAGGTTCTGCCCCTTCTCAAACCCTTCCCAGGCGGTTTCTACCAACAACAGGCTGGTGCCCTTGGCGCCTTCTTTCGGATCGGTTTTGGCCACCACGATTACCAGGTCCGCCAGCTGGCCGTTGGTGATAAAGGTCTTGGAGCCATTGAGTACGAAATGGTCGCCGGAGGCGTTTTTCACCGCCGTGGTTTTCACCCCCTGCAAGTCGGAACCTGCGCCCGGCTCGGTCATGGCGATGGCACCGATCATTTCGCCGGTTGCCAGTTTCGGCAGGTAATACTGTTTCTGTTCTTCGGAGCCGTAATTGAGGATATAGGGGGCAACGATGTCGGAATGCAGGGTCCAGCCGATGCCGGACAGGCCCGCCCTGGACACCTCCTCCATGATGACAGCGCTGTAGCGGAAGTCCGCGCCTACGCCGCCGTATTCTTCCGGCATGGTCGGGCAGAGGAAACCAAGTTCGCCGGCCTTCTTCCAGAGCTCCCGGCTGACCTGGCCATCTTTCTCCCACTGTTCATGGTAGGGCGCCGCTTCCTGTTGCAGAAACTTGCGGACGGAATCCCGGAAGCCGTCAAGGTCGGCGTCAAAGACTGTGCGTGGAATCATGGTGTACCTCGGTGAATGACTGTCTTGTGGTTGTCGTTCACCAAGTCTCGGGGGCGCGGCGTTTTCGCTCAATGATGAAAAGCATCAATCGGGCTGACCAAAACCATCGCCCATCGGTTCAGTCGGGCTGTTTCGACTTCGCCCTCTCCTCGCCCCAGCGCGGCATCAGATCCTGGGGCAGGCCCAGGTGATCCAGAAGTCGGGCAACGATGAAATCCACCAGGTCACTCACGGAATTCGGCCTATGATAGAACCCCGGACAGGCCGGCATGATGACCGCCCCCATGCGGGTCAGGCGCAGCATGTTTTCCAGGTGCACTTCCGAAAAGGGCGCTTCCCGGGGCACCAGGATCAATTGCCGCCGCTCCTTAAGGGCCACGTCTCCGGCGCGCTCGATCAGATTGTTACTAGCGCCGGTGGCCAGGGCCGACAGAGTGCCAGTACTGCAGGGACAAATCACCAACGGAGCTTTTTCACCCGAACCGGAAGCCGGCGGGGCGAACCAGTCTTCCCGGCCGAACACCAGTACCTGCCCCGGAAGGGCGCTGGCATAGCTGGCAAGCGCTTCCTGCATGGCGGCGGTGTTGCCCGGTAATTTGAGATCGGTTTCCGTGGCAATCACCACCTGTGCCGCCTTGCTGATCATCACATGCACCCGGCAGTTCGCCGCCACCAGGCACTGCAACAGGCGCAGGCCATACTGGGCACCAGAGGCACCGGTAAAGGCCAGATTGATCACCCGCTGTTTTTCGGACGCTGCCGTCATAACTGAAGTTTCCTGATTGGATAGCGGAGGCAGGATGCCCCGTCAGCCGGATTCGCGTTCCAGCTCGGCAATCAGCTTCTGGTGAATACCGCCAAAACCGCCGTTACTCATGATGACAATATGGCAGGGACCGGATACCTGATCCAGAACCTGGCCGATCAGTTCCTCAACGCTGGCCCCGACACGGTGGCGATCCGGTGTATCCACTGCCGCTCCACTGCCCTCGACCAGTGCTGGCAACCAGTCCATGCCATTGAGGTTAGCCCAGAATACCTGGTTCGCCGCTGCAGCACTGGGCAGCAGGCTCTCCTGGTGAAAACCTTGCTGCATGGTGTTGGAGCGTGGCTCGATCAGTGCAAGGATAGGCTCATCGCCCACCTTGTGGCGCAGACCTTCCAGCGTGGTAGCGATGGCCGTCGGATGATGGGCAAAATCATCGTAGACACAAACCCCGCCGACATCCGCCAGCAACTCCATCCTGCGTTTAACGCCCGAAAAGCGGCACAGCGCCGCCACGGCATGGTCCGGGGTAACACCCACATGGCGGGCTGCTGCGATGGCCGCGAGGGCGTTGCGCACGTTGTGCAGGCCGGTTTGAGACCAACTGACTGAAGCCACCGGCTGTTCGCGGTGCAACACCATGAATCGACTGCCGTCCTCAGCCAACAGCTCCGCCCGCCAGTCGGCCATATAGGGCACTTCGCTGCCCACCGAAGTAGCCTGCACGCTGCTCCAGCAGCCAAGCTCCAACGCCCGGTCAAGATGGGCATCCAGGGCCGGGCGCACAATCAACCCACGGGAAGGCACCGTTCTGACCAGGTGATGGAACTGACGCTCGATGGCTTCAACGTTGTCAAAAATATCCGCGTGATCAAACTCAAGATTGTTGAGGATCAGGGTATGGGGGCGGTAGTGGACAAACTTGGAGCGCTTATCAAAGAAGGCACTATCGTATTCATCGGCCTCAATAACGAAAAAGTCGCTGCTACCCAACCGCGCCGAAACCGGGAAATCATTGGGAACCCCGCCTATCAGATAACCCGGCTCCAACCCGGCCTGCTCCAGAATCCACAACAACATGGCGGTTGTGGTGGTTTTGCCATGGGTTCCGGCGACCGCCAGCACCCAGCGATGGCGCAGAACCTCCCTCGCCAGCCATTCCGGGCCGGACATGTAATCAATATTCTGATTAAGAACCGCTTCTACCTCCGGGTTGCCCCGGGACATGGCGTTGCCAACCAGAACCAGGTCCGGCTGAGGCTTGAGGTTGTCAGAATCGTAACCTTCCATTAACCCGATTCCCTGGGCCTCCAACTGGTACTCATGGGCGGGTAAACCCCCTGATCGGAGCCCGTCACGGTGTGCCCCAGCTCCCTCGCCAGTACCGCCAGACTGCCCATGAAGGTGCCACAGATTCCCAGGATATGGATGTGCATTCGGTTATCGACCTCTTAAATGAAACCTGCAAAGCGTCCCGTATAGAATGCGGGTCGTCAAGCGTTCCTTACGACGTTTGATGTCATGAAAAAAAAAAGCGATTGGCGTATCATCTGCCGCACTCGATGAAACTGCAGGAGGCACCAGCCGGAAATGGCCACCAGAAACGCATTCTATGCCCAATCAGGCGGTGTGACCGCCGTCATTAACGCCAGTGCCTGCGGGGTTATCCAGACCGCCCGCAAGCACCCCGATCAGATCGGTAAGTTGTACGCCGGGCGTAACGGGATCATCGGCGCGCTCAAAGAGGAACTGATTGATACCAGCCTCGAAAGCGATGAGGATATCCAGGCGCTGATCCACACTCCGGGCGGTGCGTTCGGGTCATGCCGCCATAAACTGAAGAACTTTTCCGAGAATAAACGCGAGTACGAACGCCTGATCGAGGTGTTCCGCGCTCACGACATCGGCTATTTCTTCTACAACGGTGGCGGCGATTCCCAGGATACCGCGTACAAGGTGTCCCAACTTGCTGAAAAAATGGGCTATCCGATTACCTGCATCGGCGTACCCAAAACGGTGGATAACGACCTGCCCTTCACCGACTGCTGCCCCGGTTTCGGCTCGGTGGCCAAGTACATCGCCACCTCTACCCTGGAAGCCAGCCTGGACATTCGCTCCATGTGCGACACCTCCACCAAGGTGTTCATCCTGGAAGTGATGGGGCGCCACGCTGGCTGGATCGCGGCGTCTGGTGGCCTTGCCGGGAAAGGTGAAGGCGAGCCGCCTCACGTAATCCTGTTCCCGGAAGTGCCCTTCGAGCGTGAGCGCTTCCTTGAACGTGTGGATTTCTGTGTCAAGGAGTACGGCTACTGCGTGGTCGTCGCCTCGGAAGGCGCCCAGTATGAAGACGGCCGCTTCCTGGCCGACGCCGGCGCCAAGGATGCCTTCGGTCATACCCAGCTCGGCGGTGTCGCGCCAGCGCTGGCTAACATGGTACGCCAGGCCCTTGGGCACAAATACCATTGGGCTGTAGCCGATTACCTGCAGCGCAGTGCCCGTCACATTGCGTCCGCCACGGACGTAGAGCAGGCCTACTCCGTAGGCAAGGTGGCCGTGGAAATGGCGCTGGCTGGTAAACAGGCGCTGATGCCAACGATTGTGCGCGAACAGTCACGCCCCTATCGCTGGCACATTGGTGAGGCGCCGTTGAGCGAGGTCGCCAACCAGGAGAAGAAAATGCCGATCCATTACATCACGGATGACGGCTACGGCATCACGCAAGATTGCCGCGACTACCTGGAGCCACTGATTCACGGCGAGAGCTTCCCGCCGTTCGATGATGGTCTTCCGAGGGTCGCGAAGCTTAAGAATCAGCTGGTCGAGAAAAAACTGAAGGCCGACTTCCAGTTCTAAGCCGCTGACCTACAAAAAAGGCGCCACCGAATCACCGGCTGGCGCCTTTTTTTTGCAGAACCGTTTATCCACCGGCAGCTTCAAACCGCTGCACGTAGTGCGAGAAATGGTCGAACCCGCCAACGTGTTCGTCGCCCACAAAGATCTGGGGCACCGTATGCACGGGCTTACCAATGGTTTTTTCCAGATCCGCCTTGCTGATGCCTTCCTCGATCATGTCCACGTAGCGGTAGGGAATATCCCTGATCTCGCAAAGTTGCCGGGCGCGCATACAAAAACCGCAGGACGCACGACCGTAGATGGTGACATGATCCATAAACTCACTCCTGTTCAAAACAATGGGCGACCCTGCGCTTCGCAGTTGTCGACAAGCTGTACCGTATGGTGGCACGCCCAATGAAAAAATAAAATTAATGAACTGAATGGTACCGATAGCCTGGACTGATACGTCCAGCGCTATCGGGCTTCACCGTGCAGCCTTACCCAGTCAGGTACTCAGGTTTTCAGACGGCTCAGTTCCGTCTCCAGCACTTTTACCTGTTCGTCCAATGTCTGGCCGCTGCCACTGACCCGTTGCGCCAATGCCCGGAGATCGTTGGCAGCGTCTCCAATACGGGTGAGGTTGCGATTGATCTCTTCACTGACAGAACTTTGCTCTTCCGCTGCCGTGGCCACATGGGTGACATGCTCCACAATGGTTGCTATGCGCTCAACCACTGAGGCCAGAGAATGGTCCGCTTCACGGGTTCCCTCCACCGCTCGGGTGGCGCGATCAACGCCACCCTTGATCACAGTGACGGCTCCGCCCACGTCGCTTTGAAGGCCATCAATCATCTGACTGATCTCATCGGTGGACTCACGGGTACGGGACGCAAGTGTTCTGACCTCGTCTGCCACAACCGCAAAGCCACGCCCCTGCTCCCCCGCTCGCGCCGCTTCAATGGCGGCGTTCAGCGCCAGCAGGTTGGTCTGTTCCGCGATTCCCCGGATCACTTCGATAATACGGTTAATGTCCTCACTGCGAGTGGCAACCTGGCCTATCGCGGTGCTGGCTCATCCATATCGCCCGCCAATGCACCCACGCCGTCCAGGGCAGACGTCAGCGTATCCTGGGTAAAACGGATGCCATCCTGGGCCATCTGCGCGTTTTCAGCTGCCTCACCCGCGAAGCCTGCCACTTCACTGGCGGCGGCGGACATTTCGTTCATGGCGGTAACCACGCTTTCGATGTCCTGATGCTGGCTCTCGGTCTGCTCGTCAGTTTCCTTGGCGATCACATCCACATCTGCGCCTGTTGGCTGACCTTGGCGTTGACGTCTTTCAGGTCGTTGATCATTTCCCGTAACCGGCCCAGGAACTGGTTGAACCCGCCGGCCAGCTCAATCAGCTCCGAGTGGGTATCGATGTTCAACTCACTGGTCAGATCCCCTTCGGCACTGGCCAAGTTCTTCATCCGGTCACGGATTTCGTTCAAGGGTTTGGTCACCGAACGAACCAGCACCACCAGGATCAGGATCGCCACTACCGATACCAACACACCCACCATGGTCTGGCGCCCTGCGGTGGTGTTCACCTCGCTGGACAACAGGCCGGTGATTTCGGCCACGTCAGCCAGTGCGGTCTGCCGGGGTAATTCGATCAACAGTGACCACTGGGCGTCGGGCAGGTCAATCTCGATAGGGTAAGACACGGCCAGTGTGTCGCCATCGTCGTAGGTACCGCCGTCATTGTGCAGGGAAGCGTATGTTTCGGCCTGCCCGGGCAGTGCTTCCGATAACGGCCTTCCAAGATACTCGCCGTAGTGGCTGGACGCGGCAATCAGCCCCTTACTGCTCAGCAGGGTCACCCTTGATGCGCCGTCGTAGAGGTTGTCGCTGACATTCTGGATCGCTTTCTGGAGCGTAGACAGGTTGAGGTCAACGCCAGCCACGCCCGCAAACTCGTTCCCGTTCATAATGGGCACGACCAGGCTGGTCATCAGTTCGGTATAGCCCTCTTCAATTTCGTATTCGTAAGGCTCCATGATGCAAGGGGACAGGGTATCCTTGGAACACAGGTACCATTCCGCCTCGCGAATACCGAACTCATTCCGGTTATCCAGATACTTGGTAGCCGGATCCTCAGTGCGACTAAAGACCACATCGCCCTCGGGAGAGCGGTAATAATAGATTTCCAGGGTGCCTTCATCGCTGCTGTGCTCTTCAACGCCACCGGTGAAGTAGCGGTCCTGGCCGTCGTAGGCGTCCGGTTCGAACTGGGCATAGATCGAGCTCAGCCCATCCTGCTCTTCCAGAACCGCACCCACCGTTTCCTGAAGGGCAACGCGGCTGATGCGGCCGGAACTGTCCGCCTGTATATTCCGACTGATGACGTTGCGGACGACTTCCGGTGTCCGATACGCTGTGGCAAACATGCCGCTGACAACCTCACCGTATTTCCCGGCGGTTGCGCTCAGCCGGTCGATGGCAAGGCTTCGCACCGTATCACGGGTTTCGGAGGTGATTCGCTGCTCCATCTGTCCCAGGGAAAGCTGGGCAGTCACCACAATACTGATTCCCATAACCAGCAGCAGCGTAATAACCAGGGCATAGAGTTTGAAGCGCAGTGACAGTTTTTTCATTGATACAGCAACCTGTCTCGATTGGAGTTCATTATCAGCTTGATGCCCTAAAAGGCATAGCTGCCATTAGAGCCTGATCGGCATTCACCTCAACAGGAGCGTCCATTGGCCTATCTCACCTTGTTCATGACCGCACTGGCCGCAGCAACGATACTCCCGGCCTATTCGGAGATTCTCCTTGGCGGCATGGTGACTCAAGGCTATTCGCTCTGGTGGATATGGTTCTGGGCGACAGCAGGCAACACCGCAGGCTCGGTTATTAATGGGGTTATCGGCCGGCAGGTGGATCGCTTTAAGCACAAACGCTGGTTTCCGATTTCCGAATCCCAGCTCGATAAAGCCCGCACCCGCTTCAACCGTTACGGGCAATGGTCGCTGCTTCTGGGGTGGCTGCCACTGGGCGGCGACGCACTGACCCTGGTTGGCGGGATCATGCGCGTGCCCTGGCTCAACTTCGTGATCCTGGTGGCCATTGGCAAGGGATTGCGCTACGGCTTGGTCATCTGGTTGGTGCTGGAAGCATCGGGGGTGCCGGGATCACCATAGAGGTATTCCCGGAGCAGATCCTCACCGTTGAATTCCGCATTCAGCACCGCGATGAACGTATAGACACCAATCAGCTTCCGGTTCAGGAATACGAATTCCTTCGGCGGCACCTTGAAATAGCGGCTGATGGCTGAGCGCGCTGCCTGGCGCGCCACCCGCGACGGCAGGTCACTTTGTTTCCAACGGTACTGGCCGCGGTCGTTCACTGCTTCACCGGGCCAGTTGCTACGGTCCCTGGAAAGTGGCTCCAATACCGACATGCAAACCTTGCCGAACGTGTCCAGAACGTCATCGGGCCAATCCTCGCTCATGAAACGCAACCGGATACCGCCGTCAATCACCTCTGTCAGGTCGCCCTCGTAGGAAGCCCGGATCATCTGAATGACCGGGTCCAGGAAGGTCGCTGAGTAAGCCTGTACCGCTCCAAAATCCAGCAGCACTATCTGGTCGGTTTCGCTGTTCGCGCCTTCCTCACCGGCGATGCGGATCCGGTAGTTGCCGAAATTGGGATCCGTCTGGATCTCACCCCAGATAAACAACTCACGGAAGAACAATTCCAGCGCGGCACGGCCCAACTCGCTACGACGATCCAGGGCCAGATCTCGTACCGCCACTGAACTCACTGAGTGGCCTGGCTCGTAGGTGGAGGCGATGACATGGGCCGTGCAGTACTCGTCGAGAACACGGGGCACCACAAAACGGGGATCGTCCAGCAACATCTGCCGGAATTTTTCAGTGGTACGGGCTTCGAGGCGGTAATCCACCTCTCGGTGCATCATGTCCCGCACCTCTTCCAGCCAGTCATTGAACTCGGGACCGAAGGAGACCAGGCGGGCAATCTTGAGCAGATGTGCCACTGCGTTAAGGTCACTGTCGACTGCTTCGTCAACGCCGGGGTACTGGACCTTGAGCACCAGTTCCAACCCGTCGCTACGCCGGCGCGCTCGATGAACCTGCCCCAGAGAAGCCGCGCCAATCGGGTCGGGATCCACGTCCAGTTCCGCCAAACGGTCAGCACCCAGTTCAGCCTTAAGCACCCGCTCGATCGACGGCCATTCCAGCCAGGTGGTCTGATCTTCCAGGGTATGCAGTGCTTCGGTTACTTCCTCAGGCAGGAAGTGCTCGCCATAGAGAGCCATCACCTGCCCGATCTTGACGACACTGCCCTTGAGCTTGCCCAACTCGTCCACCAGGAATTCCGCCTGGCTGGATAGCATGGCCCGGTGCCGGGCCTCCCGCTTGTCCTTGCTGCTGAACCAGTTGGTGGCCATATGGGAGGCCATCCGGGTGCCTGCGAAAAGCCCCGCCCTGGTGAGGGTAAGCCGACGCTCAAAGCTGCCGGTCTTGATACGTGCAACAGATGTGCTTTTGGGTCTGGATGCCATCAAAAACCTGCTCGGTTCTGTAAGTGTTGGCGCTATCAGCCTGTATGACCATTATACGGATACCCGGGCCCTCAAACCTAACCGGCGTGCCGTCGATTCATTGCTCTTGGGGCCAATGCAAACCGCCCCTTCTGTGTTTACTTGTGTCCCTGGTGAAAGGTTTTACGTTTTTACACAGACCCCACAGCCAAAGCCGTTTAGTATAAAAATGTGGTCGCTTACCGCGCCACTGATGCCCAAAAACAACAAGACTGCAACAATGACACAAACCACCAGCAGCCCCTCCGACACCAAACTGTCACAGTTCCGGGTGAAGGGTGAAATTCCGGTTCCGATGCTGATCGGCTGGCTTACTCTGGCAGCAATCCCCATCCTGCTGTTTTTCGCTTGGCGGTCCCTGGACCGCGGAATGCCTGGCTCCGCCACAACTTTGATCGTCTTTGCCGTGCTGCTCAGTGTCAATGGTATTGTTTATCTCATCAGTCACAACAGTACCGTGCAACGCCGCGGTTTTATTACCGCGATTACGATCCTGTTCACCTATCTGGCAATCAATGCGGTGGAGGACGGCTCTGCCATTATCTGGCTGTTTGCTACCCACCATCATTTCTACATCAGCGAAGCAAAAGTAGGCGTGCTTGCCTGCTCCGGAGGCCTGGCGGGGGTTGCGCTGCTGTTCAGCCCACTCGGGGACCTGGCGTTCGATTCGCCCTACAGCACCAGTTTCCGACTCACCATGCTTGCCGTACTGGGGTTTGAGATGTCCACCTGCTACGTCCTGGACCAGAGCCGGCGGCGCAGTAAACTCGGACTGCTGAAACTGGCTGCAGAGTTCGAATATGCGGCGAAACACGATGCGTTGACGGGGCTTGCCAATCGACGTGAAGCTCACGAGCAACTGGAAGCCGAATATCAGCGATACCTGCGCAATTCGCGCGGCTTTTCGGTGTTATTGATGGACATTGATCTGTTCAAATTCGTCAACGACAACCATGGTCATCAGGTGGGTGATGAAACCATTGTGATGGTAGCCAGGACGTTGCAGGAACACAGCCGGAAAGTCGATACGCTAGCGCGCTGGGGCGGAGAGGAATACCTGGTATTGTTGCCCGAGACTGACACAGTCGAAGCCGTCAAGACGGCTAACCGCATACGCCAGACCATTGCATCAACCGCTATAAAGACCCAGGGCGGGAGCATCAACACCACCATCAGTGTCGGAGTAGCCACTATCCACGGCGCAGAGTCTGTGGACCGACTGCTACAGCGTGCCGACGAAGCGCTTTATCGGGCCAAGGCCCTGGGGCGTAACAAGGTGTGTGATTTCGAAGCTACCCACGGCTAGCTACTAACACATATGAGCCTTCTCGGAATCAATAGGCAATAGGCAATAGTCATTCTTTTGGCCGCGCCAGCGGCCAACCTAAACCCATGAGCGAGAACGCCTGCTTCGTCAGTCTCGCGGGGCTGTCAGGCACTCACAGCAAACACATATAGGGGCTCTCTTACGTGACTTTAGACCACAGCCTGACCAGTCGTTCCATCGGTGGATCAGGGGCACCAGACATTCATCGGTTAACCGGTCACTGGCACTATTCAAGAATCGGGCTGCAAGGCTCCAGTTAGTTCCAGGCTCAGGACCGGTGTAAGCGCACTGGCTCATGGCATTAAGGCACGCCCACGGGGTGGCTAATCAAGGCGGCTGGCTTCAACGGCGGTGATAGAAGGCCGGTTCGGTATCGGGTACCAGTCAGCGGACACCTGGCTTTCGGTCATCATCCTGTTTGATCCAGTTAGACGTCATGCTCACCCCGTGGCGTGACTAACCCTTCAGGAATCGTTGTTCATCGAACACCCTCTGATGCTTAAGCATGAAGTAGGCGGCACGGCCCAGCTTGTGGGCCAGCGCGGATAGCGCCTTGGCCTTGTTCATGCGTTTCTGGAGTTTTTGTAGGTAACGTTGGGCTTTGTCATTGCCCCGCAAATACAGCACTGCTGCTTCCGAGAAGGCCCACTTGAGATGGGCGTTGCCGATTTTGTTGCCCTGGGTGCCATACACTTTGCCGGCGGATTCGGCCTTGCACTTGATGAGTCGGGCGTACGAGGCAAATTTCTGGACGGTCTCGAAGCGCTGGATATCACCGATTTCATAGAGAATGGTCAGCGCCAGGATGCGCCCCACACCGGGAATGGTCCGCAGCACACTCAGGGACGTGGGGTCGTGCTGTTTGGCTTGCTGCTCCAGGTGCTCTTCGAGCTTGCTCAGCTCCCGGTGGTAGCAACCGATGATGGCCAGGTCCAGATCGATGTTGTGTTGGACGTCCCGGTCGGCAAAAACCGCGTGGACCTGTTCCCGGGCACCGATATCCTTCAGATTGACCTTGTTCGGCGGCAGGTTGTATTGGCTCGTGGTATTCACCACATGGGCTTTGAGCATGGCCCCGTGCTGGACGATCCGGGTGCGCCGGCGCAGTAGGTCGCGGGTGGCCCGCATTTCCTTGGGATAGGTATACGCCAGCGGAAAATTACCGCCCTTCATGAGCATGGCGATCTTGAACGAGTCAATGCGGTCGTTCTTGGTTTTACCCCCATGGATGGCCTTCATGTAGAGCGCGTGCCCCAGAATGAATTTGATGCCGTGTTCTTCACACAGATCCGAGATCCAGTACCAGCAGTGCATGCACTCGACGCCAACGACAAGGTCATCGCGGAAAGGTTCGAGCAGGGCGAGCAAGGGTTCCGGGCGGGCTTTGATTTCCTTGTGCAGCAACACCTCCCCTTGCTGGTCGATGATGCAGACATACAGGCTGCGGGCGTGCAGGTCGATTCCACAATAATGGCGGTGGGTGCTATGGTAAAAGTTCATTGAGTCTTCTCCCTTGTAGTGCTTGGTCGCCTTCCAGCTTAGCGGGCAACCGCTGGGCTGGGGAGAAGGCTCAATCAGTATCAAGGCAACCGCCTCAATCGGCACTTGGGCTTTGCATTACCAGCCCGCTACCCGTCGAACAGCACCACCCGCCAGACCATTAACCAGTTCATCTGAGAGAGTAGGAGCAAGCCCGGCAACGGATACCCCGGGGACGAAATCGCTAACCTGGCACATGGCCATGCCAGCATAGCCACAGGGTTGATCCGACGAAACGGTTCCATGTCCATAGCCACGTTCAGGGCCAGGCCGTGGAACGAACACCCTCGCCTTACACGCAACCCCAGCGACGCAATCTTCGCTTGCTCTACGTAGACACCGGGCGCATCCGGACGTGGCGCTGCCGTCACCCCCATCCCCGCTAGGGTACGGACAATGGCTTGCTCAATGACATCAACCAGAGAGCGAATTCCCAGGCGGTGGCGAGTCAGGTCTATCATCAGGTAGACCACAAGCTGGCCAGGGCCGTGATACGTTACCTGGCCACCGCGGTCCACCAGTATCACCGGGATATCACCGGGGGCCAATATGTGCTCGGCTTTACCGGCCTGCCCCTGGGTGTAGACCCTTGGGTGTTCCAGCAACCAGAGTTCATCCGGTGTGGCGGCGTCCCGGGAGGCCGTAAACGACTTCATCGCTTCCCAGGTTTCCAGGTAGGGCTGCTCGCCCAAGGTGCGGACTATAAGCTCGTCCATCAGTTTACAGCACCATATGAACCCGGCCGCTGGCCTTGAGTTCCTCGAACAGGGCTTTCAACTGCGGTTCGCCCGTGGCAACGATCTTCAGGTTAACCGATGCAAACCGACCGCCGCGACTGTCTTTCACCGTCACGTCGTCGCTCGAAATCCCCGGCGCATGTTGTTCCACCACGCCCACCACGAACTCCACAAAGTCTGGCGCAGCGTCCCCGATCACCTTGATCACGTAGTCGCAGGGAAACTCGATCTTGGGTGCCTTTGGTTCGCTCATCCGGTTTATCTCCTACAGGCAACTCTCAGCCTTACTCGAAAAGCTGAACAAAGAATAGTTTGATGGCATCCCAGATCCGCTTGAAGAAACCGCCTTCCGGGATATCGCTGAGCGCCAGCACTGGCTGATCCACGACCACGTCATCACCGAGCTTCACCGTCACCTGCCCCAGTTCGTCGCCCATTGAAATTGGCGCCTTAATCACAGAGTCGAGCTCAACGGTGGATTCCAGTGAGTCTCTTGAGCCTCTGGGGATAGTCACGTAGACGTCTTCCGTCATCCCTACTGACAAACCGTCGTTTTCGCCACCCCAAACGCGCGCTTCCAGCAGTTCTTGTCCGGCACGGAACAGGCGCTCAGTCTGGTAGTAACGAAAGCCATAGTTCAGCATTTTCTGGACTTCTTGAGCGCGGGACGAGGTGCTGTCAGTGCCCATAACCACTGCAATCAGCCGCGTGTCATTACGTTTGGCTGACGCCACCAGACAGTACCCGGCTTCCTCGGTATGGCCTGTCTTCAGTCCATCGACACTGTCGTCACGCCACAAAAGACTGTTGCGATTAGGCTGACGAATGTTGTTGTAAGTGAAATGCTTCTGCGCATACAGCGGGTAGTTTTCCGGGTAGTCATTGATGATCGCTTTCGCCAGGAGGGCCAGATCGTAGGCAGTGGAGAAATGATCCGGTGCAGGCAACCCAGTGGCATTGGCAAAACTGGACTCGTTCATACCCAGAATCTGTGCCTGCTGGTTCATGATATCGACGAACGCCCCTTCACTGCCGGCAATGTATTCGGCCAGTGCCACCGAGGCATCGTTCCCAGACTGAATGATGACGCCCTTTAGCAGGTTCTCGACCGACACCTCTGTCCCTTCCTGAACAAAGGTCCTGGAGCCTTCGGTTCGCCAGGCGTTGACGCTGACCGGCACCATGTCGGACAGGGAAATCCGCCCCTCATCCAGTTCCCGTTCCACAATATACGCCGTCATCATTTTGGTCAGACTGGCCGGCGGCAGACGCTCATGGCTGTTCTCTTCCATGATAATCCGTCCGGAAAGCGGATCCATCAGGATATAGGAACTCGCCGCAATCTGCGGTGATGATGGAATCAGAACAGCCTGCGCCGCTACCGGCATTGCCGGAAGCAGGATCAGGAGCAGAACAGCAGAGAAGGCTCGGAACGCTTTATTTAGTGCCATGGGTCCATTCAGTTTCAAGTAAGTGACTGGTTCAATGAGTGTCGGTCAGAAGTATTGATTGACCAAATCCGTGAGTTTCAAGCAGGCTCTGGGCTCTCAGGGCTTCATCCTCATCCCTGAACGGCCCGACCTGAACGCGGTGAAAGCGGCCAGAGGCCGTCTCCACTTCCCTTACCCGCATTGGGTTTGCGACTGCACGCCGCGCCCGATCCAGAAGGGCTTCGGCCGGGTTGCGCTGGCTGAACGAACCCAGTTGCACGAACAGGGCCTCGCTAGCCGCGCCGGGATCCGTCAGGCGCTTCGCATCCACAGGTGCTCCCGACTCCGGGAACGGCTTGCCGGCAAGCGTCATCGAGCCGTCAGGACTCACCGTGATGGCGGCTACCTCTACCCTGGCCGTACCCCTGCCCTGATAACCCAGCTTTTTGGCCGCAGCGTAGGAAAGGTCAATCAGGCGATCCCCATGGAAGGGACCACGGTCGTTGACCCTAACCACCACCGAGCGACCGTTATCGAGGTTGGTCACCCGGGCGTACCCTGGAATTCTCAGGCTCTTGTGCGCCGCTGACATCTCGTACATGTCAAAAACCTCTCCATTCGAGGTTTTGTGACCATGGAACTTCTCACCATACCAGCTCGCGGTGCCGCGCTGAACATAACCATCGTTACTGCCCACGACATGATATTCCTTGCCCCAAACCTGATAGGGTGACTTGTTTCCAGCGCGGCGCGGCTCCTCAAATCGAGGCGTGGCATCGGCAAGTCCCGATGCATCGAAGTTGCCTGAGGGCGCACGGTCCTGGCTCAGGGTGTAGCGGGAGGAATGGTCAGGTTCGGGCGATGATGCACACCCTGCCAGCACCAGTACCCCGAAAACCAGTAGTAAAACATGGCGTTTCATCACGAGCTGTTACTTTCCCCATTGTTTTCATTTGCCAGCGGCCGCATCCGCTCTTGGAGCGCATCTGCCAACTGGTACACCGCCATGGCGTATAGATGACTGTGATTGTAGCGGGTTATCACGTAGAAGTTATGGTAAGTCAGCCATAGTTCAGTGCCCTCGTCACCGACAAGACGGATCGCCCTGGCTTTAGCGTCGCCGGGCACATCCATTTTCGGGACGATACTCGCCTGCCGATAGTCGTTGACCGTCAACGTCGGCTTCAGTTCCCTGGTCAGTAGTGGTGAGCTCTCTGGCAGACTGTCACCCACCTGCTCCGCTACAGGCTCACCGGCTTGCCAACGATGGGCATGAAAATAATGGGCGACACTGCCGATGGCATCCACGGGATTGGCCAGGATGTCGGTAACGCCATCGCCGTCAAAATCAAGCGCGTAATGCCGGTAGCTGCTGGAGATGAACTGGCCGTACCCCATCGCCCCCGCGTAGGACCCCGTCACTTCCAGGGGGTCAAAACCCTGTTCGCGGGTCATCAGCAAATACTGGACAAGCTCGCTGCGAAAAAAGCGGCTCCGGGGCGGATAGTCGAATGCCAGAGTGGCAAGGGCATCAAGCACCCGATACTTCCCTTTGTAGGTACCATACCAAGTTTCGACACCGATAATTGCTGCAACGATTGATGCAGGTACACCGTACTCACGTTCGGCGCGCTCAAAGGCTTCCTGATGCTGCTCGAAAAAGTTGACGCCTTGCTCTATGCGCTCCTCACGCATAAAGATCCGACGGTATTCGTACCACTCAAGGGTTTTCTCAGCCGGTCGGCTGATAGCTTCCAATATCGAGTCACGGCGCTGCGCATTCGCCAGTATTGCCGACACACGCTCGGCTTCAAACCCGTAGCGTTCCGACATTTCACGAACAAAGTCACGGCTCTCAGGTGTCTCATTGTAGGGCCCGGCCTGAGACGGAGAGGCAAAGAATGCCATCATCATCACTCCAACACCTGACCAATACCTGACCGCTTTCATGAATCCCCTTGACTGGCTTCGACTCGAGAACTTTTTCAGTACAACGTCACCACAGCTGCGGCCCGTCATCGCGGCCAAGATTACCATGGCCGCGGGCCCCGCAACCATTACTCCCCGTCCATGGTCGCGCCCGGTCATCACGCACTGATCATCCGCCTATGGGTATGGACCGACATCAACACCCCAAACGCCGCCATCAGCGTTACCCCTGACGTTCCGCCATAGCTGACCAGCGGCAGCGGCACACCCACTACCGGCAAAAGACCACTGACCATACCCACATTGACGAAGACGTAGATAAAAAACGTCATTGTCAGCGCGCCCGCCAGCAGCCGGCTGAACGAATCCTGTGCCGTCGATGCAATGTACAGGCACCGCAGAACAATCAGGAGGTAGAGCACCAGAAGAATAAGCATGCCCACAAAGCCAAATTCCTCCGCCAGCACGGCAACGATGAAATCGGTATGGCTCTCAGGAAGAAATTCAAGATGGGACTGTGTGCCCTGGAGCCACCCCTTGCCATCCATGCCCCCCGAACCGATAGCGGTCTTGGACTGGATAATATTCCAGCCGGCGCCAAGCGGATCGCTCTGCGGATCCAGCAAGGTCAGTACGCGCTGCTTCTGATACTCACGCATAACGAAGAACCACATCAGTGGCGCCGCCACTGATACCATGGCCAGAAAGGCGCCGATCAGGCGCCACCCCATGCCGGCAAAAAACACGACGAAAATCCCGGCAGCTCCTACCAGCAACGAGGTCCCGAGGTCCGGCTGCAGTATGATCATCGCCATGGGCGCCAACACAATGAGCAACGCCACCGCCACATGGCGAACCCTGGGGGGCAGGTAGTGGCGCGAAAGGTACCAGGCGGCCATCATCGGCACTACCAGCTTCATCAGCTCCGAAGGCTGGAAGCGGGGCAACCCTGGAATGGCCAGCCAACGCTGTGCGCCCTTGGCACCAACGCCAACCAGCAAGACCGCCGCCAATCCCACAATCCCGGCCAAGAACAGCCAGGGCGACCAACGCCGGAACACAGCCGGGTCAAGCTGGGCGAACACGAACATCACCACCAGGGCCACCCCCATCCGGATACCCTGCGCTTTGACGACTTCCAGGTTGCGGTCGGCCCCGCTGTACAAAACAAACAGCCCACCCGCAATTAGGGTCAGCAACAAGACCAACAATATCGGGTCAATATGCAACGCCGACCAGATCCCCCTCGGGCTAGACAACGGGTGACGCACAGATTGGTTAAACAGGCTTCCCGCTGACATCAGTTGTCCCTCTCCCCGGACGAACCCACAACGAGCTCATCGCCTTGTGCGGAGAAATCCAACAACCAGGCGTCAAACATCGCCCGAGCGACAGGCGCAGCCGTTCCGCTACCGCCTCCACCGTTTTCTACAATAACAGCGACGGCAATCTGAGGGTCCTCTACCGGTGCAAAGCCAACAAACAGAGCATGATCCCGTAATCGCTCACGGATCTCCTCTTCGTCGTACTCTTCATCTTCCGCCAGGCTAAATACCTGGGAGGTACCACTTTTGCCGGCCATTCGATACGTTGCACCGCGCGCCGCCCGCCGGGCCGTCCCCCGGCTACCATGCATGACCTCAGCCATGGTCTCTACAACAAACTCCCAGTCGTCCGGGTTCTCAAGTTCAATCGATTGATGGGTACCGGTGGGCAACACTTCCTCAACCGAATGGTCACCCTTTACATCTCTCAATAGCCTTGGCTCGGCCCAGTTTCCACGGTTCGCGATCACCGACGTAGCAGTTGCCAATTGCAGTGGCGTCGCCAGCATGAACCCTTGACCAATACCGAGGTTTACCGAGTCTCCCGGATACCAGGGCTCATTATGTATAGCGCGTTTCCAATCGCTGGACGGCAGCAAACCGCTCAGGGCCCCGGCAACGTCCAGGGTAGCATCCTCACCAAAGCCGAAATCGGACAAGTAGCGGTGCATGGTATCCACCCCCATATCGACTGCGACTTCGTAGAAGTAAATATCACAGGATTGAGCCACTGCTGACTTCAGGTCGACCCACCCATGACCACCCCGTTTCCAGTCCCGCCAGCGGCGCCCGCCGGGTTTCAACTGGTAATAACCCGGGTCCCATATCGTCCTGTCACGGGTGGTGGCATTGCTGTCGAGTGCTGCGATTGCCAGCATAGGTTTAAGCGTCGACGCCGGAGAGTACTGCCCACGCAAAGCCCGGTTGAACAGGGGCTTATCGGGACTCTGACTGAGTGATCGATAGGCCTCCACGCCGATGCCGGTCACAAATAGATTGGCGTCAAAGCCCGGAACGCTCGCCAGCGCCAGAATGCCTCCAGTGGAGGGCTCAATAGCAATAATGGCACCACGTCGGCCATCCAGCAGCTCATGGGCCAGCCGCTGGAGCCGCAGATCTAAATGTAGCTGTATATCCTCACCTGCTACCGGGTTTTCTCGCTCAAGCACACGCAGAGTTCGGCCCCGAGCATTGGTTTCTACATGCTGGTAGCGACTTGCCCGTGCAGGAGCTTCTCGTAGAAACGCTCCACCCCGGATTTGCCAATGTAGTTGGTGCCCGCGTAGTTCACCGGATCAATTCGCTGCAGTTCCTGTCGGTTGATACGCCCCACGTAACCAAGGGCGTGGGCAGTCAGCGTACTGTGTGGGTAGTACCGAACCAGTTCCGCGGACACCTCGACACCGGGCAACTCATGGCGATGAACCGCAAGGCGCGCGATCTCCTGCTCGTTCAGGTCGTAGCGAAGGGGCAACTCCTGGAACGGACGACGAGGCT
Organism: Marinobacter salarius; assembly: GCA_000831005.1. Lineage (GTDB taxonomy): Bacteria > Pseudomonadota > Gammaproteobacteria > Pseudomonadales > Oleiphilaceae > Marinobacter > Marinobacter salarius. Next base: position 1,762,963 of record CP007152.1, on the reverse strand, counting down.
CAAGCAGCCGACGCTGGAACCGTTCCATGTCTTCCTCGGAAATACTCAGCATGCCCTGGAGTTTTGCCAGGGTCTGATCCATGTCATCAACACGCTCGGGCACCAGCGTCACGCTAAAGACCGGGCGGTTCTCAGCAAGCAGGACATCGTTGCGGTCATAGACCAGCCCCCGGGGAGGCGCCACGGACTGAACCTGAACACGGTTTTTGTCGGAAAGCGTGGTGTAGATGTCGTGTTCCACGACCTGCAGTTGGTACATCCGGGCGATCAACACGCCTAGCAATACAAAGACCAGCAACAGCATGACAAAGGCACGACGCTGAAACAGACGCCGTTCGGCAGCGATGTCTTTGAACTCTCCCCAGGGCATATTGGCTTGGCTTCCTAGGCCCGGTGATAAGGATGATTACGGGTGACGGACCAGGCGCGATAGAGCTGCTCGGCAAGCAGGATGCGCACTAACGGATGCGGCAGGGTCAGCGCCGACAGCGACCACAACTGATCGGCCCTGTCCCGGCAGGCGTCAGCAAGACCGTCCGGGCCTCCGACAAGAAAACTGACGTCGCGACCATCCAACTGCCAGCTTTCAAGCTGGCCAGCCAATTTTTCAGTGGACCAGTTGCGTCCGCCAACTTCCAGTGCAATCACCCGGTCACGGGGGCCCAGCGTCGACAGGATTGCGTCCCCCTCTCGCTGCATCAGCCTGGGGATATCCGGATTCTTGCCACGATGGGCCAGGGGAATTTCCACCAGATCAAGAGACAACTCCGGCGGCATCCGGCGGGCATACTCGTTATACCCCTGGTTGACCCACTCGGGCATTTTCTGCCCTACACAGACCAGGCGTAACCGCATGATTATTCGCTACCCGCAACACCCAGATCGGGAGCATCACGCCAGAGGCGTTCCAGGTCATAGAACTCGCGGGTTGCCGGCATCATGACGTGAACCACCACGTCACCGAGATCAACCAGAATCCAGTCACTCGCATTGGCGCCTTCCACATTGCTGGCACGAACCCCCTGCTCCTTCGCTTCGGACAACACCGAGTCCGCCAGAGATTTCACATGCCGATTGGAGGTACCACACGCAAGGACCATGTAGTCCGTTACGCTGGTTCTCCCCCTGACATCAATGATGCTTACGTCCTGCGCTTTGACGTCCTCAAGCGCACCCACGACCAGTTCTTTCAGTTGCTCTGCCTGCATAATCACCCTGTTGGACGGGCAGCGGCGAAGGCGGCCACCCGAAAAGTCATATTCAGACGGGATTGTAGCACTAAAAGTTCCCGTCCGGTCATGCGCCGTATAGTCTCTGGCGCTGAATTTCCCGCCACACCGGGTCGGGCAGCAGATAACGGGGAGAGTGGCCGGAAAGAATCCGATCGCGAATACCGGTCGCAGAGATATCAAGCAACGGCGGGTCGAGTTGCAAAATGTGGCCACAAGGCGCGCGGAACAAGGCCTCTACCCGCTCGACTGACCGTTGGTTCAACAATCGCGCCGGTACACCGTCCGGTGCCAGCCCCGGTCCCGGCCGTTGCACGACGACAATGTGTGCCAGTTCGGGAATCCGCTCCCACTCCTGCCAACGGTCGAAACCGGCGAAGGAATCCGTACCCAGGACCATGGCGAGCGGCTCGTCGGGGCCGATCTCCGCCCTCAGTTGCGTCAACGTCTCCGCGGTGTAGGACGCGCCTTCCCGCCCCAACTCGCGGTCATCCAGAGTCAGCCCGGGCTCGCCAGCAATGGCCAGTTCCAGCAAGGCCAGACGCTGTGCGCTCGTAGCACCCGGCACATCACGGTGAGGAGGCACGTGACAGGGCATCAAAGCCACTTTCGCCACCCCCAACCGCTCCCTTAGCTCGACTGCAAGCCGCAGGTGGCCGTGATGTATCGGGTCGAAGGTGCCACCATAGATCACATGCATGCGCAATCAGGTCCGGATGTGACCGTCGCCAAACACCACGTATTTCTGTGATGTCAGACCTTCAAGGCCAACCGGCCCACGGGCGTGAATCTTGTCTGTGGAGATGCCGATTTCCGCACCGAGGCCATACTCGAAACCGTCCGCAAAACGGGTCGAAGCATTGACCATGACGGAGCTGGAATCCACTTCCGTCAGGAATCGGCGGGCCCGGGTATAGTTTTCCGTGACAATGCTGTCTGTATGCTGAGAACTATAACGATTGATGTGTTCAATCGCGCCATCAAGCCCATCGATCACCTTTACTGCAAGCACCGGGGCCAGGTATTCCGTGCCCCAGTCGTCCTCGGTGGCACGAACAACATCAGGGAGAATGTCCATTGTCTGCGGGCAGCCTCTGAGCTCCACACCTTTGTCCCGGAAGGCGTCCGCCAGCAACGGCAGAATATCAGCCGCGATTTCCTGGTCCACCAGCAGTGTCTCCATGGTATTGCAGGTGCCGTACCGCTGGGTCTTGGAGTTCACCGCTATGCTCAGGGCTTTTTCGGGATCAGCATGGCTGTCGATATACACGTGACAGATACCATCGAGGTGCTTGATCACAGGTACGCGCGCATCACGGCTGATGCGCTCGATCAGACCTTTACCACCCCTTGGGACAATCACATCCACAAACCGGGGCATGGTAATCAGTTCGCCGACAGCGGCCCTGTCGGTGGTTTTCACAACCTGTACGGCACTTTCTGGCAGACCTGATTCCTTCAACCCCTTTGCCAGGCAGGCTGCGATGGCCTGATTGGAATGAATGGCCTCGGAACCCCCGCGCAATATGGTGGCGTTTCCGGACTTCAGGCACAGACTGGCAGCCTCTACGGTCACGTTGGGCCGGGATTCGTAGATAATACCGATAACACCCAACGGCACACGCATGCGACCAACCTGTATTCCGGAGTCGATACGTCATATCGGTAATTTCGCCAATCGGATCCGGCAACGAGGCCACCTGGCGCAGCCCTTCAATCATTGCATCGATGCGCGCCGGGGTCAGCTCCAGCCGGTCCAGCATCGCTGCTTCCAGACCGTTGGCACGGCCACCCTCCAGGTCCCTGGCATTGGCTGCGGCAAGCTCATCGCGCGCAGCGTCCAGAGCCTCGGCTGTTGCCTGCAACGCCTGGTTGCGAACAGCCGTTGTGGAACGGGCCACCGCCCTTGCGGCCTGCCGGGCCTGCTGTCCAACCTCCGCCATATAAGCTGCAATATCCATCCAAATACCTTTCACGTTTAAAATCGATAGTACGAATCAGGGCCTAACTTTACCTTTCCCGTTTCAAGTACGCATCCCAAGCGATTATTATACCGGCCTGACACACTTTATTCCGCGGGTCATTGAACAAAACCTGCTGTATGCTTTAAAACACGGACGCCCGGGAGAGGACGGATACCATGGCTCAGATGGCCGAAAAATTCCTGTTAAGCCGCCTGTCGAGAACTGGATTCCTGATCCTGATCGCCATTGCCGCGTTTGCAGTAATCCAACGAGAAACGCTGACAGTCATCACCGCCATTGTCGCCGCGGCGCTGGTCTTCAGCGGCAATACCTTCCACCCCGGACGCTCTCGGCAACCGTGGCCAGCGATCCACCGTCTATTGTTTGTTGCACTGCTGTCGCTCCTGGCCACCAGTCTCTGGACAGGGCCCTGGAGCCTGACCCATTGGCTTTACGTGGCACCACTGGTCGGCTTTGCTCTGCTACCCGTTACCTGGGCCGGGGCCATCACCGCGCTCTGCGCCGTTCTTGCGATGTCTGCCACCCATTGGTCCGCCGGCTTGCCAGAACGCCACCAGATGCTTAGCGCACTGCTGCTGACCGTTGTGCTTTCCGGCCTGCTGGTTTTCCTGCGGGAATACAAATCGCGACAACTTGCGCCCCTGCGTCGGACCGACGAGCTTACCCAGGCTGCCAGCCGCGAATACCTGACGGCTGATCTACACAAGGAAATCCAGCGCAGTGAACGGGAAGGCACTGATATGTCGGTGATCATGATCGGCCTGGATACACACCTGAGCGACAGCGACCCGGATGCTGATATACGTTCCATACTGCCACGAATCGGCCGCTACCTGCACTCCCAACTGCGGGATTTCGACACCTACTACCGGGTCGCAGACCTTCAGTTCCTGATCATACTGCCAGGCATCCCCACAGCAGAGGCAGCATCACTGGGGGAGACGATCCGCAAGGGACTACGCACCCTGCTTGCCTCCCACCAATTACATCTGACGGTCAGTGCGGGAATCGCCGGCCTGAATATCGGCGATGATGCGGACAGCTTGCAGCAATCTGCTGCCAATGCTTTGCGGCGCGCCCAGCAACAAGGGGGCGACCGTGCCCAGTCCTACAGTACCTGGACACACACATCGCCTCCACCCAGAACAGAAGGGCCGGTACTATGACCGAAACCCGCCTGAGAAGTTTTACGCACCTGGCCGGCTATGCGTTCGCCAGTCTTTTCATTGCAAGCCTGGCGTTCCAGAACCTTCGTTACGGATTTTATGATTTGTTCTTCCTGGCTGCCGGAATGGCTTTGCTGACGGTCGCGGGCGCTGGCTATACCTTCCTATGTCGCCGCCGCCAGTTGTCGGCACCGGGGCATCTCCTTATTCTTACAGCGCTGAACAGTGGGTTGGTGGCGGCCATGTTTGCCCTTGACCCTCCCGGCATCAGTCATTGGGTTATGCCCCTGGTTGTACTGAATCTGCTGATCCTTCCGCTACGACAGGGGCTGATCCTTTCCCTGTTATTGCTGGTCGCACTGGCACTCTTTCTACTCCTGTCATCGCCCCTGATGTACGCCATAACCATCAGTGCCGGGGTGTTTGCTCTGGTCGCGGTGGCCGCGCTGTATATCTGGCACTACGACCACATGGCACAATCGGCAGAGGATCTGGCCATTACCGACCCGGTGACCGGCGCCCACAATGCACGCTTCCTGGACGAAACCCTGCAAAAGGAAATTTCCCGGGCCATTGTCATGTCACACTCCCTGTCGGTGATTTCCCTGGCCATTGATTACGCCGAGGAAGCCGAAGATCTGCACGGCCAGGCCGGCATGCAGCGACTGCTCAGGGACCTCACCCAGCACCTGTTTGACGTTATCCGTGCTGGCGACACCCTTTACACGCTTGAAGACGGCGAGTTTTTCCTGATCCTGCCCTTCACACCGGAAGAAGGCGTACGCGTCATCGCCGAACGAATTCGGCGGACCATCGCGGAACAGAACTGGCCTCTGGCCGGAAAAGTGACTGTCAGCCTTGGCTGCACCACTCGCGCCAGTACCGACATCCGCACGGCGGACCTGCGAAAACGGGTTAGGCATGCATTGGAGGAAGCCCGTAAACGTGGTGCCGATTCGGTCTGGTACAGCCAGGGAGATGTTCGCCCATCATGATGCCGGAGTGGCTACAGTCACTGACCGACTGGCTGGCAACCAACCCGGGCTGGCTGTCAGCGGCGCTGTTCCTCACAGCATTCCTCGAGTCCCTAGCCTTTGCGGGCATCCTGATCCCCGGGGTTGCCATCCTGTTCGCCGTGGCGGTGCTGGCTGGCCAGGTGGCCATACCGGTGGCCGAAGTCCTGCTGTGGGCCGGCGCCGGAGCCGTTGCTGGCGACGGCATCAGCTTCGCCCTCGGCAGACTGTTTCAGGGACGCCTGGACAGGCTTTGGCCACTGAATCGTTTCCCGGGATTTATCGGCAAAGGCGAGGCTTTCTTCCATCGTCACGGCGGTAAAAGCGTCGTTATCGGACGCTTTGTGGGCCCGATTCGACCAATCATTCCGCTCATCGCCGGCGCATTTCTGATGCCGTGGCGACGGTTCCTGGCCTTCAACCTGTCATCGGCAGTGGCCTGGGCACCAGTCTATGTATTGCCGGGGTATCTGGTTGGTAGCGCCCTGGCCAGCGAATTCGAACCACCCGCTCACTTTTACCCTGTGATCGCAATCAGTGCCGCAATACTGCTGGTGATTTACCTGTTGCTTTTCCGCTTCCAGTTAGGTCTTGGGCATGGCAGCCAGCTCTACCTGTGGTTGTCGCGCCTCACGGCCCGCTACGATTCGACCCACCGCTTCTGGCGCCTGTATACCAGCCAGCGACCCGCGCAGGCCGGCGAGTTCCCGCTACCCTCATTGTCGTTGGCACTGGGAGCCGGGGCTCTGTTTATGATTTGGGGCCAACTGGCCATCGCCACCCAACTGCTGGCGCCGTTTGATGAGCTGACCCTTCAGTGGTTTTCTCAGTTGCGGACCCCGCTTCTGGACCCGGTAATGATCCTGCTGACGCTTCTCGGGGACCCACCGGTACTGCTGGCAGCAGCGGCGTTGAGCGCTCTGGCCCTTTACTTTCGTGGTTACTACGCCGCCGCCATCCATGTGGCGGGAGCAGCACTGCTCACGACTGTGTTGGTCTGGGGCTTCAAATACCTGACCGCCATACCTCGGCCGGACGTTGTCTTCGGACCTCCGGATTCGGGCGCTTTCCCCAGCGGCCACGCCACCGGCGTCACCGTTCTTTCTACCCTGGCAGCAAGCTTTATCGCCAGGGAAAGTCGGAATATCAGACGCTGGCGCTACTACCTGCTTTTCAGTATTCCCATTATCCTTGGGGCGCTAAGCAGACTTTATCTGGGCGTTCACTGGTTTACCGATGTGGTGGCGGGGGTGTTTCTCGGGCTCTCGATCTGCGGGTTCGTAAGGGCCAGCTATAGCCGCTACGACAACGTCCCACTGGCAAGGGATGGAACGCTATTGATTGCGGGGTGGGGATGGCTCGCCTTCGTGGCCTGGTATGTAACGACACAATGGTCAAACGCGGTTGTGCTCTACAGTGTCACCGCTCCGTAGCAACCATTATTCAGCTTTCTTCCAGTGCTTCCAGCAACCCCAGCAGACGCTCCAGGCGCTCCAGGGGCGCCTGGAGCTCCACCAGCCGCTGCTTTTCCTGCTTGTCCAGCGGCAGTAATTCGGTCAACCGCCACCCCACATCCCTGGCGTCGTCGTAGTCTACGTCCATATCCAGTTCCCGGACGACCGGATGGCGAAACAACGCTTTCAACACCGAGGGGAGTTCCGCGAAACGCTCAGGAACAGGCGTTTGCTCCTCCGCCAGCAGGCATTCCACATCCCCGATATTCAGTCCGTCCGGCTGCTGCCAGGAACGTACCACCGTTACCTTATCCTTGCCTTCAACGGTAATACCCAGCAAACCGTTATCCATCTGCTGGAAATCAATAATGCGAACATAGGTGCCGATATCGTAGAAAGCCACCGACTTGCCCGTTTCCAGACCTTCCCGAAGCAGCACGACTACAAATCCCCGATCCTCCTTGAGGCAACGGGTGAGCATATCGATGTATCTGGGCTCGAACAGCTGCAGGGGAATCCGTCCACCGGGCAGCACTACAGAGTTCAGCGGGAAAAGGGGTACATTCATTGTTGGTATTGTCACCAGTAAACTAGCTCCGGAGGAATGACGACCCTGTCATATCCTCAATGAATTGAAAGCAGGCGATGGACTTCGTCCACCCTTGCACGGGCTTCCGTCAGTAGCTGCAGGCTTCGGGACGCGTTCAGCTCAAGCTCACCAAGACGGCGATAGGCAGGCACCTCTCAAACGGTGGCAGAGACCCGTTCTGACTGGACCCAATCATCGCATGCAACTGGGCGACAATCACGATGTCCACCAGCTGGGGTGAGGATTCCCGGCACTCATACCCCCAGTCCTCCGCATGCCTTGTCGCCTCCAGAAAGCCATTAGGGAACGACCAGCTTTCCAGGATTGCGGTTCCCACATCGGCCCTGAGCTCGCCAATGGCATGCTCAAGATTGGCCTGATCGGCAAACAGATTGACGTGATGCTCCGCCTGCACCAGCACCGGCACGACTCCGATATCGTGCAACAGCCCTGCGAGCAACGCCTCTTCCGGGTTGATGGAGGTAGCACTATCCGCAAGCACCCAACACAGGGCGGCCATCTCACGGGAATGGCGCCAGAGTTTGTCCATTTCCTTTTGCAGCGATGCCTGTTTGGTTTTGAACACCTCGCGCATCGAAAACACCGTAACCAATTGGCGCGTGGTACGCATGCCCAACCGGATAACCGCCTCGCGAACGTTGCGAACATCACTGAATCCACGGTACAGGGGACTGTTGCAGGCTCGAACCAGTTTCGCAGCCATCGACGGGTCCGCCGAGATGGCACTGGCAACCTGATCCGCCGTGGAATCTTCCCGGTCTACGGTTCTGCGCACTTTCCAGGCCACATCCGGCACGCTTGGCAGGGTCAGTTGATTGGAGCGCAGCTCGGCATAAAACTCCATCAGCAGATGGTGCTCTTCGCTACCCTCGTCGCCAGCCCCGTCACCGGAATCCATTTCCACCTGGGGCACGGGTGCGGCCCGCAATAGCTGGTTGAGGATGTCCTGCTGAATAACCAGGAACTCGCTCGCCTTGATGGCGGTCACGTTGTACATCCGGGGTTGCAGCCGGGCAATGGGGTTAATGGCCTTGTCGGTATCGGCCTCGATGGTGGACTTGCGGCCGTCAATCGACTCCAGCTCTACACTGCCGTGGATCAGGAATATGTCCAGGCCATCCCGCACGCCGCGCTCTACCACTCGCTGGCCCGGGCCGTGGGTTCTTCTTTCCGCCCGACTTGCGAGCAAAACCAACTGGTCATCCGTCAACCGGTTCAAGGGTTGAAACTGCTTGAGACGACGCAGAGGCAGGCTTTCCTGGCCAGCCATAGGACTACTCCTCGATCAGTTATTCGTTCGTTCTGTTACACATTGTAAGCGCGGAATCCCAAAACAACCATGCGATCAAGGGGTAATCTGGTATCCTCTTGCGTTCCATTTTCCGACCCAGTTAAAGAAGAGAGACCAGACAACCATGCCCCAGTATCGTTCGCGGACATCTACCGCAGGCCGCAATATGGCTGGCGCACGTGCTCTTTGGCGCGCCACCGGCATGAAGAATGAAGACTTTGGCAAACCCATCATCGCCGTTGCCAATTCCTTTACTCAGTTCGTTCCCGGCCATGTACACCTCAAGGATCTGGGGCAGTTGGTCTGCCGGGAAATCGAGCAAGCCGGCGGCGTTGCCAAGGAATTCAACACCATTGCCGTGGACGACGGCATTGCGATGGGGCATGACGGGATGCTGTACTCCCTACCTTCCCGCGAGATCATCGCTGACTCCGTGGAATACATGGTCAACGCCCACTGCGCTGATGCCCTGGTCTGCATCTCTAACTGCGACAAGATCACCCCGGGCATGCTGATGGCCGCCATGCGCCTGAACATTCCCGCCATTTTCGTCTCCGGTGGCCCCATGGAAGCTGGCAAGACCAAACTCTCGGAGCACAAACTCGACCTGGTGGATGCCATGGTCATCGCTGCCGACCCGAATGCGGATGACGAAACCGTCGCAGAGTACGAACGCAGCGCCTGCCCCACCTGCGGCTCCTGTTCCGGCATGTTTACAGCCAACTCCATGAACTGCCTCACCGAAGCCATTGGCCTGGCTTTGCCCGGGAACGGCTCAATGCTCGCTACCCACTCGGACCGCGAAGCCCTGTTCCTGAAAGCCGGAAGACAGATTGTGGAGAATGCCCGCCGCTATTACGAGGATGACGACGCCAGCGTGCTGCCTCTGAGCATTGCCTCCATGGAAGCGTTCGAGAACGCCATGGTGATGGACATCGCCATGGGCGGCTCCACCAACACCATCCTGCATTTGCTGGCTGCGGCCCAGGAGGGCGGCGTGCCGTTCACCCTCAACGAAATTGACCTGTTGTCCCGCCGGGTACCCCAACTTTGCAAGGTGGCGCCGAATTCCCCCAAGTATCATATGGAGGACGTTCATCGCGCTGGCGGCATCATGGGCATCCTTGGCGAACTGGAACGGGGCGGACTGATCAACACCGACCTGCCAACCGTACACAGCAGAACCATGCGCGAGGCCCTGAAAACCTGGGACATCATGCAGGAGCCCACCCCTGAAGTGGTCGAATTCTACAAGGCCGGTCCTGCCGGCATTCCCACTCAGACCGCCTTCAGCCAAAGCACCCGCTGGCCCTCCCTTGATGGCGACCGCGAGGCAGGCTGTATTCGTTCCGTTGAAAATGCCTACTCATCTGAAGGCGGCCTGGCGGTTCTCTTCGGCAATATTGCCCTGGACGGCTGCGTGGTCAAGACGGCCGGCGTGGACGAAAGCATCTACGTCTTTGAAGGCAAGGCACGAGTATTCGAAAGCCAGGATACCGCGGTCGAAGGCATCCTCAACGACGAGGTCCAGCCTGGAGAGGTGGTCATTATTCGCTACGAAGGCCCTCAGGGCGGCCCCGGTATGCAGGAAATGCTCTATCCCACCAGTTACCTGAAGTCCAAGGGGCTGGGTAAAGAGTGTGCCCTGCTGACTGACGGCCGCTTCTCCGGTGGCACCTCAGGCCTTTCCATTGGCCATGCCTCCCCTGAAGCGGCTGCAGGTGGCGCCATTGGGTTGATCGAGAACGGTGACCTGATCCGTATCGACATTCCCAACCGGTCCATCAACGTGGAGATAGACCAGAACGAACTCGATCGGCGACGTGAGGAGCGGGATGAGAAAGGCTGGAAGCCCGAATTGTCGCGGCCGCGCAAAGTCTCGGCAGCGCTGAAGGCTTATGCGTTGCTGGCAACCAGCGCCGACAAGGGCGCGGTCAGAAACCTGGAAAAATTAGGCTAAACGCACGCGGGCCCGGGGTAGCGACTACCCCGGGCCCGAATTCAGGCAGGAAAAACGGTTATCAGGGCCTAGAAGAAGGACCAGCCACCGTCGTCATCTTCTTCTATATCATCCTCTTGCGCCTGCTCCGCCGACTTTTCTCTTTCCGGCTCGGCGGCCGCGCTGGAAGTGCCTGAATCCTGTGACGCTCCGGCGTTGCCGGACGACCCAGCCGCCGCGACCTGAACGTGAACCATACCCAGCGCTTTCTTGGTGGCGTCATCAAGTACACCAGAGGCGTTCAAACCCTGATCCTTTTGAAACGCGGTCAACGCCGAGCGAGTGGTGTCGTCCATTTGCGGACTGACATTGTTGATGTCATAACCCGCCGCATAAAGGGCATTCTTAAGCGCCACGGTATCGTTTGCTGACACAACGGGCGCCAACGCCAGAGCCATTGCCCCCACGAAGACAGCAGCCAATATACGGACGTGAGTGAATATCTGCCTAGCCATGATCTACTCCAGTTACCTGTCGTTTTTTATTGTGTTGCCAGTCCCTACAGGATGGACATTACGACGAAAGACTAACATATTCTAAGCACCGTCGGACCGGTCCGATTGTTGTGATTCTGTAGCGGGGACAGACACATTCACTGACGGGGCCTCATTCGATTCCCCAAACTCGCGTATGAAAATACCCCAGAACGCCATGAACAGAGCCGCGACCAATGGCCCCATCACAAATCCATTGATGCCGAACATCACTATCCCACCCAGGGTAGAGAGCAAAACGATGTAGTCTGGCAGTTTGGTATCCCGGCCAACGAAAACAGGCCGGAGCAGATTGTCCGCGAGCCCGATCACGACCACCCCGAACGCCGTTAGCACAATTGCCGACACCATCTCCCCTGTCGCGGCCAGGTAGAGAGCCGCAGGAACCCAGACCAACGCCGCGCCAACGGCGGGAAGCAGGGACACAATCGCCATCACCACCCCCCAGAGCAGCGCACCCTGAATACCCAGAAGCCAGAAAATACCGCCCCCAAGCGCGCCCTGGATAACGGCGATCAACAAGTTGCCCTTGACCGTGGCCCGCGTGACCTCTGCAAACTTGGCAAACAACAGACGCTCACGTTCGTCCCCCAGCGGCAGCGCACGAATCAACAGATCCACCAGTTTGCTGCCATCACGGAGAAGGAAAAACGCCAGGTAGATCATCAGCGCCAGCCCCAGAAAGAACTGAAACGTATTCTGCCCAAAACCGAGCGCCTGTTTCGCCAGAAACTGACTGCCCCCCACGAAGCCGCTGACCACGCGATCCCTCACCTCTGCGAAGTCCAAACCAAACTGGGCGAAAAACGACTCAATGGCCGGAAACGACTGGATAACCCTGTCGATGTAGTCGCCGGGGCGTAGTTGCCCTTCCTGGATTCGCTGATAGAGGGACAACCCCTCTGCCACCAGCGACGTCACCAACGCCAGCACCGGTATGACCACGATCACCATGCAGATCAGTAGCGTTAGCAGGGCAATGGTATTGGGACGGTCGCCCAACCGCCGGGCCAGGTACTCTCGAACCGGATGAAAGATCAGCGCAATGGCCACGGCCCAGAAAATAGGGCCAAAAAAAGGCTTCATCAGCAGAATGAACGCCAGGGAAACCCCAACCAGCATGGCCAGAAAGGTCCGTGTCTCGAGTTTTCCGTACATAGTGAAATTCCCTGAACCTGGGTGTCGTCGTCTCACAGTAGGTGGGCTGCGGATCTGAATGGGCCTAGACTACCACGCCATCGTGGCCAGTCTAGCGACTTTCAGGTTATAGTGGACGGTTATTGGTCATTCGTTAAACAGGTCGCGACATTGGATAACGAAGAGTTTGATATTGAAACGGCGCTGGATGCGGTCGCTGCTCTCAATCGTGTGCTGGCAGCCAGAACGCACCGCCGCAAAGTGATGGGCCAGGAAGTACTGATACCGGGCCAGTTGGGCGAAGCCCTGCAGTTGCCGCAGATCCTGCGGCGTTTGCAGAGTAAACAGGCACGCCAACGGGAGCAGGGACTGGAAGACTTTCAGGAGCTGTGGCCAACGCTGTCGCCTGCCACACGGGAAAAGGTCCTCGACAGAATCGGCTGGTACGACCCGAAATCCCTGGACTGGGAGGACAAACGCTCGAACCGTCGCCCGGTTGCCGACCCGGATCATTGAAACCGTCCTGATAATGAAGTCGTCCTGACAAATGAGCTTTCGGGCATTCTTTCGTAGTTCTTGCCCTATTTCTCGTTGAACTGACTTTGAATTGTCACAGTTCGCCCTTACGTTGGAGCTAATGGAGGTTTATTTATGCAACAAACAGAACATTACAACGCCATCGCTTCAGAGAGCAGTGCCGTACCCACTTTACTGTGCGGGCATTGTCGCTCCACCCTGTCCCGGAGCCGAATTTTCCGCAACGAAGAAATGCGGCCCCATAACGACCACTGTCAGACACTTGCCTTATGCTCGGCAGACGACTGTGGTGCTCTGAATTGCTGCGACGCAGCATTGGCGCGGCTTGACGACCCAGACGAACTCTTCAGCAAAGCATCCTGATTCAAACAGTCAACGCACTGTTACGTAAACCAAACACACAAAATTCCCATCTGATTTATCCTGATTCCTGAAGGCTGCAGTAACACCAGCCACGCAACCACTCAGTCAGGACAGTCGATGGCATGCGTATTCTGAGAACCGATGAAGCCCGCTTCGCAGGTCTTCCGGATTACCCTTTTTCCCCTCATTATCTGGACGTAGAGCCAGGCCTGAGAATGCACTATGTAGACGAAGGCCCGAGGGACGCATCGCCCGTGCTGATGCTGCACGGCGAGCCATCGTGGTCGTACCTTTATCGTCACATGATCCCACTGGTGGCAGAAGCGGGGCATCGGGTACTGGCTCCCGACCTGATCGGGTTCGGTAAATCCGATAAGCCAGCCAATGTAAGCGACTACAGTTACGAACGCCACATGGCGTGGCTGTCCGAGTGGCTTAAGGCTCAGGGCCTGAAGAACATCACTCTGGTCTGCCAGAACTGGGGGTCACTCCTGGGCCTGCGACTGGCGGCCGAACACCCTCAACTCTTCCGCCGGATCATTGTCGGCAACGGCATGCTGCCGACGGGGGACACCCCAGTGCCTGCCGTATTCACGCTGTGGAAAACCTTTGCCACCCACAGCCCGTGGTTTCCAGTCGGACGGATTGTTCAGCTTGGAACGGAAAGGGCCTTGAGCAAGGCCGAAATCGCAGCCTATGAAGCACCTTTCCCATCTGCAGAATTCAAGGCAGGTGCCCGTGCATTCCCGAAACTGGTCCCCGTTTCCGCCGAAGACCCCTCAAGCGATGCCAACAAGGCGGCCTGGCGCATTCTGGAAACCTGGAAAAAGCCGTTTATTACCTGCTTCAGTAGCGGCGACCCCATTACCCGGGGTGGAGACCGCTACATGCAACGCCGCATTCCCGGCGCCCATGGCCAGCCGCACATCACCTTACGCGGTGGCCACTTCCTGCAGGAAGACTCCCCGGACGACTTCGCCCGCATCATCATCGACGCTGCAAGTCTGAAATGGCGGCCTGAAGCCGCCATGTCCTGATTGCTACCCGAACACCGTCACCGTCTGGCGGCTAGTCGCCATCAGCTCACCACGGCTTGTCCAGATACCGGCCTGAGTATGGCCGTACCCGGCACCGGCCTGATCAATGGTGGCGCGATACAGCAACCAGTCATCCGGCCCGATTTTTGGCCTCGGATGCATGATATCCAACGCCCAACTCAGGGAACTGGCTGGCGCCGGCGATTTCAGGTGTGGCAGCACGGCAGGCGGCCAGGCGTCAACGAGCGCCACAATATGAGCATCGGTAATGGCTTCTGGCGCCTCCCTGAACTGCATCCACCCGCCCATCTCGCGACCGCCGATACCGCTGAAAGGCATGCCTCCGAACGCCCAGCGCATTTCAATGTGCTGGGTAAACTCCGGGGTCACGCCCTTGATGTAGGGCAATGCCTGGCAATCCCCAACGGCCCTCGCCTCTGGAGCAACGAGTGGCTCAACCGCCACTGCCGACTCCCTATCGCCACCAAAGCTCGCCAGCGCCACCAGCTTCGGCTCTCCGCCCTGGACAATGCGCCCCATAACCTGGCTGACGGCCTTGCCTTCCCGCAGAATTTCAGCCTCGACTGTCGCTGGCTCATCCGGCGTTACCGGGCCCACAAAGGACACCTGCATTGAACGCATGGGGCGTCCCGGGGCTACCACCTGGGCCATCCGGTCAAATACCAGGGCGGCAATCAGGCCGCCAAAAGAAGCGCGCCCCTGAGCCCAGGTCGTCGGGATAGTAACGCTCCCACCGCTGGCGGTCTTTTCCATCAATTCGTCAAAATTCATCAGCCTGCCTCATTAGCATCCTATCCGAAACAACCGGGAGATTGCCGAAGTTCCCCCCGCAACGCAACCGTCATCGCCGGCAACTACCTACAGCACTAACAGCATTAGCCGTGTTAAAGACACAACAAACCAGTTATAATCCCCGCCATAACACGCATTGCATTGCAATGCCCTACCCTCCGAATTCTGAGTAAATTAATGTCTGAATTGTCTTTTGCCGACCTCGGCCTGGATCCCGCTGTCCTTGAAGCAGTTGCCGCCGTTGGCTATGAAAAGCCCTCTCCCATACAGGCCCAGACGATCCCTGCGCTGTTGGCTGGCAAACACTTACTGGGTGTTGCCCAAACGGGTACCGGTAAAACCGCCGCCTTTGCGCTGCCTTTGCTGAGCCGGATCGACGCGTCTGTTATGGAACCACAGATTCTGGTTCTGGCACCCACGCGGGAACTGGCCATCCAGGTGGCCGAGGCGTTTACCACCTATGCCAGCAAGTTCCGCAACTTTCATGTACTGCCTATCTATGGCGGCCAGGACTTTTTCCCTCAGATCAAGGGCCTGCGTCGCGGCGCCCAGGTGATTGTGGGCACCCCTGGCCGAATGCTGGATCACCTCCGCAAGGGCACACTGAAGCTGGACAGCCTCAAGGCGCTGGTACTGGACGAAGCCGACGAAATGCTGCGCATGGGTTTCATAGACGACGTGGAAGCGATCCTGGCAAAGACCCCGGACAACTGCCAACGCGCGTTGTTCTCGGCAACCATGCCGCCGCAGATCAAGAAGGTCGCCCAGACCTATTTGCGCGACGCCACGGAAGTGAAAATCGAGAGCGAGACCCGCACGGTTGAACGCATTTCGCAGTTTGTGCTGCCAGTGTATGCCGAACGCAAACTGGACGCATTGACCCGCATTCTGGAAGTGGAACCGCTCGACGCCGCCATTATTTTTGTGCGGACGAAAGCGGAAACCACGTTGCTGGCTGAAAAACTATCCGCACGCGGCCATGCCGTAGCGCCGCTGAACGGTGACCTGAACCAGCGCCAGCGTGAGCAGACAGTGGAAGACCTCAAGCGCGGCAAGAAAGACATCATCGTGGCAACCGATGTTGCGGCCCGCGGCCTTGATGTCCCCCGCATTACTCACGTAATCAACTACGACGTGCCTTACGACACCGAAGCTACATTCACCGGGTTGGCCGCACCGGCCGTGCCGGTCGTGAAGGCAAGGCGATTCTGCTGGTCACGCCTCGTGAGCGTAGTTGGCTGCGCACGCTTGAGCGCGCCACCAATTCGCCGATGGAATCCTATGAACTGCCCTCGCCCAACGCTCTGAAGAAGATGCGCGAAGAGCAGTTTGAATCACAACTTCTGGGCTTTGCTGAAGATGGCAAGCTGGGCAAGGCGATGGCGTTGCTCGATGAAATTGCCGAACGCAACGACATGGACATTGCGATGGTTGCTGGTGCGCTGGCTTGCTATCTGGAGGCATCCCAGCCGGGCTCACTGCCCCTGGAACAGCCGGAAGCATTGCCGGTGGTTTCTGCCACCGCTCCGCCACGTCGTGACCGTAAAGGTGGCCGTCCGGGCGGTAAGCCAGGCGGGTTCAAGCAGGATTCAAGAAGGGCCCCAAGGGCCGCGGTGGCCCAGGCCCGAAGGGCAAGCCTCCCGGCAAGGGTGGCAAGCCTTCTGGTAAACGCCCACCCCGTCAGGGCTGACCTGCTGACTTAGGCGCTCAAGGCTGACTTGGGCGCTGGTAGACGACGAAGCTGTAGTCGTAAGGGTTATTATCGGACGCGGAGAAATCCTCCCGTCCGAGCTCTTCCCACTCATCCCAGTTTACTTCCGGAAAGAAGGCGTCTCCCTCTACCTCGGCGTGCACCTGGGTGACGTAGATCCGATCCACCATCGGCAGCGCTTCGGCGTAGATCTGCCCACCGCCGATGATCATGACTTCATCTCCGCCTTCAATCTCGGCCTGTGCTTCGGCTTTGACCAATGCGTCTTCCAATGATTCTGCCGCAACCGTTCCGGCGGGTGCCTCCCATTCCGGATTCCGTGAAATCACCACGTTCATTCGCCCGGGCAAGGGTCTACCAATGGAATCCCAGGTTTTCCGGCCCATGATGATGGGTTTTCCCATGGTGGCTTGCTTGAAGTACCTGAGATCGCCCGGCAAGTACCACGGCAGCTTGTTGTTACGGCCGATGACCCGGTTGCGGGACATGGCTACTATTAGAGCTTTTCTCATTGTTTGTTTATCCTCTTGATTGGGAGCTCCGGATCCCGGGCCCTCGGGACTTGGGGGCTGCAATAGGGCGAGATAATCTGTCCAAAAAACGCCTCAAGGCATCCATGCGCGGCTTGGGCTCCGCCATCCATGGCTCCGCACATTTTTGGACAGATTATCCCGCCCTATTGCGATTCGGCCATACAGATGGTCGATCCACAATTACTTCAATGCAGAGCAGTAGCAAATCTCGAATCATCGCGAACACTCAACCTGACCAACCCTTTCAGATAATCGAACTCTGCTATTCGGTCGCAGGGCAGCGTGTGGGGACTTTCGAAAATGTGCGGAGCCATGGAAGGCGGAGCCCAAGCCGCACACGGACGTCTCGAGGCGTTTTTCGAAAGTCCCCACACGCTGTTCTGCAGGCACCAAAATAAAAGGGCCAGGCCCAGCTAGAGATCAAATAGCAATGGGTGCCTTAATCCCAGGATGCGGCTCATACCCGTCAAACTCGAAATCCTCCAGCTCGTACTCGAAGATCGATGAAGGCTTACGCTTGATCACCAGCTTTGGCAACGCCCGTGGCTCCCGCTTCAACTGCTCGAACACGATGTCGTCGGTCAGGTGGTTCTGGTACAGGTGGCAATCACCAAAGGTATGGACGAACTCCCCCACACCCAGATCGCACTGCTGGGCAATCATGTGAGTCAGTAACGCGTAGGACGCGATATTGAACGGAACACCCAGGAACAGGTCGGCACTGCGCTGATAGAGCTGACAGGAGAGCTTGCCGTCGGCGACGTAGAACTGGAACAGGCAGTGGCACGGAGCCAAGGCCATGCGACCCTGGCGGACGTTGTCCTGGGGGCCAATGGATTCATCCGGGAGCTCAGCCGGGTTCCACGCCGAGACAATCAACCGGCGTGAATTGGGCTTGTTGCGAATCTGGTCAATCACTTCGCTGATCTGGTCGATGGTGCTGCCATCCGGCAATGCCAGCTTCGCCACTGTTTGCCGTAAATAGGACCGAGGTCTCCGTTCTCCAGGGCCCATTCATTCCAGATAGAAACGTTGCGCTCTTTCAGCCAGTTGTTGTCGGTGGAACCCTGCAGGAACCACAACAGCTCCTGGATAATGCTGCGCAGGTGGACTTTCTTGGTGGTCACCAGCGGGAAGCCGTCCTGCAGGTCAAAACGAATCTGGCGACCGAAGACCGAGCGGGTGCCGACGCCGGTGCGGTCACCGCGGTCCATACCGTTGTCCACCACGTCTTTCATCAGGTCGAGATAGGCTTTCATTCAGCGTTTCTCCGGTAAGCAATAACGATCAGAACGGCGCCCGCCAGGATCATCGGGAACGACAACACCTGCCCCATGGTCAGCCAGTCGAAGGCCAGGTAACCCAGCTGGGGATCGGGCTGGCGAACAAACTCCACCAGGAAGCGGAAGATACCGTAACACGCCAGGAACAGGCCTGAGACCGCCATGCGAGGTCTCGGCTTGGACGAAAACCACCACAGGACGATGAACAGCAGGACACCTTCCAGCGCAAACTGGTAAAGCTGGGACGGGTGCCGGGCCAGGCTGTCCGGCGCGGTACGGAAAACCATACCCCAGGCAACATCCGTGGGTTTGCCCCAGAGTTCGCCGTTGATGAAGTTGCCGATGCGACCAGCACCCAGGCCAACCGGCACCAGTGGTGCGACGAAATCCGCAATCTGCCAGAAGGTGCGATCCACCTTGCGACCGAACCACCACATGGCGAAGATCACACCTAGCAGGCCACCATGGAAAGACATCCCTCCTTCCCAGACGCGCAATAACATCAGCGGGTCAGCCGCGAAGGCACTGAAATTATAGAAGATCACATAGCCAAAGCGGCCGCCCAATATCACCCCAAGGGCAATGTAGAACAGCATGTCCCCCATCTGCACTTCGGTAATCGGCGACCAGGGCTTGCGGGCGCGAAGGCGGCCCAGCCACCAGCCCACAAGAAATCCGACCAGGTAGGTCAAGCCATACCAGTGTATTTTCAAAGGCCCGAAAGCAATGGCCACCGGATCGATTTGCGGATGCTGGAGCATCAATAACCCCTCAGGTCAGAACAGAAAACGGATACCTACGACAATCAGGAAGATGGCGAAGATTTTTTTCAACAGGGCTGCGTCCAGGCGATGAGCCAGGTTGGCTCCAACCCGGGCGAACAACACACTGGTCAGAACGATACCCACAAACGCAGGCAGATAGATAAACCCGACACTGAGCTCCGGCAGATCCGGGTTCTGCCATCCGGTGCCAATGTTTGCCAGCGCGCCGGCCACAGCGATGGGCAATCCACAGGCGGCGGAGGTGCCTACCGCTTGCTGCATCCGCACGTTGCACCAGCTCAGGAACGGAACAGTCAGCGTCCCCCCGCCAATGCCAAAAATAGCGGATGCCCAGCCAATACCGGCCCCGGCACTGCCCAGCCCAACGGAACCGGGCACATTGCGGCCAGGTTTGGGGTTGGCACCGAAAAGCATTTTCAAAGCCACCAGAATGACAAACACACCAATGAGCAGCTCCAGGACCTCACCACTGAGCATGGATGCGGTCCAGGCACCCACCACCGCACCGAGCACAATGCCCGCCGTCATGGGGCGGAATATCTCCCAGCGGACGGCGCCGTGGAGATGGTGGGACCGTATTGAACTGATGGAGGTGAAGACAATAGTGGCCAAAGAGGTGCCCACGGCAAGGTGCGCCGCAATGTCGCTACTCACACCCTGCAGGTCAAAACTGAAAATAAGCACCGGAACAATAACCAGCCCGCCACCAATGCCAAACAGGCCGGCCATGGTGCCCGCCAGGGCGCCCAGCACAAGGTACAGGCCAACAACAGCAAAAAGGGTCATACTCAGCCACACGCAGACAGCAAATCAGGCTGGTATGATACACACCGAATCCCTTTTGTTCACTCGCGACTGATGAGCCCGCCACCATGTGCCTGATTGTTTTTAGCGTAAAACAGCATCCTGCCTTTCCATTGGTCGTGGCAGCAAATCGCGATGAGTTCTTTCGCCGGCCCACGGCGGCCATGGACTGGTGGCACAGCGAAACCGCCGGGCGCGATGTTCTGGCGGGACGTGATTTGCAGTCAGGAGGCACCTGGCTCGCAGTCGATGAGGATGGAGCTGTTGCCGCCGTGACCAATGTGCGGGAAGGCTCGCAGGTGACCGGCGCCCACTCCCGTGGCGAACTGCCACTGATGGCGCTGGCAGACAACAGTGATGCGCTCGCAGCCCGGCTGCAGACACGAAAAAGCGATTACTCGGGATTCAATCTGGTCAGGCTGAATCGCCACTCAGGATGGTACTACAGCAACCGTGATGCTCACCCCGGGCGCCATGTTCATCGCGGCACCTACGGCTTGAGCAACCACCTTCTGCAGACCCCATGGCCCAAACTGCTGAGATTGAGAAACTCGGTGACCGATTTGCTTGAAGGTGCGTCGGCGGACCGCACTGATGACCTCCATCACGATCTTATCGAACGCCTGCAGGACACCACGCCGGCGCCCGACCATGAACTACCGGATACCGGTATTGGCAAGGACACCGAGCGCTTTCTGTCTTCGCCGTTCATTATCGGCAGTGACTACGGTACCCGCGCCACGACAGTGGTCACGGTCAGCGCCGTCGGTGAAGTCCGGGTAACGGAACAGTGCTGGGGACCGGAGGGAAAAAAGGAAGGCACAAGGCATTTCTGCTGGCAGCGGTCGGCCTGAAGCTTTGGTATAATCCGCCAAATTCCGCGAAGCAACCGGAGGCCCTTTATGGCCGGTGAGAAAAGCGCGGCGTCCATCGCCGACTTCGAAAAATCCCTGGATGAGCTGGAAAAACTGGTCCATGACCTGGAGCAGGGCGAACTCTCCCTGGAGCAGTCTCTTACTGCATTCGAGCGCGGCGTAAAGCTGACTCGCGAGTGCCAGCAAGCGCTCAAGACGGCGGAACAGCGGGTAGAACAACTGGTGGAAAACAGCGATGGCACACTGGAAACACGCCCTTTTAGCCCGGACGAACCTGCCTGATGCGAACTCCGAACACCCGCCTGGCGGCTTTCCTGGAGCAATGCCGCAATCAGATTGATGCCCAACTTGAGCGCCAGCTTTGTGCATCCGGCCACGGCTCTGAACGCCTGCAACAGGCCATGCGATACAGTGTTCTGGGCGGTGGCAAGCGCATCCGGCCGGCGCTTTGCCTGGCGGCAGCCACGGCGCTTGGCCAGCCTCAGGAAAGTGCGATCGTTCCCGCCTGTTCGCTGGAACTGATTCATGCCTATTCGTTGATTCACGATGACCTGCCCGCCATGGACAACGATGATCTGCGCCGGGGCCGCGCCACCACGCACATCGCCTTTGACGAAGCCACCGCCATATTGGCAGGCGATGCGCTGCAGACCCTTGCGTTCGGCTGGCTGGCCGAAGCGCCGGGACTGGATGATCAGGTGCGCCTTGCAATGATACGTGAATTGGCGACCGCCAGCGGCCACCAGGGCATGGCAGGTGGACAGGCGATAGACCTTGAGTCCGTAGGCAAGCAGCTGACCGTTGAGCAGCTGGAAAATATGCACCGCCACAAAACCGGTGCACTCATTGCGGCCAGTGTCCGGATGGGTGCCCTCACCGCAACCGAGGTGAACGAAGACCAGTTGGCGGCCCTCACGGTTTATTCGCAAACCCTCGGCCTCGCCTTCCAGGTGCAGGATGACTTGCTGGATATCGAGGGCGATACGACTGTGATCGGCAAACCCCAGGGCTCGGATCTGGCCCGATCCAAGCCAACCTATCCCTCGCTGATGGGCGCTGACGGCGCCCGAAACTACCTGTCACAGCTGCTTGAGTCCGCACTGGCCAGCATCGAGATGTTTGGCGAGGAAGGCGACCTGCTCCGGGACATGGCCGGTTACGTAGTGGCACGCACCCATTGATCATCAACGGCTCAGGCATGCACACTGACTTATGAAGGACTGGAGGGGCCCGGCTGGCCCAATCAGTATGAAACCGGGTGCCTTCATCCCCTATAATAGAACCCACATTTTGAATCACCCGGAAAAGACCCGAGCAGATGCAGGATACATATACTTTTAAGGAAATCCCGTCCCAACGGCCCAACACGCCGCTGCTGGACAGGATTGACACTCCCGGGCAACTGCGCGAACTGGCAGCAGAGCAACTGACCCAGCTCGCCAGGGAGCTACGTGCCTTCCTGCTATGGTCGGTGGGACAAACAGGCGGCCACTTCGGCGCCGGCCTGGGTGTCCTGGAACTGACCGTTGCCCTGCATTACGTCTTCAATACCCCGGAAGACCGCCTGGTCTGGGACGTCGGCCACCAGGCCTATCCCCACAAAATCCTGACCGGGCGCCGGGAACGCATGAACAGCATCCGTCGAAAGGATGGCCTGGCCGGCTTCCCGAAACGGGCGGAGAGCGAATACGATACCTTCGGCGTTGGTCACTCCAGCACTTCCATCAGCGCTGCCCTGGGTATGGCCATCGCCTCCCGCATGCAGGGCACTGGTCGCAAGAGCATTGCCGTCATCGGGGATGGTGCCATGACGGCCGGCATGGCGTTCGAAGCCCTGAACCACGCCGGGCATCTGGACGCCAACATGCTGGTGATCCTCAACGACAATGACATGTCTATTTCCCGCAATGTGGGCGGGTTGTCGAACTATTTTGCCAAGCTGTTGGCGAGCCGGACCTACAATCAGGTCCGCGACAGCGGAAAACGGGTGCTTCAGGGCACGCCACAGTTGATGGCGCTGGCCCGCAAGACCGAGGAACACTTCAAGGGCATGATTTCCCCGGGCACGCTGTTTGAGGAGCTAGGGTTCAACTACATCGGCCCAATCGACGGCCACGACCTGCCTCTGCTGCTGGAGACTCTGGAGAACATCCGCGAACTGGACGGACCGCAATTCCTCCACGTGGTCACCACCAAGGGCAAGGGTTTCGCCCCGGCCGAAGCCGATCCAATCGGCTACCATGCCATCAACAAGATCGAACCGGTGCCGCCCAGCAAGCCAGAACCGGTTGCTCCGAAGCCGTCGAAGCTGAAATACGCCAACGTGTTTGGCCAATGGCTCTGCGACGCCGCAGAAGCCGACGACCGCATTGTGGGCATCACCCCCGCCATGTGTGAAGGCTCCGATCTTCTGGCGTTCTCCCAACGCTTCCCGGACCGGTATTTCGACGTCGCCATTGCCGAACAGCATTCCGTCACCCTGGCGGCGGGCCTTGCCTGTGACGGCGCCAAACCAGTGGTGGCGATCTATTCGACGTTCCTGCAGCGTGCCTACGATCAGCTGATCCATGACGTGGCCATACAGAACCTGGACGTCCTGTTCGCGATTGACCGCGCCGGGCTGGTCGGCGAAGACGGCCCCACTCATGCAGGCGCGTTTGACATCAGCTACTTGCGCTGTGTCCCGAACATGATCGTGATGACTCCCTCTGACGAAAACGAAACCCGGCAACTGCTGCACACAGGTATGCTGTTTGAGGGGCCGGCGGCAGTGCGCTACCCGCGGGGCACAGGCCCGGGTGCAGAGATGGTCCGCGAGCTGGCTCCGCTACCGATCGGCAAGGGTCGGCTTGTGAAAGAAGGCTCAGGGGTTGCCATACTCAACTTCGGCACCCTGCTTACGCCTGCACTGGAGGCTGCCAAGTCTCTGGGCGCCACTGTCGCCGACATGCGCTTTGTAAAACCGTTGGATGAAGAGCTCATCCTGGCATTGGCGGAAAAGCATGACCTGCTGGTTACGATTGAAGAGAACGCCATTGCCGGCGGAGCGGGCAGCGCGGTGACGGAATTCCTGAACAGCCGGGATGTCAGCCAGCCTGTGCTTCAGATCGGCCTGCCAGACACCTTCATAGATCACGGTAAGCACGGCGAGTTGCTGTCTTCCTGTGGACTGGATGCCGAAGGTATCAGGCACACTATTGAAACCCGCCTGGAGCGAATGAAGTACAACCAGTCGCTAAAGGCGGTTCAATAAACACGCGAAGAGATCACATCAGACGGCGGGATCGTCGTCCTGGTGGGTCTCGAACCAGTGTCCGAGCTTGCTCTGCTTGGTATTGAGGTAATGCTCATTGTGGGGGTTGCGCCCTACGTGCAGAGGGACGCGCTCCGCTATTTCTATACCCAGATCGGTCAAAGCATCTACCTTACGGGGGTTATTGGTCATCAGCCTCAGGCTACGAATGCCCAGGTGTGCCAACATATCCCGGCACATGCTGTAGTCCCGCAAGTCAGCCGCAAAACCGAGTTGTTCGTTGGCTTCCACCGTATCCGCACCCTGATCCTGCAGGTTGTAGGCACGAATCTTGTTCAGGAGCCCAATACCCCGGCCTTCCTGGCGCAGGTACATAAGAATGCCCCGGCCTTCGCGGGCAATACTGCGCAAGGCTTCTTCCAACTGATAACCACAGTCACAGCGCATGCTGTACAGGGCATCACCGGTCAGGCACTCGGAGTGGGTCCGCGCCAGCATCGGCTCCGGACTGTTGAGGTCACCCAGCGTAAGCGCACGTGCTCCTTTCCGGTGTCCGGCTCTTCAAAGCCGTGCATGTCGAAAACGCCGAAAGGGGTTGGCAGCCGGCAAGTCTGGATGTAACGAACAGCCACAGTGTTTCCTCGTGGTTCAGTCAATCGAGCGGCGCATTCTATCACGAGGCCAGCGCCCTGGCGTAGTCTCTGTATGATGGATCCTACGAACCGGAGTCAGAAGCAGACCAGTGGCCACTACGCCCACCCTTCTTCTCCAACAGGCGGACATTGTCCACAACCATCCCGCGATCAACGGCCTTGCACATATCGTAGAGGGTCAGTGCCGCCACGCTGGCGGCTGTCAGGGCCTCCATCTCAACACCGGTCTGGCCGGAGAGCTTGCAGCGAGTGGCGATGTGAATCGAAGCGCCGTCCTTGCCCGGCGTCAGCTCTACCTTTACCGAGGTCAGGTTCAGCGCGTGGCAAAGCGGAATCAGCTCGTGGGTTTTCTTGGCCGCCATGATACCGGCAACCCGCGCCACCGCCAGCACATCTCCCTTGGGATGCTGCCCTTCCACAATCATTGCCAGGGTGTCCGGCGCCATCCGAATCAGCGCCTCGGCCCTGGCCTCACGCTCGGTAACAGCCTTGGACGTAACGTCTACCATGCGCGCGGCGCCAGTATCGTCAAGATGCGTCAGTTTGCTCACGGTGTCTCCCAAAATCGTTGATAAAAGCGGCCTTCACGGATCTATCATACCAGAGCGTACAGAACTGGCGGCGGGATCAGTATCCGTTCCCTGACCACCAGAAACCAATACCCGCAATGCCCTGAGCGCCAGCCTGCCGTGCTGCGAGGATATCATCAGGGACAAGCCCGCCAAGGGCATAAACAGGAATCGCGGCGCCTGCGACCAGCTCCTGGAAACGCTCCCACCAATTCCCGGCGCGCCAGGATGGGAAGAGGTAGGCTTTACCGGTCCCAGGGTAATGAAGTCTGCCTGGAGCTGTTCTGCATGGGCAATTTCCTCTTCATCGTGACAGGAGATTGCCAGCAGGTAGCCCTCGGGTATCGGCCGGGAGGAAAACTGCCGGGCCTCCCGCCACGGCAGGTGCAAACCGGTGGCCTGGGGCAGGCACTCAAGCAGCGGCGGGGCACCGTGAAGCATCAGCAGCGAATCGCTGGCGCGACACGCCTCCAGTGACCAGCCCGCCAACCGCTCGTAGACTCATCGCTTAGTCCCGGTGCCCTGAACAGGCACACCTGTGGGCGCGTTTCGAGCAAGCGCTGACGAAGTTGTTCAGGGAATGCCGAGGGATCGCCAGCAGAACCGGTAATGGCATAGCGACGAGGCAGCTTCAGGGCGCGGATAATCGGACGGTTTGCAGCGGGGAAATCAACATCCGCCAGGTCCTGGACATCGAGCCATTGTATCGCCTGCCCTTCACGGCCCTCGGGGTCGCCTTCAGCGGAAGAGGTTTCCCAGACGTCAAGAAACACCCGCTTGTCGCCATAATCGTGGCGAACTCCAATCACCGGCTCAAGCAGGTCCGGATTTATCCGCAACCCGGTCTCTTCCCGAATCTCCCTGACCAGGGCCTGTTGGACCGTTTCACCGGTCTCAACCTTGCCACCCGGAAACTCAAGCAAACCACCCTGGTGAACATGGTCCGGCCGACGGGCGATCAATACCTTCCCATCACGAAAGACAACACCCACCGCAACGTGTATTTCCTGAACCGGCGTCATAATCAGGTGCGATACTCAGCATTGATGGTGACGTAGTCATGGGAAAAGTCGCAGGTCCACACCCGTTCACTGACATTCCCCCGCCCGAGATCAATGTGGATGGTAATTTCCTCACCGTCCATCACGGCCTGCCCGCGGGACTCGCTGTAATCCGCAGCACGGCCACCATTGCGGACCAGGCACACATCTCCCAGCCAGATCTCGAGGGCGTTCAGGTCCAGCCCGGCGACACCAGCACGCCCCACGGCAGCCAGTATCCGCCCCCAGTTGGGATCGGATGCAAACAGTGCGGTTTTGACCAGTGGTGAGTGAGCGACCGTATAGGCAACGTCCAGCGCCTCCTGTACCGATGTCGCGCGGCTCACTTCAATAGTGACAAACTTGGTGGCACCTTCGCCGTCGCGAACAATCGCGTGCGCCAGCTCGAGGAACACCTCTCGTAGCGCATCCCTGAGCTTTGGCAGGGACGGGCTATCGGCCGCGATTTCAGGGCCGCCGGACTGACCGCTGGCAATGAGCATGCAGGCATCGTTGGTGGACGTGTCACCGTCGATGGTAATCCGATTGAACGACGCCTCTCCTAATTCTGACGCAAGGCTCGCCAACACATCCGGTGCGATATTCGCATCGGTGGCAATAAAGCCCAGCATGGTAGCCATATTGGGGCGGATCATGCCCGCCCCCTTACTGATACCGGATATGGATACCGCTTGGCCATCCAGATCAATCTGGCGCGAGGCACCCTTGACGAGTGTCGGTGGTCATGATCCCAGACGCCGCTTCAGCCCAGTGGGACTCCGAGACATCCGCCAGTGCTTGCGGCAACGCGCTGACAATTTTACCAACCGGCAGTGGCTCCCCGATAACCCCTGTCGAAAACGGCAGCACGCTACCAGCGGGGACACCGGCGTGATCCGCCAAAGCCTGACAACAGGCCTGGGCATCCTTCATACCTTGTTCGCCGGTGCCGGCATTGGCATTGCCTGTGTTGATCAGCAGGTAGCGCGGTGCATCGCTTGCCAGATGGCTTCGCGTGACGTGAACAGGGGCCGCGCAAAACTGATTACGGGTGAAAATACCGGCCACTCTGCTACCCGGCGCCAACTCTATAACCACCAGATCCTTCTTGCCGGGTTTCTTGATACCGGCACTGCCGATACCCAGCCTGACACCGGCCACCGGGAAAAACGTCGGCAAGGTTCCTGGACCAACTGCCATTTTTACTCTCCTTTCGTCATGATCGGCTTCTACCCGGCGACCCGGCCGGAACACCGGTTACCAAACGAAAAACCCGCAACCTGTCGATCAGGGTGCGGGCCTTAGTTCGCTCACTCAGCGGCGGAAATCAGTTTACCTTTCCACAACACTGCTTGTACTTCTTGCCAGACCCGCATGGACAAGGCTCGTTTCGCCCTACCTTTCGGTCCTGTCGCACAAAGGTCTCCGGCGTTCCCTGAGGCTGCTGGGTAGCAGCTCCATCTGCGCTGTCATCCTGCCTGTGCTGTGCGGTGGCGCTGGTTTCATCGTGGCGCAGTCGCGCCTGGGCAAGCTCCCGCTCCAGCTCTTCCTTGCGGCGGCGTTCCACCTCTTCCATTTCTTCACGGCTCTGAACACGGACATGAGACAACACCCGGACCACATCACGCTTCATGGTTTCCAGCATGCTTTCAAACAGGTTAAAGGCCTCGCGCTTGTACTCCTGCTTGGGGTTCTTCTGGGCATAACCACGCAGGTGGATTCCACGGCGCAGGTGATCCATGTTTGATAGATGCTCTTTCCAGAGCGTGTCGAGCACTTGCAGGAACACCTGCTTCTCGAACTTGCGCATGGGCTCGGAGCCCGCCAGTTCCTCTTTGGCGTCGTAGGCCGCGACAATCTCTTCCAGAATACGCTGACGCAGATTCTCTTCGTAGAGCTTGCTGTCCTCGTCCAGCCATTTCTGAACAGGCAGGTTGATGGCCATCTCCGATTGCAGCTGGCTCTCCAGGCCGGCAACATCCCATTGCTCCGGCATGCTCTGCGGCGGGATGAACTCACTGACCAGAGAGTCCACCACATCCTCGCGAATGGTTTTAATCATCTCGGAAACGTCTTCCGAGGACATGACCTCGTTACGCTGATCATAGATCACCGTACGCTGGTCGTTGGCAACATCATCGTATTCCAGCAGGGTTTTCCGCATATCGAAGTTGCGGCCTTCCACCTTGCGCTGGGATTTTTCAATGGCGTTGGTGACCATTCGATGCTCGATGGCCTCGCCTTTTTTCATCCCCATGGCCTGCATCAGGCTCTTCACCCGATCCGGCGCGAATATCCGCATCAGGTTATCTTCTAGCGACAGGAAGAACCGTGATGAACCAGGATCGCCCTGACGACCGGCACGGCCTCGAAGCTGATTGTCGATACGGCGGGATTCGTGACGCTCGGTACCAATGATGTGCAGACCACCAGCCTCAAGCACCTGGTTGTGGCGCTCGGTCCATTCGGCCTTGGTGCGGGCAATTTCCTCTTCGGTTGGGCTTTCCATACCCGCCACTTCAAATTCCCAGTTACCACCCAGCACAATATCCGTACCACGGCCGGCCATGTTGGTGGCAATGGTGACTGCACCCGGGCGACCGGCCTGGGCAATGATCTGGGCCTCACTCTCATGCTGTTTGGCGTTCAGGATCTTGTGGTCAATCCGCGCCTTCTTGAGCAGCATGGACAGAAGCTCAGAGGCCTCAATTGAGGCCGTGCCCACCAGGATTGGTCGGCCCTCAGCCGTCACGTCCTTGATCTCATCAATGATGGCGTGGAACTTTTCTTCCTGAGTCAGGTAGATCAGATCGTTGTAATCGATTCGCTGGATGGGCTTGTTGGGTGGAATAACAACCACGTCCAGGCCGTAGATCTGGCGAAATTCAAACGCCTCGGTGTCCGCGGTACCGGTCATGCCGGCGAGCTTGTCGTAAAGACGGAAATAATTCTGGAAAGTGGTGGATGCCAGGGTCTGGCTCTCTGCCTGAATGCGAACACCTTCCTTGGCTTCAATCGACTGGTGCAGACCTTCACTCCAGCGACGGCCCGGCATGGTACGACCTGTGTGCTCGTCAACGATCACCACCTGATCGCCCTGGACAATGTAATCCACGTCCTTCTGGAACAGATGATGAGCTCGGAGGGCCGAGTGGACGTGATGCAACAGGCTAAGGTTGGCTGCGGAGTACAGGCTCTCACCTTCCTTCAGCAAGCCCCTTTCCAACAACAGCTCTTCCACTTTTTCATGGCCGGTTTCGGTCAATTCCACCTGACGGGATTTCTCATCGATGGTGAAATCGCCACTGGGCTCACCCTCTTCACTGACTTCACCCATCTCAAGGCTTGGCACAAGCTCGTTGATCGCCAGGTAAAGTTTTGAACTGTCCTCCGCAGCGCCAGAGATGATCAGCGGGGTACGGGCTTCGTCGATCAGGATCGAGTCCACTTCGTCCACGATGGCAAAGTGGAGGCCGCGCTGCACCTTGTCTTCCGTGCTGAAGGCCATGTTGTCGCGAAGATAGTCAAAGCCGAACTCGTTGTTCGTGCCGTAGGTAATATCCGCCTGATAGGCAGCCCGCTTCTCTTCAGGCGGCTGGCCGGCTACGACAACACCTACCTGTAGCCCCAGGAAGCGATACAGCTTCCCCATCCATTCGGCATCGCGGCGAGCCAGGTAGTCGTTCACAGTGACCAGATGCACGCCCTTGCCAGTCAGAGCATTCAGATACACGGCCAGCGTCGCTACCAGCGTTTTACCTTCGCCGGTTTTCATCTCGGAAATACGGCCTTCGTGAAGCGTGATACCGCCGATCATCTGCACGTCGTAGTGGCGCATCCCCATGACTCGACGACTTGCCTCACGGGTGGTGGCAAACGCTTCGGGAAGCAATGCGTCAAGGCTTTCACCTTCGTCATAGCGACGGCGAAACTCCGCAGTCTTGCCTTGCAACTCGGTGTCGGACAAATTGCCATACTGCTCTTCAAGCTCATTAATACGCGATACGGTTTTGCGCATTCGCTTGATTTCTCTGGCGTTCTTACTGCCGAACATCTTGGTTGCAAGCTTTGTGAACATAGACCACTGCTTCTTTGATTAAACGGAGGAAGCCGGCATTCTAACCTTATTTCGCAGCAGTACAAAAGTCAGGCCTCACAGAAGCCTGTCACAACGCTGAAAAGATTGAAAAAAGAGTGCCGGACGGGGACAACGGGAAGAGATCAGGCGCCCTCACAGGCGCCTCTACAAGCGGCTAGCGGCTAGCTCGTTTGATGTAGGTTTCCGGATTCTCGGATTTGCCGTTGCGGATTACTTCAAAATGCACGTGAGGCCCGGTGGAACGGCCTGTGCTGCCCATCAGAGCCAGCACCTGCCCCTTCTGGACAACGTCGCCCACTTTGACCTTGATGGTCTTGGCATGGGCGTAGCGGGTTACCAGGCCATCGCCGTGGTCCACCTCAACGAGGTTGCCGTAGCCATAGCGCTCGTCGGCATAAGTGACCACGCCACCCGCCACGGAGATAATGTCGCTACCTTCCTTGCCAGCCAGGTCCACACCGGCGTGCCAGGTACGCTTACCGGTGAACGGATCGGAACGATAGCCGTATTTCGAGGACAGCCAACCCCAGGTAATAGGACGACCCTCCACGAAGAGCTCTTTCTCGAGTTTCTGGCGGGAAGTAACCATATCCAGCATGCGCAATTGCTGCTCCCGATCTTCAATGCGGCGGGCAAGCTGATCAATCATGCTGGTCAGTTCTGGCGCGGTGAAAGAGTCGCCATCAAGACTTTCCTCGGGGCCACCGACGGCAGCTGGCTGATCAAAGTCGAATTCGTCGCTGGCCACCAGGCCCGACTCCAGAAAACGCTGCCCGAGGGCATCAAGCCTGAGCAGACGCCCCTGCATCTCACCCAGCCGCAGCGTTAAGGCATCAACCTGCTGCTGGACGTTCTGCTCGATCCGTGCCAGCTCTATCTTCTGTTCGCCCAGCCGGGATTGCCACTGAGCGACCAATTCCGATTCTGCAGCTCCGCCGGTTCAATCTGGCTCACCGCCACCTTATAGCCGGACCAGCCCGCCAGTACCAACAGTGCAGTCACGAATAACACCGCGCCTGCCAGGACAGGGGCGTTTACCGAAACCGTGCGGGATTTCCCATGGCGTTTGCCAACGAGGATAATGTTCATATCGTCTTCTGGTTTCATGTGGACGCAACCTGATCCTGTAGTGTTGCATCCAGAGTGTTCTGACTGGGCCTGCCGGGGCATCCTTTGCCAGATTGCGGATTTCCTATCCGACTACTCAATCCTGGGCAGCATAAATCGCGTCTGAAAACGCACGTGCTATCCATTGCAACGACTACGTTTAATAAAATAGCAGCCGCCCGTGGACATACACACACCAGACAATGTAAAACGAGTGTAATACAGGCTCTGCCTATTAACCGTGCCGAAGTGTAACCAATCGTTACCGTTGTCGTCGAGAATTACTGATTGCCATGAAAAAGAAAACCGACCTCGAATTGACTCCGGACAGCTTCTCCAGGGCTTCAACCTGCGTGAACTGATGGCAAAAGCCCAGCATCATACTCAGGCGGAACAACTCGTTCTCGCTGCGCTTCCGGAAAGTCTTGCCAAAGGCACACGGTTTGTCAGTTGCCGTGACGGGGAGCTGGTCCTGTCGGCTACGGCAGCCACCACCGCCAGCCAGATTCGTTTCCGCCAGCATGAAATCATGGAAGAACTTCGCAAACAGGAGCTGTTCCGTTTCGTCTGGAAACTCAAGGTCAAGGTCGCTCCGCCGCGATTCAGCGAGCGTCCGAAAGCAAAAATGACGCCCCTCAGTAACGAAAATGCCCGGCTCCTCAAAGAGGAAGCCGGGCACACGAAGGACAAACAATTACGCGAGGTTCTCGAAAAACTCGCAAGCCACGTCCGGGATTAAGGCGTCCTGCCTCAGCCCGCCGCCAGCACAGGTTTCATGTAGGAAATCGGGGCAGCGGCCTCGTCGTCGAAGGTCACCACTTCCCACGCATCCTCTTCTGCCCTGAGCTTGCGCAGCAGCTTGTTGTTCAGGTCGTGGCCGGATTTAATACCACGGAACTCGCCAATCAGGCTGTTGCCCAACTGGTAGAGGTCACCGATGGCATCCAGCAGCTTGTGCTTGACGAATTCGTCGTCGTAACGCAGACCGTCTTCGTTGAGGATTTTGTAATCGTCAACGACGATGGCATTGTCAACGCTTCCGCCCAACGCCAGGTTCATCGCACGCAACTTTTCAATATCACGCATGAAACCAAACGTCCGTGCGCGGCTGACTTCCTTCACAAACGACGTGCTGGAAAAGTCAACGGTTGCGGTCTGGGCGCGCCCCTTGAAGACAGGGTGGTCAAAGTCGATACCGAAGCTGACCTTGAAGCCTTCGAAAGGCAGCAGAGTCGCCTTCTTGTCACCTTCTTCAACCGTTACTTCGCGCTTGATGCGGATGAAACGCTTGGCGGCGTCCTGCTCGGCAATACCGGCGGACTGCAGAAGAAACACAAACGGACCGGCAGAGCCGTCCATAATGGGCACTTCCGCGGCGCTGAGCTCGACGAAACAGTTATCAATCCCGAGACCAGCCATGGCTGACAACAAATGCTCCACTGTTGCAACCCGGACACCGTCTTTCAGCAGTGTCGTGGAAAGCATGGTCTCACCAACGTTTTCCGCGCAGGCACGGATTTCAACCACAGGGTCAAGATCGGTACGGCGAAAAACGATCCCCGAGTCCACCGGAGCGGGCTTCAGGGTCAGATACACTTTCTCCCCCGAGTGCAAGCCAACGCCGGTGGCGCGGATGGTGTTCTTAAGTGTCCGTTGTCTGATCATCGGTACATATTTCCGTCACATAAAAGCGATATAGTCTGGGCAAAATTCTGCCCGGAGAATACCAGAAAGTAAGACTGAATACCATTTAACCAATCGTTAACCTTTGATTGGCCTCCCGGCACAAGTCCGGACTGATAGTCAGCACACGTAATTCGGTCGCAAAGGTTCCATTACCGAATACATTTGCAACAGATTATCAGTCAGCCTGACGGCGAAGGAATGCGGGAATATCGAGATAGTCGACTCCCTGCTCCTCGCTGTCCTTGCTCTGATCAATCGCCACATTGCCGTGAGCCACGGCGCGACGACGCAGAACGGCCGGACGGTCAAGCTGGTTGTAATCCGTTGTGCCATCCAGGCTACGGGTGTTGTCCACCACCTTGGTCGGCTTCTCGCGGTCACCGCCCAGGCCGGTCGCAACCACCGTCACCTTGAGTTCGTCAGTCATTTCCGGATCAATCACGGTACCCACGACCACCGTGGCGGAATCCGAAGCGAATTCACGAACAATGTCGCCAACCTCAGAGAATTCTCCCAGGTTGAGATCCATACCTGCGGTGATGTTGACCAGGATACCCTTGGCACCCTGCAGGTTGATGTCTTCCAGAAGCGGGCTTCGAACAGCGGCTTCTGCAGCTTCGCGGGCGCGGTTCTCGCCAGTGGCACGCGCCGTACCCATCATGGCGTTGCCCATCTCCGACATAACGGTTTTTACGTCGGCGAAGTCCACGTTGATCATACCGTTGCGGGTAATCAGGTCAGCAATACCCTGAACCGCCCCCAACAGCACATCGTTTGCTGAACCAAACGCGTCCAGCAGGCTGGTTTTCTTACCCATCACCGCCAACAACTTTTCGTTGGGGATGGTGATCAGCGAGTCAACGGTTTCCTCCAGCTCCTTGAGGCCGGCTTCCGCCACACTCATGCGCTTGCCACCTTCAAACATGAATGGCTTGGTAACAACGGCAACGGTCAGGATACCCATTTCCCGGGCCACTTCAGCCACAACCGGAGCGGCACCGGTACCGGTTCCGCCGCCCATGCCGGCGGTAATGAACACCATGTCGGCGCCTTTCAGCGACTCGGCGATGCGATCACGGTCTTCCAGAGCGGATTGACGCCCTACTTCCGGGTTGGCACCGGCACCCAGCCCTTTGGTGATATTGCCGCCAAGCTGAATAATCTGACGTGCATCCAGGTCCGTCAGGGCCTGAGCGTCGGTGTTGGCGCAAATAAACTCCACGCCTTCGATATCACTGTTGAGCATGTGGCGAACGGCATTGCCGCCACCACCGCCAACGCCTACTACTTTAATGACAGCGTTTTGCTGGACATTATCGACGAGTTCAAACATTTCCCCTACTCCTTCGTGCTGTTTATCAGCCTTTTCCAGACTGATTTTTCGAGATTATGATTTTCGAGATACCTTCGTGTATGTCTTCTCCCGGCTCGCCGTCAGAAGTGACCGGTAAACCAGGCTTTCATGCGCTCAAACAGCGTGGGTGCATCTTCACCCTTAAGCGCCGGCGCCCGCCCCAGATCCATCTGGCGGAAGCATGGATCAACAACCCAACGCCCGTGGCGTAGATGGGGTTGTTGACTACCTCCGTCATACCGGAGACCGCCTGCGGACAGGCCAGCCTTACCGGCATGTGGAAGATTTCTTCGGCCAGTTCCACCACGCCTTCCATGGTGGAGGAACCGCCGGTAATCACGATGCCGGCCGGGATCAGGTCTTCGAATCCCGAACGACGAAGTTCAGACTGCACCAGGGTGAACAGCTCTTCGTAGCGCGGCTCCACCACCTCGGCGAGCGCCTGACGGGACAAATCCCGTGGCGCCCGGTCACCCACACTGGGCACCTTGATGGTTTCATCCGCGCCGGCCAGCTGAGTCAAGGCGCAGGCGTATTTGATCTTGATTTCCTCGGCATTCTGCGTGGGTGTCCGCAGGGCCATGGCGATGTCGTTGGTGACCTGATCACCAGCGATAGGAATGACCGCCGTGTGCCGAATGGCACCACCGGTGAACACCGCGATA
This sequence comes from Marinobacter salarius, assembly GCA_000831005.1. Lineage (GTDB taxonomy): Bacteria > Pseudomonadota > Gammaproteobacteria > Pseudomonadales > Oleiphilaceae > Marinobacter > Marinobacter salarius. The sequence goes on along the minus strand of CP007152.1, from coordinate 1,727,418 downwards.
TCGGTGGTACCACCGCCAATATCCACCACGCAGACACCCAGTTCCTTTTCATCCTCGGTGAGGATGGCGTGACTGGAGCCAACTGCTCCAGGATGATGTCATCCACTTCCAGGCCGCAGCGTTTCACGCATTTTTCGATGTTCTGGGCGGCGTTCACCGCACAGGTGACGAGGTGAACCTTGGCCTCCAGCGAACGCCGGACATTCCCATGGGCTCCTTGATGCCCTCCTGGCTGTCGATCACAAACTCCTGCGGCAGTATGTGAAGGATCTTCTGGTCCGCCGGAATCGCCACCGCCTGGGCGGCGTCAATCACCCGATCAATGTCAGCCTGGGTCACCTCCCGGTCACGGATCGCTACAATGCCGTGGGAGTTGAGGCTCTTGATATGGCTGCCGGCAATACCCGCGTAGACCGAGTGAATCCGGCAACCCGCCATCAGTTCGGCTTCTTCCACCGCACGCTGTATCGCCTGGACCGTGGTTTCGATATTGACCACCACGCCACGCTTGAGCCCGCGGGAGGGATGGGAACCGATACCCACCACCTCAATGGTCCCGTCCATTTTGCGCTTGCCGACGATCGCAACCACTTTCGAGGTTCCGATATCGAGGCCGACAATCATGTTTTCCGTTTCAACCGATGACATGTGTTCCACCAAACCGTAGGTCTGAATTTAGCGTTGCTATGATTTTGTCCGCGAGGCCGTTTCTGACGGCTTCCACTGAACCGCCACCCCATTGCTGTAGCGGGCATCCACCCGTCTGACTTCGTCTGAACGCGACGCCAGCCGTTCCTGATAAACCGTGACAAAGCGTTCAAAACGCGCCTCAACCTGATCCCTGCCCAGAACCACTTCGATGCCGTTGGCAAGGGTCAGCGTCCAGGCACCGCGCTGTTCAAGACTCAACCCGGCAAACCCGAGATTATGACCGGTGAGCGTATCCGACATGGTCCTTGCCATATCAATCACTTCCTTCACACGCTCATCCGGGCCGGCCAGCCGAGGCAGTCGCCCGGCCACTTCGGGGTTAGGCGGCGCAAACAGTTCTCCGTTGCGGCTCACCAGCCGGTTGCTGTTCCAGTACGCCAATGGCTTTTTCTCGCGAACGTCGATCTGCAGCCGGTCCGGCCATACACGCTTGACCGCTGCAGACTCCACCCATGGGCGCTGCTCCAGGCTCTCCTTGATGTCAGAGAGATCCGTGGCAAAGAAACTCCGACCTATCCACTTGCCCGCACTGCGCTCCAGCGCTGTACGGTTTTCACCCACCAGTTCGCCCTTTACGTCGATGGCCATGACCTGACGATCCATGGCGCTCAGCACTTCGCTGGTTCCCCAGGGAACCAATGCCGCCAGCAGGACAATACCCGCTCCCATGAGCGCCTGCCCCCAGGGCACGGCGGACAATACAGCTCTCAGCAAACCAAACCGGTCCCGCTCAGGCCCAAGAGAGGTAGCTCCCCTGCGCTTCGGTGGGTCGGACGGTACCGCCCGGCTCCGGATCAGCAGCTTTTCAAGCATCGCCAGCCTCCAAGGTGTCCATGAGGATCCTCACAACCAGTTCCTCGAAACTGATACCGGCCGCCCTAGCCGACATGGGCACCAGACTGTGGTCAGTCATTCCAGGGACTGTGTTCACTTCCAGAATCCAGAACTCACCCTGGCGGTCCTGCATGATGTCTACCCGGCCCCAGGTTCGGCAGCCGAGCACCCTGAACGCATCCAATGCCAGATGCTGGAGCTTCAGCTCGCTGTCCGGGTCCAGCCCGCAGGGGATCTGGTAGCGGGTGTCGTCGGCCAGGTACTTGGCGTCGTAGTCATAGAAAACGTGGTCTGTACTCAAGCCAATGGCCGGCAGCGCCTGATCCTGCAGAAGGCTGACGGTAAATTCGGGACCTTCAATCCATTCTTCGACGAGAACCAGAGGGTCCAGTGCGGCTGCCTGTGTATATGCTTCAATCAGCTCCTGTTCACTGTTCACCTTGCGAATGCCAATGCTGGAGCCTTCCCGCGAGGTTTTACGCTCAGCGGCAACGACAGCGACTGTACTAGGCTGCCGGCTTCCTCCACGGAACCCATGGCACGGAATTTCGGAGTTGGCAGTCCGCAGCCTTCAAACACGTATTTGCTGCGCAGCTTGTCCATGGCAAGCGCAGAGGCCAGAACGTCACTTCCCGTAAAGGGAATACCGGCCTGGGACAGGATGGCCTGAATCGTGCCGTCTTCCCCGCCGCGCCCGTGCAGGGCAATGAAAACCCGATCAAACTCAGGCTCTTCCACGGTTTTCAGCAAACAACCGCGTACATCCACGGCATAGGCGTCGACTCCGGCGGATACCAGTGCCGACAGTACTGCCTGTCCGCTTTTCAGTGACACTTCACGCTCGGCGGAATCACCGCCCATAAAGACAGCCACCCGTCCCAGTGCCTTCAGCGTCTCCGGATCGGCCTGATAACCTTGTGAATCTACAGTCCTGGCCATCTCACTCATCCGCAATCACTCCTGCAGCTGCCAGTCGCGCAGCCACTCCGCCTATATCACCCGCGCCCTGTGTAATCAGCAGATCGCCGTCCTGTAACGTGTTGGCAAGCAGGGCTTCGATCTCTCCGTTTTCTTCCACAAAAAGCGGCTCCACGCTGCCTCGCTGCCGCAGGCTGCGACACAATGCACGACCATCCGCACCCGGTATCGCCGGCTCACCCGCTGAATACACGTCCATCAGCAACAGCCCGTCCACGTCCGAAAGTACCCTGACGAAATCCTCATAGAGATCCCGGGTACGGGTGTAGCGGTGCGGCTGATAAAGCATGACCAGCCTGCGATCCGGCCAGGCATCACGGGCCGCCCGGATAACGGCCTCCACTTCCGTGGGGTGGTGCCCATAGTCATCAATCAAGGTGACAGTGCCTTTGCGGGTGTTGTAATCACCGTAGACCTGGAACCGGCGTCCAACCCCGGCAAAACCTGCAAGGCCCCGACAGATGGCGGCATCATCCACGCCCTCATCAGTGGCCACTGCAATAGCCGCCAGGGCATTCAGTACGTTGTGGCGACCGGGCATTTTCAGTTCAACGTCCAAATCACTACGGCCACCCGGGCGGCGAACGACAAACCGAGTCCGAAGGCCATCGGATTCAATGTTTTCCGCCCGGTAGTCGCATCCGGATTATCGATGCCATAGGTAATGATGGCGCGGGAAATCCTGGGGATGATTTCCTGCACAAAGCCGTCATCCACACACATCACCGCAACGCCGTAAAACGGCAAGTTGTGGAGGAAATCCACGAATGTCTGTTTCAGGCGCCCAACGTCTCCGCCATAGGTGTCCATATGGTCGGCTTCAATGTTGGTCACCACCGAGATCACCGGCGTCAGGTGAAGGAATGAGGCATCGCTTTCATCGGCCTCAGCCACCAGATAGCGGGAGCCGCCAAGCTGCGCGTTGGTTCCGGCGCTATTGAGCTTGCCACCAATCACAAAGGTGGGATCCAGGCCAGCCTCTCCCAGAACCGATGCAATCAGACTGGTGGTGGTGGTTTTACCGTGAGTGCCAGCCACGGCAATGCCATGGCGATAGCGCATGATCTCCGCCAGCATTTCTGCACGGGGCACGATCGGCACCCGTCGGCTGCGAGCCGCCGATACTTCCGGGTTATCACCCGTTACCGCAGACGACACCACAACCACGTCAGCACTGGCACTGTTCTCCTCACGATGCCCGATGAACACCTCAACGCCCATGCCGGTCAGCCGGTCTGTCACGGCACTCTCACGAATGTCAGAGCCGGACACATCGTAGCCCTGGTTCTTCAGGACCTCGGCAATACCGCTCATGCCAGCACCGCCAATCCCCACAAAATGAATATTGCGGATACGGCGCATCTCGGGCACCTGATAGACCAGCGGGGGATTTGTGGATTCAGCCATTTGCGGCCTCCAAACAGTAATTCACGACTCTCTCCGTTGCATCGGGGCGAGCCAGCGTCTTTGCGGCCTTCGCCATGTCCAGAATCCGGCGGCGGTCCTTGCGAGATCGGTCAGGGTTTCCGCCAGCAGATCGACCGACAGCTTTGGCTGCGGGATCAGGATGGCGCCTTTCGCATTAACCATTTGCTGTGCGTTCCGGGTCTGGTGGTCGTCCACGGCATGGGGGAACGGCACCAGCACGGCGCCTACGCCGGCAACACACAACTCAGAAACGGTGAGCGCACCAGACCGGCAGAGCACAATGTCGGCCCAGCCGTAGGCCTCTGCCATGTCTTTGATAAACGGCTCCACCGATGCATCCACGCCGTGGTCACGGTAGGCATCACCGGCTTCCTCGATATTTTTCTCGCCACACTGATGGCGCACCGTTGGCCGTTCGGCTTCCGGCAACTGAGCCAATGCCGCCGGCAACGTGCGATTGAATACCTGGGCACCAAGCTCCGCCCGCATATTCAGAGCCGAAAACCTGCACGCTGCCGATACCGGTTACCCGTCCGATGGGTTCGGCTAACTCGGAGCTGATAAAATCGGCGATATCCAGCTTGCTGAGACGACCGTCGGTAGAGACGAATGCCATTACCATCAGAAAGCTGGTGCTGGATTTCTCGACGCTGATCCCCTGCTGGCGCACCACTTCCGGGAGTCGCGGTTCCGCCAGTTTGAGCTTGTTCTGCACCTGGACCTGGGCAATGTCCGGATCGGTGCCCGCCGCAAAGGTGAGAGTAACCGTAGCGTGGCCTGAGGAATCCGCTGTCGACCCCATATAGAGCAGATTGTCGAGGCCGGTCATCTCTTGTTCAATGACCTGAACCACCGTATTGGACACGGTGTCCGCCGAGGCGCCAGGATAATCGGCCTGAATTTCCACCGCCGGCGGTGCCACCGACGGATACCGCTGGACCGGCAAAACGAAGATCGCCATGATACCCGCCAGCATGGCGACAATGGCCAGAACCCAGGAAAAAACGGGCCTGGAAATGAAGAAATTGATCATTGTGCGGGGCCCTCCTCGTCGGAGGCGTTCTTCTTCGGACTATTCGTGCCACTGGCTTGCTGGTTTTGGGTGGGATGTAATGGAATATCTGCGGCAACCGGCTTCACCTTGGCTCCTGGCCTAACCTTCTGCAGACCGGAGACGATGAGACGATCTCCCGGTTCCAACCCCTTCTCCACCAGCCAGAATGCACCAATGGCCCGCTCTGCCTCTAACTGGCGGGCGACAACTTCACCCTCCGGGTTGACCAGCAACGCGGTGGCCTCTCCTTGCGGATTACGGCTCACGCCCTGCTGCGGCGCCAGAATGGCGTTCTCCCGAACTCCCTCACTCAGACGAACGCGCACGTACATTCCAGGCAGAAGGTCTTCGTCCGGATTGGGGAAGACGGCTCTCACCGTGACAGAACTGGTGCTTTGGTTGACGGTTACATCCGTAACGTCAACGCGTCCCTTATGCGGATAGGGGGTGCCGTCTTCGCGCAACAAAACAGTCTCGGCTTCATTTGGGCCGGCCTCAGAAGCCGCGCCCTCCTTCAGAGACGACCGAATTCGAGCCAGTTTTTCGACCGGTAGCTGAATATCGACATACATGGGATCAAGCTGCACAACGCGCGCCAGGATCTGGGGTTGATTGGCGGTCACCAGCGCACCCTCCGTGTACAGTGTCGGGCCAATGCGCCCGGCGATGGGAGCCTTGACCTCGGTATACGCCAGCTCGATACCCGCCGTTTCGAGCATCGCCTGGGATCGGGAGACATCCGCCCGGGCTGCCTCCAAGGCCGATAGCGCTTCATCACGTTGACGCTTGCTGACCGCATTCTTCTCAAACAAGTCTGACGTACGTGCCCACTCCCGCTGCGCCTGTCGCAATTCGGCCTGTGCGCGCTCCAGTTCTGCCTGGGCCCGCTGATGGGCAGCACGGTATCGGTTGGGGTCGATCTGGTAGAGGACCTCACCTGCTTTGACCTGGGCGCCCTGTTCAAACAAGCGCTCCTGCAAAATGCCCGTGACTTGCGGCCTCACTTCCGAGATACGGTAAGCGGCGGTTCTGCCCGGCAGTTCCATTGAAAGATTCACACGCTGCGGCTGCACCTCAACAACGCCGACTTCTGGAGGCGGCGGCGCAGACCGTTCAGCCTTTGTCTGACCGGAGGAGTTGTCACAACCAGCCAGCAAAAGAACCGCCAACCACATGGGCAGCATGCGGGCCCCAAATAGACGCACCATCAAACTCTTCTCTGTTTCCATATAACTAACCTCTGAATGGGCCAAAGACTCAAAAACCGTTCGATCCATGCCTTCGTTTATAACCAGGTAGACAGAACGATCGATCCAAACTGATCGACGCCGTCCTTTTCCTTGAATTCTTCGCTTCGCCACAGGTAGGTGTAAGCGATCTGCCAGCGATCCCAGGTCAATGCCGCACCCACCTGGGCGTCGCCAACCCATTCGCGACTATCAACGGAGTGGCTGTCCTCGAAACTGTTGCCGTCGAGCAGCAGGTTGTGTGCCATATAGCGCCCTTCAACGGCAGCGAAGACGTACCAGCTAAAGCCCTGATCCCGCCGAAAAGAGGATTGCCCGCCTTGTGCAGGAGCGACTGACGGAATGCCGAAACTACGCTCAAGCCCCTCTCCCAAACGAAACCCCAGGCCGCCGGAAGCGTAGGTATACAGGTTGCCGAGCGCAAACCCGGCAGACGGCCCATATTCAATGGTCAGCCCAGAGAAGTTTTGCTTCATAAACCAGGCACGTTCATAACCGAAATTGATAACTGGCTCGTTATCAAGCTGGTTATCCCAACCCCTCGGCTTGTCTGCCGCAATAAGTTCATGGAAATTTCGTTGACCCACCTCAGCGCCGGAGGCCGGGCCTACGATGCCCACGTCGATATGCAGGCTGTCTGCCAAACGCAAGCCACCGTGCTCCCTTTCGCTCAGTAGCGAAACCCCGCCAAACAAAAGGCCGGCATAGGGACGGTCATCTTTAATAAGCGCTTCAACCTCTATATCTTCCGGCGTATACATCTGTTGCCCCAGCCGGTACGTTGCGCCGGCAAGACTACTGCCAGACCAGCCCGGAATAATATCCGCAAGACGACGGGTCCAGTGTTGATCGGCGGGCTCAAAGGCCCAGATCACCTCTACGCCGTTGGTATATTGACCATCGCCGCCGGCGGAAAACGCATCGTTTTCCACTTTCAGGGACAGCAGGCCTTCAGCGGAAGCTGATGTCACAAGAGAACCCAGCAACAGACCTGAGCACCAATTCCGGTAACGCTTTCTGCAACATCCAGATTTCACTGAAGATTCCTCTGTCAAAGCTGGGTTGAACCGGATGTAAAAGAACTTGCTCCCGGATGCTGACATACCTTCCGTACGGCGACTTTTTGGTCGCCGGCCAGAAATGATGAGACGGCTGTCCGCACAACTTGTTCAATCTGTTCAGTATAAACTAAACGTAACACAAGTAATGATTGACAGCTAGCCGTGATGGAATTGTCCTGCAACGGTGTAATGTGCAGAACGCTCCAGTTCTAATCTTCTCGCTCGCTGCCTGAAAAATGTCTCGGATTCAGGAATTTTTGAGGTTGGCGGAATTTTCCATAACCCGCTCAAAAACACGCAGGGCGACTTCCAGGTCGGTATTTTCAATGCCTTTCAGCATCTCCTCTCGCAAGACATTCGCCCGCTCATTCAGTTCGCTCATAAAGTGCTCACCGGCATTGGTAAGATAAAGCAGCCTGGCGCGCCGATCACGCTCACTGGGCCGGCGCTCAATCAGACCCTGCTCCTCGAGGCTGTCAAGCAGGCGGACCAATGTCGGATTCTCGATGGTCATCAAGCGGGCTAACTCCCGCTGGGTCAATCCTCCACCACCACGCTGCAGGCAGACCATGGTGAACCAGCGAGCTTGGGTAACCCCCAAATCTTTCAGGCGCTCATCCAACAACTTACGCCAGCGCCTTGCTACCCGGGCATTGGTGAGAGGAAACTGATCTCGAGGGGAGTGCGGGGCCATGTCACTGTCCTGCTATTGACGATTCAGTAACAGTAAATCGCAAGCTAATCATATAGACAAGCGTCAGTTACACATTAGCCAGGTTTGCACCAGATCAATAGGCAACATCACGCGGATTCCGAGGCCAGCTAAGGAACTTCTCCTTTCACTGAGACAGGTAACTCCTCGCTTCTTCAGAGACCGGAGGCCCTCAGCGTATTGTCGCCCTGGCAGACACCCTTGCTGTCTGTTGTGACCGGCGACCGGCTTTTAAAAAGCTGGTGCCGAGCGCCCCACAACACCGTAGCATCTTCACTCGACATCAGCCGGGTCTTCGGCACGGCGTCTTCCAGCCAATCCGCATCCGCTAAGGTCAGTCCCCAGTCGAGTAGAGTCTGCGGGGCCGACAACAAGGCTGAGTTACTTTTATCGGTCAGAATGACATGAACTCGGGTTCGGGTGACCAAAAAAACGGTAGTTCAATAGGTTGGGAGTGTTTTTGGGCTATTTTTCACGTTTGTCTGCCAACCCTCAATTCCCCTCTCTTCCCATAAGCCACCCTCTTCAAACCATTGACTCTGCATCTACTACAGGGTTTTTGATACTCACTGACGGCGCAGATTTAATGGGAGCATTTCTGAAATGAAAACTGAACTGAAACAGGCTTATAACGTGGAACTCACCGCGGCGTGTGAAGCTGAAGAGTCGCGTAACTTTTCAAAGGCGTTCGCCCACCTTGAGCGAGCTCATATTCTGAGCCAGAAGTATGCTTGGGCGCACACAAGGACCCACATTCGCATGCTCAAACTCGGCTGGCGTACACGTGACATGCGGGAAGTCGTTGGGCAGCTTACTCGAACGTTCGCCGCCTTGTTGTTTTCTCGCATATGGGTTCCCGTTGGAAATACCGGGCGTGCGAACGTCAGTCCGTTTGCGCCAATGCCTTTGCCAGAAGATCTCGCTCGTGTGCTTTATAAAGAGAGCCATCACCAGGCTGAAGGATAAAACACTGACTACGGCTAGCGTTAATCGACGTAACCACCCACAGCCTGCAAAATGGTCTGTGAATTGTTGGGTGTTACCCAGGCGGCGATGGCATTTCGTTTCTGCCCTTTTTCGGGGAACTCTGGAAGTGTAACGGTCCAGCTTTTCTCTCCAGGTACTGTTATTAACTTCAACACCACGAAATCGTGTGTGAGTTCCCGGCCGCGGTTTTCTCCAGCTTTCACGGATGTTGTTAACCCCATACCGAGTATGGCTATATGCAACTGGCCAGCCTTCTCGCCATCAAATTCCGCCTTAAAGCGGCGTTTGTCATTAACGCTAGCCCTGAGTACCCCAACCTGTTTGGTGTCGTCTGTCCAGGTTCGTTGCCCTCGAAACCATTGGCGCCATTCTTTGTTGTTGATAACGATTCCCGGAGTATAAGACTGGCTAACGTGCCCTTCACGCACATAATTCCGCTGGCGTTCGCTGTAAGCAGCTTTTGCGAACGGGTCTTTCCAGCCGATGTAATCCCAGTAGTCAACGTGGAATGCCATTGGAACGAATTCTTTGAACAGCTCAGGGCTGCTCTTCAAAGAGCTCAGCCAACGATCAGCGGGAGGACAGCTGCTGCATCCCTCTGAGGTAAACAGCTCAACAACGTCGGTTTTACTCGTTCCACTAGTCCACTCTGCGGCGCTGGCAAACGACGGCAGTAAGAAAAGCAACGCAATAAACCATTTTGTCATGGGAACCTCTCATCGGATTAGCCATCTGTATTAATGGATCAGAGCAAGAGGTGCCGGCTTTGGTTCCTCCCCAAACATAACGTTTCTATAACACTTGGTGACGGTTCTTCGCAGGTTGTCGTTTACATAATGTTGCGAGAAACATGGCTTTGTCATGTTTGCGAGGTTTGATGACGGTATAAAATGTGGATCCTCCAACGCAGGAATTTCGGGATTTTGGACAAATGAAAGGCCAAAAGAGATGCCGGTACTTTCAGTACCTACAGCACCTAATGATTCTGATATTTGTATCGTTTAGTCCGACGTTGCTTGGAGCGAACACCATCAAAATCAGCACCGGGCACTGGCCGCCGTACCTGAGCGAAGATCTACCTGGTGGCGGTTTTGTCTCCCAGATTATTCGTGAATCCTTTGAAAGCGAAGGTGTCGACGTAGAGTTTGCATTTCTTCCCTGGTCGCGGGCGCTGGCAATGACCAAATCGGGAAAATATCAGGCCTCGGCGATCTGGTCTTGCACCGAATCAAGAAGCCGTGACTTCCTGTTCTCTTCTCCTTTACTGCCCTATCAATACGTTTTCTATCACCGCGCTGCCGAGGCTTTTGACTGGGAAGCCCTTGTAGAGTTGAAAGGAAAGAAAGTTGGTCTGACACAGGATTACAGTTACGGCGAAACACTCAGTGATGTTATTGAGAGTGGTCTCGTCGACGCTGACATCACCACTTCTGACGCGGCTAATTTCAAGAAGCTGCTCCTTGGTCGCATTGATTTGTTTCCCATGGACCCGTTGTGGGTGAAGCGATGATAAGAAACCAGTTTGCTTCCCAGGCTTATCAACTGACGTTTCATCCCAAACCACTCCGGAAGGCGTTTTACCACGTGCTGTTTAACGCGGAGTCAGCCGGCCTCAGGCAGGCGTTCAATGATGGATTAGCGACGTTGCGCAACAACGGGAGGTACCAAGCCATTATTGAGAAAGCGGTCGCCGAGAACAGCACACCAGTAACTGCGCAGATACTGGAAGATAAACTGGTCAACTGGGACGCCACGGCGGCGCCCTGCTCCCCTCCTCCTGCCGAGTAACGCGAGTTTGATCGTATCGTTAGGTTCCATGCCGTTTAAGACTTGCTTATACGATGAATGCAGCTAAACTCCTATTCAGCTTGCATTTTTCATCGCTGTTTGGCTAAGAAATGTACCATCCTTGGCAGTGTGACCGCCAAGTTTGTCAGTAGCAGGTCTCGGAGTGCAATCGTTGACTGAATCGTTTCAAATAATGCTAAGAGTAAAGTGCTGAGATTGCGCATGCAGGAACGTCTATCGCCCCTAAGCAGAGCTTTACGCCCCAAGGTGGTTTCGAGGGTGGTAGCCGCCGTTCTTTGCTATTCAACCTCTTCCATCGTTGTTGCCGCGGATGATTCCCTTTGGGACATTCCCTTGGAAGAGCTCGGTCAAATTCGTGTTGTCTCAATCGCCTCTGGAACCGAAACACCTCTCGATAAGGCCGCTGCAATCACTTCGGTCATTAATGCGGACGATATTGCAGCCATGGGCGCCACGGACTTGGACCAGGTACTTGAAACAGTGCCTGGGCTCCATGTGAATCACTCTGATCAGGCGTTCTCGCCCAAATATGTGTTTCGGGGCATTACTTCCAGCAATAACCCTCAGGCACTGATGCTGATCAACGGAATACCCGTTACTACAATGATGTACGGCAACCGTAGTAATGCTTGGGGCGGTATGCCGGTCAAGGCGATCGAACGTATCGAGGTTATAAGGGGCCCGGGTTCTGCGCTTTATGGGGCCGATGCCTATTCCGGCGTCATTAATATCATTACGAAAGGCCCTGAATCAGTGGATGGGCAGACGATTGGCGGAAGGGTTGGGAGTTTTGATACTCGTGGGGGGTGGTTGGAATCGGGCCACCAGATAGGCGATATAGGAATGAGCATGATTCTCGAGTATCAAACCACCGACGGTTGGAGAGAAACGGTCGAACGAGATGCTCAAACTAACCTCGACGAGATGTTCGGAACTTCGGCTTCTTTGGCGCCTGGCCCCGTTAATACGGGTGTAGATCAGTTGGATGCTCGCTTCGAAGCTGGCGGCGAACAATGGACCTTCCGCGCGGGCCTCCAAGATCGCAGTAACCTTGGCACTGGCCCGGGTGTTGCGCAAGCCTTGGATCCAGAAGGTGAGTTCTCCTCCAGACGGATTAATGCTGATTTCGGCTATCGCTGGCCTGATATTGTTGACTCGCTGGATGTTGAAGCACGGATATCCTACTTCAATATAACCCAGGAACCAGAGAACGATATTGTACTCTACCCGCCGGACCTTTGGCGGTAGTTTTCCAGAGGGTTTGATTGGAAGCCCGGGATACAAGGAAAATCAGGCTCGTTTCGACCTCAGTGCGATCTACCGCGGTTTTACAAACCATCGCATACACACCGGAGTTGGTGGATTATGGGCTGATCTGTATGAGGTCACTGAAAGAAAGAACTTTAATCCTGATTTTAGCCCCAAGGGACGCGTGGTTGATGTTTCAGGCGACCCGACCGAGGTTTGGATGCCCGAAGAGGATCGCAACAACTATTACGTATTTGTGCAAGATGAGTGGCAGTTCGCCCAGAATTGGCAACTGGTAAGCGGTATTCGTTTCGATGACTACTCTGATTTCGGTAACGCAGTAAATCCCCGTGCCGCGTTGATTTGGGCAACCACCGATACAATCACTACCAAGCTTCTATACGGGCGTGCATTCCGTGCACCTTCGCTGAATGAACTTTACGTTGCGAACAACCCCGTCACGATGGGTAACACAGACCTAGGCGCGGAAACGATCGATACGTTTGAGATTGCTGTTTCCCATCAATTGAACGCTCAGTTGTTCTACGGCATTAACCTGTTCTATTACGAGATTGATGATTTGATCACGGCGGTTGCTGTCACCGGCCCGGTATCTCAGGAGTATCGGAACTCTGAGGAACGAACTGGGCATGGCGGTGAAATTGAACTCTCCTACAGTCCAGTCGACGAAGTGAAGTTAACCGCGAACTACGCATATCAAAAGTCGACCGACGAACGAAACAATTCTGGTGTTGGAGAAGCACCGAACCACCAGCTGTATGGTCGTATGGAATGGAGCGTAAGCCCGATTTGGAAGCTCGCCACGCAGGTCAACTGGGTTGGAGAGCAGAAGCGAGTGGCCAGTGACCCCCGCTCCCCAGTGGATGATTATGCAACCGTCGATTTAACACTAAGAGCCGTTGATGTCTTACCCGACTGGACACTTTCTTTTGCGGTAAAGAATCTGTTTGACGAAGATGTTAGAGACCCCAGTCCGTATGCGGATCCGGTCCCCGCAATCCCCAATGATTTCCCGATGCCAAGGCGACAAGTCGTTGGGGAACTCCAATACCGTTTCTAGAGTTGTTCCTACCAAACTACAAGATTTCTCAATCTGACAGCCATTTACGTTTGGCCGGCCCCCCATAAACGATACTCTCACAGCGTACTGGAAAGAAACTGCCTTCAGGTTTATCTCTGGTGTCCTGATAACATGGAGCCATTCCTGTCACGAAACACGGAGTGAGGAATAGCTGATATTCCTGACACGTCAATCCCATATCAGCTGCCAGTCCTGCGTGAACCGCCGCCACATTCATCGAATACCCGTATTTTTCATCCAGGTGCTGGTGTACGTCTAACGCCATTTGGAGATAGCGACCACCTGCCAATCCGAGCTCTCTGGCCTTGTCGAGTGTGTAAGATATCCGCTCATCGGTTTTCGCCAGTGGACGGCCGTATCCGTATAAAATCCGCCCCTTTTGTTTCTCTTGATCAACAAAATCTTCTAGATGGCCACCATCATCACACCACTGACCCGCTCGGTAGAAAAAGTCCAGGGCCCGAACCTCTGGTCTGCGTCCATATATGGACGCTTCAGAAACACTCATGCCGGCCATCAATGCGAGTGACGGCGTGGTTCGAACGGTTCCTGCTAAGGCAGTCACATGGTTTGGCCAAATGGACGCGTCCGGGTAGCTGGTCGAAACCCAATAAAAGTTAAGTAGTTTGGCAACGTTCTCACCAGGATCCCTACCTAAAATCGCGTAGAGATAAAGGTGTATCCAGTCCATTTCACCCAACTCTTTATGCAAGTCTTTTCCATGCATGACCACCCGGTCGGATAAATAAGCCTTTCCTTTGTGGGTTAACCACCGGCTCTCGGTTTCAAAAAGATGCTCAAGACTCATTGCCCATCCTCCCTATCGGAATCGGCAGAAACCGGGCCGGGGTCGTCTGCCAACTCGATAGCAGGTCCGTAGTAAGGGAACTTCTTCCACCCCATACCTTTTTGCTCAATGGCATGGGCGGCCGCTCCAGGCAGTCTCAGCATGAGGTACAACATACTTGCCTGATCCTCGCTAAGGTTCAGATCCACAAAAGCTGCAGCAGCAACGCCACTGAGGGCAAGAGGATAGCCAACGGATACTTCAAGTTCCTCCCTGTGTTTTTTCAACCAATAAAGCGCCCCATCCTCAGGAGCCAGATCAACGAGATAATTCAACGCCTGCCAAACTGGTGTTGTAATGGACCTGCCGTTGGGCTCAAACCCCGGGGCATGTTCCATTGGTAGCCAAATATCCGCCCTCTCATCCTCTTCTGGCTGAAGAGCCTTTCAATCCATGTTGGGATGTCTCTACCACATTCACGCCAAAGCCTGACCGAAACGGCGACTTCCTGTGCACCGCCGTACTGACCTGCCCCAACGGCCAGCGCTGCCATAAGGGCAGAACTGTGATTTGTGCCCGCCACACCAGCATTCATAGCGGCCCTAACACTTGCTTCTCTGGGACCAGGATTCGCCAGTATCATGGCAAGCTTCTCCAGGAGCCTTGTTTCCTCTGATGCGGGCTTTTCACCGCGGAACATGAGCAATAGATAATCAAACCAGCTAGCCTGGGGGACTATTTCGCCATAGACATCGTATCCCGAGCAAAAGCACTGTCGGGCCGCGAATGGGTTGGAATCTTCCGGCTCTTCCAGCCAAAAGTTAGAGTGGTAGACGTAATTGGAAGTCATATGCAGTGCTCTTTAAGCGGCGCCAGTTAAAACCTTCATTCTGGATCCCATTGGCGGAACTTCATCCCTGTCAATGATGACGTCCAGCAAACACGGACCTGATCTTTGCAGGATTGATTCAAGATCAAGGGAAAGCAGCTGTTCCATTGTTTCAATGCGATAGGATTCTATTCCCATGGCTTTAGCCAAATCAGCGTATCGGATAACCGGCAAACTGTTACCAATCGGCTCGCCGCCACTGAGGCTTTGTCCATGCCTAACCATACCCAGTGAGGAATCATTCAGTACAACCATGAGCAGGTTCAGATTCTCCTGCAATGCAGTGGTGATTTCCTGACCAGCCATTAGATAGCTACCATCACCTGTAAAACATATGACCGGTGTGTTCTTTACAGCAGCTGCTACTCCGACCGAAGCCCCTATCGCCCACCCCATTGAAGAAAATCCAATACCAATATGGAAATACTTCTTGGAAGGATCCTGATGTTCATAGCGGCGAATATTCCAATGGTGAATCCCCCAGAGGAAGCTGTTGCCGCTGTCCATCAGCACCCTCGCGTTTGAGGGGCACACCCTGCTCATATAGGTCATCAAAGCCTGGGGCTTTATGCTACCGCTGACGTTCTCACATGCTGTCCGGTTGTCGAGACGTATCTGTAGAGGCAATTGAGAGTGTTGTTCTGTCGTCGAGACAAAGCCTCCGCCGGTTTCAACCCCAAGCGCGCCTGCAATAGACGCAAGCGTGAGCTTTGGCGAACCCAGAATAACCAATCGGGCCATTGTGGATCGGGTAAGGTGTTCAGGGTTTCTGGATACGTGTATTAAACGCTCAGAGAGTATGGCTGTTGTGTCCCATCCTGAGGTTGATACTTCATCCAGAGCGGACCCAACCACAAGTACCAAATCCGCGTTTTTGGTTTTGAGCGCTTCCGCTGCGCTTTCATGCCCGGCAAACCCAAAAACTCCCCGGTATAGAGGATGATAGCTATCGACGATCCCTTTGCCGCGAGGCGTGGTCACCATCTGCCAATGTCTCGACTCTGCCAGGCTAATCAAAATATCCGCAGCCTCCGCAGCCCCTTCGCCTAGTACAACGGTTACTTTTAAAGCTGATGACAGCTCTTTCAATAACAACTGGATAGCGTCTGGACTTGGTGCAACATCATGGTGAGTAAAAGCCCTTAGGTTATGATGGCTGGAGTCATCGGAAACAGGATGTCTCATTACATCCAAAGGAATGCCCAAGTGCGAAGGACCCGGTTGGTTTCCCAACGCATAGCTAACAGCCTGAAGCAGCTTGGTTTCAAGTTGGGCGGTATGTGAGACAAACGTGTTGTAACGAGTGCAACGGGCAAACATCTCCATGGTATTGACGCTGGTGCAAGAACTTTCCTGAAGAGATCCCTGTCCAAAGCGATCAAGCGCCGTCTGAGCTGAGATTACAAGTATAGGAATGTTGTCAGCATAGGCAGACGCCACACCCGTTATCAGATTCGTTGCGCCAGGCCCTGCCGTTGAGCAACACACACCTAGTCGACCTGTTTCCCGAGCATACCCCTCTGCCATGAAAGCTGCGCCCGCTTCATGTCTGGAGATGACGGCTTTGATACCGCCACGTTTTTCGCTGCGAGCAAGCGCATTGTAAAAAGGCTCAATACTTCCGCCTGGAACCCCAAATACATACTCGACTCCCAATCGCTCAAGATAGCGAATAATCAAGTCACCATATTCGAGCATTGATAATCCTTTTGGAGGTTACGTCCATTATTGAAGTGTGAACAAAGGCGGAGAGGTAGCTATTCCAGCGGTCGAGGCATGGAAATCCCATACCCCTGGGCATAATCGAGCCCCAGTTCAACCAGACGGGCTCTCACCTCGTCGTTCTCCACGAACTCGGCAACCGTCTTGAGTCCTGCGGAGTGGCCAATCCGGTTGCACGCATCGACTATCGACAAATCGATTGGGTCGTCCAGCAGGTTGCGGACGAAACCACCATCAATTTTCAGGTAGTCCACTGGCAGGGCTTTCAGATAGGAGAACGAACTCATGCCCGCGCCGAAATCATCAAGCGCGAATTTGAACCCTCTTCTTTTGGCGGAATTGATGAACCTCTGAGTCGCGTTCAGATTGGCAATGGCGGAAGTTTCAGTAATTTCAAAGCAGATACGTTCGGGAATCAGCTTGTACCGCTCCGCTAACTGGCTGATGTACAGAAACAGTTCTGGTTCGTTAAACGAGCTTCCAGACAGATTAATAAAGAACGTTCCTGTGCTCTCACGCCCGAGCCCCGTGCGATCAAGGTAGTCGAATGCCAGTTCGATGACCTTTCGATCAACTCGTGTCATCAGGTTGAAGCGTTCCGCCGCAGGAATGAAGGCACCAGGGGGCACGATGTCATCACCTTCGTTCAGGCGGACCAGAAATTCGGTTCGATAACCGTCGTTGGCTTCTGGCTGAAGGGCAACCATTTCCTGCTGCCATAGGCAGAAACTGTTATTTTGCAGAGCCTGCTGAATTCGGCTGGTCCAGTTCATATCCCGCTGACGTTGCTGCATATCACTGTCATCGGTTTCGTAAAGCTGGACGTTATTGCGTCCCCGATCCTTGGCGGCGTAGCAGGCCAGGTCGGCGTGGCTAAGAAGCTCACCGGCACTGTTGTAGTTTTCGTTGATCACAACCATACCGATGCTGAGCGACACCGAGAACGGCTTGTTCTGCCAAACAAAGCGGAACTCATGGACCTCTTCACACAGCTTCTCAGCGACCTTGTGTGCATGAACCGCGTCGCAACCGCGCAGCAGTACTCCAAATTCGTCGCCGCCGAGGCGAGCCAGGGTATCATCAGAGCGAATTTGAAGTGACAGCAATGCGGCGACCTGCTTAAGCAAGTAATCCCCAGCCACATGACCACAGGTGTCGTTTATGATCTTGAACTGGTCAAGGTCAAGATAGAGCAGTACATGATGACGGCCGGTTTTGTGGGTGTCTTCGAGCGCCTGCACCAGCCGCCGTTCGAATTCCCGGCGGTTCACAAGATCAGTCAGGCTGTCATGATAAGCCATATGCTCCAGGGCATTCTCGGCAACACGCTTGGCCTGGCGCATGAATCCTTCACGTACTTCCCGATCAATGGCAGGAATCAACCGGGACAGGTTGTCCTTCATGATGTAATCCTGCGCACCGGCTTTCATGGCGGTAACGGCAACGCCCTCGCCGATCGTTCCGGATACGATGATTACTGGCAGGTCCTTGCAGTACTTCTTGGTCAGCTCCAATACCCTGAACGAAGAGAAGCCGGGCATGTTGTGGTCGGTAATGACGATATCCCACTTACCCCGGCGAAGGGCATAGGACAGACGGTCTTCGCTGTCTACCAACTCATGATAGGGGGCTATGCCTCCTTTGCGCATCTCTCGCAGTAGAAGCAGCGCATCGTCTTCTGAATCTTCGACGATCAACATCCGTAGAGGGCTGGCTGTGTCTGTCAATGGCCTTACCTTTTTATAACGAGCGAACCGCACCTGCCTTGGGCACTTTATTGACAAAAAGCCAATAGCGGGCAAGCAACTTCATTTGTTCCGTAAACTCCCGATAATTGATCGACTTGGTGATAAAGCTGTTGGCACCCAAACGGTATGCATTCAACAGGTCTGCCGGCTCATCAGAAGATGTAACCATAACGACTGGCAGCCAATTGGTTAGTGGCGAGGACCGAATACCTTTCAGGACCTCCAGGCCACTGACCTTGGGAAGCTTCACATCAAGCAAAACAAGACCGAGCGAATCCAGATCTTTACACGGCTGCCTGGCATCGTTGCCAAACAGGAAGTCCAGGGCTTCCTGCCCGTCTTCTTTTACGATGACAGGGCTGTTTTCGCTAGCACTCTTGAGGCTCGCACTGCCAGAACCTGATCATCCGGGTTGTCTTCAACCACAAGGATTGAATGGCCATCCATGATTTTATTTGCCCTTTCAATGAATTGCATTAATAGGTTGAATCTGACTACAGTCTAGTCCTGATCTCCCGAAACAGGCAACTTCACAACAAAACTTGCCCCCTCACCCAATTGCGACGTAGCGGAAATATCGCCATGGTGCCGGCGAACAACGCGGTATACAGTCGCCAGGCCAATACCTGTGCCGCCGAACTCCGACGGCGTATGAAGTCGATTGAATGCCACAAACAGTTTGTCGATATACCTCATATCGAAGCCGACACCGTTATCACGAACCTCAATAGCAACCCAGCGCCCTTCTCTTCGAGACAACACTTCGACAATTCGTTTTTCTTCTTTGGCGCTGTATTTCCAGGCGTTCGCCATCAGGTTCTGGAAGGCAACACGCAGCATTCGGCTGTCGCCTACAACCCACATACCCGGCTGTATGAGAATTTCCGTTGGCACATCATCGCTGATGTCTTGCAGTTCTTCCGCAATTTCTTCCAACATCTGGCTCAAGTCTATTGTCTGATTTTCCATGGACTGTCGGCTGACGCGGGACAGAACAAGCAACCCATCGATCAGCCCCGCCATCCGTACACTGGCCGCGCGGATTCGCTTCAGGTAATCCTTACCGATCTCATTCAACTGATCGCCACAATCCTCTTCCAGGCTTGCCCAAACCCTTCAACGGCTCTCAGGGGCTGCCTGAGGTCATGGGAGACCGAGTAACTGAACGCCTCCAGTTCACGGTTGGCCATGCTCAGCTCGGAGGTCCTGGCCTCGACGATGCGCTCCAGGCTGTCACGGCTTTCCAGGATGCGGCGGTTCTGTTGCTGGATGGTGCTGATCATCTCGTTGAAGGTGTTACCCAGGCGCCCGAGTTCGTCGGTGCCGGAAACCGGCGCACGAATGGAATAGTCGTGATCCTGGGCGATGCGCTCGGCCGTCTCTGAAAGCTTGAGAATGGGTTCGGATACGATTCTCTGTAACCTGAGCGCCAGGAATACCAGTGCGATGAGGATCACCGCCCCGATACCGGAGGCTACGGATACAAAGGTCCGGATATGGCCCCGCAAAACTTCAAGGTGTGATGAGAGGAAAAGCTGCCCGACCACTTCATTGTCCAGTGTGACCGGCATCAGTAACTGGTAGACGTCCCCGACGAACCCTACTTCCAACGACGAACCAACCGATGGGCATTGCCCCTGTGGCCGGCCTGAAAGAGACGTCATCACGTCCCCTTGCTGGTTGTAGACACAGGCCTGCCGAATAGTGTCGATACGCTTGAGGCTGGTGATAATACTGCTCAGCTGCTCGTTGTCCTCGAACACCAGGCGGCAGCGGACTGCTCCGCCAGGATGCCAGCGATGACATGAAGCTCGGATTCAAGCTGTTTCCGGTAATTCTGGTTCTCAACAAAGATGAGGCTCGCGCAGACCAGGGTGATGCCAAGTGCGCTGGTGAACAACGTAAGGAATAGCAGTTTGGTTTTCAGTCGCCAGTATCGCCACCGCCCCATCATCTCAGGACCCTCACCGCCAGTTCCAGAAGCCTGGAGTTAATGGTCAGGCCCGCTTCCATTGCGGCTTTCAGGCTGATTTCGAAGCGAATAACATTACCCTGCTTCACGTAACCGACAATCCCCCCCTTGCGAATGAAGTCTGGCAAATCACTCACTGTCAGTATGCCTTCGTGGCTCTCGGCCATTTCGAGCAGTTCGTCGACATTTCTGGACTGGGATTGCCCTATATAAAGTACGTCGCATCCCGCGATATCGGCCGGAACGTTGGGGTATCGAAGCTGAAGCGCCCTGCCCTGGGATTTACGACCTTGCATGGGGTCAAGCAGGTTGCCGAAGGGATCATCGCCGTAGATGCACACATCAAGAGGATCGGAAGCGGTTGCTCCATTTGACCAGGTAATAAAACGTGTGAAGTTGTAGAGGAACGCCGCTTTGACTTCATATTCCGAGCGTATGGAAGCATGCGCCGACGCCAGGCTGAGACACAGGCTGAGAACTAGGGGAATAGAATATTTCAGGTGATCCCTCACAAGTCGGCCACGAAACAAGTAGTCATGTTGAAAAATGAATTATATGGGAGCCCGGCACCTACGGAAGGTTAGCACCCGTTTCGCTGGCGTCAACTGTATCTTAAAACTGTACTCCCCCAATAGCACCCTTCTGTGTCTGTTCCGCCAACACCGGTCCAATAGAATTTTATCAAGCACCGGAGGTGGAATATGAACATCGACAAAGTCCTGTTTCGCACACTCAAACACTATATTGAGAACCAAAAAACCCGCACACGCCTAAGAAGACGCCTGCGGGGAATGCCGATGAGAGAGCTGGATCGTTTGGCATGGGACATCGGAACAACCAGAGCTCAGCTGCTACGAGAGGCACACAGCCCGTTCTGGAAGACGCATCGCTGAGCCCTGGGGAAAGGGCTCAGCGTGACGACTACTCCCGCCAGAATGGCTTGTGCGCTTCCTCTACCAGACTGCCGTGAGGCAACCCTATGTCTTTTTCGACCAGTCTGGTGTCCATTTCATACAGCGATTGCCGCAATTGGTACCGGCGACTCCAACGTCCCGCATAGCGTTTGATAGCAGCGATGGCTCGCCTCATGAAAGCGCTCTTTGAGGGAACACATGCAATCGATGGTGCTTGTCTGAGTGTTTGATTGACGAGGATGGCTTTCATTTTCATCTTCCTTTAAATATGAACGATGACTACAATGAAACCATTCTCGACCCGCCGTACCAGGTCGTCCATCGACATTATTTGAACCCGGTGTTCGAAAAATATGAACATAAAGCTGGACAGGCTCAAGTCTTTTCTTCTGGTGGCTGAAGAGGCCAATCTGACTCGCGCGGCCGCTCGTCGTCATTCGACACCGTCTGCGGTGAGCGAGCACCTTCGCCAGCTTGAGGAAGAGTTCGAGGTTCTGCTGTTCGAGCGCAGTAAACAGGGAATGTCCCTGACCGCGGCTGGCGAGCGCTTGCTCATGCCCGTTCGCCAGGTGTTTACCGCCGTGGAAGATGTGCGTAACACTGCGCTTTCCTTGCGTTCGGTGCCCCACGCAACACTCCGCCTTGGACTGAACTCTCCGCCTGAATACCTTCGTGTAGACGAAGTGCTTCGCCGGAAGACGGACGCTCTCCCTCACCTCAACCTGGAAATGAAAACCCGGGCGTCAACCCAGATTGTCGAGCAAGTGCTTTCGGAAGAGCTGGATCTGGGGTATGTCTATGGCAACTGCGAGGACCCGAGGTTAAAGGTGGTGCCACTCACGCCAGTACGTATTTCCGTTGTTGGCCCTGCGGATACGGAGTTCGACACCCTACCAGCCGACTTCGAGTCACGTCGGCGCCTGCCCTGGGTCTGGCCCAACCGGGACTGCCCGTTTTTTGATTTCATGAAGGACCTGCTTGGCCCTCAGGCAAGCCTCTCCGACGCGGCCACCAGTTCCGACGACGAGTATTCCACGGTGGTTATGGTCAAATCCGGCATGGGGTTTGGGCTTGTGGAGCGGGAGTTCGCGGAACAATCACAGAGCCGCGGAGGGGTGCGTATTTTTGATGATCCGGAGATGATCACCAACCTCAATCTGATATGCGGCGTGCGAAACTATGAACGTTCAGAATTGCGGGCACTGTTCGATTTGATCGTCAGTGAATGGAAACCGTAACGGTATGCTCACGCCTTGGTGAACTTGTTAACCGAGCTGATTTGCTCACCGTTCCAGATAAACTCGAAATGCGCCGTCTGGATAACACTGCGGACGTGCCTGGGAGTGAACAATCCCCAGCAGGTATCGCCGGGTTTTCGAACAGAGTGATACCGAAGCCCTTCCGAGCCTGCCCTGTAGAGCCTGCGACCATAACTCCGTGAAGCAGCGTAGCTGTCAGCATCGTAGATGGCGTCCCCAAAGGAGAGGGTCGTGGCGTCGTGCAGGGTCATCGTCCCTACCTTGCACTTTAGCCCCCGGAACACCAGCCGGTCGTAGTCCAAACCGTGAACGCCCTGCCAGTAGCGTGACTGGTGATAGGCCACCTCCGCTATTGCTGTATCGATGCTCTCCCCCATATACAGAACACCGTACTGGCCATCGCTGAAGCGGCTGCCTTCGGGGTTTACATGGGTAAACGGGCCGGTGGCGTAGGAGCAGCCAGGGATTCCGAACGGGATCTCCGCTTTGCGGATCAGGTTGAGATTACCCAACTCGGTCTGAAGACGGGGGTTGGTGAGCGTTTGAAGTTCGTAGAGCGCATCAAACTCATCTTCGTCCGCCACATCATCAAACAGGCTGATGGGCGGAAACCTCGAGTTGATCAGGCGAAACCCGGTAATGCTCTCGGGTGTGATCGTTGGCGGCAGTTCCTGACTCACCAGAGCCCCCCGCGCAATACATCGATACGCCTGAACGTTTCATACAAAGCAGCAAACTGGCCCGTACTGATAATCTCAAGGGGACTTTTGCCGTTGAAGTACGGATTGTCGTTTTTCAGGGCCATAAAGCCGTAAACGTTCTTCGGGTTCTCGAAGATCATCCGCAGGCAGCCATGGATGTTGACCAGATAACTGAGACGTTCAATCTGGTCATGGGTCAGGCTCGCCTGCTCCGGCGCTTTACGATACTTGTAGTACGCCGGGCGGGAGATCTGAAGGATTTTCTGTACCTGCTCGGGAGTACAGCCCCAACGGTCCAGAATATTAAACACGGTTTTAAGGCCAACGCCGGAGACGTTGTTCTTTTGGACGGTTGCGAGTTTCTGCGCGTTACTCATAGCGGACACCACTGTTTTTCAGGCTCTCGCCCACTTAACACTTGGTATCATTGTAGACTTATAGCTACATTTTGTCTATACGCAGACTTTACAAACAACTCACCCAGCGTGCTCTTCAGCAACATCGGCCAGATTTTTGTACTCGCAGTCCTGCTTCGCGATGAAGGCGTCCGCCGAATCAATCAGGATATTGTCGTCGCGCATGAACCGTCGACCCAACAACGCCGGATAGGAAAACTTCCCACGGTCCGTGAGTGAGAACTCAGTTTTATGACTGGTACCGGCAATGCAGAAGTCCATAACCACCACAAACCGGCGCTGCGAGGGTGCGCCCTTGCGCTTGATCTTAACCGTACGCTCAACAGGCAGGCTGAACTCCAGAATCACCTCTTCCAGATTCTTGCCGTCGGCGTCGTCCTCATCCTGGTGGTCAGCCAGCGGCAACTGGAAACTGACCCATTCTTCATCACCTTTCATGAACGGCTCAACATTGACGGCATGCAGTGAAGAGGTTTTGGCCCCGGTGTCCAGCCGGGCCTTCATGCGTAGGCCCGTGCCCTCGAGCACAAGCCATTCAACAAAGCCAAGTCGCTCGGGCACAGCGTTTTCATTACTGCTGCTCTCAGCCATGGCGATGGAGGGGATCAGGAACGCGAAAAGCGCAGCGACAACGTATCTCTTGGAGTCCGTCAACATTCAAAATCCTTTGTGGCAAAGTGTTTGAGTTCAGGGAAAAAGCTGAGGAACCTGTGTTCGAGTTCCTGGTCGTGGGCTTTGATCTCCTCGATGATTCCGCTGAACGCATTCCTGAACCGTATGCGATTGGCGACCCGGTCCAGAGCATACCCAATGTTGTCAATGTCCTGGTATGAGCGGAACCAGTCGTGGAGAACGATCTGCTGAGTCACCTTTTGCATTTTCTCAGGCATCAACGACGCGTTTTCATCGAGTTCCCGATAGACCTGATCGATAAAGGTATCGGAATTCACATGACTAAAGCGTTGCCAGTTTCTTAACAGGTAGTGATCGTAGAGGATATCCAGCGCCACACCCGAAAAACGTCGGCGCTGGGGGGAGAACAACCGTTTGCTGGCAATGACTTGCGGATGCTGGTCGGTAAACGCATCCACCGCCCTGTGATGCTGCAGCCCCACCCTCACTTCCCGGGGCAGTTCGTCCGGCACAATGCCTCTCGCAAAGTCCCCCAGCAGGCTGCCCACACGAACCTTGGGGGAATCTGGTGCGAGAAAAAGATGGGCAAGGTGATTCAAACCGGCTCCCAATAACGGCGGCGAACAGGCCTCCGCCGCCAAGGTTTCTTTGTGCAGAGCGCTCCGATCAGAAGTTGAAGGTGACGCCCAGGCCCAGACCATCAACGGTGGAGCCATCCTTGTCATAGTAACGCATGTATTCCACGTTGCCAGACACTTCCGGTGCCAGCTCAACATTCACACCAGCGCCGTAGGAAAAGTCCGACTCATCCTCGGTGGTGGTCCCCAGGAACGACTTCGCTTCCACTTCAACCCGGGTTACACCGAAAATAACGTAAGGCGTTGCGGGTGATTCGTTCGCCAGATTCAGCGTGGCGTAGCCGCCGAAGAAATTGTCCAGCGAATAATCGACGCCGCCAATGCGATCATCGTCCACGCCAAACCCAGCACGGGCTTCGAGCCCAAAGAAAGGCGACACCAGGCCACCCACCTTCGCGGACAGCGTACCAACGTCAACGTCGTCACTGCCGTTTTCGATATTGATAAAGCTGTAGTTCAGGCCCGCATAAAGGCTACCACCACCTGACTTGTAGACATCAGCGAAGGCGCTTTGGGAGACCGCCATCAGCGGCGCTGCAGAAAGACCAAGCATCAATGCAATCGACTTTTTCATTTGAATTCTCCTTCCGGTTTCAAGCCGAACTCACAATTCGAAGTTGCATCAGGCTGACGACAAACACCAGCGTTCGGATCCTTATTTACGCGGAATTTACAGTGATTTAATGTACCTGTAAGACCCTGACACACTGCGGGTTCCACCTTGCGAAAGCCCCAAGCCGCATGTATTCTGACGCCGTCTCTCTGTTCAGCCGGCTAGAGCGTCCTTTGAGAAACCTGAACCCCGTAATCTTTATCATGAGCGTCATGTTTATACTTCTTAGTATTTTCATGACCTTACCTGTGCTTCTTCTCGTAACTTCTGAATCGCCGAATGCCATGGCGTTTGCGGAGTCTGCGGCTATCTGTTTTGGCACGGGGCTGCTGGGCATTCTCGCGACCTACCGCCAGGCACGAGACCTGAAGCCCCGCTACATGTTCGTGCTGACCGTCTCCAGCTGGTTTATTATCGCCCTGCTCTCCTCGCTCCCGTTCTATCTCAGTGATCTGGGGCTCACCCTCGGCGAGGCCTTTTTCGAAGGCACATCCGGCATCACCACCACCGGAGCCACGGTGCTTACCGGCCTGGACACCATGGATCAGGACCTACTGCTCTGGCGCTCTGTACTGCAATGGATTGGTGGCATCGGATCATCGGCATGTTCGTTGCCGTATTGCCCTTCCTCCGCGTGGGCGGCATGCGGCTTTTTGCAACGGAATCTTCAGAATGGACTGACAAGGCCCTGCCGCGAATGAAAACCCTCAGTCGTGGCCTGCTGTTGGTTTACATGGCGTTTTCGGTGCTTGCGGTAACGACCTATTGGTTGTCCGGTATGAGCCTGTTTGACGCATTCAACCATGGCCTGACGAGTATTGCGACCGGCGGCTTCTCCACATCCGACTTGTCCATGGGCAAGTTCGACTCCAACCTGATTCTTTTGGAAGCCACCCTGTTCATGATGATCGGCAGCATGCCGTTCTTTCTTTTTGTCCGGGAAATGCATGGCCAGCACGGCGTGCTGTTCAGGGATCAGCAGGTGCGGCTGTTCGTGACCATCCTGCTGGTGGTACCTGCCTTACTGACTCTTTACCGCTGGTACGTCTCACCAGTGGAGTTCGACCTCGTTAACGGCTACGTGTCGACACTCTTCAATGTCACGTCTGTGGTCACAACAACCGGCTATGCCTCGGAAGATTACTCTGCGTGGGGCCCACTTGCGTTTGTGCTGTTTTTCTTTCTGATGTTTATCGGCGGGTGCTCCGGCTCAACAGCCGGGGGCATGAAAGTGTTCCGCTTCCAGCTCTCATTGATCGTACTGAGGGAGCAGCTGATGCGGCTGCTGCATCCCAGGGCCGTATTCACACGCAACTACAATGGCCGCGCGGTCAGCGACGAAATTATCGCTTCGATGATTGCCTACACCTTTATCTTTCTGTTGTGCCTGCTGATCATAACGGTCGCGCTGGCAGCTCTGCAGTTGGACTTTATCACCAGCCTGTCCGGAGCACTCACCGTGCTGACCAACGTTGGCCCGGCGCTCGGCGACACAATTGGACCAGCGGGCACCTTTGCACCGCTCCCGGAGCTTGCCAAATGGATTCTATCGGTGGGTATGCTGATGGGGCGTCTGGAAATACTGAGCGTGGTAATTGTGCTTTCACCAGCGTTCTGGCGAAGCTAAGCGAGGCAACCTGCCCTGCTTAGGCTTCGCCAATCGAACGTCAGGCAAGCTTTACAGTACGTTATCGCGAAGGAACTTGCCGATATCCACGATCTCTTCCATGCATACGCTGTGTTCCATCGGATAGGTCTCATACGTGGGTTCAAACCCCATGTCCTGCAGCTTTTCCACGCTTTGCCGGCCCAGGGCCTCCGGTACCATGGGGTCAAAGGTGCCATGATAGATCCGGATCGGGATATCACGATTCGCCTCTGAGCACTTCACAGTCTTCGCAGTGGCAAAGTATGTTGACAGGGCAATAATGCCCGCCAGGCGCTTCGGATAGCTCAACCCAAGCTCGTAGGCCACGGCGCCCCCCTGGGAAAATCCGGCAATCACAATGTTCTCGCTCTTCACGCCACGCTCAATTTCCCGGTCCACCAGTTTTGCAACCGCGTCTGACGAGGCCATCAACTGATCGGTGTCCACCACTCGATCAATATCCATTGCCTTGATGTCGTACCAGGCTGGCATCGTCATTCCACCGTTAATGGTGACCGGCATGTTGGGGGCGTGAGGAAAAATGAACCGAACAGCTGCATTGTCGGGCAACCCCAACTCCGGCACTACCGGCTCGAAATCATGGCCACTGGCTCCAAGGCCATGCAGCCAGATAACGGCGGCAGTAGGATTGGGATTGGTTTCCAATTCGATATATTGAAGTTCTTGCACAAAATACCTCGGGTATCAGGGGTGTTCCGTTGGTGTATCCGTCGAGCCGTTGCCATTGTGAGCTTCAAGCGCCGTGACCACCGGGTTGGCATACATATCCAGCAGGTAGGGCCGAATCGCCGGGTCGCAGGCATCGAGTCGACGCTCCATCTCCGCCTCGGCGGCTTCTATTTCCGCCGCTGACCAGGCCTCTGCCGTCACCACCGCATCGCTTACAGAGTCTCTGCTGGCGTGTGAATCAGGATGAATGCCTCTTTGCTGATAGGCCACCAGGTTGGACGTGTGCAAGTGATAATTGGCATGCATCTCCCGATCGATCCGGGCAGCCAGTTCCTTAGGCGTGTTTTCGGCATCCGCGATGGGTGCTCCGAAATGCACGTGCACGTGGCCCTTGAACCCCGTGAGCCCGCGCATTATCTGGTTAGTATCCTCGCCTTCCGCCTTAACGTATTTGCCCGTGCGGGAGCGGGTTTCGAGCTCTCGGGCCTTGTCCATATCGCAGGGATCATACTCGTAGGCAATGGACACCGGCACGATGTGCAGCCGGTTCATGGCTTCGCCGAAATCCAACCCACTTTTCTTCTGGCTCATGTAGAACATTTTAATAATGGCGGGATCGGTGAAATCCAGCCCGTCTTTGGCGCGCCCTTCACGCTGCGCAATCCAGATGCTCTCGTTGTTGTCGATACTATGATTGATAAACGCCGAAAGCATGATGTAGGCGTCCCGCATTTCGCGTGGGCTGGTCATACTGCGACGCACCACAAAGCTCTTGTTCAGCCGCATCATTTCAGCAAATACGCGGTTCGCCAGCAGGTTGTCGCCAATGGCAATACGTGTGGTATTGAAGCCGTTCGCGAACAGCAGGTAATTGACCACCATCGGGTCGAACACGATGTCGCGGTGGTTGGAGATGAACAGGTGAGCGCTCTGCTTGTCCAGATTTTCCAGCCCGCTATGGGTAACCCGGGTCGTTGTGTGATCAACCAGTTCACCAACGTAGCCAGACAATCGCGCCTGGAGGTCGTCGATACGGGTAAGTCCGCCAAAGTTCCTGGCCAGCCAGCGCTTGACCCATACCCGGAGCATTCCCGGCGCCCATTTGGCCAGTGTGGGCGACTTGAAGCGGCCAATCATATCCAGAAATTCCGGATCCCGTACCAGATTGTTGATGGCGGTTCCGGTTTCCTCGTCCGAGTAAGGTCGGATGGCGTCAAATTCCTGCATGGAGTTCCTGTTTGTTGGGTGCAGAAAAAAGGCGCATTGTAGCGTTTATAAGGTTTGTTTGTCTCCGCCGATTCCGTGACCGCTTTCTGGTATCATGGCCTGCCTGCCAGAACGGCACCCTTTACCCTCAACCAACACCGCTGGCCAAGTCATGGATTTTGCACAACTCAGCACAGAGCGCCCCCGTGTTACCGACCAGGACCCGGAAGAAGTCCTTCATCGTGTTTTCGGTTACGAGACCTTCCGGCCCTTGCAGGGCGACATTATCCGCGAGCTGGTTGACGGTGGCGATGCGTTGGTACTGATGCCCACCGGTGGTGGTAAATCCCTCTGTTATCAGGTGCCAGCCCTGGTTCGCGCCGGAACAGCTGTCGTCATATCACCACTGATTGCACTGATGCAGGACCAGGTGGCAGCGCTGAAAGAACTGGGTGTCAAGGCCGCGTTCCTGAACTCCACCATGGATTTCGAACAGGCCCGGGACACTGAAAACGCCCTTATGACCGGCGAACTCGATCTGCTTTACTGCGCGCCGGAACGGCTGATCCAGCCTCGCACACTGGGCCTGTTACATGATGCTTCTATTTCCCTGTTTGCCATCGACGAAGCCCACTGCGTGTCCCAGTGGGGGCACGATTTCCGCTCCGACTACCTGGAGCTAAGCCGGCTGGCCCATGAATTCCCGGGCGTACCCCGCATAGCCCTCACCGCCACCGCGGACGAGCGCACCCGCAA
The DNA here is from genome assembly GCA_000831005.1 of Marinobacter salarius. GTDB lineage: Bacteria > Pseudomonadota > Gammaproteobacteria > Pseudomonadales > Oleiphilaceae > Marinobacter > Marinobacter salarius. The sequence continues at coordinate 1,697,655 of CP007152.1, read as the reverse complement.
GGAGATCGCTGAACGGCTGTCCCTGACCGAAGCCCGACACTTTATCAGTGGTTTTGATCGCCCGAATATTCAGTACCGAATTGCTCCGAAAACCAATGCAAACAAACAACTACTGGATTTTATTAAAGCGGAACATGATGGCGACTGCGGCATCGTTTATTGCCTGTCCCGCAACAAAGTCGACAGCACCGCGAAGCTGCTCAGTGACAAAGGCTACACCGCTCTGCCCTACCATGCGGGCCTCAATGCCGGTGATCGCGCGCGGAATCAGGAGCGCTTCCTGCGCGAGGACGGCGTCATCATCGTGGCCACCATTGCTTTTGGCATGGGCATCGATAAACCCGATGTTCGATTTGTCGCCCACCTGGATCTTCCAAAAAGCCTGGAAGCCTACTATCAGGAAACCGGCCGAGCCGGTCGTGATGGAAAGCCTTCGACCGCCTGGATGGTTTACGGCCTGCAGGACGTGATCAAACTGCGACAGATGCTCGAAGGCTCCATGGGCAATGACCACTTCAAACGGGTTGAGCGCCAGAAACTGGATGCCATGCTAGGCCTGTGCGAAGTGACAAGCTGTCGGCGACAGGTGTTGCTGCGGTATTTCGGCGACACCCTTGAACAACCCTGTGGCAACTGTGACACCTGCCTGACTCCACCGGAAACCTGGGACGGCAAGATTGCTGTTCAGAAGGCGCTCTCCTGCGTGTTCAGAACCGGCCAACGTTTCGGGGTTACGTATTTGATTGATGTGTTACGCGGCTCTGAGAACGAACGTATCCTGCAGTCCGGCCATCAAACGGTTTCCACCTACGGAATTGGTACCGAGTTGTCTGCAAACGACTGGAAGTCCGTATTCCGTCAACTGGTGGCCAACGGTTACCTCAGGGCTGACCCGGAAGGCTACGGAGCGTTGCAGCTTACGGAGCAATGCCGTCCACTACTTAAGGGCGAGGTAGCTATCCAGTTACGCAAGGATCCGGTAGTGAAGGCCTCCAGTAGCCGTGGGTCATCAGGGTCCGGCCGCCGCAGGATTGCAGACCAGATCACTGACAAACCCGGCTGGGAAGCGCTGCGGGCCTGCCGAAAATCGCTGGCGGATGAGAAGGGCGTGCCGCCCTATGTGATTTTCCACGATGCCACGCTGTTTGAAATCCTGGACAAGAAACCGAACAGCCTTGCCGAAATGGCTGAGATAAACGGCGTGGGTGCGGCAAAGCTCGAAAAATACGGGGAAACTTTCCTCGCCGCCCTACGGGAATTGGACGGCGCTTGAATCAACCTCAGTTCACTGCGCCTGGAAGCCTTTCTTGCGAACACGATAGTGGGCCATCGAAGTGGCCACATGATGGCCGTCACTGTCGTACAGTGTGCCTTCCAACTCAAACGCGGCCCTGCCCGTAGCATCGGCCTCGGCCTTGATGGCTTCAACCGTGGCGGCGTCCAGTGAAAACTCCACAAACACATCGGAATTCGCCGGCTGCAGGAACTGAAGCGTCATTTCCTTGAGAATCGGCGTGTAAGCCGGGCCGAGATCAAACAGCGTCAACACACCACCGGGGATCTCCGCCACCAGGAAATAGGCACCGGCGTAGAGGCTGCCAAAGTGGTTCTTATTGCCTTTCAGGCGTATTCTTGCCTTAACGAACCCCGGGCGAATCTCCTCGACACTGAATCGATTCCGTGGTGCAAACGGGATTGATAGGCCAATAATTCGGTTGACGGCCGCATAACCACTGGTTTTACGGAGCCAGGCCAGCGGTTGGGTGATTCGCGCACCAGGATTCGATTCAGACACCCAATGGCCGGTTGCACCTATCAGATTGTCGATGAACGCCATGTTTTCTTACCTGTTGGTGATTTAACGCCCATGATTGCAGCCGTTTAAAAGGTATCGCAACTGTTTTCGGGATTTTTTACGGTTATCCCTTTCCGGAAAGAAAAATTCACCTAAACTGCTTGGATATCAAAACGGGCGATAACAAGAAACTCGAATGGACGCGGGAGTAAGTCTTCAATGAAAGTGAGGCGTGCGCGTGGCTGGCTGACGGCCCTGGCATTGTTTCTGGTTTGCCCGGGAACCGGTGTGTCTTCGGAATATCTGTCTGGAGAAACACAGGCAAGGGAATATCGCCTGTGGTACCGCAATTACGACAGCCCACCCATACGTGCCCTGGTTGCCCTCGCCTTCGACAAGACACCGGAATACGGTTCGTATCGAATCACTCGCACCCCGGAGATGGCCCAAGGCCGGGTTGTCCGCGAACTTGAGCGCCAGCAATCAAAATTGGTCGATCTCGCGAATGTCGCGACATCAAAACAGAGGGAAGAAAGCCTGCAGGCCATCCCCATACCTATCGATGGCGGACTTTTGGGACTTCGGGTGTGCGTGGTGCTTAAAGAATCCTTGCCCAGATTCAAAGGCATCCGAAGCCTTGGCAATCTTGAGGAAGTCGGTATCCGCATCGGCCAGGGCGCACACTGGCCGGATTCGTCGATTCTTCAGGCCAACGGAGTCAGCGTGGTGACTCACTCGCGGTACGAAATTCTTTTCCGCATGCTGGAGAATCATCGTTTTGAATGCTTCGCCCGGGGAGTCAACGAGGTTCTTTTCGATCTGGAGCTTGAAAACAACGAAGATTTCGCCATCGAGCCGGACCTGCTGCTGGCCTATCCGATGCCCTCTTACTTCTTCGTCAACCGGCACGACCACGAAACGGCACATCGGCTGCAATTGGGCATGGAAAGGGCCATTTTCGATGGCAGCTTTGGCGCGTACCTCAACCAATACTACGGCCAGTCCATCGACGAGCTAAACCTGCACAGCCGGAACGTCCTTGTTCTGGAAAATCCCTATCTGACGGTCGAGTCCCGGGCCATCGGCACCAGAACCCTCCTCGAACTCCGGCGGCGAATCCAGATACTATCCGCGCCCCAGAAAACATCTTACTCAAACCCTGAATCGTGACACGTTCTTGTTGAGTGTATGGCCAACCGATTCAATCTGACCACTGTAGACGTCGTTCTCGCTGGCAGCCTTGGCGGCTTCCTGGCCCTGGTCGGCAATCCGGGTGATGGAGGAGTTCAACTCTTCCGTCACTGAGGTTTGCTCTTCAGAAGCCGTTGCGATCTGGGAGGTCATCTGGCTGATCGACGTTATCGCATCAGCAATACGATTAAGCGACTCCATGGCATCCTGAGCTTTCTCCATGCTCACATTCGAGACCGCTGTTGATGCCTTCATGACGTCCACAGCCTGGGTTGCACCGCTTTGCAGACGCTCAATCATGTTGTTGATTTCTTCCGTGCTGTCCTGGGTGCGGCGAGCCAGATTGCGCACTTCGTCAGCAACAACCGCAAAGCCACGGCCTGCGTCCCCTGCCCTGGCGGCCTCGATCGCCGCATTCAGTGCCAGCAGGTTAGTCTGTTCAGCAATGCCCTGAATCACTTCGAGAACCGAGGTAATGTCGGTAACGTCCTTGCCGAGTTTGTCGATGACTTCCGCAGCGGCGTTAATCTCTTTTGACAGTTTCTGAACCGCATCCCGAGACGCGGCAACGGTTTCAAGGGAAGCACGGCTGTCTGCATCGGCGGTATTGGAGGCATCCGCCGTCTGCTGGGCATTCTGTGCAATCTCCCCGGCAGCGGCAGACATTTCATTGATGGCCGTGGCCACCATATCAATCTCGGCCTGCTGCTTCTCGACGCTGTCTCGGCTGGTGCTGGCGGTACCCCGCAGGAGGACACGTTTTCGCCAAGTTCGGCCGTGCCTTGCTGGACGTCCCGGACCACATTCTGGATATTCTCCACAAAACTGTTGAACTCCGCCGCGAGCTTGCCGAACTCGTCGTTGGCGCTATCGTCCAGGCGCTTGGTGAGGTCCGCCTCGCCACTGGCGATTGACGCCATGGCGGCATTAAGCTTGCGAACGGGAGCCATCAGCACGCGGATACCAAAACGCAGGATCACCAGCGACACCAACAAGCCAATTACTGCGATGATCAGCCCGGTTACGCGAGCGGCGTGGACCGGCGCATTGATTTTGTCCTCGTTGATAAAAGTGCCGAGATACCACTCAACACCACGGGCACCTTTGATGCGATGGAAACCGGCAGTCCAACTGGCATCTCCGGTGTCATATTCGTGAATTTCACCGCTGAGCCGAGGGGATTCTCCCAAAAGATTACTGATCTTCTTGCCAACCAGTTTCTGGTCCGGGTGAAACAACACGGTGCCGTCGTCACTGATCAGGGCCGCATAGCCAGTGTTGGCCAGCGTAATCGTGGAGAGCGTCTGTTCTATGGTCTTCAGGGCAATATCACCACCGACAACACCCTGGTAAGCCCCACGTTTGACCGGTGCCAGCGTGGAAATGATGGTGCCTCCAGTGCCCGCGTCCACGTAGGGTTCGGTGAACGACGCTGAGCCTTTTGTTTCGCCTGTTTGAACCAGGGCCGCGTGCGTGGGTCGAAATCCGCAGGCAGCGTGGCTTCTGAGGCATCGTCCTTCATCAGCATATAGCCATCATCGCGGCCAACATAGACGTCAATGAACCCGCCACCGGTTGTCGCAGCGGCCAGGATAACCCTCGCCTCGGCATCGGTTTCCACCGACTCCAACGCATTTGCCGTTGCTTCGGTCATGGCAAGACGGGTGTTGAGCCAATCCGCAATGCTGGACGTACTCTGGGCCACGGTGTCTTCAATCAGTGCATCAACATAGGTATCCGTAGTGTCCTGTAACCGGAGGTTGCCGCTGAGCGTAAACGCCCCCATAACAAGTAAAAGCAAAATACCAAAGGCGACGAGCAACTTCTGGCCGAAACTCAGGTTCATTTTCCGGGTCCTTTTCGAGACAGTCTATTCGGGGGGTCAGTCAAACAGCCTATCGGCTGCCTATCATTCATAAACTGGTTTTCGGCGTGTGCTGCAAAGTCTTTAACTTTATGTGATAAGAAGTCTTTAACTTTATGTGATAAGAAGTCTTTAGCTTTAGGTGATAAGAAGTCTTTAGCGCTCTCTGATAAAATACCGAAGCAATCGACAATTCTTGCCGTCATTTCCACACCCAACGGGAGCTGCCGTATATGGCCCACGAAGAACTGCACCTCAACCTTCGTAACCTGACCAGTGATGATTACCCACAGCTCCAGCGACTGATGGACAGGGTCTACGACGATATTGGCGGTGCCTGGCCAGAGGACACGATCGAAGCTCTGGTGCAACAGTTTCCGGATGGTCAGATCTGTATCGAAGAGTCCGGTGACCTGGTGGCCGTAGCCCTCACGGTGTGCGTCAAGTATGAGCGATTCAGCAACCCGCACACCTACGACGACCTGATCCTGCGTAATGAAAAAATCTGGCACAACGCCAAAGGCGACTCGCTTTACGGCCTCGATGTGTTTATCCACCCGGATTATCGCGGCTACCGCCTTGGCCGGCGGCTTTATGAAGCTCGCAAAGAACTCTGCCGATCCATGAACCTGCGCGCCATCCTGGCGGGTGGCCGCATCCCCGGATATCACAAGTATTCAGACCAGCACTCTCCGGAAGAATACATCCAGCGTGTGGATCGCAAGGACATCTACGACCCGATCCTCAGCTTTCAGCTGTCCAACGACTTCCAGGTCACCCGGCTGATGCACAAGTACCTGCCGGAAGACGAGAAGTCCCTGGCTACGCCACTCTGCTGGAATGGCGGAACATCCTCTATACCCCGCCGTCGCCGGTGCTTAACGTCAAGAAGACTCAAGTGCGCCTGGGTGCCGTTCAGTGGCAGATGCGTGAATTTACCTCTGTGGAGGAAGTGCTGGAACAGGTGGAGTACTTCGTGGATGCGCTCTCGGATTACAAGAGCGATTTCGCCCTGTTTCCAGAGTTTTTCAACGCACCGCTGATGGGCCTGACGGACCAGGTGGACCAGACACGGGCCATTCGCTTTCTGGCAGGCTTTACCGAGCAATTCCGCAATCAGATGTCGGAAATGGCGGTCAGTTACAACATCAACATCATTACCGGCTCGATGCCCCTGCTCGAAAATGATCGAGTCTACAACGTGTCCTATCTGTGCCACCGCGACGGCCGCGTCGACGAGCAGCGCAAGATCCATATCACGCCCCACGAACGCCGTGACTGGGTCATCGAAGGCGGTGAGAAGTTCCAGGTGTTCGACACCGACGCCGGCCGCGTGGCCATCATGATCTGTTACGACATCGAGTTCCCGGAACTGGGGCGCCTGGCGGCCATCGAAGAGGTGGATATTATTATGGTGCCCTTCTGGACGGACACCAAGAACGGATACCTTCGGGTGCGGCACTGTGCGCAGGCACGGGCGATTGAAAACGAATGCTATGTCGTGATCACCGGTAGTGTGGGTAACCTTCCCAAGGTTGAGAACCTGGACGTGCAGTACGCCCAGTCTTCCGTATTCTCGCCGTCGGACTTTGCGTTCCCCCACGATGCGGTGATGGCGGAAACCACACCGAATACGGAAATGATCATGTTTTCAGACATGGATCTGGAAAAGCTGAAGCTGGTGCGCAATGAAGCTCGGTGACCAACCTGAAAGACCGGCGCACGGATATTTACGAGCTCAACACGCTACAAACGGGCCAAAATGATAAAAACAGTTGATGAACCGCCTGAGAGCTCTATCGTATGACACTGAACACGTTGCCAAACCAACAGAGTGTGGCTATTGTTTAACCATATACTTTCAGGAACACGCCCTCGGGGTGTCGTCCGGACCCCCTCGGGGTGCAAAAGAGATCACTTTTAGATGAACGAAGCACTACCGGATCTTGTCGCACATTTTCACATCAAGCGTGGCCTCTTTCGCCGGGAGCGTGTACAGGCCGCGCTGTTCGAGCTGGATCACTTCGGATGTGTGATGAAGACGGACAAGATATTTAACCCCGGTGATACGGTTATTCTGGATCTCGTGATGGAAATGCCGTTTGACGACATCAGGCGGATGGAATTACCGGCCTGGTAACGGAACGCAGGAAACACTGTAGCAATTTCTTCTATTCCGTTGATTTCGTAGAACTCAATGACAACTCCTCGTCTGCCCTGAGCGAAAAACTCAAGCGCATTCGTGAGGTGGTGCTCAAGAAGCAGACGCTAAAATCCAGACGTTCCTCAGGGCCCGCCTCCAGCATTCGGCAACTGGCCTGAACTCACCAACGCCCTACATCAACTTGCACTTCAAGGAGAAAGTCCTCATGGCGAAGAAAGCAACAAGCAAAGCGTTGATAAAGTCGTCAAGAAAGTGAACAAAGAGTTCGATAAAACGTCATCACAGATCGAAAAGCTGATCAACGACGCCTCAAGCAGTTCGACAGCCTGCAGAACCAGATTCAGGAACCCGTCCGCAAACTGTTGAAGGAAGTGGATGAGCTTCGTGATCGTGAAATGAAACGTTTCAACGAAGAATTTGAACGTCGCTTGGGTGAATTCCACGATTTGCAGAACAATATCCTGGACCGCCTTGGTATTGCCAGCAAGGAAGCCAGCGAAGAGGCGAAGAAGGTCGCAGGCCAGGCCGCCAAGAAGGCCGGCCCTGCTGCCAAAGGCAAGTCAGCTCCGAAAAAATCCACCGCCAGTAAGACAGCGGCCAAAAAACCGGCCGCCAAGAAGCCCGCCACACCAAAAGCGGCAACTGCAAAGAAAGCCGCCAAACCCAAGGCGAGCACCGCCGCCAAAAGTCCGGCCGCAGCCACTAAAGCCGCTCCCAAGAAAGCCGCCACGGCCGCGCGGAAGCCAGCGGCAAAGCCGGCTGCAGCAACACGCGCTCCAAAGCCGAAGGACAAGAGCGACCTGACCCAGGTTAAAGGTATTGGGCCGGCCACCGCCCGCAAAATGAAGGAAGCCGGTATCACCTCGGTTGACCAGATCGCCAATCCGTCTGACGCGGACAAAGAAAAGCTTCAGGCATTTTCAAGCGTGAAAGGCTTTAACACCTTCAGCGACGAAGCCAAGAAAGTTATTTAATGCAACAATCCGAACAGCCTGTTTTACGGGACATTGTCCTGATTGGCGGCGGACACAGCCACGTAGGCGTTCTCAAGCGCTTTGCCATGAACCCAGTGCCTGGTGTCCGCCTTACCCTCATCTGCAGGGATACCCATACACCCTACTCCGGAATGCTTCCCGGGTATGTGGCTGGGCATTATTCCTACGACGACGTCCATATAGACCTCAGCAAACTGGCCGAGTTCGCGGGCGCGCGCTTCTACCGCGATGAAGTTGTTGGCATCGACCGCCATCGAAAACGTGTGGTCTGCCGCTCCCGACCGGACGTGCCTTACGACATTCTGTCGGTGAATATCGGGTCCGCTCCCAAGGTCGGTGACGTCAGCGGCGCAACTGAACATGCAGTGCCCGTCAAGCCTATCAACGGATTCAACAATCGCTGGCTGTCATTATTGTCGCGGCTGGAAAACCATGACGGCCCGATGACCGTTGCTGTGGTCGGCGCAGGTGCAGGTGGCGTTGAACTCACACTGGCCATGCAGTTCCGGCTACGAAATGAGCTCGAAAAGCGCGGCCACGACCCGGACCAGTTGCACTTTCATCTGTTTGATGCAGACCAGCAGATCCTGCCTACCCACAACGCCAGGGTGCGTGCGGTATTCGCTGACACACTCGCAAGCCGTGGGGTGAAGGTCCACCTGGGATCCGCAGTCTCAGAGGTCGAGGCCAATCGTTTGACCACGGAGTCCGGCGACACCCTGTCGGTTGACGAAGTGCTCTGGGTCACCCGTGCCGGCGGCCCCGAGTGGCTGCGGGATACCGGCCTGGCCCTGGACGACGGTGGCTTTATCCGGGTGACGGACACCCTGCAGACAGAAACCGACAACGATATCTTCGCGGCGGGTGACATTGCCAACGTTGTAAATCACCCCCGGGAAAAAGCCGGCGTATTTGCCGTTCGTCAGGGCCGGCCACTGGCGGACAACCTCCGCCGCCATGCCCTCGGAAAGCCCGCGAAGCCATTCCGGCCGCAGAAAAAATGGCTGGCGCTGATCAGTACCGGCGACAAATTCGCAGTGGCCTCCAGAGGTGACCTGTCGTTGGCCGGTTCTTGGGTCTGGCGCTGGAAAAACAGCATTGATAGACGCTTCATGGCGAAATTCAATGATCTTCCCGCCATGGAAGAGAACGCCGCCCTGCCCGACACCGGCGCCGCACAAAACCCCGAGGAAGCGTCCCAGGCCATCTCCGCGGTGGCCATGCGTTGCGGTGGCTGCGGTGCAAGGTGGGCAGTACCGTGCTGTCACGGGCCCTCGGCGAGCTGCGACCAATAGAGCGGGATGACATCCTGATTGGTCTACACGCCCCAGACGACGCCGCCGTACTGACCGTCCCACCCGGAAAGGCGGTGGTTCACACCGTCGATTTCTTTCGCGCCTTTATTGACGACCCCTATGTGTTCGGCCGGGTTGCCGCCAATCACGCCCTGGGCGACGTGTTTGCCATGGGCGCCGAAGCTCAGAGTGCTACCGCCGTTGCGACCGTGCCCTATGGCATAGAGTCCAAGGTGGAAGACGTGGTTTACCAGATGATGTCCGGCGCCGTGGAAGTGCTGAATGAAGCCGGCTGCGCGTTGGTGGGCGGCCATACGGGTGAAGGCCGGGAGCTGGCACTGGGCTTTGCCGTCAACGGGTTGATTGATCCGGATGACGTCATGAGCAAAGGCGGCCTGCGGGCCGGAGACGTTCTGCTGCTGACCAAGCCTATCGGTACCGGGACGCTCTTCGCTGCCCACGCCAAACTTGCCGCGAAAGGCCGCTGGATTGATTCTGCCTGGCCTCAATGATGCAGTCCAACAAAGACGCGGCCCAGTGCCTGCGCCGATATGGTTCACGAGCCTGCACCGACGTAACGGGTTTTGGTTTGCTTGGCCATCTGGTTGAGATGACGCGCCCCTCTGGCGTTGATGCGGAGCTCGATCTCACGGCAATACCGATTTTGCCTGGCGCTGAGGAAACTGCAGCAGCAGGTATCCTCAGCTCCTTGCAGCCGGCCAACATTCGTCTCCGGCGTGGTATTCGAGACCAGGAAAAGTGGGTCAACCATCCTCGCTACCCATTGATCTTCGACCCGCAGACCGCCGGCGGACTGCTGGCCAGCGTGCCCGCTGACCAGGCGGATGCCTGTATCAGTGAGTTGAAAGCAATGGGCTATCCCCACACTGCCATTATAGGGCGGGTGTTGCCGCAGGATGAGAGCGGCCCCATCGAGCCCATCACACTCAGGGATTGAGACGGTCGCCTTTGGCCCTGGCCTTCTCAATCGCAGTGAGCAGGGCCGCTTGCTCAGCTTCAGGAACAAAGCAAGAGGCGAGTTCGGTGACGCGATCGGTCAGTTCCCCAAGATATTCGGGGGATTGTTCCGCCCACAGTAACACCTTCGCAAGATCAGCCTCGTCGCCTACACGGAAGTACCCCGGGTAATCTTCACCCAGTAGGCCAATATTGCCGGAGATGTCCGACGCGATAACCGGCAGCCCTGCACGACAGGCTTCGGATACGACATTAGCGCCTCCTTCCATCACCGAGCTGATAACCATGGCACGGCAACGGTTCATAAGCTGATGGGTGGACGGTCTGTCAATTTCGCCGAGCCACTGAAAACGCGGATTGGCCTCCTGTTCGGCTATGGCTCGCCGAGCCCAATCCTGGCTGTGAGCCTTGCCTGCATTCAGCACCCGGATGGTCGAACCTGGCGGCAATGTCCTCGCCGCGATTGCGGCCCTCAGAGGGTCCTTCTCCTCGCGCAGGTGTCCGATAACACAGACATCGAAATGCCTGGTATCGACGCCTGCATTACCCCCGGGCCGATCGGCGGACTGCAACACCGTCACCAGCTTTGGCACGAAACGCTCGGGAATATCCCGGCCAACACGATGGTGGAGCCCCACAAGGCAATCCGCGAGGGCCATGGAATGGAGGGTTTGCTCCGGGTAGCGGTACTGGTGGTCGTATATGTCCGTGCCCGTAAGCACAACGATTATCGGCGTTTCCGGGTTACGGTCACGGAAGCGAAGAACGGCCTCATGGCTCCTCCAGGCGTGCAGGGCAATGTACAGGTCGCAGGGCTCGTTGTTGTATTCGGTCACAACGAAAACCCGGTGTCCGGCCTGCTCAAGCAACCGGCACCATCGGTCCGCCGTGGCCCGATTACCAGCCTGGAGCCCGGTAGCGCCGGGGTATTCAGGATGATTTTCATGAGTGTCGGTTTCCATCAAGATTTTCATTTTTTGCCGGATACCCCTAACCTGATTGGCTCATAGAATCGTATAGCTGTTCAGAGTTGCAGTAAATCACGGTATTCTGGATAGCTTCGGGCTTCCCGTCCGGACATGTGACCCCGCTAAATTCAGCTCCAGACACAAGGAAATTCAAATGGCTTTGAAATTGATACGGAAATTCGCTGTCGCCAGCTTACTGACCTTGCTCTCTTCAGCAACCGTTTCAGCCCAGACACTCGTCTTCACCGCCATTCCCGATGAAGACGAAACCAAACTGGTGGAACGCTTCACGGGTATCGCCGATTACCTGGCAGGAGAGTTGGACGTAGATGTTCGCTATATCCCTGTCAAATCCTACGCCGCCGCGGTTTCAGCCTTCCGCAACAACCAGGTCCAGCTAGCCTGGTTCGGCGGGCTTTCCGGCGTGCAGGCCCGCGAATTGGTTCCCGGCTCTGAAGCGATTGCCCAGGGCGTGGAAGACAAAGCGTTCTACACTCATTTCATTGCCCACAAAAGTACCGGACTTGACGAGATGGAAACCCTGTCCGACGAACTCCAGGGGAAGACCTTTACCTTCGGTTCCAAGGGGTCAACCTCCGGTCGCCTGATTCCGGAGTACTATATTCGCGAATCCTTTGAGGACAGCCCCGACAACGTCTTCAGCCGTGTAGGCTTCAGTGGCAATCACACCCGCACCCTTCGTCTCGTAGAGGCGGGCACCTACGATGTTGGCGCGATCAACTTCTCAGTGTGGGACAAGGAAATGGAAAACGGCAACATTGATACCGACGCGGTGAAGGTCATCTGGACAACGCCGTCGTACCCGAACTATCAGTGGAGTGTTCGCGGCGACGTCAACGAACAGTTCGGTGAAGGTTTCCAGAAACGGCTTCAGGAAGCCCTGCTTGCGATGGACGACCCTGAATTGCTTGAAAGCTTTCCCCGTAGTGGTTTCATCCCAGTCTCCAATGACGCTTACGAGCCGATCCGGGTAGTTGGAAAGCAGATCGGAATCATCGATTAATGTCGGGATTCGATCTGTCCGGCCTGACGGCGTCTTTTGGTGGAGAGCGGGTGATTGGCCCGCTCTCCCTCAGTGTCAGGGAAGGAGAGCGCGTTGGCCTGGTAGGCCGCAGCGGCGCCGGAAAATCCACTCTGATCCGGCTTGTCTATGAGCAGGTGGAGCGTCTGGCAGCGCTGGTACCCCAGGACCTGGGACTGGTCAACGCGTTACCGGTATTCCACAACGTGTACATGGGCCGCCTCGATGCCCACGGCAACTGGTACAACATGGTTACCCTGGTTCGGCCATTCACCCGGGACAGCCGTGACGTCAAAAGCCTATTGTCGGAACTGGGGATGACCGAGAAAGCCTGGATGCCCACCGCATCGCTGTCCGGCGGACAGCGCCAGCGCGTGGCCATCGCCCGTGCCCTTTACCGGCAGTCAGGACTTTTGTTGGCGGACGAGCCTGTCTCTGCCCTGGATGGGCCGCTTGCCCACCAGGTTATGACGTTATTGAGAGAGCGCTTCAAGACCAGCGTTATCGCACTCCATGATGTCGAGCTCGCACTGGAATACTGCACCCGTATCGTGGGTATCCAGGACGGGCAGATCGCGCTGGACGAGTCGAGCGAAAAGCTCACACCGGCCGACATTGCGCCACTCTACTGACTCAACCGGCCCAGATTCCACTCCTATGCTGTCTTCGCCAACCGTCAAAACCAGCCTGATCTTTATCGCCATCGCCCTGGTAGGCTGGTGTTTGCCGATATCGCTATCACGGCAGCCAATCCCTGGAAAGATCTTGGCCGGTTCTTCCTGGGCGTGATAACACCGGATTTTTTCAGTACCGAAGGGCTGGCAACCGCCCTGCTTCGGACGGTTGCCTTTGCCTTCGTTGGCGTCGCTCTCGGCAGTATCAGCGGCTTTCTTCTGGCGCTTGTTTATCGCTGGATGCCGGTTCGGATTCTGTGCGCGTTTGTGCGGGCGATACATGAGCTGTTCTGGGCGCTTATTTTCCTGCAATTTTTCGGCTTCCATCCGCTGACAGGCGTTCTAGCCATCGCTATCCCCTACGCCGGTATCTTCGCCAAGGTCTATTCGGAGATCCTGGAAGAAGCCGACCCGGAACCCGGTCGCCTGTTACCACCCCGTACGGGCGTTGTTTCGGCCTTCCTGTACACCAAAATACCGGATTGCTGGGTGCAGCTGCGAACCTACACCGCGTACCGGCTGGAATGCGGCTTGCGCTCCAGTGCCATCCTTGGCTTTGTTGGCTTGCCAACCCTCGGCTTCTACCTGGAATCGGCCTTTTCTCAAGGCCACTATTCCGACGCCGGCGCCATGCTGATCCTTTTCTACGTGCTGATAGCCACCATGCCGCTCTGGGTAAAGCCGAAGCTGTTGCCCGTTTATATCGTTGGCGCACCGTTTTTTCTTGGCGAAGGTCTCCCGATTGTCTGGAGTAACGTCGGCCGGTTTTTCACCCAGGACATCGTGCCGTCACCACTGCGCGGAGAAGAAGGCTGGGCCGGCATGGGCGCGTGGCTGGGGGACATGTTTGTCAATCAGGCCATGCCGGGCATCTGGAACACGGTAATCCTCACGCAGGTGGCCCTGGTTGCAACCGGGATCATTGCACTGCTGGCCTTCCCGTTGATATCGACTCACTTCGGCGGGCCTGTTCGCCGTACCTCGGGGCATGTCTTCCTGGTGATCATGCGTTCCACGCCGGAGTACATCCTGGCGTATATCCTTTTGCAGCTATGGGGCCCGTCCATGCTGCCCGCCGTTGTTGCGCTGGCATTGCATAACGGGGGCATCATCGGCCATCTGATTGGCCGGCAATCCAGCACCATCCGGTTACGCCCGGATGCGCCGATTGGTCTTAATCGGTATACCTACGAACTGGTGCCCAGGGTCTATCGTTCATTCCTGGCGTTCCTGTTCTACCGCTGGGAAATCATCATGCGGGAGACTGCGATCCTCGGCATACTGGGCATCTACACCCTGGGTTTCTACGTCGACAGCGCCATCCAGAACATCCAGTTTGATCGCGCGATGGTGCTGATCCTGATCACTGCATCCCTGAACATTGGTGTCGATATATTAGGCCGCTTTATCCGCAGGAAACTCGCCCTGCAGACCATGCCTACCTGCTAGCTGCCTACCGCGTCACAGTTCCATGGATTCCTGCCGCTTTTGGCCCGGCTTCCCTTCGTGCTCAGAATACATTTGGTTACACTTCAGATAACGGATGTAACAATCTCCACCAGAACACCGCTCATCCAGGGTTTGAGCAAGAGGGAACACCTATGATTAGCAGCTTTATTATGCTGTTCGAAGTCGGGCTGATCGCGCTGCTGCTTTTACTGGTCTTTCGCATGCTTACCCTGGCCCGGAACGATCCGTTCGTGCCGGCGTCCGTGGTGACAATGGTGGCTGGACACCAACATTCGGCCCAGCCTCCACTACCAGAGGCTCAACAGAAACGCTCCGTTGCCGCTCCGCAACCAACCCGCTCAGCTCCCTCAGACACCTGTGGATTGATCACCCAGATGCATATCCTGCTGAGTCTCCAGGACCGGGATTGCCGGGAACATGGGCTGGTTCTGGAAACCGCGCCCCATGCGGTTCGGGAATACGCCGTCGTCTGGTTGTATGGCGCTGCCTGCGCCTGTGTGAAAAACCGCAACGGCATTCAGATGCGCTGCTTGATCTGGTCAGCAAACTGGCCAGCCGAAAAATCGGCATACGGCAACCCGAAGCCGTCCAGGCGCTATCAACGATGACCGGCAGTTCGACCTTGCTGGCCTTTTTCAGAAGTGGTGTAAGCGGTGCAGAGCACTGGAGCGGGCATCGCTATGTTCCGCAGGAACACAGCCTCTACTCAACGGTTACGTCGAACGCCTTTATTTGACGTTTACAGGAGGACCCGCTCAACCGCGGGCTTTGGGGCGGGTAGCAGACTCTTCCAGCGTCCAGTCAACGCCGAGGTTCACGGGGTCTGTGGTATCCGGGTTATCGGCCGGGCTGCCAGCCACCTCTGGCCGGGAAAAGCACCCGTCGTCCAGACGCTCCATCGACTCCACATCCACGGAACGTACTACGTAGCTTATGCCATTGCTGATGACCCTGGTGCGATGGCTGAGCCCAAAGATGAAACGGCAATAATCCAGTTTGAGCTGAAGCAGATCCTGTTCCGCTTTCTGGATCTTTCTTAGCAGAACTTTCTGTACGCTATCACCGTAATCCATATACTCTTCCCTGGGCGATGTGTGGTGGTCTGCTGATTTTACACCATCCTGACACACTGTCATCCCATCGTCAGACGCGGCCCTTGGCTACAAACGTCAGTTTTACGGGCATCACGAAGGCGTGATCCATCCCGGCCTGAAGGTCGATCCGCCAGGTCATGCTAGGGTCGGTGGTGCAGAAAGGTGCGGTAAACCGCGCTTCCCAGAGCTGGCCCTCACCATCGGGCGACATCCCCGCCTTGGTCATGGGAACCGGATACTCCCCCAGGTACATGGACTCGCCCCGCAGCACAGCCAGCATCCGGGGCTGATTCCCGTTGGTCTTTACCGTTAAATGGTATTCCGTACCCTGGGCCTGAACACCGCTTTTTTGCAACCGCGCATGCCAGCTCTTGCCCTTTTGTGCCCAGTGGCACGTAGTATTGAGGAGATCGCACTCAACCGCGCCTGATCGACCTCGGCGACATCTTCAGACATCAACCAACGCGGGCCAAAAATGCCCAGCGCAACGACGCCAGCAATGGCAAGCACAGCAACAAGCGCTTTCAACACATCCACTCCTCCACGGTTAAGCGGGCATTATGGGGATAATCGCTAACAAGGCAAAGCTTTCTAAATCATCACCGGTCATGAGAAAATACCGCGCTTTGATTCACCACCAACAGGACAAGCCAGTGCAACCGGACATCTCCGTCAAGCACCTCAACAAAGTCTATGCGGATGGTTTCAGGGCCCTCAACGACATCAACCTCGACATCGAACGGGGAGAGATCTTCGCCCTGCTCGGCCCGAACGGCGCCGGCAAGACCACACTGATCAGCATTATCTGTGGCATTGTGAACCTCTCCGATGGCGAAGTGAACGCCGCCGGCTACGACATCGTGAAGGATTATCGCAAAGCCCGGGAGAGCATCGGCCTGGTTCCCCAGGAGCTCAACACCGACGCCTTCGAGACCGTTTGGGACGCTGTCTCCTTCAGCCGGGGCCTGTTCGGCAAGGCGCCTGCACCGGACCATATTGAGAAAGTCCTGAAAGATCTGTCGCTGTGGGACAAACGCAATAATCGCATCATGTCCCTGTCTGGCGGCATGAAGCGTCGCGTGATGATCGCCAAGGCGTTGTCCCACGAACCCCGCATCCTCTTCCTTGATGAGCCCACCGCCGGTGTAGACGTGGAGCTGCGCCGGGACATGTGGGAAATGGTGCGCAAGCTGCGGGAAAATGGCGTCACCATCATCCTCACCACCCACTACATCGAAGAAGCCGAGGAGATGGCCGACCGCATCGGCGTTATCCGCCAAGGTGAGATCATCCTGGTTGAAGACAAGTCCCGGCTGATGAGCAAACTGGGCAAGAAAGAGCTTCGCCTGCACCTGCAGAACCCGCTGGAGAAAATCCCCGGTGAACTCACGCTGGAGCCGGTAGACCTTTCCGATGATGGCTACGAGCTGATCTACACCTTCGACTCACAACAGGAGCAGGCTGGCGTAGCGCGCCTGCTGCGAACCCTGGGCGACCTGGGCATCGAATACCGGGATCTTCAGACCAGGGAAAGCTCCCTGGAAGAGATTTTTGTTGGCCTGGTGCATGAATGAAACCAACCGGTATGCGGGAGTAACGCAATGAACCTTTACGGTGTCCGAGCAATCTACAACTTTGAAATGGCCCGCATGCGCCGCACCCTGATGCAGAGTGTCGCCTCGCCGGTAATCTCCACCTCTCTGTACTTCGTGGTGTTTGGCTCCGCCATTGGCAGTCGCATGGGCGACATCGACAACATCAGCTACGGTGCCTACATCATTCCGGGCCTGGTAATGCTGTCGCTGCTAATGCAAAGCATTTCCAATGCCTCGTTTGGTATCTACATGCCGAAGTTCTCCGGAACGATTTACGAGCTCCTGTCGGCACCAGTCTCCTATCTGGAGGTCGTTCTCGGCTACGTCGGTGCCGCCGCCACCAAGTCGGTCATACTCGGCGTCATCATATTGCTTACCGCCAAACTGTTCGTGGACTACGACGTGCTGCACCCCTTCTGGATGTTCGCCTTCCTGGTGCTTACCTCCATCACCTTCAGCCTGTTCGGTTTCATCATCGGCATCTGGGCGGACGGGTTTGAAAAGCTGCAGATTGTTCCGCTGATGATCGTGACACCGCTGGTGTTTCTCGGGGGCACGTTCTACTCCATCGAAATGCTGCCGGAGATCTGGCAGACCATCAGCCTGTTCAACCCTGTGGTGTACCTGATCAGCGGCTTCCGCTGGGCGTTCTACGGCGTGTCTGACGTGCATGTGGGCATCAGTGTGGGTATGACACTGCTGTTCCTGACGGCGTGCATGGTCGCGGTGTGGTGGATCTTCAAGACCGGCTACCGGCTGCGTTCGTGAGAGCCCTGCTGGTTTGCCTGGCGCTGCTGTTCTCCGGTTGCCTGGCAGCACTCCCGGACAATGACGACCTGCCGGTGGAGAAGGCATGCCTGATCTCCGCCGGGCAGGCGGTGCCCATTACCGTTGAAGTGGCACGCACGCCGGCCGAACGCAGCCGCGGGCTGATGGACAGGGAGAGACTGGCCCCGAACGCCGGCATGCTGTTTGTCTATAACAACCAGCGCCGTGCCGACCACGGCTTCTGGATGTACCGAACGCTGATTCCACTGGATATTGCCTATCTGGACCGTGACGGCACCATCGGTGCCATTCGCCCTATGGTGCCCTGCCCATCGGACCAGGGCCGGGACTGTCCAACCTATGAGGCCGGCGTCCCGTTTTATCGGGCCCTGGAAATGAACCTGGGCTATTTCGAAAGCCAGGGGATTGGCGTGGGAGATCGGCTCTCCCTGAATGCATCAGACTGCCGTTAGCCGCCCTACTCGTCTTTCCATTCCGGTTTGCGCTTGTCCAGAAACGCACAGATGCCTTCGTGGGCATCTGCAGCCTGCAGGTTCTTTGCCATCACTTCCGACGTAAAGTCGTAGGCCTCGGCCAGCCCCATCTCCAGTTGTTGATAGAACGCCTCCTTGCCGATCTTCAGGGTATGGCCGGATTTGCCGGCAATGGTCGCGGCCAGGCGGTAGACGGTTTCGTCAAGAACCTGCTCATCCACCACCCGGTTCACCAGACCGATCTGTTCCGCCTTCAGCGCACCGACCATCTCACCGGTCAACAGCATTTCCATGGCCTGCTTGCGGGATACGTTGCGGGACAACGCCACCATGGGCGTGGAGCAGAACAGGCCGATGTTCACGCCAGGCGTGGCAAAACGCGCCGTATCAGCCGCTACCGCAAGGTCGCAACTGGCCACCAGCTGGCAACCGGCAGCGGTCGCCACGCCAGCCACACGGGCAATCACCGGTTTTGGCAGGTTCACAATCTGCTGCATCACCTTGCTGCACTGGTTAAACAGTTTCAGCTGGAACTCATGGCTGTCGAGCTGGTCGCGGATTTCCCGCAGGTCGTGCCCGGCGCAGAACACCTGCCCTGCGGCCGCAATCACCACCACCCGCGTGTCCACGTCATCCGCAACAGATTCCAGTTCGGCGGAAAGCGCTTCCAGCATGGCCATGGACAGGCTGTTTCGGCGCTCCGGCTGGTTCAGCGTCAGTGTGGTGATTCCGTTTTCGGAGTATTTCTTTACCAACACCTCGGTTTGTTCGGTCATCTTGCCCCCCTACTTCTTTTTCCTGATGTATCCTTTATCCCATGAGAGATTCAAAGAAACAACGTCGGGAACTGGAAAAGCAATTCACCCAGGCCGCTACCTACAGCGAGTGGCTCGCCATCGCCAAGCAACTGGATGAGCTGGAAGGCACCTTGGCGTGGCGGGAGGAGGATGGCTGCGAACTGCTCCACGAAGCCCTGATTCGCGACCACATTACGTCCATGAAGCGCTGTCGCGAAAAGGGCGATACCCGGGCGCTAACGCGTGTATTACAGGAGAGCCTTTACCGCCACCTGGGCGAGATCGCCAATCCTGACCTCTACGCCATCGCCTGGAGCGGTACCAAAACCCTGGTAACGGCGTTCCTGGATGAAGTGGAACGCTCCATGAACTTCATCTGTGACAACCCCATGCCCGGCGTATCCGATGAACAGAAGCTGCGCCTGTTTAGAGATGCCGAGCGTGTCTACGGCCGCCCCGCTCTCATGCTCAGCGGTGGTGCCGCCTTCGGTATCTATCACATTGGCGTCACCCGCGCGCTTTGGCAGGAAGGCCTGCTTCCGGACGTGATTGCGGGTTCCAGCATGGGCGCAATTGTGGCCGGCGCCATCTGCACCCGCAACAACCGCGAACTCCAGCGCTTTTTCAACGACCCCGGCGAGATCCATCTGGACGCCTTTCGCTGGCTTGAACCCAAGCGTATCTGGCGAAAGCGCCATGCCATGGACCAATCCCAGCTGCTTCACCACATTCGCACCAACATCGGTGGCACCAGTTTCCGCGAAGCCGCCGAACGCAGCGGGCGCACCTTGAACATCTCGGTATCGCCAACCCGCACTCGCCAGAAGCCCCGCTTGCTGAACAATCTGGCCTCGCCCGAAGTGCTGGTGGATTCCGCCATCCTGGCATCCTGTGCGGTACCCGGTATCTATCCGCCGGTAACACTGCAATCACGGGACAGCGACCGTGGCAAAGACGGCGCCAAACCCTACATGCCGACGGAACGTTGGATCGACGGCAGCGTGCATGGTGACTTGCCGCTGATGCGCATGGCCCGGCTGCACAACGTTAATCGCACCATCGTCAGCCAGGCAAACCCCCACGTATTGCCCTTCATCAGTCATCACCACCAGCGCGGGCCCGGTGCCTCGGCCAAGCAGGCCGCCGCCTCGCTGATGCATGCCCAGGTAGCCACCACGCTGAAGCTCACCCGCAACAGCTGGTCATCAACGATACTGCGGCCCCTGCTGGAACAGGCCCATGCCATGGCCACGCAGACCTACCTGGGGGACATCAACATCCAGTTCCCGTTCAAACCGCTGCTGTATCGCAAGATTCTCTCCAATCCCAACAAGGAAGACCTGGACATGTTCATACGGCTTGGAGAGCAGGCCACCTGGCCGCGAATGGCCATGATTGGAGACCAGACACGCATCAGCCGTACCTTCAGCGACTGCATATCACGGCTTGAGAAAGCCTGTGCCGCCAACGACAACGCAGCGGAGTAGCGGCTTGCAGACGACACGACTCAAAGGCCTGACCATTGCCGCACTGGGTGTGCTGTTTATCGTGCCGGATGCCCTGCTGGTGAAGATCACCTCGGTGGACCCGGTAGTCTTCCTGTTCTGGCGCGGCCTGCTGCTGGCGTTCAGCTTCCTGGTGATCAGCTCGCTGCGCTACCGCGCCCGCCTGGGGTCTGAAATTCGTCGATGCGGCTGGAAAGGCGTCTTCTGCGCCGTCGCCTTCGGCTTAAGCCAACTGGGCTTCGTGATGGGTATGAAGAACACCGCCGCCGGTAACGTACTGGTGATTCTCAATACCTCGCCGGTGATCGCGGCCCTGATTGCCTGGCTGGTCTGGAAAGAAGCCCTGCCCTGGCGAACCTGGGGGGTCATCCTCGTATGCGTGGCAGGCGCCACCCTGATGGCAATTGGAGAATGGGGCCGTGGTGATCCGTTGGGGCTGATCATGGCGGGTGTTGCGGCAACGGCTCTTGCCCTGAACCTGAATGTGGCGCGTTCAAAGCCAGACAGCGACATGAGCGTGGTACTGATGTTCGGCTCACTGGCCGTTGCCGGAACAGCCGCCTTGGCGGGCGGTGCTGTGATGCTCTCACCTCAGGATGCCTTCTTTATAGCCCTGCTCTGCCTGTTTTTCCTGCCGGTGGCCTGCGTGCTCATCCAGATTGGCCCACGCTACATCCCAGCGGCGGAAGTAAGCCTGATGCTGCTTCTGGAAACCATTCTCGGGTCCTTCCTGGTATGGCTGTTCCTGGGCGAAGTGCCCACCACTCTGAGCCTGATCGGCGGCGCGATTGTTTTCTCCGCACTCGTGATTCATGGCTGGATCGAAGTAAAACGCTATCGGCAAACCCGGGCGGCCTGACGCATCCGTTGATGTACGGACAATCCCGCCCGATTTGTAAGCCACCCAAGACGCAGGGCGCCAAAAACTGGATAATGGCCCTCCGGCTTTTGAAAGCCCGCTCAATTCTGCAAACCCGGTACGCTGTTCATGGAAATCAAAGTTAATTTTCTCGAAAACCTCAGGCTTGAAGCCAAGTTTGACGATTTCACCGTGGTCACGGACCAGCCCATCCGCTACAAAGGCGACGGCTCGGCCCCTAGCCCCTTCGACTATTTCCTGGCCTCGTCGGCACTCTGTGCGGCGTACTTTGTGCGGGTTTATTGCAAAGCGCGGGACATCCCCACGGAAAACATCCGCCTGTCGCAGAACAACATTGTCGACCCGGAGAACCGCTACAACCAGATTTTCAGAATTGAGGTGGAACTGCCGGAAAACATTTCCGACAAGGACCGCCAGGGCATCCTGCGTTCGATTGACCGCTGCACCGTGAAAAAAGTGGTCCAGACCGGCCCCGAGTTCCAGATCGAAACCGTCGAAAACCTCGACGAAGACGCCCAGGCCCTGCTGATGGCGCCAAACAGCGACACCAGCACCTACATCGAAGGCAAGGACCTGCCGCTGGAACAGACCATCGCCAACATGAGCGGCATACTGGCCGACCTGGGCATGAAGATCGAAATCGCCTCCTGGCGCAACATCGTGCCCCACGTATGGTCGCTGCACATCCGCGATTCCGCGTCCCCCATGTGCTTTACCAACGGCAAGGGCGCCACCAAGGAAAGCGCTCTGTGCTCGGCCCTGGGTGAGTTCATCGAACGCCTGAGCTGCAACTTCTTCTACAACGACCAGTTCTTCGGCGAAGACATCGCCAACAGCGAGTTCGTGCACTACCCCAACGAGAAATGGTTCAAGCCGGGACCGGACGATGAGCTGCCCGACGGCATCCTCGACGACCACTGCCTGGCCATCTACAACCCCGAAGGTGAGCTGTGCGGGTCCAACCTGATCGACACCAATTCCGGCAAAACCGACCGGGGCATCGTGTCGCTACCGTTCGTGCGCCAGTCCGACGGTGAAACGGTGTATTTCCCCTCCAACCTGATCGAGAACCTGTTCCTCAGCAACGGCATGAGCGCGGGCAACACCCTCCCAGAAGCTCAGGTACAGTGCCTGTCTGAAATCTTCGAGCGCGCGGTCAAGAAGCAGATCATCGAAGAGGAAATGGCGCTGCCGGACGTGCCGCAGAGTGTGCTGGATAAATACCCGCACATTGTTGAGGGCATCAATGCTCTGGAAGCACAGGGCTTCCCGATCCTGGTGAAAGATGCCTCCCTGGGCGGCCAATTCCCGGTTATGTGCGTGACACTGATGAACCCGAGAAACGGAGGCGTGTTCGCCTCTTTCGGCGCGCATCCGAGTTTCGAGGTGGCGCTGGAACGCAGCCTGACCGAACTGCTGCAGGGCCGCAGCTTTGAAAACCTCAACGACGTACCGGCGCCCACCTTTAGCACCCAGGCAGTGACGGAGCCCAACAACTTTGTCGAGCACTTTATCGATTCCACGGGCGTGGTGTCCTGGCGGTTCTTCAGCGCCAAATCCGACCTGGAGTTCTGCGAGTGGAACTTCTCCGGTACCAACGAAGAAGAGGCCAGCACCCTGTTCGGCATTCTGGAAGACCTTGGTAAAGAAGTGTACGTGGCGACCCATGAAGACCTGGGCGCGCCGGTATGCCGCATCCTGGTACCCGGCTATTCCGAGGTCTACCCGGTAGAGGATCTGGTGTGGGACAACACCAACATGGCGCTGGACTACCGCGAAGATATCCTCAATCTCCACGCCCTCAGCAATGATCAACTGGCCGACCTGGCCGAGCGCCTGGAAGCCAGCCAGCTCGACAACTACATGACCATCATCAGCCTGATTGGCATCGAGTTCGACGAGAACACAATTTGGGGCCAACTCACCATTCTGGAACTGAAATTGCTGATCTGCCTGGCCCTGCAATGGCACGAAGAAGCCCAGGAATTTGTCGACATGTTCCTGCAGTTCAACGACAACACCGTGGAGCGCAACCTGTTCTACCGTGCCGTTAACACCGTTCTGGAAATCACCCTGAGTGACGAACTGGAACTGCCCGACTACCTGCCCAATCTGCAGCGCATGTTCGGCGAAGACACCATGGCCGCCGTGGTTGGCTCAGTCAGCGGCGAAGTACGCTTCCATGGCCTGACACCCACCAGCATGAAGCTGGAAGGCCTGGAAAAGCATCAGCGGTTGGTTGATAGTTATAAGAAGTTGCACGCCGCCCGCGCCATGAAGGCCGGCTTGAGACAAGCCGAATAATATTCACAGGCTTGAACCCCCGAAGGCATGGAAGCCTTCGGGCAATGGCTCCCCCCCAGAAAAGTAATCCTGCAGCCTCAGTGGATCAGCTACAGGTCGCCGTGAACTCTCCCCACAAACCGCCCCTGCATTCGTGAAATTACTTGAAGTGACCTGTCATCGCTGAAGACAACCAAGATGAAGCTGGCTTTATTGTTCTTACAAATCATTGACCGACACCCGCTAATTCATTATTGATATATTGTTATAACTTTTTGTGAGTTACGATATCGGCATGACTTCTCATCAGAAAATCAGGAGGCATTCCGATGCGTCGACCGATGGTTACTGCCTTTTTTGAGGAGGCGAGCAAAACGTTCAGTTACGTTGTGAAGGATCCGGAAAGCACAGCCTGCGCGATCATCGATTCAGTCAAGGACTTCGACTATGCCGCAGGACATACAAGTGTGCACTCGGCCAACGCTATCGCAGATTTCGTCCAGCACGAAGAACTAACAGTAGAGTGGATTCTGGAAACCCACGTTCACGTCGATCACTTGTCCGCCGCACCATACCTCAACGAAAAATTCGGGGGCCGCATCGGCATTGGCACGAACATCAAAAAGGTGCAGCACATTTTCGGGAAGGTATTCAACGCCGGTACTGAATTTGCCCGCGACGGCAGTCAGTTCGACCAGTTGTTCGAGGATGGCGATACCTTTGCTATCGGCAGCCTTGAAGCAAGGGTACTGCATACCCCCGGACACACCCCGGCATGTCTAACCTATGTAATCGGCGATGCCGCCTTCGTTGGCGATACGTTGTTCATGCCGGATTACGGTACCGCACGGTGTGACTTCCCGGGAGGTAATGCACGTGCCCTTTATCGCTCGATTCAGAGAGTCTTGGCTCTGCCGCCGAAGACACGCCTGTTTCTGTGTCACGACTACAAGGCACCAGACCGCGAATACTATCAGCACGAAACCACAGTTGCAGAACAGGCCGCTAACAACATCCACGTCCATGAAGGGATAAGTGAGGATGAGTTTGTAAAGATGCGCACCGAACGTGACGCCACACTCGCAATGCCGCGTCTGCTCCTTCCGTCAATCCAGGTGAACATGAATGCTGGCCAGATGCTCTTCACCGAGAATGAAGATCAAGCCTATCTAAAGATACCCATTAATCGCTTCTGAACCACTCGTCAGGAGATTTTATGAACATCAGAGTACCCAAGTGTTCTAACTGCCCACGTAATGAAGCTGCTTAAACGTTGTTCCCCATAACGCATTGGCTACCCCACTAAGGGCGCGACGTTTTCAACAGTGATGTACTGGCTTCTAAGAAGTCCTTAAAGGAGACAAAATGTGAACACGATGGCAAACCTCTCCGGATTGGCTGGCGGTGTATTTATCGGTCTGTCGGCCGTGTTGCTGATGGCAACCATCGGTCGCATCGCCGGGATAAGCGGTATTGTTTCTGGCTTATTGTTGGAGCGTCCTACTGGTGATTCCGCCTGGCGATTGGCCTTTTTGCTCGGCCTGGTCAGCGGGCCGCTCGCCCTGGTGATCCTGAAACTTGATCTGGGCAATGTCGCGGCAGAGCCCGACGCGATCATTGGTGCGCCTGCGGGTGATGTAGGGTTGATGCTCCTGGCGGGGCTACTGGTCGGAATTGGCACAGGAATCGGTGGTGGCTGCACCAGTGGCCACGGTGTCTGCGGCTTGGCGCGCTTGTCCCACCGGTCACTGATCGCAACCCTGACCTTTCTTCTGGTCGTCATGGCCACGGTTTACTTGGTTCGTCACCAGATAGGAGGTGGTGTATGAAAGTAATCATAGGCTACCTTGCCGGACTACTGTTCGGTCTTGGTTTGGCGATTGGAGGCATGACCGACCCCGCTCGGGTACTGAATTTTCTCGATGTTTCCGGCGCCTGGGATCCAACCTTACTATTCGTCCTGGGCGGTGCGGTGGTTACCACCTTTATTGGTTATCAGCTGGCTTTTAAACGATCGAATCCGTTGTTCACGGAGAAATTTCAATTGCCCACACGCCGTGATCTGGACGGGCGACTGATGGGCGGTGCAGCGCTGTTCGGTATCGGCTGGGGATTATCAGGATATTGTCCGGGGCCAGCCTTCGCCTCCATGGCGGGTTTAACCACTCCCCTGGCTGCCATGCTGGTGGCGATGGTGGCCGGCTGGTGGCTCGCAAGGCGCTTTTCCACCCAATAAACAGATCGGCATAAAGCCAATTCGGCTTCTTGCTTTTGAATTGGTGCCCGGAGCCGGAATCGAACCGGCACGACCGTGAGGTCGAGAGATTTTAAGTCTCTTGTGTCTACCTATTCCACCATCCGGGCATTCGGAGGGGGTTGTGAGGAGCTTTTGAGGGGCAGGATTGTATAAGGCCGCGCCCGGTAACGCAATTGGGATTGCGGTGGAGGTGTTTTTAGCTAGGTTGCTGAGGCTTCCGCGCCCTGCCCTTGTAGATATAGCCAGCGAATTTCGGGGCCTTGGGCACGTATAGGTTTTCCAGTTCGGTGATCTCAAACCCCGCTTCCCGGATCAGTTCCGCAATCGGTCGGTTAAGGTGGCAGCCTCCGGCGATTTTCTTCCAGCCTGGGGTGATGCGGTGTTGCCATTTGCACACGCCCTCGTCCGGCGATTCTCCGTGTTCCAGGAATAGCAATTCGCCGTCGGGCTTGAGTACCCGTTTCATTTGATCCAGCGCGGCTCGCCAATCGGGGATGGTGCATAGGGTGAACGTAAGCAGTACCGTGTCGACGCTGTTGTCCGATAGCGGAATTTGCTCGCCCGGCAAGTCCAGCCACTCCACGGCTACGCTGGATTTGGCCAGGTTGGCCTGTGCCTTTCGCCGCATGCCTTCGGACGGCTCCAGGCCGTAGACGAGGCTAACGGTATCCGGGTTGTAGAACTCCAGATTAATGCCCGAGCCCATACCCACTTCCAGCACAGTGCCGTTTGCCTTCGGCACCACTTGGCTGCGCAGCTTCATTACCTGCCCTACTGAGCAGGAGTAATCGATCAGGTGTGGCAGTATTCGCTCGTCGTAGAAACCCATGGAGCCTTCCTATACTTGTTTTAAATCAAGGGGTGCGACATTCTGTCCCTTGGTTTTCCCTGTGCTACGGGTAGCATGGCTACTATCTGCCGGTAAAACAACACTACAACCCAGCCAAGGCAGCGGCCAAGCGGGCGCCAAGCTCGTTTATTCTGTTCACTGTAGTGTCCGGAGGTTCCGCATGGAACTTGATCCCGTCCTTCTGTCGCGAATCCAGTTTGCGTTCGTGGTGTCCTTCCACGCTATCTTCCCGGTGTTTACCATCGGGCTTGCGTCCTACATTGCAGTGCTCGAGGGCCTGGCGTTCAAAACCAACAACCCTTCCTGGGCAAAACTCTCTGCCTTTTGGACCAAGGTGTTCGCGGTGGTGTTTGGCATGGGCGTGGTGTCGGGCATTGTGATGTCCTTCCAGTTCGGCACCAACTGGAGCAACTTTGCCCAAGCGTCCGCCAACTTCCTGGGGCCGATGCTGAGTTATGAAGTGGTTACCGCCTTTTTCCTCGAAGCGGCGTTCCTGGGTGTGCTGCTATTCGGGCGCGACAAGGTACCTGCCGGGGTTCATCTTTTTGCGGCTGTGATGGTGGCCACGGGCACCTTTATATCATCGTTCTGGATCCTGTCAGCCAATAGCTGGATGCATACCCCCGCCGGTACGGAATTCAGGGATGGGGTGTTCTTTGTCACCTCCTGGAGCGAGGCGATATTCAATCCATCCTTTCCTTATCGCTTTTCCCACATGGTGGTGGCCTCGTTCCTGACTGGCTCGTTCGTGGTAGCGGGTGTCAGTGCCTGGTATCTGCTTCGCAAACGTGAGGTTGAGGCGAACCGACGCGCGTTGTCCATGAGCCTGTGGCTGATTCTGGTTCTTGCCCCCACCCAGGCGGTTATCGGGGATTTCCATGGCCTGAACACGCTGGAACACCAGCCCATGAAGGTCGCCGCCATGGAAGGCAACTGGGAAACCTCGCGTAATGTGCCGCTGCTGTTGTTCGCGATTCCCGATCAGGAAAACCAGACCAACCGGTACGAGGTAGCCATTCCCAGCCTGGCCAGCCTGATCCTCACCCATGAGTGGGACGGCGAAGTGCCCGGGCTGAACGAAGTCACGGTGGACGAGCAGCCGCCGGTCGCAATCGTGTTCTGGTCATTCCGGGTGATGGTTGGCCTGGGCATGCTGATGATCCTCTTTGGCCTGGCCGGCCTGGTATTGCGGGCCGGTGGCCGATACTGGCAAACCCCCTGGTTCCTGCAAGGGTTGCGCTTTATGAGCCTGACACCCTTTGTGGCGGTACTGGCCGGCTGGTTTGTCACGGAAATTGGCCGCGCGCCCTGGCTGGTGTATGGGCTGATGAACCAGAGCGAGTCGGTTACGCCGTCATTAACCGGCGGTATGGCGCTGTTCTCACTGATTGGCTACATCGTGGTCTATGCTTTGGTGTTCAGTTCCGGTGTCTATTACCTGATGCGGGTGCTGTACGTGGGCATGGAAGACGAAGACGCAGAGGAAGGCCATGAAGCCGAACGGCCGAAACGTCCCTTCTCGGCCACCCATGTGCCGTTTGAGATTGATGATAACGATCGTCAAAAGCCACTGAACCAGGGAGGCCACTGATTATGGAACTGTTCGATCTGGCCCTGATCTGGGCGTTTATTATCGGTTTCGGCATTATTATGTATGTGCTGATGGACGGGTTTGACCTGGGCATTGGCATTCTCTTCCCCTTCGCACCGAAAGAAGAAGACCGGGACACCATGATGAACACGGTGGCACCGGTCTGGGATGGCAACGAAACCTGGCTGGTGCTTGGCGGGGCGGGCCTGTTGGCGGCGTTTCCACTGGTTTACTCCACCATTCTGCCGGCGCTGTACATTGGTGTATTCCTGCTGCTGGCCGGTCTGATCTTTCGCGGGGTGGCGTTTGAGTTCCGCTTCAAGGCCAGAACCTCGCGCTATCTCTGGAACTGGGCCTTCGCCGGTGGCTCCACGGTGGCTTCGTTTGCCCAGGGCGCCGTGGTGGGTGCCTATATCCAGGGCTTTGAGATTACCAACCGGGTCTATACCGGCGGTGCGCTGGATTGGCTGACCCCTTTCACGGTGCTGACCGGTTTCGGTCTGATGGCCGGCTATGCGTTGCTGGGCTCCACCTGGCTGATCATGAAAACCGAGGGCCGCCTGCAGGACTGGGCGTATCGGATCACCATTCCGCTGCTGCTGGGTGTGTTGGTCGTGTTTGCGATGATCAGCGTCTGGACGCCGTTTGTGGATGAAGCGGTGAAAAACCGCTGGTTCTCCAATCTGAGCATTATCTGGATATTGCCCGTGCTCGCCCTGCTCTGTGCCTTTCAGATCTTCCGGTCAGTTCGGAACCGGTTTGAAGGCATGCCGTTTGTCGCGACGGTGGGGCTGTTCATCTTTACCTACCTGGGCTTGATCGTCAGCCGCTGGCCCTATGTGGTGCCGCCGGAATACACGCTCTGGGACGCCTCCTCCGCGTACGGCTCACAGTTGTTCCTGCTGCTGGGGCTGCTGTTCGTGATTCCCATTGTGCTGGTCTACACCGCCTGGACCTATTGGGTGTTCCGGGGCAAGGTACGGGCTGGCGAGGGATACCACTAGGTGGCTGAACAAGCCGAGTCAAAACGTTGGCTGGGGGCACTTGCCGCCCACAGCCGGCGGCTGATCCTGGCCACGGTTTCGGCTGGCGTTGTGGTGGCCCTTGCCACCATCGCGCAAATGGCGTTCCTGGCGGGCATTGTTCACCAGGGTATTGTCGATGAGATACCGGTGGCCGAACTGTCGCTGCTGTTCACCGGTGCCATTATCGCGATATTGATCCGCGGTGTGGCTCAGGGGTTACAGGCCCGCTACGCAGCCCGCTGCAGCCGTGAGGTGCGTAGCGAGGTTCGCCATAGTATCAACCGGTGCTGGCAGGCCAGCGGGCCGGTTTCGATGAGCCAGACCTCCGCCGGCACCCTGGCGCGAGAATGGCTTGACCACACCGACGCCCTGCATGGGTATTTCGCCCGTTTCCTGCCCCAGATGATGCTCGCGGTGGTGGTGCCGCTGATGATCCTGGTGGTGGTATTTTCACTGGACTGGCTCGCGGGGATCTTCCTCCTGCTGTCCGCCCCATTGATACCATTGTTCATGGCACTGGTCGGGATGGGCGCCGAAAAGCTCAACCAGCAGCATTTCCAGACCATCGGTCGTTTGTCCGGCCAGTTTTTGGATAAGGTTCGGGGATTGACCACCCTGCAGTTGTTCGGCCAGACCGCTCCTGCCGCAGAAACCCTGCGCAAGCGATCCGACGAATACCGCCGCATCACCATGAAAACCCTGAAGATTGCGTTCCTGTCCTCAGCGGTATTGGAGTTCTTCTCCTCCGTGGCCATTGCCGTCGTGGCCATTTACATCGGCTTCGGGTTGCTGGGGTACATCACCTTTGGACCGTCCAGCGACCTGACACTGTTTTCCGGGTTGTTGATCCTGCTGCTTGCCCCGGAGTTCTTCCAGCCTCTGCGATTGTTGTCCCAGCATTATCATGATCGCGCTGCAGCGATGGGTGCCAGTTCTGAAATCGTCGATCGGTTGCAGGGAGTTGATAAACCACAACCGCAGGCAGAGCCCCGTCACCAGCCGGAATCTCCCGATATTGTGGCCGTTCGTGACGTCGCTCTTGCCTACGATGCCGTCAGGCCGGTGTTGGACGGCGTGTCTCTGGTGATCAACAAAGGCGATGTCATCGCCCTCACCGGGCCTTCCGGTGGCGGCAAAACCTCGCTATTGCATCTGTTGGCCGGCTTCATGAGACCAGACCGGGGGCGTATTTCAGTGTTTGGAGAACGTGCCGGCGACGAGGCCTTTGGCTGGCTGGGTCAGTCCCCCTTCCTGGTGCATGGTACCTGGGCCGACAACCTGCGCCTGACCACGCCGGACGCGACCGACATCGCCATAGAAACCGCCTTGCATCACGTTGGCCTGGAAAGCCTGATCAAAGGCCGGGAACGGGGAATCTACAGCGCCATTACCGAAGACGGCCAGGGGCTC
Source organism: Marinobacter salarius (assembly GCA_000831005.1). Classification (GTDB taxonomy): domain Bacteria; phylum Pseudomonadota; class Gammaproteobacteria; order Pseudomonadales; family Oleiphilaceae; genus Marinobacter; species Marinobacter salarius. The sequence goes on along the minus strand of CP007152.1, from coordinate 1,666,670 downwards.
TCCGGCGGGCAGGCACGCCGCTTGAGCCTGGCGCGGGTGTTTGTGGCCAGTTACGACCTGATACTGCTGGATGAGCCCACAGCGGGGCTGGACAGTGACAGCGAAATATACGTGCTGGAAGCGCTGCACAAGCTGGCGCTGGCCGGTAAGACTCTGGTTTTCGCCACTCACCACCAGGCACTGCTGACACTGGCCAACCGTACCTTGCTGGTGACGGAAGGAGGCGTTGCAGATGCGTGAGCTTGGCCCCTGGTTGGCATTGATTTTCCGTCGCCCCGGTCGCCTGGTGACCGGCGGCTTACTCATACTGGCCACCCTGCTTGCGGGTATGGGGCTGCTGGCATTGTCGCTGGTTTATTACCGCCACGGCGATCTCCGGCATCCTGTTGGCAGCCGGTGTACAGGCGTCCATCAATCTGTATGTCCCTGGTGGTGGCATTCGCTTCTTTGCCGTGGCGCGAACGGTCGCGCGGTATGCCGAGCGGGTATACAACCACGATACCGTGCTGCGCCTGCTGACGGATATCCGAGTGGCCCTGTTCGAGCGTTTATCCACCGCCGGCCGGGACCGGAGAACCCGTTTACGCGGCCCGCAATGGCTATCCCGCCTGACCAATGACGTGGATGCCCTGGACACGCTGTATCTGCGCCTGATCGCACCTACGGCCCTTGCTGCTTTGGTAACGGCGATACTGCTGATCTCCGCGTGGTTGATGTATCGCGGGGAACTGGCCGTCGGCCTTGCTCTGGTGCTGGTACCGGCATTTTTGGTAGCAACGCTGCTGGTTTACCTGCGAACCCGGCATCTGGTCTACCAGCAGACGGCGGCCCGCGAACGGGTAAGAACAGACGTCATCGAGCACATCGAGGGCTTCGGGGAACTCACCGCCGCAGGACGCATTGGCAAACATGCCGCCCTGTGCCTGCGCCAGGCGGGACAGATCACCCGCAACGAAGCCCGCACTGACACGCGCAACGGCTGGAACCTCGGGCTATCCCAGGTCATGGTGAACCTGTCGGTGGTGCTCGCGCTGTGGATGGGGCTAGAGCTGTTCCAGGCGGGGGCCGTGACAGGCCCGATGGTTGTGCTGCTGCCAATCGCCCTCCTCGGTTTACAGGAAATCTATTCGATGCTTCCGGATGCATTCGCGCGCCTGGGGGGCACGCTCGCATCTGCTGCGGCGCTCAACCGGGACTGCGCTCCAGAACCCTCCCAAGGTGCGCACGAACAACAGCCACATCGCAGTGACTGTGCCCTGGAACTCGACCGTGTGACGATCCGTTTCAGCGACCATGCGCCGGTGCTCAGTCATTTCGATATGGCGGTCGCTAAGGGCGAATGGGTGGGAATCATTGGCCACTCCGGCGCGGGAAAATCCTCACTGGCGGATATCATCGCAGGCCTTGAGACGCCGGCAGTCGGGCGTGTTCACGCGTTACCGCTGGCCTATCTGACACAGAAAACCGTACTGTTCGATGACACCCTGAAAGCCAATCTGCTGATCGGCCGCCCAGACGCCACGGATGCGGACCTCTGGCGGGTTTTGGAGCTGGTGGCGATGGCAGACCGGTTTGTCCACGAACCGGCACAGCTGAACTCCTGGCTGGGCTCCATGGGTAGCCAGTTATCTGGCGGTGAAGCCCGGCGTATTGCACTGGCACGGGTGCTATTGAACAAAGCGCCGTTATTGATTCTGGACGAACCGTTCACCGGAGTGGACGCCGAAACCCGGAACAACATTGCGACGGGTATGAGGCAGTGGTTGGCAGGAAAAACGGTGGTGTCACTGGGGCACGCGCCGGAGGCCTTACTCGCCTCCGACCGTACCATCCGGCTGGCCTAGCGGCCTCAGCTGGTTTCCAGTACTTCGAAGGTCAGGCCAGCCTTGCTGGTCAGGCGCTCATAGAGCTTGCCATCAAGAAGCGACGATGGTGTCCAGAAACCGCCCTGTTTTTCGGCCGGTACATCAAACGCCAGGCTCATACCTGCCTCGCCCAGCATCTTGCCGGTTGAACCGTAACCGGGGTCGCGGTCACCCGTGACTTTGGTCTTGATGATCTTGCCGTCGGTCGTCTTGCCCACAAAGCGCAGATCGTAAAAGCCATTTTTCTGGGCTTCCGGGCTTGGGCCCTCGCCCGGCTTGGGCACGAACTTTTCCACCACCCAACGAGTTGGCTTGAACGCAGACGCGGTGAAGAAACCTCCAAGCGCGCCGGTAATTCCGTAAGCCGCGAGACGACCTTTCACACCACGACCAGTCATCATGGCCTCATCGTAGGTGAACTCCTTGCCATAACGAGCGTTCTGCAAAGCGTTGGAGCGATGGACGATCCGGGTGTTGATGGCCCCCATGACGAACGGCGCCAGCCAGACACCGAAGTCGTTATCGAACTCTGCGCCTTTCAGGCTCGGTTGACGGGTTTTGGAGCGGTGCTCCGGCGGGCAGATCGAGAACGGGTTGGCCAGCTCCTTACGCAGTTTCGGGTCGGCGGCCGCTTCCTTGGCGATGTTCATCATGCTGGCCACGGTGCCGCCGGAGAACTCGCCCTTGGCAATTTTGACCCGCATCCGCACGTCCTGGCACGGAGCGCCGAGGGTTTCCGCAGCTTTTTCCTGCAGGAACCATACCCCCATGTCTGATGGGATGGAATCAAAGCCACAACAGTGGACGATGCGGGCCCCGGAGGCCTTGGCTTTATCCTCGTAGGTGTCCACCATCTTGCGGATCCATTGCACTTCGCCGGTAAGGTCGCAATAGTCCGTACCGGTTTCAGCGCAGATTTTGACCAGCGGTTCGCCATACAGAGCATAGGGACCAACGGTTGAGATCACCACGCGTGTCTGGTCACACATGGTTTTCAGGGCGCTTTCATCGGCGGCGTCTGCCACAATGACGGGCAGCTCAGACGCCGACGGGCCCAGGCCCTGTTTGAGGGTGGCCAGCTTGCTTTCTGAGCGTCCGGCGATGGCCCAGCGAACGTCTTTGCCGATACCATAGGACTCCAACAGGTAACTGGTAAGGATCTGCCCCACGAAGCTGGTGGCACCGAATACCACGATGTCGTAGGTGGTGTCAGTCTTTGTGCTCATTCGTTGTCCTTAATCCATTTGGATCAATTATGAATTGGTGGCGGTCGACCGCGACGCTTTTGCACCCATCAATACCAGGAACAGTGCTACACCCAGGCCCCAGAAGCCGTTCAGTATCAGCCCGCCAACCCAGGTCTGGGCGGTGACAGCGATGCCCTTCAGCGGGAAGACCACCAGCATGGCGACGGCTGTCGGCCCGATGGCGCCTACTATTACATTACCCAACCAGAACTTAAAGCCGCCAAAGCGGCCAAGGATCGCCCAGAGCACGATTCCCCAAAGCCCGCCAAAGAAAGCCAGCGAGAAAACAGCGGGAATACCCAGCGGCGGAACCGCAGCCATGTTAAAGGGTGCGGATGGCACCATTCCCACGAAATAAAACACGGCAAACAGCCCCTGATGAAAGATCAGGGTGGCAAGAAGGCCACTGACAAATGCTTTTAACCAGATCATGTCACTATCCTTTCGTTTATTTCCCTGGAGGTTGCAACAAAACGTCGCATCGGCCAATCGAATCATCGTACCGATACTGCACACTCTGTCAGACTCAATGAACCCGAATCCCGGAGGTTAACCCATTGAACACCCTGCTTCTGGTACTGAGCCTCATACTTGCCACTCTCAGCGCCTGGCTGTTCTGGCAGGTACGTCTCCAGCAAAGATCCATTGGCAAGGCGATGGCTGAGAGCTATGGCCCTGATAATACACGGGAACCGGAGCTGATACTTACGCTGCGAGTAAAAGATCCGATTGCCCTGGCAAAACGCGAATCGAAGTCAGCCCGCATGTTGGCAGACCGTCTTCCGGTGATGGTGAAACGGCTGGTGTATCAGGAAGTCATGAAAGAGCTCGAACTGGAACTGGCCGAACGGGAAATCGACGTGGAAATGAAGCTCGAATACCGATAGGAGGCGCCATGGACATCGTATCACTGCTCAGTTTAAGCGCCATTGTGACCTCAACGGGGCTTATGGCGGTTGCGTTCCGACAACACAGCCGCAACACCCGAACTCTCCGTATCCTTCACTCCCAACGGATTTCGGCCAACAGCCATATCCAGAAAACCCGGATGGATCTGATGGAAACCCGAAACCGGGCCCGCTTGCTGGAGGAAACCGTCAAGAATGGCACCAGCGCGGTAGAGAAGGTTCACAAGGCCATTACCACCACAACGTTCAGCCTGATCGACCGCTTTTCAAGCAATGAGGAGTTCCGCGAAAACGCCCGTCGGGCGCGGGAAACCCACGACCAGACCAGTGACCAGATCTATCGCTCGGTGCACACCACCAACAAGGCGTTGCATATACTGGCGGACACCCTGTTTTTCGGTAAGAAGGAAAAACAGCTGACGGCACGAAAAAAGCCGAAAGACGAGCAATAAAAAAGGCACCCTAGGGTGCCTTTTTTAGTAGAGTCAGAAAGTTATAGGACTTTCTTCAACTCTTCTTCAAGCTGCGGAACCGCTTCAAACAGATCCGCGACCAGGCCGTAATCCGCCACCTGGAAGATCGGCGCTTCTTCGTCCTTGTTGATCGCAACGATCACCTTGGAGTCAGACATACCGGCCAGGTGCTGGATGCGCCGGAGATACCAACCGCGATGTACAGCTGCGGTGCAACGATCTTACCGGTCTGGCCGACCTGCATGTCGTTGGGCACGAAGCCTGCGTCAACAGCCGCACGGGACGCACCAACAGCGGCGCCCATCAGATCGGCAACCTGCTCCAGCATCTTGAAGTTGTCGCCGTTCTGCATGCCACGGCCACCGGAAACCACGATACCCGCGCTTCCCAGGTCCGGACGGTCAGACTTGGCCAGCTCTTCGCCGACAAAGGTGGACAGGCCAGCGTCTTTAACCACGTCCAGCTGCTCAACGGCGGCGGAGCCACCTTCACCAGCCACCGGATCAAAGGCGGTCGGGCGTACGGTGATAACCTTGATGCTGTCAGCGGATTTCACCGTGGCAATGGCGTTACCAGCGTAAATCGGGCGAACGAAGGTGTCTTCGGACTCCACACGCATGATGTCAGAAACCTGGGCAACGTCCAGCAGCGCAGCAACGCGCGGCATGAAGTCTTTACCCGTGGTGCCGGCAGCGGCCAGGATATGGCTGTAGCCCTTGCCCACTTCGGCAACCAGCTCACCCAGGTTCTCGCCCAGGAAATGACCGTACGCAGCGTTGTCGGCAACCAGTACCTTGTTAACGCCTTCGGCCTTCGCAGCCGCTTCGCCTACAGCGCCGCAGTTCTCACCGGCAACCAGTACGTCGATGTCGCCGCCAATGGCCTTGGCAGCTGCGACTACGTTCAGGGTAGCCTGCTTCAGGCTGCTGTTATCATGTTCAGCAATTACAAGGATGCTCATTTAGATCACCTTCGCTTCGTTCTTCAGTTTGTCGACCAGCTCAGCTACGTCAGCGACCTTCACACCCGCCTGACGGGAAGCCGGAGCCTCAACCTTCAGGGTGGACAGACGCGGAGCAAGCTCAACACCCAGATCGGCCGGGCTCATGGCATCCAGCGGCTTCTTCTTGGCCTTCATGATGTTCGGCAGGGACGCGTAGCGCGGCTCGTTCAAGCGAAGATCGGTAGTCACAACCGCCGGCAGGTTCAGGGCCACGGTCATCAGGCCGCCGTCGACTTCGCGGGTCACGTTGACCTTCTCACCTTCGACAACCACTTCAGACGCGAATGTGCCCTGACCCATACCGGTCAGCGCGGCCAGCATCTGGCCTGTCTGGTTGTTGTCGGAATCGATGGACTGTTTGCCAAGAATGACGAGCTTGGGCTCTTCCTTCTCAACCACACTCTTGAGCAGCTTGGCCGCTTCGAGAGACTGAACCTCTTCGTCAGTTTCGATGTGGATACCCCGGTCAGCACCCAGTGCCAGAGCGGTACGGATTTGCTCCTGGCAGGCCTTCGGCCGATGGATACCACCACGATTTCACTGGCAACGCCCTTTTCCTTCAAACGAACCGCTTCTTCAACAGCGATTTCGCAGAATGGGTTCATTGCCATCTTGACGTTGGCGAGATCAACGCCGGTGTTGTCCGGCTTGACGCGCACCTTCACGTTGTAGTCGATTACTCGTTTTACAGCGACCAGAACCTTCATAGATTCCTCGTTCTTCTACGATGAGTTTACAATTGAGAACAGCACATACTTGCAGGACCTGCTGTCTGTCAGGGCGTCATAATACTGCAGGCAAAGGCTACCGGGTCAATAGTCCCTATAGACGCTGCACCGCCGCGTCAATGGCCAATGAACACCTGTTGACTCCACCTGAGCGTGAGACGATACTAAAAAACGATTCAAAAAACACGTTTTGGCCCAGTGCCACCAAACAATGCCAAAGGTAGACCCAAATTTCAAACAAACGTTTGTTTGATTATTCAATTGCGGTATCCTTTTACTCTATTAAGGCAGGTGCTTTCGCTTTGAGGGAGTCGTCTATACGAGCTTTTACCGGTATGATGACGCCCCTAAGAATTTGCCTGTTGGCATCACTATAAAACAGATGAGGAGACCAACGTGGAACGCGAATCGATGGAATTTGATGTTCTGATCGTCGGCGGTGGGCCGGCTGGCCTCTCGGCAGCCTGTCGTGTCATGCAGATGGCCCAGGAAGCCGAGCAGGAACTGACCGTCTGCGTCGTTGAGAAGGGGTCCGAGATCGGCGCCCACATCATGGCTGGCACAGTGTTTGAGCCCACGGCCCTCAACGAGCTGTTCCCGGACTGGAAAGAGAAAGGCGCACCGCTGAACACGCCGGTCACCCGTGATGACATTTTCCTGCTAAAGAACCAGGAAGCGCCACCAAGATTCCAAACGCCTTTGTGCCCAAGAACATGCACAACCACGGCAACTACATCATCAGCCTGGGCAACCTGTGCCGCTGGCTGGCCGAGCAGGCCGAAGGCCTGGGCGTTGAGGTGTATCCCGGTTTTGCCGCTTCCGAAACCATCGTAGAAGATGGCCAGGTCAAGGGCATTATCACCGGCGATATGGGTGTGGCCCGTGACGGCTCCGAAAAAGACGGCTTCATGCCGGGCATGGAACTACGTGCCAAGTACACCCTGTTTACCGAAGGCTGCCGTGGTCACCTGGGCAAGCGCCTGATCAACGATTTCAAGCTTGACGAAGGCAAAGACCCTCAGCACTACGGTATTGGTATCAAGGAATTGTGGGACATCGATCCGGCCAAGCATGAGCCAGGCCTGGTTATCCACACAACTGGCTGGCCGTTGAACGAATCCGGCTCCACCGGTGGCTCCTTCCTTTACCATCTGGAAAACGGCCAGGTATACGTTGGCCTGATCAGCGATCTGTCCTACAGCAACCCGCACATGAGCCGTTCGACGAGTTCCAGCGCCTGAAGCTGCATCCGGAGATCAAGAAACACCTGGAAGGCGGCAAGCGAGTGGCCTATGGCGCCCGCGCCATCACCAAAGGTGGCTTCAACTCCCTGCCGAAGATGAGCTTCCCGGGCGGCCTGCTGCTGGGCTGTGACGCCGGCACCCTGAACAGCTCCAAGATCAAGGGCTCCCACACCGCCATGAAATCCGGCCTGCTGGGCGCAGAGGCAGTGTTTGAAGCGCTGAAGGACGGCAAGAGCGGTGAGGAAATCACCAGTTTCGAAGAGCGCTTCAAGGATAGCTGGCTCTATAAAGAGCTGTATGCCGAGCGCAACTTCAGCCCGGGCATGCACAAGTTCGGTAACTTCGTGGGCGGCGCGATTGCCTACTTCGAGCAGAACATTCTTCGGAGCAGTCTACCGTTTACGTTCCACGACACGACTCCCGACTATGCCACGCTAAAGCCTGCGGACCAGGCCAAGAAGATCGATTATCCGAAGCCGGATAACAAACTGACCTTCGACAAGCTGTCCTCGGTGTTTATCTCCAACACCAACCATGAGGAAGATCAGCCGGTTCACCTGAAGCTGTCCAACCCGGACATCCCAATTAAGGATAACCTGCCGAAGTACAACGAGCCTGCGCAGCGCTACTGCCCGGCCGGCGTGTACGAAGTGGTTGAAGCGGATGACGGCAGTGGCAAGAAGTTCCAGATCAACGCGCAGAACTGCGTTCACTGCAAAACCTGCGACATCAAGGACCCGGCCCAGAACATCACCTGGGTGACGCCGGAAGGTGGCGGTGGTCCGAACTATCCGAACATGTAAATAGTTCCGGGTAGCAAAAAAACGGCCCCAACAGGGGCCGTTTTTTTATGAACAACTATGACGAGATCAGTGAGCGTGACCGTGCTCTTGCTCTTCGTCAGTTGCTTCGCGCGCTTCAACCACTTCCACGTCGAAGTGCAGGGTTTGGCCTGCCAGCGGGTGGTTGGCATCGATGGTGACGGTTTCGTCGCCTACTTCCACGACACGAACGACCTGGGGGCCACCCGGAGTCTGTGCCTGGAACTGCATGCCCGGCTCGATGGTGTCGACACCTTCAAACGCAGAACGTGGGACCGGCTGGACCAGTTCTTCGTTGACTTCGCCGTAACCTTCACCCGGCTCAACAGATACTTTCACCTGATCGCCAGCGTTCTTTTCGTTCAGCGCATTTTCCAGTCCGCCGATAATGTTCTGAGCACCTTCCAGATAGGACAGAGGCTCGCGACCTTCTACACGGGAGGAGTCCAGCTCTTCTCCCTGGTCGTTGGTGAGCGTGTAGTGGATGGTGACAACACGAGGTTGGGCCATGTGATCTCCTTGCGTGTCGCAATGACTGTTTGATGTAAATTTGGGCAATCGAAAGTGATCTTGAACAGCCAGACTGCACAGAGGGACTTACGACCACCGGGCCTCGTTAGAGAGCCAGGCTCGGTAACAAGTTCGAAAATACAGTTTAACAAGTGTCAGACTGCGTTTTCTACCGTGAGTTAGTTGGGACGGCGGCTGGTAATTCAACCGTTATCGGCAATTTTGTAGAAATTTCCGCTACTCCAGACACCTATAACGGTATCTTCACCGGAACTTTCTTCAGTCACCCGGTCGGCCAGATCGTAGTAAGCGGCCGTTACCAGCCTTGCCTCCACACCGTGGCGTAAACCGATGACCGGGCGTGGCTCGTTGGTTCCTTCATAAACCCCAATGTGCAGAGGGTGCTCGTCCCCAACTAACAGTGTCTCTCCTGTGTTGGTAGTTACTGACAGAACCTGATCCTTTCCACTGCCAGAGACTTCAAGAGAATGAGCAAGAATGGCCGTATCTTCGACAGTGATCCGCCACTTCTCAACCGGCGTCACCAGATAATGGTGCCCGTCACTTTCCTGCCGCAGAATCGTCGAGAACAGCTTAACAATGGCGTCCCGGCCGATGGGCTTGCCCTGATACAGCCACTGCCCGTCACGGGCAATCACGATATCAATGTCTCCGGACAGCTCCGGGTTCCATGTTTCGAGCGGTGGCAGGCCTTTTCCGGGAGCCTGTGCACTTTCCACTTGTTGCGCAATTGTCTCGGGCTTCTGGCTCATAAAGGTTATTCCTGTGTGGTTTCACAGAAACTATGGGCGCTGGGGCACCGATTTTAAAGGTCTTATGAGAGATTTCAGGGTAGGAATTGTGCCCGCAAGTCGGCGCAGCCTGGGCCTGCTACAGGCATTTCGAGAACCACTGCCTGAGCGGTCATAAAGGGGATGCCCTTACGATGACCATCCACCAGGAGTGTCGAAAGGCTGCCAACAAAGGGCATATGAGAAATCAGCAATAACGGAGAGGGAGCGGATTCGATCAACTCATCCAGACAACGGCCGGGATCATCATCCGGCGTAATATAATCCTTTTCCGTGACCGGGCAATTCAGAATCTCGGATGCAATCGCAGCGGTTTGCCGGGCCCTGACCAATGGGCTGCACCAAATAAACTCAGGGCGCCAGGGCGACTCCGCAATCTGAGCGGCTACGTCCGCCACCCCGTGGCGACCAAACTCCGTCAGCTCACGCTCCCTGTCGAGAGTGTGCCAACCGGCCTCACCATGGCGCATGACGATCAAGTGCACTGGCTTTCCCTCCGGCTAACCCGAACCTTACTGACTGATGGTTCGTGGAAGAATGAATTCCACATCTGAATTCTGGACCGACATCATCAGACTGTTGATCACTGCACTGATGGAGGCGCCATCGTAAAGAATCTCATAGAGCCCTCGAACCAAAGGCATGTAGATACCAATCGCCTCGGATTTCTCCTTGACCAGTTTCAGGGTATAGATGCCCTCGGCCACCTGGCCCAACTCCGCGACCGCCTCATCCAGCGCCTGGCCGTTACCTACGGCGTAACCAACACGGTAGTTCCTGCTTTTCGGAGACGTACAGGTCACGATAAGATCCCCTACCCCCGCAAGGCCCATAAACGTCATGGGGTTGGCCCCCAGGCTGACCGCAAACCGGCTCATTTCCGCCAGCCCGCGGGTAATCAGCATCGCTTTGGCGTTTTCTCCCAGATTCCGCGCTGACGCCAGCCCGGCAACGATGGCGTAGATATTCTTCAGTGCACCGGCCAGCTCGACGCCATACACATCCACATTGGCGTAGACCCGCAGATATTCGCAGCCAAGCAGTTCCTGAACCGTGCGGCGCACGTCAGGGTCCTTGGCTGCGATAACGGTTGCCGTGAGGTCCTGACTGACGATTTCACCAGCCAGATTGGGACCGCTGAGCACACCAATGCGGGAACGCGGAATTTCTTCCTGAAGGATTTCGCTCATCAGCTTGAAGCCATGCTCTTCGATGCCCTTGGTCAGGCTGACAACGATCTGCCCTTCCCGGAACTCAGAGCTGTTTTCACGAATGACGGAGCGGAAGGCTTTGCTGGGAATGGCCACAAAGACAATTTCAGCCTTACCGACGGCTTCCGGCAGGCTGGTAGTCGGTTGAATATCACCAGTTAGGGTGACATCCGGCATATAGCGGCTGTTGATACCGGTGTTGCGGATTTCATCCGCCTGGGCTTCGTCCCTCATCCAGAAATGGACGGTATGGCCATTCTCCCCCAGCACTTTGGCCATGGCAGAACCGAAACTGCCACCGCCGAGAACCGCTACATCATGGCCGGTCTGGGAAACGTCGGTGGGCCCACGGTTATTTTTCTCAGGCATAGTCGTTCCGTTATGTTTTATGGTTCAGCCCGGTAAACGGCCGGCAGGAATGGAGAACGCAGTGATGACCCCGGGCTCAGCCGGACTCTTCGCATTCCAGGGCACGCACCAGGTTCTTGAATTCTTCCCGGTTACGGCTGTTCAGGCCCATCAGCACACGGTGGGCTTCCAACACCTTATCCCTGACCTGCTGCTCGCTCGCGCGCAATACGGGGATTTCTTCCAGTTCTTCGATGCGGGACGCAGGCTCGCGAACAATGATGAAAATCTTGTCGAAACCCATGGAGGTGATGATTCGGGTTATATCAGGGTTGGTGGATATCATCGTGGGCAGGAAATTACTGCGTTTCTGGGCAGCCATGGCAATCTTGGCCAGCAGCCCAAGGGTGGTGCTGTCGATGATCTCGGTTTCGGTAAGATCAATAACCACCGTCTTGAAGTCAGGATCCTGGGTAATGGACTCAACCAGATTGTCCAGCGTCGAACACAGGTTCAGCCGGATTTCTCCAATAAACTTAAGGACATAGATGCCCTGTTTTTCAGCTTGCAGGATCTTGTAACCAGCCATTGAATCCACTGCCACTATGTCGACGTCGGGCCATTGGTATCAGGATCGGTATCCGTTACTGATACGATAGCAATATCGTCAGGTAACTCTGTGATCTCGTCGAGATTCAGAGCGTCGCCCAGGGAAGCAATAGTGTGACTACCTCCCGAGACGAGTTCAAGTAGTGTCTTTTCCTTTTCATCCAGGCTTTTGGCTTGATGACCTCCAGTATACCGTCTGAGAAAAGAATCAGGTGGAACGGCTTGTCCAGTGGAACTTCGTAAACCTCCCATTCCGGCGTCTCGAACAGCCCTACCGGCAAGCCACTGCCTTCGAGGAACTCTGTCCTGCCGCCCTCCAGGGAAAGGATCGGCATCGGGAAATGGGCGCCCACCGAATAGCGAAGGCTCCTGTCAGACGTTGATATGATGCCTACGAACACCGTTACATGCTTGCCCAACCCGGTATCGAGCAGTTCGGAATTAATCCGCTCAAGGAAACGATCGGGAAACAGGATGTCATCACTGGAGCCACGCCTGAGATTGCGCTGGAGGCGGTTGGTCAGGTTTTTCAGCAACACCGTTACGAACGCCGAGCTGGCACCGTGGCCAGACACGTCGGCGATATACACCAGCACCTTGTCTTCGGTTATTCGGAAATAGTCCAGGAAATCCCCGCTAAGAAACAGCGAGGGCTTGATGAGGTGATTGACGGAAAAGCCGGAAAGCACCTGTTCCCGGTCTGGCAACATTCTGAGCTGGACCTTACGGCCGGCGCGCTGGTCGGCACGTAATTCCGCAATGCCATCCCGCAAGTCCCGGTTCGCTTCTTCCAGTTCCTGACGATAAAGCTGGTTGAGCCGGTTCACACGCACCCGATCAAACAGCTTGCCAATAACGTCGTCGAGGGCACCACGATCATCTGAACAGGGTTTAAGCACGATATCGGCCGCGCCTGCTCGCAGCGCATTAACGATTTCGGAGGCATCTGCGGTGGAATAGCAGGCAACGATGGGGGTGAAGGTTTCCGCGTCTTCCAGTCGACCGGCAAGCTCACCAATGGCGTCCGGCGACAGGTCGGCAAAAATGATGTCCGGAATATTATCGTCGAACAGGGAACGGGCGGAAGCCAGGTCCGAATAACCGGTAACGTAGAATCCCCTGGCCTCAAGGTATCGACCAGTTCCGAGCGGGCACGTTCATCCGAATCGATAATAAGAATGCGCTCGGTGCGCGATGTCATGGCGATTGCCCTAAACTACCATCGGTAAACAGGAAATTGGGTTTCTGATACCTATTCTGGCACGCCCCTGTGATATAACAAGACATGTTTGATGTTTTTGGGAGGTTGTAATCTATGAGAAGTGCCGTCAATGACCTGCTCGGGGCTTATGACAAGCTGATCATGGACCCGGTCCATGGCGGAATTCCGCTTTACCGGCATGAAATCAAGGTTATCGACCATCCCCTGTTCCAGCGCCTGCGCAATATTTGCCAGAACGACATCCTCAGCCTGGTTTTCCCTGGGGCGACCCACTCACGCTTCCTTCACAGTATTGGCGTGATGCACGTGGGCACGCGGATGTTCCGCTCGATGATCGACGCCTACCTGCGGGAACGCCAGCTCAGCGACCAGACAGACCTTAGCCTCAGCCAGCTTGACGCCATTGACTACCTGGCCAAGACCATCCGCCTGGGCTGCCTGCTGCACGACAGCGGACATTCCAGCTTCTCCCACCAGTTCACCCAGGCGCGGCGCATCCACGACCTTATGTCGCGGCCCGACCGGTTTGATGACCTATGGAGCGGTGTCGACTATTCCGTGTATCACAGTGAACGCCCGGAAGAACTGGAGCACGAGCACTATTCCGTGAGGGTTGCCCACGAAGTGCTGTCGTCCATTGACCTTGAGACCGCCGGCCTCGATCCAAGAGACGTGATCGGCATCATGGAGACCACGGATGTGCGGCCCAGCGATGCGTTCTGCCGCCACGCACGCACCTTCTGGAATTTCATCGCCGGTAACGACGCGGACTCCGGTGTTCTGAGCGAAGCCGACACCCCCCGGCTGGTGATGGACCTGATGTCGTCCATTGTCTCCGGTGAAATCGACGCCGACCGGGCCGACTACATGCTTCGGGACGGCTTTCACTCCTCAGTCACCATCGGTGGCTTCAACCTTGACCACCTGCTGAGCAACCTGCGCTTCGGCTGGGACGTGCGCGAGCCCTGGCTCGGCCTGGCCATTACCCAGAAGGGTCTTGGCGCCTTGGAGGACTTCGTCTACAGCCGCCACCAGATGTACCGCAAGGTCTACGCCCACAAGACGGCCCTGGGTTTCGACTGGCTGTTGCGGGAAGCGATCAACGAAGTGCTTGAAGACCCGGAAATATTTGATTGGGTGGATACCTGCCTGAGCGACATGCGTTACTTCGCAGAACTGACAGACAGCTTCTTCTGGGAGGCTTTTCGCAAAGTGGCGCGGAAAAAGTCTGGCAGTTATTCACGCTGCATTGTGGACCGGGCCAAACTGAACCACCTGGACACCCGAGAAGATCTCACTGTCGCCGGCATCGAGGATCACAGCCGTTGGCTGGCCCGGGAGCTGGACCTGGACCCGGGCGAGGTTGTGACCTGCTCCATGCGGGCACGGTTCTCGAACATCCAGGACAATTTCAACGGCATCAAGGTACTGGTGCGTGATCCGATCAACCGTGCCCGTTCCCTGCGCAAGATTACCGATATCAGCGCCTTCTTCAGCAAGTTCAGCGACGGTACCATCACCCACTTCTACGTTCGGCCAACCGTACTGACCGGCAAGTAAGTTGGGTTTAGTCCGCCAGCATATGCGCGACCAGGCCACTGGCACTGTTGAACGCGCCCTCACGCGGCCGCCGCTCAGCCAGTCCCCGGCCAGCCCGATGCGCTGGTCGCCATACCAGCGAAAACCGGGTTGCTCCGTGGGCGAGGATTTCGCATAAAGCCACCGGTGCGAAATCCAGTCGTCAGGGCAGACAGTAACACCGGTTACCTTCTTAAACGCCTCAATCATGGCAGCCGACACCTTGTCCGCCGAGATATTTTCGTGCTCCCGAGACCATTGAGGCGTTGCATGGAGAACCCACCACTGGCCGGAATCGTCCCTGCCCGGTTTGCTCGAGTTATTCGCAATCCAGTCGAGTATCGGGTTCTGGCACCGCATCCCGTCATAGGGCTGTTCCAGCGCCTGCCGAAAATAGACAGCGGTTGCCCAGCACGGCTGGATATGGCTAACGTGTCCTGCATCTGGTCCGAGAGCGCTGTGAGCCTACTGTTGCTGAACATATCCCGGGTCTGAGCCGGAGGTGCCGTGACGATAACCGCGTCAAAGGGCCCATAAGACTCGCCGTCTGTATCGTTCAGCAACCACTGTTGGCCCTGGCGAACCAGGCTATAAATGCGCGTTTGCGCCTGGACGTCTGCAGCGGTGGAAAGCCCGCGGGTGATGGCGGTCATCCGGGGAGCGCCGACGTAGCGGGTCTCTTGCGGGAACGGCTCCCATTGCCCGGAGGTGGTCTGGTAACCAAACCGCCCGGGCCACGGCCTGAAACTGCCTTCGGCATAACGGTTCAGGAAGGCGGAGAAAGCAGGATTCCTGATCGTAAAGTATTGCGCCCCGATGTCTACGGAGCCACCCGCAACACGCTTTGCGGCCATGCGACCGCCCGGGCCGCGGCTTTTCTCGAAGATCGTCACTTCATGGTTCTGCTCCTGAAGCAGAAGTGCTGCACTCAGGCCGGCCATGCCTGAACCAACAATGGCAATCCGGCGTATAACAGGCATCTGATCGGTTTGGTTAAACATCGTATAACGTGCATCCAAATTCGGTTGTTGGAACGTAGAACCCGTCAAGCGTCTGGTTGAGATTCTTCAACGCCCAGGCTTTACAGGTTAAACCACGAACGAAAGGGCAATCAGGGTATGACCCGAGTGCAACACTGGCTGACAAACATTCTGAGATGGTTCGACTCCGCTGCGGGTTCGGATCACCTCGACACAAGCTCGCGGGCTTTCAATTTTCTCAGGGTGGTTCCCTTTATAGCACTTCATCTGGCCTGTCTGCTGGTCATCGTCACGGGCACCAGTACCTTTGCTGTCATCTTTGCAATCGGCTTTTTCGCCGTGCGCATGTTTGCCATCACCGGCTTCTACCATCGCTACTTTGCCCACAAAACTTTCAAGACCAGCCGTGTTGCACAGTTTTTCTTCGGTGTCCTGGGCGCCAGCGCGGCCCAACGTGGGCCGCTGTGGTGGGCAGCCCATCATCGGCACCACCATCAACACTCGGACGACGAAAAGGACTTGCACTCACCACACCAAGGCGGGTTCTGGTGGTCGCACGTTGGCTGGTTTACCTGTGACGCGGGCTTTGCCATGGATGAGCGTCGGGTGAAGGACTGGATGAAGTTTCCCGAACTCCGCTTTCTCAACCGCTTTGACTCATTGGTACCGGCAGCCGCCGCGGTCGGTATTTATGCCTTGGGTGAAGCTCTGGCGGCGTGGGCGCCGGCCTGGGCACCAATGGTTTGCAGCTGCTGACCTGGGGCTTCTTTATATCGACGGTGTTGCTGTTCCATGCCACGGTGTCCATCAATTCCCTGTCCCACGTCTGGGGAAAACGCCGTTTCGAGACTTCCGACGACAGCAGGAATAACGTCTGGCTCGCGCTCATCACCATGGGCGAAGGCTGGCACAATAACCACCATCGCTGGCCGCAATCCGTGCGCCAGGGATTCCGGTGGTACGAGGTGGATATGACCTGGTACGGACTGTGGCTACTCGCGCGTCTTGGCATCATCTGGGACATGAACCCTATTCCAGAACACATTCAGGAAGAAACCCGCCAACTGGATTCCATGAGGAGGAAACACTCATGAGTACCGCCTCTGTCATCGAAATGGGCAACCATAGTTCATCCGTCCAGGAAACTCTTGGGCGCTTCACACAACTCTTCAATAACCTCTGCGCCGGCAACATGGCGGAGCTGTCCAGCGTGTACAGCGAAAACGTGACATTTACCGATCCGTTTACAAGCGTGCATGGCATCGATGAACTGACGGAGTACTTCTCCAGCGCGTATGCCAACGTGATTTCCTGCGGTTTCGACTTCGGCGAGCCCGTGGTCAACGGCGAGGATGTGTGCATTCCCTGGGTGATGCAGCTCAGGCACAAACGTATTCGGAAGGGCAACCCGGTTGCGGTGGAAGGCATTAGTCAGTTGGTTATTCGTGAGGGGCGCGTTCTCTCCCATCGGGATTATTTCGACATCGGCCAGTTGCTCTACGAAAACCTTCCGTTACTGGGTGGCGTGATCCGTTGGATAAGGAATCAGGCGGGATGAGTAAACGGCTTGGAACAGCATCCAACATCTGGATTACCGGGGCCAGCTCAGGGATCGGCGAAGCCGTTACCCACGCGCTGGTAGACCAGGGGCACCGTTTGGTGATCACCGGTAGACGACAGGAAGCGCTGGATGGCCTGTGCGCGCTGGCGCCGGAGAGAGTCGTGGCGGCGCGGGCCGACACCACGAGCCAGGAGGACCTGCAGGGTATTGCCGCAAGCCTGGAAACCCACGGCGACCTCAACATGGCCATCCTCAACGCCGGCACCTGTGAATACCTGGAAATCGCCGACTACGACAGCGCTGTGATTGAAAACAACATCAACACCAACGTGGTGGGCACCGCACGCTGTCTGGATATTGCCTTGCCGGCTCTGCGGCGCACCGTCGCGAAGGGCCAACCGGCGACTCTGGTGATTGTCAGCTCATCGGCGTGGTGGTTTCCCTTCGGCCGCGCCGAGGGGTACGGAGCCTCCAAGGCCGCGCTTACCTACTTTGCCCACGCGCTACGAGCGGATCTGGCGCCCGAAGGCATCGACGTGGTGGTGGTTTCGCCGGGGTTTGTGAAAACGCCGCTGACCGACAGAAACGATTTTCCGATGCCGTTCCTGGTCTCAGCGGAAGACGCTGCAGGCCGTATCGTCAAAGGACTGCGTAAAGGCCGTAACGAAATCGCTTTTCCGAAGCGATTCACCTGGACACTGAAGGCTCTGGGCGCCCTGCCCCAGGGGTTGATTGATCGCATGGCCGCCAGCATGAGCCGCAAAAGCAGGAATGAACAGGAAACCAGTGGATGAGTAACGAACGTCAACGTATTGCAGTCATTGGCGCTGGGGTCTCCGGCCTGACCACAGCCTGGCTCTTATCCGAAAAGTACGATGTGGAGCTGTTTGAAGCCGGCGACTATGCCGGAGGCCACACCAACACAGAGATGGTTACCGCCGGTGGTCGGGAGTGGCCGGTCAACACCGGTTTTATCGTCTTCAATGACTGGACGTACCCCAATTTCATGAAGCTGATGGACCGCTTGGGTGTTGCGTCGGAAGTCAGCGACATGAGTTTCAGTGTTGACTGTCATTCCTCCGGGCTACAGTACAACGGCACCAGCCTGAACACCCTGTTCGCCCAACGCAGAAACCTGCTGAATCTACCGTTTCTTCGTATGATCCAGGAGATCCTGCGCTTCAATAAGGAATCCCGGGCAGACCTGGCCGCTGGTAACATCGCAGACACCGAAACCCTGGGCGAATACCTGAATCGCAACGGCTACTCGCGCTACTTCCGCCAATACTACATCGTCCCCATGGGGGCTGCGATCTGGTCGGCGCCGGAGATTGTCCTGGAGCAGTTCCCGATCCGATTCTTTCTCCAGTTTTTCAATAATCACGGCATGTTGTCGGTAGACGATCGTCCGACCTGGCGGGTCATTTCCGGCGGCTCCGCGCGCTATGTCGATGCGATGATGGAACGCCTGGGCGAACGCATACATTTGAACAGCCCGGTCAGTTCCGTCGTCCGTGAGCCGGACCATGTGGTGGTCACCGTCAATAACGAGCACCACCACTTTGACCAGGTGGTGTTTGCCTGCCACAGCGACCAGGCCCTCGGCATGATTGCCGATCCTTCCGCCGAAGAACTGGATATTCTTGGTGCCATTACCTATCAACGCAATGATGTGGTGTTGCACACCGACAGTTCGGTACTGCCATCAAATCGCAGGGCGTGGGCGGCGTGGAACTATTTCATACCGCAACACAGCACCGAGCCTGTGTCTGTGACCTATAACATGAACGTACTGCAGAATTTCGATGAGGCACCGGAAACCTTCTGTGTCACCCTCAACCGCAGCCAGGACATTGATCCGGAGCGCATCATAAAACGCTTCGACTACGCACACCCTGTGTTCACCCTGGAGGCCGTGGCGGCCCAGAAACGCTATGACGAAATCGGCGGCCACAACCGCAGCCACTTCTGTGGCGCCTACTGGTTCAATGGCTTTCATGAGGACGGTGTGAGCAGTGCGCTCCGCGTTACTCAGGCTTTGGGAGTGGAGCTGTAGCCATGAACGCTGCCCTACCGCAAAACATGGTCGCCAATCAGCTTCACAGCCAATGGCTGGAGGGCACGATTCGGCATCGTCGCAAGGCACCGGTCCGCCACGAATTCAGCTACAGCACCGGCATGCTGGCCCTGGACCTGCGCGAGTGGCCATCCATAACCCATATCAGCCGCCTGTTTTCCCTGGAATGCTTCAACTGGTTGTCCCTGTACCGCCGTGACTATTTCCGGCCCGAGACCGACAACCTCCTGCAGGCCGTGAGCGATCAGGTACAACAGGCGACGGGATGGCGCCCGGACGGCGCGGTGCAACTCATTACTCATCCCCGTTATTTCGGGTATGTGTTCAATCCGGTCAGTTTCTACTTCTGCTACCACGCCGGTGACCGCCCGGATCATGGAGCCGTGCCCCGGGTCATCATGCTCAGATCACCAATACACCCTGGAAAGATCGCCATGTGTACTGCCTCGAAACCACAGGCGCGGAACCAACCAGTGCCGGCTGGCGCACTGAGCGCTTCGAGTTCAGCAAACGCTTTCACGTATCGCCCTTCAATCCCATGGATCAGCATTACCAGTGGACGTTCAGTTTCCGCGGCCCTGAACTTCGAATCCACATGGGTGTGAAACAGGACGAACGCAAGCATTTTGATGCCACATTGGTGGTCCGACGCACCCCCCTGGATCGTAAAGAACTACACAGGAGCCTTAGGCAGTTTCCACTGGAAGCGCTGAAGGTGGTGGGCGGTATTTACTGGCACGCCCTGAAGCTCAAGCTCAAAGGGGTGCCGTTCTTTACCCATCCAAACAAGCTGCCTGAAAACGACCCGGCGCACCGGCGCGGCGCAGAAGACTCAGCCAGGATGTCACCGAACCCACAGCCCAGAACAAGACAACCGGAAAGGTAAGCTCATGGAGAACCTGAACACCTCGCTTGAATCCACTGGCACTGGCCAGGCGCCGCTCACCAGCCGGTGGGCGAAAGCCCTTGTGTGCCAGCAGCTTTCGCTTCTTGAAGCGGGAACACTGACGATTCGTGAAGCCGGGGCGGAAACTCTGACCTTTGGAGACAATGACAGCCGATTCGCGCCGGCGGAGCTAGTCATCCACGACCACAGCACCTGGAAGGATCTGCTAACGGGCGGCAGCGTGGGTGCCGCTGAAGCCTATGTCGCAGGTGACTGGTCAACGCCGGACCTGGTGGCCCTGTTGCGGTTCTTTACCCGAAACGTTGATCGAATGAACGCCTTCGAGGACCGATTCAGTTGGGTCACCAAACCGGCCTTGAAGGGCCTGCACTGGCTGAATCGCAATACGAAGGAAGGTTCCCGCAAGAACATCAGCGCCCACTACGACCTGGGTAACGACCTGTTCGAGACCTTCCTTGACCCCACGATGATGTATTCCTCCGCCATCTACCCAGGCCCAGAGGCGACGCTGGAGCAAGCGGCGGTTCACAAACTGGATACCATCTGCCGAAAACTGGACCTGCAACCGGGCGACCGGGTGATCGAAATCGGCACCGGCTGGGGTGGTTTCGCCGTGCATGCGGCCAAACATTTTGGCTGTCATGTGACGACCACAACGATATCCGCCGAGCAGCTGGAACTGGCGAGAAAAAAGGTCAGCGACGAGGGCCTGGAAGCGCAGATCACCCTGCTGTTTGACGACTACCGCGACCTGGAAGGCCAGTTCGACAAGCTGGTGTCCATCGAAATGATCGAGGCGGTGGGCCCGCAATTTCTGGACAGCTACTTTTCTCAAATCAGCCGCTTGCTGAAGCCGGACGGCCTGGCCCTGGTTCAGGCCATCAATATGCCCGAACAGCGCTACAAACGCGCCCTGAAGAACGTCGATTTCATTCAACGATTTATTTTTCCGGGCAGTTTCATTCCCTCTTTTGGCGCGATGCTGGACTCCGTCCGCACCGGTTCGGACCTGGTAATGACCCACGCTGAAGATATCGGCTTCCATTACGCCCGCACGCTGCGGGACTGGTGCGATCGCTTCATGGCGAACCGGGATACGCTCGACAGCCTTGGCTACGACAAGGCCTTCCGCCGCCTGTGGCATTTCTACTTCGCCTATTGCGAGGCCGGCTTCAGTGAACGAGCCATTGGAGTTTCCCAGATCCTGTTCGCCAAGCCAGGTAACAAGCGTGAGAACATCCTGAGCGTATGATCCACAACGATACCCTGCGCAATGTCGTGAACTTCGCCCTGTTCCAGGCTGGCTGGTTCGTATGCGTGCTCTATCCGGGCCTGATGGCTGCCGGATTCGTGGTCCTGCTATTGGTTTTCCACATGCTGTTTGTCAGCCAGCACCGCTCCATCGAACTGCAGTTTATCGGCGCCGGCACGGTTCTGGGCGGTGTACTGGACGGCATCTGGTTCCAGACCGGCATCCTTGATGATGGCACTGGCAGCGTACAGATCACACCGGTCTGGCTGGTCGGCATCTGGGCCATATTCATGACCACCCTGAGCCATTCCCTGTCATGGATTGGCAGCAAACCCTGGCTGCCCTTTGTGTGTGCCCCCATCGCCGGGCCTTTTGCTACTGGTCCGCCAGCGCGCTGGGCGCCGTGCAACTTCCGAATCCCACACTTTCTTTGGCTGCGCTGGCATTGGGCTGGCTGGTTGTATTCCCGAGCCTTCTCTATCTCCGCAAGGCCCTCTATCCGGAGCTGATACGATGAGGTCCAGCGCCCTTTTGCTCGCCTGCGCCCTGCCCCTGTCGGCCGCGGCCGCCGAGATGCGCTTTACCGGCCAGGCGATGCCGTTGAACGGCGACAACCTGCTCTATGAAGAGCAGCACGTGGTCACAGGCAAGTGCACCGATGGCCTTTTCCGACCCGCCTCCCACAACGTGACTTACCTTCGCAGTAACGGTGAGCCATTTGCTGAAAAGACGCTGTCTTACGAACAATCGACGTTGCGTCCAGCGATGACCTTCCGACAGCCGGGTTTCAATGAAGTCATGGAGATCCGCAACCGGGATGATGCGACGCTGGAAATCGAGTGGCAGACTCCGGAAGGCGACACGGAAAACTCGACGGTGGAGGTCACCCGGAAACTGGTAGCAGATGCGGGCTTCGACAATCTGGTCCGCAACCACTGGCCCGAGGTCACTTCCGGTGACCGCATTGAATTCGATTTTCTGGCGCCCACACGGGGCAAAGCCTATGGCTTCGTACTGGAGCCTGCGAAGGACGACCGCATCAACGCCACACATACGGTGCTGATAGAGCCCTCGAGCACAATCCTGAGCTTTCTGGTTGACCCGATCCTCCTGGGCTATAACGACAACGGCGCGCTGACGGACTACCTTGGGTTGACCAATATCCGCAAGGACAAGGACTCGAACTACACCGCCCATATCCGCTATGCCGTGGACACCGCTCCGGATTGTGAACTGACCCGCTGAATCCGTCCTTGCAGCCAAGGCGGACACACCGACCTGTTGTGGTAGACTTGCGGTTTCCTGACACACCCTGACAATCGCCAAAACTGCAAAACAGAAGGTTTCCGCCGATGATGTTTGTCTCATTCAACGTCAACAGTATCCGCACCCGGCTGCACCAGCTTGAGGCCGTGATTGATAGCCTGAACCCGGATTTTATCGGCCTGCAGGAAACCAAGGTGACCGACGAGGAGTTCCCGGAGGACGCCATTCGCGAACTCGGCTATCACGTTCACTTCCACGGCCAGAAGACTCATTACGGCGTTGCGCTTCTTTCCCGCCAGGCGCCGGACAGCGTCCAGAAAGGCTACCCGTGGGACGGAGAGGATTCCCAGCGCAGGCTTATTACCGGCCACTTCACGGTCAATGGCCGCAAACTCACGGTGATCAACGGTTATTTTCCCCAGGGCGAGAGCCGAGACCACCCGGTAAAGTTTCCCGCCAAGGAAAAATTCTACGCGGACCTGATGCGCTACCTGGACGACCTGAAAGCCGCCAACGGTGAGATTGTGGTAATGGGCGATATGAATATCTCGCCTACTGACCAGGACATCGGCATCGGTGCCGACAATGCCAAGCGCTGGCTGAGAACTGGCAAATGCAGCTTTCTTCCGGAAGAGCGTGAATGGCTGGGACAGGTCGAAAGCCGTGGTTTCACGGACGTGTTTCGACACCTGCACCCCGAGGAATCTGACACCTTCAGCTGGTTTGATTACCGCAGCAAGGGCTTTGACAGGGACCCACGCCGCGGCCTGAGGATCGACCTGATCATGGCCAGTGACCCGCTTCTGCCCAAGGCGGAAGAAGCAGGCGTCAGCTACGATATTCGCGCCATGGAGCGGCCTTCGGACCATTGTCCGGTGTGGGCTCGTTTCTCGCTTTGAACCCACCTCGCCGGGCCGCGACATGAAAAAAATGAAAACCCGCGACCGTATACTTGAGGCCAGCCTGATGCTGTTCAACAGCATCGGCGAGCCCAACGTAACCACCCTGTTGATTTCGGACGAACTGGATATCAGCCCCGGCAACCTCTATTACCACTTCAAGAGCAAGGGCGATATTGTCGGGGAACTTTTTGCCAGCTATGAACACGAAATGCACGACCTGCTGGCGGTTCCGGAAGACGCGACCATCAGCCTGGACCAGCAGAGTTTTTTCCTGCATCTGTTGTTCGAAACCGTCGCCCGCTACCGATTCCTGTATCAGGACCTGGTGAACGTCCTGTCCCGATACGAGCAGCTTCAAACCCGCTTCCGGCGCATTCTGAAAAAGAAAACCCATGGTTTCAGGGTCATCTGCGAGAGCTTTCGACGCCAGGGCGTCATGGAGATTACCGATGGGGAGCTGGATGCACTCTGCGACCAGTTGACGCTCACCGCCTGCTATTGGAGCAGCTTCGACAGTCTGTCGCATCTGGATGACCGCGACTCCATGGACCCGGGCCGCGGTGTTTACCAGATGATGCACTTGCTATTGCCCTACCTGGGCCCGGATGAAAAAGAACAGATTTACCTGATGAGCCGGGATTACCTCTGACATCAACGGCCGAAAGCGAGCATCATTCCTCTTCGGAGCGGTCCTCGGTCTGCTCCCTGAGGCGTTGGAGTTCCGCTTCCAGGGCCTGAATCCGGCGTTCCATGGCTTCGATTTCGTCCCGACGGTGAATACCCAATCGACGCAACGCGCCGGACACGCGCTCATCAAACATGTTCTCGAGGCGGTCCCAGGTGCCAGTGGCCTTTTCCCGCACATCGTCCACACGGTCTTCCACTGTGCGTACGTGCTTTTCAACCACGCCGCGGGTCTTACTCTCCAACTGCTCGCCTTCCTGAACCAGACGCTCAAAGAAGCGACCAGCGTCCTCCTCGGCCTTGGTGTAGGCACCGAGCCCGGCCAGCCAGATCTGCCGCGCAGACCCTTTTATTTTACCCGCCAGCTGCTCGTCGTTTTCCGGCGTGTTTTCGTTTTCGTCAGACATGCAAAACCTCGGAGGCGTTGGACTCTCAATGGCCCACTATTGTATTACAGCGGGCACTGAATTTCAGTCAACAGGCCAATATCTCTGCGTCAGGGCTGAAACCAAATCGCCTGAAAGGCCCACAGCGAGCGGCTTTAGTATAAGCACACTTTCAATATGAAAAAATGTGATCAAACGAATCGCTCACTGGCTTGAAGTGTTCAAAATATGGTCAATACTTCACTGTACCGGTGTCCCTGCTGATGCCGGTTTGTCTGGAAGTCTTTCATGGATACTACTCGCACGCCTCTGCCCGGCCACCAGTGCCGGGCTTTTTTATCTCCTGGATTAAAACTTCCCATGGCCCGGGCTCTGACAGCGGCTATGTCCTGTGGCATTATGCTGAGGCATTTATGTGACCGGCAAAAGGATCGCTTATGGACATCAGACGTATCGACGACACGATTTCAGTCTCGCCCCAGCTCACTGTGGAGGACGTTAGCGAAGCTGCAAAACTCGGCTTCAAAACACTCGTTGCCAATCGCCCCGATGCCGAAGAGCCCGGCCAGCCGGGCATGGCCGACATTGAGGCCGCAGCGCGCGCAAACGGGATGGAGTGGGTGTATCTGCCGGTCGAGTCCGGGAATATCTTTGACAACGACGTTGACCGCTTTGATGCAATGATCCGTCAGGCGGACAAGCCCGTACTTGCTTTCTGCCGCTCCGGAGCTCGCTGCACCGTGCTCTGGGCACTGAGTTCGGCACGCACCGAGCCGGCCCACGACATCGTCAACAAGGCCCGTAAAGCTGGTTACGATGTTGGCGGGCTGGCGCCGCGGATGGCCCAGCAGGCAGGGAAACGCTCCTGAGCCACTTTCTGAACGGACACCCATCATTCTCCAGGATCCAGAACCATGCCGTACAAGGGTACCGCCGATTTTCGCCATGACCATCCCGAAAAAACCGGAGTACTGATCACCAATCTGGGAACACCGGATGCCCCAACCACGTCTGCCCTGCGCCGTTATCTGGGGGAATTCCTCTGGGATCCCAGGGTGGTTGAAGTGCCGCGCCCGATCTGGAGGCTGATACTCCATGGCATTATCCTGCGGCTGCGTCCCAGCCGGTCAGCCAAAGCCTATGCTGGCGTGTGGCAACCGGAAGGGTCACCGTTGTTGATCCACACCGCCAGGCAAGCCGAAGCGATTCGCAAACAGCTGCAGGCGAAACACGGAAACAACCTCCTGGTGGGATTTGCCATGCGATATGGCAACCCGGGAATCCCCAAGGTACTTGATGAAATGCAGGCCCAGGGGGTTCGCCGGTTGCTGGTACTGCCCCTGTACCCGCAGTATTCCGCCTCGACCTCCGCCTCGACGTTCGATGCCATTGCCCATAATTTTACCCGTCGGCGCTGGCTTCCCGATCTGAGATTTGTGTCCCACTACCCGGACTACCCACCTTACATTGAGGCTATGGCCAGCCATATCCAGGCGCACTGGGACAAGCATGGGCGCAACCAGAAACTGATCCTCTCCTATCACGGGGTTCCCCTGAAGTACCTTAAGCGCGGCGACCCGTACCACTGTGAGTGCCACAAGACTTCCCGCCTGCTGGCAGAACGGCTTGGCCTTGGAAAGGATGACTACCTGACCACCTTCCAGTCACGTTTTGGCCGGGAAGAGTGGCTGCAGCCCTATACTGACGAAACCCTTAAAGCACTGCCCCAAAAAGGCGTAACATCTATAGATGTGTTCTGCCCCGGCTTTTCGGCGGATTGCCTCGAAACCATCGAAGAGATTGACGAGGAAAACCGCGAATACTTCATGGAAGCCGGCGGCGAGGGTTTCAGCTATATCTCCGCCCTCAACGCCACACCGGGACATATCGATGCCCTGACGCAGCTGATTGAGGAGAACCTGCAGGGCTGGCAGGTGCCGCGCAATGAACCCGAAGAACTGGCAGAGAGGGTCAGGCTCGCGGAGGAACAGAGACAGGCCCAGTACCCGGGCCGGGAGCTGTGAGATGAAACTGAACTGTGACTTGGGGGAAAGCTACGGTGCCTGGCGTATGGGCCAGGACGACCAGGTGATGCCCCTTATCGATATGGCCAACGTCGCCTGCGGCTTTCACGCCGGGGACCCTTCGGTCATGCAGAAAACCGTGGCTCTGGCAGCGAAGCACGGAGTAGAGATCGGCGCCCACCCGTCCTATCACGACCTGGCCGGGTTTGGCCGCCGCTCCATCAGCCACAGCCCCGAGGAAATTCACGCCCTGATCCTCTACCAGCTTGGCGCGCTACAGGGACTATGTCGGGCCGAGGGCCTGACGCTGTCTTACGTAAAACCCCACGGTGCCCTGAACAACGACATGATGCGGGACATGAGCACCCTGGAAGCCGTTATGA
Source organism: Marinobacter salarius (assembly GCA_000831005.1). Classification (GTDB taxonomy): domain Bacteria; phylum Pseudomonadota; class Gammaproteobacteria; order Pseudomonadales; family Oleiphilaceae; genus Marinobacter; species Marinobacter salarius. The sequence goes on along the minus strand of CP007152.1, from coordinate 1,639,669 downwards.
CCGCGGTTAGAAGCTATCAGCAGGATCTGCCGCTGATGCTCCCGGTGACGGTCAAACACGAACAACACCGCAAACTGGCGGACTATGTTGGTCTCCCCATCCTGCTGGAAGCCTTTGCCGACCGCGCCTACGACGACGAGGGCCAGTTGGTGTCCCGTCGCCTTCCAGGGGCGGTACATCAGTCTGCAGACAAGATCGTCAATCAGGCGGTATCGTTCGCTAAAAACGGTGGAGTCTACAGTTCATCCGGTAACTGGCTGACACTGCCGGCCGACAGCCTGTGCGTACACGGTGACAATGAGGCAGCGCTGAGTGGCATTCGGGCGATTCGCAAAGCATTGGCCACGAATTAGAAGCACTAACGAAACAGTTTGAAAGGATACGGGAAATATCAGGGAAGGAAGAGAAAGTGGCGGTGGGCCAGACCTGACTCACACACTGATTTTCCTCGAAAAATTCAGCCTTTAACCATTCCAGAACAACTACTTACCTGAAACGCTTGTAACCCACCATATCACCCTGTAGCATCGAATATCAATACTTTTTGTGTGCCGGGATGTGGGCCAAGCGATGCCGAAGATTGCCAAGGAACTTTCACCGCTCGAAGTAAAACGCCTGTCTTGTCGGGTCAACCCCTCCAACGGAGAGGTTAAAGAAGTTCGGTACCCCGTTGGTGGTGTCTCAGGACTGCTACTAAAGGTTACGCCCTCTGGCGCCCGTCAGTGGATTCTACGCGCGACAATCGGTAACCGCCGGCCAGATATCGGCCTTGGGCCCTACCCTGAAATCTCCCTCGCTCAGGCTCGCGACAAGGCCCGGGAAGTGAAAGAGAAGATCCGGAATGGTATAGATCCCCTTGAGGAAAAGCGCTCTCTGAAGCGTTCACTGCTGGCGGAAAAAATCAGCACGTTGACCTTCCAGAAGGCAATGGAAGAATACATCCGGATGAAGTCCAAAGAGTTCCGGAATCCCCGCCAGGAAACACAGTGGACCAATAGTCTAACCACCTACGCCATCCCGCATTTAGGGGAAATGCCAGTACGAGAAATCGAGCTCCCCCACATCAAGCAAGTTCTGGATCCGATATGGGAAACCAAGACTGAAACCGCCAACCGCGTCAGGGCCCGTATTGAAAATATATTGGGCTGGTGTGCGATTCACGGCTACCGATCCAACGAAAATCCCGCCAAGTGGCAGGGCTACCTGGATGAGGTTTACCCCTCACCGGAGAAGATCAAGAAACGTGGCCACTATGCCGCCCTGCCCGTGGATAAGATGCCGGAGTTCATGAAGGATCTGAAAAAGCGCACTGGCATCGCCGCCCGGGCTCTCGAATTCCTGATTCTCACGGCGGCCCGCACAAACGAGGTCATCGGGGACAAACGGATCCGGAAAGCCGGCGTTACCTGGCAGGAGATCGACTTGGCCCGGAAAGTTTGGACCGTGCCGGCTGAGCGTATGAAATCTGAGAAGGTTCACCGCGTACCCCTGACTGATTCCGTCATGGAACTGCTAAAAAGCATGGGTGAAGGTGCCCCCGGTGATTTGATTTTCCCCGGCCCGAAAGGTGACGAGCCATCGAACAACTTCCTGACCGCCCTGCTGAAGCGGATGGATCAGAGTGTAACCGCCCACGGTTTCCGTTCCACCTTCAAGGATTGGGCCAGAGAACGCACAGCCTACGCTGACGAGGTTTCAGAGCTTGCCCTGGCCCATGTGAACAGTGACGCCACCCGGGCCGCTTACGCCCGTTCAGAGCTGATTGATAAGCGCCGGCTGCTGATGGCCGACTGGGAAACGTTCTGCCTGCATGGTGAGAGCAAGAGGGACTCCGGCAAGGTTGTTGCTATTGGCGACAAAAAGGAATCTACGCCGTGACGTTGAAACCCAAGAGCCTTAACGAGATCGAAGAGCTTTCGAAAGCGACAAACGATCACTTTGACCTGCTATCCCGAGAGGTATTCGTGTACCTAGAGGAATTCAGCGACCGCGTTGAATCTGCTAATGCCGGAGATGAAATTGCAGGGGAGAAGTTGCTCAGGTATCTGAGAGCCTGCCTTAAATCACGAAAGCTTCCTGATCCATTGGTTGCCGACTGGGCTGCACAATGTATTTTTGAAATTACCGAGCATGGCATTAACCCAAACAAGGCATTTTCACTGAAGCCTGAGGCAGGCCGCCCAAAAACCGGCGAAAATCATCTCCGCGATCTGCTCACATGGGAGGATGTAGAAAAGATCAGGCTGGAACACGGCCTCAATAAAATTGAAGCAATCGCCCTATATCAAGAAAAGCGACATAGCTTGGCCAGATTATTGGAGTCTGGCGGAGAGAAAGGAACCTGGGAAGAAATATCAACCCTAGAAAAGCACTATCGACAAGGAGCCAGCTTGGTTAAACGCTACCTCAAAGAAACCGGAAAATAACCCTCGACTTTTATTCCGCAGAAGAAAACTCCCCGCTGATTTACTGCCCATGTGTTACGCAAAATCACATGAGGCAAACCGATGAACCACGAGCAAAAAGAGAAGTACCTTTCGGATCGAGAGCTGGCCTCTCGCTATGAAGTCTCTCGGGTTACGCCCTGGCGATGGGCGAAAAAAGGAGCCTTCCCCACCCCTGTAAAACTTGGCCCCAACTGCACCCGCTGGAAACTCTCAGACGTTGAGAACTGGGAAGCCGGAAAGGCAGGTGTCGCATGAGAGCCCCACAACCCCAGAAACGCAGCCCCGGCTGGTTCTTCCGCAACAACCATCAGTTTCTCGCCCTCAGCCAGGTTCCCCAGACGCTCAATACAACCGCTTCTGAAATTACAGATGCCGTGTCTCGCGGTGAAATTCAGATCGAGCGGATAAACGGCTGCAAGGCCGTGGCACTGGATGAGCTGTTCCGGTACATCGAAAAAAAGGCGGGCTGATATGGTCGATCAGAGAGAGGCCCCCGCTGGCAGCGATCCAGTCGAGGGCCCAGAGCTACACCGTGAACAACCAGGTACAGAATACCTCAGCGCTGATCAAAAAGTAATCCATCCGTATGCCCTGAAGAAGGGTATGAACAGTGACGCTCTGAGTGCCCTGGGCTGCACAGTGCAAAGCGTCCGGATTGCCCGTTTCGATGCAGAAGGTAAGCCAATAAAACCTTGGGAAGGGCCGGCACTGCTGAGACCCCTTCTTGATACTGCTGGCAACCCTTGCGGATTTGAGCAGATCCTTTCAGAGAGCATCCGCAAAAACCCGGACGACAAACCCAATGATAAGTTTGCCACCAAATGCGCGAAGGTGGCCGGGACGTTCACCCCTATCGGATTTGATATCGAGGATCTGCCAAAGCTTGAGGGCCGCTTGATCGTTTGCGCTGGCCTGGCGGACGGGTATCGCCTCCATGAAGCCACAGAGTTGCCGGTGGCGTGCGGCCTTGGTGAAGCCATCATTCCCGGTAATATCGCGCTCATCCATGAGATGAACCCGGGCCTCCGCCTGATCGCTGCCGTGGACAATGACAAGGCGGGCATCCGGGCCGGTAAACGCGCCGGTACCTCCTGGACCTGCCCTCAGTCTGCCAAGGACTGGAGCGACGTATACCAGAGCGCAGATGCAGAAGCCGTGCTGGCAGAGTTCCAGAGTGGAATGACGGCACCAGAACCGCCAGAGGGCCAGCCCCGCCCTTTACCGGATGATATGCCCCCTGTCCTGCCCCTTGATCCTGACAACCTCCCTACAGCCCTTCGTAGCTTCGTTTGTGATGTGGCCGATCGCCAGCAATGCCCACCGGATTACGTGGCTGTCGCGGCTCTGGTGGCCATCTCCGGCGTTCTGGGGAACAAGATAAAAATCCGGCCAAAGCAGAACGATGACTGGTCGATCACCCCCAACCTTTGGGGCGCCATGATCGGCGGGCCCTCCGCCATGAAATCCCCGGCCATGAAAGCGGCTTTGTCTCCTGTCTACGCCATTGAGCGGGAAAATCAGGAAGTCTTTGAAACCGAACTGGCGGAATACAAAGCAGAAGCAGAGCTGGCGGAGATCCAGGGCAAGGCCGCAAAGGATAAGGCCAAGCATGAGGTTAAGAAGGGGAACCAGAATGCCGCCATGGACGCACTGCGGGCTTCAATCCAAGAACCGGAGAAACCCACCAGGCCCCGGATCATCGTGAACGATTCGACAGTGGCAAAGCTTGGGGAGTTGCTGAACGAAAACCCCTCAGGCCTTCTGCTGGTCCGTGACGAGATTGCCGGCTGGCTGGCCCAGATGCGAGGAGAGGATGGGCAGGCAGATCGCGCCTTCTACCTGGAATGTTTCGACGGATGCGGACAGTACATCTTTGATCGCATTGGCCGCGGCACGCTGCTAATCACCTCTACCACCCTGGCCATTATTGGCGGTATACAACCAAGCAAGATTGCCCCTCTGATACGGGGCGCTGTTCGCGGCAGTGATGACGATGGATTGATCCAGCGCTTTCAGTTGGCGGTTTTCCCTGACCGGATTAAAGCCTGGCACTGGAGCGACCGGCCGCCCAACAAACTCGCATACAGCACCTATGCCCAGGCCTTTCGGAAATTCTCGGAAATGGAAGCTGACGAGACGCCCCGGCAGTTTTCCCCGGGCGCACAGGAAATGTTCATTGAATGGATGAAGGAGATCCAGACCAAGGCCCGAAGCGGGGAACTCCACCCTGTCATGGAAAGCCACCTGATGAAGATGCCGAAGACCGTGGCGGCCTTGGCGCTCATATTTGAGCTGGTGGATGGCACCGGTGACCAGGTGGGTGAAGTAGCCACCGGCAAGGCTCTGGATTTTGCCGACTACCTGCAGAGTCATGCTGAACGGCTCTACTCAGTGGCCACTCATGGGGCTGTTACCGGCGCCAGGCTGATGATTGATCGCAGGGATAAGCTGTCAGACCCCTTCACCCTCAGGGAGGTTCAGCGCAAGGCATGGGCCGGCCTTACCGAGAAAGCCCAGATCAGGGATACGCTGGATCTGCTGCTGGATTATGGCCACCTCAGGGAAATTGAGTGCCTGCCGTCCGTTGCCGGTGGCAGACCTTCCATCCAATACCGCTGGATCAGGGAGGGTTAATTCATGGGCAGATGGCAGCAAAGAATTCAGAAAAGCCCCAGACCGGAACTGACAGAACTGACAAAACCCGATTCCGTCAGTTTTGTCAGTACCCATCAGGCGCATATTCAAAAACCTGAAACCCCGAAAAGCCCAGAACCTGAACTGACAAAACCGACAGAACCCAGTTGTGTCAGTTCTGTCAGTACAGGTCAGAGCCGTTTTGAGAATAACAACACCCAGGCAGGGGCCTTGTCATCAGTGTGCAGCCAGCTCGGCATCACTCCGGAGGAAGTGACCAGAGCGCTCAGACTTTGGGAGTCCCCTTTCTGCAGGGACGATCTGAAAGATCTTGAAACCGGCGCTCTTCCTCTTTGGCAAGCCCGCGACTATCTGGCGCTCTGGATCAGAGAAAACCCGGAGAAGGTCGCACACCTGAAGTCAGGGCGAGAGACGTACCCGGAACAGGATCAGTACACCCCTCTTTCAAAGCGCCTTGCATTGCCATTGCTGCCGGAAGACAACCGGTTTCTGCATCTCCGCCTGGCTGCACTGCCCGCGGAAAAGCACGAATGGATCCTCGAGGAATACCGCCGGCTCTGGATTCTCGCCAGCGAAGCCGAGCCAAACACCAGCAAGAAACACAACACCGGCCGTAGGGCAACCAATCGCTGGCTTTCAGCAGCAGACCTCAATCGCGCCGGCAACACCCAGAGTTCAACAACCCTCAACCCACATCACACCAGGAGGTAACGGCACCCTGAATGAAGAACTGATCACCGCCTGAAGCCCTCACCGGTAAAGGCACAACACCCTGAACCTATGAACCGAGAGCGCCACACCAGCGCCAGGAGAACAACCAGATGAACCTTAAGTCGATGATCAAGAAAGCCATGAACCTGCAAACCGCCTCATCCATGCAGGCCAGAATCCGAGAGCTCCAGCGGCTCATTGAAGAGAAAGGCCCAGAACTCAGCCATCAAAGGGGCCAATTGACGCTGATCGAGAATCGAATGAAAAGCATTCAAACCGAGCTGGATAAAGAAGATGCGCCCCGGGCGCGCTTTGAAACCCGCTACGGCCAAATGACCAAACAGGAAAGGCTGGAGAAAGAAGCAGCCCTTCGAGAAATTCGTAAAGAGCAGACGGCAGCTGAAAAGATCGTCGCGCCCCTGCAGAAAGAGATGGACGACATGACGGCAGAGCTCAACAAGCTGCAAACCAATCCACCGAAGGTCGAGCTTCAGGATCTGATTATTGCCAAGCGGGAACTAGACGGCCTGGAAGGACAGATCCGCCAGCTTGAAGAAGCGGCTGAGCGTGCCTCGAAAAGCCCCATGGAAGACCAGATCTCCGAACTGAAGGAAAAGATTGATCTGCTCTCAGCTGACCGCGACATGATGGCCGCTGATGCGGATATGGGAAAGGCCACACCGGCAGACCTTAAGAAGGTGACCACGGATCTGAACAAGCTGAAGAAACGGCTCCAGGATCTGGAGGAAACCGCCAGCCTCTCGGAATCCACCCAACGCGGTTACCAGAGGCACCTGGACAGCCTGAGAGATCAGCACGCAGACGCAGAACGCGGTTACCGGGTAATGGTCAGCCTGTATGCCCGGGGCATCTACCAGGACGGTCTTGACCAACTCAGGGAAGCCGCCGGCAGGATGGAACGCGCCATTGCCGAGATGACCACTGCCTCGAACCTCGCCTCTCGGCAGGGAGATGGTGAAAGCCTCGCCAGCTCTCGCATCCAGTTGACGATCAATGCCGAAGGGATTCACGAATTCGAGAGGGTCAGCATTGAAACTGATGAAGACGTCGTAAGAGAGCGAGTTGAACAGATCGTGGAGGGAATTCAACAGCAAGCCGCATAACCACCCCCGAAAGTAGCAATGGAAGCAGGGGCTCCCCGCCCCTCTTCCAGTTTCGCTGGAACTCTACGCTTTCCCCACCTCAGCGCCTTTCTCATTCTCAGCATGAAGCCAACCCGAACACATCCCGGATAATCGACTAGCCTGAAAGCACTATGATCTGAAAACGAGGGAATTGTGGAAAAGGCGAACGTTCGACAACGCATCCAGATGAGAGCTTTGCGGTACTTGCTCAAGAAAGAGAGCCACGCCAGCACCATTACTTCAGAGGTTTCAGATTATGACACCTACTGGATCTACTTCACCCCGAGAGAACAGAGCAGCGAAGGTGAGGAAGGCGAGATCCGGGAGGGCCCTGAACCGGTAAAAATGCTTGTCGAGCCAGAGGCAGACAAGCCACTTCGCGCCAGACGTGTAAGAAAGATGGGCGAAGGACCGCAAGAACCGAAAGCCATCACCGCAGCAATGATCAACGGCGCCGAGTTTGAGATACGACATTTCCACAGGGAAACCGAAACAACTTATACAAGCCCAATAACAGCAGCCATCGTAAGGTTCACAGGAGTGTTTTGGTGTCTCTGGTTGTGGCATCAACTCCTGAAGGCCAACGCATCCCGAAAGACCAAATTTCTGAGAGAGAGGAAAACGGCGCTTGAGGCAATAATGCGCTCGATGAGCGCGGACAAAATATTGGTTACGTATCCGTTGCCGAGGAAATAAGAGGCCCGGATGTGTTCATCCTGCCAAGCGACTTGAAGACTAGATATTTCCGACATATCCGCAGAATGATTGACTCACTCACGTTCACCGGAGAGCTCCAATACGATGGTAATCGCAAGACCTACCTACTCACCGGAAAATCCATGGCCTCTTTGCTGGACTGGGAAAGAGACCTGAGAACCCACCGCGCGCACGTAATACGAGAGACAATCATCATCTGCTTTACGCTGATCATAGCCATAGGAACAGCCGTTCAGGCTTACCAGGCGCTCTATGGCAGTCCCCCATAATACCTTCAGACGCAATGCCAGCCATTTAAGCAACCTACCCCTCCAATGATTGGGCTGCACTTGATAACCGCCGCTGCAGTGTGGCGCCACCTTGCTGCCCCAATTATCGAGTATCAGCCTGAAATACCCTGTGAAGGCCCCACACCGACTTTCACCTGAACCAGCCTCAGAGTTCACCGACAACCTCAGACCAACTTTGACCAGGCCAGAGAGAGCGATCTCACAGCGATCTGGTGGCGCGTGTATATGCACAGAAATCCGGGGCCCCTGGAGGTCTGGCCAGCCCGCGGGGCCGGAGCAACCACGCGGAAAACGGAAAATTTTCGTGCATACATGACGCCTCACCAGTTGAGGATTCTTCAACGTTTAAAATCAGAAAGTTACATCTGATCCTTCTGGTTATAAAACGCTGAAATTGATTTGCGCCCTCACAACTTCCACCGAACCTGAGGCCAGGCCGCATAGCTCGATCGGCTGCCGGCCACTACTACGGAAAGCATCGATCTGCCTTTTATCTGACTTTAAATGGCAGGATAAACCCTTTTATTCGTCTTTATTGGCATTAAATGCAGTTTTATGGTCCAATAACTGTATATGCAAACAGTACTGAGGGATTGCTCAATGCCATCACAGCCAGACGACATTTTCACCCGGAGAACCAGAGACCTGAAACGGTGGTGGTTCAATGGAGGATCTGACGGAGACGAGACTCAGGAAGGTCATAGCCGCGACAGCCAGGAAAAGGCCAAGGGCACAACAGGCCAAGGCCGCATCCAGCGAAACCTGCACTCAGTTTATCGTCAACTTAATAGGACGCAGAGGTGATCACTATGCCCAGACCCAAAGGCGGCCAGAATATCCGGCCAAGCAAATCCGCGATCCACAGTTACTACAAAATCTTGAGAGATGCGGCCAACGGTGGCGACGTAAACGCTGCTGCAAAGCTCATCGAGCTGGATCACCTGACAAGTCAAAGCCCGCGCCCTATGCAATTTCAAATGACGAGGGACTCCCAATGATCCGGGCCTTCGCCACCAGAAACCATTCAGAGGAAACACTCAATGGCTGACACCTCGAAAACCGTGGAAATCATTTTTGGTGGCGTTGATCGAACCGGTGCCGCTGTTAGATCAGTGGGCAGCAATCTCGAAAGCTTATCCGGAAGCGTTGGGAATTTAACCGGGCCACTGGCAAACATCACCGATAGCATTGTGAAACTGGATCTGGCATTGGCAGCTGCTGCGGTAGGTGTCACCGGCTACGCTGTAAAAATTGCTGATGACTTCGATACGGCATTCGGTGAGATAGCAACGCTCATCGGACAACCGGCAAGTAGCCTGGCAGATTTCCAGAGTCAGATTCTCCAGTATTCAGAAAGCTCCACTGCCTCACTGGATCAAATCACGCAGGCAACCTACAGCGCCATTTCAGCGGGCGTTGACTACAAAGATTCTCTGGAACTGCTCAACGCAGCAGAGCAGCTCTCCATCGCTGGCCGTGCGGATCTGGGAGATACGACCGTTGCCCTGGTCAGCACCCTGAACGCCTTTGGCGCCTCAGCCGACCAAGCGGGCGAATTTGCGGATACATTTTTCACAGCTGTTCAGCTCGGTCAGACAACTATCCCGGAGCTGGCAAGCTCTATTGGCAGACTGGCGCCCATTGCGGCAGCGGCAGGCCTGGACTTCAAAGAGATGGCCGCAGCTATTGCGACCATCACCGCCGAGACCGGCACAAGTACCCCAGAGGCAATCACCGGCATTCGTGCGGCTATCACTGCCCTGCTCAAGCCAACGGCTGAAGCCACCAAGACAGCGGCAGAACTTGGCATTGAGTTCAACGCCGCCGCGCTGGAGAGCAAAGGCTTTGCCGGTGTTCTCGAAGATGTAGCAGTCGCCACAGGCGGCAACACGGAAACCATCGCAAAACTCTTTGGCTCCGTTGAAGCCCTGGCCCCGGTTCTTTCACTGACCGGAAATGCCGCTGATGCCTTCGCTGGCAACCTTGAGAAGTTCAACGACAACGCGGGCGCCTCAGCCAACGCCGCGGGAGAGCTTTCAGACAAACTCGGATTGCTCAGCCAGACACTGGTGAACAATCTCCAATCCGCGCTAATCGGCGTTGGTGGCCGGCTGACCGAAGAAACCCGCTCTATCGTTCAAAGCCTGAGCAGCATCTTCAATTCCCTGGGCTCGGAGATCCGTTTAGAGGATGGCGCCTTTGCGCCGATTCTGGACGCCCTGGAAGGCCTGGCCGGTGACATTGAACAGAAGATGCAGACCATCGCCGAAAACTTCCCTGAAGCACTGGCGAATCTGGATCTGAGCGAACTACTGGCCTCTTTCGGAGACTTGAGCGACGAACTCGGAGACGCCTTTACCAACGTCTTTGGCGATATTGACCTGAACACAGTAGAAGGACTGGAGCAGGCTCTGCAACGTGTGGTCGATGCTTTCACCGCTCTGGTGAATATCTCATCCGGCATTGTCAGCGGTCTGGAACCCTTGTTCACAGCCATCGGTAAAGGTATCGAAGAATTCGAGAAGCTGGACGAAGAAACCAAGAAAAGCGTTGGTGAATTGCTAGGGCTTTCAAAGGCCATTGATACCGTTCTGCCTGCCCTGGGGGCGCTTGGTGGGGGTCTGGAATCCGTCGGAACAGGCCTAACCGCTCTGGCCGGCGCCCAAGGATTCAAAGCGCTCATTGGCAATCTGAACAGCGTTAAGGGAATCGCTAAAACTGCCGGCAAAGGTGGCCTGATAGGCCTGGCCCTCGCTGGAGGGTATGGCGTCGGAAAGCTCATCAATGAATTCGTTATTGGCCCGATGGAGGACGCTTTCGGAACCTCGATTGGCTCCTGGTTGTATGAGCAGTTCAACAAGGACGAACTCGAAAAGATAACCAAAGCGCTGAAGCCTCTGACAGAGGAAGAAAAGAAACTCGCGAAGCAGACCGGCGAACTCAGAGATCTGAACAACCGACTCGCCAAACAGCTTGGTGACACCGCCACGGCTACCGATGACACCCAGAAAGCCTGGCAGGACTACGCCGACGAACTGGTGAATGCAGCCAACAAACATAAGAACCTGGATGACGCCATCGGCGGCACCGATGAAAACCTGAATCGTTCAGGCAATGCGCTGGAAAAGCTGACCAACGAAGTCAAAAACAACGGTGACGCGCTCGGAAACGTTGGCCGAACCACCAAGGAACTGGCGGACAATAACAAAACCCTCACCCTCGGTTACGACGAGGCGACCGGCAAAGTGAACAGTTGGTCAGGCGCCATCATCAAGTCTGGCAAATCTGTAGACGATGCCGCCGCAAAGACTGAAGACCTCGTAACCAATACCGAGAGCTACCGCCTCGAACTGGAAAAGATCGACAGCAACGAGCGCATCAAAAAGATTGAAGCCGCTGTCTCCCTGGATATTGCAGAGGTCGAAGCAAACGCTGAAAAGGTCGTAGCCCTGGCTGAATCCATCACTGAGGCCTTTGGCGACTCTACCAGCCTCATTGGGGATCTATTCGGCGACTTCGATGATGCCAGCCGCAGCACTCAGTTGGACATTGCCTCTCAGATTCGCAAAGAGAACAAGTTTCGAGAGGAAGCGCTCGAAATGCAGCAAAAGCTCACCAAGGCAGAAATTGACTACATCAGAGCCAAAACCCGGAAAGTGGATTCTGGTGACGCCTTGGTGAAGGTGGACGGCTCAGGCCTTCAGCCTCACCTAGAAGCCTTCATGTTCGAGATCCTTAAAGAGATCCAAGTTCGAGTAAATGCAGATGGTGAGGAGATGCTCCTCGGTCTCAATAACACCTGAACGTGAGAATACTCTCTGCAGCGGCAGAGGCATGGGCTCTGGCACATGGCCCTGACAATGTGCCCACGGCAGCAAAGGGCTGCAGTCCGTCCGGCGCGGGGGCTGGTGAAGGCTGAAACACCCGGCAAAAAGTTCAGCTACCGCTTATTCCTCTGGTGGGTAGATGTTGGCAGATCATCCTGAAAAAACTGCCACCTTTTAATCCTATCGCCCCGGGAGGACTCCTACATGACGCGCAACGAGTTTCGGAAAAGATATGAAAATCACCCCTTAGGTCAGACCATAAGACAATGTGAGTCAACAACTGATGTCCGGAATTTGCATATCTACTTCATCGCCGCCAAGACTACCATCACTTACTGAAGTATCAGGGAGAGCTGACCGCAGAGGATGAGGAATCGCTGGTTGCAATGCTCTACCGAATCACCGATGGAAAGCTGGGTACGCAGGGAACAGCACACTGATGTAATCGGGGCTACTTCCATAGGACCCCGTCTGACAACCAGTCACCACTGTTCTATGTTGCACATAGCGACCTAGCCTTTGCCCCGCTGTCTCTGAGCCTCGGGTCGATACTCGCAAGCCGGCCAATGTGTCAGCTTGCCAGATGGGATCAGGAGCAGGGCCCGATGAAAAACGATTCATTTCAGGACATGTGGGCAGAGGTGAAGTCCAGCAAGCCAAAGCTGTACTTCGTGATCTTCATTGCAGTTGTCGGGGGTATCGGATTGGTCACCACCGGCATTGAACTGCCAAGCCTTCCGGATCACAGCATTCCCCACTCCTATGATGAGCTGATGGAAGAAATCTATCAGTCCGGCCTGACGACCGCGCAAGAAGCCGAAAAGAAAACTGAATTTGTGGGTAAACGAGTGAGCTGGCAAGCAACCGTGATAGACGTTGAGCCAGGTTCCTGGGGCAACAAGGTGACGCTAAGTGATGGGCCAAAGAATTCGCTGGCTGACTACTTTCTTGAGGGTGTCGCGGACAGTGAAGCGCTGCAGCTCTCGAAAGACGATGTAATCAACTTTTCCGCCAATATCGACCGGATTGAGGACGGCGTCTTGACTGGTTACGTGTACCTCACGGATGCGGAGTTTCGTTAACCTTGTCTAAATTTCCCTTCAGCAAGTATTTTGCTTCATGCTCGATCAATCCTCTCTAGAAAGCCACATGGGGCTCATGTCTGAATGCTCGCGCACGAAGTAGTAGAAAATTCGGCCCACGTAGCTGAACATTATTTTTCGATCAAACCTTCCCTCTCTAAAACACGCCGAATATCTTCAAATGCTGCAGAGATGCGACCGGGAGGAAATCTTATTTGAGACAGACCAACTATATTGGTGAATTCCTCGCACCCTTGCTCGAGAAGAATTATCGCCTTTCGCGGCCCCAATTTACCCTGAAACAAACCCACCTCGTGCACTACGTTTTGCCTGGCATGAGAAGTTGCGTCGGAATGCTGATCTTCAGCAGTCATTATTAAAAAAGCAAAGCTTGCCGAATCCAACATGCTCGAGATTCTCTCGAATGTAGAAAGGCCTGCTACCGCTTCACGATTGAATTCATCCCAAGGCAGGGACAGGCGGACGCTGAGAAAATCCTTTAATTCACGCCATATTGGCGACTGGCCATGTCCAATAAACACACGCGAACTATCATCATTCTGTAAGAAAAAATCTGTCCCGAGCCGATCTAATTGAGAAACAAACTGTTCCAGTATTCTGGCGCGTTCAGCAAGCTCTTTGCCCGGATCGGCACCTGCTGATATTTGCCCTGGCGACCAAGCCTCGATTAAGGGGTGCCCCTCACCATATATTTTCCTGAGATGTGAACGAACACCGCCACTCCACATCTTCAGCTGCCCCATTTTTACGTCGCCCTTTTTAAGAAAACCGTTTGCTTTCTCGACGAATCTGCGGAGAAGGGCAATTACGTCAGCACTCTCTTGGTTTGAAGCTTCCACTATCACTCCTTAACAGTAACGCTCGCGATTTAATTGCGTCCGAAATTCAGAAGCTTTTTGCATCGCAGCGGATTCTAGAGGATTCAACGGCATACATTATCCCGGTGGCGCTGCCGATCCTTTATTAGCTGCTCATAATACCGCTCATCGGCAATGCTGTAGCCTTGTAGTTTCTGGTCGTGCCATCGATCCTGGGCACTCTTCAGCCGGTTCTCAGCGCCCTGGCAGATGTAGTCAGGACGATCTTCGAGGTCATCACGAATCTCGGCAACCCTCTCTCTGTAACGCTGTTCTGCCTCTCTGACCGATTTCTTAGCCTTTCGGCGCTCCAGCTCCCGACTCTGGCGAATTATGTCCGATTCAGCGGTACTGTCCGCAGACATAGATCCTGGCTGACTATCTCGAATCCTGACCTCTTCTTGCTGGCCAGGTGGAGGCTGATTGCCGAAATGGGTTACGCCGTTCTCATCGGTCCACTTGTAGACCTGGCCATACACTGGGAGCGCGAGAACGAGAAAAAGGGGGATGAGTAAACGCATGATGGTTGCACGTCCGTGTAACAGTTTGTATCAGCGTAGCACAAGGAAACGAAGTGGCACGGGAACTGCCAAATGTGCTCAACACTCGACAGCTGGCAACATCATAGGAAATTATAAGCTTCGGGCCGGCCGGGGCTCTGATTCATTAAGCAGTGCTTTTTGCGGAACCCTGAAGCATTTCAGACAGCAGTTCATACCCGCGCTCGACCCTTGACCTGAACGCGCTGACCGAAATTCCAAGTTCCCCGGCCATCTTTTCAAGCGTCCAGCGAGTGAGAGCCCGCTCCCCTGTTTCCGGATCCACTGTTACCGTGGTGCGTTTGAGGTATGCCCGGTGAATCAGAACCGCCTGGCGCTGGTCCGGTGATAGCCTGTCCAGCAGCGCCAGAGCCTGCCGGTGTTTCGGCTTCCAATTTCCCAACAGCCACCCCTTTTTCCAAACGGCAACATCTGACGCCTGACCTTTCGGAAGAACCCCGCCGCAATCCTGGAGCCGCCCGAGTATTCCAGAGTTTTGCCAGCCGGCATCAGAATCCCTCGACATTAAAACGTCGAGTGCCAAATCAACGATCTTCTCCAGCACCGCCTTTTTATCTCGATCCATAATTGATTTCCCCGATTCTAAGCAGATGAACAGCCCCGTTTCCGGGGCCACGGTTGGCTAAAGGTGCCCAGCGCTGACAAGTCGCATCGACTCGTCACCGTAAAGAGCAAACCAGTTCTCTGCTTCCTTCTCGGTACCGAATTCAGGCGAAACCGGAACGAAAGGCTTTGCCCGGTGACTGACAAAATAGTATTCCCAGCTTAAAGCGCCATTTTGCTCGTCGCCTCCGGTAGCGTGATACTCATTGCCCGCGTCATCCACCGCAATGCAGCCCGGCATCCAGGCAGACGGCCGATCCAGGTACCGAGCCCAGCCGGCGATTTCGCCGGCGAAGAAAATCACATAGCCGCCCTGATATCCGCGCTCATTACGAAACGCTTCAGCCTGCTCGATCCGTTGATTATTCATGATTCACCTCCCTGCTCGCGCGCATAACTGATGCTCTCGACAAGGTGGCAAATATGGCTGCCCAGAATACCGTTGGCCTGAATTAAACCGCCCAGCAGAAAATCAGATTCCACCCAATCCGGACAGCTCTGATAGGTGCGCTCAATCATGAAGCTTTCGATGACTTTTGATACAGCAGCGCTGGTGTCAGCAGCTTTCTGCAGTTCATCACTGAGCTCTTTCAACCGGTTATCGGTTGGGCTCAGTGCGCTCTGACTAGTATCCAGGTTACCCGATTCTTTAATTGGCGCCTGAATATCAGCCAGCGCTTCTGGATGGTCCGAACCAGGATCTTCACCAGGTCCCCGGCCAGGCATCAGTGCCCTGGCATTATCCATGGCCTCAATCGCGGCAGCCTTGTACTCTGCCAAGAAATCCTTTTCACTGGCTTCCTGCAATTCAATGCAGAACTCGTTGGCCTCAGAGATTGAGTTATAGGCGCTATCCAGCATGGCCCTGATGGGATCTGCCGGGCTCCCGTGATCCAGCATGTTTTGCAGGTTTTCACGGTCTCTCATGAAGTGGAGCAGCGTCTCTGTATCCAGTACACGGGCTCTGAGGTCATCTATCTTTGGCAAGTATTTGTTCATGGTCACATTCCCTTTCGATTGTTGGTAGAAACAAGCGAATCAGGTATGTGGGCCTCGTTGTGGGCCAGCTATCAATCTGGAGGGTAAGTATCTGATTTATGGGGAAAAGTGGCGGTGGGCCAGGGATTCGAACCCCGGGAAGGCTACTAACCTTCGGCGGTTTTCAAGACCGCTGCATTCAGCCACTCTGCCAGCCCACCGTTTTCTCCACAGCCGTCATTGCGACAGCGGGGAGCATGATACCGGAATTCCTTTTCCTGTCAACGCCCTGGCCACATCGTCTGCCTTTCGACCTTACATTAACTCTATTTAATGGAATCCATGGGGCC
Source organism: Marinobacter salarius (assembly GCA_000831005.1). GTDB lineage: Bacteria > Pseudomonadota > Gammaproteobacteria > Pseudomonadales > Oleiphilaceae > Marinobacter > Marinobacter salarius. Next base: position 1,623,426 of record CP007152.1, on the reverse strand, counting down.
GTTTTCTGTCGTAAATGATTGAAAGTTGTGTATCTGGCATTATGATGAGTGTTAGATTCAAACGGTTGTGACACACAGACGGAGAAGACAATGGAAGACAGACGATTTGGCGTCCAGCAAAACCAGGGAGCCTATTCGACCACAGAAAAAGGTCGGGCGACGGGTATCAGCGCAGATGCCATGAACGTGCTGCGCAATACCTACATGCTGCTGGGAATGACTCTGGCATTCTCCGCACTGACTGCGTTCCTGAACATGAACGGCACGCATCCCGGCTTCCTGATCACGATCGTAGGCTACATCGGCCTTCTGTTCGCGACCTACAAGCTGAAGAACAGCCCCTGGGGTATCGTAACCACGTTCGCCCTTACCGGCTTCATGGGCTTCACCCTCGGCCCGATCATCGGCCAGATGGTGGCAGCGGGCGCTTCCCAGATCGTCGCGAATGCCCTGGCTCTGACAGCGACCGCGTTTGTGGGTCTGTCGGCAACGGCCATTATCACCAAGAAGGACTTCAGCTTCCTGTCCAGCTTCCTGACAGCGGGCGCCTTCGTGCTGATCGGCGCGATGCTGCTGGCGTTCTTCATGCAGAGCTCCATCCTGCACCTGGCGGTGTCTGCTGGTTTCACCATCTTCGCTTCCATCATGATCCTGTTTGAAACCAGCCGGATCATCAACGGCGGAGAGCGCAACTACATCATCGCTACTGTTGGCCTGTATGTGGCCATCTACAACCTGTTCGTCAGCCTGCTTCACCTGATGATGGCGTTCAGCGGCGACGACTGATCGCCTTGGCATCATCCAGATGACAGGCAACTGCCAGAGAACCCCGACCTCGGTCGGGGTTTTTTCATTCATGAGGTAAACTGTACTCTGAACTCCAACAGGCAAACAGGCACATATGAGTCCGCACACACCCTGCTCCTTTACCCTGGTCATTACCGGAGCGCCCTACTCCTCCCAGGCGCCACAAACAGCGCTCGCCTTCGCCAGGGCAGTACTGGCAAGCGGCCATCGAATTGACCGGGTATTCCTCTACGGTGATGGCGTTCATCTGGCGTCGGCACTGACCAGCCCACCCTCGGACGAGGTGCACTTGTCGCGGGCGTGGCAGGATTTCCTGGAAAGCCACAACATAGCCGGCTTTGCCTGTATTGCGTCGGCGCTTCGGCGGGGCATTGTGGACCAGAGCGAACAGCAGCGCTACGAACTGCCCGCCAGCAATCTTGCCGCACCATTCACCATTGCCGGTTTGGGCGAGTGGGTTGACAGCGTGGCGCATTCTGATCGCGTTATCTATTTTCACAGTGGGGGTTGAGCCAGGCATGGAGACGTTGGTGATCATTAGCCGCGCGCCGTATTGCGACTGGACGGGCCGTGAGTCGCTGGACATGGCCTTTTCCCTGGCCGCGTTCGACCAGCCGGTGACGTTGCTGTTCACCGGAGAGGGCGTTAACTGGCTTCGCAAGGCCCAGCAAGCAGACGCCGTGCAGCAGAAATCGGTGGAGAAGAACCTGTCAGCCGCGCCCATTTTTGGCGTTTCCGCCTGATGGCTGATCACAAGGCCTGTAAGCGGTACGGCCTCAACGAAGAGAATATGATGCCGGGCATTACCACGACAGATCTGTGTGCCGAACTGCTCGAACACTATGCCCACGTGGTCAACCTGAGCTGAGCAGGCAACCCAAACACCCGGAGAGCGCATTGATGGCAACCATCCATACCCTGCACATCGTCAACAAGCGGCCGGATCACCCGGCGTTTGGAGCGTGCCTGTCGAGCATCACAGACCAGGATGGCCTGTTGCTGACGGAATCAGGTGTGCTTGCCCTGGCGGACCGTGAAGCAACGCTGAAGGGTACCGTTTATGCATTGGCCCCTGACCTGCAGGCCAGGGCCATCGCCGTCGATGGACTTGACGTAAAATCGATTGATTTTGACACAATGGTGGCCCTGACCACCGAGGCAACCAGAGTGATCAGCTGGTAATGACGATTCCAACGAGAAACAACGAAGGGTTCCTGGAAGACGCCTGGACGTGGTCACCTGACGTGGCCCGTGACATTGCGGCGGACGACAATATTGAGTTAACCGATAATCACTGGGAAATCATCGAATTCCTGAGGGAATTTTACAAACAACATGAAATATCACCACCTTCAAACAGGCTATTTGTAAAAGCGGTCAGGGAGGCGTTTAACGAAGAGAAAGGCAACAGCATTTACCTGATGCAGCTCTTTCCCGGTACACCGGCCAAAACAGCCTGCCGCATAGCAGGCCTGCCAAGGCCGACGAATTGTCTATGAATCGTTTCGGGGCTTTCGACCGGGGTCAGATACCTCTCCCAGAAAGCTACTGAGGCCGTTTTCGAACAGCCCCGAACCGAACCGGAGGAACTGGCGGGTAGATTCTTTCACCGTACTCTCCGGCAACTCCCGAAGAGTTTCTTCCACGCCTTCCCGTACACCCTGCCTGACTCTGGCTCTATCTCCCGCGACGCGTCGATAAGCTCCGCCACCTTGCGATCAAGATGTGGTCGCACAATGCCGAACCAGAAGCCTGCCAGCACTGAAAGTACGACGCATCCTGTTACCAAGCCTGTATCGCGACTGCCCATCCAAATTCCATACTGCCCTCCTGGTCAGCTCATTACGCAGGGAACCGTGTCCCAGGCGCCTAGTTCAATACGTTGCTCATGATCAAAAACTGAAGCGCACCCGCCAGGGAACCCAATATTCCCCCAACCAGCATGAGCTGAATCTCTTCCTCTCGAAATGCCGGCCGCAGGATATCCTGAAACTCAGCCGGCGCCAGCGACTTCATCTGCCCGGCCAGCACCCCGGCCACCACCGGTGCCCTCTCTCGGTTGAATGCCGGGTCCCCGAAGACATCACGGGTGGCCAGCACCGCCTTATGGTTCATGGCTTTTTTAAGTTCCGTGTACCCGGTCATACCAACAGTAACCTGGGCGCCGAGCTTCATGACCATCGAGTTGTCCAGCAGTGGCCTCAGATGCTTCTGGATGATCGCCCGCGTGCGATCCCCACGGTTACCGTTGATCATGGCGTCAGCCACTTTCTCAACGGTGATCAGTTCCTCCGCCACCAACCTTGCCCATACGTCGCTGATCTCCGGCTGACGCTGCAGGAACAGACCCTGCAAACGCCAAAACAGGAAGCGCCGGGGTTTGAGCGGGCGAAAAATCAGGTTGATGGCAATCCAGTTGGTCAGGAACCCCACTGCAAAGCCGCCGACCGGCAACAGCCATGGTTCGGGGTAGCGCACCCAGGCGGGGGCCAACAAGGCACCCAGCAGGCCGCCAATGATCGCCCCTCGATTGATAACCGACCGTAGCTCGACTGAGCCCGCTTCCATGAAAATTCGGTTCATCAGGTCCGGATGGGTTTTCAGCTCCCGGCTCAGCAAAGCCTTCAGGTCAACGAGATCATTGAGGTCATCCCCGAAATCCTCCACCAGAGACTCTATCCTCGACGGGAGCTGTTCCCGCCCCCACCGATAGATGCGATTCTTCATGAACAGCGGGAGGTTGTCCCAGAGCACCGGTTGGATGTCATACATCACTTCGTCAATGTATTCGTCCATGCGGGGATTCACCTGGGAAATCACCTGCTCAACAATTCGTTGTGGTTCCAGTTGCTGGTAGACGGCGTTCAGATCACCAAACTGCTGCAGGGTGCGGTCAATACAGATGTGGGCCATTTTCTCGGCCTTGCGGGGAATCACTCCCTGCCAGCCAATAACGCCAATACCCACAAACTGGATGGGGTTGAATGACATCTGGATCGCCAGCCAATTGGTAAACCAGCCGACAATAGCTGCCATGAGTGGCACAGAGAAAAGTGCTACATCAACCAAGACAAACCCCAGTGTGTGATTGGCGGGCACGGTGATGAGGACGCGCCGTAATTTTGTATGACGGGTATCTTACCCATCGTTCGATTCAGATTATGTGACGGATAATGAGGTAAATCGAATTATCCAACATTGGCCGTTCCGCCACAGCAACGACGATAGCGCGGCACTCATGGCACTCACAAACCTGATACTGACAAACCGCGACTGACAAACACCCGCACCAAAAACAAAAAAGCCGGCATCGGCCGGCTTCATGTCATACTTTTAGAACATGCCTTATCTTACTGATAGTAAGCATTTTCTGTGTAGGTATGATCGGTAACGTCGCGAACGGCCGTTATCTCAGGAACACGCTCTTTCAACGTCGATTCAACACCCTGCTTCAGTGTGAGACTCACCGCGCTGCAACCCTGGCAACCCCCGCCAAATCGCAGGACGGCAATGGATTCCTCGGCTACTTCCACCAGGGACACTTCGCCACCATGAGCCGCGAGGTTGGGATTGATTTCCGACGCCAGGATATACTGGATACGATCTGGCAAGGGCGCGTTCTCATCAACGTTGGGCACCTTGGCGTTAGGCGCTTTAATGGTCAGCTGCCCGCCCATCTGGTCCTTGGAGTAGTCCACAAAGGCTTCTTCCAGGAACGGCACCGAATTGTGATCAAGAAACAGCGTGAACTTGCCCAGATCAACCTGCTCGTCCGTCGGTACAATTTCGTTCGGCGGGCAGTAGGCAAGGCAGGTCTCGGCGTTCTTGGTGCCGGGCTGGGTTACAAAAATACGGACACCCATGCCCTCCACATCCTGTTTTTCGATAAGTTGTGCAAGGTAATCCCGAGCGGGATCTGTCACCGTAACCAATGCCATAGTTGCAACCCGTTTGAAAGTGTTCCTTCATTTTAAGTGAGATCGCTGCAACATGAAAGACCAAGTAAAATAGTCAGACTTTAATCGGTCCATTGATCAACATCATGAGGCCGTGGGACGACAACCGCCATTTTTGCTATGATCGCGCGCCATTGAGACAAAAACGACTTCCGGAAGTAATTGATATGACCGACCACAACGCTCGCCTGGACCGCCTGGAACAGCTTGGCAACGCCTGAAAGAACGCATCATCGTCCTTGATGGCGGCATGGGCACCATGATCCAGAACCTGAAACTGGACGAGGCAGCGTTCCGTGGCGACCGGTTTGCCGATTATGACCGTGAGGTTCAGGGCAATAATGACCTGTTGAACCTGACCCAGCCCGCCCTGCTCCGCAATATACACGCGGACTATCTTGACGCCGGCGCTGACATTATTGAAACCAACACCTTCAACTCCACCCAGCTGTCGCAGGCCGACTATGGTCTCGAATCGATTGCGAAGGAATTGAATATTGAAGCGGCAAAACTGGCGCGCCAGATTGCGGACGAATTCACCGCCCGCAACCCGGAGAAGCCGCGTTTCGTGGCCGGTGCGGTTGGCCCGACATCCCGCACTGCATCCATTTCACCGGATGTTAACAACCCTGGATATCGCAACGTCGATTTCCAGACCCTGGTCGACAATTATTACGAAGCGGTGGAAGGCCTTGTTCAAGGCGGCTCTGACCTTATCCTGATCGAAACCATTTTCGATACACTGAACGCCAAGGCTGCGATCTACGCCACCCAGCAGTACTTCATCGACAGTGGTATTGAGTTGCCAATCATGATTTCCGGCACTATTACCGACGCTTCAGGCCGCACCCTGTCTGGCCAGACCACCGAGGCATTCTGGAATTCCGTATCTCACGCCAGGCCTGTTTCAGTCGGTCTGAACTGCGCCCTCGGTGCCGACGCCCTGCGCCCCTACGTGGAAGAGCTCGCCAATAAGTCGACGACCTACGTCAGCGCCCACCCCAATGCCGGGCTGCCGAACGAATTCGGCGAGTATGACCAGACGCCGGAAGAAATGGCGGAGATTATTGAAGGCTTTGCCCGTGACGGGTTTCTGAACATCATCGGTGGTTGCTGTGGCTCACGCCCGGATCATATCGAAGCCATCGCGGAAGCGGTTTCCAAATACCCGCCACGAAAGATACCAGAGCAGAAACCCGCGCTGAGGCTGTCCGGCCTTGAACCGTTTACGGGTGACGAGAACACCCTGTTCATCAACGTGGGTGAGCGCACAAACGTGACGGGCTCCAAGCGATTCCTGCGGCTGATCAAAGAGGAGCAGTACGAAGAGGCCCTCAGCGTCGCCCGCGACCAGGTAGAAAACGGTGCCCAGATCATCGACATCAACATGGATGAGGGCATGCTGGATTCGAAGGACGTCATGGTGACGTTCCTCAATCTGGTCGCCTCGGAACCCGACATCTCCCGCGTTCCGATCATGATTGATTCCTCCAAATGGGAGGTCATCGAAGCCGGCCTGCGCTGCATACAGGGCAAGGCAGTGGTGAACTCCATCAGCCTGAAGGAAGGCGAGGAGGAGTTCCTCAAGCGTGCCCGTGACTGCATGCGCTACGGCGCCGCCGTCGTGGTCATGGCCTTCGATGAGGACGGCCAGGCGGATACCTTTGAACGTAAAACGGAGATCTGCAAGCGCTCCTACGATCTCCTCGTCGGTATCGGCTTCACCGCCGGCGATATCATTTTCGACCCCAATATCTTCGCCATCGCCACTGGTATCGAGGAGCACAACAATTACGCGGTGGATTTCATCAACGCCAGCCGCTGGATTCGCGACAACCTGCCCCATGCGTCCATTTCCGGCGGTGTCAGCAACGTGTCGTTCTCGTTCCGCGGCAACGATGCCGTGCGTGAAGCCATCCACTCGGTGTTCCTGTACCACGCCATCAAGGCCGGCATGAACATGGGCATCGTCAACCCCGGCCAGCTCGTGATCTACGACGAGATCGATCCGGAACTGAAAGAGTTGGTTGAGGACGTGGTGCTCAATCGCCGTGACGACGGCACCGACCGCTTGCTGGAAATTGCCGAGCGCTATCGCAGCAAGGGCGGCAAGACCCAGGAAGAAGACCTGGCCTGGCGCGAGTGGCCGGTTGAGAAACGGGTGGAGCATGCCCTGGTCAAGGGTATAACCAACTACATCATTGAAGACACCGAAGCCTGCCGGCAGCGCGCCGCCCGCCCGATCGAGGTTATTGAAGGCCCGCTGATGGACGGCATGAACGTGGTTGGCGACCTGTTTGGCGACGGCAAGATGTTCCTGCCCCAGGTGGTCAAAAGCGCCCGCGTTATGAAGCAGGCGGTGGCCCATCTGATTCCCTATATCGAGGCCGAGAAATCCGGCAATCAGCAAGCCAAGGGCAAAATCCTGATGGCGACGGTCAAAGGGGACGTACACGATATCGGCAAGAACATCGTGGGTGTGGTGTTGCAGTGCAACAACTATGAGGTCATCGACCTCGGCGTGATGGTGCCCTGCGACAAGATCCTTGACGTGGCAAAGAAGGAAAACGTTGACATTATCGGCCTCAGTGGCCTGATCACGCCGTCGCTGGATGAAATGGTCCACGTTGCCAAGGAAATGCAGCGGCTGGACTTCAACATCCCGCTGATGATCGGTGGTGCCACCACCTCCAAGGCTCACACTGCGGTAAAGATCGAACCCCAGTACAAAAACGACATCGCTCTGTATGTATCCGATGCCTCGCGCTGTGTGAACGTGGCCTCCCAGCTACTGAGCAAGACCGCCAAACCCGCATTGGTGGACGGTGCACGAACGGAGTACGACGAAATTCGGGAACGCCGTAAAAACCGCGGGGAACGTACCAAACTGGTCTCATTGAAGGAGGCCCGAGCCCGCGCCCCGGAAATCCAGTTCGACGACTACCAGCCGCCGAAGCCAGCCTTCACCGGTGTACGGTCCTTTGAAACCTATGATTTGAAGCAACTGGTGGACTACATCGACTGGACGCCCTTCTTTATCTCCTGGGATATGTCCGGCAAGTACCCCGCCATTTTCGATGATCCAAAGCGCGGTGAAGCCGCCAGAACGCTGTTTGAGGACGGTCAAAAAATCCTTCAGCAGATGATCGACGAGAAACGCGTTTCCGCCAAGGCGGCGATCGGCTTCTGGCCAGCCAACCGTCGCGGCGACGATATTGTGCTCTACACCGACGAAACCCGGGAAAAGGAACTCACCACCCTGCACCATCTGCGCCAACAGGATGACAAGGCACCGGGCAAGCCAATGATGACGTTGTCGGATTTTGTAGCGCCGGAAGGCGACGGCCCCGTGGATTACGTGGGCGGCTTTGCTGTAACCACTGGCATCGGCGCGGAAGAGTTTTCACTGGAATTCAAGGATCGCAACGACGATTACAACGCCATCATGGTCAAGGCCCTGGCGGACCGTCTTGCGGAAGCCTTTGCCGAGCACCTGCACGAACGGGTACGGAAGGAATTCTGGGGTTATGCCGAAGACGAGGCACTCAGAAATGACGACCTGATCCGTGAACGGTACCGGGGCATCCGGCCAGCGCCCGGCTATCCCGCCTGCCCGGACCACACGGAGAAGGCCACCCTGTTCGACCTGCTCGACGCACCGGCAAACGCTGGACTGGAACTGACCGAGCACTTTGCCATGTTCCCGACTGCGGCGGTTTCCGGATGGTATTTCTCCCATCCCGAATCAAAGTATTTTGCGGTGGGTAAGATTGGCGTGGATCAGGTTGAAGACTACGCAACACGAAAGGGAATATCCAAGGCCGAAGCAGAGCGATGGCTGGCGCCCAGCCTTGCGTACGACCCGGCGGAATAATCACCGCCGGTGTCCGCCTTCACACACCAGCGGAAGCCAAGCATGACGGATAAACACGAAAACGAGCAATCACCCGACAAGCCTGCCGAGCCTGCCAAATCGGCAAAGAAAGCGAAGGCAGGACCGGGGGTTCTCAAGGTGATGCAGAGCATCCTTGCCGGCGCACTCGGCGTTCAGTCCGACAAGCGCCGTGAGGAGGATTTCTCAAGCCACAGTCCCTGGCCGTACATCATCGCCGGCATCCTGTTTACGGTCGGCTTCGTTGTTACCCTCGTGGTGGTCGTCAAGCTGGTGCTTGCCGGCCAGTAGCGATTACTGCCCGGATACCCAGACTACGGCGAAGGCAACGACCAGCATTACCAGTAAAACGGCGGCAACGGCGTCGGCCTGACTGTCGGTTCTCGCGGTCTTCTTCATACTCTTTCCTCGCTATGTCGTTATTATCTGTTTTGTCGCACACGCCTCTTTAAATCTAGGCGGGAAATTGTAATCAGTCCAGCAATATCTGGCTTTCTATATCACCTTAGTCGATAAACATATTTGGAAATAATCATTTTAAGAATAATGACACGGTGATATTCTCCCACGCAAGAAATGGCACTAAAGCCGTATTTCCAGCGTTTCAGCAGGACGTTCCACTATGTATGTTTATGACGAACACGACCGGCAGATGGCTGCCGAGCGCGTTGCACAATTCCGTGACCAGACCGAGAGAGCATTGGCTGGCGAGCTGAGCGAAGACGAGTTTCTTCCACTGCGACTTCAGAACGGATTGTATGTACAGCGTCTTGCCCCGATGTTGCGCATCGCGGTTCCGTACGGAATGCTCCGTTCTACCCAGCTTCGCCGCCTGGCACGCATAACCCGTGACTATGACAAAGGTTATGCGCACTTTACAACCCGCCAGAACGTTCAGCTCAACTGGCCGGAAATCGAAGACGTACCGGATATCCTGGCCGAGTTGGCGGAAGTGGAAATGCACGCCAACCAGACCAGCGGCAACTGCATTCGCAACACCACCACGGATCAGTTTTCCGGTGTGCAGGCTGACGAGATCACCGACCCGCGCCCTTACTGCGAAATCATCCGCCAGTGGTCTACCTTCCACCCGGAATTCGCTTTTCTGCCGCGCAAATTCAAAGTGGCCGTCAACGCCTCCGAACATACCGACCGCGCTGCTATCCAGGTGCATGATATCGGCCTGCAGATGGTGCGCAATGATCAGGGTGAACTCGGCTTCCGTGTTCACGTGGGCGGCGGTCTTGGACGTACGCCGATGGTAGGCCCGGTTATCCGTGACTTCCTGCCGGAGCTGGACCTGCTCACATATCTTGAAGCCGTGCTGCGTGTTTACAACCGTTACGGTCGCCGGGACAACAAATTCAAGGCCCGCATCAAGATTCTGGTGAAGGCCCTGACGCCCGAAGGCTTTGCGGCGAAGGTGGAAGACGAATGGTCCCACATCAAGGACTCTCCCACTCGCCTGACCCAGGAAGCCATTGAGCAGTTCAAAGGGTATTTCACTGAGCCGGACTACCAGCAAGTTCCGGATGTGAAGGACGCTTTGGCAACCCAACGATTCGAGAACCGCGAGTTTGATCAGTGGATCAGCCACAACGTGGATACCCACAAGAACCCTGGCTACGCCATTGTGACACTGACCATGAAGAAAACCGGCACGCCGCCGGGCGATGTCAGTGATCGCCAACTTGAACAGATTGCCGACCTGGCGGACCAGTACAGCTTTGGTGAAGTACGGGTGACTCATCAGCAGAACGTAGTTCTGGCGGATGTCCGGAAAGACCAACTGTTTGAGCTGTGGCAAGCGATCACACCGATGGACTTTGCCACGGCGAACCTGAATACGCTGACCGATGTTATCTGCTGCCCCGGTGGCGATTACTGCGCCCTGGCGAATGCGAAGTCTATTCCCGTGGCGGAGTCCATTCAGCGCCAGTTCGATGATATGGACTACCTGTACGACATCGGCAACATTGATTTGAACATTTCCGGCTGCATGAACGCCTGTGGTCACCACCATGTGGGCAACATTGGCGTCCTTGGCGTCGACAAGAAGGGTCAGGAGTTCTACCAGATCAGCCTGGGCGGCTCCTCCCATCACGATGCCGCGATTGGCAAAATTCTCGGGCCCTCTTTTGCCCGGGAAGATATGCCGGAAGTGATGCAGAAAATCATTAATGTGTACGTCGATAACAGGACCGAGGAAGAGCCTTTCCTGGATACTTATCGCCGTATTGGCATCGAGCCATTCAAGGAGCGGGTTTATGCCTGATGTGATCACCAGTGACGGAAGTATCCGTCAGGACGATTGGGTTGTTGTGCCAAGGCCAGCAGACGGGGAATCCCTGGATGTTCCCGAGCAACCTGCTCTGATTCCGGCCGATCTTTGGTTGGCGGGCAAGGAGCACTTTGAAGACCGTGATGATATCGGTGTGTGGCTCGACAGCCATGATGAGCCGGAGATTCTGGCTGGCGTGGTCAATGAGCTGCCGGTGATTGCGGTGAACTTTCCGAAGTTCAGCGATGGCCGCGGTTACAGTATCGCGCGGCTGCTTCGGGAGCGCCTGAGCTACCGGAACGAACTTCGTGCGGTCGGTGATGTGCTTCTTGATCAGCTGCAGTTTATGAAGCGGTGCGGTTTTGACACGTACGTACTGCGCGCCGACAAGGATATCAACAAGGCAGCTCGTTGCCTGAACTTCTTTACCCAGGGGTATCAGGCGGCAACGGATACGGATGAGCCGTTGTTTCGTCGTCGGGCTTCCTGACCTGAGGCATTCGCTTCAGGAGTACGAAAAGAAGGGGCTTACTTTCCAAAACACGCTCCTTGCGGCACATCCATGTGACGCTTGGGCTCCGCCATCCTTGGCTCCGCACAGTTTTGGAAAGTAAGCCCCTTCTCTTCTATATCAGCCTCGCAGTCGCCTACTTGGAGTGATCCAGAACGATTTTCCCTGATGACTCCCCTTTGAGAAACGCCTTTAAGGCCCCATCCAGTTCACCACGCCCGATATCGCGGGCAGACGCTTCGGTTTTCCTACACGCCCAATCACCGGAAAATTTGTCCCAGACTGACTGCTTGTCGGACAGGGGGATTTCAACCGAATCCACGCCCAGCAGGTTGTTGCCCCGCAGAATAAACGGCAGAACGGTGGTTTCCAGTTGTGGCCCGGCGACCAGGCCGCAGCAGGAGACGGAGCCGCCCGGATGGATCTGCTTCAGCAATTCCGCCAGTGGGCCACCGCCAACGGTATCCACGGCGTTGGCATAGGCGGGCTTCAGCATTGGCTTCTTTTCGACTGCCAGAGCTTCGCGCCCCAGCACTTCCGTGGCACCAAGGTTTTTGAGTGCATCGGCATGGTCTTGTTTGCCACTGATAGCCACGACTTCGAAGCCGAGGCTTGCAAGCAGCTCAACCGTTACGCTGCCGACAGCGCCACTGGCACCACTGACAGCGACTTTGCCCTGCTCGGGCCTGGCACCCATGGTCAATAGCTTTTGTACACACAGACCCGCCGTAAGGCCGGCCGTGCCGTATATCATGGCGGTGCGGGCGCTCCAGCCCTTGGGCATTGCCACACACCACTCGGCCGGTACCCGGATGTATTCGCCGAAGCCGCCGTCGGTGTTCATGCCCAGGTCGTAGCCGGTTACCAGTACCTGGTCGCCGGCTGAAAAGGAGCCAGAGGAGGCTTCTACGACTTCCCCGGCAGCATCGATGCCAGGAGTGTGGGGGAAGTTACGTGTAACACCCTTGTTGCCGGAGGCCGACAAGGCATCCTTGTAGTTCAGGGACGAATGACTGACTTTGATCAGGACGTCGTTTTCGGGCAGATCGGATACGTGCAGCGTCTGCTCAGAGCCCTCGTATTCGCCGTCCTGCTCCTGAACGCGCCATGCCTTGAATTCGGTGTCGTTTGTCATGACTCTGTTCCCGTTACTGTAGGTTTACTGGATTTTCTGGTTGCGGAATGCGCCCAGTACCCGCCATACGGTGTGTTCAAGTGCCGCGCTGGTGGCCAGGCCAAGCTTTTCCGGCAACGTGCGTTTGCGCTGGAAACCTACCGAGATTACGTCTGCACTGTCACAGGCCTCAATGAGATATTCGTCGGAGGTCTTGATCTCGTCCACCAGTTTGACCTCCAGCGCGCGGCGGCCAAACCAGATATCGCCGTTTGCAACGGCGGCAATATCCAGTTCCGGACGGCGTTCACCCACGTACTCTTTGAACAACACGTGGGTATCCTCAAGGTCTTCAAGGAATTTGGTTCTGCCTTTATCCGTGTTCTCGCCGAATACGGTCATGGTGCGCTTGTGCTCACCAGCGGTCAGAATTTCGAAGTCGACGTCGTTTTTCTTGAGGAAACGATGGAAGTTGGGCAGTTGGGCAACAACACCAATGGACCCGAGAATCGCAAATGGCGACGCGACAATCCGGTCAGCCACGCACGCCATCATGTAACCGCCGCTTGCGGCGACTTTATCGACGCAGGCCGTAAGCCGGATACCCTTGGCGCGAATACGGTCTAACTGGGCAGCCGCGAGTCCGTATGAGTGAACCAGGCCGCCGCCACTTTCGAGACGTATCACCACTTCATCGGTTTCGGGCTCCGCAACGCTGAGCACCGCTGTGATCGAGCGGCGCAAAGAGTCCGTATCGCTGGCTTTGATATCGCCGTCAAAGTCCAGCACGTACACCTTGGGACGGGGTTTTTCCTCAGCATCACCGGATTTGCGCTTGGCCTTCTCGGCTTTCTGTTTGGCCTTGTCTTCTTTTTTACGGGCTTTTTCAAAAGCCTTGCGCTCTGAATCGCTGCGCAGTTTGGCCTGAAGTGACTCCCTCAGCTTGCGGTATTTCTCGTTGAGTTTGCGAACCCGCAGCTCACCGTCACTCCCCTGATCGTCCTTGTCTTTATGGGCAGCGGATAAAACCACTGAGACAATGACCAGAAGCGCCACCACGAGGGTGACCGTTTTCGCAATAAACAAACCGAACTCTGTCAGAAATTCCAAGTTGCTTCTCCAGGATTATTCTTGAGCGCTCGATTGTAACCGAGGTGCCCTGAGGTACAAGCCATAGAACCAATAACAAATTAAAACAAGCGTTCGATCGAGCTTGACACCAGTAATGTCTAACCCTAAAGTCGAATGGCTACGTCGGCTCACCCGGGCTTCCATGCAGGCGAAAGGCCAGGAACCAGAAGCCGTCAATACGCCACGACAACCATCAATAAGGGTAAAATAATGTCTGTAGCTCAGATATTCGAGAAACTCGAACAAAATTTTAACGCGGACGCAGCTGAAGGCCTGGATCTGGTATTCCAGTTCGACATCGAGGACGACAAGACCTATCACCTGGTTATCAAGGATGGCACCTGCAAGATGGCTGAAGGCGCCCATGACGATCCTTCCGTCACCCTGATCATGAACTCCGAAACCCTGCAGGGCATCGTTTCCGGCGAAACCGATGGCATGCAAGCCTTTATGGCCGGTCAGCTGCGCGCTGAAGGCGACATGATGCTGGCAACCAAGCTGGGCGAGCTGTTCAACATGGGCTGATCGATAGGCTGATCGCTCTTTGAACGCCAAAAAAAACCTGCCCAAACGGCAGTTTTTTGGCCATTGAATAACGCAACAGGGCTAAAGCCCCACGTCCTCCAATGAGGATTCCGCCAGCTTCAACAGGTCAGCATTTCGATCTTCGCGCCTGCCTACACTCTCTATATAGTACTCAAGGGACGTTAGTGCGTCCGCCAGTGCTTCCAACACCTGAGCCTGAGGCGCTTCCCTGGCATCCAGTAATCGTTCCTGAATGGACGCCGCCACACGCTCCAACACCGAAGCCGCGCCGGGATCGTCCAGCATGTGCAGCCCACCCCAGATACTGTGCAACGTAGCAGGCAGGTTGGCGAGGTGGAGCTTGTCGTAGTCGGACTCGATGAACGCCGTTATGGCACGTTTTGCGAGGGTCAGCGCACTTTTCGCTTCGTCGGCCACCACGTAGGTGGCTTCCTGAAGGTAAAGAGATTCTTCACGGGTACGCTGCCCACCAGCAAGAGCGTCGGTTTCCGAGGTGATGCCACGAACCACGATTTGCATCACGGCGTCCTCGATACCCAATACGGAATCGGCCAGCTTGTAGAGCTCATCGTCCGCTGGCAGGCGACTCTCTTCCTCCCAGGTCCGCAACTTCACGGCCTCACCCCGGGCCATGGTTCCCAGCTGGTTGAGATCCAGCATCACCAGTGTATTGGCAAGGCGCTCAAGCGCATCTGCAATGGAGGACAACTCCGCCAGGTCCGGCTCGATGCCACGCTCAACAATGTCCAGCTTGTCCTTTAGCTGATTCAGTTCGTCCTGCAACGCCGTCGACAACGATTTGAGAACATCGGTGCCCGGGCCATAAAGACGACGGGCATGGGCATCAAGCATGGAGTCCGGGAATTCCGCGGGCGTCAGTCGATAAGCTGACAACACGGAGGTTACCTCGGGATTTGCCGATCCACTTCTATAGAGCAGGTACACCAGATCACGAATGAGAGAATCCGGCGCATCCTTGGCCGTGGCCACCTTGCCGACGTATACGACTTCACGGGAATATTTCTCGATACGCATGAACATGCGCTTGCGGGCTTTGCTGAACCCCATGACCCGATCAAGCATGGTATCCGCCACAATGGCAACCAGACACCACATCTGCCCCATGGGCTGCCCCTGGCAAAGCCGAGCAAATCCACGCGCCGCCCGGCCAAACAACTTTTTACTCACCACATCGTTCTTTTCACGAAGCACACCCAACAGCGCTACCTGGAACGTCAAACGCATACGGCGGGCCAGTATCTCGTATTCCGCTTCGTTACCGTCAAACGCCTGAAGAGAAAGCCCCGAGCAGAAGTCCGGCCGTTCCTTGACGTCAACATCGAAGAAACAGGATTCCGGGTAGGGTTTTTCCTTGCGGGCTTCGCGCAGATCATTGATAACCGGCAGCAGCAGCTCCGGATGGTCCGCACGTTGCTGATGATAGTATTCAACATAACGGCGCAAAATGAACAATGCGCTGTTGAGAGTCGTCAGGAGGATATTCTTGTCATCGTTGGCGCCAACGGGAACATCATTGGCCATACTGACGGCTTCCTGGCACAACAGAGTGCCGGCACGCAGTTCGACAAGAATGAAAATACCGCGGAGCTGATTCAGAAAATCCACACAGTTCTGCAGATCCTCACCGCTTTCACGGTTTTCCTGAAAGCGTTCAAGGCTGGACTCTGCCTGTCTGATGGTCTGCTCAATCTCACTTTTGACCAGATCAAATGACTGTGATTTCGTCGCCAGAGACGATTGAACCATAAACGCTTCCTGTAAATTATGCGGAAACTACCGCGTCCTGTTCTTGGAATGTGATCTTTTCGGTTGTTTGAAGAATCACTTTATGAGCCAGATTTACCCTTCCCGGCTAAAATAAAAAGTTCGCGAAAACTCGCGAACTTATCATTACTTATAACACAAAACTCAAGTAGCTCAAGAAAGCAGGAATGTAACAAAACGTACAGCGCGACACACAGTTCGCACTGCCAAAAGAATATTCTGCCTAGCTCGGCTTATTCTTCAGCTGTAAGCCTTTCCCATACAGTTGTACCGGCCTGCTTTGCCAGCAATGCCATGAATTCGTCGTGGGCGGAGCGCTCATCGTCACTGGCCCTGGGTACCGGCAATGGATTGCGATTATCCGCCAGGCGACGGATACCGCCCTCACCGCCAGCTTCGTCACCGCCAGCATCCAGGGAGAGTGCTGTCTGCCCGCCAGTCAGCAAAAGATAGACGTCAGCAAGGATTTCCGCATCCAGCAAAGCGCCGTGCAGCTCACGATTACTGTTGTCGATCCCGTAACGCTTGCATAAGGCGTCCAGATTATTTTTCTGGCCGGGATGCTTCTTGCGGGCAATGGCAAGGGAGTCCACCACGCCGCAATGTTCAGTCGTCCTGCGAACAGGCTTCAGACGGGCGAATTCGGAATCCATGAATCCAATATCGAACGCCGCGTTGTGAATAACCAGCTCGGCCCCTTTTATGAACTCAAAGAACTCGTCGGCTATTTCGGCGAATTTTGGCTTGTCCGCCAGGAACTCGTTGGTGATGCCATGAACCGTTATGGCTTCCGCCTCCACTTCCCGCTCCGGGTTAATGTAGACGTGATAGTGCCGACCGGTAATCTGACGTTCCATCAACTCAACGCAGCCAATTTCGATAATCCGGTGACCTTCCGTCGGGTCGATACCGGTGGTTTCCGTATCCAGTACAATCTGTCTCATGGTTTTCCTATGGTTACCCCATTGGTTACGCCGTTGTTATCCGGCGCTCGCCAGTTCTTCCACACCGCGATTGGCCAGCTCGTCTGCCAGCTCGTTGTCAGGATTGCCCGAGTGCCCTTTCACCCAATGCCAATTGACCTTGTGGCGGGCCACCTCATTGTCCAGCTCCCGCCAGAGATCTTCATTCTTGACCGGCTTCTTTGCGGATGTTTTCCAACCGTTTCGCTTCCAGCCCGTCATCCATTCGGTGATGCCCTTACGGACATATTGGGAATCGGTATAAAGCTCCACGTCGCAGGCGCGCCTGAGCGCTTTCAAACCCTGTATCGCAGCCATCAACTCCATGCGATTATTGGTGGTATTCGCTTCACCACCGTGCAACATCTTGTTGGCATCGCCGTACCTCAGAACAACGCCCCAGCCTCCTGGCCCAGGGTTGCCCTTGCAGGCGCCATCGGTATAGAGAACAACCTTACCGGCCATCAATACTCCTCGACATGCTTGTGTTTCAGTATGGCGCACCGACCGTTTTCGGGGCGCGCCGGGTAGTCACGGGAAGCTCCCACTGCGCCCCGTCCTGGCAAGGCAATGACTTTCTGCCCCTGCCAGGCTGGTCTCCGTTGTAACCTGGAGTAAACGCGTTTTTTGGCAAGGATACAGTAATAAGCCCCCACCGGCAGGAAACGGTTGCCGCACACCCTTTCCATCAGGCCCCTGCGCTCTGCGAGTGCCGCCCGCTGAAGCGGAACCTGGAAAAACGAGGAGCCCGAGGACTCCACAGAAAAGTCCAGTAGCCGGAGCCAGTCCTCCATGCGTCCCTTCATCAGAAAACGACCACCCCAGGGGCCTTCATGGTGCCTGGAAACCAGTTTCCTCACGCCCCAAAGGCTAAACGGGTTAAACCCGATCAGCACCATCATGCCCTCCCCCCTAAGCACCCTGGAGGCCTCTCGCAAAGCCTGGTGGGGATGCGGCGAAAAATCCGCCGTGTGGTGGAGAATCACCAGGTCCATGGAGTCACCGGGAAAGGGCAACTCATCGGCATCGCAGACCGCCA
Source organism: Marinobacter salarius (assembly GCA_000831005.1). Classification (GTDB taxonomy): domain Bacteria; phylum Pseudomonadota; class Gammaproteobacteria; order Pseudomonadales; family Oleiphilaceae; genus Marinobacter; species Marinobacter salarius. The sequence goes on along the minus strand of CP007152.1, from coordinate 1,605,402 downwards.
CACCGTCGGGAATGGAAGACTGCCAGTTCGGCGTCGTCAGAACACGTTGGGCAAAATCCGTCCCACTGGCCAGTGGCAGGCGATGACTGACGGCAACCTGCAACTGTCTCGCACCGGAGAGGGCGCGAACATGGCGCTCAACGCAGGCGCGCTGGTCAGCCAGCAGTGAACGGCCCAGGCGTCTGGAACCAGCTCTCGAAGCTGTCATGTCGGGCGGGATAGTCAACGTCACCTGTTGGGCTCATTGCTGCGTTCCCCTGGTTCGTTTCTCCGGTGTTGGGGCACCGGGATTAATACTCTATGATAACAGTCACACTCGTATCGCACATGTGGAGCCTATGCTGACCATTAACGCTATTCCAGCCTTCAATGACAACTACATCTGGTGCCTGTCCAACAGTGAGGACCGTAAGGCATTGATCGTGGACCCCGGGCAGGCGGAGCCGGTCATCGAGTTCCTGGCAGACAACGGACTGGAACTGGACACCATACTGGTGACCCACCACCACCCTGACCATGTTGGCGGCGTGAGCAAACTCGCCGGAACAGTATCCGACTGCAGAATCATCGGCCCGGCGAATTCTCCCTTCAAGGGCGCCACCAGTGAAGTGCACCCCGGGGATGACGTGGTCTGGCAACAGCTCACATTCAGTGTCCTTGGTGTTCCCGGGCACACTCTCGACCACATTGCCTATTATACCGACGTTCATGTCAACGACCGTCCGGTCCTGTTTTGTGGCGATACCCTGTTTGTGTGCGGTTGTGGACGCCTGTTTGAAGGGTCTCCGGAGCAAATGAAACGCTCGCTGGAAAGCCTTAGGGGCCTGCCAGACGACACAGCCGTGTATTGCGCCCACGAATACACACTAGCCAACCTTAAGTTCGCCCGTCATTGGCTACCTGATGACGAGCCGCTCAGGGATTTCGAAGCCCGCTGCCAGAAACGTCGCGACGATGGCATGCCCACCGTTCCATCCATCCTTGGTGAGGAAAAGCAACTTAACCCTTTCCTGCGCTGGGACGACAAGGCGGTAATCGAAGCTGCGCACCAATACGCTCAGAAAGCGGGCCTGGCCGTCGAATCGGACAACGACGTGTTCGCAGCCACAAGGCACGGCAAAGACACATTCTAAAGGACACGTTCTAAAGGATACGCTCAGAGGCGGGTAACAATTTCTATCAATGACGTAACGCGAGTCTTGTTGACCCCCCGAAAAGCCTTCCAATAGAATCCGTGAAACTTTTGTGTCATAACTCATTAAATATGCCGGGTTTTCATACAGTTCACCCCGGCGTCGACCAGCCACCGGAAGTAGTCATATGACGGTCTCGCGATTTTCCACCCTGTTTCTCCTTGGCGCACTTGCCAGTGGCTGCAGCGCTCTTGATCCTTTCTCAGAGTCTCCATCAAGTGACGTACTGGCCTCAGAAAAACTGACCGTGGCCGCCGGTGACGATGAGCTTAAAGAAGCGATTGAGTCCTCGCCTGGTGACGAATCAACCGGCCGCGCGTCCCGGACGAAGCTCGACGACGCCATCGACCCAACGCTCAAGAAAACCGCGGAAGACGCCAGGGAAAAGCTCGACGATCCTGACCAGAAGATCGCGGAAGAGAATGACGCCACACCGGACCTGTGGCACCGCCTGCGGGCAGGCTTCGCGCTGGATCACGATGCCAGCGAACCCAGGGTCCAGGCGCAACTGAACTGGTACAAAAAGCACCCGCGCTACATTGATCGAGTCGTCGATCGTGGCAGCCGCTACCTGCACTATATTGTTTCCGAAGCCGAGAAACGTGGGCTGCCCACGGAACTGGCCCTACTGCCCGTGGTGGAGAGTGCCTTCGATCCGTTTGCGTACTCCCACGGCCGTGCTGCCGGCCTGTGGCAATTCATTCCTTCCACGGGCAAGTATTTTGGCCTGACCCAAAGCTGGTGGCATGACGATCGCCGCGACATCATTGCTGCCACCGACGCGGCGCTGACGTACCTTGACCGACTGGCAACGCGATTTGACGGCGACTACATGCTGGCACTTGCGCTTATAACAGTGGTGGGGGCACGGTTTCCAGCGCCATGCGCCGCAACCGCAAGCGCAATCAGCCAACGGATTACTGGTCCCTCGACCTGCCTCGGGAGACTCGCCATTACGTCCCAAAACTGATCGCCCTGGCGAAGATCTTTGATGATCCACAGGCCCACGGCATCGAACTGCCCCCGCTGGACGACGAGCCCTACTTTGAAGTCGTCGACACCGGTTCGCAGCTCGATCTGGCCCAGGCAGCGGAACTGGCCGGTGTCGATATCGACGAGATTTACCTGCTCAACCCCTCGTACAATCGCTGGGCGACATCACCGGATGGTCCCCACCGTCTGCTAGTTCCCCGCGACCAAGCTGAAACCTTCGCTACGGCCCTCAAGAGCATGGATCCGGCGAAGCGCGTTTCCTGGCGGAACTACAAGGTGGAATCCGGCGACACCCTGAGCACCATTGCCAAACGCTACTCCACCACACCCTCGGTGATACAGCAGGTCAACAACCTCGACAGTCACATCATTCGCATCGGCCAACGGCTGATGATTCCCTCTGCTGCCGAACAGGCGGGCACCTATTCCCTGAGCGCCAGTGAACGACTCGCCAGAAAGCAGGAACGGAGCGGCAAGAACGCCAATGGCACCCGAGTTGACTACAAAGTTCGCTCCGGGGACACCTTCTGGGATATTGCCCGCGAGCATCGGGTGTCCGTTCGCCAGCTGGCGTCCTGGAATGGCATGGCGCCCGGTGATCCTCTGATGCCCGGCAAGAAACTGGTCATCTGGTCCAAGTCGAAACAACCCGCCATGCTGGCCAGCACCAATCGTGGCAAAGGCATGGTACGCAAGGTGGGCTATCAGGTCCGCAAAGGGGATTCCCTGTCGACCATCGCCAGCCGGTTTGCGGTTAATGTGAGAGACATCGCAAGCTGGAACGACCTCAACACCTCACGTTATCTTCAGCCCGGGCAAAGTCTGGTACTCTATGTCGACATAAGAAACAGCCCCTGAGTCTGAACCGAAACGTGCGAGATCTATGACAAGAACACGGAAAGCCTCATCCTCATCAGTGTTTTGACCGTTACCGCCATGGTTCTCCTCCCATGGCAATCAGCTTCAGCCGAGCCGGACGCACGTCACGGCATCGCCATGCACGGCGAGCCCCAATACTCCGAAGCTTCCCGCACTTTGACTACGTTAACCCCGGGGCGCCCAAGGGCGGCGTCCTTCGAATGGCCGTGGTGGCCAATGGATTCGACACCTTTAACCCTTTCGTTATTCGCGGTGTAGCCGCGGCGGGCATTAACACATACCTATACGATACGCTGATGGAACCGTCGGCGGACGAACCCTTTTCCGCGTATGGCCTGATTGCCGAGTCTATTGAAACCCCGGAAGACCGCAGTTACGTGACCTTTCATCTGCGTGATGAAGCCCGGTTCCAGGATGGTGAACCCATTACCGCGAAGGACGTGAAGTTTTCGTTCGATGTTCTGACCACCAAAGGCCATCCTTTCTATCGCAACTATTATGCAGACGTGTCCGAGGTAATCATCGAAGATGAGCGGACTATCCGCTTCGAGTTTGGTGACACCAACAACCGTGAACTGCCACTGATTCTTGGCCAACTGCCCGTTCTTCCAAGTCATTACTGGAAAGATCGTGAATTTGGCGACAACGGTCTGACACCGCCCGTTGGCAGTGGCCCGTATCGCATTAGCGACTTCGAGGCGGGCCGCTCCATCACCTTCAAACGGGTGGAGGATTACTGGGCCAGGAACATCGGAGTGCGAAAAGGGCGGTATAACTTCAATGAAATTCACTATGACTACTACAAGGATGACACCGTCGCCCTGGAGTCCTTCCGTGCCGGTAATTTCGATTTTCGGGTAGAGTCCTCGGCCAAGAACTGGGCCACCGCCTACACCGGTAACCAGTTTGACTCCGGCAAGGTTAAAACTGAAGCCGTAGAACATGGCCGCCCTGCCGGCATGCAGGCGTTCGCGATGAACACCCGCCGCCAGGTATTCAGCGACCCTCGTGTACGGGAAGCGCTGGCTTACGCGTTTGACTTTGAATGGGCCAACAAAAATCTTTTCTTCGGGCAATACACCCGTACCTCAAGCTACTTCGAGAACAGCGAGCTGGCGTCATCAGGACTGCCCGAAGGCCGCGAACTGGAGATCCTTGAGCCTTACCGCGATCAATTGCCCGACGATGTATTCAATGAAGAGTATCAACCCCCTTCGACGGCGGGTAAAGGTGGGCTTCGCGATAACTTCCGTACCGCCCTGACGTTGTTACGGGAGGCCGGCTATGAGGTCAGGGATGGCACCATGGTGAACCGGGAAACCGGTAATCCCCTGGCCTTCGAGATCCTGATCTTTCAGAAAACCTTTGAAAGGGTGGTGCTGCCCTTCAAGAACAACCTCGAAAGACTCGGCATTGATGTGTCCGTACGCCTGGTGGATACCAACCAGTACATCCAGCGCCTTCGTGAGTTCGACTACGACATGACCGTCCAGGGCATCGGCCAGTCCGACTCTCCTGGCAATGAGCAGCGGGAGTACTGGCATTCCTCCAATGTCGATGTGAAGGGCTCGCGCAACTATATGGGGGTGGATAGCCCGGTGGTGGATGAATTGGTCAACCTGGTCATCCAGGCGCCTACCCGGGAGGAGCTTGTTCATCGTACGCGGGCGCTGGACCGTGTGCTGCTGCATGGACACTACGTGATTCCAAACTGGTACCTGGCCAAGGATCGGATCGCCTACTGGTCGTTCCTTCAACGGCCGGAGACGGTTCCCAAAAACGGTGTGGACATCAACAACTGGTGGGTAAAAAGCACTGACCAATGACGCAGATCTCTGATACAACTTTGACGGAGTTCCGCTGAATGGGCAGTTATATCCTCAGGCGCCTTGCGCTGATAATCCCCACCCTCCTCGGGATCATGCTGCTCAATTTCGTCATTGTTCAGGCCGCCCCTGGCGGTCCCGTTGAGCAGTTGATTGCGGAAACCGAGGGGCACGGTGGTAGCGCCCTTTCCCGGGCCAGCGGCGGTGGTGCCGGCGGCGAGGTTACCTCCTCAAGTGGCGACAGCCGCGGCTCCCGTGGCCTGCCGGAAGAGCTGCTCAAAGAAATAGAGGTTATGTACGGCTTCGACAAGCCGGCCCACGAGCGATTCCTGAAGATGCTCGGGGATTACGCCACCTTTGATTTTGGCGAGTCCTTTTTTAGGGACCGTTCGGTGATCGAACTGATTCTGGACAAGATGCCGGTGTCCATCTCCCTGGGGTTGTGGTCCACCCTGATCATCTACCTGATCTCGATCCCCCTCGGCATCCGCAAGGCGGTCACCGACGGATCGCGATTCGACGTCTGGAGCAGTTCTGCCATCGTGGTGGGTTACGCCATACCAGGCTTCCTGTTTGCGATACTGTTGATCGTCCTGTTCGCAGGGGGCAGTTATCTGGACTGGTTTCCGCTGCGGGGGCTGACGTCGTCCAATTTCGATGAACTTACCTGGTACCAGAAAATCGGAGATTACTTCTGGCACCTCGCATTGCCTGTAACGGCCAATGTCATCGGTGGCTTTGCCACCCTCACCCTGCTGACCAAGAACTCTTTCCTCGATGAGATCAGCAAGCAGTATGTGGTGACCGCCAGGGCCAAGGGTCTGGAAGAGAAACAGGTGCTTTACGGGCATGTGTTCCGCAACGCCATGCTGATCGTCATTGCCAGCCTTCCCGGCGTGCTTGTGTCGCTATTCTTCACAGGCTCATTGCTGATTGAAGTGATCTTCTCCCTGGATGGCCTCGGATTACTGGGCTTTGAGGCAGCGTTGAACCGGGATTATCCGGTGATATTCGGCACCCTCTATATCTTCACGCTGATGGGATTGGTACTGAAGTTGATCAGCGATATCACTTACGTTCTGGTGGATCCCCGCATCGATTTCGAAAGCCGGGAGGGATCGTAGGTATGGTGACGCTCTCTCCCATCCAGCAACGGCGACTGCGCAACTTCCGCAACAACCGTCGTGGTTTCTGGTCCCTGTGGGTATTTCTGGCCCTCTTTGGGCTCTCACTCATCGCCGAGGTGATTGCGAATGACGTGCCACTGGTCGCCTACTACAAAGGGGATGTTTACTTTCCGATCGTGGAAAGTGTACCCGAGGAGACGTTCGGCGGGTTTCTGCCCACCGAAGCCGACTACCGCGATTCGTTTATCGCCGATGAAATCGAGGCAAATGGCTGGATGATCTGGCCTCCCATTCGTTTTAGCTACAACACCACGAACTATAACCTTGAGGTACCATCTCCGGCCCCACCCAGCGCTGAAAACTGGATCGGCACCGATGACCAGGGCCGGGATGTGGCTGCGCGGGTGATTTACGGGTTCCGCATTTCCGTCCTGTTCGGGCTTGTGCTGACCATTCTCAGCTGCATCGTGGGCGTGGTTGTGGGTGCTATCCAGGGCTACTACGGTGGTAAGGTTGATCTGCTGGGGCAGCGGTTTATCGAAGTCTGGTCAGGGCTTCCGGTGCTCTACCTGCTGATTATTCTGTCCAGCATCGTGCAACCTAATTTCTGGTGGCTGCTGGGCATCATGCTGTTGTTCAGTTGGATGGGTCTGGTGGATGTGGTTCGCGCGGAATTCCTGCGCGCCCGCAATTTCGAATACGTTAAGGCCGCGAGAGCCCTGGGTCTGGGCAACCGCAAGATCATGTTCCGCCATATCCTGCCCAACGCGATGGTGGCCACCCTCACCTTTCTACCGTTCATCCTGACCGGTGCCATAACCGGCCTGACGTCACTGGACTTCCTGGGATTTGGCCTACCATCCGGGTCACCCTCACTGGGTGAGCTGATCGCCCAGGGTAAATCCAACCTCCATGCCCCGTGGCTGGGTATATCGGCGTTTGTGTCCCTGTCCATCATGTTGACGCTGCTGGTGTTTGTCGGTGAAGCCGTCCGTGATGCCTTCGATCCGAGAAAAAACTGATATGTCGCAACTGCTGGAAATCCGGGATCTGTCCATACGTTTTGACGACACCATTCAGGCCGTGGATCGATTGTCGCTGAGTATCGACAATGGTGAAACCGTCGCCCTGGTGGGAGAAAGCGGCTCCGGGAAATCCGTATCCGCCCTGTCCATCCTCCAACTGCTCGACGAACGCCACGCCAGTTATCCCTCAGGTGCCATCCTGTTCCAGGGAGAGGACATGCTGAAGGCCAGCCAGAAACGCCTTCGACAGATCCGCGGACGTCACGTCAGCATGATTTTCCAGGAGCCAATGACCTCGCTCAATCCATTGCACACGGTGGAAAAGCAGATCAGCGAAACCCTGGCACTGCACAAGGGGATGCGTGGCCCACAGGCTCGTGCCCGTTGCGTGGAACTATTGGATTTGGTCGGCATCCCCTCGCCTGAAGAGCGCCTGACGAGCTACCCTCATCAGCTCTCCGGCGGCCAGAAGCAGCGCGTAATGATTGCCATGGCCCTCGCCAACGAGCCGGACCTGCTGATCGCAGACGAGCCGACAACAGCACTCGACGTCACTGTCCAGAAGCAGGTACTGGAATTGTTAAAAGACCTGCAACAAAAGCTGGGCATGGCGATCTTGCTGATCACCCACGACTTGTCCATCGTGCGGCGCTATGCAGACCATGTCGTGGTGATGGAGCAGGGACAACTGATCGAGGAAGCGCCGACAGCGCAGCTGTTTGAAGAGCCACAGCATGCTTATACCCGTCGCTTGCTGGACGCGGAACCACCGGCCTCGCCGTCGGGCGCCGTGGTCGACAACAAGTCGCTGCTGGACGTGAACAACCTAGATGTGCGCTTCGTCACCCGCAAAAGCCTGTTTGGTCGGCCTCAATCGTGGTTTCAGGCGGTCGATGACGTCAGTTTCTCGCTCAACGAAGGCGAAACCCTGGGTATCGTTGGTGAAAGCGGAAGTGGCAAGACCACGATCGGCCACGCCCTGCTGAAGCTCACTTCCAGTCGCGGCAGTATTCGGCTCAGCGGCGAAGAACTCGGTCCGCTCGACCAGAAGCAGTTCCGGCCATGGCGCAGCCGTATTCAGATTGTGTTCCAAGACCCATTCGGTAGCCTCAGCCCGCGGATGTCAGTCGCCGAGATCGTGCGTGAAGGCCTGGAAATACACGTACCGGCAACACCCGAAGAGCAGGACCGAAGGGTCATACAGGCGCTCACCGACGTCGGGCTCGACCCACAGGCCCGTCACCGCTACCCCCATGAATTCTCCGGCGGTCAGCGCCAACGCATTGCCATCGCCCGGGCGCTGGTGCTGCAGCCGGAACTCATCATTCTGGACGAGCCCACCTCTGCCTGGACAGGACGGTGCAAAAACAGGTGATTAACCTGCTGCGGGATCTCCAGGACAAATATGGTCTAAGCTATGTGTTTATCAGCCACGATCTGGCCGTGGTCCGGGCACTGAGCCACAAATTGCTGGTACTGAAGAGTGGTCGGGTCGTGGAATACGGCGATGCCGCCGGGATATTCAATACACCAAAGCACGATTACACCCGTGAACTGCTTGGGGCGGCCCTGTTCTACAGCCAATAAAGCGCAATGACAGGCCACGCCCGATTACTACGACCAATTGAGCGTTACCCGCACCGCTGCGGTTCATGGATAATGCCTTAAACTGAAACACAGGGAGAATCGTTATGGGATTACTCAGTGGCAAAAAAGCACTGATTGTCGGCGTTGCAAGCAAACACTCGATCGCTTATGGCATCGCCGAAGCCTTTGCCAAACAAGGCGCCGAGCTGGCATTCACTTACCAGAATGAAAAGCTCAAATCCCGGGTAGAGAAATTCGCCGAAGGCTGGGGCAGTTCGCTGATTTTCCCGTGCGATGTTGCCAGCGATGACGAAATAGAAGCTGTGTTCACCGAACTGGGCAAGCACTGGGACGACATCGACATTATTGTCCACTCTGTCGGTTACGCCCCGGCCAACGAGCTGGATGGCAACTATGTGGACGTCACCACGCGGGAAGCTTCCGCATCGCCCACGACATCAGCTCCTACAGCTTTGTTGCCCTGGCCCAGGCCGGTCGCAAGATGATGCATGAAAACAGCTCCCTGCTGACCCTCAGCTACCTGGGTGCCGAGAAAGTACTGCAGAACTACAACGTCATGGGACTGGCCAAGGCTTCCCTTGAGGCGAACGTTCGCTATATGGCCGGCAGCCTGGGGCGTGATGGCATCCGGGTCAACGCCATCTCGCAGGGCCAATCAAGACCCTGGCGGCCTCTGGCATCAAGAGCTTCCGCCGTATGCTGGCCGAGAATGCCAGGCGGGCACCGTTACGCCGCAACGTGACGACCGACGAAGTGGGTAACGCGGCTGCCTTCATGTGTTCTGACATGGCCAGCGGCATTACTGGTGAAATCATGTACGTTGATGCCGGCTTCAACATTACCGGCATGGGCGAGTTGGAAGACTGAAGCTCCCGGTTTTCCCGGCAGGGCTTTCGGGCCTTGCCGGGGCGACTTAACCCTCAGACATCGCCTTTGCGACAGCTTCCACCCACTCCAGATAGGACGTGTCATCCGACTCCAGTATCTGAAGTCCCACCAGCCAACTGGTTTCAGTGCTTGCACGACACCAGACAACCTCCACCATCAGACCAAACGGCTTATTGTCATCCTCCAGACTGACCCAGGCAGGTAAGAGCGCACCCTGGGTTACCGGTTCTGCGGTCGTCAACCGGATACCACGGGCAGAGACATCGCTGGTGCGTGATACCAGAGACCGTCCGGACTGATCCCCCTCGACATCCGGAATCGGTGATTCCAGCTCCAGGGTCACACTTGCGCTCGCAGCCAGCCGGTACTCGGAACGGTTATCCCCAGATTCCGGAGCATCCTCATAGTCGCCAAAACTGTAATCGATATCGCTCATGATCATCTATCCGATAGTGTTTTATCCGGTCAGTTTCGACCGACCCTGATACGGCCAACCACCCGCGACAGAGCGTCATCAAACTCTGCAGAGCTACCAAGTACGCGTACCCGGCCCATCACCACGTGATCCACGAGTTCATCCACCAGGAATTCGCGGCGATTCAGCCCCAGTCGGTCCACAAAAACCAACTTCCGGGAGGCATTGATCCGTACGGCCAGCTTCAGGCGAACGGCATCCTTGCCCTCACTGCTACTTTCCTCGACGATCCAACCGCCCAGTTTGATGCCTTCCACCAACTCCCTCGCAGCGGTCTCCCGCTCCTGCAACAGGCGTTGCTGCTCGGCTTCTTCATCAGCGATACGTCGATCTTCTGCCGCTTTCTTCTGCCTTGCGAGTTCAGCCTGCCTGGCGGCTTCCTCCTGTTGGCGCAATTGTTCCGCTTCCGCCTTTTCCCGACGCAAGGTTTCTGCCCGGGCTCTCGCCTCCCTGGCGGCTTCTTCCCGTTGCAACGTCTGGCGTTCAAGCACCACAGATAGCGAGGTAATGGTTTCCGCCAACACCTGACCGAAGGGAGTCAATGGTGGTAATAATCTCAGGGTGCCGCTATCGAGAGCCGTGGAGAACCTTGGCCAGGGCATTAGTCCCAGTTTGACCCCGGCACCATTGGTCCAGAGCACTTCACAGGTATCCGGTAGCAGAGCAAAGAAATACCGACGTCGCTCCGCGGCGCCCTCACCTTCCACAAACCATTTTCCCAACAACGGCTCAACCTCGGCCTCGGGCGGTGCGGAAAACGACAACCAGGAAGGATCCCAGGAGAATCGGTCGCCTTCCGGCAACGCGGAAACCAGCTCGGGCGTTTCGCCCCTCAGACGAGCCACCATAACCGACTGGATTCCTTGCAGGGCCGAGTCATCCAGGGGCTTACCGTTGACGCGGTTCCAGACGTCGCTGATCCGGTCACCAATTTGCTCCCCCACCGTATAGAGGCGGTTCCTGTCCTTGTCGGAAAGCGCCGGATCACCAATCCAGACAAGCCATTCCAACAGTTTGCTGGCATGCCGCCAGTTGTCGCCCTCGGTGCCTTCCTGCCAGACAATCTGCTTGATCAGGGCAAACCAGTGATCAAAGATAAACCGAACCACGGCTTGCGGCAGCTGACGATTCTGGAGGGCCCGGCCCACCAATGCCCTAGCCGTCTGTTCCGACTTTCTTTGACGGGCGGCGCCCTGCTCGGTTTCCAGCAACCGCTGACGTAAACGCTCATTCTGCTGTTCGCGCTTTCCCGCATCCTCTTCCCACTGACGGCAGAATTCGATAACCGGCCCGACGTCCCCGGAATCGAAACAGCCGGACACCGCTATGGTCAGTGAATCCAACTGATCCAGGAGGGCCCTCCCTGAGCGCCCGCCGGAACCACTCCAGCCCCTGCAGTCCTGCAGGCTGTCAAGCCAGTGCACGATGGTATCGTTCAGCGCTCCAGCTCCCTCAAGGTTCATTCGCCAGGCGAGAAAGAACCGAAGGCGGGCAATTCGCAGGGCCAGTTCGGGATGGAGGCCGCTGGTCTTGAGAAACACATCCATGATTCGGTCCGCCACATAGGCGGAATTGATCTGCCTGACCGACCAGGTCAAGGATACCGAGCGGATAACGCGGGTCACGGGCTCATCCCGCTGCTCCGTCCAGCAGGACAGCAACAATGGGCGCCAGTCGCTGGCTGCGTCTGCAGCAACCTTTCCCGCGGGATAGGGAAGATCGGGTACACGAATGCCTGAAAGCACGTCCCCAATCCTCTTTACCACCTGTTTCCGGGACAGTACTTTGCGCTTTTTCTGCGTGCTCTGCTGCATCCGTTCCCCGCGCGTCAGAAGCGTTGAAAAGGTTCATCAAATAACGCAGTATAACCAACTCGCCGGGGTTTACCGCAACTAAGCGCCGGCCAGTCATGTTTTATGCGACGGGGATAACAACAGAATGTCGGGCACCAAACTAGAGAATCTGAATGTGGCGAGTCAGGAACCTTTGATTACCCCTGAAGCGCTCAAGCAGGAGATGCCGCTTTCCGGCAAGGCCGCGGAAACCGTGGAAAAAGGCCGCCAGGCCATCTATGACATCATGGACGGCAAGGACCATCGCCTGTTTGTGGTGGTGGGCCCCTGCTCCATTCATGATGTCGAAGCTGCCCGGGAATACGCCGCCAGGCTGAAGAAGCTGGCAGAAGAAGTCAGCGATACCCTGCTGATCGTCATGCGGGTGTATTTCGAGAAGCCTCGCACCACCGTTGGCTGGAAAGGGTTGATTAACGACCCCCACCTCAACGACACCTTCGACATTGAACAGGGCCTGCACATCGGCCGTCGTCTGCTCCTGGATATCTCCGAGTTGGGACTGCCCACGGCGACAGAAGCACTGGATCCTATCTCCCCGCAATACCTGCAGGATACAATCTCCTGGTCCGCTATTGGCGCGCGCACCACAGAATCTCAGACTCACCGGGAAATGAGCAGTGGCCTGTCCATGGCCATTGGCTTCAAGAACGGTACCGATGGCAGCCTGGACGTTGCGGTTAATGCCATGAAGTCGGTCTCCCACCCTCACAGCTTCCTGGGCATTGACCAGCAAGGCAAGGTCGCGGTCATCCGTACCCGGGGCAACAACTACGGTCACGTGGTTCTGCGTGGCGGCGGTGGCAAACCCAACTATGACTCAGTCAACGTTGCCCTGTGTGAGCAGGCACTGGAGAAATCCAAACTCCGTCAGTCGATCATGGTTGACTGCAGCCACGCCAATTCCAGCAAGGACCCGGCCATACAGCCTCTGGTATTGCAGGACATCACCCATCAGATCGTTGAGGGCAACCAGTCCATCCAGGGTTTGATGGTGGAAAGCAACCTGAACTGGGGCAATCAGTCGATCCCTGAAAACCTGGCCGATCTTAAATACGGTGTGTCCGTGACGGACGCCTGTATTGACTGGGAGACCACTGAAAAAGCCCTGCGTGACATGCGGGAGAAGCTGAAGGACGTTCTACCGAAGCGTCGGGGCTGATTTCAGCCCCCGATCCAGTCTAGCCTGCTTCTCAAGGTCACCACGTTGCCGATGATGACCAATGTGGGGGCAGGCACCGCATTCCTCTCCACCCTTTCCACGATGTTTGTCAGGTCCCCCGTCACAACCTGCTGGTGGGGCGTTGTCCCTCTTGAAACGAGCGCCACCGGCATCTCCGGAGACATACCGTGGGCAACCAGTTGCTGGCAGATAATCGGTAGCCCGACCAGGCCCATGTAGAACACCAGGGTCTGGTTGTTCTGGACGAAATCCTTCCAAGGCAGGTCGCAGGTGTCATTCTTCAGGTGGCCGGTGACAAACCGAACTGACTGGGCGTGGTCCCGGTGCGTAAGCGGAATACCGGCGTAGGCGGCGCAACCGGAAGCAGCGGTAATCCCGGGCACCACCTGGAAGCGCACGCCGGCCGCCGCGAGGGTTTCAATCTCCTCGCCGCCACGGCCAAAAATAAAGGGATCACCACCTTGAGCCGCACCACTTTGCGTCCCTTGCGGGCGAGTTCCACCAGGCGGCTGTTGATCTGATCCTGGGGTAAGGTGTGGTTAGCACGCTGCTTGCCCACATGAATACGCTCGGCGGATTCAGGAATAAGTGACAGAATTTCCGGCGACACCAGGCGGTCGTACAACACCACTTCCGCTGACTGGATCAGGCGCCACGCCTTCAATGTCAGTAACTCCGGATCACCGGGGCCGGCACCCACGAGTGCGACCTCCCCTTCGGAGCTATTCGGATTTTCCGTTACCGGATTCTTGTGGTACCGAACTGGTGCAGGCTTTGCACCAACGCCCTTCCATGGTGCATCGTCGAGTCTGTCACTCATTGTATTCTGTCTACGCCTCCCATATACGGTTTCAGGACCTCGGGAACCAGGATGCTGCCGTCTTCCTGTTGATAATTCTCCATCACCGCAATCAATGCGCGGCCAACGGCAAGCCCGGATCCGTTCAAGGTATGAACGGGCTCCGGCTTATTGGTTTCCGGGTTACGCCAGCGTGCATGCATGCGCCGTGCCTGAAAATCCCTGGCGTTGGAACAGGAAGATATTTCGCGATATTTGTCCTGGCCCGGTAACCAGACTTCGATGTCATAAGTACGGGCGGCCGCAAACCCCATGTCGCCGCCACAGAGGTCAACCAACCGGTACGGTAGTTCGAGGAGCTGCAGTACCTTTTCGGCGTGCCCGGTCAGCGCCTCGAGCGCCGCTTCGGAGTCCTCCGGGCGAACGACCTGCACCAGCTCCACCTTGTCAAACTGGTGCTGGCGGATCATCCCGCGGGTATCACGGCCGTAAGAGCCGGCTTCACTACGAAAACAGGGAGTGTGGCAGACCAGCTTCAGGGGCAGTTCTGCTGCATCAAGAATGGTGTTGCTAACCAGGTTGGTAGCCGGAACCTCCGCCGTGGGAATCAGATAAAGAGGCTTCTCCCCGTCCATGCGAAAAAGGTCTTCCTCAAACTTGGGAAGCTGGCCCGTCCCAAAGAGCGTGTCTGCGTTGACCAGGTACGGCACGTAGGCTTCCGTATACGCATGCTCGTCGGTGTGGAGGTTGATCATGAACTGGGCAAGCGCCCGATGCAGGCGGGCAACCGGGCCGCGCATCACAGCAAAACGGGAATGAGCCAGACGAGTGGCGGTCTCGAAGTCCAGGCCACCAAGGGCTTCGCCCAGGGCAACGTGGTCCTTTGGTTCAAAATCAAAGTGTTTGGGGGTACCCCAGCGACGCACCTCAACGTTATCGTCTTCGCTTTCTCCGGCCGGCACGGTGTCGTCGGGCAGGTTCGGTATGCTGGCGAGGAAGTCGTTCAGTTCCTCCTGTAACACCCGCAACTCGTCTTCCGCTTCTGACTTCTGTTTCTTCAGGTCTTCCACTTCGTCCAGTAATGGCTGGATGTCTTCACCGGCCGCCTTGGCCTTGCCAATGGATTTGGATCGGCGGTTCTGCTCGCCCTGCAGAGTTTCCGTTTTCACCTGGATCGCGCGACGGCGCTCCTCGAGCTGATCGAATGTGGCTTTGTCAAAGGTGTACCCCTTGATAGCAAGGCGACGGGCGATCTCTTCAGTCTGGGTGCGGACACGTTTGGGATCGAGCATGATTATCCTGTTTCTGTTGTTCACGATTGACTGGGCATTATACCTGCGCGGCCGGCTATGACCACAGCGGGCGAAAGCGGCTGGCGGATTTCAGCGTTGCGGGTAACGCTTGCGGTCGCTGTTGCGGTTCCAGTCGTCGAGCCGGCCACGCTTTTCGGCGAGTTTGATTTCCAGGCCCCGATGGACTGGCTCATAGTAACGGCGCTGGTGAATGGCCTCGGGGAGATAGGATTCTCCGGCGGCGAATGCTTCCGGCTCGTCATGGGCATAACGGTATTCGTCACCGTGCCCCATGGACTTCAACAGTTTGGTGGGGGCGTTGCGCAGGTGAACGGGCACCTCATAGTCCGGGTCATTGCGGATATCGGCCATACACTGGTTAAAGGCGGAATAGACCGCGTTACTCTTGGGCGAAAGGGCAAGATAGGTAACTGCCTGAGCGAGCGCCAGTTCGCCCTCGGGGGAACCCAGTCGCTCCTGGGCCTCCCAGGCGTCCATGGCAATCTGCAGCGCCCTCGGGTCGGCGTTGCCTATGTCCTCGCTGGCAATTCGCGCCAGACGCCGGGCCACATACAACGGATCACAACCGCCATCCAGCATGCGACATAGCCAGTACAGGGAGCCATCGGGGTCGGAGCCCCGCACAGACTTGTGAAGTGCCGATATCTGGTCGTAGAAGACATCGCCGCCTTTATCGAACCGCCTCAGGCTGGTTTGCAGCACCTGTTCCAGATGATCGGAGGTAATTCTGGCGGCGCCGTCTTCATCAGGCTCTGCAAGATCCGTTGCCACTTCCAGAATATTCAGCGCACGCCTGCCATCGCCGCCCGATGCGGTTGCCATCAGCTCCAGGACGCTCTTTTCCACGGTGAATCGCCCTGCCAGCCCCTCTGGTGAAGACAGTGACCGCCCAAGCAGTTCCAGAATGTCGGTTTCTTCAAGGTTCTTCAGCACGTAGACGCGGGTACGGGAGAGCAACGCACTGTTCAGTTCAAAGGAAGGGTTCTCGGTGGTGGCACCGACAAAGATGAAAGTACCGTCTTCAATGTGAGGAAGAAACGCATCCTGCTGGCTTTTATTGAAACGGTGAACTTCATCGACAAACAGCAGGGTGTCGCGCCCTTCGCTGCGCTTGCGGTCTTTCGCCCGCTCAACAATGAGACGGATATCCTTTACACCGCTGAGAACGGCCGAAACGGTCTCAAAGCTGAGATCACTGAGGTTGGCCAGCAGGCGGGCGAAGGTGGTCTTACCGACACCCGGAGGGCCCCACAGGATCATGGAGTGGAGCTGTCCCTGCTCAACCGCCCTGCGGAGCGGCTTGCCCTCGCCCACCAGATGTGACTGGCCGACGTATTCATCAAGGCTCGCCGGCGCATTCGCGCAGCCAGCGGGCGGAAACCCTGCTGTTCCGCGAACAGGCTATCCTGCATCAGGCCCCGTCCCGGATCACATCCACGCTGTCAGGGTAATTCAGGGTAAACGCATTGTCCTCCACCGGGGCGTTCAGGCGAATGTCCTCGAAACTGAGAACGCTGAGCTGCGCCAGTGAATCCTGCATGCGCATTTCCTGCAGCTCACCGTTATGGAAGGTCAGCCTCAGGGATACGAACAGGGAATCCTCGCTTCGCGGTTCCAGGGTGAACTCACGGATATTCTCCCCAGGAGAGCGGGAGGACACGCGATAGGTCTCATTGAGGTTATCAACCTCACCACTCAAAAGAAGCGCTGGTGTTGTCTGTACACGCTCGTCCAGGTTGTGGATGGTGACCTGTTCCAGATCAGGATCGTAGACTTCCACGGTTTCACCGTTGCTGACGACGAACTGTGAATGGGGTTTTCGGGTTTCCCAATAAAACAACCCAGGACGCTTGGCCTTCAGGGAACCACGGCTCTCCTGAACGCGATTGCCGTTTTCGTTAACCACGATCTGAATAAAATCAGACTGGAAGGATTCGTAATTCTTGAGCAGCGCAGACAGATCCGCTGCGGCCTTTGCACTAGTATCTTCCGCCATGGCCGGCGTGATCACCGATATCAGGGCCGAAAACGCGGTGACCAACCAAAGGGCTTTTGCTGAAACTCTCATGAATCGCTACTCCTAATCTCTCGGTGGCGGTGGTGCCAGAACTTCACGGGCGCCATTATGCCCGGCTGCGCTGACCACACCGGATGCTTCCATGGCGTCGACCAGGTTCGCGGCCCGGTTATAGCCGATCTTGAATTTACGTTGTACGGATGAAATTGACACCCGCCTGCCCTCAGTAACAAAGGCTACTGCCTCGTCGAACAGAGCATCCCCCTCACTGTCACCGCCGCCTTCACTCAGGTTAGGCACGCCAGGCAGGTTCTCGCCTTCGGCCCCGTTCAGTACATCGTCCACATAAACGGGCTCTCCACGTGCTTTCCAGGCGCTGACAACCCGGTGAACTTCGTCGTCGTCTACGAAGGCACCATGCACCCGTACCGGCAGTCCAGAGCCCGGGGGCAGGTAGAGCATGTCACCATGCCCCAACAACTGTTCCGCCCCACCCTGGTCCAGTACCGTGCGGGAATCAATCTTGGACGATACCTGGAAGGACATCCGCGTCGGAATGTTGGCCTTGATCAGGCCCGTGATAACGTCCACAGACGGCCGTTGCGTAGCCAGAATCAGATGAATGCCGGCAGCACGGGCTTTCTGGGCGATCCGCGCAATGAGCTCCTCGACCTTCTTGCCAACGATCATCATCATGTCGGCAAATTCGTCAATGACCACCACGATGAACGGAAGGGTTTCCAGTTCCGGGCGTTCCTGCTCGTCATCCGCCAGGTACTCATCCGGCTTCCACGTTGGGTCCAGCAGTGGCTCACCCGCGGCGGCTGCATCCTTAACCTTGCGGTTGTAGCCGGCCAGGTTGCGTACACCCAGGCTCGCCAACAGCCGATACCGGCGCTCCATTTCCGCTACACACCAACGCAGCGCGTTGGCCGCGTCTTTCATATCGGTGACCACCGGCGCCAACAGATGCGGAATACCATCATAGATGCTCAATTCAAGCATCTTGGGGTCGACCATGATGAAACGAACTTCTTCGGGAGTGGCTTTCAACAGCATGCTCAGTATCATGGCGTTGACGCCCACCGACTTGCCGGAACCGGTTGTGCCGGCCACCAGCAGGTGCGGCATCTTCGCCAGATTGGCCACCATCGGGTTACCGCCGATGTCGTTACCCAACGCCAGGGTCAAGGCAGACGATGAGTCCTGGAACACCCGGGCGTTCAACACCTCACTGAGCCGGACCATTTCCCGCTCTTCGTTCGGTATCTCGATACCCACCACGGACTTGCCCGGAATCACCTCAACCACGCGAACACTGAGGACCGCCAGGGAACGGGCAAGATCCTTCGCCAGGTTGGAAATCTTGCTGACCTTGACGCCTGGCGCGGGTTTAATCTCAAACCGGGTAATAACCGGCCCGGGGTTAACCTCGACCACTTCCACGGAAACGCCGAAATCCGCGAGCTTTTCTTCCAGCAACCGCGACATGTGTTGAAGCGACTCCTCGGAATAGCCCCTTTCCTTGTGCTCCTCCGGTGGGTCCAGCAGGGTTATGGGCGGAATGGTGCTTTCAATATCTTCCAGCAACGACGCCTGTTTGCTCTTGGCGCCATTGGTGCTGCCGGCGGACTGATCATCCCGCTTGAACGGGGATATCTTCAGGGATTTCCCGGGCGGCTTGGAATTCCCCTTTGGCGACGGTTTGGCCACCGGTGTCGTGTCATCCTGGGAGCTGAAGCTTTCCAGCCGAGCGGGTTCGGCATCATCAACTGGCAGTACGCCTTCCAGGCCCGGTTCTTTTCGCTCTGGGCGTGATGCAGGTGCCTTGACCTTTTCAGCACGCGGACCCAGGCCCAACAGGCGCCGCCACCAGGAGTTGCCTGCCGCCGGGGTTTTCTGGGTTGCCACCCTGTCCCGCACCGTGGGCGGCTCCGCTGGTTTCTTCGCGGGTTCGGGTACAGCCGGGGCTTTTGCTGCCGGTTTGGGCTTTTCCTTGTCGGAAGAGGAGAAAAGGTTTTTGATGGCATTACCGATACGGAGCGTCAGATTGCCCACCTGATCCATCAGCCAGAACCAGGACATCCCCGTACTGACCGTCAGTGCAAACAGGAAAATCGCAATGAGCAGCAGCGTCGTGGCCGGCAGGTTGAAGAAGCGCACCATGCCTCAGACACCGCGGAGCCCAGCACACCGCCCGACGTTACCCCAAGACCGAACACAGAATAGAGCGACAGTAGCTTGTCGCCGACAGCAAGATCAACAGGAAACCGCCAAAACGTAGCAGAAACAGCGGCATGTGCATGTCGATAGGATCATTCCGGCGGCGAATCAACATCAACGCATAGCCGGCGATCATTACGGGAAACAGAAAGGCGACATGGCCGAAAAAGTCACGTAGTAGACTGGCCAACCAGGCGCCCGTTCGGCCTGCGTAATTCTGCACACTGGTGTCGTGGCCAATGCTGGCCCAACCAGGATCCGAAGGCTGAAGGTAACCAGCGCCATTCCCAGATAAATGCACAGTGCGATCAGGGCGATCACCGCTCCTTCCCTGGCTCCCTGGGCCAGGAAGCGACGGAACCGCTCCTGTTTTTCGGTCAACTCACCGGATTTTTTCGCTTTTACGCTCTCAGCCATGAATGCTCAGACAGTTCCCTGACGGTAATTTTCAAGAGCCTCAAACCCGCGTTGCAGATCGGTTTTGAGGTCCTCAACAGCTTCGATACCCACCGAGATCCGTACCAGATTTTCGGTAATACCCGCCTGAACCTTGTCTTCCGGAGACAGGCGACCGTGCGTGGTTGTGGCCGGATGGGTAATCGTGGTTTTGACGTCACCAAGATTGGCGGTAATGGAGATCATTCGCGTCGCATCGATGAACGCCCAGGCCTCTTCCCGGCCACCTTTCACGGTAAAGGAAAGGACTCCACCAAACCCGCTTTGCTGACGCTTCGCCAATTCATGCTGTGGATGATCGGGCAAACCGGCATAGAATACATGATCCACCGCGCCCTGCCCTTCAAGCCATGTCGCCAACTCTAACGCATTGTCACAATGGGCGCGCATACGGATTGGTAAGGTTTCCAGACCCTTGAGGAAAACCCACGCGTTGAATGGGCTCAGGGTGGGACCGGCAGAACGAAGGAAGCCGTAGACCTCCTCCATCAGTGTGTTGGGACCAATAACGACACCACCGACACATCGGCCCTGGCCATCCAGATACTTGGTGGCAGAGTGAATGATAACATCGGCGCCATGCTCAAATGGGCGCTGCAGCACAGGTGTACAGAAACAGTTGTCCACGACGAACAAGGCGTCATTCGCCCGGGCCAACCCGGACAGTGCCTCCATGTCGGCGACTTCGCACAACGGGTTCGTTGGCGTTTCGATGAACAGCATCCGGGTTTCAGGGCGCACCGCAGCCTGCCATTGCGACATATCCGTCAGGCCCACAAAGGTGGTGTCCACACCGAACTTCGCCAGGTACTTCTGAAAAAGCACATTGGTGGTGCCAAACACGCCCCGCGAGCAAATCACGTGATCACCCGCTTTCAGCAGCGCCATGCAGGTCGCCAGGATGGCCGCCATGCCGGACGACGTCGCTACAGCACGCTCACCGCCTTCCATCGCCGCAATACGGGATTCAAACGCCTGTACCGTGGGATTGGTAAAACGGGAATAGATATTGCCCGGCTCCTCACCACCAAACCGGGCCGCTGCCTGTGCGGCACTGCCATAAACGAAGCTCGACGTTGGGAAAATTGCGTCGCTATGCTCCAGTTGGCCGGTGCGAATCTGACCGGCACGGACCGCGAGAGTGTCCACCGACATGCCCTCAAGATCCGACTCGGGGATCAGAACATGTTCTTCGCGGCGATAGGTCATGACAAACTCCTGTTTATGGCCATGCTGGGTCAGTCTTCGTCGTTATACAGATCAATAATGCCGTTGTCGGAGGAATCCCCGGCACCGGCTTGGGACATGTTCTCGTCATTGCGGGCCGCCTCCAGTTTATTGAGATAGGCTGCGTCCACATCACCAGTAACGTAATTGCCGGTAAAGACGGAACACTCCCACCCCTCGATCTCCGGATTAACGTCATTCACACAGGTAATGAGATCATCCAGATCCTGGTACAGCAACCAGTCCGCGCCGATGAGCTCGCCAATCTCCTGAACACTTCGGTCGTGGGCGATCAACTCGTTCACCGACGGCATATCAATGCCGTAGACATTGGGGTAACGAACCGGGGGCGCTGCTGACGCGAAGTAAACCTTACGGGCACCGGCATCTCTGGCCATCTGCACGATTTCCTTGCAGGTGGTTCCCCGCACAATGGAATCGTCCACCAGCATGACGTTCTTGCCCCGGAACTCGAGATCGATCGGGTTCAGCTTCTGGCGCACGGACTTCTTCCGCATCTTCTGGCCCGGCATGATAAAGGTACGGCCGATATAGCGATTCTTGATAAAGCCTTCACGGAACTTCACCCCCAGCCGATGCGCCATCTGCATCGCAGAGGTGCGACTGGTATCCGGTATCGGCATCACCACATCGATATCATGGTCCGGACGCTCCCGCAGCACCTTCTCAGCCAGAGTTTCCCCCATCCGCAGCCGCGCCTTGTAGACCGATACCTTGTCGATAATGGAATCTGGCCGCGCAAAATACACGTGCTCGAATATACAGGGGTAAAGGTGGGCTTCCTCAGCGCACTGCTGGGTATAAAGCGTGCCATCGGTTTCAATGTACACCGCCTCACCCGGCGCGATGTCCCGCACCAGTTTGAAGCCCGCGGCACTCAGCGCCACGCTCTCGGAGGCAATCATGTACTCCTCACCCTCTTCGGTCTTGCGCACGCCATAACAGGCCGGGCGAATGCCGTTGGGGTCTCGGAAACCGACGATGCCATATCCGGTGATCATGGCTATGACCGCATAGGCGCCGCGGCAGCGTTTGTGCACGGCCCGAACAGCCGCAAAAATTTCTTCCTTGGTCGGGTCGAGTTTGCCCAGTTTCTGAAGCTCATGGGCAAACACGTTCAACAGGACTTCGGAATCAGAGTTGGTGTTGATGTGGCGGAGATCGGTGCGAAACAGATCACGGCTAAGGTCGTCGGCGTTGGTCAGGTTGCCGTTATGGGCCAGGGTAATGCCGTAGGGGCTGTTGACGTAAAACGGCTGCGCTTCCGCCGAGCTTGAACTGCCCGCCGTGGGATACCGAACATGGCCGATACCAACATTACCCACCAGGCGGCGCATGTGACGGGTACGAAATACATCCCGCACCAGGCCGTTGTCCTTGCGCAGGTAAAAACGCTCATCCTGAAAGGTAACAATTCCCGCCGCATCCTGGCCCCGGTGTTGTAATACGGTCAGCGCATCGTAAAGCGTCTGATTCACGTTGGAAGTACTGACTATGCCGACAATGCCACACATGGATACGGTAATCTCCGAAGCGTTAATACTGAATGTTAGCGGGACGCGGAAGCGGGTTCCACGTTATCTTCCTGCTGAGAACCGGAGGGGTTATCCATTTCCCCGCCTGCCGGCCCGAGAAAGCGGGCAAATTCGTCTCCGAGGGTTCTTCTTGACCAATCTTCCACCACGGCCAGACGGTCTATCATGATGGACGTACGCCACCAGGTGTCCTGTGCCAGCGGCGTATAGCGGGTAAGTGCAATCCCGACAATCACCACCACAACGCCCCGTAACAGGCCGAATCCCATACCGAGCACTCTGTCAGTGGCGGAAAGCCCGGTCGCCCTGACCAGATGGCCGATCATGTTATTGATTATGGCACCAACAATAAGGGTACCAAAGAACAGGATCGCGAAGGCAGCGACAAGCCGCACAAGCGGCGTTTCAACGGTGCTCTCGAGGAGAGATTGCATCTGGGGATGGAATGTCCGGGCAAGGATAAACGCCCCCACCCACGTGATCAGCGAGAGCGCCTCTTTCACAAAGCCACGCTTCAGGCTGATTAGGGTGGAAACAGTTATCAGGGCAATGATGACCCAGTCGATCCAGATCAGCGCATCCATGGAAAACCCGGTGAAAATAAGGAAGCGCGAATTCTATCAGGAAACGTCACCCGACCAAACCGCCCTGTGCGCATAAGTGACCGGAGAAGCCCGGGTTATTTGTCGCCGGAGGTCACCAGGCTGTTGAGACCAAAGGCTTTGTCGAGCGCCTGTTTTGCTCTTTCAGCTTCCGCCTTTTCCGCGAAAGGACCACTAAAGACACGGGTCAGCTCGGTGTCACCGCGTGTCACCTGCTGCAGGTGGGAGTTGTAACCCTTGTCACGAACCTTGTCACGCAACCGCCTGGCGTTATCACCACTGCCAAAACTGCCCAACTGGACAACCCACGCGCCTTCCAGCGAGCGGGTATACTCCGCTGAATCCGTCTCAGTGGCCGGATCAGCGGATCCGGTGGTGGCGGATGACGACGGCTCTTCAGATGGCGCTGGCTCTGGAGGATTCTGAGGTTCTTCGACGGCATTGGCGACAGGTTGAGGCTCTGTACCCGCCATGTCAGCATCGGGTGTTGGTTGGTCGTTTGACGGCTGGGGGGCCGAGTCCGGCTCGTCAGCCGCATCGCTTTCCTCAAGCCGGTACGCCGGGGCATCGGAGAGTTCCGGCTCGGGTGCATCCACTTCGGGGAACGGCGGTTCTTCCGGTATCTTGATTGTGGTGGATTCGCGCTCGGAATGTGGTTCATCGAACATCATCGGCACAAAGATTACGGCAAGTGACACCAGCACGAGAGCCCCGATGATTCTTTGTTTCAGTCCGTCCACGTTAGGTTGTCCCCTGTTTGTTCCTGCCCCGCCATCATTGACGACTTTCTGTGCCCGATACTAACCGCCCAATGCTGAGAACTCAAAGCTTCGACGACGGAATGAAGGATATTTAAGGCGCCGTTCTCCCCAGGGACAGCCGGGCCTGCGCTACTGTGTAGAAGGAGCCGAATATCACCACCACATCCTCCGGACCGGCGCCACCCAGAGCTTCCTCCACGGCCGCTGAGACCGAGACGGAAACTGTGGCTGCAGGCAGCCGAAGCAGACCACCTATTCGGTCAACCAGCTCAGGGCCGGACAACCCACGATGAACGTCCAGACCAGCCAGGTGCCACTCGTCGACTACCGGAACCATTGCGCCAGCTACCCCTTCCACATCCTTGTCTTCGAGGGCGGCGTAGACAGCAATAACACGACCGGCCCCGGGCTCCCGCCGCCCGATTCGAGCCGCCAGCCAGTTGGCGGCGTGGGGATTGTGGCCGACATCAACCACCACCCGAGGTTGCTGCTGCAAGACTTCATAGCGACCCGGCAACGTCAGCCGAGCGATAACCTGCTCAATGGCACTGGGCGCCAATTCCGGCGCCAACTGTCTGACAGCAACGACTGCTGCGGCCAGACTGTGGACGGGAAGCCCGTTGTCTGGAAGCAATACCCGGTCGCCATAGCGAGGCTGCTCCAGCCAAAGACTGCCAGCTGGTGCTATGCCTGGGTCGCACGGCACCAATTGATACGTCTCTCCAGGCCTTTCCAACTGGACCTTCTGGGCGGCCGCCTGCTGCAATACCGACTCAGGTGGATCGATATCGGCGTAGACAGCGGGTATGCCGGGGCGAAGGATGCCCGCTTTCTCAAAACCGATGACCTCACGGTTGTCTCCGAGAAAGGCAACGTGATCGATATCAACGGAGGTAATAATGGCCAGATCCGGATCCAGAACGTTGACCGCATCCAGCGCCCGCCCAGCCCAACTTCAAGAACCCAGTCCTCGACACCCGCTTCCTGGAACAGTACAAAAGCAGCGAGGGTTCCAAACTCGAAATACGTTAGCGTGGTATCACGGCGAGCTTCCTCTACCCGGGAAAACGCACGGACCAACTGGTCATCGCTAACATCCGCCCCGTTGATCCTTACCCGCTCGTTATAGTTCTGGAGGTGGGGAGAGGTATAGGCCCCGGTGGACCGCCCCGATGCCATTAACAGCTTCTCAAGTGCCGCTACCGCACTGCCTTTTCCATTGGTACCTGCGATGGTGATGATTCGCCCGGCCGGATTGCGGCGAAACAGGCGTCGCAACACCAGCAGCACTCGGTCGAGGCCAAGGTCGATTTCAGAAGGTGGATCGATTCGAGGTAACCAAGCCACTGGTCAAGCGTGGCTTTATCGCCCGGGACAGCATTGCCCCGGGCGACAGGGCTATTCTGCGGGGGCATCGGTTTCCGGTCGCTCCGACACTTCGAACTCGATGGGCGCTTCCGTGGCCGGCTTATCCAGATCGGTAAACTTGGCCAACAAGGCAGCAATGCGCTCACGCATCTGATGCCGATGAAGAATCATGTCGATGGCGCCATGCTCCAGCAGGAACTCGCTGCGCTGGAAACCTTCGGGCAGCTTTTCACGAACAGTTTGCTCGATAACACGAGGACCGGCGAAACCGATCAGCGCATAAGGTTCCGCAATGTTCAGATCGCCCAGCATGGCAAGACTTGCGGAAACGCCACCGAATACCGGGTCGGTCATGACCGAGATATAGGGAATGCCCTCCTGCTTCATGCGCTCAAGCACGGCGGCCGTCTTGGACATCTGCATCAGCGACAGGATTGCCTCCTGCATCCGTGCGCCACCGCTGGCAGAGAAACACACCAATGGAATCCGCTCTTCCAGGCACACATTGGCCGCCTGAACGAACTTTTCACCCACGACCTGCCCCATGGAGCCGCCAAGGAAGTTGAATTCAAAGGCCACCGCAACCAGCGGAATATCCAGGCAGGAGCCACGCATGGCAACCAAGGCATCTTTCTCGCCAGTGGCTTTCTGGTTCTGGCTCAGGCGATCCTTGTAACGCTTGCTGTCCTTGAACTTCAGGCGGTCCCAAGGTTCCAGATCAGCCGCGATCTCCTGGCGGCCGTCGGCGTCCAGGAAAACATCCAGACGACGGCGGGCAGTTATCCTCAGGTGATGCTGGCACTTGGGGCACACGTCCAGATTCTTATCCAGCTCCGGCTTGTACAAAAACGCCCCGCACTTGGGACATTTCTTCCACAGACCTTCAGGAACACCGGTCCGTTGTTTGGATTCCGAGCGGATCTTGCTCGGCATGATCTTGTCCAGCCAGTTACTCATGATCTCATCCTGTCCTTTGATGCCTGCGGGAACCCGACTGTCACGAAGCCAGGCTGTCCAGTGCTTCTCGCATCGGGTGGAGCAGATCCGACAATGCCCGTTTGAGCTGATCAGGATCCGCCTGATTTCGGGCTATTGTATCGACCAGTACACTGCCGACAATTACACCATCGGATACCCGACCGACCGCTGCCGCTGTTGCAGCGTCACGAATACCAAATCCAACACCCACCGGAAGCGCAGTCAGTTCGTGAATATGGGACACCTTCGAGGCCACTTCATCCACATCGATCTTACCGGCGCCCGTAACACCCTTGAATGAAACATAGTACACATAGCCCGAACTGTGCTCACTGATTGCACGAATTCGGTCGTCCGTCGTGGTTGGTGCCAACAGAAAAATCGCATCAAGGTTCCGGGCCGTGAACAATGGCGCCACTTCGTCCGCCTCTTCCGGCGGCAAATCCACCGTCAGGATACCGTCAACCCCGGCATCAACAGCCGCGTCAGCGAATTTCTCCTGACCCATGGCCTCCATCGGGTTGAGGTAACCCATCAGCACGACCGGTGTGGCATTGTCTTTCTCACGGAACGTTTTCACCATTCCCAGCACCTGACGCAATGACGTCCCGTGCACCAACGCTCTCTCACACGCCTGTTGAATCACCGGGCCGTCCGCCATTGGGTCGGAGAACGGTACGCCCAGTTCGATGATATCAGCACCCGCCGACACCAAAGTGTGCATCAGGTCAACGGTCAGATCCGGATGTGGATCGCCAGCGGTAATGTACGGAATCAGCGCCTTGCGACCCTGCCCTTTCAGGGCTTTCAGCACCCCTTCGATTCGACTCATGCCTGCTCCTGTGATTATTCCTGCACTGCAGTCCGTACCAGCCCGGCGACCTGCCGTCAGATACCGGGCAACTGCTTAAACTTCTATGCCATCCAGTTGAGCGATGGTGTGTATGTCCTTGTCACCGCGACCGGAGACGTTGATCACCACCATCTGGTCCTTATCCATCGTAGCGGCCAGCTTGATAGCGTAGGCCACCGCATGGGCGGTCTCAAGCGCGGGCATAATACCCTCCACCCGTGTCAGCTTCCGGAAGCCATCCAGAGCTTCATCATCGGTCACCGACACGTAGTGGGCCCGGCCAATGTCCTTGAGCCAGCTGTGCTCAGGCCCGACGCCCGGGTAATCAAGGCCGGCACTGACCGAATGGGTGCCCGCGATCTGGCCATTCTCGTCTTCCATCAGGTACGTCCGGTTACCGTGAAGCACACCCGGACGTCCCGCGCTCAGCGGCGCCGCATGTTTTCCGGTCTCAATACCCAGGCCACCGGCTTCCACACCGTACATCTCCACACTCTCGTCGGTCAGGAACGGATAGAACATGCCGATGGCGTTGGAACCACCACCGACACAGGCCACCAGCGCATCCGGCAGTTTACCCGCCTGGGCCAGGGACTGTTCGCGGGTTTCTCGCCCGATGACTGACTGGAAATCACGCACCAGCAGTGGATAAGGGTGAGGCCCGGCAACCGTACCAATGATGTAGAAGGTGTCGTCAACGTTCGCCACCCAGTCACGCATCGCGTCGTTCATGGCGTCCTTGAGTGTGCGCGTTCCGCTCTGAACGGAGTGAACCTCAGCGCCAAGCAGTTTCATCCGGTAAACGTTCAGGGACTGTCGCTTTACATCCTCGGCGCCCATGAACACGTGGCACTCAAGGCCCAGGCGCGCGCACACGGTCGCTGTAGCAACGCCATGCTGCCCGGCACCCGTTTCCGCAATGACCCGTTTTTTACCCAGGAAACTCGCGAGCAGTGCCTGACCGATGGTGTTATTTACCTTGTGCGCGCCCGTGTGGTTAAGATCTTCACGCTTCAGCCAGATTTGCGCACCACCGGTTTCCCGGCTCAGTCTTTCAGCAAAGTACAGCGGACTGGGCCGGCCAACATAATGCGCCAGATCCCGATCAAACTCCGCCTGAAACTCCGGATCGTCCTTTAGTCTTTTGTACTCACGCTCCAGGGTCATCAGCGAATCAAACAGGGTTTCGGAGACAAATCTTCCGCCGTAAGCACCAAAGTGACCCCGTGCATCCGGAAGCGCCTTGAGCATTTCTTCAGTCAGTTTCATCGACACGGTGAACCTCGTTTATAAAATCAGTGATCTTTTCGTCGTCTTTGATGCCTTTGCTGCTTTCCACACCACCACTGACATCGACGGCCCAGGGGCGCACCTGCGCAACAGCGCGGAATACATTATCAGAAGCCAGGCCGCCGGCCAATATGAGAGGCAATGGGCGCGTGGACGGTATCAATGACCAGTTAAAGGACTGTCCGGTACCGCCGTATTTCTTCGGGTCCCATGCATCCACCAGCAGGCCGCTGGCGTTACGGTAATGCTCAAAGGCATGTTCGATATCATCAGTTTCGCGCACCCGCACGGCTTTGATCCAGCGAACACCGAAACTGTTGCAAAATTCCGGAGATTCATCGCCATGAAACTGGAGAAGCCCCAGCGGCACCTGTGACAGCACCTCCCGGACGTATGACGCTTCGGGGTTAACAAACAGCCCCGTTGCCGCTACAAAGGGAGGAACCGCATCCACCAGCTCCCTGGCGGCATCAGGTGTCACATACCTTGGGCTGGGCTCGTAGAATACAAAGCCCAGGGCATCCGCTCCGGCGTTGGCAGCGGCAATAACGTCCTGCTTTCGGGTGATACCACAGATCTTGACCCGGGTTCTCATAAGCCGTCTATCGCTGTTTTCGATGTATGTGAGTCGGGCTGCGTGGTCGATTTTCATCAGCCTCAAACCAGGGTGCGACGAACGCTGGCCCGCACTGAGCTGCCGGGATAGAGAACCCTTCCGGATACCCTACATCTACCAGATACAGTCCATGGGGCGGTGCTGTTACGCCTGCAACAGTCCGATCTCTGGCCTCAAGTATCTCACGAATCCAGGCCGGCCGCCGCTTCCCTGTACCCACCGACATCAGTGCACCGGCGATATTGCGAACCATATGATGCAGGAACGCATTTGCCTGCACATCTATTACGACGAAGTTCCCTTTTCGGGTTACCTCGATGGCTTCAAGAAACCGAGTGGGTGACCTCGACTGGCAGCCAGCCGCACGAAATGAGGAGAAGTCGTGCTCACCGCAAAGAAACTGGGCAGCCTGATGCATCAGCGCTGCATCCAGGGGGCGAAACGTCCAGCTAACCTGGCCATGAAGGATGCCCGGCCTTACCGCATGGTTATAGATCACATAACGGTATCGGCGATACGTCGCGGAAAAACGGGCGTGGAAGTCATCCACCCCATTACCGGCCCAATGAACCGCAATATCCTGCGGCAATGAAGTGTTGATTCCCATAACCCAGGACCGGGGATTACGCACCGAGGGCGTCTCGAAATGGGCAATCTGGTAACTGGCGTGCACGCCCGCATCTGTGCGGCCCGCGCATACGAGTTCAACAGGATGGTCAGCAACCTTTGAAACTGCCTGGATCAGTTCTCCCTGAACCGACCGCACGCCTGATTTCTGATATTGCCAGCCGTGGAAGCCCCGGCCATCGTACTCAAAGGCAAGCGCGACCCGCCCCGCCCCGATGGCGCCGTCAGTGGTCAGTGGTTGTGGCGTAACAAACAATGAAGTGTCCGGATTGGCAAGCTGATAATAAAAAACAAAACGCCGGCTTTAATCCGGGACGGGCCCGGTAACCGGCGTTTCGCATTCGCTGTACTGATTATATCGAATCAGGACAGATTTTTAAGGAGATCCTGCGCTTCCGCTTTCTGCTCCTCATTTCCTTCCAGAGCCACTTCCTCAAGGATATCCCTGGCTCCATCGACGTCGCCCATTTCCACGTAGGCTCTGGCAAGGTCAAGCTTGGTTGACGCTTCGTCGGTGCCTGTCAGGAAATCGAAGTCATCGTCGTCGCCAAGATCGGCTTCTTCGATGTCATCCGCGCTGGACGCAGCCTTTGAGGATGCGGGATCAGATGCCACGGGAGGCTCACCTGACTCTTCCTCCCCGGACTCGGCAGCCGCGAGATCATCATCGCTGAGTTCTGGAAGATCTTCTTCCACTTCCTCGACGCCTGCAACGGTCTCTTCCGGATCTGCGGGCTCCTCACCCGTCAGGTATCCTCAAGGCCGAGCTCTTCATCCAGAGGAGTAGAATCCTCCTCCTGCTGATCGTTATTCGCATCTGTACCGGCGGAATCGCCGGAATCGGCAAACTCTTCCATAAGCGCAAGGTCCTCGTCGGAAACGTCAAGCTCAAGGTCGTCAAGTTCGCTTTGTTCGTCGTCGGAAGACGTCTCATCTTCGCCGGCAACTTTATCCAGCTCAGCATCCAGTTCGTCCAGGAAGGATTCGTCCAGGGAATCCAGATCGCTTTCTTCCAGGTCGCCTTCTTCCAGGCTGTCAACTTCCGGCTCTTGACCTTCAGAGTCGTCAGCGCTGGCTGTTTCCAGATCGTCCTCATCAAGTTCCAGTGAGTCGAATTCATCCGAGTCGTCCGTTGTTTCGCTGGATTCCTGTTCATCCTCCGCGAAATCGAGGCTCAGATCATCGTCTTCCTCGGATGTTTTCGGCTCCTCGGCTGAATCGTCCTCCAGTGAAAAGTCGAAGGCGTCGTCAGCCAGATCATCGGATTTTTCTGTGGTCGCCTCTTCTTTACCACTCGAGGTATCGATACCAGAGAGGTCATACTCGATCAGATCATCCGGGCCCGGTTCCTTTTCGGATTCCTCGGCGTAGGTGTCGTCAGTTTCGTCCAGATCGGAAAAATCCGTCTCCAGGCTACCAAACTCATCTTCAGCCTCATCTTCCGATGTGCTGTCCAAAGCCGGCTCATCAAATACGGTATCCTCGTCACGTGAGCTGGTGTCGAAAGAATCCGATCTCAGCTGAGATTCCAGATCGTCAATGCTAGGCATTGACTCAGCCTCTTCGAGGCGAGCGCGCATTTCGTGAGCTTCGGCGATAGCCTGTTCGTCGTCCAGGGTCTCAACCTCACCGAGCTGCTTCTCAAAGGATTGTCTGTCCTGGGTATCCGCGTACACCCCAAGCAGTTTCAAGCGCAGATCTGTACGACTGGGTTCACGGGAAATTGCGGTTTCCAGAGACTGTGCCGCCTGATCCATGCGCCCATACGCAATGTAGGCGTCGGCTTCCGCCAGAGGGTCACTCTCCGGTGCATCCGCACCGTCTTCGTCATCCAGGGTGAGATCGAAGGTATCGGTCTCCGCGTCGGTTTCACTATTCAGCTGGTCGTAAAACGCTTTTTCACGATTGGCATTGCGACGCGCCAGCAACAGCAGAAGCAACAACAGAACAACCAGACCACCGCCAAGCGCTATCTGATACATCGGGTTGTTGGTAATCGCGCTGATGATGTTATCCGGAAAGCCCTTGTCAGACTCCGCCGGTGATGTTGACACCTCGCTGGCAGGCTGCTCGGATGCCGGTGATGCTACATCGGCTTCCTGCTGACCGGCCTCTTCCTCAGGCGCGGTACCGGCATCCATCTCATCGGACGCAACGTCGGCCTCTGGCATATCGGCATCATCACCCATCGCCGGTGCGTCAGCACCTTCTTCGGCGCCCGCTGCGGTGGTTTCATCCATGTCGGTTGCCGCAGGATCAGCCGCATCTTCGTCGGTGGCCATACCGTCCGCGGCATCCATGTCTTCTGCGGCCATATCAGTAGCGTCGCCATCGGGGGGCGTTTCCATCTCCTCTTCAGCGACTTGCTCAGACAATGTCTCCGCCTGAGGTGCATCTGCGGGTTGGCCGCTGTCACCTTGAGCCTGCTGCATTTCGGCAAGCTGTGTATTTTTCAGTTCCAGCAGACGCTGAAGGGTTTCCACCTGATTTTGAAGATCATCAACCCGACCACCCAGCTCTTCATTTTCTCGCCGGGCGCTTTCGAGCTCTTCCATGACGACGGCGGAGCCGGCGTCTACACCACCGGCGGTATCACCGTCACCGCCGGCAGAACCGCCCTCTTCGGCATCACGAGTGCTGCTGTCTTCACTTGCAAGCAATCGAAGCTCATCACCGCCAGTCTGTTCACCACCCGCTTGCCCTGAAGCAACTTCGGTATCCGTGGCATCCACCGTGCGCTGCGGCGTCGAGAACGCTTCGTTCTGTGCGGCCACCTGTCGATTAGCCTCGGTACGGGAACGACTGCGAATCTGTTCCATATCCGGCACCCGCAGCACTTCACCACGCTTGAGCCGGTTGATATTGCCCGCAATAAACGCGTCAGGGTTCAGGTCCTGGAGCGCAAGCATGACCTGTTGCATGGACACACTGCTGTCGGGGCGAACACTCTCAGCAATATTCCAGAGGGTATCGGAAGGCCCGGTGGGCCCGAGAGTCCTCGCACGCTGAGTGGTTGTGCGCCGGGGCTCCTGGGATGTCGATCTGGCCTGCTGTTGACGGGCTGGCTCGGAAACCTGGCGAGTGGTTGGAGCGGCAACCTCTTCCCGCACACCGGACTCCTCCGCATAAACCGGGGGGTCAACCAGAACCGCGTATTCCCGCATCAGCCGCCCATTGGGCCAGGTCACTTCAAGCAGGAAATTGAGGTAGGGTTCCCGTAATGGCTCACGGGACGACACGTTCACCACCAGACTGCCATCGCTGGCTGTGGTGACGCGGAAATCAAGTTTGGTAAGGAAATAGTTCCGGTCGATACCAACCCGTTCATAGGCCGAATCGGGAGCGATGTTTACAAATACATCACCAGGGTCGACGCCCTCGCTTTTACGCAGACTGATATCCGCGTCCAGAGGCTCATTCAGATAGGACTGTAATTCAATCTCACCCAGACCCAGGGCCTGTGCGACGCCAGAACCAAGCCCTCCCGCCAGAGCCAGAGCAACCGCAAGCTTGCGTACCTTCATGCTTTTTCCTTACCAGTCTCCGTTATTCGTTACTGTTTTCACAAACAGAATCGGACGAGGTTGGATGACTTCCGTCTTGATTACTATCGTTATTATGTAAAGTTTTTAATATTCAGCCCGGCAAGTATTGTTGATAAAACCTCTTTTATCAATCAATCAGCCGCAGTCCTTGCACCATTTTTTCATAAATGGTCGGGAACATATTGTTACCGAACGATGATCCGGTGCCCCCGAATAGCCAAAGTCTAGCCCACAAGAACCCAAACATGTACAAAACGCTTCCGAAAATAACAGGGGCGGAGGCGTATTTCAGCCTCCGCCCCCAGCCGGTTCTCTGAAACCGGACACAGTTGGCATAATATTGCCCGCTGCGGGACTGCGTTACTGCTCCTGCAGTATGCGAAGCATCCGCCTGAGCGGTTCCGCCGCACCCCACAGCAACTGATCACCAACCGTGAACGCTGAGATGTACTCAGGCCCCATGGTCAGCTTGCGGATACGGCCAATGGGAACACTCAACGTACCCGTAACCTTCGCCGGGGTGAGCTCCCGAAGGGTGGCATCCCGCTCATTGGGAATCACCTTCACCCAGTCGTTGGCTTTGGCAGGATGGACTCAATCTCGGAAACCGGAAGGTCCTTCTTCAATTTGATGGTCAAGGCCTGACTGTGGGAACGCATGGCACCGATGCGAACGCAGATGCCGTCGATCGGAATCGGATTGCTGCTGCGACCAAGAATCTTGTTGGTCTCGACGCCCGCTTTCCATTCTTCCTTGCTCATGCCGTTATCAAGCTGCTTGTCGATAAACGGAATCAGGCTGCCTGCCAGAGGCACTTCAAAGTGCTCGGTGGGAAAGCCGTCCGAACGCATGGTTTCGGTTACCTTGCGATCGATATCGAGGATAGCCGAGGATGGATCCGCCAGCTCGTCACTCACGCTGCCCTTCAGCTCGCCCATCTGGTTGAGCAGTTCCCGCATGTTCTGGGCACCGGAACCAGACGCCGCCTGATAGGTCATAGGCGATACCCATTCAATCAGGTCCTGCTCCAGCAGCCCGCCAAGGGCCAGCATCATCAGGCTGACAGTACAGTTCCCACCAACGTAGTCCTTCACGCCCTTCGCCAGGGCATCGTCAATCACGTTGCGGTTGACCGGATCAAGAACGATGACGGAATGATCGACCATCCGCAGCGTGGAAGCGGCGTCAATCCAGTACCCCTGCCATCCGGCATCACGGAGTTTCTGGTACACGGCACCGGTGTAATCCCCGCCCTGGCAGGTAACCACCACATCCAGCGTTTTCAGGGTATCGATATCGAAGGCATCCTGCAGCGCAGGCACACCCTCTTTGCCTACGTCCGGTGCCGGCTTTCCGGCCTGGGAAGTGGTAAAGAAGATCGGTTCGATATCTGCAAAATCGTTTTCTTCGCGCATGCGCTGCATGAGGACAGAGCCCACCATACCGCGCCAGCCAATAAGTCCAACTCGCTTCATGTGCGACCTTTGAACCTCGTTTTATGCCCGCCCTCTACCTGTATCGCTGGCAGGGACAGGATGGATGATCCCGCGACAACCGCATCGCGTTGTCGTCGGGTCTCAAAACTTGCCGGCCTCAGAGTGCCGCCAGAACGGCATCGCCCATCTCTCGGGTCGATACCTTCCGGCCCTCAGAAGACATGATATCCGCTGTCCTCAGGCCCTGATCCAGCACTTTGCTGACCGCCGCCTCTATCGCCTCGGCGGCTTTCTCCTCGCCAAGACTGTACCGCAACATCATTGCGCCACTGAGGATCGTAGCCAGCGGGTTGGCTATGCCCTTGCCTGCAATATCGGGTGCAGACCCGTGACAGGGCTCGTACATACCCTGCTTCTCAGAGTTCAGAGACGCAGAGGGCAACATCCCGATCGACCCCGTCAGCATAGCCGCTTCGTCAGAAAGAATATCACCAAACATGTTGCCAGTCACAATCACATCAAACTGTTTGGGTGCCCTGACCAGCTGCATGGCGGCGTTATCCACGTACATATGGGAGAGCTCGACATCCGGGTACTCCCGGCGCAGATCTTCCATGATTTCCCGCCACAGAACAGTCACTTCCAGCACATTCGCCTTGTCGACAGAGCAGAGCTTCTTGCCACGCTGCTGGGCCGCTTCAAAGGCGACACGGCCAATACGACGAATTTCCGATTCCGTATAGGCGTACGTGTTGTAGCCCTGACGCTCGCCACTTTCCAGTTCGCGGACGCCCCGTGGCTGGCCAAAATAGATGCCGCCGGTTAACTCCCTAACAATCATGATATCAAGGCCGGAGACCACCTCTGGCTTCAGTGAGGATGCAGAAGCAAGCTGGGGATACAGAATGGCCGGGCGCAGATTGGCGAACAACTCAAGGTTGGAGCGCAGCCCAAGCAGTCCTTTTTCAGGACGACTGGCCATCGGGCGTTTGTCCCACTTGGGGCCGCCCACGGCGCCCAGCAGGATTGCATCCGCCTTACGCGCCTTGTCCAGGGTATCCTCCGGAAGTGGCGTATCCGTTTCGTCGATGGCGGCACCGCCAACCAGGGCGGACTCGAAGTGCAGTTCCAGACCGAATTGCTCGTTTATCTTACGCAGAACCTTTTCCGCTTCGGCAACAATTTCCGGGCCAATGCCATCGCCAGGAAGCATCAGGATAGAACGGGGCATAGTGATTCCTTGAAGGTCGATTCGTTGTGGTAATTCAGGGCGGATCAGCGACCGGCATCAAATAACCAGGGTGCCGTTTCGCGCCTCGACGCTTCGTAGGCCTTTATGACCTCCGCGTCTTCGAGCGTAACACCGATATCGTCCAGGCCGTTCAGAAGGCAATGTCGACGAAAATCATCAACTTCAAAGTTGAACGATTCGCCGGACGGCGTGGTAACGGTTTTGGCTTCGAGATCTATCGCCAACTGATAGCCCTCTTCCGCCTCGGTTTCATGAAACAGCCGATCTACAATTTCTTCATCTAAAACAATTGGCAACAAGCCATTCTTAAAGCAGTTGTTATAGAAAATGTCGGCGAAACTGGGCGCAATGATAACGTGGAACCCAAAATCCTCAAGCGCCCAGGGGGCGTGCTCGCGGCTGGAGCCACAACCAAAGTTGCGCCGCGCCAGGAGCACGCTGGCATTTTTGTAGCGATCCTGATTAAGCATGAAATCAGGATTGATGGGCCGCTGTGAGCAGTCCTGGTCCGGCTTGCCTTCATCAAGGTAACGCAGTTCGTCAAACAGGTTCGGCCCGAAGCCGGTACGTTTGATGGACTTCAGAAACTGCTTGGGAATGATCATGTCCGTATCCACATTGGACCGGTCCATGGGGCAACAATGCCCTGGTGTTGGCTTTAAAGCTCGCATGGTGTCTCTCCTGTGGATCAGTTCATCATCTCGCGGACATCAACGAAGTGGCCGTTGATCGCCGCCGCCGCTGCCATGGCCGGGCTAACCAGATGGGTACGCCCGCCGAAGCCCTGGCGGCCCTCGAAGTTACGATTGGAAGTGGAGGCGCAATGCTCTCCCTGCCCCAATTTGTCGGCGTTCATGGCCAGACACATGGAGCAGCCCGGATCACGCCACTCAAGACCGGCTTCAATAAAGATCTTGTCCAGCCCTTCCTGTTCCGCCTGAACTTTCACCAGACCGGAACCGGGCACCACCATCGCCTGCTTGAGTGATGACGACACCTTCCGCCCCTTCACGACCGCCGCTGCTTCACGAAGATCCTCTATACGGCTGTTGGTACAGGAGCCAATAAACACACGATCCAGCTTGATCTCGGTAATCGGCATGTTCGGCCTCAAGCCCATGTACTTCAAGGCACGGACAATTCCCTCGCGCTTGATGGGATCGGCTTCCGCTTCCGGGTCCGGCACATTACCGCCAACGCCTGCGACCATCTCGGGAGACGTCCCCCAGCTCACCTGCGGCATAATTTCGGAACCGTCGAGCTCAACAACCTTGTCGAACACTGCATCGTCATCGCTGTGCAACGTCTTCCAGTATTCAATGGCTTGCTCGCGCATCTCGCCCTTGGGGGCAAATGGGCGACCCTTGACATAATCAATGGTGGTCTGGTCGACCGCGACCATGCCCACCCGCGCACCGGCCTCGATGGACATGTTGCAGATGGTCATTCGGGCTTCCATCGAGAGGCCACGAATCGCCTCGCCGCCAAACTCAATGGCACAGCCCGTACCGCCAGCAGTGCCAATCTTACCGATGATGGCGAGGACAACGTCTTTTCCGGTCACCCCGGGCCCAAGCTTGCCATTCACCTTCACCAGCATGTTTTTCATTTTCTGCTGAACCAGGCACTGGGTGGCGAGCACATGTTCCACCTCTGACGTGCCGATACCATGAGCCAGGCAGCCGAATGCACCGTGGGTGGAGGTATGGGAATCGCCACAAACAATGCTCATGCCAGGCAGTGTCGCGCCCTGCTCTGGCCCGATCACATGCACGATGCCCTGGCGTTGGTCCTTGATCTTGAATTCCAGGATGCCGAACTCGTCGCAGTTCTTGTCCAGGGTTTCCACCTGAATCCGGGATACCGGGTCAACAATGCCTTCAATGCCTCTGGCGCGGTCGGTGGTGGGTACGTTGTGGTCCGGCGTCGCCAGGTTGGCATCCAGCCGCCAGGGCTTACGCCCGGCCAGCCGCAGGCCTTCAAAAGCCTGCGGCGAGGTGACTTCGTGCAGCAGATGCCGGTCGATGTAGATCAACGCGGAGCCGTCATCCCGCTGTTTAACGAGATGGTCGTCCCACAATTTGTCGTATAAGGTCTTGCCCGCCATGGTTCTCTCTCACTCTCTGGGGGTTTCTGTTTTTTTCAGTATGGCTCTATTTTAACGCCTAGCCTTGAATAACCTCAATTCATGTTTTTTATGTTGTGCATTCCCATGTGGCATATTAGGATTTGGTGGGACCTCCACCAAAAGCTGCAGTTACGGATTCAACCACAATGGATGCAAATTCCCTGAAAGCGTTCCTCACCATCGTCGACCAGGAGTCGTTCTCCGAGGCGGCAGAACTGCTACACCTAACGCAGCCCGCAATCAGCAAGCGGCTGGCTGCTTTGGAGAACCAACTGGGAACGAAGCTGATCGACCGGAGCAATAGACAGGTCCGATTGACGGACGCAGGGGCACGCCTTCTACCCATGCCCGGCGAATTCTGGATGAAGTGCACAATGCCCGACAGGCGCTGTCAGATCGTGAGGGATCGGTTTCAGGACAGCTGTCGGTGATTGCCAGCCACCACATCGGACTGCATCACCTCCCTGCCTGGTTACGGCGGCTGAACCGGGATTATCCGGAGGTGTCTCTGGAACTGCAGTTCATGGATTCCGAAAGCGCCTTCGGGCAGATGCGTAAACGTACAGCAGAGCTCGCGTTCGTGACCCTGAGCGAGAGCATGGACCAGGCATTCGATGTGCACGTGCGCTGGGAAGATGCCATGGCATTCGTGGTGTCGCCGGAACATCCACTGGCCTCGCTGGACAACCCGGGGCTCGGGGATCTGTCCCGGTATGACGCCCTGCTCCCCGAAGCTGGCACCGCCACCTACCGATCCATCAGCCGACTGTTTCTCGATGCGAGCCTGCCCCTGAAAATCCAGATGCCCACCAACTACCTCGAAACCATCAAGATGATGGCCAGCGTCGGGCTCGGGTGGAGCGTGCTGCCGGTAAGCATGGTCGACGACTCACTTACAGTGCTTTCTGTGCCCCATTCCGTAAGCCGCATTCTCGGCGGCGTGGGGCTGAAGGGGCGATCGCTGAGCCCTCAGGCACAGGCCCTGCTGGATATCGCAGCAGATCTTCAATAAAACCCGCTAAACACCACAGCAACACCAATCAATGCTCGGGCGGCGGCCTCAGCCCCCGCCAGGTGATGACAATGGCAATGGCCATGGCCGCCGCCCCGCCCCAGAACGCGGCGGAGGTACTGAACCCGTCCACCAGAAAGCCCGACAACCAGGCGCCCAATGCGCCACCGGCACCAAAGGTCAGCCCACTGTAGAGTGCCTGCCCCTGGCCGTGATGATGCTGCCCGAAGAAACCCTGAATATACTGCACCGAAATAGCGTGCAGGGCGCCGTAAGAGGCCGCATGCAGCAACTGCGCGAAAATCAGCACCGCCACCACATCCGTCACTTCCGCGATCAGCACCCAGCGGATCATCGTCAGTGCCAATGCCGCAATCGCAATCTGCCTCACGGTGAAATTGCGGGTCAGCCGATGCATCACCAGGAACAACCCAATCTCCGCCAGCACCCCTAGCGACCACAACAACCCAATCGCCAACTTACCGTACCCGTGCTGCTCCAGGTGAATACTGAAAAACGTGTAGTACGCCCCGTGGGACACCTGCAGCAGAAAGTTCATCAGAAAGAACGTCACCACCGCCGGGTGAGTCACAATCGCCTTCAGACTACCCTTGGGCGCCGGTGGCTTACGTTCTCCCCGCTCCGACGGCACCAGAAACGCCGACACAGCAATCCCGGCAAACACGGGCAGCAACAACCACGGCAACAGAGTGATCGGAATCAGCTCCAGAATCCCGCCCACCAGCGCCACCGCGCCAATAAACCCTACCGACCCCCATAACCGCACCTTGCCGTATTTCT
Source organism: Marinobacter salarius (assembly GCA_000831005.1). GTDB lineage: Bacteria > Pseudomonadota > Gammaproteobacteria > Pseudomonadales > Oleiphilaceae > Marinobacter > Marinobacter salarius. The sequence goes on along the minus strand of CP007152.1, from coordinate 1,565,495 downwards.
CACGTTGCGTTCCCAGCGACCGCAACGTGATCACTTCATAAAGCGGCAAAATCGCGTTCCAGAAGAACGTAAACGCCAGCATGACCAGCAACAGCCCATAGAACCCTGGCTCCATGAACACGCCGGCGAAGAACAGCGACCCCGTAATGGCACCGAACCGAACCAACCGCACCCGTTGGCCAGTCCGATCTCCGAGCCATCCCCACACACTGGGCGCCACGATCTTGGTTAATTGAATTGTCGCCATCAGCGTGGCGATCTCAAGGTAGGAAAAGCCCCGGCCTTCCAGATACAGGGACCAATACGGCAGCAAGCCGCCGAGGAGAGCGAAAAACCAGAAGTAGAGGTTTGAAAGGCGCCAGTAGATAGGAATGCTCCAATGAGATATCACAGAAGACCGACCGCTGCGGCAAGCAGGGCCTTTCAAAACCGTGGAGGGCCAGGGATGGCCCGACCGAGCCTACATGGACGTACTTGCGGCGTGTTTTGAGAGGCCCTGCTTGCCGCAGCGAGCACCATTACCAACCGCGACCGAGCCCTACAGGGACGTATTTACGGGCGCTTTTTGAACCATGCTCCCCGCCGGAACCGCTTCGCGAATTAAGACGGCCGGCTAGTTGGCGAATTGTGCCTTCGCAGGCTGGCTGAAAACTCCAATACTCTCACGCCTGCCCAATATTAGGCGTAGACACCGTGACATCCCCATTCTGACCACGATGGCGGAGATAATGATCCATCAACACAATGGCCATCATCGCCTCCGCAATCGGCGTCGCACGAATGCCCACACAGGGATCATGCCGCCCCGTGGTAATCACCTCCACGGGATCACCGTGAACATCAATACTCCGCCCCGGCAACCGCAAACTGGACGTCGGTTTCAACGCAATACTGGCCAGAATCGGCTGCCCCGACGAAATTCCGCCCAGAACACCACCGGCATGGTTCGACAGGAACCCTTCAGGGGTTAACTCATCCCTGTGCTCCGTGCCTTTCTGATCAACACACCCAAAGCCCGCTCCTATCTCAACACCCTTCACCGCGTTAATGCTCATCAACGCATGAGCCAGGTCCGCGTCCAGCCGGTCGAAAATCGGCTCACCCAGGCCGGGAGGAACGCCCTCAGCGACCACATTGATACGCGCACCGATGGAATTGCCCTCTTTGCGCAGGGCATCCATATAGCTTCCATCTCCGGCACCTTATCGGCATCCGGGCAGAAAAACGGATTCTGGTGAACCTGATCCCAATCGATCTTCTCAATGCGGATTGGTCCCAACTGGGAGAGATAACCCCGGATCGTGATCCCAAGGCGCTGCTCCAGAAATTTCCGTGCAACGGCACCGGCGGCGACCCGCATCGCTGTCTCGCGTGCAGAGGACCGGCCTCCACCCCGATAATCCCGAACGCCGTACTTGTGCATGTAGGTATAGTCGGCGTGGGCAGGACGGAACTGCTCCGCGATCTTCGAATAATCCTTTGAGCGCTGATCGGTATTCTCGATCACCAGCAATGGGGGTGCCGGTGGTCTTACCCTCAAACACCCCCGAGAGGATCTTCACTTCGTCCGCTTCCCGGCGCTGGGTGGTATGCCGTGAGGTACCGGGCTTGCGGCGGTCCAGATCCCGCTGCATATCAGCCTCGGACAGCTCAAGCCCCGGAGGGCAACCATCAATTATGCATCCGAGCGCAGCCCCGTGGCTCTCACCAAAGCTGGTCACCGTAAACAATTTTCCGAAGCTATTTCCCGACATGATTCAGTATCTTATCCAGGGTATTTAATGTAAGTCTTCAGCAGTCAACAGAAACACACCGTCGCCGCCATTCTCAAATTCCAGCCAGGTAAACGGCATATCCGGATAGCTTCCTGCAACGCCACCCAGCTATTCCCGACCTCAACAATCAAGAGGCCACCCGGGTTCAGGTAATCGGCTGCCCTCGCGAGTATCCGATGAGCGATGTCCAGCCCATCTCCCCCGGCAGCAAGGCCAAGTTCCGGTTCGTGGCCATACTCCGCCGGCATATCCGCAATATCGTCAGCGTCCACATAGGGAGGGTTGCTGAGGATGACATCGTATCGACCTTCCAGCCCGTCGAACACATCGGACCTTACGGTGCTTACCCGGTCACCAACCTCGTGATAGTCGATATTGACCGCGGCCACGTCGAGGGCGTCGGTAGAGATATCCGCAAGGTCCACCTCGGCGTCCTCGAATACGCTCGCGGCTGCAATGCCAATACAGCCACTGCCAGTACACAAGTCCAGGATCCTGCCCACGGGTTTGTTGCCTAGCCAAGGTTGCAGCCCGCCTTGAATCAGTTCTCCCAGTGGTGAACGCGGCACCAGCACGCGTTCATCCACATGAAATGGCAGCCCCATAAACCAGGCTTCACCCAACAGATAAGCCAAGGGAACCCTGTCGTCAATACGGCGTTGCATGCGATCAAGGATCAGCGCACGTTCTTCACGGGTCAGCCGCGCATCCAGAAACAGGGTATTGTTTTCCAGAGGCAAATGGAGGCTGCGCATAACCAGTTGCACAGACTCATCCCACACGTTGTCCGTGCCGTGGCCAAAATAAAGCGGCGAATCGGCAAAACGAGAAGAAACGTACCTCAGGTAGTCTCTGACGGTGTGCAGGTCATCAATGGAGTTACTCACGCACGCTCATCCTGTTCGGAAATGATCAAGGCGCAGAATTATACGCTCTTTCCGGCACAGGCTGCAGCCCACCGCCGCAATTGCGGTTTCAAGGTCATATCGCCATCGGGCCAGAGCTGTTCTGGTTCTCTTCGTACCGGTCCAACGCGGCGGCCATACGTTCCCGTCCAAGCTGAATCAATTCGGGCGCCTTGTGGTAGTCATAGCTGCGGCTGGCGTTCTTGGGAATGTTCACCAGCAAATCGGGTGGATACCCAGCGATCTTGTATTGTACCAAGGCGCTTTGCATGGTTTCGACGGTCAGGTTCATGACATCGAACTTACCAATACCCAGCTTATCCCAGTCAATAGTCTCGTGATCATCCTGATGTTTCTTCGGTTCCGATTTTATCGCGGGCGTCTTTTTATTGTGCTCGTTCTTCGCCACCGCCTTGCTGATTTTCTCTTCCGGTGAAGTCGACGAGCCACCCTCTTTCTTGGTGCTGAAGGTCTTCAGGCATCCCAGTCAAACCAGCGGGAGGCCTTTTCACGGATTTTTTCGACCCATTCCTCGGTATCATCGTCGTCAGGGTTTGCAAACGCCGCATCCGGCAATCGCCGCCCGCGGTCATCTTCGCCACTGAGGTTTACGGCCACAATCATATCGGCATGGGAGGAAATGGTCGGAATGATCGGCAGTGGATTGAGCAAGGCGCCGTCCACCAGCACGCGGCCATTCAACACCAGAGGCGTCACCACACTGGGTATGGCAACCGACGCCGGATGGCCTGATCCAGCGGCCCTTCCTGAAACCAGATTTCCTTATGGGCAAGGAGATCCGTCGCCACAGCCGTATAGGCGATCGGAAGGTCTTCAATTCGGGTATTTCCAATCATTTCCCGCACCACGGAGAATATCTTTTCTCCACGAATGGCGCCGACGGAGCTAAAAGTCACATCCAGCAGTTTCAGCACATCGAACTGGCCCAGGCCAGTTACCCAGTCCTTGTAATCCTTCATCTTGCCGGCTGCAAACACGCCCCCGATCAAGGCTCCCATAGAACAGCCGGAAATGGCGACAATGTCGTAGCCTCTTTCCACCAGTATCTCGATCGCACCTATATGGGCATAGCCCCTGGCCCCGCCACTGCCAAGAGTCAGCGCTACGGTCTTGCCCTTGCCGGGAGCCGTCGGCCGGGGATCGCCTTTCTCGGACGCCGACTGAGCAGCGGATATTCCGGTGCTCGTGACAATCTGGGAGATATCGTCTGCCGGCTTCTGATCTTCGTCCTGAAGCTCTGTCCCGGATGGCCTGTTCATTCCCTTCACCTCGTAATCACCATCACTTCAACCCGGTCACCTTGCCGATCGGGATTTGGTATCACAACCGTGGGGCCAACCGTAATGATCATCTGGCGGCTTTCGGAAACGCCACTTTTGGCCAACACCTGGGAAAGTGACTGCGCTGCAGCCTCTGCCCGCTCCATAGACGCTTCCAGGGTTTCATTATCCTTGAGCTGGGAATAGGCCGTCAGTACTACCCGGGCTTCAGCCTCGCCGGCCCAGTCATTGATGATGCGCCGGTCGGCACCGCTCCACTCAAAGCGGTAGGTGATGCCACCCTGCCAGGGCACAATCACCGGCCCCTTGATTCTGGCGCTTTCGTTGCCCATTCCCGGAATATCAGTTCCCTGAGGCGCAACCAAATGTTCAACCCAGACAAACTGGCGCTGGTTGGCGCGGGTAACCGTATACACCAGCGTCAGCCACGGCTGGCCATTCTCATCGACCGAACCGGCGACAAGATAGTCCTGATTATTGTCCCGCCCATAGAGACTGGATTGATCAAAAATCTGGTTGGCCCACACGTTACTGCGCCCGCAATTCCTTCCGGAACATTCAAACAGTATCTGGGCGCCACGGGCCTGCAGTTCCCTTAGATAGTGATCGCGAGCCTCTTCCCGGTTGGCACCGCCCTGGACTTCATATAACTGCCCGACGCCCTTGACCGGGAGCCGGGCCATGGACGCGGAGCGGATCTCGTTGTTCACCTCACGAACCGGGCTGAACAACACCAGGTGCCCCGGCGACTTGATGCTGATTTCCTGATCAAGGCGCGCCTCCGGAAACGGTTCCGGCGGTGGCATTTGCGCCGACACCATGGTCGAAAACCCCATGACCATGGCGGCGACCCACACTACTGACTGCGACAAGCGCTTATTCTGCATCGTCTAAAAAGCCTCTGACTGCATCAATGACGGGTTCAACATTCCCGTCCAGGTGGCAATGGTGGCCTCCGGGCACGGCCACCACATCCAGGTTCGCGATCGCATCCAAACGTGAATCAAGTTCCGGGCGACTGGCCAGGAGCCCCTGCGTCGCACGCAGGAAACGTGTTGGCGTGACTACTTTCTTCAGGCAAGCGGTCACTTGCGCTTCGTCCATCATTATCATCGATGGATGGCGCAAACGCGGATCGGTTTGCCACACGAAACCATCACCGGAAGACTTCATGCTCCGCGTTACCAGCATTCTCGCGGCTTCTGGCGACAGGGGGATCATGCCACCCTCCCGAGCTTGGCTGCCAACTCTATGTCAGGGTATACGACCGCTTTCCCTGAACCCGTCATTCGTTTGATGATCGACTTGCGCATCTGATCGATCACCTCATCCGGTTTACGACTGATCGGCCCAATGCTGTCGATCATGACCAACCGACGCACCCGTTCCGGAAACGCCGCCGCGTAGAGCAAGCTGACAATCCCGCCGAGTGAATGACCCACCAGATCAATCTGCCCTTTCGGCGAGTCTTTGAAATGGGTCTCAACCAGTTCTGCCAGGTCCGCCACATAATCCATCAACTGGTAACCCTGGCCTTCAGGCCGGTGCCCGGAACGCCCGTGCCCAGCCATATCGAGGGAGTACACATCGCGATTGCCCGCCAACGCCGGGGCCAATCTGGCGAATGACAGGGCGTTATCCAGCCAGCCGTGGATCATCAGCACCGGCCAGGTTTCAGAGGCCGTGGCAGCGGGCCAGTGCAGGCCTGCCAGGTCGATGTGTTTAAGGGACCAGTTGATTTCCCGACACGTCATTGTTGTATCAGGTGGGGTTTCCAGAATGGTGTCGTTCATTGAAGCGCTTACATAGTGTGGGTGGGTCGATCCGAGCTCAATGAACCCGCCAGGTAGGACTCGATTTTGGTACGCGCGGTTTCGTCTTCACCATCGAACTGCACACCAATGCCCGCTGCACGGTTGCCCTGGGCACCCTTCGGGGTAATCCAGATCACCTTGCCCGCCACGGGGATTTTTTCCGGCTCATCCATCAGGTTGAGCAACAGGAACACTTCATCGCCCAATTGATACTGTTTTTGCGTGGGGATAAACAACCCGCCCTGCCGGATATAAGGCATGTAGGCGGCGTAGAGTACCGCCTTGTCCTTGATGGTCAGCGTGAGAATGCCACTGCGTGCGCCAAAACCAGGCCCCATAGTAAACACCTTTCTCTGTATTGATAGCTCTGTATTGATAGCAACCGGATTGATAACAACCGGAGTCAATAAACTCCTGATATTCCGCAATCATAGCAGTAGTTGTTAATCACTGCCCTATCCTGCCGCGCCATTGATCACTCCGTTTATCCCGCAGCTGGCCTGCGGCGCGGCATGAGTTTCTGCCATGCGATCAGCAATCGGCCCGCTTCCAACTCAGGGTTCACGTTGTAAACGCCGGCAGACCTGGACTCGTGGATCGCATCCAGGAGTTCATGGGCCCGCCAGGAAGGATTGTTTCTGGCAAGGAACGTTAACATGTCCGCCGCTTCCGCATCCCGGGGCTGCCCCCCGGCACTGATGCGGGCCAGGTCACCAGCCCAGCCTTCAAATAGCCATAGAGCACTTTCAAGCCCCATTGCCTTGAACGGCTTTGCAGCCTCGGAAAGAGTGAGCTGACCCTTCATGAAATGGCGGAAGTTGTCCAACGCCTCATCCCGCAGGCTAATAAACTCTCCGGTAGCATATTCCAGGGCCAGCCGCGGCGCATTGGCTGCCAGTACCAGCGCCTTGGCGCATTGCTCCGGCGTTGGTCTGTTGTCGCCATCCATCGCTTTGACCGCCGTCGCCAGCCAACCAGCAGCCTGATCCCTGTCCGGCGTAGCAATCAGCAAACTCTGGCAGCGGGAACGGATCGTCGGCAATACCGGCCTGCCACTCTCCTGTAGCAGCAGAAGCACCACATCTTCGGCGGGTTCTTCCAGGGTTTTCAGCAACGCGTTGGCGGAATTGATGTTCAACTGGTCCGCCCGATCAATAATGGCCACCTTGCGGGAGGCCACCTGGGGAGAGCCGACCGCGAATGCGGACAGCGCACGAATCTGATCAATCTTGATCATCCGTGATTTTTCCGGTGCATAAATCCGGATATCCGGATGGGTGCCCGCGGCAACCAGCTCGCACTGCTTACAGATGCCACAAGGGGACCCTGCGTCCATATCCGCCTTTTCACAGACCAGCAACCCGGCCAGTGCGTTGGCAAACAGACGCTTTCCCACGCCGTTCTCGCCCGTCACCATCAGGGCATGGGGCATCCTGTTGCCGGCGATGCGTTGGAGCAGTCGGCTCCAGGCGTCTTCAAGCCATGCCATGGTTGCTATGGATGCGTTCACGTATTCACCCCTTTGATGAACTGGTTGACGGTCGATCCGCCTGTCGTTTCATCGTGGCCAGCAATCGCTTCATTTTCGCCAGTTCGCCATGATGACCGGTTTCGGAACCCCGGCCATAGTAATGTTTGTTGATCAATCGGGCAAAAGCCGTTGCTGTGCCGGCCGCCGCGGGTTTTGCCCGGGCAAGCCTTGAGGCCAGTTGGGAGGGTGTTTCACCGTGACGTACAGGCACTCCCGAACGGTCACACAACCGATACCAGCGGCTGACGAGACGACCAAGCGGGTCCCGGCTTTCCACGCGACGGTACTGCCAGGCGGTAACCAAACCCGCCAGTAACAGCGCCATACCGACAATGCCCGCGGTAATATAGCCAAGCTCCCGCATTCCTATCCCTCCAGGCAAACGCGACATCAGGTCCATCTGTGACTGCCCCTGATATCCGACAACCCAGCGCTGCCAGTGGTAATTAATCTTATCGAGCTGCAGGGAAGCCCACTGCAGCATCGCCAAATCGCCGTAGCGCTGTGGCGATGTCCAATCGTTCTCAAGGAACGAGCCTTCCTCAGCCACCGCCTCCCGTAGACCAAACTCAATACGCTCGGGAGCAATGGCAGCTGTCGGGTCCACCCGCACCCAACCCTGGCCGGGGAACCACGCTTCCACCCAGGCATGGGCATCGTACTGCCGCACAATCAGATATTCGTCATCTGCGCCGGGTGACCCGCCCTGATATCCGACCACCACTCGGGCCGGAATACCCGCTGCGCGCAACACAAACGTGGTAGCCCCGGCGTAGTGGGCACAGAAACCCCGCTTTTCATCGAATAACAGGCTGTCGATGCCATCCACGGGCATAGCGGGTGGGCGCAGGGTGTAGAAATAGGCCTGCTCCCGGAAACGGGTCAGAAGCTGCTGCACCAATGCCTGAGGGTTGTCGTGTTGGCCAGCCAGTTGTTGCCCGAACGCCCTTGCCCTCGGGTTGCCGCTTTGTGGTAACTGGAGATAACGCTGAAGGTTATCGGGCTCCGCACTGGCATCCTCCGTTGTTTGGTTCCCGACCAACTCCATCCAGTAACGGACCGCGCTGTCAGCCGGCCGGTCAAACCGGAACAGATTCTCATCCGTTTGCTTTACATTATTGGAGACCGCCCTGGAGTTCTCCAGAGCAAAGGCCCAGGTCTGGTCCGTGGGTTCCAATAACACCTCGTACTGGTTGGGCCCGAGCGGCCCTACGCCACCATCAACGTCAACACGGCCAAGCCGGCGAAACGGCTTTCCAAGGCCCTGTTGCCAAGTGTCTCCGTCAAGGCGATCCAGGATAAGCCCGCGCCAATATCGGTCCCGGTAGGCCGGTAACTCACCGCCAAAGGTGACGCGAAAGGCTCGCTCACTGCTCTGGGCGAGACTCGAGATATCACCGGGAGTCATGGTGTCGCTGATTCCAGTTCGGGCTTCGCCGGAAACCAGCGGCACACTCCAGAGCGGCGACATGCGCGGGAAGAACACGAACAGGAGCACTACAATCGGCAAGGTCTTAACCAGCATCAGCCCAAGCGCCGCCATCCCTTCTTCATGGCACCGGGAATTTCCGGCGCATTCACCACCTGCAGGCCGATTAACAATAAGGCAACGCCCGCAATGTTAATGACACTCCAGTGAATCTCCTGATGAAACAGAAAGTTGACTGTCGCCAGGTACACCAGGATAAAAAACAGCACATAGAAATCCCGGGTGGATCGGGTCTCAAGCCATTTAAGCCCCACCGCCAGCACAAAAAACGACGCCGCAGTATCAACGGTGAAACGCCCCTGCACAGTTGCGATATAAACGGCCACCAGTACCAGCATGATCCCGGTACGCATCCACCTTCCCGGTAACCTGACCTGCCCGGATTGCGCCAGCCACCGCCAGCCAGCAAGTACAGCGCAACTGGCCACCAGCCAGATCGGCAATCGGTCCCACTGGGGAATCAGTAACAACCCAAAGCCTGCGATCAGCCATATCAACGCGCGGCCCGATACCAATTCCGCAGCCTGTAAGGAGCGTGAACTCGGCGAATTACTCAGGAACCTGCGAATCATGCCCGTCGCTCCCCGAAACCAGACGACGCAGAGGTCCGATTCCCAACCTCTTCGGAGCGGGTACCATGGGGCAGAGGACCACCTTCCCTTGGTTGTTCAAGGCCAAAGATGGCCAGCGCCTTAAGGCACCGGTTGGCGTGAACAGCACCGGTGTCCGGTTCAATCACCTGCCCCGGCAGATTCAACCCGAAACGGCTGTTGTTGCGGGCCCGTTCCATCACCTGATGAGCCAGGTAACCCAGGCGCAGCTCACGGTCCACGCCCCTGAAGGCGTCATAGTCCAGCCAGTGGGGGCTGCCCTGTTCACCTTCCCAATCGGTAATCACCATCTCACCGGTACGGGCGTATCGTTTCCACTGAACCCTCTGGCTCAGATCCCCCTCCCGCCAGGGCCGAATGTCGGCATGGTCATTACCATCCGTCGAGCGCGCCTTCGATTGCTCCTCTCCGTCCTGAACCGTGCTGGTCACATCCGGGGCGGCCAGAGGGTTTGGATAGACAATGCCGGACGTGACCGGCCGCAGCCAGGACCAGGCCTTGAAAAGGCCAAAAGGAAAGCGGGTTTCCACGCGGATACGTTCCGGCTGCAGGTAGCCACGTTGATAGGACGGTATCGCCAGGGTCATATCCTCCTGCTGCCCGGCTGGCACGTGCTGGCTTTCGAGTTGACTGTCATCGCAGAACAGGGATATCGCCAGCGAATCATGACGGGGCGACACAGCCCTTAAACGGAAGGGTATCGTATCGCCGGCAAAGCCATCACCGGCCTGTATGAGTGTCAGTTCCAGCCCCGACAGGTTGCGGTGGGTCTGGTGCATGGCCGCAACAACTACTGCGCCCAACAGAAATGTGAGCATGTATATCAGGCTGTTCTGGTAGTTAATTCCGGTAATCAGCATGATCAACAGTAAACCGGCAAACACCACCCCGGCACCCGTGGGCAGGATAAAAACATTGCGCTGTCCGAATATTCGCTGATCGGCTCGCGGAATCCGCTGGTTGACCCAGCGCTGCCATCGCGAACGAAATGCCTTCAACATAAGAGTCCTGTTACAAAAACTGGATGGTTACGCCTGTTATATAAACACGTTTGCGTGGTTTTACAGAAGAATACTGACAATAGTCCGATTCTGATCACAAACACCACAAAATCGCCTTGAAATCCGAATCTCTGAGAAGAATACTGCTACCAAGGAGCGTACTGACTGCAGTTTAGTGTCGGAAGCGCCTCCATTTCGCGTTTGGACACGGCAAGAGCTACGCCATGAACCGCCGAACACCCTTGTACATCGCTCTGGCTGGTACGGCCAGCCTGGCTGTTTCGTTTAGCTCCCCGCTGATGGCCGGGGTGCAGACCCTGACCTCTGACGAAATGGTTGAAACCTACGTGAAGGATTCCGCCGTCATCGTGGTGCCTAAAGAACGGCAGAAACCCGACGCGGACCGGCAGAAGATTATCCGCTCCCTGACCATTTCTCCGGGTGAGCCGGTGCTAACGGAAGCGGAAGAGGAATCCTATCGCGAAGCCCTTGAACGCTTCGAACGGGAAGGCAAGAAAGGTGCCCTTGAGAGCGCGGAGGAGGAATTCCTCCGTCGTGCCTTGCTGTTGCCACAAGAAGAACTTGCCCGGGCGCAGCCGCCTGCGGAGTTTACCCCCACCATTCCGCCCATTATCTTCGGGCAGCAGGCCCAGATACCGGATGAGCCGTTCAGTCAGACCTTTCTGAACGATCAACTGGGCGTTGGGTTTGATGGCCAGAACCTGAACTTCACCATAGGCAACCCGCCGGGTATTGATACGATCCAGGTGCCCCATGGCATTAACGAAGGCCCGATCACATTAACACCCCGTCCTGGCGGTGGGTTTGATCTGTCTATAGCGGTGCCGGATCGCTAAAACTATCTCTACAGGTCCGAAACACAAAGAGCGGTAACTCCTTGCGAGTCACCGCTCTTTTTTGCCTGCACTTTATAGCAGGCAAAAAAACGCCCCGCAGGCGGGGCGTTCACACCAGAGGTGTTATGCGATCAGCTTATTTTCCGTATACAGCCAGCTTGGTGTTGCTGATGTGCAGGTTGTCGATACCGATAGTACCGATGTTTGCACCGCCGATAACGGTTTCGGCAACGTTGATGTCCATCAGGACGTCATCAACATCTACACGCAGTACGTTGGTCGCTGTGGAAGCACCGAGACCGTCACCCTTGTAGATGTCCAGGCCGATGATTGCAAATCCAGCCTGCGCCAATCCGATCTTGCGCTGCTCTTCAGCGGTCGGAGCAGTAGGATCTTCCGCGAATACAGCTGCCAGACCAGCGGCCCCAAGCACTTCACCGCCAGACTCGGAGCTATTGATGGTCATTCCGCGGACACCAACGCCGAGGAAGTCAACATCGAAGCTCATTTCGTTAACGGTGAACGCTGCATCCAAATTAAGGGTGCCGGTGCCCGCCATTTCGTTTCCAGCTCCGTCTGTAACGTTATCCGTATCTACACGGATATCCAGAGCACCGAGGAGACCCCAGGCGTCCATGTTCGAAACCAGAACGGTGTTTTCGCCACCGTTACCGTTAAGCTCCATGGATCCAGCGGTGAAACCCCAGTCGATGGGTACAGGGTTACCACTGCCGTCGGTTTGCAGGGAACCAACGTGAATGACAGCGTCGCCATCGTCAGCGATGTCGATGTCGATTTTCAGTTGGTCCAGCAAAGCGCCTGCACCGGTAGCTGCGGCATAGTCAGCTGCAGACTGAGAGCTACTGGCCAACGCACCACCGAGAGCGATGTCCTTTACGGCGAATGTACCTTCGTCCGTGTAGGTAAACTGACCAATGTTTACCTGAGTTTCCAGCTCAATGGTCACACCGGCCTGACCGGTGACGTTACCCATCATGCTGTCGTCCATCGCCTGCAGCTCGGCTTGAGCGGCGAAGGGCGCAGCGGCAACGGCTGTTGCCAGTGCAAGTTTCTTCAGGCCTTTCATATTGTTCTCCTTGATTGAACTTATTGTTATCCAGTTGAACTTTTTAACTTTGTTGTGAGGCTCAACCTCACCACTCCATTTAAGATTGTTTTACACTCTGGTTCCGTGAATGCATTCACAAATTGTCACAAAACAAAGCAGTTCTTAATAAAAGCAACTTATTCACTATAAATTCATGCACTTGGCTCATTCGTCACTCTCCTTTTTTGCATCATAGAAGATCTGAAATGGCTTATCCTGAGACATCGGTTCACCGAAACTTGCTTCACCATCCTCCAATCTGACCGGTATCAGCTTGATTCCAGAAACTCCAAGCCTATGCTCATGCTCCAGAGCCATTGCTCGGATCGTCTCGCCATTTTTTTCAACGCTTCCTGGGTAGGCAATGACCGCCGCATGAATTTCACCTCGGCGCGCAATGGCCTTTAGCCCAGCGCGATACATTAAAACCTTTACATTTCCAGGGGCCTGCTCAGCTTCCTCTTCCAATCTCATTTGTTGAACCTTGTCAGACTTCATGACCATGAAAGCCATCGGACGAAAGATGCCAGCTTCCTCGAGTTCATCGCCCGCCTGATTGACCACCTGGTCCGTCATTTCCCTGAGATGCCTCTGAGCAACCGCAACCACCGCGGCCAGGTCTTTGTCGTCCAGCTTGCCATCGGATAGCACATGATCTTCCCGATCAATCGCATCCTGCGCCAACGCCGCGGTGGAAATCGCACATCCGGCGATCATCGCCAAGACAAATCGCTTACCAATGCCGTTACAAGTCTTCATACTGGTTACTGCCCTTAGGATTATTGTTTAGAATGCACCGGCCCAAGCCTTTTCGAGCCCGAAGTCAGGTGACTTGCCGCACAGGCTACCGTGAACCCATGCAAGATTTTGTTAAGTATGTAACATCGTGAAAACATTAAGTGCGGAAGAGGCAGAGCGCCTCGTTTCACAGATCAGCAGCCAACATGGGTTTATCGACTACACCGACGCCGGCAGGCAACGGCGGATTGTCACGGCGTTCCCGCTGAAACATTGGCCAGTCCCCAAGGACGCGCTATCGTTCTCACGCCTGACGGACGTGCTGGAGCAGGCTTGGGCAGGACTGGCTGAAGCGTCGAGCCGGGAACTGGCAGGCGGCATCATGGGCACCCTGTTTTACGAGGCTGGCAACCACACGGTCCCCGGATTCTCCGGCGAGGCCAGTGAGAGGGATTATGGCTATATTGGGCTTTATCTCTGGCAGCTGACGCTGGATGTTTCGGGTGCCAATTCGCCCAGGCTCGATTTTCATCCGAGTGTGACGATAGAACGTGAACGGGTGCTGAACCTCACCGGCGAAAAGCCGACGCGCCCTACTCCTTTTCACATCAGCCCGGGATTTACAGCCGACCAACCCGCCGAACACTACCGCAATGGCGTATCCCGGGTGCTTAGCTATATCCATGCCGGGGACTGCTATCAGGTCAACCTGTCCAACAAGTACACCGGCGGCTACCAGGGCGAGCCGTACACAGCGTTCCGAGCTTTGTGCCAGGCCGTTCCGGTCCCCCACGCTGCGTACATCAACGCTGGTTCCTATCAGGTCCTCAGCATTTCACCAGAGCTGTTCCTGAGTATTGAAGATGGCAACAGGGTCATCAGCAAACCCATCAAGGTACCCGGCCCCGGGATCTGAACTCGCCGGCGAACGACCAGCGGATCGCCGAATCCCTGGCCGCCGCTGAAAAGGACCGGGCCGAAAACCTGATGATCGTGGACTTGATTCGCAACGACCTGTCGCGATTCTGCGAGCCGTTTTCCGTCACGGTGCCACAGCTTTTCAGTATCGAAAGCTATGAAAACGTCCATCAACTGGTCAGCACGGTGGAAGGCCGGCTGCAACCAGAGAACACACCGTTAAAAGCCCTTCTCTCTGCCTTCCCCGGGGGCTCTATCACGGGTGCACCCAAACGCAGGGCGATGGAGATCATCGACGACCTGGAACCACATCGTCGCGGGCCTTACTGCGGCTCGGTCTTCCGTTGGGATTTTTCCAATAACCTGGAGAGCAATATCGCAATCCGAACCCTGATGACGGATTCAGAAGGAAAGATTCACTGCTGGGCGGGATGTGGCATCGTCGCGGATTCAGACCCGGATGATGAGTACCGGGAATCCGTGGACAAGGTTCAGAAGCTGATGAGCGTACTGGAAGCGTTATAGAGGGCAAATTGCAAAGGAGGAAAAGCCAGGACAAAGAGCTTGCCCCGGCCTCTTGTCCGCGCTATCAGTTATGGATGGCGCTGGCCTTCAGAAACTCGCCCTTAAGCTCTTCAAACGTATGTACCGCCGGGAACTGGGGGAACTCCTCGATCACGTTCTTCGGCGCGTGAAACAGGATGCCCGCTTCCGCCTGGCCCAGCATGGTGGTGTCGTTGTAGGAATCACCCGCCGCAATAACACGGTAGTTCAGCAGCTGGAAGGCACGCACTGACTGACGCTTGGGGTCACGCTGGCGCAGCAGATAATCGGTAATCCTGCCGTCTTCGTTTACTTCCAGCTTGTGGCACAGCAGTGCCGGATAGCCCAGCTTGGCCATCAGCGGCATGGCGAATTCATAGAAGGTGTCGGAAAGAATCACCACCTGGAACCGCTCCCGCAGCCAATCCAGGAACTCCCGTGCGCCGGGCAGTGGGTCCAGCTCGCCGATCACTTCCTGAATCTGCGGCAGGCCATAGCCGTGCTGGTCCAGCAGTTTCAGGCGCTGCTGCATCAGTACGTCGTAATCGGGAATGTCGCGGGTGGTCGCCTTGAGCTCCTCAATGCCGGTTTTTTCCGCAAACGCGATCCAGATTTCCGGGATCAGTACTCCTTCAAGGTCAAGGCACGCGAGTTCCACAATGGTCTCCTGATAGTTGAACGCTGGTCAGCCCGGCGAAGGCCGCCGGGGATTGGAATCAGGCGGTATGATAAGAAAAACCGGGGCGGAATGCATCGTACATCTGTGCGGCTATAACGATATACTCCCCCATTCCTTCAGACTGTTGCCGGTTAATGGTAGATTTATCACACATTTACACTCCAGGTGATCCTTTCAAATGACGGACATTGCACAGTTACAGGCCGAGCTTGAAGGCGCGAGCCCCAGGCTATCCTCAAGGCCGCTCTGGCGAAGTACGACAACATTGCCATTTCCTTCAGCGGTGCGGAAGACGTCGCACTGATTGAGTTGGCCCATAAGCTGACAGACAACCTTCAGGTATTCACCCTGGATACGGCGCGCCTTCATCCGGAAACCTATCAGTTCATTGATCGGGTCCGCGAGCACTATGGCATTAACATTGAGGTGATGTTCCCCGATGCTGCGGAAGTGCAGGATCTGGTCACCCGCAAGGGCATGTTCAGTTTCTATGAAGACGGCCATGGCGAATGCTGCGGTATCCGCAAGGTCAATCCGTTACGGCGAAAACTGGCCACGGTTGATGCGTGGATTACCGGCCAGCGCAAGGACCAGAGCCCCGGCACCCGCAATGACGTGCCTGTGGTACAGATTGACGACGCCTTCTCTACGGACGAGAAAACGCTGGTAAAGTTTAATCCGCTGGCGAACTGGAGCTCGAAGGAAGTCTGGGACTATATCCGTATGACGGAAGCCCCCTACAACAAACTGCACGAAAAGGGCTTTGTCAGCATTGGCTGCGAACCCTGCACACGCCCTATCCTGCCAGGACAGCACGAGCGCGAGGGCCGCTGGTGGTGGGAAGAAGCCACGCAGAAGGAGTGTGGCTTACACGCCGGAAACCTGATCGCCCGCGAATAAACCTTCCAGCCAGGCCCGTCAGTAGGTCAGTAGGTCGGCAGATCGATGTCGTTGAACAGTTCCTCGATCTCCGTCCTGCTGCCCTGGTGGGTCACCGCTTCATCCACCCTCTCACGGGTCAGATGCGGAGCAAATCGCTGGATGAAATCGTACATATAACCGCGCAGGAACGTCCCCTTGCGGAAGCCAATCCGGGTCACGCTCGGACGGAAGAGTTGACTGGCGTCCAGGCAGACAAGATCGGGGTCATTCTGCTCGTCGAACGCCATGCTGGCGATGATGCCAACCCCAAGACCCAGCCGCACATACGTCTTGATCACATCGGCATCAGCGGCGGTAAACACCACTTTCGGGGTCAACCCGTGGGCCTGGAAGGCCTCGTCCAGCTTCGAACGGCCGGTAAAGCCAAACACGTAGGTGACCAGCGGAAATTCGGCAAGATCCGGCAACGTCAGTTCGGATTTCTGCGCCAAAGGGTGATCTTTCGGCACAATGATGCTGCGGTTCCATTTGTAGCACGGCATCATGATCAGGTCGTTGAACAACTCCATGGCCTCGGTGGCAATGGCGAAATCCACCGCGCCATTGGCGGCCATTTCTGAAATCTGCATGGGGGTGCCCTGGTGCATGTGCAGGGACACCTCGGGGTAGGACTCAATAAAGCCCTGGATGATGGGCGGCAGCGCGTAGCGAGCCTGGGTATGGGTGGTGGCAATGCTCAGGTCGCCCTTGCGCTGGTTACTGAACTCCTGCGCAATCTTCTTGATGCCTTCCACACGGCGCAGTATCTCACCGGCCTCACGGATGATGATCTCGCCGCCCGGTGTGATACGGGTGAGGTGTTTGCCGCTGCGGGCAAACACTTCCAGGCCGAGTTCGTCTTCCAGAAGACGGATCTGCTTGGATATTCCCGGCTGTGAAGTAAAAAGACTCTGGGCAGTGGCGGATACGTTGAGATCATGGTGCGCAACTTCCCAGATATAGCGCAACTGTTGTAATTTCATCTACCCTGTCGCTCCCCATAAGGCCCGGTACAGACCGGGCATGTATACGCTGCTCTTATTAGAAGAATACGCATAAAAACGTGATTTTTCATTCTTATTGAGTATACAGAATCCCTTCCAACACAGTTTAGACCAAAAACGCCAGAACGCAGCATGACGACGGCGTCATTTGTCTTTGCGGCCCTTGACTTAACTGTGACAAAGCACACAATCCGTTATCTGGTGTCCCGTCTGGTTAATTCGTTAACCTACTGAGCCACTGAGGGTCTTGAGAGCTAGGCGCGATGGTGAAGGTTTGGTGGCTCCAAATCGAACCAGCGCAACGCGGCTATCAAGACCCTCAGTGGCTCCCGAAGGGCGAGACGCTGCGGCCTCTGGCCCGTGTTGCCAGCCCTTGATGTGGAACCACCACACCTGCGGACTGACGCCTTGGCCAGAGGCCGCAGCGTCACGCAGTAGGTCAACGAATTAACCATACGGGACACTTGCCATTTACGGGCATTCAGGGAAACGATGCTGTTAACCACCAAATTCCTCAGACCAACCGCGGATCCCCGTTCGGTACAACGGGATCGCCTGAGCGCCCTGCTGCAGCCGGACGGTGCCAAGCGGTTGAATCTGGTGGTGGCACCAGCGGGTTTTGGCAAGACCACACTGGTCAGCCAATGGTGCTCCCAGTCACCGTCTACCGTTGCCTGGCTATCCCTGGATGAGCATGATGACGAGCCCCGCCGATTCTGGCAGTACGTGTGGGGGCGTTTGAACACAATGGCCTCGCAGGTCTGGAGCAATGCCGTCAACAACTCAGCCATTGCAGCCTCCAGGAACTGGAAGGCCCCATTACCGGGCTGATTAACGTTCTCGCCGCCGATGGCGCACCCTGGTCGCTGGTCCTGGACGACTATCATTTTATCCGCGACCCACAACTACAGCGCCAGGTGTCATATTTCATGGACTACCTGCCGCCAGGGGTCCTGGTGACCCTGGCATCCCGCACCGAACCAGCTGCCGCTTTCACGCTGGCGGGTGCGCCGCTGGGTGGAGGACATACACCCGGGGCTGCTGGCATTCTCCGAGGAGGAGTGCCAGCGCTTCTTCCACGACACCATGGGGCTCGAACTCTCCGAGCAGGAAATTCGCAGGATCTGCAGTAAAACCGAGGGTTGGGTTGCCGCCATGCAATTGTCCGCGCTGTCCGGCGGCAGCATTGACGATCAAAAACCCGGAGCTGGTCACCAACGCATCGATTTGGACGAGCGCCGCATCAGTGATTATGTGCTGACAGAGGTGCTGGAGCAGCAACCTGCGCCGGTGCGCGACTTCCTGCTCGACACCGCCTGCTGTCCCCGGCTGTGTGCCTCACTCTGCGACGCCGTTCGCGGCACCACCAACAGTCAGGTCCTGCTGGAACAGCTGCTGCGTGAAAATCTGTTCCTGATCCCGCTGGATACCCACAATGAATGGTTCCGTTATCACGACCTGTTCCGGGACGCGCTGTTACAACGGGTGAGACAGTTCAAACCGGAAGATACCGAAAAGCAATGGCAGCGAGCAGTCCACTGGTTGCTGGTCCATGGCCACGTTCAGGAAGGCATTTCCCAGATTGTCCAGCATCAGGACTGGCCCTGGCTCGCAAAGGTACTGGCTGAACACGGCAACAACCTGATCCACGGCGGTTTTCACCTGCCGGTGCTGAGCTGGCTGGATTCCCTGCCCGCCAACACTCTGCAGGACAGCCCACAACTGTTGATGCTGAGAGTGTGGGCGCTGTTTTTCGCCAACCGGGTAGACGTGCTGGAGCCCCTCCTGGGCGAACTGGAAGACATGCTCGACCAACAGGTGGCCGATTCCCACCCCGATGCCGAGGTCGCCCTGGGCCTGCAGAGTGAGATTTCACTGATCCGCTCTTATCTGGCGCGATCGAAAAGCGACGATAAAAGCGCCAGCGACCTGACCCAACAGGTATTGCGCGACATTGACCACACACGCATACCCTTGAAATCCGTGACCTATTACGGAGTCGGACTGGACTATTACGGTAAGGGGGACCTGGCAGCCGCCGAGGACGCCCTGACCTCCGCTGTGCGTTATGGGGAACTGGAGCGCAAACCCAGTACCGTACTCTCAAGCGGCGGCCTGCTTGCATGGATTCAGTACAACCGCGGAGATATCGACGAAGCCCTGGATACCTGCACCCGTGTGCGGCAATGGGTCGACCAGCACCACAGCGACCCACGCCAGCCCATGTTGATTTCATGCTGGCAAAACAGCGCCCTGATCGAGATTTACCGGGAGCGAAACGAACCCCAGTTGGCCGCCTCCTACCTGGCCCCGCTGCTGGACCATGTCAACAATGGCACCGAACCGGGGCAGCACGTGGTTATCCAGTACGTGCGTGGCCACCTGGCCTTCAGTGAAGGGCGCTACCAGGAAGCGATGGAAGCACTGGAAGATGCCGCCAGCGTTGCAAGACGTCGTCGGGACCACATCCTGTTCGAGCCTCCAGCATGCTCCGCCATGCTGGCTCGTTGCTATCTCGCCACCGGTCATCTGGATCTGGCGAAAAAATGGGTGCAACAGGTGAGCACTGACCGGTTCACCAATCCGCTGAACCGGGAACAGAACCAAATTAGCATCGCCCGTGTTCAGGTGGCGCTGGGCCGCCCGGGCGACGCCATGGCAACTTTGGCCCCCCTCCGACTCAGCGCAGAGCAGGATCAGCACTACCGCCATCTGGTGGAAATCCAGTTGGTCTACAGCGAGGCGCTGTTCGCCGAAGGTAAAACGATAGAAGCGGAACAGATGCTGGCCCAGGCCGTCCAGCGGGCATCAGAGGCCGGATTCATGCGCCTGCTTGCGGAGGAGAGTCCTACCATCCGCCAGCTGTGTAGAGCGCTGCCGGTTCTCAAGGCGCCGGGCCGCTGGAACAGCCGGGTCACAGCCATGCTCTCGGAACTGGCAGAGGCAGAAACCGCTGAAACAGAGCCGGAAGACTCGCAGAGGGATACGCAGGCGGCCCCGGGCAACACAGATCTCCCCGAACCCCTGAGTCAGCGGGAACTGGAAGTGCTGGATCTCATCAATCAGGGCCTCGCCAACAAGGACATCGCAAACACGATGGGGGTGGCGCCTACCACCGTAAAAGCCACATTCGCAACCTTTACGGCAAGCTTGCAGTCGGATCCCGCACCGAGGCGTTGGCAAGAGCAAGGGAACTTCGGCTACTGGCCTGACTCTTGACTCACTGAAGCTGTCTTTCGGGCAACTTTTGTGACGCGCATCACACTTTTGTCGAATTTTATACGCCCACTACGCCCTTTGGACGATCCGGATACGCCCCCTCCTCCCTTACTATGCTCCCAACGCTGAGGGAAACCTCGGTAAGATTTCTGAAACTTCAGGCCTTCAGACTTCTTGTTCCGCGTTGTTTCGACGCCCGGGTTCGATAAGGACCCACTCTATAAGAGCCACCCACATGGGTTGGCTCTTTTTTTATGGCTCTCTTTTTATCAGTGCTCTATTGATCAGGGCTCTATGATTCGCCGGAAAGGCGGCAAGGCGTCCAACAACAACTGCCCGTATCGACGGGCGATGATGCGACGATCAAGGATGGTGACGCGGCCGGTGTCCGACTCGGTCCGTAGCAGGCGACCAACGGCCTGCACCAGTTTGATGGAGGCGTCGGGTACGGTTATTTCCATGAACGGGTTACCGCCGCGGTGCGTCACCCATTCCGCCAGGCTGGCTTCGATGGGATCATCCGGTACCGAAAACGGCAGTCGGGTAATCACCACATGGCTCAGGTACTTGCCAGGCAGGTCAATGCCCTCTGCAAAACTTGCCACACCGAACAACACACTGGGCAGCCCCTCATCTACACGGCTGCAATGGCGGCGCAGGACCTCGCCCTTGGCCATATCGTCCTGAGTGGTGATCAGATCCGGGTATTCCGGCGCCAGGGCATCCCGCACCAACTGCATCTGGCGCCTGGAGGTAAACAACACCAGGGTCGCCTTCTCCCCGGCCCACAAGGCCGGTAGCCGCGATACCACCTGGTCCGTAAAGCTATCGTCCGTGGGCATGGCGGTCATGGCCGGTACTTCCACGGTTGCCATTTCGCCATAGCGGAAGGAACTGGGCACCACCACGAAGCGGCTGGCTTCGGGCAAACCTGCTCTGGCCTTGAGCCGATCAAAGCGCCCAAGGGCGGTCAGGGTTGCACTGGTCAACACAGCGCCATAGGCCCGCGACCAGAGCCTGGAATAAAGCAGATTATCCGCCAGCACCGGGCTACTGTAGAGCGTAATGTCTTCCGCGTGTTCCCAGCGCTGTCGCACCGACCAACGGGCGGCCGGTGGCCCGGACCGCTTCTTAGGCTCAGGCGCTGATTCCTCACCTTCTGCCGGCTCACTGGCCGGTTGGCCCGGATTATCACACCACGCGACCCACAACCGCAGTTGGTCCTCAGCACGGCTGTGGAACGATCCAATCACCGGATACCAGGATTCCGCAGTATCGCGGTCGACATCGCTGGCCTTGCGTTCATCGAAGGCCGTCTGTAATTCGTCCACCATCACACCAAGCTGGCGAACCAGGGTGGCCGTCGCCACCCGGGTTTCCACCGCCAGGCCGGCAAGCACCTCGGGCAATTCGCCCTCCGGGTAGCGCCACTGGGCGGAGCGTCGCTCCTCATTGAACTCCCAACCGGTATTCTGTTCGGCCTCGTCGTACACCCTCGTCAGACAGATATCCACTTCACGGGAGGCGGAACTGATCCTGTCGATGGTCTTCGCGGCCTGGGTGCCGGGCGTGAGGAACGGCTGCATCTTTCCCAGTGCCTGGGATAGCTGCTTGAGCCATTGCCGCGTGGCATTCAGCGGCACCGACGCCGCAAAGTGATTCAGTGCCTTGTCCGGCAGGTGATGTGCCTCATCAAAGATAAACAATGCATTTTCCGGCTCCGGCAGAATGGCACCACCGCCAAGGGCAAGGTCTGCCAGCACCAGGTCGTGGTTGGCCACCACGATGTCGGCATCATCGAGGTCTTTTCGGGCGTCGAAGAAGGCACAGCTGTCGAAATAGCTACAGTGGCGATTGGTACACTGACGATGGTCGGTGGTGACCTGGCGCCAGATGTCATCGGGTATCTGATCCGGCCAATGGTCGCGATCACCGTCCCACTTCCGGGACCCGTAACTGGCCAGCATGTCTTCAAAATAGGCCCGGGTGCCGGGTTCTTCCTTGCCGGGCCCATCCAGCAGGAACAGCGGCATGGTATCGCTGTCGCCGTTACCCTCGTCATGCAGGCGAGCTTCGAGACGAGACATACACAAGTAGCGGCCACGACCTTTGGCAAGGGTCCAGGTGAAATCCAGTTTGCTGTGCTTTTTCAGGTCCGGAAGGTCTTTGTGGACGATCTGATCCTGCAGGGCAACGGTCGCTGTTGATATCACCAGTGTCTTGCCAAGGGCACGGGCCACCGGAATGGCGGCAATCAAATAGGCCAGGGTCTTGCCCGTGCCTGTGCCCGCCTCCACCACGCAGGTGCCGGCTGGAGAGGTGCGCTGGCCGTCATTCTCGGTGATCTCGCCCATGTAGCGGGCAATCTCGGCGATCATCAGGCGCTGGCCATAGCGGGCACGGATGTCCTTGCCGGCCAACACGTCACGGTAGGTCTGCTGAATCTGCTGTTTGACGTCCTCGGTGAGTGCCATCAGTCGGGGCTCACCCAGTTGCGAACCACACCCACCCGGAAGCGACGGCCATCCATGCTCAGCTCCACGCCTTCCTCGGTAATCCGTTCGACGGTGATACCGGAAAACGACTCTCCGGGGCGCAGGTAGTTGTCATTGATCATGACCCGGCGGGCCGACGGCTCGGACGCATAGATATGGCTGTTAAAAATCAGGTCTGGCACCCTTTTCTGGAAGGAAAGTGGAAGCTCTACAAGGTGCGGCGCCGTCTGTGCGGTGGCACCGTCCCGCTCGCTGGGATTGACGGCACTTGGCGTTCGCGGCGTGGGCACAATCACCGTGGGTCGCTCCCGCTCATTCTCGTCACCGGTTTCCGCTACCGCATCCGCTGGAGAGTCGGTATTCGCTCCCGGTGTTGGAATCTCGATAGCACCCTCGAGCGTGTCACGGGTCGGCGGCGATTGTACACGTTCGGGCGTCGATACCTGGCCCGCAGGTTCCGGCTTGTCATCAACTATAACCGGTTCAACGGTGGGTGTGGGTGCGGGCGCAGCCACGCCAGCCGACGGGATTGTTTGATCCGTCAGGGAAGCCTGACGCCCCTGGGGCCAGAAGATCCAGGCCAATACAGCCGCGTTGAGCACCAGGCCCAGCGCAACCCACACCAGAATCGGAATCGATTTTTTCCGTGGTTTGTGGATCAGCTGTACCTGCTGGCCAAGGTCCGGAATCCGACCCTGCCGTCTTTCAGTTTCGGATTTCCGGAGAGCATCAAGGATATAGGACATGTCAGTTCACCATCCTTCCGGACGTCAGCCGGGGCACGGCGGATTCCAGGTCGTTATTCATCTGGATGATGGTCATGGCACCGGCAATGCCATCGACCGTCAGGCCTCTTTGCTGCTGGTACCAGCGGACCTGTTCTTCGATCGGCATACGGTTGACGCGGCTCTCTTCCTGCCGGCTTTCGGCGTATCGGCTGGCCAGTTCCATCATTCTTGAGCCCATCCAGATCTGCTCGGCCACCCTTTCATTACCCTGAGCGCTACCGGACGCATCGCCCAACGTGTACGCAGGCGCTTCCCAAAGTACGGTAAATTCGCCAAACCAATAGGGCTCCAGGCTGGAGAAGGTGACCTCCTGGCGACCACTCGGGAGTTCGATAGTGGCGCGATTATCCTGGAGGCCGCTCAGGACCGCATAGTGACTGTCCCCATTGCCGTTGCGAAGCTGAAGTATCGCCGGCCGGTCCAGAAACTCCAGGCTTCGGCGTGCGCCCTTGTTCTGCAGGCAACGCAGTCCCTGCCCCTCGGCAAATTCACACGCCACTGGGCTTTCCGAGGCGCGGTATTCCAACCCCCATAGTTCAAACAGCTCGCGAAAAGCCACTGGCAAAGAGATGGTCTGGTCCGGGAACTCAAATTCGGGCAGTGGTTCCTCCTCGCGTGAGTCACTGGTCTGCTCACTGGCTTCGGGAAGCTTTTCCGACAACTCGACAACAGGCATATCCAGCTCGACCCGTTCGATGGCGCCAGTAAGGGACCTTCCCTGATTTTCGGCGACAGCATCGGGCTCGGGTCCACCGCTCCCCGGAAGCCCTATGAACAGCCACGTGGTCATGATGATGGCCATCAGCAGGGCTGCAGCCAACATCAGCGCATGGGACTTTCGAGACTGCCCAGCGCGCCTGCAGATTCTGGCCGTTCACTTCCCGGGCAGCGTTACGGATATGGGGAGCAGTGATCTGGTGCTCGCCTTCGGCGTAGGCGCCCAGCAATGCACGGTCACTGATCAGGTTAATCAGTCGCGGTACACCATGCTGGCGCGGTACAAAGCCCGGATCGCGCGATCAGTAAAGATCTCGCCCCGGAGGCCTGCCACGCTGAGCCGGTAACGCAGGTAAGCCTCTATCTCTGCTCGACCCAGGCGTCGAGGTGATAACGGGCCGTTACCCGCTGATTTAACTGGCGGAGCTCTGGTAGCCCCAGAATCTCCTGCAGTTCAGGTTGTCCCAGCAACACAATCTGCAGCAGTTTTTTCTCAGCGGTTTCGAGATTGGTCAGCAATCGGAGCTGTTCAAGCACTTCGGCGGACAGGTTCTGGGCTTCATCAATCATCAGAACCTTATGGCGGCCCGCTGCATGGGCCTTAAGCAGGTCATCGTTGATCAGTCCCACCAGTTCCTTGATGGATGATCCGACCGGATGGGCAATCTCAAGCTCATCGCAGATGGATGACAACAGCTCGCGGGCAGACAACCTGGGATTGAGGATCAGTGCAATGTCTACATGATCCGGCACATTCTCGATGAAGCAACGGCTGACAGTGGTCTTGCCCGTGCCGACCTCTCCGGTGATCACGATAAAACCGCCCTGCCCCTGCACGCCATACATCAGATGCGCCAGCGCTTCTTTATGGCGTTCGCTCAGATACAGATAACGGGGGTCCGGGGCTATCGAAAACGGGGGCTCCCGAAAACCGAAGAAATCGTAGTACATGCGTGTCCAGTCAGGTGCTCAGGCGGAGCTTGCGGGAGCCGCCATCGGGCTCCCCGGCTATCGCGGTATCATACCGCCCGGCTCCCGGGGCTGTCATCTCATGAAGTGCCGGAATCCGCATTGCTTACCAGTCTCAGTTCAGCTGTGGAGCGGCGCTGCTCGGATTTCAAGCGGCGAATGCATCGCTCCAGGGTCTTGGAGATTCTGGCGTGGGAGCGAATCATTGAAATCTTGGGCCAGGTCGCACGCTCGCCCTGCAATATCATCTCCCGGACCCATGCCGGATCGGGGTTGGATAACATGCGACGGTAGTCACGAAGACGATACGTCGGCGAGATGGTGACATCCCCGGAATAGCGCTGTCCCATAATGGTGTACATCTGGCCCGCTACCTGCCGAAGCATTTCCGGCTGAACGCGTTTTCGCAGATAATCGAACAGGCCCTGGCCATGGAACTGGATTTCCGATTTCAGCAGGTGCATCGGCAGATTGGCGACATTGATCTTTTCATCCCGGCCTCGCCGGTTCAGAAAAGGCACCACATGGGGGTTGGTCTGGCTGACAATGGTGAAGTTCACGTCGTAAAGGTGCATCAGCCGTTCGATGGGCAAGTCGCTGACCACCGACCCGTCCACGAACTTCAGCCGCGACATGTAGGGCAGCACGTTGCCCTGAATGTCCTTCTTCATCAGCGGTACCGGCGGGAAGATACCCGGCACTGCCGCGCTGGCCAGCACGGCACTCCAGACCAACAGATAGGGTGACGTGTAGCCACACAACAAACGGGCTTTCTGGTGGGTCTGGACCGGTGACACACTGACGTTGATGGAACGCCCGGTCTTCTGGAACGCCTCCTCAAAGGTGTATTCCCCGATATTGGCACGCAGGCACGCCTTTAACTGCTCCTGATCCATCAGACCGTCACCCCGGATGGCACTGAACAGCCCGCGCCATTTCCAGGCCCTCATGTCGTGGTTTTCAGGCACCAGCATGTCCGGTATTTCCGCATCGCTGTGGACACCCAGTATGCCAGCGATAATGGCGCCGATGCTGGAGCCGGCAATAACCTGCGGCAACAACCCTTTTTCCCAGAGTGCCTTTATAACGCCGAAATGGAACATGCCCAGCGTGGCACCGCCGCTGAGCAGCAAAGCCGGGCGGCCATAACTGGTCAGGGTATCGCGGAAGAACTGCAGCTTCTCGGCCACTGGAAATCCCGGCACCTTGGTGTCGCACAGGAAATCCAGCGATTCGCACACCTGGGTGATGTACTCCTCGATCAGATGCTTGGTGCCAACCCGGGAGCGGGTATACAGGGCCGTATTGCCCATATTGCCCAGGTCGTGATGAAGCCCTTCTCTCAATGCACGCTTCAGGCGCTCGAAATCATTCTGATGCCGGTAGGTGCGGAGGTTGCTGAGCCGGTCGTAGATGAGCTCGTAATGGTAAAGATCGGAGCCAAACTCCTCTTTCCACTCCACATTACCCTCAAGGAAATCCAGCTCCAGCGCCGCAGCCTTCCAGACTTCGTAATTAGGCGCCTCCGCCAGCATCTTGCGGAATTTCCGGATACGGTCATCAACCATCTGGTAAACCTCCGTTGTTCCAGCCGATTCGATGCGTCAGAAATCCTCGAGCATCAAATCCTCATCGTCATCGCTGGCAAATGGATCGTCTACGGTTCTGCCATCATTGATCAGGTAAGCCCGCCGTTGCAGGTACGCGTTTCTCACGAACGTATAGCCGTCACCTGAGATGAACCCTTCCGCAGGGATCAGATCGGCACGCTTGTCAACAATCTGAAGCGCCCTCGCATAATAGACATCCGGCGTTTCAGCCAGGTCCCAGGCTGAGGGCAACAACAGGTTGTCGGATACAAACCCACCAAAGTCCCGGGGATTCGAAGGCCCCAAAAACGGCAGCATCAGGTAAGGTCCAGAGCCCGTGCCCCAGTAGCCCAAGGTCTGGCCAAAGTCTTCTGGACGCTCAGGCAAATCGAACATGGTAGCCACATCAATCAACCCGCCCAGACCAAAAACCGTATTGTAGGTAAACCTACCCGCCGCCACGACGGCAGACTCTCCCTTCAATTGGAAGATACTGTTGGCGAAGTTACGTATTTCAGTCAGGTTGTTGAAGAAATTGGTGACAGCACGGTCCGCAAAGCCTGGCATGACGGTGCGGTATCCTTTCGCAACAGGGCGGAGGAACCAGTTGTCGATGGTTTCGTTGAAGCCATAGACCTTCCGGTTCCAGTCCTCATAGGGATCGACCTCGCTCGGAGGGGCGTCAAGCTTTCGTTCTGCCATGTCAGGATCGACTGGCTGCACGGTTTGCGCGACCGCATTGCCTGAAAACAGGCAGATAAAAATCAGGGCGCCGATTGCTGGGTGCCGGAAAAAAATGTCTCTCATCGTCAGACCTGAGGTTGTTAAAACTGTTACTGTTCGTCGAAAATACCGGCGCTCTGCTTTTTTATTATTAACCCCTTGCTTCAGGAGTAGCCCCGATGTCAGTACCCGGGAATCTGGTTAGCACACTCTCCATGCCTTTGCGCTGGGGAGATATGGACGCATACGGCCATGCCAACAATACGGTTTATTTCCGCTTTTTCGAGGAAGCCCGCATCACCTGGCTGGCGTCCCTGGAGCTGGGCGCGGAAAACGACCCCGACGGTCCGGTCATTATAAAGACCAGCGCCACCTTTCTGAAGGAACTGGCCCATCCGGCAACGGTTGAGGTCAGAACATACGCCGACAAAGCCGGCAATACCAGCTCGATACCTATCATACGCTGACCGATACCGAGACAGGCACACTCTACGCGGAAGGCTATGCGAAAATTGTCTGGTTTGACCGCACCAAACGCACGTCGATGGCGCTGCCTGACAAGCTCAGGGCGTTGGCGGCCAGTTAAGACCGCCTATCGCCACCCCAGACCCTATCGGCGGCGAACCACAACGCTGCCGATGGAATAGCCTGCACCAAACGAACAGATCACGCCCAGTTCACCAGCGCCAAAGTCGTCCTTGTGTTTGTGGAACGCAATGATCGAGCCAGCGGAGCTGGTGTTGGCGTACTCATCCAGAATGACCGGCGCCTCTTTCGTGTCCGCGTCGCGCCCCAACACCTTGCGGGCGATCAGTTGGTTCATATTCAGGTTGGCCTGGTGCAGCCACATTCGCTTGAGGTCATCTGGCGACAACGACAGGCTGGACAGCTGTTTGAGGATCGTTTCCGCCACCAACGGCGACACTTCCTTGAACACCTTGCGCCCCTGTTGCACGAACAGCTTGTCCGGCTTGTTAATGCCCTCTTTATCGCCCCGATTCAGGAAACCAAAGTTGTTGCGAATGTTATTGGAGTACTTGGTCAGCAGGCTGGTTCCAAGAACCTCAAAACCCTGCCCTTCCGCAACATCGGCGTCTCTTTCCACCAGGATGGCGGTACAGGCATCGCCAAAAATGAAGTGGCTGTCCCGGTCACGGAAATTCAGGTGGCCGGAGCAGATTTCCGGACTAACCACCAGCACCGCCCTGGCCGTGCCATTCTCTACGGCGTTCGCCGCCGCCTGCAGCCCAAAGGTCGCGGAACTGCACGCCACGTTCATGTCGTAGGCAAAGCCCTCAATGCCCAACGCGTCCTGTACCTCAACGGAAATAGCCGGGTACGGGCGCTGCATGTTGGAGCAGGCGACAATAACCGCATCGACATCGGCCGCGGTCTTGCCGGCCTGTTTGAGAGCCTCTTCGCAGGCTGCCAGCGCCATCTCGCATTGCACCGAGGCTTCTTCGTTGGGTCGGTCCGGTATGTTCGGGCACATCCGTTCAGGGTCGAGAATGCCCTGCTTGTCAATCACGTGGCGACGCTTGATGCCGGACGCTTTTTCAATAAAAGCGGACGAAGACGGTTGCAGGGGCTCAAGATCGCCACTGGCAATATCGTCAGCATGACGTGCGTTGTGAAGTTCGACGAAGGCATTGAATGCCTCCACCAGTTCTTCGTTGGTAATGGTTGCTGGCGGTGTGTACAACCCGGTCCCGCTGATAACGGCTCTAATCACGCTAACCCCACGTCATAGTTGTAAAAACAAACAATCTAACTGCACCAATATTGACCAAATACTAACACAGTCTAAACGTTTTGCCCGCAAACGTGACCGGCTTACACGCGCGTCTGCTCCCACTGCCTGTCGAGGCGCTTGACCGATACCGGCACGGTCGTGCCCAGCTGTTGTGCAAAGAAAGAGACCCGAAATTCCTCAAGCATCCATCGATAGAGCAATAGCTCCGGGTCCCTTACCCCCTGGCGTTGCTGCTCATCGCGTTTGCTGGCGTAGCGGGACCAGAGCGGCTCCATGGTGTGCAGGAACTCCCGCTCCCGCCCGAGCTCCCTGGGCATTTTCTCAAAACGGATGCTGGCTGCCTCGAAATAGCGTCCAAAATGGGCAAGCCATTCCGGCGGCGTGGCAACAATAAAACCCGGATACACAAGATTTTGCAGCTGAAACTTCAAGTCGGCCATACTGTTCGCGAGCGCGAGGTTGATTTTGCCCTTGAGCTGTTTCATCACGCCATGATAGCCCGTCATGGCCTGGTGCAGCCGCTCGTCAGCCTGCTCAAGTGCCGGTACGAATTCCGCCCTCCTGGCGTTAAATGCGTTCTCGAACGCGTTGTTGTCCCGGGGTACGTCATCGGGCACAAAATGCTGCATCGCCGTGGCCAGCAACAGGTCATCCAGCAACACCCGGGCTTTGCCCACCGGCGCGAACATCAACGCCGATGACTTGAAGTTCGGCAGCCGCCGCTCGATGTCCTCCAGCGTATTGCCCAGCCGAACCAATATCAGTCGCGCCACCGCCTTGCGAGTTGCATCCTCCGCCGTAAGCCGGTCCAGGAACCGTGTCTGGCGAACGGAATCCCCCGTGTCCTCCAATGCCGGGTATACGGTGACTTCCATACCGCCTTTTTCGGTCCTGACGGATTCGGGCAGCGACCCGAAATCCCATCGCGTTGACACACTCGCTGCCTCGGTCGAGGGCTCCCTGCGGGTTGCCGAAGACAACGCAGCTTCTGCCCGCCCTTCCAGTTCGCTTTGCAGCTTTTCGGTTTCCCGCCCCTCGGCGATGGGCTTGCCCGCATCATCAACAACCCGAAGATTCATTCTCAGGTGCTTCGGCAGATCCTCCTGTGGCCAGGCATCGGCGTCAATCCTGACACCCGTCATTCGCCGGAGCTGTTCGCCCAGCTGCAGCGCCAATGGCTCGTTTGAAGCCTGAAGGTTTTCCAGAGCCGCATCCACGAAATCCGGTACCGGTACAAAGTTGCGCCTCAACGCCTTCGGAAGGCCTTTGACCAGTGCGATGCACTTCTCCCTCAAGAGCCCCGGCACAAGCCATTCAAGCCGCCGCGCCGGAAGCTGTTTCAGGGCCATCACCGGTGCCTGGAGCGTAACGCCATCGCGCTCACTGGTGGGTTCGAACTCATAACTCAGGGGATATCTCACCCCTTCCCACTCCAGGTAGTCCGGATACAGTGAGCCCGCCTGCTCATCCACCGGGCGCTGGAGGATATCGGCCTCCGTCAATTCCATGTCACGGAGCTGGTCAGCACTCAGCTGCTTCCACCAGCTTTCGAAATGCCGGCCGCTAACAATGTCCGCTGGCAGCCGCTGGTCATAAAACGCCACCAGCACTTCGTCCTCCACCAACAGATCCCGCCGCCGCGTTTTGCGCTCCAGGTTTTCAACGGTGTCCAACAGTTCCCGGTTACGGGCAATAAAAGGCGCTTTGGACTGGTAATCGCCTTCCACCAGGGCACGGCGGATGAACAGGTTGCGACACTCCTCCGGGTCCACCTTGCTGTAGGGAATTCGGCGCTTGGCAATAATGTCCAGGCCGTAGAGACTGACCTTTTCATAGCCCATGACCTGGCCACGTTTCTGTTCCCAGTGGGGTTCGAAGAGTGATGCTTCACCACATGCCCGGCCAGGGGCTCGATCCACTCCGGCTCAATCTTCGCCACCACCCGCGCAAACACGCGGCTGGTTTCGACAATTTCCGCCGCCACAATCCACTTCGGGCCGGTTTTCGACACTTTTGAGCCCGGAAAGATCATGACCTTACGGTTGCGGGTGGCCAGATACTCCTTCTTTTCAAGCTTCACCGCCACCTGGCCCAGCAAACCCGCAAGAATGGCTTTGTGCAAAGACTCGTAACTGGCCGCATCTCTGTTCAGTTTCAGTTTCTGCTCACGGCAAATCAGCGTCAGTTGCCGGTGAATGTCGCGCCACTCCCGCATCCGCATCCACGACAGAAAGCTTTTCTGGCAGACCTTTTTCAGCTGATTCTGGGACAGTTCCTGGCGCTGTTCCTCGTAGAAATTCCAGATATTCAACAAGGTCAGGAAATCCGATTCCTTGTCATTGAACGGCGCGTGGGCCTGATCGGCAGCCTGCTGTTTGTCCTGGGGGCGCTCTCTCGGGTCCTGAACGCTCAGGCCGGCAATGATCACCAACGTTTCTGCCAGACTGCCCTGTTCCGAGGAGGTCACCAGCATGCGCGCCAGCCTTGGGTCCAGCGGCAGGCGTGCCATGGTGCGGCCAAGGTTTGTCAGACGGCGCTTGTCATCAACGGCTCCAAGCTCTTCGAGCAATTTGTAGCCATCGTTGATCAGGCGACGGTCCGGTGGCTCCAGGAACGGGAAATGGCGGATATCCCCAAGCCCCCAGGTGGTCATCTGCAGAATAACCGAGGCCAGGTTGGTGCGCAGGATCTCCGGGTCGGTGTACTCGGGCCGGTTGATGAAATCGGTTTCGTCGTAAAGCCGGAAACAAATCCCCGGAGCAACCCGGCCACAGCGCCCGGCACGCTGGTTGGCGCTGGCCTGGGACACCGGCTCAATGGGCAGGCGCTGGATTTTGGAACGTACGCTGTAACGGCTGATACGGGCCACGCCGGTGTCGATGACATAGCGTATGCCGGGCACGGTCAGGGAGGTCTCCGCGACGTTGGTGGAGAGCACGATCCGACGCCCCCGGTGGCCCTGGAATATCCGGTTCTGTTCCTGGTTACTGAGCCGAGAATATAATGGTAGAACTTCGGTATGGCGCAGCTCGGCGTGTCGCAGTACCTTGCTGAGACTGCGAAAGGTAAGCATGGCTCCCAAATCGCAGAGTGATTAAACAAATTCGAGATTTGGGAATTGGGTGAAGTTTCCAAATCAGATACGCGAGCCGTGGCACCGATCCAAATCAGGCGAGATGGTCAAATGATGGAATCTGCCTGATTTGGATTTGAATGAAATTCCCAAAACGGCAGAAAGGTTGGAATTTATGGTTTCAATCGAGTGGTAAAAATAGCTCTACGTAAGCCCACCGAATATCAATCCTCAAAAAATCAGATTTTTCCTCCAACTGCGCTGCCGACGATTTATCTCCGCGTCTGTAAATTTCAAAGGGTCCCGATGGGACGATTCAAACAACCAATGAACGGAGATATGACATGAGCAAGAAACCTTCAAGCAAGCCCATGACCGCCGCAGATGTGGCAAGGATCCAGAGCGCCACCGCTAAGCAATCTGGCGGTGGAGTTAGTAAGGATTCATTTGTCGCCAGGGCTCAGAGAACTGTTGCAAAAAAGGATTCTGAATAGGCATTACAAGAGAGCGGGCCTTGTGCCCGCTCGATTGTTGCGGGAGAGTACGATGAAACGAGTAAGCAGCGATAAGGATATAAATCAGTTGATTAAAGAGCTACTTCAGAACGGCTGGCGTTATCAGTCTGGCAAAAAGCACGGGAAAATCGAACTACCTGGAGTGGGCAAAGTGGTTATCCCGACGAGCCCCAGCGACCGACGGACCCTACAGAACCTCATTCGAGATATTCGTCAACTGGAGCGCAGGGAGGCCACTCTTGCATAGCACTCCTGCCTATCCGAACCACCTCGAGATCATTAGGTCACTTGCACGAGGGTTTGACACAAAGGGATCTGATAAGTGGATTGATGACCATGCCGGTAAATGGGATTTTGATTATAGAGCCATTCCCGTCGCGACCGACAAGGTATTGTTTGAACCGCTATCACGATACATCGGAGAGGACTTCGCGAGAAATGTGGCCACCTGGCTAAACAGGTTCTGCAAAACATACAGTTGGTTTGTCGCGAACCTGAGCCTTGAGGGTTTATCCCACTCAGAGGCTTTAAGAATTCTTTCGAGTCATCTATTCAGCGCCTTCGGAGCTGAGGCCGTGAGAACCGCCTGCAGTATCCTCGATGGGCCACCTCCAGAACAGTATTTGTCGCCCGACAAGCAAGCTATTGAAGGTTTGTTCGAATGGCTCGAATTATCGGTACCGGGCTGGGACGATTTCTATAACCAGCTTAGCAAAGAAGTGAAGGACCGCATGCGACGGTGGCAAACGGGTGCACAGCTACCTGCCCTGAGTTCTCTGAGCGCCCTCTTTTCTCAACAAGACGCGGGCAAATTCTTTGATGAAACACAGAGAACTCGATTGCGAGCGCTGCTTGTTACAGCGCGAGCCGTTGATCATTACCGAGCTCTGCCAATTGGGGAGATCGCAATTGAACGGGCACATGGTTATTCCAATGCAAACCTGCGCGATATCCATTCGAGAGTTGTTGAGGAGTGCATGTTAAAAGCTCCCCAGTTCAAGTTGATCGCGGAGCGGAATGTAATGCTCGCGACTCTGCTGCACCCTGGCCGGGAAAAGTCATTCAAGGATCAAGTCTTCGCCCAACAGGCACTCACACACTTTAAGATTTTTCTGCATCAGATCGCCCCCTCAGGCTCGCTTTCTTATTGTCAAAGCTGGCATGAAGCGCGTTGGCTTACCTTATCAGGAAAATTGGATCGTGCCACTGAGACCTACCAGAGAGCGTTTGAGCAGTCGTATTTCCATGCAGGGCCGAATCAGGGTCTCATTATCCAAGAGGCCTTGGCCGTAGCGGCAATGCTCCCATCACCACCCAAGACTTTTCTAAGACAACTTCGAAATGGTCAGGTAGTTCTAGGTCTCGAAGTGCCACTAGATCTCGGCGACAAATCTGGAGTGTCGTCACGATACGACAAGCACCTGGAAAACTGGTTTATTCCTCAGTATCGCGGTCATTTCACCAAAATATTTCCTGCTCACGGCGGGTTCCCCGGGGCAGAGTACCCTCAGCAGGAGCCAGACTTGCTCGGGTCGATTTTTGTAACTGATGACGACCTTGCCAAAAAACCATCCTTCAAGGCGCCGAACCGGAAGATAAAAATTGGCCAACTTCGTCAAAAGCGCATACCCCAACTTACCTACTTTGTGTGGAGGGAGAACGCCGACGCGGTACAAAAACTGTTGGACGCTGGAGCCGACGTCAATCAGCTTTCTGAAGCGGGCGACTCTGCTTTATTACAGGCTGTGCAGTTGCTGGATGTAACTACCCCGAACCAAAAGCCAGGTGATGATTCGTTTTTCACTTTGCTGAGTGAAAAGCCACACAAGCCAGAAGTTTTGAATGCAACTACCCAAAAGAAGCGCTTATCACTGCTAACAGCCGCTATCAACACCAACAGGCTCGATGTGCTGCGAAAATTACTTGATATAGGTTGCGCGCCGGATTCCAGAGCCGGCATCGAGCTGAGCACACCCCTGTACTACTGCATCCAAAAAATTGGATTGGTAAAGGGCAAGAGTGAGGTCTTAAGACAGATAACACAGGTTCCCCAAGACCAGGTGCTACTTGAAAGCATCCGGCGATATACCTCAGGGAGTCTTGGTATGACCCTCGAAGCCCAACGGCAGTATCTGGAACGAGTCGCCTCCGACCCTAGGTATAAAAACATCCACCAAGCGGCCGGAAAAATTCTGGTCGAAACAGAGCAAAAGTCGTTTGACCTGGATGTTTTGCGGGCTATGGCCGGACTGCTTATCAAGCGGAGAGCTGACACCAACGCAGAACAGAATTACCCCATCCCGGGCTACACCCCCCTTATGCTTGCAATTGAAAGTGATGAACTAGCCTTGGTAAACAGAATGATCAGCGCCGGTGGAATCCTTGAGAAGACGTATCTTGATCAAAATTCAGGCAAATGGGTCACTCCTTTGCAAATCGCTACTGAGTTCCAAGCCCACTCAGTACTCAAGGAGGTATTCGGCAAAGGATAGGCCTCGCAGCTAACGATTTGGCTCATCGCCAAAATCCATGCCCTGACACAACAAACCGCTATTACTTGTGCAAAACGACGGCAATTTTCCGCGGTCGTTTTGCACTTGCTCCTCCCGAAAAAAACGTAGAGTGATCTCAATGTCTGATCAGAAGCGCCTCTGAAACAGCACGCTTTTGGGGATCAGATGCGTCCAAACCAGTAAGTTCGGGAGATTGCCATGCGTCCGGTATCGATTGAGGATTTTATAAATGTCGTTTTTGAATACGACAGCACGCCACCTGCCCCATCAACTATTCGTCGGCTTTGTGCTGCGAAAGACGAGTTCGGACTGGCAGTTATCCCGGGTGCCTTTAAATTGGGGAAAGCCTGGAAAATTGACCTGGACGGGTATTTTCGGGAGATGGAGCGTCGGGTGTCCGGATCGGACGCTGCAGAAGACGCCTTTATCCATGACTTGGCAAATAAACTAGCTTCCTAACATGGCACCAAGATACCGCTCTGAAAAACACTCATCGCTGCACAGATACCCCGGCCTCTATCAGAGCGAGGACGGTGTCTACTTCGTTATCCATCCCATTACGAAAAAACGCGGCACCCTGGACACCAGGGACAGGAATCAAGCGATCCGACTGTGGTCAATGCTTAACCATAGGTGGGAGGCCGAAGTCCAAGAACGGAAAACCAACGCCCTGGCTGAAAAATTGGATAGCCTCTCGATACCAGCAAGCAAGGGGGATCACATTCTGCTCCAGGACTACCTGAAGAAATGGAGAACGGAGGTCCTCGGTCATCAAATAAAGGGCAAGAGCATAGTTTGGTCGGAGTGCCGAGTCCTATCCCTACGAGGACCGAATAAAGGCGCCCTATCGCTAAACCAACCCGTGTTGATTACGCGAGCGATGCCCGGCAATTGGAGCAGAGCGACGATGCAAAATTCCCGCTTTCTGATCCGCAAATCCTTCGCAAGATTCGCAAACTGCTTTCCCCATGGCTGCCGATGCCTACCCATTACAACGGTCTCAAGAATACGTTGAACCGGGTGTTCCTCCATGCGGTTCAGGAAGGTCTCATTGACCGAAAACCGATGATCGATATACGTAAAGCCGCCGAAGAAAAACGCCAAGTTCTCATCCCTGATGAGGCCTACCGGAAGATAACTGAACACCTGTGCGTCCATCGTCATAACAAGCGAGATATGGACGGCACGTGGCGCGCGAAGATTTGCGATCTCATTTACATGATGAGTCAGCAGCCAATTGACGTTTTCAATTTGAAGGAAAGCCAAGGTGAGCTCTATAACGAGCCCATCGATCGCGGGGACTATTTCGCCTACGGAGTGATCCGCTTTGCTCGCCACAAAACAAAAATCGCATCGAACTCGAGATGAACGAGGATCTCGCCGATCTGTGGAAGTGGTTTGTGGAGTTCAAGCGGAAGGAGGCAATCATAAGCGAATACCTCCTAGTATACCCACGCTACTTCGATAAGCGCTCCAGAGACCAGCAAGTAAAACACAGAACTATGCAGGCCGCCTGGCGAGATGCCTGCAAGACAGCAGGCTATGGAGGCATGTACCACCTCAGAGACCTCCGCAAGAAAGGACTGACCGAAGAATTCCTGAGCCAAGGAGAAAACGACAAAGGCGGACATGAAACGCAGGCCATGCGGAATCATTATCGGTTGATCAAGCCGCCTAAGCGGGCGAGGACAACGATCAGATTTGAGCGGGAACAGAAACTTTCTGAGTGAGTTAGATAAAACCGAAAAATCTCCAACGGACCTGATTGCTATAGAACTTCTACTGAGAGTACACTCATTGTGTACACGGATAGGGTGAGAATTATGCAAACGATCAATGTTCGAGAAACTCGGGAAAAGCTCTCAAATCTTCTGGACGCTGTGGCCGCAGGAGAAGAGGTTGTAATTCTGCGTCACGGTAAACCTGCTGCACGCCTAACCGCGGCCTTGCCCGAAAAGATTCAGTTTCCAAACCGTTCGGAACTCAGGGCATCTCTGCCCCCCGTCCGGGAAAGCTCTGCTCAGGCGGTGCGGGAACTCAGAGACGAAGAGCGCTATTAATGTTGTACTTTGATACCAGCGCCGTTCTCCCCTACTACCGACAAGAGCACGCCAGCGATCGTGTTCAGGTATTGCTTGAATCACAGACCGAGCCGGTTCTTATCAGTCATCTGACGGAAGTTGAGGTGGCAAGCGCACTGGCCCGGTGGGTTCGGATGGGAGAGCTCAGCGAACCCCAGGCGAACCGGATCGAAAGTGCATTCCACGATGATGTCAGCCATGGGCGCTTCAGCTTGTGCCCCATTGAAACGGCCCACTATAAACGGGCCAGCCACTGGATTGGCGCCAGGAAGACAAGCTTGAGAACGTTGGATGCACTTCATTTGGCATGCGCAGAACATCACCAGGCTCAACTTATCAGTGAGGATGAAGCGTTGGTGAACGCGGCGGTTTTCTTTGGCATCGACGCCCGCCTTGCTTCGAAGGGCGACTAAACACCATGCTAGCCCAAAACACCTCACTCGAACACTTTATGAGCAATGGGAAACTGTCGAGGCACTGGTTCGGGCCACCCGGGAGATGCCGGCGTTCTCCGAGGAACAGGTTCTTGCTGCCATTCGCCAGGCTCAACCGGCCCTGGACGACGTTCAAGTCAGGGAGGCTCTCCGTAGGCTTTTGGGAAGTGGCGTAATGGAGACTCAAAGCCGCTCTGAAAGCTTCGTTGTCAATGCCCATGTACTTGAGTTTGTCCGTGGCCTGACGCATGAACACGAACTAGGACTGTCATCAGTCATTCAGGCGCGTATCGAAGCAATTCGTGGCGCGACAGAGACCCTCACCGCGGGTATCGAAGCCGGAGATACCGGTCAGCAGACTCAAGCCATTAACCAACTATCTACTGTTCAGAGATATTGCCCGCCAGCTCGAGC
Source organism: Marinobacter salarius (assembly GCA_000831005.1). Classification (GTDB taxonomy): domain Bacteria; phylum Pseudomonadota; class Gammaproteobacteria; order Pseudomonadales; family Oleiphilaceae; genus Marinobacter; species Marinobacter salarius. Next base: position 1,527,017 of record CP007152.1, on the reverse strand, counting down.
AGGACCGCCATGCGATTGCTGAGCTGGCCGAGCAGGCAAAATCAGCAGACACTCGGGCTCCCATTGCAAAACGCTACAAGTCCGTCCTCGACGCGTACGATCAGTATGTAGAACCGATGAACGAGATGATGGATTCCGGACCTTCCGGCATTTTCTACCATCACCTCGCCGCAGCGGAAGACGCCCTCGACCTCGGATACAATCGCCTGGTCACCAAAGGCGCACTCTACAGCCACCTCAACCGTCTCCGGCACGTTGGTTATCAGGCCAAGGAATTGCGACGACTGGGGCGAATCACGGCTCAGCAATGTGCTGAAATTCTGTTACCCCTCCGAGAGGAAGCACGCCAGCATAACAATCTTTCCTCGGCCATCAGCCGGCTGTTGGGACAGGTTCGCAAAAAAGGGCTCAACCGCACCTTTCGCAAACGCCAGGATCAGACCAGGCTGCCGGTGTGGCGCGTGAATCAGAGCCGCAGTGTGTCTGTAGGCGACGAGGTCAAAACAATCATTGCGGAAGCGAGGAACTTTGAGCCTACTGAACGGGAGTTCCCGGGTGAAGTGGATGCGGCGCCCATAACCATTGCTGAGTGGATTGACGAAGAACAGCTTCGGCAACAGTTGTTAAAGGACCTCCCGGTCGGCAACCTTTTGGAGTGGCTGAAGCATCACTACCCCTCCCTGCCTGACCAGGTTCTTCTGCGGCTCTATCATGACCTGGCACGGGAGGAGCTATGGGAGATGGAGCTGGACGCGCAGCCTACAATATCCGCCCTTTCCCTGATTTCAGTGCACTACTGGCCCTACCGTCTGACACAACCGGTGAATAAAACTCGTGAGTAATACAAGCCAATTCCAACAAATCGCCAGCAACCTGCCAAACCTGGCCCATCTTTTTCGGTGGTTCAACCGGGGCCGGCATCTCAACCGGATCTCAGAACCAGTATTGTGGGAAGAGCTCGAACGCAACCTCGACGATTATGTGGCCATTTTTACCGCACTGGGTTTTGACCTTCGCCTTGATGGCCGGGGCTTCGCCTGGTTCCATCAGGACGACGGAAGCAGCAATACCAACAAAGCCACACGACAACTGGCCCTGTTGTTCATGGTCATCTTTGATACTCAAGCGGATGCCGGCATTCCGCTGATGAAATTCGAGCATTGGCGAATCGATCAAACCCTGCTGACAACGGTTTTCGAGCAACACCAGGACTTGCTGGAGGCAGAAGAGCTGGATCTGTCCGGCCTGGTGAGCCTGATGAGAAACTCAGAAAATTTCGGCTTTGCCCGTTACGATGGCGGAGCCTGGCAGCTACTGCCTGCTGTGTGTCGTTACCTGGATCATTACGAAGAACTGGCCAGCCAGGTGGATCAGGATGAAGATGTGTCCTGGGCAGGCGATCAGGACGACGAGGATAATTCCCTATGAGTTCCGATTACGGATTCCAGCAGCTGGTACTTCTCAACAGCGCCGGCTACGAGCGCGCTGAGCTCCCTCTGGATGAGTCAGTTTCTCTCATTGCCCCCAACAATACTGGCAAGACCAGCCTGATTAATGCCCTGCAATACCTGCTGATTATCGACAAGCGGCACCTGGATTTTGGCGCCCACGACAAAGACAAAGCGAGACGTTTCTACTTCCCATCCAATAGCAGCTATATCCTGCTGGAAGTCACTTTGCCTGAATCCGGCTCAGTGGTGCTGGGGTGTGTGGGCAAGGGGTTTAGCCATGACTACGCCTATTTTGCTTATCGGGGCCCTTTGAAAATTGAGGATTACAGGCTGGACAATGGCAAGCTGGTGACGCAGCCACAGCTGTTGGAGCAGCTGGCTCACCACGGGCGAACGGCCAATTTCTACTCATCGACTGAGTTTGCCGAGACGGTCTACGGCGGTGCCGCAAGCGGGGACAGACCAGCTCCGAGTTTACCGTGTTCCGGCTGGAGAACCGCAAGGACGCCAACGCGTACCGTCAGGTTCTTACCCGGACCCTACGCCTGGACAAACTCAGTTCCGGCGAAGTAAAACGCCACCTGCTGCAGATCTTCAGTCGTCAGTTGCCAGACTCCGTGGTGGACTTCAAACAGGAATGGGACAAGGCCTTCGCCGAGGTCAACCAGGATCGGGAACAATACTGGGCCGCCAAGAACCAGCAAACGCTGATTGATGAGCTGGAGCGTCAGCAAGACGAGCGACTCGCCACCAGAGGCCGAATCATTGCCCGCCGACCGCTCATCGACGATGGCCTGCAACGCTGGCAGAACCATTACCAGACAGAAAGCGAAAGCCTCCAGCATCAGCATGGGAAATTGCACAAGCAGGAAGCAGAATTGCTTCAGAGGGACAGGGAGCAGACCCGCCGCCAGAGTGAGCTCAATCAGCAGCTGGAGGCACTGAACAAGGACGAGCAGCGCCGTGACGAACTGGAGAACCGGTTCGCGCTGGTCAATGACCGCAGCCAGCTTGAGCAGCAACTTGCTAGTGCCACCGCAGAACGCGACCGTCAGATTGCTTTACTCGCCAATGCCCATGGGCAGTCTGCGACCGCCACTGATCATCAATTGCGGCGGGAGGAGCAGGAGCTATCAGCACTGCGCAAGGAACAGGAAACACTCTCGGACAATCTTTATCTCACACTTAAACAGCACCTCTCCGAAGAGCAGATCAGTATTCTCAACCGAGGCTCAACCGCCAACTGCTTACCTTGCCGCCTGGGGACTATCAACTGGATTCGGTCCAGCTGCGCCAATGGCTGCAGGAAATGCGCGAAGATCGGTTTCAACTACCCGGGCTGAATCTGTCTGTTGAACACCAAGCGCCGCAGTATGAACAGCGATCAGACGAAGAGATTGCCCAACTGATTGAGGATTGCCAAGACCGGCACCGGCAATTGCAGGAACAAAAGGCCGCCACCGAAGAATTGGACACTCAGAAGAAGCGCAAGGTAGAACTGGAGCAGGAAGTAAAACGCCTGGAAAAGGACCTGGAACAGTTTGACGAACTGGCTCAACTTCATAAATCGCGCCCGGATCGCCTGAAAGCAATGGAGGCAACCAATCAAGAGCTGGCAGAGATAGAGCACGCTCAGAAACAGGCGGGTGCCCAGCAACAGACGCTCAGGGAGCAGATCCAGGAAGTCGCCAAGCAGCGGCAAGCACTGGATACCGCTCACCAGGAGATAGATCGTATCCGCCAGAACCGTGGCGACACCGACGATCAGTTCAACTGGCTGGCTGACCTCCCCCACACTCCATGGGTCGGCGACCCCGAGCTACCGCTCGAGCAGCTTTCGCAAACGCTGCGGGACTATCAGCGGGACTGCTACCAGCTGAAGGACCTGGACCGGGAGCTGAACCACCAGCGCATAACCCTGCACACCGGCGGCCTGACCAAGTTCCAGTATGCTCCCAGCCCGGAAGAAGAAATCCGGTTGATGGTGGAATTCCGCCATCATCTGGCCCGGGAAGCAGAAGCATTAGAAAAGAAAGCCCGCAGCGCCGTGGTCACTGTGACGGCCAGCCTCCGGGATCTTCGCGGCAACCTGCAGTCATTCGAGAATGCCATGCATGAATTCAACCGTCTGATCAGCCGCAGGAAACTGTCCGACCTCAAGGTCTTCCGCATTCAGCCGGTTCACGAGAATCACCTTGTCGAAGCGATCGACTTGCTGATCCAGACAGCAGAAAAAGTGGAGTCTGGCGAATCCTTCGAGCTGTTCAACCAGTCCAGCGTACTGGACGACCGACAGCTGGACCAAGCCCGCCAGTTACTGATCGACGAAGGTAGCGCTCGCCACGGGCTGAAGGTTGCCGATTTGTTTCGCCTCACGTTCGAGCTAGGCAAAGAAAACCAGGACGTAGAAAGCTTTGACGACATCGATAGTGCAGCTTCCAACGGCACCGTGCTCATGGCCAAGTTAGTGACCGGTCTGGCCATGCTTCACCTAATGCAGGACAAGAGCCGTAATGTTCAAGCCCTTTGCTACTTGGACGAAGCCCTGGCCCTAGATGCGGCCAACCAGAGAAGTTTGATCAAAACCGCTTCCGAATTCGGTTTCGCGCTAATGTTCGCTTCCCCTTCACCGTTGATTACCGCCCATTACTGCGTCCCTATTCAACAGATGAGCAACGGCAAGAACCACATCAGCCGCAAGCACTGGCAGATTCTGCAGCCACTTGAAGCCATCGAGGCATGAGCTCCCCCTAATGAACAGATCGCTCAGAGAAGCATTGGTCAAACTTGAGGGTTCCGGCGGAGAATGTCTTGGCTCACGGTTCACCCCCTCACAAAAACGGGTGCTTGATGAGTTTTTGCTCAGGACCGCGTGCATAACCAAGATGCGCAAGGGCAATGGCACCGTCTATCGAGTCAGCAACTCGCCGGTATTCAAACAGAACCTTCAGGAGTTAAGACCTGATCCGGAATCTGGCGCTCAGGCTCTGCCGATTCGGGCACAAAACCTTTCGCTTACCCGGTCCTCGAAAGGTCGAAAGAATTCGCACGAGGCCTCTTACAGGCTACTGAAAGCAACGACCCCGGGCGTAACCTGGAAGTGTGACGGAAAGGCGCTTGATTTATGGCATCTGACATCCATCGCCGGCGCCCTCGCCGTCGATATCAGCCAGAATGAAACGCCTCTGGCCACCGACAGCGTCTTATGGCTGGTGGAAAATCAGGGCCTGCTAGATGACATCAGCTGGGTGCCTGAAGGCTTGCACGGATCTGTACTCTATTATCAGGGCCAGCTCAGTGAACGGCTGATAGAGTGGCTATGCGGGAAAAAACGAAGTCCACGGATTCTGATCTTTCCAGACTACGATGGCGTCGGACTCGAGAACTATGCCCGCCTGCGCAAAGCGCTGGGTGAGGACGCCGAACTATGGCTAATGCCTGACTGGAAACGCAAACTGGAGCGCTATGGCAATTCTGAGGTATGGCGAAATAATCTCAAGTATGTCGCCAATGCCGAGGCAAGTTTAAATTTGGATCAGGAACCCGATGAGGTGCTGGAGCTTATTGAGGCCCTTAAGCTGAGCGGTAAGGCGTTAGAGCAAGAGGCTGTGTTTTTGGTCGCAACAGACAGCTAATCGCGCTTGTTCAAGATGCCCTGCACATTCAATCGTCCGCTCTTCTGCCACGGATTGAAGCGGATAATATTTTGGGTTTAATTTGGATATTTTTTGGGTGAGAAAATCAACTAAATGGAGATGAGGTAATTCGTTGATTTTAAAAGGTAAAAATGGAGGCGCGGGTCGGAATCGAACCGGCGTACACGGAGTTGCAGTCCGCTGCATAACCACTCTGCCACCGCGCCGGGAAAAGTTCGAAGGGGACTCGATACTTTTATGCTCTCAGGTGGGCATTGAGAGACTGTGTTAATTGGAGCGGGAAACGAGATTCGAACTCGCGACCCCAACCTTGGCAAGGTTGTGCTCTACCAACTGAGCTATTCCCGCTTGATCAACGAGGGCGTATTCTACGGATTAGGCCGTTTGCGTCAACCACTTTTTTCAACTTTCTGTTTTAGTTCAGATTCTGATCGATTGCCCTCGAACGCTGCAACCCCCAACACGCGAATTTGAGCTAGTATCAAAGAACACCCATCGCCAATCCTCAACAAAGGAGACGGGATTTCCAGATGCCCTCCCCTGGCAAGCTTGAATTCCAGAACGGCCAATTGACCGTCTCGGGCGACTGGACGCTTCCGAACTACGGCCGCTTGAAGCGGGATGTCCAAAAAGCCGGCGCAATGGAGTTACCTAACGGGCATTCGGTCAATCTGGCAACAATCAATGCGCTGGATACCGCCGGCGCATCTCTGTTGGTGGACCTTCTGGGTGCCCATCAACTCCATGAGCTTACCGAGCTAACCCCCGGGCTTTCCAGCGAACGTCAGGAACTGCTGCGCCTGGTTGCCAACGCGATGGCCAGCCCTGAAGGCGAAACATCCCTCCGATCCAACCTGATCACGGAATTCCTGGCGGGTGTTGGCGAAAAAATCGAAGACTTCTGGCATCAACAACGGCTGTTGATTGGGTTTACCGGCCAGATACTGGCGACATTGGCGAGCATCCTTGCAACACCCTGGCGATGGCGTATCACATCGCTGGTGGCCCACGTCCATCAGACCGGGCTCAATGCCCTTCCCATCGTGGCGCTGCTGACGTTTCTGGTGGGTGCGGTCGTTGCGTTTCTGGGCGCCACCATTCTCGATGATTTCGGCGCCACCATTTACACCGTTAACCTGGTGGCCTTCTCGTTCCTGCGGGAATTCGGTGTTCTGCTGGCCGCTATCCTTCTGGCCGGCCGCACAGCCAGCGCCTTTACCGCGCAACTGGGCTCTATGAAAGCCAATGAGGAGATTGACGCCCTACGCACCTTCGGCCTGAGCCCCGTGGAACTGTTGGTTATCCCCCGGGTGCTGGCGATGGTGATTTCGCTTCCCATATTGACCTTCGTCGGCATGATCAGCGGCATTGTTGGTGGTTCGCTGGTGTGCGTCGTGGCGCTGGATATCTCGGTTCCGCAAATCCTGAATATCCTCGAAACCAAGGTAAGGGTCGTCCACCTTCTGGTTGGGCTGGGGAAAGCCCCTATCTTTGCGTTTGTGATTGCCGTCATCGGTTGCCTTGAGGGCTTCAAGGCCAGTGGAAGTGCCCAGTCCGTCGGTGAGCACACCACCTCCGCCGTGGTACAGTCGATCTTTATGGTGATTCTGCTGGATTCCATAGCAGCGATATTCTTCATGGAGATGGGCTGGTGAGAAAAGAGGCCGCGCACCAGGATGTAGTTATCAGCGTGAAGGGCCTTTGTAACCGCTTCGGTAGTCATGAGGTACATACGGATCTCAATCTTGACCTTTATCAACGGGAAATACTGGGGGTGGTTGGCGGCTCGGGAACCGGCAAGTCGGTGCTGCTGAGGAGCATTGTCGGGCTGCATACGCCGGATTCCGGGACCATTGAAGTCTTTGGTGAGCAGTTGCAGGCTCTTTCTCAACAACAACGCTCCCGTGTAGAACGGCGCTTTGGCGTGCTGTTTCAGAGCGGTGCCCTGTTCAGCTCCCTGACTCTCCAGGAAAACGTTGCCCTGCCGCTGATTGAGCATGCCAAACTGTCCCGTACTGACGCGGAACACTTGGCCCGGGTGAAGCTCGCACTGGTTGGCCTGCCAGCCAACGCGGCCGGAAAGTACCCCGCCCAGCTGTCAGGTGGCATGGTCAAAAGAGCCTCGCTCGCAAGGGCCTTGGCGCTGGACCCGGAGGTGTTGTTTCTGGACGAGCCCACGGCCGGGCTCGATCCGATTGGCGCCGCTGCCTTTGACCGACTGATTGTTACGCTTCGGGACGCCCTCGGCTTCAGCGTGTTTCTGGTGACCCATGATCTGGACACCCTTTACACCACCTGTGACCGGGTGGCCGTGTTAGCCTCGCGGAGCGTACTGGTGGCGGACCGGCTGGCGGTGGTTGAGGCCACCGACGACCCCTGGATTCGTGATTACTTCCATGGGCCCAGAGGCCGCGCTGTCAATCGCATCCGGCCGGCCACGGGGCAATAAACGTAAACAACCGGAAAGCAGCAAGGAAGTCGGGAGAGGTACGCTGATATGGAACCCAGAGCACATCACGTCCTGATTGGGCTGTTCACATTGGTTGCGCTTGCCAGTGCGCTCGCGTTCGCCTTGTGGCTGGGCCAGGCGGGCAACGACCGCGATTATGCCTGGTACGAAATAATTTTTGATCGGGGCGTCAGCGGGCTATCGGAGGGCAGCCCGGTCAAATACAGCGGCATTGAGGTGGGCGACGTGGCCGAACTGAGCCTCGACCCAAATGACCCGCGCAACGTCAGGGTGCTCATTCGGGTATACGACGATGTGCCCATTAAGGAAGACACCCGGGCTGGCCTGGCGTTAACCAACATTACTGGCAGCATGAACATCGAACTGAAGGGCGGCACCCCCGGAAGCCAAAAGCTGACAGGAAGCCGTGAATCCCCACCGACCATCCAGGCCGAACCCTCGGCCTTTACCACCCTGATGGCTTCCAGTGAGGAACTGTTTGCCAAGCTTGATAAATTTCTCACCAACGCAAATGCCATGGTGTCCAAGGAAAACTCCCGCAACCTCACCCGCAGCCTCAAGAACATCGAGGCCGTGTCGTCTGGGTTGATGGATCAACGCAGCGAACTGAGCAATCTGGTGACGAGTTTCGATCAACTCAGTGTACAAACCGAAGCCACGCTGAAAACCTTCCGTCAATTTGGCAGCACAGCCAACAGCTTGCTGGACAAGGAAGGCCGCCAGTTGATGGCCACTGCCCAGAGCGCCATGGATTCACTGGAAACCGCTACCGCGCGACTTGAAGCACTCACCGCCCGCAACGAGGGCTCCCTGGACCAGGGAATGCAGGGCATCGGTGAACTGGCGCCGGCCATGCGGGAGCTGAGATCAACGCTGCAAAACATGGACAGTCTTATCCACCGCCTGGAGGACGACCCGGCCGGCCTTCTGCTGGGCCGCGAGCCGATACAGGAGTTTAATCCATGACACTGACTGCATCACGGGCACTGCTCTGCATGGTCGTTGCCGCCACGTTATCCGCTTGTACTCTGTTCCCGGATCGACCGGCCAATCGAATATTTCAGTTACCGGCTTCCACGGTTGAGGAATCCATCACTGACAACAAACCATTCAGCACAACCCTTCGGTTCGTAACGCCGTTGGCCGAAGGCCCTGTTGATAGCTCGCGTATTCTGGTGAAACCGGAGGGCAACGAAATAAAGGCCTATCAGGGAGCGCGCTGGAGCAACAAGTCCCCCATCCTGGTTCGGGACCAACTGGTCGATGCCTTTCGCCGGGATGGCCGCTTTGCTGGCATTATTACTGGAACCAGTCCCGCCCGCAGTGATCTGACCATAGCCGGAGAGCTAAACGCGTTCCAGAGCGAGTATCAGGACGGTATGCCGGTAGCGCTGATACGGCTGGACCTGCATCTCATTGATGAGCGCACCCGCAATACCCTTGCCAGCAAACGCTTTGAGTACCAGCATCCGGCGACAGGGGAACAAGTTGAAGCAATCGTGAAGGCATTTGGCGAGGCCAGTAACGCGCTGGCCCGCGAGGTGATTCACTGGACGGTTGAACAGCGCCCCTAACCCGTCAACCCTGGTGTTTTCCGGAAAAGGTCTGGCCAGGCGGCTTTCAGATAGAGAATCATCGACCAGAATGTCAGTACAGCCGCCACGTACAGCAGGGCCGTGCCGGCCTGGGCCCAGACGACACCGGGAGGAAATGCCAGCAGCATGATAATGGCCACCATCTGCGCCGTTGTCTTGATCTTGCCAATGTAGGAAACCGCCACACTCGCACGGCTGCCAATTTCCGCCATCCACTCCCGCAATGCTGAAATCACGATCTCACGACCGATAATCACCGTGGCGGGAATCGTCAGAATGAAACTCGCGTGGCTTCAATCAGCACGGTCAGTGCTACCGCCACCATGAGTTTGTCCGCAACGGGGTCCAGGAAGGCACCAAAAGGTGTGCTCTGGTTCAGTTTCCGGGCCAAGTAACCATCTAACCAGTCCGTCGCCGCTGCCAGCGCAAACAGGCCGGCACTGACGAGGTAGCTCCATTGCGCCGGCAGGTAGTAGATAATCACGAAAACCGGGATCATCAGAATCCGGGAAAGGGTGAGAATGTTCGGTAAATTCATGCTATCCCTACTCGTCATGCAGTACTGCGTAGATGGTTTCTGCCAGGTTCCTGCTGATTCCCTGAACCTTGGACATTTCGTCGATACTCGCCTTGCGTAGCTCCTGGATGCCGCCAAAATAACGTATCAGTCGCGGCGGCGTTTGGGCCCTACACCTTCGATTCCCTCAAGGGTGGATTGCCGGCGTTTCTTGTCACGCCGGGCCCGATGGCCAGTGATGGCGAAACGGTGCGACTCGTCACGGATATGCTGGATCAGATGCAGTGCCGGCGAGTCAGCGGGGACCCGATAGAGGTCGCCGGTCATGGCATCAATCAACTGTTCCATACCCGCGCGCCGGGTGACACCCTTGGCCACACCAATCAGCGGAATGTCCGTAACACCAAGTTCATCAAACACTTCCCGGGCAATGTTCAACTGGCCCTTACCACCGTCGATGAACACCAGGTCCGGGCGTTTGCCCTCACCTGCCACCATGCGTTTATATCGGCGCGTCAGAACCTGGCGCATGGCTCCATAGTCATCACCGCCGGTGACACCCTCGATATTGTAGAGCCGGTAGTCGCTTTTCAGCGGCCCATTCTCGTCGAAAACCACGCAGGATGCGACCGTGTTTTCACCATGGCTGTGGCTGATGTCAAAGCACTCCATGCGTGACGGCGTTTCCGCCAGATCCAGCAGGTCACGCAGAGCCAGCAGGCGGCGATAGACCGTTTCCTTGCTGGCCAGATGGGTCAGCAGTGTCTGGCGGGCATTGGTCATTGCCAGATCCAGCCAGCGCCGGCGTTCTCCACGCACATTCTTGCGTACCCGGGTCTCACGGCCAGCGGATTCTGTCAGCGCTTGGGACAGCAGTTCCTGCCCGTCAACATCCACCGGCACCAGGATGTCCGGTGGAATTTCCCGGCGGGTGCTACCGCCGAAATAATACTGCCCCAGAAATGCACTTAACAACTCAGCTTCTGACTGCTCAATACTGTATCGCGGAAAATAGTCCTTGGTACCGAGCACGCGCCCACCGCGCACGATGATCACCACGATGCACACCACTCCAGCATCCTGGGCAATGGCCACCACGTCGGCATCACCCCCTTCGCCGTCCACGCTTTGCTGCTCCTGAACGTGCCGCAGGTGATTTATCTGGTCGCGGTAGGCACCGGCTTTCTCAAATTCCAGATTCTTCGCCGCGGTTTCCATGGCCGCCATCAGATCCTGCAGGATCGCTGGGTTCTTGCCTTCGAGGAACATGGTGGCGTGGCGCATGTCTTCCCGATAATCCTCGGGGGAAATATAACCGACACACGGTGCCGTGCAACGGTTGATCTGATACTGAAGACAAGGACGTGTGCGGTTTCGGAAATAGCTTTCACTACAGGATCTTATACGGAAAATCTTTTGTAGAATGTTAAGACTTTCCTTGACCGCTCCAGAGCTCGGAAACGGTCCATACCAGGTGCCGCCGCCTTTTTTCGTGCGCCCCCTGCGAAACGTCAGGGAGGGATAATCGTCGTGCGAGGACAGGTATATATAAGGGTAGGATTTATCATCCGCAGCAGGATATTGTAAGGCGGCCGCAGGGATTTGATCAGGTTCTGTTCAAGCAGGAGTGCTTCGGTTTCACTGCTGGTGATGGTGACTTCGATGGAGTCAATTCGGGAGACCAGGGCTTCGGTCTTGGGCGCCAGGCCGGATTTGCGGAAGTAGCTGGTCACCCGTTTCTTGAGATTGCGGGCCTTACCCACATACAGCACATTACCAGCGGCGTCGTACATGCGGTAAACGCCGGGCCGCTCGGTCAACTGCTTCAGGAAGCTTTTGGTGTCGAACTCCCTGTTGTTCCCTGCCTCGGCAGAATCAGCCGGTGCGTCAGACCTTGTCGGCATCGAGCAACCCGAGCCTGACCGCCATCAGCGCCAACTCAACGTCACTGGAAATTTCCAGCTTCTCGAAAATGCGGTAGCGGTAACTGTTTACAGTTTTTGGGCTGAGGCAAAGCTTGTCGGAAATGTCCTGCACTTTCTGGCAGTCCACCACCATCATGGCAATCTGCATTTCGCGCTCGGACAAACGGTCAAACAGGGATAGCTCGCCGTCTTCGTCCCTCGCATCGCCGCCTCCAAGCTGCTTGAGCGCCATTTTCTGGGCAATTTCCGGGCTGATGTAACGCTGCCCGGAATGCGCCATGCGGATGGCACGCACCATTTCCTTGATGTCGGCGCCCTTGGTGATATAAGCCGATGCGCCGGCCTGCATCACCCTGGTTGGATAGGGGTCATCGGCACAGGCAGTCACTACGATCACCCGCACAGCGTCGTCAATGCGCAGGATTCGCCGTGTCGCTTCCAGCCCCCCGATACCAGGCATGCGGATGTCCATCAAAACGATGTCCGGGCTGTCTTTACGCACAGAATCAATAGCATCCTCGCCTGAAGATGCTTCGCCGATGACTTCAATATCGGGGTTGTCCGCCAGCATCCGGGTAATACCGGACCTGACCAGTTCATGGTCGTCTACAACCAATACCCTGATCAAAACTCACCTCGCACGCGGCTTTTATGGGAATTTACGAATTGTACCGGTTAAGGGTTCCCGACGGTAGATGCATCCATCAATACCGGGACCCACTGCTCAGGACACAATCATCAGCGGGGCACGCCCAGGCTTGCGGTATTCTCTACCGGATCGAACCAGACCACCAGATCCCCCCGCCGAGCCGCCGATTTTACCCGCTCACGCTCTGCCATGGGGTTCTCAGTGTCGTTCAGGCCGTGGTACCGAGTGCAGTATTCGTCAACCAGCCCGTCAAGCTGGTCCTCTGAAAGCAGCCCCACATCCACTACGAATTTCTCTTCACGTGGGTCCGGCTGGGGCTCGTGGCCTGCTTCGTCGGTCATTTTCAACTCCACCTCAAAGCAGCCATGGTAATGGGTTTGGCGAGGCTGTAGAAGACCGATTATCAGGCTTTTTTTCACCACTTGGCGTTGACCGCTCGGTCAGGCTGCCTTAAACCGGGAAATCAGTTGACGCATGGTGACCGATTCCTGTCTCAGGTATTCACTGATCTGGCGGGTGTTATCAACACTGGTGATCAGGGAACCCGAACTGTCATCAAGCGCCCTTGACCGCCGCCCGACACGGTCAATCTCTTCCCTCTGAACCGCAACCGCATCCCCAATTTCAGCACTGCGAAGCTCCAGCTCCGTGAACTGACTCGCAAGACGCTCCAGGTGGTCTTTCAGGGCATCAAGGTTCCGCCGGTTCATGCCACCGGCATCGCGCATTTCGTCCAGCAGGTCCTCAACGCCGGAAACCCCGGTTACCAGGTCGGTCACCCATTGGCGAATTTCCCTGGTGGAGTCCGACGTACGCTTCGACAGGGTGCGCACTTCGTCTGCCACCACGGCAAATCCCCGACCGTGTTCGCCGGCACGGGCCGCTTCAATCGCTGCATTCAATGCCAGCAAATTGGTCTGCTCCGCGATATCGGCAATGACGCCGATCACGCTCTCGATTTTGCCCGAGGATTCACTCAATGCCTGGATAGATAGGGACACCCGGCCAATTACCTCCACCGTGTGTTCAGCTGCCTGCTCACTGTTTCTGAGCCCTTCCTGAACCACCGCATTGGCCGCCACGGCATCTCGAACCGTAGTGGCTGAGTTCTCGGTGGCTAAATCAATGGCCGACGCCTGGTTCGCAATGGCCGCCATTGACTGGCTGACATCATGAATCTGCCGGCGGGTAGTATCAGTGGACGCCTGGACGTCCTCTGCCTGAGAGTCCAACGATGTGGACCGGTCATTGATGCTGTGGGCAGCCGTTCTCACTTCTCCGATAAAGAGCTCAAACCGGCTAACCAACCCTACCAGCGCGCGCGTCACACCAGCCACTTCATCGTGTCCGGTAATAACCGGGCGCCGGGAAAGATCTGAGGTCTCGTCCATTTCCCGGAGGCCGGACTCCAGCAACTGCAGGCGGCCAATCACTGAGCGCCGAAGCCAGAGCGTCATCAAGACCACAGACATCAGGAATACAGCAGAGCCCGCCAACAGCCAGATTTTCTGGGCATCCAGAAAGGCCAGCAGGTCCTGACTACGAACTTCAATGATGTTGCGGCTGGCTTCCTTACGGTTGTTGATCGCCGTGAGCATCGGGCCGAGGGCCGGGAACAAGTCAAAATCCACCACTTGCCCTACTCGATAGTAGCTCCGTCCTTCGATACCCGGTCTCATGGATTCGATGAGCGCCAGCACGCTCTCGAACAACGCTCGATTATCCGTCGCCCACTCGCTCAGCCCGGCATTGTCCTCGATAGCACGCCAGTGCTCCGGCAGCACCTCGGTCAATGCCTGGAATTCCGCATCGATTTCATCCCAGAGCATCAGCTGCGCCTTGATCTTGTAGGCGAGGTCCTGCAGCCGGCGATGGTCCTGTTCAAGATCTTCCAGCAGCCACGACTCCATAAGACTTTCCCGAACCAATGCCTCTGAAGCGGACTCCGCACGGGTCATAATGCTCGATGACAGGGCCGCCAATGCGGCCAAAGCAAACACCGATAGAAAGGAAAAGAACAGAATACGGCTGCGGACAGTTCTGAGCATGGTATCTCCACTGGGGGTATCGTCCAATGGAGCTTATGCCTGTTTTGTGACACTTTTATGTCGCGAATGGCGCCATTTTCCAGTCGGAAAGCCTCCGATAGACCATCATCGAATGTCGAATACGCGGGAAATCCCCTACGCTCATTCTTTTACCCATTGCGCCCAGCGCGATATTCTTTAGGTTGGCACTGATTCCGAATAGGCGTAAACGATGGTCCACAGCAAGCCTTTCTCACAGGCCTGTGTAAATAACAGGCAACCAATACTGGAATGCATCAAAACGGTGTTCACCGAGCCGGCCACCATATTGGAAATTGGAACGGGAACGGGGCAACACGCTGTTTATTTTGCAGCAGAGCTCCCCCACCTGACGTGGCAGCCCAGTGATCGGCCTGGAGGCGCCGATCATTCCCTCGGCTGGATCCAGGAGGCTGACCTTGCCAATATTCGCACACCTCTAGAACTGGACGTTTCCCTGGGAAGCTGGCCGGTAGACACCATTGATGGCGCCTATTCCGCCAACACGGCTCACATCATGTCGTGGGAAGAGGTAGAGGCAATGTTCGCCGGGCTGGCTAAACGCCTCATTGCCGGCGGCCTGTTCTGCCTCTATGGGCCGTTTAATTATGAGGGGCAATTTACCAGCGACAGCAATCGACAGTTCGATCACCACCTGCGGAGTCAGGCCCCGCACATGGGCATCAGGAACATGGATGACATGCTGGAACTGGCGGGCCGAGTTCGGTTCGGGCTTGAAAGCGATTTCGAAATGCCTGCCAACAATCGACTGCTGGTATGGCGCAAACTGTAAAAAGCCACTCTATGTCAGGAGGGATCACGCAATGAGCCACCAGAGACTCACAATGCTGATCAGCGGCAAGGTCCAGGGCGTTTGCTATCGCGCCTCCGCGGCCGACATGGCCAACAGCCTGGGAGTTACCGGCTACGCCAGAAACCTGCCGGATGGCCGCGTAGAAATCGTTGCAGAGGGCTCACCGGCGTCACTGGTTTCGCTCAGACAATGGTGCCGGGACGGCCCTCCCTCGGCAATCGTCGACAAAATTAACACCACCGAAGACTCTGCAACCGGTGAGTTCACTAACTTTGGAGTTCGGTAACCACCGGCTGGATGACACTACTCGGAACATTTCTTCACACCCTTGAGACCACGCTGCCGGTATTCGCCATGGTGTTTATCGGCCTTGGTCTCAAGCGGCTCGGCTGGATCGATACCAACTTTATCAACACGGCGTCGGCACTGGTCTTCCGCGCGACTCTGCCAACCCTGGTATTCCTCAGTATTGTGCGCGCGGACCTGGATACCACCCTCAACCCCGCACTGCTTGGATTCTTCGTAGCCGCCACCCTCGCCAGCTTCCTCTTCTGCTGGCTTTGGGCCATACGTGCCGCACCAACGATTGACCGGGGCGTGTATGTGCAGGGCGCTTTCAGGGGCAACTGCGGTATTGTGGGCCTCGCCCTGGCGGCAAGCCTCTATGGCGACTTTGGGCTTTCCGCCGGGGGCCTGCTCCTGGGCGTGGTCATTATTTCCTACAATGCGCTCTCCGTGGTTGTCCTGACAGCCTACCAGCCGGGTCAGACGGCCAGCTGGGGGCGCATTCTCGGTGATATCGGGCGCAACCCGCTCATTCTGGCGGTGGTCATCGCCGTTCCCTTCGCCTGGTCCGGGTTACAACTGCCGAACTGGCTGATGACCAGCGGTGACTATTTCGCCTCACTTACCTTGCCCCTGGCGCTGATGTGCATTGGCGGCACGCTCTCCTTGAGCGCCATGCGTACCGATCGCAAGCTGGCGATCAGTGCCAGTGTGATGAAGATGGTGACGTTACCGGTATTGTGTACGTTCGCTGCCTGGCTGGCCGGGTTTGAAGGGCGCGAACTTGGGCTGATGTTCCTGTTCTTCGCCAGCCCGACAGCCGCCGCCAGTTTTGTCATGGTCAAGGCGCTGGGCGGCAACGACCGCCTGGCAGCCAATATCGTGGCTTTGACCACATTAATGGCCAGTGTAACGGTTACGGCAGGGGTGTTTGTGTTGCGGACGGCAGGGGTGGCTTAAGTGGCATGCAATAAAAAACCCCAGCATCTCTGCTGGGGTTTTGTATTGGCGGAGAGGGAGGGATTCGAACCCTCGATACGCTATTAACGTATACACACTTTCCAGGCGTGCGCCTTCAGCCACTCGGCCACCTCTCCAATACTCTTTAAATAATTCGTTCCAAATCAGCAACGTCGTCGCTCATTTGAGGGCGCAAACTCTAATGGTTTTGTTCCGGTTTGGCAACTCCAATTTTCAAATCCTTTTCTGACCAACCACAGCGACCACAGAAACCTGATGGCCGCCTGTGCGATACTGGCATAGTTACCCAATACCCTAAACACCGCTCGGGGGCGACCCGTTATGATGATGAAAGCCGACGAATCCACGCTGGTACTGATTGACCTCCAGAAAAAACTCATGCCTGTCATCAGCCACGGAAATTTAATGCTGGCAGAGAGCGTTAGACTTGCGCAGATTGCCAAGCTGCTTGATGTGCCGGTGATTGCCACGGAACAGATCCCGGAGAAGCTTGGACACAACGACGAACAAATCAGTGCTCTAGCTGATCAAACCTTATCCAAGACTCACTTTGATGCCTGCGGTGGAGGGCTGGTTGAGGCCATTGCCGATAACCGGAAACAGGTGGTTATTGGCGGTTGCGAAGCGCATGTATGCCTGTTGCAAACCGCCCTATCCCTCCTCGCTGCGGGTTTTCGTGTATGGGTGGTGGAAAACGCGACCGGCTCACGCCATGACAACGACCGGGATGCTGCCCTGGAACGAATGCAGCAGGCCGGGGCCGTTATCGTAACGCTTGAGATGGTGGCTTTTGAGTGGATGCGGGACTGCGAGCACCCACGTTTCCGGGAAGTTCAGAAACTGATCAAGTGACGAAGCGAATATCACCAATGCTATCACTGGAATCACATCAGGGTTCCAGTGAGACACATTAGGGAAACTGTTGCTGAATTGGGCGCCCCAAATATTTACGTTTACGTAAAGTAGATGTATCTGCCTGTTACCGCTGGAATTTTCAAAATCACCAAAAAATGCATGAATTTCAACCATTGACGACGATGTAAAAGCTATCTAGTCTTCTCTCGTTGAGCCCCAAAAGGGTATCAACACATGAAATCATGCCAACCGGCCTATCTGCCGGGGCACAACAACAATATTGACCACGGAAGCCGTGATCCGGCCTGGTGGAAGAGGATTTCAGCATGTCACTGGTAAAACAGTCCCTGAGCATGGGCCATGCGCCCACACCCTGCAACACCCTACAGCTCCTTTCCTTTCTCTGACGTTTTGTGCATCCCGATCGCTCCGACCGGATCTTTCACGACTATCCACACTCGTGCAATTACCAAATCTGACCGGCAGTTAATCGCGTCCAACACCCGATAGCGATTGAGTTTCGGTAGCGCCCGCAATCTACCCGCCGGCCTCCGTAACTAAGGGCGACCCCCTGTGCAAGAACAACCCGGAGCAAAAGGAATCCAAACAATGACTGTATTTACCCATCCTGAATTCGACCACCACGAACATCTGACGTTTTGCTGCGATCCGGAGACCGGGCTGCGCGCCATTATCGCCGTACACAATACCTCTCGTGGACCCGCTCTAGGCGGATGCCGAATGTATCCGTACGCCAGCGACGACGAGGCTCTGACAGACGTGCTCCGCCTGTCACGAGGAATGACCTACAAGTCGGCGCTGGCCAACCTTGATCTCGGCGGCGGCAAGTCCGTCATCATCGGCGATCCACGCCAGCACAAAACCGAAGCCTTGCTCGAATCCATGGGCCGCTTCCTGGAACAGCTCGGCGGACTTTATATCGCTGCCGAGGATTCGGGCACCAGCGTAGCCGACCTCCAGGTTATGGGCCGCAAAACATCCAATGTGGCTGGTATCAGCGAACGCCCGGGGTTTGATGGCAGGCCCAGCAACGGCGACCCCTCTCCCGCTACCGCCTGGGGCACCTTCGTGGGCATTAATGCTGCCGTTAAGCACAAGCTTGGCCGCAGCGACCTGGAGGGGTTGAATGTGGCGGTACAGGGCATTGGCAACGTTGGTTACCGCCTGGCCCGACATCTCAAAGAAGCAGGCGCGAAGCTTTGGGTCTACGACGTCCACCAGGATCAGATGGATCGCGCAGTGGCAGAGTTGGGCGCCACCCCGGCTACCGCCGACGAAATCCTCTACCTGCCGGTAGACGTGGTTGCGCCCTGTGCCATGGGCGCTGTCCTGAATGATCACTCCATTCGTAAGCTACAGGCCACCATCGTGGCCGGCGCCGCTAACAATCAGTTGGCCACCCCGGCTCATGATCAGGCACTGTTCGAACGTGGAGTGCTCTATGCCCCAGACTTTGTAATCAACGCTGGCGGCATTATCGACGTGTGTTACGAGCGCAAGGGCCCCGACCCCCAGGCCGTTCGCAAACACGTCGATTCCATAGCCAATACCCTGGAGGAGATCTTCCAGCGCTCGGATCGCGATGCCCTGCCCACCGGGCAGATCGCCGATCAACTCGCAGAGGAGCGATTCCGGCATAAATCCCGTTGATGGTGGCTAAACCGCCGCCACTCACTCCCCCGAAAACAAAAACAGTAAGCAGGAGAATACAATGAGTAATGCTTCTTCATCCGCTGAAGGCGGTGCCATGGGCCAGGCGACAGCCAAGCGTGGGCTGTGGTCTTCGCGCCTGGCATTCATACTTGCCGCAACAGGCTCAGCGGTGGGCCTGGGTAATATCTGGAAATTCCCCTACATCACCGGTGAAAACGGCGGTGGTGCCTTTGTTCTGGTTTATCTGCTGTGCATTGCGGCGGTGGGTCTTCCGATCATGATGGCTGAAGTACTAGTCGGTCGCCGTGGTGGTCTCAGCCCCGTCAACAGCATGCGGGCCATAACCAGCCAGGAAGGCCTGAAACCCGCCTGGCGCTGGGTGGCTGCCGTCGGGGTTCTGGCGGGGTTCCTGATTCTATCGTTCTATTCTGTGATCGGCGGATGGGCGATTTCCTATGTGGGCACCGCCGCCACGGGCCAGTTGGCTGGCCAGTCGGCAGAGTCCATAGGTGCCATCTTCTCCGGCCTGTTGGGCGACCCGATGAAGCTGCTTCTGTGGCACACCCTGTTCATGGCGTTGGTCATGATTGTGGTTGCACGAGGCGTACGTTCCGGGCTTGAACGCGCTGTCAGTATTCTGATGCCAGCCCTGTTCGTGCTCCTGCTGATTGTCGTGGGCTATGCGATGACCACTGGCCACTTTGGTCAGGCCGTCGCCTTCCTGTTCCAGCCTGACTTCTCAAAGCTCACCACTTCGGGCGTTTTGGTTGCTGGGCCACGCGTTTTTCACGCTCAGCCTCGGCATGGGTGTCATGATGGCCTACGGCTCCTATCTGCCCAAAAACATCTCCATCGCCAAAACCTCCGTGACCGTCTCGATCATGGATACCGCCGTGGCCTTGTTGGCCGGGCTGGCTATCTTCCCGATCGTATTCGCCAACGGCCTTGAGCCAGGCGCCGGCCCCGGCCTGATTTTCCAAACCCTGCCACTGGCGTTCGGCCAAATGCCCATGGGCAGCCTCTTCGGTACCCTGTTCTTCGTGTTGCTGATCTTTGCCGCCTGGACATCCGGCATTTCCCTGCTGGAGCCGATTGTTGAATGGCTTGAGGAACAGAAAGGTATGAACCGCACGGTGAGTACCGTCGGGGCAGGCATCGTGTGCTGGTTATTGGGTGTGGCCTCCGTGCTTTCGCTAAACCTGTGGTCGGACGTGACACCGCTGGGCATGTTTGCGATGTTCGAAGGCAAAACCATCTTCGACCTTCTGGACTTCCTGACCGCTAATATCCTGTTGCCCCTGGGCGGACTGCTGGTCGCCGTGTTTGTCGGCTGGACAATGTCTCGACAGGCGCTGGAAAGCGAACTGGGCATGTCAGCGGGCACATTCTCGCTCTGGTATCGCGTACTGCGTTACTTCACACCCGTTGCTGTAGCCATCGTCTTCGTCTACAACCTGGTATAAACATTCAAGCGGGATGCCGGCCCCTATTCTGGGGCCGGCTCA
Source organism: Marinobacter salarius (assembly GCA_000831005.1). GTDB lineage: Bacteria > Pseudomonadota > Gammaproteobacteria > Pseudomonadales > Oleiphilaceae > Marinobacter > Marinobacter salarius. Next base: position 1,506,574 of record CP007152.1, on the reverse strand, counting down.
TCAGCCAAACGGCCATCAAGACACCGTGTAACACCAGGAACGGTATGGCAATCAGCAACAATCCATTCCAGTCAAACGCCGCCAATACCGCACCAGCACTCAGTGCAGCTGTCGCCTGCGAGCCGAATACCATCAGGTCGTTGAGCCCCTGAACACGGAACCGCTCCTCATCGCGATATCCCTGCGGTAATAGCGTGGTGCCGCCGACGAACAGGAAGTTCCAGCCTACCCCCAACAGGATGAGTGCAAACAGGTAGTGGTGAAAGCTGATACCGCTGAACGCCAGGGCCACACACCCCAGATAGGCCAGCAATCCCAGGCCCATCATCCTTGGAATACCCACCACACGAATGAACCAGCCACTGATCAGCGACGGCAAATACATGGCCATGATGTGAATCTGAATGACCCACTTGGCATCTTCAAGCGGGTGGTCGGCCACTTCCGTCATACTCAGTGGTGTTGCCGTCATGATAAAGCTCATGAGGCATAACCGATGGCCGCGGAACTGATCGCCGCCCAAATGACCGGTTGCCTCAGGATGTCAGACATCGGGCGACCGCCCTCCCCCAAGGCTTCCCGTACTCGCTCCCCGCTGGCGCGGTACCCGAAAACCAATACGACCATGGCAAGCACCTGCACGACACTCAGTGCAAGCCATCCCCCATGAAAGGGTACTCGGCTTGACCTCCACCGCCCAAAAGCGCAATTTCCGGCCCCAGCCACGCCGCTACGAGGCCGCCTAGAAGCACCCTGGCTGCTGCGGAGCCAGCCATCTCGGGCGCTACCGACTCCATGGCCGCAAAGCGGTATTGGTGAACCACCGCCAGCCCGGTTCCGCCCACAACCGCCGCAGCGCACAAGAACGGGAAACTCGCACTCCAGGCTGCCAGCGCACCGAACAACCCGGACACCACACCCGCCAGCGTGCCAAGCAACATAACCGGCTTGCGCCCCAGGCGTTCCATCAGCCACGTAGCAGGCTTTATAGCCAGGACCGTTCCAACTACCACAAGGCCCACGGGCAAGGTTGCCCACTCAGGTGATGGCGCCAGAAGACGTCCGTGAATGCTTCCGATAAAGACGATGAAAGGCGCTGTACTCATGGCAAGCGCCTGGGCGGCGACCAGTATCCATACATTGATCGGCATTGGGTGGGCCTATTTCTTGCGGTAGATGATCCCAGGGTGGCACTGCACCATTTCGTAGAGATGAGGCAACCCGTTCAGCGATTCCGATGCTCCCAGTATCAGGTAACCACCGGGATTGAGAGTGGCATGGATACGGGTCAGGATGTCCTTTTTAAGCTCTGCCGAGAAGTAGATCAGTACGTTCCGGCACATAACAATGTCAAACTTCCCGAGCATGTAGCGTTCAAGCAGGTTCAGCTCCCTGAATTCCACCATGCTCTTGATTTGCGGTCGGATCTGCCAACTGCCATTCATGGCGGGAGTGAAAAACTGCTTTTGCCGCTCGGGTGACAGGCCCCGGCCAATCGCGATCATTTCGTACTCGCCACGGCGCGCAACCTCTAGAACGCTTTTGGAGATGTCGGTGGCGGTGATCTTCACATCCCGCAGCCTACCCGGCCGCTGGCGACGAAATTCTTCAATAATCATCGCTACCGAATAGGGCTCCTGGCCTGTCGAACAGGCTGCAGACCAGATACGAAGTGACTGCGCTGATTTTCTGTCGCCGAATTCCGGCAGCAGCTTTTCCTGCAGGATGCGGAACGGGTGATTGTCCCGAAACCAGAGGGTTTCATTCGTCGTCATCGCGTCGATCACGACTTCCTTCAAACTGCTGCGACCGGTTCTCTTCACGCGATCCAGCAGATCACCCAGGGTTCTCAGCTCGTTCTCTTCCATGATCCGCCGCAAACGGCTTTTTACCAGATACTGCTTGTTCTCCCCGAGCAAAATGCCACACGCATCCTGCAGGAATGATTTAAAGGCCTCGTATTCCTGTGGCGTTATTTCAGCTTTCATTGGATCTCATTATCGAGTGAGTCGGAAGTAACGGAGGAGCGTCACTGCTCGCGGTCGACAATTTCCATGACTCTTTCAGCCAGCTCATCGGGCTGAATTTAGCCATGAAATCGTCAGCGCCCACCTTCTGCACCATCGCCTTGTTAAACACGCCACTCAGGGACGTGTGCAGCATGATAAATACATCCTTGATTGCAGGCTCATTTTTACACTTGGTGACCAGAGTGTACCCGTCCATTTCCGGCATTTCGACATCGGATATGATCAAACACAGGTGATCGGCGGCGCGAGAGCCATCTGCCGTAATCTCTTTCAGATAATCCAGGGCCTGCCTGCCATCATTCTTGGTCACCACTCCCATACCAATGGCAGTGAGACATCGCTCAATCTGGCGTCGCGCCACAGCGGAATCGTCTACAACCAGCACCGGCAGATGGCCAGGCACCCGCTCTGAACTGCGATTGCGAACCTCTTCGGTGACATCTTCCTCAAACGGCGACACTTCAGACAGGATCTTTTCAACATCGATGACCTCTATCAGCTTGTCTTCAAAGTGCGTTACCGCCGTCAGGTAAACGTCTTTGCCCGCACCCTTGGGTGGCGGCAGGATGTCTTCCCAGTTCATATTCACGATGCGGTCGACACCAGCCACCAGGAAACCCTGGGTTTTTCGGTTGTACTCAGTAATGATCACGAAGCTGGTGGCCATCTCTTCCTTGGGAATACCGGGAAGCCGGATTGACATACCTAGGTCAATGATTGGGATAGTCTCGCCACGAATATGGGCCACGCCCCGAACCATAGGGCGACTGTTCGGCAACGATGACAGCCTGGGGCACTGCAACACTTCCTTGACCTTGAAGACGTTGATGCCGTACATCTGCCGGCCACGAAGGCGAAATAACAGAAGCTCCAGACGATTCTGGCCCACCAGCTGGGTGCGCTGATTTACACTGTCCAATACCCCTGCCATCGTTTATATCTCCCACTCGAAACGTCTTGCTGCCGGCACGCATCTTGCTGCGTTATTCTAAAAAGTCGCGTGGAACCGGCTATGTGCCGGTTTATTGACTCACTCGATAGGCTTAACGGCCGAATCCGGAAATCATTAGGATATTCCTGAACTCGGGGCTTTACCCGGTTAATGACAGCATAGGACAAACTGCCGCGTATGCGCATTACCAATTTCGCCATCATATTGTTATTCACCGTAACAGCCGGCCCGGCAATGGCCTCCACGACCACGTCCGAACAAATTCAAAGCAGCGCGGAACAATTTCTGGAGGCATTTTCAGAGGCTCAGGCAAACGAAGGCTTTACGGTTTCCCACGATACCGGCCAACTCGACGCACGCCTCTCGCTCGCAACCTGTGATACCCCACTCAGCGTATCGTTCAGCGGCGACCCCTGGAGGACCACCCAACCCTCGCTACTGGTTTCCTGCGAGGGCGAGCGCCCCTGGCGCATGTTCCTTCCGGTATCCGTCACGATAACCGGTGAAGCCATGGTCGCCGCCCGCCCCTTGGGGCGCGGCGAACGACTGACGAAAGCGGCAATACAGTCGGATAACGTGGTGGTGAATTCGATTCGACGGGGCGCAATAACCAATGTCGACCAGTTAGTGGGCATGGAAATGCGCCGCGGCGTGAACGCCGGTACCGTATTTACACCGGATTTGGTGCTGGCTCCGGCAGCGATCGAACGCGGAGACCATGTTATCATCAGCGCCCGCAGCGGCAATTTTTCGGTAAACTCAAGGGGTAAAGCCCTGGCCAGTGCCGGGATTGGAGAACAGGTTCTGGTTGAGAACCTCTCGTCCTCCCGCACCGTGCGTGCCCGTGTGACTGCTCCCGGGCATGTCGAGATTCCCATGTAACCTCGTTCCCGGCATTGATTCACCGGAAACGGCAATCTGTTGCCGGTTTTTTTTGAAAGATGACAAGAGTGTCATTTAACTCTTGCAAAAATCGCTAAAGAAACGTCAGGCCATGCCGATAGACAGGTATGAAATTTTGGAGCCGCCCAACGCGGCCGACCAGTTAAGCAGGTAACGTTATGTCAGTTGACTTTAATGGAATAGGCCCAGGCCAGGTCAACACCCAGAAAACCACGGCCGATAAATCTTCCGCTACCCAGAGCACTCAGCCCTCTACAGCTGAGCAGGCAAAGACCCAGGCGCAAGGCGCCCGTGGCGAAAATGTCAATTTGAGCAGCCAGGCGAAGAACCTGAAACAGCTCGAACAAAAGCTCGGCAGTTATCCGGAAATGGACGATGACCGTATCGAGCAGATCCGCTCTGCCCTTGAAAGCGGCTCCTACAAGGTTGATGCGGAGAAACTGGCCCAGAAAATGCTTGAGATGGATGAAAGCATTTTCGGGTGAGTAGATCATGGCCGCAATTGATGAACTGAAAGACCTTTTATCTCAGGATATCCGTCAACTCGAATCCCTGGCGGACGTCCTGCAGCAGGAAAAAGCCTGCCTTTCCACATCTGATATCCGTAAACTCGAATCCCTGACTGGCGAGAAAAACACTCTGTTGGGTCAAATTCGCGAGCGGGCCAAGCTCAAAATCCGCCTTCTGGTGTCGATGGGGTTTCGACCTGAAAACGGAGCACCCTCACGGTTTATTCTCAGCGCCGGACTGTCAGATGTTTACGACTTGTGGCGGGAGGCCGACGAACGTCTTAAGACCTGTCACCAGTTGAATAGCAATAATGGGCGGGTTGTCAGTCACCTTCAGAAGCGCCTTTCACGTCTGACTGATATATTCCGCGGTGTTTCCGGGCACCAGACCCTCTACGGTGCTCAGGGCGAGCAAAAGGCCGTATCACACCGTACCGTTCTGGCGAGCGCCTGACGGCTCTGGGCTCCGCAAACGTCGGAGCCCAACGCATCCCATCAGCGAGTATAGATCGTCATCTGTGAATCGGGATGGAAGCGGATATTGTCGAGTGCAATGTTCCCCATGGACGGTCCCTGACTGCCGCTGACCCGTATATTGTCCATGCGGATCTGTTCGATCCTTTCCGGGAACGCCAGGGTGAGTCCGCCATCGTCACGAACCGTGTAACGGGGAACATCATCCCGATAATGCACACCGGATATCGTAAGATCAGAATCCAGGAAGTTCAGCACCGGCACGAAAATGTTCGCTGTTAGTTTCAGGCCTTCGATGACATCCGGATCAACCTCTCCTGTCCCGTCGTTACTTCCGGTCATGGCGGATACCGTGGCGATACGATCCAACAAGGATTGATCACCCTGCCCCGACACGCCGGCCATCTCGTCGTCATTAAGCGGCGCCAAACCGGCACGCTCGTACAATTGCGCGGCGTCCGTAACGTCTCGTGAATCATTCGTGGTGCTGCCAGCGGCAAAACTGACCAATGGCTGAAAAGGCAATACCGCCATAGTGACCAGTGCAGCCGCGTTGCGGTAACGGGATTGGTGCTTGAGAACCCGATGCAACTCGCGCTCGGTAATCCAGCCGGACTGTATAAACACCTCGCCGAGCCGCTGACCGGTCTCATGCTGTAGGCGCAGGCCCTCTTCCAACTGAATTTCGGAAAGGTATCCCCGGTTTATCAGCAACCGACCGAGACGGGATTTTTCTTCGAAGCCCTGACGGATTTTCAAGGTATGCCTCCAATAGCTTCACAGTGATTGCCGTACAACCTGGCCCGGTCAGAGTGCATCAATGCCACTGATGCGATAAAAGGTTAGCTGATAGTCATGAACTCCGCAGGGAATATGCCCGACTTGACAAGTATTATCTGCTAACATCCTGCAACAGACTGGATTCATGGGAACAGTATCGCAGCAAACATTCCCGAAGCTACCTACTATTCCCTGAACTAACTACGTGAGCCATTATAGAATGACAAATTTCGTAAAACCGTTTCGTTATGTGATGCAAATCGCTCTATCTGTAACCTTCATGCTGGGTATCGGCAACTGCCTGGCGGCAGAAGGGCAACAGAATGAGCTGCCCCAGGTGATTATTGAAACCAGCGAAGGTGCCATTGAGGTGACTCTGCGCCCGGACATCGCTCCCGAGACCGTTGAGAATTTTATTACCTATGCCAAAAACGGGTTCTACGAGGGTACGCTGTTCCATAGGGTCATTCCTGGTTTCATGATCCAGGGCGGCGGTTTTGATCAGGATCTAAACCAGAAGCAGACCCGTAGCCCCATCCGGAACGAAGCCAGGCCAACCGCCAAAAACCTTCGCGGTACGATCGCCATGGCCCGCACAAGCTCACCGGACTCCGCCACATCCCAGTTTTTTATCAACCTGACCGACAACGATTTCCTGAACGCAGGTGTTCGCGGCCCGGGCTACGCGGTATTTGGCAAGGTGACAGGGGGAATGGGTGTTGTGGATGCCATCGCCAGCAAGAAAACGGTGAGATCCCGAGGCATGGCGGATGTACCCCAGGAACCCGTCATTATTCGTAGCGTTTCGGTCCGGCAAACCGATACCGCGGCAGAGTAGCCCATCAAGCCTACTGACCGGATACGATGATTGTGACTGACCCCAGGCTACCGTCCATTGAAACCGCCGACATTGATTGGAGCAGTGGCGCACCCCGCTGTCGCCGCTTTGGCGATGTTTACTTCTGCAGCGAGAACGGCCTTGAAGAAGCGCGGTATGTGTTTATCGGCCAGAACCGGCTTCGCGAACGTTTCTCCTTATTGCCCGCAGCCTCCTCCTTCGTCATCGCGGAAACTGGGTTTGGCACTGGCCTGAATTTCCTCGCAGCCTGGCAAGCCTGGAATGAAACAGCCACACCACGCAACGGCTGCCTGCATTTCGTCTCCGCCGAACGCCACCCGTTGACTCCGGAGGACCTTGCCCGAGCACTTACGATGTGGCCGGAGCTCAAGGCCTACGCTGACCAACTGCTCGAACAGTATCCTGCCCCCACCTCCGGTACCCATCGCCTGGTACTCGCCGGCGGTCACGTCAGGCTGACCCTGTTTTTCGGCGACGTAGCCGATGCCTGGCGTGAGCTGGATTTTCAGGCGGATGCCTGGTTCCTGGACGGTTTCGCGCCCGCTAAAAATCCGGGCATGTGGACGAGTGAAGTCATAGACGCGATGCCGGGCACAGCATGCCCGGCGCAACGATCGCCACCTTTACATCCGTTGGCGAGGTGCGGAGACGGCTGATTGCTGCTGGCTTCGCCATGCGAAAAGCACCCGGATTTGGCCAGAAATGGGACATGTTGACCGGCACACTGGGTGATGCCACCAGCCCCGGAACACCACCAGCCGCGAATGATGTTGAATCCATTGCCATCATCGGCGCCGGGGTTGCCGGCAGCCTGCTCGCCCGGAATCTGGCGGAGCGGGGATTGCATGTCACGGTGATTGACCAGGCTCAAGAGGCTGGAACAGCCGCCTCTGGCAATATCCAGGGTGCGCTGTATGTCAAACTGGGCATTGAGTTCAACGATCAGGCAAAGCTCGGTCTCTCATCGTTGCTGTTCAGTCAACGTTACTATCAACAGTTCGGCGGGGAGCACTGGCATCCTTCCGGGCTTGTTCAACTGGCGCACAGTGATAGCGAGCAAGACCGTCAGAACCGCTTCATCGCCCGCAACGACTATCCAAGCGCCGTATTGCAGCAGATCAGCCCGGAACAGGTGTCTGAGCTTGCCGGCATTCCCCTGACTCGGGGAGGTCTCTGGTTCCCTCGCAGCGGATGGCTTGAGCCCGGCGGCCTTTGCCGGGATTTGATAGAGCACGAGCGGATTTTTCAATGTTTTGGGTTTGACGTCCACCGACTTACCCCTTGCAACGGCAAATGGCATATCGCAGGCAACGGCGAGCAGGATGTTGTGGTCGACCAGGTGGTAATATGCGCCGGCCATCAGACACCGGATCTGATTCCGCTGAAGGGCGGCTTCCGTTTTCGCGCAATTCGGGGGCAAGTAACCCACTTGCCAGCGAAGGCAGTGAAGTGCCCTGATGTAGTGGTATGTGGATCAGGGTATCTCAATCCCGCCCACGGTGGCATGACACTGGCGGGTGCCACCTTCGATCTTCATGACTCATCGCCAACCCTGTCCACCGAAAGCCACCGTGATAACCTTTCAATGTTGGATGCGATGGTTCCAGGCTCGGTAGACAGGGATTCAGGCGACGTTGATCCGGCGAAACTCGATGGCAAAGTCGGGTTTCGATGCACAACCCATGATTATCAGCCGGTCGCTGGTCCACTAGTGGACGCTTATGGGCAACCACTGGAAGGCATCAACCTGTTTACCGGCCTGGGCAGCAAGGGGTTGAGTTACGCTCCCCTGCTCGCAGAGTACCTTGCCGACCGGCTCTCCGGGCAGCCTGTCTGCCTCCCCGGATCCCTCGCAATACGGGTCGCGACGGGCCGCTGCCACCGCGTGGAAATAACGGAGCAGGAAACTATTAGCGCCTGAAGAAATCAAATTGTCTGCCGATAACCGGAGAAGGCCCTGTTGTAACCGGAGCAGATCATTATGTCCATTCATGTCAGTGAACCCGGCAGACCCGTTGGGACACGCCTGCCGGAGATATTCCGGGGCCGCCGCGTAGGTGACGTTACAGAACTGAGCGAATCCCACAATATCGATGTTCAGCACAGTGAGGCAACCGACGCCGAGTTCCAGCTTGCCGCCCGCTCCGGACGGCAGCGTGCCATTGAGGAATACGGTGCCGCAGCGTCCGGTGAACCCAAAGAGCGACGGGCCTACCTGCCGGTATCCCAGATCTGCACCCCCGCCCTGCACTCTCTGCCAGCCACCGCAAGCGTTGCTGACGCGATGGAAGCCATGGATGAAAACGGCGTCAACCATCTCGTGATTACCGCGGACGGTAACGTAGCAGGCTCGTGGATCTACGCTGGTTGCTAGCCTGGCTCCACGAAACCGATGCAAACGCCATGAGCGCGAGCTTCGTGAATATCGAACTACCCGCCTTCCTGACCTCGTCGCCCGAGACCGATGCCCACCAGTTGGCAAGGCTGATGCTCGCTCACCAACTGAATGCGGCCCTGGTGGTTGATGAGAGGGGCCAGTCAGCAGGTATCGTCACCAGCACCGATTACCTGAAGTTGTACGCCAACGCCAGCCGGCACGAGGGTAGCGTATAGCAGTGGGCACATCGCCCGCATTCGATTAATGCAACGGCAGCCCCTCTCCAGTAAACAGCCGAACCTCCCAGGTCTCAGAGGCACCACTGACGATTTTGACCAGGGCTGTTATTTCGTCATCGCGGTAGTTTTCCAGCCGTTCTATTTCACCCTCAGCCCCAACCAGTGGCAACTGAGTTCTCCATTCCCGGCTGCTGTCAGTGTCATCATCGCTGTTTTCTTCCAGTGAAATTCTCGCCAGGATCGGATGAGTCTGGCTGTTTCCCTCGCTTTCGCTGAAATTACCGTTGGTACTTCCTGCAACCAGAATGTCCCGGTCGTAAGTGCGCACCGCACGTAGCGACTCAGTGGATGTATCATCCGTGTCATTGAACGTAAAAGCGCGGGTGACATCGCCCAACGCTGTGTAAGACAACGCAAAACCGGCCTGGCTGTTGATCTGACGGCGCTGCAGTGAGCGGTTTCCGTCGCCAGACTCGACGCGATAATTGCCGGTACCCTGGCCCACCAGCCAGACATTGTTCGTCCCGTAGATGCCGTCGGAGAGATCTTCGTTGCCAGAGGTGCCACGCTGCCTGACGTTAATCGTACTGTCTGCGCTGGAGGCGATATAAAAGAACGCGTCCTTTCCGCCAAGTTGGGGTTGGCCACTCACCGCGCCTGAGGAATCCCCGATCAGCAGCGGACTGCTGGTGGACGTACTGCCTCCCACAACCGACTCATCATGCCCTGCCGATCCTACCTGTCTTGTCCAGGCAACCACCGGCACAACCGAGTTGCCGTCAACGGTGGTGTCGATTCTCTGGAGAAAACTGTCCACGCCACCAGCAGCGTTTTCGTTCGGCCACTGGCCATCGGTTTCCCCGGCGTTCACGACGTAACCACCGTCTTCATCAATCCCGGTCCATCGGGGAAAATCATCACCGGATGTGCCGGTCACAATGCTCCAAACCGGTACATAACTGTCCGGATCCTGAGCGGTGTCGAAGAAGTAAAGCAGGGTATGAACATCCACACCATTGCCGCCAGGGGCACCGTCCGGTGTCTGTTCACTGCCGAACGACACGACGAATTCGTAGCGGGTAACGTCGTCATCTCCTTCTTTAAAGTTACGTTCGACAAAACCGATAACCGGTTCTCCACCCTGGGCAATAGCGGCCTCTGACAACGGCTGCTCCGTTACTTCCCCTTTCTGCGTGACGATACGCACCCAGGGACGGTCACCATCATCGATACGATAGCCTGCAATGAAAAGACGACCGTTGTGCCCGAAGGCCGTGTCGGTGGGAACAAAGGCCGCACTGTTGCCCACCTCAATCGGTGAAGTCAGTTCGTTGATGTTCACCCGCAGTTTGTCGGCATCCGCCGAGGCCGCGAAATTCTCCCTTCCGGACTGATAACGTTCGTCCAGACCCAAAAGAAGGAAACGATCGTTTTCCAGCTGGCCGTTGGTGTAGTCGTCGGGAATGCGGATACGAAAGCGCATTTCCTCAACGCCCTCGGCAAAGGTCAGAAGGTCCCCTTCCACCCACTCGCCATTCCCGTCCCGGACTTCCACAAGGAAATCCTCGCCCAGAATCACATCGGAGTCATCATCCTCTCCAAGTTTCACGCTATAGGCACCGGCCCGTTCACCGCTGATTAACGCAACATACTCCCGAACATCACCGACATTAAGCGCATCTCGGGTGCCACCAGCCCCGGTTTCCAGTCGCACTGTTGGCTCATTGTCCGCAATCCGCAGTAATTCCCTGACACCGGAATTGGAACTGCCAAGCCCGGCGAGGCCGGACCGCACCTCGGTCAGTCGGATGTTCAGGGTTTCCAGGGGTTCGGCCTCGGTGTCCTCGATAACTTCCAGGCGGATGTAACATTCGGTGATTCCGGGCTCCAGAGTAATCACCCCCTTGGACAGGAACCCATCATCGTCTGGCTGATACTGAAGATAGGAAGGCACTGGTAAGGTCGGTTCGCTCTGCGTCCCCAAACCAACAATGTCCTTGCCGATGATCGCCTCGTTGTCGTTGGCGGTGCCATTTTCACAACGCTGATGAGGGGGATCAATATCCTCGTCACAGCGTTGTGGATTAAAGCTGGAGTCCAGCTCAAAGGCCACCGACACACGGGTGACAGAAGGCTGATCAAGCAGTACCCGCACAAGAACGGGATAGGTGGCGCTGGTGCGTTGAACGGTTTTAACGACGGCGCCATCATCGTCGTACTCGTTCACCTCATATGTCTGTCGACCGATTTCTCCGATCTCCGGAGCCTCGCACCGATTATCCCGTTCCTCCGGCGCCTCGAACGCCTCTCCCTCGGTAAAATCGTCGATGGCCAGGCTGAGCACGTTTTCCCGGACCTCAATGTCAAATGGCTGTGTACCGGCCGCACGGCCATCATTGCCAACCAGAGTGATGTTCTCCGTAGTGCCGAGGTCATCACGGCCTCTCGAGCCACCGGTCAGCCCCGGAACGCCCCGCATGATGACACCCTGGCGTGCCTTGTTGCTGGTGTCTTCCAGCGCCAGCCAGGACGGTGCATTGGTGAGTGAATAATCGAGAATATCGTCGCTGTCGAAAGCGCCAAAATTGTAGGCGTATTCAACGCCCAGATAAGCTTCGTCCGGCGGTGTTCCCAGAATGTAGGGGTCTTCGGCGTCCTGTTCGGTCTTGCAACCGCCAATGACAACCAGGATCAGTGACAGCAGGGCAAGACAGCCCCCGCGAGGAAAACAGCGAAGAGCACAGGAGAGGCAAGAGAGCGAATCGGCGCGCATGAAAAAGTCCGTTTCAGAGCATTGTTTTTATAGGTGCTTTACACACCGTTACAGAACAAGCTCATGGTAATCAATTTCACGGAGGCAGGATCTGCGCGAGTTCTCAGATTCTGGCCACGGACGAACCATAGTGTGCGCCGTGGCCAGAGGTTTATTCCAGGCCGTGGGTGCCAAGAAATTCGACGAAGGCGGACTCGTCCATCACCGGGACTCCCAAATTCTCGGCCTTCGTCAGCTTCGAACCGGCGGCTTCGCCGGCAACAACACAGGAGGTCTTGCCGGAGACGCTTCCCGCTACTTTGGCCCCAAGGGACTCCAATTTTGCCTTTGCGTCATCCCTCGTCATGTCGGACAGTGACCCCGTCAGTACCCAGGTCTCTCCCTTCAGCGGCTCTTCACTGGCGGTGATCTCTTCGGTCTGCCATTGAACCCCAGCGTCTTTCAGGGCCTGAATGGTTTCCTGGTTGTGGGTCTGGTCGAAGAAACTACGAATGTGGCCGGCGACAATGGGCCCAACGTCAGACACCGACTGCAGGGCATCCTCGTCAGCCTCTCCAATGGCTTCCAGGGTGCCAAAGTGGCTGGCCAGGGCCTTGGCGGTTGCCTCGCCCACCTCCCGGATACCAAGGCATATAGGAATTTCCAAAGGACCGGGTGGCGGGAGCGATCAATGGCATCGATCAGATTACCCGCGGATTTATCACCCATACGTTCAAGGCCCGTCAAATCGGCTTTCTTTAACAGGTACAGATCCGCAACCGTGGTGACCAGTTCCCGGTCCACCAGAATATCAATCCACTTGTCCCCCAGCCCTTCTATGTCCAGCGCCTTTCGGGATGCATAGTGCCGGATGGCCTCCTTGCGCTGTGCCGGACAGAACAGCCCGCCGGAACAGCGGGCCACTACTTCCCCCTCGATCTGCACAATGTCAGACTGGCATACGGGGCAGGCGTCCGGAAGCTGGACCTCACGGGTATTGTCAGGGCGACGTTCGGCCACAACCTTGACCACCTGGGGAATCACATCCCCTGCCCGTCGAACGAACACGGTGTCTCCAATGCGGGCGTCCAGCCGGCGGATCTCATCCATATTGTGCAGCGTGGCGTTGCTAACCGTTACGCCTCCCACAAATACCGGCTTGAGCCGGGCGACTGGTGTGATCGCGCCAGTACGGCCGACCTGGAATTCCACGTCTTCAATGACCGTCAGTTCTTCCTGCGCCGGAAATTTCTGGGCAATGGCCCATCGGGGGGCACGGGAGACAAACCCCAACTGCCGCTGCAATGCCAGGCTGTTTACCTTGAAGACAATGCCATCGATTTCATAAGGTAGGCTGGCGCGCTTATCCATCAGCTCATTGTAAGCCTGCAGACAGTCCTCCGCGCCGGTCGCCCGACGCATCTCAGGTTGATTCGGAAACCCCAGGCACTAACCTGTTGCAGCCCCTCCCAATGGGTGGCGGGCAGCCGGCTTTCGTCCTCAAGCGCGACACTGTAGGCGCACAATTCGAGTGGCCGGCGGGCCGTCACGGTGGGCTTTTTCTGTCTCAGACTGCCGGCGGCAGCATTACGGGGGTTAACAAACGTCTTCTCTCCCTTGTCCGCCAGACGTTTGTTCAGGGTTTCGAACCTTCCCGGGGCATATACACCTCTCCCCGGACCTCCACCAGCTCAGGGACGTTGTCACCACGAAGTTTCAGGGGCACCGACGGGATGGTACGGATGTTGGCGGTGATATCCTCACCTGTATAGCCATCACCGCGTGTAGCGGCCCGGGTCAGCACGCCAGATTCGTAATGAAGACTAACCGCCAGCCCATCCAGCTTGGGCTCGCAGACATACTCAATGTCGTCTTCGGTCTTGAGCCGATCTCTCACCCGGCGGTCAAAGTCCCTCAGTTCTTCATCACTGAACGCATTGTCCAGGGAAAGCATGGGGATACGATGGACAACCTCCTCAAAGGTGGTTTCCACCGATGCCCCCACCCGGCGAGTGGGGGTATCAGGCGTCACAATATCGGGGTATTGCGCTTCGAGGTCCTGTAATTCCCGAAACAGGCGGTCGTACTCGGCATCCGGAACCCGGGGATCGTCCAGAACATAGTACTGATAGTTATACTCAGTGATGATATCCCGGAGTTCTCCGGCCCGGCTGATAACGTCGGGAGAGGCTTTGGTCATTGTCTGGGGGATCGTTGTTTACGTTCAAATTCGCGGATGCGTTGGCGGCAGTGTTCAATGGTTTGCGGGGTCATCACGCTGCGGCGCTCGTCCTTCAGTTCACCGCCAAGATTGCGCACCACGCACTGCGCCGTTTCCAGCATGAACTCAAAGGCCTGCATGGAATTGGTAGGCCCGGGCATGCTCATAAAGAAGCTGATACCCGGCGTCGACAGGCTGGCATATCCTCGGGCTTGAAGGTACCGGGCTCAACAGCACTGGCCACGCTGAACTGAACCGGACTGGTGGTATCTGACTGTTCGTGGCGATGGTAGATATCCATGTCGCCATGTTCCAGGCCACAAGCTTCGAACAGCGCCTTGAGTTTGGTGCCCTCGAAATTCTGCTCACTTTTTGCCAACACATTGATAACCACCACTTCCCGGGCCTCCGGCCGGTTGGCTCCGGCGAGGGGTTGCCCGGATTGCCGTGCAGTGGCTTCCCGCCTTGCCGTGTCTTCCTCGACCTCGGTGGTTACCGTGGGGGGAACCTCTTCGTGGTCCGGGCCAGAATCCGCTATGTCGGTTTCCGGCTCCTCGTCTACGGCCCCCCAACCGATGTCAGAATCGTAGTCAACGTCACTGGGTTCACTGGCGGCCAGATTTTCCGGTTCCGGTTCACGTTCTGCAGTCAGCTCTTGGGAGTCATCCTTACCCGTCGCGCTCGCGCTGCTGACCACCGGCCTGGTCGGTTTGGGCTCGGGCTTGGCGAAACGGCTCTTTTCCGGTTTTACGTAGCCGCGTTCTTCCAGCGTGTCCCGTGAAATGGTTCGCGCCCCACCATTCGGGAGCTCAGGGTTGTAGTCCTGGTCCAACGGGGAATCGTCGAGATCGTCCGCGCCCATGCCAGAGGATATCGCGATTGATTCCTTACGGGCGCGCCTCATCCGGCGCAGGCCATCAATCACAATACCGAGTATAACCAGGGTACCGATGGCAATTAACCATTCCCTAAGAGACATAGTGGTGCTGTCCTGTTTGCAGATCAGATATCGTTGCTACTCTAAGAAAAGCCTGTAATGAATACAACGCAAACACAGGCCAGATGGCAGTTTTGTCATTTTTGCACGAACCTTGACCGCCTGTCCGCCAGCGACATGTCATCATGCTTCAGCCAACGCGGCAGCCTCGTCAACATCTACCGATACCAGCCGTGAGCATCCTGGCTCATGCATCGTGACCCCCATCAGTTGGTCGGCCATTTCCATGGCGATCTTGTTGTGGGTAATGTAGATGAACTGTACCTGTTTTGACATTTCCTTGACCATGTTGGCGTACCGCCCCACGTTAGCATCGTCCAACGGAGCATCCACCTCATCCAGCATACAGAACGGGGCCGGATTAAGCTGGAAGATGGAGAACACTAATGCAATAGCCGTCAGTGCTTTCTCCCCGCCGGAGAGCAAATGAATGGTGCTGTTTTTCTTGCCCGGCGGCCTTGCCATGATGGCAACCCCTGTTTCCAGCAGGTCCTCACCCGTAAGCTCAAGGTACGCATTGCCGCCGCCGAACACTTTCGGGAACAGCGCCTGGAGCCCCCCATTGACCTGATCGAACGTCTCCTTGAAGCGCTGCCGGGTTTCGCGATCGATCTTGCGTATGGCGTTGTCCAGGGTCTCCAGCGCTTCCATCAGATCTTCATGCTGACTGTCCAGATAGGTCTTACGCTCACTCTGAACCTGATACTCCTCGATGGCCGCAAGGTTGATGGCACCCAGACGCTGAATCCGGGACCCGATTTTCTCGAGGTCTTCGGCCCAGGCTTTCTCGCTGGCATCTTCAGGCAACGTGGACAGCACTTCCTGCAGGCGGACATCCAGTTCCTCGAGCTGCTCCAGGTGATTGCCTGCACGAATCTCAAGGGCCTGGGATTCCATTTTCAGCTTCTCGAGGCTGGCACGGACGTCCTGGATGGTATGTTCTATGCGGCTGCGACTTTGCTCCCGATCACGCACCTCCTGATCAATTTCTTCAAGCGCGTCTCGGGCAGCACCCAACTTTTCCTCTTCAGCCAAGCGCCTGTCCAGCAGGCCTTCCAGCTGCATTTTCAGATCTTCAATGGGCTCTTCGGCGTTTTCCCGGCTTTCACGGAGAATGTCGAGTCGCTCGTCCAGACGCTCTTTCTGCAATTGCATTCGATCAATGGTCTGACGCAAGCCATCGCACTGGCTGTTCAAAGACTGAAGCTGGAGTTGTAACTGGTGGGCGTGATCGCGATCGTGCCGAGCTCCTGGCGAAGCCGGTCAAGGTTTTCACGCAGCACGTCCCGACGCTCAAGCAGCCGCTCCTTCTCTTCATCGCTGTCTTCCGTCGATGCCAGGGCCTGCTGCCACTCCTCGCGGGTTTCCAGCAGTTGTCCCTGCTGCTCCTCGAGATTCATGGACACGTCAGCAAGATCGTCACGAATGCGTTGAAGCCTCGCATCAATCTGTTCCGCACGCGCCTTCAGACCACTGATCTTGGATGACAGGGTGGCGAGTTCCCGATCAGCATCCGCCAGCCGGCCCTGGGCATCGTCCCTGGCAGCTTCCGCCCGTTCTGACTGTTCCAGTAACCGGTCCAGATTATCGGTGGCGGCTTCCAGGGAGCTTCCGCCTGCTCCAGCTCTGCTGTCAGTGCGGTGACTTTCTTCTGGCGTTCGATTACGCCAATCTGGGCCGCGTCGGAATCGGGCATCAACACCCAGTCAGCGGACAACCAGGCACCCGCGGGGGTAATGACACTCCTGCCCGGCGCCAAACCTTTCTGCCGTTCCAGCGCGTCCTCCATGGACTCCGCGGTATCAACAAGCGCCAGCAAGGATGCCATGCCCCCGGCACCGGATACTTTGCTTGCGAGCCCCGTTGATGGACCATTGGCGCTGGAGTCACTATTCACCAGGGCCAAACCTCGGGGAGCATCAGCCATGTTGGCATGCACTGCTCCCAGCCCCGGTACGCTCAGCCCCTGGCTGAAGCGCCCAATTACCTGCTCTACCGCAAATTCCCAGCCATCGTCGATACGAAGTTGCGTGGCCAGTCGTGGGCTGTCGCTAAGGCTGTGTTCATTAAGCCAGGCCTGCAGGGTGTCGTCCTGGCTGCCCATCTGTTCATCCAACAAGGCCTGCTGGGATTCAAGCGATGCCCTCAGACTCTGGACCTGCTGGCGCGCCTCGGTGGCAGCCTGATCTGCATCCCGCTGGTGGTGGCGTGCCTCCTGGAGTTCGTCCTGGACAACGTTGATTCGCTCCGCGGCTTCCTCCCTCTGCAGCTCCAAGGTTTCCTGCTGCTCCAGAAGGTCGTCCAGTTCCGCCCGATCAACCTGTCCTTCAAGCAGATCCTGTTCTTCACGAAGCCGTTGTTGACGGGTGCGCAGTTGTTCAATGGCATTTTCCTGGGAACGGATACTGGACTGGGCCAGTTCCGCCTGTCGGCGCGCATCCGCTGAACGGGAACTGAAATCCTCCCAGTTGTGCTGCCATTCGCTCATG
Organism: Marinobacter salarius; assembly: GCA_000831005.1. GTDB lineage: Bacteria > Pseudomonadota > Gammaproteobacteria > Pseudomonadales > Oleiphilaceae > Marinobacter > Marinobacter salarius. The sequence continues at coordinate 1,488,992 of CP007152.1, read as the reverse complement.
GCATCCTCGGCACTCTGGAGCTTCTCTCCGGACTCCTCCGACTTCAGGACCAGCGCCTCCTGTTCGGGCTCCAACATATCCAGTTCTTCCTGGATGCCCGCCAGTTTCTCTTCATCCTGTTCCAGTTCCCGAGCCAGTTCGCGCTGATTGGCCATGGCCTGGTCCAGTTCCGCGGCCGTCTGGCGGCTGCGCTCTCGTTGGTGCTCAAGGCTCTGCTCAATGCGGGCAATATCGGCACCGGCTTCGTAGTAACGCGCCTGCGCCCGATTGAAATGTTCGTTACGTTCCTGATGGCCATCCCGCAGGGATTCCAGAGCCGTTTCCAGGCTGACGCGCTCAGACAGCTGCTTCTCGAGTTCGAGCTCGGTATCCCGGATACGGGTACGCCAGGTCTGAAGATCGGTGTCCAGGGACTGCCAGCGCAACACCGTCAGCTCGGCCTTTTTCTGGCGCTCTTCCTGTTTGTAGGCTTTGTACTTTTCCGCCGACTGAGCCTGACGCTCAAGGTGTTGCAGCTGCCTGCCAAGTTCGTCCCGAAGATCCGTCAGGCGTTCCAGGTTCTCCTGGGTCCGGCGGATGCGGCTTTCGGTTTCCTTGCGGCGCTCCTTGTACTTGGAGATACCCGCCGCTTCCTCGATATACACCCGCAACTCTTCCGGTTTGGCCTCGATCAACCGCGAGATCATCCCCTGCTCGATGATGGCGTAGCTGCGGGGGCCCAGCCCGGTCCCGAGGAAAAGATCGGTAATATCACGCCGACGGCATTTGGAGCCGTTCAGGAAGTATTCCGACTGCCCCTCGCGGGAAACACGGCGGCGTACCGAAATTTCATTGAAACGTACGAACTCGCCGGGCGCCGAACCGTCGCTGTTGTCGAACACCAGTTCTATGGAGCCTGGCCAACCGGTTTACGCGCACTGGAACCGTTGAAGATAACGTCCGACATGGACTCGCCACGCAGATACTTGGCCGAGCTTTCCCCCATCACCCAGCGAACCGCATCGATGATATTGGACTTGCCACAACCGTTAGGGCCCACCACCGCCGTCATGTTAGAGGGAAACGGCACCGTGGTCGGGTCAACGAAAGATTTGAAACCGGATAACTTGATGGACTTCAGGCGCATATCAGGCGCTCACCTCTTCCCTGAGAATACTCAGTACCTGTTCACGCTGATGTTCGCCAAACTCACAGATGGCGGTTTCAAGGCCGGCGGCGTCGTCACGCACCGCTGCGTCCGCCAGTTGCCGGAAAAACCGCCCGGTTTCCGCCAGTTCATCGCGGAAGTTCTCCAGTGCGACGAAATAGGTCCGGCTGATCGCAGGCCGGAAGTTTTCCAGGGTTTCCTCAAGGAACGGATTTTCCACCAACCCATAGGCGTAGCGCATTACTCCGAATCCGGCATCAATGACCTGCTCGGCAGCATCTCCGCCGGAGGAATTGAGTGCATCAATGACCGCCTGAAGCTCCCGCACCTGACCCATAACGCCAGACAGTTCACTGCCGGACCAACGCTCAAGTACCTTCCGCCCCAGCATGCACAGCAAATCAATGTAGATATCATAGAGGCTGTTGACCAGCTCCGGCGTCAAACGGGACACCACGGCACCACGGCGAGGAAAGATATCCACCAGATGACGGCGTTGGAGAATCAACAACGCCTCGCGCACGGAACCGCGACTGACATTCAGCTCACCGGCAACCTTGAGTTCCTGGATTCGCTCGCCCGGCCTCAGGTCGCCGGTCACAATGCGCTGCCCCAGGTGCTGGGCTATCTGTTCGGAAAGACTTTCGGGGGCCTGAAACCTCATAAAGTTGGTCGCTCACTCGCTACTGGCAGCAAAGAATAAGCGCAGAAGTTTACCACAGGCACCCGTGAGCCCAATCCCCTTGTCGGACATTTTAACGATCTGGTCATGCCGGCAAACGTATGCCGGAAATTTGACGTGCTCGCCATCAAGTCTGTTTTAATCCTTGGAAAATCGAGAACAAAATCGCTATATCTAACTGTTATTGGGCACTAATTTATTTTTGGCCCCAATTATGCTTAACCAGAGAAAATACCTTTACAGGCAGCTTTAAGTGAAACAGATTCCGTCGATCAACAAGTCTGGACCACAACCTCAGAAACTCGCAGCCCTGAGACAGGCGCATCGCGACTGGAATGAATCTCCGGATGTGCTCACAAGGCTGACCCGAAGACTGTCCACGACACTCAGCCTGGAAACCCAACTGGCGATTCTGGCTGAAGAGATCGCCAGCGTAGTTCCTTACGACTGCCTGACTTATCGGCATACCATCGGTTCAAGGGATTTTGTCTATGTGACTGGCAAAGGCGGCCCCCACAGCTGTGATTATCGGCTCAATCTCGAAGGCGGTTTCTATGGCACGCTCTCTCTCAGCCGTCGACAGAAATTCACGGAACAGGAGCTCGAAGGCATAGAGCTGATGCTTGCGGCCACCATATGCCCCATTCGCAATGCCTGCCAGTTTATTGCCATCGAACAGGCGTCACTGACGGATTGCCTGACCGGTGTTCCCAACAAGCGTGCTATGGACGAGGCGCTGTCCCGTGCCAGTTGTCTTGGCGACAGGCATGGAGAGCAGTATTCACTGATCCTGTGCGATCTGGATCATTTCAAGCAGGTGAATGACCAGTACGGCCATGTCGTGGGTGATCACATGCTGAAACTGGCGGCCGCCGAACTCGAGAAGGCTGTCAGAAACTCCGACAGTGTGTACCGCTTTGGTGGGGAAGAGTTCGCCATCCTGCTGGCCCATACCGACGAGGCGAACGCTCGTGACGTTGGCGACCGTATTCGCGAATTCATCAACACCATTGTGGTGAACTGCGGGGATACCAATGTAACGGTTACAGCGAGCTGCGGCGTAGCATGAGACTGGCAGACGAGACCGCCGACCAGTGGCTCGCCCGCGCCGACGAAGCGTTGTATCGGGCGAAAGCCCATGGCCGCAATTGCACACGGGTTTTCGCCGCAATCAGCAACTGATCAGCGTTTTCCAGACTTTGCCGGTGGCTTGCCTGATGACTTCCGGCCCGTCGACGGGCCAGTACTATCAACCTGCCATCGCGCGCCGCCTGATTTACGCGGACCTGCCCCGGCCTGCTTACGACGCTTACGATCAAGGGTCTTTTGCTCAGACGGCGTCTTGGCCGGAATGTCCACAGGCTTCAAATCGACGGCTTTGCTCAGCGAATCCACGGCTTTCTGATCCAGCTCTTCCCACTTACCAACCGTCAGGCGGCTTGGCAGGAAAATCGGCCCGTAGCGCACACGCTTCAAGCGGCTGACCCTCACACCCTGGGATTCCCAAAGCCTGCGTACTTCACGATTACGGCCTTCCAGAAGCGTCACATGGAACCATTGGTTGATTCCCTTTCCTCCGGCCTCGCTGATATCCGAAAACTTCGCCATACCGTCGTCGAGAAGCACGCCCTCAGACAATCTTTTGATCATCGCCTCATCCACTTCGCCAAATACCCTGACCGCGTACTCTCGATCAATCTGGCGCGACGGATGCATCAGACGGTTGGCAAGTTCCCCGTCGGTGGTGAACAGCACCAGACCGGTGGTATTGATGTCGAGTCGCCCAATGGCAATCCAACGGTGATCACGGAGCCGGGGAAGACTGTCGAATACCGTCGGTCGTCCTTCCGGGTCGCGTCGCGTGGTAACCTCACCTTCCGGTTTGTTGTAGATGAGTACACGCCTGACCACCTCGGCCCCGGCCGCAATGTCCAGGCGCTTGCCATCCAGCTCAATGCGATCATCAACCGTAACTTTCTGCCCCGGCTCAACCGGATTCCCATTGATGCTCAGGCGACCGGCTTCGATCCAGGACTCTACTTCCCGACGCGATCCCACACCGGCTCGTGCCAGTAGCTTCTGTATGCGCTCCGGGCCGGAAACGGTGGTTTCATCCGGCTGCCGCTGTTCGGGTTTTCTGGGGCGATTGGCCGCCATGGATCTATCCTTAAAGAGTGACTGACGCCGGTGGCATCAGTGAAGTGTTTGTCCTGGCGCGTTATCTGGATTGGAGTCATCCCCATCGTCACCAGTATTCCGGGCCGGAGATTCAAATTCGATCTCGGCCTGCATGTTCTTTTCGATTTCCCGACCGATCTCTTCCAGATCCCGGATTTCTGACAAGGGCGGCATCTGGTCCAGACCTTCCAGATTGAAATAGTCCAGAAACTGACGGGTGGTGGCATACATAGCAGGCCTACCCGGCACGTCGCGGTGCCCGACTACCCTCACCCACTCCCGCTCAAGCAGCGTACGGACAATGTTGCTGCTGACGGTGACGCCCCGAATATCCTCAATCTCACCGCGGGTTATGGGCTGGCGATAGGCAACCAGCGCCAACGTCTCCAGCAGTGCTCGGGAGTACCTCTGGGGCTTTTCTTCGAATAAACGCCCCACCCACGGAGCAAACTCTTCCCGCACCTGAAGACGGTAACCACTGGCGGTTTTCTTCAGCTCGAATCCCCGCCCCTGGCAAGACTGCTCCAGCAAGACCAGTACATGCTCCATTATCTGACGGGCCGGGCGCTCACCTTCTTCGAAAAGATCCCGTAACTGGTCGACCGATAAGGGTTTTCCCGCTGCCAGCAATGCAGCTTCGGTTATGGCCTGTATTTTCCGGAGATTGTCCTCGTTCATACCGCTCTCGCCCTGACATGGATCGGCCCCAGCACCTCGGCCTGGACCACTTCGATCAATTGCTCCTTGACCAGTTCCAGGGTCGCCAGAAAACTCACCACGACCCCCAATCGCCCTTCCTCTGGAGTGAACAGACTTTCGAATGTCACGAACTGGTCATCCCGCAGGACCGACAATATTGCGACATACGTTCACGGGTGGATAAACGCTCCCTCTCCACGTGGTGGCTGGTAAACAGGTCTGCACGCTTGAGCACGCCCTGCAGCGCAAACAGTATTTCCCGCAGTTCCACGTCCGGATGGGGCTGACTGGAAGGCATCCGGGGCAACGCTGCAGAGGCAACGAAATTGTCCCGTTCAAGCCGTGGCAAGTCGTCAATATCTTCCGCGGCCTGCTTGAAGCGCTCATACTGCTGGAGCCTGCGTATCAGCTCCGCTCGCGGATCGATGTCCTCTTCGTCCTCGGATTCCTGTCGCGGCAGCAGCATCCTGGATTTTATCTCCGCCAGGGTCGCTGCCATAACCAGATACTCTGCGGCCAGCTCGAACCGCATGGCTTCAACGGCGCCGATGTAATCCATGTACTGCTTGGTAATCTCACTGACATCGATGTCGAGGATGTCCATGTTCTGACGTCGGATCAGATACAGCAACAGATCCAATGGCCCCTCAAAGGCCTCAAGGAAGACCGCCAGGGCATCGGGAGGTATATACAGGTCACGAGGCAGATCAACCACCGGCTTACCGGAGACACGGGCAAGTGGCGCCTGCTCAACGGGCGCCTCAGCCCCCTCATCCGCCGTCGTATTGCCTGTGGTGTCCTCGGTCATGGTCTCTCCGGAATTGTCAGCGTCGGGGCTCAGCGGTAGTTCAGGCCCATGGCTGTCCGAACTTCCTCAAGGGTATCCCTCGCGGCATCCCTGGCATGCTCGCAGCCTTCTTCAATAATGGCGTGAACCAGGTCCGGATTGCCTTCATATTCACGAGCACGTTCATGCAGGGGCCGCTGCTCTTCAATAATCGAGTCAATCAGCGGCTTCTTGCATTCCAGGCAACCAATGCCCGCCGAGCGGCAGCCGGTTTGCACCCATTCCTGGGTATCCGCATCGGAATAAACCTGATGAAGCCCCCAAACCGGACACTTCTCCGGTTCGCCCGGATCGGTACGCCGTACCCGCTGGGGGTCGGTCTGCATGGTGCGGATTTTCTGGGCGACGCTGTCAGGCTCTTCGCGCAAACCGATATAGTTGTTGTAGGACTTGGACATTTTCTGGCCGTCCAGCCCTGGCATCTTCGATTCCGGTGTCAGCAGGGGCTGGGGCTCCGGAAGGATCACCTTACCGCCACCTTCGATATAACCGTACAGCCGCTCACGATCGCCCAGGGAGATGTTCTGCTGCTCCTTGAGCAATGCCCGCGCCGTTTCCAGGGCTTCCATATCGCCCTCTTCCTGATAACGCTTCTTCAGGGTGCGGTAAAGCTTGGCGTTTTTCTTGCCCATCTTGACGATGGCGCCCTCTGCCTGCTCTTCAAATCCCGGCTCACGGCCGTAGATGTGATTGAAGCGGCGAGCGACTTCGCGCGTGATTTCCACGTGGGACACCTGGTCTGCACCCACGGGTACCCGACCGGCCCGATACATCAGAATGTCCGCGCTCTGCAGCAGCGGATAGCCGAGAAAACCGTAGGTGGCCAGGTCTTTCTCGCGGAGCTTTTCCTGCTGATCCTTGTAGGTGGGTACACGCTCGAGCCAGCCCAATGGGGTAATCATCGACAACAGAAGGTGAAGCTCCGCGTGTTCCGGCACCTTGGACTGGATGAACATCGTTGAGGACCCGGGATTGACGCCTGCCGCGAGCCAGTCGATCACCATATCCCAGACGCTATCCTCAATGCCGCTGGGATCATCATAGTTAGTGGTCAACGCATGCCAGTCGGCAACGAAGAAGAAGCATTCGAATTCATGCTGGAGTTTCACCCAGTTCTTCAGAACACCGTGATAATGGCCGAGGTGCAACTTGCCGGTGGGACGCATGCCGGACAAAATCCGTTGCTGGGAATCGACAGAACTCAAAGCATGAACTCCTTTTATTTATAGGGAACAGCCATCATATTGCAGGCTGACCGGGCATTATAGTCTTATGTGTGGCCCGCGTTAAGAAGCCATTGAAAAACCTGCGCTGGCGCCAGAAAACAAAAAGCCCCCGGCAGTCCGCAAAACAGACCCGGGGGCTTTCATTCACCGGCAGTATTTTACCAGCCAGTCACTTCCTTCAGTGCCTTACCGATTTCGGCAAGACTGCGCACGGTTTTAACACCGGCGTCGTTCAGGGCCGCGAATTTCTCATCCGCCGTACCCTTACCACCGGAGATAATCGCACCGGCGTGGCCCATACGCTTACCAGGAGGCGCCGTCACACCCGCGATGTAAGACACCACCGGCTTGCTGACGTTGTCCTTGATGAACGCAGCGGCTTCTTCCTCAGCGGTCCCGCCGATCTCGCCGATCATCACGATGGCTTCTGTCTGCGGATCGTCCTGCAGCAACTGCAGGATGTCGATGAAGTTGGAACCCGGAATCGGGTCACCACCGATGCCAACGCAGGTAGACTGGCCGTAACCGAAGTCGGTGGTCTGCTTGACCGCTTCGTACGTCAGGGTACCAGAGCGGGACACGATGCCCACTTTGCCCGGCTTGTGGATGTGGCCCGGCATGATACCGATCTTGCTCTCGCCTGGCGTGATCACACCCGGGCAGTTCGGCCCGATCATGCGAACACCCTTGCGATCGACGTACTCTTTTGCGTAGAGCATGTCGATGGTCGGGATGCCTTCGGTGATGCAGACGATCAGCTGGATGCCAGCGTCAGCGGCTTCAACGATGGCGTCTTTACAGAACGGCGCCGGAACGTAGATAACCGTGGCTTCGGCGCCCGTCTTCTCGACCGCTTCACGCACGGTGTTGAACACCGGCAGGCCCAGGTGTTCGGTGCCGCCCTTACCGGGGCTTACGCCACCAACCATTTTGGTGCCATATTCGATGGCCTGCTCAGAGTGGAACGTACCCTGTGCGCCGGTAAAGCCCTGGCAGATAACCTTGGTGTCTTTGTTGATCAGGATGCTCATTATTTACCCCCCGCGGCTTTAACGACTTGCTCTGCCGCATTCGACAGACTGGTGGCGGCAATGATGTTCAGGCCACTGTCAGCGAGTACTTTAGTGCCCTTCTCGGCGTTGTTGCCTTCCAGACGCACAACCACAGGAACCTTGACGCCAACATCTTTTACGGCGCCGATGATGCCTTCGGCAATCATGTCACAGCGAACAATGCCGCCGAAGATATTGACCAGTACCGCTTTCACGTTGTCGTCAGACAGGATGATCTTGAACGCTTCGGAAACACGTTCCTTGGTGGCACCGCCGCCAACGTCCAGGAAGTTCGCAGGCTGGCCGCCGGACAGCTTGATGATATCCATGGTACCCATGGCCAATCCTGCGCCGTTAACCATGCAGCCGATGTTGCCATCCAGCGCCACGTAGTTGAGTTCCCACTTGGCAGCTTCCGCTTCCCGGGAATCTTCCTGGGAGGGATCGTGCATCTCGTGGATCTTCTTCTGACGGTACAGCGCGTTACCATCAACGCCAATCTTGGCGTCCAGGCAGTGCAGGTCACCGGCTGGAGTGATAACCAGCGGGTTAATCTCAACCAGCGCCAGATCGCACTCCTCGAACAGTTTCGCCAGGCCCAGGAAAATCTTGGTGAACTGACCAATCTGCTTGCCTTCCAGGCCTAGCTTGAACGCCAGTTCGCGCCCCTGGAATGGCTGTGCTCCGACCAGTGGGTCAACTTCGGCCTTCAGGATCTTTTCCGGGGTTTCTTCGGCAACCTTTTCGATTTCAACACCACCTTCGGTGGAAGCCATGAACACGATACGACGGGTACCGCGATCAACAACCGCGCCCAGGTAGAGTTCCTGGTCGATATCGGTAAGGGACTCAACAAGAATCTTGCTGACTGGCTGGCCGTTTTCGTCGGTCTGGTAGGTCACCAGATTCTTGCCAAGCCAGCTCTCAGCGAAGGCGCGGATATCGTCCTTGCTCTTGACCAGTTTTACACCGCCGGCCTTGCCGCGGCCACCAGCGTGAACCTGAGCTTTTACTACCCAGGCGTCGCCGCCGATTTCGTCAGCAGCGGCCACTGCGTCTTTGGGGGTATCGCAGGCAATGCCCTTGGATACTGGCAGGCCATATTCAGCGAAAAGCTGTTTGCCCTGATATTCATGCAAATTCATAGTTAATGTCCCGCTTTCTGATGGAGGATAACCACATACGGAAATTGAACCCGCGCAGTGCGAATTCGGTTTGATGCGCCGGGGATCACCTCAGCGCATCCTTAACGCGACCGAAAACCAGCCGTTTTAATAGCAGCGGGGCGCCGTCATTGGCGCCCCTGCTTCCTGGCTCGCGTTACTTCTTTTTGCGACGGTTGGCGATGTGAATCGCTCCGCCGGCAACACCCAGAGCCGCTTCATGCACGGACTCGGACAGAGTCGGATGTGCAAAACAGGTCAGGGCGAGGTCTTCGGCACTGGAACCAAACTCCATGGCGATAACGCCCTGAGCAACGATTTCAGAGGCCTGGGGACCCACCACGTGGAAACCGACAATACGATCGGTTTTCGCGTCGGCGATGATCTTGACCATGCCGGACGCCGCATTCGCTGCCATGGCTCGACCATTGGCGGCGAATGGGAAAGTACCCACATTGTACTCCTCACCTTCCGCTTTCATCTCCTGCTCGGTCTTCCCGACCCAGGCAACTTCCGGCGACGTGTAGATCACGTTCGGGATGCAGTCGTAGTTAACCTGCGGCTTGTGCCCGGCAATACGCTCAGCAACCATAACGCCTTCTTCGGATGCCTTGTGGGCCAGCATCGGACCACGAACCACGTCACCAACCGCCCAGACACCGGGCGCTTCGGTTTTACAGTTGTCATCCACGAAGATGAAACCGCGTTCGTCCAACTTAACACCGGAGTCTTCAGACAGCAGGTTATCGGTATATGGGCGACGGCCAACGGCGACGATCAGCTTGTCAAACTTGGCTTCCTGCTTACCCTTCGAATCTTCATAGGTCACATTAACCAGTTTGCGCTTGACTTCCGCACCGGTCATACGTGCGCCCAGCACAACGTTAAGCCCCTGCTTCTGGAACTGTTTCAGTGCATCCTTGGCAACCTGCTGGTCAACGACTGGCAGGAAGGTGTCAACCGCTTCAAGTACGGTTACCTCTGCCCCCAGGCGAGCCCATACGCTGCCCAGCTCGAGACCGATAACACCTGCCCCGATAACGCCGAGACGCTTGGGAACCTCAGTGAATTCCAGAGCGCCCTCAGAGTCCACGATGTGCGTGCCATCGAACGGCGCAGGTGGAATCTGGATGGGACGTGAACCCGTGGCGATAATCACGTTCTCCGCCTCGTAGGTTTTTTTCTTGCCATCCTTGTCGGTCACTTCCACGTTACGGTTGGCCAACAGTTTCCCGTGGCCATAGATCGGTGTAACGCCGTTGGACTTGAACAGGCCGCCGATGCCACCGGTCAACTGGTCCACGATGCCTTCTTTGCGCTTCATCATCTTGGCGATGTCGAAGCCGACTTCCTTAGCGATAATGCCCTGCTCGGCAAAATCGTGGCTGGCTTCCTCATATTTATGGGAAATCTCCAGCAACGCCTTGGATGGAATGCAGCCCACATTCAGGCAGGTACCGCCTAGACGGTTCTTGCCTTCTTTATCGGTCCAGGACTCGATGCACGCGGTTTTCAGGCCCAGCTGAGCCGCTTTGATGGCGGCAACATAGCCGCCCGGGCCAGCGCCAATGACGATTACGTCGTACTTGTCAGACATGTTTTATCCCGTTTTCCAATTCGTTAAGTGTCAGCTCAGACGTCCAGCAGAATGCGCGCTGGGTCTTCAAGCATTTCCTTGATAGCCACCAGGAACTGCACTGCTTCCTTGCCATCGATCATGCGGTGGTCGTAGGAAAGCGCCAGATACATCATCGGCTGAATCTCGACCTTGCCGTTCACTGCCATCGGACGCTCCTGGATCTTGTGCATACCCAGAATGGCCGTCTGTGGCGGGTTGAGGATCGGCGTGGAGATCAGTGAACCGAAGATACCACCGTTGGTGATGGTAAAGGTGCCACCGGTCATATCCTCGATACCGAGCTTGCCGTCTTTGGCCTTGGTTCCGTACTCGACGATTTTCTTCTCAATGTCGGCCAGGCCGAGCGCGTCGGTGTCACGAACCACAGGCACAACGAGGCCGCGATCACTTGACACAGCAATACCGATATCCTGGTAACCATGGTAAACCATGTCGTTACCGTCGATGGAGGCGTTAACCGCAGGGAAGCGTTTCAGCGCTTCGGTCGCTGCCTTGGTAAAGAAGGACATGAAACCGAGCTTGACCCCATGACGCTTCTCGAAGCTTTCCTTGTATTGCTTGCGCAGCTCCATGACCGGCCCCATGTTCACTTCGTTGAACGTGGTGAGCATGGCCGCGGTCTGCTGAGCATTGACCAGTCGTTTCGCGATACTGGCACGCAGACGCGTCATGGGAACCCGCTTCTCCGGACGCTCGCCGGAACCAACATCCACCTGCGGCATATCGCCAGCCGGCTTCGACGCAGAAGTTGAGGAAGCCCCTGAAGACTTACCAGCATCTATATGATTCTGAACATCTTCTTTTGTTACGCGACCGTCTTTTCCGGTACCTTCGACAGCGTCTGGATCAACGCTATTCTCTTCCGCCAGCTTCCGCGCTGCCGGGCTGAGGATGGCTTCGCCAGATGACTTGGTTGGTGCTTCGGAGGACTTTTCCGAAGTCGCTTCGGGCTTACTCTCTTCTTTCTTGCTGTCATCTTTGGCTGCAGGCTTGGAATCACCAGCCGCGCCTTCCTTGAACTTACCGACGACTTCACCACTTTCTACAGTGTCGCCTTCGCCCTTGAGTACTTCCTCGATAACACCATCCGCCGGAGCTACCACCTCGAGTACGACCTTGTCGGTTTCAATATCGACAATCAGTTCGTCACGTGAACAGGCTTCGCCAGGCTGCTTATGCCAGGTCGCGACTGTCCCTTCTGCGACCGACTCTGGGAATACGGGGGCTTTTATTTCAGTTGACATCTCGGATCCTTAGTTCGGTAGCTCGTCAGATTTCAAACGCGTCGTTAACCAGTTTTTTCTGCTCTTCAATGTGAACCGACATATGGCCACAAGCCGGAGCAGCGGAGGCGTCACGACCGGCATACTGAAGATACAGCTTGGGATTATGACGATGCAGCGCATTACGCATATGATGCTGGCTGCAATACCAGGCCCCCTGGTTCATGGGCTCTTCCTGGCACCAGACCACGTGCTTGAGCTTGCTGTGCTGGCTCAGGAGCTCGTCCAGATCGTCACCCGGGAATGGGTATAGCTGTTCGATACGAACAATAGCAACGTCATCCCGCTCGTCCGCTTTCTTGCGCTCCAACAGGTCGAAGTAGACCTTACCGCTGCACAGAATCAGACGAGTGACCTTTTTCGGGTCGGAGGGTTCTTTCTCCGGCAGTACCGTCTTGAAGGTACCCGATGTCAGGTCGTCCAGTTCCGAGGTAGCTTCCTTATGACGCAACAGGCTCTTTGGCGTAATCGCAACCAAAGGTTTACGCAGCGGACGTTTGACCTGACGACGCAGCATGTGGAACACCTGGGATGGCGTGGTTGGCACGCAAACCTGGATGTTGTGTTCCGCGGACAACTGCAGGAAACGCTCCAGCCTTGCCGAACTGTGCTCCGGACCCTGGCCTTCATAGCCATGTGGCAACAGCAGCGTGAGGCCGCACAGACGCCCCCACTTGTGCTCACCACTGGTCAGGAACTGGTCAATCACCACCTGGGCGCCATTGGCGAAGTCACCAAACTGGGCTTCCCAGACCACAAGACCATTGGGTGCCGTGGTGGAATAACCATACTCGAACGCCATCACCGCCTCTTCTGAGAGCAGTGAGTCGTAGATTTCAAACTTCGGCTGGTTCTCGGCAATGTGCTCCAGCGCAATATGGTGGGCACCGTCCTTCTGGTTGTGCAGTACCGCATGGCGGTGAGAGAAGGTGCCGCGACCAACGTCCTGGCCGGTAATCCGGATGGGATGCCCTTCGTTCAGAAGCGTGGCGTAGGCCATCACTTCACCGTAGCCCCAGTTGATTGGTAGCGCGCCGGCGGTCATTTTTTCCCGGTCGCTGACAATCTTGGACACCTGGCGCTGAACACTGAACCTTCCGGCACGTGAGTCAGTTTCTTACCCAGTTTCTGGATCGTCTTGAGGGCGACACTGGATTTGCACTTGGCAGTCCACTCATGCCCCAGGTACGGCGTCCAGTCGACATACAGATCCTTGTTGGGCTCCTTGACCAGGGACTTGACCACGTGGTCGCCCTTATCCAACTCGTCCCGGTAGTCCAGTTCGATCTGTTTGGCTTCGTCCTCAGTGATCACACCGTCAGCAACCAGTTTTTCCGCATAGAGGTTGCGGGTGGTTGTCAGCTTGCGAATCTTTTCGTACATCACCGGCTGTGTTGCGGCCGGCTCATCTGCCTCATTGTGTCCGCGGCGGCGATAGCACACCAGATCGATCACCACATCGTTCTTGAACTCGTGGCGGTAATCCATGGCCATCTGGGTCACGAACATGACCGCCTCGGGATCGTCCGCGTTCACGTGCAGGATCGGGGCCTGAATCATCTTGGCCACATCGGTGCAGTATTCCGTGGAACGGGCATCTTCCTGCTTGCTGGTGGTAAAACCGACCTGGTTGTTGATGACGATATGAATAGTACCGCCAACACCATAGCCCCGGGTCTGGGACATCTGGAAGGTTTCCATAACCACACCCTGCCCGGCGAACGCTGCGTCACCGTGCATGATGATGGGCACACACTGGGTGCCGTTAGGGTCGTTGCGCCGGGTCTGGCGGGCACGGACTGAGCCTTCAACCACCGGAGACACGATCTCAAGGTGCGACGGGTTAAACGCCAGCGCAAGGTGGATTTCGCCACCTTCGGTCATCACGTTGGAAGAGAAACCCTGATGGTATTTAACGTCACCAGAACCGGAATCAGCGAGTTTCTTGCCTTCAAACTCGTCAAACAGTTCTTTCGGGTTCTTGCCGAGTGTATTAACCAGAACATTCAACCTGCCCCGGTGGGCCATGCCCAACACAATTTCCTTCGCGCCGTAGCTGCCTGCCCGCTGGATCAGCTCATCCAGACAGGGAATCAGGCTCTCGCCACCTTCAAGCCCAAACCGTTTTACGCCCGGATAGCGGGAACCCAGATACTTTTCGAGGCCTTCCGCTGCGGTTAACCGTTCCAGCAAATGCTTACGGGTTCCAGACTCGTAGTTGGGACGCGAGCGTACCGGCTCCATGCGTTGCTGGAACCAGCGTTTGATACGAGTGTCCACAACGTGCATATATTCCGCACCGATGCTTTCACAGTACGTCTGCCGAAGACCACCAACGATGTCCCGAAGCTTCATTGTCTCGGAGCCAAAGTTCAGCGAGCCGGTCTGAAACTCGAGGTCGTAGTCCGCTTCCGATAGTTCGTGAAAGGATGGATCGAGATCTTCAACCTGTGGACGGTTCCATACACCGAGGGGATCCAGCTTTGCTTCCTGGTGGCCACGAAAACGGAAGGCATTGATCAACTGGAGGACACGGATCTGCTTTTTGTCGGCATCAACCGTTGCACTGGCAGGTACGCCGCTGCTGGCTAGAAAGCGCTGGTTACGGGATATGTGTTCAAATTGCTGGCGGATGGACGAATGATCTATATCACGGCCTTTGTAGCCATCCACACTGGGAAGTTTATCGAAATAGCTGCGCCATTCTTCGGGAACGGCATTGGGGTCTGTCAGGTAGGTTTCGAAAAGCTGTTCAACATAGGCGAGATTCCCTCCTTGTAGGTGGGAAGTCTGCCACAACTGCTCCATTATGCTTTCGTGCATTTTGAATAGCTCACCTTGGGCTGGTGCGGGGAGCTGGCTATGGTCGGCCAGGGGTATATCTGAGTCAATACGGGTTTTTACGGGATCGACTTTGGCCACCACATCCAACAAGGATGTTTTCCGTTCCCCGGTGGTTATTATACTCAGCAATCCGCCAGGAACCTTTTAAGCTCCCGTGACGGCCTGCGTAGTGTGCACCCTGCTAAGACTTTTGACTATAAGCCTTTGGTTGAAGGGCCCGCGTCGTTGCGGGCCTTCCGGGTGCGAGCCTTGTCAGCACAGTATAGCGTTTGTTTCAGATTCTGCTTACGTCGCCCGCTGAAGCAGAAGGTTCCGAATGTGGCCGATCGCCCGTGTTGGGTTAAGGCCTTTCGGACAAACGCTGACACAGTTCATGATGCCCCGACAGCGGAATACACTGAACGGATCATCCAGATTGGCAAGACGCTCCTCCTGTGCAGTATCCCGGCTGTCGGCCAGGAACCGGTAGGCTTGCAGCAATCCGGCCGGGCCAACGAACTTGTCCGGATTCCACCAGAATGAGGGGCAAGCCGTGGAACAGCAGGCACAGAGAATACACTCGTACAGGCCGTCCAGCTTTTCCCGGTCTTCCGGTGACTGGTAACGCTCAATGGCGGGCGCCGGATTGTCGTTGACCAGGTACGGCATAACCTTCTCGTACTGCTTGTAGAACAGGCTCATGTCCACAACCAGGTCACGAATCACCGGCAGGCCCGGAAGTGGGCGAACAACCAGCTTGTTGTTCTTGAGCACTTCCGACAGCGGCGTGATGCAGGCAAGACCGTTCTTGCCATTCATGTTCATACCATCGGACCCACAGACGCCTTCCCGACAGGAACGGCGATAGGCCATTGAGGGGTCTTGCTCCTTGACCAGGTTAAGGACATCCAGAACCATCAGGTCCTTTCCTTCCGGTATATCCAGCTCTACGTCCTGCATATAGGGCGCATTGTCGGTTTCCGGGTTGTAGCGGTACAGGCTTACTAACATTGCACAATCCCCCTTAGTAAGTCCGGATCTTCGGCTGGAATGTATCCACCGTTTTCGGAGCGAAGTTTACATCACGCTTTCCAACACGCTTGTCCAGCGGGAAGTACAGCGAATGCTTCAGCCAGTTTTCATCATCACGCTCGGTAAAATCGTTACGGGCATGAGCACCGCGACTTTCCTTGCGCTCGTAGGCTGAAACAGCCGTTGCAAGTGCAACTTCATAAAGGTTATCAAGCTCAAGGGCTTCGATACGCGCGGTGTTGAAGGCATTGCTGGTATCCGCGAGCCTGGTATTGCGTACGCGCTTACCAATCGCTTCCAGCTTCTCAAGACCTTCTTCCATGCTCTTGCCGTCACGGAACACACCGAAGTAAAGCTGCATGCAGTTCTGCAGATCCTTGCGCACTTCGGCAACGCTCTCGCCTTCCGAGGCGCTGTTCAGGCGATCAAGGCGCGCCATCGCGTTCTTGATGTCTTCCTCACTGGCGCCGTCCACCTCAAAGCCGCCGCGAAGCTGCTCTTCAATGTGCAAGCCAGCGGCACGGCCGAAGACGACCAGATCCAGCAGGGAGTTACCGCCAAGACGGTTGGCACCATGAACGGACACACAAGCTGCTTCACCGCAGGCAAACAACCCGGGAATGGGCGTGTCGTTACCGCTCTCATCCTGAGTCAGGGCCTGACCACCTACGTTGGTGGGAATCCCGCCCATCATGTAGTGACAGGTTGGCACAACCGGCACCGGCTCTTTAACCGGGTCCACGTGCGCAAAGGTGCGTGAAAGCTCACAAATACCCGGCAGGCGCAGGTTCAGTGTTTCTTCACCAAGGTGGTCCAGCTTCAATAGAACGTGATCCTTGTCCGGACCGCATCCACGGCCTTCCAGGATCTCAATCACCATGGAGCGGGCAACCACGTCGCGACCAGCCAGGTCTTTGGCGTTCGGAGCGTAACGCTCCATGAAACGTTCACCCTCGGAATTGATCAGGTAACCGCCCTCACCTCGACAACCTTCTGTTACCAGAGTACCGGCGCCATGAATGCCCGTGGGGTGGAACTGCCACATCTCCATGTCCTGCATCGGGAAACCGGCACGGAGCGCCATACCAATACCGTCGCCGGTATTGATCAGGGCGTTTGGTGGTGGAGGCGTAGATACGACCTGCACCGCCAGTGGCAAGAACGGTTGCCTTGGACTTGATGTAAGCCACCTCGCCAGTCTCGATTTCGATGGCGACGACACCAACCACTTCGTTTTTACTGTTCTTCACCAGATCAACGGCGTACCACTCGTTCAGGAAGGTGGTTCCGCCCTTGAGGTTCGCCTGATAGAGCGTGTGCAGGAGCGCGTGACCGGTACGGTCCGCAGCAGCACAGGTACGCGCCGCCTGGGCAGGATTGTCCGGCCCCTTGGACTGACCACCAAACGGACGCTGATAAATACGGCCCTGCTCGGTACGGGAGAACGGCAGCCCCATGTGTTCCAGTTCGAACACGGCCTGCGGGCCCACGGAACACATGTACTCAATCGCGTCCTGGTCACCGATATAGTCGGAACCCTTGACGGTGTCGTACATGTGCCAGCGCCAGTCATCATTGGGGTCGGCACTGGCGATGGCGCAGGTAATACCGCCCTGGGCAGATACAGTGTGGGAACGGGTCGGAAATACCTTGGTGATACATGCGGTATTGACGCCGGATTCTGTCAACTGAAGGGCGGCACGCATACCGGCACCGCCGCCACCGATAACAATCGCGTCATAAGACATGGTCTTGATATTAGCCATTAATTAAAGCCCCCAAAGAATCTGAATGCCCCAGACCAAATACACGAACATGGCCAGACCGCAAAGTGCCTGTACCAGGAAGCGCGGCAGGGTCGCCTTGATGTAATCCGTTGTCACTGTCCAGAGCCCAACCCAGGCGTGCGCGCCGATTGAGAGCAGTGCAAGCAGGGTGAAGATGCGGAACCAGGTCTGGTCGAAAAGCGCCGACCAGCTGTCGTAATTAACGTCAGTGGTCAGGATGAATCCGAAAAGAAAAACTGTATACAGAGCAAGCACGTAGGCGGTAACACGCTGGATCATCCAGTCGAAAACACCGCTACGCCCGAGATTCGTGACGCTGTTTACCATACCCAGACTCCTGCCAGAAGGATGAGAATAACGGAGATTACGACTGTGGCTTTCGCCGCGAGCCGGCCACTTTCCAGCTCTTCGCCGATGCCCATATCCATCAGCAGGTGCTTGATACCCGCAACCAGGTGGTACAGCAAGGCAGACAGAATGCCCCAGGTAATCAGCTTCGCAAGGAAGCTGTCCAGCAAGCCACTAACCCGACTGAAGCCTTCTTCCCCGGAAAGGGAAAGCTGAAGCCCGTACAACATGAAAGCAACACCCACAAAAATGATGATGCCACTGACGCGATGCAGTATGGACGTGATGGCTGGCAGCGGAAAATGAAACTTGCCGAGATCGAGATTTACTGGTCGTTTGCTATTCACAGCGCTCTCACACTCTCTCTTGGTTCCGCGGGGCCGGAAAAAACCGGATGCGGATGGTTGGTATGTAAGGATCGGTATGCTGAACGGATCCGGCACACGATATGTTCAGGAGGGAGAAAAACCGGCATGCGCTCTTTTGATATCTGACGCTGCGGCCTGTTATATCCCCGATTCCGGGCTACGGATTATAAGGAGTACCCTTTTCAATTACAAACGCGCAACTCTGTCAGGGCCCGTTAAATCAGGCCTTGGGACTCGCTATAAAGAGGATTGACAAAATCAATTAAACCTCGAAAGCAGCCGTATTCCGGATTTCCCTGATTTACAGCAGGCGTCAAATAATGGGTTTTATTGCCTCTTCCATTGACAAAAAAAGCCAACGCCCTATATTTTGCCGCCAGTTTTGCGATAATACGCGCCTTCTAGCGCTTCCAAATGCTGATAAATAGGAGAGCACCATGACCGACAGGAAAGCCACGCTTTCGGTGGGTGACAAGTCCATTGAGCTACCGGTTTACTCAGGCACCGTCGGCCCTGACGTCATTGACGTGAGAAGCCTCGTCCAGGAAGGCGTCTTTACGTACGACCCTGGATTTGTATCCACCGCAGCCTGCGAATCCCAGATCACCTACATCGACGGAGCCAAGGGCGTTCTCCTGCACCGAGGCTACCCAATCGAGGAATTGGCAGAAAACTCCGACTACCTGGAAGTCTGCTACCTCCTGCTTAACGGCGAGCTTCCGACAGCGGAAGAGAACAAGCGCTTCCACGACACCATCAAAAACCACACGATGTTGCACGACCAGATGCGCAACTTCTTCCAGGGTTTCCGCCGTGATGCGCATCCGATGGCCATTATGTGCGGCGTCGTTGGAGCCCTGTCGGCGTTCTATCACGACCAGATGGATGTCACCAACGTCGAGCAGCGTGAAATCACTGCTCACCGACTGATCGCCAAAATGCCGACCATTGCGGCCTGGTGTTACAAGTACAGCATTGGTCAGCCGTTCATGTATCCCCGCAACGACCTGACCTATTCTGAGAATTTCCTGCAGATGATGTTTGGTGTTCCCTGTGAGGAATACAAGCCAAACCCGATCCTCGCCAAGGCGATGGACAAGATTTTCATCCTGCATGCCGATCACGAACAGAACGCGTCCACCTCAACCGTTCGCCTGGCCGGCTCAACCGGCGCCAACCCCTACGCGTGTATTGCCTCCGGTATTGCAGCGCTGTGGGGCCCTGCCCACGGCGGCGCCAACGAAGCAGTTCTGGACATGCTCGCGGAAATCGGGGACGAGTCCAACATCGAGAAATTCATCGCCAAGGCGAAGGACAAGGACGACCCATTCCGCCTGATGGGCTTTGGTCACCGGGTCTACAAGAACTTTGATCCGCGCGCCAAGGTAATGGCCGAAACTGCGCACGAAGTCCTGACTGAGCTCGGCCTGGAGAACGACCCTCTTCTCAAGATTGCACAACGTCTCGAGAAGATTGCCCTTGAAGACGAGTATTTCGTCCAGCGCAAACTCTACCCGAACGTAGACTTCTACTCCGGCCTGATCCTTAAGGCCATCGGCATTCCGACGTCCATGTTTACGGTTATATTCGCCCTTTCGCGCACCATTGGCTGGTTCTCGCACTGGAACGAAATGGTCAGCGGCGACTACCGCATTGGCCGGCCGCGCCAGCTCTACACAGGCCCCGAAGCAAGAAGCTACCCCAAGAAATAGCTCCCGGATAGCCGAAATCGAAAGGCCGCTGCATCAGCGGCCTTTTTTGTGCCCTCACATTCTGCAATGATTGATGCCTACTTCGCGCTATCACCAACCACGTCTGGAGAAACAGTGATGAACGTAACTGCCGCATTTATCGGTCTCGGCGTAATGGGCTATCCAATGGCCGGCCACCTGGCAAACGCCGGTCTTACTGTTCAGGTATGGAACCGCACTCACGCCAAAGCAGAGAGCTGGGCGAGCCAGTATAAAGGCAAGGCCTGCGACTCAATCGCCGCCGCCGTTGCTGACGCAGACTTCGTATTTACCTGTGTGGGTGCCGATATAGATCTGGAAAAAGTCTATGAAGGCCCTGAGGGCATCATTGCCAACGCCAAGCCCGGCGCCGTGCTGGTCGACCATACAACCGCTTCGGCAGGCATTGCAGAGCAACTGGGCCAGCTTGCCAGAGCCCGCAACCTTGAGTTTATTGACGCCCCGGTATCCGGTGGTCAGCAGGGTGCGGAAAACGGCCAGCTTACCATTATGTGTGGCGGGGAGGCCGACCCTTTTTCGCAAGCGAAACCGCTGATGGAGCATTACGCCAAAGCCCTGAACCACATGGGACCGATCGGCAGCGGCCAGAAGACGAAGATGGTCAACCAGATCGCCATCGCCGGACTGGTTCAGGGCCTCTCGGAAGCCCTTCACTTTGCCGAACAGGCGGAACTGGATGTCCGCAAGGTCGTCGACGTGATCTCAAAAGGAGCAGCTCAATCGTGGCAGATGGAAAATCGCTCAGGCACCATGATTGATGGGGAGTTCGAGCACGGCTTCGCTGTCAACTGGATGCGCAAGGATCTGGCAATCTGCCTCGAAGAGGCGCGAAAAAACGGCTCGAGGATTCCTGTCGCCGCACTCGTTGACCAGTTCTATGGAGATGTTCAGCAGATGGGGGGAAGCCGCTGGGATACGTCTTCACTGATACAACGGCTACGCAAGAAACCCTGAAGTTCGCTTTCACACAACTGGCAGGAAAGGTGTCGAGCCCAACCTGCCAGTCATCCTATAGTCATTTCTCTTTCGGCTGCCATTTGCCGTTCACAAACCACGCAGACCAGCCTGTCGCTTTGCCGTCCTTTTCCGACATCACATACTGCTCCTTGCTTTTCCGGCTGTAACGGATGACCGTCGGGTTACCTTCCGGGTCACGCTCCGGGGCATCCATCAAGTAACCGTACTTGGGATCAATGTCCTTGCGATGAGGTTTGATCTCCATAACCAGCGGCGGACGCGTCTCCCGATTCTTGGGGAACTTGCTGGCAGCCAGGAACAATCCGGAAGCGCCATCACGCAGCACATAGGTGTCTTCAACCTTCTGGCACTGCAGCTCAGGCATCGGCACCGGATCCATCTTGGGAGGCGCAGGCTCGCCGCTTTTCAGCAGCTTACGCGTGTTCTTGCATTCGGTGTTGGTACAGCCGAAGTATTTACCAAAACGCCCGGTTTTAAGCTGCATTTCGGAGCCGCACTTGTCGCACTCCAGGGTTGGACCTTCATAACCCTTGATTCGGAACGTACCCTTCTCCACTTCATAGCCGGAACAATCCGGGTTGTTACCGCACACATGGAGTTTGCGACCTTCGTCCACCAGGTAACTGTCCATGGCAGTTCCGCATTTCGGACAACGCCGCTTCTTGCGGAGCAGACGGGTTTCACCTTCGCCATCGACATCTTCGTCCGCACTGACAACCTCGTCACCGGACACCAGGTTGATGGTCGTTTTGCACCGTTCTTTAGGCGGCAGTGAGTACCCTGAGCATCCCAGGAAAACGCCGGTACTGGCCACGCGGATCTGCATGGGGCGACTGCAAGTCGGGCACGGAATGTCGGTCTCGGTCGGGGTATTCGCCCGCATGCTTCCGTCTTCGCCACTCTCGGCGGTTTCCAGTTGCTGACGGAAACGACCGTAGAAGTCATTGAGCACCTTTTTCCAGTCCACCTCGCCACCGGCGATGTCATCCAGCTCACCTTCCATTTTGGCGGTAAAGTCAAAGTCCATCAGGTTCGGAAAGGATTCCGACAACCGTTCGGTGACGATCTCGCCCATTTTTTCAGCGTAGAAGCGGCGATTCTGCAAACGGACGTAGCCGCGATCCTGAATGGTGGAGATAATCGATGCGTAGGTGGATGGCCGCCCAATACCCTGCTTCTCCAGCTCCTTGACCAGGCTCGCCTCGGTATAGCGCGGCGACGGCTTGGTGAAATGCTGGCTGGGATCGAGCTTCTTCAGTGTCAGGGTTTCGTCAACCTTGATATCCGGAAGCGCGATATCTTCATCTTTCTTGGCCGACTGGGGCGCCACTTTGAGGAAACCCTCAAACTTGATGATCCGCCCCCGCGTACGAAGCTCGTAATCACCGTTGGCAACCACAATGGACGTGCTCAGGAATTCAGCATCAGCCATCTGGCAGGCAATAAACTGGCGCCAGATCAGGTCGTAGAGCTTCTCAGCATCTTTCTCCAGGCCGCTTATATCGGCCGGCCTACGACTCACATCGGTCGGACGGATGGCCTCGTGGGCCTCCTGGGCACCCTCTTTGCTACCGTATACCCTTGGTTTCTCCGGCAGGAATTTATCACCGAACTGCTTTTTGACAAATTCGCGGCAACCGCTCACGGCATCCTGGCTCAGGTTGGTCGAGTCGGTACGCATGTAGGTAATGAAGCCGGCCTCATAGAGGCGCTGGGCCAGCATCATCGTTTTCTTGACGCTGAACCCCATCCGGTTGCTGGCCGCCTGCTGCAGCGTGGACGTAATAAAGGGGGCGGAGGGACGTGAGCGTGTCGGCTTGTCCTCTCGTTTGGCCACCTTGAAGGTACCATCCTTCAGGCGCTCAACGTGATCGGTGCTCTGCTTTTCACTGACCGGACGATAGGCTTTATCGTCGTATCGGGTCACCTCAAAACGAACGGGCTGCTCGGCCTGCTTCGAAGCCAGGTCAGCATGCAACTGCCAGAACTCTTCGGGAATGAACTTGCGAATTTCCCGTTCGCGTTCGACGATAAGCCGGACTGCAACCGACTGAACCCGACCCGCCGAAAGGCCGCGTGCAATCTTGGCCCACAGCAATGGCGATACCATATAGCCGACGACCCGGTCGAGGAATCGACGCGCCTGCTGCGCGTTCACGCGGTTGTTATCGAGATTCCCCGGATCCTTGAAGGCCTCCTGGATAGCTCGCTTGGTGATCTCATTGAACACGACGCGGCGATACTTTTCCGGCTCACCACCAATGGTTTGCTGGAGGTGCCAGGCGATCGCCTCCCCTTCACGGTCCAAATCCGTTGCGAGATAGATATGATCGGCGGACTTTGCCAACCGCTTGAGTTCGCTGACAACCTTTTCCTTGCCGGGCAATATCTCGTATCGGGCGCTCCAGTCCTGGTCAGGGTCTACCCCCATGCGGGCAACCAGTTGCTCCCTGGATTTCCGCTTCTTGTGAACCACCTTCTCTTCCGGGCTCATCTTGCGGGTCAACGCGGCCTGCCTGGCGCGCTCTTTCGGATCTGACGTTGAGCCGCTACCGCTGACCGGAAGGTCGCGAATGTGCCCGACGCTGGACTTCACAATGAAGTCGGACCCCAGGTATTTGTTGATGGTCTTCGCTTTCGCTGGCGACTCGACAATAACGAGGCTTTTACCCATATCGGAGATCTGTGTCCTTGGCGATAATCGGTTGAAAAATCAGCAAACCGGAAACTCGCTGTAAAATCAGTCGGCTAGAAAACAGTCCATAGCCGCCACAAGTGTATAGGTGCATTGTTTTACAGGGTCAAGAAAAGCAAGACAACCCATTCTTTTATTTCCAGGCGCCTTTTTCTCCAGTCAGAGACAGGAAAGCCCGGCGTTTGCCGGGCCTCCTGAGACAGCGTTACTGATTCTGCTCAATGAATCAGAGACGCTCCCATACCGTTGCAATGCCCTGCCCCAGGCCGATACACATGGTGGAAACACCAAGCTTACCGCCTTTGGCCTGCATGACATTCAGCAGGGTTGTAGAGATACGTGCACCGGAACAACCCAGCGGATGCCCAAGGGCAATCGCGCCACCATTCAGGTTTACTTTCTCTTCCATTACACCCAACAGCTTCAGGTCTTTCAGGACCGGCAGGGACTGACCCGCAAAGGCTTCGTTCAGTTCCCAGAAGTCGATATCTTCGACTTTCAGGCCTGCGCGCTTCAACGCCTTCTTGGTGGCCGGAACCGGGCCGTAACCCATGATCGCGGGATCACAACCGGCAACAGCCATGCTGCGAATCCTGGCAACCGGCTTCAGGCCCAGAGCTTCAGCACGCTCTGCGGACATCAGCACCATGGCTGCGGCACCGTCAGTCAGCTGCGAGGACGTACCTGCAGTCACTGTACCGTTTTTCGGATCGAACGCTGGCTTCAGCTGACCCAGCGATTCAGCGGTGGTTTCGGGACGAATGGTCTCGTCTTCCTCGATCAGCACTTTAAAGCCGTTCTCGTCATGGCCTTCAATCGGAACGATTTCGTTCTTGAAGCGGCCTTCCTGAGTGGCTTCATGCGCCAGGCGATGTGAACGTGCGCCAAACTCGTCCTGCTGCTCACGGGTGATGCCGTGCATCTTGGCGAGCATTTCTGCGGTCAGGCCCATCATATTGGACGCTTTGGCAGAGTACTTGGACGCAGCCGGGTTGTGGTCAAAACCGTCGGTCATGGGGATGTGACCCATGTGCTCAACACCACCCACGAAGAACACATCGCCGTTGCCAGTCTGGATCGCCTGGGCGGCGGTGTGGATCGCGCTCATGGCAGAACCACACAGACGGTTCACGGTTTGCGCAGCAGACTCATGAGGGATGCGGGTCAGCAATGAAATCTGACGCGCCACGTTGAAGCCCTGCTCTTTGGTCTGATTTACACAGCCCCAGATCACATCTTCAACTTCTTTCGGGTCGAGCTTCGGGTTGCGCTCAAACAGTGCTTCGATAAGCGCAGCCGACAGGGTCTCCGCACGAACATTGCGGAAGCAGCCGTTTTTGGCACGCCCCATCGGAGTCCGCACGCAATCGACGACGACAACGTCTCTCGGATTAAGGCTCATAGATCTTTCTCCGTTCGGAAATCTCGTTCAGGGTTAGCCAAAGAACTTTTCGCCAGTCTTGGCCATTTCACGCAGCTTCTCGGTCGGATGGTACAGGGGACCAAGATCTGCAAACTTGTCTGCCAGCTCGACGAACTTGTCGACACCCATGTCGTCGATATAACGCAGGGCACCACCACGGAACGGCGGGAAGCCGATACCGAAAATCAGGCCCATATCGGCGTCTGCCGGGTCTTCAACAATGCCGTCTTCCAGGCAGCGAACGGTTTCGAGGCACAGAGGCAGCATCATACGTGCGATGATGTCCTCGTCGCTGAAATCGTTCTTACCCTGAACAACCGGCTCAAGCAGCTTGTAGGTTTCTTCGTCGACAACCTTCTTCTGCTTGCCCTTGCGGTCCAGTTCGTACTTATAGAAGCCCTTGTCGTTCTTCTGTCCGTAACGGTTGTTATCGAACATCACGTCAATGGCGGTAGTACCTTCGTGCTTCATGCGGTCCGGGAAGCCGTCAGCCATGACTTCGCCAGCGTGCTTGCCGGTGTCCATGCCAACCACGTCCAGCAGATAGGCAGGCCCATCGGCCAACCGAACTTCTCCATGACCTTGTCGACGTGCTGGAAATCCGCGCCGTCACGTACCAGGTTCACAAAACCACCGAAGTACGGGAACAGCACACGGTTGACCAGGAAGCCTGGGCAATCGTTGACCACAATCGGGGTCTTACCCATGGCCTTGGCGTAGGCCACTGTGGTGGCAATAGCCTTGTCACTGGTCTTCTCACCACGGATAACCTCAACCAGGGGCATCATGTGCACCGGGTTAAAGAAGTGCATGCCGCAGAAGTTTTCCGGACGCTTCAGGTTCTTGGCCAGAAGATCGATGGAAATGGTGGAGGTATTGGACGTCAGGATCGCGTCTTCACGAACATTGTCTTCGGTCTCACGCAGAACAGCGTCTTTAACCTTCGGGTTCTCAACAACGGCCTCAACAACCAGATCGACGTTCTTGAAGTCGCCGTAGTTGAGTGTCGGCGTGATGCTGTTCAGAACGTCAGCCATCTTGCTGGCGTCCATTTTACCCTTGTCAACGCGCTTGGAAAGAAGCTTCTTGGCCTCTTTAAGACCCAGAGCGATGCCTTCCTGGGCGATGTCCTTCATGATGATGGGCGTACCCTTCAATGCGGACTGGTAAGCCACACCGCCACCCATGATGCCAGCGCCCAGAACGGCCGCCAGTTTCACGTCATTGGCTTCCTTCTCCCAGGCCTTGGCCTTTTTCTTCAGCTCCTGGTCGTTCAGGAACAGGCCAACCAGGCAGGCTGCCACGTTGGTTTTGGCCATCTTGGCGAAGCTTTAGCCTCAACCTCGATCGCTTTGTCACGGGTAAGGCCGGCATGCTTCTGCATAACCTTGATCGCCTCGACCGGTGCCGGATAGTTCTTGCCAGCCTGGCCGGCAACGTACGCCTTGGAGATCTCGAAAGCCATCATGCTTTCCATGGCGTTCAGCTTGATCTTGCCCTTCTTCTCTTCACGACGCGCCTGGTAATCCAGCTTGCCGTCGTTGCACTGGCTGATAATGCTGATGGCCGCATCTACCAGCTTCTCACCCTCAAGTACGGCATCAACTGCACCGACTTTAAGGGCTTTGTCGGCACGGTTCTCAGTGCCGCCGCAGATCCATTCAACCGCGTAGTCAACACCGACCAGACGGGACAGACGCACAGTGCCACCGAAACCTGGGAAAATGCCCAGCTTTACTTCCGGAAGACCTACTTTGGCCTTCTTGTCCATCACCCGGTAGTCCGTGGCAAGACACATTTCAAAGCCGCCACCCAACGCCATACCGTTGATCGCCGTTACGGTGGGGAAAGGCAGATCTTCAATCGCGCTGAATACTTCATTGGCCTTGAGGTTGTTGGCAACGAGGTCTTCTTCCGGCCCGGCAAACAGGTCGGTGAATTCCGTAATGTCGGCGCCAACAATAAAGCTGTCCTTGGAACTGGTCACAACCAGGCCTTTCAGGCCCTTCTGCGCTTCCAGTTTGTCAGTCGCGGCGCGGAGCTCTTCAATCGTGAGACGGTTGAACTTGTTCACTGACTCGCCCTGCAAGTCAAAGTTCAACTGAGCGATCCCGCCTTCGATCTCTTTAACCGTGATGGCTTTACCTTCGTAAATCATCAACTGATCTCCAGTCTGTGTTTGGAACTGCTGAAACAGCCGCACAAGCGCTTCGCAAGACGACCGCTGATGCAGCGAGATTTCGGTCACTGTTTTCAATCAATACCCGATCAAGCGATCCAAAAATTCATACAGTCGTTTGAATCGTGGTGTGACACGATGAAAAAAAACGGCTCGTTTGTCAATTTGTTTCTGGAAGAATCAACGACCAGCCTCGAAATGGACAGCCGAACGGCATCAGGAGGCGAATGGAATTGTTGTTTATCAAGTATGTAGTTCGAGGTATTGATGCGAAACGGTAGGTTTATCACGTAAATTTTAAATTTGTTTACATTTACTCCCGTAGCGCCCCCCCCAAAACAACTTGATTGGTCGGCGGAGTTACTTTACCTTCAGCCTAAGACTTTAGTCCACAATAATAAAACAGCCTTAACGGAGACCCATCCGATGAAAGACGCTCGCTTGCGGGTACGTTCCCTGGTAACGGCGCTCGTGCTGTTACTGATCACCTCCTTTACGGTCCGCGCCCAGGAAGGCGACGGCTTTCTTTCGGACCTGCATAACTTCCGGGTCAATAACTACATGGCACTCGACGCTACTATCGGTTCAGCGCAAGCGGCGATACCGAAACCCTGAACGAGATTGTCGCCAGTATCAATGCCGCCAACGAATCCATGAATTCGGTCGCCGACAGCACCGCCGGCGTATTGTCCGGAGAACAGGTTGAAAGCCTCAACGTGGAGTTCGACAAATTCAAGGATCTGATGCGGAGCAACATCAACGACGTGCGCAACACCGGTTATCCCGACCTGCGCCTGGTGTCCGATATGGCGAACCAGGCGTTATCGATGAACCAGGTGGCTTCAGAGATGTACGCGGTTGCCCGGGAAAGCACCGAAGTCGCAACTGCCCAGAGAGTTGAAGCCGCACGCTCGGCGGCAGTCACTATGGCACAGATGATGGCCAAGTACTCCGCCCGCACCCATTCCTCGGTATCGCAAACCTTCCAGGGCTCCTCCAACGACATCCCTCTTGACGAGCAGGCAAAGCAGTTTGACGCCTTCCTGTCACAGATCACCAAAGGCGGTGCCCAAGGCCCACTAAAAGCCGCTCTGGACGACCTGACCTCCAAGTGGGAGTTCATTCGGGGCTCCTATATTAACTATAACGACAACAACGTTGCGTTTGTGATCGACCGCTATTCCAAAGGCATTCTCCGGGGCCTGGAAACAACCATTGGCCTGTTGCGCGAAAACGCCTGACGTCCACGCCGCTGGGGCAGATTGTAGCCCCAGCCAACTCTCCTTTTGTCACCTTTCCAGTCAGTCATTGATACCTGTCAGTGTTGGTTTACACTTATGGGACAAGGTACTGCTTTGGCACACCAAGAGTTTGACCCCATCCGCGAAGGAGCGATGCGATGTCGATCTATAAGAAGATACTGGTGGCAATCGATCTGACCGAAGAGGCCCCCCAGGTACTCAATAAGGCCGTCGAAATAAGCAAAGCCCATAGTGCTGAGTTGATGCTTGTGCACGTAGTGGAGCCTGTTGGCTACGCCTATGGGGGCGACATTCCGATGGACCTGACGGAACTTCAGGATCAACTGGACAAGGCGGCAAAGGAACAGCTTGCCGGGTACGGTGAAAAGTACAATGTTGGCAAAGACAATCAGATAGTGACGGTGGGGCGCCCTGAATCCGAAATCCATCGGCTGTCTGAAGAGCAGAGTGTGGACCTGGTCATCGTGGGAAGCCACGGCCGCAAAGGATTCCAGTTGCTTCTAGGATCAACCGCCAACGGTGTGTTGCATGGCACCGTCTGCGATGTCCTTGCGATCCGCATCCAGTAGCCGGACGATGGCCGCGGCGCCCTAGTCGGCGCCGTCGCCCTTCATTTTTGCTTCCAGTTTTCGAAGCTGACTTTCCAGGGAAAAACTCACACTGGAGGCCATTGAGAAGAAGTTCAGCAATGCCTTCAGGTTACTGTCCCCCTCGCACACCGAATGGATCCGCTGCCATAACGCCTGGTTGACCAACTGCAGGCGTTGATTTCTCTCCACCAGCCCTTTCAGTTCCCAGTCTGGCTCCTTGTGGTTACGTTTCGCCAGGTACTGCTGCAAAAGGTAGTGAGACACACTCCTCATGATGAATTCATCGTTGCTGGCAAACGGCAAGTGATGCACGGCCATCGACTTCAGTTCGGACAACACCGGACACCCGCTTGTCGCCATTTTCAGCCCCAGCAATGACCTCAGGGACTCCTCAAGCGTGGTGTCCTTGGAATAACGCCTGCGGTCGTCTGTAACCTCCACAGTCACCTTCTGGTAGGCGTCCTCTGCCTGAAAGGCATTCACAACCGGAAGCATTTCAACGGCGGCGGGACATCGTGGCGACTCCGATGCTTTCAGCGGGCAGTTGGCGCATTGGCAGTGCTCCAACCTTGTCCAGCTCGGCAGGTTGCCCACCGGCTCAGCTGGCCGGTCCGTTACTTTAAACGTCTCGGAACGCTTGTCTTCAAATTTGAGTGGTACGTTACATTCATTGATTCGCCTGTTCTTCCAGCTCCATCCAGCGCTCGATGACCTTCTCCAGGTGGGCTTCCTTGTCCCCGAGGTCCGCCAGGGTCGTGGAGACGCTCTCAGCGGGCCCGGAGTAGAATTCCGGATCGGAAATCTGTGCCCGAAGCTTTTCCAGTTCCGCCTCCAGCTCTTCAATCTGGCCCGGAAGTTTTTCCAGTTCAAGCTTCAGTTTGTAGCTGAGTTTTACGGGTTTTGTTTTTTTGGTGTCTGCCACTGCGGGCGTTTCCGGCTTCTTTTCCGGCACTGGGCTCTGGTTCTTTGGCGGCTTGGTGGCCTTTCGGCTTACCCCCTCAGAAGGGAACCGGCCACCCTGCCTCCGCCAATCGGTATACCCACCGACAAACTCCGCGACTCTGCCAGAGCCGTCCAGGAACACCGTATCAGTAGCGACGTTATCGAGGAACTCGCGGTCGTGGCTGATAACGATCACAGTACCGGCAAATTCCACCAGCCGGGATTCAAGTAACTCCAGGGTCTCCACGTCCAGATCATTGGTCGGCTCATCCAGCACCAGGATATTGGCAGGCTTACTGAAGAGCTTGGCAAGAAGAAGACGCGCACGCTCACCCCCGGAAAAGACACGCACAGGGGACCGCGCCCGTTCCGGGCTGAACAAAAATTCCTGCAGATATCCCAGTACGTGCTTGCTCTGGCCGTTAATTTCGATGAACTCCCGCCCCTCGGACAGGTTATCCAGCGCATTGCGTTCAAGGTCGAGCTCACCCCGGAGCTGGTCGAAGTAAGCGATCTGCAAATTGGTGCCGAGGCGAATTCGGCCATCTGTGGGCTTCAGGTCTCCCAGCATTAGCCGGACCAGGGTGGTCTTCCCGGTACCATTTTCACCAACGAGGCCAATCTTATCGCCCCTGAGGACCGTCATGTTCATGTCGCGAATGACCGCGGCACCATCAGGATAGGCAAATCCGGCATCACTGGCTTCCACCACCAGTTTTCCGGAACGGGCGGCGTCTTCCACCGAAAAGCTCGCAGTTCCACCGCGTTCGCGACGTTGCTGGCGTTCTTCACGCATGGCCTTTAGCGCCCTCACCCGGCCCATATTGCGGGTCCTACGAGCCTTGATCCCCTGGCGTATCCACGCCTCTTCCTGTTTTAGCCGCTTGTCGAACAACGCATTCTGGCGATCTTCCTCCTCCAGAGCCTTTTCCTTTAGGTCCAGATAGCGGTCGTACGTAGCGGCAAAACTCACCAGGTGCCCGCGGTCCAGTTCCACGATCCGCGTGGCCATGCGGCGTATAAACGCGCGGTCGTGGCTGACAAACAGAATCGCGCCACGGAATTGACCAAGGGCCTCTTCCAGCCAGGCAATGGCGGGCACATCCAGGTGGTTGGTAGGCTCATCCAGCAACAGAATATCCGGCTCGGTCACCAGGCACGCGCCAACAGGACACGTCGCTGCCAACCGCCGGAAAGCGTGTTCAGACGCTGCTCCGGGTCGATGCCATATTGCTCGAGGATGGCGCCGACTTTCTGGTCCAGACGCCAGCCATCCAGCGCCTCAAGGCGCTCCTGTACTTTCATCAGCCGGTCCAGGCTGGCTTCATCCGCAGTCTGGGACAACCGATGAAATTCCGCGAGCAATTCCCCGGTCTCCGGGAAAGCACCGGAAACGGCCTCATACGCGGTTCGAGTATCATTGACGGGGAGATTCTGGGGCAGCACTGACAACACCGCACCGTCGTCCAGCCGGACAACACCGCCGTCCGCCGTTACCTCACCGCTGACGATCTTCAGTAGTGTGGATTTTCCCTCGCCATTCCTGCCAAGAAGACACAAACGTTCACCTGCCTCGATGGTCATAGAGGCTTGGTCGAGCAATGGCTGCATGCCAAAAGCAAGGGATACGGCATCCAGCGTTAACAATGGCACGTTACTGATTCTCCGTTGTGGCAGTCGTTTGCAGAGTAATCGGATCACCGACCCGGATGGTCCCGTCCGATTCATGAATGGCGTTCATTCCGAAAATGACGCCGTCAGAGGTTCGCCGATAGGTTCCAAGCATCCTTAAAGGCTGCAGATCTACGGACTTTACGCCTTGGTCCGGATCCACGGTGGTCATAACACAGCGGGAACAGGGCTTTACCAGCGTGAATGCCGTTTCCCCGATGCGTGCAGATGTCCAGTTGTCCTCATCCCAGGCCCCCGCGCCCTCAACAACAATGTTCGGCCGGAACCTTCGCATATCGATGCCGAATCAAGGCGCGTGTTCAGCTCTTCAAGGGACGCAAGTTGGTGATCAGGAATGGAAAACCATCGGCAAAGCTGACCCGACGATACTCGGTAACCCGGCTCGCATCAACGCGGCGGAAGGTTTCCTCGGGCATATACACAAAGCGAAATGTCTGGCCACAGTAGCGGGACAGCGCAGCAGATGCCTTGTCCTCTCCGTACACCGCTTTCGCCCAGTCCCGCCAGACCCTGACACGACACTCCTCAGTGTCCGGCAACAATGGAAACTCGCCCTCCCCCGGTATATCGACAAAGACCTGACCTGAGTCCAACCGGGCTTTGATCATGGCGAGTTCCGGATTGCTTCGCTGGGTAACGAACTCGCGCTCGGAATCAACGATCATCCAGCGACGGTCATCGGCCGGACCGAACTCGTCCAGAAGGAATGAAGAAACCTGGATTCCGGCCAGGGACTTGACCGGATAGACATACAACGAATGTACCTGCATGGGCGCTCCCGAAACACTGACGACAAGGCATCCAATATGACCTGGCAGTATAACCGAGAACAGGGTGTGAAGACTGTGGCTTGCAGGCTAAAAATGAAAAACCCGGCCTTTCCTTTCGAAAAGACCGGGTTTTTGGAATCTGGAGCGGGAAACGAGATTCGAACTCGCGACCCCAACCTTGGCAAGGTTGTGCTCTACCAGCTGAGCTATTCCCGCTTGATCAACGGACGCGTATTCTACGGATTCATCCTGGTTCGTCAACTCTTTTTTCAGGACCTTTTTCATCCCCATATTCAGACCGGTACGATCTCCTGTTCGCCTAACGCCAACCCGATCACGCGCGCAACGGTCTCAGACAGTGCAGCGTAATCCACACGCTGATCGTTGAGTAAAGAATCATATCCCATACCCAGAGTGACATTCACCAGCAGCGTTGCGTCTCTCTCCGGTGATGGCGAATCCAGCCGCTTCAGTATCTGCCGCAGGCTGCGGTCCAGGCTTCACGATAGCTTCTTGCCAGGCCCGCAAGACGGTCATCCCTTAGCGCTTCCATAAGGAACACCTGCTCCGCCAGCATCTGCTGCCTTCGCTTTGTAAACTGCTCATGGAGGTAGGCCGTCGATATTACCGACAAACGCGCAGCCAATTCCTTGCGTTGGGGACCATTGCGCCGAAGGGTTTCTGCAGGGGTGGTATCCAGCACCAGATTGATGGTGTCATAAAAGCCATCAAGATTGTCCCGGGCTTTTTCAGCGAAAAGCATGAATGAGTCACTGATCAATTCATGAATATCGCGAAAGTAATAGGTGGTGGCGGCCAGAGGCACTTTCGCTTCCCTCGCAACAGCTCGATGCTTGATGCCTCGCAAACCGTCACGAGCTGCAATTCGAAGGGTCGCCTCCAGGATTTTAAGACGCCGTAGCTCGCTTTTTACACGTAAGGTCTTGCGCCCCCTGTAGCGAATCGACTGCCGAAGTAATCGGTTCTCCGGCAGTTCACTGTTCGCCTGGAGTGCGGGGTTCTGTAACTGCCCCATGGCTGGTTTTCCTTGTTTCGATCGCCGGCCGCCTGCAATGGCCCTGAGACCTGTGCAGCGAAGCCTGATTCTTGTTAGTTTTTGTAAATTCTGCCGCATAAGGCGCCATGAAACCTTGATGGGCTTGGCAGTTCCGGCCTGTTGAACGGATTTGAAGGCATTTATTGGCCGAAGCGCTTACCGTTGGTCAGGTAGGCTTGCTCCTCCGGGCTCGAGGAGCGTTTCAGTGCCTGGTTGCGGTGTGGAAAACGGCCGAATTGGTGGATGATATCCCGATGGTCACGGGCGGATTGTAGAAAACTCTCCATAAAATCTCCGACAATGCCATCGGTAGCGGCGGCCAATTGCGAGTAACACTCCACAGACAGATCCTGATCCTCACGTTTTTCCGAGTGCTGCAGCGGCATATAGAGGAAGCCCCGCTTTACCGGGGGCAATTCCATGTCCTGTCCATCACGCATCGCTGCCTTACAGAGCTGTACAGACAACCGGTCATTGGAAAACGCCAGCGCTCCGCCCCGATGTATATTCCGTGTGAACTGATCCAGCAGGATGATCTCTGCAAGAGCCCCACCGGCCGTCTTGCGCCAGTGCCGCAGACCGTCCTCTGACGCAAAAAGGACCATCGACAGGAAGCGTCGCCGGATTTCCTGGTCGAAGGCACGCGTGGAACGGAACCAGCGATTCCTGTGAAAGCTGTCCGGCAGGCCGTGCTCATCAAGTTCACCAAACCAGAAATCCAGAATCTCTTTCCAATCGAACATATACCCATCCTATCGTCATCGAGCAGCACAGTGGCAGCCTGCGGCTGCTACACTTTAGATTACTATCCCAGCTTTTATTCATACCAGGAGATACTATGAACGGAGAAGCTCCCCGAATAATCCTACTTGCCCATGGAAGCAGCGATGAGCGCTGGTGCCGGACGTTCGAAGCATTGGCAACCCCGACACTTGAATCTGTACCCGGGTCCCGCATTGCCTATATGGAACTGGCAGAGCCCTCCCTAGATACGGTTATCAGCGAGGGAGCAAGTGAAGGCGTCCGACAGTATACCGTCGTGCCGCTATTCCTGGCGGCGGGCCGTCATCTCAGAAAAGACGTTCCCGCGATGATCGAGGGGCTACAAAGCCAACACGAGGTCAGCATTACGCTTGCACCACCCATCGGTGAGAATCCCGAACTGGGGAAAGCCATTCGTGACGTTGTGATCCACGAACTCGACAGCCACAAACAGCCGGCATAACCCATCACCGACAACTATCAATAGCCGACCATTAACCGACCCAGGAGCGAGCAGCAATGGATAATCGGATTCTGATCACCGGAGGCACCGGATTCATCGGCCAATCATTGTGCCAACAACTGATCAGCAAAGGCTACGCCCCAACCGTCTTCAGCAGACAGTCCACAGCAAACGTTCAGGCTCTTTGTGGACGTGTAGAGGCGTTGGGAGATCTCGAGCTGCTACGAGGCCACCCGGGGTTCGGCGCGGTTATCAACCTGGCTGGCGAAGGCATCGCCGATAAACGGTGGTCCGATCGCCGCAAACAGGAACTGCGGGACAGCCGTATCGGCCTTACTAGCCTCCTGGCGAACGTGATAAGGAGCTGGGAATCACTCCCGCGCGTGCTGGTGTCCGGTTCTGCGGTGGGTTTCTACGGCGACCAGGGCCGTGAACGCGTGACTGAGCAAACGTTGCCCCATGACGAATTCACTCATCGCATGTGCCGTGACTGGGAACAGGAAGCTCTGAGCCTGGAGGCTGACGGCGTTCGCGTATGCCTGTCGCGGACGGGGATTGTTGCCGGCCCCGGTGGCGGTTTCCTGCAGCGCATGCTTCTACCCTTCCGCCTGGGTCTTGGGGGACGACTTGGCGACGGCGAACAGTTCATGCCATGGGTTCACCGGGACGACGTGGTCGCAGCGCTTGTCTGGATGCTCGAATCCGACAAGGCCAACGGCCCCTACAACGTCGTGAGCCCCAACCCGGTCACCAACCGGCAGTTTACAAAGTGTCTTGCCGGCGTTTTGGGCCGGCCGGCCATTTTCCCGGCACCAAGTCCGGTCCTTAAGTTGGCGCTGGGCGAAATGTCCCGGTTGTTACTGACCGGCCAAATGGCCATACCCGAAAGACTCGAAGCCGAAGGGTTCCATTTCCAGTATCCTGAATTGGGCCCAGCCCTGGCGGATTCGGTAAGGTACTGAGGCGGTCCTCGGAAAGGCTCAGGGCAGCTTCCTCGACCAACCTGCTGTGCTCGCGAAAGCTATTATTTTTTTTAAAAACCGTTTGACAGCTCGTATCGCCTTACTTAATATACGCGCCACCTCGACGAGGCAAGCTTTTGAAGCGATGCGTCCCCTTCGTCTAGTGGCCTAGGACTCCGCCCTTTCACGGCGGCAACAGGGTTCGAACCCCCTAGGGGACGCCATTTTTTCAGCTTCTTTTTCTTTGCAGGTCCACTCTGCACTCCCAATCGATCAGCCCTGCATGCGCAGGCGTCCAACACCCCCGATCACCGCCCGCTCCCAAGACATTAACAAATCCTGAACAGTGACACATTTCTCCCGATTTTTCCTGTATTTGCGAGGCATTTGCAAGAAACTGCTGCTATAGTCCTGAGAACACCGTCTGACCATGCTCATTGAAACCTGCCAGGGTGGCCGAAGTATAGGACATGCAAAAACTGTTGACTCGCCTGCAACGATTTCGAACCGGGTCTCCCCTGTCCTTCAGGCTGCTCGCATACATCCTGTTGTTCAGCTCGTTGTTCACGCTCATCTCTTCAGCTATCCAGATATACTCGGATTACCGGAAGGACCTGTCGCAGATCGACAGGCGCATGATGGTTGTCGAAACCGGCTATACCTCCAGTCTGGCCCGCAGCCTATGGGCGCTGGATCAGAAACTCCTACAGACCCAGCTCGAAGGCATACTCAGCCTGCCAGACATCGTTCACCTACGCCTCAAAATTGAACCGGATTCCGAACTGGTCATGGGCGAAATCCCTCGCAACGCCCAGACAATCAGCCATACGTTCAAGCTCACCCACCAGGGTGATGAAATGTTCAGTTTGGGTCAGTTGACCATCACCGCCGATCTGAAGCGGGTGTTCTCGGACATGCGCCAAAAAGTCGTAGTGGTGCTGACCACCCAGTTCCTGAAGACCTTTTTCGTTTCGATCCTGATCATCTGGATTTTCCAGCACTTCATTGCGCGGCACCTGACCACCATGCCAACTACGCCCGCAATTTCTCACTCAACAACCTGTCAGACCCGCTTGAACTGGACCGACCGGACACCCAACTGAATCGAAATGACGAACTGGCCCAGGTCACCGTTGCCATCAACCAGATGCGGGAACGTCTCAACGATGACCTCGAACGACAGGAGCGCGATGCCCAGGAAATCCGAAAATTCTCCAAGGCGATTGAGCAAAGCCCGTCATCGGTGCTGATTTGTGATCGCCAGTGGCGTATCGAATACGCCAACCAGAAATTCAGCCAGCTCACCGGCTACGACGCAGCCACCATCGCCGGAAAACACCCGGGCGTGCTATCCGAGGATGCACAGGCCCATCGAGAAAACCGCCAACTGTGGCAATCCATCCGACTTCAGGTCCAACGCGTGGGGGTCTGGCAGGGGGAAATCAACAGCGTTCGCAAGAACGGTGAGCGCTTCTGGGAACAACTGATCGTAACCCCCATCAAGAATTCCAAGGGCGAAGCCACCGGCTACCTGATTCTTGGCGAAGATATCAGCATTCGCAAGCGCTACGAGCAACAACTGCTCAGACAGGCTAACTACGACATCCTGACTGGCTTCCCAACCGGATGCTCGCCCTGGATCGCCTGAAGCTGGCCCTGGCCCAGGCAAGACGCGAAAGCTCCCTGGTTGGCGTGATGTTTCTCGACCTGGACAACTTCAAGCACATCAACGATACCCTTGGGCACGACGCCGGCGATAACCTCCTGATAGAGGCCGCACGACGGATTTCCAGCTGCCTTCGGGGTACCAGCACCGTCGCCAGGCTTGGTGGTGATGAGTTTCTGGTAATATTGCCCGGCCTGACGGGCCCCGAGGCGACGTCACAGGTCGCAGAGCGTATCCTCAAGACCTTTGCCCCTCCTTACCTGCTGAATGGCCAGGAAGTGTTCGTAACCACCAGTATCGGTATCTCCGTTTTCCCGAACGACTCCGATAACAGCGGCACCCTGCTTCAGCACGCCGATGCCGCCATGTACCAGGCCAAACACAAGGGTAAAAGTGCCTATGCTCTCTTTGCTCCGGAAATGACGGAAGTCTCCCATGAACGGCTGCAGATGGAATCGCTGATGCGCCGGGCCCTGGAGCAAAAAGAGTTTGAGCTCTACTACCAGCCCATTGTTCGCACTGAGTCCGGACAACTGTGCTCTGCCGAAGCCCTGCTGCGCTGGAATAACCCCGGTATGGGTATGGTCATGCCCGACCGGTTTATACCCCTGGCGGAAGAAACCGGCCTGATAACGCCGATTGGTGAATGGGTGTTACGGGAAGCCTGCCTGGCGGCCATACGCTGGAAAGAGTCCACTGGTACGGACATCGGCATTTCAGTCAACGTATCTCCCAGGCAATTCAGGGATCCGGGCTTTGTCGACACCGTCATGAATGCTCTCAAAGCCAGCGGTTTGCCCCCCCAGCAACTGGAACTGGAAATCACTGAGCGACTGATCCTTGATAACACCATAGAAACCGCCGATATCCTGCGGCAACTCGATCAATCCGGCATTCGCCTGTCAGTTGATGACTTCGGTACCGGCTATTCGGCGCTCAGCTACCTCAAGAGCTACCCTTTCGATACCCTGAAAATCGACAAATCCTTTGTCCAGGACGTGATGAAGGAGCGGGAGGACGCCTCGCTGGTGAAGGCCATCATCAACATGGCCCACAGTCTTGGCTTGAGTGTAATTGCAGAAGGCGTGGAAGAAGAAGCCCAGACACACTTCCTGCAACAGGAAGGCTGTGACTATTCACAAGGCTATTTCTACAGCAGGCCGATGCCCGAAAACGAGTTTCAGGAGTGGCTAAAGACCAACCATCGCGCCCTTTGATGCAGCACCGACTGCCTGGCGCTGCCCCGACGGTCGGATCGTTTCAGCGTTTCTTGCTCTTCATTCGCGCTTTCTTCCGTACCGGCCGCCCTTTCTTCAGGTCATTGTCCTGTTTGACCTTCTGACGCGGCGTAAGCGGCTAACCTTATTAGCGAACGGGTTTTCACTGGAACGGAACTCGAAGCGAATGGGAGAACCATTGACCTTCAGCACTTTACGGAAGGTATTCTCCAGATAGCGTTTGTAAGCCCCTGGCAACGCGTCAGTCTGATTGCCATGCACCACAATCACTGGAGGGTTGGACCCACCCTGGTGGGCGTACCGCAGCTTTATTCGACGCCCCTGCACAAGCGGCGGCTGGTGTTGGGCGGTAGCATCCTGGAGGATGGCCGTCAGGCGATTGGTCGGCCACTTGGCCATCGCTGACTCATAGCAGGCGTGAACCGAATCGTACATGACGCCCACACCGGAGCCGTGAAGGGCAGATATGTAGTGCTTGTCAGCATAATCAAGAAAGTCCAGGCGGCGCTGAACCTGCTCTTTTACCTTGGCCCGGTCGTCCGGGTCCATGCCGTCCCATTTGTTGACCGCAATCACCAGGGAACGGCCGGCATCCAGAACAAAGCCAATCAGATGAAGATCCTGGTCCACCAGACCTTCCCGGGCGTCGATAACCAGGATGACCACATGGGCGTCGTCGATAGCCTGGAGGGTCTTGATGATGGAAAACTTCTCCACCACCTCACTGACATTCTTGCGCCGGCGCACACCGGCCGTATCGATCAGTGTGTACTGGTTATCCATGCGTTCAAACGGGATGTAAACGCTATCCCGGGTGGTGCCGGGCATGTCATAGACGATCACCCGGTCCTCTCCGAGCATGCGGTTGACCAATGTTGACTTGCCCACGTTCGGTCGCCCGACAATACCAATGCGTATGCCCGGATAACGATCGGCACGGTCCTGCCCTTCGCGCTCTTCCTCGGACGGCAGCAACTCTTCCAGCATGGAGCGAATGCCCCGGTTGTGAGAGGCAGCAATCAGATAGGTAGACTCAAAGCCCAGGCCGTAGAAATCGGAAGCGGCGATGTCGGGGTCCTGGCCATCCGTCTTGTTGACCACCAGATGCGCCCGCTTGCCGGTTTTCCGAAGATGGGCAGCAATCAGTTCGTCGCCGCCATTGAGGCCGGCCTTGCCATCTACCAGAAACAGGACAATGTCAGCTTCCTCGACAGCCTGCATGGACTGGCGGGCCATTTCAGCGTCCAGGCCTTCCTCACCCCCGGTCAGGCCACCGGTATCAATCACGATAAAGCGCTGCCCTTCGTAATTGCCCTCACCGTATTTACGATCACGGGTTAAGCCGGGGAAATCCGCTACAAGCGCATCCCGGGACCGCGTCATTTGATTAAACAGTGTCGATTTGCCCACGTTGGGGCGCCCGACAAGAGCAATTACAGGGGTCATAGTCTTTCGCTACACATTAAACAGGGCCCGCGCTTCACAGCGATAGGGCCGGAAAGGAGCACTCAGTCGAGCGTCCGGAGTTTCAATACCGACAGTTTACCGCTATTGCCATACACAAGAAGGTTACCGTTCTGCAGGCGCTGGAAAGGCACCCGCAGGCCCTCGTCGTCAAATTCAAGCTGACCCACCAGGCTGCCGTCTTCCAACGACAACATATGAATGTAGCCCTCGAAATCACCTATCAA
This sequence comes from Marinobacter salarius, assembly GCA_000831005.1. Taxonomy (GTDB): domain Bacteria; phylum Pseudomonadota; class Gammaproteobacteria; order Pseudomonadales; family Oleiphilaceae; genus Marinobacter; species Marinobacter salarius. Next base: position 1,448,597 of record CP007152.1, on the reverse strand, counting down.
CAGGTAATCCTCATAGACAACCGGCTGCGTTGGCTGCCGCCAGGATAACCGGTCCTGAACCCACAGCTCGCGACGGTCGGAACCGCGGTAGGCCGTGATATCGCCGTTGGCACCCGCGACAAAAATATTACCGTTGCCGATCATTGGTGACTGCAGGCTGGAGGCGGGACGACTCCAGATTTCCTGTCCGGTTTGCAGGTCAACCAGCGCAAGCTTGCCCTGATAGCCCACAATCATCGCTGCGCTCTCTAGAATCAGCGGCTCACCGGCCACATCAACAAGCCGTTCAAGCTCGGTACGGCCCTGCGGCTGGCCGACTTCATACTGCCAAACGGGCTGGCCGGTCTCAGTGGAGATCGCCATGAGCTTGCCGTTGGCCAGTGAAGCCAGCACAAGGTCTGCCCCGACAAGCGGCGACGCCGCTGCACGTATTGACAGGACCGGGACATCACTGTCGTATTGCCATGCCTGCTCCCCGGAGGCGGTATCAAACGCCAGCACCTTGCCATCAATGGTCTGTGTCACCACCAGGCGCCCGTTGGACTGGGGGGATGCCAACACTTCGTTGGGCAATGGCTGCCGCCAAAGCGCAGAACCATCTTCGCGCGACAGGGCCATCAGCTCAGCATCACGGGTGACCAGGTACAGATTTCCCTGATCGCCACCAACGCCGGCACTGATTTCCTCGTCAAGATCCCGGAACCAGAATACCTCGCCGTTTTCGGAGCCGACGGCATAAACCTCGCCATCGGCTGATGCCGCATACAAACGGTCTCCGGTGTTCAGAGGGGCGAGGTACAGGAAGTTGTCATCATGCCCGTCCCCAACACCCATACTCCAGACAGGCTCAAGCCCGACACTGGATGAAATCTCCGGAACCGGTGCAGGTTGCTCAAAGGTGTCGCTGGTACTACATCCTGCAAGGACAGCCAGTGTCAGCATACCCGCAAGCGAAAAGAGTCTGGTATGCCCGTTAACCAACCAGGGCATCAGGCTCCCTCCTCAACACCAAGGTCGGATAGCTTGAGCTCAAGAATGCCGCTACGACCCTGCTGGTTCATTTCACGGGCCGCCAGATACGCTTCACGAGCCCCCTCACGATTACCCTGGGCTAGCAGGATATCGCCTTTAAGCTCGGTAAAAATAGCGCCGAAACTGCCGGTATTGTCCGTACCCTCAATGGTTGCCAAAGCCTCTTCGTACTGCTCCGCCGCGAACTGGGCGCGGGCCAGGCGGTTGCGAATAACCATTGCCAACGCTCCGCTTTCGCCGGCTTTTTCCTGCGCCCAGGTCAGGGACTCGATCGCCCCTTCCGGATCGCCCTGGTCCATAACCTGTTGGCGAGCAAGCATCAACATGCCATAAACAGCGAAGGCGCTGTCGCTGTATTCTTCTCGCAGGTTCTCGGCCACGTAGGCAACGGTATCTGCGCGATTTTCATCTGTCTCATCGCTATAGGCATTGATCAGCTCGGCAAACTGGGAAGCCGCTTCCGTACGCTGCTGCATTTGATGGTTCTGCCAGGCCTGCCACCCGAAAACAATCGCCAGCGCCGCACCGACGCCAATCAGGAGCGAGCTGCCATTCTTCTTCCACCAGTCCTTGATTGCCTGGACCGTTTCTTCCTCAGTACGCATTTCAGCCATGATGACTCCTGCAATAGATGATTATTATGCTGTAACTCGTCGGCGCGCCATCAGCGGCCAAGCAATTCTTCAAGCGTCGCGGCCAGATCACCCTGAGCAACGTCTAGTTGCCCCTCGTCTGACCGTAACGGCTTAAGGCCGACCGTCCCGTTGGCAACCTCATTCTCACCCAGAATGACCGCGTAACGGGCGCCACTGCGATCAGCCTTTTTCATCTGACTCTTGAAACTGCCGCCGCCACAGTGCCCCATAACCGTTACGCCCGGCAAAGCGTTGCGAAGGGATTCACCCAGCGCCAACGCGGGTGCCACGGTGGATTCACCCATAGCCGCAACATACACATCGACATTGCCATTGGCACTGTCTGGCACAAGGTTAAGCGTTTCCAGCAGCAGGATCAGTCGTTCGAGCCCCATGGCGAAACCGACCGCAACCGTGGGCTTGCCTCCCAATTGCTCCACCAGCCCATCATAGCGACCACCGGCGCATATCGTCCCCTGGGCACCCAGGCTGTCGGTAATCCACTCGAATACAGTTTTGCCATAATAGTCGAGCCCGCGAACCAGCTTTGGATTCACCGTATACTCAATGCCAGCCGCGTCCAGCAACGAGCGCAGTTGCCGAAAATGATCCCGAGACTCGTCGTCGAGGTAATCATCCAGACGAGGCGCGTCCACCAGAAGTCTCTGGGTATCCGGGTTCTTGCTGTCCAGAATGCGTAGCGGGTTCGAGCCAAGACGCCGTTGGCTGTCTTCGTCCAACTGCTCCCGGTAATCCGAGAGGTACGCGACCAGCGCCTCGCGGTATTCCCGACGGGCAGCAGACGTACCTATGGAATTGATTTCCAGGCGGGTGTGTTCACTCAGTCCTAGCGCGCGCCAGAGCCTGGCCGTCAACACGAGGAGCTCAGCATCAATATCCGGGCCGGTCATGCCAAAACATTCCACGCCGATCTGGTGGAACTGACGGTAACGGCCTTTTTGGGGGCGCTCATGACGAAACATGGGGCCGGTGTACCAAAGCCGGCGGGTCTGATTAAAAAGCAGACCGTGTTCTTCGGCGGCACGCACGCAGCCGGCCGTACCTTCGGGGCGCAGGGTCAGGCTGTCACCGTTGCGATCCTCAAAGGTGTACATCTCTTTCTCAACGATATCCGTCACTTCGCCAATAGAGCGCTTGAACAGGTCCGTCTGCTCAACCACCGGCATGCGAATTTCCTGATAACCGTACTGGGAAAGCACTTTCCTGACCGTGTCTTCCACAAACTGCCACACCGGCGTCTGCTCTGGCAGGATATCGTTCATCCCGCGGATTGCCTGGATCTTAGCCAAGTTACTACCTTATCTGTGTCGGTGATTTGACGATCTGCTCTCAGTCGGCCGAGCGGGTAATGATCGCTTCTTCCTTTTCCTTGCGACGCGCCACTTCCTCACGGATCAGCCGTTCCAGGTCGTCGGTCAGGTTGGCATTGTCGAGCTTCTGATTGGGCTTGCCCGACGCGTAGAACAGGTTCTTGGGGCTACCGCCGGTCAAGCCCAGGTCAGCAACCTTGGCCTCGCCCGGCCCGTTTACAATACAGCCAATGATGGCAACATCCAGGGACTCGTTGACATCTTCCAGACGAGCCTCAAGGTCATTCATGGTCTGGATGACATCGAAATTCTGGCGTGAGCAGCTTGGGCACGCGACGAAGTTGATACCCCGGCTGCGCAGGCGCAAGCTTTTGAGAATATCGTAGCCGACCTTGATCTCCTGCACCGGGTCTGCCGCGAGCGATACTCTGATGGTATCCCCAATGCCGTCCATCAGCAGCATGCCCAGGCCAACAGAGGACTTCACTGTCCCGGAGCGAAAGCCACCAGCCTCGGTAATGCCCAAATGCAGGGGTTGTTCTATCTGTGCAGCAATCTGACGATATGCCGCCACCGTCATGAAGACCTCTGAGGCCTTCAGGCTCACCTTGAAGTCCTGAAAATCATGACGGTCGAGAATGTCGATATGGCGCATGGCCGACTCAACCAGAGCCTCGGGTGTCGGTTCCCCGTACTTACGTTGCAGTGCCTTTTCCAGCGAGCCTGCGTTGACGCCAATACGAATCGGGATATTGCCATCCCGCGCGGCGCTGATCACGGCGCTGACACGGTCATCCCGACCGATATTACCCGGGTTGATACGAAGACAATCAACACCCAGTTCCGCCACCCGCAGAGCAATTCGGTGATCGAAATGGATGTCAGCCACCAATGGTACTGACACCATTGAGCGAATCTTGCCGAACGCTTCCGCAGCATCCATTGTAGGCACGGATACCCGCACAATGTCCGCTCCAGCCTCCTGCAGGGCGCGGATCTGGCCAACGGTTGCATCCACGTCACAGGTGTTGGTGTTGGTCATGCTCTGGACAGCAATAGGCGCATCGCCACCCACAGGAACATCGCCTACCATTATCTGGCGTGATTTGCGTCTTTTGATCGGAGATTCGTGATTCATATAGCCTGCTAACCGCAAAAGAGGGTTCGAAACGTTCAGATATCCAGCGAGAATTCTGCTCGGTTGTTGACGACCCGATAACCGGAAAGGTCAATCGGTTGGCCATCAAATCTTATAGATTCGATGGCATCGACTGCGCCGACAACAACGTCGATGGGCAGCCTGCCTGATACATTAATCCTGTCACCATCCCGTTGCAGGGATCCCACCAGGCGATTGCCCGCCGAATCGGTTACCTGAACCCAGCACTCATCGCTGAATGTCATTTCCAGGCGAGCGCTGCCGACGGCAGCCGTTGGCTGGGCGCTCTCCTGAAACGCTGGCTCCGGCTCACTGGTCACCACCGGAACCTGGCTCTCATCAATCTCATCGACAGCAGGTTGCGCAGCCGGAGCGGAATCGTCTTCTACCGTCGGGGCCGGAGAGCCAGAGACCTGCTCATTAACCTGAGGGTCCTCAGGCAGCTCTGCCAACTCGCTATTGTCCTCAACGATCGACGCTTCATCAACCGGCGCGGATAGCCTATCGGCCTCTTCCTCGGTTCCAGGCTCGGCTAACTCGGTATCGACAGTGTCGTCCACCGACACCGTCTCTTCGGACGGTTCAGGCTGCGCGGGAGCAGCCGTTTCCGAGGACACAGCCGGTTCCGTCGTGTCGCCTGTTATACCGTCCAATTCGCCCATAAAGCGCAATGCGAGAAAGGCAATTACTGCTATGGCCAGCAGGAGAAGCAGAAACTTTGCAACGCGGCGCTTGCGACGCCTGCGACGCTCGATATCAATCAGCGGATTCGCTTCTTCTGCCTGCACTTTTTGCTGTCGTAGCGGTTCGAGCTCCTCATCCAGCGTCGCGATCACCGCATCCGGATCAAGGTCAACCTGTCGTGCGTAGGTTCTGACATAGCCTTTAAGGAACAGTTCACTGTCGATCTGTTCATAATGCCCGTCCTCTATCGCCTGTATTATCGCCGGGCGAAGATGCTGGGCATCGGCCACGGCGGAAACACTGAGCCCCTTCTGCTCACGCGCACGTTTGAGCAACTGGCCCGTAGGCTCACTCAGGCCCGACGGTTGTTGTGCGTCATCACTGTCCATTGGATGTCATCACCCTGTATTGTTGGTATTCGACAGAGTTTGGAAAATTGTTCTTCAGTTGGAGCGCAAGACTCGATTCCCGGTTCCTGTCGCCCTGATGCCGGGCAATGCGGATGCCGGTAAAAAGACTTTCAGGAGAATGGCGGAGATTCTGGTTCCGTTGCATCAACGTCATCAGGCGGCCGTAGTGACGAGAGGCGGCCTGGAGCTCTCCGGATTCGACCAACGTCCGTGACAGCGCAAGCAGTGACTTTGCATCACCACGGGATAATTCAACGGCGCGCCGGTACGCCGTCGTGGCGCCCTCAAGGTTGCCAATTCTCTCTTCCGTCAATCCGAGGTTGAAAAACACGGATGCCCTGTCGTTGTAGGACGTATCCCTGGACGCGGCCAGGAACTGTTCACGGGAGTCCTCGAATCGGCCCGCACCGTACAGGAAGGCACCGTAATAAACACGCCCGCGGGTATAGCCCTGATCACTATCGAGTGACTCCCGGAACGACCGCTCAGCCAGTTCCGGTTCGCCCTCGGCGTTATAGATCAGCCCCATGGCTGCCAGCGCCCCGGGGTCATCGGGAGACAATTCTAGCGCTCGTTCAAGGTGATGCCGGGCTCTTTCGAGATTATTCTGGCCGATGTAGGCGGTACCCAACTGGACATAATTCCTGACGGCCTTGTCGCGATCTGCCTCGCGGGCAAACCGGCTATCGGTATTGGTCACACACCCTGCGACAAACATCGCCAGCAATACCACGACAAGCGCAGCTCGCATCCTTTTCACTGGAATAAATGTCACAGTCGGCAATTCCTCTTGAATTGGAAGGTGCATATCGGCACCGGGTTTACGGACTGACCTGCTGCACCTGGATATAACGCTGACTACGCTTGGTGCGGTCTTCCACCATCCCTACCAGCTGACCACAGGCTGCATCGATATCATCACCCCGAGTGGTTCTCACCGTGGCGATAAAGCCGGCCTCGTTCAGGACTGCCTGGAAACGGCGGGTCGCGTTGTTACTGGGACGGCGAAAATCGCTCTCGGGAAACGGATTGAACGGAATCAGGTTAATCTTGCACGGCAGGCCGCGAAGAACAACAGCGAGTTCCCTGGCGTGCTCAGGCTGATCATTAACGCCTTCGATGACCGTGTACTCAATGGTTGCCTTCCGCTTGTCAGGCAGACGTGCAAGATAACGACGCGTCGCTGCCAGCAACTCCGCAATAGGGTACTTTTTATTCAACGGCACCAACTGGTTACGCAACTCATCATTGGGCGCATGGAGCGAAATGGCCAGTGAAACATCGGTAACTTCACCCAATTTGTCCAGTGCCGGAACCACCCCAGAGGTGCTGACGGTGACACGTCGCTTGGAAATGCCGTACGCCAGGTCCTCCATCATCAGGTTCATGGCATCGACAACGTTGTCGAAGTTCAGCAACGGCTCACCCATCCCCATCATTACCACATTGGTAATCGGGCGGTCCGGGCCGGGTTCAAATGGCATGAACGCCTTACGCGCAACCCAGACCTGCCCGATGATTTCGGCAGCGGTAAGATTGCGGTTAAATCCACGCTTGCCCGTCGAACAAAACGTGCAATCGAGGCTGCAGCCAATCTGCGACGATACGCACAGCGTGCCGCGCTCGCCGTCAGGTATGAGCACGGTTTCAACACTGTTGCCGTTGTCCATGCGCATGACCCATTTGCGAGTACCGTCTTTGGAGGACTCGTCGTACACCACCTCCGGCCCACGAATTTCCGCAACGGCCTTCAGCTTTTCCCGCAGCACCCGACTCATATTGGTCATTTGATCGAAGTCATCGGCCCCGCGCTGGTGAATCCATTGCAGCACCTGTGTTGCGCGGAAACGTTTCTCCCCCAGGGACTCAAAAAAGGCCTCCATTTTGGCCTTGGGCATTCCCAGAAGGTTGGTTTTCTCAGCAACAGCTGTCATTTCATAACCTCAATCAAATAACCAATACGGGCCGGACGTATGTCCGGCCCGATACAGCCTGATCAGCCGCGCGGGCAGATCTCACTGTCATTAAAGAAATACGCAATTTCGCGCTCAGCTGACGCGGCGGAATCTGAACCATGAACAGCGTTTGCATCAATTGAAGATGCAAAGTCGGCACGAATGGTGCCTGCTTCCGCTTCCTTGGGGTTAGTTGCTCCCATCAGGTCACGATTCTTCAGGATAGCACCATTGCCTTCCAGAACCTGAACAACCACAGGGCCGGAGGTCATGAACGCAACCAGATCATTGAAAAACGGGCGCTCCTTGTGCTCGGCGTAGAACCTTCTGCCTGCTCCTGGGTCAGGTGCATCATTTTCGCAGCGACGATGGTCAGGTCCGCTTTTTCGAAGCGTGTGTAGATTTCGCCGATCACATTTTTTGCGACTGCATCGGGCTTGATAATCGAGAGCGTGCGCTCATTTGACATGATCTATCTCCATTCAGGTTCAGAAAATTTCAGGGTTGGGATTATACGCAGTCCGGAGGCAACTGCCTACCGCACTGAACGGAGACGGGTTACAACGTCAACGATTTGCGCCGCTGCGAAGTCTGCCTCCTCTTCCGTCGAAAAGCGTCCAAAGGAAAACCGGAGAGCTCGATGCGCCTGCTCATCATCCAGCCCAATGCCCTTGAGTACAAACGAAGGCTCAATAGTGCCGAAGAACAGGCCGAACCAGACGAAACCGCCAATTCACGCAATCCCAGCATCAGGGATTCCGCATCGACACCGGCAAACGAGAGGTTGATGATACCCGGCACCCGATGTTCGGCACTGCCGTTAAGCATCACGCCCTCAAGACCTTCAAGGCCCGACATGAAACGCTTCCGCAGGGATTCCAGCCGTGCCTTCTCCTGCTCGAGTTTTTCGCCGGCCAGATCAAAGGCTTTGCCCATGCCGACGATTTGGTGCGTAGGTAGTGTGCCGGAACGCATGCCCCGCTCATGACCACCGCCATGAATCTGCGATTCAATTCGCACGTCCGGAGAACGCCGCACATAGAGGGCGCCAATACCCTTGGGCCCGTATACCTTGTGCCCCGACAAGGACAACAGATCCACTGGCATGGCTCCCACATCCACCTCGGTCTTGCCAGCCGCCTGCGCCGCGTCCACATGAAACAGCACACCGCGTTCGCGAAGCATGGTACCGATGGCGGCGATATCCGTTTGGCTACCCAGTTCATTGTTGACCATCATCAGGCTGACCAAAGCGGTATTGTCCCGGAGCGCATCTTCAACCTGTTGACAGGACACCCGCCCGTCCGCGCCCGGTTTCAGCCAGGTCACCTCAACACCCTGCCCTTCAAGCCACTTGCAGGTATCAAGCACCGCCTTGTGTTCAATCATCGATGTCACAATGTGCGGATTGTTCTTGCCTGTAACAGCACCCTTGATGGCGAGGTTGTCGGACTCGGTAGCGCCGGACGTCCACACAATCTCACGTGGGTCTGCATGGATCAGACTGGCCACCTGACGGCGAGCACCTTCAACGGCGGCTTCGGCCTGCCAGCCAAAGCCATGGGAGCGTGAGGCAGGGTTGCCAAACACACCATCAGGCGTCAGGTATTTGACCATTTCTTCGGCAACGGCAGGGTCTACGGGCGTGGTGGCCGCATAATCCAGATAGACGGGCTTTTTCATAGAAGTTTCAGGATAGTCGTTCAGGCCGGCGCCTGATCCGTAAGGCGCTCGGTGTTAATCGTCTGTGAGTCGCCTTCTGAATGGCGCCTGTTCTGCCGATCGGCAACCACCTGAATCTCCCGTTTACGCATCAGGTCCCCAAGACTGATATCACTGAGGAACTGATGAATCTGATCACTGAGATCAGACCACAGGTGGTGGGTCAGGCATTTCTCGCCATTCTGGCAATCACCCTTGTTGCCGCAACGGGTGGTATCCAGGGATTCGCTGACCGCGTCGACAACTTCCGCAATAAAGACGGAGTCTGCCTCACGGCTCAGGCGATAACCACCGCCAGGGCCCCGGATACTCGTCACCAGTTTGTGACGGCGAAGGCGGGAAAATAACTGCTCGAGATACGAGAGGGAAATCTCCTGCCGGGCAGATATGTCAGCCAGACTCACCGGCCCCTGATCCCCATGAAGGGCGAGATCCAGCATTGCCGTCACCGCATAGCGGCCTTTGGTGGTCAGTCTCATAACGTCAGCCCCGGTCAGGGATTGATTCGGCTTTAACAACGCCGAGTATGAATTGACCTACCAAAACAGTCAAGTATTCACCGTTGCGACGGCTCGTCGTCCCGCACGCAGTCAAAATCCTCCTCCTGCAGCGGCGGCAACTCGCCGTTCTGGTATTCACTGTTCACCTTGCGAAGCGCTTTGCACATATTCTCAATGCGGTCATCCACAGCATGCATATGATCCAGCAGGCTGCGCATGGCCCGGGCTACCGGGTCCGGCATTTCCTCGGTCACACCATAGGCATCGAAGCCCATGCGTTCTTCCATTTCCTTGCGCCGGGCGTCATCTTCCCCTTTACGCTTCACCACAACCCGACCAGGAATACCGACAACCGTCGCACCCGGCGGAACCTCTTTGGTCACCACGGAGTTGGAGCCAATCTTGGCGCCCTCGCCCACCGTAAACGGCCCGAGGATCTTGGCACCGGCACCCACCACAACACCGTCACCCAGCGTCGGATGGCGCTTACCCTTGTTCCAACTCGTCCCTCCCAGGGTAACGCCCTGATAAAGCGTGACGTCGTCACCGATTACCGTGGTCTCACCAATGACAACACCCATGCCGTGATCTATAAAGAAACGCCGCCCGATCGTGGCACCTGGATGAATTTCGATGCCGGTCAGCCAACGGGCGATCGAAGAAAACGTTCGTGCGATCCACTTCAGGCCAAGACCCCAAAGCCAATGGGAGAACCGGTGGCACAGGAGCGCGTGCAAACCCGGGTAGTTGGTCAGCACTTCGAAAGTATTGCGAGCGGCGGGATCACGATGAAACACGCTGTTCACATCTTCCCTTAGACGTTCAAACATAACCCTATTCCTGTTCACCGGCCGTTGAACCAGCCCTTGACGTATTTTTTGCGGTATCCGCAGCACCAGCCGACTTCTGGACGGCGGTCAGTATTCCCCGAAGGATATTGATCTCCATCTGATCCAGCCCGGCACGCTGGAACAGCCGCCGCAGCCGCGTCATCAACTGACGGGGATTGTCCCGGCGGTGAAAGTCGACATCCACAAGCACCTGTTCAAGATGACTGAAAAAACCCTCAACATCGCGGACAGGCGCGGGCGGCACATCCCAACCTTCATCGCCGGGCACCATCATAGGCTTGAGATATGGGCTGCCGTCGCCACCTTCAAGGCCTTTCAGATAATGCATACGCAATTCATAGCACATTACCTGAACCGCCATGGCCAGATTCAGGGAACTGTAATCGGGATTTGACGGGATATGAATGTGGAAATGACAACGCTGCAACTCTTCATTGCTCAGCCCATGGTTCTCACGCCCAAAGACCAGCGCCACCTGCCCCGCTTCTGACTGCTGCGAAGCCTTGGCCGCGGCGTCTGGTGGAGCGATAACCGGCCAGGGGACCTTTCGGCCTCTCGCGCTGGTACCCATAACGCACACACAATCGGCAATGGCTTCGTCCAGAGTCGAAACAACCGTGGCCTTGTCGAGAATATCGGAAGCGCCCGCTGCACGGGCGTAGGAGGCCTCATCAGGAAAGGACGCAGGATTTACCAGCCACAGGTTTCCCAGCCCCATGTTTTTCATGGCCCTGGCGACCGCACCGATGTTACCGGAATGGGACGTCTCAACCAGGACAATCCGGATCTGGTCGTTGTAGGTGTCAGGGCCTCCAGGGGCTTAGCTGGCTTGTGCATGGCGGTAGAATCTCTGTAAAAACTGGAAAGGTGCGCATGATAGCAGATCTACCCCCTTCCCCGCCTCTCCGGACATGCCCTGATACAGCGCCATCCGTGACATTGCGGAGTGGAAAAACATACAAGGCGGGTCAGTTTTTGATATGCTATGCGGCCTTCACACACCCGGATAATGAACACTCAGATGCAACCAGCAATCAAAATGGCCCTGCGCGTCGCGCGTCAGGGGTCCGACTATCTGAAAGCACACTTCGAACGCCAGGAACCCAACGGCGACAGCGAAGACCGCCGCAGGCAACTGGAGCGGGTCGAACAGTCCATTTACGACAATTTTTCCGAACAGCTCGACAAAGCCTACAAGGACCACGCCATCGCTCCTTTGAATGAGGCGGACGCCGACGGTAACGACAAGAGCTGGCACATTTTCCCGGTACTCGGACGTGAGAATTTTTTGCGCGGCATTCCTGACTTCGCCGTTGCGTTGCTGCAAAAGAAAAACAACCGCACCGAGAACCTGCTGCTGATCAATCCGGTCACCGGTGAGGAATACTCTGCCAGTCGCGGCCACGGTGCTGCACTAAACAGTCGGCGGGTGCGTACCAGCGACGTCAAGCATGCCGACCGTGCAGCCGTGGTCAGCAATCTTCTCGACCAGACCCGCTCTTCTGACGACCCACTGATGTGGGGCGAGATGGCATCCTTGCTGGCCCGTGACAGCAGCATGTTCCGAACCGCAGGTTGCGTGGCCCTTGATATCGCCCGGGTTGCTTCCGGCCATCTGGACGCCGCTGTCATTTTCCGTCCTGAGCCGGCTGACCTGGCCATCGGCGTCACGCTGGCACTGGAGTCCGGCGCTCTGACCGGCGATTTCTCCGGCAACCCCTCAACGGAGAAAGCAAAGCAGTTGATCGTCGCAAACCCCAAGCTGTTCCGTGAAGTACTCAAGACACTTCACCCGTTCCGGGGCCGACTGCCTCGCTAGGCATAAAGCCAACGGCCAGGCATAAAAAAAGCCGCACCCCCATTTGGTGTTGCGGCTTTTTTGTGGCTGACCGACTTACATCCGGTTCAACCACTCGGGCGGCTGCTCTTCTTCCTCTTCCTGCCCAGCAAGACCTTCCTTCGGCGGAACAATCAGGTCCTCCCGTGCCACACCCAGGGCAACCAGCAGGTTTGCTGACACATAGATGGATGAGTAGGTACCCACCACCACACCGATGATGAGAGCCAGCGCAAAGTTGTTGATCGCTTCACCACCCAGGAAGTACAGGGCGAACAGCACCACCAATGTCGTACCGGACGTGTTGATGGTCCGGCTGATGGTCTGGTGAATGGACTCGTTGATGATGTGCTCGGAGCCCCCTTCACGCATCTTGCGGAAATTCTCGCGAATCCGGTCCGCCACCACGATGGTATCGTTAAGGGAATAACCGATAACCGCAAGCAACGCTGCAAGCACACTGAGGTCGAACGTCCACTGGAACAGGGCAAACACACCCAGAACAATGATGACGTCGTGGGCCAGTGGCACAACAGAGGCAATACCGAACTTGAACTGGAACCGCATACCGACGTAAATCAGCACCACTGCCAGCGCAATGAGCATTCCCAGACCACTGTCTTCCTTCAGCTCGTCGCCAACCTGGGAGCCGACAAATTCGGAGCTCACCAGTTCAAGCTCATTACCACCAGCCGACAACGCGGCCGTGACTTCAGCGGCCAACTTGTCGTTCTCGGACTCCGCCATCCGCACCAGCACCGTGGTGTCCGAACCAAAGTTCTGGACCACAAACTGCTCATATCCTGCACCCTCCAACGTCTGGCGAACATTGTCCAGAGCGGGCGCCTGCTGGTATTCCAGCTCAACGGAGGTACCACCGGTAAAGTCCAGCCCGAGGTTCAGGCCGCGCACTGCCAGCAACGCAATGGAAGCAACAATCAGCGCAATGGACACAACGGAAGCAATCTTCCGAAAGCCCATAAAATCGATAGGTTTCTTCTCAACTTCAGACATTGGCCAGTTTCCCCCCAATCGACAGCTTTTCAACCTGTCGACCGCCGTATACAAGATTTACGATGCTGCGACTGACCATCAGCCCGGAGAACATCGACGTAAGAATACCGATCGACAGTGTCACCGCGAACCCTTTCACCGGGCCGGACCCCATGGCGAACAGGATCACCGCCACCAACAGGGTGGTGATATTGGCATCAAAAATCGAAACGAAGGCCCGGGAATAACCGGAGTTTATCGCCGACTGTGGCGGTATGCCCGATTTCAACTCTTCCTTTATACGCTCGAAGATAAGCACGTTGCGTCAACCGCCATACCCACCGTCAGCACGATACCGGCAATACCCGGCAGCGTCAGGGTTGCTGAGAGAATCGACATGCAGGCGATCAGCAGCATCAGGTTAAGCGTCAACGCAATGTTGGCGATCACACCAAAGCCACGGTAGTACACCACCATGTAGCAGAGAACCAACACAAAGCCGAGCAGGACCGACATCATGCCGGCATCAATGTTCTTCTGCCCAAGGCTGGGACCAATCGTCCGCTCTTGAACAAAGTACATTGGCGCAGCCAACGAACCGGCTCGCAGCAGCAATGCCAACTCCGCCGCTTCCGGGATGGAATCCAGCCCGGTAATCCGGAAACTGCTTCCCAGCGCTGACTGGATCGTCGCCAGGCTGATGATGCCCTTCTCGACAACGCGGTTGTCGACCGTGCGGGTTTCACCATCCACAACCACTTCTTCCGTCTCTGTCCGGTATTCGATAAACAGGACCGCCATGCGACGCCCAATGGCGTTGCGGGTTGCACGGTTCATCAGATCGCCGCCCACCGAGTCCATGGTGATGTTGACCTGTGGCTGGCCGTTCTCGTCGAAGGCCTGCTGTGCGTTAGAGACATTGTCACCGGTGACGATCACTTCCCGCTCAAGACGGGCTTCACGGTTAGGGTTGTCACGGAACGGGAACGTCTCGATATCAGCTGATGACGCATCCTGGCGGGCCTCAAGACGGAACTCCAGATTGGCCGTAGCACCCAGTACACGCTTTGCCGCAGCGGTATCCTGCACACCGGGCAATTCCACAATGATGCGATCCGCACCCTGGCGCTGCACCAGAGGCTCCGCCACGCCAAGTTCGTTGACCCGGTTACGATGGTGGTCAGGTTCTGCTCCAGTGCGTAGTCCTGTATGGACTTCACTTCGGCTTCCGACATGGACAGCACCAACAGGTACTCACCGTCCTCTGTCTGCTCATCGAGCAGGAACTGGTTGTACTGGTCACGGATCAGGTCAAACGCTTCGCTGCGGGAACTTTCGTCACGGAAACTCAGAACAATGGAGCGGTTACCTTCCACATCGCCGCCGCGGTAGCGCACACGCTCTTCACGCAATTCGCGCTTGATCTGACCAGACATGGCTTCGAGGCGCTGGTCGACGGCGGTTTCCATATCCACTTCCAACAGGAAGTGAACACCACCCCGCAGGTCGAGACCGAGCTTCATAGGGCCCGCGCCCAGGCTTTCCAGCCATCCCGGTGTTGACGGCGCCATATTCAGGGCTACCAGATAATCCCTTCCAAGCGCCTCCTGCACCACCGGCCGAGCCCTCAGCTGGGATTCAGCGTCGTTCAGGCGAATCAGGGCGTCGCGCTCCTGCAACTCGGATTCCTTGACCTGGATCCCCTTGGCTTCGAGTGCATCAACAGCCCTGTCGAGAATCCGCTGATCGACTTCGGTACTGCTCCGGGCACCGGTGATCTGTACGGCAAAGTCGTCAGGAAAGACGTTAGGCAAGGCATAGACGAACCCGATCACCAGCGCGATCACGATAACCAGGTTTTTCCAGAGCGGATACTTGTTCAGCATGGGGTCCCTTTAAGCCGGCCAGTCGGCCGGCTGTGATGTTTCAGCTTGGCAAATTCAGACCTGAGTCGAAAACCGGTCGATCAGATGTCCTTCAGAGTTCCTTTCGGAAGTGCCGCTGCAACAGCAACTTTCTGAACCTTGATCTCAACGTTGTCAGCGATTTCAACCACGATAAAGTCATCGGAAACCTTGGTGATCTTGCCGGCCACACCGCCGGAGGTAACCACTTCATCGCCTTTGTTCAGGCCGGCCATCAGCGCCTTGTGCTCTTTCGCACGCTTGGACTGGGGGCGCCAGATCAGGAAATAGAAAATCAGGATAAAGCCGGCAAAGAAGATCACCTGCCCCATCACTCCCATACCCTGGGCACCCGCATCCTGTGCCATGGCCAGTGCCGGCATCGCAGCAAAGAGTGCAGCAACAAGTAACTTGATTGATTTCATTGACTATCTCCGTTTTTAAGAAAAGTTCAGGTAGCGGTTCAGAATCGGCTTATCCCGCAGTCACTGCGCCATTGGAGGCACGGTTTCACCGCGGCGGGCATAGAAGTCGCTAATAAAGTCCGACAATGTACCTGCTTCAATTGCGCCACGCAATCCAGCCATCACGTTCTGGTAGTACCGCAGATTGTGGATAGTATTGAGTTGCGAGCCGAGCATTTCTCCACATTTATCGAGGTGATGCAGATAACTTCTCGAAAAGTTCTCGCAGGTGTAGCAGTCGCATTGATCGTCCAGCGGCGCGGTATCGTGCCGGTGCCTGGCGTTGCGGATCTTGATGATGCCGGTGGAGGTAAACAGGTAACCGTTGCGCGCGTTTCTCGTGGGCATTACGCAGTCAAACATGTCTACGCCGCGGCGCACTGCTTCCACAAGATCCTCGGGCCGCCCTACGCCCATCAGGTAACGGGGGCGGTCTTCCGGCATTTTGGGTGGCAGATGATCCAGGATACGGATCATATCCTCTTTGGGCTCGCCCACCGACAATCCGCCAATGGCGTAGCCGTCGAATCCGATCTCCGTCAGCCCTTCCAGTGAGCGGTCCCGCAGCGATTCGTACATCCCTCCCTGAACGATGCCGAACAGCGCGGCCGGATTACCAGCGTGTGCCTGTTTGCTCCGGGCAGCCCAACGCAGGGACAGCTCCATGGACTCACTCGCCTGCTTCTCGGTGGCCGGGTAAGGCGTACACTCGTCAAAAATCATCACGATGTCCGACCCGAGATCGCGCTGCACCTGCATGGCGATTTCCGGTGACAGCTCTACCGGTGAACCATCGATTGGCGAACGGAACGTCACGCCCGCTTCGGTGATTTTGCGCATCTCGCCAAGGCTGAACACCTGGAAGCCGCCGGAATCTGTGAGGATCGGGCCTTGCCACTGGGTAAAGTCATGCAAATCGCCATGGGCCTTCACCACTTCCGTACCCGGCCGCAGCATCAGGTGGAAGGTGTTGCCAAGGATGATCTCGGCCCCAATATCCTTGATGTCCCTCGGCAGCATACCCTTGACGGTGCCGTAGGTGCCCACCGGCATGAAAGCCGGGGTTTCCACCGTGCCCCGGGGAAACGTCAGGCGTCCGCGTCGTGCACGGCCATCTTCCCCGAGTTTTTCAAAGGACATATAACACTGGTCACTCATCATCGTTCTCCGGATTCTGGCTGCCTTTCCCTGAACAGTAAGAGAGGGCGCCCAGGCTTGGCTCCTGCGCTGTGATAAACATCGCATCACCGTAACTGAAAAAGCGGTAACGCTCGGCGACAGCCGCTTGATAGGCCGACATCACGTTCTGATAACCGGCGAATGCGCTAACCAGCATGATCAGCGTTGACTCCGGTAAGTGAAAGTTCGTCACCATGGCGTCCACGGTCTGGAAACGATAGCCGGGGTAAATAAAGATATCGGTTTCGCCCTGAAAAGGTCGAACCACCCCACCACGACTGGCGGATTCCAGGGACCGTACAGAGGTGGTACCAACGGCTACGACACGGCCTCCCCGGGCACGGGCTGCGTTCACCGCGTCTACCGTTTCTTGCGATACATGGGCCACTTCACTGTGCATCACATGATCTTCAATACCCTCCACACGCACCGGCTGGAATGTGCCAGCGCCCACGTGCAAGGTTACAAACGCGGTTTCAATGCCCCGCGATTCAAGCTCGGCCAGAGTCCGGTCATCAAAATGCAGGCCGGCGGTCGGAGCCGCCACCGCACCGGCTTCCCGGGCGTACACCGTTTGGTAGCGTTCGCGGTCCGAGGATTCATCCGGGCGATCCACGTAGGGAGCAGCGGCATATGACCGATCCGCTCAAGAACCTCAAGGACGGGTTCGTCGCTGTCACAATGCAGGTAAAACAACGCATCATCCCTTCCGCTCATCCGTAGCGGTGTGCCATCTTCAAGCAGCACTTTCTGGCCTTCTTTTAGAGCTTTGGAGGCCCGTACGTGAGCGAGAATGTCGTGCTCTCCAAGTACACGCTCAACCAGCACTTCCACCTGACCGCCGGTTTCCTTGCGGCCAAAAAGGCGCGCGGGAATCACTCGCGTGTCGTTGAAGACCAGTAGGTCGCCCGGCTGAAGCAGGCCTGGAAGATCGGTAAACCGTAAGTGCCTGGTGTCACCGGACAGCCCATCGAGACTGAGCAACCGGGACGCACTGCGCTCTTTGAGGGGATACCGGGCGATAAGCTCATCCGGTAGATCAAAGTGAAAATCGGAGACGTTCATTGGATGGACTGTTTACACCGCACTGTGCGGATCGTAAATGGTAGCGGCGGGCGGACTCGAACCGCCACGGGTTTTACCCCAACGGATTTTGAATCCGTCGTGTCTACCAATTTCACCACGCCGCCATCGGAGAGTGCTGGGGATTATACTGAGGTTGAATCTGAAAGCAATAACAAGTGCCGGACTTCCTTGTTCCGGCAGGCTTTTTACAAGCGATCGAACAACGACAGCTGGGAGACCTGGGCAAACGACTGCTGTGCAGCCTGCAGCACGAAGCTCTGGAAGCTCAAGTTGCTGATAGCTTCGGCGTAGTCCACGTCACGCAGTTGCGAACGAATGTCCTCACTGTACACAGACGAGTCTTCCAGGAACGATTTGGTAGAGTCCACGGCGTTCAGGCGCCCGCCGATTTCCGTTTGCTTCTGAACAATGCTTTCCTGGGCATTGTCCAGATTCTGCAAAGACGCTGCGATCAGGTCGTCATAGGCCGCCTGCCCGGCCGGCGAACCTTTGTCGATGTTATCGAGGCCGTCAATCAGGTTTTCGATGGTAGCAAACACCGACTGCCTCTCCCCCGCGCGAAGGGTGAACTCATCGCCATCGCCCGCATCGGTAATCGTCGCCTGCACACCGGCAACTTCGAAGGACTCACCACTGGTATACGCCGCTGGAGTCACAGTCAGGGGATCGCCGGTGCGGCTATTCACAGCACTGACCGTTCCCGCAACGGTATCAACGGTAATGGTGATATCGTCCGGTGAAACCGCCGACAATGCGCCATCATTGATCACCTGAATACCATCGATTCGAGCGGCGGCCGCATTGCCAGGGTCACTCTCGGCAAACACTGCTGCGGGAACCGAAGAGTAGATGCCTTTACCATGATCGCTGATAGGCACCGTTACGCCATCGTCGATCTCCAGCACCCGCTGGCCCTCATCACCCTGGTACACCCAACTGCCGGATGCGTCTTTCCCAAAAGCCGCGGTGGAACCCTGGAAACCACTGAAAATGTACTCGCCGGACGCATCACGGGTATTGGCGATGTTGGCCAGCTGCCCGATGCGCTCTTTCATTTCCGAGGAGATGGATTTGCGATCATTTGGTGACAGCGAGCCGTTACCAGCCTGGACGGTCAGCTCCCGTATCCGCTGGATAACATCCACCGAACTGGCCAACGCGCTTTCCTCCTGCTGCAACCGGTTTTCTGCGAGCCCAGCGTTGCGCTGATAGGTCTCGATCCGGGACAGCTCCTGATCAAGCTTCAGGATACGCGCCGCCGCAACCGGGTCGTCTGACGGTTTATTGACCCGCTTACCCGTCGAAATCTGCTCCTGGGTCTGGTTCAGGCTACTATTCAGTTCCTGCAGCCGGTTTATACCGCCGGAGAATATCTGTTGTGATGAAATTCTGATCATGTCACATCACCTCGCACTGTTACCGGAAACTCTGCAACAGGGTATTGAACAAATCCTGGGCCACGCTCACCACCTGGGCGGACGCATTGTAGGCCGCCTGGTACTGGATCAGCTTGCCGGCCTCTTCGTCCAGGTTGACGCCAGAGACGGACTCCCGCTGATTGGTGGACTGCTCCAGCAGCGTGCTGCCGGCGTCTTTATCCAGTTGGCTCTGCCGGGTTTTTACGCCAATGTCTTCCACCAACCCTGCGTAGCCCTCGGCGAAACTCTGGCTGCCATTGTTAAGGGTATTCTCGGTTCCCAGCGCCGCCAGGAACTCTGCATTGCGGTTATCTGAGACACCGTTGGTGTTGTAATTGATACTGAACGAATCTCCGGGCCTTGGGTTGCCGGAGATTTCGAACTGAAAGCCGAAATAATCCGGCGAGCGCGGATCCTCAGTAAACAGCTTGTTGGACTGGCCTGCCTGGAACACATTGACCGGAGGCACTGCCGCGGCATCACCTGCCTGCAGCACCGTGTTCGTGTTGGCGTCAACAATGTCATAGACCAGCTGGCCACCATCGTCACGGAACTGGATGTCCAGTGGTGGGTCCAGTTGCCCGTCCTGTCGGAAATTGCTCAGCAACGAATTGGTAAACGGATCCCTGACATCCAGCATCTTGCCCTGGTTGATAGTGGCATCACCGGTATTACCTGCAGAACCCTCCGCCCTTACCGGGCTCGCAAAGGCCAGATCCTCTTCACGATTGACTTCCAGGCCGATATTGGCCGCCGCGTTCCGGGTTGGCTCGATCAGGAAACTGTCACCGGCATTGAAGGTTCCCCCTTCAATACGGATATTGAACCCCGGCATGGATATTTCGGACTGAACAGGGTCCGGCAGGCGGCCTTGGTTGACCACCTCACCCGTGGCCCGATCCACCAATTCGAAGTTCCGACCGTCGCCGCCAAACCGCAAGGACCAGCTGCCGGCGGGAAGCTGGGAGCTGTCGATAATCTCGACCGCAAGCTGAGCGTCCCGCGGGGCTCCGTTATTGGTATTGGCAATCACCCGGCCGCGCTGGGCCGCCTGGGAGTTGATGTCACTGAAAAACAGCCCCCCCAGATCGCCCTCAAGGTCCATGCCAATTTCATGCTGATGATTGAGGGTTTCGGACAAGGCAATCGCAACCCGGCCGAGTTCGGCAAAAGCAGGCTGCAGGGCCTCTGATTCGAACCGCCGCAAACCGCCGAGTTTGCCGCCGTTGACCTGGCTGTCCACGTTCAGGGTCCGGCCACCGGTCGTCAGGGTGAATTCCAATCTGGTCGGGTCTTCCGCGTTATCGCGGGTTCCCAGTTGTGCCGCCCTGTCACCAACCACCAACGCCTGCCCATTGCGCAGCGACACGTTCACCTGGCTACCTTCCGCTTGCACCACGCTGATGTTGACCAGTTCAGACAACTCACGCAGTTTTTCGTCGCGCTTATCCAGCAACTCGTTGGGTTCACGGCCCTGGGCCAAGCCGGGGGATTCGGAGATCGCCAGGTTCAGCTGTGCAATGCTTTTCAACAGTGTATTGGCGTCCTTGACGCCCTGCTCCATCTGGGTCTTGACGGATTCCCGCTGTTGAATAAATTCCTGATTCAGGGCTTCAAAGCGGTTCACCACCTGTTGCGCCTCGCTCAACACCAATTGGCGCTGGGGCAACGATGCCGGATCTTCGGCAGCATTCTGCAGGCTCGCGAAGAAATTGTTCAGGCATTGCTCAGGCCGGTGGTTTCGCCGCCAAGCAGGTTATCCAGGCGCGACAATTCCGAGTTCAGCGCTTCCTGCTCACCAAACAAAGAGGTGTCTTCACGCACCTGTTGCGTCAGATATTCGTTCGCCAGGCGACGGATGTTGGTGATGCTGACACCGGTACCGATAGAGCCCGCGCCGGTGCGCTGCGCCGACTGGGTTTCAAATTGCACCTCCTGACGGCTGTAACCCGGCGTGTTGGCATTGGTGATGTTGTTACCGGTGGTGTTCAGCGCCGCCTGGTGTCCGAGGATACCGGTCAGACCAATATTGATAAGTCCTGCCATAATGCTTACTCCTCAGCCCTACCCGTACCCATGGACAACGTTGCCATGGAGTCATTGTTCATAATGCGGCGAATCTTGGCACCGTAGTTTGGATCGGTGGCATAGCCCGCTTCCTGAAGCCGGTTTGCAAACAACTCGGGATCGTCCGCGGCCGCCAGCACATCCCGATAACGGGGATTGGATTCGAGGAACGAGACATAATCCCGGAAGCTGGATTCATAGTCCGGGTAGGCCCGGAACGCGGCCCGTTCGTTCATCGGCACGCCTTCGCGGAATTCCGTGGTGGCAATGTTTACGGACTCACCCTGCCAGCGGGTGTCTGCCTTGATACCGAACAGGTTAAAGCTGGGAGAACCACCGTCGCCTTCAATCATGTGCCGGCCCCAACCGGTTTCCAGTGCCGCCTGTGCAATCATCAACCTTGGGTTGATACCGCTTTGCGCCGCTACCTTTTCGGCGACGGGCAGGAGTTCACGGACAAACTGTTCCGGTGACTCAAACCGGCTTGGCATGACGGTGCTGATTTCCTGTGCAGGCTCTCTGCGGGCGGTGTCAGCCACCTGATTCACCTTGTCCATCTGCTCGGGCAGGCGCGGAGACAGCACCGGCATACTACGATCATAGTCCGCCAGCGCGGTCTTATGGGCCGCCATCGGCTCACCCTTCTCATCCATGCCAGGAATCTGCCGGCTTAGCTGGCGCACCAGGGCATCGGATATACCGGTGCCCTGCTTTTGCGATAGCGTCAGGCTCAACTGGCTGTCGAACATCTCTCGATAGAACTCCGACTGCTGACTGTTGAGGTAGTTACCCTCCGCAAACACATCACCGGCCTTGCGCATCGCTTTGACCATTTCCGACAGGAACAGGCCCTCAAACTGCTTCGCCACTTCCTCAAGCGCCGCTTCCTTGTCGGTCCTGGCCTGGGCCTTCAGCGCGTTCAGACCGCCGAAATCGGTGTAAACCTGGGCTTTCTGGAGACTGGAATCCTGCATCACGCCCCCTAAATCACAATCAGCTCAGCGCGCAAGGCGCCGGCCTGTTTGAGGGCTTCGAGCACCGCCATTACGTCACCGGGCGCCGCACCTACCTGGTTCACGGCCTGGACAATCTCGTTCAGGGTGACCGCCGGGCCAAACTGGAACATTCGGGCCGGATCTTCGGTAATGGCGATCTGGGTATTGGGCTCGATCACCGTCTCACCATCGGTGAACGGGTTTGGCTGATTGGCTTCGGGATTCTCTTCAATGGTGACGGTCAGGTTACCGTGGGTCACCGCCGCCGGGCTGACCTTGACGTTCTGCCCTACCACAATGGTGCCGGTGCGGCTGTTGATGACCACCTTGGCAGCGTCTTCCGCCGGATTAACCTCAATGTTTTCCAGAATCGACAGAAAGCTTACGCGCTGGGATGGGTCCCTCGGCGCCTTGACGGAGACCGAGGTCGCATCGTGGGCATACGCCATGTCCGGGCCCAATTGACCATTGATCGCTTCCACCACCCGGCGAGCCGTCGTGAAGTCAGCCCGCAACAGGTTGAAGGTAATGGTATCGCCACGGGTGAACGGAGACATAACCTCCCGCTCAATAGTGGCGCCACTGGGAATCCGGCCAACACTGGGAACGTTCACAGTGATCCGCGAACCGTCGGCACCCTGGGCGCCAAAACCACCGACCACCAGGCTACCCTGGGCCATAGCATAGACCTGATCGTCAGCCCCTTTTAACGGCGACATCAACAGAGTACCGCCACGTAGGCTATCGGCGTTGCCGATGGACGACACCGTAATATCCAGTTCCTGGCCTGGCTTGGCGAAAGGAGGCAGGTTGGCCGTGATGGTAACCGCAGCCACGTTGGCAAGATTGGGGTTTACGCCCGGCGGCAGGGTAATGCCGAACTGGGTCATCATGTTGCGAAAGGTCTGGTTGGTGAACGGCGCTTTGTCACCGGTACCATCCAGGCCAACCACCAGCCCGTAACCCACTAACTGGTTGTTACGCACACCCTTGATGCGCGCCAGATCCTTCAGGCGGTCTGCCAGCACAGGCGCTGCGATCACGGAGAGCGCAATCATCAGTAACCCAAACCTCAGCATCTTCATAGCGGGAACCACTCACTGTTAAAGAACCGCGCCAGCCAACCCATCTGGTTGGCCTGATCAAAGTCACCAGTACCACCGTAGGCAATACGGGCATCAGCAATTCGGTTGGAGGCCACGGTGTTGTCGGGTGAGATGTCCTCCGGACGAACAAGCCCCGTCAGGCGGATATACTCATCACCGTTGGTCAGGGACAGCCACTTCTCGCCTCGTACTCTCAGCACGCCGTTAGGCAGCACCTCAGTCACCGAGACTGTAATGCTGCCAGCAAGACTGTTGCTCTGATCAGCATCGGCTCTGGTTTTAAAATCACGCTCTTTGTTAAGTGAAGTACCGATCCCAAAGTTGTTCCTGCCCAGAATGTTTGGCTCGGGCAATGTGATTTCATTGTCCTTGATAATACGGGTGTCGGCATTCTTGCTAGCGCGGGTAGACTCCTCCAGATTAACTGTGAGCACATCACCAACGTTCAGAGCCACAGTATCTCCGTAAAGACTGTAGTTGCGAGACGACTGGTAGATGGCGCCAGAGTTGGGGTCACGCTGCATCATATTATCCGCTCGAACCGGCGTATAGGCGGGGTCGTCCGGCACAGGACGTTCTCGGCTAAGCGCCGTACATCCCTGAAGTATGACCAGTCCAGCAATCATCAATACCGAACTGATCTGGCTCAATCTGCTGTTTCCATGATACGCACGCGTCATAACTCTTCTCCCTGCGCCCTCTCAGGGTTAGCCTATATTATTCGTAATAAACTGGAGCATCTGGTCGGTTGCGGAGACCACTTTCGAGTTCATCTCATAAGCTCTTTGGGTGGTAATCATGTTGACCAATTCTTCCACAACTTCCACATTGGAGGACTCCACCATGCCCTGTTCCAGAGACCCTAGACCTAAGAGACCTGGCACACCTTCCGCCGGATCTCCACTGGCATTGGTGGCTTTGAACAGGTTGTTGCCGATGGCCTGCAAGCCCTGAGGGTTAATGAAATTAACAAGGGTAATCTGGCCAAGATTCTGTGGCGCCTGTTGATCATCCGTCACAGCTGTAACCGTGCCATCTTTGCCAATAGTGATGTTGGTGGCATTCTCAGGAACATTGATATTGGGCTCAAGAAGGTAGCCGTCCGGGTTAACGATGTCGCCGTTGGAGTTCAACTGGAACTGGCCATCGCGGGTATAGGCGATCTGCCGTCCGGGAGCAGGATCTGCATGAACCCACGGCCGTTCACAGCCATATCCAGGGGCTGTTCGGTGACTTCCAGATTGCCCTGGGAAAACTGCTTGGCGGTGCCGACAATGCGAACACCGGTACCCAGCTGGAGGCCGGACGGCAGCTCCGAGTTCTGGGTATTCAGACCACCGGGTTGCCGGTCGATCTGGTACAGCAGATCCTGAAACACCGCGCGGTCGCGTTTGAAACCAGTGGTGTTCACGTTAGCCAGGTTGTTGGAGATCGTGGACATATTGGTGTCCTGCGCGCTCAACCCGGTTTTGCTGACCCAAAGTGCTGGATGCATGTCGTCTACTCCTTGCCGGGGGCGTTTTCAATGCGGCCGATTTTTGCCGCTTCTGCGCTCACCCGGGCGATGTTCATAGGGTTTATCAGAGGTTCTGCAACAGTCGTGCCGACGCCTCGGCATTCTCGTTGGCGGTGGTCATTATCTTTACCTGCATTTCATACTGACGGGACAACTGCAGGTTGGAGATCATCTCTTCCACGGCGTTGACGTTAGAGCTTTCCAGAAACCCCGACGCGACGCGCATAGTGGCATCAGGCGGCTCTGGACCATCCAGCGCCTGGTCCGCCTTGCGACGGATAAAGCCATCTGCACCTTTTTCCAGCGCCTCCCGGGGTGGGTTCACCAGCTTCAGTCGATCCACCTCAACCAACTGGTCCGGCGGACCGCCAACGGGAACCACGGAAATGGTTCCGTCCGCGCCAATCTGCACGTTATCGAACGGCGGCAGCGCCACCGGTCCGCCATTACCCATGACCATCTCTCCGCTGGAGAGACGCATCAGCCATTGACGTCGATCTGCATGCTGCCGGAACGGGTGAATACTTCCTCGCCCTGTTGATTCTGGACGGCCAGCCAGCCATCACCTTCAACGGCGACGTCCAGCTTGCGGCCTGTGTCCATCAATGCACCGGCGGACAGGTCTGTTCCGGGCCTCTCTGCCATGGCATAGGCACGGGTGGGATGATGTTCACCAAAAACCGGCATACTGCGGGCCTGGGCGAAATCCGCCTTGAAACCGGTGGTACTGACGTTTGCCAGGTTATTGGCGTGGGCGCGCTGGGACAGCATGTTCTGCTTGGCGCCGGACATTCCTATATAGAGGGCTTTGTCCATGGGAAAACTCCTGCCGGAATATTGACTGTTTCCAGTCTTTCCTATGTTCAAGCAGGAGTTGTGCCATGTTCACATTTCAGAATTAGCGGAGGTTGATGATGGTCTGGGTAACCGCATCGGAGGTTTCAATCGTCTTGGCGTTAGCTGGTAATTACGCTGGGCAATGATCAGATTCACCAGTTCCGCCGAAAGATCCACGTTGGACTCCTCGATGGAACTGGCCTTGATCGACCCCAGGGTTCCGGTATCAGGTGCACCGATAATGGGCTGGCCGGACTCGAAGGTTTCAACCCAGGTGGTTTCCCCGACAGGCGAAAGTCCGTTAGTGTTGTTGAACGATGCAAGGGCCACCTGCCCCAGGGACTGCGACTGGCCATTGGTGTAGCGGGCGAACAGCACGCCCTGGTCGGACACATCCAGGCCCGACAGCCTGCCAGTGGCATACCCGTTCTGGCGCTGGTCGTTTACGCCAAAGTTGCTCCCGTACTGGGTGGTATTGCCAAGGTCCAGAACGAAGGCCGAGGTGGTGGGGGGCTCTGGAATCGGCGTGGTGATAACCTCTCCGGGTGCTGGAGGACCGTCAGCGCCGTTCGGCGTGCCATCGGCGTCTTTCGGCGTCCAGTCACTGATCAGAATTTCGCCATTGGGGTCACCATTCACGGACTGCAACTCGCCGTCCTGATCAAAGCGAGCCTGGTACGGGTTCTGATCGGTTCCGGCCACGAACTCACCGTCGATCTGCAGGTATACGGACCATTCACTCACACCCACACCATTACCTGGGGCGGGTTGCTTCACATAGAACTGGGTCATCTCGTGAGAGTTGCCCAGGCTGTCGTAAACGGTGGTCGATGTTGCGTGATTGTAGGTACGCTGATCCAACGGATTGAACTGGTTGGTGATCTCAATGTTGCGCGCGTTCCATGAATCCGTGAGGTTCGTGGCGCCGCTGGTTGACGCAATATCGGTAATCTCACGATCGGCCTGCGGCCTCACCGTGCCAACGGTTGTCTCCGGCGCCTGGTTCGGGCCGTCGCTGGTAAAACCGGCGGTGACGTTGTTGCCGCGGTTGTCGATCAGCCTCAGGTTACCGCCTGTGAGTGACGCCGAGATCGTCGGCGCCTGGGCGTTGTTGATCGCACTGACCAGCGAAGCGGCATCGGTCACACCCGTCGTATCCACGGGCACAGTAACCCCGCCTACCGCAAGGTCAAAGCTGAAGTTGCCAGCCGCAATGGCGGCGTTCAAATCCGCTTCGGACATCCCCTCATAGGTAGTGGTTGCGGAGGCAGAAAGACCGTCCTGCCCATTGAGCACATCCACGACGTCAGCCGCTGAGAAATCAGTCGATCCCGCTGCGTTGATGGGTACGCTCACCACGCTGCCATCTGCGTAGGTGATTTCGAAGGTTTCAGACGGAAAACCGGTGGACCCGGCGGGAGCCGTGTAATCACCCATATCGGCAACTCGGCGTTCCAACACGGTTTCCCGGGAATCCAGGTTCAGGTCCGAGCGCAGGTTGGTCGTACGGCGGGGTGCCAGGTTATCGGTTTCAATCTGCAGGTCACCACGAATACCGGAGAGATTACCGTCATCATCGGCGACGAAACCCTGAACCCGCATGTTCTGGTTGTTGGTGACAAAGCCGTCCTTGTCGATACCGAACTGGCCGGCACGGGAATACCGCACTTCACCGCCGTTGTTCAGCACAAAGAAGCCGTCACCGTTGATGGCAAGGTCAAGGCCGTTATCGGTGAAACTGATATTGCCCTGCCCAAAATTCTGTTTCACATCCTGTACCCGTACACCGTCCCCGATCGGATTGGTGCCGGCACTCAGGAATCCACTGGCATACAAGTCGCCAAACTGCGCCTGGCTGCTCTTGAAGCCTACTGTGCTCGCATTGGCAATGTTGTTACCGGTGACATCCAGATCAACCGATGACGCCCTTAAGCCGCTAAGACCTGTATTGAAAGCCATACTTCACCTCTTACTGTTTCACCGGTTTCAATTAATTTGCTGAACATCTTGCAGAGCGATCGAGCCCATCCCCGCCAGGTTTAGGGTAATGCTGCCACCCTGCCCCAACGACACACTGTCGACATTGGCGCTGACCATGGTGCCCAATTGTTCAAGCCCGCCCGGGTATGAAGCCTCTGCCACCACCTTGTAGCGTCCGGGTGGCAAACTGTTGCCGTTGCCATCCTTGCCGTCCCAGCTGAACGCTGTCTGGCCAGGCTGCTGCTCACCCATATCAATCTGCCGAACCTGCTCACCGGACTCATTCTCAATGGTGATTCTCAGCCCGGATGTGGTTGCCGGAACGGAAACGTTGCCGGATATCTCACCGTCCGCGCCAAGCACGCCAATGGATGAAGGTGCCAAGACCGTACGCCCGACCATTGCAGAGGCCTGCAGCGCCTGGGTGGAGCGGAACTGGCTCGCCATATCGTCGACACTGCCGGACAGGCTCTGCATCTCCTCCAGGGAGCTGAACTGCGCCAGCTGGGAGATGAATTCGCCGTTGTCCTGAGGTTCAAGAGGGTTCTGGTTTTTGAGCTGAGCGATCATCAATTCCATGAACTCGTTCTTGCCCAGCTCACTTCCGCTCTTGGCCTGGTCCTGCTGCACTCGATACTGACTCAGCACATCCGAAGCGTCTGTCGTGTTATTCACTACGCTCATGATTCAATCCTCGCTCGGTTACTGCTGACCCAGGGTCAGGATACGCTGCATCATGGATTTGGCGCTGTTCATAATATCCACATTCATCTGGAAGCTGCGCGACGACGACATCATGTCCGCCATTTCTTCAACCACGTTGACGTTGGGGTAGAACACGTACCCATCCTCGTTCGCAGCGGGATGATCAGGCTCGTAGCGCATCTGCAACTCGGCGTCACTCTCGACGATGCCTTCAACCCGAACGCCTGCCCCCGGGCCGTTGTCGCTGCCAAACGCCATGCTCTGCTGAGACGGATTCAGCATGGACTGCTGTATCGCCGCGAAAACAGGCTTGCGGGCGCGATAGGTCTGATCCGTACTGGAACTGGCCGTCTCGGCATTGGCGATGTTGGACGCAGTGGTGTTCAGCCGCAGCGACTGGGCTGTCATACCGGAACCGGCGATGTCGAAAATATTACCCAGAGACATGATGGTGCTCCTCAATTAATGCTGCGCCCAGTTTTACTGGCCAGAGAGTGCCTTTTTGATGCCTGAAACCTTTCCGTCCAGGAACTGGAAACTGGCCTGGTAATCCATGGCATTACGCATGAAACGGGTTTGCTCCTGCTGGGCATCCACCGTGTTGCCGTCCACGGACGGCTGGTGCGGTACCCGATAGAGCAATTCGCTGTCGGCGCCCATGGGCGAGGTGTCCATGTGGGACTCGTGGGTACGGGTCATGCCGAAACCACTCATGCTGTCCTGGGCCTTCTGCATCATCGCCTGAAAGTCCACATCCCGCGCCTTATAGCCCGGGGTATCTGCGTTGGCGAGGTTGTTGGCCAACACCTCCGCACGCTTTACCCTGCCTTCCAGGGCGTGCTGATGAATGCCTAATGCTTTGTCCAGGGAAATTGCCATAGTGCCTCCGATTCCTGCACACGGCGTTGGTCGTTTTGCCGTTTGTGCGTTCTTGCAGAGGTAAAAGCAATCGCGATGCCAGTTTTCAGGAGGTGTTGCGGTGTGCGGGCTGAGGCAGGTATCGGCTTATCCGAATCGTAAATTGAGGGCGGAAAGCGGCAAGGGATTTCCCCCGCGCCGGGGGCGGGGGCAACGGGGCGGCAACTAGTGGGGCCAGCGCCTGACAAACTCTTTGGGTTCAGGCCTGGGTATGCTGGGCTTGTTCGCACTGACACTGCCGGTATACAGGAACCCGGTTATGATCTCATTGTCCTGCAGCCCCAAGCCTCGCTTGATAGCTGGATCGTGCGCCATGGCACCGGTACGCCACATGCCTCCAAACCCGGCAGACTCCAGAGCCAGCAACAAATACCCCATCCCCACCGCGGCCGACATGGACTGCTCGATCTCCGGTACCTTGGGATGGGACTGGTAAGACGCAATGCCAACGATCACCATAGGCGCCCGCAGTGCCTTCTTGCAGCGTTTTTCCCGCTCCTTTTCCGAGGCGCCGTCGCCACAGGTGGCGGCAAACAATTCACCCAGGGCGTTCAATGCCTCGTCTCCCTCAATAATCAGGTACCGCCAGGGCCGAAGCAGCGCATGGTCCGGCGCCCTCGCGGCGCAGGCAAAGGCATTTTCAAGCGTTGCCGGGTCCGGTGCTGGCGCCTCCAGGCGTGGCTCTGAAGATCGTTTTAACAGGGCTTCCATTACTGCTGTCATATCGCCTCGCTGTGGTTGATTTCAATACGTCAGTTCGGGCCAAACGACCGTATGAATTGTGGGACAGATGGTTTACTGTTAGTCTTTAGTCTAAGTACTTTCCACTATCAGACAGTACTATCTACCTTAAAAACGATAAGCGAGCCGGTAGACGCCCTATGAGCCAACAGCAAACATTCCGCAATTTCGCGGACTTCTATCCGTACTACCTTGAAGAACATAGCGATGTAACTGCCGCAGGCTTCACTTCGTCGGCAGCCTACTGGTTATCCTCGTTACACTCTACGCCATTGTAACGGCCAAGTTCCTCTATCTGTTGCTCCTGCCCGTCATCGGCTACGGGTTTGCCTGGGTTGGCCACTATGGCTTCGAGAAAAACCGACCTGCCACCTTCAAACACCCACTGTACAGCCTGATGGGCGATTGGGTGATGTTCAGAGATATGCTCGTCGGGCGGATCCGTTTCTGAATGATGAGCGCACCGATTGACCTGCGTAACGCCAGTACCAATGCCAGCAAGGCCGCCGTGCTTGACGCGCAGAACCATCCGATTGCCATCCCGCCCATGCCGGATTACAACGGCAGGATACTGGCGTATACGGCGACTGCCGGCATTATTGTGTCAGGCGTACTGCAAGACGTCTTCGGCCTGTGGATGCTGTGGCTGCTTTCAGGCGCCCTGACCTGGCCACACATTGCCCATCAACTTACCCGACGAACGTTTCTCCGTAACTCATCCCGTATTCGCCAGAAAATGCTGTTAACGGATTGCGCCATCGGGGGTGGATTCGTCGGCTGCATTGGATTGATTGCGATACCCTCGGTCGCCGTGGCACTGATGCTGATGTTCAGTTGCCTGATTGTGGGCGGCATCCGCCAGTGGCTGCTAGGCACCATGATCATGGCCGCCTGCGGCGCCATCGGCGTTGCCATCGTGGGCCCCGCCGAGTCACTGCAGTCGCCGATGATCACCAGCATTATCGCGATCAGTGCCACCGGCCTTTATATCTGTGTGACTGCGTTCTATTCCCACCAGCAGGCCCGCGCGCTGATGATGGCAAAAACCCAGATCCAGAATCAGCGGGAACAATCCATTGCCCTGTCCCACAAACTCTCCAAGTATCTGTCACCGCAGGTGTGGCAGTCCATCTTTACCGGTGAAAGAGACGTGCGGCTGGAAACACAACGCAAGAAACTGGCCGTCTTCTTCTCCGACATCAAGGGTTTTACAGAACTGTCCGAAGAGATGGAGCCGGAAGCACTGACGGAACTGCTGAACCACTACTTCAACGAAATGTCGGAAGTGGCCCTCAAATACGGCGGCACCATCGATAAGTTCGTTGGCGATTCCATCATGATTTTCTTCGGTGACCCCACCAGCCGGGGCCAGAAAGAAGACGCCTTCGCCTGCGTGTCCATGGCGGTGGAAATGCGTAAACACATGAAAATCATGCGGCAGAAATGGCGCAGCCAGGGTATCAAGACACCGCTGGAAATCCGCATGGGCATCAGCACAGGCTACACCACCGTTGGCAACTTCGGCGCGAGAACCGCATGGACTACACCATCATCGGCAAGGAAGTGAACCTGGCCAGCCGCCTGGAATCCCTGGCTGAACCCGGTGAAATCCTGATCTCCTACGAAACCTTCTCGCTGATCAAGGACCGCATCATGTGCCGCGACAAGGGCGAGATCACGGTTAAAGGCTTCGGCCGCCCGGTCTCCATCTACGAAGTGGTGGATTTCCGCCGCGACATGGGCCCCAACCGCAGTTTCCTTGAGCACGAACGCAGCGGCTTTGCCATGTACCTGGATTCGGAAAAAATCACCGAACGGGAACGGGAGTCCATCCTGTCTGCGCTCGAGGATGCCGCTGAGCGACTGCGCCAGGAAGAGGATTCCTGACCGTTCCCGCCTTTACACCTACTGCCTGATCAACCGTGGCCCTACCGCCTCTTCCGGGTCGGTACTGCGCCAGGGGTTGATATCCAGACCACCCCTTCGCGTATAACGGGCGCACACCGACAGCTTCTGCGGCTGACAACGGGCCATCAGGTCGGTAAACATCGTTTCCACACAATGCTCATGAAAGTCCTGCTTCTGGCGAAAACTCACGATGTATTGCAGCAGCCCTGCCCGGTCCATCGCCGGGCCGGTGTAATCGATCAGCACCGTTGCCCAGTCCGGTTGGCCGGTGACGGGGCAATTGCTTTTCAGCAGGTGCGAGCACAGTTTCTCCGACACCACATCACCCGTCGCCTGTAGGCTGTCCGGGTTGTAGTCGTAGCCCACGGATTCCACATCCTCGTCGTCGATCAGCACGAAGCCTTCCGGCCGACCGACCGCTCTCGCTCCCTGATCAACACTGTGCAGGTCTACATTGACCGCCGCACCGCTTGCGCTCGACAGGTCACGGGCAATCACATCCCGAACCTGATCGGCGGAGGAAAACACCGTCTGGTTCAGGGAATTCAGGTACAGCTTGAGA
Organism: Marinobacter salarius; assembly: GCA_000831005.1. GTDB lineage: Bacteria > Pseudomonadota > Gammaproteobacteria > Pseudomonadales > Oleiphilaceae > Marinobacter > Marinobacter salarius. The sequence continues at coordinate 1,416,102 of CP007152.1, read as the reverse complement.
GACTTGGACTCAATAATCGACGGCGACGCCGAAGGCACCCGAATTTCCGCCCAGGCGACTGCGGGCACGCCCCCGGTGCGCAACCAGGAAATCTCCCAGGCCTGCCATAAGTCTTCCCCGAACCAGGGCCAGCGGCCATCCTCCAGGCCGATGCGGCGACGGTTTTCCTCCCGTGCCACGGGAAACAACAATTGCGGATCGTAGGCATCCGGGTAGTCGCTGGATTTGCCCAGCGGGGCATCATTAAGGGCCATGATCAATCCTGGGAAACGTTCATCAGTGACGTATGCCCTTACCGCGCGCCAACATGCGCAGGGAAATGGCAGACAGAATGGCAATAAACAGCAGAATCATACCAAGGGCGACGTAGGGATTAACATCCGACACGCCCAGAATACCGTAGCGGAAGGCATTCACCATGTAGAGTATCGGGTTGATCATCGACACCCCTTGCCAGAACCCCGGCAGCATGTCGATCGAGTAGAACACTCCGCCCAGGTAAGTCAGCGGTGTCAGAACAAAGGTCGGCACAATGGAAATATCATCAAACTTGGTCGCCAGCATGGCATTGATGAAACCACCCAACGAAAACAGCGCCGATGTCAGGAACACCGTCAGGATCACCATCGGCAGATGATGGATCGACAACTGCGTAAAGCCCAGTGACAGCAGCGTTACGATCAACCCAATGCCCAACCCCCGGGACATACCACCTGTAACATAGCCGGCGAGGATCACCCAGTTGGGCACAGGTGACACCAGCAACTCCTCAATGCTGCGCTGGAACTTCATGGAGAAAAACGACGACACCACGTTGGCGTAGGAACTGGTGATCACCGACATCATGATCAGCCCTGGAACAATGAACGCCATATAATCGAAGCCGCCCATCACCCCGATGCGCGAGCCAATAAGGTTGCCGAAAATAATAAAGTACAGCGTCATGGTGACCGCCGGTGGCAACAGGGTTTGTGGCCATATCCGCATGAAGCGACGGATTTCACGGGTGACGATGGTTTTATACGCGGTCAGCATCGCATCCGTTCTCATGCGGTTTCTCCCTGGGTGGCGTTACGGGGGTTGTTGTCCTCAACCATGCGGATAAACAGCTCTTCGAGTCGGTTGGCTTTGGTGCGCATGCTGACCACGCGAACGCCCTGCTCTTCCAGCTGGATGAACATGCCGTTCAGACTCTGGCCCTTTTCCACATCCACCACCAGGCGCCCTCGTCATCCATGTGACTGAAGAAACCGTCGAGCACCGGTGCTTCCGTCAACGGCTCGGCGGTGTCCAGCACGAAGGTTTCAGAGCTCAACTGCTGCAACAACGCTCGCTTGCTGGTGTGACGCAGGATCTTGCCGTGGTCGATGATGGCAATATTGCGGCACAGGGCTTCCGCTTCCTCCAGGTAGTGGGTGGTCAGGATGATGGTGGTGCCCTGTCGGTTCATCTCTTCCAGGAACGTCCACATGGAGCGGCGCAACTCGATATCCACCCCGGCCGTGGGCTCATCCAGGATCAGCAGCTTGGGTTCATGCACCAGCGCCCGGGCAATCATCAGCCGCCGCTTCATGCCCCCCGACAGCATCATGGCCGGCGTATTGCGCTTATCCCAGAGCCCAAGCTGGCGCAGGTACTTTTCTGCGGACTCCGATGCCTTCTTCAGAGGAATACCGTAATAGCCCGCCTGGGTGGTCACAATGTCGAACACCTTCTCAAACTGGTTAAAGTTGAACTCCTGGGGCACAACACCCAGGTTCAGTTTGGCGTCCGATAGATGGGTGTCGATGTCAGATCCGAATACCCGAACCTTGCCCGCGCTTTTATTCACCAGTGAGCAAACAATGCCAAGGGTGGTGGACTTCCCCGCCCCGTTGGGTCCTAGCAAGGCAAAAAACTCACCTTCGGCGACATGCAGGTCAATCCCTTTCAGGGCCTGGAAGCCGTCGCCATAGGTCTTGACCAGACCTTCGATTTCAAGTGCGTTGGTCATAGTGAATCCAGAGCTGCAGGGGCCGCCGACAATGCTGCTGCCGCGCCCAATAGTGGAATAGAATAAACAAAAGTTATAACTGGAGGCCCGGAAAGTGAAATTCAAGTAGTTCGGCGCAATCCCGCTACGCCGACTAAAACCCCAAACTGCGACAGGTTTCCCGATATGGCACCAATGCCGTCCTTATAATGCCGGTTACAACAACTTACAAAAGGTCTTGCACCACCGACCGAACGCCAGGGAATGTACGCGCCACCATGAGATCCGTTCACTACACATCTGCATTACCGTCTCTGATTTGCCCGCTCGCATTAACGGTCCTACTGGCCGGGTGCTTCGGTGGCGACGGCAGCGGCGGAGATGACGGTTCACGCACGGGGCAGCTCATGCCGGCAGGTATCTCCGGGCTTACCTATTCCACAGCCAGCCGCAACGGCACCACCGACGCCAACGGACGCTTCAACTACTACCCCGGCGAACGGATCAGCCTTCGCGTCGGCAACCTGCAACTGGCGGATGGGATTCCCGCGCGGTCCATTGTCACCCCTCTGGAATTCTTCCCGGACCTGCGAACCGCGCTGGAGATACCAGGCACCACCGACGAAGGACTGCAGAACCACCGACTGACAGAACAGCAACTGATCCAGGATGAAGTTACCCTGATCAACATGACGCGGTTTCTACTGGCGCTCAACTGGAGCCTGAACCTCTCCAATGGCCAGGGCATCGACATACGGGAGCGGGTTATTACACAACTGAATGCCGCGCTACCCGACCTGGACGCGCCGATCGACTTCAATGTTCCTGAAAACGACTTCGCCGAAGGTGGCAACTCGCCGTCTCCCGCCAACCAGTTGCTGCAAAGCATCTGCTTCTACCCAGCCGACGATGAGCTTTGTGAAGACCCACCCACCGAAGAGGAAATCGCCAACGCAGACCCTCGCCCGGACGAAGAAGAGGACCGTGACGACGACGTCGAGTATCGGGAGGACCTGCAAAGCAAGCGCGATCGCATCCTCAACGCCGTTCGCAGCCTGGAGGATGTGGATGTCGAGGACGCCGAGGGTTATCTCACGCGGGAACTGGACACCATCAGCACCCAACTGGCCAACCGTTATTACCTGGACGATTATGTGGCGGAATTCCCTGCTTCGGACACCGCCATCAAAACCGTGCGGGTACGCAAGATAGCCGATCAGCCGCAATTGGATACCATTGAAGCCATCAGCACCCGCGATCAGGATGTGGTGGTGCACTCTTTCGATTGGCAGTCAGCGTCTGTGGAGTATTTTGTTGCGGGTGAATCCGGAGGAGAATCCGAGCTGTTGGTGAACTTCCGCCCCGAAGGTACCTACCGATGGGTGAAGAAACAGCTCAGGGTACTTATTCAATAATTGCTCGATAACCCGAGCCGTATCAGGCGCCGACAATGCGTGACAGGTTCCAGCGGGACTCCGCACCAGTGACGTCGTAGTGCTCCGGGTTCAACCCTTCCGTGCCATGGGGCAGGCACTCGGCCACTGTCAGGGTGTCATGCGCGCCACGCCCTTCATTGTATTTTGCAAGGTCCACGATCCGGGCGGACTTCAACGGCCGGTGATAGCAGTCCGTCATCACCATAACCTTCGGCCACAACCGACGCTCCGGCGCATGGGAAACCACAATACCGCGCTGGCCATCGTTAAGCTCAACCAGGCTGCCGGTGGGGTAAATGCCAATGGCCTGGATAAACTGCTCCACCAGGTCCTCCTGGAATTCAATGTTGCGCATTTCATACAACAGCGTCACCGCGCGGGCCGGCGTCATGGGCTCCGCCGAAGTCCGCGGGCCAATCAGTGTCTCGAAATATTCCGACAGCCCCGCCACCTTGGCCAGCAGTGGAATCCGGTCGCCCCGGACACCTTCCGGGAAACCGGATCCGTTATGCCGTTCGCGGTGGCCCTGCACAACACTGAGAACCGCACGAGATAAACCGCTGTCCGCAAGCTTCGCAACACCGCGCTCTACGTAAGTGCGGTACACGGAGAAGTCCTCGGAATCCAGCTTGCCCTCATTGGCAAGAATGCGGGCTGGAAGGTCCAGCTTGCCAACCTGAGACAGCAGGCAGCCCAGCCCAAGGTGATTGAGAAGGCCTTCATTCAGACCCAACTGACGACCACAGACCAGCGCCCATACTGCCGTATTCAGGGAGTGCCGATACGTATAGTTGTCATGGTGACGGGTGCGGCTGAGCCACAGCATGGCATCGGGATTGCGAACAACGCTGGAAACCATTTTCTGGGTGACGACAGCCACCCCCCGAAGGTCCGGCGTTTCATGCTGACGAATGGCCTCGAAAACCTGATTCAGCGACGCTTCCGCATCGATCATCAGCTTCTTGGACACCTTCAGTTCTCTGCGCATGGTCGTTACTGAGTCGTACTTGACCGGCTCCTTGATATTGAGAGGCGGCAACTGTACCGAATCTCGCTCATGCCCTGAGCGTTTGCTCGGGCGCCTGAAGATGCGTTTTCCGGGTTTGCTCTGATCGATGGCCTCGCGAACCTCGGCCTCATCGATAATCACCCACTTGCAGTGAGTCACCAGCGAACGCACGTCGTTCTGGGAGCGGATGTGAAAGCCCTGGATGGGGAAAGGCGTCTGATGCCACGGGCGATCGAGATCGGACACAAACATGCCAATCTCCAGATCGTGTACAGCAATTTTCTTTTGACGGACTCCCACGGGACACCTCTAACACGTGCACGAATCGATAATCACTATTGTGACGCCCGCTCAGAAAGAGTCCATTACATTTATGTAGTGTGAAGTAACCGGAACGCGACAGGGAGTAACCGAAACTATCATCAGGAAACAAAATGTAGCAACGTGACACCATTCACATTACTGACAGGTCGCTGCCCTGCTATTCGTCGTCACAAACCGAATCATCCAGTTCCGGCGGCCGGGCGTGAAGTGATCCACGGGGGGATTTGCGGCTATAGATAGTGTAAGGCACCGTTGAAGCCCGGATATAGTCGATGTTGTCGGCATCATCGCCACTACCCCGAACGGTCTTGACCGGCTCACAGGACACCAGCAGATCCAGTGACGAACCAATATCGGTGACGCGTGCCGCCGGATCGTCCGCATTTATCGTCATGCAGCGCTTGCCAGCTACCGACGCGCCCGTGCGGGCAACACGGTCCAGCCCTTCGTTACCGCAGGCCCGGATACCCTCCCCGCAGGATTGGTCGGCGGCGTCTTCATGGCTGTCATCCACCAGACGCCATTCACGGGCGCTGCATTGGGTTTCGACGGTAATGGGTGTGGACCGGTTATCCGCCACCCACCAGCCGGGGTATTCGGCAGTCTGCCACGTCAATTTTACCTGGCGATCTTCGCCAGCCGAATTCTCAGCGGGAAACACCGCATAGTGGGTGTAATAGGATGCGCACCCACTCAGGACAAATGGCAGAACGGCGACGATAAGCCGCATAGGGAAGAAAGATCTGTTGACTATCATTCAGGTGAGCACCGTCTATTGATCCGCAAACTGTAGACCAAAACCGTCGTTGGTCTTACGTACCACCACCATATCCAGCACGGGAGCAGGCACCGGAAGGCCCTGCACCTGAACCTGAACACTGTCACCGATCGACGGTGCGAAGGGTTCGGTGTCGACAACAATAAAAACGCCGCCATCGGAAATGTCCCTGGTTGAGAACACGAATTCTCCAAGTTCTTCATGGGTAACCCGAACCTTCGCACTCATTGCTGTGCGACCGTGCACTCTTCGATCATTCCCAACCATAGTCTGTATGCCCACCACTTTTTACATAGTTTTTATAGTCTTCCGAAGCATAACACCATTTCCGCGATAAGTTGGCAACGGTGTATTGACACTCAGCGCAACACAAATAAGAATAGTTGGCATTGTTAACTACCATTACGTCTCACTACACGTATAAAGATCACCCCTTACCCAAAACCATAAAGGAATACCTATCATGAAAATGAAACTTGCGGCGACTGCCATCGCAGCAGCCTGCGCGCTGCCCCTGCAGGCCAGCGCTGACGGCGAGGTCAACATCTACTCCTACCGCCAGGCTTACCTGCTGGAACCGCTGCTGAATGCATTCCAGGAAGAAACCGGTATCGAAACCAACGTCGTCTTCGCCAAGAAAGGCCTGGCAGAGCGACTGGAGCGTGAAGGACGCAACAGCCCGGCGGACCTGGTGATGACGGTGGATATCTCCCGCATCAACGAGCTGGTTGAGCGCGACCTCGTTGAAGGCATTGAAAACGAAACCCTGCAGAGCAACGTCCCGCAGAACCTTCGTCATCCTGACGGCAAGTGGTTCGCCCTCACCACCCGCGGCCGGCTGATCTATGCCTCAAAGGAACGTGTTGAAGAAGGCGAGATCACTACCTACGAGCAACTGGCGGATGAAAAGTGGGATGACCGCATCTGTACCCGCAGTGGCAAGCACCCTTACAACATTGCCCTGTTCTCATCCATGATCGCCCACCATGCGAAGAAGCCACTGAAGAGTGGCTGGAAGGCCTGAAAGACAACCTGGCACGCAAGCCCCAGGGCGGTGACCGTGACCAGATCAAGGCCATCCATGCCGGCGAGTGCGACATTGCCATCGGTAACAGTTATTACTACGGCAACATGCTGAACGACGAGAACCAGCGCGAGGCCGCCGAGTCCGTACGTCTGGTATTCCCCAACGCAGCTGGCCGTGGCACTCACATCAACATCAGCGGTATCGCCCTGACCAAAAGTGCGCCCAACCGTGACAACGCCATCCGCCTGATGGAGTTCCTGTCAGAGCCCAAGGCACAACAGATTTACGCCGAGGCCAACACCGAATACCCGGCCAACCCCGACGTAAAGCCCTCCGGCATGGTGGCCGAATGGGGTGAGATTAACCCGGACGACCTGTCTCTCCAGGAAATCGCGGAGAACCGCAGCGCAGCGGTGAAGATGGTTGATCGCGTCGATTACGACAACTAAACCATCCTTGTATTGAAAAAGCCGGGACTCAGGTCCCGGCTTTTTTGTACAATCCGCACCCTACTCCCAATTCACCCAAAGGAAACCTATGTCCGAGGCCATTGAACAGACCGGGGCGAGATACCCCCTGCTGGCAAAACGGACCTCGAAACGCTGGCTTATCACCGCCGCAGTGACCACCGCCATCGTGGCGCTTCCGGTACTGTCGGTGCTTATCCTGGCGCTGTTTCCGGAAGAGAATATCTGGCCTCACCTGCTGGACACCACGCTTCCCCGCTATCTGGTTACCACACTCCAGCTCATGGCCGGCGTGGCTTTCATCACGCTGGTTATCGGCCTCGCCAGCGCCTGGGCGGTCACCATGTGCGACTTTCCCGGTCGCAAGTTTTTTGAATGGGCCATGTTGCTACCCTTTGCGGTGCCTGCCTATGTCATCGCTTATGTCTATACCAGCCTTCTGGATTACGCCGGGCCGGTTCAGACCGCCATGCGGGACTGGTTTGGCTGGCACAACGCCGCCGACTACTGGTTCCCCGAAATCCGCAGCCTGGAAGGCGCCACCCTGATGATCGGCCTGGTGCTCTACCCTTATGTGTACCTGCTGGCACGGGCCGCGTTCCTGGAGCAATCCCCTTCCCTGTTTGCGGTCAGCCGTAGCCTGGGGCACTCTGCCATCAGCACCTTCTTCCGGGTTGTGCTGCCGATTGCCCGGCCTGCCGTAGCGGTTGGCCTGTCGCTGGTACTGATGGAAACCCTGAACGACTTCGGTACGGTGGATTTCTTTGCGGTACAAACCCTGACCGCCGGGCTGTTCGACACCTGGATGAACCTGGGGAACCTGGGAGGCGCCGCGCAGATTGCCACCACCATGCTGGCCTTCGTCGTTATCCTGGTGACCCTGGAGCGCTATTCCCGGCGCAAACAGCAACAGTTTGCGGCGCGGGACAACCGCGAGCCAATCCGCCGCTTCACCCTGTCACGCCCGCGCCAGTGGGTGTGCGTGGCCGTCTGCGCCGTTCCGGTGATCTTCGGTTTCCTGCTGCCAGCCGCCACCCTTGGTCACTATGCCTGGGAGTACTTCGACGAAAGCTGGAACCCGGACTTCGTTCGCAACACGTTCAACAGCCTGTTTCTCTCGGGAACCGCCGCGCTGACCACGCTGATCATTGGCGTCACCCTCGCCTACAGCCGCCGCCTGCACGATACCCGGGGCATGCGCGTGATGATGCGGCTGTCCAGCCTGGGCTACGCCATGCCCGGGGCCGTGCTCGCAGTGGGTGTGATTGTGCCGCTGGCCGGTTTTGACAACTGGGTGGATGGCATCCTGAGGGACAACTTCGGGGTCAGCAGTGGGCTGCTGCTTAGTGGTACCGCATTTGCGCTGGTGTTCGCCTATACCGTTCGCTTCCTGGCGGTCTCCGCTGGCAGTGTGGAAAGTGCCCTGCAGAAAATTACACCCAGTATGGACATGGCCTCCCGGTCCCTGGGCCATACACCGGGCAATACACTGCTGAAGGTTCACCTGCCGATGTTGCGGGGCACCTTGATTACAGCGGCGTTGGTGGTGTTCGTGGACTGTATGAAGGAGCTGCCGGCGACGTTAATCCTGCGGCCCTTTAATTTTGAAACCCTGGCCACCTACGTGTACCAGTTTGCCTCGGACGAGAAGCTCGCCCACAGCGCCCTGCCGGCATTGATTATCGTGCTGGCCGGCATCATTCCGATCATCCTCATGAGCAAGTCCATTTCCGACACCCGCGCCATTAGCTGACGTTCGCAGCCTTCAAGCGGCAGCCGGGAAGTCCGCTTAGATCACCGAACGAGAATGCGCGCCCTGAACCACAAAACGGCCCTGGAAAACCGCAACGGGTTCTCTGACGGGTTCCGTGGTGGGTTCGCCGCAGTACACTTCAGCAATCAGGGAAAGCCGGCCCTTGCCATGGCGGGCCAGGCTTTTTCGGAATCGGTCAGGGACTTCACCGCCGGGGAGGCGGCACAGGGCGAAGAAGTTCGTGTCTACCGGTTCAATGTGCTCAATTTCACCTACCTGGATCACCACCTTTCCGGCCAATCCCAGGTCGGTCAATACCAGCTCAACCAACCCCCAGGCGGAAATCACTGCAACCGAGTAGACACTCCCCCCGAAGCCGGTCCCCTGGTGGTTGTGGTTGGGGGCCAGCGGAGCACTGACCAACAACGCATGGCCGTCATAGGAAACCAGCTCCACACCCAATGCTTCCGAGAGCGGAATCATGTCATAAATGCGTTTCTGAAACCGGGCTAACTGAGTCATATTCCCTCCTGAATATGTCTTCAGTTTATGCCCGTTTCAGTGCTTTCCCTATGCGACTTACGTCGGTTTTCTCTACTGCCAGATGACCGGCTCGCGTTTTGCGTACCAGGAGTCCACATTTTCCTGATACGCATCCTCCACCACATTACGCTTCAGCTTCAGTGTCGGGGTCAGGAAGCTGTTCTCGATGGACCATTCATCGCTGACCACAGTAATGAACGCCAGTTGCTCGTGAGGGTCCACGGTCTTGTTGACGTCCGTAATCAACTGCTTGAAGCTGGCCTCTATGTCCTTGCGGAATGCTTCATCAGCCATCTTCGGACGAATCTCCTCGCCCAGCATCACCAGCGCGTGGGGTTGCGTCTGGTTGGCCCCAGAAACACACACCATTTCGATGGCCTCATGAGACATCAGGCGGTTCTCGATCGGTGCCGGGGCGATGTACTTACCCTTGCTGGTCTTGAAGATTTCCTTGATGCGGCCGGTCAACTTCAGGCGTCCCATCTCGTCGATTTCGCCTTTGTCGCCGGTTTTCAGGAAACCGTCCTCTGAGAACGTTTCGCGGGTTTTCTCTTCGTCCTTGTAGTACCCCATCATCGTAGCCGGGCTTTTCACCAGCACTTCGCCCTCGTCGCTGATCTTCATTTCCACGCCGGGCAGTGCTTCACCCACGTAGCCGGTGCGGGAACGGCCAGGCTTGTTCATGTGGGAATAGGCAAAGTTCTCGGACATGCCGTAGCCTTCCAGCAGTTCCAGCCCCAGGTTGCGGTACCAGTCCAGTACATCGTTGGAAAGAGGTGCGGAGCCACTGCCAGCCAGTTTGACCTTGTTCAGGCCCAGCCCTTTGAGCACCTTCTTCTTGATCACCTTGTTCAGCAGCGGAACCTTCAGCAGCTTTTCCAGCTTCTCCTTGGGCAGCTTCTGCAGAACGCCGTGCTGGAATTTCACCCACAGGCGGGGCACTGACAGGAACAGCGTCGGCTGTGCCCGCTGCAGATCCTGGACAAAGGTATCCAGCGACTCGGCAAAGAACAGCTGGAAACCGGAGTACAGCGAGCCCAGCTCCACAAACGTGCGCTCGAAAACGTGCGCCAGCGGCAGGTAGGACAGCATGCGTTCTTCCGCGCCAACGCCCAGCACCTGGGTGCCACCGGCGGCCGCAAATGCCATATTACGGAAGCTCAGCATAACACCCTTCGGTCGGCCGGTGCTGCCAGAGGTGTACACAATGGTGGCCAGTTCATCCGCATCCCGCTGGGTGTTCTCTTCCAGTGGCGGGTACTTGCCCACAAGGTCGTCCCAGGTTTCAAAATTGTTGGGCGGGCTCAGTGGGTAGGAAATACAACGCACGGACTCCGGCACGCCGGACTTCATCTGGTCCCAGTCGTCCAGCTTACCGACAAACAGAACGTCGCATTCGCTGTGGTTAAGGATGTAGTTCACCGTATCCGCGTTCAGGGTCGGGTAAAGCGGCACGGAGATGTGGCCGGCCATCCAGATGGCCCAGTCCGACATGATCCACTGCGCGCAGTTCTTGGATATGATCCCGACTCGGCTCTTCTCCGGCAGGTTCAGGGATTTCAGGTACGAGGCCATCCGGCGGGCTTCATCCACCGCACGCTTCCAGGTGTATTCGACAACCTTGCCGTCGCCAATGGGCTGAGTCATGTACAGGGAATCCGCCTTGGCGTGTTCCCAGTGATAAACCATATCCAGGGGGAGTTTGTCAGTAGTGTCCATGGACCTTCCTTGCATTGTGTTATTTTTGAGTTATCGGTGTTTTTATTATGTAAGGGCTGCACTGCATTAGACTTTAGTAGCCTATTTCACCACAGCCGTCACCGTCAAAACGTGACGGAACTAAAACTATTCCACTTCACATGTACTTTTGGCCGGCCTACTGCCGCGCAAATCCCTGTAAAAGGTACCTTCGCTTACCCATCAATCCAATAGCCTGTGATAAACTCCCGCCCCATTATTAAACGCGCGTTCGATCTCCCGGCGCGCCAAACAGTCTGAACAGACCCGGAGACCGGTTTATGGCCAACAAGATTCTGCGCACGCTGATCGGCACCGCCCTGCTGGCAATGGCTGCCATTGCACCCGCCATTGCACAGAGCGACGAACAGCGGGTGGTCGCCATCACCCAGATTGTGGAGCATCCGGCACTGGATGCCGTTCATCAGGGCGTACGGGACGAACTGGAAGCACAGGGATACAAGGACGGCGAACAGGTTCGCATCATGCACGAAAGCGCGCAGGGCAACGCCGCCATCGCGTCACAGATTGCCCGCAAATTCGTGGGTGAAGGCCCGGACGTGATCGTCGCCATCGCCACGCCGTCGGCACAGACCATGGCCGCCGCCGCTCGCCAGACTCCAGTCGTCTTCTCAGCGGTGACCGACCCGGTCGGCGCCAAACTGGTAAAAAGCCTGAAGGCGCCGGGTGCCAACATCACCGGCGTGACCGACATGCTGCCCATCGAACGCCATCTCGACCTGCTCGAGCGGGTGGTGCCAGACGCCAAACGCATCGGCACCGTCTACAACCCCGGCGAAGCCAACGCCGTGGCATTGGTGGAGCTGCTTGAAGAGCGCCTGCAGGCCCGTGGCATGGAACTGGTCAAAGCCGCCGCCACCAAGACCTCGGAAGTGCTCGGTGCGGCCCGCTCCCTGGTAGGCAAAGCAGACGCCATCTACCTGACCACCGACAACACCGTGATCAGCGCCGTGGAAGCGGTCATCTCCGTGGGCGAGCGCGCCAGTATTCCGGTATTCGCCGCTGACACCGCCACCGTCAGCCGTGGCGCCGTTGCTGCCCTCGGCTTCGACTACTACGACCACGGCCGCCAGACCGGCGGCATGGTGGCTCGTATCCTGGAAGGTGCCAACCCCGGTGACATGGATGTGGAATACGTGGACACCCTGGAACTGTTCGTGAACCCCGCTGCCGCAGAGCGCATGGGCATTACCCTGTCCGACGACCTGATCAGTGACGCGAAAAAAGTCGTAAACAGCGACAAGTAATCCACTGTTAGCGGGCAGCCTCACAAGGGCTGCCCGTTTTCATTTACGGTGACCCTATCCCATGCTTAGTAACATTGCGTTTTATGGCGCCATCGAAACCGGCCTGATCTACGGGCTGGTCGCCTTCGGTATCTACCTTTCGTTTCGCGTACTGGACTTCCCGGACCTGACCGTGGACGGCAGTTTTCCCCTGGGCGCCGCCGTGGCAGCCGTCCTTATCATTGAGGGCGTTAACCCCTGGCTTGCCACCGGCGCCGCCGTTATCGCCGGCATGGGTGCCGGTGCGGTAACCGCATTGCTGAACGTCAAGCTCAACATTCTCAACTTGTTGGCGTCCATCCTCACGATGATCGCGCTGTACTCCGTGAACCTGCGCATCATGGCCGGCCCAACATTGCCCTGCTCACCGAGGAAACCGTGCTCACACCCTGGTACGACCTTGGCCTTGCCTACCATCAGGTGCCGGTACTGTTGTTCATCATCGTGGTGATGGTAAGCCTGTTGTTGCTGTGGCGTTTCATGAAATCCGAAACCGGGCTGGCCATGCGCGCCACCGGCGCCAACCCGCGAATGGCCCGTGCACAAGGTATCGCCACCGGTGCCATGATTGTGCTGGGGGTTGCCGTCTCTAACGGCTTGGTAGGCCTCGCCGGTGCCCTGTTCGCCCAGAGCCAGGGCGCTGCGGACGTCACCATGGGTGTGGGCGTGATCGTGATCGGCCTGGCCTCACTGATCGGTGGTGAAGCCGTGCTTACGCCGTCCACAGTTCTCCGAGCCCTGATTGCCTGTGTGATCGGCGCCATCGTCTACCGCCTGGCCATTGCCCTGGCACTGAACGCTGACTTCCTGGGGCTACAGGCCCAGGACCTGAACCTGATCACCGCCGTGCTGGTCACCCTGGCCATTGTGCTGCCCGGTGTTCGCACGTCCGTTGCCGCGCGGCTTACCCGCAAAAAGGCCTGAGGAGGAAGCATGATTACAGCAACCGACCTGACCCTCACCTTCGGCAAGGGCACGCCGCTGGAAAACCCGGCCCTCCGAGGCATGAGCCTGACCGTCAACCAGGGCGAGTTCGTCACCGTGATTGGCAGCAACGGCGCCGGCAAATCCACCTTCCTCAACGCCCTCGCCGGTGAGGTCATGGTGGACAGTGGCAACATCATCGTCGACAACCAGGACGTCACAAAACTGCCCACCCACAAACGCGCCGGCCGGGTAGCCCGCGTATTCCAGGACCCGCTGGCGGGCACCTGTGAAGGCCTGACCATCGAGGAAAACCTGGCCCTGGCCATCAAACGTGGCCAGCGCCGTGGGCTGAGCGCAGCCGTAAAAGCCCGCTATATGGACCAGTTCAAATCCAGCCTGGCCTCCCTCAACCTGGGCCTGGAAAACCGGCTGGGCGACAAGATGGGCCTGCTTTCCGGCGGCCAGCGCCAGGCCGTAAGCCTGTTGATGGCCAGCCTGACACCCTCCGCCATCCTGTTGCTGGACGAACACACCGCCGCGCTGGACCCGAAAACCGCCTCCTTCGTGCTGGACCTGACCACACAGATCATCGAAGAACAGAAGCTCACCGCGCTGATGGTCACCCACAGCATGAAACAGGCGCTGGAAGTCGGCGACCGCACAGTGATGCTGCATCAGGGCCAGGTGGTGTTCGACATCGCCGGCCAGGACCGGGAAGGACTGGAAGTGAAAGACCTGCTGGAACTGTTCGAGAAGCAGCGCGGGCTGGAAGTGGACGACGACAGCTTGTTGTTGGGCTAATCACGCTCGCCGGCAAACTCGTCTACGGGGCACCTTGCATGCCCCGTAGACCGTTTGGTCACTAGTGACCGTACACCCGCATCTGGGTATTGGTGATCGCCAGATCATCAATGAAGATCTGGCCGATCGAGGCCTGCCCCACAATCACCTCCTGCATTCCGATGTCCGCCGCAAAGCTGGGCATATCGATCGCCAGGGAGGAACCACCGTCTGCACGCTGGCCGTTGTAGATATACAGGTCCACTTCCGCGAACAGGTCCAACACGCTCGGGAAGGTCTGGTCGTAGTCCGCACCGGTCAATGAAAGACCACGAATGCCCACGGCCGCAAACGGCACATCGAAATCCATTACCTCAATGGCAAACGCAGAACGTAGCCGCATGACGTCGGTGTCTGTATCAATGTGAATAGAGCCACGCCCCAACACACCTTCAATGAACAGGTTGTCCATCAGCGCCGTGTTCTGGCCGCCCTGCCCCCACAATTCCCACGCACCGGAGGTCACACGGAAATCAATAGCATTGAAGAATTGCGGGCGGATATTGATGGCCGCATCGCCGTCGGCGAGCACATCAATATCGATACGGATGTTGTCCAGCAGATCATTGGAATCTGGCCCACCCAGGCCATTGAAACCAAAGAAGTCTGTCCGTTCCGCACCGCCGATGCTGATATCGCTGATCGTCAGCGACCCTTCATCGGTATAGATAAAGCGGTCCATATTGATCTTGGTTTCCAGCTCAATGGACACACCGGCCTGGCCGGTAATGTTTCCCATTGCGCTGTCCTCCAGCATCACAATGTCTGCCATTGCGGCAGCAGGCAACCCTGCGACGCCCAGCGCAAGCAGTGTTCGTTTCAGGCCTTTCATTATTATGTTCCTTTTATAGTAGTTTTCACTTCCTGTGGGCCACTACCTCTTACGACTCCACATCACTACTTTAGCGACAGGTACAAAACGTACGTGCATCGGTCACATTTAACTGACTTTATGAACCTTTTTTCAGATTTTTCGCTGCGCAGTTTTTGACCACAACATCTAGTGGTTTCAAGTAAAATGCCTCAACGCGGCGTTTCTGCGGGCATTTCAGGATATTCAAGCATTCATCCATTGATTTTCTTTCGCTATGAGCCGCAGTCTATAGTTGTCTTCTTATTCACAGACCACTATATCCTGTTATACTCATCTCATATTCACCCATATATAGGGTTTGCTCGGCCCGCTCACCACGAACGGCGCGCCAGTAAACCACGCGGGTGACCATCTTTCCTGAAAACCCGCTGTTACGCCCTTTCCAGGGCGGACAGCAGGTTAGAAAAACACCAGATCTAGTGTTTCACCGGATCTGAAGCATAACGGCCTTCCAGGCTGAAACATCTTAACGACACATGGGGTATGGCCGGCTGCGGTTTGCAACGGCCATCAAAAGACATACCGGACATCCGAGGGTGGCAATGAACGCTAAAGCACAGGCAGTGATAACAACAATTCCAATGCAGGAAGCTTCGCTGGACATCTGGAACAGCAAGTACCAACTCAAAACCAAGACCGGCGAACCCGTCGATAAGGACATCGAAGCAACCTACGAGCGCGTTGCCACTGCCCTTGCCGAAGTGGAAAACAAAGCCAATCGTGCCAAGCACAAGAAAGAATTCGTCTGGGCCCTGCGCCACGGTGCCATCCCCGCTGGCCGCATTACCTCCAACGCCGGTGCGGAAGCCCACAAACCAGCCACATCCACCATCAACTGCACCGTGTCTGGCTCCGTTCAGGACTCCATGAACGACATCCTGGAGAAAAACCACGAAGCCGGCCTCACCCTCAAAGCCGGTTGTGGTATTGGTTATGAATTCTCCACCCTGCGCCCCCGCGGTGCCTACGTTGCCGGTGCGGGTGCCACCACCTCCGGCCCGCTGTCGTTCATGGATATCTTCGACCGCATGTGCTTCACCGTGTCTTCTGCCGGTGGACGCCGTGGCGCCCAGATGGCCACCTTCGACGTACACCACCCAGACGTCATCGACTTCATCCAGGCCAAGCGTGAAGACGGCCGCCTGCGCCAGTTCAACCTGTCGCTGCTGATCACCGAAGACTTCATTGAAGCCGTGCGCAACGGCGACGACTGGCACCTGTCGTTCCCCGTCACCGAGAAAGAAGTGGAAGACGAAGGCCTGGACCTGTCCGACACCACCCAGTTCGTGTACCGCGACTTCCCGATCCAAAAAGGTTACGTGGTCAATGACGAAGGCAAGGTTGCGTGCCGCATCTACCGCACCCTGAAAGCCCAGTTTATCTGGGACACCATCATGACCAGCACCTACGACTACGCCGAGCCAGGGTTCATCCTGATCGACAAGGTCAACCAGATGAACAACAACTGGTTCTGCGAAGACATCCGCGCCACCAACCCCTGTGGCGAACAGCCCCTGCCCCCCTACGGCAGCTGCCTGCTGGGCTCTGTGAACCTGACCATGTTCGTGGACTACCCGTTCACCGACAAGGCCAGCTTCAACTATGAGAAGTACCGTAAAGTCGTTGGCATCTTCACCCGCATGCTGGACAACGTAGTGGAAATCAACGGCCTGCCGCTGGAAGAGCAGCGCCACGAAATCACCTACAAGCGCCGCCACGGCATGGGCATCCTCGGCCTGGGCTCCACCCTCGCCATGCTGCGTATGCCTTACGGCTCGTCCGAATCCGTGCAGTTTACCGAAGAAGTCGTACGTGAAATGGCCGTGGAAGGCTGGCGCCAGTCCCTGGCCCTGGCCGAAGAGAAAGGCCCGGCGCCGATCATGGATGACGAGTTTGAAGTTACTCCAAAGATGCTGACCAAGTGCCCGCAGCTGTCCCAGGACGGCTACAAGCTGGGCGACAAGCTCAAAGGCAAGGTGCTGCACGCCAAGTACAGCAAGTACATGCAGCAGATCGCCGGCGTAGAGCCGGAGCTGATCGAGCAACTGGCCGAGAAAGGTGGCCGCTTCACGCACCACACCTCCATCGCGCCCACCGGCACCATCAGCCTGTCATTGGCCAACAACGCCAGTAACGGCATCGAGCCGAGCTTCTCGCACCACTACGCGCGCAACATCATCCGCGAAGGGCGCAAGACCAAGGAAAAAGTCGACGTATTCTCCTTCGAGCTGCTGGCCTATCGCCACCTGGTTAACCCCGGTGCAATGCCCTTCTCCGAAGAAGAAGACAAGCGCCTGCCCCAATACTTCACCACGTCTGAAGACGTGACGCCGGCGCAGCACGTGGACATCCAGGCCGCGGCCCAACTGTGGGTGGACTCGTCCATCTCCAAGACCGCCAACGTGCCCCAGGACTTCGCGTATCCGGACTTCAAAGACATCTACATGTACGCCTACGACAAAGGCCTGAAGGGTTGCACCACCTTCCGCTTTAACCCGGAAGCCTTCCAGGGCGTGCTGGTTCAGGAGAAAGACCTGGAAAACACACTGTACGAATTCACCCTGGACGACGGCAGCAAGGTGACCCTCAAGGGCAACGAACAGGTGGAGTACGACGGCGAGCTCCATAACGCCGCCAACCTGTTTGATGCGCTTAAAGAAGGCACCTACGGCAAATACTGATCCCGGGAACCGACACAGGACAACGAACATGACCGTTAAAATCAGCAACAAAATCGTCGGCTACCGCGTAAAGAAAGCCGACCCAGAAGCAGCTCAGCCAGCCGCGCAGCCGGAAAACAAACCGGTTGAGATGAACGAATACATCGAACGGCCGGACTTCCTGCTGGGCACCACCTACAAGATCAAACCGCCGGTGGCCGAGCACGCGATGTACATCACCATTAATGACATCCTGCTCAACGAAGGCACCGACCACGAAAGCCGGCAGCCGTATGAAGTGTTCATCAACTCCAAGTCGATGGAACACTTCCAGTGGGTAATCGCCCTCACCCGCGTTGTCTCCGCCGTGTTCCGCAAAGGCGGCGACGTCACCTTCCTGGTGGAAGAACTGCGCAGCGTGTACGACCCCAACGGCGGCTACTTCAAGAAAGGCGGCGTGTTCATGCCCTCTCTCGTCGCTGAAATTGGCGCCGTGATCGAGAAGCACCTCAAGGCCATTGGCCTGATTGAGAGTGAGGAAATGAGCGAAGTCACCAAGCGCATCCTCGCCGAAAAACGCGCCGAATTCGAAGCCAGCCACACCACGGCCACGAACGACGACAAAGCCGGCGACTACCCGCCCAACGCCACCATGTGCGGCAAGTGCAGCACCAAGGCGGTGATCGTGATGGACGGGTGTGCGACTTGCCTGTCTTGCGGCGATAGCAAGTGCGGTTGAGGTGATTGACTGCAGTGAGTGATGAGAAGGCCTGAAGTGTTAAAGCTTCGGGCCTTTTTTGTTTTCGGGGTCTCCGGAATCATTGGACTGTTTTATGATTGCGGAAATGCGACCGCCTCATGATTGCGCAGTATAGAACCTGCCAGCTGGGCTGTTTCGCTTTGCAAGTTATTGGATTTACGGCTAGTTTTAACGAGTATTTAAGGGGTTTCCGAGATCGTGAAACGTAATAACGAAGCGGTCAAATTTTGGCAATCACTGAGACGTCGGTCTAACTGCTGTTAACTTTCAAGGGAGTAAGTGTGGAAGACACTGGCATCTACCGAGTATTAATGGATGAACGTTGGGCCCTGGAAGACCTTTACGGATTCCCCTATGCCTACCAGCAAGCGCATTCGTTTGTTTTTCATTTTGATAGCTCCCAAGAGCTAGATCCTAGAATAGTCGACAGAGTAAACAAGACATTCCATGAATATCCGTGGCAGGGCGGATACAGCTACGTAAACCTTTATGCGGTGCTTTTCAATCAAATTCCGAAGCAACAGCGCCCAACCGTTCAGTCTATTCAGTATGCTTCTCCAGGATGGATAGACCTTCTGATAAACCTGATGTTGCCCTTCAGGTGGCCAAGTCAGTAGGAATCTTATTGGGCGCAGGTGTTACCGCAGTTGAGGCATTCAAACGAATTGACCGCGCGAGGCTCGATATAGCGAAGCGCCGGCGGCAGCAGAACCGCGAATATGCTTCGCTCGCGGCATCTGAGGCAAAAGAATTAAATAATATGTCTGAGGAGCTCGCAAAGCACCTAGGCTTTCAAAGTTTGAAGGAACTTCAGGACAAAACAGCAGATCCCGAGGTTACGTTAAAAGTTCTTATGGCACATTATCGTCGGCTACGAACGCTAGGTGATTTCGTGGAGAGCGGCAAGGTGAAACTGCCAGAAAATCTTAAAGACGAAAGTTAACAAATGCAGGCAAGGGACGCTCCTGACGTCGCGCCCCTGCTGCAAGGCGTTGGGCGGCAAAGTGAACAGTGATGACTACTGAATTCAAGCGGCTAACGGAAGTCGATAGCTCCGAAATTATCGAACTAATGAATAATCCGTTGGTGCGGCGGCATATGCCTTTGGCAACCAGTTGTTTCGGGGAAAGCGACTGCGAGGAATTTATTGCTGCAAAAGAACGGCTATGGAAAGAAGATGGTTACGGTCCGTGGGCGTTTGTCGTTGATGGTCAGTTTGTCGGCTGGGGTGGATTACAACGCGAGAACGGGGAAGCTGACTTGGGATTAGTACTGCACCCGGATCATTGGGGATTAGGGAAAACCCTCTACAGCGAAATAATTCGTCGAGCTTTTGGAGAAATGGGTTTCGAGGCGGTCACGGTGCTCCTCCCGCCCACGAGGAAGAATATTAAAGGCTTGCTGCGTTTAGGCTTCCGTAAAAATGGGCAATTAGAGGTCGCAGATAAAACCTTCTTGCGTTATCGGCTCGAAAAAAGGCAGAGCTCAATTGGATAATCTCCAGCAACAGTAGGAGTCGACGAAATTGCCGCCCAACTCAGGCGTTGAAGCTGTAGAAAAAGCCCCGCGGTTATTTTGTGTTGGCGCTTCAGCGAGAAATCCGGGACAGATCTATTTAACCCCCCAACGCCGCCATATGAAAACACTGAGCCATACGGTAAGCAGCAGCTTTAACGCACAGAGTATAGTGCTCCTTGTTCTCAGCAAGCGTTTTCAGGAATTTGCTTCTGGCTTCCCTGGACAACCATTTCAGAGCACTTTCTCCGGGGCTTAGCGGTTCTGGAACAAACTTCATCGCTTCGTCGCATTCGCCTGATTCCGAGATTAGCTCGTAAGCTCCCTGATGTTGTTGATCACCTCTTGATACCGCTCTTCAGTCCCCTGAATCACGATGTGATGAATGGCTGCCCGGTCAAACACGGACAGATACCCTGCCCTGCTCTTCCGCAAGCAGTTGCAGCCAGTTTGGTAGTACGGAGCGCTTTTCAGGAATGAATATGGATTGAATAAACTTGCCAGTAACACCTGTGAGGTCCACCTGAGAATACATCGACTCTCCATCCACAACCTGATGGGACAATGCCCAATCGTCGTATTTGAGGATGAGCATGTTGCTCGAATGGGAGATCTGTTCAGGCTCCGGATATTCCAAGGCCAGATGTTGCGAGAGTACCAACGTGCCGGAATAGCCCAGGACAGGAAGAGAAATTAACAATGCACAGACTAAAGCGCGGAATCCTTTCATGTTCGCCTCCATGTGAATTGCTGGTAGCCTAGCGAAAGAGAACCGATACGGAAAACAAAACCGACAACAAGATAGGTCCACAAATGACAGCCTACGTAATCGGCCAAATCACCATAAAAGACCCAGCCAGATGGGAAGAATACCGCCGCCAAGTCCCCGATACCCTGGAGCCCTGGGGCGCCGAACTTGTGCTTCGCGGCACGCAAGCAAGAGTCTTGAGCGGGCAACACCCTCATACAGATACCGTGGTTATCCGCTTCCCAAGCATGGAGGTCGTTGTCAGATGGCACGATTCCGCCGCGTATCAGGCCCTCGTCCCTCTGCGTATGCAGGCAGCGGAGGTGGATTTGATCAGTTATGAAGCCGACTCCTAGAGGCCTTTGCAGTCTCAAAAGAGGACTTACCCCGGTACAGTAGGCGCTCCTAGCCTTTGATCGGAGCATAAGAGGAGTTTTCATGAGAGTAGGTTTGCTGATCATCGTCGCATTCTGGTGCCTTCCAGTTTCTTCTCAAACGCTCGAAATTATGGGGTCGGACGAGGGTTTTCTGCCGTTTTACTACGGTGACAACCTTAACAAGGGCATTCTGGTTGAGGTGATCAATGAGTTCAGCCTGGAGGCCGGTATTACAGCCGGTTTTCGCCCGATGCCGCGCAAGCGCCAGGCCTGGGCCCTGGAAAAAGGACAAGCCAACGCGGTTTTTGCCAACCCGTTGTGGATGCCGCTACCAAGCCGGATGCACGCCGTCGGACCGGTGTTAACCTGGCGAGATCGTCTGTTCGCACAACCTGGCCGACAACCGGCCTCCTTCGAGGATCTTGATGGCAGCATCTGTCTGCGAAAATGGTTTGTCTACAGTGATCAACTTGAGCGGCGGATTGGTACCAACCTGACCCGCCATGACGCTTACAATGCCCAACAGATGCTGGGCATGTTTCTGAACAAACGGTGCGATTACGTCGTCATGAACGAAATGGAGTTCCGGTTTCTGGCCAAGCTGGTGGAGGTTGATCCGGATGGTTACAGCACGAAACTGGTTGACGCCGAATGGCCGGTCTATCTTGGTATCCTCAAAACCGAGGCGGCTCTGATTGAAGCGGCGGAAGCTTTTTTCGCTACCCGCACGGTTGATGCGGAAGCCATGCTACCCAAACTGCCGCCGCCGGACCGGCACATCTCGATTCAGCCGGACAAGTAAGGCAACTGATTACTATGACCGCTACCCTCACCATGGATCATTTGCGCCGTTACGCCATCTCGCGCAGTCTCTTCAAGCCGACCAGTTTGTCACGCGCAATCAATAAACTGGGTTTTGTCCAGCTCGACCCAATACGAGCGCCGGCACGAGCGCAGGATTTGACGCTCCGCCATCGTGTTATCGACTACCAGGCGGGTGACCTGGAGGCTCGCTACCCGCGCCTGGCGATCGAGGAAGATTTCTTTATCAACTACGGGGTTCTGCCCCGCACCACGCAGCGCCTTATGCACCCGCGCACGGCGCGCACCGAGTGGCCACGCTCACGCTGGGAACAGGCGCAGGCGGTGCAGGAATTTGTGCAAAGCCGTGGTGTCGTTCACCCGCGCGAGGTGGACTCAGCCTTCGAGCACGGCACCACCAAGAATTGGTTCGGCGGTAATAGCCGTGCCAGTACGCAGCTCCTGGACGGCATGCATTATCGCGGGCTGCTGCGTGTGGCAAAGCGCGAAGCCGGGGTACGCCTTTATGCGCCGCCGCTCGCTGATGAGCACGACGCGGTGAACCCGGATACCACACTGGACGCTTTGGTAGACGTAGCAGTCGCAAAGTATGCCCCGCTGCCTGCGGCTACGCTCAGCCGCCTGGTAACGAGCGTGAGTTCTTCAGCGGTCCCGCAGTGGCGCGAGCGTCGTCGTGAAGCACTCGCGCGTGCAAAGGCTCGCCTGCCCCAGGCGACAGTCGATGGCTGTCGCTGGTTTTGGCCAATCGGAGAGAATCCTGGCAGCCGCCGCTTTGCGGGTGACGATGTGCTGGATGACCACCTGCGCCTACTGGCACCCTTCGACCCCCTAGTTTGGGACCGCGATCGCTTTGAGCGTTTCTGGGGCTGGGCCTACCGTTTCGAGGCCTACACTCCGGCGCCAAAGCGGGTGCGTGGTTACTATGCACTACCTATGCTGTGGCGCGGTCATGTCATAGGCTGGGCTAATGCCGCCGTACGTAATGGGCAACTGGAGCTAGAGCCAGGGTACGTGCGCGGACATGCCCCAGACGACACCGCGTTCAATCCAGCGTTGCAGGACGAGCGGGTACGCCTCGAGCGCTTTCTTTCGCTGTGAGGCTCGGTGTGCCTGCGTAAAATGAGAGCAGCGCACTTGAAGTGACACCCTCCACCAGGGAGAAGCCCCGATGGGTCTGAAAGAACATTTCCAATTATTGGCCGCTTACAATCAGTGGATGAACGCAAAGGTCTACGAAGCGGCCGGTCGCCTCTCCGCCTCGGAGCTAACCAAGGACCGTGGGGCCTTCTTCGGCTCCATTCTGGGAACGCTCAATCACATCGTTGTGGCTGACACCCTATGGTTCAAACGTTTCGTGACCCACCCATCCTGCCTGGACTCAATTCAGGCTGTCGTTGATCTTGAAAACCCTAAGAGCCTGGATCAGATTGTCTTTGACGATCTGGACGGCTTGAAGGAACACCGGATCTGGCTGGATCGCCAGATAATCGAATGGACATCCCTGCTTTCAGAAGAGGACCTGGATTTTGTTCTCACCTACCACAACATGAAAGGTATTCCTGCCAGTAAGCGGTATTCAATCCTGATTCTTCATTTCTTCAACCATCAAACCCACCACCGCGGGCAAGTTTCAACGTTGCTGTCGCAGATGGGTGTGGATGTTGGCGTTACCGACCTGTTAGCACTGATTCCAGATGAAACGCAGGTATAACCAAAGCCGGTTTTGAGGTGACTCCGGACTGGCAAATAGCCACGCTGCCTCAGGATAGAAAATCACGTCTACACTCAAAGTGGTGAAGGGTTAGCTGCGCCCCAATATAGGAGCAAGAAGTGCAGCACCATTCGTACTGGGAATAATCACGATTGGTAATGATTAAGGAAGAAAACAATGTCCGCCCAACTACTCAAGATTTGTCTGCCTGCCCTGCTTCTCCTAAGCGCCTGTGCTGTGAAAACCGGCGGCTTACCCGGAGATCCCGCCCATCTAAAAGTTGAGCCAAGCTGTTCTGCCCGGGCGATGAAGTAACCGTCAGTTGGGATGTCGGCAATATCCCTCGTGATAGATCGCATTGCGTTGTTCTGGGCGAGGATTACACGTCCGACGCTAGCTGCAGCAGCACGGCTGAATGCCCTACGGATGGCAGTTGCATTGATGGGTTTTGCTGTCCTTCCTCGTTTCCGACCGGCATTGCGCAGTCCTGCCCGAACCATAATGGATGCTACCCGCCGTTCGAACTGACCGTTACCGCAGATACGCTCACGCTTACCCCACCGGTGAACAACGAGAACGAGGAATTAGCCGGCTCGCGGACCGTTATGCCCACCGCCACCACTACGTTCAACGGCCAGGTCAGCTTTGAAGGCAAAAACTACACCATGGCGGGAACCACAGAAATGGTGCAGCTCACCCCGCCATCCACCCCGGTCTATGAGTTTCCGTTTGTGTGCACCGGTGCAAATCCGGGATGGCTACCGCTCGATCTTGATGAGGAATTTGGCTGGAGAGAACGTCGATATGCCGGCGACAACGTGCGGGTTGTCAATGTGCGTAACACCACGGGCCACACCATCCAGTTACGTACGAACAACCCGGCAGTCGGCCCGGTCACGCTGGAACCGGGGCAACGCACTGACGCCTTTAATGGTCACCCGCAAGGAGAATGGTCTGCGAGCCTGTCTCCCAGTGACCCTGCTTCTCTTGTACCTCCGCGCTGCGGAGCCACCGACATTTCCGATCCTTGGCCCGACCTGCAGGTCGAAGCGACCTTGGAATGCGCGAATCCCGATATGGATTAGATTCATCACTCCGTAGGCATACTGAATGAATGTAGAAGTCTCGATCACAGAAGGAAGAACTGAGCACCTATCAGAGATACGCGGCCTGATCCTGGAATGGGGTTACTCCGTCAACGAATCCCAGGCTCGGGAATGGCTCATGGCATTACTGGAATCCCCGAGCCATCAGATATGGGTAGCTATTTCAGATGCCGCAGTGGTTGGGTGGGCGGTCGCCGAGAGGCGTATTTCTATCCGTGAGCTGTTTACCTCTGAGATCACTGGGCTGGTTGTGAGCGCCAATGTTCGACGGGCGGGTGTTGGGCGCTTGCTCGTTCAGGCTGTTGAAGACTGGTCCCGCGCCAAAGGGCTGTCACGGGTTGTGGTACGATCCAATGTGAGTCGTTCGGAGTCCCATGGGTTTTACCCATCTATCGGTTTCGAGCATGCAAAGACGACTCATGTTTATGTGAAAGATCTGGATGGGTCCACGCTATGAAGTGCATTTTCACCATACTTTTGGTCATAGGCCTTATTGGTTGTGCTTCGCAGCAATCAGCCGTCAATCTGAAGAACTCGGATTCTGCCATCATTGGTGAAAAGCCCGAAGGTTATCCAAAAACCTTTATCAAGCGCCTGCCTGATTTGCCCGGCTTTTGTATTGAGGTGACAGAAGACTGGAGAAAACATCCGTATCAGGGTGAGACGATCTGGCTAAAGGAAAAAACGATAAAGAGTCTGAACTGCCCTGGGGAACCCTTGCCGGGCTCTACCAATGTATTGAAGAGATAAAGAATGATTGACCGCAAATATCACAGAATCGTATTTTCGTTTTTCATGTCACTGTTGATGTCCTGCATCATGTCGCTGGTGATCAGCGTTTTTAACGTGGGGTGGACCAGCAATATCGTTTCAATCTGGCTGAATGCCTGGCTTTTTGCGTTTGTCGTCGCCTTTCCCACCATCATGCTGGTGTCGCCCGTGGTTCACAAGCTGGTCAGCCTGGCGTTGAAGGACGAGGCTTGATTTCTATTTCTATGCCTCTGTTCGGAGCAACCTTGGCCGCTTGCGCTTCATCTGCCAGCGCCAGAGCCATTCCAGGGGCCCTTGGGTGAACAGCCGCAGCCAGACAGCGCTGAAGATCATCTGGGCCATGAAAAATACCGCTGAATACAGCATCAGTGCAGCGAGAGAAAGGGAGGCGAAGCGGTCGCCCCACATGCCATAGAAGACGCAGATGCAGACGGCGGACTGCAGAATGTAGTTGGTGAGTGCCATACGACCGGTTGGCGCAAGGGCTGAGCGAACCACCCCGGTCAAGCGCCCCCTGCCCCGCCACCAGAGCAGCAGAACGGCCCCGTAGCCCATGGCAAGCAACGGTGGAGCGCCTACCCTACCCAGCAAATTCACAACCCTGTGGGCCAGGCTCTCTTCACCCAGTTTAACCTCGGCCATGGCCAGGGCGGTGCCGACCACCAGCCAACCAGTGCCACCACAATCAATAGCCGGACATGGCCCGAATTGCGCTCCGCCAGGTGCAGGCGGGCAGCAGCGGCGCCAAATAGAAACATCGCCATCACCCGTAGGGGGCGCAGGTGTTCAATCCGATCCAGAAACACGCTGACGCTGAGGTAGGCATTGGCTTCGACCACCTCCAGGTAACTCCCCCCACTCAGGCCGGCACATTGTCCTGCAGCAGGCGCAGTGGAAGGCCGCTTCCGAGATCCGCCAACCCCAACTGGGGCTCGAACCAGAGTGCTACACCCGTGACTACCAGCAGGGCAACGCCGCAGGCAGCCAGCGTTGGAGCGCGAACGTTCAGGAAGGCCCCCAGGAAAAGCCCCATTACCCCGTACAGCATGAGGATGTCCCACGGGGATAGGAACAGAGAATGGGCGGTGCCAATAACCAGCAGCCCCAGCATTCGCCGCAAGTGATAGCGGACGGGGCTTTGCTGTACCCGCTGGGCCAGCATCATGAAGCTGTAACCAAACAGCAGGGAGAACAGGCTGTAGAACTTGGCCCGCACCAGGATGTCCAGCCAGGTGGCAATGGGTTCGTCCCATTCCGACCAGGTTAACGCTTGCCTTGTGTCAGCGGAGACGAACCCCCAGCCCGAGAACACCTGAATATTAATCAGCAGGATACCGAAGATGGCAAAGCCCCGAAGGGCATCCAGACCGTCAATACGTTCGCCTTTGCTCGCCATTTCGGATACTCCCTGCGCCGCAGTTGGGTTCTTTCCGTATAAACGCAACCTTCGCATATCAGGTTTAGCGGTAATAGATGAAGATCGCTTGAAGGCTACCGGATCGTAACTGGCGGTTCGTTGACAGCCGTCGGACTGTGCACGCAGCATTGGAACCCTTAGCATTTGTAACCCGGCGCAAACAGGGAGCCCCATGAATCTGCAACCTATCTTCTCGCAGGCCGGTGCGGCACTGTTGGCCCTCTTCGTTCTCAGCCTGGGTTCTGTGGCCCAGGCCGATGACTGGTCCCCGACTCTGCAGAAAGAAATCGAACGCATTGACCGAACCTTCTCTGGCGATCTCGGGGTCTACATCCGTCATCTGGGTACGGGCCAGAAGGTTTCTCATAACATCGACCAGGACTGGTATCTGGCCTCTACCGTCAAAATTCCGCTAGCCATCGTATTGATGCAACGTGCCGAGAACGAAGGCCTGGATCTGAAGCAGAAACTCACTCTCCGGGCTGCAGATTATGTGGATGGCACTGGAGATCTGCTCTGGGTGGACCCCGGTGCCCGTTACAGCCTGGAAGAGCTCAACAGACGCTCTATTGTCGACAGTGACAGCACAGCAACCGACATGTTGATACGTTTTCTTGGCGAGAAATCATTCGGAGAGGATGTGGCACGGCTGGTTCCCGAAGGGCTGGGGCCGATTACCACGATCCTCCAGGTGCGCTACGACGCATACAGGGAAGTTCACCCCAGTGTTTCGGTGCTGACCAATCGTGATTTCATCGATCTGAAAACCGCCCGCACCTACCAGGCGCGGTACGATATGTTGCTGGAAAAACTCAACATTACTGCAAGAGAGGCGGAGGCCAAAGGCGTGCGTGAAGCCTTTGAGCGCTATTATCAGCGGCGAATCAACTCAGGCAGTCTCGAAGCCTTCGGGGCATTGCTGGAGCAACTGGTCAGGGGCGAACTTCTGAATGACGCCCACACGGACCAATTGCTGGGTTATCTGTCCGAAATCACCACGGGGGATCATCGTATTGCAGGGGGCTTGCCGGCAGGCACCCACTTCGCCCATAAAACCGGCACCCAGGTGGCCCGCTCCTGTGATATCGGCCTGCTCAACCCTCAGGCGCCCGATGAGGCGGTTATCGTCGCGGTTTGCGCACGCGATTATGCAGCACTGTCGGAAGCGGAAAGAGCCTATCAGGCGATTGGCAAGGCGCTGCATGAGCCGGGGCTAACGGGAACCGTAGATTAAGGCGCGTCACCCAATTCCAAACTCAACCAATCATGCTAGGCTGATCTCAAACAACTTGAACCAGCCAAGGCATAACCAATGAGAAAGAACATTCTGATTACCGGTGCCAGCACCGGCCTCGGTGAAGGCATGGCCCGCGAATGGGCCGCAAAGGGCTGCAATCTTGCGCTCTGTGCGCGGCGGGCGGATAAGCTGGAGGCATTACAGCGGGAGTTACAGCAGGCCTACCCCGATATTCGGGTGCTAGTCCGCGGCCTGGACGTGTGCGACTACGAGCAGGTGTTCGAGGTATTCCGGGGCTTTCGGGAGGAGCTTGGCAGTCTTGACCGCGTGGTGGTGAATGCAGGCATTGGCAGCTCCCAGCCGATTGGGCGCGGGCACTTTGCCGCCAACCGGCAGACGGCGGAAACCAACTTCATCGCCGCCATTGCCCAGAGCGAGGCGGCGATGGAGATTTTCCGGGAACAGAACAGTGGGCATCTGGTACTGATGTCGTCAGTCAGCGGTGTTCGCGGCTTCCGTGGCCCTATCAACGTCTACGCAGCCACCAAGGCCGCCGTAGCCTCGTTGGCTGAAGGCCTTCAACTGGACACCAAGGGCAAGCCCATCAATGTCAGCAACATCATGCCGGGCTACATCCTCACCGACATCAACCGCGATACCAGGAACGCGCCCTTCCGGGTGGATCTGGAAACCGGCGTAAAAGCTCTGGTGAAAGCGATTGATTCCGAGGTACGCCGAGCCTATGTGCCTGGTGGCCCTGGACACCGCTCAGTTACGTGTTAAAGGCCCTGCCCTTTGGGTTATTTGCGAGGGCGATGTAACCAGTCAATTACCCATCCCGCAACAGAACCGCCGGATTCAGCCGCATAGCCCTCAACGTGGGCAGCAAGCCACCCAGCAACGCCAGCGCGCTGACGACGCCGGCCACCAGTGCGCCGATCCACCACAGATCTCCCGCTGGCAGTTTGAGCGCCAGGTCTGCCACCGGCAGCGCGATCAGCGAACCCAGCGCCGTGGCAAACACCGTTGCGAGAAAGGTCAGCAAGCCGGTTTCCAGCAGCATGGAGTTCCGGATGGCCTGGTGCCTGGCACCGAGACAATGCAGCAGGTTGGCCTCGTAGAGTTGGCGCCTGCGGCTGACGCTGACCACGCTGGACAACACCAACAGGCTTGCCAGCAGGCTGACGGACGCAACCGCCGCAAGGCCAGCGGCTGCCTTGTTGAGCAGGTCTCCCGCCGTTTCAAGCCAGTCAGCCGTGCGCAGCGTGATGACGTTGGGAATGTTGCCGGCCAGCCATTGCTGCGATTCCTTGGCGGCGGTGTCGCTCTGGTAGACCGCGCCGACGTACAGGCTGATCAGTCCATCCAGGGCGCCTTGCTGCAGAACGCCTTCAAACCAGAACCGGGTCTGTAGGCCTTTCTGGCGGTAGATCGCCCTGATTTCGATGACAATCGGCTGGTCCTGGGCCGTGAACTCAATCCGGTCGCCCACCGTTAGCCCGAGTGCGTTGGCTTCGCGGTCTTCCATCGCCATGTAGGCGGGCTGCCCTTCCGGGGCCGGAGTGCTCCACCAATTGCCTTTTACCAGCTCAAGGCCTTCCGGATTTCCCGCCAGGTAGGTGAGCTTGTATTCGTCACCCATGGCTTCGCGCCTGGCTCGGGGGTCGTCAGCGAGCGCGTCTGCGATGGGCTCTTCATTGATGGCGGCCATTCGGGCGCGAACCAGTGGCAGAAGCTCCGTTCTGCTGGACGGGTCCAGCGATTCAAGGCCGGACGTGAGCGGCTCCATCTGGTCCGGGAACACTTCATAGAGGATGAGCGCGGGGGATTCCGCCGGGATCGTGGTTTCCAGCGCTCTCAAAAGTGTGGTGACCATCAGGGTACAGGCCACCACCAGGGTCAATGCGGTGCCGAGCGACAACAACGTTGCCCGCAGTGGCGAATCCGGCCGGTGGAGATTGGCGAGCGCCAGCCGCCGGGCGAACTTGCGGTCGGCAAAGCCACTGTTTTCCAACGCTTTGGCGCCTCGCCGAAGCCCTTTGATGATGCCCTCCAGCAAGGCCCAGAGTACGACCACCGCCAGCAGAAACAGGAATCCCAGTTGCGGCGACGGCAACCAGAACAGAGTGGCGCTGATATAGATCGCCAGCAGCACATAGCTCGCGACTCGCCATGTGTGGGGTTCGTTGCGGGCGGCCTGTACCTGCCCCCTGAACAGCCCGGCCGGTGACGCAGCGAGGGCCCTGGCCAGGGCCGGCAGCGCGAACACGTAGGCCGTGAGTACTGCAAACAGCCAGCTCAGAAGCAAGGGAACAAACCACAGGGATAACCAGCCCCCTGCCCCTTCGGGCCCGGACAGCGCGTAGGCGTCGCCCGCGATGGATATCGCCACCGCGGAAAACCCCAACCCGATTCCGCCGCCGATCAGGCCAGCCAGGCTGCCCAGCAGTCCGATCTGCAACAGGTAAATGGCCACCAATGGTTTACGGCGCAGGCCGAGTGTCTGCAGGGTGGCGATGGTGCCCAGTTTTTCATCCAGGTAGGCGTGTATGCTGTTGGCGACACCGAGGCCGCCAATAAACAGCGTGGTGAAGGCAATCAGGATGAGCGCTGTGGCAATCTGGTCCAGCCGTTCGGCGATGCGTTCGCTGCGCTCGGCGAAGGTAGTGGTGTCCCAGTTTGGTTCCGGGAATGCCTGTTCAAAGTCCGCCAGCCACGTATCCAGATTCTGGTCGGTCTTCACCCGGTATTCGTAGTCCACGCGGCTGCCTGGCCGGATCAGTTCCGTCGCCTCGACCGCCTGTTCGGAAATCATGATGGGCAGGCCACGCCAGTTGGCGTTCAGGCGGCGATCCGGCTGTTTCTGGATCAGGCCGCTGATGCGAAACGTGGCTGCGCCTATCTCAATCTGGTCTCCTATAGTCTGGCCCAGGCGCTCGGCCAGCAAGGGGTCAATTACGGCGCCCCATCGGCCATCCTTGCGTGCGGTTAGCTCGGCACGCGACTGATCCGGCGTTAGCTGCAGCTCACCGTAGAGCGGATAGGCCGCATCCGGAATCAGGATCTCGGCGCGAAAGAAGCCGTCACCGCTTTCGCCACTGACAATCGTGTCGAACTCCCGAACCAGCGAAAGAGTCCCGGTGCGCCCTACCCAATCGATCACGTCACTTGGTAACGGCTCACTGGCATCGAGCTCCACATCGCCACCCAATAACATGCGGGTATCCGCCAGCAGGCTCTGCTCGATCACCCGGTAGAGGCTGGCCGTAGCGGCCACCAGGGTAACGCCGAGGATAAGGCAGGCGAGAAAGACCTTGAGCGCAGAGATGCGCGATCGCAGATCGGTGATCGCGAATTTGAGCATCCACAGCGGCTTTGTCTGAGCGTTACGCTTCATAAAGGCGCCCACCATCCATCCGGACCCGGTGCTGGCAGCGCTCCGCGACACGTTCGTCGTGGGTTACCAGCACCAGGGTGGATTTGCTCTCCTTGTGGAGGTCGAACAGCAGTGAGAGCACTTTTTCGCCGGTGGCATGGTCCAGGTTGCCGGTGGGCTCATCGCCCAGCAGCAGACTTGGCTGGTGCACCAGTGCGCGTGCGATCGCGACACGCTGTTGCTCGCCCCCGGAAAGCTGTCCTGGATAATGCTGCAGCCGGTGGGTAAGGCCGACCGCCTCCAGCATCGAAAGGGCCTGCTCGCGGGCATCCGCCTGCCCCGCGATTTCCAGCGGCAGACTAACGTTCCCAAGTGCCGTCAGGCCCGGCAACAAATGAAAGGACTGAAAGATGATGCCAGGTGTTCGCTTCGCCAATCGGCCAATGCGTTGGCATCCATCTGGCTCAGGCGCTGGTTGCCTACGAGGATCTCTCCACTGGTCGGGCGCTGGAGCCCGGATAGCAACAGAAGCAGCGAGGTTTTCCCACTTCCGGAGGGGCCGGTAATCGCCAGTGTGTCGCCGGGCGGGATCGTGAGTGAAGCGCTGTTGAGCACCGCGACGGTGCCTGACTCAGTTGGGTAGGTAAGGTTAATGTCGCTTATCTGGACGCTGGTGGACACAAAGGCACCTTTCTTTTTTAATAACAGAATGTAGCTTGCACGGCGATTATGACGATAGCGGGCAGCCGCGCAGAAGCTGGAAAATGATTGACAGTGATTCAAAGTCATTGAGAGTACGAGCAGTTTTCCAGACTAGCGCACCGTACGAAACGGGTCAGACGCAGTTTTACACGACTTTTGCAAAGATGGGAGAGCGCTATGGCAGGTGGTTGGTCCCGGGATGGCGCCGTTCAGGATCAGATCGACGCGAGCGTAGAAGACGAGGTGCAGCGCGCACGCAGCCAACTGGTGAGCGGCGAGAGTGCCACCCATTGCGAGGAGTGTGACAGTGCGATTCCGGAAGCGCGCCGCAAAGCGATTCCCGGGGTTCAACTTTGCGTTGCGTGTCAGTCTAGTCTTGAAAAACACGAAACGTCTCATGGTGGTATCAATCGCCGTGGCAGCAAGGACAGTCAGCTGCGCTAGTTCAAGAAATACGGCATCCGTAAACGTGAAGCTGGCGTGCTTTTCCCGCTTGAAAGGAACTCTTCAAAGAACCCGCATAGTGATGAAAAGCGAGCCTGTTGTCAGGCAACGTGGTTACAGCACCAACGAGGTTGCAAGGAACAGCATCAGGCCCATGCCGATAATGTCGGTGAAGGTTGTCAAAAAGATGCTGCTGGCGGTGGCCGGGTCGGCGCCGAACCGTTTGAGCACCAACGGCACCGCCACCCCGAAGATGCCGCTGCCCATGCAAGCGCCCACCATGGCAATAAAGATTACGAGGCCGAGCATGGCCGGGTTGGCCGAATCGGTGGACAAGGCGTAAGCAAACATGGCAATACCGGCAATGACGCCGACGGCAGCGCCATTGAGTGCGCCCAGTAGAACTTCCTTGCGCAGCAATCGCCGGATCGGATAGTCATTGATCTGCCCCAGGGTGATGCCCCTCAGGGTAATGGCCAGCGCCTGACAACCGGTGTTGCCGCTTTGCCCGGCAAGAACCGGCAGGAAGGCCGCCAACGCAACAATCTGTGCGATGGTGCTCTCGAACATGCCGACCACGAAGGCAGCAGCGAACGCCGTAATCAGGTTCACCTGCAGCCAGGGATGTCGCATGCGAAAGGCCGCAAGCACCGGTGTGTTGATCTGTTCTTCCTTTGCCACACCGTATTGGGAACCGGCCTGGGCGCTGAGTTCCGATGCGATGCGTTCGTAGAGCTTCCAACCCCGCACCTCGCCCACTACGTGCTGCTGCTCGTCCACCACCGGGTACATGCGGTAGTGTCGGTAGAGCACTTCACTGACTGCATCCTTCACCAGCGTGCCTTCCTGGAACGCAAACGGCTCTCGCACCATAATGGTAGCCAGCGCCTCAGAGGGTTTGGCCAGAATCAGGTCCCGCATGCCGACCACACCCACCAGGCAGTCATTATCCGTCACAAAAATGTAGCTGATCTCAGAAACATCGGCGCTTTTCACCATGAAGGTCAGCGCCTCCGCCACGGTGTAGCTGTCCGGTAATGTTGCTGTTACCGGCGTCATCAGTTCGCCGACGGTTTCTTCCATGCCGGAAAGCACTGCGCGGGTCGCCGCTTCTTCCGGTGCGGACAGATCTCCCAGGTGTGAAGCGATGAGCTGTGCCTGCTCAGCAGGCAATCGCGAAAGGATAAACTGAATATCGTCCACGGGTGACTGCATCAGTTCTTCAGCGGCGTCCAGCGGATTGAGATCGCGCATACGCTCAATCCGCTCGATCAATTCCATATTCTGGGTCATTTCGCGCTCCGGTATCAGTGCTTGTTATCTGACTATAGCAACACTGAACGATCAGCACCGGTTGGCGTGCCGCAGCCGGAGCGTTCTTCTAGTGCAGACGTAGCAGCCGGTTCAGGCCCCGGATCATCGCCCGCATGAGGTCTCGACGCGCCCTGCGCTGATCCCGCTTCACTTGCTCAAGATTGACGCCTCCCATCCCATCGCGATATCTGAGCGGTATGCTGCTCCGGTGCAACTCTTTTGCATTACCGTCTGCCGGCTCGCGGAAAGCCAGCGAATTGCCACCGCTAAGGTAGGTCTTTTCTGCTGAGATCAACATGTCTCTATCCTCCCTGGCGCCGCACCTTGTGGCGGATCGCACTGGTTGTCGTATGAGTTCAGGTACATGCTAAACTTGTTCTAAACTGCAAACTATTCCCTAGAATCGAGAACAGACTTTGCAAAAACGAACAGATAAACAACCCAAAAAATCGCCCGCCGCCTCCGCGAGAACACGGTGCAATCTGGCGTGGAATGACTTTGAACTGGTGCTCGCCATTGCTACTTCTGGCTCGCTCTCAGGCGCGTCGCGGGCGTTGGGCGTGAGCCACGCTACGGTGTTCCGGCGGCTGGGCGATGTTGAGCAGCGCCTTGGGGTGATTCTCTTTGAGAGAGGCCGCACAGGTTATCGGCCAACACTGGCAGGGGAAGAACTCGCAGACACGGCAAAGGTCATGGACGAGGCCGCCCTGGCCGCCGAGCGCAAGGTGGCCGGCCGTGACCTGGAGCCCAGTGGCGAGATCTGGACCACCACAACGGACTCTCTGCTGATGGGCGTGCTGGCACCGTTGTTCACGCAGTTCCGGCACAAATACCCAGGCATTGTGTTGGATGTTGCGGTGTCCAACCAGTTGTTCAATCTCACACGTCGGGAGGCGGACGTGGCTATACGTCCCTCCAACCGTCCACCGGAAAACCTGATTGGCCGGCCACTGACAACCCTCGGCCAGGCTGTCTATGCTCACAAAGACCTCGGCCTGACGCCGGGAACCTCCATAGAAGCCCTTGCCAGTGAGCCCTGGATTGGTGCCGGGCCAAGGCTTCAAGATTCCTCCGTGGACCAGTGGATGGATAACCACGCATTGAAGCAGGCCTGTGTTTACCGTGTGGATACTCTGGTCAGCATCCTCAGCGCCATTCGTTCCCGCATGGGGCTGGCCGTGATGCCCTGCTATCTCGCGGACGAGGACCCGGACATTGTTCAACTCACCGACCCCATCCCAGAGCTGGAATACGGCCTGTGGTTTCTGATGCATCCGGACCTGCGAGGCGTGGTGAGGATTCATGCGCTGATGGATTTTCTGACAGAGGCCGTCCGGGCCCAGAAAGATCGCCTCGCTGGGCGTCGTTTGCGATAACCAGCTACGCTGATGTCATCCATGAGAAGAAGGCAAAAAGACAATGCAATGCGCTCTGATCTATGACTTCGACGGCACCCTCGCAAAAGGCAATTGCGCCGAACACGGCCTGATGCCGGCTTTGGGTTTGAACGAGCATCCCGACTTCTGGCCGGAAGTGAATCGCAAGAACCGTGAGCGGGACGGCGATGAGATACTCACCTACCTCGGCGAACTGGCCAAACGCGCCCACGATGAGGCAAGCGGGATGAGCTGAAACCGGAGAATCTACAGGCCTACGGAAAGTCCATCCCCCTGTTCCCTGGAGTCGTGGACTGGTTTGACGCCATCAACCGCTTCGCCAGCGACCAGGGTATTGCCTTGAGCCATTACATTGTCTCCAGTGGGCTGGAAGAGATGATTCGCGGCACGCCGGTGGCGAAGCATTTCAAGAAGATTTTTGGGTGCCGCTATCACTATGATGAAGCCACAGGGCATGCCAAGTGGCCCGCTGTAGCCATCGATTACACCACAAAAACCCAGTACCTTTTCCGCATTAACAAAGGCATCGAAAACAGCTGGGACAACGTCACCATTAACGAATACATCGAACCCGGTGAACGCCCCGTGCCCTTCGACCACATGATCTATTTCGGCGACGGTGACACCGATATCCCGGCAATGAAAATGGTGAAGGCGCAGGCGGGTGCAGTCTAGCGGTGTTCGACGGTGACAAATGGGGCGACGGCAATACCCAGAATAAGATCGAAAAGCTTATCTCCGAAGAGCGGGCCAACTACGTGGTACGGGGTGATTACACATCCGGCAGCCAGCTGGATGTAACGGTTCGAGGTATACTCAGGCTGTACAAGCGGAAGCATGGCTAAATGAACGCGGAGAAAGCCGCCGACTGATACTGAACGGGAAACAGCAGCGTGATGCCAGAATTGAAAACCGTCGGCCTCTTTTTAGTGACCGCCCTGGCCGAGATCGTCGGCTGCTACCTGCCCTATCTGTGGCTGCGGGAAGGCAAGACCATCTGGCTGCTGATCCCCGGCGCCCTGAGCCTGGCCGCGTTCGCCTGGTTGTTATCGCTGCACCCGACGGCCGCTGGCCGGGTGTACGCAGCCTATGGTGGTGTTTATATCTTTATGGCGATACTTTGGTTATGGGCCGTGGATGGCGTTCGGCCAACGGTCTGGGATCTGGTGGGCACGGCTGTGGCTTTAACGGGCATGGCCATCATTATGTTTGCGCCCAGGGGCACGTAACGCACTGAGGATATGATGGCGGGCATGACCAACACCACCGTGAGTAAACCCATTTTCTGGCGCGATGCCCGACTGCCCCATGTGGAATTACGCAAGGTCAGCGACGGACGCCAAGTCTGTTATGCCCCTCACAGCCATACGCAATGGTCCATTGGCGCTATTACCGGCGGCGAAAGCACCTATCAGTATCGGGAGGATCTTTTCCATGTTCGCGCTGGTGATCTGGTACTGATGAACCCGGAGTGGGTTCATTCCTGCAATCCCATCGATAACCAGCCCTGGGCCTACCTGATGCTGTATGTGGATACCGGATGGTTGACAGATCTGCGGTTTCGGGCCGGGCTGCTGCCAACCCCACACTGGCAGGACATTGCCACTGCAACCCTCTCGGAGCCCATCTGGTATGAACGCTACTGCCGCATGGCAGAGTGTCTTCTGGATGCTCAGCGTGACCTTCTCGACAAGCAGACCGAAGTGGTGGAGTTCCTGTCAGACCTGATGCATGAGTTGGCCCGGCAACCGGTGGTTCAGCAACCAAAGGCGCCGGATACCCTGACTGAGCTGGCGCGCTATCTGGACAACCACATGGCAGAAGACGTATCGCTGGATACGCTCTGTGAAATTTCCGGTTACAGCGCTGGCCACCTGATCCGGGCGTTCCGGCAATATTTCGGGCTTACGCCCCACGCCTATCTTCTCAACCGCCGCATCCAGCTAGGGCGCCTTGAGCTCGCCAACGGCACCCCTATCGCCGAGGCGGCACTGAACGCAGGCTTCGCCGACCAGCCTCACTTCCAGCGCACGTTCAAACGGCTGATGGCGGCAACGCCGAATCAGTATCGACAGTCCTCAACCAGTCACCAGATACAGGCAACTGATCGCAAGCAATAAAGCCAGGGTCCGGTTGATGGTCACCAGCACCGCAGACCGCTGCACGTATCGCCGCAGGAAAGCCCCCGCATACACCCAGCACGCCAGGGACAACCAACAAATCGGCAGGTAGAGCGACGCAAACAACAGGATCTGGTTCAAGTCGTTGGCGCTGGTATAGGCGCCGATGCCAGACGCCGAGGCCAGCCAGGCTTTGGGGTTCAGCCACTGCATGATTGCCCCGGTACCGAAGCCCGGCGCCTTATCAACACCCGTTTCCGGTAACTGACCGCTGTCCATGGCCAGCTTTATACTCAGATAAAGCAGGAATGCGACACCGCCCCATCGCAACAACGTCTCCAGCATCGGCACCACGGTCAGCAGCGAATAGAGCCCCAGCCCCACGGCAACGAACAGTGCGATGAAGCCCAGGGTTGCCCCGGTTACGAAGATCAGCCCCCGGGAAACCGGATAGCGGGTGCCACTGCTCAGACAAACAAGGTTGACCGGCCCCGGGGAAATGGACGCCGCCAACGCAAACGCGGACATGGGCAGAATCAGGGAAAGGCTCATGGATGGTATTCTCCGTTCAGGTTATGAGCGGAGTTTGCCCCGAACACTGAAGCGGGTATTGAACAAAATTGCGGTTCGCGAAGAGGTTCCAGGCGATATTTCCCCTGGAACCTCATGCACCGAGTTCAGGCGCGCGCTTCCAGAACAATGTTGAACGGAGTTTCCGCCGCTCTGCGGACCTTGCGGAAACCGCCTTCTTTGATTACTTCTGTCAGCTTTCGCTCTCCCGCCTGAGCGCCGAGCGCGAGACCAGTCTTCTGTGCCAGGGCTGTGGGCACACAGATACTGGTGGATGCTGCGTAGAAAAGCCGCCCTACCGGGTTAAAGTTATCACTGAGTTCGTCGGCGGCCATTGGTTCAACCACCATCCAGGTGCCATCCGGCTTGAGTTTTTCGAACACGTGGGCGGCCGTACCCGCTGGGTCTCCCATGTCGTGCAGGGCATCAAAACAGGTTACCAGATCGAAATCGCCTTCCTCGAAATCACTCGCCGTCGCCTGCTCAAAGCGCACTCGGCCGGGGTCAAGGCCGTGTTCTTCACGATGTGCATTGGCAGCGTCAATGGAGCCCCCGTGAAAGTCAAACCCCACAAACGTCGAGTTTGGAAACGCCGCTGCCATCAACAGGGTGGAGTGTCCATGGCCGCAGCCAAGATCGGCAACTCTGGCTCCGCGCTGCAGCTTCTCTACCACACCGTCCAGGGCGGGCAACCAGCTCTGAACCAGGTTGTGCACGTAGCCTGGGCGAAAGAACTTGGCGACGGCGCAGAACATACATTGAGCCTGGTCACCCCAGGCAACGCCTTCACCTGTGCGGAACGCAGCACGCACCTTTGGTTCGTTCTCAAATGTAGTAAAGGCATTTTCGAAGCCCCCAATCATATAAACCGGGCTGTTTTCATCTGCGAATACCATCGCCTGCTCCGGAGGCAATCGGAAACGCCTGGTTGCCTGGTTGTAGTCCAGGTAAGTCGAGGCCGCCTGATGGGCCAGCCATTCCCGTAGATAGCGCTCGGAATAGCCGGTTCTCTCGGCGAGCTCAGACGAGGTTGCCGGCCCGCCACTTTGTAGCTCCCGATACAGGCCTAGCCGATCACCCATCTTGACCAGGGCGGCGCTGTAGGCGCCACCAAGGTCTCCAAGAACCTGCCCGACAAAGGCATTGAGTTTGTTTTCATCAAAAACTTGAGTTGCTTCCATGATCGTTCTCCCGGATTTCGTGGAGGTATGAGGTTGTCGTGGCGACGAACCTGCTCTCTTCCCTGAGGAAAACCGGGCACGCAGCTCACATGACCATAGTGGAGGTATTCCGGTTCGGGCAAAATGATCATCCGCCCGGCAAGCATGACTGATCTACCGGAGTTCATGGAACGACCTCTCCCGGCGCCAGGTCGCCGGGGCTTGTCCAACGGCACGCTTGAACGAGCGACTGAACGCTTCTTCCGACTCGTAACCCACTTTATGGGCGATGGTGGCCAGCTTGGCGTTACTTTCAACCAACAGGTTGGACGCCACCTGCATCCGCCAGCATCGAAGATACTGCATGGGTGGCCGCCCAATCAGTTCAACGAAACGCTCCTGCAGCGCCGAGCGCGAAAGGCCGGCATGACTCGAGAGCTTTTCCAGGGTCCAGGCTTCCGCCGGCTGGCTGTGCATCAGGCTGAGAACCCGGCTCAGGTGCCGATCCTTCAAGGCCGCGAGCCATCCGGTCTGCGTTTTCGGCATCGTGCTCAGGTAAAGCCGGATAAGATCCACAAACATCATTTCACTCATCCGTTCCAGAACGGCTTCACCACCAGGCCGTCTCGCGCCAGATTCGGCTCGCGCAAGCCTGGCCAACTGGCCGGTCCAGCTGTTTTCAGACAACTCGCTGGCCCGAGCATGGATAATCCGTGGTAATGACGTGAGCAAAGGATTGAAGGGGCCGAGATCGCATCCCAGAAAGCCGCACAACAGCGTGGCAACTGGCTGGGACATGTCGGTTTCGTCATGAGGAGTGGCCGAACGCACGCGTTTGTTGTCCTGCTGGTGCACCATAAACGGTAAGCCGGCACGCCGTTTGAGATTTGCAATCAGGAATGGAAGGTCGGGCTCCGCCCTGAGTCCGGGAGCACAGGACATCACATGGGCATCACCATGGGGAAAGAGAATGACATCCCCGGCGTTCATTTCAAACGATGGCTCCCCCGTTATGCCTGCCCAACAGGTCCCATGCAGCACAACATGGTATTCCATCAGGTGCTCAGAGGCCGGCAGGACGGCGCCAGAAATCAAGACCGAGGCGGGCGCCTCGATCACCCAGGTACCTGCACATTCAACATGGAAGAACAGTGCTCCGCGCAGGCGAATACGACGAAGCAATCCGGAAAGCACATCCTCGCTCATGACAGTTGCTCCGACCGCAATCCTGTTTCACAGACACGCGACTGCCTATCTGGTCAAATTTCATTCAACCATAACCCGAACAGGAAAGCGCTTTATTCGTAAGGAATGAACTCCGCCTCGTCCCCAACCACCTTATCAAACCGCCCTGCCCGCCAATCGTCCTTGGCCTGCTCGATTCGTTCTTTCCGGGACGATACAAAGTTCCATTCGATAAACCGGCGGCCTACAGGTTCACCGCCGATCACCGCGATGCGGGTGTCTTCCGTAGCGGTGACGGATACGCCCGGTTCACGAGCAAACACAGTCATACTGTGCGCTGGCAGTTCGGAGCCGTGGGCCGTCAGGGCGCTGGGCCACGTAAACAGCACGTTCGGGGGCATCGGGCAGCTCGAGTGTCTGCCCGGCCTTAAGGGAGGCTTCCAGATATAGGGTGTCACTGAATTGTCGCACCGGCGAAACCACACCATAGGCGCTGCCGATCATAACCCGTACCGGGACATCCTGGATGGTGATGGCCGGGATGTCGTCAGTCGGATAATGATGGAAAGC
The DNA here is from genome assembly GCA_000831005.1 of Marinobacter salarius. Lineage (GTDB taxonomy): Bacteria > Pseudomonadota > Gammaproteobacteria > Pseudomonadales > Oleiphilaceae > Marinobacter > Marinobacter salarius. The sequence goes on along the minus strand of CP007152.1, from coordinate 1,375,146 downwards.
TGGCTCTGTCTCCTCATGGTCTTCCGGCAGCGCCAGCCAGAGCTGCAGGCCATGCAGCCGGTGATCCTCTACTGTGATGCTGGGGCGTTCACGTTCAGAATGGGTGATGCCACGGCCGGCCACCATCAGGTTAATGTCGCCGGGGCGGATAGGCTGGAGGCTGCCGATGGAATCCCGATGGAGAATCTCGCCCTCGAACAGGTAGGTCACGGTTGCTATGCCAATGTGCGGATGCGGGCGCACATTGATGCCCTGCCCCGCCGGAAAAGCCGCCGGCCCCATTTCATCAAAAAAGATCCAGGGGCCAACCATTTTCTGTTTTGCAGTCGGTAGCAGGCGGCGCACGGAGAAACCACCCAGATCCGTGATGCGAGGGCTCAGTATGGTTTGAATTGCACTGCAGGGTGCCTCGATAGCGTCGCAACGTTGTTCGGCAGACTCCAATACATTACTCACGGCACCGCTCCTATGCGTATGTTCAGGAAGTTCCACATTGCCCCGAATACCTGAGATGTTCAACTATCCAATACAGCTACGGACGTATTTGTTAGTCTCATCGTGTCTACCATTGTTAAAACAGGGAGCGTTTTATGAAAACCATTGGCCTTCTTGGCGGCATGAGTTGGGAATCCACTCAAACCTATTACCGGCTGATCAATGAGGGCGTGAAATCACGTCTGGGCGGATTGCATTCCGCAAAGCTGGTGCTCTACAGCGTGGACTTCGCGGAAATTGAAGCGCTTCAACACCAGGGAGACTGGCCGGCAACCGCCAGAATTCTTTCCGGCGCAGCGCTTTCCCTGGAGAACGCCGGAGCGGATTTTCTGATGATCGGCACCAACACCATGCACAAAGTAGCGCCGGAGATTGAAGAGGCTATCAACATCCCCCTGCTTCACATTGCCGATGCCACAGCGAAGGTGCTGACACAGGACAACATCCAGCGCGTGGGGCTCTTGGGTACACGGTTTACCATGGAGCAGGCCTTCTACCGCGAGCGCCTGGAAGCGGCTGGCATTGAGGTGGTCACACCGGATGCTCCCCAGCGGGCGGAGGTTCATCGGGTCATCTACGAAGAACTCTGCCAAGGCGAGATCCAGGCGGCTTCCCGGGAAACGTATCTGGCCGTCATCAACTCACTGGCCGAGCAAGGTGCGCAAGCTGTCATCCTGGGATGCACGGAAATCGGCCTGCTGATCAAGCAGACCGATACCCCCGTCCCGCTGTATGACACAACGGCGATCCATGCGGCGCAGGCGGTGAACCAGGCCCTCTCGGGGGACTGAATTCAGCAGGGGCCATGCTAGCGCTCGGTCAATGAGGCAGCACGCTCAATCATTGGGCGCCAGTCCGGTTGCACCGGCAGTTGGAATGTATCCGCCAGCACCCGTTCTATACCATCTGCCTCCAGGACCTCCCGGTGAGTACGGCCATCGGAATAACGGACCGTATAGCGGCCGTTCAGCAGTGTGTAGCGGGCCTCCGTGGTGGTGCGAGCCACCATCAGGTTTTTCCGGAAGTGTGAATCCGGGTGCTCAGCGGTGTACCAGTTGGCAACCTCGTAGTCACCTTCCAGACGGGGTTCTCCAGACAACTCGTAGACGGGCTTCCATTGCTCGTCTATCCACATCTGTAGCAGCATTCCCGGCCCGAACGGGATCAGCCGGAAAGTTTCGTGGGAAGTGGCCTGGGGTTCTATCGTGTCCATGCGGAGCGGCGTCGTGAGTACGCAGCCTCCAAAACCCACGTCCACCAGCCACGGCACGTTGTCCACAACAACCCTTAGCGCCATGTGAGAGTATGGCTGCGGGGCGGTGCCGGGTGCTGCATTCCAGCGTACGCGGGCAGAAAGGCCTTCCACGTGGAAACCGATGGCCTCAAGCACTCTCTTGAACAGGCCATTGTGCTCAAAGCAGTAACCACCGCGCCTGCCATGGACCAGCTTGTCTTCTACGGCATCCGGGGCGATATTCACGCCGCGCTCCAGCAGTACATCAATGGCCTCGAACGGGATGGCGTCCGGATGGCGCTCATGGAGTTCTTTGAGAGTCTCCAGGGTCGGTGCTATGGGCCCCTCACTACCGATGCGTGCCAGGTAAGGCTCCAGGTCCACATTCGGTGGGTACGAGCACTCCAGAGCCGTGGCAATCTCAAAGACCGCAAAGGGGGCGTAGGTATCCAGGAAGCGCACATCGGCGTTGCGCTCCCGGAACTGTGCTTTGAGGGACTGGCCGGCTTCACCAAGAAGACCCCGCCCAAGAGCGATGAGATCATAATTCCGGGCGTCGTAACGCTCCGTTGCCTTCTCAGGCTCAGCCGTGCCCTGGGCATCGATACCCAGGGCCGTGAGTTCACCCAGCACCGCTTCCAGGACCGCCTCGGAACGCCCCAACACCAGAACACGTGCTCCGTTCAGGGAAATAGAGTCTTCCTTAACCACTGTATTCATGCCGTTACCTCCCCATAAGGATTGTTACGCCGGGCCTCACGGATGCTGCCATAGATAACGCCCACCTCAATGTCCTGACTCATGATATTGGTCTCCTCGCTGTATTGTGGATGTGGTTATGGACGATAAGACCTAAACCTTAGTTTAGGTCAAGCCCCCGATTCACCGATACCCGCGGCCGCATCGGTAATTACTGAACCGTATAGGAAACTCGGGGCTTTCCGCTGGCAGAATTCCGGATAAGAGCGCATCGTTAGGAATCTCGATTACCGCGAGGCCCTTACTTCACCACTCTCTTACTGAGTTACCTATGACCACTGCTACCTGGTTTCTATTACTGGGCGCCCTTCTTCTGTTAGTGGGCTTTACGGCGTCCTACATCAAAAACGGGCCTGCCACGTCAGCCATTGTGTACCTGCTGGTCGGTTTTGTTGTCGGCCCGATGGGCTTTGGACTGTTCCACTTCAACCCACTTGAAGAATCCGCACTGCTGGAACTACTGACCGAAATAGCCGTGTTGATTTCGCTGTACTGCGCGGGCGTGAAAATGCCTGCACCGGTGACCTTCAGGCGGTGGCGCAACCCCCTGAGACTGGCGGTTGTGTCGATGTCCCTGACCGTGGGTATTGTGGCGCTGTTTGGATACTTCTGGCTGGCCCTGCCCCTGGGTGCTGCCATACTGCTTGGTGCCGTAGTGGCGCCCACCGATCCGGTGCTTGCCACCGAAGTACAGGTTCGGCATGCCGATGATCCTGACCGGCTGCGGTTTGCGCTAACCAGTGAAGCCGGAATGAACGACGGCAGCGCCTTTCCTTTCGTGATGCTGGGGCTCGGACTGTTAGGTTTGCATGATCTGGGAGACGTCGGGTGGCGATGGTTCGCGGTTGATGTTGTCTGGGCCAGCGGCGCGGGAATCGTCATCGGCATTGTGGCCGGCTGTCTGGTCGGCTGGCTGGTTCAGAAACTGCGCACCACGTTCACCCACTCCGAGTTTCTGGAAAGTTTCCTTGGGCTGGGCCTGATTGCGTTTGCCTATGGCATCAGTCTTCTGGTCAATGCCTGGGGATTTCTGGCGGTATTCAGCGCGGCAGTGGCATTGCGGCATACCGAACTGAAGCTGGCCGGTCTTAAGCAGTCCTATTCAGATGCAACGTCCGGAGAAACCTATCCGGGCGAGGCGCCGCTGGCCATCGCCCATGTGCATCAGAGCTCTCTGATATTCAACGAACATCTGGAGAGGCTGGCAGAAATCGTTCTGGTCCTGCTGATTGGCGGTTCCCTGTTCTGGGATTCATGGAGCTGGCGCGCGGTTGGTTTCGCCGCCTTTCTGTTCTTCGTCGCCCGCCCCATCAGTGTTCACCTTGGCCTGCTCGGCAGCAAGGCGCCGATCCGGTTGCGAAATCTCGCGGGTTGGTTCGGTGTGCGGGGCATTGGTTCTCTCTACTATCTGATGTACGCCATCCAACATGGGCTGCCGGAAAACATTGCCCTGGAGTTGATTCACCTGACCCTGGTGGTGGTCGCCCTGTCGATCCTGGTTCATGGCGTAAGCGTTAAACCGGCCATCGCTCGATTCTGGCGGGCGCGAAAATCGGCGCACTGAAGCGCCCGCCAGAGTGAACATTCTGCCCGATCAACGAAGCAGTGGCAGCAACGTGTTTTGCCAGATCGACGTTTCATATTGCTCGCGGAACCACCCAAGATGGCCAATGCGACTTTCGCCAACCTCCTTCGGATGAACTCGGTGCATGGTGACAGCCGCGTGAGTGTAGAAACTGTGCAGTGAATCAACATTACGCCGGGACATCATTTCGTCATCAGAGAAGGCGACGGCGGAAATGGGTACCTTTACCGCAGCGAACTGATCGCGCAGTGCCCGGCCTTCTTTCCCCACCGCGTATTCGGGGTCGAGGCACCATTGCCGCCACTGGCGTATCACATTGGGCGGTAAGTCACCCACGATGTTCAGGCGCTTTCCGGGAAAATAGCCAAACATCCGCACACTGACAGGTGCCATGAAATACCACAGAAACCAGGCAATGCGTTTGGTGGGTGGTGAATTCTCACGCCAATAGCCGCTGCCACAGGCGACGGTAACCGCGTGATCCAGATCGTTTACGTTCGGCGTCATACCCAGCAACTGGCCGCCGACGCTGTGCCCAATCCATTGAAGACGCTGCCCTGGGTAATGCTGCCGGGCGAAGTCGATAACCGCCCGGCAGTCTTCACTCCCCACTCCGTCACCTTGACCGGGCAATCCCGAAGATGGCTGTTCTGGGAGGCGCCCATACCGAAATAATCGAAGGTTATCGCGGTAAAGCCCTGGCTGCTCAGATAGCGTGCGAATTTCTCGTAGCAATGCTGCCCCACACCCATAGCGCCAGCTACGATGACGACCGAACTGGACTGAGCCGCAGGAAATACCCGAAGCTGGATTCGATGACCACCCGGCGTTGTGACGGGCACATCCTTTCTATTGGTTGGGGGTAATGAAGACTCCCTGGCACTCATGATAGTTCTCCTGATACTTGCCGAATACCTTGCCCTGGTGTCAGAAATCGTTGGCGAGATGATTGAGGAACTTAAGGATGACGGTCACTTCTTCGTCACTGAAACCCTCGGTCATACGATTGTTCAATTCCGTGATCAGCGGTTTGGCGCTCTCGATTTTCTCGCGCCCGACATCGGTGAGATACAGGCGGGATGCACGGCCATCCCTGTCACAGGTACGTCTCTCCAGCAGGCCCTTGTTCTCCATCCGCCCGGCCAGCCCCGTCAGCGCGGAACTGTTCAGGTGCAGGCTGTGGGCCAGATCCTTCAGCAGACACCCCTCGTCACCCGCAACCAGCAACAGAGCCCCCACCTGGGTGACCGAAATACCCAGCGCTTCTTCGCTGCGCTGGTCAGCGTGTTTGTATACTCGATGGCGGGCCTTGTTCAGGAGATAGAAAAACCGCTTGTCCATTAGTCATCCAGTTACTTCACATGTGAATCAAATATACTACACATGTGAAATATCTGACAAGCCCGTCAACGCAGCGTTGGACATCCGGCGCAGTCAATTCCTATACTCGAAGTCCATTCCGCTGGAAGACTTTCTTTATGCGCGTTTTCGCCAATCCCGTCGGTTCCGGCTCTCTCTGGTTTGATAATCTTGCTACGGCTGACGGTACGCCTGTGGCCTACGACCCCCAGGCGCGAGCATTTCTACCGATGCCACCCTTCTGCGCCAACCGGGACGTGATTGGCTGCAACTGGATCGCACCGGAGCAAGGCGCTTTCTGTCGCGCCTGTGCAATGACGGCGCTGGCACCAGACCCATCGATTGCCAACGCCATCCCCAACTGGGCCCAAACCGAGGCCTCCAAACGCTGGGTGATCGATAATCTGGGTCGCTGGCACTGGTTTCGCCCGGAAGACCCCGGCGCAAGGCCGGTGTTCCATATGCTCGCCGAGGGCCCTACTCCGGTGCCAATGGGCCACGCCCAGGGCGTCGTCACCATCAGTGTCGCAGAAGCAGACCCGGTGCTGCGCACCACCCGCAGGGAGGCGCTGGAAGAGCCCTACAGAACGATGATTGGCCACATGCGCCATGAGATTGCCCACATGCTCTGGTGGCGTCTGAGCCTGCGTGAGGACTTCCTGGATGCCTTCCGCGCAATGTTTGGTGACGAGCGCATCAGTTACCCGGGTGCACTTCAGCACCACTATGAGAACGGCCCGCCGCAGGACTGGAAAAAGTTCTACCTCACCAGCTATGCCTCAGCCCATCCCCATGAAGACTGGGCGGAAACCGCGGCGCATCTGTTACACCTGACGGACCTGACCGACAGCTTTGTGGCCTCCGGTTTAACCTCTCCGGAAGTGCCAGGCCCGAACTGGGATCCCTATTCAGAACCAGACGCCCAGCGTTTGATCCATATCGCCGCGTCCATCGCCATGGGCGTGAACCATGTAAACCGGTCAATGGGTCTGTCTGATCTGTACCCCTTTGTTCTGTCGGATTTCGCGCGCCACAAGCTGGCGTTTGTGCATGACTGGCTTCGCAGGGGGGCCCAGGGGCTCTGAATAGCAGAACTTGCATAAAAAAACGGCGTTTCAACTTTCATTGAAACGCCGTTTTACTATCGAAATGCCCGCACTTTGGTGCGGGCATTCAATCACGACAGATCGAAGCGATCCGCGTTCATCACCTTGTTCCAGGCGGTGACGAAGTCCTTGACGAACTTCTCCTTCGCGTCTGCCTGGGCATACACCTCAGACACCGCGCGAAGCTGCGAGTTGGAACCGAAGATCAGGTCCACACGCGTACCGGTCCACTTCACGTCGCCGGTTTTGCGATCGCGCCCTTCAAACACGTCCGCGTCAGCCGATGTTGGCTTCCACTCGGTGTTAAGGTCGGTCAGGTTCACGAAGAAATCGTTCGTGAGTTTGCCCGGCGAGTTGGTCAATACACCGTGCTTCGATTGCTTGTAATTGGCACCCAGTACCCGCAAGCCACCTACCAGTACCGTCATCTGCGGTGCGCTCAGGTTCAGCAACTGCGCCTTGTCGATCAACATTTCCTCGTCGGAAACGGTGAACGCCGCGCGGCGATAGTTGCGGAAGCCGTCCGCTTCGGGCTTGAGCCAGTCAAAGGCTTCAACGTCCGTCTGGTCATCGGTTGCATCGGTGCGTCCTGGTGAGAACGGCACGTCGATGCTGTGGCCTGCATCCTTGGCGGCCTTCTCAACCGCGGCATTACCGCCGAGCACGATCAGGTCAGCCAGGGAAACCTTCTTGTTGCCCGACTGGGCATCGTTAAAGGACTTCTGGATGCCTTCAAGCGCCTGCAGCACCTTCGCCAGTTGCTGTGGCTCGTTTACTTCCCAGTCTTTCTGGGGAGCCAGGCGGATGCGGGCGCCGTTGGCCCCACCGCGCAGATCGGAGCCACGGAACGTCGACGCGGCAGACCATGCGGTGTAAACCAGCTCGGAGACCGACAGACCCGCTCCCAGGATCTTGCTCTTAAGGTCAGCAATGTCCTGGGCATTGATCAGTTCGTGATCGACCGCTGGCACCGGATCCTGCCAGATCAGGTCTTCTGCCGGCACTTCCGGGCCGAGATAGCGGGCTTTCGGGCCCATATCGCGGTGCGTCAGCTTGAACCAGGCGCGAGCAAAGGCGTCCGCAAACTCTTCCGGGTTCTTATGGAAGTGCTCGCAGATCTTGCGGTATTCCGGGTCCTGCTTCATCGCCATATCGGCGGTGGACATCATGATTCCCACGCGCTTGGACGGATCTTCCGCATCAGGCGCCATGTCTTTCTCGGTCAATCCTTTCGGCCGCCACTGCTGGGCGCCGGCCGGGCTCTTGGTCAGTTCCCACTCGTAGCCAAACAGCACGTCAAAATAGCTCATGTCCCACTGGGTGGGGCTGGGCGTCCAGGCGCCCTCGAGACCACTGGTGATAGCATCACGGCCCTTGCCGCTGCCATGGCTGCTCTTCCAGCCCAGGCCCATCTCTTCGATCGGCGCTGCTTCCGGTTCTGGGCCAACTTTGTCGGGATCACCGGCCCCGTGGGTCTTACCAAAGGTGTGACCGCCAGCAGTCAGGGCTGCTGTTTCATAGTCATTCATCGCCATGCGAGCAAAGGTCTCGCGAATGTCACGAGCCGATGCCAGCGGGTCCGGGTTCCCATCCGGGCCTTCCGGATTCACGTAGATCAACCCCATCTGTACCGCAGCCAGGGGGTTTTCCAGATCGCGATCACCGGAATAACGGCTGTTCGGCTTGTCGCTGGTGGCCAGCCATTCCCTTTCCGCACCCCAGTAAATGTCTTCCTCGGGCTGGAAAATGTCCTCACGACCACCGGCAAAACCAAAGGTCTTGAAGCCCATGGACTCAAGGGACACGTTGCCAGTCAGGATAAACAGGTCGGCCCAGGACAGCTTGTTGCCATACTTCTGTTTGACAGGCCATAGCAGGCGGCGAGCTTTGTCCAGGTTGCCATTGTCAGGCCAGCTGTTGATGGGCGCGAAACGCTGGTTGCCGGTGCCGGCACCACCGCGGCCATCACCGGTTCGATAGGTACCGGCGCTGTGCCATGCCATACGGATCATGAACGGACCGTAATGGCCGTAATCCGCGGGCCACCAGTCCTGTGAATCTTTCAATACGGCTTCGATGTCTTTCTTGACCGCAGGCAGGTCAAGTTTCTTGAATTCTTCGGCGTAGTTGAAGTCTTCCCCCAACGGGTTCGACTTGGGGTTGTGCTGGTGCAAAATACCCAGGTTCAGCTGGTTCGGCCACCAATCGTTGACACCCGGCCCCTCGTCCTGCAGCTTTGTGCGGGCCCCGTGCATAACCGGGCATTTACCTTCGTTTCCGCTCATATCACTCTCTCCGTGGGTTGCTACCATCTATTTCACTGTTTCATTGATCGTTGTTGCACTGACAAACTGAACCAATCAGCTACCAATCTAGTCAATGTACTCCCATTTTTCACTATTAGTTCAGGTTGTTTTTTCGTACCAATGTAATAGTTTTTGTTTATCACCATATCTCCCGCGAGTTACCGGTTGATAACTGTGATCTGCTTGCTGAAGATCTATACTGAACACTCGGGGTTTGAAACCAGAGTTTTAAACGTTCACTGGCATAGCGACGGGAGTTTTGGATGAACACTCAGGAACAGCTTGAAAGCACCATCCGTGAACTGGTCTGCGAAGGTAAGGGCATTCTGGCGGCGGACGAGAGCAACCCAACCATCGCCAAACGGTTCAAGGCGGTTGGTGTGGAATCCACCGAAGAAAACCGACGACACTACCGCAACCTGATTCTCGCTGCGCCGGGGCTGGGAGAGTACGTCAGTGGTGTGATCCTGTTCGAGGAAACCCTGCGACAGCACGCGGACGATGGCGCCAGCTACCCTCTGTGGCGGCAAAACAGGGCATTGTGCCCGGCATTAAGGTGGATAAGGCAAGGGCCCGATGATTAATGCACCCGGTGATGAGATTACCGAGGGCCTGGATGGGCTAGCCCAACGGCTTGAAGACTACAAACAACTCGGTGCGCGGTTTGCCAAGTGGCGGAACGTTTACCACATCACCGATACCAACCCCAGTCGCGCTGCCATCGAGCAAATGCCGAGGTCTTGGCACGCTATGCCGCCATCTGCCAGTCCTGCGGCGTGGTGCCCATTGTGGAACCCGAAGTGCTGATCGATGGCAACCATAGCATCGAGCGAAGCGCGGAGGTGAACGAGGCCGTTATCAACGAGGTATTTCAGGCCCTGCGACGCCATCGTGTTGAGCTTGAGACCATGATCCTCAAACCCAGCATGGTGACGCCTGGCAACGCCAATGGCCAGAAGGCAAGCCCAGAGGACGTGGCAAAACACACCTTGGGAGTGTTCCGGCGTGTGGTGCCGGCAGCGGTGCCTGGTATCAACTTCCTGTCCGGTGGCCAGACCCCGGCGGAAGCGACCCTGAACCTGAACGCCATGAACAGTGGCCCGCCCCTGCCCTGGACACTCAGCTTTTCCTACGGGCGGGCACTGCAGGAGCCGGCCCAGAAAGCCTGGGCAGGTATTTCCTCCAACCGCGAAGCTGCCCAGGCCGCAATGGTTAAACGTGCCAAGTTGAACAGCCTGGCCACCCTGGGGCAATACTCATCAGAAATGGAAGGCTGACCGCTACGGCCAGCCTTCCTTTCAACAACCGTCGGTGCAGTGGGCAGTACCATCAAAGCTCATGGTTTTGCCACTAAGAGGAACGTGAACGGGCATTGAGGACAGGCTGATGAACTGTTTGGTGCGCGTTCCGTCCCGGACAATGCCCTCCTTTGTGGCAGCCTCATTGGCGTGGGATGCGATCACCGCGTTTGGCTTGATCAGGTCATTTACCACGTAGGCCGCCTCTTCCGGGCCCGTGGTGTAGGTGTCACCGATGTTGAGAACCACAAGGCTGGCGCCGTAGTGGTCTTTGACAACCAGTTTCTGCTCAGCGGTGATACCGGTATCGCCGGACAGGTACACCACCAGGCCATTGGTGAACGTGAGCACGTAGCCGGTGGGCGGTCCGACACTGGCGCCGACGCCCGCCGCTTTCAGGTATTCCGCCAGCGGGCCGGTGAGAAAGCTCGGCGACAGGCCGTTACTGTGCACGGCGGGCACGGTCGTGATGGCCACACCGCCCACCACCCGTTCAGCCCCGAACCTCACCAGCAGTGAATCCTCTGGATTACCCTCAACGCTTTTGAGCTTGCTGGCGAAAAACGCCGGCATTTCGCTACCCGTTACGATCTTTGCCTTCTTGGCGGCGGTGATGTTCACGGAATTGGACTCGGGAAGCACCACCACCGGAACCTCCGGCCCACCACAGCTACCCTGATTGACGTCGCGGATATGGCGATCCCCCACATGGTCGCCATGAACGTGGGAGACCAGCACCACATCAATGTTGCCTAATCGGGGATCATCGGCACCCGCAACGGTTCGACCGGCGTCATAGAGAATACGGGTGCCATTGGGGTCTTCAAAGATGAGCGCCCGGTCCATGGCGCAGAATTCGCCATCATGGCTCCCAAGCGGGGTGACCTTGACGGAGTCGGCGGCAGCGACAGCGATACGGTGCTTGCCAGAAAGGCAGCAACCAGGCTCTTGCAGGCGTTGTTCATTTCTCCCTCTCCACGGTTTTTAGCGGTACCGTAACCAATACGATGGATGCGTCACTTCATAGCAGTGTAGCTGGAGAATGGAATTCCGGAGCAGTAAACGTGAACAGATCTATGCAGCTTCAGTCACCGGGACGGGCTGTCGCAGGCAAGCCAGCATGGGCGCCACGTCACGGATTTTTCTGGCTTCGGGCCACAGCCACTGGGCCTCCGCGTAGCCGCCACGCAGATAGTTCAGCCATTGTTTGATACGGCCGGTCACGAACCTGTCTTCAAGGCGTTCCTGCAGCGCAACGGCGTAGCCCTCTACCAGCCTGACCACCTCGGGCCAGGTCATATCCGCCACCGATTCCTTACGTTGGCTGGCACGAATCCGCCGTGCCAGATCCGGTCGGGCGATCAGCCACGACCGATCATCACATCGTCACAGCCAGAGACCTCCCGGCAGCGCCAGTAATCCGCCACGGTCCAGATCTCGCCATTGGCGATCACATGTGCATTAACCGCTTCCCTGACTCGGGCCACATCTTCCCAGTAAGCCGGCGGCTTGTATCCATCCACCTTACTGCGGGCGTGAACCACGATTTCGGACGCGCCGGCCGCTTCCAGCGCCTGGCCACAGGCAACGCCCATGGAACGGTCATCGTACCCCAGACGCATTTTCGCGGTCACCGGCACATGGGCAGGTACGGCGGCACGAACCGCTTCCGTAATCTGCTGCATCAATTCGGGCTCGCGCATGAGCACACAGCCACCCTTGTGCTTGTTCACAGTCTTGGCGGGGCAACCGAAATTGATATCAACCTGTGTGGCGCCCAGCTCCACCGCCTTGGCGCCATGCCGGCCCATCTGGACGGGGTCCGAGCCCAACAGTTGAACGGCCACCGGCACGCCAACCTGGGTTTCGCAGCCGTTGTGCAGTTCCGGGGCGTATTTGTAGAAAATACGGGGCGGCAGCATGCCTGAGTCACGCGAATAAATTCCGTTACGCACCGGTCGATGCCACCAACGGCTGTCAGTGTCTCTCGAATGGGTGCATCAACCAGCCCTTCCATTGGGGCAAGGATTATTCGCATTGGGGCTCCACGAATTGATCAAGGAATAAACGGGTGGGAATTGTAGAGAACTTTTAAGGGCGTTGGTAGGCCGGAATTACAAGCGTTCCACGCTGACGAACTTGCCCTGGTCATCAAACAGGATACGGAAACTGCCCTGGACGCCGTCACGAAGGTAAAAGCGGGAGAGAATACGGGCCGGGAAGCGGACGGAACGCCCGTCCCGGGCCCTGGTGTGGACGTCCGTCGCCGAACCCTGATAGAGCTTGATCCACTCATCAGGGCTGATATCGACGTCCACGATAATCTGCTGCATCAGGCGGCCTTAGTTGGCAAGCTCAAGCAGCAGGCGGTTCAGGCGGCTTACATACGCGCCCGGGTCCTGCAGTTGTTCACCACTGGCCAATGTGGCTTGGTCCAGCAATACGGCAGACAGCTCCTTGAAGCGGTCCTCGCCCTGCTCGTTCTCAAGGCGCTGAACCAGCGGATGCTCAACGTTGATCTCGAAAATCGGCTTGCTGTCGGGCACTTTCTGGCCCGCCGCTTCCATGATTTTCTTCATCTGCGCGCCCATATCGAAGTCGCCAACCACCAGGCAGGCCGGTGAATCAGTCAGGCGGTTGGTTACCCGCACTTCCTGCACCCGGTCATCCAGTGCGGTCTTGATGCGCTCCAGCAGGTTCTTGTGTTCCTCGGCAGCCTCTTCCTTGTGCTTCTTGTCTTCCTCAGTTTCCACTTCGCCAAGGTCGAGATCACCACGGGCAACGTCCTGGAACTGTTTGCCGTCGTACTCGTTCAGGTAGCCCATCATCCACTCATCGATGCGGTCAGAGAGGATCAGCACCTCGATGCCTTTCTTGCGGAACACTTCCAGGTGCGGGCTGCTCTTGGCGGCCATGAAGTTGTCGGCGGTGATGTAGTAGATCTTGCTCTGGCCTTCCTTCATACGGCCGATGTACTCATCCAGAGACACGGTCTGCGCCTGCTCACCGGTATGGGTGGACGCAAAGCGCAGCAGGCCGCCGATTTTCTCGCGGTTACTGAAGTCTTCCGCCGGGCCTTCCTTCAGCACAGTGCCAAATTCATTCCAGAACTTCTGGTACTGCTCCGGCTCTTTCTTGGACAGCTTGGACAGCATATCCAAAACCCGCTTGGTCACCGCTGTACGGATGCTTTCAACGGTGCTGTCGTTCTGCAGGATCTCACGGGAGACGTTCAGTGACAGGTCGTTGGAATCGATCACACCCTTGGTGAAGCGCAGGTACAACGGCAGGAACTGCTCTGCGTCGTCCATGATGAACACGCGCTGCACGTATAGCTTCAGGCCGCGGGGCGCTTCCCGGTTATACAGGTCAAACGGCGCACGCCCAGGCACATACAGCAGGCTGGTGTAATCGAGCTTGCCTTCCACCTTATTGTGCGACCAGGTCAGCGGGTCTTCGAAATCGTGGGCAATGTGCTTGTAAAACTCCTTGTACTCCTCGTCCTTGATCTCACTGCGAGACAGCGTCCACAGGGCGGTGGCGTCGTTGACCGTCTCATACTCGCCCTTTTCACCCTCTTCTTCAGATTCGGACTTCATCACCACCGGGAAAGAAATGTGGTCGGAGTACTTCTTCACCAGGTTGCGCAGACGGAAACCGTCGGCAAATTCCTTGGCGTCATCCTTCAGGTGCAGGACGATCTGCGTGCCGCGCTCGTTCAGGTCCACATTCTCAATGGTGAACTGGCCATCACCCGCAGACTGCCAATGAACGCCCTCTTCCACCGGTGCACCGCGCGGCGGGTAAACACTTCCACGGAATCGGCCACGATGAATGAGGAATAGAAGCCGACACCAAACTGACCGATCAGCTTGCTGTCCTTCTTCTCATCACCGGAAAGCTGCTTGAGAAACTCCGCAGTGCCGGACTTGGCGATGGTGCCCAGGTTCTGGATAACATCGTCCCGGTTCATGCCGATACCGTTGTCGCTCAGCGTGACGGTGTTCTTTTCTGCATCGAAGTCGAGGCGGATTTTCAGTTCCGGGTCGCCCTCGAACAGGCTGTCGTCTTTCAATGCAGCGAAACGCAGTTTGTCTTCCGCATCCGACGCGTTGGAAATCAACTCACGAAGGAAAATTTCCTTGTTGGAGTACAGGGAGTGGATCATCAGGTTAAGCAGCTGCTTAACTTCGGTCTGAAAACCCAGGGTCTCTTTTTGCGATTCAACCGTCATGGCTTGTTTTGTCTCCTGCTGTGTTTGCTTCGGTGGAGCGGCGCGGGTTCGAAGCCCTGTCCAAAACACGCTGTGAATACGTCCATGTACGCTCGGCTCCGCCATCCATGGCTCCACACGGTTTTGGACAGGGCTTCAAACCCACGCCACCCGACTATTGAGTAATACTGATTCTGGCACGGAGCCCGGGCGAGCAGTTGAGGATGGGCTTACGAAACCGTGCGGAGCCATGGATGGCGGAGCCCGAGCCGCACAGGGACGTCTCGAGGCGTGTTTCGTAAGCCCATCCTCAACTGCTTGCCTGCACCAGTGCCTGAGTTGTTAGAACCAGAAATGGGGCTAGACCGGGGCATTTCAACCCCGATCCAACGAATTCAGTCTTCCAGAAGGAAGTGCGCCCGTGCGGTCGCGATGGGCTGGGAGCGGGACTTCTGCCAGGCGGTGATCATCACATTGGCTACGCGGTTGCTGGCGGGTGAGTTGACATTCCGCAAAGGTCTCGCGGTCGAGGCCGGCACGCAGGTAATCCAGGGAAAAATCCACAATGCGGGGCATGCGCAGGGTTTCCTGGGACATCATCAGGTAAATCAACGCAGAAAGCTCCATGAAGCCACCAATCACCCCGCCATGGATGGCCGGCAGTATCGGATTGCCCAGGTTTTCTTCCTTCTTCGGCAGGCGGAAGATCAGGTCATCGCCATAGCGATCACACTCCAGGCCGATAAACCGGGCGTAAGGGATGCTTTCCAGCATGCGGGAGAAGTCACCGGTTTCCTGGGTATAGCGGAGGATTTCCGGGTTGGTCATTCTTCGCCTCCGGTAATCAGATCGCGGAAGGATTTCGGGGTTGCTTCCCTGCCGATCCGCATGAAGGTGCCCACGCAGTTCGCGATGGTCTCACCGGGGTCCTGGAAGGCCTCGCAACGGGTAAAAATAATGTTGCGGGTAACCTTGTAGGCTTCCGCCCGAGCATATACCGGTTTACGGGGCTCGGCCGGGCGCATGTAGTCCACTCGCAGGTCCAGAGTCGGGCATAGCTCGAATTCGTCCAGGGCGCACAGGGTCGCGGAACCAGACGCCGTATCCATCAACGTCGTGATGGCGCCACCGTGGATCACTCCCGTGTCCGGGTTACCGATGATACGGTCACTGTACGGCAGGCACAGCGTCAACTGCCCATTTTTTACCGCGGTTACCGTCAAACCCAGTTCTCGCCCCTGGTTCAGGGTGTCGATAAACCGGCGCACCCGATCCATCCCAATGGAATCTTTCATAACGTTCGGCTCATCACGTCAGTGTTGGGTTTCTTTATCCGATTCTTTACCGGAGTCTTTCTCAGTGTCCGACTTTGGCAGCGGCTCCTCGAACACCTTGCCGTCTCGCAGCGCCCTCAGCGCGGTAGAACGGAACTCCCGACGGTACAGAACGATGACGATCAAGGTAGAGGCACCCATGAATACCAGCGGGTGGATAAACCAGGAAACCACGGCCAACGCGTAATAGTAAGAGCGCAACCCAAGGTTGAAGGCATCGCCCGCAAGATTGCAAACCCTTCCGGCGCTCTTTGCAAAGGCTTCCCGGGCAGCAGGACTTGCCTTGGTATCGGTTGTCAGCGGTGCACTGCCAATCAGCACGGAGACGAAATTGTACATCCGCATGGACCAGGTGAACTTGAAGAACGCGTAGATGAAAATCACCATCAACACGACCATCCGCATTTCCCAGATTTCCCGGCTGGGCAAGGTGCCAAACGGCATGGTACTGAACACTTCCATGACCTCTTGGGTGTATCCCAGCGCAGTAATGATACCGGCCAGGATCAACAGGCAGCTGGATGCAAAAAAGGCCCCGTTGCGCTCAAGATTGCCAACCACGGACGCGTCGGATATGCGGTTATCCCGGCGGAGCATCACGCGCATCCAGTCTTCTCGGTATAGGTCGAGTGTGTTGGACAGGCAGGGTCGATCATTGGCCTTGCGCCTGGAATACTCGGAATAGCCCAGCCAGCAGATCAAAAACCAGACCAGGGCAATGAGTTCCAGATAGTTGCTCATGAAGTCGTTCCGGATGCGGTATAAAACGGGAATTGGAGTCTTTGATCATACCGCAAAGCCGACAAAGCCTCCACACAACAAGCTCTTACGGGTAGTATCACAGGCGCTCACAGGGATATGGTATAAACATCCCAATGCCCAGCAATGGCGACCGCGGATATCTGCCAGGGTCTGCCCAGGTATTCAAACAAGGAGTTTATCGTGAACGTTCACAAAGGCTTTCGACATCTTTCCGTTTTTGTGCTGGTGGCCTTCCTCGCCGGTTGTTCAGTCAACCCGGTAACCGGCGAAAAGCAGCTGTCATTGATTCCCGAGAGCCAGGAACTCTCCATTGGCAGTGAGCAGTACAAGCCCACTCAGCAAACCCAGGGCGGCCAGTTCTATCTCGACCCGGAATTGAATCTGTACGTCAGCCAGGTAGGCCAGAAGCTGGCAAAGGTCAGTGATCGGCCCGACCTGCCCTACGAGTTCGTGGTGTTGAACAGCAGTGTGCCCAATGCCTGGGCGCTCCCGGGTGGCAAGATTGCCATCAACCGTGGCTTGTTGATGGAGTTGGAAGATGAAGCCCAGCTGGCATCAGTCCTTGGCCATGAAATTGTTCACGCCGCCGCTCGCCACAGTGTCCAGCGCATGCAGCAAGGCATGCTGATCAGCGCAGGCGTGGCGGGGTTGGGTTTTGCCCTCTCTGATAACGAATGGGCCGGCCTGATTATGGGCGGCGCGGCCATGGGGGCGCAACTCGCACTCGCCCAATACAGCCAGGGTGATGAGCTGGAGTCCGACCACTACGGCATTCGTTACATGAAAGCCGCCGGATACGACCCACAGGCAGCGGTGGAGTTGCAGGAAGTGTTTGTGCGGCTCTCTGAGGACCGTGACACAAGTTTCATTGAAGGCATGTTCGCCACTCACCCGCCGTCACAGAAACGCGTTCGTGAGAACCAGGAACTGGTCAATAAAATTGGCGCGGGCGGCTATCGGGGCGAAGAAACCTACGAGAAAAAGCTGTCGTTCCTGCGCAGCCGCCAGCCTGCTTACGATGCCTATGACGAAGCCATGAAACTGGCCAGCAACGACAAGCTGGACGAAGCTCTCGCCAAAGTGAATGAGGCCATCAAGGTAGAACCGGAAGAAGCCGCTTTCTACTCACTTCGTGGGCGCATCTACCGGGCCAAAGAAAACCTTGATAAAGCCGCCGCAGACTTCGACAAGGCCACGTCGTTGTATCCGGAGATGTTCACTTACCAGCTTCACAGCGGCCTGAATGCCCTGGAGCTGAACAATTATGAAAAAGCCCGCGAACACCTGAGCCAGGCCAATCAGGTTGTGCCGACATCAATCGCCTACCTGCGGCTGGGTGATGTTGCTGTCAAGCAGGGTAAACGCCAGGAAGCCATCCAGTATTACAGCACCGCAGCAGAGGCCGGCGGTGAGGTGGCCGAGGAAGCAAAACGCAAGCTGGCCCAACTGACGCAGAACTGACGTCATCGTCCGCATTGACTTTTAGAGCAATAACTCTAAAAATCGATGTACTTAAACAACAATCGGACGATTGCCATGCTTGCGAAACGTATCCAGCCGATGGTGTTCCAGGCCCGGCGGCTTTATGTGGAGCTGATGTTCCAGGTGATGGGGCGCGCGCTCCAGGCTGTCAGTGAAATTGATTCTGCGGTGCAAAAGGAAGCCCGGGCCCTGCCCGATGGCTTCCTGTTTGAAATGATGGTGATGCCAGACGGGTCACGACTCATTGTTGAGCACACCGGGAATGGCCGCTTTCATTACCATGGGGACTCCGCACCTCGCCCGGTGGACCTGTCCATTCAGTTCAAGCACATCGCTCACGCCTTCTTGGTGCTCTCGTTCCAGGAGAAAACCTCGGTGGCGTTCGCCAATGACCGCATGCTGGTGGATGGCGATATCAGTTATGCCATTCGCATGACCCGCGTCCTCAATCGGCTTGAAACCTTCATCCTGCCCAAGCTGGTGGCGAAACGTGCGGTAAAGGAATACCCCTCAAACCTTCACCTGCCTGAGAAACTCCTCAGCGCAGCCCGTATCTACCTCAAGGTTGCAACCCATTTTGTCGAGACGGTAAGAGCATAATGACGAACCAATATTACGAGTTTTTCTGCCCGGTCAAAGTCATCGCCGGCAAAGCGGCTCTTGAGCATATTCCTTACGAGCTCACCGGCCTCGCCGCCAAGCGCCCGATGATCGTAACCGACAAGGGTGTCAGAGCCGCCGGCCTTCTGGACCCGGTAGTCGCGGCCTGCGAGGAAAGCGGGCTGGAAATTATCAGCATCTACGACGATGTACCGCCGGATTCGTCCACCGACGTGGTCAGGGACATTGCCGGCATCTATCGTAGCGAGAAATGCGACTCCATCATTGCGGTGGGTGGTGGCTCTGCCATCGATACCGCCAAGGCCGTGAACATTCTGGTGTCAGAAGGCGGAGATGACATTGCCGCCTACAGCGGCGCGGGGGTGATCAAACATCCCCTGAAACCGTTCCTGGTGGTTCCTACCACCGCCGGTACAGGCTCGGAGGTAACGTCGGTAGCCGTCATCACTGACACAACCAAATCGGTGAAACTCCCCTTCACTTCGTCATTCCTGCTGCCCAATGCGGCCGTGATCGATCCCAGGATGACACTGACACTGCCTCCGCACATCACGGCTGCCACCGCCATGGACGCCATGACCCATGCCACCGAAGCCTTTACCTGCATGGCCAAGAACCCGCTGAGTGATGCCTATGCCACAGCGGCGGTCAAAAAGATCAGCACCTCGCTGCTGCAGGTCATGGATAACCCGAAGGACAGCGATGGCCGGCTGGAGCTGGCGCAGGCCTCCACCATGGCTGGTATCGCGTTCTCGAACTCCATGGTGGGACTGGTTCACGCCCTCGGGCACGCCACCGGCGCCATCTGCCACCTGCCCCATGGTTTGTGCATGAGCCTGTACCTGCCTTACGTACTGGAGTACAACCTCGAGTCGATCCGGGCACCGCTGGGCGAGCTGCTGCTCTACCTTGAAGGACCCGATGTCTATTCCGCCACACCGGCCAGCCGCCGCGCAGAAGCCAGCATATCAGCCCTGCGCAAACTGCGAGACGAGCTCCACAAACGTTGCAAACTGCCCCGCACTCTCAAGGAAACCGGCAGCGTTGAGGAGCACCAGCTTGATACCATCGCCGAAATGGCCATGGACGACGGCGCCATGATGTTCAATCCGAAAGAGGTTAGCCTCGAAGATGCTCGCGCGGTTCTGAAGCGCGCCTGGGCCTGATCGGGTAACGCCCGGCACCCGGCTCAGGCCGGGTGTTTCAGGCCTTTCAGGGAATACAGGCCGACACTCAACGCTACAAAAACATTCAAATCATGTCATTGAAATTGACAGGATAAACAGTGACAATTCCGCAGTAGCTGGCAGGGATGTAGCCGGATTAGAATATCTCCTTGAAACAGAGCCTCGCATCTATGCGCAAAGACTCATCCAGTCGGCACATCCTGATCTCTTTTGCGTCACTGGCACTCCTGTTTACGTCCCTCTGCGGCGCAACTGCATTCGCTAACGAGGAAGCTCCCTCACAGGACGCAGAGCGAGTATTCCGATTTAACGTCTCGCCGAATGGCTACCCCCCTTACCTGATCACAGAAGGCGACAAACAGTCCGGCATCATGTGGGACGTGGTTGTCCTGGTGGCTAAGCAGTTGGATTATCGCGTTGTCGCCGAAAAAATTCCCCGCAAACGGGTCGATCAGATGCTGATGGACGGCTACATAGACGGCACCACCCGGGCGAAGGAATGGACTGACAACCCCGAGGATTTTGTCTTCACAGATCCCGTGGTGAATATTGAAGAAGTCCTGTTTGTGCCGAAAGACTCAGCGTTTCAGTTTGAAGTGCCTGAAGATCTGCTTTCGAAAACCCTGGTAACCCACCTCGGTTACCATTACCCCGCATTGGAACCGTACTTTGAGTCAGGAGACATCAGGCGCTTTGACGTCTCCAAGGACCGGGACATGTTCCTGTACGTTCTCCATGGCGAAGATCTCGACGCCGCGATCGCAGATCGCCTGGTTGGCAAGTGGATCCTGAGGAACGAGGGGCTCCAGAGAGAGTTCACCACTACCTCGACCAAGCTCAGCGAATACGGTTTCCGACTGATGCTCCGGAAGGAGTGGGCACCTTTTGCCAACGCGTTTAACCGGGAACTCCAAGCCCTCCGGGAGAACGGCACACTGGATGAAATTCTCTCCAACTACCGTTAACTCCCGAATCGCCTCTGTTATTCAAGTCGCCTGAGCAGGAGCATCGGCGATACGCTCAATACGGGCTTCAGTTGCCAGCGACCGAACAGCGCCAACACCAGGGCACTGAACAGTGGGATGGGCAGTATGGTCTGCCAGTGCCAACGGAACTCGCCTTCAAACATGCGGAACTGCAACGCCCAGACGGCGCCTTCCGCAGCCGCAACGCCGAGAATACCGGCAAAGAATCCCAGCAACGCGAATTCCAGCATGGTACTCCTTACCAGCAGTGTCTGTCGGCCGCCCAGAGTCCGCAGCAGTGCACCTTCCCGTTGCCGATCCTGCATAGTGGCACTGACTACCGCAGCCATTACAACGAGAGCGGCGGCCAGGATCAACGCCAATATCGCTTCGATAGCCTGGGTAACCTGCCGTACGATTTCCTGAATACGCTCAATCACATGGTCGATTTCAAGTACGGAAACCGTGGGAAACCGGCGTGAAAAATCGTTGAGCTGGGATTTCAGGTCTGCCGGCAAATAGAATGCCGTAATCCACGTGGCGGGCATGTCTTCCAGCCCACCTCCCGGAGGAAACGCCATGTAGAAATTGGGTTTCATGCTGTCCCACTGGACCGTACGAACACTGGTCACGGTTTCCGTGATCTTCTCCGAGCCAATGGTGAAGCCAAGCTCGTCCCCCACCTCTACACCGAGCTTTCCAGCCAGTTCCGCTTCAATGGAGACACCGTCGGTCTGCCCGTTCGTGAACCATTGGCCAGCAACAATGCCGTTGTCCTCCGGCAATTCTTCCATCCAGGTCAGGTTTAACTCGCGGTTAAGGGCACCGACCCGCTCGTCCTTGGTCACGGCTTCCTTCACCGGCTTCCCATTCAACTCGGTAAGCCGGCCACGGACCATGGGATACAGCTTCTCCAGTGGGTGCCCGCGTTCCGCCCAGAATGCATCCACCTCATCCACCGCCTCCGGGGCGATGTTGATCAGGAAGTGATTGGGCGTGTCTTCAGGCAATTGCGACTGCCAGTCGTCCAGCAGGGACGTTCTGACAAGGATCAGCGTGGCCGCCAGCATCAACGTCATGGCGAAGACCGCAATCTGGGACAGGCTGGCTCGGCGATGCCGGTACAGACCCACAAGTGCCAGCCGCCAGGCGTTCCCACCACCACTGATGCGGCGCAGCGTAGTGACCATCAACCACCCAAGCAGGCCCAGAGTACCGAGCAGCAAGGCAAGCCCACCAAGCAGGGACAACACCAGGGACACTTCCCTGGCATACATCCATACCAAGCCAAAGATTGCGACGACTGCAATCACCAGGTCGGGAATCGCTTCGCGGCCGGATTCGCCAGGTTGGCTTCGCAACACCCGCATCGCCGGTACATTCCGCAGCCTTCGGATGGGCGGATACGCAAAGGCAAACAGCGACACCAGCGCTGTCAACAACGCCGGCGCCAACGCATTGGGATCAATCTGGTAGTCTATCTGCCGCTCCAGCACATCCCCCAACACGCTGGACAGCAGCCAATACAGAGGTAAGGCCACCAACAGGCCGCCAACGGCACCAACAATACCCCACAGAGCCAATCGACGCAGGTACAGGCGGCCTATTCCCTGGCTGCGAACCCCCAGGGTTTTCAACAGCGCGACAGTATCCCGTTGCGATAACGCGTACTGACGGCTGGCGACCGCCACGGCGACCGCCGCCAACATCACCGCCAGGCTGCCACCCAGCAACAGAAAACGCTCAGCCCGTTCCAGGGAGCGGGAGAAGGTCTCGCCGTCTCGCACACCCTCCCACTCGTGGCTGGGCTCCAGACGTGGCTGCAGCCAACCGTAGTAATCGTCGAGCAGCGCTTCTTCACCGGCAAACAGGTACACGTATTCAACCCGACTGCCCTCCTGAATCACACCGGTGGCGCCAACGTCATCCACGTGCATCATTACCCGCGGCGCCAGAGCGGACATATTGAAGCCGCCGTCCGGCTCACGCACCAGCAGGCCAGAAATGATCAGCCCCTGATTGCCAACCTCCAGGGTGTCTCCCAATTCGAGCTCCAGGAGTCGCAGCAAACGCGGGTTGATCCAGACCTCGCCCGGCGCAGGTCCATGGGCAACCGTTTGCCTCGGCGCCTCCGCACCCTCCTGGTATTCCACTTCGCCCCGCAGCGGGTATGCGTTGTTCACCGCTTTGACCGACACCAGCTGGAAATTCCCGGCACCAAAGACCATCGTGGAGAATTCGACCATACGGGCCGTTTCCAGCCCTCTTTGCTCGGCTTCCTGCATCCAACCCTCAGGAATCGGGCGGCCGTTTTCCGCTTCCAGTTGGCGATCCGCGGCAAGAAAAGAGCTGGCTGACGACACCAGGGTACGCTGCAACTGGCTGGCGAACAGGGCAATGGTTGCTACCGTGGCAACCGCGATGATCAGTGCCGAGAGCACCACACGAACATCCCGTTCCCGCCAGTCACGTTTGACCGACATGAGTTTCTTTGAAGCCGCCATCAGTTCACCGCTTCTGGCTGAGGGGCCGTCGAGGGCTCGGTCAATACACCGGCCTCGATATTGAATTGTCGGCCACAGCGGGCGGCAAGCCGTTCGTCGTGGGTCACCATGACCAATGTTGTGCCCTGCTCCCGATTCAGGGTCATCAACAGGTCGGATACGTCAGCGCCAGTGCGGTTGTCGAGATTGCCCGTGGGTTCGTCGGCAAACAGGATGGCCGGCTCGGAGGCAAAGGCGCGAGCAATGGCCACCCGCTGCTGTTCGCCACCGGAAAGCTGCCTCGGGGTGTGAGAGAGCCGTTCGCCAAGCCCGACCCGTTCCAGTAACTCCTTTGCTTTGGCTTTCGGAGAATCGAAACCGCCCAGCTCCAGCGGCAGCATAACGTTCTCCAGCGCGGTCAGGGCCGGCAATAACTGGAATGACTGGAACACGAAGCCAACACGGCGGGACCGGAGTTTCGCGCGTTCATCCTCACTGAGCTTGCTGATCACCGAACCATCAAGTTCAACGGTGCCATCAGATGGGGTATCCAATCCGGCCAACAGCCCCAACAACGTGGTTTTCCCGGAGCCGGAGCGCCCGACAATGGCGACGGATTCACCCCGGTTGATTTCCAGGCTGACCCCCTGCAAGATCGTCAACGTATCTGTCTCCAGGCTGACCTTGTGCGTCAGGTTACTGACTTTCAGCATGGGGCTAACATTATCCGGTTTGTGATCACTTAAGTCGCTCACGAGCTCTCCACAACGGTTGTCTTGAACACAGGACCTCTATGCATACGGTATTTTTACGCCTGAGATCAATAGTTTTTCTCGCTTTAATGTGTGTTGGTGCCCAGGCTCAGGCCAGCCAGAGCACACTGATGATCGTTGGCGACAGCCTCAGCGCAGCCTATGGCGTGCAAACCGGGGAATCCTGGGTGGCTCTGCTTCAGGAACGGCTCGAGGGCGAGGGCCTGGACCACTGGCAGGTGGTGAACGCCAGCATCAGCGGCGAAACCACCGACGGCGGTCTGCGCCGCCTGCCGGATCTTCTGGATAAGAACGAACCCGCCGTTGTTGTCATCGAGCTCGGTGGTAACGATGGCTTGCGGGGATTTCCGCCCAACGTTATCCGCCAGAACCTGGCCCGGATGATTGAGCAGGTAAAGGAGGCGGGCGCCGAAACCCTGCTGGTGGGCATGCAGATTCCGCCCAATTACGGTCAGCGATATACCCGCGCCTTCGCGGACATTTACCCCGAACTTGCTGACCAGTACGAGACCGAACTACTCCCCTTTTTCCTGGAAGGTATCTATGACCAGGAAGGCATGATGCAGGGCGATAGCATTCATCCAACGGCAGAAGCGCAGGGTCAGTTGCTCGATAACATCTGGCCAGTACTGGAACCCATGCTCAGGGAATAGCCCTGCTTTAAGCCACCAGCGTGCGGGCATGCGCCACAGCCCGCCGCTCCGACCAGTAATAGCCATCCTGAACGTGCTCAACAAAGCCGACATGGCCGCCCCAGCGGGGCGCTTCCAGCCTCACGTAAGCGCCCAGTTGCGCACGGGATTCTGGAAAACATTGCCGGGACAGGAACGGGTCATCGGCAGCGTTAACCATCAGCGCCGGCACACGGATGTCCTTTAAAGTCCACAAGGCAGAACAGTTGTCCCAATAGTCCCTGGCATCTCGGAAACCGTGTAACGGGGCGGTGTAGCGATCATCAAACTCATGGAAACTGCGAATCTTTTCGAACCCGGTAATATCGATCAGCCCCGGGAATCGTTTCGACTTCTCTTCCATCTTCGCGTGAAGGTCACGCAGAAAACGTTGCATATAGATACGCCGGCTGGGCCGGGCCAGCGTATCGGCACTGCCGGCCAGGTCACAGGGTACGGAGTAGGTGATAGCGCCGCAGATACGGCTATCCACCTGCTCTGACTTCTGCCCGAGGTATAGCAGAGTGAGGTTACCGCCCATGCTGAAGCCCGAGAGCATCACTTTTCCATACCCCTGAGCAAGTCCATGCTGCACGACCCTGTCCAGGTCGCCGGTTGCGCCGCTGTGGTAAAAGCGGGGCTGGTGGTTCATCACACCGCCGCACGAACGAAAGTTCCAGGCCAATACATCCCAGCCGTCGTTCAACAGCGCCCGCGCCAATCCCTGCATGTAAGGACGCTGACTGTGCCCTTCCAGCCGTGGGATAACACCGCCAACCGGTCGTTCCCCTGGCGATACCAATCCAGATGTAACTCGTCATCGTCCTCTGTTGGCAGCGATTCCCTGACCGGCTCTGTCAGTGACACCTTGCGAAACAGAGTCGGCCAGACAGACTGGACGTGGCCATTGCGCAACCACAGCGGTGGCTTGTAATACAGATTGTGGTCGTACAAAATTTAACCTTTCAATTCATGGGGTTGACGCCGCCGGGCAAAGTCCCTATTATGCGCGCCATTCCGACTTTGTTCCCCGATAGCTCAGTTGGTAGAGCAACGGACTGTTAATCCGTTTGTCGCTGGTTCGAGCCCAGCTCGGGGAGCCATTTACAGCACCTCCTCTCGCTGCATGAACTCCCGCAGCACCCGGAACAACGTCACCCCATCTCTGGTTCCTGCCATTTCCCGGATTGAGTGCATGCCAAACTGTGGCACACCGATATCCAGCGTTGTCACCCCAAGATTACCGGCAGTGAGCGGGCCAATCGTGCTTCCACACCCCATGTCACTGCGCACCACAAAAGTTTGATATGGCAGGTCAAGCTCATCACTGATGTGGCGGTACAACGCTGCTGAGCGGCTGTTGGTGGCGTAACGCTGGTTATGGTTGACCTTGATCACTGGCCCCTGGTTCAGAAGCGGGCCGTGGTTCTCGTCGTGCCGGTCCATGTAGTTGGGGTGGACACCATGAGCATTGTCCGCAGAGATCATCATCGAGCGGGCAATCGCGCGCGCCCGACCCGTACCGCACCAACGGTCCAGAACCGCTGACAGGAACGGCCCCTGAGCCCCTTCCGCCGACATGCTGCCCACTTCCTCGTGGTCGTTGCACACCAGCAGCGCCGGTTCGTCTCCGGAAGATTCAATCAAAGCCTGCAGCCCTATGTAACAGCTCAGCAGGTTATCCAGCCGTGCCGATGCAATGAAGTCCTCGCGCAGCCCCACCAGCGATGCTGGCTGGGCGTCGTAAAAGCCAAGTTCATAGCCCAGAATTTTACGAACGCGGACACCCGGGGCCTCCGTGGCCAATTGGTCGGTCAGCAGATCGGTGAAGCGGGTGGTGTCGTCCTCCGGCACTTGCATCAATACCGGCGGAAGATCGGTTTGTGGATTAACCGTGCGATTGCTGTTGGCTTCCCGGTCCAGATGAATGGCGAGGCTGGGTATATACGCCACGGCCTTGCGAAAATTGATCAGTGTGTCTTTCACCGACCCGGACTCATCCACGTAAGTGACCCGACCCGCCAGGGACAGGTCACGATCAAACCAGGGATTCAGCAACACGCCGCCGTACACTTCCACACCCAACTGGAAAAACCCCTTGCGGCGCAGTTCCGGGTTAGGTTTCACCTTCAGACAGGGGCTGTCGGTGTGGGCACCCACCATACGAATACCGGCTTCCGCGGGGTCGCGGCGACCAGTGCGGAACGCCACGATGGATGAGCCGTTACGGATGGCGTAATAGCCCTGCCCCGCTTCCAGTTCCCAGTCTTCTTTCTCATCCAGGGCCTTGAAACCCGCCTGATCAAGACGATGCTTCATACTGGCTACAGCGTGCCAGGGGGTCGGTGATGCGTTCAGAAATTCGAGCAGATTGGTGTTAAATTCAGCGTGTTCCATGATGTCCCTGATAAACTGATAATTGCGGCGCCAGTATGGCATGATGGCGCCCGACGTCATATCCGTACAAAACGGCTGCCCGCGCAGCCCGGCTACCCGGAGAGTGTACCTTGCCCGCACCGCGTTTTCTTGATATCGAATACTGCCAGACCGACGACGTTCTGTTCCCCGTGGCCATGGCCTGGTCACTGGAAGACGGTCAGATGAAAACCGTCGTCATCGCCCCGGCCGACGAATGGATACCGGAAGACGCCGACCTGGGCGATATCGACCTGCTCTACCTGGAAGAACAGGGCGTACCCCTGATCGAACTGGCCCAGGAGCTTCATCAGGACCTGCCCGACCAGACGGTTTACGTGGACGGCATGGACCCGGACGAAATCCTGGTGGATCTGATCTTCACCGCCGTCGCCATGGACGCGCCCTTCGAAATCGCGGGCATGGAAGAACTGGTCACGTCCCTGCCCCGGGAAGCGCTGGACGACCGACGCAGGCAACTGCTGTCCGACGAAGGCCTGGAACCTCAACTGCCCGAAAACGGGGTCTATGCACTGTTATTGATTGCACGTGAGGAAGGCTTCTTCGACTGAACCCCATCCTACAACGTCGCTGGCAATGCGAACTGTGACTTGTGTCGACGTAACAAACAGTTACAGAAGCAGAATCTGTCGGAATCCGACAACGCCAGGAAGCCCAATAACAATGAACACGCTGTTGCGACACCTCTTCACGGCCGCCACGCTTTCCGCAGCATTGCTCACACCGGTCATGGCCAGCGCACAGGATAAAGTTCCCCGCGAAGGCATGACCTACGTCGCATTCTGGCCACCGGACTCAACCACCGGTCTGTAGGCCAGAACACCCTCGAAACAGCCTGGTCAACCACAGGATCCATGGTGCTTGGAACGCATATTTCCGAGTATTTTCACGTGGAGATCCGCGCAGGTGCGGGTACCACCACCGCCGAAATCGACAACGAACTGGAATTGGACATCGAGTACTTCGCCAGTTGGTACATCGGCGGCCATTACCCGATCACCGATTACGCCAACGCCTATGCCCAGTTCGGGTTTTCCCACGTCCAGGGGGTTGCCACTCTGACTCCGCTGGGCAAGGCCCGGGAAGCCGATCCTGACGATGACTCGCCCTACGCCTCAATCGCGGACGAATATCCGGACAGTTCCTTCAGCGTGAGTTGCTGCTTGGCCTGGATTTCGAGGTTATCGATAACGGTTTCATCGTCCTGGAAGGTGGCCGGTTATTTGAAGACACCGAAACCGGCGCGAACACCTTCCAGTTCTCAACCGGTTTTAAATACGAGTTCTGACCTGCCAGCACCGGTGAATTCGGGCATTGCGCTGAAAATCCCGGTCCAGGGTATCCCGGGTCACTTCTTCAATGGCGAACTCCTCTTCCAGGCTCTCATCCAGCTTGAAGCGCCGGAAGTTGGTCGAGAAAATCAGCAGGCCCTCTGAGGTCAACCGCTGCATCGCCTGGCGTATCAACCTGCCATGGTCTTTCTGAATATCCAGTACCCCGGCCATGCGGGCGGAATTCGAGAAGGTGGGCGGGTCCATAAAAATCAGGTCAAAACGCTGATCGCTGGTTGGCTTGCCCGCCAGCCACGCCAGGCAATCCGCCTGCTCCACCCGGTGATGGGATGCATCCGCACCGTTAAGCGCGAGATTCTCCTGAGCCCAGTTCACATAGGTTTTCGACATGTCCAGGCTCAGTGAACGGGTCGCGCCGCCGACCGCTGCGTGCACGGTGGCCGCTCCGGTATAACAGAAAAGATTCAGGAACCGCTTGCCCGCAGCATTCTGCTGAATCCAGTTGCGTACTGGTCGATGGTCCAGGAACAGGCCCGTATCCAGATAATCCTTGAGGTTCACCTTCAGAACACAACCATGTTCGTGAACGTTGAAAAACTCTCCGCTGGCTGCCTGCTTTTCGTACTGGCTGGTACCTGTCTGCCGCTGTCGTTGCTTGCAGACCATGTCTTCCCGCTCGACACCGATGGCGTCGGGAATCACCGCCAGAGCCTCGGCCAACCGTTCCCGTGCGGAACGCTCGTCGACTGACTTGGGAGCAGCGTACTCCTGAACGTGGACACGACCCTCGTAGACATCAATAGCGAGTGCAAACTCGGGCATATCGGCGTCATACAGGCGGTAACAGCCGATACCCTGCTTGCGGGCCCACTGGCCGACGGTCTTCATATTTTTCTTCAGGCGATTGCGCAGCATCGCAGCGCGCTCTTCATTGGCGATGCGAGGCGTCACCTCGCCAGGTACATCGCTCCCGCGGTGTCATGGCGCTGGCGTCATCCACGTTGAACAACAGCAACTGCGCCGGCAACTTGCCGTTGTAGAGACGGTACTGCTTGTAGCTGCGAAGGCCTATGGATTTGCCGTACTCGGGCGCACCGGTGAATACGCCAAACCGCCAGCCCGGCAACGCTTCCTTAACGGCTTCACCCAGGCTGCGATAAAGACCGCCCAGCTCCTTGCGTTCGCTCAGGCGCTCGCCGTAGGGAGGGTTAACCAACACCAGGCCAGTCTCGGCCCAGGCCTCTTCGCGGCTGAACTGGTCAACTCCTTGCTGCTTGATGGTTACGATGCCTTCCAGGCCAGCCCGTTGCAGGTTGTTCCCTGCGGTTTGTATCACCCCTCGATCCTGGTCAAAGCCCAGGAAGGCAGGAACGCGCCCCTCAATGCCCTGCTTGCCTGTATAGGCGCGCTTCTCGGCTTCCTGGCGCAGTGACAACCACAGGTCCGGCTGGTGGCCCAGCCAACGCTCAAAACCGAAACGTTCGCGCTTGCGGCCGGGCGCCAGATCCAGAGCCATCATGGCAGCCTCAATCACCAGCGTGCCGGAACCACACATAGGGTCGATGAAATCGCCGCCGGCTTTCGCCAGCTCCGGCCAACCGCACCTCGTCAGCAGAGCCGCCGCCAGATTTTCCTTCAGTGGCGCTGCCCCCTTTTCCGTGCGATAGCCCCGCTTATGGAGGCTGTCGCCGCTCAGGTCGATGCCTACCGACAGTTTGCCGCGATTCAGGCGTGCGGATACCGTTACATCCGGGTTTTTGGCGTCCACGGAAGGCCGCTGTCCACTGGCACTGCGCAGACGGTCCACAATGCCATCCTTGACTCGCTGGGCACCATATTGCGTGTTTCGGATGGCTTCGTTCTGACCCACAAAGTTGACGCGGAAACTGCCATTCATCGGAATATGCTGCTGCCACTCCAGATCCGTCACCCCCCCCAGCATCTGGTCACCGGAGGTGGCATCCACGTCCGCCAGATGAAGGATGACCCGGTTTGCGAGCCTCGACCACAGGCAGGCACGATAGCCACTTTCAAGGGTGCCGTTGGCCCAGACACCTGCCGGTGCGTTCCGGACCGGGTCCATGCCGAAGGTACGCAGTTCGTCCTCCAGCAAATACTCCAGGCCCTTGGGGCAGGTTACGAAAAAGTTAAGGTCTGACACGTTCGACTCCTGAGTCGTTTCTACGATGGCTAAGGTCGTGGGATTAGCGCATTTTCCGAGGTTTTCACTGGCTTGTTATGTCACACAACTATAAGAGAAGCTTCATATAGATGAAATAAATAGTGTACAAGGGCGCTGGCTTAGTCTTACCTTGTAGGTGACGCGTCGTTCCGGGGAGCCAACAAAGGGCTCTCTGTTAACAGGATCCTGACTGCTCTGGCCATACCTGACAATAGTGGGTTACCCCGGAAGGGTTGCCCCAAGTCTCGGCCACGGCAGATGTGTACACGCTTGTTCTGTTAATCCATCAGTGAGGAACGGCATGAAAAGACAGAAAAGAGATATGTACGCTCGTGCATTCAAACGGGGTTACCTGGCCGGCGTGTCCGGTAAAGCAAAAGACAGTTGCCCGTTGGAACAGCCGGAAGTTCGCCAGGAATGGCTCAACGGGTGGCGAGAAGGCCGCACAGATCAATGGGAGGGCATGACCGGCGTATCCGGCATCCACAGACTGGCAAACGTAACGGCATAACGTTGTTTGTCAGCACCCCGAATCTTTAATCTGATCTTTCAACAACACACAATTTGGCGCAGTACCCAGAGCAACCCAAACGGGTCCTCCCGACCCGTACCATGCGATGAAACGCCACGGGGTTTATTCCCCGCACGGGCCCGCTAAGCGGGCCCACTTTATTTCTGGCCTCACTTCCTGGCACACCTCATGGCACACCGTTCTCACCACCGCATCAAGTCAGACGCCGAATCGCGTCGACCGACTCCCGGATCAGCGCCGGACCGCGATAGATAAAACCGGTATAAATCTGCACTAACTTTGCGCCGGCACGAATTTTCTCAGCCGCGCTGTCACCGTCGGTAATGCCGCCTACCCCGATAATCGGTAACGACTCTCCCAGTTCCGCATACAGAGCCTGAATCACCCGGGTGGAAGACGCCTTTACCGGCGCCCCGCTGAGCCCCCCAGCTTCTTCCGCGTACCGATGCCCGGCAACGGCCTCGCGGCTGATGGTGGTATTGGTGGCTATGACACCGTCCAGCCCCGACTCTTTCAGAGCGTTGGCCACAAAGCGCACTCCGTCGTCGTCCATATCCGGGGCGATCTTCACCGCCAACGGCACGTAGCGCCCATGTTCCTTCTCACAACGTGCCTGCTCCTCCTTGATGGCGTGCATCAGGCCCTTTAGAGAGTCGCCAAACTGAAGATCCCGCAGACCGGGCGTATTGGGGGATGATACATTCACCGTGATGTAGTCAGCGCGGGAATACACCGCCGCGATACCTTTGCGATAATCTGACTCGGATTCCTCGTTGGGTGTGGCCTTGTTCTTGCCGACATTGATACCCAGTACGCCGGCGTAACGACGCTTGTCCACCTGATCCAGCAGGTGCTCAAGGCCATGATTGTTAAAACCCATCCGATTGATAATGGCGCTGTGCTCAGGGAGCCGGAACATTCTCGGCTTCGGGTTGCCGGGCTGAGCCAGAGGCGTGACAGTGCCTACTTCGATAAACCCAAATCCCAATGCGCCCAGGGCATCCAGATGATCAGCGTTCTTGTCGAGCCCTGCAGCCAGCCCAACGGGATTGGGAAACTCCAGGCCCATCACCTTGGTTGGCAGCGGCTCCGGCTTGCTGACGAGCGCCTGGAGCAACCCGAGCTTTCCTGCCATATCGAGCCCCGACAACGTCAGGTTATGAGCAGTCTCCGGTGGCAGCCGGAACAGCAGTTCGCGCATAATGCCATACATACACAATCTCCCTGATCGAGAACGATGCGGAGTATACCGGAAGTTTTCCACAGCATCGCCCTACACCTTAAATATGACGGCTAAATGTCTGTAGCGTTAAGCTCTTGTGACCTTTTCCACGGAATCTGTGGATAACCCTGTTGAAAATCGCGGGGCAACGCGGCCGAACCCTTGATATTCGCGCCAGCCTACAGATTGATCATTTTTTGATCAGTTTATTTATTTATAAATATCAAATAGTTACGGAGACTTTTCTGTCACGACAGGCAGTTCAGTCACAGAATGTTACGTCATTCAGCGATTCCGCCCATGTGCATAAAACATACAGTGGCAGGTTCGTTATACTGACGATCAGGCCCACGGAGAACCTCAATGACGGACCAGCAGACCTTTTCCTCCCAAGAACCCAAGGGACTCCCCCAGGAGCGCAGGGCAGCATCGCGTGTAACCGTTATCGGAATGCTACTGGATGGTGTACTGGGCATTCTCAAGGTCATCGCCGGAACGCTGTTTCATTCCCAGGCGCTGTTGGTGGATGGCATTCATTCCTTTACGGATGTCGCATCGGACCTGGTCGTACTGGGTGTCATGCGGGTGTCCCGTCAAGCGCCAGACCAGGACCATCCTTATGGCCACCAACGCATAGAAACCATGGGCACCATGGTGCTCGGCAGCATCCTCATTGCCGTTGGCGCGGCCCTGGCCTGGGATAACACCCTGCGACTGCTTGATGGCGGCGCTGTGAACATTCCCGAATGGCCGGTGTTGGTGGCAGCCGTCATCTCCATTGCCAGCAAGGAATGGATCTATCGCTACACACGCCGGTTGGCATAGCGATCCGTTCGGACCTGATCATCGCCAATGCCTGGCACAGCCGCACTGATGCCCTCTCCTCCGTGGTGGTGCTCTTCTCGACCATCGGCGCCATGCTGGGCTATCTGTGGCTGGACATTCTCGCGGCAGTGATTATCTCCGGGATCATCATTCACATCGGTTGGCGCTTCACCCGCGACAGCGTGAAAGAACTCGTCGATACAGGCCTGTCCCCGGAAGATACCGAAGCACTGAAACACATCGCCAGTAAGACCGACGGCGTGCGCAACGTGCATGAACTTCGCAGCAGGCGCATGGGGCATGACATCCTGCTGGATGTGCACCTCGTGGTGTCGCCGGAGATCAGTGTCTCCGAAGGGCATCAGATAGGAATGCAGGTGGTAAAAGCCATGCGCAATGCCCTGGACAACATTCTCGACATCAATTTCCACATTGATGCCGAGAACGACGAAATCCACCCCCAGACCTCCGAGCAACTGCCCGCTCGAGCGGAAATCCGCGAGGTACTTCACCAACACATAGAAAACCTGCCGTCCAACAACCGGCTACGGCTGCATTACCTCCGCAACCGGGTCCATATGGAACTGTTTATGGAGATTCCTGAGTCTGAGGCACTTCCTGACGCCCGTCAGATCAGCGAGGACCTTGGCCGCTACGCGTGGTTCGGCAGCCTCAGGATATGGCACGCCCATACCGAGAACTGACAGGGCGTCTGTCTAGCGACGCCGCTTTTCCTCCATGCGGGACAGGAACTCCTGCATGATCAGGGTGTATAACTCCCCTCCCAGGAATCGATCCTCAACCCCGGCATCAATGCTGGGGTTGTCGTTTACCTCAATGACTGCCACTCGGTTACCAGACTGTTTGATGTCCACACCGTAAAGGCCATTGCCGATCAGACGTGTGGCGTTGAGCGCTGCCTGGATGACGTTCCGGGGCACCTCGTACGTCGGCATGGTATCGAAACCACCACTGTCCACTTCCGCGCCACCGTGCTGGTAGATCTGCCAGTGTCCCTCCACCATGTAGTATTTACAGGCATAGATGGCCCGGCCGCCAAGCACCCCGATACGCCAGTCATAATCGGTGTAAAGGTACTCCTGGGCCAGTACCAGTGCCGATTGTTTGAACAGCTCTTTCAGGCCCGCCCGCAGCGTTTTTTCATCCTCCGCCTTGGTGACTCCCCGCGAAAAGGCACCGTCAGGAATCTTGATAACGGCAGGAAAGCCCAGATCACGAATCACCTGTTCAGCGCTGTCTTTCTGATCTTTCGACAGAATCAGGGTTTTTGGTGTCGGGATCTTGTTGTTCTTCAACAGATCCGCCAGATAGACCTTGTTGGTACAACGCAGGATCGACACCGGGTCGTCGATCACCACCATGCCCTCGGCCTCGGCCTTGCGGGCGAAACGATAGGTGTGATGATCGATGGCAGTAGTCTCGCGAATAAACAGGCCGTCGTATTCCGGCAGCCGCATATAATCACGGCGGCCGATCTGCTCCACGTTAATCCCCAGCTTACGGCCAGCCTTCTCGAATTTCTCCAGCGCCTCTTTGTCGCTGGGAGGCATTTCCTCGTCCTCGTTGACCAGCATCGCAAGATCAAACCGATAACGACGGCGGGTACGGGGCTTGCGCCAGACCATGCTGCTGAAACGGTCAAACGCCGCCGCGAAGGCATCCTGTTCTTTCCCTTTCAGGTCGGCGGGACAGCCTGGCTTCATGGACGCTATCTGCCAGGTTTTGCCACGGCGGAACACCACGTCCAGAACCGGGCACGGGAAACGATCAAACAACGCGCGTGCAACCGGCTTCAAATCCCCATGTTCCGCCTGCCCGAAGTACGTGCGGACACGCACTTCCCGCGTGGCGTGGTTATTGTCACCGGCGGGCTCGATCTCAGCCCCGGCTTCCTCAAGCCAATTGATCACGCTCGCATCCAGTTCATCCAACTGCAGCGAGAACAGCCCTTTGCGGCTGAGGTCGTTGAGCGTCATCACAGACGGCACCACATGATGGCCACGAGCCTCAGCCAGCAGTGAACAGTAATAGCCACGACTGAGGTACCGGGCGCTCTGGCACAGGTTGATCACCCGCACCCGACTGGAAGTGGGCGCGGAAAACTGTAGATACTGATCAAAAGTCAGCACGTCTTCACTGGGGTAATACGGTGCCCAGTCCTTGGCGCGGTCAACAACAATCAACAATCGTGACATCAGTGGCATTCCTCCATGAAGGCAGTGCCGGAAGCTTGGGGAACACAGGCCCACCATGCGTCGACGGTGCCTGTACAATCTCGCAACAATACGCCGGAACGCTCTAGCCTACAATTAGCACGAAATGCGTGCTTTTACGCATGATTGCATGCTATCGGCAACGTCGGCACTCACTCATAATAGCCGTCAAAGCTGAATCCGGCGAAGCCGCCACATTTGAGTTATCCAGAGTTCTTTCACTATGACATCACTCGCTTTTCGTCACGCCACAAGCATGATCTGGACGCACTGGTAAAGCTGGAGAACCGCTGCTTCACCGAAGACCGGATCTCACGGCGCAGCTTCCGGCGCTTCCTGGATATGCCGCGGGATCGCCTGATTGTCGCATTGGCCGGCGACGAACTTGTGGGCTACTGCCTGGTGTTGATGAGCGCGGCCACCCGGCTGGCGCGAATCTATTCCATCGCGGTGTCGCCAGCCGAACGCGGCCGCAATATCGGCGAGCAATTGGTTCGTGAGGCGGAAGCTGCGGCGGTCGACGCCGGCCGCATCGTGATGAGACTCGAAGTGCGGGAAGACAACTCCCCGGCGATACGGCTCTACCAACGCCTGGCTATCGCCAGTTCGGCACCTATCGGGACTACTACGAAGACCACGGCACCGCGCTGCGCTTCGAGCGTCGCATCCTGTTCTACGAACCTTCGCGGGAATTTCCGGCGGTACCCTATTACCCCCAGACCACAGAATTCTCCTGCGGCCCGGCAGCCTGATCATGGCCATGGCGGCCCTGGATGAACAGCAGCCGATGACCACCCTGGAAGAACTGAAACTCTGGCGTGAGGCCACCACCATCTTTATGCTCGCCGGCCACGGCGCTGCGGCCCCCACGGCCTGGCACTGGCGGCCTGGCATCGCGGGTTCCACGCCAGCGCCTACATCAGCAAAGAAGGTGCCCTATTCAAGGACACGGTTCGCAACGACGACAAGAAGGGGGTTCTGGAGCTGGTGCACGAAGGCTTTCTCTACGACATCGGCCAGACCGGCATCGAACTCCATCACGACCCGCTCACCCTGGATGGTATGGAGCTGCGCTCCACGATGGCCGCGTGCCGGTGATCCTGATCAGCACCTGGCAACTGAATCGCAGCCGCGTGCCCCACTGGGTGACGGTGTGTGCGATGGATGATCAGTTTGTATACCTGCACGACCCGGAAATCGACACGGACGTTGGTGAGACCGTCGCTGACAAGCAATACCTGCCGGTAGACCGCCGGGTGTTCGACCGCATGTCCCGTTACGGCAAGATCCAACCGTTGCAGGCAGCGGTCATAGTAGGACCAAGGCGTTAGCCAGTCCGCAAGGCAGCCTCTTTAAGCTCGGAAATATCATCCCGTAACCTGGCAGCCGTCTCGAAGTCGAGATCCGCAGCGGCCTTGTACATATCGTCCTCCAGGCGGGTGATCTCCTTGAGAACCTCTTCCGGAGAGCGGTTACCCGCCTTGGCACGGTACTTCTCTGCCTCCTCGGCAGCCTTCTCGCCCGGACGCTCGGCCTTACGGCGACCGCGACCACCGCCACCACCGGCGCCTTCCATGATATCCGCGATCTTCTTGTTCAGACCCTGCGGCGTGATGCCATGCTCCTCGTTATGGGCCGCCTGCTTCGTTCGGCGGCGTTCGGTTTCGTCGATCGCCCGCTGCATGGAACCGGTGATCCGATCGCCATAGAGAATCGCCTTGCCATGGAGGTTACGCGCAGCCCGCCCAATGGTCTGGATCAGCGAACGTTCCGAACGCAGGAAACCTTCCTTGTCGGCATCCAGGATAGCCACCAACGATACTTCTGGCATATCCAGACCTTCCCGCAGCAGGTTGATGCCTACCAGTACGTCAAACTCGCCCCGGCGCAGGTCACGGATGATCTCAACACGCTCTACGGTATCGATGTCCGAATGCAGGTAACGCACACGGATATCATGCTCCATCAGGAAGTCTGTCAGATCTTCGGCCATACGCTTGGTGAGCGTGGTCACCAGAACCCGCTCGTTGACGTCAGTGCGCAAGCGGATTTCCGAGAGCAGATCGTCCACCTGGGTAGAGGCCGGGCGAACTTCGATTTCCGGGTCCAGCAGGCCGGTTGGCCGCACCACCTGTTCAACCACCTGCCTGCGTGCTCGGCTTCGTAGTTGCCGGGGGTGGCGGAGACAAACAGCATCTGCGGTGCAATCCGCTCCCATTCATCAAAGCGCATGGGCCGGTTGTCCAGTGCTGACGGCAGTCGAAAGCCGTATTCCACCAGAGTTTCCTTACGGGAACGGTCACCCTTGTACATGGCGCCGATCTGAGGAATGGTGACGTGGGATTCGTCCACCACCAGCATCGCATTGGCTGGCAGATAATCGAACAGCGTCGGAGGCGCCTCGCCCGGCTGGCGACCAGACAAGTACCGGGAGTAGTTCTCGATGCCGTTGCAGTAGCCCAGCTCCAACATCATTTCGATGTCGTAGCGGGTGCGCTCTTCCAGACGCTGCGCTTCCACCAGGCGGTTGTTGTCCCTTAATTGCTGCAGGCGCTCATCCAGCTCGACCTTAATGCGCTCAACGGCATCCAGCACTTTCTGCCTTGGCGTGACATAGTGGGATTTCGGATAAATGGTGACACGGGGCACCGCCGGAGAACCTCACCGGTCAAGGGATCAAAGTAACTGAGGTTTTCCACCTCGTCATCGAACAACTCAATGCGGATGGCTTCTTTCTCGGATTCTGCCGGAAACACATCGATCACATCTCCCCGCACCCGATAATTCGCCCGGTGGAATTCGACATCGTTTCGGGTGTACTGCAGCTCGGCGAGGCGCCGGAGGATGTGACGCTGGTCGATCTGGTCACCCCGGTCCAGGTGCAACATCATTTTCAGGTAGGACTGGGGATCACCCAGGCCGTAAATGGAGGATACGGTGGCAACGATGATGGCATCCGGCCGCTCCAGCAGGGCCTTGGTCGCCGACAGACGCATCTGCTCTATATGTTCGTTGATGGAGGCGTCTTTCTCGATAAAAGTATCGGAAGATGGCACATAGCTTCCGGCTGATAGTAGTCGTAATAGGAAACGAAATACTCCACCGCGTTGTCCGGGAAGAACTCACGAAACTCGCCGTACAACTGGGCCGCCAGGGTTTTGTTGTGGGCCATGATGATAGTCGGCCGCTGCACCTGCTGAATGACGTTGGCAATGGTAAAGGTCTTGCCCGAGCCGGTCACACCCAACAGCGTCTGGTGTGCCAGGCCGGAGTGGATACCGTCCACCAGCCATCAATGGCTTTGGGCTGATCCCCAGCTGGCTGAAACGGGGAATCCACCTTGAAGGCGCCGTCTTTCATGAGCGCGCCGGTTTCTGAAGTGGCCATAGTCTGGAGACATCCTTCGTTCAATCAAAAGTGATCTGGGCAACGCATTGCACCGCGAATATCAAAAGGTGCAATCTGCAGAGGAACTTATCGTCACGCGGGCTTCATGATACCATCTGAATCGTCAAAGGCGGCCTGAACATGGTGGAAACCACTACCCCGACGCCGCCGGAGCCCTATCAGACGCAGCTTTAAGGAGCGCAAGTTTGGACCTTCAACTTTCCAGCCGAGTACAGGCAATCAAGCCCTCTCCCACCCTCGCAGTCACTAACAAGGCAGCGGAGCTACGCGCTGCTGGCCAGGACATTATTGGCCTGGGTGCCGGCGAGCCGGACTTCGATACCCCGGATCACATCAAACAGGCGGCCATCGAAGCCATCAACAACGGCCAGACCAAGTACACCGCCGTGGATGGTACGCCCGCTCTGAAAAAGGCGATCATTGCGAAGTTCAAACGGGACAACGGCCTGGAATACGAAGCCAACCAGATCCTGGTAAGTGGTGGTGGCAAGCAGAGCTTTTTCAACCTCGCGCTGGCCACACTGAACAAGGGCGACGAAGCCATTATTCCGGCGCCGTACTGGGTATCTTACCCGGATATGGTGCTGGTGGCTGAAGGCAAACCGGTTATCATCGAAACCAGCGCCGACACCCGCTTCAAGATCACCCCGGAGCAGCTGGAAAGCGCCATCACCGAGCGCACCCGCCTGTTCGTGATCAACAGCCCGTCCAACCCAAGTGGCATGGCTTACAGCCTGGACGAGCTGAAGGCCATTGGCGAAGTGCTGAAGAAGCACCCGCAAATCATGATCGCCACAGACGACATGTACGAGCCGATCCTGTGGACCGGTCAGCCGTTCTGCAACATCCTGAACGCCACGCCGGAGCTGTACGATCGCACTTTCGTGCTCAATGGTGTGTCCAAGGCCTACTCGATGACAGGCTGGCGCATCGGCTACGCCGCTGGCCCGGCAAAAATCATCGGCGCAATGAAGAAAATCCAGTCCCAAAGCACATCCAACCCGGCCTCGATTTCCCAGGCGGCTGCGACGGCAGCGCTGGATGGCCCTCAGGACTGCGTGCAGGAAATGGTCACGGCGTTCAAGGAACGTCACGACTACCTGGTAGAAGCCCTGAATGCCCTACCCGGCGTTGAGTGCCTGCACGGTGACGGGACCTTCTATGTGTTCCCGAGTTTCCAGGCAGCCATTGACGCAGATTCGGGTGTCAGTAACGACGTAGAGTTTGCCGAGAAGCTGTTGAAGGAAGCGGGCGTGGCTCTGGTACCGGGCTCCGCTTTCGGTGCACCGGGCCATATGCGCCTGAGCTTCGCCACCAGCCTGGATACGCTGAAGCAGGCCATTGAGCGTTTGCAGAAAGCGCTGGGCTAAAAATCCTGGCAAGGGGTTGACGAGGCGTTGGGGTAACCTTAATATACGCGCCTCGTCACACGACGACGTTCCCCGATAGCTCAGTTGGTAGAGCAACGGACTGTTAATCCGTTTGTCGCTGGTTCGAGCCCAGCTCGGGGAGCCACTACTCCGAAAAGCCGCTAGTCCTCTGGATTAGCGGCTTTTTTCGTTTTGGTTCTTTGGGTTTAGGTTTGGCCCTAGCCTGTTGGTGTGGTGCACTCTAGCCGGCTAGTAGCGGTGCCACGGCGAGGTAGGACTTCCTTCCCGAAAAACGCTACAAGCACGTCCGTGTGCGCTTGGGCTCCGCCATCCATGGCTCCGCACATTTTCGGGAAGGAAGTCCTACCCCGCCTGATTCAGCCTCTGGAGTTATCGAAACAGATTACGCTGCGCCAGTGCACCCTATGCTTACAACTCCAACATCGATAACCACAGCTATCAATAAAAATCGCCTAACAGCGATATCTGAAAGTTCAAACCGGTGCGGTGGTGGCTCCCTCCCAAAAATGTGCGGAGCCATGGATGGCGGAGCCCAAGCGTACATGGATGTACTAGAAGCGTTTTTTGGGAGGGAGCCACCACCGCACCGAAGCACCATACTATCAGGCTAGAACAGAATCAGACCAAGAACCAAAGTTAAAGGCCAACCACCTCAGAGTGAATAGCCTCCAACGCAGCCAGAGGATCAGCAGCCTGCGTAATCGGGCGGCCGATGACCAGGTAGTCGGAACCGGCTTTGAGGGCATCTGTGGGCGTCATGATGCGTTGTTGGTCGCCCTTTTCCGCAGACAGCGGACGGATGCCCGGGGTGACCAGTTTGAAATCCTTGCCTTGCTCCGCTTTCAACGCCGGCGCTTCCTGTGCGGAGCAGACGACGCCGTCCAGGCCGCAGTTGCGGGTCAGAGTTGCCAGGCGGGATACCTGGGCTTCCGGGGAATCCGTGATACCGATACCGGCAAGATCCTCCGGCCCCATGCTGGTCAGCACAGTAACGGCAATCAGCAGTGGCCGATCCTTGCCGAAGCTTTCCAGGCGGTCGCGGCAGGCGGTCATCATTTTCTCACCGCCGGAGGCATGTACGTTCACCATCCAGACACCCAGATCCGCCGCGGCCGCTACGGCTGCGGACGTTGTGTTCGGGATATCGTGAAACTTCAGATCCAGGAAAACGTCGAACCCGCGGCTCTGCAAGTCACGAACCAGAGCCGGCCCTGAACGGGTAAACAGCTCCTTGCCGACTTTAAGTCGACACTTCGCAGGGTCCAGTTGATCAACCAGAGCCAACGCGGGCTGATCGGAGGGGAAATCCAGGGCAACGATGATTCGGGGATTATCGGGGGTTTGCACGGTCAGTTTCCTGCAGAATGTCGTGTTTTCGGGTTACTCAGCTTCCACGCCCTGTATTGGGCGAACGGTTTCCCACTGCTTGCAGCTGGGGCACAGCCAATGCAATTGCTGACCGGAGAAACCGCAGTTTACACATCGGTATACCGGGCGGTTGGCAAGTATCAAGTGACCGATGCGGCTGACCAGGCGGCCTTCGTCCGTCGTCATGCCTTTCTCATAGCCCGCCAGTTCCACCAAGCGCAGCAGACCGCGGACGCTGGGGCGGACTTCCAGTTCCCGGCGCAGCAACTCGATTGCAGCCATACGGCCGGACGTGCGCTCTACGGCTTCAACCAGCGCCAGCAGCAAGCTCGTACTCGGCCAGGCTTCGTAGAACTTGCCAAGCTTTTTGACCAGACGCCCAACATCGCCGTGTTCGCGTTCAAGCTTCATCAGCCGGTCCACCGCTTCTGAGCCGAATTCAGGGTTCTGATCGAAGACTTTCAGGCTCTGGCTGGCCGCGTCCCGGTAACTGCCCTGACGAATGAGCAACTTCATCATGATAAACGTGGCCCGGACACAGGAACGATCGTACTCCAGCGCTTCCTTGGACAGCTTCTGAGCCATCCAGCGGTCGTCGTGCTTGAGGGCATCCTCAGCCTGCTCGCAGGTTATATAGGCCAGCATCTTGTACATGCGGGCATCGTGGTCGCCGGTCGTCAAT
The DNA here is from genome assembly GCA_000831005.1 of Marinobacter salarius. Taxonomy (GTDB): domain Bacteria; phylum Pseudomonadota; class Gammaproteobacteria; order Pseudomonadales; family Oleiphilaceae; genus Marinobacter; species Marinobacter salarius. Next base: position 1,332,941 of record CP007152.1, on the reverse strand, counting down.
GTACGGGCGACCTGCCCTGCCTTACCCCATTCCTTTTCCTGCTGGTACAGCTCGATCAATTGCAATGAAGACTTACGGCCGTACTCCCTGTCGCCCATCAGTTGATGAAGCAACGCTTCTGCCCTGTCCAGAAGGCCTGCGTTCAGGTAGTCAATGGCCAGCTCGTAGGTAACTTGTTGAGAATAACGCGGTGGCAGCTCCGGTCGGGCAAGGAGGTTCTGGTGAATCAGAATGGCCCGGTCGGTCTCGCCCTTGTGGCGGAAATGGGCGCCGATAGAGAGGTGCAGGCCCACCGTTTCCTTGTTCACAGCCAGAGACTGAACGAAGTTCTCAACCGCCTGATCGGAATAGTTGGTGAACAGAAATTGCAGACGATCCTTAACGGATTCCTCATCGGAGATCGGTGTTTTGGAGCGTTCCCTGGTGCTGCCCATTCGCCCCACAAACCAGCCAGCGGCCACCGCAACCGTTAACAGCAGCCATTGAAGCACTATATCCATTAAAGCGTCCGGTCGTTCTGGGCCCTGGATTTCTCCAATGCCTGCTCGGTACGAGCAAGTCGTTTTTCGAGGTTACGGCGGGAAACCGATGTGCGAACGGTTGCAAGCATGGTAATCAGAACTCCGATCAAAGCGCCGATCACAAAAGACAGGATAATCCAGACGGCAACACCGTGAGGCTGAGTCTCAAAGAGCAGGAAATTAAGGGAGACTGCCATCTGATTATTCAGGGAGAAAACAAGTGCTACCAGAACCAGAAACAATACCAGCAGAATGAGAAGGACCTTCTGAAATCCGGCCATAGTCGCAATGCTCCACACGGACCTGGTTGTTTACCTCAGGACCTGGTTAACGTCTTTCCCCAAGAGGGTAATCAGAAGCCTTTTTTAAGGCTATCGTTTACCTGCTCACGCAACTCCTTGCCTGGCTTGAAGTGCGGAACAAATTTGGCCGGTAATTGCACGGCTTCGCCGGTTTTCGGGTTACGCCCGGTTCTGGCTGCGCGATGGTGTAATGAAAAGCTACCAAAACCCCGGATCTCGATTCGCTGGCCATCCGCCAGTGATTGGGACATGTGTTCAATAATCGTTTTCACAGCCAGTTCCACATCCTTCACTGAAAGCTGCGTCTGCTTGGACGCAATCAGCTCTACCAGTTCAGACTTCGTCATTGGGCTCATCCCTCTTCACATTATTATCGGATAGCCGGTTACCAGCTCCTTGCCTCTAGTTTAGCCAAACCAGAAAAAAACACAAAAAAAACGGGCTCTTAGAGCCCGTTTTTTTCATACCAACCGGAAATGTTATTCCTTGTTGGCGTTTTGCTGCTGCATCTGCTCCTTGATGAGATCACCGATGGTGGTCGCACCAGAGGAAGATTCAGCCGCTTTGGCGCGAACACCTTCCAGCGCCTGCTTGTCGTCTTCAACGTCCTTGGACTTCACAGACAGGTTGATAACGCGGTTCTTGCGGTCGATGCTGATGATCTTCGCTTCAACTTCGTCGCCTTCGTTCAGCGCGTTGCGTGCGTCTTCAACACGGTCACGGCTGATTTCAGAGGCTTTCAGTACAGCTTCAACTTCGTCGTTCAGGGTGATGGTAGCGGCTTTTGCGTCAACCGCAGATACCGTGCCCTTCACGATGGAGCCCTTGTCGTTCAGCTGTACAAACTCGGCGAACGGATCGCTTTCCAGCTGCTTGATGCCCAGGGAGATGCGCTCACGCTCGGGATCAACAGACAGGATAACGGTTTCAACTTCGTCGCCCTTCTTGTATTCACGGACGGCTTCTTCGCCAGTCTCGTTCCAGCTGATATCTGACAGGTGAACCAGACCATCGATGCCGCCGTCCAGGCCGATGAAGATACCAAAGTCAGTGATTGACTTGATCTTGCCGGAGATACGGTCGCCTTTGTTGAACTTGCTGGAGAAATCTTCCCACGGGTTAGCAACACACTGCTTGATACCCAGGGAGATACGACGACGCTCTTCGTCGATGTCCAGAATCATCACACCCACTTCGTCGCCAACCTGAACGACTTTGGACGGATGGATGTTCTTGTTGGTCCAGTCCATTTCGGACACGTGAACCAGGCCTTCAACGCCTTCTTCCAGCTCAGCGAAGCAGCCGTAGTCGGTCAGGTTGGTTACACGTGCAGTAACCTTAGTACCTTCCGGATAACGACCCTTGATATCGACCCAGGGATCTTCGCCCAGCTGCTTCAGACCCAGTGATACGCGGTTGCGCTCACGGTCAAACTTCAGAACCTTGACGTTGATCTCGTCACCGACATTGACGATTTCGCTCGGATGCTTGATGCGCTTCCAGGCCATATCGGTAATGTGCAGCAGGCCGTCAACACCGCCCAGATCTACGAACGCGCCGTAGTCGGTCAGGTTCTTGACGATACCCTTGATTTCCAGACCTTCGGTCAGGGTTTCGAGCAGAGCTTCACGCTCAGCACTGTTTTCAGCTTCCAGAACGGCGCGGCGGGAAACAACCACGTTATTACGCTTCTGGTCGAGCTTGATAACCTTGAATTCGAGCTCTTTGTTCTCCAGGTGCGCGGTATCGCGAACCGGGCGAACATCTACCAGCGAACCAGGCAGGAAGGCACGGATGCCGGCCAGATCGACGGTGAAACCACCCTTGACCTTGCCATTGATAACACCCTTAACCACTTCCTCAGCTTCGAAGGACTTCTCAAGTACCTTCCAGGCTTCTGCGCGCTTGGCTTTCTCACGGGACAGACGGGTTTCACCGAAGCCGTCTTCCACAGCGTCGAGAGCTACGTCAACAACGTCGCCGATAGCAACTTCCAACTCGCCTTTTTCATTGAGGAACTGGGAGGCGGGGATAACACCTTCGGACTTCAGTCCGGCGTTAACGGTGACCCAGTCGTTATCGACGTCTACAACGGTTCCCTGGACGATGGAACCTGGTTGCATGTCAATTTCTTTTAGGCTTTCTTCAAAAAGATCCGCAAAGCTCTCGCTCATTATGTGTCCTATGTGATCAACGCAAGTTTACTCCGTGCTACCAGCAACACGGTCTGTTAGTTTCAATCCGGATCCAGCCAGTGGCTGGCCGATAACGCCGAATCCGGAATTTCAACAACAAAAAGGTGTAGTCAGGCCTGACCTGCTGCGGCCATAACCCTGACTAGCACCTCTTCTATACTCAACCCCGTCGAATCAATGACTTGCGCATCGTCTGCAGGCTTGAGCGGGGCGGCGGCGCGGTTCATATCCCGCTCATCGCGCACCCGTATCTCCTTTAAAAGGGCGTCAATATTAACATCGACCCCTGCGTCCTTCAACTGGCTGTAGCGTCTTTGCGCACGCTCTTCGGCACTGGCTGTCAGGAAGATCTTCACTGGCGCGTCCGGGAACACCACCGTTCCCATGTCACGACCGTCCGCGACCAACCCGGGAGGCTTCTGGAAATCGCGCTGGCGCTGCAGCAGCGCGTCGCGCACAGGCTGCATTACAGCCACCTTCGAGGCATTGTCGCCACAGGTTTCTGTACGTATATCTGCGGTGACGTCAACACCGGCCATCAGTACCTTTGCCGGCTCACCTGGTGGGGTTGGCTCAAACGCCACATCGAGCTGGCGGCGACGTTTACCAGAGACGGCTCATCATCCAGGGACACGCCCTGCCGCTCCGCAGCCAGTGCCGTGAGGCGATAAAGCGCGCCACTGTCCAACAGGTGCCACCCCAACCGGCGGGCGAGCATCTGAGTAATGGTGCCTTTACCGGAACCGCCAGGGCCGTCCACGGTAATAACCGGTGCCTTGCTTTCAGCCATTACTCAGCCCCTTCGGCGGCGATATTGATGCCAGTCTGCTTTGCCAACTCCACAAAGCCCGGGAATGAGGTGGACACGTTGGCGCAATCGGTCACCTTGATATCCCCTTCAGCCCGCAGGGAGGCGACGGAGAACGCCATAGCAATGCGGTGATCCCCGTGGCTATTCACGGTTCCAGCGGTCATCGTCTGGCCACCATCAATGACAATACCGTCTGGAGTCACGGTGGTTTCCACTCCAAGCGCGGTCAGGCCGTCTGCCATCACCTGGATGCGATCACTTTCCTTGACGCGAAGCTCTTCAGCGCCGCGCAAAACCGTTCTGCCCTCAGCGCAGACTGCGGCAATAAACAGCACGGGGAATTCGTCGATTGCCAACGGAACCTGATCCTCAGGGATATCGATACCCTTGAGTTCGGCGGAACGAACGCGAAGATCAGCGACCGGCTCCCCGCCAATCACACGCTCTTCGAGGACTTCTATATTAGCCCCCATCATGCGCAGGATGTTGATCACGCCGACTCTCGTCGGGTTCATGCCAACGTGGCGGATGGTCAAGTCGGAATCCGGGGCGATACTCGCCGCAACGAGGAAAAACGCTGACGAAGAGATATCCGCCGGCACGTCTATGGCGGTGGCGGCCAAGCGACCGCCACCGGTCACGCTGGCCGTCGCGGTATCGCGATGCACGTGATAGCCAAAGCCTTCCAACATGCGCTCAGTATGATCCCGGGTAGGAGCTGGCTCGGTAACGGAGGTTACGCCCTCGGCATAGAGACCGGCGAGTAACAGGCAGGATTTAACCTGAGCACTGGCCACCGGCATCTCATAATGAATGCCGGTTAGCGCGTGCCCACCCCGGATTTTCAAAGGCGGCCGCCCGCCCTCGGCAGTGTCAATCACCGCACCCATTGCTCGCAGCGGATCTGCCACACGCCCCATGGGACGCTTGGAGAGGCTTTCGTCGCCGGTGAGCTCGGAGTCAAACGGCTGCGCCGCCAGCAAGCCCGAGAACAGGCGCATGGCAGTACCGGAATTGCCCAGGTACAAAGGGCCGCGCGCGCCTGGAGACCATTGATACCGACGCCGTGAATGCGGACAAACCCCGCGTCCGGCCCTTCTATGGTCACCCCCATGTCGCGGAACGCCTGCAAGGTTGCCAGGCTGTCCTCGCCTTCAAGGAAGCCTTTCACTTCCGTGATACCGTCGGCAAGAGCACCCAGCATGATGGATCGGTGGGAAATGGATTTGTCGCCCGGCACGCGTATCTCGCCGGAAATCCGGCCGCCGGGTTGAAGACGGAACGTTACCTGTTTCTGACTGTTGTTTGTCACGTAAGCCTGTCCTGAAAGCATCTTGGAAAAATGTTCCCGCGCCGCCTTGGCGCGACTGAAAACCCGCAACAGAGTTGCACTGTCCTGATCGGCGATGGCGGTACGGAGCTGATCCAGATCGTGGGTAAAATGATCAATGACCCGCAACACCGCATCCCGGTTGGAAAGAAAGATATCGTGCCACATCACCGGGTCGCTGGCTGCAATTCGGGTGAAGTCCCGGAAACCGCCCGCTGCGTAGCGGAAAATATCCAGATTTTCGTCCTCGCCTGCCAGGGTATCCACCAGTGAGAAAGCAATAAGATGAGGAAGATGACTGGTGGCTGCCAGCACCTCGTCGTGATAGGCCACAGACATGGTCAGAACCGTCGCACCACAGCCTTCCCACAATGCCCTGAGCTTCTCCAGGTCGGGCTGACCAACGTTCTCCGCCGGCGTGAGTATAACCTTGTGATTGGCAAACAACTCAGGGTTGGCCGCGCGGATGCCGCTTTTTTCAGAACCGGCGATGGGGTGGCCGGGTATCATTTTCGCGGGCAGGTCGCCAAACACCTCTCGCACATCGTTGACGAAACTCGACTTGGTGCTGCCGACGTCCGTCAACACGGCGTTTTCGCCAAGATGGGGCCTGATTTCCGCCAGCACTGCCCGCGTTGCCTTAACCGGTACCGCCAGCACCACAAGGTCGCTGCCGGCCACAGCCTCAGCAACCGACCCGGCAGCTTCATCAATAACGCCTAATTCCGTGCCAAGCGCCAATTCGTCCGCGCGCTTGTCAGCGCCCACAACGGTAACCGCGAGGCCATTGTCGCGGATCGCTTTGGCCAGAGAACCACCAATCAGCCCAAGACCAATAACAGCAACACGCTGGAACAGTGGCTGAATCTCGGACACGTTACTCTCCCCGTCCGCTGGACGTATCCAGTGCACGGGCCAAAGCTTCGATAAACCGTGCATTTTCTTCGGGCAAGCCAATCGACACCCGCAGATGCCTGGGTAGGCCGTAGCCGCCAATCGGCCTGACAATCACACCCTGCTCCAGTAGCGACTGATTGATGTCAGCCGCCTGATCGCCCACATCCACAGCAATAAAGTTGCCGGCAGACGGAATGTATTCCAGCCCCATTTCGTTAAAAGCGGACTCGAGCTGTTTCATCCCGGCTGCATTCACTTCACAGGAGCGCCGCAGATAGTCTTCATCGCTCAACACAGCCGTCGCCGCTACCAGAGCCAGAGAATCTACATTAAAAGGCTGACGTACACGATTGAGAACATTGGCAATGTCCGGCGAGCTAACACTGTAGCCAGCTCGCAGCGATGCCAACCCCCAAGCCTTGGAGAATGTCCTGGTAACGATCAGGTTCGGATAGCGCTTGAGCAACGACAGGCCATCCACATAGCCCTCCCCCTGAAGGTATTCACAGTAGGCCTCATCCAGAACCACCAGAACCCTGGGGGGAATACGGGCCAGAAACGACTCGATCGCCTCAGCGCCATGAACCGTGCCCGTGGGGTTGTTGGGGTTGGCCACAAACACCAGCGCGGTGCGATCTGTTATCGCCTCCACCATGGCGTTGAGGTCATGGCCATAGTCCCTGGCGGGCACCGACACACCTTTGGCGCCGATCGCCTGGGTAACAAGCGGGTATACCGCAAAAGCATATTGGGAAAACACGACTTCCGAAGAGGCATCTGCAAAGCACCGTGTGATCACCTCCAGGACATCGTTGGAACCGTTGCCAAGGGTAATCTGAGCGGGCGCCACGCCGTATCGGGCCGACAATGCCTGCTTGAGATCAAACCCATTGCCATCGGGATAGCGACAGAGCTCGTCCAGGGCTCCCTTCACCGCCGCCAGCGCCTTTGGGCTGGGCCCAAGAGGGTTTTCGTTGCTGGCCAGCTTGATGATGTTGTCGGGCTTCAGGCCCAACTCCCTGGCCAGCTCATCAATGGGCTTGCCCGGCTGGTAGGGGGATAGCGCCTGCACGCCTTTGACCGCCAGACTTTGGTAATCAATCGACATTTCGACCTTCCTCAGTCATTTGCGTTTCTGTCACAGGACCCCAATAGGATAGGACCCCAGGCGCTTCAACTCGACCGCCTCTTCATCGATCTCTGACAGCACCTTGCTGACCTGCGTATCTTCCACATGGCCCTCAAAATCGATGTAGAACACGTAGGCCCAGGTACCGCTGGGCGATGGGCGGGTTTCGATACGGGTCAGGCTCAGACCATGTTTGTGGAACGGCTCAAGCAATTGATACAACGCGCCAGGCTTGTTGCGCATGGACACCAGAATGGACGACTTATCGTTACCACTGGCCGGCACTTCCTCACGGCCGATGATCAGGAAACGGGTGGTGTTGTCCGGACGGTCTTCGATACTGGTCGCCAGCATTTCCAGGCCGTAAAGTTCCGCTGCCATGTCTCCTGCGATCGCGGCCGTGCCCGGCTCTTCCGCTGCCCGCCTCGCGGCTTCGGCATTACTACTGACCGTGACCCGCTCGATACCGTAACGATGGGTATCCAGCCACTGCCGGCACTGGGCGAACGACTGCTGATGGGAATAAATGCGGACAATGTCCTGCCCCTGGTGCTTTGGCGACACCATCAGGTGGTGATGTATCCGCAACTGCACTTCGCCGCAGATCTTCAGCGGAGAGGACATGAACATATCAAGGGTATGGTTGATCATGCCTTCCGTGGAATTTTCCACCGGGACCACACCATAGTGGGCCGCGCCGGATTCCACTTCACGGAACACTGCATCGATGGCGGGCAAAGGCACGCTGACCACGGAGTGCCCAAAATGCTTGAGCGCCGCCGCCTGGGTAAAGGTGCCAATCGGCCCGAGGAAAGCGATGTGCATCGGCTTTTCCAGTGCCAGGCACGCGGACATGATCTCCCGGAACAGTCGGGCCATCTCCTCGCCGGACAGCGGGCCGGGATTGCTCTCCTTTATACGCCTCAAAACCTGGGCTTCACGTTCCGGACGGTAGAAGAATACATCCTCACCCGGGTTGGCTTCCATCTTCACGCGAGCCACTTCCTGGGCGCATTCCGCGCGCTTGCTGATCAGGTCCATGATTTCCTGATCCAGGCGATCAATATCGACCCTCAACTGCCCGAGACGGGCCTGCTCATCACTCATCATCAGCCCCGCTCCTTCGCAAACACGGTCATGTAGTCAATCAACGCATCGACACCGGCTTCTGGCATGGCGTTGTAGACGCTGGCCCGCATGCCACCCACGGAGCGATGGCCCTTGAGGTTCAGCAACCCTCTCTCATTCGCACCTTTCAGGAAAGCACTGTTGAGCGCGTCATCTGCAAGGGTGAACGGTATATTCATCCAGGATCGGAAGCGCGGGGATATCGGGTTGGCGTAGAAGTCGTTCTCATCAATAAAACCATACAGTTTTCTGGCTTTACGACGATTGACCTCACCCATAGCCGTAACACCGCCCTGCTCTTTCAGCCATTTGAATACCAGGCCTGCGAGGTACCAGGAGTATGTCGCCGGCGTGTTGTACATGGAGTCATTATCCGCAATGACTGATAGTTCATCATCGTCGGCGTGATCTTGAGCGCCTTGCCCAACAGATCCTTGCGAATGATCACGACCACCAGGCCGGATGGACCGATGTTCTTCTGGGCCCCGGCGTAGATCAGGCCGAATTTCGAGACGTCCAGCGGGCGTGACAGCATGGTGGACGACATATCCGCCACCAACGGCACGGAACCGCTCTCCGGCACGAAGTCGAACTCCAATCCGCCGATGGTTTCATTGGGCGTGTAATGCAGGTAAGCCGCATCGGCGCTCGTCGCCCAGCTATCCTGATCGGGAATGCTGGCAAAGCCACTCGATTCGCTGCTTGCCACGACATTAACCTGACCATAACGGCTGGCCTCGGCGATGGCTTTCTTCGACCAGATACCCGTGTTCACGTAGTCCGCAGACGTCTTGTCGCCCAACAGGTTCAGTGGAATGGTCGAGAACTGGCTGGACGCACCACCCTGCATGAAGAGTACGGCGTAATCATCTGAAACGCCGGCCAATTCCCGAAGGTCTTTCTCGGCAGTTTCGGCGATTTCCACAAACTCGTCACTGCGATGGCTCATCTCCATCACGGACATGCCGGTGCCGCGCCAATCCAGCATCTCTTCCCGTGCCTGTCGCAAAACAGGCTCCGGCAAGGTTGCCGGGCCTGCACAAAAATTATACGCCCTGCTCATCACTTCCTTCCTCACCGTCGACCTCTTCGGCATCGGTTTCGGCAATACGCTCAACACCCACGAGGCGTTCGTCTTCCTGGCTCAGTTTGATCAGGCGAACACCCTGGGTGTTCCGGCTCAGAACCGATACTTCGTCGGTGCGGGTACGCACAAGCGTGCCTTTGTCCGAGATCAGCATCATTTCGTCGCCTTCAAACAGCTGCAACGCCGTGACCAGGTTGCCGTTACGCTCGGAACACTGCATGGCAATAACGCCCTGGCTGCCCCGGCTGTAGGTCGGGAACTCGTCGAAGGTGGTACGCTTACCGTAGCCGTTCTCACTGGCCGTCAGCAGAACCGCGTTTTCCTGCGGGATGATCAGTGACACAACATGATGTCCTTCCGGCATTCTGATGCCACGCACACCACGAGCCGTACGACTCATCGGACGTACCGCTTCCTCGTTGAAGCGAACGGCCTTGCCCGCCGAGGAGAACAGCATGACTTCCGCATCCCCCTTGGTGATGGCCGTACCAATCAGGGTGTCACCCTCGTCAAGCGACAGAGCGATCAGACCGTTGCTGCGCGGACGGGAGAAATTCGGCAACGGCGTTTTCTTGACCACACCCGCCGAGGTGGCCATCAGCACGTACTGGTCTTCCGGATAGTCACGAACCGGCAGGAAGGTGGTAATACGCTCCCCTTCTTCCAGCGGCAGGATGTTGACCATCGGACGACCGCGGGACGCGCGGCTGGCCCGGGGAATCTCGAACACCCGCAACCAGTACACCTTGCCCCGGTTGGAGAAGCACAGAATGGTGTCGTGGGAGTTCGCGACCAGCAGTTTCTCGACGAAATCTTCGTCTTTCATGGACGTAGCGGCCTTGCCACGACCACCACGGCGCTGGGCCTGATAGTCTTCGACGGCCTGAGTCTTGGCATAACCACCGTGGAGATGGTGACCACCAGATCTTCCTCGTCGATCAGATCGGCGATGGTCAGGTCACGCTTGGAGCTGGTGATTTCGGTCAGACGGGTATCGCCAAACTCGGTCACCACCGCTTCCAGTTCTTCACGGATAACCTGCATCAGGCGGTCCGGATCGCCCAGAATTTCCAGCAGGTCCGCAATTTTCTCGAGAATGTCCTTGTACTCATTCTGGAGCTTTTCGGTCTCAAGACCGGTCAGGCGGTGCAGTCGCAGGTCAAGGATCGCCTGAGCCTGTTCTGGCGACAGGTGATAAAGACCATTACGCAGGCCAAAGATCTCCGGCAGATCATCGGGGCGACATGCGTCTTCGCCCGCCCGCTCAAGCATCGCCAGAACGTCACCCGGTGCCCAGCCCTGAGCCATCAGCTTCTCTTTCGCCTCGGCCGCAGCCGGAGACGCCTTGATCAGCGCGATGATTTCATCGATGTTCGCCAGAGCAACCGTGAGGCCTTCCAGGATATGGCCACGTTCGCGGGCTTTACGCAGTTCGTAAATGGTACGGCGGGTAACCACTTCGCGGCGATGCCGGACAAATGCGTCCAGCATTTCCTTGAGATTGAGGATTTTCGGCTCGCCGTTGATCAGGGCGACCATGTTGATGCCGAAAACCGTCTGCAACTGAGTGTGGGCAAAGAGGTTATTAATGACCACGTCCGGGTTTTCACCGCGACGCAGCTCAATCACTACCCGGATACCTTCCTTGTTGGACTCGTCCCGCAGCTCGGAGATGCCTTCCAGTCGCTTCTCTTTTACCAGCTCTGCAATTTTCTCGATCAGCCGCGCTTTGTTCAGCTGGTACGGCAGCTCGGTAATAATGATGGCGTCGCGGTTGGTTTTCTTGTCGTGCTCGATTTCATGGCGGGCACGGATGTAGATGCGCCCACGGCCGGTGCGGTAGGCCTCAACAATGCCGGCGCGACCATTAATGATGCCCTGGGTGGGAAAGTCCGGCCCCGGAATATGCTCCATCAGGTCGTCGATGGTCATATCCGGATTATCAATCAATGCCAGGCAGCCGTTCACAATTTCCGTCAGGTTATGGGGCGGAATATTGGTGGCCATACCCACGGCAATGCCTGAGGAACCGTTTACCAGCAGGTTGGGAATCCGAGTGGGCAGTACGTCCGGAATCTGTTCGGTGCCATCATAGTTGGCCACGAAATCCACGGTTTCCTTGTCCAGATCCGCCAGCAGGGAGTGGGCAATTTTCTCCATGCGGATCTCGGTGTAACGCATGGCAGCCGCGTTGTCGCCGTCGATGGAACCAAAGTTACCCTGACCATCCACCAGCGGGTAGCGCAGGGAAAACGGCTGGGCCATACGAACAATGGTGTCGTAAACGGCCGAGTCACCATGGGGGTGATACTTACCGATGACGTCACCCACCACACGGGCGGATTTCTTGTAGGCCTTGTTCCAGTCGTTGTTGAGTTCGGACATGGCAAACAGTACGCGGCGATGCACCGGCTTGAGGCCGTCACGCACGTCTGGAAGTGCCCGCCCCACGATGACGCTCATGGCGTAATCGAGATAGGACTGTTTGAGCTCGTCTTCAATATTTACCGGCAGGATCTCTTTGGCTAACTCACCCATCGAGAAAGGTTCCTTTGCATTTGCTGGAAGTCGTTTCAGGGCCGTTCAGAGCGCCCCATAGTTATTCTTTAACAAGCGGCCAATACTACCACATTCAACCCTTAGCGGGGGATATGGCGGTGGCCGTCAGTCAAAAACCACAGTCTTGTTTTCGTAGGTAATCACACGGTCTTCAATGTGTGCCCGCAAGCCCCGTGACAGCACGTTTTTCTCCACATCCTTGCCCAGCCGAACCATGTCTTCAATGGAGTCGCTGTGCTGATGCGGGACCACGTCCTGCTCGATGATGGGGCCTTCGTCCAGATCCTGGGTCACGTAGTGGCAGGTGGCGCCAATCAGCTTCACACCCCGGCTGTAGGCCTGGTGGTATGGGCGGGCACCCGCAAACGACGGCAGGAAGCTGTGATGAATGTTGATCACCTTGCCCGGGTACTTCTCGCACAGACTACCGGGCAGGATCTGCATATACCGGGCCAAAACAACCACATCGGCTTCATAGCCTTCTATCAGGCCATCCACTTCACCGAAAGCCTCGTCGCGGTTGTTCTGGTTCACCGGAATATGGTGATAGGGTATCTCATGCCACTCCACCATGCGCCGGAGGTCTTCATGATTGGAAATAACCGCCACGATTTCGGCATTGATCTCGCGGCTGTGCCAGCGATGGAGCAGATCCGCCACGCAATGGGATTCCTTGCTGCACATCAGGATCACTTTCTTGGGCTGGGCCGAATCAGCAATGTGCCAGTTCATATTGAACTCGCGGGCAATCGGCTCAAAGGCCGTGCGGAACTGGTCCAGGCCGAAAGGGATCGAGTTGGCCTTGATCTCATGCCGCATGAAGAACCACCCGGTCTGGGTGTCGGAGTGGTGGCTCGCCTCTGTAATCCAGCCATTGTAGGTCGACAGAAAGTTACTGACCTTGGCAACAATCCCCACCCGATCCGGGCAGGAAATCACAAGACGATAGGTATGCTCCATGGAAGCCTTTCCTTAATCTGATCCGGGATCACGGGCGCGCAATTTCACACCCTTAAAAATGACCGGCTATGATAGCTTATCTGAGCACCAGAAACGAGGCACAGAAACATGGATAGACACCCCCTACAGGTACGTACCCGAAAAGCCGTCGCGAGCCGCTCACTGGCCGCGAGAATGATGATCGCCCTGGCGCTGCTGCTACCTCTAAAGCCGGTGACCGCAGAGGCCATTCTGGAAGGAGAGCGCCACCACCCGGTACAGGCCAGGAACGGCATGGTAGCCACCAGCCACACCCTGGCAACGGAAGTCGCATTGAACGTGCTGAAGAATGGCGGCAATGCGATGGATGCCGCCGTTACGGCGGGATTCGCCCTGGCGGTCACCCAGCCTCGCTCGGGCAACATCGGCGGCGGCGGGTTTATGCTCTACGCTCCGGGCAACGGCGAAGCGGTTGAGGCCATCGACTATCGGGAGAAAGCACCGGCCGCTGCCACCGAAACCATGTTCCAGGACGACAATGGCAACGTGTCGAGAATCGCAGCCGTTTCACCCACAAGGCGTCCGGCGTGCCCGGCACCGTCGCCGGCCTGGCGATGGCCCTTGAACGCCACGGCACGATGTCGCTGGAACAGGCCCTGGCCCCGGCGATCAAACTGGCGCGGGAAGGCTTTATTGTACCCGCACGCTTCACCGAGGGCCTGGAACAGGCGCGGGAACGACTGCAGCGCTGGCCGGCAACTCTCGCAACCTTCTATAAAGAGGACGGTTCTCCGTGGCAACCAGGCGAGCGATTTCGGCAACCGGAGCTTGCCGACACCCTTCAGCGTATTGCCGATCAAGGCGTCGATGGCTTCTATCAGGGCAAGACCGCGCAACTCATCGTCCAGGAAATGGAACGTCACGACGGCCTGATCACCCTTCAGGACCTGAAGAACTACCGCCCCAGAATCCGCCAGCCGGTTCATGGCACCTACCGCGGACATGATATCTATTCCATGTCACCGCCCTCCTCTGGTGGCACTCACATTGTGCAGATTCTGAACATTCTTGAAGGCTACCCGCTGGCCGAGTTCGGTCATAACTCCGCCGCCGGTATTCACCACATGGCCGAAGCATGAAGCTTGCCTACGCTGACCGCGCGGAATACCTTGGAGATACCGACTTCGTGGAGGTGCCACTAAAGGGCCTGACCAGCAAGGCCTATGCCGAAGCGTTGCGTAAAACCATTGATCCGGCCAAAGCCCGGCCGTCGACCGAGATCAGTGCCGGCAACCCCGGGGCCTATGAAAGCCCGGAAACCACCCACTTCTCCGTTGTCGACCGCTGGGGCAACGCGGTTTCCAACACTTACACCATTAATTTCAGCTACGGGTCCGGTATCACCGTTGACGGGGCGGGGTTCCTTTTGAACAACGAAATGGACGACTTCAGTGCCAAACCCGGCGAACCCAACGCCTATGGACTGATCGGTGGCGAAGCCAATAAGGTGGAACCCGGCAAGCGCATGCTGAGCTCCATGTCGCCGACCATTGTCAGGCGCGATGGTCGCAACTATCTGGTTACGGGAAGCCCCGGCGGGTCCCGAATTATCACGACAACCTTGCAGGTGCTGCTGAATGTGATTGATCATGGCATGAACATTCAGTCTGCGGTGAGTGCCCCGAGGATTCACCACCAATGGTTGCCAGACGAGATCCGCATTGAACAGGGCATCAGCGGATACCGTGAGGCTGCTGGAGGAAAAGGGGCACAAGGTGGTGACAAAAAGTGCCATGGGCGCCATCCAGAGCATACTGATCGATACTGAAGGAACCCTCTACGGCGGTGCAGACCCGCGCCGCAGCACATCTTCAGCCATGGGCTATTGAGGGGCACACAGCCCCGGGAGGCATTATGTTTTTATCCGTTCAACTGAGCTGCTACCCACTCACCGATGACTACAAGCCGCCCATTCGTGCCGTTATCGAGCGGCTTGAAAAAACAGGGCTGGAGATCTTTCCGGGCCGCATGAGCACCGAAATGTTCGGTGAGTACGACGAGGTAATGCGCGTTCTCTCAGACACCATGAAATGGTCGTTCGAGGAGTACGGTAAAGCGGTGTTTGTGGCCAAGATCATGGAAGGTGATCGCCGGCCACGCTAGGGCGCTTTTGAGCCAGGCCCAGACACTCGCTCTAGTCTGGTGTAACTTTCAAAACACGTCCGTCAGCATTATCCGTTAACAGATAAACCGAACCGTCAGGGCCCGTTACGACGGCCCTGATGCGTTCGCCCAGCTCACCGAACAGGGTTTCCACGTCCGTTGCCTTGCCGTCCGCCAACCGGACACGATGCACCTGCCGGGTCACCAGTCCGCCAACCAACAGATCACCCTGCCACTGAGGAAACAGATCGCCGGTGTAAACGGTCATGCCCGATGGGGCGATGGATGGCGTCCAGTGCAGCAGCGGCGCCTCGACACCCTCACGCTCCTCGAACGGGGTTACCCGCGCACCGGTATAGTCCAGCCATGGGTGGTGACCGGCCAACCGTAGTTGGCGCCCGGGCGAATGACGTTGATCTCATCACCACCCCGGGGCCCGTGTTCATGAGCAATCAGCCGGCCCTGTTCGCTGTCGTAGGCCAGCCCCTGCACATTGCGGTGACCATAGCTGTAGATTTCACCCTGGTAGGTGTCGTGCCCTGCAAAAGGGTTGTCGTCCGGCACGCTGCCATCCGGGTTAAGGCGCACAATACTGCCAATGTGGTTTTGACGGCGCTGGGCCTGCTCGCGGTAGTCGAAACCGTCTCCGAGGGTTAACACCAGCGTATCATCCGGCAGCCATACCATCCGCCCTCCATAATGAGCGCTGCCCTTCTTGGCCGGTTGTACCCGGAATAGTTCGCTCACATTCTCCAGGCCCTGCTCTCCCAGTTGCCCCCTGGCCAAGCAGGTGTGATTGGCATCCATGGTGCCACAGGCATAACTCAGGTAAATCTGTCGGCTGTCCTCGAAGTCCCTGGCGGGAAGCACATCAAACAGCCCTGCCTGGCCGGATGCGAAAACCTCCGGCACACCATCCAGCGGTTCCGGCATCAGGTCGCCGTTAGCCGTCAGCATTCGCAAACGTCCCGGCCTTTCAGTAACCAGCATTCGTCCATCGGGCAGGAACGCCATTGACCAGGGATGTTCCAGCCGCTGGCCACAGTTTCAATCGTATAGTCTGTCGCCTCATCCGCTACGGCATCAGATTCAGGCAGAACCGCCCCGGCAACCATCAGAAGCATCGCAACAGGCACTGCCGAGGCATTGCCATTTTTACGGGGCAACCGGGAAACCAGAACGGCAAACAACAAACCAGAGAGAGCAGCCGTTACCAGCATAGCCAACAGTCCACCCATATCTCGCGTGGCAGCGATCAACGTAGGCATGGGCGCCAATGCATCCACAATCCGCAAGGTCGCCCACAATCCCACAGCCGCGGCAAGCGGGCACAGCCACAAACGGCCTGATTGACCAGCCAGCCGGGCCACAAGAGACGCAGCACCCTGAGAGAACAGGAAACTGAGCCCGAAGAGGATGGCGTACAAAGGGGCAAAGTTCAGAAGATCCTGAACTGTGGTTTGCAAACGGGTCGCCATACTGATTTCAACCCCCAGGCCTTCCAGCGCCTGGAGATTGAACTGGGTTTGCACAAGGCTGCCCAGCACGGAGCCCACGATCAACGCGACGATGAACGCCAGCACCACTCTCCTCCAGCCAACCAATACTGCCATTACTTCTCTCCGGAAGGCTCCAGCTTGTCCTGAGTGCGCAGTTCGAAGTCACTGGCGTCGTGGCGTTCATGCAACTGCCTGCTCTCCTCGCCCCAGGTGCGGTTTACCATCAATCCACGCTTGACCGCCGGGCGTTCTGCGATCTCATCGGCCCAACGCACCACGTTCTTGTAGGTATGCGCTTCCAGGAATTCCGCCGCTTCGTACACCTTGTTTTTCACCAGTGCGCCGTACCAGGGCCAGATCGCCATATCTGCGATGGTGTATTCGTCACCCGCAATGTAGCGATTATCGGCCAGTTGCCGATCCAGCACATCCAGCTGGCGCTTCACTTCCATGGTGTAGCGGTTGATCGGGTACTCGTATTTTTCCGGTGCGTAGGCGTAGAAATGGCCAAACCCACCGCCCAGGAACGGCGCGCTGCCCATTTGCCAGAACAACCAGTTCATGGTTTCCGTGCGCGCCACAATGTCCGTCGGCAGGAATTCGCCAAACTTCTCAGCGAGGTAAAGCAGGATGGAGCCGGATTCAAACACGCGGACGGCCGGCGTGTGGGTGTGGTCCATCATCGCCGGTATCTTGGAATTCGGGTTCGCGTTCACGAAACCACTGCCAAACTGTTCCCCCTCGGTGATGCGGATCAGCCAGGCATCGTATTCCGCTTCCTTGATGCCCTTGGCCAACAGTTCCTCGAACATGATCGTGCTTTCACGCCATTCGGGGTCGCCAGTGAGTAGACCTGGAACGGGTGCTCCCCTACCGGCAATTCTTTCTCGTGAGTGGGTCCGGCAATCGGGCGATTGATCTGCGAGAAGCTCCGCCGCTCTCGGCATCCCATTTCCAGACTCTCGGTGGCGTGTAGGTGTCATCGGTCATTCATTCTTCCTCAGTTTAGTGGATCTATTGGTAACAAGGCCTCACGCGGCCAGTTCCTGGCGCATCATGTTCAGCAGTCCGCCTTCGATAACCATACGGACCTGGCGCTCGCTAAGTTCATGCGTCAGTTCATAACGTTCGCCGTTCCGGGTATTTTTCGCAACAACCCTGTCCCCGGCTTTTAATGTTTCAACCAGCCCCTCAATCGATAACTCATCGCCCTGCTCGATGCTATCGAAGTTCTCCGGAGTGACAAAGCTCAAAGGCAACACACCAAAACTGGACAGATTCTGCCAGTGTATGCGCGAATAACTCTTGGCAATCACTGCCCGCACGCCCAGATAACGGGGCGCCAGCGCCGCATGTTCACGGCTTGACCCCTGGCCGTAATTGTCACCGCCAACGATCAGAGACCCGGTGTCCTGATACTCTTTTGCCCGTTCCGGATAGGTTGGGTCCAGCCGGGTATAAGTAAACTCGCTGATGGCCGGAATGTTACTGCGAAACGGCAGTATCCGGGAGCCGGCAGGCAGGATGTCGTCGGTGGAAACATCGTCACCAACCTTGAGCAGAACCGGCGCCTTCAACGAGTCAGGCAGCGCCTCAAACGTCGGCAGGGTGCTGATGTTCGGCCCCTTCTCAACCACCGTTAATTCCGGGTGCTTCGCCGGCGGGCGGATATTGCGATCCTCCACATAAAAGGTGCTGTGCTCGTCGAACACAGGATAGCTCATATCGAGATCACGAGGGTCTGTAATCACGCCGGTCAACGCAGACGCCGTGGCTGTTTCGGGGCTGCAGAGACAGACTTTGTCTTCATCAGTACCCGACCGACCCGCAAAGTTCCGTGGAACGGTGCGCAGGCTGATCTGATCCGTTGCCGGTGCCTGCCCCATGCCAATGCAGCCATTGCAGCCGGTCTGATGCAGGCGCGCCCCAGCGCTGAGCAGATCGGTAAGATGGCCCAGTTCTACCAGGTTTTCCAGAACCTGACGCGAGGTGGGGTTTATATCGAAAGATACTCCTTCGCGAACCTGACGGCCCTTCACCATCATCGCAGGAACTGCGAAATCCCTCAGGCCAGGATTCGCGGAGGACCCAATGTAGGCCTGGTAGATGGGCTCGCCAGCCACTTCCCGCACCGGGAACACCTTCCCTGGACTGCTGGGAAGTGCAATCAACGGCTCCAGCTTGCCCAGATCGATCTCGTCATGCAGATCGTAGGTGGCGCCGCGGTCGGCTTCCAGCCTCTGGAAGTCACCTTCCCGCTGTTGCTGCTTGAGAAAATCCCGCACCGCATCGTCCGCCGGGAACACCGTAGCGGTGTGTCCCATCTCCTGCCCCATGTTCGCGATCACATGGCGGTCCATCGCGGACAGCCCTTTCAGGCCCGGCCCATAGTACTCGATGATGTTCCCGGCACCGCCCTTCACTCCGTGGCGGCGAAGCATTTCCAGGATGACATCCTTGGCACTCACCCAATCCGGCAGTTTCCCGGTCAGCTTCACGCCCATGACCTTAGGCATGTTGAGATAGAACGGTTCTCCACACATGGCTATGGCCACAGCCAGACCGCCAGCCCCCATTGCCAGCATTCCCAGGGAACCGGCAGCGCAGGTATGGCTGTCGGAGCCAAGAAGGGTCTTGCCCGGTTTTCCAAAGCGTTCCATGTGCACCGGATGGCTGACGCCGGACCCGGCCGGGCTGAACCACAGGCCGAACCGCTCACAGGCACTACGCAGGAACAGGTGATCATCGGGGTTGCGGTTGTCAGTCTGCAGCAGGTTGTGGTCAACGTACTGCGCTGACAACTCGGTTTTGACCTGGCCGAGCCCCATGGCCTCCAGCTCGAGCATAACCAGTGTACCGGTTGCATCCTGGGTCAGCGTTTGATCGATCTTCAGCCCGATTTCCTCGCCTGTCTTCATCGTTCCCGACACCAGGTGTGACTCGATCAGCTTCGTGGCAACATTGCGCGGTTGATTCTTCGTCTGTTTCGTCATCGGATGACCTCCATGCGAGCCAGATTTCAGACCTTCATACCGTTAACTATAGATCCCGCTGGCCAACCCTGTCGTCAGGACTGGGGGAAACACAGCTCCTTGCTTCGGGACGTCAGGCTGCTCCACTTCGGTTTGCTGGTGTTGCGTACTTTTTTCAGATAGGTGTTCACGTCGCTGAAGTGCTTTTCGGTGGCACCCATCCCGATTGCCTCGTCCCGGTGAACACCGGACATAAACATCAGCGCCTTATATTCATCGCCGCCATCATCAATCGTGCCGCTGAGCATCTTCAGATGTGAGGCGCAAAAAATGTGCAGGTTGCGTTTATCGTAATCGACCTCCTGGGCCCAGCCATTTAGGCTGAATACAGTCAGAACGACGAAAACGCATAGGGTTGGTTTCATGAGGCTTTTCTCCCGGGACCAACAATGGATGTAAGTGCGCTGCCACTGTAGCAGACAGATCAGGGCCCGTATGGGGAGATTAACTCCCTGGCACTTCGGAACGTTAACTACGCCTACAGCGGTTTGCGCTAATATAGTGATTACCTGTCGCGTTTACTGGACCAGGCCAAGCCTGAATTGGAATCAGGGCAATAATAACAAGGGGGACTGCCATGAAACGAATTGCTCTCGCATCTGCCATCGGCATCGTTGCCGTCACGGTCAGTATTTCTTTTTGGCTGAGCCAGACGGATTCCTCTGCCGACATCGCAAACTCCATCAACACCTCCCCAGCTACCCAGGCACTGCCTCAGGAACCGCAGCCGACCAGCCGAAGCCAGAACAGAGGCTTACAGCCGAACAACAGGCTTTGCTGGACAACCCGCAAACGCTGGAGCTGGCCAACCGGCTCGACTTTGAGGAAGAACTGCACACCTTCTTTGCGAACGCCAAGAGCCTGTCTTCGGAAGAGCGCGCTGCGGAGGCAGCAATACTGGAACAGCGCCTGGCTGAGTACGAACGCCTGGGACAGGTCAGCGCAGCAGAGAGCCTGATGGTTCGCATTGCCATGACAAAACTCACCATCGAAGACGAAGCCGCGCAGAAACGGGCGTTGCAAGGCCTGATTGACCGGCAGAATGCCGCTGCGCAGGCACGCAAAGAAGAATGGCTGGCCAAACCCAGGCCGGAGTTTGAAGCCTATAAGCAGCAGGAGAAACAAATCGTGCAAGAGGTGATGGCAATGGACAAAGTGCCTGCAGGAATGACCCGCAACGAGTACTTACGCCAGCGATTGCTGGAAGCCCGTGTGGCCGCCAACAATAATGGCGATGCGCCTCAATAACGCATCGCCATCCCTATCGGCGGGTTCCCCGATTCCGGAGAACCTGATACCCAATGTTCTACAGAAGCTGATCAAGTGCCCAGTAGAGCGGATTGAACGGCTTGTTGTAGTCAGCCTGCTGATCGGTTTCAGAGGCCTGCATCACCGCACCGCTTCCGTTCAACACATTGGCCACAAAGTCATCCAGCTCCAGCCCGGCTTCCTGAATGTCTGAGTTGGCAAACTCAATAATTGTGGTGCAGTGGCTCTCGTTCACATCGCGGAACCATGGCAGGTAATACCCAAAATTATTCAGGTTGGACAGGGTACCCTTCAGGCGCTCTGTATCCGTATACCAGCGTTCGTGGATCAACGCCTCTTTGGTAGCCTGATCCGGCGCATTCTCGATTTCCGGATAGAAACGCTCGTAAGAATAGGAGGAGTAATTCAGATCCTGCCAGAAATGCGTATGCCCCATCCGATCATTCGGTAGCTCCGCAGAAAGGGCCGTATACAGTGAGCCGAGATCGTTCAGGTTCATCAGTGGAAGCCCGTCACTGAGGTATTCCAGCGGACCATTGGGCTGATCCAACCCCCAGGCATCACGGATAAACGACTGCAACAACACCGAAGGATAAGCTTCTGGATCCGCTCCGGAAGGCGCACTGAAGGCAGGTCCAGAGTCGTTGATCATGTACCCCCGGTTGGGCTCCATATCTCGGCGAGTCGGGTGATAATTGGTCAAACTGCCCAGGCCGCCGGCACTGCATCCGGTCGTCAGCAATTGCTTCGGCCGCTGCAGATTATCCTTCACCCACGAAATCGCGGCGCGGGTGTTGCGAAGGCCATTGTGATGCCAGATCAAAGGCTCCGCTTCCCCTTCCGGATCTTCGTACACGGCCACCTTGTCACCGGAGTAGACGTCTCCCGTGCAGTACGGGATATAAACCATGTTCCAGTTCTGGGTCTTGACCGATGTCAGTGGGTTCAGGCGCACCACAAACGGACTGACCAGGCTGGCACTGGGGTTTGTCAGGTTCATGTAGTCATCGGGAATACCATCCGGGTTGCGGGCTCCCCGAATGCCCGTCTGGCCAGAGCAGCTCTCGTAATCCCAGCAAGCGCCGCCCCCTTCCAGGTAGATAATCGTATTACTGGTGTTCGGCACGCGGTTCACAAAGAACTTGTACTCAGAGCCGTTACCACAGACAGCGCCGGTTTCGGGTGCCAGGGGAATGGTTTGCCAGGCGTAATAGTTGCCTGGCGAAAAACCATCGTTGAACCCCGGCGGGTTGGCAAGTAAGGGGTAGTCACCCTGCCGCTGAGCTGCAGTAACCGGGTTATCCGCTGCCGGTGGATTAACCAGATTCCCGAGTGTTCGCCAGAAACCATAGTCACCCAGCTCAGCCATCGCCGGGCCTGTTACGCCCAGTAGAAAAAGAACAACTAGCAGTTGGTTCTTGATGCTCGTTTTCACAGGCATCCCTCCTTGATTGTTGTTATTGGGGCGTAGTCAATCATTGAGCTCACCCCTGAATCGAAACTAGACGTGACACTCTGTCATTTCAATGAATACCCCTAGAACAATTGGTCCTAAAAAATGATAGGTAATAGCGTTATTGAAAAATGTAAAGGAAATGACTGAATTGGAGAGAACTACCTCCTCTACTGCCTACTTAATATTGGCCCCATGGGACTAAAAGCATTTTCATCACGACATAAAACATAACAATTTGGCACTATTTAGAAACTAACTTTCTGAAATAAAATGGATATTTAGATCAGCAACCAACAGGCAGCGTTCAACATCAGGCGGCTGTAATTCACTTTTAACAGCGATTACATAAGGGAATATTTGATGCTGGAAAGCAGTTACAACGAGGTTTTGGTCGCCTGTTCTATTATCATTGCCGTTCTTGCATCCTATACGGCCCTGAATATGGCCAGCCGTGTCTCCAGCGCATCGGGCCGCTCTGCGGTTCTATGGCTGATTGGCGGTTCCATCGCCATGGGCTTTGGCATCTGGTCCATGCACTTTATCGGCATGCTCGCCTTTAGCCTTCCCATCGAACTAGGCTACGACGTCCCCCTCACCCTGCTGTCATTAGTCATCGCCATAGCGTGTTCTGCATTCGCCCTTTATCTGGTGTGTCAGGACACGCTGCCCTGGGGCCGGCTGCTATCGGGTGGTTTACTGATGGGCCTGGGTGTAGCCAGCATGCACTACATCGGTATGGAAGCATTGCTCATGCATCCGTACATTTTCTATGTACCCTGGCTGGTTGGGCTATCCATTGTTATCGCCATTGTCGCGTCCACAGCCGCCCTTTGGCTGGCGTTTCGACTGCGAGAGGAGAGCAAGCGCGCCACCTTCGGCCGCATTGGCGCGTCCCTGGTTATGGGGTGCGCCATTATCGGCATGCACTATACCGGAATGGCGGCCTCCAAATTCCCGATCGACAGCTTTTGCGGCGCGGCCAACAGCGGGATCGATACAAAGTGGCTGGCTGTGCTGGTCATCATTGTCAGCCTTGCGGTGTTCGCCATTGCTCTAATTGTGTCAATGCTTGATGTACGCACCAGCCAACTGTCCAACTCACTCGATGACGCCAATAACGAACTCATCAAGCTCGCCCTGCAGGACAACCTGACCCGCATACCAAATCGTGTTCTATTGGGAGATCGGCTGGAGCAAGCGATACACCGAGCCGAGAGAAACAACGGTGAGTTTGCCGTACTGTTTTTGGACCTGGACGGCTTTAAGGCGATCAACGACATGCACGGGCACCATGTCGGAGATCAGTTGCTCAAAGAGGTGGCGCATCGCCTGCTTTCAAACAAACGTGAGGGAGACACAGCCGCGAGGCTTGGAGGGGATGAATTTGTACTCTTGTTGGAACCCTGCTCGCCGGAAACTTCCGCCGTATTTGCGCAACGGTTAATTGATGCCATTGAGCAGCCCTACGAGACTTCAAATATCCCCCTTCACATTTCCACCAGTGTCGGCATCGCGATACCCCCAGGACGGTAAAACCGAACATGAGCTGATGGTGAATGCTGACGCCGCCATGTATCACGCCAAGAAACAGGGCCGCAACGGCTACTGCTTTTTCGAACACGGCATGAACGCCAATGTGCACCTGCAGATGCAAATGCAGCAAAATCTGCGGCAGGCCGTCAGCCGCAACGAGCTGGTACTGCATTATCAGCCCAAGTTTGTTGCACCAGACGGCCCCATGACTGGCCTCGAAGCCCTACTGCGATGGCAAAGCCCCGATCACGGATTCCTGTCACCCGATCGTTTTCTCCCGCTGGCAGAGAGCTCCGGGCTGATCGTGCCCATTGGCAACTGGGTCATCGAGGAAGCCTGCCGGCAAATGAAGGTCTGGTACGATCAGGGGCATCAGGAGTGGAGTGTAGCGGTAAACCTTTCAGCGGTTCAGCTGGAGCATCATAGCCTGGTTGACGTGGTTCGCGAGGCATTGAGAAAGCACTCCCTGGATCCCTCACACCTGGTGCTTGAAATCACCGAAACAACGGCCATGTGCAACGCAGAGACAAGCCTCACCGTATTGAACAAACTGTCGGATCTTGGCGTGTCCATTTCCATCGATGACTTTGGCACCGGCTATTCAAGCCTGCTCTATCTCAAACGTTTGCCAGCCAACGAACTGAAAATAGACCGCGGCTTTATTACCGAACTGGCCCAGGATAACGATGATGAAGCAATCATCCAGGCGATCATCGCTCTGGGCAAAACGCTGGATATGAGGATTGTCGCAGAAGGTGTTGAAACAGCCGAACAACAGGCACTGCTGACCCAGCTTGGCTGCAATACCCTGCAAGGGTATCTGTTGGCGAGGCCTGCCCCGCCCGAAGCGTTGCTCGAGAAGATTGCTCACATGACCCAACGTACGGAATCGGCTCTGGTTACTTAGGTGAGCGAAGCTGCGTGACGACTGTTGGCATCGCTGACAGAAGAATGCTGCTGCCAACTATGTTGAACTATGAAACGACGGTGCAGATCACGCACCTGTTCGGCAAGACCGGGAACCGGACCTTCAACAGCCACGTTTGGAACGACTTCTCGGATCGGTAACGCTCGTACGGGAGGTGCTGGAACTCCAAGATCGGTAAGCCATGCCGCCAATTGCTCGGAGGAGCTCACGTACACGATACGTCCCAGCCCCACCCAGCCATGGGCGGCGGCACACATCGGACAATGCTCACCAGACGTATAGACCGTTGCTTCTGCTCTGGCCTCCGAGGTCATATTCGCCGCAGCCCACCGCGCAATCTCAAACTCCGGATGGCGGGTTCGATCACCTGAGGCAACGTGGTTGTGATCTTCAAAAAGTACCTGCCCCTCCGCTGCTACAAGCACAGAGCCGAATGGCTCGTCACCCAGCTCTAGAGCCTCAGTTGCAAGTTCTATACACCGACGCAGGTGCTGTATCTCTCCATCGTTCACCATGACGTGCTCCTCGAATCCTGTGGCCAATATCGACGCAGAAATGCGGGTGCCGTCCATCGGCCGCGTACTGATGCGGTTGATTATATTTTGCTGGCTTCGGCTTCAGGCTCTCGCCCACCGCGCAACACCAAATATAGCAGCGGGCCGGCAGACACAAATACTGCTGTAAGAACAAAAAACGGGATGAGATAGCCCAACCCTTTTCCGCGACTTTTGCCATCCCGGTACATCCAGACACAGGCCAAAGCAGCGAGAATGTAGAGATCAATAACAACCTGGGCTGTGTCCGGGCTGGACATGAGCTGAACGCCAAAAGCTAAAAGCGACTGCTCTGCTCCGGCCATTACCCAAAAGGTAAAACCCATGAACAGACAGAGAATGATTAGGGGTAAAGTCGATACTCTCATGATCTTCCTTGATTGAGGTTGAAGAAATATAACGCCTTGGCTTTGCGGCGTACCGGAGCACCAGCATAGGTGCGTTCGACAACAGCCCCTGGCTAAGCTACTTCGAAGTCCAAGCGATGAATACCATCCAGATTGACTGTGCCGCGAGCCACCCATAGGTCATACATATCTTGCATCGCCAACCAGCTCTCAGGAGTACGCCCGAGAACCTTGGACAGCCGCAACGACATTTCTGGGCTAATACCACTATCCCCTTTGAGCAGCCGAGACAAAGTAGAAGGTGAAACGCCCAGACTGGAAGCAAGCTGACGAGAACTGATACCGAAAGGCTCCAGGTACACCTCGCGAATGAATTCACCAGGATGAGGCGGATTATGCATAGTCATTAGTGATAATCCTCGTAATCAAGAATGTAGGCGTTGCCGTCCTGGAACTCGAACGTCATGCGCCAATTTCCGTTAACCCTAATCGACCAGCGGCCTTTGTCTTTGCTCTTCAATGGATGAAGCCGAAAACCAGGGATATCCATGTCTTCCATTGAAGTCGCCGTATCCAGAGCAGCCAGCTGCATACGCAGCCTCTTGGCATGGTCGGGTTGTATGCCAGACGTGTGGCCGGTCGAGTAGAACCGCTTCAGTCCTTTGTGACGGAATGATTTAATCAAAATAGAATGCCAGCATGTTGCGCACCACGCAACAATGAAACTCAACGCTTGCAGCATGCGCGCCCACGGAATGGAGCCGAAGGCGCAATAGCTGTGCCTGCTTTTGTTAGGCATTACAGGCAGTCTCCTGTGAACAGGCAAGCTAACACTACGCCGACGAACGGCAGAATGAACACTCCCACAGTGCCAAGCACCACCGATGACACGAATGCCACATGATCACCGTGCTTTAACTTTGCGGCTAAGGCCACAGGTATGGATGCCAGGATTAGCGGTGTGGCCACGGCTAGCACCAGTGAAGCGGCCTTGCCGAACTCGCTCGCACCATCCCAAGTGTTGCCAATGCCGTAGTACGCATAAGTTAACGTTGAGCCAGCAAAAACACATAGCAAAAAGAATGCGATAGCCACTCGCATCCCTTTCTTACTGGCACCGTAGGCTGCGCCTAGCGAATAGACGAATGTGAATATGCAAGCACCTGTAAGAAAGTTCGAGTCCATTAGTTGGTATGCCTAACGCTTGCAGCACGCGCGTCCTTGGAATGGAGCCGAAGGCGCAATGTAATGGGCGTCGCCGTGCCTGCACTGGTTATGGGCTTTTGAGTGTCAGTAGCAATCAAATTCAGGAAACTAAAGATGGCTTGAGAATATATTCTTGATTCTTTCTTTGCTCAAAAAATTTGATTCTATTTTGTATGTTCTACTATCAGCGCCTTTTTCTGTCACAAATACCGTGGACTTATCTGATCCGATAAAATAGAAAAATTCCTTATCGCCACCTGACCATATTCCTGAATCTCTGTTTTTCATGAAGACATATCGAAAAGATTCAACAGCAGCTCCATCACACTCAGCCTCACTTTCACTTAAAACAGATCTAAAGAAAGCTTCCGGTCTACAGCCACCTGTATTTACCTCCTTATCTAGACTAAAGCCAACGATATCCTTCCCGGGCTCGTCGCTGTATTTTGCGATTAGAATTTCGCTATCTGTTCCAAGGTATCCCACTACCACGGGATTATTAGGGATATAAAAATCAAGCTCGCCATAAATTATACGCAAATCACTTTCACTTGCTGACAATGAGAAAGGAAAAAATGAAATAAGCGCTAAAATAAAAAAACTTATTCATATTAAAGGCCCCACAATGCTGCGCGAATATGAGTTTTATAATTTGCAGCGACTTGGTCTCGACACATATTATAAAGCGAGGTATCTCCAGACATTATTCTCTGGCCAATTTTAGCTATTTCTTTGATGATGTAATTAATGCTTGGCGTGTAACTCGGTCTTGGTACTAAATCTATTGATGCAGTACATCCCTGCGCTTCGGTGAGGGCTTCATACATTACTTTTGAGGCGTTTTCGTTCACTGAGTGAGGCTGCGCCAAGCCTTGCCAGAAAAAATTGATTACAGCAGCTACATATTCCCTGTCATCTGATCTCATTCCCTTCTCCTTTTTGTCGATGACTCTTCGGCACCGTCCTGATGCCGAGAAAATTCTACCAATATCGCTTAGTTAACTCCAGAGATGAAACCCCTGATCTTCCTGATGACTGAGCCCATAACGCTTGCAGCATGCGCGCCCACGGAATGGAGCCGAAGGCGCAATATAGTGGGCGTCGCTGTGCCTGCTTTTGTATGGATAATTTCTGCCGTGTTTGGGTAAATTGAGGCCCACCCCCAGTGGCCGCTGGGGGCCTTCATGCAGCAGCTCGATGATGGCAGGCTCCTCATTCGAGAGACCGGTAACAAGTGCGTAGCGCTGCATGACTCTCAAGCGATAACTCGAACAGTCATCGGGCCTCGAGCCCGTATAGCAAGGCAGAGTCAGCTTATTATGAACAGCAGCCAAATCCAAACCTCCGTTAATATCGGTGTCGACGTCGGTAAAGCCAACCTTGATATCGCTCTCCATCCTTCCGGACAGTTTTATTCAATTCCCAACAGCGAAGCTCACATTCGCCGGTTCATAAAAATCCTCAAGAATTATGACATTGAACGCATTGTAGTGGAGGCCACAGGGAGACATGAGCACGCCTTGGTTCAGGCCAGCAATCAGGCCGGCTTGCCCATCATTGTCGTCAACCCAATCAGTGTCAGGCGCTACGCCCAAGCCATCGGCGTGCTCGCCAAAACCGACCGGATTGATGCCCAGGTGATTGCCAAATATGCCGCCACACTCAAGCCGGAATTCAGACCCATCCCGGACAAAACATCAAAAAAGATCAGAGACTTATTAGCCAGGCGGGCTCAGCTTATGGAGATGTCCACCATGGAGAAAAACCGTCTCCAGATCATGCCAAAGCCTCTTCATCGATCCATTAAAAGCCTGCTCAGGATGCTTCAGAATCAGATTGAAGCCGTAACCCGACAGATCGAGCAGGAAGTGGCTAAAGTGGGCCATTGGCGTACCAAAATGGAGGTCATGACCAGCATACCCGGTGTTGGGAAGGTGCTCGCCTACACCCTCCTCAGTGAGCTCCCGGAACTAGGATCATTGAACCGAAAAGAGATCGCCGCACTGGTCGGTGTCGCACCCATAAACCGGGACAGCGGCAAGCTGAATGGCAAGCGGAGAATACGCGGTGGCCGCCACAGAGTTCGCACTGTCATGTTCATGGCCATGCTCTCATCCATCCAATGCAACCCCGTATTCAAGCGCTTTTATGAGCGCCTGAAAGCCCAGGGAAAGATCCCAAAAGTAGCCCTCATCGCCTGCATGAGAAAAATGATTGTGGTGCTCAATACCATGGTCAAAAACCAGGAATCCTGGCGGGGCGAAATGGCTTAATTTATGGAATTGACACCACAGTCACTTGTTAAATGCTGTCTCTAAATGGATGTTCATTTAGCACCTGCTTTTGTTCTGCTTCTTTGCGCTTTGCCCAACCTCGATTTACAGCATTCAGGAGTTCCAACTCCTTTTGAAACCACAGCCGTCTAGAATCTTGTGCTTCAACTCTGTTCTTCAACTCACACGATCTGGCAAGGTCGCCAACATCGCCTTCGACTAACCAATAGAGTATGTCATCTACATCCTTGGTTTTCCGACGTTCAAATTCAGAGCCCCGCTCGGTAACTACAAAATGGTATTCATCACCAGCTATTTCGATATGCGGTGCGCCAGAATGTGTAGGCGAACTAGCGACAGAGAACAGATAGGCGGGTTTGCTCTCGCCGCACAGAGCTTCTCCGATAAGAGCCACCTCTTTCTGTATGTACTCGATACTCTTCATAGGCATTTAACGCTCCGCTAATGTGCGCCGCCTGCGGCGTCACCATTGAGCGGCTTGTTAGCAGATTCTGCCTGAAGACGCTCCACCAGCCACACCTTGATGATCGATTGACGGGTAACTCCGTAGCGCGCAGCCTCACGGTCCAACGACTCCACAACCCAAGCCGGGAAGTCGACGTTGATTCGCTTTTGTTCCTGATTAACGCGACGAGCAGACGACAGGTCCAGGTCATCAACAATATCTTCTTGACCTTCCTCAAACTTTTTATCGAAGTCTTTAGCTTTCATAGAGCTCAACCTCCTTCTTGCGGGAACGTCTGACTGAAATCAGACGAATACGAGCATCCCTGTACGTGACGACAGCCGACCAGTGCTTTTCACCAATCTTGCCTATCAGCAAAAACCTCTGCTCATCCTCTGATTTTGCGCCGATCTCCAGCAGGTACGGATCTTTCCACAGCCCTTGGGCAGCAACGAAATCGATACCGTGTTTGTCCAGATTGGCCTGGCTTTTGGCTTCGTCGAATTCAAATTCATCCATGAGTACAAATTATTCCTTTTTTACTCATTCTGCAAGATTTGGAAGGAGTAGTGAAACTGCTAACGAATGATATGGACTCCCCCTGCTCCCTCGGCATCAATGTGCCACATTGAAGGTGTCGACATCTTCAATCCGAAGCAGGAGGAGTCATCATGAATGTTACAACCATTGGCATTGATCTGGCGAAAACTGTGTTCAGTATTCATGGCATCGACCAACACGGCAAGGTCGTGGTTCGCAAACGATTGAATCGGCCCAAGCTTTTGCCCTATATCGCACAACTGCCGCCGGAATGGAAGCCTGCTCTGGTGCCCACTACTGGCTCGTGAAATGACCAAACTCGGCCACGATGTCCGAATCATTGCTCCCCGCTTCGTCGCTCCCTATCGCAAGAGCAGCAAGAACGACGACAACGATGCCGAAGCCATCTGCGAAGCGGTTGGCCGCCCCAATATGCGCTTCGTGCCCATCAAAACCGAAGACCAGCAAGCCGTGCTGTGCCTGCATCGCATTCGTCGTGGGCTGACCAAGGAACGCACCGCGCAGATCAACCAGGTTCGCGGACTCCTAGCTGAGTTCGGACTGATCATCCTCAAGGGCGTTATGCCGCAAGACGACGGGTTCCAGAAATCCTGGAGGATGCCGAAAACGGCTTGCCGATGCTCACGCGCCGCTTACTGAACGACATCAATCAGCGCATTCTCCAGCTTGATGAAGAAATCCTGGCTTATGACCGGGAGATCGAAGCCATGGCCCGACGCGATGAGCAGGCGCGGCGTCTGATGGCCATACCGGGTATCGGACCACAAACCGCCACCGCTCTGTTAGCCAGTGCGCCCGATCCCAGGCAGTTCAAAAGCGGGCGACACTTTGCTGCCTGGTTGGGCCTGGTGCCCCGACAATACTCGACCGGTGGCAAAGTTCGACTTGGGCGCATCACCAAACGTGGGGACAAATACTTGCGAATGCTGCTGATCCACGGCACCCGAGCGGTGATCGCGAAACTACCCGACAGGAACGATCGGCTCAGTGGCTGGGCCAGGGATCTGGTGGAACGACGCGGATACAAACGGGCAGCGGTCGCATTGGCCGCCAAAAATGCCCGGATTATCTGGGCGCTGTTAATGAACCAAACCGAGTTTAAAACACAGCCTGTAGAAGGCTGATAACGGGCAACAACGACAGGCAGAACACGCCTGCCAGCCGAGTCTTGCAACGGCAAGCGATGACGGAACGGTCAGACCGAGAGTGATTGAACCTGATGAATAATACGGCTGGAAAAGCCGACTAACGAATGAGGTTATCACTCACACGCATCATCATCCTGGCCCGGGCAACAGTGCCCACAAAGAGGCCGAATGTAGAACTGCAGTCTAAAACCGCTTCGGATTCAAATGGCGTTGCTTGACCGCAGGGGGAGTCCATGTAGCCCCTATTCAGCCAAAGATCCCCAGCCACTTTAGCCCCAAATATACCAAAGGCGGCACTACGCATGCTGTATATATTCCTAGCAAACCGACTATTGGGTATTTGTAAAACGCGCCTTCCTTCGGTCTGACGCGACCGAGAGTACACAGCCACACTAGAGCCCACCCAATGCCATAGATGAACGGCTGGATTACCTCACCGATAACAAAACACGCTGTGAATACATCCTTGTACGCTCCGCTCCGCCATCCATGGCTCCGCAGGGTATTTGGAAAGCCGAACCACAGGGCCCGCTACCTCCCGATTGCCTTAAGCAACCACCCCGGTGAATTGATTATCTTTGACACCGAGGGTCACTTTGGTGACCGGCTCTCTCGCCGCCAGTTTCTCCAGCAGCGCCAGCGATACAGGCGGCAGCAGTTCACCCTCGATAATCGACTCCAGCATCCGCGCGCCGTTTTCACTGCGTGTGGCGCGGCTGCGGATGGCTTCCACCAGGCCATCTTCCAGTTCCACGTCGGTGTGGTATCGGTCGCCAATCTGGGTGGCCAGGCGGTCGAGTTTGTCGCCAACGATGCGGTTGAGGGTTTCTTCGCCCAGCGGCAGGTAGGGCACGACTTCCATACGTGCCAGCAATGCCGGTTTGAAGAAGTCCGCCAGTTCCGGGTAGAGCGCTTCCTCGATTTTTTCGGGCTCGTCCGCGTGTTTGACGATGGTCTGGTAGCCCAGGTTTGAGGTGAGGAAGAACACCACGTTCTTGCAGTCAATTAGGCGGCCTTCGCCGTCGGCCAGTTCGCCTTTGTCGAAGGCCTGGTAGAACAGGTTAAGGACTTCCGGGTGGGCTTTTTCGACTTCGTCGAGCAGCACGACCGAATAGGGTTTCTGGCGGATGGCTTCGGTGAGGATGCCGCCTTCGCCGAAGCCCACGTAGCCCGGGGGTGAACCGATCAGGCGGGAGACGGTGTGTTTTTCCTGGTATTCGGACATGTTGATGGTGGTGAGGAACTGGCGGCCGCCGTAGAGCAGTTCGGCCAGTTGCACCACGGTTTCGGTTTTACCCACACCACTGGGGCCGGCCAGCAGGAAGGCGCCCATTGGGCGACCCGGGCGACGCAGGTCGGCGCGGGCGGTGAGCAGGTGCTGGTGCAGTGCACCAATGGCGGTGTCCTGGCCTTTGATGTGCGATTGCAGATACTCCGGCAGGCGGGTGATCTTTTCCAGCTCGTCGGCGGTCATGCGGTTGACCGGAATACCGGTCCAGTCGGCGATGACTTCAGCCACCTGGCGGGCATCGACACGGGCGTGTACCAGTGGCTCGTCGGCCTGCAGCTCTTCCAGTTCCTGTTCGATGGCGGCGGCTTCGCTTTTCAGGTCAGGGCGCTCTTCGCTGGTTTCCGGCGTGGCGTCTTCCGCTGATACATCCGCGTCAGTCTCGGCAGTGTCCTCGCTCAGCAGTTGCTCGCGAATGTCGACGAGACGCGCCACCAGTTCCCGCTGGTCATTCCAGCGCTGTTCCAGTTCTTCCGCTTCCTCACGCAGGGTTTCCAGGCGCTCCACCAGTTCGTTTTCACGCTGGTGGTCGATGGCCTGCCCGAGTGTCTGTTCGCGGGTCATCAATTCCTGTTCCATGCCCAACTGGTGCAGTTCACTGCGCACGTGGCTGAGGCGGCGCGGAGGCGTGCTGAGGTTGAGGCTGACCCGTGCACAGGCGGTGTCCAGCACGTCGATGGCCTTGTCCGGGAGCTGACGGCCAGCGAGGTAGCGGGCAGACATGTCGGCAGCGGCTTTCAGGGCGCTGTCGGCGATCAGGACCTGGTGGGCCTTTTCGTAGACAGTGCGCAAGCCACGGAGGATGTGGACCGCTTGAGCCGGGGTTGGCTCATCCAGCGCGACGGGCTGGAAGCGGCGGCTCAGGGCCGGGTCTTTCTCAAAGTATTTCTTGTACTCGCGCCAGGTGGTGGCGGCGATGGTCCGCAGCTCGCCACGGGCCAGGGCCGGTTTGAGCAGGTTGGCGGCGTCGGAGCCACCTTCACTGTTGCCAGCGCCGATCAGGGTGTGGGCTTCGTCGATAAACAGAATGATGGGGGTCGCGGAGCTTTTCACCGCTTCAATCACGCCTTTCAGGCGTTTTTCGAACTCGCCTTTCACCGACGCACCGGCCTGCAGTGCCCCCATGTCCAGAGTCCACAGTTCCACGCCTGTCAGGCGCTCCGGCACATCGCCACTGACGATACGCAGGGCCAGGCCTTCAACAACGGCGCTTTTGCCCACGCCGGCATCGCCGACAACAATGGGGTTGTTCTTGCGACGACGGCAGAGGATGTCGATCATCTGATCGATTTCGGTGTCGCGGCACACCACTGGTCCAGTTTCTTGTCCCGGGCCAGTTTGGTGAAGTCGGTGGCGTAGCGCTTGAGCGGGTCCATGTCCACCTGCGCCTGATTGGCGGCACTGGGGCCATCCTCAGCGCGAGGCTGTTCGACCGAGCCGCGGGTCATGGAATCGAACTGGCGGCGCAGTTGTTCGCGGTTGATGTCTTTCAGGCGCTGACTGACCTGGGGCATCAGGTAGCGGTCTGCGTTCATCAGCAGTGCCAGCATGATGGCACCGGAGCGCAGGTCGGTGTGGCCCAGTTCAGTGGAGGCAATCAGCCAGGCGTCCTGCAGCAGCTCGATCAGCAGCGGCGAAAACGACGGGTACGGCTCGGCGGACTGAGGCTCGCCGTTCAGGCTGTCCCCCACCACCGGCTGTAGGGTGTGGTGGTCAATACCGGTGCTTTCCAAAATCTGGCGCACGTCCGTAAACGGTGTTTCCAGCAGCTTGAACAGCAGGTGGGCCGGAGTGATTTCCGCACCCTGACGGCTGATGCACAGGGCCGCCGAGCTTTCCATTCCCTGGCGACAAATCTCGTTGAGGCGCCCAATCAGCGCCGGCAGTTCTACCCGAATCACAGTGATCTCCTTATTTCGGGAGTTGTTCCAGTACGCTGAGCACATCCCTGATGCGTTCGTTCAGCGCTATGTTGTAAAGCGTGTATACCCCGGCCATGGCCGCCACAAACAGTCCGCCAATGCCCCAGAGGGGCAGGCCTGTCCGTAGCCGGTTGCGAGCCGGGGTTACGTTGTCCAGTGCGCGGGTCAGGGGCTGCGGTTCCTCGTCGCGACGCAACCCGCGAATCTGTTCATACAGCCCACGAATAATCTGTTCGTATTCGTCCCGGCCGTTGGTCATCACCTTGTAGCGGCCTTCGAATCCCAGGCACAGGCACAGGTAGATGAACTCCAGCATGTCGCGGTAACGTTCCGGTTCCTGCTCCATGCGGGCGGTGATGGCGAACACCTTCTCGCCCCCCCAGGTTTCGTTGTGGAAACGGGACAGCAGCGAATGCTGGGACCACACGCTGTGGGCACCCCAGTCGGTGCCCAGAACGGCTTCGTCGATAAAGGCACAGAGTACGTAGCGATAGCCACCACGGTCGGCCGCTCGTAGCCCTGCTCCACCAGTTCCCGGTCAATGGCGGCCACTTCGTCCACCACCTGCTGGTACAGGTTTTCCACACCGTGGAAATCCGCCAGCCGGCGCACCCGGATTACCAGCCCCAGCAGGGGTGTGGCAGCATCAATCAGCCGGTTATCCTCCAGGCCCCGCAGCTGGAACTGGTCATTACCGAAGCCTTGATCGCCCACGCGACCATCGCGGTTACTGTCCGCGAACATCAGGTCATCAAACGCACTGCCACCTGCTTCCGTGTTGCCATTGGGTGAATCCATCACCGGTGCATCTGCCATGATTTAGCTCCTGATTGCCCAGAACTGCATTTCCATTCCCGGGAAACTGCCGGCCACGTGGAACGCAAAGCCGCTGGCGTTGTCGAGCATCTGCCAGGCCTGGCTCTGGTCGTCCAACCGGAAGTACACGAACCCGGCGTGATACGGCAACTGACGGGGCGCCACCGGCAGGGCCGACAGCGGAATCCCCGGCAATTGCAGGCTGATGAGATCGCGGATTTTCTCCACCGACGCCACCTTGCACTGCTGGGTGAACTGCTTGCGCAGATCGTCCAGCGGCATGTCCGCCTTCACTGCCAGGATGAACTCGGCCTGGCCGATCAACTGTGCATCCTGAACCGGCGCCACCGTGAGGCCGTACTGGCGCTGCTGCAGCTGGATAGCCAGCGCGCGCGGCTCCAGCACCGTGCTCAGTGATTGCCTCAGTACCTGCATCAGTGGTGTGAAGGAATCCTCCGGCAGGTCGTGATCGTACGCAGTGTATTCCTGGGGCAGGCGGTTTTCATCGGTGAAGGTCACCAGTTCGCCGCACAGCTCCAGCAAAGCCTCGTAGAGCCGCTCCGGATGCAACTGACGCAAACGCGCCAAATGCAGGAAACGGGGATGAGCGCGATTAAGCATCTGCAACAGCATGAAATCCGCCACGTCCGCGACACCACCTTGCCCCGGGGCACCCACGCGCTCGGCAATGTTCTTGGCCCGCTCGCGCATCAGCTGCCATTTCCCCGACGAAACGCTGAAGCCGGGGCGCTGCCCGTACACTGAGCATGGTGGGGATGAAGTTCGGGTCCATCACCAGGCTGCCGTCCGGGCGCTTTTCCAGGATCCGGCCAATGGCCAGGGCCGCGTAGGCACTGCGATCGTCCCGTTCCAACATCAGTTTCGGGGCCACCCGGGCCACGTCGATGGTGTGGGAGTCTCCGTCAATGGAATGCAGGTCCCGGACTTCCTCGCTCTGGGCCCGGAAACGGCCAGCGATGGCGGCTTCCGGCCATTCCACTTCCGCCAGGCTCTCGCTGCCCAGCGGCAGGGCCAGATACACCACCTGGTTGGCCACGGAGGCATCAGTGATCTCCAGGGGTTCCGGCATCACGTCGTCCTGGGGCAGGCAGAAACGGGTGCCGTCCGGAAACAGGCCGCTGGCCCGTACCAGGCCTACCCGGCCAAAGCTCAGGTATTCCGCGTTCAGCTCCAGATCGCTAAAACCGTACAGGTAATCAGAAATGGCCAGGCTCGTTCGTTGATCTGGTGTTCCAGGTAACGTTGTTGCTGCTGGAAGTGCTGGGGTTTGATGAACAGCCCATCACTCCAGACGACTCGATTCGTTGCAGACATCAGGACTCATCCGACCTTCTGAGTTTGACTTCACGCTCGCGCAAATTGACCAGCAGGTGGTAACGACCACCGATGGGATCCACCTTCACCACCTTCTTCCACTGAGACAGGTTGGGATAGGCGTAGAAGGCGATCACACCGATAAAGCGCGTATCCTCGGCGATTTCGAACGGCTCAATGAACTTGAACTGCCCCGGCACCAGGGTGTAATCGCTGTGGTCGACGTAGTTGCGACCCAGGGACGGCTCCAGTTCGCCCAGCAACTGGTCGAAATCTGCCGCCATCAGGCGCGAGCTGTCCCGCATCTGGATGATCTGGAAGGCGATGGGTGTCGGCGCCAGGGATTCGTTGGGGTTCACGTCCGGCTCCGCCAACATGGTCAGGTCCACGCGGCTTGGCAGCTCATCCGGGTAACCCACAGGAATATCCGGATCCCACATCACCTTGGCGGTCTTGGTAACAGCGTTGTAGGGGGTGCTACACCCCACCAAAACGAGAATGGCGACCAGCAAACTCCATTTGCAGTACTTCACGACAGGTTCTCCCTCTGTAATTGACGCAGTTGTTGATCGTAAGCCTGTTCAAACACCTCCTGAAAAAGGCGCTCAAAACCCTGCTGACGACTGGAACTCAGTTCCCGGTAATAGTGTTGGTACATCTCCCATGCCCAGTTGCTTTCATCTTCGTCGGTTTTCAGGCCCCGGCGGTAACCATGGAACCGGCGCAGCAATGCCTCGGGTGAGAAAGCGTGGAGAATGGCATCCAGCCCCTCGCGAATGGCGGTCTGGGTAGCGAGCTGATGATGGTGAAGGCTTTGCAGGCTCTCACTGACCGCCGCCGGTGCGGACAGATGAACCGGGCTGCGCTGGCTGGCGAACAGGGTCTGCACGGTCTCGTTGTAGTCTTCGCCCAGGCGCAACGGATTGTCCTCAATGGGCTGCAAGCGGGTGCGCAGAGCCTGATGGCGGCTGTCCTCACCCTGATGCAGGGCCAGCAGGCCTTCCACGGTGGCTTTCAGGGTCTGGCCAGCCTCTTCCAGGAACAGGCGCATTTCGTCGCTGTCGGCGAAGCCCAGATCGGTATCCATGCCGCGCAACAGCGGCGCACCGCTGATGTGTTGGCGGCTCTGATCACTGGTCTCCCGGCGGCGGGCCGGCTTGGTGGTCTCTGACATCCTGTCACCCTCTCCTTTTCGCATGGGCAAGCCCATGGCTACGTCACGGTTCTCGCGATACTCGTCGGTTACAGCGCCCTCGCTGGCGTACCACTCTGGCTTGTCCGCCAGCAGGGACTCCCGGTCACGGCTTTCGGCCACATCAGCGTGCTGGCTTTCGCCACGGGGGTCTGACCAGGCCTGCAGGGGATCGTCGCTGAAGGTTTCACCCGGCGCCGGCTGCAAACCGTGCAGCGGTTCATCGCCAACGGTTTCCAGTTCACGCTCCTCGGCGCGCATCAGCTCGCCCTCGTCGACGTTGACCAGAGTGGCGTCCTCCGCTTCCTCCGGCAGGTTGCCATCCTGGCGCTGGCCGCTAAGCACCTCTGCCTTGAGCTGATAGCGACCAATGGTGATGGTGTCACCACTCTTCAGGCGTGCCCGGCGGCCCCGGCCGACTGGCTGGGTGCCGCTGTTGATATAGGTGCGGCCGCTGCGGTCAATGAGGCAGAACACGCCGTCCATAAACCGAACTTCTGCATGGCCGCCGACAGCACCGGTGCGGTGTGAGGACAGCTGCCAGGTATCACTGCCGGCACTGCCGATTGAGCCGCCGCTGATCCCGAACACGTGTTCCCGGGCCAGGCCGCTGGCAACCTGGGTGGGGTTACTGACCACCAGTTTCAGGTTATGGGTTGGTTGATGTTCCATATCCGGTTTCCTTTATTAACCTGCTAAGCAATCCATAGAATTCAGCGGCGAATCTGCAACCGCACCGCTGGCAGCTTCCGGGCTTTTTCCGGGGTGACAAACGAGTTCCAGCCCAGCCGCACATCCGCGCCCAACTGCATTGGCTTTACATCCCTCGGGCGCATCTGCAGTTCCAGGTCGTAAGCCAGCTGTTCCCGGGTGACAAACTCCACCAGCTTCACCAGCCGGTCGTGGTCGTCGCCGTTGGGCAGAAAATCCGCAAATCGCTGTCGGTCGAGGTTGCGGATGCGCAGGATGAATTTGCCGCTGCGATCGCGAATGCCCGAGCCTACCAGCGTGTCCTCACCGAGGGCGGCGTTGGCCTGCCCCAGCCGAGTTTGCTGATCCTTCGGGATCTCCACCCGACGCAATACCCACTGCTCAATGCCGACATCGTCCAGATCAAAGCAATGACCGATGATGCCGCTGACCACTTCCGGAGAACGGCTACGGCCCGCCATCATCCCGGCATAGGCCAGCATCTTCGACCAGTTAACCGGTGTTGCCGCCCTGACCTGCGGGTCACCGAGACCTACCAGGGAGAAAATATGCTCGGAGAAGCCGTCAGAGGCCTCCGGCTGAAACCGCACGTAATAGCGATACTTGCGCCACGCCCGATGAAACAGCGTCACCAGCCGGTGATTGAAGAAATCCAGGAAGTGGCGACGAATGCCCAGGTTCTGCCCCGCCTCCCAGGCCAGATCCTCCAGGTAATAGCCTGGCAGGGGCGACTGGGAACCGTGCAAGCCCAGGAAACTGACTTCCAGTTGATAGGGCGCGTGCTCGTGCTCCGGCGACGCCGCCGATACCACATCACTGCCGGGAAAACCCAGCCCGGCCGAGGCGGAGAAGCGGATGCGCTCCCGCTGTGGCTGCTCGTCCTGGGATCGTTCCAGATCATCACCGTGGTGACGATGGATCAAATCCACCAGTTGGAAAAAACTGTAGCGCCGCGCATTGCCCAGAACGGGTTGCAGCTCGGCTACATCAGAGGCTGCTGCCCTTGTTGTAACGTCCATGTGTACCGTTCCTGATTGTCTGTATTCACCACTTCCAATTGGTGAAAGGCGTTAATACTGGCGTAAAGTGCGAAAAACTGGCTGAGTACCGTACCAAACAGGTACAAATCGCCTTCCGAGGCAAACGACTGCTGATCCAGCCGCATCACCGAGCGGATACCCCGCACCGGAAGGCCCCGCACCATCCGGTCCACCGGGGTGGTTTCAATATCCAGGATGCCGGCCAGGCGCTTCTGGGATACCCGCTCCGCCTGGCGATCCACCAGGGCGCGAAAATCATAGACCCGCAGTACCGTGCGCAAAGCGTCCACATCCAGCAGCGACAGGTAGTTCAGCGACAGGTTGGAGATCAGTGTCCACAACAGGCTGCCATCCAGTGTCGGCCGCAGGGTGTGCGTGGGCCGGGTAATGTTGCTGAATGAGGCGAACGCCGGCGTGGTTTCTGTCGCCATGCAGATCTCCCCCACCGCCAGCTGATGCGGTAACTGACGGTTGGTGCAGGTCAGAGTCAGCGATACCGCTTCCTGCCGGTTCAGGCACTCGGACTCGTCGCCGCGCACGAAGGATATGTAGTGGTCAAAGCCATCCCCACGAACGCTCTCCCGGGCTTTAACCCGGTAGTACAGGGCGGTACGACCACGATCCCGTTCCACCTCATGTTGAAAACTCTCAAACGCGGTGTACAACCGCGGCTCCCCACGCCCGGACCGGCCTTCCAGCCAGCCCTCCACCTGCTCAATGCTGAATACTTCGTAGTGCTCCGGCGACCGGCTGGACGGCGCAATCCGGTACTCCGTCTGCCGGCCGTTCAGGTCCACCGGGTCGGCTTCGTGGGTGAACAGATTGATGGCCGGCGTGCAGTAAAGCTGGAAATTCTCCGCACGAATCTTGGCATCCGGCGGCAGGATACGGCTGAAGTGGAACCGCAGGCTGACCTCATCCGCCTGCACCGCTGGCAGCCGTGCTTTCAGGCCCTGAATATCCACAAACCGGAAAGCTTCCGGAAAACTCAGGAACTCCTGCAGAATCCGATAGCCCGGATAGGCGTTCTTGGGATACGGCAACAGCGCCTCGTCGTTAGCGAACCCGACGGGCTTCAACTGGCTGGCCGGAATGGAAAACACCGAATCGCCCACCACCAGCTCCATACGCTGCAGGTAGTGGTTCAGCCACAGGTACAGCGTCTCGGAAATATGGCTCTCGCCGCCCAGGTAAAAACGCAGGTTGTCCAGCCCCAGGGACGACAGCGGCTGGTCGGTGTGCAACGCCAGGTCCACGGTCACGGAAGACACTTCCCGTGAGTGCTCTGCGTGAGCATCCGCAACGCTGACTGGAAACACGTCCACCGCCCGACAGGTACGGAACCGGCACTGGGTCTGGCGCGTGGCGTCTCCCAGCGGGCGGCTCTTGATCTCGGTATGCCGATCCACCCGTTGACGCTCACTAATGGCATGCAACTGCGGATCAAACCGCATGATGGTGCAACTGGGCACTGGCCGCAGATAGTTCGGCCACAGCATGTTCAGCAGCGAATGCGTCAGCTCAGGAAACTCGTCCTCAACCTTCTCCCGGAGCTTCCCGGTCAAAAAGGCGAAGCCTTCCAGCAGTCGTTCGACATCCGGGTCAGTACTCTGCTCAGAAAGAAACCGGGTCAGCTGAGGATGCGCATCCGCAAACTCTCTGCCCTGTAGCCTGAGAAAACTCAGTTCGTCCCTGTAAAATCGATTCAACTTCATAACGACTACTACACCAAAGTTCGGCCGAGGGGATGGGGATACCTTTCCTGCCGGGAAAAAGGTGTCCGAGCAAAGCGAGTTCTTTTTCCCAGAAGGAAAGGTATCGCCATCGCCTCTGACTCCGAGCAGGGGTGCAGTCAGGCTTCCAAAAGACGCTGCAAGCCCATCCATGGGCGCTTGGGCTCCGCCATCCATGGCTCCGCACACTTTTGGAAGCCTGACTGCACCCCCACTCTCATCCGTGTCTTCAAGCTATTTCGTGGCGTTAAATCACCCGGTAATAGCGCTTGTCATCCAATAACAAATCAATGGTCGTTTTATCGTCTTCCGAACCCACCTTCAGGTAGACCGTCACCTGAAACCGCAACTGCAATGGATCGGGCCCCTGGGGCATCGCCATCACATCCACCGGCTCACCCTGGGTTCAAACTTCTCAATACACTGCCGTATAGCGCTTCGAATACGAATGCTCAGGTCATGGGTACCGAGCGTGGCGTCGTTGAAATCCACCAACCCCAGATCCGGCACGCTCTCACTGTTGCCCGGATGGGCATTTAGCAGGCGAACCAGGTGGCGCTTGATGGAATCCACCACATGGGTTACTTCCCCCATGCTTTGCCCCGCAGGTTCGGCAGCCTGTTCCAAACGCTCGAACAGACTGCCGCCCGAAGCCTGAACACCGTCAGCACCGGTGTTCCTGAACACGGATTAGTCCTTGTCCAGACGGCCGACGAGTGACAGTTCGAAGTTCGCACCCATGTACTTGAAGTGCGGACGAACTGCCAGGGATACCGAGTACCAGCCGGATCGCCTTCCACATCGGAAACAGTCACCTTGGCGGCGCGCAGTGGTCGACGGCTGCGAACATCCGCCGGCGGGTTTTCCTGGTCGGCCACGTACTGGCGAATCCAGGTGTTCAGCTCACGCTCAAGATCCTGGCGTTCTTTCCAGGAACCGATCTGCTCACGCTGCAGCACCTTGATGTAGTGCGCCAGGCGGTTCACGATCATCATGTAAGGCAGTTGCGTACCCAGCTTGTAGTTGGTTTCCGCTTCTTTGCCTTCCTTGGTGTTCGGGAACTGCTTGGGTTTCTGTACCGAGTTGGCGGAGAAGAACGCTGCGTTGTCACTGCCCTTACGCATGGTCAGGGCGATGAAGCTTCGTCAGCCATTTCGTATTCGCGACGGTCGGTGATCAGCACCTCGGTCGGAATCTTGGCTTCCAGCTGGCCGAAGGATTCGAACGTGTGAACCGGAAGATCTTCCACCGAACCACCGCTTTGCGGGCCGATGATGTTCGGGCACCAGCGGTACTTGGCGAAGCTTTCGGTCAGGCGTGTCGCCAACAGGTAGGCGGTGTTGCCCCACAGGTAATGCTCGTGGTCGCCGGACACGTCTTCCTTGTAGTTGAAGCTGCGTACCGGGTTTTCCGTGGGATCATAAGGCACACGCAGCAGGAAGCGCGGTGATGTCAGACCCAGGTAGCGAGCGTCTTCCGACTCACGCAGGGAGCGCCACTTGGCGTACTTCGGGCCTTCGAAGACGGCTTTCAGTTCCTTGATGGCCGGCAGTTCCTGATAGCTGTCGACACCGAAGAATGTTGGCGCAACGGAGGAGAGGAACGGCGCGTGGGCCATGGCGCCTACGGAAGACACATACTGCAGCAGCTTCATGTCCGGCGTGGAGGGTGTGAAGGCATAGTTGCCGACAACTGCGCCCACGGGCTCGCCGCCAAACTGGCCGTATTCGGTGGAGTAAATGTGCTTGTAGAAACCGGTCTGGGTGACATCGGGTGCGAACTCGAAGTCTTCCAGCAGTTCGGTTTTGGTGGCGTGAAGAATGTCCACCTTGATGTTCTCGCGGAAATCCGTGCGATCCACCATCAGCTTCAGGCCGCGCCAGGAAGACTCCAGTTCCTGCAGCTTGGGCGCATGCAGGATTTCGTCCATCT
Source organism: Marinobacter salarius (assembly GCA_000831005.1). Lineage (GTDB taxonomy): Bacteria > Pseudomonadota > Gammaproteobacteria > Pseudomonadales > Oleiphilaceae > Marinobacter > Marinobacter salarius. The sequence goes on along the minus strand of CP007152.1, from coordinate 1,289,639 downwards.
GGGCGCTGATCTTGCGATCCAGCTCGACCACCATCTGGTCGACCAGTGCCTTGTTGACCGGCTGGCCTTTCTCGTCGCTTTTCAGCAGGTTGGAGATAAACGTTGCCACGCCGCGGCGCGCCACATCGTATCCTTCATCGGCGGGAGCCATGCGACTGTTGGCCATTACCTGGTCCAGCAGTGAGCCTTCCGCAGCAGCTTCGGAGGCAGCAGATTGCTGCTCAGCAGTATCAGACATACCACATCCCTTCAGTACGTTTTAATAGAAAAGTGAAACCTGCCAGCAATGGCAGAATTCGAATCAAGAGTCCGGATTATTCGCCGCTTTCGTCCGTGGCCAGCTCAAGCTCCTGGAGGAGTTTGTCGCGGGCGTCATCGTTGTCCAGCAGTTCCTGCAGCTTGGATCGGAACGATGGCACGTTACCCAGCGGGCCCTTGAGGGCAACCAGGGCTTCACGAAGCTCAATCAGCTTCTTCAGCTCAGGTACCTGACGGGAAATGCTATCCGGGGAAAAGTCGTCCAGCGTCTGGAATTCGAGGTTAACCGGCAATTCTTCGGCTTCTTCGTCCAGCTTGTTGGTGACCGTGGTGGAGAGGGTGAGACCGGCTTCCGACATCACAGAACGGAAGTTGTTCTTGTCGACGGAAATCGCCTTACGGTCTTCGATCGGAGTTTCTTCGGCTTGCCCCTTGAAGTCACCAACGACAAACATCTTCAGCGGCAGTTCTGTTTCAGCCTGCTGATCACCGGTGGCGGGGACATACTTGATATTGATGCGCTCTTTAGGCGCGACGGAACCGTCTTTTGAAGACATGCGCTTGCTCCCTGTGGTCCATGTGCAAACTCAGTTGCGGTGTTACAGTCCATTGTGCGCACCATCCTGGCACGCTACAGGCCGAACTCTACACAGGATAAATCGGGTACTCAAGCAAAAATTGGCCAGCTTCTGGCAATATTTCGACCCCGGGCAAAGAATTGCCAACCATTCGACATCCCGGGGCCTTTCACAACAATGACCTATCGCAACTAGCGACGCTTTGGCGTCCAGGCCCAGATCATTTCAATCTCGATCGGCTGCTGGCCTTCGCTGTCGTGGATGGTCACCGGCACCGAGGTTTCGCCCTTCTCTTCGGTCAGCATACGCTCACGCTGCTCAGCGGTAAGGTACGCCTCCACCTTCATATCGCCTTTGGCACGGCGGGTGTATTCGGCATGCGCGGTTTTGATCACGGGCACCTTGTCATCCGGCACGTTCAGACCGACGAGAAAGCCCGTAGCGGATTCCGCCAACAACAGGGAAGCCACGGCATGTACGCCCTTGATGTGATTCTGGACCCTGCGCTTGTTCTTCAGGGAGATCACGCAACGTTCCTGATCGAGGGCTTCAATGCGAATGCCGGTGGTACCAGTGAACGGAACCGCCTTGCCGAAAAACAGCGACAAAGCCTTGGGCCGGGCAAATTCCGGCAACTGATTGATCTTGGCAACAATGCTTGCCAGTTTGTTGGCGGCGGCCATGGGGCATCTCCGTTTATCTTAAAAGAAGGATGCGGACAATACCCCATTCGTCGAAGGATTGGAACGATCGGCCAATGACGGTCACACTGTCTCTGGCTATACTCTTCCGCATCGTGAATATCGGATTCAACACCAGAAAAGGAACCGCCATATGAGTGACCTGAAAACCCGCTTTGACGAAGCCGTCAACTACATCCAGAACGCCGAGGGCGACTTCAAACCCTCCAACGAACTCAAGCTGGAGTTCTATGCCCTCTACAAGCAGGCCACCGAAGGTGATGTCAGTGGCAAACGCCCGGGCATGATGGATTTTGTCGGCCGCGCCAAGTACGACGCCTGGGAAAAGGTCAAGGGCACCTCCTCCGAGGAAGCCATGCAGAAGTACATCGATAAGCTGGAATCCCTGAAGTAACCCGTAGTCCAGCTTGATCGGGAGCAGCCGCCGCACCGACGGTTCTGCTCCCACTCAATTTCCCTCGCAAAAGTTTTGCGGCGGTCAAACGATTGTCATAAGATGCGCGCATCATAAGAACAACAATTCACACGGAAGACGCATCATGGATATCACCGAGGCGCTGGAACAGTCGCAGCCCGGGCTTGTCAGTCGAGTGACTGGCGCCATCCGCAAACATCAGCTTAACCACCGAGCAGAGCAAACCTATCTCCACTGGATTTCCCGGTTCGTGCTTTTCCACGACCTGAAAAATCCGGAAACGCTGCAACCCGGCGACCGGCAATTATTCCTGCTTACCTGAGCGAACGCCTGGAAGTGTCACGGGCACGCCTCAATCAGCCAAACAGGCGCTGACGTTCTTCTACGAAGATGTGTTGGGCAGAACTGAACCCGAAGGCATTGTTGCCGCCTGAACCCGCGCGGCAGACGAATTATCGTTCCGTCGTTGTGGTATTGAACGCGCCGTAGTTCCGATTGGTCGGTGGGCGGATAATGTAGTTGTCACCGTGGGTTTGCCCGGGAATGGACTTGGGGTTGCTGAAGCGGAATTCCACCGGAATTTCGCTTCGCCCGAGATCCGTGCGTGGATCGCGGGGCTGAAGGGCAAGGGGATCCAGGTAGAAATCCTCGTCCGTTCGCGGCTGCACGGGCACGCCAGCCGCCGGCGCTTCCAGTCCGCCTTCGATCACGGTATTGGCCAGAGACTCTTCTTCCATGGAGTTGAACGGAATGGTCTCCAGCGTTGAACGCTCTTCATAATTGAAGGCGCCTCCCTCGACGGTTTCTTCGCCGGTTTGGGCCCACACCAGAGGTGACAACGCCACCACCAGCACGATCGCGCCGATCATAGTCCTTTTTGTATCGAATCCGCCCATAACGACTGCCTTTTCTATGTCATGTCGAGCCTGACCATTATTTGAACAAATACATCTCAGGCTGACAATTTTTGATCAGTCTATCGCCAAAAACGACAAAAAACCCGGTCGGTCGCCAGTTTTGTGACACTCCTCACTTGTCGGGCGTTAGCGGCTCATAATGAATGTTGGTGATCACAACGTGATTCCAGCCATCCGGTGTACGCACCCCCACCTCGTCGTCAATCCGTTTGCCCAAAAGCGCACGCGCCATGGGAGAGTCGATGCTCAGGTAACCGCGAGACAGATCGAACTCATCCGGCCCAACCAGCCGGTAGGTGCTTTCGTCGCCGCCTTCGTTTTCGATGGTCACCCAGGCACCAAAAAACACTTTGCCCCGGTCATCAGGCAGACGATCCACCACCGTCAGCTCATCAAGCCGCTTGGTCAGGAAGCGCACGCGTCGATCAATTTCCCGCAACTGCTTCTTGCCATAGATGTACTCGGCGTTCTCTGAGCGATCGCCCTGAGCGGCTGCTTCCCGCACCGCCTGCGTCACTTCCGGACGCTTCTCCTTCCAGAGAAAACGCAATTCCTCACGAAGAGCCTGCTCGCCCTCCGCGGTTATGTAGCGGGTTCTGGCCATAGAAAAACCACCGTGTAGACATAAAAAAACCCCGTAAAAACGGGGTAAGGCTAGCGCTGTGCTGGAGGGAGAAGCAAGCGGAGTTTCCGCCGGCTTCCTTAGCTACACCTTCCATTTTCCACAGAACAGGTTACACAGTGGTGGCGGCCGAATTACGTTTTGGTCAGGGCCAGATTAGGTTGCGCACTCTAGACGCAGGCGTTAGCGTTCGGTTAACTGAATTTCCGATTTAACGTCCAAGCACGGGATACCAGAATGAACACCAAAAAGCTTCTCAACACGGCCCTCAATGGTCTCGACAGTATCGGCTATCGGCTTGACCAATACGGCATCACCGGCAAGCTGAACCGCCATAACCTGGCGGCGTTTATCATGCTGGAACAGAAACATCTGGAAGGTGAGTGGGACAGCATCCAGGCCAAATTCGATCGTCGCCGCTCACAGGTAGACACGCTGCTGAAGCCAGTGATGAGCCGCGTAAATCAGTTCCGCGGCGCATCCAGCAACTGATCAAACGCCCCTGAGCTCCCCCGGGGAGTTCTGTTCTCCGGCTTCCGAAGCGGAAATGGTCTGGGTGTCTTTCAGACGTTTCCGGTTCGGCGAGTAAGCGGGCAACCGAATAGTGACCATCAGCCCCGGATAGTCTTCCCCTGGGTGATGATCGCTCAATGAGATAACACCCTGGTGGATCTCCGCGACCGCGCTGACAAGGCTGAGCCCAAGGCCGTTGCCGGGCAATGACCGGCTTTTGCCAACCCGGTAGAAGCGCTGGAACACCTGGTCTTTTTCGTCATCGGGGATACCAATGCCACTGTCCCCAACCTCGAAAATCGCGTCGTTGCCGTCCTTGCGTACGTTTACCCGGATCTCGCCTTGTTCCGGGGTGTACTTGATAGCGTTATCAATCAGGTTACTGACCATCTGGAACAGCAGGTCCCGATCGCCCTCGATCACCACATGATCTTCCAGGGACTGCTCGAACTGCTGCTCTTTGTCTTCCGCCAACGCTTCATACAGCTCACACGCATCGCTAACCAGCTCTCCCAGGGGTACCTGCTGCATGTCCGCTGTATTGCCACGGGTTTCCAAACGCGCGATCCGAAGCAGGGCATTGAAGGTGGCCAACAACTGGTCCGCCTCTGCCACGGCCTTGCCGGCCTGCTCCCGGGCCTCGTCGTTGTCTACCGACATAAGGGTGTTTTCAAGCTGATTGCGCAGCCGGGTCAGCGGGGTTCTTAAATCGTGGGCGATGCTGTCGGACACATGCCGGATACCTTCCATCAGGTAAACAATGCGATCCAGCATCTGATTCAGGTTTTCTGCCAGCTGGTCGAAGTCGTCGTCGGTACCTCGGGTTGGTATACGCAGGGACAGATGCCCATTCATGATGCGCCGGGAAGTGTTGTTGATGACTTCAATGCGCCGCGTGGTGCTCCGGCTCATCAGGAACCCGCCCAGCAGCGCCAGCGCCAGGGTAATACCCATCCCCCAGTTAATGGCGGTTTCGATCACCCGTTTCAGGTTAGTGAGCTCGTCCACATCACGGCCCACCAACAGGCGCAGGCCACCCTGCACTTCGAAAATGCGAGCCCGTGCGAGTCGCTCCGGACCATTCCAGCCCACTGACGGATTCAGAGTGAAATTGATCCAGCCGCTGTCAGAGCGAGAACCCTTGGGCCAGTTTTCGATGTTACCGGCGAGCTTGACGAAGTCGTCCGTCGTCAACAGATAGATGGATTTGGCGTTGGGGTCGCGGGCAACACGCTCGCGGATGATGGAAATAAGGCCATTGATACCGCTGCCACGGTATTGCTCCGCGAGGCCGGCAATCTCGGCCTCGATGGTCTCATCGGTCTGGGCAGTCATGAACCCTGCCGTGCGCCAGTAGATAAACGCCAGCAGCAAAAAAACCGAGGTGGCGAACACCACCATGTACAGCAGGGCTAACTGGAACGATGAGGTTCTGAGCTGGCTAAGCAGTTTCACGCAACATGTACCCTGCACCCCGTATGGTCTGCAGCAAGGGGGTCTCGAATTCCTTGTCGATCTTCGCCCTCAGACGGCTGATGTGTACGTCGATGACGTTGGTCTGGGGGTCGAAATGATAGTCCCATACTTTTTCGAGCAACATGGTACGAGTGACCACCTGCCCCGCATTTCGCATGAGATATTCCAGCAGACGGAACTCCCGGGGCTGAACATCAATGTTGTGCCCGGCCCGCTTAACGGTTCTGGCAAGCAGGTCCATTTCCAGATCGGCCACCCGCAGCACGGTCTCGGTTTCCGCAGACTGGCGATTACGGCGCACCAGGGATTCGATACGGGCCAGCAGCTCGGTGAAAGAGAACGGTTTGGTCAGATAGTCATCGCCACCACCACGCAGGCCTTCCACCCGGTCATCCACATCGCCCAGGGCGCTGAGGATCAACACTGGAACCTGGTTGCCAGTGGCACGCACCGTTTTGATGATCGACAGGCCGTCCATACCTGGCAACATGCGGTCCACAATCATGATGTCGTAGTCTTCGCTGGCGGCCATCATCATGCCTTCCTTGCCATCCGCCGCGTGGTCCACGACAAAATCAGACTCTTTCAGCCCTTTAACAAGGTAGTTTGCCACGTCCTGATCGTCTTCAATTACCAGTGCTTTCACCGGTTTTCCTCCCGATAGCGGATTACATTAACAGCTAGGGTACGAAGAACATCCGTTGCCGACCAGTTACGATCTTGTAAGAGGGTGTCGCCAATGGCGACGGTCACGACATACCCCGAACCAGCCTAGTCTCGACACCGTATAGCCCGCAAGGCAATATTCCACGTTCATCCAACCACCATAGCCCAGGCGGTCCAGCGCTGCGAAAACATTCCGAAAGTTAATCTCACCCGCACCGTGCTCCTGCATTTCACCTCGGCAAACAGCATGGAGACATTCATAGCGAGCCTGCTACTTGCGCTTGATGGCCGACGAAGAACCCAACAATGCCCCGTTGAGATGCTCCAGTTCCAGCAACAAACCACTGTGATCCACATCGCTGTGCCCGTTGGCGATCAGGCTTTGATACTCATTATGCACCTGCTGCGATAGCGGCAGGGTCAGACCCTCGGAACGGGCCTCATCCAGAATCATCCGCAGGTCCTTCAACTGAATTCGCGCCGGTGCACCGGGCGAAAAGTCCCGGTCAATCATCCGCTGACCGTGCAACTCCAGAATCCGACTGCCCGCAAAACCGCCCATCAGCGCCTCCCGAACAGCGGCAGGATCAGCCCCACCCTTCGCTGCCAGCAACAACGCCTCTGACACCGCGCCAATGGTAATCCCCACGATCGCCTGATTCGCCAGCTTCGCCAGTTGCCCCGCCCCTACCGGACCAATGGGCGTGCATCTCCCCAGAGCCTCAAAAACTGGCCGCACCCGCTCAACGTCTGCGCCAGAGCCACCAGCCATAATACTCAGCGTTGCCTGCTCAGCGCCAACAGTGCCGCCGGACACAGGCGCATCCACATACCCGGCCCCCTGCTCCTTAGCCAAGGCCGCATGGCGTCGCGCCAGCGACGGCTGAACCGAACTCATATCAATATAGACCGCCCCGGCCTTGAGCGCCGCGATACCCCCTTGCGCCACCATCACGTCTTCCACTACATCGCCGTTCTCCAGCATGGTGATGACGATATCGGCACGATGGACAGCGTCTTCTGGCGAGTCGGCAATGGTGACCTCATTGACAAAAGGCTCACATTTACTAGCGGTTCGGTTCCACAAAGTTACTGGATAACCCGCGTTCAGAAGATTCCGAACCATGGGCGCGCCCATCAAGCCAACGCCAAGAAACGCTATATGAGGATGGTTTTCGGTCATAATTCCTGGATCCCTATTCCCAATGCCGGGAGAAGTGAGTGGGCAGGCCTTCCAAAACCGTGCGGAGCCATGGATGGCGGAGCTCGAGCCGCACAAGGACGTCTTGAGGCGTGTTTTGGAAGGGCCTGCCCACTCACTTCCACCCCAAGGTTTGTGTTTGTTTTAAGGATTATACAAACAAAAACGCCACCAACCCCGCAAAGGGTGGTGGCGTTCTGACAAACCCCAAGTCAACTAAGGGTTAAGCCGCCTCTTCTTCCGTTGTCATATGCAGACGAATCTTCTTCATGGCGTTTTTCTCCAACTGACGAATACGCTCAGCGGAAACACCATATCGGTCAGCCAGCTCATGCAGTGTCGACTTGCTATCCGACAACCAGCGCTCACGAAGGATATCCTGGCTACGCTCATCCAACTGCCCCAGCGCCGCCATCAGACGACCATTGGAATCGTCCGTCCAGTCTGATTGCTCCAACTGCGTGGCCGGATTGCTGCGCTTGTCTTCCAGATAATACGCCGGCGCCTGATAAGCATTGTCGTCGTCATCATCCTGGGGGCCATCGAACGCCGTATCGTGGGAAGCCAGACGGCCTTCCATCTCCCGCACAACCTTGGGCTCAACCCCAAGATCACTGGCCACGGCATTAACCTCATCATGGCTCAACCACGCCAGACGCTTCTTCTGGCTGCGCAGGTTAAAGAACAACTTACGCTGCGCCTTGGTGGTCGCCACTTTCACGATGCGCCAGTTGCGCAGGATAAACTCGTGAATCTCGGCCTTGATCCAGTGCACTGCAAAGGACACCAGACGAACACCGTATTCCGGATTGAAACGCTTGACCGCCTTCATCAGGCCTACGTTACCTTCCTGGATCAAATCTGCCTGGGACAGCCCATAACCCGCATAGCTGCGGGCAATGTGGATCACGAAGCGCAGATGCGAAAGAACCAACTCACGCGCGGCTTCCACATCACCATCGTAATGCAGTCGCTCGGCGAGCTTGCGCTCTTCCTCGACAGACAGTACCGGAATGCGGCTGGCCGCCTGGATATAGGACTCAAGGTTGGCACCCGGAACCAGTCTGTCGATGATCTGTAAACTCGTACCCATGTCTTATCCTCCGAACATGACGACCGATAAATATAGCAACTCTAATTCAGCCCGCCAAGCACTCTGCAAATAACCCAAATTTCCATCTAAACCGTTTCAAATCAACAAACTGGAAATCTGGCTGCCTTCGAATTCTATCTTCAAGCTACGCCGAAACCTGCATTGGCTTCAATACGGTATTTCCGAGATCGGAGATCATCCGCCGGCAATTTCCCCCGGCTCAATGTCATCCAGATGGCGCTTGACGGCAACCCAGGCGCCTAACCAGCCTAACAGCATGGCTGCAATTATCAACGCCAGCGCGCCATCGACGCTCAGCCCGCTCAGGGAAAACTCACTACGGTACAACCCGGCTAGGCGCTCCACTGGGCCACTGAGCCACCAGAGCGACACCTGGAGCAGGATAAAGGCCACAATGCCACCGCCCAGGCCAAACCAGGCCCCCGTATAGAGGAACGGCCGGCGCACGAAAGCGTCGGTGCCACCCACCAACTTTGCCACCAGAATTTCGTCGCGGCGATTTTCAATCGCAAGGCGAACGGTATTGCCAATCACCAGCACCACGGCGGCCGCCAACAACAGCGCCAGCGCCCAGACGGCACGGCCCAACAGGTCGGTCATGGCGTTCAGACGCTGCAACCAGCCGAGATCCACCTGTACCCGGTCAACACCGTCCAGCCCTTCAATAACCTTCAGCAGCATTTCCACGCCGTCGGCGGTGCGGGAACCTTCACTGGGTGTGACCAGCAGAGTATGGGGAAGCGGGTTTCCGTCCAGGTAATCGAGGGCGTCTTCAAGGCCGGAAGAAGCGCGGAACTCTTCCAGCGCAGTCTCACGGTCGATCAGCTCGACTTCCGCCACCCGGCTGTCATCAGCCACCTCGGCTTTCAATGACCGGGCATCTTCAATAGAAACGGCGTCACTCAGATAGGCCGTCACCCTCGCCGAGCTTTCCCAGCCGGCACTGACGCCTTCCAGACTGGCCAGCAACAGCATAAGCGCCACTGGCAGCGCCAGCGCCACGCCCATCACCGTCCAGGTCATCATGCTCGCCACTGGTGAGTGCCAAAGACGCTGCGCGCTGTCCCGGGCCACCTTACGATGATGATTCAGGTAACTTTCGGCCTGCTGGCGCCAGGGAGAACGGGCACTTTTGGCGCCCCGGGCAGACTGCCGTCGGGGATCGTTAGCCATGAAGCCCCCCTTTTGCGACAACGCCTGTCACCAGCCGACCATGATCGAGAGTCAACGTACGGCGACCAAGATCGTTAATCAGTGCAATGTCGTGGGTAGCAATCAACACCGTGACCCCGACCTGACTGAATTCCGCAAACAGCCGCATGATATCGGCCGACAATTCCGGGTCCAGGTTACCGGTGGGCTCATCCGCCAACAGTACCGGGGGCTTGTTCACCACGGCACGGGCAATGCCCACCCGCTGCTGCTCACCCCCGGATAGCTGCATCGGGTTCATCTTTTCCTTGCTCAACAACCCCACCTTGTCCAGAGCGGCCCGCACGCGGCGACCGATATCCCGGGCCGGGGTGCCCATCACCTCCAAAGGCATGGCGACGTTGTCGAACACGGTGCGATCAAACAATAACTGGTGATTCTGGAACACCACACCGATGTGTCGGCGGATGTACGGCACCTGACGGCGCGGCAGGGTATTGAGCACCTGCCCGCCCACAATCACCTCGCCGGCGCTGGGGCGCTCCATCACCATAATCAGCTTTAGCAGCGTACTTTTGCCAGCACCGGAATGCCCCGTAAGAAACGCCAACTCACCACGCTCCAGGCCGAAATTGACCTGACGCAACGCGGTATGGTCGCTGTCATAACGTTTGGTGACCTGGCGGAACTCGATCATTGAAGGTTACTTATCCGGGCTTTCATCAAACAGCGCATCCACAAAGGTGCGGGCATCGAAGCTGCGCAGGTCGTCTACCTGCTCCCCCACACCAATGTAACGGATGGGTAGCTGCAACTGCCGGGCGATGGCAAACACAATACCACCCTTGGCCGTGCCGTCCAGCTTGGTCAGGGTAATGCCGCTGACCCCCACCGCCTGCTGGAACACCTGGGCCTGACTCAAAGCATTCTGGCCGGTGCCGGCGTCCAGAACCAGCATGACTTCGTGGGGTGCGGACTCATCCAGCTTCTTCATGACCCGCACAACCTTCTCCAGCTCGCTCATCAGGTTGTCTTTGTTCTGAAGGCGGCCGGCGGTGTCCGCAATCACCACATCCACACCACGGGACTGCGCAGACTGAACAGCATCAAAGATGACGGATGCGCTGTCGGCGCCGGTATGCTGGGCCACGACGGGAACGTCATTACGCTCGCCCCACACCTGCAACTGCTCAACCGCCGCGGCACGGAAGGTATCCCCCGCCGCCAGCATCACCGACTTGCCGTCCCGCTGAAAAAGCTTGGTGAGCTTACCGATCGTAGTGGTTTTACCAACACCGTTCACACCCACCATCAGGATGACGTAGGGCTTTTTGCCGGCTTCAATTTCCAGGGGCTTTGTCACATCCGCCAGCAGGCCATGGAGCTCATCCCTCAGGGCCTTGCGCAGGCTTCGCCGTCCTTGAGCTGGTTGCGCTCCAGTTTGTCGGTGAGCGACTCAATGATTTCCGACGTGGCGGTCACACCCACATCCGCCATCAGCAAGGTGGTCTCGATTTCCTCGAGCAGATCCTCGTCCACCTTCTTGCCGATGGAAAACAGATCCGCAAAACCACCGGTCAGATTGGCACGGGTTTTACCCAACCCATTGCGGATACGCTCGAAAACACTGACCTGAGGTGCTTCCGGCTCTGGCTCAGGCTCCGGCGTTGTCGGGGATTCAGCGGGCGCTTCCTCATCAGCAGGCTTTTCAGGTGCTTCCGCGACCGGCTCGCTATCGGGCTCGGACTTAGGCTCCGCCTTCTCCTCCGACCCGGATTTCGGGGTAGCACCTTCCGGACCTCCGGCTTCTTCTGGGGCACCGGCTTTGGCCGGGGTATACGCTGACGGTTTGCCGCCACATCCAGAACAAACACAAGGACAAGAAGGGCCAGAAGGCCGATAGCAATCCACTCTGCCGTCATAGTCATACCATTGATCGTCGATTCGCGGGATACAAGAAAGGCGGTATTCTAGCAGACTGACCGGCCTAAGTGATGGCCGCAGGTGACTCGCCCCATAAACCTTCGTAACATGGCGCAACCTGCACCGGCAGGCGCACCAAACCATGCTCGAGAGGCCTCATCCCCATGGCGCGCACCCAGAAACCCAGGCCAGCCAGCAACGGCGGCGAACTCCGCATCATCGGCGGCGACTGGCGCAGCCGCAAACTGCGCTTCCCCGAAGCCGGCGGCGTACGCCCTACACCGGCACGCACCCGCGAAACCCTCTTTAACTGGCTGACGCACCACCTGCCCGGTAGCCGCTGCCTCGACCTCTTCGCCGGCTCCGGCGCCCTGGGTCTTGAAGCTCTCTCCCGAGGCGCTGGCCCAACCACCTTCGTCGATCACACGCCCGCACTCGCCCAGGCCCTGAGAAGCAACCTGCGCCTACTAAAATCGGAAAACGGAGAAGTGGCCTGCCAGGCTGTCGACACCTACCTGGCCCAGCCACCGGCCAAACCCGTCGACATCCTGTTCATGGACCCGCCCTTCAGACAGGGCTGGCTGGAAAAACTGTTCCCGATGATTGCGGACAATGGTTGGGTAAAACCCGGGGCTTGGATCTACGCAGAACACGAAAGCGACATGCCAACGCCCTCAGCGCCAGCCAACTGGACCCTGCACAGACAAAAAACAGCAGGCCAGGTGACCTACTGTTTATTCAGAGTGAAGGAATCAGCAGACTAAAAGGGCGATCACGGCGAAGGCCGAAGAGAATAAGCCCGCAAATGCGCCGCAAAGTCCTCAAGGTAGCGAATACCGCTGGCCTCCGCCTCCCGGCACCACTCCATCAGCGCATGCAACTTCTCCTGCGGCTTCAAACCACGGCGACGCCACAACTCCTGCAACTCATTACTCTTCTCATAAATCTGCCGCAGCACCGCATTGCTCTCCAGAGCAATTTCCAGGTGCTCCTTCTCCTTCGGCTTGATCAGAGTCACCTCACGGGACAGCAACCGCTTCAGACTGCGATAACGCGGACGGATCTCCTCGTCCATCACCGCCTTCTGCTGACGCAACACCGGCTCCATCACCCGCTTACGATACTGACGCATAATATCGAACCGGCTGTTGGTAATGGCCTGAACCGTCTCGACATCCACTTCCTGCTTACCAGGTACATAATGTGCGATCGGCTTGAAGCCCTTGGGATTCGCCAACCGGAAGAACTGGAACAGACGAATATAGCCCCAGCCAATGTCCACTTCATACCAGCGGCGAGACAGCTTGGAGGAATTGGGGTAGGTGTGGTGATTATTGTGCAACTCTTCGCCGCCAATCAGGATGCCCCAGGGCGAAATGTTGCGGGCGTTATCGCTGCATTCGAAATTGCGATACCCCATAAAGTGCCCGATGCCATTGACCACACCGGCCGCCCAGACCGGAATCCACATCATCTGCACCGCCCAGATCCAGATACCGTGAACACCGAACAGCAGCAGATCAATCACCGCCATCAGTTGAATGCCCAGCAGTTTATAGCGGCTATACACATTGTTCTCTACCCAGTCTTCCGGGGTGCGCTGGCCATAACGCTCCAGAGTTTCTGGCGTACCGGCCTCGTCGTACAGTTCGGCACCTTCAAGCAGCACCTTGCGGATACCCAGGACCACCGGGCTGTGAGGGTCTTCCTCGGTTTCGCACTTGGCGTGATGTTTACGGTGAATCGCCGTCCACTGCTTGGTGTTCTGGGCCGTGGTCAGCCACAGCCAGAAGCGGAAAAAATGCGCCAGCACCGGATGAAGATCCAGCGAGTTGTGGGCAGAATGACGATGCAGGTAAAGCGTAACGCTGATAATTGTGATGTGGGTAAGCCCCAGCGCAACCAGAATCAGCTGCATCACCGAAAGGTCCAGAAGACCGTTGTACCACATAGAGTTTTCCTCGTTCGAAATCCGGGTCCGGCACTGCCCGACAACCGTATCGAGCCACTTTAGCGTACAGTTGTTAGCTCGAACAACCGCATTTGGATGCGAATTTGTTACCGATTACACTTATCCGTTACCGCCCGTGCCGCTGGAGTATACCCCTTTGCCCGAATTGCCCGAAGTAGAAACCACCCGACGCGGCATCGCCCCCCATTGTGAAAACCGGACCATCACTCAGGTAACCGTGCGCGACGGACGCCTGCGCTGGCCCGTGCCGGGCAACCTCGCGGAACTGATCGAAGGCTCGGTAATCCACACCGTGGACCGCCGGGCCAAATACCTGCTGATTGGCGTAAGCTCGGCCACCGTTGCCGGAACATTGATCGTGCACCTGGGCATGTCCGGCAGCCTGCGGGTGATCACCGATCAGAGCGAGCCCCTACTTCATGACCACGTGGAACTGACGCTCGACAACGGCATTCGCCTGCGCTTCAACGACCCCCGCCGCTTTGGTTGCTGGCTCTGGTCCGAAACACCGGACCAGCATCCACTGATCGCCAGCCTGGGGCCGGAACCCCTGGCACCGGACTTCAACGGGCGCCTGCTCTATCGACTCTCGCGGGGCAAGAAGACACCGGTAAAGTCCTTCATCATGGACAACCATGTGGTGGTGGGCGTGGGCAACATCTATGCAAACGAAGCCCTGTTCAAGGCCGGCATCCACCCCCGTCGCGCCGCCGGCCGCATCAGCCTGGACCGTTACAACCGCCTGGTGGAAGCCATCCGCGAAACCCTCAGTGCGGCCATTCTCATGGGTGGAACCACCCTGCGGGACTTTGTGAACAGCGACGGCAAACCGGGCTATTTTGCCCAGTCGCTGCTGGTGTATGGCCGCAATGGCGAGTCCTGCCGCGAGTGCGGCCATCCGCTGAAGGAAATCCGGATGAACCAGCGCTCGACGGTTTACTGCGGAAAATGCCAGCGCTGAACGGCGGCCAGACAACTAATGAAACAGAAAAATCGTTTGAAAATACGCAAATATGATTCATAGTTAACAGAGTATCCATAATCGTAAGCTACACTGTGCGGTATATGTATCGTCAGCCATCCAAGGCAGGGCGACCATCGGCCAGATCAGAACGCCGACAAGCTAAGGTAAGCTCAGGAGAAACAAGAAATGACCGGTAAGATTTCCCACATCGTTATTACAGCCGTAGCGGTTTGCCTGCTGGCTTTTTCCTCCGTCGGCCACGCTCAAGCCATCGACGAAGAGCCTACAGCACTGGCAATGACAGGGGATGCGCTGTTTGTTCGCCCGGCCCTGTTTGCCACCACCATCGTGGGAAGCGTGGTTTACCTGGTATCCCTGCCGTTCTCCGCACTGGGCGGTAACGCAGCGGAAGCCGGCGAAGTCCTGGTTGTTGGCCCGGCCAAAGCCACCTTTGTTCGCTGCCTCGGTTGTACTCGCACCGGCAGGAAACAACAGCCCATTGAACAAAGCGGTAACTGATCCGTAAAAACCCGCCTTGCCAATTTGCGCATTCTTCGGCAGCCTGACGTTTAACCAACTTCAGGCTGTTTTTGTTTATGGTGAACTGGCACTCCCTTGAGACGGTGTTCCTGGATATGGACGGAACACTGCTCGACCTGCATTTCGACAACCATTTCTGGCTCGAGCACCTGCCCAGCGTTACGCCGAGTACAACAATCTCAGCCCGGAAGAAGCCCGTGACACTATCATTCCGATGATCATGGCCGAACGTGGTTCTTTGAACTGGTACTGCACCGACTACTGGAGCGACCGGCTGGACATGGACATCACCGGCTCAAGGCCGAAGTGGGCGAACGCATTGGCTACCGCCCGCATGTGACGGATTTTCTCGATGCCGTCCGTGATACCGGTTTGCGCTCCGTGATTGTCACCAACTGCCATCCGGACCCGCTCAGTTTGAAGCTTCAGCGCACCGGCCTGGACAGCCGGGTTGACAACATCATCTCGAGCCACCAGCTGGGCAAACCCAAGGAAGATCCCGCCTTCTGGCAGGACCTCGCCGGGCTGGAAGCCTATCAGGCCGCCGCAACATTGATGGTGGACGACAGCTTCCCGGTACTGGAAAGCGCCCGCACCGCTGGCATCGCCCAGTGCCTTGCCATTCTGGCACCAGACAGCAGGCAGCCCGCCCGCGACCGGCACCCCGACATCCCCTCGATTCATCATTTTGATGAAATCCTGCCGGCACTGCGTCAGCGCCAACCCCTGCCATCCGGCCAGTGAGCCAGCTATACTATGGGTATACGCTCATCAGGTGAGGAGACATGACGGCAACCACCACTGACGACACCCGCGTAAGACTCGACAAATGGCTGTGGGCAGCACGCTTCTACAAAACCCGCAACCTCGCCAAGCAAGCCATCGAAGGGGGCAAGGTTCACTACAACAGCCAGCGAACCAAACCCGGAAAACTGGTGGAGCCCGGCGCCAAAGTGACCCTGCGGCTGGGCTGGCAGGAATGCATTGTGGTGGTGGACGACATCAGTGACCGGCGCCGGGGCGCCCCCGAAGCCCAGAAGCTCTATCACGAAACCGACGACAGCGTGAAACGCCGGGAAGAACTCTCGTGGCAGCGCAAAACCATGCAGGCGGCGCAGCTACCCCCGGCCAGACGGCCTTCCAAGAAAGACCGACGGGATATACAACGCTTCCGGGAACAGAACGGGCTCTAGCATTCCTGTTTCCCGCCCCAATGATTACCGTTTCCGACTTTAACGCTCAGGAGAAATACCAATGGCATCCCGGGACCAGTTCCAGCGATTTATTTTTGAAGACAGCCAGGTCCGGGGAGCCTGGGTGAAATTGAACGACAGCTATAGTGAAATTGGCAACCAGGCTCCCTACCCGCGTCCGTGCGGCGCATGCTGGGGGAATCCCTGGTGGCCAGCGTGCTGATGAGCAGCACCCTCAAGTTTGAAGGCACCCTATCCCTGCAAGCCCAGGGCGACGGCCCGCTGCGCACACTGATGGCGGAGTGCAGCCATGATCGTTTCATCCGCGGCCTGGCCCGCTACGACGAACACGCCGTGACCGAGGACTCCCTGAATGCGCTGCTGGGCGAGGGCCGCATGGCCATCACCATCTCCCCGGACAAAGGCCAGCGTTACCAGGCGTGGTGCCCCGGGAAGAGGAAAGCCTGGCCGGCTGCCTGGAAGAATACTTCGAACGCTCCGAGCAGATCCCCACCAGCTTTTTCCTGTTTGCCGATGAAAACTGCAGCGCCGGCCTGATGCTGCAGAAACTGCCCGGCGACACCGAACAGGATTCCGACCTGTGGGATCGCCTTAACCACCTGGCCAGCACCGTCGAAGCCGAAGAACTACTGACCCTGGACAGCGAAACCGTGCTCCATCGCCTGTTCAACGAAGAAACTGTGCGCCTGTTCGATGCCGAGCCCGTCGCCTTCCGTTGCAGCTGCTCGCGGGAGCGAACGCTGGGCGCCCTGGAATCCATCGGCAAGGAGGAGTGCTACAGTATCCTCGACGAGCAGGGGTCCATCGAAATGGACTGCCAGTTCTGTCATCAACACTATCGCTTCGATAGAAATGATATTGATCACCTTTTCACCGGCCATACGTTACACTGAACACCCGGCTGAACGGCCCGGAAGCCAGTCGTAGAGCGGTTTCCGGGGCAGTCGTTTTTTACCGGCGTCTCTGGCATAATAGCGCGCCTGAATTGACCCGATTGCTCAGATTTCCGTCAATTTTTAGGGGGGACGGCCTGAGTAATCACGATCACATCCCGAGGGCGAGGTCGAAGTGAGTAACACTTATAATGATCTGAGTGCAGCACAACTGGTTGAGCTGGCACTGGAAAGACGCGAAGGCCAACTGGCCGCAAATGGTTCCCTGGTGGTCAAAACCGGTGAACGTACAGGCCGGTCCCCGAAAGACCGCTACATCGTCGAAGAGCCCAGTACCTCTGACGATATCCATTGGGGCCCATCAACCGCCCGTTCGATGCGGACAAGTTTGATGCCCTCTGGGATCGCGTTGAAGCCTACATCGCCGAGAAAGACAGCTTTGTAAGCCAGGTACACGTTGGCTCCGACCCGGAACACTACCTGCCAGTGCGCATGACCACCGAAACCGCCTGGCAGAACCTCTTCGGCCAGAATCTGTTTATTCGCCCTGACAGCTTCAACCCGGCCGACAAGCAGGAGTGGCAGATCCTCAACGCCGCCAATTTTGAGTGCGTGCCCGAGCGCGATGGCACCAACAGCAACGGCTGTGTGATCATCAACTTTGCCAAGCGCAAGGTACTGCTGGCAGGCATGCACTACGCCGGCGAAATGAAAAAGGCGATGTTCTCCGTACAGAACTTCCTGCTGCCGGAAAAAGACGTGCTGCCCATGCACTGCTCCGCCAACGTTGGCGAAGACGGCGAAACCTGCCTGTTCTTTGGCCTTTCCGGCACCGGCAAGACCACCCTCTCCGCCGACCCTGATCGCTTCCTGATCGGCGACGACGAGCATGGCTGGGGCCCCGGCACCGTCTTCAACATTGAAGGCGGCTGCTACGCCAAGTGCATCGACCTGAGCCAGAAGAACGAACCCATTATCTGGGACGCCATCCGCTTCGGTGCCATCGTTGAAAACGTCACCATCGACCCGGAAACCCGCGAGCCGGACTACACCGACGTCTCTCTCACCGAAAACTCCCGTTGCGCCTACCCGCTGGAGCACGTTGAGAAACGCGTTATTGAGAACCGCGCCGGCGAGCCGTCACACATCGTCTTCCTGACCTGCGACATGACCGGCGTACTGCCGCCCGTGTCCATCCTCAGCAAGGAAGCCGCGGCCTACCACTTCCTGAGTGGCTACACCGCGCTGGTGGGCTCCACCGAAATGGGCTCTTCGTCCAAGCTGAAAGCCACTTTCTCCACCTGCTTCGGCGCGCCTTTCTTCCCGCGCCCGGCCGGCGTCTACGCCGAGCTGCTGATGAAGCGCATGGATGAGTTTGGCAGCAAGGTCTTCCTGGTGAACACTGGCTGGACCGGCGGCCCCTACGGCGTGGGCGAGCGTTTCAGCATCCCCACCACCCGTGGCATCATCGCTGCCATCCAGAATGGCGACCTGGACGATGCCGAAACCGAGCACCTGCCCACCCTGAACGTGGACGTGCCGGTTGACGTACCGGGCGTAGACAACAACCTGCTGAACCCCCGCAACACCTGGGCCAGCAAGGAAGACTACGACGCCAAGGCCGCCGAGCTGATTGGCCAGTTCGTGGAAAACTTCAAGAAGTTTGATGTTTCCGACGCCATCGTGGAGGCCGGGCCGAAAGCGTAAGCCCGCCTTTACTGAAGAAAGCGCCCTGCTCTATGAGCACGGCGCTTTTTTTGTGCCCGGGCAACCAACCTGCTGCGAAACGACTACCTCGATACTATATGGCGATGGCGGCATAGTGAGGTGTAGGCTAAGCTGTTGTTTACCTTGATCGTCGGCGCACGAATACACTGTGATTGGATGGAATCATGATGTGGTCAAATCTGTGTGATCTATTTGAGCGCTATCCAACTGCTGTTATGAAGTGAATAGGAGTGGAAGTGGATTTTTTGAAGCAAATTAAAGTCTCTGCAATCCAGAAATCGATGCAGCTAACATGGCTTTTTGCATTACTTGCAGGCATTACTTTTGTCGATTGCACATTGATGATCCAGTACGGCGAAGGTGTCACGCTAGTTTCATGGGGATGGATTAAGAACAGACTTGATATTCAGGATTTGCTTCTCGGCGTTGGAGTTTTCTCGTTTATATTCGCAGCAGTTTTGCCGGGGTTTTGGTTCGGCGTGTGGCCTTTTATTTTGATCGGGATTTCGTATTTCGTTAAGGATCCTAATTTTCTGGACGAGAACCCCGGAAAAGGATATCAGCGAGTAGACTCGCTTTTGGTTAAGGCTGCTAAAGATAACAATAGCGCGCTCATGAAATATTGTGAAAGACATGAACATGAAGTGGAGCTAAAAAACGTCTTATCACTGTGCTCCCAGGGAATGATTATTTTTACAGTCGGCGCTTGGTTTTTTTCTGCCGAAGGCAATCAACCAATAATCCTGAATTTTTATGATTCTTGGGCGTCTCAGCCTTGGTATATCGAGAGGCCGCTGAACTTTGTCGCAGGTATTTTCTGTTTCGCAGCAGTGATGATGGTTGGGCTAAAGAAATCTCCCGGCTCAGAATTTGTCCGTTTCCCCGACGATATGCATAACAATCGGCTGCACGGCGACCGGGTTTTCGCCGCTGCGCAGCTCCCGCCCGGCGCATGAGCCGGGCGTTGGGCGGCGAGAACATGATGCAAGTTCAGTGATCGTTGTTTTTCATACTTTAAGGAGAATCAGAGTTTGAAGAGCCTGCTGTCATTAGTGGTGTTGTTGGCTGTAGGAGCCTGTTTTTTGGGCGCGGTCGTTAGCCTGTTCTCTGGTCAAATATTGGTAGCTATTGGTTTATTTTTCTCGTCAGCCATACTAAATGGGGTCGCTCGGGGAATGGGAGCCTAAGTTTTTCGGTGGCAGTTACCAATGCGCCTATGGCAGGTGGGAGGGCTAGCTATCTTCCGGACGCTATATATATCTTTCGCTTGGCATTTTCGTTCTTTCGAAAATGACAGAGGGCATCTGTTTTGTCCGCAAATTTAATAGCTTGACTTACCAATAAAGGGGTAGGGTTGTGATCAGATGGCTTTTCGAAATGGCATTGGGTTTGATTCTGCTCCCTTTTAAAATCACTAGGATAATTTTGTATGTATCAACCGGTCATCGTCGATGCTGGATGTGTGAAAATCATCGAGATGTAAGGGGGAAGCCAGACCCAACGTGCCTTGGTTGTAATGGATCAGGTTTTAAGAAAGAGGCATAACGGCATGAGTATCTCCCATTTTTAGAGCTTGGGGGATGAAAGAATTGATTTGGTAGGCGGTCATCAAAAGCGGTGAGAAACCGGAGGGTTCCGCCCAACAAATAGTTCCAGTTCGTACCGGGCCGGATCGCCCTCCACCGGACGCCCTTTTCTCAGCTTCGCTACAAAAAGGTCGCCGCTGAACAAAAGCCTTATGCGATCAAATCTTCCAATAAATAGCGGTGGTATAGATATTGAGATTAATCGGAAGTATCTAAACGACAATAGGTGAGAATTACTAATGCGAATTCAGTCGGTCGTCATCGAGAATTTTAGAGCAATAGAGTCTGTTGAGATGCGAAACCTCTCTGATGCAGTCGTAGTCGCGGGTCCAAATGGTTGCGGTAAGTCTAGTATTTTCGACGCAGTTCGGCTGGTTAAATCTGCTTATGGGCAATATAGTAATAATGAATTTGGAAGTTGGTTTAGTGAGTTTCAGATAAACATAAACAAGCTCCAAAACGAGTCGAAGCGAATACTAAACAATCCAAGCAAACCTCTTAAAATCGAAATCGAGTTCAATCTTGATAAGAATGAGAAGGATTATATTCGATCGAACGCCGTGGACATTTTCAAGAAAATGAGATGGTCCCAAATTACCAGGCAGAGAAGTTTAGACGGTGATATTCAAATACGTGATCCACGTACTAAGCTTCAGGACGGTGCAATTGTAGATCGAGACGCTAAAAGTATGGCGGATGCAGTGTTGGAATTAATTGACAGAGAATCACACTTGGCATCGTTGACTATGTCCCCAGGTGACTCTCCATCGGTCATAGGTTCCCCAGTACTTGAACTGATTTTTTCTATTTATCAGCCGCAAGATATTGGCGTTATCGACTATCAATCGCCATCGAGAACATATTCAAGGGAGCAGGTAAGCAATCTAAATCTACAGATTCAAGATGCTTCGGCCAGCAAAGGTGCTCAACACGCATTGTACAATACGCAGAATAAATACACAGGCGTCAAAACAGAAATGGCGCAGTCTTATGTTCGGGAGCTGCTAGCTGAAAAAGCTGGCGTGCCAGTTCCTGATGAAAACACACTTAAATCTACCCTGGATGAGCTTTTCTCGATATTTTTTCCTGGTAAAAAATTCTTAGGTGCGATACCCACCAAGGAAGGGGGGCTTGAGTTTCCGGTTGAGCTTGATAACGGAAGAAGGCATGACATTAACGAACTCAGTTCCGGTGAGAAAGAGGTGCTTTTGGGTTATCTGCGACTAAGAAATAATGCGCCAAAAAACTCGATAATCCTGCTTGATGAACCCGAGCTTCACCTAAACCCTCGTTTAGCTATGGGCCTTCCCAGATTCTACCAAAAGCATCTAGGTGAAATGTTAAATAACCAAATATGGCTGGTTACTCATTCTGATGCAATTCTTAGGGAGGCGGTACAAGACCCATCATATAGCGTCTTTCATATGCAGCCCTCGGCACAAACCCCGGACGGTTCCAATCAAGCTGAAAAAATCAGTGCCTCTATCGACTTGGAGCATGCAATCATAAGTCTTGTTGGCGATCTAGCAACGTATAACCCTCGATCAAAAATCGTGCTTCTGGAAGGTGAAAATTCTGAAATCGATGCCAGGATTATTTCCGAGCTCCTTCCATCTTTTTCTGAAAGAGTTAACTTGGTATCCGTTGGAAGTAAAAGAAATGTTCGAAATGCTCATACCTTTTTGCAGAAGGCCGCTGATAAAGGCCGTTTGGACGCTAGGTTTTATTCTGTAGTGGATCGAGATTTCGAAAGTGAAGAAATTGTTCAATCAAACAGGCAGTTCCAATGGTGTGTATATCATGTAGAAAACTTTTTGCTCGAGCCAAAATTCATTAAAGAATCTCTGACTAGCATGAGCTTAGGAGAAATTGAATTAAGTGAAGAAGATATAAAGGATGAATTGAAAGAGTGTGCCGTCGAGACCGCAGATGAAATAGTTAGAATCAGAATGGATAAAATTGTTAATTCACAATTTATTAACGCAATTTCGTTCTCTTTTGATCCAAAGTTAAGTAACTCAGAAGGCTTTAGTGAGGCGGTTTTGAGGTCGCATACAAAAATATCTAATCTTGTCGAGAGCTCTTTAGGTTATTCCGAATTAGAGAAGGTAGAGATCGAGTTGAGGAGAGAGTTAGATATCGCTTTATCTGGTGACGAATGGCTTAAGGTATTTAGAGGTCGAAATGTCCTGAAAAGGTATGCTGGAAAAAAAGGGGTATCTTATGAGGTTCTCAGAAATTTGATCGTTAGTAGAATGAGATTGGCGCAGTACTGCCCAGAGAACATGAGATATATTTCGGAGGCTATTTTAAATGGCTAACTATGTGAGATGGATTGTATACCAGAGCGGGCATTACGTGTAACAGTCAAAAGCACTCGGACCTCGCTACGCTCGTCCGGTGTTTGGGTCGTTGGAACAAAATGGAGGGTCTCTATGCTCCAAATAGGAAACACTAGCGTTTGTCTTTCGGGGGAGACCATAGTTTGTGAGGCCTCTACAGGTGACGTTCATGGAAGCATACGAACCAAGCACAAATTGAAGTCTGTAATTCCTAAATCTGAGTCGTTGTATCTCCTACGTACCAATAAGGGCGAAGGTTATATTTCTTTCCATGAAGTAGGAAATGGCAATTTCACCGTTGAGTTGAAGCTCCCGAGGCGCTTCTTCGGAGTTCATCGGTTTTATGGTGGCAGTTCCAAGCATGGTGTAGCGCAGACATTAAAGCTGCTCAAAAGTTCTAACTAGTAGTTCAAGTTCAGCATGCATCTTCGGGGACTCTGCGCAGTGTCGTCATTGATACTCATTGCCAGGCATCCCACTCAACCGTTCCTGCAACGGCCCCACCACCGCATCCAGAAATTGCCGCACTCGCGGTGACAGCAAACGGCTGTGCGGAAACACGAACTGCACCGGCAACGCCGGGGCATTGTATTCCGCCAACACCGGTACCAGGGTGCCGCGCTCAAAATCCTCCTGCGCCTGGTAGCCCAGGACCCGGCAAATGCCCAGGCCATCCCGGGCGGCGGCCAGTTCGGTGTCAATCTGGTTGGCGCTGACTACGGGATGAATGCGCTGCTCCCACAGCTCCCCCTCTACCTGAAACTGCCACACCTCGCCGGCAGGCGTGAACCCCACGGTCGGCCAGTCTGATAGCTGTTCGGGATGGCTGGGCTGTCCTCGCTGTTCGATAAGCTCAGGGCTCGCACAGAGTACATAGGGTGTACTGCCGACCTGTCTCGCCACCAGTGAGCTATCAGCCAGTTGACCAATACGCAGGGCCAGGTCAAAACCTTCTTCTATCACATCGACGATACGGTCGAGCAGGATCAGTTCCGCGCTCATGGCGGGGTTCTGTTTCAGCCACTGGTTCAATAACGGCGCGATGTGCAGGCGACCAAACGTCACAGGCGCAGTAATCGTCAGCTTGCCGGCAGGGTCCGCGCGCCGGCTATCGAGTTGGAACTCTGCGGTCTGGATGTCCGCCAGAATACGGCGGCAGTGATCAAGGTATTCGCGCCCCTCATCAGTAAGCGCGATACGGCGGGTGCTGCGATTGAGCAAGCGAACACCAAGGTGCTGCTCCAGACTGGCGAGGGTTCGCACGACAGCGGCCGGGGATCGGCCCAGTTTGTCAGCGGCTGCGGAGAGGCTGCCCTGATCCACAATGGCGACAAAAGTACTCATGGCTTTGAGTTTGTCCATCGGCGGGCACCGTCACAGCGTGTGGCAGGGATTTGTGCAAAAACCTGAATAATCCTAACAGGTGGACGGCATTTATTGAATCCGCGTTGAGGCGTTTACTGGTGGCACAACGTCATTCATTCGGAGTCTGTCATGAAACAACCTCAGCCGATTCGTCAGTACGATCACGTCGGTATCCGGGTCAGCGACCGCCAACAGGCCGTGGCCTTCTATGAACAACTCGGGTTTCAGGAGGTACGCCGCTTCGACAAGTACGAAGCCAATGAAATGGAAACGCCAGACGGCGTGCGCATCAACCTGATCTTCAACGCTACGCGTTTGCCTCACGGCCAGAACGTGTTGCTGGATGAGCCGGTCAAGCTACCCGGTGTAACCCATCCCGCCTTCGTGGTCGATGATCTTTACGCATTGAAAGACTGGCTTGATCGGGCAGGCATTGCCATTACCGAAGGCATCCACCGTCTCGGCCCACGCCGGATCACGCTGTTTATCCGTGATCCCGACAGGAACGTACTGGAGTTCAACCAGTTATTGCCTGAATCAGGGCCTGCCAGCACACCCACCAGCAACAACCATTAATAACGCTCAGGAAGCACATGCCATGAAACTATACGATCTGGAATTGTCCGGGAACTGCTACAAAGTTCGTCTGTTTGCTGCATTAGCAGGCATTGATCTGGAACTGGAACCGGTGGATCTCCCGGGTGGCGATCACAAACAATCACCGTTTATCGCACTCAATCCCTGGGGCCAGGTGCCGGTATTGGCCGACGATGGCGTTGTTCTGCGCGACTCTCAGGCGATTCTGGTGTATCTGGCTCGTCAATACGGCGGCAACCAATGGTGGCCAGACGGCGCAGCACAGCAGGGCGAGGTCATGCAGTGGCTGTCGACCGCCGCCAACGAGATTCACGCTGGCCCGAACGCCGCCCGTTTGATCGACAAGTTCGGGTACCCGCTGGACAAGGCGCGCGCACTGGAAGTCAGTGCTAAAGTTCTTCCGTTGATCGAGAAACATCTCAGCGAACATCAATGGCTGGCACTGGGCCGGCCCACCATTGCCGACTGTGCCGTGTTTCCTTACGTCGCAACGGGCTGGGAAGGTGGCGTAACACTCGAGCGATACCCAGCCATCCAGGCCTGGATCGACCGTATAAAATCGCTGCCTGGATACATCGGGATGCCAGGGATTAAATAAGGTTTAAGACTCCACGACGATAACAATAATCGCTATGCTTTGATCTGGGTGGCAGAACAATGCAATCTACGCAGATCCAGGCACTTAAAATCGTCCTGTCTTGGAATGGAGTCTGTACATGCAGCCAAAAGACGTCGTGGAGCAGTTCATCGCCGATACCCGTGCTCATCGCTTTGATGAGGCAAAAGCGTGGCTGGTTGCCGACGGGTTTGAATATGTTGGGCCCAACATGCATTTCCTCAGTCCGGATGACATGTTGTCCTACCAGTTCGGTATGGCCGCCATCCAGAAAGACCTCGTCCTCCGGCAGCTCAGTGCCGACGGGGAGCACGTATTCGCGATTCTGGATTACCAGACCCACTTTGAACCGATTGGGGATGTGCGGCTGGCCGTCTGGTTCCGCGTGCGCAACGATAAGATCCAGACCGTTGAAGCCTTCTACAATGCGGCGGTGGTTGAGAACATGCTGGGAGGCAACCTGCCTTCCGCCAACTGAAAATGGTAGCTGCGCCAAAGCTACCTTCTAGGGACGGTAAAAATCATGCACAGAGTTTTGATGGCGTGTTTCATTTTTTCGGTAGCTGGATGCAGCAACAAGGCCGTTTACGACAACATCCAGCACAACAACCGACAGGAATGCAATACGGTTCCGCCGGCTCAGTACGAAGAGTGTATGGCGCGCTCCAACAAATCGTACGATGAGTACGAGAGGGAACGGGAAGCCGTCGTCGAGGGAGATTAGGGACATGAGAGAAACCGGAAAGATCAACTATGTTGAACTCCCTTCACGGGATCTTGACGTCACGAAACGGTTCTTTGCCAGCGCGTTTGGCTGGTCGTTTGTAGACTACGGGCCGGAATACGTTGCTATTGAGAATGCCGGGCTGGACGGTGGCTTCTTCAAATCGGATAAGGTCGCCACCACCAGCAACGGAAGTGCCCTGATAGTCCTCTACAGTGCCGACCTGGAAGCCACCCTCGACAAAGTGACGTCCTCGGGCGGTGCCATCGTGCAGGACATTTTTTCATTTCCGGGCGGTCGCCGTTTTCATTTCTCGGACCCCAATGGCAATGAATATGCCGTTTGGTCTGAGCCCGCTGGCTAATCCGGTAACTTTGCGATCACTTTGATTTCGAAATCGAAGCCGTAAAGCCACGTCACCCCGACAGCCGTCAATGTCGGGTGCGGTGCGCTTCCCCAGTAGTCAGGCACTACGTCCCAGATCCTCTCGAATTTCGATTCGGGATCGACGATGAACACCGTCACATCAATGACATCATCGAAAGTGCAATCTGCGGCCGCGAGGATCGCATTCAGGTTGTCGAAGGCAAGCCGTACCTGATTTTCCAGATCCGGTTCAGGGGAGCCATCTTCTCGGCTTCCAACCTGCCCAGATACGAACAACAAGCCATTGGAACGAATGGCCGGTGAATAACGGTTGCGCTCATAAAGCGCCTGACGGCCGGCTGGAAAAACAACGTCACGCTTTGCCATGGGACTCTCCTTCAGTGAGTAAGGCCGACCCGATATGGGCGTGGAGGAAACTTTATAAGTCCCTGACTGGCGGATAAACGGTGAATCCTGTTCATCACTGTTTGTATAATCCAAATAATTCGCTGGCACCAGGAACAGATATGGACCGTTTTAACGCGATGCAGGCCTTCGCCCGGGTAGTGGAGACTGGCAGCTTCACCAAGGCCGCCGAGACACTACATATGAGCAAGACCAGCGTGACGCAACTGGTCCAGCAACTGGAGGCGCGCCTGCGCGTCAGGTTGCTCAACCGAACCACACGCAAAGTCAATGTTACCGCCGACGGCGCCGCCTACTACGAGCGTGTTGTAAAGCTTCTGGCCGATATGGACGATGCCGACACCAGCCTTTCTAATGCCTCGGCATTGCCCCGGGGCCGTCTCCGGGTGGACATTCCCAGCCCCTTGGCCCGCATGATCGTCGTGCCGGCATTGCCCGAATTCCATGCTCGGTACCCCGACATCCAACTCGACATGGGTGTGAGCGACCGCATGGTGGACCTGATTGATGATGGCGTGGATTGCGTGGTTCGCGGTGGTGAGTTAACGAACCTGTCATTGATGGCACGTCGTGTGGGCGACCTCAGCCTCGGTGTGTATGCGGCACCCGGTTATCTGGAAAGCGCGGGCGTCCCTTCGCATCCACAGGAACTGGCTGCTCCGGAACATCGTATCGTGGGATTTACATGGGCTCGCGCCGGCAAAGCACTTCCCTACGCGATGCACCACAACGGGGAAAGCGTCACAGTGCATGGCCGCTATGTGATCGCGGTGGATGATGGCAATGCTTATCTTGCGGCTGGCGTGGCCGGCCTTGGCGTGCTTTGGCTTCCGGACTATATGGCTCGGGAACACTTGGCACGTGGCGAGCTTGTGCGCCTGTTCGATGACTGGCGACTGGACCCCATGCCGATGTATGTGGCCTTTCCGCCAAACCGTCACGTCAGCGCCAAATTGCGCGTGTTCATTGATTGGATCGTGGATCTTATGGCACAGCATGCCCCTGTCATTGACCAGCGGGGTGCGTGAGCGCTAACTTTGACGCACCGCCGTGAATATGAGAGGAATCAACATGCCAGGGAAGACATCGCTCAGACACAGGGTATTCACTTCGTTCGCCTTATTCATGCTCCCCGGTCTGGCCCTCGCCGGCCAGCCCACGCCTTCAGACTATCTCGATAGCCAACCTTTGCTTCTGGAAATCCGTTACTGTGAATGCCAGGCTACCGAACCTGATGGCGACCCAGCCGATGTGTTGCCGGAGTTTCTGGATGATTCGAGGGTTCTGCGGGTGGGAGCAGTCACAACCGAACACAGTAACTTTGTTGCGTCGCGGGAGCTGTCCATGGGATATGAGATCAGCCCGGTGGAAAAGCCCTCTGGTTCATTCCAGCTCACCTATGCCAGTGAATACACAACCCGTGATGGCAACCTCGCGGGCCAGGGGACGCTGGTACTGGAAGCAGGCCAATGGGTGAGTCTTTTCGAATCCCATCACCAAACTAAAGCCGGGGCGAAGCATGCCGGTGTTGCGATTCGGCTGGTGGATCAAAGCTCCTCCCAATAGCCCAATAGAGAGAAAAGCAGTCGATGATACGAATTCCTTTTCCCCAGGCACCGGACTACCCGGCAGTTGAACCTGGTTTCAATGGACCAAAGGTGGCGGCGATTCACGGCCTTATGGGCCATGACCTTATGCGGAAACACCTGCTTCGCATGATGAAGGAGTCCGGTTACCACGACACAACGATGTACAGCCATATGCATCCCACGAAAGCCATCGCGGACGATTTAAGCGAAGCAGCTGGCGCCAACCGCAGAATAGCCATCGTCGGCTATAGTCAGGGCGGTTTCGAGGCGATCAAGGTGGCACGTGAACTCGCCCGGCGTGACATCACAGTCGACCTGGTTGTGACCATTGCGGCAGGCGGCCTGGGCCGAACGTTGCCGGCCCAATGGGGATTCAACCCCCGCAAGGCGCCGGCCAACGTCTTCAGGTGCCTTAATTTTTTCTCAGAGGGCGACCGGCTTGGGTCCGATCAAAAGCCTGAGCGCAACCTGATGAAAGCCAGCCAATCAGGCCAGTACGTTGAGAATATTGTTTTCCCGAAGGACGAACACATATCCCACATTCGATTGGTCATTTGCTACCCGGAATCGCGAGTGCATCCTACCGTCAGGGCCCGGTTGCTGGATCCGCTGCAAAATGAACTGGCGTCGTTGACCCGCCAGCATCATGTTTCCGGCAATGCTGAACGCGCCTCGAAGTAATCCGCCGATTTTACCTCTTCGTTCATGCTGGCGAGCCCCAGCTTTCGAAGCTCTGAGGTTTCCATCGCTTTTTTCATCAGCATCCGGCTATTACGCCCGGAGTTGGGGAACACGCTCTGCCCGGCTCGAAGTTCAAGTGTAACGCCACTTTCTGTTTCCGTCGGAAGATTCCGAAGGCGCTGATACAGGTCTTTGTGTTTGTCGTCTGCGGGGTTTGTCACGAGCAACACGAACGCACTGGTTGAATGGCGTGCCAGGTAGGTTCCTTCATCGAAGGCTGTCCTCACGGTTCTGGCCAGGGCGGCTATTGCGTCTTCAGCTTGGTTGTCGGGAATCTCCCGATGGTTGGCAACCTCCAGGTAGAGCACAGCGAACTCGTGTTTGTCGGTTTCACTCCTTGCCAGTTCCTTGACCAGATGATTCGCCAGGCTGGCCCGGTTGGGCAGTCCTGTGGTCGAATCGTACAGTGCTTTGCGCTCGACACGCCGGGATTCCTCCAGCGCCTGGATTTCAGCGTTCCGGCGCTGCTTGACGTCATTGGCGGAGGCAAAAAGAGCGACCAGGATCAATACGCCACTGAACAGGGCCAGCGGGGCACCCAGCCAATCACCCGATAGCAGATTGTCTGCAGCGGGCATGGCGTTTTCAGGATAGATCATGGCAGCCATGCCCGTGTAGTGCATTCCACAGATAGCCACGCCCATGGCCAGGGCGGCGCCGAGCTGGAGGGCGGTTCCTTTGAGGCCTTGTACTGACTGCAAGCGGCGGCAAATGAACATGGCCACACCCGAGGCCCCGACCGCAATGACAACGGAAGCACTGAACAGAACCGGGTCGTAGCGCATCCCCGGCTCCATCTCCATGGCCGCCATGCCGACGTAATGCATGGACGTAATACCGCCGCCCATGAACAGGCTGCCGATAACGATCTGCAGCGGGCCCGCGCGGTCCTTGCCGATGATATGCAGGGCCAGTCCCGAAGCACCCACAGCGGCAACCCAGGAAATCAGGGTAATGGTGAGGTCGTAGCTCATTTCCATCGGCATCACATAGGCCTGCATGCCTACGAAATGCATGACCCAGACCCCGGTTCCCATCGTCAGAGCCCCGAGCGCCAGCCATAGCCTGGCTTTTGCCTGTTCGAGCGTAGCAAGCTGTGCGCCGAAGTAGAGCGCGCTGTACGATGCCAGTACCGCAACCACAAAGGAGGCGGCCACCAGGGTGTAATCGTAATATCCCGTCATTCTGAAACCCGTTTTTCTGGATGAACACTGTTCACGACCGGTTTCGCCAATGGCCAAACTGCCGTGAAATGAGAAATTCATCAGAGATACGGGGCTCTTGCGCTACCGTTTCATCGACAATGTGAATTTTCGTGAAATGTCTAACGGGGACAGCAAATTACCACTGCTCCCGGTCCTCCGCACTTTCCTCAGCTTCTACCTCGGCCTTGCGTTCCTGGATCTTTTTCATCTTTTCGTCAGAGATCTTCATACTGTTGGCGCTGTCCCGCAGCACGAAGAGGCTGCCGACCACCAGGGCCAGCGCGACTATGACAAAAACCCATCCGATAAGTGGCATGGCTTGGCTCCTTCATTGAACCCATTTACCTTATAGTGGACCACACGCCTTCAACCCGACAACCGGATTCCGGAAATTACGATGTCCTTCTCCAGAATTTACAATCAGGCAGCCGCCCGCAAAGGCGGCGAAGTCGAGCTACGCGCCATATTGCCCCGGGTTGCGGCGCCCGGTGAGCTTGAAGCCATGGGTGACGACCGCTACCTGTCCGAGGTCACACGCTGCGTCTTCAAGGCCGGTTTCGTGTGGCGAGTGATCGAGAACAAGTGGCCGGGATTTGAAGATGCCTTCAAGGGGTTCGTGCCGCTGTACTGGCAGCAGGTTCCGCCAGAAGTGCTGGAGGATCTGGCACAGGATGAACGCATTGTGCGCAACATGCAGAAAATTCGCACGGTGCCGGACAACGCCCGGATGATTGTGGATGGCGCCCGTGAGCACGGTGGCTTTGGAGCCTTCCTGAGCCAGTGGCCTTCGCACGATCAGGTCGGCTTGCTGATGTGGTTCAAACGCCACGGTGCCCGCCTCGGCGGCAACACCGCCCAATATTTCCTGCGTCGGGTAGGCTGGGATGGGTTTATCCTGTCGTCGGATGTGGCCGCCGGGTTGCATCGGGAGGAACGGCTGGATGCCAGCCCCGGCAGCAAAAAGGCCTTGATGCAGGCACAGCAGGCCTTCAACGACTGGCATAAGGAAACTGGCCTGCCCTACAGCCACCTGTCGCGAATTCTGTCTTACTCAGTGGGAGATTAGATGCGTTCCGCCCTGTTAATGCTCGCCCTTTGGTTGATGACCTCCACGCTTTCTCTGGTCCACGCCAACCCGTTGCTTGAGGCGGTGAAAACCGTGGAACAGCGCCTGGACGCACGCGTGGGCATCGCCCTCTATGATTCCGGGACTGGAGAATCCTGGGACTATCACGGCGATGACCGTTTCCCCATCACAAGCACCTTCAAAACCCTGGCCTGTGCGGCGTTGCTGGCAAAGGTGGATAACGGCACTGTTGATCTGGATCGGCGAGTGATCTTCAGCAAGGACGATCTGGTGACCTATTCACCGGTCACTGAGACACGTGCAGAGGAAGAGGCAGGTATGAGTTTGCGGGAGCTGTGTGAAGCGACCATGGCCACCAGCGACAACACCGCCGCCAATCTGGTACTGGGGGCCATTGATGGCCCCGACGGCGTTACCGCGTATGCACGCGATCTGGGCGATACCGTTACGCGGCTGGACCGGACGGAAACCTCACTCAATGAGGCCACGCCGGGCGACCTGC
This sequence comes from Marinobacter salarius, assembly GCA_000831005.1. Lineage (GTDB taxonomy): Bacteria > Pseudomonadota > Gammaproteobacteria > Pseudomonadales > Oleiphilaceae > Marinobacter > Marinobacter salarius. The sequence goes on along the minus strand of CP007152.1, from coordinate 1,257,646 downwards.
GAGATACCACAAGTCCCAAGGCGATGGTCGCGAACCTCCGCAAATTGGTACTTGGTGAGGCGCTATCCAAAGGTTCCCGGGATACTCTGGTTACCTGGCTCAAAGGCAACCGTGTCAGTGACAACTTGCTCCGGGCAGCGATACCACCGGACTGGACAATCGGAGACCGCTCTGGAGCCGGCGGCCACGGCTCCCGTTCAATCACTGCCGTGCTGTGGCCACCCCATCGCCCGCCTCTGGTGATCGCGATCTATATAACGCAAACCGATGCGTCTTTTGATGAACGTAATGGCGCTATTAGAGACCTCGGGGGCGCTATTGTGAAGCACTTCTGATCGCCAGCAACAGCTGCCGGCCTGTCAGAATTCTTTACACACTGCCTTCAAGGTTGCGCTCAAAAATCATCGTGGCATCTGAATTCAAGGAGAATTTTTGACAGTGGCCCGCATGTTGCTTTTATCAGTGCAGATCAACACTGATGACCATTAAGGAAAGGCCACATGAGCATTATCAACCGTATCGCCACACTGGGCATCCTTGCCGCAGGCTCGCATTCGCCGCTCCGGCAACCGCTAACCTGATCGAGAATGGCAGCTTCGAAAACCCCAACGTGACTACGGGCACCTGGCAGTTTTTTACATCTGACCAGGTCGCTGGCTGGACCGGCAGCAACATTGAAATCTGGGAGAGTGGCTTCAACAGCGTGAACGCTTATGACGGCAGCCAGTTTGCCGAGCTGAATGCCCACCCGGACATGGATGGCCCATTTGGCATCTACCAGACCATTGATACCACCATTGGCCAGCGTTATGACCTGAGCTTTGCTTACCGCGCTCGCCAGAACAACTCTGAAAGCTTCATGTTGTCCCTGATTTCCAATGGAAACAGTGCCGATTCGCTGCTGAATGATCATGTAACGAGTGGTTGGAGCATCTTCTCAGGAAGCTTCATTGCCAGCGCTCTGGAAACCACCATCAAGTTCACTTCCGTGAGCCCGGATGGCACCGTCGGCAACTTCCTCGACGACGTAAGAGTAACCGCACAGGTCCCTGAACCGGGCACGCTGGCGCTGATGGGGCTAGGTCTGCTCGGCCTGGGCTTTCGCCGTCGCCGCTAGTCGCTGGCTAAAAAAACGCTCGACCTCTAAAAGGACCCCGTAATGATGATTGCGGGGCCCTTTTTGCCATCATCGCCTGCCAATGGCAGGATAAGCGCTTTCCGTTGTCATGCTGAAGGGCGCTATGAATCCCACCATTGAGCTTCTTAAATCACACCGTTCAATCCGCAAGTTCCAGAACCGCAGGATTCCCCGCGAGCTGTTCGAGGAACTGATCCGGGCTGGCCAGAGCGCCGCTACGTCCAGTCATGTGCAGGCTTACTCCATTATCCATGTGGTCGATCCGAACAACCGAGAGGCCCTTGCGGAGTTGAGTGGCGGCCAACGCTATGTGGCGGAAAGTTCAGATTTTCTGGTGTTCTGCGCAGACATGAAACGGGCCACGGATGCCGCGGAACGCGCAGGTGCCGAGGTAGTCCGCGGGATGACCGAGCAGTTGCTGGTGGCCAGCATCGATACTGCCCTGGTGGCCCAGAACGTTGCCACCGCAGCAGAATCGGCGGGGCTGGGCCTGTGTTATATCGGGGGCATACGTAACAACCCAGCGGAGGTGAGCGAGCTACTACGTCTGCCGGAGCATGTATATCCGGTGTTCGGTATGTGCCTGGGGTATCCGGACCAGGCACCCGAGGTGAAACCGAGACTGCCACTGGCGTCCATCCTCAAAGAGGATTATTACCAAAGCGAACGCGATCCGGAACTGGTGGCGGAATTCGACACCACCATGAACACCTATTACCAGGCCCGCACCGGGGGCACCAAGGACACCAACTGGTCGCAACAGCTGAAACCACTGTTTACATCCAAGTTGCGCCCCCACATGCGGGATTTCCTGCGTGGCAAGGGCTTCGAGATGAAGTAATCAGGATCGCCGGGATACTTACACTTACCCCGGAGCACCTACCAGCGAGCGGTAGACATCCACCATCGCCAGGGTGACCGCTGTGCGGCTACGCACGGCCGCATCCCGGGTGGCGGTGAACTCCTGTTCCGCCGTCAGCACCTCGAAATAGCCGATAAACCCTTCTTCATAGCGAGCCCGGGCCAGTTCCACGGCGTGCTCGGCATTATTCATCGCCTGTTCCAGCCGCTCTTCCCGCTGTTGCGCTCGCTGATAACGCACCAGCCGCGTTTCTGCCTCTTCCAGGGCCTCCAGCACCGTTTGCTGGTAGCTGGCCAATGCCGCACGGCTATCGGCTCCTGCCGCCTCGATACGGGATTTGACCCGGTCGTGGTCCAGGAAAGTCCAGTCAATGCCCAGGGCAACGCGTCGGGTTTCCGCCGGACCGGTGAACAGATCGCTGGTGTCGCCGGCAACGGAACCGATTAGCCCGCTCAGGGTAAAGCGAGGGAACAAGTCAGCGGTGGCCACCCCAATGCGGGCGGTGGAGGCCGCCAGGCGTCGCTCAGCAGCGGCGATATCCGGGCGGCGGCGCAGAACTTCCCCCGGGCTATCCACGGGAATCGTCGGCAGGGTTTCCGGCAGCGCTCCACGAGGTGACAGCGTATCGACAAGCGCCATCGGCGGCTGGCCCGTCAGCACGGAAATGCGGTGCATGGCCCCTCGTATCCCCGCCTGCAGGGTGGGCAATTCGGCCCGGGTCCGTTCCAGTTGGGCACGGGCACGGACCTGATCAAACTCGGTACCACGCCCGGCCTTTACCCGGGCTTCCACGATGTCCAGTGACTGCTGCTGCAAAGCCACACTCTGCAGGGCAACCTGATACTGCTGCTGAAGCCTCGCAGCTCAAAATAGCTGCTGGCCAACTGGCCCGCGATGGCTACCTGAACGGCACCGAGATCGGCACCGGCTGCCTCCAGTTCCGCCCTTTGGGCCGCCGTCGCACGGCGAAGGCGCCCGAACAGATCCAGCTCCCAACTGGCGGCAACGCCAGCCTGGTAACGCTGCACCCGTTCTGGCCCGGCACCGGGGGGAGATTGCTCAATATCCGCAAGATACTGTTCGGCGCCAGAGGCGCTGGCCGTGACGCTGGGCCATTGATCCCGCTCGGCGCCATACAGCAGGGCGGCCGCGCGCTCATAGCGAGCGACGGCGCCTTCCAGACTGAGGTTGGCGGCCAGGGCATCATCAATCAGGCGTGCCAGCAAAGGATCATCAAATCCCTGCCAGAAACGCTGCTGATCGGTTCCACCGGCAACCATGGTTCGCCCTTCCGAAAACGCATTCGGTTCCGGCGTCGTCGGGGCCTGGTAATCTGGGCCCACGGCGCATCCTGTTAACAGGGCCAGAGCCCCCGTCATGGTGATGACTTTAAGCATGGCTACCTCCTGGCAATGCGTCTTCGCTATCGCCGTCATCGGAAGACAGTGTGGATGTATGATGGCTCTTCAGCGGGTGGCTTCCAGAAAGCTTGCGCAGCGCCACGTAGAACACCGGAGTCAGGAACAGGCCAAACAGGGTGACCCCGATCATGCCGGCAAATACGGCCGTGCCCAGAGCCTCACGCACCTCGGCGCCCGCGCCGGTGGCCAGCACCAGGGGCACAACCGCAGCGGTAAAGGTGATGGAGGTCATGATGATGGGCCGCAGCCGCAACCGGCAGGCTTCCAGCGCCGCCTCCACAATGCTCCGCCCCTGAAGCTCCAGTTCGCGGGCAAATTCCACGATCAGGATGGCGTTCTTGCAGGCCAGGCCAATCAACACCACCAGACCCACCTGGACAAAGATATTGTTGTCCCCGTCGCTAAACCACACGCCGATCAATGCCGAGAGCATGCACATGGGCACGATGAGAATCACCGCCAACGGCAGGGTCCAGCTCTCATAAAGCGCTGCCAACACCAGGAACACCAGCAGGATGGCAAGTGGGAACACCACCAGCGCGGCATTCCCCTGGGTGGCCTGCTGATAGCTCAGGTCGGTCCATTCAAACGCCATTCCTGCAGGCAGTACTTCGTCCGCCAGCGCTGTCAGCGTATCCATGGCCTGGGCCGACGACAGCACCCTTGGGTCCGCCTCCCCGGCGATGTCCGCTGCGGGGTAGCCGTTGTAACGCAGTACCGGGTCCGGCCCGAAGCTCTGGCGAATGTTCACCATGGAGCCAATCGGTACCATCTCACCCTGGTCGTTACGGGTGCGCAGGCGGCCAATGTCCTCCACGCTGTCGCGGTAGGGCGCGTCTGCTTGGGCGATAACCTGCCAGGTACGGCCAAACCGGTTGAAGTCGTTGACATAGGTGGAACCCAAGTAGGTCTGCAGGGTATCGAACAGTTCGGTCAGGGGCACACCCTGGGCCTTGGCTTTGAGTCGGTCCACTTCGGCATCCAGTTGCGGCACATTGGCCTGGTAACTGGTGATGGGATACCCCATGCCCGGTGTCTGGCTGATGGCACCCTGGAACTGATTCACCGCGTCCTGCAGGGCCCCGTAACCGAGATTCCCACGGTCCTCGATGAACAACTGATAGCCGGAGCCGTTGCCCAGCCCCAGGATCGGCGGTGGCATGAAGGAGAAAGCGAAGCCTTCCTTCAGCCCGCTGATCTTCTGGTTGATCTGGGCATTGATCTCCCCGGCACTGAGACTGCGCTCGTCAAACGGCTTCAGGGGGAAGAACACCACACCGGTGTTGGAAGTATTGGTGAACTGCAGTGCGTTCAGGCCGGGAAAGGCCACGGCGTTGGCCACACCTTCGGTTTCCATGGCGATGTCGGTGACTTTCTGGAGCAGTTGATCGGTACGCTCCAGGGAGGCCCCTTCCGGCAGTTTCACGCCCGCCATCAGATAGAGCTTGTCCTGGATGGGGATGAAGCCCGGCGGCACCGCCTTGAACATCAGCCCGGTGCCAGTCAGCAACAGCGCATAGACCACAAACACCGCACCGCGCCGGCGCAGGGAGCGGGACACGCCACCCTGATACTTCTCGGCGCTGGCGTTAAAGAAGCGGTTAAAGGGCCGAAACAACCAACCAAACAACGCGTCGATCACACGCTGCAGCCGGTCCTTGGGGGCGCTGTGAGGTTTCAGCAGCATGGCCGCCAGTGCCGGCGACAGGGTCAGCGAGTTGATGGTGGAAATCACCGTGGAAATCGCAATGGTCACCGCAAACTGCCGGTAGAACTGGCCGGTAACCCCGGAGAGGAACGCCATGGGAATGAACACGGCGCACAGCACCAGACCAATCGCAATGATGGGACCGGACACTTCCTTCATGGCCTGGTGAGCCGCCGCTAGCGGTTTCAGGCCTTCCTCGATGTTACGCTCGACGTTCTCCACCACCACGATGGCGTCGTCCACCACGATACCAATCGCGAGCACCAGGCCGAACAGCGTCAGGGTATTGATGGAATAACCCAACAGGTAAAGTGCGCCAAAGGTGCCTATGACCGACACTGGTACCGCCAGCAACGGGATAATCGACGCCCGCCAGGTCTGCAGGAACAGCGTGACCACCAGTACCACCAGCAACACCGCCTCCAGAAGGGTGGCAATGACCGCCTTGATGGAGTCGCTGACGAAGATCGTAGTATCGTAAACCGCCTCATACTCAACCCCTTGCGGGAAGCGGGCAGACAGTTCGTCCATGGTATTGATCACTTCATCACGAATCTCCAGGGCGTTGGCACCCGGCGCCTGGAAAACACCCAGGGCCACCGCATCCTTGCCATCCAGTTGCGAGCGCAGGGTGTAGTCACCGGCCCCCATTTCCAACCGGGCCACGTCTTCAAGGCGCAGAATCTCGCCGTTGTCGCCGCGCTTGAGCACGATGTCACCAAACTCTTCCACGGTTTCAAGTCGGCCACGGGCGTTGATCAGTGTCAGGAAGTCGCTGTCCGGCACCGGTTCCGCGCCAATCTGACCGGCGGATACCTGCACGTTCTGCTCACGCATGGCGCGGACGACATCGCTCGCCGTCAGGCGCGGGCCGCAATACGGTCCGGGTCCAGCCAGGCGCGCATGGCGTAATCACCACCACCGAATATCTGCGCGTCGCCAACGCCCTGGATCCGGGCCAGCCGGTCGCGCACATGCAACCGCGCGTAATTACGCAGGTAGAGCGTATCGTAGGTGCCGTTCGGTGATGTCAGGTGCACCACCATCAGGAACGTGGGCGACTGCTTCTGGGTGGTCACCCCCTGGCGCCGAACCTCCTCCGGCAGCCGGGCCTGGGCCTGGCTGACACGGTTTTGCACCCGTACGGTGGCCTCCTCGGCGTCGGTTCCCGGCCGGAAGGTGACGGTCATCTGAAGCACGCCGTCCGAGCCTGCCACGGATTTGAAGTACATCATGTCTTCGACACCGCTGATGGCTTCTTCAAGCGGTGTGGCCACGGTTTCGGCAATTTCCTTGGGGTTGGCGCCGGGGTAGACGGTGCGCACGACCACCGACGGCGGCACCACTTCCGGGTACTCGCTGACCGGCAAGTTGGGAATGGAGATCAGCCCGATGGCAAAGATGATGATGGACAGTACCGCCGCAAATATCGGCCTGTCGACAAAGAATCGGGAGATATTCATTGCGCCAGCTCCTGGGCGACGGCAACGGCGCCTTCTCCCTGGGCGGATTCTTTCATGGCAACCAGCTGCGGCTTGACTTGCATACCAGCACCAAACACCTTCTGCACACCATTGATGATCACAAGGTCACCATGGTTGAGGCCTTCCCGGATTACCTGCAGGTCCTCCACCTGGCGGCCAGTAGTGACCTGCCGGGGCGCGACCCGATTCTGTTCATCCACCACGTAGACAAAACGACGGTCCTGGTCGGTCATTACCGCTTTGCGACTCACGAGCAATGCCTGGTCCAGCTCGGCCACGGGCATTTCCACACGGGCGAACTGGCCGGGTTTGATCAGGCCGTCCGGGTTGTTAAGCACGGCACGGTACTGCAGGGTGCCGGTCCCCGGGTTCAGGTGATTATCGACGAAGTCCAACTCGCCCTTATACTGACGGCCATCCTCGCCACCCAGTGAAATGCGCACATCCCTGGGCTGGCCATTGGCAAGCAACTGCTGGCTACTGAACGCCGATTGCTCATCGGCCTCGAAATACACGTGCACCGGGTCTACCGAAACTACCGTGGTGAGCAGGCTCTGGTCGGCGTTCGCCAGGTTGCCCTGGGTCACCAGGGCCCGGCCGGTGCGGCCACTGACCGGTGCGGTAACACGGGTGTATTGCAGGTTCAGCTCGGCGGTGTCCAGGGCGGCCTGGGCCGCCTGTACACGGGCCCGGGCGCTCATCAGCGCGGTATTACGCTGATCGTATTCTTCACGGGATATTGCCCGGCTTTCCAGAAGTGTCTTGGCGCGGCCAGCTTCACTTCTGGCCAGATCAAGCTGGCTGTTGGCCAGTGCCAATTCGGCACTGGCCGCCTGCTTCTGGGCCTCATAGGGGCGTGGATCTATCTGGAACAGCAGGTCGCCGGCTTGCACCAGCTCGCCTTCTTCAAAGGCCACCTTGTCGATATAGCCACTGACACGAGGCCTCAGGTCGACCGTTTCCGGCGATGCCACCCGGCCGGTAAACGATTCCCAGAGGGTAACAGGCTCCACGACCACTTCCGCCACATCCACCTCTGGCGGGGGCGGCATGCTCGCGGCTTCATCGCTTTGTGCCTCGCAGCCGGTCAATAACACGGTGATTGCTACAGCCAGGCCCAGCACACGGCCAGACCCTCTGGATGGTTTTGCAGTCAGACTTTCCATGGTTTCTCGCTCCGCTATCGGGTTCACCTTGTGGGCGTTCCCGTTTTTGCCAAGTAATCGGTTGGATCGCTTGTTAAGTCGCTTGGGGTACAACGAATTCGACACGAAGCTTATTTCCTCAAGCTAACTTGAGGTCAATAACCTTGAATCGAGGTGCCGGCTATGGGTGACATAGCGCTGGTTTATCGGATCGGGTAATGTTTACCCAACGGGACCACAACGATAGCGAGTGAAAGGAGAACAGCGGTATCGGGTTACTGCGGGAAGCTTGCCCGATTCTGCCGGCGTGATATATGCCGGGGAGACAGGGTTGCCAATTTCTGCGCCGTCATTGCCTGATCCTGCAAAAAGTGCCTGAGGATCCGTACAGTTCAGGTTGCGAAGGATTATACTGCCGCCAAAGGGAGACCCACCGATGACTGCCACTGTTCCTGAGATATCCGGAAATCTGACGCTCAACCTGCAGCAACAGCTTGCCCGTGTGGTTAGCCAATGGACAACACACCAGGGCATACAGGGTTCCGCTATTGCGGGCCTGGAGCTGATACGCTGCGACGAACCTTCCAGCTGTGGCTCCAGCGTTTACGAGCCATCCCTGTGCTTCGTGATTCAGGGCACCAAGACCATCCAGTTCGGTGACCGGGAGATCACCTACCAGCCACTGTCTTACCTCGCCAGTTCGGTCCATCTGCCCGTCCTGGGGCGCATTGTCGATGCGTCGGAAGAGCGACCTTATCTGGCGGCAAAGCTCGTTGTAGATCCACAGGAAGTGGCAGACCTGGTGATGGAACTCGGTGACAAGGCGCCGCTGCTGGACCCTCACGGGCCGTGCCCGGAAGTGCAGTGTGGCCTGTGCATGTCGTCAATGGATGAGCGGATGCAGAGCGCGCTGTACCGGCTTCTCAGCCTGCTGGATTCTCCCGGCGACATTCCCATCCTGGCGCCCCTAGCGCGCCGGGAAATCATCTACCGGACGCTGATCGGTGAGATGGGGTCGCGGATGCGCAAGTTCGCTTCCGCCGATTCCCAGTCGCACCGGATTTCCACGGTCATTTCGGCACTCAAGGATCACTACGCGGAACCCCTGCGCATCAGCGAACTGGCGGAAGCGGCCAATATGAGCGAGTCCACCCTGTACCACAGTTTCAAGCAGGTGACCCGGATGTCACCGCTGCAGTTCCAGAAGAAGCTGCGTCTGCATGAGGCCCGACGCCTGATGCTGACCGAGGGACTAGAGGCTGCCACGGCCAGTTATCGGGTGGGTTACGAAAGCCCTTCGCATTTCAGCCGCGAGTACAGCCGCCTCTTCGGCGCGCCACCCAGAGCCGATGTCACCCTTCTGCGTGGCCAGCACAGAACCGCCGAGCCGGTCTAACCCCTACGCTCAGGCGTAGAACAGCAGCGGCACGAACGCTACCAGCACCAGCGAAATCCCCATGGCAATCAGCGGCATGATGATGCGCTCGTGGCGCTGATAGAAGGTGCCCTCTTCCTGCTGCGCCGCCAGCACTTCCGCTTCACCGACCACTTGCCGCATCAGCAGGTGGTTCAGTGCCACCGGCGGGCTGAGATAACCCAGCTCAAAGGCGACCAGGGTTACCATCCAGAAGTGAATCGGATGTATGCCACTGCTGTAGGCGATGGTGGCCACGGTGGCCGTCACCAGGATAACGGCGCCGAAGGCATCCATGATCATACCCAGCACCACCAGTATCAGCACCATCAGCAGCATGGCGGACCAGGCACTGTCGAACGCCTGGGGGAAGGTTGCCATGATGTGGGAGCGTTCAATCACCCCGCCGATGCTGACCGACAGGCCCAGCAGTAGTAAAAGCGCACCGATTTCCGCCGTGGTGTCGTTGGTGGCGGAACGCAGACTGCGTTCCAGGCCTGATGATTGATCTCGCCACTGGCACGGCCTTTGCGATTCTTGAGGCTGATATGTTCGTACAGCAGGATGGCCAGCATGATCACCGGCAACAGCCTGGGCGCCGAAAACTCGTCCATTTTCACATCCAGGGCAAATCGGTACAGCAGTACCACCGCTGCAATGACCAGTGCATAGGGAATCAGATGCTTCAACGCTGACATCATGGGTGGGAAGGCCGTGGAGGCCGGCGCCAGGTTGAACTTGCTCTGGCGGTTTACCGTCAGCGCCACCACCGTGAACATGGTCGCGGTGAGCACGAACACCCAGATACCCCAGCCAAACAGTTCGTCGGTGGTGACCTCCCGGTTCAGGTAGGCAATGACCACCACCAGCAGGCAGGGCCGCAGGACCACCCCCATGGACCGGACATGGCGGTAGCAGCCAGGGCCAGATGGCGACGGGCGCCGGCGGCACGCAATTCGCTGTAGATTACCGCACCGGCCGCAATCACAAAGATCCCGGAGGCACCGGTGTAGGCGGTAGGCACCGCGGCCACCAGCACCGCAACCACCGCGAGCATTTCCGGCGGCATGCGCCAGGGCCGGAAGACATTGAACACCAAGGTGGCCAGACGCGTCTGCTTCAGCATCATACCGACCCAGACGTACAGGCCGACGTTGAGGAACATGTCGGACAGTTCCATCATCTTGCCCAGGTAGATCCCAATACCGGAGGCATGACCAATCAGCGCGAAGTAAGTTCCGGATATCAGGCACATCACCGTGTAAAGCGGCACTGCCAGGAAGGCCTTGTTCAGATCACCACCTTCAACGAGGTCGTCCGGCACCCTTATCAGCCGATACAGGCTGGTGAGGGTCAACGCCCCAAACCCGGTGATCCACAAATTGTGAAGCAGCAGTTCATCGGCAGACATGGTGGTGTCGGCACCGAAACTGGACTGGCGGAAGATCACACTGGAGCCCAGCAGCATGGCGTTGGCCACGGTCTGCAAAGTGTGTGAAACCATGTAGTCCAGGCGGGTTTCCATGGCCCGCATGGCAATATGGTGGCGAGTCAGGGTGGCGGTCACCGCGCACAGCATTACCAGGATCACCAGTATGTAGCGCTGGGACTCCAGGCCGAAGGCAATCAGGTCGGCCACAAACAGCTCCACTGCCCGGTAGCTTTTACGCCGGGAGTAAGCTTGTCCTTGAGGTTGTCGTAACTCTGATAGCTCTGGCGGCAGTCCGCCACCGAACGTTCAATGGCCAGACGAACCTCATCGGGGTCTTTTTCCGACTCTCCCAGCAGGGCCGCCATAGGATTGTCGGAGCCCTCTTTCGCCAACTCTTCCTGAACAGCCGCGTCGATGTCCACCTTCGGGTCACAGGTGGGTTGTACCGGGTCGACCCTCAGCTTGTAGTAGCCGCTCCACAATTGCTCGCCGCCGCGCAGCATCTGGTTGTGGATATCGCTACTGGTGGAGAACAGCACCACCGACAGCAAAAGCAGACAGGCCGGCAGAGAGGACAACCACTCCAACCCATTACGTCGAAAACCACCCTGGGACATAACAGCTCACTCTGGGAACATTGATTTACAGCAGATCGTCCAGATCCATGGTTTCGACCGCTTCCTTCTCATCATCCAGAAGGTTCCCAGTTGCCCCATGGGCGTCCGGTGCCCGGTGTTCTCCATCCACAGCCGATCGGAGATGGCCACAATCATGTCCGTGGCCATGGCATCGACAAAGGCCCACTCCTCGTTCGCTGGCGTTTCCTCGATGGCCTGTGCGTGACTACGGATCACATCACGGAGGCGTTCCTCGTCACCTTTGTTCTGGGCTGCGATGGCGTGGAACACGTGGCTGATCCTGACACCGGCTTCCTCACCCTGCGCGTTGGCAATTTCCAACCGCTCAAAAGGATCCTCGCCTTCTGGCAGTGCGCCAGGAATCATTGCCCAGACCGTCGCACGCAGTGCCATGGGAGCCCCCCACCATTTGTCGTTTTCCAGACAACTGGTCGCGCGAGAAACCGTGGAGCCGATGTTCTTGGGGACGCCGATGGACGAGGTGGACTGAATTTCAGCATTCAGAGCCTGCAGGCCAGACAGCAGGCCCGCCATGTAGATGAACTCACCCAGGTCGTCGTCAAAATCGGGGCATTCGCCCGCATCGGGTTTGCCATAAAACGCGTTATGGTGTTTCCAGCCCTTATGGTAGCGTTTGGCAGCCAGGGACAGGGCGCGCTTCTGGCGGATCATGGCGTCTTCGGCCTCTTCCGCTTCCATCGCGCGCAGGGCGGCCAGGCCGGCCAGCTCGTGTTCCCGCGCCTGTTCCTCGGCGCACCCGCCAGCCGACAGGTATAGCATGACGGCCAATTGATCAGGCTCGCTGGTAACGCGTCCGAAGGACATCAGCAGGGGCGCGGTGGCCTCGCTCATGGCGCAGCCCATGGCCAGGTCGTCACTTTCCAACAGGTAGGGCACGGTGTGGTTGCGGGAAAAGCCCTGCATCACATCACCGGTGGTTTTGTAGATCATGTTGTTGACGACACCACAGCCGCTTAAAACCACACTGGCGAGCACGGCGGTTATCGCGCCACGAAAACGTGTTTTGCCCCGATATGCCTCATTGGCGGATGTCTGAATACTCGTCATAACGTCGTACCTTCTGCTGTTCTGCGTTTTTGTTGTTCGGGGCGTTGGTTCAGAACCGGAGCACCACCATGCCGGGGCTGCTCTCACAATCTGTTACGGTTTGTAACCGAAACGGCATTATCGCCGACAACTCCCTGTTTTTATGAGTCCCGTCCCGCAAATGGACACGGAGATTCAAATGCATGTTGTCTGCCGGTTTGCACATTGGCTCACAAACCGCTATAGATTTGATCAGCCGACGGTGTCGCACCCGCCGGCCAGTAACCAAAAACGACAACAAGGAGTACCCGATGCGCAAACCTGAACTTGCCGCCGCCGTCGCGGATAAAACCGGACTGTCCCGGGACAAAGCCAGCGAAGTCATTACCGCTTTCACCGACCAGATCTCTGCAGCCGCTGCCCGCGGCGAAGATACCACCCTGATTGGTTTCGGCACCTTCAACATCCGCAGCCGTGAGGCTCGCGATGGCCGCAACCCTCAAACGGGCGCAACCATTCGAATACCCGCCAGCAAAACTGTCGGCTTCAAGGCAGGCAAGGCGCTGAAAGACTCCATCCGCTAACGATCAACGGGGCCGCCAGGCCCCTTCCGTTATCGGCTCAGGAAGCGCACTCGGAACGAGAACCATCCACCCGGCAACGAATCGCCTTCATCAGGCTGATCGCGCGCTCGTCGTAGACACCATCCTCCAGCAACGACAACCGCACCTTGCGCAGCATCTTGTCGTACTCGGCAACGTCTTCCTGTGGCGGATGCATCCACACATCGTCGGGAATACCGGCTTCGGCTTCGGCGATGATTTCATAAGCCTCGTCAATGCGCTTGATGGCCTGGTCACGCACCATCTGGCCGGCGTCGTCCGGGAAACGGTCGCGGTGGATAATGACCTGGAAGTTCATATAGGCCAGGGCATACTTGAATACGCCTCCGTTCGGGTTCACGCCCTTGTAGAGTTCCAGGGGTGAATAGCAACCGCCGGGGCATAGGCCAGGTCGACGCTGCCATTGTTAAACTTGCCTGCAAAATTGGCGGAGTTGGAGCCCACCACGGACGCCCCTACGTGGCGCACCATTCGCACCGACGCGGTGTCGAAATCCAGCGTGGCAATGCGCTTGCCCTGCAGCTTTTCCACCGAATCAATAGCCCGGTCCCGGGTATGGAGATACACCGCACCACCGGGGAACACGCCTGCCACTTCGTAGTCGCCGTCAATCAGGAACGGGCGCGCCTTTTCCTGGCTGAGGGTGTTGTACAGCAGCCGCATTTCCTCTTCACCGGGCACCGCGCCCATGGCTTCCAGGGTTCCGGTAAACTTGTTGAACTCGCGGGCACGGGTCCCGGTGAGCAGCACCGCATCACACTGGCCGGCCTTGAAGTCCTCGGCCGCCACTTTCTCGTCGGTATAGGCACGCAGGTCCAGCTTGATGCCTTGCTTCAGGGCAATCGGCTGGAAGGTTTTGGTGATGGCAAACAGGGGGCCGTTGGCGCCGACCGGATCAAACACACAGAAGCTTCGCTCCATGATGTCCGATTCCGCCTGGGCAAACGGCGACAACGCAAGACTGGCACACAGGGCAGCAACCGCAGTGGCCTTTCGCGGGAGGTTGAATGATTTCACGGGGATGACTCCTGAATTATTATTGTTGGGCGGCGGCGCGTTCATCGGTGCGCCTGCCACCGCATTCCTTCGCCGAGGTTAGGCCGGCCCTGACAAGAATACGTTGGCACAGGTGCCTGTCTTCAAGGGCTCTGGGGCAAAAAGATAAGGAACTGTGACGGGCTCGACAGAGGTTCCGCAACCTCTGCCACACTTTGCCGATATGAAGCGATATGAAGGCGGGGGCTACAGGTCAGATTGGGGCCAGGCTTGTCGCCCGTCGCACAGGGTCAGGCGAACAACACCCGGAAGGGCCTTTCCGGGCAGCGGGACATGACGCCCAACGGAACTGAGACTGGTATCGCCGGGAACCCAGGTGGCATCTGGGTCAAACACACACAGGTCTGCGACCTCACCCTGCCGCAGCTCGGCGGAGCGGCCAATCACCGCAGCCGGCCCGCTGGTCAGCGCGCGCATCAGACTCGCCATATCGAGTTCGCCACGTTCGACCAGCAGCAACCCCATGGACAGGGTACTTTCAATGGTGGACAGACCGGGCTCCGTAGCGGCCAATGGCGCCTGTTTAGCGGCAGAGTCATGGGGCTGGTGCTGACTTGTGATGGCATCGATTACGCCATCCCGCACCCCGCCCAACAGGGCCTGCCGGTCTTTTTCAGACCGCAATGGTGGTCGCACGTGGTAACGGCTGTCGAATCCCGACAGAGCGTCTTCGGTGAACATCAACTGGTGCATGGCCACATCCGCGGTCACCGCGATGCCACGTTTGCGGGCATCGGCCAGCATTTCCACGCTGCGGGCGCAGGAGAGTTGGCCAAGGTGCAGTCGAACCCCGGTTTCCTCCGCCAGTAACAACATTTCCATGACTGCGGCGGTTTCCGCCACTTCCGGGATACCCAGCAGGCCCAGCCGGGAGGCCACCAGGCCATCATGGGCATAACCGTCGGCGGCCAACGCCTGGTTCTCCGGGCTGAACATCACCGTGAGGCCGAACGTCCGGGCATAGGCCATACAACGCCGCAACACCCTGGCATTTTTCACCGGGCGGGCACCATTGCCCAGGGCGACACAGCCAGCACCGGCCAGGCCCGCCATGTCACTGAGCAGATCGCCTTCCAGACCACGGGTTATCGCCCCCACCGGCAATACCCGCACCGCTGAACGCTTCGCAGCCACATCCAGGATCAGGTTTGTCACCGCACCGGAGTCGTTGACTGGCGAGGTGTCCGGCGAGGCACAAAGGGTCGTGAAACCCCCGTGGGCGGCGGCGAGGCTTTCCGAGGCAATGTTGCCTTTCTGGCCATTGCCTGGCTCCCGCAGGTTGCAGCACAGATCCACAAAACCGGGCGTCAGGAGGCAGCCGGTAGCGTCGAAATCGTGATCGGCGGGCTCATTTCCAGCCGCTTCTCCAAGGGCGGAGATACGCCCGTCACGGACCAGGACCGTGGTTTCAGCGTTGGTGTCGGCCAGGCGGCCACCGGTGATTTTCAGGCTGCTCATCCCTGGGCCCTCCCTGCCAGTTTGCGACTGCGCTCGGCCATCTGCCCGCCCATGGCCATGGACATCACCGCCATACGAATGGCGATGCCGTTGGTGACCTGATTGAGGATCACGGATTGCGGCCCGTCGGCGACTGCGGACTCGATTTCCACACCCCGGTTGATCGGCCCCGGGTGCATGACGATGCATTCAGGATGGGCCAGCGCCAACTTCTCCTGATTCAGGCCGTAGAGCCGGTAAAACTCGCGTTCGCTGGGCAGCAGTGCACCCTCCATGCGCTCTTTCTGAAGGCGCAGCATGATCACCACGTCCAGATCCTTCATACCCCGGGTCATGTCATATTCACAGTGCACCCCAGGCTCTCAACGTCCCTTGGCAGCAGGGTGGCGGGCGCAATAACGCGCACTTCAGCGGCGCCAGTTCATTCAGGGCACGAATCTGGGAACGGGCCACCCTCGAGTGCAGCACATCACCGACAATCGCCACTTTCAGGCCTTCAAATCCGCCCTTGTGCTGGCGAATGGTGAGCATGTCCAGCATGGCCTGGGTTGGGTGGGCGTGGCGGCCGTCGCCGGCATTAATAATGGCAACTCCAGGGGTAACGCTCTCGGCGATAAAATGGGGGGCACCACTCTGGGAATGGCGCACCACGAACATATCGCTGGCCATGGCTTCCAGGTTCAGCAGTGTGTCCGACAAGGATTCGCCCTTGGACGTTGCGGACGTGTTGATGTCCAGATTGAGCACGTCGGCGGACAGCCGTTTGGCGGCCAGTTCGAAGGTGCTGCGGGTCCGGGTACTGGATTCGAAGAACAGGTTGACCACTGTGCGACCCCGCAGCAGTGGCACCTTCTTGATGCTGCGCTCCCCCACTTCGATAAACGAATCCGCGGTATCCAGGATTTCCGTCAGCAGCGCGCGGTTCAGACCGTCGAGGGTCAGGAAATGGCGTAACTGGCCGTCCGCGGTCAGCTGCAGGGAGGTTTGTGAGGGATCGGTTGCCGTCATGGGTCGCCTGTTGATGTTATGCGTTCGCTGATTAGTGGCCTGTTTCCTGGAGTTCTATGTGCAGTGGGTCCGGCCCGCGCAGTTTGACACGCTGATGCGACTGCAGGGCAAGCACCCGTCCGGTTACATCTGGCTGAACGGGCAGCTCCCGAGCGCCCAGATCCACCAACGTGGCGAGGATGATACTCGCCGGCCGGCCATAATCGAAGATTTCATTCATGGCCGCGCGAATGGTACGGCCGCTCATGATCACGTCATCGATCAGGATAATATCTCGGTCTTCGGTGCTGAACGGCAGGCTGGAGGGCTTCACTTTCGGGTTCAGCCCTATGCGGCTGAAGTCGTCACGGTAGAAGGAAATATCCAGTTCCCCCCAGGGTTCCTGGAGACCCAGGCGTTTACTCATGACATCCGCCAGCCAGACACCACCGGTACGAATGCCAATGAGCGCCGGGGAGGTTACGCCCCGCTCTTCCAGTTTCTTGCGCAGGCCAGCTTCCAGGTCATCCAGCAGCCGGTCGATTTCAAGCAATGCAGTCATTTAAATCCCCATAGTCAGCAGCCCGGGCCCGGTCAGGACGAACGAGACTCCTGCTGGTGAAACCAGGTTTCCAGAATCAGAACGGCGGCGCGGTCATCGACGCCATCGCGACCGAAATCACGGCTGCCACCGGACGCCATTACATCGCCCTTGGCCTCAAAACTGGTGAGACGTTCGTCCACCATCTCAACCTCGACGTGAAAGCGACCATGCAGGCGTTTGCCAAATTTCCGCGCCCGTGCACACATGTCATTTTCAGTGTCATCCATGTTCAGGGGCAGGCCGACCAGCACCCGGTCCGGCTGCCATTCTTTCAACAGCCGACCAATCTGTTCCCAGTCGGGAACCCCATCACGGGCCGGCAGCATGGTCAGAGGCTTGCCAGTCCCCAGAATTTCCTGACCACTGGCCACACCGATCCGGCGGGTACCGAAATCAAACGCCATTACACGCCGGTTGCCAGCCTCAGGCATGGCCCACAAACTCACTGAGCTGGTTGAGATCAATGCCAATAAGCTTGAGCACGGCCTGGTACCGGTCTTCCCAGGGTGTCCTGAACAGGATGTCAGCGGTGGCGGGGCAGGTCAGCCAGGCGTTGCTGGAGAGCTCTTCTTCCAGTTGTCCCTCACTCCAGCCGGCATAGCCCAGGCACACCAGGTAATTTTTCGGCCCCCTGCCTGCACCAATGTCAGACAGCACGTCACGGGAGGTGGTCAGCAAGACATCGTCAGCCACCTGCGCAGTGTTCTGCCAGCCTGCGTCCGGGGAATGCAGCACAAACCCGCGCTCGGGCTGAACCGGGCCGCCTCCGTATACTGGCACGTCGAGCTCGCCACCCTCCATGTCCAGCTGCTCCAGAATTTCCCCCAGGTGGATGTCCAGAGGGTGGTTCACCGTCAGCCCCAGGGCGCCTTCATCCGAATGCTCGCACAGATAGATCACTGCACCGTGGAAACGTGGGTCCTGCAAATAAGGAGACGCCACCAGAAACTGGTGCCGCAGACTGTGTGGAGAGTGTTTTGATGCTGTCATCCCGATGTCAGCCCCCGCCGTTCGAATACCCAGGTGCGGATAATTTCCAGTTCATCGACATTCTCGCGCATCTCATCCGGGAAAGGCGCGAAAGGTGCTGCCATTCTCACGATGCGTATTGCCGCATCATCAAGCACACTACTGCCGGATGATTCGAGTATAGCCAGTTCCTTTATTGTGCCATCCTCCCTCATGGAAACCAGCATCCGCAGAGTGCCATAGATTCCGGCTCGCCTGGCTCGGTAGGATAGTTGATATTGCCGACACGGGTTACCTTGCTGACCCAGTTCTGAACGTACCAGGCATTGGTCGATTTCAACGTCGAGGCCGCGGTAACCCTCATGACCCGGGGTTTCTTGGCGTAGGCCCTGCGCTGCTGATCAAACCGCGCCTCCAGACTGGCAATTTCCAGGCTGCGCTCCATCAGGCTTTTCTTTTCCTTCACCGGTAGCGGCTCTTCCGATGTGGGTTCCGCTGCCGAGGGCTCTGATACCTGGCGTTCATTCTGAGCCTGTGTCTGCACCACCGGCTGTTCCTGTTCTTGCCTGGGCTCAACACGAGACGGAGGTTCCGGCTGAACCTCAGCGACCTCCGGCTGGCTGACGTCGGAAGGCTGCGGCGTGGTCATCTCCACCGGCTCATCCTCGGTACCACTGCCTTTCTGGCTGGTCTGGGCCAGGAAATCAGCCTCCTCCGGATCGGTTTCGTCGTCAAACTGGGAAAGTGTGATTTCCATGGTCTGAGCCGAGGAGCGCGGAGACTCGGGCGCAAAGGTAATACCCAGCACCACGATGGCGTGGAGCGCCAGCGCCATGAAGAGCGTGAACGAAAACCGATCAAAATCGCTGACCTGTACTGCCATTCCTGCTATTTACCCTCGGTTAGACCTGGCTGGAGGTCATTATTTCAGACGGCGCTCGATGGCATCCAGCAACTGGCTGGAAATATCGATATCGTAGGCGGCATCCAGTTCCCGAATACAGGTGGGACTGGTGACATTGATTTCAGTGAGGTAGTCACCGATGACGTCGATGCCGACAAAAATGAGCTTTTTCCTTGAGCACTGGCGCCACACGGTCACAGATCTCCCGATCGCGTACCGTGAGTTCACGACCCTCTCCTCGCCCGCCAGCGGCCAGGTTTCCACGATTTTCACCCTGCGAGGGGATACGCGCAAGCGCGTAGGGAATCGGCTCGCCGTCAATCAGCAGGATGCGTTTATCGCCCTGCTTGATCTCGGGTATGTATTTCTGCGCCATGGCCTGGTGGGCGCCATAGTTGGTCAGGGTTTCAATAATCACCCCAAGGTTGTCGTCGTTTTCCTTGACCCGGAAGATGGAGCGCCCGCCCATACCGTCCACCGGTTTCATGATGACATCACCATGCTCGGCGTAGAATTCCTTGAGTCGCTCAGCCGAGCGGGTAACGATCAACGGCGGCGTGCAGTCCTCAAACTGGGCGGCGAACAGCTTTTCGTTACAATCCCGCAGCGTGGAAGCCGGATTGACCACCAGGGCGCCCTGCTGCTCGGCAATTTCCAGAATGAACGTGGCCATCAGGAACTCCCGGTCCACCGGTGGGTCCTGACGCATCAGAATGACGTCAAGATCACCAAGCGCCCGGTCCTGGGCGCCACCGAAACCGAACCAGTCTTGTGGGTCCAGGTGTACGGTCAGGTCACGGGTTCGCGCCCTCGCCTGTCCGCCCTTGAGGTACAGGTCCGGTAGCTCCATGTACTCGATTTCCCAGCCCCGCTTCTGCGCCGCCAGCAACATGGCCAGAGAGCTGTCTTTCTTGAAATGGATCTTTTCGATGGGGTCCATCACGATGCCGAGTCGGACTGTCATATTGCCTCGCCAGGTAAAAGGTTGAAAACACGAACCGGTCTGCAGAGCGATCCTGGGAATAAGTGCTATGCTGTGGACACAGATGGTATTGTACCCGAGCCGCGAATGCATCCGGAGAAATCCCGTATCAATTACGTGACTTTCCGGGCAGAAGTACATTTGGTCACAAAGTTATACTTTTTATCCGGCCGCCAATACTCTATAAATGAGCGGGATTTATAGAACATCGTTAATGTTTGTGTTAAAAACCCCGGTTGAAAATAACGACAGTCGCTGAGCGCAAGGCAGTTGGACAATGGATGACAACTTCGAGAATCTGAAGATTATGGTGATCGACGACAGCAAGACCATTCGTCGCACCGCCGAAACCCTTCTTAAGAAAGTCGGTTGCGAAGTCATTACCGCAACGGATGGCTTTGACGCTCTGGCGAAAATCGCCGATTCCCAACCCAATATCATTTTCGTCGATATCATGATGCCCCGGTTGGACGGCTACCAGACCTGCGCACTGATCAAGAACAACTCCTCTTTCAAAAAGACGCCGGTCATCATGCTCTCCAGTAAAGACGGACTGTTCGACAAGGCCAAAGGCCGGATTGTCGGTTCAGACCAGTATCTGACCAAACCGTTCAGCAAGGACGAGCTTCTAAACACGATTCGCCAGTATGTTCCCCAGGCGGAACAATAAAACTGCTGCAGCAAAGAACTATTGAGGACACCATGGCCCGCATTCTGATTGTTGATGATTCCCCGACCGAGGTTAAGAAAATCTCGACCATTCTGGAAAAGCACAAGCACGAAGTGCTGACCGCTGACAACGGCGCCGACGGCGTTGCCAAGGCACGCGCTGAAACACCAGATCTGGTCCTGATGGACGTCGTCATGCCCGGCCTGAACGGCTTCCAGGCAACTCGTCAATTGACCCGCGCCCCGGAAACCGCTTCCATTCCGGTGGTGATTGTCACCACCAAGGATCAGGAAACAGACCGCGTATGGGGAACACGCCAGGGTGCAAAGGGTTACCTCGTCAAACCTGTCGTTGAAGACGACCTGATCAAAACAATCAATAGCCTGATTGCCTGATCCCCAACCGTGGAGTAAGCATGTCCGCCCAGGCCGCCCCTTTTGCCGTTCTGACGGATATCGCCCGACGCAGCCGTGCCATGGCTGCCGGTCTGCCGGAACAACAGGAAGCCGTTGAACTCTGGAACGGAATCGGATTTGTTCTGGCGGGTGAGCGTTACGTAGCGCCCATGGGTGAAGTCACTGAAATTCTCCATGTCCCCCGCTATACCCACATACCGGGGGTTCATCCGTTTATGATGGGCGCTGCCAACGTGCGTGGCCGCCTCCTGCCACTGGTCGACCTTGCCGGCTTTTTTGAAGTTCCCCGTTCTTCTCGCAGCACCCGCGAGCGCAGGGTGCTGGTTGTCGAACAGGGGGACGTATTCAGTGGCCTGGTGGTCGACAGCGTCTCAGGCATGCAGTATTTCGCAGTGGACAGCTTCGTGGCATCGCCACAGGATGTGCCTGCAAGCGTTCAGCCGTTTGTGAATGGCGGCTACGAGCGTAACGAGGAAGTCTGGAAAGTGTTTTCCGCCGCCGAGCTTCTCGGTGACGAACGCTTCCTGGATGTAGCGCAATGGTAAGGGTGGTGACATTGGCAGGAACATCTTCCCGCCTGCCCAACGCCCGCAGAAACAAACTTGCCACTATTACGAAGAGGCCGGGAGCCAGAAAATGAAAAATAGAGCCGGAAGACTCAGTATGGGACAGGGAGGCAACAAACTGGTTGCCGGCCTGATTGCCGCGCTGATCGCATTGACCGTCCTGCTCGTTGCGGTGCTGTTCATTATCAATCGGGACAGCCAGAACGATCAGGAATACATCGCTCACTCAGCCGAACTGAGGGTGCTGTCTCAGGAAATCGCGAAAAACGCGACGGAAGCCGCCGGTGGTACCGCGTCAGCGTTCGACGCACTGCGACGTTCCCGTGACGAGTTCGAACGGTTGTGGGGCTATGTAGTTGACGGTAATCCGGAAACCGGCCTGCCCCCAAGCGAGGTTGCACAGGACAGCAACGTGCAGGCGACCTGGGAATCGGTTCGTGACAACGCCGACAGCATCCTGTCCACCCAGGACGCGGTACTCGGCCTCCACGAAGTGGCACGGACCCTGAACGAAACCATTCCGCAGTTGCAGGTGGAATACGACGACATCGTTCAGATCCTGCTGGATAACAACGCACCCGCTGAACAGATCGCACTGGCACAGCGCCAGTCCCTGCTGGCGGAACGGATTGTGCGCTCAGTCAACAACGTACTTTCCGGTGACGAAGACGCGGTTATCGCCGCTGACCGGTTTGGCCGCGACGCCAGCCTGTTTGGCCGGGTTCTAGACGGCCAGGTCAATGGCAACCCGGCCATGGGCATCTCCCAGGTAAACGATGAAGATGCCATCTACGGCCTGGAAGCCGTTGGCGAACTGTTTGAATTCGTTTCCCAGAACGTAGACGCCATCCTTGAAGCCTCTCCCGACCTCTTCAAGGTGCGTACTGCGGCCAGCGACATCTTCCAGAACTCACAGGTTCTGCTGGACGAACTGTCAGTTCTGTCCGAGAAATTCACCGGCCAGGCCGGATCCCGTTTCGTCAGCCCCACGCTGGCGTTCATCATCCTGGCCGCGATGGTCGGTATCGTTGTGATGATCGGTGTGGTGCTCTACCGCGAAGCCCAGGAGCGTCTGGCAACGACCCAGGAACAGAACGAGCAGAACCAGAACGCGATCCTGCGACTGCTGGACGAACTGGCTGACCTGGCGGATGGTGACTTGACCACGGAGGCCACGGTAACCGAGGACTTCACCGGTGCTATCGCCGACTCCATCAACTACGCGATCGACCAGATGCGCGGACTGGTACAGGCGATCCGTGGTACTGCGGTACGGGTAGCGTCAGCCGCCCAGGAAACCCAGGCCACAGCAATGCACCTGGCGGACGCTTCCGAGCACCAGGCCCAGGAAATTGCCGGCGCCTCTGCCGCTGTGAACGAGATGGCCGTGTCCATCGACCAGGTATCTTCCAACGCGGCTGAATCCTCCGCGGTTGCGGAACGGTCGGTTGCGATCGCGAAGAAAGGCGCGGAAGTGGTACAGAACACCATCCGCGGCATGGACAACATCCGTGAGCAGATCCAGGAAACCTCCAAACGGATCAAGCGCCTGGGTGAATCTTCCCAGGAAATCGGTGACATCGTATCCCTGATCAACGACATCGCCGACCAAACCAACATCCTGTCCCTGAACGCCGCGATCCAGGCCTCCATGGCCGGTGACGCAGGCCGGGGCTTCGCGGTGGTTGCGGACGAAGTTCAGCGACTGGCGGAACGCTCCTCTGCAGCAACCAAGCAGATTGAGGCACTGGTTAAGACGATCCAGTCAGACACCAACGAAGCTGTTATCTCCATGGAACACACCACCGCCGAGGTGGTCCGTGGTGCACGTCTGGCACAGGACGCGGGTATTGCGCTCGAGGAAATCGAGAACGTTTCCATGTCCCTGGCGGAATTGATCCAGAACATTTCCAACGCCGCCCGTCAGCAGTCGTCCTCTGCGGCGCACATTTCCAACACCATGAACGTCATCCAGGAAATCACCTCGCAGACGTCCTCCGGTACCAACGCGACCGCGAAGTCTATCGGTAACCTGGCAGAGATGGCGTCTGAACTGCGGTCCTCTGTTGCGGGCTTCACACTGCCCGAGGAAGAGTCGGCCGATCAGGAAGAAGAGGAAGACAGCGACGTACCGGTGGTGAGCTGACAACCGCTGCGAGGCTGCTGACAGTTTATGGCTGAAACACGCAACCATCTGTCACCCGCCGAAGGCATCTGGTCACTGCGCCGACTTCCCGATATGGACGAGGCGCAGTTCAACCAGTGGCAGACGCTGCTTGAGCATCGTACCGGCATTACCCTGTCTTCCGAGCGCAAATCGTTTCTCGAGACCAACCTCGGGATCCGCATGCGGGAGATTGGTTGCAGTAGTTATCAGCCTATTACGAGAAGATCGTATCCGGCCCGGACGCTGTCGTTGAATGGTCCACCCTGGTGGATCGGCTGACGGTTCAGGAAACCCGGTTCTTCCGGGATCCGGATGCCTTCCGGCTGGTGTCTGACTATGTGCTTACCCGGCCCCGGGAGACGCTGAAACGGCGCCCCCTGGAAGCCTGGAGTGTGGGATGTTCCACCGGCGAGGAACCCTACACGCTGGCCATGCTGCTGAATGAGAGTATGGAGGGGTTGTCGCTACAACCATTGTTTGGCGTTACCGGCTCTGACATCAGTAAACCGGCCATCGACAAGGCCCAGTCAGGCCTGTTCAGTGCCCGCAAGCTGATGGGAATGGATGACGCCATGAAAGCCCGGTATTTCCGGCCGGCGGAACGGAACAACGTCGAGATTATAGAAAGCATCCGGGAGCGGGTGTGTTTCACCAGGCTGAACGTGCTGGATCTGAAACACGCTCCGATGCATGGAATGAACATTATCTTCTGCCAGAACCTGCTGATTTATTTCCGGCGCTGGCGCCGGCGGGAAATCGTGAAAAGGCTTGCAGAGCGGCTGGCGCCCGGGGGGTTGCTGGTCCTGGGCCAGGGAGAGTTGACCGACTGGCAGCCCCCTGGCTTACAGAGGGTACCCTCGGAACATGTGCTGGCGTGGATCAAACGCCAGACTGACGAAGAATAACCGGAGTGGTTATGGGCAATCACCATGACAGCATCGCCCTGGACTGGGTTCGGGGCGAAATACAGGACACGTTGACCCAGGGTCAGCACGCACTGGAAGCGTATGTCGAGAATCGTGACGACACCGCGCGCCTGCGCTTCTGCCTGAACTATCTCCACCAGGTTCACGGTACCCTGCAGATGGTCGAGCTTTACGGCGCGGCCCTGCTGACCGAGGAAATGGAGAAACTGACCCAGGCGGTCCTGAACGAAACCGTCGCCAGTGTGGACGATGCCGTCGATGTGCTGATGCAGGCCATCCTGCAACTGCCCCAGTATCTGGAGCACCTGGCCAGTAGCAAAGACGATTTCCCGATGGTGCTACTACCATTGCTGAACGATCTCCGTGCTGCACGGGGTGAGTCCCTGCTGTCCGATACATCGCTGTTCAAGCCAGACCTGTCGCCCTCAAGGGCAACGGCTGCCGCCAATGTGTCCCAGCGCCTTCAGGATCCGAAGGTACTTGGACATATCCGCAAATTGCGCCAGATGTATCAGTTCGCCCTCGCTGGCGTGATTCGCGAGGCCGACCTGGACGCCCATTTCGATTACATGCAGAAGGTGATCCAGCGGCTGATCCGCCTGTGCCAGAAAACGCCCCGGGGCGAACTCTGGAAAGCAGCCGGAGCATTCGTGGAAACGCTCCAGCAGCATGCGAACCCGGTCAATACAGCCGTGAAGTCCCTGTTGCGCGAGCTGGACGCCGAAATTCGCCGTCTTACAGACGAGCACATTGATATCCTGCAGCAGGCGGTTCCAGAAGCTCTCCTGAAACATCTGCTCTACTACGTTGCTCGTGCTCGCGATCTCGATACACCACTCGTGAGGGAACTGCGCGACAGCTACCGGCTCGATCACGCACTGCTTCCGACGATGATGTGGACGCCGCCAAGAACCGGGTTTCGGGCCCAGGGCGTGACGCCATCCACTCGGTGGTCAGCGCCCTCAACGAAGAATTGGCCAAACTCAAAGACCAGCTCGATCTGTTTGTGCGCTCCGAGCTACGCCAGAACGATGAACTGGAAGAACTGCTTCCGGGCCTGCGCCAGGTCGCCAATACCCTGGCGGTGCTGGGCCTGGGCATACCCCGCAAGGTCATTACCGAACAGATCGAACTGGTGGAGAAGCTGGCCAACCAGTCTGACTCGGTGGATGACGGCACCCTGATGGATATTGCCGGCGCTCTGCTCTACGTCGAAGCCAGTCTGGCTGGCCTGGACAGTGACCGACAGTCGGAATCGGATGCCATCGGCGACGACACCCAAACCATCAACCTTGGCTCCCGCGAACTGGGTGAAGCCAGCAGCGCTTTGCTGCGGGAGTCCCGCAATACGCTGGAGCAGGTAAAAACGGCCATCGTCAATTTCATCGCTTCCCAATGGGAAACCGGCGAAATCGAACACGTCCCCGGCCTCCTGCACAGCATCCGTGGTGGCCTGAGCCTGATTCCCCTTGACCGCGTGGCCGACATGCTCGCCTCCGCCGAACGTTACATCACCGACGTACTGCTGGGGGGCAAGCAGGTTCCCGACTGGAAACAGCTCGACACGCTGGCCGACGCTATTACCAGTATTGAGTACTATCTGGAGCGGCTCGCCGAGGGCATCAGCGACAATGAGAGCGTACTCGGGGTTGCCGAGGCCAGCCTGAACTCCCTGGGCTTCCCGGTTGGCGAGGAGCTACCTGGCAGCATCCAACAGCTGACGACGTGCCGGTTATTGATTCGGAAGTACCCGTCGAATCGGTAGAAGCCGAATCCAAGAGCTCCGATAAAGAACTGCTGGATGATGAGATCCTCGGCATTTTCATTGAGGAAGCCGAAGAAGTCCTGGAAACCATCAATGAATTCTATCCTCGCCTGCGCCAAAACCACGACGATCGCGACGCACTGACTGAAGTCCGCCGCGCGTTCCACACCCTCAAGGGCAGTGGCCGGCTCGTGGGCGCAACCAGCATCGGTGAACTGGCATGGTCCGTGGAAAACCTGCTCAACCGGGTGATCGACCAGACGCTACGACCCACCGATGACATGTTCAGCCTGATTGATGACGTCAACAGTCGAATTCCTGCGCTGATCAACGACTTCCGTGACGGACAGGCCGATGGCGAGGTTGGAGAGCTGATTGAACGCGCTGAAGCTCTGTCTACCACGCGAAAAACTGACATCGACACCGCATCGGAAGACGGCAGTTCAGCGGATGATGAGCTACCCACAATCGACAGTGGCAACGACGGCGAAGCTGTCAGTACCGGGCAACCGTCCGCAGCTGAGGTTGAGTTTGACGATGACCTTATCGACGATGAAATTCTCGAGATCTTTATCGAGGAAGCCGGTGAGGTACTGGATACCGTTCGCGAATACCTGCCCATGTTGCTACGTCAGCACGACGACCGCACGGCGCTCTCGGAAGTCCGGCGCGCTTTCCATACCCTGAAGGGAAGTGGTCGGATGGTGGGTGCGCTGGTTGTCGGCGAACTGGCCTGGTCTGTTGAGAACATGCTGAACCGCGTGATTGACGGCAGCATTTTCATGAACGACGACATTGCGGCGCTGCTGGAAGACGTTACCGCGGCCCTGCCGGAATTGGTTGACGATTTCGAGAAACGCCAGCCCCCTTCCCGCGATACATCGAGCATGGAAGCACGCGCCAACGCTCTGGCAAACGGCGAAATTCCCGATGCCAGCACCATGCCTCCGTCTGAGCCACAGTCAGGAGCGACGAACGGAGACGCCGAGCCAGAATTGACAGCAGCGGAAGAGGAAGACGACACCGTCGTCGACCCAGTGCTGCTGGATATTTTCGAAAGTGAAACCGAAACCCACTTGCAAACCTGCGGGATTTCCTCGATGCCGCAGGCGACAAAGCGAGCGTTGCTTATACCGATGACCTGTCTCGCGCGCTTCATACCCTCAAAGGCAGCGCACACACCGCCGGTATCGCACCTATTGCCGCGGTGATCACGCCCCTGGAACGCTTCGTCAAGGAAGCCCGGGCACAAAACAAACGGGCCGATCGCGACGTTATAAGCCTGATTGGCGATACCTGTCATTTCCTGACCCAGGGCCTTGGCCAGATTCGGGAGAATCCCCAGGCGGACCTGCCGGGCACCGAAACCTTCCTGGCAAAACTGGAGCAGGTCAGCAATGCCACCCTGCGTGGCGATGGCTCCCGAACCGATGAACCGCAAGAAAACGCACGACCGCAACTGGTTCAGCTGTTCCTGAACGAAGGTCTGGATATCCTGCTGGATGCCGACCGGATTCTTGATGAGTGGTCGGAAAATCCCGAAGCAACCTCCGCCCTGGACACCCTGCGCAAGGAGCTGCACCTGCTCACCGAGGGCGCACAGGATGCCGGATTGGCCGATGTTGCTGAGCTGTCAGGTGCTCTGAGACAGGTTTACGAGCGTGCCTCAAACCCCGATTTTGTTCCCGATTCGCCTTTCTACGACAGTGTGCGTGCAGGCCATGAACACCTGATCAACATGATGGATCAGGTCGCGGCCGGACTGGCCACCGAGGCCAACGCCGATCTGATTGCCGAGCTGGACACCCTCGCTCCCGCGACGCCCGCAGACAATGAGCCGGATGCGTTTGAGCAGGAGTTCACCGGGGATCTGGAAGAGATCGATCGCAGCCTGGAAGCCGAGGCGGAAGATGCCCCGGAACCCGATGGCGAGCAGCCACCGTTGGCGGACACCGATGAAGACATGGACCAGGAACTGGCGGAGATCTTCCTTGAGGAAGCCCGGGACCTGATCGACAGTACCGCCGATGCCTTGCAGAGCTGGAGCGACAACACCGAAAACCTGGATCTTTTACGCCTTCTACAACGGGACCTGCATACCCTCAAGGGCGGCGCTCGCCTGGCGGATATCCAACCGGTGGGCGATCTTTCCCATGAGCTGGAGAACCTGTTTGAAGGACTGACCGAGCAACGGCTTGCCGTTACCGGTGAGCTTTCCGACCTGCTGTTCCGCTGCCATGATCGACTGGCAGGTATGGTCGATGCCCTTGAGCAACAGGAGCCACCGCGCCCGGCGCCGGACCTGATCAGTGAAATCCACGCCTACATGGACAGCGCCACGGGCTCCAGGCCAGTGACCGATGTCAGAAAGCAGGACGCTGAACCGGAAGACGATGACGAGATTCCGCTGGCCGAATTGGAAGAGGATGATACCGAAGAGCCAGAAACCACGGTGAGGAACCTGAAGAGGAACACGCCACCGATCTGTCTCACCTGGATCCGGAACTGATCGGCATCTTCCTGGAAGAAGCCTACGACCTGATCAACTCCACAGGCAGCGCGTTACATACCTGGAGTGAAGACCCCAACAATCGCGATGTGGCGGCAGAGCTGCAACGCGATGTGCACACGCTCAAAGGCGGTGCCCGGATGGCGGGCGTCGATGCCATTGGCGACCTGACCCACGTACTTGAAGATTTGTTCGAGAAAGTCGCCGAAGGCCAACTGAACGCCAGCAGCGACATGAACGATCTGTTGTTTGCCTGCCACGACCGATTGGCGCAAATGGTTGAACAGGTTGCCACCCAGAAACCCTGCCCGCCGGCAACAGAACTGGTGGCCAAGGTTGAAGCCATCCTCTCTGGCAAGCCAATACCATCCGCGGAACCTGAAGACCCAGCGGAAGAACCGGAACCCGTCGACGAGGCACCCACAGCCGACGAACAACCGGCATCCGTCACAGAGGCTATTGCAAAGGCCTCCGACGATGACCTGGTTGGCATCTTCCTCGACGAAGGCCTGGAGATTCACGAAGCCATTGGCGAATGCCTGGCCCAGTGGCGCGACGAGCCTGAAGAACTGGCTGGCGTTACCCAGTTGCAGCAGGAGCTGCATACCCTCAAGGGTGGCGCTCGTCTGTCCGATGTCGACCCGATTGCCGATCTGGCCGAGGCCTGGTCTGATGCCCTGGACCCTCTGATCGCCGGTTCCAGCAATCAGTCAATCCTGTTGGAACTCAGTGAAAAAGCGCATGGCACACTGAAAACCATGCTCACCAGCCTGGAAGAGGGCAACAAGCCCACTGCGGACATGGTGTTGGTTGAAGCACTGAACGACGCCCACAAAGTCTCCGGTGACGAGCTGTCCGCGCCCGCCACTCAGACTGAACCCTCTGCAGACGGTGAAACCGTCGATGCCGAAGTCCTGGAGATTTTCCTGGAAGAGGCCGGCGAGATCCTCGACCAGTTGGAGCAGTTACTGGATGACTGGCGTAAAGACCCGGCTAACCACCACTTTAACCAGGAAGCCCAGCGCGCCCTCCATACCCTTAAAGGTGGTGCGCGGCTGTCGCAGCTTGTCGAGCTGGGCGACCAGGCCCACGCGCTGGAAACGCGGCTGATCGACCTGGGTGGCAATACCCCGGGCGACGAGGCCTGGCAGGCCATCACCAATGACCACGACGCGATTGTGGCGCTCGTGGGTGATATCCGTAAGCGGTTTGAAGACACAGGCGCTGTTCCAGAGCCCGCCAAACCGGACGCAAAAACAGAGAAATTGCCGAAGACCCAGGAGCCGGCGGCGGAAGCGCCTGCCAAACCGGAAAAACCGGTCGTACCCGCGCCCAAACCCAACAAGGTTCCGTCCAAGACGCCCGCGAAAGCGGCTGCCGCCCAGCGTGCGCCCCAGGAAACCATCCGGGTCTCCGCGCCGCTGCTGGACGAATTGGTTAACCTGGCCGGTGAAACCAGTATTACCCGTGGTCGACTGGAACAGCAAACCAGCGATTTCAGCCACAACCTGGACGAAATGGCCGCCACCATCGAGCGTCTGCGCGAGCAGCTGCGCCGGATGGAAATCGAAACCGAGACCCAGATCCTGTTCCGCGCAGAGAAAGAGCACGGCCCGGATTACGGCGACGACTTCGACCCGCTTGAGATGGACCGCTATTCCGCCATCCAGCAGCTGTCACGGGCCCTGACGGAGTCATCGTCGGACCTTGCGGATCTGAGGGAAACCCTGTCCGACCGGGTTAGGGACACCGAGACCCTGCTGGTACAACAATCGCGGATCAACACGGAACTCCAGGAAGGTCTGATGAAGACCCGGATGATTCCGTTTGCCTCCATGGTGCCCAGGCTGCGCCGGATTGTCCGTCAGATCAGCGGCGAGCTCAGCAAGAAAGTTGAGTTCGATGTCCGCAACCCGGAAGGGGAAATGGACCGCAACATCCTCGAGCGCATGATCGCACCGCTGGAGCACATGCTGCGTAACGCGCTGGACCACGGCATCGAAAAGCCGGCCGACCGTAAGACGGCCGGCAAGCCGGAAACTGGCGAAGTGACGCTGTCGCTGACCCGGGAAGGTGGCGATGTGGTATTGCGGATGATCGACGATGGTGCGGGCATCCCCGCTCAGGTCATTCGCGACAAGGCCATTCGCCAGGGCATGATGGCCAAGGACGAGGACCTGAGCGAACGGGAAATCCTGCAGTTCATCCTGCAACCCGGTTTCTCCACCGCCCAGGCCGTTACCCAGATTTCCGGCCGCGGCGTAGGCATGGATGTGGTTGCCAGCGAAATCAAGCAGCTAGGTGGCAGCCTGGACATCGACTCCACCGTTGGCAAGGGCACCGTCTTTACCGTTCGATTGCCCTTCACCGTATCGGTCAACCGGGCATTGATGGTGTCTACCGGCGAGGACTTCTACGCCATTCCGTTGAACACCATTGAGGGCATCGTTCGGGTCAGTACCTACGAGCTTGAGGAATACTACAAGCCTGACGCACCGATGTACGAATACGCAGGACAGCAGTACCGCCTGCAGTATCTCGGCAGCCTGCTGAACAGTGATCACCATCCCAAGCTGCAGGGTCAGGCCCTGCCGTTACCGGTTATCCTGGTGCGGGGTGCCGAACAGCCCATGGCCCTGCAGGTGGACAGCCTGATGGGTAGTCGCGAAATCGTGGTTAAATCGCTCGGACCGCAGTTCAGTACGGTCAGGGGTGTGTCCGGTGCCACCATTCTGGGTGACGGTAACGTGGTGGTGATTCTCGATCTGCCGGCCATGATCCGTTCCGATATTCTCTCCGAGCGCCAGCGCCTGGCGAACCTTGAGAATGCGAAGGAAGCCTCCCGCCGTGAGGAGCAGTCCACCGTGGTGATGGTGGTGGATGACTCGGTAACAGTGCGCAAGGTAACGTCCCGCCTGCTGGAGCGTAATGGCATGGAAGTGATCACGGCCAAAGACGGCTGGATGCGGTCGCACAGCTACAGGATCACAAGCCGGATATTATCCTGCTGGATATCGAGATGCCCCGAATGGACGGCTTCGAGGTTGCGAGCTTTGTGCGCCACGATGACAACCTGCGGGACACGCCGATCTGCATGATTACCTCCCGAACCGGTGAGAAACACCGCGAGCGAGCGCTGGCCATTGGCGTCAATGAATACCTCGGCAAGCCTTTCCAGGAAACCGAGCTGCTTGACACCATCACGCGGCTGACCAGGAATCAGTGATGACCGGCCAGCCAGGACGGCCAGCGGTCGGTATCGTCTCGGATATCGTCCTGCAGCGTCATCGCCTGCAGGAAGCCTCGTCCAGGTTCGGCCTGGACGTTTGCTTTTCCGGAGACCCGAATCGCCTGCAGGGCTACCCTGAATTCCCGGAAGCCAGCCTGTGGTTGATTACCCTGGAAGACGAAGCCGATCACCCAGTGCTGTTTGACCACCTGTTGGAGAACACCGAAGCCCCCGTACTGTTTGGTCTCGACCCGGCCCCAAAACCGGGCACCACGGAGTACTTCCGCTGGGAACGCCGGTTGCTGGACAAGCTGGAGCAGTCCCTCGGGCACCTGGAAAAGCTGGATTCCGCGGCCGCTATTGAAGAGCTGGCCACCGAACAACCGCAATCGGAAACCTCTCCCAAACTGCCTCACTGGATCCAGCCGGCCTCAGCGGACCTGCCGGCGGAAGAGGTCTGGATTCTGGGGGCGTCACTGGGCGGCCCGGCCGCGGTGAAAACCTTTCTGGACAGCCTGCCGCCCGGATTACCAGTGGGTTTTATCTATGCCCAACACATCGACAACAATTTCACCGACGTGCTGACTCGCGTGCTGGGCCGTCACGCCCACTACCAGCTCAAACGGGCTGAAACCGGGTATCGTGTTCACAATGGCGATGTTGTGCTGATGCCGGTGGAGCGAGAGTGGACTCTTGACGACAGCGGTGCACTCAGGGAAAGGGAAACACCCTGGCCCGGCCCCTATGGCCCCTCCATTGACCAGGTACTGCTGAACATCGGCGACCATTACGGTGCCCGATGCCATGCCATCATCTTTTCCGGTATGGGCAACGATGGTGCCATTGCCGCGCCACTGCTGAAAGCCTATGGTAGCCGCATATGGGTCCAGGAGAGCGGCAGCTGCGGTAACAGTTCCATGCCGGATTCCGTGGCAGCAACCGGGTGTTCCGTATACTGTGGTACACCGGAACAGCTCGCCCGCGAACTCGTCAAAACGATTGAAGAATCCTGCCTGCTCAAGGGCCGGCAAAAACGGGATTCCGCCTGAGGAAATGAGTGATGAACGATAACAGCCAAACCCTGCCCTGCGTCATGATACCGATGAGCGAGAAGCAATTGCTGCTGCCTAACGTGTCGATTGCGGAAGTGGTGGACTTCGCCAGCTCCGACCCCGCTGCGCATTCACCGGAGTGGCTGGTGGGCGAGCTTGATTGGCGGGGCCTGAACCTGCCGGTGATCTCCTACGATGCCGCGAATGGCGGCAAACTGACCGTGCCCGGTGGCAATCGTGGCCGAATCGTCATACTGAACACCATCGGTGATCACCATAACTCGGTCCCCTTTATGGCGCTGGTCACCCAGGGCATCCCCAGCCAGACACGTCTGACCGAAGATCAGTTGAAGAAGGTTGACGGCGACACCGGCCCTGCCGACCTGATGGCGGTTGAAGTCGAAGGCGAAACCGCCTTTATTCCCGACCTCGGCTACCTTGAGTCATTGGCACTGGAGGCCTCCCGCTAGCGCTCACCGGTGATCAGCACACCATCACACCTGGCACTGTCTTTTGCTAATGTTATAATGTTGCAAATTCTACAGGACAGTGCCCATGTCACCCAGCGCTCTTCCCTATCGACCGCACAATCATGACGCCTGTGTTGCCCAGGCGCTGACAGAGGCCCGAGCTATCTGTCAGCAGCACAATGCCCGCCTGACACCCACCCGTGAACGGGTGCTGGAACTGATCTGGCAATCCCACAAGCCACTTGGCGCCTACGACGTGCTTGCCGTGCTGGCTGCGGATGGTCACAATGCGGCGCCCCCCACGGTGTACCGTGCACTGGATTTTCTGCAGCAGCACGGACTTGTTCACCGGATTGCGTCACTGAACGCATTCGTCGGCTGCACTCACACGGATAAGAACCACCATGGGTTGTTCCTGATCTGCCGTTGTTGCGGCAACGTTCTGGAACTGACGGCGCCCGGCGTGTCCGATGCCGTCAAGAACGCCGCGGCGGACGAAGCTTTCCAGCCGGACAATATGACCATCGAAGTATCCGGCACTTGCCCCGGCTGCGCATCGGACACTGCCCATGACTGATACATTGGTAGAACTACACCAACTTACCGTCAACTTTGATGACCGCCCCGTGGTGGACCATGTAGACCTGCGGGTCCAGCGTGGGGATATCATCACCATTATCGGCCCTAATGGCGCCGGAAAGACCACACTGATCAAGGCGATACTGGGTATCCAGCCAGTTTCGGACGGCACCCTGACCATCGCCCCCAGGCTCACCATTGGTTACGTGCCTCAGCACCTGACACTGGAAACCACACTGCCACTCAGCGTAAGGCGGTTCATGCTGCTCAGTGGCCGGTCACACCAGGAGTGCGTGGAGGCACTGACCAAGACCGGTGTGGAACACCTGATCAACGCCTCGGTCCATCGATTGTCCGGAGGCGAAAAGCAGCGGTTGCTTCTCGCGAGGGCACTGGCTCGCAGGCCGGACCTGCTGGTTCTGGACGAGCCGGCCCAGGGCGTGGACATCAATGGCCAGGCCGCGCTCTACGAGCTGATCCGTAGCCTGCGGGACGAACTGAACTGCGGCGTGATCATGATCTCCCATGATCTGCACCTGGTCATGGCCGCCACCGACAAAGTTATCTGCCTGAACCAGCACATCTGCTGCAGCGGGTATCCGGCAGATATTTCTCACGATCCCGCCTTTATCGAAACCTTCGGTCGTCCGGTGGCGGAAAGCCTCGCGGTATATCATCACCACCACAACCACAGCCACGATCTGCATGGCGATGTGGTTTCCGCCGACCACGACGACCACGCGGAGTGTTCCCATGCCCATCATTGATGCCGTGCTCGGCGACTTTTTCTGGCGGGCGCTGATGGGTGGTCTCGGTGTAGCCTTGATCGCCGGTCCGCTGGGCTGCTTCGTGGTGTGGCGGCGGATGGCCTATTTCGGCGACACCCTGGCGCACTCGGCATTGCTGGGCATTGCCCTGAGTTTTCTGATCAGTGTTCCGCTGAATGTGGGGGTTATCGTGACCTGCGTGGTGCTGGCGATTGCCTGGTGCTGTTCTCTCGCAGCAAGACTCTGGCCACCGATACCCTGCTGGGTATCCTCGCCCATAGTGCCCTGGCCATCGGCCTGGTCACACTCAGCTTCATGCCCAACATTCGAGTGGACCTGACCGGCCTGCTGTTCGGGGACCTGCTGGCCATGAGCCGAAACGACCTGTTGTGGATATACGGCGGTGCCGTCCTGATTCTGGCGTTGTTGACTGTGCTCTGGCGCGGTCTGCTGATGAGCACCATTCACGAGGAACTGGCGCGGGTTGAGGGCGTACCGGTTGAACGTCTGCGGCTGGTGCTGATGCTGATGTTTTCCATCGTGATCGCAGTGGCCATGAAGATTGTCGGGGTCCTGCTGATTACCGCATTACTGATCATTCCGGCAGCCACCGCCAGAAGATTGGCCGGCAACCCCGAACATATGGTGGGGCTGGCCATCCTGTTCGGTTTTATCGCCGTCAGTGGTGGACTTACGATGTCCTGGCACCTGGACACACCGGCCGGCCCCTCGGTGGTGGTGACGGGTTTTGCCGTATTCCTGCTGGTATACGGTTCGGCACGGCAGGTCCAGACCTGACAGCGATGGATTCCTGAGCAAAGTTTCCCAGGGCACGAGCAGTGGTCTAAAGTATAAGAGCAGGAAGTTCCCTACACGTTCGCCACCGGTTATGGATCAACCTATGGAAAGCCCCAGATTGACAGGGACAGGACACGCTATGGCGCTGCCACACCTGTGGGCGCCCCTGCTGGTATTGTTTGCCGGCCTTGTTGTTACCGGCCTGACCGCGCAGGCGCTTGAGGAACAATCACGGTCACTCGCTGAGCAGGTATACCGCAAGCAGCACAATGCGCTTGTCGCCCGCCTACGTGGGTATGACGAGCTTCCGCCGCTCTATACAGATGGAGTCGCACCAGCCAGAACCATTAATAACGTAGCACCCGCAGAGCTATGGCTTGCCACTGTGTTCAAGGATGCGGTACCCGGTATGCTCAATTTGCGCGTAGACACCCTGGAGCGGCATACCAAAACCCCCTTGTTCCAGGCCATTCGCGCAGAAAGCCCGGATCGTTCCCAGTCCCTGCGCTCTGAAGTCGCAATTGGAGAGCATCGCTGGCTGGTAACCACACTGCCGGATTCCGGATTCCTGTCTCAACCTGCCCACCGTTCCTTCCGTTTTATCTGGCTTGCGGGGCTGGCGATGACGGTGCTGGCGACGGTGGTCGTGATTTTCCTGTGCCTGCGCATCCGCCGGTGGCAAAGCCACTACCGAAACGCCGAAAAAGTATCCCACGGGTACGAACAGCAACTGAACAACATGCAGGTTGAAAAATCGATCCTGCGGCAGGCATTGAATGACAGCGAACAACGCAGCCGGGACCTGGTCGCCCTTTCCGGCGCAACGATCTGTGAGCTGGATGAAAAGGCACTGACCGGATACATTTCACCCCAGGTGGTGGAGCTTCTGAATAAGGCACCGGCGGACCTGGCCGGCACCCCATTCGAGCAATTGGTCGACCCCACCTACGTGGAAAACTTCCTCAGGACCCTACAGGCGTCCCGCCAGGAGCGACAAATACAGCGTATCGACCTCAAGCTGTTGGATGCCGACGATCGCCAAGTCTCTGTTACGCTGAGAGTACTGGCATTGCAGGATACGCTACACGGTTTCAGCGGTTACCGGCTAAGCCTCCAGCCCGGTATTCAGGCACCCTGATCCAGGGTTTTGTGGGTGCCGTCGCACAACGGCGGGTTGCCGGTGTGCTTGCAGCCGCAGAACCACACCCATTCTTTCTTTTCAGCCGTGTATTTAACCGGCGTAAATCCTGTTCCCTTGTGGGAGCCGTCACAGAATGGCTGGCTGTTACTGCGGCCACAGGCGCACCAGAAGTAGTTCTTGCCGCCCTCGACCAGCACTGAACACGGCGTGGTTCTGGGAATTTCCGGCTTCTCATCAGTCATTGGTCAGCCCCTGCTTTATTCTTTTGTATCCAAGGGCAGTATAGTCAAAGCGGAGCGTATTGCCTGCGCTCAGCGCTTCCCATCCAGAGGTCGAATGACGTCCTTCAGACGCCCGGATTCCACCAATTCCATGAACTCGTCGCCCAACCGGTCGCTTTCGGCAATCGCCTTGCGCCACGCGCGCTCGCGGCCAGCGTCGTCTCCGATGTAGCGCTCGAAGTCCTTCCGGTCTGGCAGTTTCCGGTCTGGCAGGGATTCCAGGTATTCCGGGGAGGGTGACACCAACAGTACATCCTGCAGCCGGGTGGCATCGCCGCGACGCCAGGGCAGGGTTTTGTCGAACCAGCCCGGAACCACCTTATCGGTGAAGTGGGGATAGAGGATCACCCCGGGCTGTTCGTACGGCAGGTCAAGATGGTAATCCAACAGGCCCCCGTCCCGATATAACCCATCAGGAGCGCCGGGAATGTTGCGGACACCGGACATCACCATGGGTATGGACGCAGACGCAAGCAGCGCTGACATCAGGTTATCGCGGCTCAATGGCACTTCATGGCTGGGAAAATCCACCAGCTTGGCCAGGGGTGCTTTCACTCGCGCATCATGGATGATGCCCCGCTCCATGAACCGGCCCAGATGTCGGCGGCTGACCAGGTTGGCACTGATGGCATTCATCAGACCCAGACTGAGGCGCCCCCTGGTATCGTGCTCCAGCATGCCGCGGCTGCGAACCACAACAACGTTCAGGCGGTACCAGGGATGATTGAGAATGTGGTCTTCATGGCCCCCCAGCAGTTCTTCCAGAAACAACACACTCTTGCGGCTGACTTCCGCCATGCTGACGCCTTTGGCGAAGCGCTGGGATGTGTAGAGGTCCGCCAGCCGGGCCAGCTGCGCCTTGGGGTCATCCGTCGAGGCCACCGCTGCAAATCGCCAACTGCCAATGGAAGAGCCAATCAGCGAGCGCTCCTGTGGCGCCCTGGGCAGAAAGTCCCCAAAGATGGCTTTATCCAGGCCGGAAATGCCCAACGCCTTCGGGCCACCCGCTGCGCCAGGGATGACGTGCACGTCGCCCGCCGCAAACGGTTGCTCCCGCAACCGCTCAAAAGCACGGCGGCCGGCGCGTATGGTCAATGCGGGAGAACGGGTGTGTACTGCGCTCATAACGGCTCCTTGTTCCGAGCCCGCCAGTTTAGCGAACTGGGCTCCCGGCAGCCAGAGCGCGATTCTCGCCCGTTGAAAGGTGTAAAACCAACTACCTTCCCGTGAAGGCCGTGCTAGACTTTGCAAAAGCCCGGATCAAGGAATGCGGGCCCACCACAAACAGCGGGAGTGTGCTGTGAATCCTCTTGCCACTACAGACAACCTGGCCACCAACCCCACCCTGGCCGTGATTGGTTTTAAGCGTCAGATCGTCTATCACCTGCATTTCTGGGCTTTTATTGCCGTCGCTCCGCTGGTGATGGTGCAATGGCAAAAAGGCAATGTTCTGCTGGCATCGCTTCTTATTCTGTTCTGCCTGAATGCAGTGGCCGTTATTGCATTCCTTCGATTCCGCGGTGTCTATTTTCTCCAGGGGCGCCTGTTCCCGACATTGGCAGTGGTCTGCGCGGTGTATTCCACCCTGATCAATGGCCACGCCGGGCTGTACTGGGCATACCCGGCTGCCGCCGCACTGTTTTTTTTGCTTCCGTTGAAGGAGGCCACCGCCAGCAATATCGTGTTTGTAGTCAGCATGTCCGTTGTGTCGTTTATTACGTTTCCAGAAGCGGATTTCTGGCGTATCACCTTTTCCCTCGGCCTGACCTGCCTATTCGTGATGATCTTTGCCTGGCTGGTGGGCCGCCTGCAGGTCGAGCTGACTCGCCTGGCCACCACCGATCCCCTGACCGGCTGCCTCAACCGCTCGCAATTGGCGGATATTCTCAACGGCCAAATCCAGATGCGTGAGCGATACGAGCGAGTGTCCAGTCTCATATTGCTGGATCTGGATTACTTCAAGATGATCAACGATCGTTGGGGCCACCTGGCCGGTGACAAGGTGCTGCAGGAGCTGACACTGCGGATTGGCAGGCGGCTGAGAGAGAGCGACCGTCTGTTCCGTATTGGCGGTGAGGAATTCATGCTGGTACTACCGGAAACCCGCCAGAAGGATGCTGACAAAGTCGCGCGGGAATTGCTGACCAGCATCAGTGCCCGCCCGTTCGTAGAAGGGATACAGATCACAGCCAGCGCGAGTGTGGCGGAAGTCGGCAAGGGTGAAACCTGGTCGGTCTGGCTGAATCGGGCGGATCAGGCACTCTACGAAGCCAAGGCGAGAGGCCGTAACCAAGTAGTCAGCGCCGCCAGGAGACCGCACGAGCAACCACCCGAAGATACTGAAGACAAAGCGTTGGCCAACGACCTGTAGCACCTCGGGCCTTACTCCGACTGCTTGCAGAAGTCCCGCCACGCCCGATACACCTCACCGGTAGATTCGAAATGAGGGTAGTGACCGACGTTGCGAAGGCTCACCACGTCCGCGTTCGGCACCAGCTCCCGGTAACGTCTGGCCATAGCGGAACCGGACACCGGGTCCGCCACACCCGAGATCAGCCTCATTGGCTGTTCTGCCTTCTGTAAGGCACCCACCCAGCGGTTACGATGGCAACGGCGCTCTTCCATGAAGTGAATCAGGTTATGCAGAATTCCGCGGCCATTGTTGTAGGTCAACAGGTACCAGAAGTCATCCATATCTTTCCGTGACGGCGGGGTCTCCGGGCCAAACAGACGCCGGAAGTTGCGTTCGAAGGTACGACGGGTGAGACCGCGACTGATCAGGCCACCGAGAGGGCTGCCCAGGAGCTTCTGAATTAACAGTGGGCTGTGGACTTCCGGAAACAGGGCGCCGTTGAGAAAGCCGACCCGGGCGATGGAGAAAGGCAGTAACCCTTCCTGATCCCTGGCCAACAGTTCCTGGGCCACGCTGCCGCCATAATCGTGGGCGAACAGACTGACTGTCTTCAATCCCAGACCGGCGATCCAGCCTCGAACATGTCGGCCTGGTCTTCGATGCTGTAGTCGTAGAGTGCCGGCTTATCGGAAAAGCCAAAGCCCAGCATGTCGAGGGTGAACAAGCTGTGATGCTGCTGCAGCATTGGCCACAGCCGGCTCCAGTCCCAGCTGGCCGTCGGAAAGCCATGCAGCAAAACCACGGGATCGCCCTGGCCCGCCATTCTGCTGAAGATCGCGTGGCCGCCATAGGAAAACCACTTGCCCTCCTGTTGCCACCATTCCAGTGTCGCATTCCCTGCGCCGGGGGCGGCACCCCGAACTCCCGGTATTACCTGTTCCATTGCGGTTTCCTGAAACCAGCCTGAGACTGAAACTCTAAATCAAACCAACCGCCCCTGCCAGATCTGGTCCGACAATTTGCGAACCAGAGCGTTCCGGGGTGGTCTTTTCGCCCTGTGTGGTCGTAAATCTGGAGGGCGCGGGCAAATTCCCTTAAGCTTTCGCCCTGAACTGATTCATTTAACCGGAAGCGACTATGACCAACAAGCTCGACGACCTGGCCAGCCATTTTCAGCAGATCATTGCAGGCCTGGGCGAAAACCCTGATCGCGAGGGACTTCAGGACACCCCCATACGGGCAGCCAAGGCTATGCAGTTCCTGACGCAGGGTTACAAGCAAAGCCTGGATACATTGGTCAATAACGCGGTTTTCGAGTCCGCCATGGACGAAATGGTCGTGGTTCAGGACATTGAGCTGTACAGCATGTGCGAGCACCATATGCTGCCGTTTATCGGGAAGTGCCACATTGCCTACCTGCCACAGGGCAAGGTGCTTGGCCTGTCTAAGTTTGCTCGCATTGTTGATATGTACGCCCGTCGCCTACAGATCCAGGAAAATCTGACCCGCGAGATTGCGGAAGCCGTAGAATCTGTAACCGATGCCAACGGCGTTGCTGTGGTTATCGAAGCCCAACACATGTGCATGATGATGCGTGGTGTGGAGAAGCAAAACTCGAGGATGAAAACATCGGTGATGCTCGGCGCATTTCGCAAGTCACAAGCTACGCGGGCCGAATTCCTCCAACTTCTGAATCAACGGAACTGAGCACATGACAACTAAGCCAGTTGCTGTGGTCACCGGTGCCGGGCGCAGACTTGGTTACCATATAAGCGACGCCCTGATTCAGCGAGGCTTTCAGGTGGTTGCCCTCTATCGCACCCATACCGTCGATATTGAAGATCTTGTCCGACGTGGTGCGACCGCAATCGCAGTTGATCTCAGTGATCCGGTGTCGCTTCAGGCCGCAATCGACGAAGTTGCGCAACAAACTGCCACTATCAGTTTGTTGATAAACAACGCATCAGAGTTTGAACCGGACGCCCCGGACCTAAAGGCGCGGGTCATACAAGCAGCGCGCCTGTTTCAAATCAACTGCACGGCGGCAATACAGTTAATGGATGGGCTCTCGAAACATCTGGAGATGGCTGCCCAGGAACATCAGCGCCCGTCTCTGATCGTGAACATAACGGATATATTCACTGAACGGCCGAACCCACACTACGCAGCGTATTGCGCATCAAAGGCGGCGCTTGCCAATGCCACTCTCAGCTACGCGGCGCTACTGGCGCCGACCGTCAGGGTGAATGCCATCATGCCGGGCCCCATTGGTTTCCTGCCTCGTCATACCGAAAACCAGAGACAACAGGTGATGTCGGAAACCTTACTGGCCTGCGAGGGTGGATTTGACGCCGTGGTTATTCAATTGTTGGCCTTGCTGGACAACGATTTCATCACTGGCGCACAAATTCCGGTAGATGGTGGTCGGCGTCTTGCCCAAGGAATGGCCGCGCACGGTAATCGTAGACAGGAATGACGCATCAAACCTGTCGTTGAATAAGTTCCGATAGTAACGCTCGCCAATCTGCTCCCCGCTAAAAAATCCGTTGTCACTGTGCTCGAGAATATCGATATCAATGGTTCGGTCCTTGCGGCTACTGAGCGGATCAGAGCGATCACGCCCGAGAGTTTCCTCCAGATGGTTAAAGCTGCTTTTAAGATGCTGCGGGGATTGCGGGCTGAATACAATGACCAGTGCATTGAGAAACGACCGCTCGGTATCAATACCCTCGGGAAACGTGGAAATAACTGGCGAAAGCACAGTGAGCCATAATCGGCCAGCAATCGGTCAATGGCGATTGCCAAATTCGTCTCGGGCCTGATGTTGCTGCCCAACCCACACAGATACCACATGATCAGGTTATCTCAGCAGTTTTCGGATGTATGCACCAACAAGTACGGTCACGAAGAGCACACCGATCATCGACTCTAGCGTTACCAGTATTGACATGATCCCGGTAGCAGGAGGGGTGGGGCTACTCCAGTTGCCATAAAAGCTGCTGATAAAACTCTGGAGGCTCAACATGACCGCCTCACCAGACCCAACGCCCAGTGCCACAAACATGGCTGAAAACATCAAGGATATCATCAACGCTGCCGCCAGAATGTTGCGAAGACGTATCCCCCAGCCAAACATACCACCAAGCAAGTAACGGCGTGAGCGACTTGCCTCTTTATAGTGCCGCATGTGGAAAAATGCATGATCCTCTTCACGCAAATGCCCTGTGGCAGACATCCAGTTTTTGAACTGCGTGTAGGCTTCTGCCAGGTGGCGGCGATCATCCTCGCCCGGATTACTGACATCGGCCCGCGCCAGCAAACCAAAAGGGGGCGGGGTCATGGCACGACGTCGTTGAGTGGGCCCGTAGATCAGCGAGATCGGATCAAACCACGCCTGGTCAGCA
The DNA here is from genome assembly GCA_000831005.1 of Marinobacter salarius. GTDB lineage: Bacteria > Pseudomonadota > Gammaproteobacteria > Pseudomonadales > Oleiphilaceae > Marinobacter > Marinobacter salarius. The sequence continues at coordinate 1,214,681 of CP007152.1, read as the reverse complement.
TGAAAACGTGTCAGGTCCACACTTGGCGTACCCTCCTCTGGCGCTTCCAGCTCCACTATCCAAGCCTGGCCTACCGAGGAGCCGTTCAAACTGCATCGCCCACGCAAATGGCGCCCCGTTATCTTCAGGCGACGCCCAACCAATGTGTCCCGGATGGCAATACCGGCGTCCTCATTCATCACCTGAATCCGATCCATACACAAATCTGCAACCAACTCGCAATTTTGCACCAGAAGTGTGTTTGCCTCTATGCCGGTAAGCCGCAGGTGTTGCAGGTGAGTACGATGAATCTCGATATCACCAGACACCGTGTAACCAGCGATATGCAACCCGCCATTGAAGCTGTTTTTGCTGAGCTGTTCGGCCTGATAGCTTTGACGGCCGATAAAAACCTGCCCCAGAGAGGGCGACGTATTCACAGGCGCATCATCCTGAATCGCCATCAGCTGAACCGGAGCATCAAAGGTGCCGTTGAGTGCCAAGCATCCTGTCAACGTCATCTCGTTAAGCCAGAGCATGTCATCACTGCCACGAGTGCCAAACTCCATAAGCAACGAGCAGGCTTGTAGCCCACGGAAGGAAACCCCTCCCGCACCGCTGAAATCACAACCAAACATCAGTACGCTGCCGTTCAGGTGCCCGGACTTTAAACTGAAATGATTGTCGAATTTGCAGTTCAGGCACCACAGGCTGCCGGCAAACCTGGCACGAATCCAACGAAAGTCTCCCAATACCCGGCAGTTGATCAATACCAGCGATCCAGCCACGTTCATGTCGGATTGTTCAGAGCCATCCAGCACCCTGTTCGCGATGACAACGACGCCATGAAAATCGTCCAGGACGGACAGAAATTCGGCTTCCCCAACAGGCCACGGTTCGTCTGCTGGTGCTTCACGACCATCGCTGCGCACGGTGATGTCAGGAGGGGCGCATTGAGTCAGCACCTCGCGCACCACCAGGGTCTCTCCGTCCCGGCGATCCTTCCCCAGGCGCACCTCGAACCCTTGGCCAACGGCCACTGCTGGAAACCCTTTCTGCTGAAACGGTCGCCAGTGGCTGTAACACAGACGCTGATCGTGTGTCACAAGTACAAGGAAGCGACCGGCATTCAGATCCGAATGGAGTACCTGCGCAAACACCAATTCGTCAGTCAAAGCGCAAATTCCTGTCCCTGCCTCACGAAACCGGCAAACTCGCTTTCCACTTCGAGCCGGTGCTGTTCAAAGTTGTCCTCGTAACTCATCAGATGCATGCGTTGGCGCACCTCAAAGGGATAGGTTTCCCTGAGTTCACGTACCGAGGCATGAACAGGATTCCAGTCCGACAGCGTTGCATCGTGAAGAATGACCTCGGGAGTGAATTTTTCGACCAGATCAGGAATCGGTCGTGTATCGCCACTGAACATCAGGTGGTTGTTGATAAACAGGCCGTACGATGGCTTTTGCGGAGTATGCTGATTCTGGAACAGCTGAAACTGGATGCCCTCAAACTCAAAGCTCATGTCTTCCAGCAAAACCACATCAAAGAAATCGTCCAACTCAGCAGGCCCCTCACCAACCTGCCCCATGACACCCTTCAATGTATGCTCCCACAGCTCCTCATACACTCCAGGCGGCAGATATAGAGTAGGACGAAAACCATGCTGAAAACGGCACTCGTATCCTAATCGCTCCAGACCAAAACAATGGTCGGCATGGGCATGAGTAATAAAAACCGCGTGTACATCGGCCAGACCCAACCCCAGATCTTGAAGCGCAAACTTAATCGTATAGCCCGCGTCAATCAATAATCTCCGACCACCCGCTTCCACCATTGCATTATTGTTCCAATGCTTGAGCGCTTCGGAGTGGCCAACTCCCAGCATTGTCAGCGTTGCCATAATTCGTTCCTTTAAGTAGTTACCGGAAGGGGTAGGGTGACAAAAATCTTGAACAGGGATAGTAATATATGCAAGCTTTTAGATATAAACTCCGAGCTTTGAGTATTATGTTTCCGCAAAACCGCTACCAACGTTGAACGCATTATGCCAGTCAGTACACCAACAACAATTTACTCTATCCTGCGCGATGTTGGCACCATAGCGCTTGTTGGGGCCAGCGATAAACCCAACCGCCCCAGCAATGAGGTGATGGCCTATCTGCAGAGCCGAGGCTACCGGGTGATTCCGGTGAACCCAAGGCTTGCTGGCAGGTCGGTGCTGGGGGAAACCGCGTACGCCAACCTGGCAGACATTCCAGTAGCGGTGGACATGGCGGATCTGTTTCTCGCAACGAGCCATACCGACTCCGTCATCGACTCCTCGATTGAGCTGGGCATTCCCGTTATCTGGATGCAAATCGGCGTTATCAACGAAGCGGGTGCTCAGAGAGCTGAACAGGCCGGTGTAACGGTCGTGATGGACCGGTGCCCCAAGCAGGAAATCCCCCGCCTTGGCGTGCCCACGGTGTCGCGGCCGCCAGGCTAAGCTGTCGCCCACAGACAGGATTCCCGCCATCCTGTTCTGACCGCAACACTTCTGCCATAATCTAGCCAGACAATCAGAAGACTGGCAGAGCCATGTGGTTCCGACGTAAAACCAGCACACCACCTTCACGAAAACCGATTGCCCGTTCGCAGGCAGGTTTGCTTGACCCTGACGCCCAAACCAGAGTTGAGCGCGTCCGTCTGCCCGTCGATCTGCTGACTTACGGCATGCGCATCGTCAAGCTGGACCGACCCTGGATCGAAGTGCCCGTACTGTTCCAGGGTTTCACTCTTGAGAACGACCACCAGGCTCGCATACTCCGTCAGTACTGCGAATGGGCGCTGGTTGAAGGCGACGAGCAAGTGTTGGCTGAGGCCCTGGCAAGGGTCACCAGTCACAAACAGCGCACGGCTACCCCACTTCCGGAAACCCGCTCCCTCGCGGAAGAGATCCCCCGCGCCAACCAGGTATGGGGCAAGACCCAGGCATTCGTGGAACAGATCACCCTTGCCATTGAACGGGGCAATGATCTGAACCTGCAAGACGCCCGCCCGGTTATCCGGGAATGCGTGGAAAGTATCAAAGCCAACGCCAGTGCAATGTTCTGGATGAGCCGCATCAAGTCCCGCGACGCCTATACCGCGGAACACTGTTTGCGGGTGGCCATCTTTACCGTTGCCTTCGCACGCTTTCTGGGACTGCCCGACGAGGACCTGGAAATTGCCGGTATGTGCGGACTGCTTCACGACCTGGGCAAGCTTAAGGTTCCTGACGAAATTCTTAATAAACCTGGCGCTCTGAGCCCGGCTGAATATGCGATCATGCAACAGCACACGACGTTCGGCTATGAGCTGCTGAGCTCTGACCCGAAGCTGGATCCGATTATCGGGGACGTGACCCGTCACCACCATGAGCGTCTGGATGGCCGCGGCTATCCGCAACAACTGGAGGAATGGCAGATCAGCCGCTTTGCCAGGCTGGTCTCCATCGTTGACGCGTTCGATGCCATGACCAGTGACCGCTGCTACCGCGACGGAATTCCGGCATCTGACGCCATCCGCATTCTATACCGCAATCGCGGCCGGCAGTTCGATGCTGACATGGTAGAAGCCTTTATTCGCATGGTGGGCATTTATCCACCTGGAACACTGGTGGAGCTCAACAGCGGGGAAGTGGCCCTTATCGTGACCGTGCACCCGGGTAAAAAACTCAAACCCAGGATTGAGATACTGATGGATGCCAACAAAAAGCCGGTCCCTCCCCGAATCGTTGACCTGGCAAACCCGACAACCGAAGAGCAGCAAGCGATTCACCATCCGTTGCCGGATGGCGCTTTCGGAATTTCACTGAAGGGAAGGATTCAGCAATTGGTAACAGATCATAGCGTTTATCCCTCATAATTAGATGAATACGGCCGATATGTTAGTCACTCACCTCATCAACCGGAGCATTTTGTGGACAAACCTGCATCGGCGCTAACCCTGTTCGTGAGGGGACTGCTGAACCCGGCGTTTCCGGCACTGATTTTCCTGGTGTTCCTGGGAATCGCCCTGGTTCTGCAGTACGGCATCGAAAAACAGGACCACACCCAAATCCAGTCCAATCTTGGCAGCGAGGCCAGTTCCATGGCAAAGCGGCTGGAGCGGGAATTCCGTGTTCACGCAAACTCCATCAGCCGCATGGCGAAACGATTTGAAGCCTTACCGGACACGCCAAAAGAAATCTGGGAGCAAGACGCCCGCCGATACCTGTCAGATTTTGGCGTCTACCAGGCGATCGAGTGGATTGACCGCGATTATGTCATCCGCTGGATGGTACCGATCGAAGGTAACGAAGACGCAATTGGTTTCAATGTGGCCTTCTCCCCGGAGCGGCGTGCTTCGCTTCAGAAAGCACAGATGACCGGTGATCTGGATATATCTGGCGTCATTGATCTGAAGCAGGGCGGCAAGGGCATGGTCATCTATGCGCCCATATCCACCGGTGACGCCAACAACGGCTTTATTGCCGGAGTGTTCCGGATGGAAACCCTGGCTAATTACATGCTTTCCAACCGCGCCCTGACCTCCTTCCACATCGAAATCCGGGAAAAAGGCGACCCCGCCTACGTGCTTAACGATTCAATGGAAACAGACTCCAGGTTCTCCCGCACCCTGGATGTTGACCTGCCAACACTCGATTGGACACTGGCGGTAACCCCCTCCATCTCGTGGGTTGAGGAACAACGCAGCCGCTGGCCATTTGTGACCTTCATCGTCATGCTGTTCATGGGCCTGCTGACCAGCCTTACCACACTCCTGGTACAGCTGACTCTCAAGCGCAACCATGCACTGCTGAGAACCCGCCGGGAGCTGGATGCGGAAATCAGCCAACGTCAGGCGGTGCAAAAAGATCTCGCTCGCCTGGAAACCACCGACGCCCTGACCGGCCTCGCCAATCGCCGTTTTTTCATGGAAGACCTGGCGCACACCCTAAGCATCGCTGACCGTCAGATGCGCCAGGCAGCGCTGGTGATGATCGACCTGGACCGGTTCCAAACGCTCAACGATTCTCTCGGCCATCAATTCGGCGACGAACTGCTCATCAAAGTCGCTGAACGCCTGAATGCCCTGAGCGACGAGAAAGTGATGGTGGCCTATTCCGGCGGCGATGAGTTCATGGTGTGCCAGCAGCATGTTGAAAACATTGATGATGTAATCAATCTGCTGGGCCAGATCAAGCAATGCTTCGAAGAGCCGTTTGCCGTGCAGGGTGAGGAACACAGCATTACCGCAACCATGGGCGTGGCTGTCTATCCCCAGAGTGGCCTGGATGCCGATACCTTACTGCGCAATGCCGATGTGGCTCTCTACCGGGCCAAGGAACAGGGCCGCAACACCTATCAGTTTTACACCGAGGGCATGCAGGACCGGGAGGTCATGCGCCTGGAACTGGACAAGGATCTTAACCACGCGCTGGCCAACGACGAGTTCGTGCTCTATTTCCAACCGCAACTGGATCTCAACGACTCGTCCATCAACAGCGTGGAGGCTTTGATACGCTGGCAGCATCCTCGCCGAGGCCTGTTGCCACCAGTGGACTTCATTCCCCTGGCGGAGGAAAGCGGCCGCATTACCGACATTGGTCGCTGGGTGGTCATGGCCGCCTGTCGGCAACTGGCGAAATGGCAGAAAGGCCCCTACTCCCATCTGCGCATCGCGGTGAATCTCTCTGGGCGCGAACTGGATGACGAAAGCATTGTCGACCATATCCAGGAAGCGCTGGAAAGCAATGGCGTTCCAGCGAGCCGGCTGGAGGTGGAGCTGACCGAAGAGATCTTCATCCAGAATATCGAGCACAACCTGAACCAGCTGACCAAGCTACACAAGCTGGGCGTGCACCTGGCCATTGATGACTTCGGCGTGGGTTACTCTTCGCTGGGTTACCTGCGGGATTTCCCAGTGGACCTGCTGAAGATCGACCGCTCCTTCATTACCGACGTTACCGAGCGCCACGACGACGCAGTGATTACCCGCGCGGTGATTAACCTGGCCCATAACCTAGGCATCCAGGTGGTGGCGGAGGGCGTGGAAACCCATGAGCAGCTGACTTTCCTCAAGAATCACCGCTGCGATCTGATTCAGGGTTACCTGATCAGCCGCCCGATTCCGGCAGGCGAACTGGAGCGAGCGCTGAGCGCTGGTTTGCTGGAAATCGACACGCCGGTTGGTAGCTGATTGAAATGAGTGCCGCAATTCACCACTATTGCCGTATTCATTTTCAAGGTGTGGCCTCATGAGTTCAAAGTATCTGACGGCGGAACAGGATGTCCGTCTGCGACGGTGGGAAGCTGGAACAAGCGTTACTTTATTTTCGCGTTCTTCTCGCTGGTCATTGTTCTGGTCTTCAGTAGCCAGCTCGGGCTGTCCAGTGGCGACAGCTGGGGGCCGCTGGGACTTCTGATTGCCGCTTTAGTTACCCCCATTATCATTCTGCAACTGCGTCTTGCATGTCCCGCCTGTGGGCAGAAGATTGGCTGGCAGGCCAAGCTGATGGCCCCGGACCAGTGCAAAGCCTGTGGCACTTTCCTGCGCGCTAAAAACTCTTCCTGAAAAACCTTTGACCTGTGAGTAGCTCATAGGTTTTAGTCTATTCCTAATGCAATGCCTGGTGGTACCCGACATTGGGTGCCTGTTCGTGATTGAAAGGTATCTGTTTCCAAAACACGCTCCTGCGGCACATCCATGTGACGCTTGGGCTCCGCCATCCATGGCTCCGCACAGTTTTGGAAACAGATACCTTCCACTCACTTGTTCGACGTTCGGGATGGCCGGCAACGTTATGAAAGTCAAAGAGATCGCTATTGGCGCCGGGGTTAACCCGGACACCGTTCGGTTTTATACCCGTGAGGGGTTGCTGAAGCCCACGCGGAACCCGGACAACAACTACCAGCAATACGATTCCGAAGACCTGCGGCGGTTACGATTTGCCCGCAAAGCCCGGCAACTCGGGTTTTCACTGCCGGAAATACGACAGATTCTGGAGCAGGCAGATGACCATCATTCGCCCTGCCCGATGGTGCGGGACGTGTTCCAGCAGCGGCTGGTGGAAGTGGAGCGTGAGATTGCCGAGTTACAGCAACTGCGTAGTCGTATGACCGCCGCGCTGTCCGCCTGGCAGGATATGCCGGACGGCACACCGGACGGACACACGATTTGCAGGCTGATTGAACATTGGGATGAATCCCTGCCGGACGACGGTTGGAAGGAGTAAGGCTCGATGAATGAGAAAACCGATTTGAACGACGGCCAGATTCAACTGGCCGTTACCGGCGCCAACTGTGCCTCCTGCGTGAATACGATTGAGAGCGCCCTGAAGTCGGTGGACGGCATCACCGGCGCTCACATGAACCTGGCCGACCGAACTGCCACAGCGACCGGGCATGCTGACCCTCAGGCTCTGATCAGGGCGGTGGAAAGCTCCGGCTATGGAGCCAGCCAAATCGAAGACCCTGACGCGGCGGACGACCGCAAGCAGGAGGAGGATCGTAAGCAGTACAAGACCCTGCTGGTGAAGATGGCTGTCAGTCTGGGACTCGGTCTCGGCCTGATGATCTGGGGCATGGGTTTCGGCACCATGATGGTGACCAGCGAGAACCAACCGATCTGGCTGACCCTTGGCGTGGTCACCCTGGGCGTCATGGCTGTCACCGGTGGTCACTTTTTCTCCGGAGCGTGGAAAGCGTTCCGGCACCACAATGCCAACATGGATACGCTGATCGCCTTGGGGACCGGCACTGCCTGGGTCTATTCCATGACGGTAGCCAGCATCCCGGATGCACTGCCGGAAATGGCACGGCACGTGTATTTTGAGGCGTCGGCGATGATTATCGGCCTGATCAATCTGGGGCAGGCACTGGAGCTTCGCGCCAAGGGCAAGACCTCGGAAGCCGTGCGTCGGCTGTTGGACCTGCGAGCAAAAACCGCCCGCGTAATCCGTGATGGCGAGGAGCAGGACCTGCCGGTGGAACAGGTTCGGCTGGTGATCGTATCCGCGTTCGTCCGGGTGAGAAACTCCCGGTGGACGGGGAGATTACCGAAGGCAATACCCGCGTTGACGAGAGCATGCTCACCGGCGAGCCCATGCCTGTCAGCAAAGGCGAAGGCGACGAAGTATCCGCTGGCACCATCAACACCCATGGTGCCATTATCTACAGGGCCACCCGCGTAGGCAGCGAAACCGCCCTCGCACAAATCATCCGTCTGGTGAAAAAGGCCCAAGGCTCCAAGCCCGCTATCGGCCGCCTGGCAGACAGGATTTCCTCGATTTTCGTACCCAGCGTGATGCTGATTGCCGTGGTATCGGCACTGGTCTGGTACAACGTCGGGCCGGAACCGGCCGTGGTCCACATGATGGTGGCCGCGACAACAGTTCTGATCATCGCCTGCCCCTGTGCCCTAGGGCTTGCCACACCTATGTCAGTGATGGTGGGCGTCGGAAAGGCGGCCGAATACGGCGCACTGATTCGCCAGGGGGACGCCCTGCAGACGGCCGGCAAGCTGGATCTGGTGATCCTGGACAAGACTGGCACCATTACCGAGGGTCACCCGGCCGTCACCCGTTTCCATGCCACCGACGGCGATACCGGCAGGTTGCTGGCCCTGGCCGCCGGTCTGGAACAACACTCGGAGCACCCGTTGGCCGAAGCCATTATGGCGAAAGCGAAGGAGCAAGGGGCAACGCCGGACAATGTCACCCGCTTCGAAGCCCTCAACGGCAAAGGCGTGCAGGGCGAGCTGGATGGACAAACCGCGCGCCTGGGCAACCGCCGCTGGCTGGAGAGCGAGAACATTGATCTGGCCGAACTGCAGGAGGAGGCCAATGCCATCACCGCCGAGGCCGGAACCCCACTGTTCCTGGCCCTGGGCAATCAGGCGCTGGGAGTGGTCGGCGTTGCCGATGCGGTGAAACAGGATTCGGAAGCCGCCATACGGAGACTGCACGACGCCGGCATCCGGGTGATGATGGTGACCGGCGACGTCGACGGCACCGCCAGGGCCATTGCCGAGAAAACCGGGATCGACGATTACCGCGCTGAAGTTCTGCCGGAAGACAAGGCCACCATCGTCAGCGAGATGCGGGGCAAAGGTTATACCGTGGCAATGGTAGGCGACGGCATCAACGATGCGCCTGCCCTTGCAGCGGCGGACGTTGGCTTTGCCATTGGCACCGGCACCGATGTCGCCATTGAAAGCGCCGGTATTACGCTGATGCGGGGCTCTCTCCACGGCGTTGCCGACGCCATTGAGATATCCCGGGCCACAGTACGCAACATCCATCAGAACCTGTTCGGCGCCTTTGCCTACAACTCGTTGGGCATACCCGTCGCGGCCGGACTGCTTTACCCACTGTGGGGGATTCTGATGAGCCCGATACTGGCCGGCGCCGCGATGTCGCTGTCCTCGGTCACGGTCGTCACCAACGCCAACCGGCTGCGACTGTTCAAAACCACCATTAACGCAGGCAAGGAGGGGAACCAATGAACACACTTCTGGTCAATGCCGGAGGACTGATCCTGATGGCCGCCATCGTCTGGTGGTTCTGGTTGTCGCCCTCTGGCGACGGAGAACCAAACCACGATCACAGCCATCATCATTGAGGTAACATCATGAAAAAACATATGTTGGCCCTTGGCCTCGTCGCAACCGTCGGCTTGAACGGTCAGTTACAGGCCGAAGACGGGCTGAAAGACATCCATGTCTACAAGTCACCGACCTGCGGCTGCTGCACGGATTGGGTGGACCACCTGAAAGAAAACGGTTTCAAGGTGGAAGTCACTGAAACCAATAACCTGAACCCGATAAAGATCGACGCCGGCCTGACACCGTCACTCGCCAGCTGCCACACTGCGTTCGTCGGCGATTATGTGATTGAGGGTCATGTGCCTGCCAATGATATTCACCGGTTGATCGTCGAAGCCCCGAAAGCAAAGGGCCTGTCGGTGCCTGGCATGCCGGCTGGCTCCCCCGGGATGGAAGTGGGGGATCGCAAGGACCGCTATCAGGTGTTGATGTTCAACGACAGCGGCCAGACCAAAGTCTTCGCAGAACACAACTAGTTTTCCTACACACTTTGCCATGCCTGCTCTATCATAGCTTCCTGATAGATCCAGACTGTGCATAAGGAAAGCTTTTTGAGCCTGAAAACCCGACTACTCGGCCTGGCAGCGGCTCTGATGATCATCGTCTCAGTCGCCTCCTGGCTTGCGTATCGTGAGCTTTCCGAGGACATCATTGAGCGCTGGGGGCAGCAGGTTGCTGAAATTCAGGTGCGCTACGACAGCGCCCGCCTGCTGCAATCCCTGGAACGGGAAATCGGGCTTGCCCGCCAGATGGCCGACTCTTCCACTCTGGTCAACTGGGCTACCTCACCGGAAAATAAGTCGTTACAGCGCGACGCCATCCGCGAAATGGAAAGCTTCCGAAGCAATTTTCGCGACAACAGTTATTTCGTCGCCCTCCGTGATTCCCGCCGCTACTACTACAACAATACCAACAACGAATTTGCGAATGATCAGTTCCGCTACATCCTGGACCCCGACAAACCCGAAGATGCCTGGTTCTTCCAACTGATTGAGGAAGGCCGCAATTTTCATCTGAACGTAAACCCTGATACCGAACTCGGTGTGACCAAACTCTGGATCGACGTGCTGATGCGGGATGAGGAAGATCGCATCGTCGGCATGGTCGGTACCGGCCTGGACCTGGACGCGTTCCTGCAGGATATCGTGGATATTGACCAGGAGGGTATCACCACCCTGTTCGTGGACTACAACGGCGCGATACAGCTCTACCGCGACCGCAACTACATCGACTTTGCCAGCATCATCAAACCCGAAGGCCAGAAAAGCACCGTCGACCTGCTGTTTGATAACCCGGAAGACAAGCAGAAGGTGCTCGGCATGCTGCAACTCCTGAAAAACCGGGGCGGCGCCACCGGTGCTGTGGAGAGCAGCTTCGTGACCGTGGACGGCCGAAAACACCTGGCGGGCGTGGCCTTCCTGCCTGCCATCGGCTGGTTCGAAATCACCCTGCTGGATCTTGAAGCGCTCCTGCCCCGCAGTTACCTATGGCCTCTGGTTGCCGTGTTCCTGACCAGTTTGCTGGTCACCCTGATTCTGTTCCATCTGATAATCCGTTCCCGCATCCTCAAACCCCTCGTCAGCCTTGAGAGCGCTGTTGAAAAGGTTCGGGGTGGCAGCTTTGCGCTCCCGCATCTGGAAAAACCGGACAACGAGATCGGCCGGCTTGCCAGTCATTTCGAGACAATGACCGACACGCTCGAGCATTCAACCCGCGAACTGGAACGGAAGGTTGCGCAACGTACTGACGAGCTGAACAGACTGGCGCGTATTGACGCCCTCACCGGCTTAAGAACCGCCGTGGTCTGGACGAAGCCCTGGATGAAGAAATACAGCGGGCAAAACGACAGAACACGGGCTTTGGTCTGATCTGGCTGGACATTGACCACTTCAAGGCCATCAACGACGAGCTAGGCCATCAGGCCGGTGACGATATTCTCTGCCGCGTGGCACTGTGCTCAAGGCCGGCGTGCGGCCCTACGACCACCCCGGCCGCTGGGGCGGCGACGAATTCGTGGTGGTCCTCTCGCCCTGCGATGAAGATACGCTGTGCCAGATTGCCGCGCGGATACGCGAAACCATTGAAAGGGACAGTATTCGCACCGGCACGCCGGTAACCGTTAGCGTGGGCGGGTACCTCTGCCAGCCTGGCGACAACGTTGATACTATTCTGCGACAGGCCGATCAGGCACTCTACCGTGTGAAACAACAGGGGCGGAATAAAGTGCTTATCACTGATGCATCGGGCCAGGAAATTAACCCCGCGTAACATGGTCTGACTCATACCGCCATAACCGGTATACTCCGCAGCGACACTCAAATTTTATCCAGCCAGGTTCTGTTCATGCTCAATGCCGACGCCCTCAGCCAGTTGCGCCAGCTGAAAACCAATATCGAGGAAAACAAGGTTGTCTTTCCGGGTACCGTCAAAGCCACCAATGGGCGTTTCGGCTTTGTCGCGCTGGATGAGGGGCGAGACGTCTTCCTGCCACCGGAAGAAATGCAGAAAGTGCTGCCCGGTGACCGCGTCAAGGTCACCGAGGAAGAGAGCGACAAGGGTAAGACCCAGGGCATGATCGACGAACTGCTGGACACCAGCCTGGACACGTTCGTTGGTCGCTACCTGGTGAAGGGTAAAGGCCACTTCGTGGTGCCGGAAACCCCCGGCATCAACCGCTGGATCTTCATACCGCCGAAAGAGCGCCAGGGTGCCGAGCCCGACGCTTACATCTACTGCCAGATTCACAAACATCCGATCAAGGATGGCAAAGGCCAGGCAAAGATCCTGAAAGTCCTCGGCAAAGCCGGTGATACCGGCATCGAACGCGCGCTCACCGTTGCCACCTTCCATCTGCCAGACACCTGGCCCGACGCCGTGCAGAAACAGGCCAGTGCGCTGGATGAGTCCACGGTCGAGGCGAGAAGCGAAGGCCGGGATGATCGCACTGACCAGCCCTATGTGACCATCGACAGCCCCGGCACTCAGGACATGGACGATGCCCTGCTGGCAGAGCCCAACGCCACTGGCTGGAAACTGTCCATTGCCATTGCCGACCCGACGGCTGTTATCGAGCCGGGCAGCCCTGCCGAGCAGGAGGCCTTCCGCCGCGCCACCGCCATCTATTTTCCCGGCGAACCGCTGCCCATGCTGCCGGATACCCTCAGTACCCGCCTGTGCTCGTTAATGCCGGACGCCAAGCGCCTGGCACTGGTCTGCGACCTTCAGGTGAACAACGATGGCAGCCTCGGCGACTACCAATTTCACCAGGCAGTGATTCGCTCCCACGGCAAACTCAGCTACGAGCTGGTCTCCAACCTGATCGAAGGCCGGGAAGACGACGAGATCAAGCGCTGCCGGATACCGTCTCCAACAGCCTCGACCAGCTCCACCAGATCGCCACCGCTCTGCGCAAATGGCGAAACGAGCACGCGCTGGTAAACGGCGACCGCCCCGAATTCCGGCTTCGCCTGGACGAGAATCGCCGGATACGGCTGATCGAGCCCTCCGTTCAGAACGAGGCCCATCGCCTGGTGGAAGAATGCATGGTCGCCGCCAACGCTGCGCGGCCGACTTCCTTGGGCAACGTGACAAAGGGCTGTTTATCCAGCATCCCGGTTTGCGGGACGACCGCACCGATAACGTCCGCGCCTTGCTGGAAGGCTATGCCCCACAGCTCGCCGATATCGACGCCACCAGCGCCGCAGGCTTTCGCGACCTGATGAAGCAGACCGACGGGCTGGTCGCAGAGGTTCCTGTCAAAGCCATTATTTCCCGCCAGCTTGCCCGCGCCGAGCTGTCGTTCACGCCGGCCCCCCATCAGGGCATGGGACTGGCCGCCTACACCACGTTCACATCGCCACTTCGCAAGTTCAGCGACTTCCACGTGCATCGGCTGATCAAGTCGATCCTGTGGCAGGAGTCACTGAACGAGCTCAACGATGAACAACTGGCCGAACTGCAACAGACCCAGATCCGTGCCCGTCAGGCTGCCAACAGCCTTGAGAACTGGCTCAAGAGCGATTTTGCGAAAACCCTTGGCGAGGGCGCGATGACTGGCCTGATCAGCCGCACAACGCCTGCAGGGTTCTTTGTACGGCTCAATGCCAATGGACTGGAAGGGTTCGTGAGCTGTAAGACACTTGAAGGTAAGTTCAGCTTCGATCCCGTTACGTTGCGCTTGGTTCACAACAAGAACGGCCGTACGTTCCAGTTGGAACAACCAGTGACCGTGACCTTCTCCGGCGTGGACGACGAACGAAAGCAGATCCAGTTCAATCTGGTGGATGCGCCGACAGAAGGCAGCGAGCCCGCAAACACCAACGAGGCTTGAAAATTCGGCGCCGGAGCGCCATCTTAATGAATAAGCGGGCACTTATTCGTTACGGAGGTGAATCCGGATGCCTATCAGCCCAACCGAGTTCCTGAAGAAGTACGGCTTCGAAGAGGAAGAAGAGGAGCGCGACCACAGCCTGCGCCACAATGCGATGGAACACGCAAAGCACTTGAAGCGCCCTCATGCTGGCACACCCCATGACTGGGAAGAGTGGGAGCGCTACAAGAAAGAGCACCCGGACGAAATCGAAGATGACGAAGGCAGCAATTAGTCCTGTCCGAGCATCCTCGACAGACGCTCGTCCTTCGCCCGCCACTGTTCCGCCAGCCAGTTTTTCACGTTCTTGCGATGCTCGGCATCCGTCGCGTAATCCCGGCCCTTCAGGTGCGCCGATGGTAACTGTGTCGATCTCCATGCCGACTTTACTCACCCTTCCACACATGAAATCCCAGAACGTTGGAGCGCCCCCTGGATAGGCAATCGTGACATCCACCAGTGTTTCGATGGAGTCGCCCATCGCGTCCAGCACAAAGGCCACGCCACCGGCCTTGGGCGTCAGCAGGTGGGTGTATTTTGATTTCTGCTTGTCGTGCTTGGCCTGGGTAAAGCGCGTGCCTTCAACGAAATTCATCACGCTCACCGGGGTGTAGCGGAACTTCTCACAGGCCGTACGGGTCGCTTTAAGATCTTCACCGCGCTTTTCAGGATGTTTGATCAGGTACTCACGGGTGTAGCGTTTCATGAACGGGAAATCCAGTCCCCACCAAGCCAACCCTATGACCGGCACCCAGATCAGTTGTTGCTTGAGGAAGAACTTCAGAAACGGTGCACGGTGGTTGAACACCCGCTGCATGGCGAAGATGTCGACCCAACTTTGATGGTTGCTCAACACCAGGTACCAGCTTTCCCGCTTGAGCTTTTCGTCGCCGTGGACGGTCCATTCCGTGCCTTGGGTGAGTTTCATCCAGCCGGTGTTGCAGGCAACCCAGGCTTCGGCGATCCAGATAATGACTTTGGTGCACAGAACCCGGAAACCGGTGTGGGGAATAATCAGCTTCAATATCGCCGGGATGTAGAGAAGCAGGCACCAGAACAGGGTATTCAGCCCCAGAAGGATGGAACTGATGACGCCGATAACGGGAGCTGGCAGGAAGCTGAGCATGGTGGTCCTGTTGTTGGTTTTTTAAGATGGCTGAATGATACCAATGGTTGGCAGGTTTGGGCAGTGGCCTGAAGTGACCGGTTTGCCATTGGTGATGGACGTTCTTGCCATAGTCGCACCTGAGGTTGGCCGGTAATCTTGGCCCCAGCCTGTTAGCCGCTGAGCTATGGTGAGGAGTGGACAGGCCTTCGCCAGACACGCCGTGAACCCATCCATGGGGGCTCGGCATTGCCATCCATGGCAGTGCACGGTCTGTCAAAGGCCTGTCCACTCCTCCCCTGTTACTCTTCAGTTAACGCCTTCTGGCCATCACAATGCCATAAACAACATAGATTTTTTGGGTGAAGCCCGCAGCAACGATGGACACTTCCATGCCTGATCCACTGCAGTACGCCTTCAACAAAGTCTCGGGGCTGACTCGCCAGACCGCACTATACGCCGGTAACGCCTTTGATCGGGTATTCCGGGCCGCCAGCCTGGTGCAGGCAGGGCAGACACCGTTCGAGACCTTGTACACCGATGGGCTGGTGAGCCTGCGATACTACCCACCGCTGGCCGAGGATTTTATCGAGTTGGACGGCGAGATGATTGATGTGGAGCGCACGCCCCACAAGACGCCCATCGTGATCGTGCCGCCACTGGCGGTGAACATGCTGATCTACGACCTGTTTCCCCAACGCAGTCTGGTGCGGTTCCTGCGGGCCAAGGGGTTTGAGGTGTACCTGATCGACTGGGGCGTACCCACGCGCCAGCACAGTCACTACAACCTGCACACCTACGTGGCGGAGTTGCTGCCGGCATACCTGAACCGGGTGCGGGAGCACAGCGGTGAGCAGAAGCTGTCGCTGCACGGCTGGAGCCTGGGCGGCATGTTCACGCTGTTCTATTCTGCCCTCAGCCGCGACCAGCACATCCGCAACGCCATCGTGCTGGGTTCGCCCATCGACAGCCACGCGTCAGGCCTGATGGGTTTGATGTACCAGCGGGTGTCCGACGTCGCCGATTTCGTCCGTAAGCGCACCGGCTTCCGCCTGCATGACGTGAAACCTCATTGGTTCCACTCTCCGGGCTGGGCCAACACCATCGGCTTCAAACTCACCAACCCCATCGGCAGCGTGATGGGCTACTGGGAACTCATCGTCCGCCTGGGCGACCGCGACTTCGTCGCCAGCCACGCCACCACCTCCGCCTTCCTCGACCGCATGGTCGCTACCCCGGCGGCATCGTGCAGGATGCCGTGGTACGCCTGTGGATCGACAACGAACTCTCCAAAGGCCAGATCCAGATCGGCGAAGACGTCGCCCGGCTGGAGAATGTAAACGCCAACTTACTTGCCATCGCCGGCGATACCGACACCCTGGCAACCCCCGGCGCGGTGAAACGCATCGAAGACCATGTCAGCTCGAAGGACGTTACCTTCCGGGTTACCCCCGGGGGCCACATGGGCATTCTGGCCGGGAGCAAGGCGCCGAAGGAAAGTTGGCTGGAGATGGCGGAGTGGTTGGCTGAAAGATCGGACTGAATCACACAGAACGCGCGACTGGGAGACCGCCGGCACATAAGTCGGAAGCGCGTCTCGTAGCGTCCCTTCCAAAACTGTGCGGAGCCATGGATGGCGGAGCCCAAGCCGAACAGGACGTCTTGAGGCGTGTTTTGGAAGGGACGCTACGAGACGCGCCACCCCGGAAGTTAAAGGTTATCCAATGTAGCAGGTAGCTCAGAAAGACTCCGAACCACCGCATTAGGCTCAACCCCCCAATCTTCAAACACCTTCCCGGCATCCCTCTGCACCCAGATGGTCGTCAACCCCGCCGCCCGGGCACCAATCACATCCCACGCGTTGCTGGACACCAGGCACAGAGGCTTATCCATCGCCCCGGTTGCCCGTCGTGCATAGGCATACACCGCCGGGTCCGGCTTGAAGCTCTTGATGTCATCCACCGACACCAACCCCTCAAACTGATCCAGCAAATGGTTATGCCCCAGCACCTTCTCCAACGCCGGATAGGTGCCATTGGAAAAGGCAAACATCCGATACACGCCCTGCAGGGATTCCAGTGCCGGCAACGAGTCGTCAAACGCAGGCAGGGACAGATAGGCCCCCATCAACTCATCTTCCCGCTCTCCACTTAAGCTCAACCCATGGCTGGCCATCGCATACCTTAGCGCCTGCCGGGTACAGGCCCCGAAATCCTCGTACATGCGCATCAGCCCTTGCGAAAGGAAAACTCCAACTGTTTTTCCCGCCACTGGGCACTCACGGACTCCGCCGCCTGGCCTGCGTCTGGCGCCAACAGGTCTGCCATTCCCATGGGGTCCACCAGGGTTCCGTATACATCGAAGGCCAGGATCGGTTTCATCGGGTGCTCCTAAATTTGTTCAACCAGTGTCACGACATCGTAAACCAGTCGGCATCGTTTTTTGAATGCTTACTCAAACCACCAACAACAAAGTACTCCGGAATGGGCAACCTCCCACGCCTCGGGTACACTGCTACTCATGAACCTGTTGATACATTTAACCTCGACATTCGCTCCCTCAGCACCTTCATTGCAGTGCTGGATGAGGGCAGCGTTTCTCGAGCTGCTGTACGACTGGGCGTGAGTCAATCGGCTGTCAGCCACACCCTGGACCGATTACGCCAGGCCCTGGGCGACGCCCTGTTCGTCAAATCCGGCCGAGGCATTGTCCCCACCGGTATGCTCTCCAGGCCGGCCCACACATTCGCCAGATACTGGACGACCTGCACTCCCTGTCTTCCGGGCCGCCGTTTGCCCCGGCCACGGCCGAGTTCACCTTCACCATCGCCGCCAACGACTATCAGCGCGACCTGCTGTTACCCGGACTGTTGTCCGTGATCCGACAAGAAGCGCCTGGCATCCGCTTGCAGGTTGTCCCCTCGGGCATTCCGACCGCCGACATGTTGCGTAAAGACTTGTGTGACTTGATTATTTCCCCTCACGCACCGGAAGCTACCGACATCATGCAGCGGGGCCTGATGGCGGATCAGATGGTGGTTTTCTACGATCCCGCCATCCGCCAGGCCCCGGAGTCCCTGGCGGATTACCTGAAGGCGGACCACATCGCCATCCTGTTTGGCACGGGTGAAAAAACAGCTTTCGAAGGTTCGTTAGCCGCCCAGGGATTGACCCGGAGAACCGCCGTAACCGTGTCCAATTTTTCCGGCCTGCCAGCCTTCCTGCAAGGCACTGACATGCTCGCAACAGCACCCAAGCGCATGAGTGAGGACTTACTGCAGCAGTTTGCATGGACGCCCCTACCGTTCGACTACAAGCCATTCACATTGCTGATGCTGTGGCACAAACGCAACCAGAACGACCCCGCTCACCGCTGGATTCGAAACCACGTCAACGGCGTAGCAGCGACCATCAATGGCCTCAATACCTAATTCATCTGATTTGTTCATACATTGTATGAAATAGCTGGCCGTTATCCCAGGACAGGACGAGCGTAGACTCCCCATATCAGATTGAGCGCTGGGTGAGAGCCGGCCTTCTGAAACCGTGCGGAGCCATGGATGGCGGAGCCGAGCGTACAGGGATGTATTTACAGCGTGTTTCAGAAGGCCGGCTCTCACCCAGTGCCGTACTCCAAAGATTCCGGGATCAGTGATGCTCGCACTCACCAGTGTATGGACAACGATACTATTGGCAGCCGCTGTCGCCCTCGGGCCGCTGGCGATTGATATGTACCTGCCTGCCTTGCCCGCCATGGGAGAGGCGCTCTCGGCCAATACAGGTCAAGTACAGCTTACGCTGAGCATCTACATGGTCGGGTTCGCCCTGGCCCAATTGGTCTGCGGCCCGCTGGCGGACCGGTTCGGGCGTAAGCCCATCATGATTGGCGGATTCCTGCTGTTTGCGATCGCCAGCGTTGTTTGTGCTCTTGCGACCAATATTGAAACACTGATCCTGTGCCGCTTCCTGCAAGCGCTTGGCGGCTCGGCCGGTCCAGTGCTGGGCCGAGCAGCCGTACGGGATATCTATTCCCCACGGGACGCCGCAAAAATCATGGCTATTCTGGCCAGCATCATGGCCCTGGCACCCGCTGTTGCACCAACTCTCGGCGGTTTTATGGTGGTCAGCCTGGGCTGGTCGTCAATTTTTCTGGCACTGGGTGGCTATGCGCTCATCATGGCTGTGGTGGTTGCAGTGGGTATTCCCGAGCCGATGCGCCCGGAAAACCGGCAATCCCTTCGCGTTAGCAGCCTGTGGAAGAACTACCGGGCAATCGCCTCGGACATCAGCTTCCTGGGCTACACCCTGACCAACTCCCTGACCTTCGCCGGCCTATTTGCGTTCCTGTCAGGCTCGTCGTTCGTGCTGATTGATTTCCTGGGCGTGGAACCCCAGCACTTCGGTCTGTTCTTCGCCTGTATCGTGGCCGGTTATATTGGCGGCAACCTCACGGCCATCCGCCTGGGCCGCTCGTTTACGCCAGATCAGATACTGGTGCGAGGCCTGACGATATCGGTTATCGGTGGCGGCTTCATGGCCGCACTGGCAGCCTCGCAGGTTTACAACGTATGGGCAGTGGTGCTGCCACAAGCGTTGTTTATGGTCGGTGTGGGCATGGTCCTGCCTCAGACCATGGCCGGGGCCCTGGCTAATTTTCCCCAAATGGCCGGTTCGGCCTCCGCACTGTTCGGCTTCACCCAGATGGTGGTTGCAGCCATTGTGGGTGCTCTCGTGGGGCACTTCCACGACGGCACGTCACTGGTGATGGCGGGCATCATCGCTGCCTGCGCCATTGCGGCCCTCGGCAGCTACCTGCTAATGGTCCAGCGTCATCCGGCTCCCGGATTTGAGCCCGCCTGAAACCAACTTAACTCGACTCCCGGATGAAAAAACATCCAAAATGGGCTACACAGAGTAAGCTGTTAAACACAAATCCATTAGACCAGTATCAGGGAGTTCCAAATGAGCAACGTCACACTCGGCGGCAATCCAATCACCGTGAGCGGCACCCTTCCGCAAACCGGCGACACCGCCCCCAACTTCACCCTAACCACTCAGGGCCTGGAAGACGTCACCCTCGACAATTGGGCTGGTAAGCGCAAAGTTCTGAATATTGTCCCCAGTGTAGACACCCCGACCTGCGCCACCTCCACCCGTAAGTTCAATGAAAAAGCCAGCAGCCTGGACAACACGGTGGTGCTGGTCATTTCTGCCGACCTGCCCTTCGCCGCCGGTCGATTCTGTGGTGCCGAAGGCCTGGAAAATGTCACTACCCTTTCCAGCTTCCGAAACTACAGCTTCCAGGAAGATTACGGTGTTGCCATCCAGGACGGCCCACTTGCTGGCCTGACCTCCCGCGCGGTGGTGGTTCTGGACGAGAACAACAAGGTTCTGCACAGTGAGCTGGTTGGTGAAATCAAGGAAGAACCGAATTACGAAGCCGCTCTTTCGGCGCTTTGATTCCCAGCACTCCGAGTTACTGAAAGCGACTCCGTAATTGATGTGCGAAGGCCGGGGCGCCTTCCCCAGACCGTGCATTGCCAGGGATGGCAATGCCGAGCCCCCATGGATGGGTTCACGGCGTGTCTGGGGAAGGCGCCCCGGCCTTTGCACCCACTCACAAACCGATAACTGCTAAAATCGCCCACCAAGCAAAACACCTGGAACAGAAGCCACCAACGTGACGAACGCCACCCCACAAGCCAGCCTGCCGCGCCAGTTGTTCACCATGACCTGGCCCATGCTCTTCGGCGTACTGTCACTGATGACCTTCCAACTCGTCGACAGCGCCTTTATTGGCCAACTCGGCCGCGACCCACTGGCGGCACTGGGCTTCACACTGCCCATGCAGCAGCTCATCATCGGCCTGCAGGTGGGCCTTGGCATCGCCACCACCGCCATCATCTCCAGAACGCTAGGCGCCGGCGACCAACTCCGTGCTGAACGCCTGGGCGGTCTCGTCGTCACCGTGGGCGCCACTCTGGTGATTATCCTGTGTATCGCCCTCTGGCTGCTGCAAACCCAGATTATGGCTGGCCTGGGTGCCGAACAGAGCCTGCTGCCGCTGATCCGCAGTTACTGGATACCCTGGCTACTCTCCGCCTGGACCGGCGCCATGCTCTACTTTGGCTACAGCGTGTGCCGCTCCCACGGCGACACCAAACTCCCTGGCTATATGATGGTCGCCACCAGCGTGGCAAACATCGCCCTGGACCCGTTGTACATCTTCGTTTTCGGGTGGGGCCTGCAAGGCGCTGCCCTGGCAACCGTGACCGCCTTCGGTATCGGTTGCCTGTTTATCTACCCCAAACTGCTGCGCTCTGGCTGGATACGCTTCGACCTTTCCCAGCTGGCCCTCGGCAAGGCACTGAAACAACTGAATGGCATCATGGCGCCGGCTATGGTCAGCCAGCTGATGCCGCCAGCCTCGGCCATGTTCGCGACCGCATGGTGGCTGGTTTTGGCTCCGCCGCCGTCGCGGCCTGGGGCCTGGGCACTCGCCTCGAGTTCTTCTCCATAGTGGTGGTGCTGGCACTGACCATGTCGATGCCGCCCATGATTGGCCGCATGCTTGGGGCCGGTGAGCTTGCGCGGATTCGCGTTCTCGTGCGATTGGCGGTTCGTTTTGTGGTGGTGTGGCAACTGGCCATTGGATTGATCTGGCTTTTAGCGTCAGGAGTGGTCTCAGAGCTGTTTACCAGCGATCGCGCCGTCAGCGATGTGTTGGGCAGTTATCTGGTTCGGGTGCCGCTGAGCTATACCGGCCTGGGCATCTGCATGCTGATGGTGTCGGTGTGCAATGCGCTGGGGCTTGCCATGCGGGCGCTGCTGGTGTCGGTCCTGCGGTTATTCCTTTGCTTTCTGCCGCTGCTTTGGCTCGGCTCACAGCTCGGCGGTATCAACGGCCTGATGAGCGGTGCGCTGGTTGGCAATCTGATGGCAGGTGTCATGGCCTACCTGTTCTACCGGCAAGGCATCCGAAAGCTGGCACTCCAGGACTAAATACTAATCGCCGAAGCGTGCGCGGAAACTCTCTGGCATCGGCACAACCGATTTGCGCTGGTAATTGAAGAACACGAAACCGTACTTGGCCAGGGCCACGGGTTGACCGCTCTCCGCCTTGGTTACGCGGAATACGAAATCCCCGCCGTATTTGTTGAAGTCCATCAGCCCCACTTCAAAGCGGAGCATCTCCGGAAAGAACGATTCCGATTGGTACATCGTTGCCAGGTCGGTCACGATAATACCCACGCCGTTTTTGTCGGCTTCCTCGACACCATAGTTCACCAGGAATTGTGCCCTGGCTTCAGACAGCATGGAGATTAACGCATCGTTTCCCAGATGGTTGGCTCCATTGATATCGGTGATCCGAACCGGCATCTTGGTTTCAAAATAAAAGGCGTTATCCGGAAAAGAGAGCTTGATGCGAGCCAAGTCGGCGTTCCTGTGTGGGGGAATTTTCTGTAAACCCAATGATACTTGGTTGTAACCATGCCGACACCCCGAGACAGCAGACCGCACATTGGTTATCTTGGGAGTTATTTTCGGCGCGTCTGGCTTTAGAGTCGCAGGGATAGGGATGGCCTTTTCAAAACACGCTCAAGCACATCCATGTGACGCTTGGGCTCCGCCATCCATGGCTCCGCACAGTTTTGAAAAGGCCATCCCGATCCCCGCTCAGGAATCTGGCGCGCACCACTATGTGAAAACAACGGACACTCCATGGATATTCGCCCTGCTGCTACGCTGGTTTTGACCAAAGACACCGACGAAGGTCCGAAAATACTGTTGCTGCAACGAACCTGGGACGCGGTATTCATGCCGGGCTATTTTGTCTTTCCCGGTGGTTCTGTCGACGATCAGGAAAACAATGGGCGGGCCCACGCAATCGGGCGGGCTGACACTGAAATCAGCCAGACAATGGCCATGGATGAGGGTGGCGCCGACTACATGCTTGCGGCTGTCCGGGAGTGTTTTGAGGAAGCCGGCATTCTGTTAGCCGTTGATGAAAAAGGGGCTGCGCTGACTCAGGACCATCCCATTCACAGCGACCGCGAAGCTCTGTTTAAAGGTGAGTTAACCCTGGCGGAACTGTGCCATCGCTATAACCTCACCATTCCCCTGGACCGTCTGGGCTACCTCGGGCACTGGGTGACACCGCCGGGACCTCCCCGGCGCTTTGATACCCGCTTCTTCATTGCAGTGGCACCGGAAGGGCAACGGGCAAGTCATGACGGCAATGAAACCATTGACCACGTCTGGCTGAGCCCGGCGGAAGCCTGGAAGATCATCGCAGTGGCCGCCGCCTGCTAGGGTTACCAACCATTGGGACGCTGCGGATACTGGCGGAGTTCGGCACCACGGAAGCCTCATGCGCTATGTCCATGCTAATCCGCCGGAGCCCTATCCCAACAAGCCGTGGCCGGCGGTCAAGAAAGACAGGACCACGATGCTGGAGCCGGGGGCACCCGCATATGACGAAGCGGTCAAGCTGGACCCGGAGGGTGCAGGCTCTACACACGCGGACATTGTTCCCGGGGAACCAGTGGAGGTGGCGGCCGGTGTGGTTCGCCTGACAGCTCCAAACCCGGGAATGATGACCGGCCCCGGCACCAACACCTATGTGCTTGGCCACAAACGGTTTACGGTACTGGACCCCGGCCCGGACGACGCAATACATGTTGAGCGCATTCTGGCACTCACTGGTGGAGCGATTGATCAGGTTGTTGTCACTCACACCCACCAGGACCACTCGCCAGCAACAGTGGCACTGAAAGCCAGAACCGGCTGTCGTGTCTACGGCCAGCCGGCTCCGGCGGGCCCAGCCCAGGACCAGACGTTTTCCCCAGATGTAGAGCCGGTGAATGGCGACCTGATTGCCACCGAAGCCGGCACACTAAAAACCCTTCACACCCCGGGGCATGCCTCCAACCATCTTTGCTATCTGCTCCTGGAACAAGAGCTGCTATTTTCCGGAGACCACATCATGCAGGGCTCCACCGTGGTCATTAATCCGCCAGACGGTGACATGAAGGCCTACCTGGAGTCGCTGTACGACCTGCTGGCCGAGTCCGTGCGTTACATAGCGCCTGCCCACGGTTTCCTGATGGCACGCCCCGAATCGGTGATCGATTATCTCATCACGCATCGTCTGGCACGGGAGCACAAGGTTGTCAGGGTGCTGAAAAGCCTCGCCCCGGCCAGCCTGAAAGATCTGACCGCAAAGGCCTATGACGATGTTCCAGCGGCGATCCATGGCGTCGCCGCCCGCTCCGCGCTGGCGCACCTGCTAAAACTGGAGGCAGATGGCCGGGCTGCGCGAGAAGGCGACATCTGGCGCACCACTCCCGACATTTGAAGCCCGCCCCTCACAGACACTTGGTTCCTGCTCAGGGGCGGCCTATTTTTTCGCGATGATCCAGACGGCGTGCACGATACCGGGAATGTAACCGAGAATCGTCAACAGGATGTTGATCCAGAAGTGTTTGCCAATCCCCACCTGTAAAAAGACGCCCAACGGCGGTAACAAAATCGCAACCAGAACTCGCAAAAGATCCATACAGTTTATCCTCCATCGAACGTATAACGGATACAGAACTGCAATCCGCATCCTGTAACCTCTTTGAATAGGTCATTTTGCGGAATTACACAACGAGTTCATGAAAGTGGCATTAAACCTTTGTCACAGCCGTATTCATGAAACAATGGGGTCTCTATCCTTGTACCGTTTTCACAGATCGGACAACGAGCCTCAAACTGGCTGAAGACTCGAGAGGAATTATGCTGTATCGCTGGCTGACACATCTGTTTCGCGCTGGCCTGATGTTTACCCTGACTGGCAGCCTGGTCGCAATCCCTGCCGTCTACGCAAACAAGTCCGATGACTCCGATAACACGGAGATGCTCGTCGCGGAGCTTGCCGAGGACGAGAGTGTTGAGGATGTCGAGCATTCGGAACCCTTGCGCTCGTCTGAACCGAAAAAGAATAGCGGTAAAGCAGACACCACTCAGAAATCCGATGAGGAGCTCGCCTCACAGGATAAAACACCAGATTCCACGGCAGAACCGGCCGTGGAAGAAGTGGCCCCCAATGTTGATTTAAAGGAGGTGGCGCCGCCTCCAAAGCCCGCTGAACCAGCGGAGTCGAAGACTTCGGAGCCCGAACCTTCGAAGCCCGACGCAACGGCGGATCAGCCAAACCCACTGCCCAGGGCGCAGACCCCGCAACGGCGACCGATGAAAACGGCGTGGAAGAGTCTGCTGAGGTGACGGAACCCGAAAAGGCCACCAGCCTGAAAATGCTCGGTGCCGAGGTTCTGCCCGGAACGTCGACTCGCCTGGCCTGGTCCCCTGCCATCCAGATTGCCGGCCTGTCGCAACCAACACCGGTTCTGGTGGTCAATGGCTCCAAACCCGGCCCTAACCTATGCCTGACCGGTGCCGTTCACGGTGATGAACTCAACGGCATCGAGATCATCCGCCGCACCATGTACGACCTGGAGCCAGACAAGCTCTCCGGCCGGGTGATCGGCATTCCCATCGTCAACCTGCCGGGTTTCCAGCAAGGCAGCCGCTACCTGCCCGACCGCCGTGACCTCAATCGTCACTTCCCCGGCAGCACCGATGGCAGCCTGGCGGACCGCATTGCCCACTCGCTGTTCGAGAACGTAATCCGTCATTGCGACATGTTGGTGGATATCCACACCGGGTCTCTCAAGCGCACCAACCTGCCCCAACTGCGTGCGGACATGAATAACCCGGAAGTGGCGGAACTCACCCGTGGATTTGACCGCATGGCAGTCGTTCACAGCACCGGCACCACCGGCATGCTTCGTCACGCCGCTGTCGAAGCCGGTATCCGGTCCGTCACCATGGAGGCGGGTGAATCACTTCGGATCCAGGAGCACCAGATCAAGGCCGGGGTGAACAGCCTGACCAGCCTGATGGACAAGGAAGGCATGATTTCAAGGATGTTCGTCTGGGGAGATCCGGAACCCGTCTATTACGATTCCGAGTGGATACGGGCCGAACACGGCGGCATTCTGTTCAGCGAAACCAAGCTGGGGGCCAAGGTTTCTGAAGGTGAAATCCTGGGTTATGTTTCGGATCCCATCACCAACGCCCAGCATCCCATCCGCGCCCGCAGCAGCGGCCGAATTATCGGCATGGCGGTGGATCAGGTGGTCATGGCCGGTTTTGCGGCCTATCACGTCGGCACAGAAGCGGAAGTGCCGGGAGAATAAAAAATGGGGTCAGAGCAAGCTCTGACCCCATTTTATCGTTCAACTGTCAGGATACTAAACGCAACCGTTCAGGCTGAACGGCGGCGGGCACGCAGCCCCATACCGAGAAGGCCGAGGCTCAGGATGGCCAGGGTACCTGGTTCTGGTACTTCGCTGGCTTCAGAAATCAGTTCGACCTTTGCCTTAACCTTGGAGCCGTAGCTGCCCAGCCCAAAGATGCCTTCGTTAAAAGTGGTGTCGAAGAGGGATACACGAAGCAGACCATCGCCCAGTGCGCCAAACACCAGGTCAAGCGAACCGTTCCAGGACAACACACCTTCCTGGTAGAAGCCAAAGAGCACGGAATCTCCGGAGGTGTTCCCGTTGACAGAGCCACTCATCAGTTCCGGTGCTGTGAAGTTGAAATCGACGGAAATCGGTTTGGCGACTTTGTCATCGCTGTTGACCGTGCCTTCAGTCGTCCAGATTTTGAACAGATTAAAGGTCGTACTTTCACCGGCATTCAGATCGAAAGAAAACGGGTTGTCTGCATAGTCTGCAGAACCAACAACCAGTCCGGGGTCTGAATCATTCAGGTTGACCTGATAGCTGGCAGAGATCATTGCCGCGCTTGCCATGGCCGGCAGGCACATGGAAACCAGTAGTGCAATGGTGAGTTTAAGATGTCGCATAGCTGCTCCCTGGGTTATCCCACATTTCATTCGTTTTACTGCCCCGCCATACAGGCACCTGCTATACCAACATCTGAATTTCCAATCTAAAACAAGAATCTATATTTAATCCTGCATTTATCCAGCAGCGGGCTTGTAAGAAATCCTGACACCCAATCAGACAGTCACCAGCCGGATACGATCAACCAATATCTCCACTACCACTTTGGTAACAAGGCATTAGCTCGCAGGGCGTAGTATCCTTCGGGCTCCCGAACCAGATCAGAAACCCAAAAACCCTGACAGGAGTCGGTGTGTCCTCAGAAACCCCGAAACCACTATGGCTGGCCTACACCGGCCTGGTCCTGACCCCGTTGTTCTGGGCGGGCAACGCCGTGGTGGCCAAAAGTGTGGTTGGCGAGATTCCTCCCCTGTCCATGTCGTTCTGGCGCTGGGTGATTGCCCTGACGATACTCCTGCCCTTCGGGCTGCCGGGGGTCTGGCGCCAGCGCCGGGTCATCCGCGAACACGCACTGTCGATACTGGCACTCGCCACGTTCAGTGTGGCGGCGTTCAACTCGCTGCTTTATTTTGCCGCGGTGACCACCACGGCCACCAACATCGCGCTGATTAACGCCACCATACCCATCATGGTGGCGTTACTGGCCTGGTTGCTGTTGGGAGATCGCACACGCCCCATTCAGGCTCTCGGCATCGGGCTGGCGGTACTGGGCATCCTGGCGGTTGTGGCGCGGGGAGACCTCTCAGTGCTGACCGGTTTGCGGGCGCAACCCGGTGATCTGATCATGGTACTGGCGGTATCCAGTTGGGGCTTGTTCTCAGTACTACTTCGCCGCCAGGCGGTACCATTGGCCCCACTGACCTTTCTGACCGTCCAGATCGCCTGCGGCACTATGGTGATCTTGCCGTTTTTCCTGGTGGACCTACTGTTCTTCTCAGGTGGATTCGAGCTGAACGCATCAACCGCCCTGCCCATGATGTATTTTGCAATTTTCCCCGGTATTCTGGCTTACGCGTTCTGGAATCATGGGGTGCATCGGATTGGTCCTGCAAAAGCGGCCATCTTCATGTACCTCACCCCTGTATTTGCGTCGGTGATGGCGGGCATTTTCCTCGGGGAACGCCTGGGCCTGTTCCATGTCATTGGCGGCCTTCTGATTCTGGCCGGACTGTTCCT
Source organism: Marinobacter salarius (assembly GCA_000831005.1). Classification (GTDB taxonomy): domain Bacteria; phylum Pseudomonadota; class Gammaproteobacteria; order Pseudomonadales; family Oleiphilaceae; genus Marinobacter; species Marinobacter salarius. The sequence continues at coordinate 1,186,532 of CP007152.1, read as the reverse complement.
GGCCACCCGAACCACCGAACTTCGCCGCAAATACCGTTGAGCACCCAACAACAAATATCGACAAGGCAGGCATTCATGGTCAATGGCATGACAAGGCGCTTCAGATGGGCCGGCGTACTGATACTGGCGGCTTTCAACACCCCAGCGGTCGCTGCCCCCTGCGATCCTGAGGAAAATACCTGGATACCGAGCCGCTATTACCCACCGGGACAGACGGTCTTTCACCAGGGTGACTGGTACCAGTCCCGCGAACTCCACGAGGGTAAAACACCCGGTGCGGATTTCGAATGGGAAAGACTGGCGTCAGTGCCTGATTGCGGCGTCGGTCGTGATGACAGCAACGTCGCTGAGCGCAAATCGGAAGGTGGGGTGAACCACCAACCTCAGGCACCGGCCGACGCCGGCGAAACGCCCGTAAAAACGCCCAACGAGCGCCCACAGGCCTGCAAAGAACCCGGGCGATGGAGCTTTGGCGGCAGCTATACCGTGGGCCAGATGGCCGTCCATGAAGGGCAGACTTACCGCGCCATCCGCCCCAGCAACGGCCAGATGCCAGCCATGAGCCAGCCGCCTCACTGGCAGCCGGTAGACGATCCCTGCAGTAACGGCGCTGAAAACGCCGACTGATCCGGTTATTTATTCAGCGCCTGCCGGATCTGCTCCAGGGCCGTGTCCAGAACCCGGCGCGGGCAACCAATATTCATACGCATGAACCGCTGCCGGGCTCACCAAAGGTGATGCCCGGGTTCATGCCAATACCCGCTTCCTGCACAAAGAACCGTTTCAGTTCCGCGTCGCTCATGCCCAGGCCCCGGCAGTCCAGCCACAACAAGTAGGTGCCCTCCGGCTCCGTTACCCGGATGTCAGGCAGGTGTTGGCGGATGTAGTCCATCACCCTGTCACGATTGCCTTGCAGGTAGATCATGAGTTCGTCCAGCCACGGGCCACCCTGGCGATACCCGGCCTCGAAGCCGGCGATACTGAAGGGATTGCACTGGTTCATGTGCATGGTGTCGAACACGTCTTTCAATAACTTCCGATGCTCTGGATTCTTCACCACCAGCGCCGACAAGCCCAGACCGGGCATATTGAAGGATTTACTGGGCGCTACGGTGGTAATCAGGGCCTGTTCCTCATCGGCCAGTTTCGCCAGTACATGATGGGCAGGCTTGTCCGGATAGGTGAGGTCGCAATGAATCTCATCCGACAGCACCACCAGGTTGTGGCGCCTGGCAATGGCCAATACCTCCCTGAGCTCGCTTTCGCTCCACACCCTTCCCACCGGGTTATGGGGCGAGCACAGCAGCAACACTCTGGCGTCGCCCCGCGCTGCACAGGCCTCAAGGTGTTCGAGATTCATCTGATAACGGCCATCCACCTGTTCCAGCGGGTTTTCAATCACCGCACGACCGGTTTTCCGAATGGCACTGAAGAAAGGCGGGTAAACCGGAGGCTGTATAATCACCCCTTCACCTTCGCCGGCAAACGCCAGTGCCGCTGCGTGCAGCGAAGGCACCACCCCCGGAGCCATCATTAACCATTCCCGCTCAATGACCCAGCCATGCCGATGTTCAAACCAGTCAATCACCGACTGGTACAGGCTCTCCGGAAACAGTGTATAACCGTATACCGGGTGCCTTGCCCGTTCTTCCAGAGCCCTGGTCACCGCTTCCGGCGCTGGAAAGTCCATATCCGCCACCCACAGGGGGATAACGTCATCTTTGCCGAATACCGCTTTGCGGGCGTCAAATTTTACGGAACAGGTGTTTTCCCGCTCAACAGGCTGGTCAAAGGTCTCAGGCACAAGTGGCTCTCCGCTAGGATGGTGAGTTAGGCAAGGTTATTCTGTGGCAGTCGTTACAATCCGTGCAAGTTGGGCGCTGCTTCCCCAGCTTATAGAAGGGTTATCTTTGGTCGCAAGGGCACAGGTTTTACTTGCCTGGAACCCGGTATAATTGCGAACCTAACGAGTTATTTGCTTACCCTGATCGACCCTCGGAGCCCCTGAATGCTTGCCCAGATCCTGTCCACGATGTTGCCGGTCTTTCTGATCGCCGGTTGTGGTGCCCTTTACGGCCGATATCGCACTCCAGACATCAAAGGCTTGAACACCCTCAATATGGAGCTGTTCGTCCCCATGCTGGTGTTCGCGGTTCTGGCTGATCAACAGGCTCCGCTGCAGGATTACACCAGCCTGGCTCTGGCGGCAACGGTGGTCGTTCTGGGTTCCGGCATCGTGCTCTATCCGCTGGCCAGAATTCTGAACCTGAACCTTAAAACCTTCCTGCCGCCGATGATGTTCAACAATTCCGGCAACATGGGCATTCCCGTACTGGTATTTGCGTTCGGCGAGGCAGCTCTGCCCGCGGCCGTTGTCCTATTTGTCGTGGAAATGCTGCTGCACTTTACGGTGGGCATCTACATGCTGGACCCGCACACGTCGATCATCAGACGGCTTCGCATACCCGTTATTGCGGCAAGCATCGCCGGCCTTACCGTCAACTTCGGTGGCGTACCCATGCCACAATGGCTGTTGGAAACCCTGAACATGCTAGGCGGAGTGTGTATCCCGCTCATGCTCTTTACGCTTGGTGTTCGCATGCTGGATGTGGATTTCAGCGACTGGAAACTCGGGGTTCTGGGCGCTATTTCCGCGCCTGCATCCGGGTTGATTCTTGCCTGGCCAATGATAGCGATTCTGGATCTGCCGGGCCTGCAGATAGCTGCTTTGTGGGTCTTCGCCGCCATGCCCTCTGCTGTGTTGAACTACATGCTGGCGGAGCAGTATCAACAGGAACCTCATAAAGTAGCCTCACTGGTGCTTATGAGTAACCTCGGAAGCCTTGTGGTGATGCCGATTGTGCTGGGCCTGGTCTTTACAGCCGGCTATGTATGAACCGCTTCAGATAACGATCAATGTCGGAATCCTCGCCGGTGCGTCAAGATCACTAACGCAAGCGCTTGCAACCTCTCTGGCTTTGGCCGAAGGTAAGAACGATTCAGGTTGAATTTCTTCTCGATATGGAGATCCGCCCATGAGTGTTCTGCTTCTACTGATCAGTGCGCTGGTACTGATCTATCTTGGCATCGGTGGCACCACTGCCGCCACCGTGCTTGTGATTGCAACGGTCGTCGGGCTGTTTCAGGATGGCTGGCACATCCTCAGTATACTGTTTGGTGGCGGGCTGCTTGCTCTCAGCCTGGTGCTGGTGCTCCCAGGTGACTTGCGGCGCGAGAAGTTCAGCGCTCCGTTGCTGAACTGGGTGCGCGGTCGGCTCCCGAAGCTCTCGGATACCGAGGCCGAGGCCCTGCGCTCAGGTACCGTAGACTGGGATGGCGAGCTTTTCTCCGGGCAACCCAAGTGGTCGAAACTGCTCGATGCCAAACCGGCCCACCTCTCCAGCGAAGAACAGGCGTTCCTCGACGGGCCGGTCGAGAAGCTGTGCGGCATGCTGGATGACTGGAAAATCACCCACGAAGAGTACGACCTGCCCAACAAGGTCTGGAAGTTCATTCGCGAGAATGGCTTCTTCGGGTTGATGATTCCCAAGGAACAGGGCGGCAAGGGCTTTTCCCACACCGCCCACTCCGAGATCGTGATGAAGATTTCCACCCGCAGCGTATCCGCCGCTGTGACCGTCATGGTGCCCAACTCGCTTGGCCCGGGCGAGCTGCTGATGGAATACGGCACCGATGCCCAGAAAGAACATTATCTGCCGCGGCTGGCCGGCGGCGAGGAAATCCCCTGCTTTGCGCTGACGTCGCCGGTCGCCGGTTCTGACGCCGGAGCTATTCCGGACAAGGGCATCGTCTGTAAGGGCCAGTGGAATGGCGAGGAAGTACTGGGCCTGAAAGTCACCTGGAACAAGCGCTACATCACACTGGCACCGGTGGCGACGCTGATTGGCCTGGCCATCAAGGTCTACGACCCGGACAAACTACTGGGCGACTCCGACGACATCGGCGTTACCTGCGTGATGGTTCCACAGGACCTGGAAGGGGTTCACTCCGGCGCCCGTCACCTGCCAATGAATACCGTGTTCATGAACGGTCCGACCTGGGGCAACGACGTGTTTATCCCCATGGATCAGGTGATTGGCGGCCAGGACATGTTGGGCAAAGGCTGGAAAATGCTGCTGGAATGCCTGTCCATCGGCCGTTCCATCTCCCTGCCCGCATTGGGCACCGGCGCTGGCAAAGTGGCCAGCATGGCCACAGGCTCCTATGCCCTGACCCGGGAACAGTTCGGCCGCTCCATCAGCCAGTTTGAGGGGGTTCAGGAAGCGCTGGAGCCCATCGCCGGCTACACCTACATGATGGATGCCGCCCGATTACTGACATCCGGCATGCTGGACCGGGGTGTACGCCCCTCCGTGCCGTCAGCGGTGCTCAAGTACCGCAATACCGACTTGATGCGCACGGTGATCAACCATGCCATGGACGTGGTTGCCGGCCGCGGTGTTATTACCGGCCCCCGCAACTTCCTGGCCAGGGCGTACCAGGCGGTGCCCATCGGTATCACGGTGGAAGGCGCAAACATCCTGACCCGCAGCCTGATGGTGTTCGGCCAGGGTGCCATCCGTTGTCACCCGTTTATTGTTGAAGAAATCGAAGCAGCGGGCATGGACGATAAAAAGGCGGCGGTCGAGAAGTTCGACGGCATCTTTTACCGCCATATCGCCCACACCACCCGCAACGCGTTACGCTCGTTAGTGCTGGCACTGAGCGGCGGCTTGCTGGAAACCGTGCCCCGCCAGGGTAACATCCAGTCCAGCTATCGCCAGCTTGCCCGGTTCTCGGCCGCGTTTGCCCTGATGACCGACGTTACCCTGCTGACGGTTGGTGGCGGCCTCAAGGCACGTCAGCGCCTGTCCGGGCGGATGGCGGACTGCCTTGTACACCTGTATTACGCCACGGCGGTGATCAAGCAATGGCACGAGGAAGGCTATCCGGAAGACCAGCGGCCGCTGGTGGAATGGTGCCTTCAGACCAGTCTGCGCGACCTCAAGACATCCATGCGCGAGCTGATCATCAACTTCCCGGTTCCGCTGTTGCGCTGGCCGCTGCGGATGCTGGTGTTCCCTCTGGGCGCCACCGGCCTCAACGGCCCGGACGACGCCCTGGGCACGGAGGTGGCCGCCAGCATTGTGAACGATACGCCGCTACGCCAGCGCATCAGCCGTGGCAGTTACATCAATACCGATCCGGACGACCCTTTGGGCCGTGTACTGAACGCCTACCGGCTGGCCAATGAAACCAAGGACATGCGCGATCGCCTGCATGAAGCCCTGCGCAATCGGGATGAAGACGAGCTGGGCGGTATCGACCTGCTGATGGGGCACCAGCGTAAGGAACTGGTGGACTGGGCCTGCGAGCAGGGCGTTGTTCAGAAAGACGAATGCGACAAACTTCTTGAGGCACTGGAAGCACTCTACGACGTCATCCGCGTGGATGCCTTCGAAGCCGACGGGCTGAAAGCCCTGTCCCGGTGTGCCAAAGGTAAGCGCAAAGTGGTCGAACGCCCGCCACGGGACGAAGAATAACCACTAGAATAACCACTAAAGGCACGCCCTGAACGGGGCGTGTCTCCCCCACTGTTCCCCTCGCCCATTCTTGACAGAATCCACATTCGCCAACTATTACTGAATGTCGGTTCAAATAGCTGTATTTGCGACCTTTCAAGAAACCAGCTGTCACAACAACGAATAAAAACACGCGGCATCAGCGCCGCTCACCTGAATCGAAAGGGGTGTCTTTCCGTGGAAGAGCAGGCTGTAGGCGAGCAGACACAACCATCCTCAACCATCCTTGAAACCAGGAACCTGACCAAGGATTTCAAAGGCTTTACCGCCATCAGTGACGTCAGCATCAACGTCAAGACAGGCTCCATACATGCGTTGATAGGCCCGAACGGGGCCGGGAAAACGACGTTTTTCAACCTGTTGACCAAATTCCTCAAGCCCAGCGCCGGGCAGATTATCTACGCTGGCAAAGACATTACCAACGCGCGCCCCGCGGGTATTGCCCAGCAGGGGCTGATTCGCTCTTTTCAGATTTCGGCGGTATTTCCCCACCTGTCTGCCCGCGAGAACGTTCGGGTCGCCCTGCAACGCAAGTTGGGCATTTCCTATCACTTCTGGCGGCCGGTACGAATTCTTGATCAACTGAATGAAGAAGCGCAGGCCACCCTGGAACAGGTCGGCCTGGGGCCCTTTGCCGATACCAAGGCGGTGGAACTCGCCTACGGACAGAAGCGGGCGCTGGAGATTGCCACCACCATTGCACTCAAACCCAGGCTCATGCTGCTTGATGAACCCACCCAGGGCATGAGTTCAGAGGACGTAGGCACGGTCACCGAGCTGATTCGCAAGGTGGTGGATGGCAGAACCATCGTGATGGTTGAGCACAACCTCAATGTGGTGTCCACGCTGGCCGACACCATCACCGTCCTGAACCGCGGGGAGGTGTTGGCTGAAGGCAACTACGACACGGTATCGACCAACCCCGCCGTCATGGAAGCCTACATGGGAACCACCGATGCAGCCTGATCAACGCCCGGAAATGCTCAAAATCGAGAATCTTCACGCCTGGTACGGCGAATCCCACATTCTCCATGGCCTCGATCTGACTCTGCGGGAAGGCGAGGTGATTACCCTGCTTGGCCGCAACGGGTCCGGACGCACGACCACACTCAAGTCTATTCTGGGACTGGTCAGCAAGCGCACCGGCTCCATCAAGATCCACGGCACCGAAATCATCAACATGCCCACCCACCGCATTGCCCACGTTGGCAAGCTGGGGTATTGCCCCGAGGAGCGGGGGATTTTTGCGTCGCTCAACGTGGACGAGAACCTGGAGCTGCCCCCCGTGGTGGCCGATGGCGGGATGTCCGCGGACGAGATCTACAAAATGTTCCCGAACCTTGAAGAGCGCCGCAAAAGCCAGGGCTCCAAGCTCTCCGGGGGCGAGCAACAGATGCTGGCAATTGCCCGCATCCTTCGTACCGGCGCCAATCTCCTGTTACTGGACGAGATCACCGAAGGGCTTGCGCCGGTTATCCTCAAATCCCTGGATGATGTCATCCGCAAACTGCGTGACCGGGGATTCACCATCATTCTGGTTGAGCAGAACTTCCGCTTTGCCGCTCCGCTGGCCGACCGACACTATGTGATTGAGCACGGACGAGTGGTTGAGCAGATAGAAGCGGCCGATCTCGAGGCCAAGAAAGAGCAGTTGAACAGGCACCTGAGTGTCTGAACCCGAATCTAATAACAAAAGGAATCCCACCATGTTCAAGCACTGGAAATCTGGACTGGCAGGCGCCGTGGCAGCGGCTACCCTGGCAATGCCCCTCACGGCAGCGGCCGAATTGACCGACGGCAAAGTAAAAATCGGTGTCCTCAGTGACATGTCCGGCGTTTACAAGGCCCTCGAAGGGCCGGGCGCGGTGACTGCCGCCAAAATGGCGGTCGAGGATTTTGGCGGTTCGGTGATGGGCAAACCCATTGAGATCATTTCCGCGGATCACCAAAACAAGCCGGATATCGGCGCCAGTACCGCCCGGGAATGGATCGATGCGGAAGAGGTGGACATGATCACCGCCCTCGACAACTCCTCCGTTGCCTTGTCCGTTCAGGGCCTGGCCAACGACAAGAAAATCATCACCATGAACACCGGCGCCGGCACCACCGCACTGACAGAAGAACAGTGCACGCCTTACGGTATTCACTACGTCTACGACACCCACGCGTTGCCGGTTGGTACTGCTACGGCGATGGTCAAGAACGGCGGTGAAAGCTGGTTCTTCATTACCGCCGATTACGCCTTCGGCCACTCTTTGCGGGACAACACCGGCGCCGTGGTGGAAAGTCTCGGTGGCGAGGTGGTCGGTAACGTCAATGCGCCACTGTCCACCAACGATTTCTCCTCCTACCTGCTCCAGGCCCAGTCTTCCGGAGCCGATGTCATTGGCCTGGCCAATGCCGGCCAGGACACGGTGAACGCCATCAAACAGGCCAACCAGTTCCGCATCGTGCAGGGCGGACAGAAACTGGCCGGCATGCTGGTGTTCATCACCGACGTCCACAGCATGGGGCTGGACATTGCCCAGGGCCTGCAGTTCACCACGGCCTTCGTGTGGAACCAGAACGACGAGACCGAAGCCTGGTCCCGCCGCTTCTATGAACGCCACAACGCCATGCCCACCATGTTCATGCCGGCGTTTACTCGGCGGTCACCAATTACCTGAAAGCAGTCAAAGCCACCGGTTCTGACGACAGCGATACCGTTCGTGCCGAACTGGGCGACATGACCCTTAACGACATGTTCGTGAAAGGGGGCAAGATTCTGCCCAACGGCTCCATGCTCCACGACATGTATCTGGTGGAAGTGAAGAAGCCGGACGAAGCCAGTGAGGAATGGGACCTGCTGCGGGTGGTCTCGAAGATCCCCGCGGATCAGGCCTACATCTCGCTGGAAGACACCAAGTGTTCGCTGGTTAACTAACCACACCGATTAACCACTGCTTCAGGGGAGATAGCCAACGTGTCGATGCAGGTCATACTGGCCCAGGCGCTGCTTGGCTGAATGTGGGTGTGTTCTACGCCATGTTGAGTCTCGGGCTCGCGGTGATATTCGGGCTGCTGAATATCATCAACTTTGCCCACGGTGCCATGTACATGCTGGGTGCCTTTATCGCACTGATTGGCTACTCTCTGCTGGAGCAGTGGTTCGGTATCAGCCTTCAGATCGGATTCTGGGCGTCACTGCTGGTGGCGCCCGTGATCGTCGGTATTCTGGGGGTGACCATTGAACGCTTCATGCTCAAGCGTCTCTATGACCTTGACCACATCTATGGCCTGCTGCTGACGTTCGGTATCACGCTGATCCTGCAGGGCCTGTTTGCCAACTACTTCAACGTCTCCGGCACACCCTATCCCGGGCAACCGGAGAGCCTCAGTGGCGTAGTAAACCTCGGGTTCATGTACTTCCCGACCTACCGACTGTTCGCCATCATTTTCTCGCTGGTGGTCTGTTTTGCCACCTGGTACGTCATCGAACACACCAAGCTGGGTTCACGGCTGCGCGCCGGTGTCGAGAACCCGGACCTGACCCAGGCATTTGGCCTGAACGTGCCACTGATGATCACCCTCACTTTTGCCTTCGGGGCCGGCCTCGCCGGCCTGGCAGGCGTACTGGCCGCGCCGATCTACTCGGTCAGCCCGTTAATGGGAGCGGACTGATCATCGTCGTGTTTGCCGTAGTGGTGATCGGCGGCATGGGCTCGATTATGGGCGCCATTCTATCCGGACTTGCGCTGGGCTTGATTGAGGGCCTTACCAAAGTGTTTTACCCGCCAGCGGCCAGCACCGTGATCTTCTTCCTGATGGTGCTGGTGCTGCTGTTCCGCTGCGGGCTTATTCGGTAAGGAGAAGTAAGGCCATGATCAACCGCGTTCTGTTTATCATCATGCTGGTCGCCGGCCTTGGCGCGCCCTTCTATGCCTACCCGGTCTTTGTGATGGACCTGCTGTGCTTCGCGCTCTTCGCCTGCGCCTTCAACCTGCTGCTCGGCTACGCTGGTCTGTTGTCATTCGGGCACGCCGCCTTCTTCGGCGGTGCCGCGTACATTACCGGTTATGTGACCAAAGAGTGGGGATTCGGGCCGATATTCGGCATTCTTGCCGGCACCGGGTTTGCGTTGATTCTCGGCACGATATTCGGCTTCCTCGCCATCCGCCGACAGGGCATCTACTTTGCCATGGTGACTCTGGCGCTGGCGCAGATCATCTACTTTCTGGCGCTTCAGATGCCGTTCACCGGCGGCGAAAACGGCCTGCAGGGCATTCCCCGTGGTGAGCTTTTCGGTTTCATCAGCCTCAACAACGAAATCGCCATGTACTACTTTGTGTTTGCGGTATTCCTGATTGGTTTCGCCATTATCCACCGAACCATCAACTCCCCCTTTGGCGAGGTCCTCCAGGCCATCCGGGAAAACGAATCCAGAGCACTCTCACTCGGTTACGACGTCGACCATTTCAAGCTACTGGCGTTTATCATTTCCGCCACACTCGCCGGAACGGCCGGTGCCACAAAAGCCGTGATATTCCAGTTTGCGGCATTAACCAACGCGCACTGGCAAACCTCCGGGGAAGTCATCCTGATGACACTGGTGGGAGCCTTGGCACCATATTCGGGCCAGTACTGGGTGCGATTACCGTCGGCGCACTCAGCCATGAACTGTCGGCATTCGGCTCCTGGGTACAGGTGATCCTGGGGACTGTGTTCGTCGTCTGCGTGATGGTATTCCGCCGCGGTATCGTCGGTGAAATACAGCATCGGCTGCTGAAGAAAAAAGCGGATAAATAGGCCGCCGGGGCTTGTTACTCGCCCCGCAAGCCGCCGCGGATAGCCTCATCCACCAGCCAGCGACGCAACACCTGCAGCCCACGCTCCCGCCGACGGCTGGTTTTCCAGGCGAAATAGAACTTGTCGCCCGTCATCACCGAGTGACTGGGCAAACGGACAAAGTCCCCGGAATCCTGCCGTGTGCTCAGCATGTAATCGTTGGTCAGCGCGATGCCCTGATGAAAACGGGCCGCCTCCAGAGCCAGCAACATGTGGCTGAAGTGCTGTATCCGCGCCGTACCGGGGATCTTCTGATCCACCGCCCGATACCAGGCTTCCCAGTCACCGGCCGCCTTGTCGAAAATGCTGTGGGTGGACAACAGTGGGAAGCGACTCACCTCCTCCGACGACAACTCTGGCTCATCCCTTCCCTCAACCTCTGAATCCCGCCCCAGTTCCCGACGGATGCGCTGCCAGTAATCCTGGCTGCACACCGGAAACAGCCGCTCGGTATACAGCAACTCATAACTGAATGCCGCGGAAGACGGCTTGATGGTGATAAAACAGTCCGCCACCCGGTCGGACAGCACCGGGTTCTCACTGCTCATCTCCAGGGAAAGATCCAGTTGCGGATACTCCCGCTGCAAATCCGGCAACCGCGGCACCAGCCAGCGCACCGCAAATGAACTGAACACCGACAACCGTAACCGCGACTCCTCATGGCCCAGCAACTGCTCACTCACCCGTTCAATCTGCAACAACGCCGACCCCACGCCATCCAGATACTGCCGGCCTTCGTCGGTCAACGTCAGAGTGCGGCCACTGCGCCAGAACAGTTTCTCACCGAGATAAGTTTCCAACTGCTTGATCTGGTGACTGACCGCACTTTGACTGACCGCCAGCTCCTCCGCCGCCAGCGAAAAGCTGTTCAGCCGGGCAACGGCTTCGAAGACGGGTAGGGCTTTGAGAGGTGGAAGCTTCATTATCTAAATTTCTAATGATAAGTGATTAAAGATCATTTTATCGGATAGTAATACACCACTAGACTCACCATCACAAGATTCAGGGAGCCCTGCACACCACCCTTTCCAAAACTGTACGGAGCCATGGATGGCGAAGTCCAAGCGTCACATGAATGTGCCGAAGGAGCGTGTTTTGGAAAGGGTGGTGTGCAGGGCGACAACTCCGATGTCGGAGCAAAACCAAGAGGAGCCGAAATCATGTCAGGCAAAACCGTAAACAGTGCAATCCTTCTGCTGGTGATCGGCAACGCCATGGCATTGATCAGCGATGTGTTCATCAAACTGCTGGAACCCGGCGCCCCCGTATTCCAGTTTGCCTTCCTGCGCTGCGTCATCACCCTGTTGCTGCTACTGCCCCTGGCCGGCCAACTCAACCGGAAACACCTGTTTTCCGGTATCAAGGTCCACGCCGTGCGGGCCCACATACACCTGGCTGGCATCCTGTGCATGGTTGTTGCCCTCGGCAATCTGCCGCTGGCCACCGCCAACGCCGTGTTCTACGCAGCTCCCATCCTGGTCATGGTGCTGTCCGTCATGCTGTTCCGGGAAAAGCTGACCCCGCTGAGCGTCTTTGCCGTCTTCAGCGGATTTGGCGGCATCGTCGTTATCCTGCGGCCAGTAGAATTCAACTGGGCGGCCATCGCCGCACTGGCCTCCGCCTTTGCACTGGCCATCAACGCCGTCATGGTTCGTAAACTGCCGAAGCAGCAGTCCACCGTTCACAAGCTGTTCCTGAATTACGCGCTGATCATCCCGGCCGCCGGCGCACTGGCCTTATGGGAAGGCGCCGCCTGGGACAGCTCCATACTTATCAGTGCACTGGGATCTGCCCTGTTTATTCTGGGCTACAACATCACCGTGTTGCTGGCCTACCAGCAGGTGGATGCCAACCAGGTGACCAGCGCCGAATACACCGGCCTGATCTGGGCAGTCGGCATTGGCTGGGTCTGGTTCTCCGAAGTGCCGGACCTCTGGTTCCTGGCTGGCAGCACCATGATCGTCGTGCCGCTGATAATGATTGGACTGAAGAGCCGGCGCCGTTCACAGGCGCCGGCGAGAGGCTTTAACCCAAGCAATCAACGAGTTACGTCAATCAGTAGCTGAGCGCCCTGCAGCACCTGATACTCCATAGGGTAGGTGCCGTTGTTGTAGTAGAACCGGAAACGGGTGCCACGATCATCCCGGTAATGGTGACGGTGTTTGTTCCAATGGCGCTTGTGGCCCTGGTAACCATGCCTTTTCTGGTGGTACTTCTTATGCTTCCAACCGTGTTTGTGTCGGTTGTGAGCCTTGTTTTTCCAGCCATACTTGCGATCCCGGTGGCCGTGGTGTGCATCCGCATCGCGGTGCCGGGATGACAGAAGCTTCTTGTGGTGGGGTATGCCCCTGTCGTGGTCCACTTTCTGGTGGAACCCTGCCCTGTGGTTCTCCCGCCTGTCAGAATCTGCCACAGCCGGCTGGTGGCCATTATCAGGCCAACAAGACAACTGCCAATCAGAAATGCTTTCATCGTTCTTCTCCCGATCTTTTCAGATCCCGGATTAGCATCCACGAACACTCTGTGGCTGCTCCCTAATTTCAGAGTACGGAACTTCCGGGGAAAGTCAGGCGATCGGCGGCGGCTTTGCACTTCTTTTACGCAGGCGCGGACAGTCTTTACAGTTGCCGTGGCCGGCTGACCGTCACGACAGAATCAACGCAGGTGGGATTCCAGCTCAAACACGTGGGGATCATGATCACCCAGCGTACGCAAAGCGTCCGCCAGCTTCAGCAGATACTCGCTGTTAGGGCCACTCGGCCCGGACGAACGCGCAATCTGGCTGGCGATGTCGAGCGTCGAAGCGGGCCCCAGAAAAGCGGCGTTGTCCTCGGTGGCAATATAAACAAGGCCTTCCGCATTGCTACCGTCATCAAATGTCATGGTCGTGCTGAAGCGCAGGTAGCCGTTCTTCTCACGTACATCCAGGTGCTCAAACACGTCCGGTGATACCCGATAGGCCATGCCCTTGCATGTCGCACCAGGCTGGCTAACCAGCGTGACCACACGCCCGGGAGCCTCCGGAGTACCGCGATGATCATGGGAGCCCTGCCAGAAACGCCGGGCCCAGCCTTCAATCGTCGCCGGCTGCTGCTCAAGGAAGGGGAAGTCCACCTTGTAGATCAGCGAGCCATAGCCGAACAGCCACACGGAGGACACTCCGTCAAACTGCTGGCGACTGCGATTGTGCGCTACGGTATCGAAAGACATCAGGAGGCCGACGTGGAAGCAATAAATCCAGCGATGCCCGTTAATACAATTTCCGCCGCCATGGCAGACAGAATCAGGCCGCTGATCTTGGAGAGTATGTTCAGCCCGGTCTTACCCAGCGCCTTTTCCAGGTATCCGGACAAGTGCAGTAGAACCGCCAGGATAACCAGCCCCGACACCAGCCCCAGAAGCCCTCCGGCCACTTCCGGCACAGCGTTCAGCTCGGCACCGTAAACCAGGATCGCACCGATGGTGGCGGGGCCAATCATCACCGGAATGGCCAGTGGCACCACGGCAATGTCATCGCGGTCTTCATCCGGCAACCCCGTGGCGTGGTTGCGGGTACCACTGGTGACCAGGCTGATGGCGGTCAGGAACAGCAGGCTGCCGGCACCGATCCGGAACGAGTTCAGGGTAATGCCAATGGCACTGAACAGCAGTGGCCCGGCAAAGAACAGTACCAACCCCAGAATCATTGCGGATACGGTGGAACGGCGGATGATCGAACGCTTTTCAGACGCCGGCAGCCCCCGGGTTAACGCCAGAAACATAGTGACCACGAAAAACGGCGCCAGCAGGAACATAAAGCGGATCGTGCTGCTGATGTAGGTACTGATAAACGCTTCAAACATTCAGAATATCCGGTCAGGGGTAAAAACGGTATAGCATAGCGACAGTGGCGCCTTCGTGCCGTACGGAAGTGAACGTATCCTAGCGCTTAACGCTGCTTTGCCTGGGTTTGCGTGGCTTTCCTGGCTTGCCGGGTTTTCCCGGGCGCGAGGGTTTGCCGTGTTTTCCAGCGGGCTTTCCTGGCCTACCGGACTGTCCTGCCTTTGCGCCCTTTCCACGCGGTCCCGATGGCGATGTCCCGGGCTTTTTGCCAGGCCGCTTGCTCGCCGGCTTTTTCGTTTCGCTACGGGTATCGGAGCTCACTTCCGAGGACGAATCGCGGATCATGTCAAACAACCCGGCCAGCTCCTTCGGCCCCAGATCCCGCCACTCTCCGACTGATAGTCCTTTGAGGCTGATATTCATGATGCGCACACGCTCGAGCTTCGTGACCTCGTAATCAAAGAACTCGCACATGCGACGAATCTGTCGGTTCAGACCCTGAACCAGGGTAATACGGAACACGAAACGGGACACCTTTTCGACCTGGCAGCGTTTGGTGACCGTGCCCAGTATCGGTACCCCGGCGCTCATACCCTGCACGAATTCTGCGGTCACCGGCTTGTTGACGGTGACCAGGTATTCCTTCTCGTGGTTGTTGCCCGCGCGCAGGATTTTGTTCACCAGATCGCCATTGCTGGTGAGGAAAATCAGCCCCTGGGAGTCCTTGTCCAGTCGGCCAATGGGGAAGATCCGCTCACCATGGCCCACATGGTTGACGATGTTACGGCGCTCCGCCGGGTCGGTGGTGCTGACCACGCCCACGGGCTTGTTGAGGGCGATAAAGATCAGGTCCTCTTCGTCTCGCGGCTCGATCAACTGGCCGTTCACCGTGACCTTGTCGCCGGGCAGCACCTGATCGCCCACCTGGGCCGCCTTGCCATTAATGGCAACGTTGCCGTTCTCGATATAGCGGTCGGCCTCCCGCCGGGAACACATGCCACTCTCGCTGATGTATTTGTTGAGGCGGGTGGAGTTTTTGCCGGGCATGGGAGTCCTGTCTTCGGTCGGGGATCGTCGGGGCATCAGGCCACTTTTGGGGATACATAGCTGAAACGCTTGCGGTATTGCTCCATGGTACAGCCTACCGTGCGTTTAAACAGCCTCCGGAACGAACTGGCATCTTCGTAACCCACACTCCAGATGATGCGTGCAGTCTGTTCGCGGCTGGATTCCAGCAGGTGCTTGGCCGCCTCGATCCGCAGATGCTGCAGGTAGCCGATCGGGGTTTCGCCAGTGGCTTCCTTGAAACGACGCTTGAAGGTGCGGGTGCCGAGGCCCGCTACGGCAGCCACTTCGTCGATGGTCAGTGCATCGGCGTAGTGCTGTTCAAGCCAGGACTGTGCCTTGCGGATAGCGTCATCCTGATGGGCTTTCTGGCTGTAGAAGGCCATGTAGGGCGTTTGCTCCGCCCGGCGGCCGTCCAGCACCAGCATCTTGCTGCAGGCCAGGGCAACCGCCGGTGACGAGAAGCGCTCCACCAGGTAACTACACAGATCCACAAACGCAGTGGCGCCGCCGGCACAGATGATGCGGCCGTTATCCACCAGCAACTGGTCTTCCTCCAGGCGCAGGTGCGGATAGCGGGCACGGAACAGCGGCGCTGCCCGCCAGTGGGTGGTGGCAACCTGGTCGTCCAGCAAACCCGCCTCCGCCAGTACGAAACTGCCGGTGCAGACGCTCGCCAGCACGGCGCCCCTCTCCAGGCCTTCCCGCAACCAGCCGTAAAGCGGTCTTGAGGGTGCGAGCGTCTTCTCCAGCCGTTCCGCGCCCACGGCGGCTTCCACCGAGGAGCCCACCACGATCAGGTCCGGCTCGAAATCCCCACGCTTGCAGGTTGGCGTCACCACCGCACCGCTGTACCCGCGGACTGGCTGGTCGTCCACCGTCACC
This sequence comes from Marinobacter salarius, assembly GCA_000831005.1. Taxonomy (GTDB): domain Bacteria; phylum Pseudomonadota; class Gammaproteobacteria; order Pseudomonadales; family Oleiphilaceae; genus Marinobacter; species Marinobacter salarius. The sequence goes on along the minus strand of CP007152.1, from coordinate 1,170,354 downwards.
ACCTGGCAATTAAACAGGGGCTCGCTGCGGCCAGCCGGAGCGCGGCCGCAGAAGTTGGCAACGGTGAAGAAATCCATGATGCCGTGCACACCGGAGGCATGGCAGTTGGGAAAGGCAACAATGGCAACATTGAACATGGAAATGGCCCTTTCAGCACTTTATATGTCAAATATGACACTCCTGCTGGCAACCCGCAAGCCCTAACCTGAACCTGTCATCCACTACCACTGGAAGAAGGACTTTCACCATGACCTCACAACTGAACACTCAATCAGTGATCTTCGAGCGACCGACAACCCACAAGGTTGAAGGCCCGAAGGGGTTTTCGCCCATCCGCCTGGCACTTCAACTCTACGGTCGAATGGCCCCTGAGAAAGCCGGCCGGCTGGTTAACCGCATGGCGTTCAGGCCCTCGCGCCTGCCCATGCCATCCCGCTATGAATACCTGCTGGACAATGCTGACAGCTATACCCAGCTGCAGCACGGCGCCCGGACCATTCCGGTGTATTCCTGGGGCCAGGGGCCTGTGATTCTGGGCGTTCACGGCTGGGCCGGTGCCGGCATCCAGTTCGGCGCCTGGGTCAACCCGCTGGTGGAAGCCGGCTATCGCGTGGTGCTGTTCGACGCCCCCGCCCACGGCCGTGCCCAGGGCGAGAGCACCAACCTGTTCGAAATGGCCGAAGTCGTTGCCAGGGTGGCGGCCAGCGTCGGCCGGGTCCACGGGGTGCTGGCCCATTCCATTGGCTGCATTGCCGCTGCCCGCGCAATCGCGGACGGCCTTAAGCCTGATTATCTGGTCATGCTGGCGCCCCCTGTCAGCCTCACGGCGGTGATGGATAACCTGGGCCGTCAACTCGGCCTGAGCCAGGACGTTCTGGCGGTGCATCTGCAATTGATGGAGGAGCGTTTCGGCAAATCCGTCTGGGAGCAACTGGACCTGGAAGCCCTGTCACGGACCCTCACCCAGCGGGGCTTGATGGTCATTGATGACGATGACACCTCCATCTCGCCAGACGAAAGCGAACGGGTTTTCAACAACTGGGAAAACGCCAACGTGCTCCGCACCCGTGGCCTGGGCCACCACCGCCTGCTATGGAGCCCCATGGTTGTGGACACGGTGCTTCGGGATCTGGGCAGGCCGGTGGACACCCTCTGATTGCGCGATTGCGTCAGTCCGTTTATGGTCTGGCAGCAGTACCATTCGCATTCACGGAGCCCAGCCATGCACCTGTCTGAACCAAAACAGCGACAAACGCCCCGGGGACGCTTCGCCTGGCGAGAAGGCGGGGCACCCGGTGGCAAGGCGTTGGTGATGATCCACGGCTGGCCGGAGAGCTCCTACTGCTGGGAGCACGTGGCAGCGTATCTGAAGGCGGGTTTTCGCATCATCGCCCCCGACCTGAGAGGACTGGGCGACAGTGAACGCAGCCCGGACATCGAACACTACCGCAAGCAGGAAATGGCACAGGATGTGATCAGCCTGCTGGACCAGCTTGGTATTGACGAGTTTCAGCTGGTGGGCCACGACTGGGGCGGCATCGTCGCCCAGGAAGTCGCACTGGCCATTCCCGACCGGGTGCAAAGGTTGGTGATCATGAACATCGCCATCATCAACAACCTCAAGGGCAACCAGGAAGTGATCGAGAAGGTCCGCGCCAGCAGCGGTGCAGCCTACTGGTATCAGCACTTCATGCAGACGCCAGGCCTGCCTGAAGCGATGATTCCGGGCGCCGAAGAGACCTGGCTGGGGCATTTCCTGCGCACCTGGAACCGCGACCCGTTTCCACGGGACGCATTCGACGAATACGTGCGCACCTTCCGGATTCCGGGAACGCCGGGTACCAGCTCCAATTACTACCGCACCTTCCACGAAGACGCCAAACGCTGGGCCACCACGGCAGACCATACGTGGCCCATGCCCGCCCTGTATATCTACGGCAACAAGGACAAGGTGATCATTCCGGAGTACCTCAATCATATTGAGGAATGCTTCGCAGACCTGCGAGTGAAGGAGGTGGAGGCTGGCCACTTCCTGCAGGAAGAGCAACCCGAAGCCGTCGCCGGGTATCTCAACGATTTCCTGGACACAGCCTGAGCTATTACCTCGACGGGCTGACGTACACCCAGTTGGTGCCGACGTTGTCACACACCACGATCTCGCGGTTGATCACCGTGCACAGGGACAGGTCCTGCGGAAGCTCGTTGTGGTAACGGGCCTTGACCGCCAGATTCTTCTTGTCCTGCTTGAGCAGGGTGAAGGTCTGCTCCATACGCCGGGCAAAGTCGACGCCGCCATCCTCAATGGTGTGAAAGGCGTTGTGGAACGCCGTGAAGCTCATGGTGTTGGCGCCCAGGCCGATGTCCACCATCTTGGGGATGTAGCGGTCGTAGGCCTCGGAGAGGTATCGGCGCACGGCCTCTGAATCATCGCGGTTGCCCTCGAACGGACGCAGACCAAGGCGGTTATCCTCCGCCAGGGCCCCTTCCGCCAGCTGGCTGTTGGGCTGGTTTGAGACCAGATCATAGCGCTGCCGAGGACAGGCAATGCGCTGGCCTTCCAGTTGGCAATCCGAAAGCAACCCGCTTTGCGGCGGGTCTTCTTCAGACCCGGTTCGAACGGGTTCCGGTTCCGCGCCAGACGATCCGGGGCTGGAGTCGGCTTGCGCGGGAGCACCCGGCTCAGGCACTTCCAGGCCCAGTCGCCCGGCAGGGCGCCGCAGAAGCAATGCCTGCACCTGCGGATCGTTGCGCTTGAAATCCGTGGGGGACGGCAAGCCCCCGCCAAGCCCTTCGCTCACTACGCGACAATACATCCGTTCCAGTTCAGTGGTGGCGCCGTCCATACATTCATCTCCGGCTGCATGAACGGCGCCGGCACAGAGAGCAAGCAGGACCAGGGCCAGCCATCTAACCGTCATCACGCTGCCCCAACGCCACGCGCGCCATCAAGTCTTCCACCCGGCGTATGGTTTCAGCATCGCCCTTCTTCCCCGTAAGCACCACCTGGGAGCCGATGGTGGCCACGTACATCAGCAGCGACAGATCGCGAATGCGCTGGGGATCGCTGCTCAGCCGTTCATATAGCTCGCAGTTCTGGTTGATGCGCGCTTCGTCCACCTGCGTGACCAGATCAGCCGCGTAGTCATTTCTGCGGGCAAAATCCCGCACCGCCAGCTCCACCTGCAGGCGACGGATATTACGGGACGCATCCGTGAGCAACAGTTCCAGAATTTGCCGCAATTCGGTTTCGACATCCCCACCCTTGGGTTTCCAGTACTGAAGCTCGTGCAGACGCCGGTCCCGCCAGCGGTTGAGGAAACGCACCACTAGGTCTTCGTGGTCCTTGAAGTGCCAGTAAAAACTGCCACGGGTCACACCGAGCTTTTTTGCCAGGGTCAGCACCCTCAGGTTGCTGAAACCACCGGCTGCAACCTCGCCGGCGGCCGCATCCAGCCAGTCGTCGCGGGTCAACTGCGCTTTTTCCGGCGTCTTGCGGCTGCGGCGTTTCTGAGGTTTGGCATCCGTCATGGTGGAATCTGGTCCTGCTACTGGCTGTTGGGTGTGAATTCTACATCAACAGCGGAGCCATGTTTGAAAGCGTTGACCCCGCCCAAAACATACATTAGTGTATGGACAAACAATACACCAGTGTATGGATAATTCAACAGGTCTTCCGTACACCGCCTACTATCCAATGCCAGTATCAGGGAGCTGCTACATGAGTACTGCCCATTACGATGTGAACGGCAACATCGCCGTCATCCGACTCGACAACCCGCCCGTCAATGGCTTGGGCCTTGAACTCCGCCGGGGTATTGTTAACGGTATCCAGCAGGCAGAAGCCGATGATGCAGTGAAAGCCGTGGTACTGATCGGCTCCGACCGTGCCTTCTCCGGCGGCGCCGACATCAGCGAGTTCGGCTCTCCCAAAGCCTTTGCCGAACCCAACCTGAACACGGTAGTCAACTACGTGGAAAGCAGCCGCAAGCCGGTGATCGCGGCCATCAGCGGCGCCTGCATGGGCGGCGGACTGGAACTGGCCCTGGGTTGCCACTACCGCATCGCCAAGCCGGACGCGCAAATCGCCCTGCCGGAAGTAAAATTGGGCCTGCTGCCAGGCGCCGGCGGTACTCAACGCCTGCCACGAGTCATCGGAGCTGAGCACGCTGTAAATATGATCGTCTCCGGCAGCGTCGTACCTGCCAAACAGTTCAAGGGCAGCGCCCTGTTCGATGAGATTATCGACGGCGAATTGCTGGACGCGGCCATTGCCTACGCCACCAAGGTGGTCAGCGAGAACCTTCCACTGAAAAAAGTGCGCGACCTGAAAGCCAAGCACCCGAACCCGGAAGGCTTCTTCATGTTCACCCAGAACACCGTGGGTGCCATGGCCAAGAACTACCCGGCCCCGCTGAAGTGCGTCGAAGCCGTGAAAGCCGCCGTCACCATGCCGTTCGACAAGGGCATGGAAGTGGAGCGCGAAGCGTTCGTCAACCTGATGCAAACGCCAGAATCCCGCGCCCTGCGTCACGCGTTCTTCTCCGAGCGCCTGACCAGCAAGATTGCCGACGTGCCGTCTGACCCCCCAACCCGTGACGTTAAATCCGTCGGCGTGATCGGCGGCGGCACCATGGGTACTGGCATTAGCATCAACTTCCTGAACGCCGGCATCCCGGTGACGCTGGTTGAGATGAAACAGGAAGGCCTGGACCGTGGCGTGGAAGCCATTCGCAAAGTCTACGAAGGCCGTGTGAAGAAAGGCCGCATGAGCGAGGACGACGCCAAAGCCAAGATGGACCTGGTGAAGCCGTCGCTGAGCTATGACGATCTGAAAGACGCCGACCTGGTAATCGAAGCGGTGTTCGAGGAAATGGGCGTGAAACAGTCCGTCTTCGAAAAACTGGACGAGGTGTGCAAACAGGGCGCGATCCTGGCCTCCAACACCTCGACGTTGGACCTGGACAAGATCGCCAGCTTCACCAAACGCCCGGAAGACGTGATCGGCCTGCACTTCTTCAGCCCGGCCAACATCATGAAACTGCTGGAAGTAGTGCGCGGCGAGAAAACCGCCAAAGACGTGCTGGCCACCGCCATGAAGCTGGCCAAGGCCATCAAGAAGACCGCCGTGGTTTCCGGCGTGTGCGACGGCTTTATCGGTAACCGCATGATCAACCAGTACCAGCGCGAAGCCCTGCTGATGCTGGAAGAAGGCGCCAGCGTGCAGCAGATCGACAAGGCCATCGAGAAGTTCGGCTTTGCCATGGGCCCGCTGCGCATGGCCGACCTGGCCGGCGGCGATATCGGCTGGGCCATCCGCAAGCGCCAGTACGAGGAAAACCCGGACATGGTGAAGATGGTGCTGGCCGACCGCATCTGTGAAATGGGCCGCTACGGCCAGAAGACCGGCGCCGGTTTCTATCGCTACGAGCCAGGCAACCGCAACGCCCTGCACGATCCGGAAGTGGACAAGGTGGTGGACGAAGTCCGTGCTGAACTGGGCATCAAACCACGCAAGATCAGCAACCAGGAAATCGTCGAGCGTTGCGTGTACGCCCTGGTGAATGAAGGCGCGCAGATTCTGGACGAAGGCATTGCTCAGCGGGCCTCCGACATCGACATGGTGTACCTGACCGGCTACGGCTTCCCCGTGTTCCGCGGCGGCCCCATGCACTACGCCGAGGAAGTCGGGCTGCCCAACGTGGTGCGCGCCATGCAGGCCTTCACCGAAGACCGCCACACCCAGCCTGGCTTCTGGGAACCGGCGGCCCTGTTGGCCAAGCGTGCCGAAGAAGGCAAAGGTTTCGACGCCAAATAAACGGTCCACCAATACCCTCGGGGCGCCTGCCCTTTATCGATCAACAGGCGCTTCGAACGAAGGAGAATTGTTATGTCTAATGATGTTGTCATCGTAAGCACGGCTCGTACCCCACTGGCCAAATCCTGGCGCGGCGGCCTGAACATGACCCACGGCGCGACCCTTGCGGGCCACGCCATTCAGCATGCAGTCGAGCGCTCCAAAGTCGACCCCAACGAAATCGAAGACGTGCTGATGGGCTGCGCCCTGCCGGAAGGCTCCACCGGCAACGACGTGGCCCGCATGGGTGCCATCCGTGCTGGCCTGCCGGTTACCGTTGGCGGCGCCACCATCAACGCTTCTGTTCATCTGGCCTGCAGGCCATCGCCATGGCAGCGCACCACATTGCTGTGGATAAAGTACCGGTCATGGTCGCCGGCGGCGTGGAATCCATCTCCACCGTGCAGGCCAACGTCAACCAGAACTACTTCATGGAACCCTGGCTGGCGAAGAATAAGCCTGAGCTCTACTGGTCCATGCTGGACACCGCCGAAACCGTCGCCAAGCGCTACGACATCAAAAAAGAAGACATGGACGAATACGGCGTCCGCAGCCAGAACCTGGCCGATCAGGCTCGCCAAGACGGCAAGTTCGATGACGAAATCGTGCCCATCACCACCACCATGGGCGTCGCTGACAAAGCCACCGGCCAGCTCAACAGCCAGGAAGTGACCGTCAGCCAGGACGAAGGCATCCGCCCGGGCACCAACCTGGAAGGCGTCAGCAAGATCCGCTCAGCAATGGAAGGCGGCGTGGTCACCGCCGGCAACGCCAGCCAGTTCTCCGACGGCGCCTCTGCCTGCGTGCTGATGGACAGCAAAGTGGCCGAACAGCGCGGCGCCACTCCGCTGGGCATCTTCCGTGGTTTCGCGGTTGCTGGTTGCGAACCCGACGAAATGGGCATCGGCCCGGTCTTCGCGGTTCCCAAACTGCTCAAACGCGCCGGCCTGACCGTGGACGACATCGGCCTGTGGGAACTCAACGAAGCCTTCGCCGTGCAGGTTCTGTACTGCCAGCGCAAACTTGGCATCCCCATGGACCGCCTGAACGTCAACGGCGGCGCCATCGCCGTGGGCCACCCCTACGGCACCACCGGCTCCCGCCTGGTCGGCCATGCTCTGATCGAAGGTAAACGCCGTGGCGTCAAATACGTGGTCGTCACCATGTGCGTGGGCACTGGAATGGGTGCTGCCGGCTTGTTTGAGGTTGCCTAAAGCTTTGGTTGCTGCCTGAAGCCTCGATTGCCCTTATCTTGGGTGGAAGTGCCCGTTGGGAGTGGGTGTCCAAAACACGCTCCTTACGGCACGTCCATGTGACGCTCGGGCTCCGCCATCCATGGCTCCGCACGGTTTTGGACACCCACTCCCAACGGCCACCCAGAGCTGTGTGCGAAGGCGAACAGGTGCAACCGTTAAGCGCAGTGCGGTGCCCCGCAAAGTGTTCTCAAAAATAGGCAAGCACAGTGTCGAAGCGTCGGATGGGTATCCCCTTTCAAAACTGTACGGACCATGGATGGCGGAGTCCAAGCGCCCCATGGATGGGCCGAAGGAGCGTGTTTTGAAAGGGGATACCCATTCGGCGCCGCCCCCGAGTACATAGGCCCGGCATCAGAAACCAAAAGGCCACTCACAAGTTAAAACCATCTACCTCAGCCAAACAGACAAGAGGTGCAACATGGATCTAAATTACACACCCGAGCAAGAGGCCTTCCGCGCCGAAGTTCGCCAGTTCCTGGACGACAACCTCCCGGACGACATCCGCGAGCGCGTTCAGAAACGCCTGCGCCACGACAAAGACATGACCCAGCGCTGGCAGAAAATTCTGTATGAAAAAGGCTGGGGCGCCTCCACCTGGCCGGAAGAGTTTGGCGGCCCGGGCTGGAACCCGATTGAACAGATCATCTTTGAAGAAGAATGTGCCCTCGCCGGTGCACCCCGCCAGCTCGATTTCGGCCTGCGCATGGTCGCCCCGGTGATCATGACCTTCGGCAACGACGAGCAGAAGAAGCGCTTCCTGCCGGGCATTCTCAGCGGCGAAGACTGGTGGTGTCAGGGCTATTCCGAGCCGGGCTCCGGCTCCGACCTCGCGTCACTACGCTGCTCCGCCAAGCGCGAAGGCGATCACTACATCGTCAACGGCCAGAAAACCTGGACCACCCTTGGCCAGCACGCTGACTGGATCTTCTGTCTGGTGCGCACCAGCAACGAAGGCAAGCCGCAACAGGGCATTTCCTTCCTGCTGATCGACATGAACGACCCCGGCATTGATGTGAAGCCCATCATCATGCTGGATGGCGAGCATGAGATTAACGAAGTCTACTTCGACAACGTGAAAGTGCCCGCTGAGAACCTGATCGGCGAAGAGAATCAGGCTGGACCTACGCCAAGTTTCTGCTGGGCCATGAGCGCACCGGTCTGGCGAACGTCGGGCAGTGGAAAGCGTTGATGAAGCGACTGAAAGTCGTGGCCAACGAGGAACAGGACGGCCAGCGCCCGCTGATCGAGAATACTCGTTTCCGCGATCGTCTGGCGCAACTGGATATCGAGCTGCGTGCACTGGAGCTGACCGTACTTCGGGTGCTGACCGACAAGCGCGGCCCCGGCCCGCAGGCATCCATCCTGAAAATCCGTGGTACCGAGATCGGCCAGAAGCTGTTCGAACTGCTGATGGAAGCCACCGGACAGGACGCCATCGCGCACATTCCGGACGCACTGGAACTGGACTACAACGGTCCGCGCACTGGTTCCATCGATGCCACTCCGGCGGCCGGCGATTACTTCAACATGCGCAAGCTGTCGATCTTTGGCGGGTCCAACGAGATCCAGCGCAACATCATCGCTCAGCTCGTACTTGGTCTTTAAGGAGGCGCTGCTATGAACTTCGATCTTACCGACGAACAGCAAATGTTGAACGACTCGTTGCGCCGCTTTGTGACCAACGAGTACAGCCTTGAAAAGCGCAGCACCTTCATCGAATCCGGCAATGGCACCGACCCGAACACCTGGGCAGCCCTCGCGGATATGGGCCTGCTGGCGTTCACCTTCCCCGAAGCCTTTGGCGGTCTGGATGGCAACGCCGTCGACACCATGGTGGTGATGGAAAACTTCGGTCGCGGCCTGGTGGTTGAGCCCTATCTGGCTACGGTCGTTCTGGCCGGCGGCTGATTCGTGATGTGGGCAACGACTCCCAAAAAGACGAGTACCTGACGGCGATCGCTTCCGGCGAGCGCAAGATGGCCTTTGCACATTACGAGCCCGGCGCGCGCTACAACCTGAGCCAGGTACAGACCACCGCCCGCAAGGACGGCGACCACTTCATGGTCAGCGGCCAGAAAACGGCCGTCATTCATGGCGGCCAGGCGGACCAACTGGTCGTCTCTGCGCGCACCAGCGGCAATGCCAGCGACGAGACCGGGCTGTCGCTGTTCATCATTGACGTCAACGCCAAAGGCGTGAAGATCGACGACTATGCCGCTCACGACGGCTACCGTATCGCGGACATCAGCTTCTCCAACGTCGCCGTCAGCGCCGACAATCTGCTGGGCGAACTGGATCAGGCATTCCCGCACATTGAGAAAGCCATCGATCTGGGCATTGCGGCGGTCTGTGCCGAAGCCGTGGGGGCCATGGAAGCCATGAACGAAACCGCCCTGGACTACATCAAAACCCGCAAGCAATTCGGTGTACCTATCGGCAAATTCCAGGTGCTTCAGCACCGCATGGCGGACATGTTCATTCAGGCAGAGCAGTCCAAATCCATGGCGATTCTGGCGGCCAACACCGCCGATTCAGACGACACCGCCGAGCGCCGAAACGCGCTGTCCATGGCCAAAACACTGGTCGGTCAGGGTGCCCGCTATGTGGCCCAGGAAGGCGTTCAACTGCACGGCGGCATGGGCGTGACAGACGAAATGTTCGCGGCGCACCTGTTCAAGCGGCTGACCACCATCAACCTGCTGTTCGGCGACGCGGATCATCATCTGGCCCAAGTCAGCGACGGCCTGCTAGCCGCCAGCGCCTGAACCTTCGGACTGATAACAAGGAATCGACTATGAGCGTAAAACAACTACTGGACCTGTCCGGCAAAGTCGCCTTCATCACCGGCGGCTCCCGTGGCCTTGGCCTGCAAATGGCCGAGGCGCTGGGTGAACTGGGCGCCAAAATCGCCATCAGCGCCCGCAAACAGCACGAGCTGGATGCGGCGAAAGAACACCTGGAAAGCCAGGGCGTGACGGTGGTGACCATCGCCGCCGACCTGGGCGATCTGAAAGGCATTCCCAAGGTGGTGGATCAGGTGGTCGAGCAGCTAGGCGACATCGACATTCTGGTGAACAACGCCGGTGCCACCTGGGGCGCCCCGGCAGAAGACTACCCGCCTGAAGGCTGGATGAAGGTGATGAACCTGAACGTGAACGCCAGCTTCTTCCTCACCCAGACGGTGGGCAAGCGCTGCATGATTCCGCGCAAGACCGGCAAGGTGATCAATATCGCCTCCATCGCTGGGCTATCCGGCAACCCGGAAGGCATGCAAACCATCGCCTACAACACCAGCAAGGGCGCCATGGTGAACTTCACCCGCGCGCTGGCGTCCGAGTGGGGTCATTACAACATCAATGTGAACGCGCTTTGTCCAGGCTTCTTCCCGTCCAAGATGTCTCAGGGACTGTTGGATGCACAAGGCGACAAAATGCTTGAGCGCATTCCACTGAAACGCTTTGGTGGCGGAGAAGACCTGAAAGGTGCTGCGGTGTTGTTGGCCTCGGAGGCCGGACGGCACATTACCGGACAGTGCCTGGCGGTGGATGGCGGTACGCTTGTGAGCTGATCGATGCAGACGGGTAGCGAATCAGATACACTCAGTCCAGTTCATGTGCGTCATGGAAGATGCACTGTTTTGCTGAAAGACAAGGATCGTGTCGATGCCATCCCTACTCCTGATTCTAGTGCCGATTTTGGCCACATGGCTGACTGCTCTTAGGTTCGATGACTCTACCCCTAAAGTCCAGGTACTTTTAGCTGAGGCGCAGCCGGTCCAAAAGAATCGCGCCTTCTTCTACCTGTTGGGGATCAGTGCACCCGCAGATCAAGACCTAATCCATGTAGGTCACAAACAAACCGAGTACTACCGCGATCAAGTGCCAGCCCGAACCAGTTTACGGCCCCATACGAATGAAGTTCCGAACACCCGACTGGATTACGAGCCCCTCACAGAGGCCGAGGGCAACCTGTGCCTTTTAGAAAAGATTGAGGAAAGCTGGGTACGCAACTACGCAGGAACGGTACTCAATCAAACGGACGTGACTGATTACGCGAGCTGGACTGAGAAGGCCCAATTCCCCCGCGCGAAAATCGCCCTCATCAAAATCAGCTATCGGTGAATGAACTCAGTGATCTTACTCAGTCTCGCATGCGTTGCCACACCTGCAGTCATTGTCACTGCATTAGCACTTGTCCTCGGTACTTCAGGAATGGACGGGCCTCTTCATTCAATGCTTCTCATGACGCTATTGCTCACAAGCCTGCATTTCCTGTTTCTGAGCCTGCCGGCTTTATTGATTATCCGTTGGCTAAGCAGGCTTACCCTGATACCAGTGCTTACTGTCGGTTTTTTGAGTTCAACTATTCCAAGTGCCTTTAAATTCTGGCCCATAAAAGACCCGTATTATTCAGGAATCGGACGAAGCCGTTTCTTCGGCGAAGCGTGGTGACGTCTGTAGATGGGATTCCCACTATATGGGGCTGGATAATTTACGCTCAGAAGCTCGCAATGATCGGAGCTTTGTTCGGTGTAACTTCGGCTCTCGTTTTCTGGTTTTTCTATCGAAAGGTCCATAAATCTTCGCATTGATTCTGAAGGTTCAAGCTCTCGTGAAAACCAACTCCACTGAAAAAGGAATTTCCAATGACCACTAAAAAGAAACACGGGCTTATTTTTGCAGCAACGTTCGTATTGGTACTGAGTATCTTTCTATACCTTCCGTTTCCACTTATCTCTCATTTGATGACAAAACCCAATCTCGACGACCCCGTGCAAAGTGCCCTGTCTGACACCTACCTTCTGCTCTACAACTGGTGGCTGCCAAAGCTACCGGAAACCAACCCTTATAAAAGCCATTTTCTGGATCACATTGCACAGCTTTGTCTAGAGCACACAGAGTCTTGCAACCCTACCGGTCCGAGAGTGGCAGACTGAGCTTACGTAGATTGTGTCCAGGCTCTCCCAGACCGATGGCGCTCACTAAACTAGGATCATAGACACTGACCGACCTGCTCCAGATCCAGGTTGCCGCCGGTAATAATCAGAACTGTAGTCTTCTCTGGTTCAGGCATAACCTGGCTTTCCAGTACCGCCGCCAAGCCGACGCTGGCACCGGGTTCCACATAGAGTTTGGCCTCGGTCAGCAGGCGTCTGCTCGCCTCCCTGATACCTGCCTCGGTAACCGTCACAATCCGGTCCACCACCTGGCGGGAGGCGGCATAGGTACAATTTCCCACCACCGCCGGTGCCAGGCTGGCAGCCCAGGTATCCACCGAGTCGAGGCTGGCGCTGGCATCCTGCTTGTGCCAGGCGTTAAACATGGTCGCCGCACCCTCCGGCTCCACGCCGATCAGCTCCACTTCCGGCCGCTGTGCCTTGATGGCCAGCCCCAGCCCGGAAATCAAACCGCCGCCTCCGATGGGGCACAGTATCCGATCCACATCCGACTGCTGGCGCAGCAATTCCAGGCCAACGGTGCCCTGTCCAGCCATGATGCGGACATCATTGTAAGGGTGAACCAGCGTCCGCCCCTTGTCATCCCGCAATTGATGGCACAGCGCCACCGCCTGCTGGATATTTCCGTGCACAATCACTTCGGCGCCCAGCGCCCGGGTGCGGTGAATCTTCAACGGGCTGGAACCTTCCGGCATCACCACCGTGAGCGGAACATCCTGCATGGCCGCCGCCCAGGCCAGGCCGATTGCATGATTCCCGGCGGACACCGTCACCAGGCCAGCCTCGAGTTCGTCAGCACTGGCGGTCAGCAGCCAGTTCAGTGCACCCCGAGCCTTGAAACTGCCGGTGCGCTGAAAGCTCTCACACTTCAAACCCAGCGGCTGGCCCATGGTGGCATCCAGATCAGGCACCTGTAGCAATGGCGTTTCGCCTAGGTATGGTCGAATACGCCGCTCCGCCTCCAGAATCCCGGATTCATCGGGTAGGGTTGGTTTGGTCATGGTGTGCTCTCCGTTGCGCCCTTTTACAAACGATGATGCAGGCAAGGTTTTCTATCAAGCCTTTGGTAAACTAAACAGACTTTCCAAGGATCAGGAAACGACCTATGTTTTTCATGCCTTTGGTGATCATCGCGCTGATACTGCTCCAGTTTGATGAACCTCTATCCCCGGAAGTCCCTGCACTGGTTGAGCAGACGACCGCGAAAAAGACCAACGAGGCCTATCTTTATCTGCTGGGCATTGACGCGCCGCTGAATGGGGAACCCTCCGATATTGGCGAGAGTCTTCTTGCCTATTCCCGGGAACAGGATCAACTCGAAGCAGACGACCCGTTCACCACGGAGCGGGCCCCCTGGCCAGACTACGAGGCTCTTGCCAGGCCCGAGGGCGCCTTTTTCTGCCGGTGGACTGATGAGAACTGTAGAGTTCGGGTGCTATCGTCCTGGAATGAGGCTCCAGCGCTTTCCGAGGCTGACAAAACGGTGCTCGACCGCTACCGCACCTTCATGACCATGGACGGTTTCCAGTCGCTGGCCAAACCATCGGTCCACGAACCTATGCCCAGTTTCCATTACCTGCTCAGTGGCCACCGGCTGGTGATGCTGGAAGCTCTTCGGGAGGCCGACGGGGAGATCCTGAAGCGGCCGTTCGGCTGCTGGAGAGCACCCTCGATCGTGTGCGCACTCAGTTGGTCAGGGCGGATACCATCATTGGCAAAATGGTCTACCTGGCGCTGATGTCGGAGAATCTGGACGTGCTCTCCGAGATATTAGCGCGACATGGCTATGATCTGGCACCAGAAGTACCCCCAATGACCAGGGCCGAACGGGATTTCACGCTTGCGATGGCAAGGGAGTTTGCCATGGGGTATTACATGTACCAGTCCCTTGATCGGCACCCTCAATTCTTTGACACCTCAAGCGACAATACCTGGACACCGGGCTGGTGGGTGCGAGCGGTTTTCAAACCCAATATGACCATCAATTCCGTACTGCCTGCCTATCTGCAGGCGATCGAACTCTCACAGCTCACCCCGAAAGACTACCGTGAGCAGGTTAATGAGGCTGCTGAAATCGAGGTAAAGGCATCCTGCTGCGCAATCCCACCGGCACTATACTCGCCAGGGCGGGAGGTCCCGCTTTCCAAAACTATGTGACTGAAGCCTTCAACATCCACGGCAAACTCAGCCTGCTCAATCAGGTTATTGCCTTTAAAGGTGTACCCGACGATCTCAAGAGCCTGAATAACCCTCTGTCCCGCAAAAACAATGGTGTCCAATTGTCCCATGAAGGTCAGCAACTGTGCCTATCGGGCCACGGCGAGGATAATCGAGGATTCCGATGCCTGATTGTGCAAAATACCCAATATGAGTAACTTTCAGCCCATATTGGGTATACACCGAACCAGGCAATCTAAACCGCCGGAGCCGCCTGCTCGACGTCTACAGCCTCTGGCTCACACACGTACTGCCCCGCGTCAAACCGCTTCGTCTGCTGGCGGAATTGCCAGGTGAAGCCCGGCCACAGCGTGGTGTTCTTGCCGTTCTCGTTTACATACCAGCTCTTGCAGCCGGTCTGCCACACGGAGTCGCCGAGCTTGGCGTGAATAGAGGCGTTGTATTGGCTTTGGGCGTCTTCCTTCACTTCCACGCTCTTCCAGCCGTGCTTGTCCATTTTCTTCAGGGCATCCAGCACATACTGGATCTGGCTTTCGATCATATAGACCATGGAGCTGTGGCCGAGGCCGGTATTGGGGCCCATGAGCATGAAGAAGTTGGGGAAGCCGGCAATGGCGCTACCCTTGTAGGCTTCGGCACCGCCTTTCCATGCGTCCAGCAGGTCCTGGCCGCCACGGCCATGTACCATGCCTGCGGGTATCGGGTCCTGGGCCTTGAAGCCGGTGCCATAAATGATGCAGTCCACTTCCCTCTCATGGCCGTTGTTATCCACGATCATATTGCCGCGCACTTCGCGGATGCCGTCGGTCAGCACGTCGACGTTATCCTGGGCCAGCGCCGGGTAATAGTTGTTTGAAATCAGCACCCGCTTGCAGCCGAAGTGAAAATCCGGGGTAACTTTCCTGCGCAGTTCCTTGTCCTTGATCTGGTTTCGGATATGGCGGCGTGCCTGTAATTCGCCGATTTTGAGGATTCGCGGATTGCCTACAAAGCCCAGTACCCGTGCTTCCAACATCCAGTAGATGCTCTGGCGAAAGGCGTTCAGGGTCTGCGGGAACTTGCGGAACATCATCCGTTCCAGCGAGCGGATCTCGCGGTCAGGCTTGGGTACGATCCATGGTGGAGTCCGCTGGTAGAGGTCGAGGTGAGCTGCGTCTTTGGCCACTTCCGGTACGAACTGAATGGCTGAGGCGCCGGTGCCAATCACTGCTACGCGCTTGCCCTTGAAGTCGTAGTCATGGTCCCAGTCCTGGGAGTGGAAGCTTTTGCCGGTGAAGGTGTCGATGCCTTTGATGTTGGGGTATGCCGGGGTGCTAAGGCCGCCCATGCCGGAAACCACAACATCCGCCTTGAAGGTGCTGAATTTGGGCAGGCCCTTGTCTTTGCGGTTGAGTTTGTCGCCGGGGTTCAGGCCCTTGTCCTGCATGTAGGCCCAGAGCTTGGGGCTGTCGCAGGTTTCGACGGTCCAGCTTTGGGTTTTCTCGTCAAAGCGGGCACCCGCCACGTGGGTGTTCAGGCGCACGTGTTTCATGAGGTCGTATTTTTCGGCGCAGCTTCGCAGGTAGGCCTGGATTTCTTTCTGCTGGGCGAACATGCGGGTCCAATTGGGGTTTTGTTCAAACGAGAAGGAGTAGAGGGCGGATTGGACGTCGCAGGCACAGCCGGGGTAGTGGTTTTCGTGCCAGGTGCCGCCGACGTCGTCGCTTTGTTCGAGGATGACGAAGTTGTCGTATCCGGCTTCTTTGAGTTTGATCCCCATGCCCAGGCCGGAGAATCCGGTGCCGATGATGGCGATTTTTGCTGTCTGACTCATGTTTTCCACCTCGCTGTTCGCTGGCCTTCTGGCCTTGCCTGTTGTTGTCTGTTTCGCCATGATGATTGGCGGTAGACACATGTATACCCAACGAAGTAGACAGCTGTATACTTTTGATCTACAGAATTTGACCGTTTGGCCTGGTTTGATAAGCAACTGTCCCTCATACCAAACTTTGGAGAAGGACAAGTTGGGGGAGGGGGTTCCCGAAACACGCCTCAAGACATCCATGTGCGGCTTGAGCTCCGCCATCCATGGCTCCGCACAGTTTCGGGAACCCCCTCCCCCAACTCGTCCGCATACTTTAGGTGCATGCTCAATGAACATGATTACCGGTGGAAAACTGAAGCTGATTCAGGCGGCGCTCAGGTTGATTACCCAGAGCCGCAGCCTGACATCTCTCGGTCTCCGGGAACTGGCCCGTGAGGCCGGACTGAATCCCAATACTTTTTATCGGCACTTCAAGAATCTGGACGAGTTCGGTCTGCAGGTACTTGGGTACATTGCCGAAGACATGAAAGCCGGCGTGCGGGAGTTGCGGCGGATGGCGGAGTCGTCGGAGCAGGCGTCCCACGATACGGTGACGTTTGTTTACCACTACTTCCTGGCCAACCCGGCAGCGACGACCGTGGCGGTGCGGGAGCTTCACGGGCCGTCGGCTTTGTTGCGCAGGGCGCTTGAGGCGCAGTTGGATGCCAGCGCGCGCGAGATGGCGGAGGATATTATCGAGCGGCGGCTGGTCAGTGCTGTGCCGACGGAGACGATTCATGAGATCTCCCGCATGACCATTCGCTATATCCTTTTCAGGGCAATGGATTACATCGAGAAACCGGCGCAGCGGGCAATGATCCAACATGAAACCGAGCGGTTTATCAACCGCCAGTTTCGGGGGGCAATGCTGGATGGGCTGGCCGAAAGTGAGGTACAGGCACTGTTAGAGAAGGACCTCTAACGGGCTTATTATTTTTTTCGTTTTACCTTTCCGTTTTTTTCGCTTTGTTCGTTTTTAGGAAAACCTTTGTAAATCTGTTAGCGTCTACCTATAAGTAAAAACCGAGATTTTCAGTGAATCGGTCATTCCGGAGGACGTACTTACAATGAAGATCGGTATCCCCAGGGAGATTTTCGAGGATGAACGACGGGTAGCGGCAACGCCGCCCTCGGTGCATAAGCTGATAGGCCTTGGCTATGAGGTGATGGTCGAAGCCGGTGCGGGTGAGGCCGCGAATTACACGGACGACGCCTACGAAAAAGTGGGCGCTACCATTGCGGCGGACACCGAATCGCTTTGGCAGGACGCGGATTTTATCCTCAAGGTTCGCGCGCCGATGAAAAACCCTTCGCTCAAGAAACACGAAGTGGATCTGATGAAGGAAGGGGCGTTCCTGGTCAGCTACCTGTGGCCAGCGCAGAATCCCGAGCTTCTGGAGAAGCTGGCGGCCAAAAAGATTACTTCCTTCGCCATCGATAGCCTGCCCCGCATCAGTCGTGCCCAGAAGATGGACGCCTTGAGCGCCATGGCCAATATTGCCGGCTACCGCGCGGTGATTGAGGCGGCCAATAACTTCGGGCGGTTCTTTACCGGCCAGGTGACGGCGGCTGGCAAGGTACCACCGGCGAAAATCATGGTAATCGGGGCCGGCGTCGCAGGCCTTGCCGCGATCGGCGCCGCGAACAGCATGGGCGCCATTGTGCGGGCGTTTGATACCCGTCTGGAAGTGAAAGAACAGGTTGAAAGCATGGGCGCCGAGTTCCTGGTGCTGGATTTCGACGACGAGGACGGCAGCGGTGGCGGCGGCTACGCCAAGCAGATGAGCGACGAGTTCATCAAGGCGGAGATGGCGCTGTTCGCGGAACAGGCCGAAGAGGTGGATATCATCATCACCACTGCCCTGATTCCCGGCAAGCCTGCGCCCAAGCTGATCACCGCCGATATGGTGAAATCCATGAAACCCGGCAGTGTGATTGTCGATCTGGCGTCGGAACGCGGGGGCAACTGCGAGCTGACGGAGCCCGGCAAGGTCGCTCACCATCATGGCGTAACGCTGATTGGCTACACCGATCTGCCCAGCCGTATGGCCAAGGTGGCCAGCGATCTCTATGCCACTAACCTGGTACACCTGATCACTGAACTGACACCAGAGAAAGACGGCCAGCCCCAGGTCAACATGGAAGACGATGTGATCCGTGGCCTGACGGTGGTGCGAGAGAACGACGTTACCTGGCCACCACCTCAACCGGAAGCGCCGGTCAGCCCCAAGCCGGCGCCCGGCACTGAAGAACCCACGGCTGCCGACAAGGAGGCCGCGAGGCAAGATGCCAAACGCCGCAGCCAGTTTGGCAAGGGTGCGCTGCTGCTGGTCACGGCCCTGGCGCTCTACGGGTTGGTGCCCATGCGCCGGAAAGCTTCCTGCAGCACTTCACGGTGTTTGTCCTGTCCTGCTTTATCGGCTGGCAGGTCATCTGGAACGTGACCCCGTCCCTGCATACGCCTCTGATGAGCGTGACCAACGCCATCAGCGGCATCATTGTGATCGGTGCCATTCTCCACCTGGCCCAGGCGGAGAATCTGGCCGTTGGCATCATGGCCTTTTTCGCGGTGCTGATTGCCAGCATCAACGTGGGGGGCGGCTTCCGGGTCACCCATCGCATGCTCAAAATGTTTCGCAAGTAGGAGGCGCCCGATATGAGCACAGGATTGGTGAGCGTGGCTACGTGGTCGCAAGTATCTGTTTTATCCTCAGCCTGGGTGGCCTTAGCCATCAGGAATCCGCCCGGCGCGGGAACCTTTATGGTGTCGCCGGCATCATCATCGCTGTTGGCGCCACCCTGGCGAGCGTGGACGGTGGTGTTATCGCGATCGTGATTGCGGTGCTGCTGGGCGCCGGTATTGGTATCCCCATCGCCAACAAGGTGGAAATGACCCAGATGCCGCAACTGGTGGCCTTGCTGCACAGTTTTGTGGGCCTGGCGGCGGTATTGGTCGGTTTCTCAGGCTATATCGAGCCCTTGGTAGCCACCACGGGTGCCGAACACACCATCAAGCTGGTGGAAGTGTTTGTCGGTATCTTTATCGGCGCCGTGACCTTCACCGGGTCGCTGGTGGCCTGCGGCAAACTGGATGGGCGCATCGACAGCAAAGCCCTGACCCTGCCGGGCCGACACCTGATGAACCTGGTGGCCATCATTGCCTGCGTATTGCTGGGTGCCTGGTTCCTCGGTACCGACAGCATGGCGCTGGGGCTGATTTCCCTTGTCATCATGACGGTCATCGCCTCAGTGCTCGGCATTCACCTGATCATGCCATCGGTGGTGCCGACATGCCGGTGGTGGTGTCCATGCTCAACAGCTACTCCGGTTGGGCGGCGGCCTCTATCGGGTTCATGCTGGGTAATGACCTGCTGATTGTGGTGGGTGCCCTGGTAGGCAGCAGCGGTGCCATCCTCAGCTACATCATGTGCAAGGCTATGAACCGGTCGTTTATCAGCGTCATCCTGGGCGGCTTCGGCCAGACCAGCAGCAGCTCAAGCGCGGCCGATACTGACCAGTCTGTCTATGAGTCCTCCGCGGATGATGTGTGCGAGGAACTGCGCAATGCCGATTCAGTGATCATCGTGCCGGGTTACGGCATGGCTGTGGCGCAGGCCCAGAACGGCGTCAGCGAAATGACGAAAATCCTGCGGGACCGTGGCGTCAACGTGCGTTTCGGCATTCACCCTGTGGCGGGTCGCCTGCCCGGACACATGAACGTGTTGCTCGCCGAGGCCCATGTGCCCTATGACATCGTGCTGGAAATGGACGAAATCAACGACGATTTCCCAAGCACCGATGTGGTGCTGGTTATCGGTGCCAACGACACCGTAAACCCGGCCGCCGCCGAAGACCCGGGCAGCCCGATTGCCGGTATGCCGGTGCTTGAGGTGTGGAAAGCGCGCCAGGTGGTTGTCCTCAAGCGGGGCATGGCCACGGGTTATTCAGGCGTGGAAAACCCGCTGTTCTTCAAAGACAACACCCGCATGCTGTTTGGCGATGCCAAGGAAAGCATCGACAAGCTGGTTGGTGGGTTAAGGGGCTGATTCTTCAGCCCCGGATTCCTTCTCAAAAAACCGCTCAATCTGCCGGGACTGGCTCTGGCCGTCCCGGTAGCCCAGCTCAATCAAATCGCGACAGAAGCGTTTGTCGAACAGCAGGAAGCTGGCGAGATTGGCGCTGGAAAAAGGCGCGTTGTCCGAAGCACCGGTCAACCGTCGCAACACCAGCGGCATGGCGTCAATGTATTTCATGGCGATTTCGTTGATGGGCTCGGAAGGGGAAATTTCCAGAATATCCACCGGGTTCAGGTCCAGCCCGGACTCCTTCAGTTTCTTCTCGGGGATCAGTTCCAGCAACTGGTTGATCAGCCGTGAGCGATCGATGTCGTAATCCAGCGTATCCAGGAACATGCCGTTGAACACGTGGGCCAGTACCTGGGTCAGCGTTGGCATACCGGGTTTTTCCGGGCGCTGGATGGGCACATCGCGTTGGCACTAACCCCGATCACCAGCACCTTGCGTGCACCCAGTCGCAATGCCGGACTGATGTGGGCCATCTGGCGGGTCACGCCATCACCAAAGTACTCGCGGTTGATCTTCACCGGCGCAAACAGAGTGGGAATAGCCGCAGACGCCATGATGTGGTCCACTGCCAACTCTGTGCGGGTGCCACCACGCTGTCCGATCGACCAGCCTTGCAGCCCTTCAGCCCCTTCAAAGAAACACACATTCTGGCCAGTCGCGTAACCGCAGGCATTCAGGCCCACAGCGTCGATGTGGCCCTCCTGAATGGTTTGCCGAATGCTCTGCAGGTCGATCTCCCGCTCCAGCAATTCCCGCAGTGGCGAATTATCCAGAAAGGAAACCGGCCCGCTCTCAATGGGGCGACTGATCATCTTGCGGGCGATGGCGCTGAAGCTGCGCATCAGGCTAAAGGTATCCGCCCGGAATACCCGGTCCATGGTCAGTTCCGACCAGACTTTATCGAGATGATCAATACTGTGGCGAAACAGCCCCCGGTTACCGGCAAGGGCCATGGCATTGATCGCCCCGGCCGAGGTACCGATAATGACATTGAACGGGTGGTTCCAGTCCGGATACATGTCAGCGATAGCGCGAAGCACGCCGACCTGATACGCCGCCCGCGCGCCACCGCCGGTGAGAATGACACCGTTCTTTGTCATGAAACCATTCCGTTTTGAACAGTGCCTCGCATCAGGCCTGTTTGATCTTATGCCGACGCCGGCCGGCAAACGGATTGTTAATGCTGGAATCCTTGCCCTGCAACTTGGCCTCGGGGTGGTTCTTCGCCATCAGTTCCTTGACCTTGGGAATGTGGTCCTTCGGGGCATCCACCATGATCAGGTACTTCCCTGCCTCAATATCATGATGGAACGGCTCGATACGGTAGTTTTCACTCTGGATACCACCAAAGCCACCAACCCAGGCGCCCGCTACCACCACAAAGATAAACAGGGCGATCCAGGCGGCCGCCGGCATGTTCAGAACTTCCAGCAAGGCCAACGGTACAAGGAAGGCCAGCGCCAGCACAAAGCCGGCTATGGCGCCGCGCTCCACGTACCTGGGCAGATCCGTTCGGTCCAGGATGGACGCGGTGTGTAACTGGTGAGTGTAGAGGCCGGCCTCGTCCTTGCTGACAATGTGGAAGCGCCAGTCAGTGACGTCGTGCTCGTGAAGGTCGTCGGAGATTTCTTTTGCACTGTCAATCGAAGATACCAGATAGAATAAACGTATCATGGTGTTTCTCCTCTTTCGCCTGTGAATGAGGCGTTCTTCTACTGACAATTTAGTTCATAACCCCCGACTTTACGTAATCTGGCCTTATTCAGCTGCCGATGGTTCGCACCAACATCACCGGCCCCGCCAGCGAAACACCCCAGGCAAGCACGGCAAGGAGACCATCTTTCGAAATCATCGCAAGGCCGAATGTCATCAGCGCCACGCCAGCAATACTGGCACTGAATGGCACGAGCTCCGTCGCCGGCATCACGATCGCAATCACCATGCACGCAAGCGCCATGCGTAGAGGCCAGGACCCTTGACGAGGAAAGTGAATCTTGGGCGTATCAGGCGGTCGATCCGCCGTGCGGCCGGGCGCAGTAAATGGAGCCCCTGTACAAGCTTCTGGCGGGGAACCTGACGCCGGAGCAACAAGCTGGGCAGCCAGAACTGGGTCCGACCCAACAGAACCTGCCCCAACGTCAGCAGTGTGAGCAGGCCCAACAGGGTCGGCATTCCCGGCACGCCACTGAGGGGCGTCACCAGAATAAGGCCAACCAGAAGCACCAGCGGCCCAAAGGTCCGGCGCCCGACTGCATCCATCATTTCACCGATGGAAACGTGAGAACGACCAGCGGCCCCTGCTTCTATACGGTCCAGTAACTGTTCGATATCCGCCGGATCACCCTGGTCATCCATTCACCAGCCTCCGGAAATCTGATCGTTACTTGGTGGTGTTGTAGACGTAGGAAGACACTGTGCCATCTTCGTTGAATCGCACCACCAGGTCCGTTGTCTCGGCGTCACCGAAAGCAGACCAGCGATACTTGCCGTAGGTCCAGGTGCGCTTGCCGTCCTCGATACCGGTGCGCCAGGGCTCACCAAACATCTCCTGGATATCGGCGCGGGTGGTATCGCCGATCTCGATCTGGTCAACGTTATGGGTGGCAAAGTCCTGGCCGACCGTGGCGCAGCCGGCCATAACCAGAGTCAACGCAAGCAGGACAATGGCTGAAAGAGAAGTTACAGACTTCATGGTGTATCCCTTTAGTTGAAAACAAGAGCATTAATCATACGGGTTTCGGCAACAGGTTAAATTACAGCCCGGACAGACACAAAAAAGCCCCGGTGTCTCGCCGGGGCCTGTTGTCAACGCCTTGTCTGATCAGTAGAGCTTTGCCAGCGACTTTTTCGCGAACGGCTCGACCTCGCCAATACGGCCGTCCTTCACTTTCACCAGCCACTCGGGGTCCTGCAGCAATGCGCGGCCAACGGCGATCAATTCGAACTCGCTGTTGTTCATGCGCTCAACCAGTTCGTCGATGCCGGACTGCTCCACCGCTTCCTTCTTACTGGCGAAAGTACCGCTGATGAAGTCCTCCGTCAGGCCCACACTGCCAACCGACATGGTCGGCTTGCCAGACAGTTTCTGGGTCCACCCTGCCAGGTTCAGGTCAGAGCCTTCGAATTCGGGCTCCCAGAAGCGGCGCGTGGAGGCGTGAAAGATATCCACACCGGCATCCACCAACGGTTTTAGAAACTGCTCCAGTTCCTCGGGTGTGTTCACCAGCTTCGCTTCATAATCCTGCTGTTTCCACTGGGAAAAACGCAGCATGATGGGGAAGTCCGGGCCTACCCGATGGCGGACAGCTTCAACGATCTCAACCACGAAGCGCAGACGGTTCTCCATACTGCCGCCGTATTCGTCATCACGCTGGTTGGTGCCTTCCCACAGGAACTGATCCAGCAAATAACCGTGGGCGCCGTGAATCTCCACACCGTCAAAGCCCAACGCTTTGGCATCCTGAGCCCCGTCGGCAAACGCCGTGATGACGTCGTCAATGTCGTCCTTGCTCATCGCCTTGCCGTTGGGTTTGCCCGGTGAAAACAGACCGGACGGGCTGTAACCGGGTACGGATGGGTCCGGCTCGGTGCCTTCCTTGCGTACGGCACCCACGTGCCACAACTGCGGGAAAATGGCCCCGCCAGCCTCGTGGACCGCATCAACCACATCCTTCCAGCCGGCGAGAGCTGTGTCGCCATGAAAGAACGGCACATTCGGATAACCGTTGGCGCCAGGATGATTCACTGTAGTGCCTTCGGTAATCAGCAAACCAACACCGCCTTCAGCGCGGCGGCGATAATAGTCCACCACATCCTGGCTCGGGGCGTTGCCCGGCGAGAAATTGCGGGTCATCGGAGCCATCGCCACGCGATTGCGCAGGGTCAGGTTGTGGAGTTCAAAGGGTTCAAACAAAGGGCCAAGATTCATGCTCATGGTAGATCGCAACCTTACTAATCTGGTTTCTTTAAGCAACCATATTGAATCTGGTTTTAAAATGCAACCCTATTAGGTACACTCCGAAACATGGCCAGAAAACGTTTTGATGACTCCAATTGCTCCGTCGCCCGCGCCCTTAACGAGGTGGGTGACTGGTGGTCTCTGCTTGTAGTGCTGCACGCGATGTATGGCACCCGCCGCTTTGTGGACTTCCAGCAAGAGCTGGGTATTGCCCGCAACATTCTCTGCGACCGGTTAGCGAGGCTGGTGGACAACGAGGTATTGAAGAAGGTGGATGTGGGCGAACACGGCTCACGATTCGAGTACCGGCTGACCGAAAAAGGCCGGGATCTGTTCCCGACTGTGATCGCCCTTCGCCAGTGGGGCGACAAATGGAATCCGGCGCCAGATCAAACACCGCTGGACCTGAGGGACCGCGAAACCGGGCGTGCGATTTTACCGGTTGAAGTTCAGGATGCCGACGGCAAGCCGCTGACCGTACGTGATGTGTTTGTGCCGGAAGGCGCCGACACCGGCCTCGAGAAAAAGACACCGGACGGCAAAAAGTCAGCCTGAGCCAATACCCAAAACGGGGCCCTGGGGCCGTTTTCTGTGGAGTAGGCAGGACTACGCGTTTTCGCGCTGGGGTGAGCGCCTTGCCTGACCACCGTTGCCATTCTGGCTACGGCCGCCACTGCGACCACCCGGCTTGCCACCAAAACTACGGCCATTTCCGCCGGGCTTACCATTGCCACCACCGTTACCGCCGCGACCACGGGCCCGGCTGGGGTCTGCCTTGGCCTTTGGCTTTAATGGCAGGTTGTTCTGGGGCTCGAAGCCCTCAACAGATTTGCGCGGCAACTGCTTCTTGATCAGCCTCTCAATCCCGGCAAGCATCTTGCCTCATCGGCGCTGACCAGCGACAGTGCATGGCCGCTTTCACCGGCACGACCAGTACGGCCAATGCGGTGAACGTAGTCTTCCGGCACGTTCGGCAATTCGAAGTTCACCACCTGGGGCAGCTGTTTGATGTCCAGGCCACGGGCTGCGATGTCGGTTGCGACCAATACACGCACTTCACCCTGTTTGAAATCAGCCAGGGCGCGGGTACGAGCACCCTGTGACTTGTTGCCATGGATCGCAGCAGCGGTAATACCGTCACGCTCCAGCTTCTGGGTCAGGCGGTTGGCACCGTGTTTGGTACGGGTGAACACCAGCACCTGCTCCCAGCCATTGTCTCGCACGAGCTTGCTCAGCAAGGCGGTTTTCTGGCTCTGATCAACCGGATAGACCGACTGCTTGATGCTTTCCGCAGCAGTGTTTCGGGCTGCCACTTCCACCTGCACCGGGTTATCCAGAAGGCCTTCGGCCAGGGTGCGGATTTCATTGGAGAAGGTGGCGGAGAACAA
The DNA here is from genome assembly GCA_000831005.1 of Marinobacter salarius. GTDB lineage: Bacteria > Pseudomonadota > Gammaproteobacteria > Pseudomonadales > Oleiphilaceae > Marinobacter > Marinobacter salarius. Next base: position 1,144,835 of record CP007152.1, on the reverse strand, counting down.
CAGGTTCTGGCGCTTGGCGGGCAACAGCGCAAGAATCTTGCGGATGTCACGGATAAAGCCCATGTCCAGCATGCGGTCGGCTTCGTCCAGCACCAGGATTTCCACTTCGTTGAAGCGAACTGCATTCTGCTGATACAGGTCCATCAGACGGCCGGGTGTGGCCACCAGCACGTCCAGGCCCTTACGCAACTTCATCATCTGCGGATTGATTTTTACGCCACCGAAAACCACGGCGGACTTGGTGGGCATGTATCGGCTGTAAAGGGCCACACTGTCGTGTACCTGGGCCGCCAGCTCGCGGGTAGGCGCCAGGATCAGTACACGCGGGCCTTTGCCAGTGCGGGGGTTTTCCGCCAGGCGCTGCAGCAATGGCAGGGTGAACCCTGCGGTTTTACCGGTACCGTCTGGGCAGCCGCCATCACGTCCCTGCCGGATAAAACGGCGGGAATGGCCTTGGCCTGGATGGGTGATGGGGTTTCGTAACCCTGGTCGGCAGTGGCACGGACCAGTTGCTCGGACAAACCGAGTGAAGAAAAACTCATAGTGGATCAACTCTTGATTAGTCTGCCTCCACGAACTCCGTTCTCGGCGAATGCGGGCAGATGCCATGAAGATTCATGGAATAAAAGACGACTACGGCCACACACCGTTAACGGGGTGACGTCCTCTGACAGGTCGTATGGATGGTTCGCACGGGCTTGAAGCCTTGAATTGCGGAAATCCCTAGAGGCAGGATGCTGGGCACACTAACAGAGTGATTCGGGAATAGCTATAAGGAACTTTACCGGGCAGGGATCTTTGATGTGGTCCCCCGTCGGGGATAACCCTGCCAAGCCAGGCAGGGTTATCGGTCCGCCATTAACGATTAACGCACACCGTCCCGGCGTAACGCAGCCGGCGTGTATTCACGGGAGCGACGCTCGGTACCATACTGGTAAGGCTCGTCTTCCTCGTTGGTCAGCCCCATCACCAGATAGCGCCCTGACAACAGGTCATACAGAGTTTCAAAGGCATAGGCCGGAATGTTGGCATCGTAGATCTGCATCGCGTGCGCTTCGGCAACACGCCACAGGTTGCCACGGCCGTCGTAGTGATCCACCGCTGCAATCTGCCAGGTATCCTCATCAATGTAGAAGTCCCGTTTGCCGTAGACATGCCGCTCACCATCCTTGAGTGTCGCTGTTACATGCCATACCCGGTGCAGCTCATAACGCGTGAGGCCCTGGTCGACATGGCCGGGCTTTATGATGTCGTCATAGCTCAGGCTCTCGTCGGTCAGGCGATAGGAATTGTACGGAATGTACAGCTCTTTCTTGCCCTTGAGTTCCCAGTTGTAACGGTCTGGCGCGCCATTGTAGAGGTCCAGGTTGTCAGACGTGCGCTGACCATCTGCGGCGGTACCCGGCCCATCGTAGGCCACATTGGGAGCACGGCGAACACGACGCTGCCCGGAGTTGTACAACCATGCGCGGCGGGGCTCCTTAACCTGGTTGATGGTCTCGTGCACCAGCAGTACGTTGCCTGCGAGGCGAGACGGAGCGGTGATGGCCTGCTTGAAATAGAACATCACATTGGGATCTTCGCTCGGATCGAAATCCTCCAGCGCCACCCGCTCGGTAAACGATTCGGTGAACCTGACCGGGCTGAAATCGCCATTTGGCTGCGGTGTTACCTGTGCCACATTGCGGGTAAAGGAACCGCCGCGGTAGCGGGTGATATGGTTGAAAATCACCTCAAGGCCATTTTGGGGGATCGGAAACGGGGTCGCTGTTTTGTAGTTCTTGAGACCGTTCCCGCTTTCCACCAACTCCACTTCGGTGGCATTGGCCTTGGTTTTCTCCAGCACGTCGGCAGGATAGGTCGCCGTTCTCCGGGTCTGGTAGACCGGCATAAAATAATTGTCGTACGTCTTGATCATCGCAATCTGGCCGGGCGTCAGGTTGTCCGCGTACTGGTCAACGTTGCTCTGATCGATACGAAACAGCTCTTTGTCTTTGGGAAACGGGTCCACGTATCGGCCGTCGCCCTGGTAGGCACCCGGTGCCTGAAGCAGCCCCCCGTCCCAGGCAGGAATTTCATCGCCATTACCGGCCTTCTCGGCGCCCATTGGCGTGAGCGTATCTCCCAGTTTGGCGGCCTCCTGGGCCGACACCGCTGCGCCGGCTGATGCGGAATACAGCATCGAGCACGCTAATGCACTGTAAAGCAGGTTTTTTCGGTTAATCATGGATTACTCCTCGGTTTTCAGACAATGGTTCAAAATGAATAGGACACTGAGGCCGACACGAAATCCCGGTCATTGATGACGTTGTAATCACCCCCGAAATAGTTGGTGTAGCTCAGATTGGCTTTGTAGGCGTTTTGATAGGTGGCTTCGACGGCCAGGCCCAGTGACTTGTTGCCTTCCTGGAAGTTGCCACCAGGATCTGGTGCGTAGCCCTTCACGTCGTGAGAGAAAAAGAGCCGGGGGCGCAAGTTGACGCCAGCGACGGCATCCGGATAGTCCCAGACAAACAGCGTGCGATAGCCCCAGGAGAAGGACGTGGTAAACCCACCACCTCCACAGTTGCTGGGGTTGATGTTCAAACGCGGGTCACTGTCTGTGCCCTGGCTGCAGTAGTCACCGGTAAAGTTGTCACCCTCCAGCGGCACCGGCCCCACACCGTAGATGCCCGATCGCCCGTAGCGGGCTTCCGAGGTGCTGGGCAGATCGTGGATATAGGTGGCACCAACCTCACCAACAATGATGAAACGGGCGGCGCCCATTACCCGGTCAATGAAGTGAATGAATGTGGCCTGGGCCTGGGAAACGTTGTAACGGTCGTAGCCATCAACAGCCTTACCGGCATAGTTGAAATTGGGATCCTTCTCACGCTGGCGTTGCTCCAGCTTGCTCACTACCTGTCCATCCGGACCACGCTGTTGCAAGCCCCCGTAGATCAGCTCAAACGTGTTCCACTGGATGGGAAGATTTGGCCGGAAGCTGTATTCCGCCCCCAGCGAAGTGCCCGTTGGCAGTGTGGTGTTGATACTGATGCCGTAGAGATCAATGTCTTCCGGATACTCGATGAAATAGCTGGGAAACCTGGAGTTGGGCAGGTTGGGGTCGCTTTTCTGGTTTGCCGATGGGTCCGAAGGGTTGTTGACCACACCACTGATGTACGGAAGACGGCTGTGATAACGGGTGTAGTAGAACCCCAGCTCGGCCCCCAGGTCGGTCAGATACCAACGCAACGCGGCACCGAACTGATCCTTGTCCCCGGGCTCGCGGTCGCCCAGGCGCGGAGACACGAATCCCTCTTCCAGTGCCTGGGAATCAGGCACCTGGCCCGCCAGTAATACCGGGCCACAGCCATCGGCCGCCACGTCGGCGGAGGAAAAATAGGTGCCACAGTCGTCAATCCTGAAGCTTTCCCAGTCGGTCTGAACAAACGCCTCCATGGTGATTTCAGGCGTCAGGCCAACTGACGTATACAACATCTCCACCGGTAACAATACGTCTTTCAGCTCCGCGCCGGGAGCACGAAACGCGGGAACGTCGATCGGATTGACCGCGTTGATACCGCCCAGGATGAACGTGCTTTCGCCCCAGTTCACCACCTGACGGCCATAACGGATCGACACCGGCGTATCGCCGAAGTACCAGTCCGTAAACACGTAGGCGTCGAGAAGATCCACACCGGAGGCGTTATCTTTGGCCTCATCGTTCAGTTCACGTCGCTGGCCGACCGGGTCCTTGGCGCGACGGTTATCCTTCAGTTCATGGTCGTAATAATAGGTGCCTCGCACCAGCGCCCCGACCCGTGTCAGCGTGTCACTGTCGGGGGTGTAGTCCAGGAACAGTTCACTACGGCCACGCAGGATCTGGGAATATGGCTCGTTCTTTTCAAAGTTCAGGTTGCCGTCGTCGAAGTTGTTGGACGAGGCGCCCGTGTTACTGAATGCGAATTCCGGGCCCAGGTTGCCCTGGGAGATCAGATCTTTGTCCTGATCTTCCAACCGATAGGCAATCCCTGCCGTCAGGGTCGTTGAGAGCGAGGCGTCGATCTCGTAGATGTCGAAATCGAATGCCATCGCCGGGGCTGTGGATACGATTGCGCCGATAGCCAGCGCCAGGCGTTTACGGTCTCGGTTTTTTGTTGTCATTGGTCTGTAGCTCCAGTTTTTCAGGCAAAGCTTCCCCATTGATGGAGAGAATCGCCATCGACATACACGTGTTTATCGGGAACGGGCGCTCCGGGATCTCCGAAGCGCTGGTTGTCTGGCCGTTGGGTTTCTAGATCAGGCCGCCACCAATCAGGCCACCATCACCTCCATCACCCCCACCATCTCCGCCGCCGTCCGGCTCACTGCCTGGATCGGTGTTGCCCTCGGCGGAGCAGTCCGTACCTGAGGTATCGGCATCCTCTACGACACAGGGGTTGCTGACAGAAACGGTGCCATCACTGAACAGCTCCAGCATCTGCGCGATCATCTCGTCGAAAACCGCACGTGAAGAAAAGGCATCCGCCGCTTTCTGACCGGCAGACACGGGGTTGCCATGTGACCCTTCCAGATAGCGGGTTATAGCTGGGAGGCCACTTGCCAGCGGCGTTGACTCAGCGCCCATACCCGCAGCCAGGGGATCCGTACCCGCCAGAGGTGCGCGCTCACTACTGATCACAAATCCGGTTTCCGGAACCGTGGTTTCAAGGGCCCCATGGCGTAAAGCTGATCATCCGCGGCATTGGGAATCGTGTCGTCAGTTGGGCGCTCAGGGTCATCATCAACACCAACGATTTCAGTCAGCAACGTGTTGGTGTTCTGATAAAAGCCGGCATAGGCGACAGGGTCTGCCGAATCCAGCTGCGACTGAAACACATTGAAGTAGATGTTGAGTTCCGTACGTCCCTGCGCCAGCACGCCATCAGAGGCGGCGTCCAGCACGGGAAGAAGCTGTGGTGCCAGTGACTGCGAGTTTTCGAACAGACGTGTGAACTGACCGCCGGTGTTCAGCAGATTAGAGGCCAGAACCGGGCTGAGATTGGAGTTGCCCGCAGCACTCGCTGCATTGTTAACCGGTGGGAAGGCCGCGCCACCCATACCACTGAGCGAATGGCTCATGAAATAGACCCGGCTCGGATCAATGCTCAGGCCCTGGCACAATCGCCGGCGGCCTGACACGCGCTGATGGCGTCCTCGATCGCCTGCAACGAGGCGTTCACGTTAAGCAGGTCGAGGGTGCCCTGGCGCATGTTGTCACGGGTGTTGGCGTAGTTAGTGAAATTCAGGTACAGACTTCCCGATTCGGGCTCCTGCAGTTCACCCGCCGGTACCGGATTAAGATCCGCGTCAGCGGCGAAGCCAAAGTGACGCTCGACGCGTCCGCCGAAGCACCATCCTGAGTGGTGATGGGATTAAGACCAACCACGCCCTCTCCGAAAATACCGTGCAGCGGCTGATCGATACCGATGGTGACGAAGCAGTCAAAGGTATTGCCAGGGTCGGCGCAGGACAAACCAGCGGCTGTCGCCAGAGGGAGGATCGCCGAACGGTCGGTGGTCACGGCATGCTGATAGATGATCACCGGAAAACCATTTGCCGGGGTCTGCGGGGCAATCAAGGCCTGGTTGGTGTCGGGCGCGGCAACCACAATGGGAACCGTTGTTTCACCGGACTTTTCAGCAAACGGGAAGCGGTAGGTCACCCGATCGGAGGGAGCCTGATCGAGCGACTCTTCGGCGCTGAAGTCCGCCGGGAGCCAACTGGCCGAGCGCAGGGCTGACCCATCCGTCGCCTCCGGCACGCCCTGAAAATACGGCAGGGTAATCTCGCCCTCATAGACATGGATATTAAGAGGAGTGCCCTGAACTTCCTGAGCCAACGCCGGATTTATCTCACCACCGTCGCGCTGGTTGAACATCCTTACCGTTCGCGGCTTCGGGGCATCAATAAGGTTGTCAGCGGCGGTTGCAAGCGCCAGCGCGTCACCCTCGTTGTCGGCGACAGTATCGACGGCCATCGCTGTTGCGGCCTGCAAAGCATAGGCGACTCTGCGGTCCGCCTGATCATTGCTGACAAGGTCCTGATATTGAACAACCATGCCAGCGTCCCGGGCATCACTGAGCAGGCCGGCGAGCTCGGCGTCGTAGAGGCGGAAATCTGTGTCCGTCAGCGTTGCATGGATTTCATCGTTGATGTTCTGCTGTTCCGCCGTCGCGGCCCCCTCCAGCGGCTGTTGAGTCAGGTTGTAGAATCCGGAGATCAACTGCTGGAGCCCTTCCTGTCGGGCAGCAATACCCAGGCTGTTGCGGAAGAACGTCACCGGGGCTGTATTTGCCAGCAGCACGTCGTCTACCGCCGTTGTGGTGATCGTTGTGGAAAACACAACGTCATCGAACGTCTTTGGGAATCCAGCGATGGAAAACGCCTGCTTGAACTCAAAATAGTCGGAAGCGAGTCGGCGGGCAGGTAACAACGCCTCGCGGAATGGCTCGAACGCAACATTGGAAAGCACCGCTTCCGGGTCCGCCACCGACTGGTAGGTCGGAGCGCCAACGAGCGGGTCGCCGTTGGTGTCCACGATGTCATCGGTGATGGCCAGGGCGTACCGGGTTCTCTCAGCCAGTGGCTTGACCGGCAGAATCCGGATCATATTGTTCTGGCCACCATCGATATCCAGCAGCTCAACCCGAAGTCTGTCCTCAACCAGGGCATCGAAAATCGCATCGGCTTCGGCGGTATTACCGCTTTCCTCAAGTGCCAGTGCCCGCCGGTACTGAATCGCCGATGAAATTCCGGCGACCTCTCCGGAGGTTTGACGGAGCTATCGCCACCGGCATATTCCAGGGGAATCAGGAACACATTCTGATCCGGGTTGGGGACAACTTCGCCCTCCACGGAGATAAAGTCACGTGCATCAAGGGTCTGCTGGCTGTCCAGGCTGCCACTGATCTTGATATCAATGGGTGCCAGTACTGAATTTCCATCGAGAAATCCAATGCCCGTGGTCACTGGGTTGGCAGGATCGCTGCCGTTCAGCATGGTGCCGTCGTCAACCTCACTGAGATAGAAAAGGGAATCGCTTGGAATCGGGAATTGGGTGGTCAACGGGTCAAATAATGGGTGAGTTCCCCGCTCCACGGCCGGATTGGTAATGTCGTAGTCTGGGTCCGCATTCTTTGTAGTCTGGCTGCTGCTTTCAAAACAACCCGTCAGGCTGACCGACAAAATGACCATCGACATCAGTCGCGTTTGGCGCATGAACATACTTGTTTACCTCTGTACGTTTTTTTGTAGTTCGAGACTCGTCCTGTGTCTTTCGGCCTAACACGGAAGTCTAATTGCGGTGGTTCCAAAAAAATTTTCCCGAATAGACGAGAAATCGCAAAAGGAAGGGCTAACTGGTTCTTGTAGCGAGAAATTTGTCTCGAACAAAAGGCAATAATGATGGTATGTTCAGAATCTGACATCCGAACACCTACAAGAATGGCCTGAGGACGGGGCACCCGCCAAACCGTGCCAACCACAGACCGAGGGAATCAGATTGGCTTTGCTCCCATTTCGTTCGTCGTCGTCAAAGCGATTTGACCGGCTGATTCTGCCTTACATGAAAGGCATGTATATTTTCGCCTACCGCCTGACTGGCCAGAAACAGGATGCAGAGGATCTGGTGCAGGATGTCGTGGTCAAGATGTACCCCCGGCTGGACGAACTGGAAAACGTGCAGCAACCCCAGCCATGGCTCAACCGTGTGTTGTACCGGCACTTTGTTGACCTCACCCGAAAACAATCCAGCCAAAGAGAAATCAGCGTCAGTACACTGGTCGCTGCGGAGAGCCAGACCGCCTTTATAGAATCCCTCGGCGAGGCAAGCCCGGATGCCTCCGCCGGTATCGACCAAACGCGCATTGGCGAAACCGTCAAGCGGTTACTGAATACCCTGCCACCAGACCAACGAACCCTGTTATTGCTTCACGACGCGGATGCTGGCGCCAGGAGGACATTGCAACGGTTCTGGATGTGCCTGTTGGTACGATAAAATCACGCCTGCATCGCAGCAGAGCGTTTATGCGGGAACGGTTGAAAAAACAAATGGAACCTTTCGAAAAGCAACAACGTGAAGGGTGAAGAGGTGAATGCCATGACGTGTCGTCAGTTCCATCAGGAGGTCGACAGCCTGGTTCGCGGCGATCTTCCGCTGCATGAACAGGAAGCCCTCCAAGCTCACGCATCGACGTGTGCCAGTTGCTCAGAACTTTGGGAGGATGAACAACGCCTGCAAAAAGGCATCATGGCCCAGACCGTTCCAGAGCCCGACGACGATTTCGAATCCCGCGTTCGTGCAATGGCACTCGCTGGCGAGACACCTCGGAATTCCACGTTACGCAAAACGTCACTCTGGGCTTCATCAATTGCCGCCGTGCTGGCACTCGGTATCTTCATCGGTATGCAGGTCGGCCCGGCAGATACGGGATTGCCCGAAGACATCGCAGATGCTCCCGGGCAGACAGCAACAGAAACCGTTGCTGAACCCGAAAGTGGAGCGGAACTGAAAACCGTCAGGCTGGCGTTCAATTCCCGCAAGGCGATGGACAACGTCACCCTGACCCTGGAACTACCGCCCAACGCAGAACTGGCACCCTTCCCGGGGCGCCAGACCATCAGCTGGACGGTGGATCTCAAGCAAGGCGATAACGTATTGGCGTTGCCCATCAACGTACTGTTCCCTGGTTCCGGCAAACTGGTTGCGCACCTGGACGATGGAACCCGGCGCAAAACGTTCAGCACCGCCATTCCAGGAAACACGGAGCCTTCATCATGAAAAGACATACCCATATACGCTGGCTTGCTCCGGCCATGCTCGGCCTTCTGCTTGCTACACCGGCTCTGTCCTGGGCTCAGGACGATCTTGATGTGACCATGAGAATGGTCGCGGACGATCAGGAGCTGGACGATTCCTTTGTGCAACAACTTGAGCTTCCGGAGTCCGTGGACGCGCCCGCCGGCGCAAACGGGTTCGGTGATATGCAGACGGATTCCGGCGACTTCGCTTCCGATACCCGGGAAGACATGCTGGATATCGAGAGCACTCTCTCCGAACAGTCACGGGAGTCTCGTGACGCGCTCGGCATCGAACTGCCTGGCGAGATCATCCAAGACGAGCCAGAACTGGACCTGCCGGGCATCGAAGACCCTGGACTGGACCTGCCAGGCACCGGCGATACCGATCTGGACCTGTTAAACGACAGTGGCCTGAATCTGGAGGAAACCGGACAGCAGTAGATTAGATACAGACGTCACACCTGATCCCTTCAGGACTGGCGCTCGCCCGTCCAATGGCTGTTATACTCTGAGTCCGAGTTCAGACTATTCCGGAGAGAGTATTTGCGCCGTCTTCTGACCATCGCACTGGTGTTGTGTCTCGCGCTGTCAACCGCCCATGCTCAGGAGCATACGACCGAGGCTAAGACGCTCTTCCGTGCGGGTATCCAGGCGTTTAACGCCGGTGACCTGGATGAAGCTCGCCGCTTACTTGAGTCCGCCGTCTCGAAGGGGTTGAGCTCCCGCTCACTCAATTACAACCTGGGCGTTGTCTATTACAAACTCGGGCTTTACGAGGAGGCGGAGCAAACCTTCCGGACCCTTATCCCCACCCGTCAGAAAGCGCTTGCCTACTACAACATCGGTTTGACCGCCCTGGCCCGTGAAAATCAGGACGCCGCAACACAAGCGTTCCAGAACGTGCTTGCGTCCGATCCTGACGACAACCTGATATCGCTCGCCACCCGTCAACTTGAACGCCTCGATCCAACGATGCATGCTGCCTCACCCAGAAAACGTTGGGCTGGCCTGGTTTCCATCGGGGGTGGCTATGAAGACAACGTTGCGCTGTTCCCGGATACCGCCCCCCGAAAGCTCGACAGCGGCTTTGTGGAAACTCTGGCGGCTGCCTCCTATTACCTCTATGGCGACTCTTCGGCGGGACTGCGTTCGGACATCAAGTTCTATTCGCGTCAGTACCTTCCGAGCACACGTTTGACCTGCAGGTGATTCAGGCGGGTGCAAAATGGGTTCAGAAAACCGCACCGGGAGTGATCAGCGTAGGCCTTGGCGGCGACTATATATGGCGGGATCGGCGATCAAGGGAACGTCGCGCTCGCCTGATGGCCGGCATAACCACCCTCGACTGCCCAGGCCCCGGCGCGCGATGCCTGGTTAGAGCAGAGGCCACCCAGATTTTTCCGTTACCTGGATTCGATGCCTATCGGGGCCAGATGTACCGGCTTGATGCCCATTACCGTCTCCGGCCCGGGAACTGGACAGCGGAACTCAAATACCGGGCTGACTACAATGACCGGGACAATCTGGATACCGGAGAGGAGTTCTTCAGTGTGTCGCCCGAGCGACATGGCCTTGATGCAGGCATTGAGTACGACCTGACTGACCAACTGAGTGTTGAAGCGGGGGCGGGCTTTCGCTTCAGTTACTATCGTACGCCACACCAACTGATTGTTCCCGAGGGCCGACAAACGATACGTCGTGAAGACAAGCGTCATACACTGTCCGTTGGCACCACGTATCGTTTCTCTCGTCGAACATCTCTCAGTCTGGATCTGGACCGTATCGACAACAACAGCAATATCGATCGCTACAGCTACGATCGCCACACCGTCACCGCCAGCCTGGCCGTCGGATTCTGATACCAACCCACGTGCACACGTGACTGCCGGGCATCAGTAAACGTTATTCCGTTGCCGCTTCTGCGAAACCGGCCAGTGCTCCCTCTATCTTTTTGATGATCTGATCACAGCCTTCAATATCGTGACGCTGTTTCAGATACTCCGGGTCGTTATAGCCTAACCAGACCGTTCCCTCACTGTCTTCCCAGATCAGCGCTTTCTGCGGCAAATCAATCGCCACACTCTGGGCACATTGCATCAGGGGCGTCCCTACCTTCGGGTTGCCAAAAATCACCACCTCGGTTGGGCGTAGTTCCAGCCCCGCCTTGCTGGCCCCCTCCGTGTGGTTAATGCGGTTCATCACCGTCATACCCTTGCTTTTAAGGGTCGAGACCAGCTTGTCCGCCGTCATCGCAACGCTGTAATTACTTTGCGTCGTTACCATTCCATCAGCCCCATCGGCACCGATCGCGGCCAGTGGCAGAATCAGCAAAGCTGCAAGAATCGGGATTCTGGTCCAGACTTTCATTACGCATCTCCTTGGAATATCGAACCACTCCAGCATAGGCCAGTTAACCCGGGCCTGCACAGGCCGCTCAAAATCAAAGTGATACGCTTCCACACAGAGTACGTAGAAACCCTTATAATTTTATAAATCCCAAAAACGAGGTCTTTATGACTCATGTGCTGAAGGGAGCCCTGCTTCCGCTCATTGCCATCGTGGCTGGTTGTAGCCAGGGCGAATCTGAAATCGCATCCACCCATAAACCGGCCGAACAACTCGCGCCGCCGCAAGAGACCGGCGTATTGGAGGTGGCAACTCGCAACGGCGCCACCACCTACTATCTCGACCGCCACCAGAACCCCATTGGCCCAGAGTTCAGCCTGGTTTCTCGTTTCGCCGAAAGCAAAGGCTGGACCGTCAACTGGACCATGCACGATTCAACCGCCGAGGTCTTGCAGGCGCTGGAGGCTGGCAACACACACTTGGCTGCCGCCGGGCTGACCCACCTGCCATCACGGACAGAACGGTTCACACGCGGGCCCGCGCACACCGAAATCACCGAGCAACTGGTGTGTCATCGCGACATGCGACCCATGCCCAGAAAACCGGAAAGCATGCCTGAGGTCAGCATTGCGGTCACCGCCGATTCCAGCTACGTAGAAACGCTGAACAAGCTCGCCAGCGAACACGAAGGTATCACGTTCACCGAAGATGACGGCAGAACGACCGAAGTTCTGCTTTCTGAAGTGGCTGAGCAGGACATCGACTGCACCGTCGCTGACTCCAACATCGTTCAGGTCATGCGCCGCCACTTCCCCCACCTGGAAGTGGCCATGAACCTCACCCAGGGCAATAACCTGGGCTGGTACCTGCCAGCCGGTTCAGACGATCTGGCGGGAACCACCCGGGAATGGATGAACAGCACCGACGGTGACGAAGCCATCGGCTATATCGAGAGCCGCTATTACGCGTACATCGGCGAATTCGATTTCGTCGACCTGCGCGCCCTCAACCGCCGGATAGATGAGCGGCTTCCCGACTTTATCGATCGCTTCGCCGAAGCAGAAACCACAACCGGCATGCCGGCTGACTTGCTGGCGGCGCTGTCCTATCAGGAGTCCCACTGGGACCCGGCCGCAGTGTCACCCACCGGCGTTCGCGGCATCATGATGCTGACCCGGAACACCGCCGAATCCCTTGGCGTAATGGACCGTCTGGACCCCGTGGCGGCCATTGATGGCGGTGCCCGCTACCTGGCGGATCGCCATCGCCGATTACCCGAAACCATTCCTGAGCCAGACCGCACCTTCCTTGCCCTGGCCAGTTACAACATTGGCCGTGGTCACCTGTTGGATGCCCGCCAGCTTGCGCGCGAGCTGGGCAAAAACCCTGACTCCTGGGACGATATGAAAGAAGTCCTGCCGCTGAAAGCCGACAAGCGCTACTACCCGAGTACCCGCTACGGCTACGCCCGTGGCTACGAACCAGTACACTATGTACAGCGCATCCGGAACTACCGTGATGTGATCAGCTCAGCGTTTGACTAACGTCCTGACAACACGGACTTACCCATGAAACGATGGATCTCACGGCTTGCCCTGCCCCTCCTTCTGCTGTTTACCAGTCAGGCGGCGGGGCAACCGGAGCCGATCAAAGTCGGCATCACCACTGTCCCGCCCTTTGTCATGGAAACCGACAGCGGCGAGTGGGAAGGCATCAGTATCGATCTGTGGCGCCAGGTTGCCGAAGGCCTGGACCGGGAATACACGTTCGTTCCTCTCTCCTTCAGTGATCTACTGACGCAGGTCGAAAGCGGACAAGTCGACGTGGCGGTGGGCGCTCTCACCATGACCGCCGAACGGGAAGCGGCATTCGACTTCACCCACCCCTTCTACCAGACAGGCCTGTCCATCGCAGTACCTCCGGCGCCGGAGCAGGGCCTGCTCGCCAGCCTTCGCGCGCTGATCAGTTGGCAGTTTATGAGTGTGGTTATCGCCTTGGGCGGCCTGCTGCTGGCCGTGGGATTTGTGCTGTGGCTGTTTGAGCGTCGGCGCAATCCGGAGCAGTTTGGTGGCACCGCGGTACAGGGAATAGGAGCGAGCTTCTGGTGGGCGGCTGTGACAATGACCACCGTTGGTTATGGTGACAAGCTCCGGTGTCGCTGGCGGGCCGAATGGTTGCGTTGGTGTGGATGTTTGCCGGGTTGATCATGGTGGCGAGCTTTACCGCAGCGATTACCTCATCGCTCACCGTCAGCAACTTGCAATATCAGATTCAGGGCCCCGACGACCTCAACCGCGCCAACGTAGCCACCATCGCTAACACCGCCAGCGAGCAGTATCTGCAAGATCAGCGCATTCGGCACCAACTCTATCCAGACCTGACCAGCGCCATGCTCTCAGTCGCCAATGGTGAAACCGATGCCGTGGTCTACGACAGGGCCCTGCTGCAATACCGCAACCTGCAACTGGGGGACAAGAGGTTGACCCTGCTGCCCGGTATTTTCCAGCAGCAACTCTATGGGTTGGCCCTGCCGTCTGAAAGCCCACTGCGTGGGCCGATGTCCGAGCAGATTCTTGAGGTCACGGAATCATCAGGCTGGAAGGACATTATCCGGCGCTACCTGGGCCGCGAGTAATCCTGAAAACAGCCCGAGGCATCAATAGACCTTGGCACTCCCCTCGGGCCGGGTTTTGAAGCGTTTATGCAGCCATAGGTACTGGTCTGGCTGTTCACGAACGGTGTCTTCGATGTAGCGGCTCCATGCTTCACTATCGCTCTGTTTGCAGACACCAAATCCCTCCTGGATTGGCGAGAAAATCACCCGGTAGCGACCATCAGGCATCCGCAGATGGCTCACACAGATGACCGAGGCACCGGACACTCGGGCAATATAGCTGGGTGAGGTAATACACCCGGCCTCGGTGCCAAAAAACGGCACAAACAGTTCGGTTTTCTTGCCGAAATCCTGATCGCAGGCAAACCAGACTTCCCCGCCCTTTTTGAGAAACGAGACCAGCGGCCTCAACTCACGCTTGGTGAAAGGGCGGATACCGAAGTGACGCCGGCGACCGTTTTCAATCATCCGGTCAATCACCGGATTATTGTTGGGGCGGTACATATACCCCGGTTTCTTCAGGTGACAGGCAATCAGCGGAAGCGCAAAATCGAAAATACTGTAGTGCCCGCCAATTAACAGCACACCTTTACCTCTGGCCTGGGCTTCTCGCAGGTGCTCCAGCCCCTGAACCTCAGCGCCCTCGCAAAAGCCCGACATATCCCGCCACCAGGCGTGAATACTCTCCAGGAACCCACGGGCACAGGCCACAAAGTTATCCTGCACCAGTTGCTCACGGGCGGCGTCATCAAGCTCCGGAAAACAGGTCGCAATATTGGTATTGGCCACCTTGGCCCGTGACGTCAGCTTGCCTTCCAGAAAACAGCCCAGCCGCCGGCCAAAACGCTGTTTGGCCGACATTGGCAGTAGGGCAAGCAGATAAAGCGTGAAGACCAGAAGCCACGACGGCCACAAAACCGGATGCCACAACGGCATATTCTTCTTATTCTTACGGCCGGACATACATCATTGCCTGTTCAAAACGGACAATGAGACTGCCATATTTTGCTGCAGATTTGTAGTTGCATTCATCAATGATCGAGCTGTGTCACACCCTCAAGAGCCAAACAGCGCTGAACGCAATGGCCTCATGAACCCACGTTTCGGCCTGGTTTCCTGAACCGGCCGGCGACCATCGAACTCCAGGTAACCATCCTCGATAGGCTCAAACCTTAGGGTTTTCACATCCTCCAGATAGTTCTGGCTGACCTTCCAGGGGCCATGGGTTCCCTGCCTTGGCAACTTGTCGTCGGCCCGGCGGATATAACCGGAATCCAGGCCGCCCATCATGGTGTCTCCGGCGCGACTGTCGCCGGTGTCACGGGGTATACAGACGCTCTGCCCCTTGCTGTCCATATGATTGAACAGGCGGCACAGGTATTCAGCCGCGATATCGGCTTTCAGGGTCCAGGAGATGTTGGTGTACCCGAAAATCATGCCGGCGTTGGGTACGCCCTCCACCATTACGTTCTTGTAGATCACCTTGTCCCGCAGCGTGACCGGATGACCATCCACCACCAGGTCCATGCCACCCAGCATCTGGATATCCAGCCCAGTCGCCGGAATGATGATGTCGGCCTCCAGTTCCTTGCCGGATTTCAGCAGAATACCGTTCTTGGTAAAGCGTTCGATATGGTCCGTCTCCACCGACGCCTTGCCCGCCTTGATAGACTCAAACAGATCACCGTCCTTCACCACACACAGGCGCTGATCCCAGGGGTTGTAGCTGGGTGAGAAATGGCGCATATCGACCTTGCCATCCAGTTGCCGGCGTACCATGGCCAGGAACAACCGCCGCATGGCCTTGGGGTTCTTGCGGGAACGATTGAACAGCAGCCGTGCAATGCTGACGTTACGGGCACGGGTCAGCCGATAGGCGACATTGGCGGGCAGAACCTTCTGAAGGCCCAGCGCCACCGCATCCCGGGATGGCAGCGGCATCAGGTAGGTGGGCGAACGCTGCAACATGGTAATGTGCGCAGTTTCCTCCGCCATCGTTGGTACCAGGGTGATGGCCGTGGCACCACTGCCAATCACCACCACACGTTTGCCGGTATAGTCCAGGTCCTCAGGCCAGTGCTGCGGATGCACAATCTGCCCGCCAAAATCGGCCTCGCCAGGGAAGTCGGCTTATAGCCGGCATCGTAGTTGTAATACCCTGTACAGCCCACCAGAAAGCTGGCGGTAAAGGTAACGGTTTCGCCGGTGGCTTCCTTGCGGGCCGTCAGTGTCCAGCACTTGTCTGTGCCTGACCACTCAGCGGAAACAACCGCCAGGCCATACTGGATATGCTGTTCAACGTTGTTTTCCCTGGCGGTATCATGAACGTACTGCTTGATAGACGGACCATCCGCCAACACCTTGCCCCCGGTCCAGGGGCGGAAGTTGTAGCCAAAGGTGTACATGTCGGAATCGGAACGGATGCCCGGGTAGCGGAACAGATCCCAGGTGCCTCCAAGGGACTCACGGCGCTCAATGATGGTGAAAGACTTACCCGGGCACTCTCGTTTGAGGTGACAGGCCATGCCAATGCCGGAAACGCCGGCGCCGACAATCAGTACGTCTACATGTTGTTCGCTCATAGTCACCCTGGCGGCATCTGCCGTTGTTTTATCAACATTTCAGCGCGGATCACACGCCAACAGGATGAGAATAGCCAGGAGGGAAAACGCCGAAATTGGCCCCATGCGATGAATTCGGCGCCGTTTCGGTCAGTTCTGTCAGCTCGTTTGAGCCTGTTGCAGTCTGCCTCAGTCCGGGCGCGGCACGTTGAGAATGTCGCCTAGCGTGCCGTATTCGCTGCCCCCCAAACGTGAAATCGGGTCGATGCCTTTGGCATCAATAATGTAACGCCCCTGATCGTTAATGCTGGCAACCTGATCGTCCACAAACACCTTCTTGATGTTGCCAAACACCAGCGACTGCGGCGTGTCACCCATTTCAATGACCTCTCGCAACTCGCAGTAAAACGCCACCAGGCACCCCTCGACCCGGGGCATCGCCCAGCCTTCTTCCTGCACCAACTTCATATCCAGTCGGTCCAGTTCAGACTGGCCGTGGTCCAGATGGCGGGACGACTCCGTCATGGCCTGAGCCTGGCTGCGGTTCCCAATGTGCACCACAAACTGCTTACGAGCCTCAATATTCACCCGCGTGTCCTTGAAGCTGCCATCGCTGGGCTTCTTGCCCACAGACACCATCAGAATTGGCGGCTTACCGGTCACCACGGTAAAAAACGAATACGGCGCCAGATTGAGATCCCCCCCAGGATTCAGAGACAGCACCCAGGCAACAGGGCGGGGGATGACTGCCTGGGTCAGTATGGGGTGTATGTGCTTTGCTTCGATTGCAGCAAGGTCGATGAGCATTCATGTCTCCGGTTAATGCCAACAAACAGAAACCAGAATAACAGGATCGGATCACACTTTAATAAGTTCGGAAAGAACGTCTCACTCCAGTCTCTCGAACTCTTCGTTGAAATTGACCACCAGATCCGGTGGATCGCCATTCAGGTCATCCGTGTAGTAGGCCCGATACAGCACGTCGCCACTTGGAAAAACGTTCAACGCAGGCTCCGACGGAAGATCGCATGTGCCGGGGATATCTGGAATTCCACTCGAATCAGTATGTATCAGGCTGGTGACATCGTACGTATCTTGAACCAGATACGTTTCTCGCTCAGACCCCTCACACATGAGAACTACCGGTTCGTCATCTGGATTGGTGAAAGGGGTAGAGCAGGCATCGTCAGCGTATAAAGTTCGAACAACGCTAAAGCCTTGAGAGGTTATCTCGAGTTGCTCGACCCACCACAGTGGCAACATGCCTGCATCTGAGAGCACTTCTTCCGTTATCGTATCGTCTACCGGGGAACAAGACCTGACCCACTCACCAGCCAGTGTGTCATCACCCGACTCAACTGTGTTCACAGGCTCCACTGTTCCAGACTGACCGGATTTACAGCCCAGCAGAATAGATATACACGCAACGCAAAGGACGAATCTCATATCTCTCCAGGGCAATGATGTGAACTTAAAAAGTGAGACCCTTACCACATATCTGACGACCACACTCAGTTTCTTCTACCAACGGCTCAAGGTCTTGCTTGCGCCCGCCCCCGAACAATACGCTGCATACCAAGTTTCTCGAGCAGGCGTAGGAATGAGCGGAATAGACCTCGCTATCGTTGTCTAGCCCTCCCGCAAACAACAGTTTGGCGATTTGGGTGTCTTTCTCGACGCCTATACCGAAAGCATAGGCCTTCGCCAGACCGGGTAATGGCGCACCCGAACCGCCGTATTTTCGCATATTCCTTGAAACTAATCTGAGCGTCACCCTCGACAATCGTCGGCGAGCGGTCATCAAGGGGCGTAGCCGCAGGGAGGAGCCCTACCCGTTCCACACCGGATAAGATGGGCCAATCTTCCTGCCGAGGCCAACCCATGAACAAACCCATCGTCATTATCGGCGGCGCATCGCTGGATACCATCATCCAGCTCGATGCCCTGCCAACCCCAACACCGCAAACCCTGTGGCCCAAGAGCAGTTACAGATCCGTCGGCAGCACCGGTGCTGGCAAGGCGCTGAACCTTGCAGCGCTGGGGCGCAGCGTAGTCCTGCATTCGCTGCTGGGACAGGACACGGAGGCCGATCTGGTGCGCCACGCCCTGAATAAGCCTGGCATTGAGCTGCTTGCAGAAATCACCGACACGCCGACAGAACAGCACGTAAACCTGATGGACTCACGGCGGGCGGGTTTCGCTGTTTGTCCAGCCTCCGGCTGACCCAAGTGTCGTTGATTGGGCATCGGTGACCTCCGCAATCTCGGGCTGCGAACGGGTGGTGATCAATATCCTGAGCTACACAAAGCCGGCGCTGGCCCTGGCACAAAATGCGAACAAACCGGTGTGGACCGATCTGCATGACTACGACGGTCGGAACCCACATCATCAGCCGTTTATCGATGCGGCGAACGTCATTTTCCTGTCCAGCGACAATCTGCCGGACTATCGCAGTTTCATGAAAAAGATGATCGATGATGGCAAGGAGTTGGTGGTGTGCACCCATGGCAGTGACGGTGCCACCCTGCTTAGCCGGGACGGGCAATGGTTGGAACAGCCCGCGTTTCCGGTCGGTCAGGTGCAGGACACCAATGGTGCGGGTGACGCCTTCTTCAGTGGTTTTCTGTGTGGCCATCTTAACGGTGAAAACCTGAAGACCTGCCTTCGCCTCGGGGCGGTCTGTGGCGCACTCTGCGTGACCTCACAGTCCCTGGCAGCGGAAAACCTGAGCCTTCAGCGAGTTCATGACCATTTACGCGAGGGCGGCTGGTAGTTTTTCAGGGCGGATACCAGTTCGGTGGGCTGGTCTTTCACGATCACCATCTCGGCGTACTCAGGTTTCAGGAAGCCCGCGCCAGACATCGTGCGGATGAAGGCCAGCAGCTCATTGTAGTAACCATCCACGTTGTAAAACGCACAGGGCTTGCTGTGATATCCAAGTTGGCCCCAGGTCCAGGCCTCGAAAATTTCATCCATAGTACCCGGCCCGCCGGGTAGCGCCACAAAAGCGTCGGCCATATCCGCCATCAGCGCCTTGCGCTCGTGCATGCTGCTCACCACATCCAGGCGGGTCAGGCCCTGATGGGCCAACTCGCGGTCGCGAAGGGACTCGGGGATAACGCCATATACCTCCCGGCCGCCGGCCAGAACAGCATCGGCAACCACGCCCATCAGGCCCACCTTGCCACCACCAAATACAAGATCCATACCCTGGCTGGCCATATACTGGCCAAACACTCCGGCGGCTTGGGCAAAACGTTCATCATTTCCCCGGCTGGAGCCACAGAAGACAGCGATTTTCATGACGGAGTCCTATAACGCGTTCGTGGTTTTATCGGATGAGTAATATACTGTCAGATAGTGGCCAGGGAGCGCCAGCGTCAACGACTGGGACGAATAACAAGCACCAATGGGGCCATTGCCATCAAGCCATTCAACACCCTCAAAAGCCGACTGATTCTTCTATTCGGTGGGTTGATACTCGTCTCCACCGCCATTGGCACCTGGTTGGCTTCCAATCTGGCTGTTGAAGAATTACGCAAGTCCACCAGCCAAAACCTCCAGGAAGTGGCGGTGCAGTTGAGGGACAAGATCGAAATTGATCTCCACGAGCGTTACAGCGACCTGAGCATTGCAGCCGCTATTGCCAGTCAGTCCATTGAGGACGACCAGTCCGTCAGCGTACCGACTCTCCTCAATGCACTTCAGGACGCCTTCCCAAGCTATGCCTGGATCGGCCTGGTATCACCCGAAGGTACCGTCATCACGAGCACGGACAACCTGCTTCAGGGCGCCAATGTGTCTGAGCGCCCCTGGTTCCGTGAAGCCTCCAAAGGGCCCTTTCTCGGAGACGCTCACCTCGCGGTGTTGCTGGAGTCCAAACTCGATAACCCATCCTCTGTACCCCTTCGGTTTGTGGATGTTGCTGTACCACTGTATCGGGACAACGGCGAGCTCATGGGCGTTCTTGGTGCACACCTCTACCTGGACTGGGTGGCGTCCATTGGCCAGTCCTTGCTGGCCCCACTGCAAGAGCGCCTGCAGGCAGAACTCGTCGTGGCCGATCACAAAGGCACCATCCTGATCGGGCCAACAGACAGCATTGGTCAGGCCATTCCGGATTCACTGGCGGATGCGGCGAGCCGCAACCCTTCCGGCTATGTGACGGACTCGATGACCGCCGGAGCTTCAGATGAACAGACAGAATATCTGATTGGCTTCAGCCGCCTGCGTGATCGTGAGGAATACGCCAGCTTCAACTGGCGAGTGCTGGTACGACAGCCCGCTGAAGAAGCTTTTGCCCCGGCCAACAACCTTCGCCATACGTTGATTGCCACAGGTTTTTTTGTCTCGCTCTTGCTGATCCTGTTTGCATCCCTGGCCGCACGCTGGACCACTCGGCCCTTAATCAAGATGACCGAGGAAGCCCGAAACCTGGACCCGGATCAGCCCTCCACTCTGATTAAGCAGAGAGACGACTACGAGGAGGTAAAAACCCTATCGTCCACTCTCAGAAACCTGATCCTGAACCTGACTGAGAAAACCCGGGCAATGAACGAGCTCAATAGAACCCTGGAATATCGTGTCGAGGAACGAACACGGGAACTGGAGAACACCAACACCCTGCTGGAGGATGAAATCATCCAGCGGGACGCCATGCGCAGGGAGCGAGAAACACTGATCCGCCAGCTGGAGGAAACCGTGCGCACCGACGCACTTACCGGCCTGAAGAACCGGAGACACTATTTCGAACTGGGTCGGACAGCGGTTAAAAAAGCAGTTCGGTCAGGGGCGCCTTTGTCGGCCATTATGTTCGATGCGGATCACTTTAAAAAAGTGAACGACACCCATGGCCACGGCGTCGGTGATAAGGCGCTGGTCCATCTCAGCAAGCTGGCAACGGAAGCCTTGAGGGATATCGACATTGTTGCCCGTGTGGGCGGAGAGGAATTTGCCGTGCTTCTGGAGAACACCGACGAACCGGGCGCGGAAGAGGTCGCCGAACGCCTGAGAAGCTTCATCGAGAACAACCCGCTTCCGCTGGAGAGTGGGCACCTTACTTTGGCCATCAGCGCCGGCGTTGCCACCTTCTGGCCAAACAAGTCGGATAATCTGGATACCCTGCTACTCTACGCAGACCGGGCGCTGTATCAGGCCAAAGCCGGCGGACGAAACCGGGTTTGCCTCTATTCCAGTATCCAGAAAACCGTCAACGACTGACTTTCCACAACCAGAACGGAATCGTTTTCCATGAAAACCGTTTTTTCCCCTCTGCACAATCGCCGTACCGCCACGACCGAGCTGGACGGCGGCGTATTGATCGCCCCCCACGAGAAACCGTCCCGGGCGGAGACCATACTGGGCCGGGTCAAGCAGGAACAACTGGGAGACGTTCTTCCACCGGACGACTTCGGCCTGGAACCGATTCTGCGCGTGCACACCCCGGATTACGTCAACTTCCTCCAGACCTGCTGGAAGGATTGGGAAGCCGAGGATAAACCCGGCGAGGCCATTCCCGCCGTCTGGCCGGGCCGGGGGATGCGGGAAAGGGTGCCAAAAGACATCGACGGCCGCCTGGGTTACTACAGCTTTGCCGCCGAGACCTCGATCACCGAGGGTACCTGGGACGCCGCCTGCGCCTCGGTAAACGTCGCACTGACCGCTCAGGCACTGGTGGCCAACGGGGAGCCTGCCGCGTTTGCACTATGCCGCCCACCTGGGCATCACGCCCATGCCGATCTGCTCGGAGGCTACTGCTTTTTCAATAACGCGGCTATTTCCGCCCAGGCATTTCGGGACCAGGGCGCCAAACGCGTGGCGATACTGGATGTCGACTTCCATCATGGCAACGGTACCCAGGCCATTTTCTACCAGCGCAACGATGTGCTGACCATCAGCCTGCACGGCGACCCGGACCTGGTGTTCCCTCACTTCCTGGGGTTTGAGGATGAAACCGGCGAAGGCGACGGCAACGGCTATAACCAGAACCTGGTATATCCACCCGGCACGCCCTTCAAGGTCTGGCGCGAAGGGTTGGAAACCGCTTGCCAGCGCATTGCGGAATACCAGCCCGAAGCACTGGTGATCGCCCTGGGAGTAGACACCTTCGAGGACGATCCGATTTCCTTCTTCAAGCTGACGTCTGCGGACTACCTGCTGATGGGGGAGCGGCTGGCGAAACTGAACCTACCTACCCTGTTCACCATGGAAGGCGGCTACGACGTGGACGCCATTGGCGTAAATGTGGTGAACGTACTGAAGGGTTTTGAACGCGGCCGGCTATGAGTCCGGCTCGTTCAGTTTGGCGAAGGCCTCCGGATAACGGCGCTTCATTCTCGCCAGGCGGAAGATGGTGATGAAATTGGTCACCACCACCATACCCTCTGCCAGCGTGCCGCCGACAGAGCCAATTAGCAGGTTGTTCAACATCCAGCAGATCGCAGCAGCGGCCAGCGTCAGCCGCATGGGAATGCCGCGCAGCATGAACATGCCGACGGTGCCGAACATAGCCGCGCCAATGGCAAAGAAGTCGACGGGCGTCCGCCAGGTCAGAGCCGCTGCCAGCAGGTTTACCGCGAGCACCGCCAGCATGACTTTCCAGTTGCCCAGGTATCGCCGGGCCAGCACGATACGGCCGATCACCAGCAAACTCAGCACCGCCGCCGTCCAGCTACCAAACAAAGCAAACTGAATGGCAAAGGCCACATTCGCGGAGATCAGCAGCACCATCAAACGGTCGTCCCGCTTGCTGGCAAAGCCGACAATGCAGAAGCCCAGTGCAATCAGGCTGACCGCCTGGCCCGCCATCTCTGTCAGGCTCATACCCTCAAACATCGCGGGCAGCCCGACTTGGCATTTGATGGCTGCGGTTAACCCGGATCACCGCCTGCGGTAATCCGGGTCCGTCCAGCACTGCGGCAGGGATTCCCCGGAGGGGAAATTCAGGCCGGCCTTGTCGAAAAACTCCGGGTCCTGGGCTTCTTCGCCAAAATGCAGACTGCCCTTAACGGTCGATTCGTTGGGGTCGATCAGCATTTTGGTGTCCAACACCTCAATCATGTGTCCGGTAGATTTCTCGGCGAGAAACATAAAGCCCTCCCGGGTTTCCCCTGATGGTGTGTGATGCTATCTAGCTCGCTAACTCAATCTTCCTGAAGTCGAGTGTATTCTCTTTGGGCGAACCTTCAATGCCCATCACCTCAGCGCGACGTTTCGTGACAATGTACACGAAGCAGCCGAAGTACAGCGCAATCACCAGAGCGCCCACCCACTGAATGCGCAGGAAGTCGAGCTGGAACAGCAGCGTCAAACCACACATCACAATCAGGTTGCCGAAATAATACTTCCACTGTCCCAGCCGGCTTGCGGTCAGGTTGAGATTGTCTGTGTAGAGCCGGATCAGTGAGTCCAGTGAGTTGATCACCATCAGGATACCCACCGTGATCATGGCTATGTTGATATAGCTGGCGATGTTCAGGCCTTCAGCGTGGTAATGGTAGAGCACCGAGAACCAGGTACCGATGGCAATGGACGGAAACACCAGCATCGCGATCATCAACTGCCAGGTGCGCAGGCCACTGACAAAGCGCGCAGTGAACTGGCCGATCATGATGCTCCAGGAGAACCACCAGAACAGGTAAAACTCGTGGTAGTCGTTCAATGGCAACATGAAGTGATGCAGGTTGGTGAAGTACTCACCAATCAACCCTGCCGTGCCAAAGAAGTCGCCGACACTGCCGTTGCCCGTCAGGAAGGCACGGCCCCACATTACCGCAATCAGCGCGATAAACAGCCAACTGGAACCCAGGCTGAGTATGCGCACGTATTTGATTTTACTGCTGGAATAAACCGCCGCCGCAATCGCCGCGAAGACGATCAGGTAGAACGTCGGCACGACGGTTTCGCCGTCACCAATTTCCGGCAGATACCAGGGCAAGTTGACCAGCAACAGGAACGCAGTAAAGGCACAGGTGCCGATGATCACCACATTGTTGACCACTCGCACCAGCGGTATGTCGAAAAACTTGACCCGCGGCTCGATCACACAGAAGTAGAAGCAGGTAAGGAAGTAGAACCCCCAGATCAGAAAGGCCCAGAACCCGAACTCAATCGCCAGTGGGTTAGCGAAGCCGTACTCAGGACTTTCCGTCAGGTTGCCGTAACCGGCAAATTCCGTCAGCGGAAACATGATCAGGCCGACATCCAGGCCCGAGGTAAACAGAATGGCGATAAACGTGAAGGTACGTACCGGCGTCACGCCGATGACTTTCAGGTCCCACCATTTGAACAGGATCAGCGCGATAGCCGCGAAAGTGAAAATCAGGCCTGTGGATAACCAGAGTGTCATACACACCTCCAGTTTCTGGCGTTACTTATTATATGGGACAACATGGGTGTTCCTCCTCTACTTTGAAGCACGTGTTCATTCGAATCGGACACAAACCCCCGCGTTGACGGGTCAACACTTAACTATCGCGCGCTCAGAACGACACGGTTATCGCGCCGCAGCGACGATAGGTAAGTCCTGATGGTTTGCATAACAACCGGCGGCCATTGCGCCGCCGGGAACGGTATCAGGCGATCTCGCGCGCGGCCCCTCCGGGGCGCTGGCGATCTCGCCATTGCTCGTCCATCGCCACAGGGGCGTCAGACGGATTCAGTGGCGCCAGGCCACGAATGAGGTCAGCGGCACGCTCCGCCACCATGATGGTGGGAGCATTGAGGTTGCCGTTGGGAATAGTGGGGAAGATGGACGAGTCCACTACCCGCAGGCCGGTGAGGCCATGAACCCGCGTATCAGGCCCTACCACCGCCTGATCATCCACACCCATCTTGCAGGTGCAGGACGGGTGATAGGCGCTTTCCACCGCCTGGCGGACAAAGGCGTCTATTTCCTCGTCACTCTGCACATCAACGCCGGGCTGGATTTCGGAGCCTCGATAGGCGTCCATCGCCGGCTGGCTGACAATCTCACGGGTCAGGCGCACGCAATCACGAAAGCCTTCGCGGTCATCCTCGTGCTGCAGGTAGTTGAACTGGATGCGCGGCGGCTGGCGCGGATCGTCTGACTGCACAGTTACCGAACCACGGCTCTTGGGCTTGTTGTGGCCGATATGCAGCTGGAAGCCGTCGCCATCGAAGGCTTCCTTGCCGTCGTAGCGCATGGCCGCTGGCAAAAAGTGATATTGCAGATCCGGCCACTCGACGCCCGCCTTGGAGCGGATAAATCCGCAGGACTCAAAGTGGTTGGTGGCGCCCAGGCCGTCTTTCTTAAGTAACCAGCGAACACCGATCTTGAGCTTGTTCCACCAGTCGAGCTTGCCATTGAGAGAGACCGGCTGCTTGCAGCGGAACTGGAAATAGAACTCCAGGTGATCCTGCAGGTTGCCGCCCACACCCGCCAGTTCGTGATTGACGGGGATCTCAGCCTGCTCCAGTACGTCGCGGTTGCCAATGCCGGAAAGCTGCAACAGATGGGGCGAACCGATAGACCCCGCGGACAGGATCACTTCCTCTGATGCCGTAACGTCCACCAGTTTGCCGTCTTTCTCGTAGCGCACGCCGGTGGCCTGTTTGCCTTCCAGCAACACCTTGTGCACCAGCGCATGGGTGACCACGGTCAGATTGTCCCGCGCCATGGCGGGGCGCAGGTAAGCATTAGCAGTAGACCAGCGGCGACCATTCTTGACGGTCATGTGCATGGCGCCGAAACCTTCCTGGCGCTCGCCGTTGTAGTCGTCGGTGGCGAAATAACCGGCATCCACGCCCGCATCCACAAAGGCCTTGTAGAGCGGGTTCTGCATGTTGTTGCCGTTATTCACGCCCAGCGGGCCCTGGTCACCACGGTAGTCATCAGCGCCAAAGGCCCAGGTTTCCGCCTTCTTGAAATAGGGCAGGCAGTGGCGATAGTCCCAGCCCTCGGCGCCCTGCTCCTGCCACTCGTCGAAATCACGGGCATGGCCACGTACGTATACCATGCCGTTGATGGAGGAAGAGCCGCCCAGCACCTTGCCCCGGGGGCAGTGCATGCGGCGGTTATCCAGGTAGGGTTCCGGCTCGGTCTCAAACTGCCAAGCGTATTTTTTGGTGTTCATGGGGATGGACAGCGCCGTGGGCATCTGGATAAAGATGCTCTTGTCGCTGCCGCCGGTTTCCAGCAGCAGCACCCGGTGGCGGCCATCCTCGGTAAGCCGGTTGGCCAGCACACAGCCTGCAGACCCCGCGCCGACAATGATGTAATCGTAGTTCACTTCTTTCATACGCAACTCCTGACAACCCGCTTAAAAAGGGCTGTCTATGTCCTCCATGCCCACGTACACCGCCTTCAGTTGGGTGTAGTGGTCGAGTGTGACTCGGCCGTTCTCGCGGCCAACACCGGAGAGCTTGTAGCCACCCACCGGCATTTCCGCAGGCGATGCTCCGTAGCTGTTGATCCAGCAGATGCCAGCTGGATGCGGTGAATCACCCGGTGGGCGCGACGGATATCGTTGGTGAACACGCCAGCAGCAAGGCCGGTGTCGGTATTGTTGGCCCGGTCGATCACTTCCTCCTCGTCGGAGAAGGTCAGTACCGACATCACCGGCCCGAAGATCTCCTCACGGCAAATAGTCATGTCGTCGGTGCAATCGGTGAAAATCGTGGGCTCCACGAAGTAACCGCCGGGCGCGGAGCCTGGCTTCGCGGCCTTACCGCCGTGGCTGAGGGTGGCGCCCTCGGCAATGCCTTTCTCGATGTAATCCAGCACCAGTTGCTGGTGCTTCTGCGAGATCAATGCGCCAAAGTTGGTGTCCGGATCGGTGGGATCGCCCATACGGATATTGTTCAGTGTCCGCTCCAGCAGGCGGTCCATGAACTCCGAATAGATATCTTCATGCACAAACACGCGCGTCCCGTTGGTGCAGACCTCGCCCTGGGTATAGAAGTTACCCAGCATGGCGGCGGACACTGCGTTATCGATGTCTGCATCGTCGAAAACGATCAGCGGTGATTTACCACCAAGTTCCATGGTGACGTCTTTCAGGGTGGAGGCAGCCGCGGTCATTACCTTCCGGCCAGTGCCGACTTCCCCGGTGAACGACACCTTGGCGATATCGGGGCTGTGGGTCAGCCAGGCACCGACATCACCCGCGCCCTGGACCACGTTGAACACGCCGGCCGGTACGCCGCTTCGACAAAGATCTCCGCCAGCTTGAGGGCGCCCATTGGCGTTTCCTCCGAGGGCTTGAAGATCATGCTGTTGCCGGTAGCCAGGGCCGGGGCGGACTTCCAGCAGGCAATCTGCAGCGGGTAGTTCCACGCACCGATACCAGCGCACACGCCCAGCGGCTCACGACGGGTGTAATAGAAATCCCCGCCAAGGTCCTGCTGGTTGCCCTCTACCGAGGGCGCCAGCCCCGCAAAATACTCCAGGGTGTCTGCACCGGTTACCACGTCTACGACCTGGGCTTCCTGCCAGGGTTTGCCGGTGTCCTGAACTTCCAGGGCAGCCAGTTCGTCATTACGCTCCCGCAGCAACGCCACGGCACGCTGGAGAATACGGCCACGCTGGGCACCGGTCATCGCAGACCAGACCTTGAAGCCGTCCTGGGCGCTGTCTATCGCGGCCTTTTGGACAGCTTCATCGGCGATTTCCATTTCATAGATCACTTCGCCCGTGGCCGGATTCACAACCGGGAAGGTTTCACCGGAGGCATTGGCCATGGGCTGGCCGTTGATAAAGTTCTGATAACGGGGCAATTCAGTCATGGGATTCAAACCTGATCGTGTGAATTCGGGGTTAATTAAGGGCGGATTCGAGTGCGTTCAATGCAAATCGTTTACACAGCGTTTCCGCCGCCGAGAAGCCTTCCTGGGGATCGGTGCTCAGGGCACTTCGCAGCCAGAAGCCGTCGATCATCGACGCCAGCTGGCGGGCGGCTTCGGTGGCGGCCTGTTTTGGCAAACGCTGGGCGAAGGAGTAACGCAGATTACTGTACAGCCTGGCGTTGTTGATCTGCTGCAGGCGCTGTAAACCCGGCTCGTGCATGGAGCGGGCCCAGAAGCTGAGCCAGGTCTTTGCCGCCAGATCGGTGCGCTGGAACTCGGAAAAATTGGCTTCGACGATGCACTGAAGGCGTTGTTCCGGCGACCCATCGGTGCGGGCCATCCGCTCCCGCAATTCCTTCCCCAACTGGTCCAGCAAATAACGCAACGCGGCTTCGATCAGCCCCTGCTTACCACCGAAATAGTGGCTGATGATGCCGGACGACATGCCGGCACGACGGCTGATGGAGATGATGGTGGTGTTCTGCAGCCCCAGCTCGGCAATAGACGCCATGGTGGCATCAATCAGTTGCTGCTTTCGGGTATCTTTCACGCCAACAATCGGCATCGCGCTTCCTGTCCGTTTTATTAATTGAACGTTCAATTAAAATAAAGTGTACAGAAAGCAATCGACTTGTACAACCTAACCGCTCCACTCCCAGGAAACGCCCATAAAAAAGCCCCGCTATCCGGAAACCGGACAACGGGGCGGAAAAACACGAACTGGTTAGGGGTCAGCCGTGTGTGAACCTGTTTTCACGCCGAATTTCAGGCGGAGCTTCAGGCCGCAGCTTCGTCACTCTCGCTCTCATCAACGGAGTTTCGAATCAGGAAGTCGAACGCGCTCAGGGCGGCCTTGGAGCCTTCACCCATAGAGATCACGATCTGCTTGTAGGGCACGGTGGTAGCGTCACCGGCCGCAAACACGCCCGGGATGGAGGTTTCGCCCCGGTCGTCGACAATGATCTCGCCATACTGGCTCAGCTCGATGTCACCTTTCAGCCACTCGGTGTTCGGCACCAGGCCAATCTGGACGAACACACCTTCCAACGATACATGGTGGCTCTCTCCGGTTGTGCGGTCGGTATACTGAAGGCCGTTCACCTTGCCGTTCTCGCCGGTAATCTCAGTGGTCTGGCCCGAGGTAATGATTTCCACGTTCTTCAGGCTGCGCAGTTTCTTCTGCAGCACATCGTCTGCGCGCATGGCAGCGCCGAACTCAATCAGAGTCACGTGGCCAACAATACCCGCCAGGTCGATGGCCGCTTCCACGCCGGAGTTACCGCCGCCGATCACCGCCACACGCTTGCCCTTGAACAAGGGGCCGTCGCAGTGCGGGCAATAGGCCACACCTTTATTGCGGTATTCCTCTTCTCCCGGAACACCCATCTGGCGCCAGCGAGCGCCGGTGGACAGAACCAGCGTGCGGCTCTTCAAAGAGGCGCCATTGGCCAGACGCACTTCGTGGTAGCCACCCTTACGGGCCGCCGGGATCAGTTTTTCAGCGCGCTGCAGGTTCATGATGTCTACATCATATTCCTTGACGTGCTGCTCCATGGCCGCCACCAGCTTGGGACCCTCGGTGTAGGGCACAGAGATCAGGTTCTCGATGCCCATGGTGTCCGCCACCTGGCCACCGAAGCGTTCTGCGGCGATACCGGTAGAGATACCCTTGCGCGCCGCATAGATAGCGGCTGAAGAACCCGCCGGGCCACCTCCAATGACCAGCACCTCGAACGGGTCTTTTTGCTGGAGCTTCTCAGCGTCACGAGCCTCTGCACCAGTGTCGACCTTCGCGATAATCTGCTCCAGAGTCATGCGGCCCTGGCCAAACGGCTTGCCATTGAGATAAACGCTGGGCACTGCCATGACTTCACGCTGCTCCACTTCATCCTGGAACAGGGCACCGTCGATCGCCGTATGCTTGATCCTTGGATTGAGGACGCTCATCAGGTTCAGCGCCTGGACCACGTCCGGACAGTTCTGGCACGACAGCGAGAAGTAGGTTTCAAACTCAAAGTCGCCGTCCAGGTCTTTGACCTGTTCAATCACTTCCTGGCTGGCCTTGGGCGGATGACCACCTACCTGCAACAGCGCCAGAACAAGGGAGGTAAATTCATGGCCCATGGGGATGCCGGCGAATCGCACGCCGATGTCGCTGCCAACACGATTAATGGCAAATGACGGGCGACGTACTTGCTCTGACTCTTCCGTGCGCAGGCTGATCTTGTCAGACATGGGCTCGAGCTCGTCCAGCAACTGCTTCAGTTCCTGGGACTTTTCGCTGTCGTCATAAGCGGCAACCAGCTCGATCGGCTGCTGCAGCTTGTCCATGTAAGCGTTCAACTGTTCCTTGATACTGGCATCCAACATGCTCTCTTTTCCCCTCTGGATAGCGTAAAACTGAATGTGCGAACTCGGTTTGAGTCGTGAATCGAATATAGGAGAACGATACGGACTCGCCTTCCACAGCTCAAATTAATTGATCCAAAGTATTTGATAGGTCTTTGCTATTCGACTCGGTAAATCAATTGGATAGAAACAAAAAAGGCCCGCAGAGCGGGCCTTTTACAGGTTTCACTGTTACCGAAACCTTAGATCTTGCCAACCAGGTCCAGTGACGGAGTCAGAGTCGCTTCGCCTTCTTTCCACTTGGCCGGGCAAACTTCGCCGGGGTTGTTACGAACGTACTGAGCCGCTTTTACCTTGCGCAGCAGGTCGTCAGCGTCACGGCCGATACCTTCGGCAGTGATTTCCATGGCCTGGATAACACCATCCGGGTCGATCAGGAAAGTAGCGCGGTCTGCCAGGCCCTGGCCTTCACGCATCACACCAAAGTTGTTGGTGATGGTGCCGGTCTGGTCGCCTACCATGAAGTAGTTGATCTTGCCGATAGTCTCGGAGCTGCTGTGCCACGCCTTGTGGGTAAAGTGCGTATCGGTGGATACGGAGAATACTTCCACACCCAGCTTCTGCAGCTCTTCATACTTGTCGGCAACGTCGCCCAGCTCGGTCGGGCATACGAAAGTGAAGTCGGCCGGGTAGAAGAAGAAGACAGACCACTTCCCTTTTACGTCGGCTTCAGAAATTTCAACGAACTCGCCGCCTTTAAAGGCGGTGGCGTTGAACGGTTTAATTTCGCTGTTAATCATACCCATAGTAGATATCTCCCGTTGGTTGAGTTTAGGCATTGGCTAACTTGAGTTGGCTAAAGTATTGATTTGATCAAAAACATTCAAATTGATTGTTTTTAGCCGTTCGATAGGAAACCGCTATTTTATTTTTGGGAAGGCTGCAGAGAAGGACTAATCCGTGTTATCGGGCTCGAAGGCGCCCTTATGAAAATCGATGGCAGTGTCCACTTCTTCCATGCCGCAGACCCTTGGTTCCGCCAACGTGCCACCGGCCAGTGCCCGAAGCACTGCGTGCACGCCATGAGACAATGATTCGGTATTGTAACCGCCCTCCAGCACCATGACCAGCCGGCCGTTACAGTGCTTGTCCGCAATTTCCTGCACAATGCCCGTCATGGCTGAGAAGCCTTCGTAGGACACATTGAGCGCCAGGTCGTACCAATGGGCATCAAAGCCGGCGGAAACCAGTACCAGGTCCGGTTTGAAGTAGTCTGCGGCGGGTACCAGTATCTCCCGCAGCGCTTTCAGGTAAGCGACATCGCCCGCGCCACCGGGCATGGGCACGTTAATGGTGGTGCCCTCGCCCAGGCCGGCGCCTACGTCGGTTAACGCGCCACTGCCTGGGTAAAATGGTGCGGCCCGGTGAATATCAAAAAACATGGTGTCCGGATCCGCCCAGAAGATGTCCTGGGTACCATTGCCATGGTGGGCGTCCCAGTCGACGATCAATACCCGTTCACAGCCCAGCTCCGCCTGCGCGTGTGCAGCCGCAACGGCAACATTATTGAAGAGGCAGAACCCCCTTGCGCGTACTGGCTCAGCATGGTGACCAGGCGGCCTGACCATTGCGAAGGCGCTGTTCGTTCGGCCCTCAACCACCGCTTCCACGGCTGCGATGGCCGTGCCTGCAGCGACTTCGGCAGCTTCAACACTGCCCGGTGAAACGGCTGTGGTATCCACATCCAGCCACGCACTTTCGTCCCGCAATGAGAATATGTCGTCCAGGAACGAAGTCGTATGAACCCGGCTCAACTGATCCGGCGTTGCCGCCTTACCAGGCTCGATCCGGACACCGGGAATGGGATCACGGGCAAGCAAGTCCATGATCGCGGTAATACGGCCTGGATGCTCGGGGTACTTCCACTGCACATTGAGGCCTGAAAGAATGGAACGTACCCGTTTGTCCAGGCGGCCGGGCAGGAAATCCATGTTGGTATCGGGGTGATGGGCCAATACCCGTTCATCGTAAAAGACCGTGACGTCCCGTTGTTGTGCCAAGGCGATGCTCTCCTCTGCCGGGCCTTAGCTCAAGCATAGTCTTCTCAGGGCAAATCACAACGTTGCTCACAACCGCCAACGCGTCGGATTCGAGTGTTTGAGCACTCCGGCATCGTCCCAGTCATTCCAGCCAGTAAAGGGAATTGGAGCGTCCTGTTCAATCCCCGACAACCGGTGCGCCCACTGGTCTTTCAGTGCCTCCAGATGGTCCCGGAACGCGCCTTCCTCCTGATAGCGGATGCCGCCACCCTGCACCCCATAGCTTATGTGCGGTGCCAGCACGTCATAGCCCACGTAATACAGTGAAGAATGAACCGGCCACAGCCATTCCACCATATTGCCGGCGCGGCCAAATGGCATGAACGCCTGCTCCGGCGAACCTGTGGTCACGGAACACATCGCCTGTTTACCGCGAAAATAGCCACGATCATAGCGCATGCTTCCCGAGTAAAGTCCGCCATAGACCAACACACGATCAAACCAGCCCTTCAATATGGCGGGTTGAGAATGCCACCATAGCGGAAACTGGAAAATCACCAGATCGGCCCAATTCAGCCTGGCTATCTCACGCTGCACGTCTTGAGGTAATGCATTGGCATCATAGTGAGCCCGCTGCTCCGTCAGCGGAGCAAAATAGCACTCATCCTGACGCTTGCCATACCACGACGAACGCTCCACCGGATCAAAACCTTCCCCATAGAGATCGTCTATTTCTACCTCGTGCCCCGCCAGATTCAGGGTTTCCGTAGCCACATCCACCAAACCCCCACTGAATGACCGCCTTTCCGGGTGGGCCAGTACAATCAGTACCTTCATGTCTGAATTCTCCTTCGTGTTTCGGTGAATTCAGACTAGCCCTTTCAAAAACGAACAGCTATTCCACAAATGTGATAGCTGTATTTGCATGAATGAACAGAGCCTTCAGTGGAGAATCAACAAATTGGGGTTTCCCCAATGAGACACCTATCAAGTTAATGTCGCGGATGATTAACTATCCTTAATCAATTAACATCATACCGTGCACGACGCACGTGATGTGTGTGAAGAACGCCTGATCCGCGTTCAGTATCGTTGTCCAGTCACTTAAACAGGGAACGTTGTATGCGACATTCTCCAAAGGCGCTGAAAGCGTTCTTTCTGGTGTGTTTTTGCTTTTTTTCGACCGTTTCTCACGCTGCGCTGGTTGATATCGACCAGGACGATGGTGTGATTTATTTCACTTTCGCTGCCCCGAATAAAGTCGTCCGCTACGACATGGTGTCGCAATCCATGTTGTCGGATATTCCCCTCAATAACGTACCAACTGCCGCAGAAATTCAGGGTAACAATCTGTATGTGGCCTATCGGCGCAGTGCCTACGCAATAGATCTCGATTCGCAGACACCGACTTTCATTGCCAACACCGGCGAAGACATGACGGCACTCCATGCGGTAGGAAACGCCCTTTATCTGGTACAGGGTTTCAACCGGGTCATGGCTCGGAACCTGTCAGATTACACACTCATAGAAGAAAAAACGGTTTTCTACAGGGGGACCGGGTCTGTGGGATCACCAGCACAGTCAGCGCTGTACTATCGGTCAGACGGCATTTCACCGTCCGATATTGTTAAAATCCCACTCAATGCGGATGGCACAATGGGGAGCGATATGGACAGCCCCGCCCACGGGGATTATCCCAGTGCCAGTCAACTTTACCTGTTCCCGGATGAAAGTCGCGTACTCGACAATCAGGGCATCCTTTATTTCGCCAACGACCTGACCTACGCCGGCAGCCTTGCTGGCGCGTTTGACGATATGACTTTCTGGCAGGGCGACCTGCTGGTGCTCCGTGGCAATACCGTTCATCAATACAACAACGCCATGCTGGAAGTGGCTCAGATGGGCCTCAACCAGCAACCTCTGAAAATTGCCAGCTACGGTGACGCTGTCTTTGCTTTCTACGAGAACAGCAGTCAGATCAGTGTTGAAGTATTGGACCTCGACAGTCTTGCCACGCCATCGCCAGGCGAGCCCCCCAATCCGGAAACTTCGGATTTCATCCCGGATTTCATCGAGTTCGACAGCCAGGAAGGCCTGTTGTATCTGGCCGACCGGGAGACACTGGCCATTCACATCTGGTCGGCGGAAACGCAAACCTATGTTGACAGCATCGGCCTGCTGAACCCACCCACGTGGATGACGTATTCCCCAGCCCATGGGCGACTTTACCTGGGCTACACCGGTGGAAAGATCAGCCAGATAGTCGTGTCCACCGGGACACTTCAGGAAACTCCGTTCACCAACCTGCCACAAAGTGTTCTGGGTCTGGAATCCGCAGGCGATTATCTCTTTGCGGTGGATGCCTCCGGTGCCTGGGAGCGGTTCTACAGCTTTGACGCATCCGGAACAATGGTGGACTCCGTTGAATGGCGGCACGCCAGCTCAGAGTACCTATGGAATCCTGTCACCGAGCGTATCTATCACTTCCGGTCCGGAACATCGCCCAATGACATTGAATGGTCCGAGCTGAGCTCAACCACCGGGCTTTTGGGCAGCAAGGGCGACTCCCCCTATCACAGCAGCGGCTACGCAGCCGCACCATTGCACTTCGACCCTGCAGGCCAATTGCTGCTGACCGGCGGAGGCAAGCTCCACGACGCCTATTCCCTCGCCGAACTCAACTATCTGTCCAATGAAATAACAGACGCCGCCTGGACGGGAGGTACCCTCCACACCATTGCAGCAGTTGATGGCAATGCCGTGCTGCAAACCTGGTCCGACAACTACGAGCTCCTTGAAGAGAACTCTATATTCGATGCCCTGGACACCCGTATTCTGGCCTATGGCGCCCACCTGGTGGCGATTGAAATGGCCGCAAGCGGGGGGCCTGACATCTCAGTACTCGATTTCACAGCGGACACTGACGACGACGGGCTGTTTGACCTCGAAGATAACTGCCCCAACACCGCCAATGCCAATCAAGACAATCATGATGGCGATGAGTTTGGCGACGCCTGTGACAATGATTCCGACAACGACGGCATCCCCGACACAGACGAACTCGCAGTGGGACTGGATCCCTTTGACAGTGCCGATGCCCAGGAAGACCTGGACGCAGACGGTTACAGCAATCTGAGCGAGTACCTCAACGGTACATCCATGACCGATGAGGAGGATTATCCTGCAGGGGATCCCAACCGCGATTCCGATGGAGACGGCCTGCCAGACTCGCTGGAAGACCAGTATCTGGCGCTCGACCCATACAATCCCGATGATGCGTCCCAGGACTATGACGGTGACGGCGCCACGAACGCCTCAGAAGTCGCCTCCGGTTACAATCCCGACGTTTCTGACGACTTTCCCACCCACAATACGATGGACTTTTTCCCCTTGGGGGACATCACCTGGGTTTTCTCCGACCCATCGGATGGCTACCAGTTCCGAAGCGAATCCATAAGCGGCGCAGGTATGTTCAAGTTCATTTTCCCAAATGGCGATGACCGCCTGGTACGTCGTACTACTGGCGTCTATCTGCTTGAAAGCCGGTTTGTTGATTCGGAAGGAGATCGGATTCGAATCACCTACGGGGATGGTCTGCTAATGATCCCCAGCTCGCTTGAGCTGGGCACGAGTGTCACTTCACGTGCCACCCTCTCCAGCTACATCAATGGCCGGCAGGGCAATCAGGTCAATTTCACCACGACCATTGAATTGATTGAGGAGGCCACAACCAGCGTAGACGGGGAGCCGCGTGCCGTGTTGGTCACACTCAGACAAACCCGTATCACCATGGATGGACAGCTTCTGGACAATACTATTGAAATTGAGGCCTTTGCGGAGGGTGTGGGGCGGATCTACAGCTCCCTTGATCCGGACGCCGAGCTGTCGGCCTACAACGTCCAGCAAGTGGACAACTCCATTTCCTCCGGCTCGGCCTCTGACGACTCATCGTCAGGCGGTGGTGGCGGTAGCATGTCCTGGCCGATATTGGCCCTGCTGTTTATGATGGGATGGGGTCGGCGCCGGTTCAGGTTCAGCACCAACTAGGCATCGCAGACATCACTCATCCGTTCTGGGAGGTGACCACAAGGGCACCTCCTCACGGCTGGGCGGCTCCCAGTCCTGCTGCATCACGTCACTCAGGGTGTCCTCCAGCTTCATGAACAGCTCACCATAACGGGGGCTAAAGCGGATACCCTCTTCGATTTCCTTCCAGGCGTCGAACAGTTCGTCCTCGTGGGACTTTTCATTATTGATAAACGCCCAGGTCATCTGTCGCGACCGTAATGGGTGAACGCCGAATGCGGTCAGCGCATGACCACCCAGCTCCACCGCGGAGTGGTAGGTTTCGCTGACGACGTCGTCAGCGCCTGCCTGGCGAAGTTCGTAGCCATGACCCCGGTCGAACGCACGCGCCAGTAGCCAGACGCCAGGGTAGTGTTGCTTGACGTGGCGGACCAGGGCCACGGCTCTATCCCGGTCGTCAATCGCAACCACGAGCAAGCGCGCGTGGGCGATGCCCGCCGTTTCCAGTAACCCCGTATGGCTGGCGTCACCGAAATAGCTTTTGATGTTGATACGTCGCAGGTTTTCGATCTGATCCAGGGCCAGATCCAGCGCGACAATGGGAATCTTGTTGGCCCGCAACAACCGGCACACAATCTGGCCAAATCGTCCAACCCCGGCCACGATCACTGGCGCCTGCTCCTCGATCACATCGGCTTCCCGCTGCTCATTGCGGGCTTCACGATACCGCGGCAAGATCAGCCGGTCGTAGGCAATAAACAACAGCGGCGTCAGGAACATGGACAGCGCCACCACCAATCCCAGAAGCTGGGCGATGTCCGCGGGGATCACGCTGTTCTGCATGCTGTAGGTCAGCAGCACGAAGCCGAATTCGCCGGCCTGGGCCAGCCCGAGGGTGAACAGCCAGCCATCACGGCCCCGCAGCCCGAATAACAATGCCAGGAGCAGCAGAATTGCTGCCTTGATCAGGATAACCGCCAGCGCCAATGTGATCACTGTGCCCCATTGCGCCGCCAGCACCTCAAAGTTGATACCGGCACCCACCGTGATGAAAAACAATCCGAGCAGTAGCCCTTTGAAGGGCTCGATGTTGGCCACGAGTTCGTGACGGAACTCGCTGTTGGCCAGCACCACACCGGCGAGGAAGGCCCCGAGCGCCGGCGACAGATTGACGATGCTCATCAGCGCGGCGATACCGATCACCAGCATTAACGCGGTGGCCGTAAAAACCTCCCGCATACCGGACTGAACCACGTAACGAAACAGGGGCCGGCTCAGGTAATGACCGCCGACGATCACCGTAGTCACAGAGCCGATCACCACCAGGGCGTGAGCCCAGCCTGGCAGATGCGCCACCAGGCTGAAACCGCCCTGGTGCCCGGGGTCCGTCGCCCCAACGCCCGCCAGTTCGGATATCGCCAGCAGGGGAATCACCGCCAGCATGGGAATGACCGCAATAT
The DNA here is from genome assembly GCA_000831005.1 of Marinobacter salarius. Lineage (GTDB taxonomy): Bacteria > Pseudomonadota > Gammaproteobacteria > Pseudomonadales > Oleiphilaceae > Marinobacter > Marinobacter salarius. The sequence goes on along the minus strand of CP007152.1, from coordinate 1,106,812 downwards.
CCTGGAACAACAGCACCGAGAAAGCGCCCCGGCCCCCCTCGGTTTTGCTAAGTCCTTTCTCGTTCAGGGTCTGCAGCACAATGGCGGTGGAAGACAACGAGAAGATAAGCCAACGGCGACGGTGGTCTGCCATTGCAGCCCCATCCACCAGGCAATCGCCATTCCGGCAGCGGAGGTGAGCACCACTTGCAGGCCGCCCAGGCCCAGCAAACGAATCCGCATGGCCCAGAGGGATTTCGGGTCCAGCTCCATGCCCACCAGAAACAGCATCATGACCACACCAAACTCGGCAAAATGCTGAATGGTTGCGGTTTCCTGGCCCACCAGCCCCGTCACCGGCCCGATGACGACACCGGCCACCAGATACCCCAATACCGACCCCAAACCCAGGCGCTTCGCCAATGGCACCGCGACAACAGCGGCGGTCAGATAGATAAACGCCTGGATAAAGTATTCGGTCATTACGGCCCCATCAGGTCAGCGAAGGATAAACACCTTGATACTAGCTGGATTCCCCCGTGTTGCCATCCACCGGAACCGCAAACCGCTGGGACGCAGGACTGTTAATTACGCCTCCACTGCTGTTCAAGCAACGCACGCTCCTGGTTCGGCCCAATGGGGGGCGTGGCCATCATCCGGTCCAGTTCCTCGTCAAGCACACTGCCACCGCTCGCTGTCTGGTATACATCAGGTGCCAGGGAAGGCTCTGCTTCGGCAGTGGCCACCTGTTCCCAGGAACCCTCGCCAGTGCGACAGGCAATTTGCTCCGACGCGGACGTTTGCGTCTCCAGGCGGAACTGACGGCACCATTGGCCGGCCTGGCTCTGGAACGTCAGTCTCGGCGTCAGGCTTGCCTGGTCATTAACCTGGTAAACTTCGCCACTGGGCTGGCTATCCAGAACGTTCGCCACCGCGGGCGACATCGGATCGCCGTCCGTTGCTACCGTCAGCCATTGCGTCAGCGCCACCCCCGCGATGATAGCGGCGGCGATCGCTTTACCCGTGTGGCCGGGCAGCCTGCGCCACCACGGAAAAGTGACCACATTGTCCTGCGCGGGCGCAGCACTCCGGGAGGCCTTTTCCTCCAGCATTCGGGTAATTGATGCCGGCATGGGACGGTCATCGATCGAGCCGTAATGCGCCTGTAGTTCGGCATCCACGGACGCCATCTCGGCCAGTCGATCTGCCAGCGTTGGATCCTTCTCAATCTGGTCCCGAACCGCTTCCATTTCCGCGTCGGTCAGTTCGTTATCGAGGAAAGCCGACAGGGTTTCATCAGTCATCTTCATGAATCGGTCCTCATGGTTACAGGCGCCAGGGCCTCGCTCAATGCCGCCCTGGCTCGGGCCAGCCGGCTCATCACCGTACCCTTGGGCACTTCCAGAATCTCAGCCACGATTTTGTAGGGCATGCCCTGGATTGCCACCAGGGAGATAATCTGGCGTTGGTCCTGTGGCAGTCTTGCCATCGCAGCGTCCACTCGGTGCCATTCGATCTCTTTGGTGGTCTGGTGCTCGCCATTGATCACTTGGCCATCCGTCAACTCCGGATGTTCCGCGGCGTCCCGCCGAACCTTACGCGCGCGACACTCGTCTATCCAGACATTACGGCAAACCCGGAATGCCCACTTGGTAAGATCGGCGTCGTCCGGCATGTCCCGGGTCAACAAACGCTCCACCGTATTCTGTAGCAGGTCGTCGGCGTCTGACAGGGAGCCGGTCAACGAGTAGGCGAATCGTCGGAGCCTTGGTAATAGTTCGGTGATTTCCTCTTTCATAGCCTTCCATTTCCAAAGGTGTTATCGGTAAAACGGTCGTGAAACCGATTTATTCCATGAACGAAGGAATTTTTTTTCCGCCAGGCCGTTGTATCGTATGACACACATCTTTAATCGGACGGGCACGATGAAACCTTTTCTCTTGAGACACTTGTTCCCTGCAATCGCCCTTTGCACGCTTTCCGCACCGGCCTTGTCCATCGGTGTCGGTGACGTAACCAGCGGCCAGATAGATCCGATAACCCGCCAGGTTGAACAGAAGACACAGCGCATGGTGGAGCAGGCCATGGACCGTCGCCTTGAGAAGCAGATCAACACACAGGCCACAGAGCTCATGGAACAGCTCGAAGAGTTACCATCGGTCCTTCCCATCCTCACGCGTCAGGGACAGAAAGCGTTCAATGATATCCAACTGGACGACGGTTTCCGGGCAGTGGAAGGTCAGTGGCTGGTGACCGGTACCGCGGCGGAACTCGCCCGCCTTGACCAGCCGGGGATCACAGTTCTCGAACGCCGAGAGCTGACCGGCCTGGGTATGACCGTGGTGCGGTTCCGGGTCACTGCCGAGCTGGATTCCCATAATGCCCTACAGGACGCCCTACCAGAACTCGCGGATCGGCTGGACCGCAACCATATCTATGCTCCGCAAACGGGTGCGAAAGAGCCCCTGTCAGAGACCAAAATGCCACAGTGGCGTAGCCTCTGCACCGCCCCGGTTCGCGTTGGAATGGTGGATACGTCCATTGCCACAGACCATCGGGTATTTGAAAATGCACAGGTTGTGCAGGAGCGTTTTCTGGCATTGGCGGAAGTGGACGGAACACTGACTGAGCCGGCAACTCACGGCACGGCCGTCGCCAGCCTGCTGGTGGGAAACCGGCCTGGGCAATGGCCTGCCCGGCTGCCGCAGGCTACGATCTTCAATGCCTCGGTGTTCTATGACCGGGATCGCACCCTCTCAGGCGCCACACTTGGTCATTTACTGGAAGGCCTGAACTGGCTGGCCGGTCAGGATTTATCGGTTATCAACATCAGCCTGACCGGCCCGGACAACCAGCTTCTCGCTGCGGCGGTGAGCCGCCTCAGGGAGCGCGGCGTGCTGATGGTTGCGGCGGTAGGCAATCAAGGGCCTCTGCCCCGCCATTATATCCGGCCGCCTACACGGAAGTGATCGGTGTGACGGCGGCTGATAGTTCCGGGAAGCTCTACCGCTGGGCCAATCGGGGTGAACAGGTGATGTTTGCCAGCAACGGCGTCACCGTTCCGGTAGCACACCCTGATGCCGGCATGGTTGCAGACAGCGGCACCTCGCTGGCGTCGCCGGTGGTTGCCGCTGCACTGGCCTGCCAACGTAATGAACTTTCGGAAGACAAGGCCATTGGTGCCCTGATCAATGCAGCGAAGGATCTTGGCCGTCCTGGCCGGGACACCGAATTCGGTCACGGCTTTCTGGATTTCTGACTGCCGGGTTTCAGAAATCCGCCCTGAGCGTCACCCCCGCCACCGTCTTGTCGTAATCCGCGGAATCCACGTTCGAGGTGTACTGGCCCCAGGAAACACTGGGCTCAACACTGAACACCTCATTGAGTCCAATCCGCCAGCTGGCCTCCAGAATACGGGCTTTGTCCGCCCGCTCATTGCTTGAGCGTTCGGTAAGGTCACCGGTCAGAGGGTCCGTCAGAACCGGGCTGGTACTGGTGACGGTGACCTCTTCATACTCCCTGTCCTCGTAACGCCAGCCAAACCGCAGGCGGTTTTCCTCGCCGGCCAGGATAAACCGATGCACCAACGCTACCCGAACGCGAAGCAGGTCATTGTCGTAGGCTTTCGCCTCCGCATCTTCGCGATCACCGTCAAGGCCGAGTAGAAAGTGGCTCTGGGCCTGGTTGAAAAAGAAGAACGCATCCAGACTGGCGCCTTTTATCTCGGCATCCCGCGCATCACTGTCATCAAATTCCTTGCGCTTGTCCTGCAGGCTGCCACGCAGATAAACGTCCTCCGCGAGCAGCTGCCCAGGTAGACACTGGCACGCCGGAAATCGAGGAACGGGTCTGACCCCAGGGTTGCGTGGGAATAGTAGTAACTGGTGCCAACGGTGACCGGGTCGAAGTCATAACTGACATCGGCCGACAGCAGGTGAATGTCCTGATCGAATTCATCAAGGTTCTGGTACCGTCTGCCCGAGAGCGAATAGCCGAGCGTCACGTTTAACCGCTCGGTGGGTTTCAGGATGCCTTCCAGACCGGCGTCGAAAACCCAGGCCTGATCGCTCTCATCGGCGGACGTGTTCAGTTCATCCACGGTCGCGTTGCTGTCGTGCTCGTAACCGCCTTCAAGATATCCGTTCGCTGACGCTTTCCCCTGCGCCTGAACCATTAATACCGGTGACGCCAGGCCAATGGCCAGGGGCAAGGTCAAAATACGTTGAATCAACTGCATGTCTGCTCCTTTCACTTGGGCGTCCAAAAGAAAGCCGGGCCCTATGGCCCGGCGAGTCTGGAGGAGTGGTTATAGCAGGCCGCCACTGCCGGACCCTTTCACGGTCCCCTTGACGGAGTTCTGCACTTCACTCCGGACGCTCTCAGATACAGACGTTCCGATCTGCTGATTGGTTTCAGCGCGAATTTCAGCATTTCGGGTCTCGTTCATGCGCTCTTGCGCCTGTTCGCGCTTCTCACCAGCTTCATCGCGAGCCGTGTCCGCTGTAGCATCGGCGGTTGCTCGCACCTTCTGGCCGGTTTCAACGCCAGCGCTGACCGCCTGATCGGCCCTTCCGCGGGCTTCTTCACTGGCCGCCTGGCGTTGGTCGGCAGCTTCGTCTCGAGCGGCTTCGCCGTTGACACTACCCTCTGCGCTTGCAGAGGCACCACCATTCGCGGAAACACCGTTGCGGGTGCTGGCTTCCGCACTCATGTTGGTTTCAGCCTGCGCGTTTGCATTGGCCGCGCCAGACCCTTCTGCGGCGAAAACGCCGGTGGAAAGAATGGAACAGATTGCGAGTGTCAGTACATGTTTTTTCATGGTTACGTCCTCCTGATTTACCCGTTTCGGGTGGCTTTCATCAGGGAGACGGCTGAGCCTGGCGTTTATTCCAAAAAAAATTTCACCGCCTAGGTTTTGCACGTAGTCGAACATCCCAGCAGAAATAGCGTTTCAATGCACTGTTTGCCTCGTGGTCTTTCTGGCGCCAGCATAGACCTTGGGTTTGCTGGTTTCAATGGCGAGGGTGCCAAACACCAGCCAATCGTAGATCGCCAGTGTGGAGGTCACATTCTTGGCTGAATTGGGCCCGCGGGCGTGATGATGGTGGTGCTGAGTGGGAAAGACCAGAATATGCGCCAGTGCCCACATGGTCTTGCGAACCCAGACCCAGCGGTGGTTGTGGAAATACAGGTCATAATTCCAGTTCACATGAGTATGGGCCGCCCATAGTCCCTTGAAGGCGGTGGCAATCAGGAACACCTCTACCAGCCCCAGATAAAGACACAGCAACTGGAAGGTGTAGTTGGGCATGATCAGCCACCAGGCCCAGCCATTGACGAAGGTCTGCGTTACCGTCAATTGGCCCTTGTTGTCCTGGCCGCCCGACATGTGGTGCGGGCGGTGGCTCATCTTGTAAAATGCCTGAACCCATTGCAGAACACGGTTATTGGGTCGGCGCCGGTGGGCAAACAGGTGGAAACTGCCGTGGATAAACTCTTCCACGCAGAAAAACACGATCAACGTGGGCCAGAAATAGGCCTGCTCGAGCCAGGCCAGTGAACCGGCGCTGCCAGGAATCAGCGTTGACAGACCCAGCGTCAGCAACAGCAACACCAACGGCCTTTGCACCGCCACCATCATGAACGTGGCAAGAAATGCCATGCGCCAGTCCTGCGTGTTCTTGCGACCTTCACGGGTACGGCCGCTGACTACCTCCCAAAGGGCGGTAACCACAATAAAAGCCGTAACCAGCATCGTCAGTTTCTGATCGTCCATTATTGTTCTCCGAGACGAGGGTTTGTACGTCTTCTGAGGCTACTCGGGAGAGCTATATTTTCCTATTCAATATTTGGTATAAGTATTATCCATGAAGCTGAATTTACGAAGCGTCGACCTCAACCTTCTTCCGGTGTTCGACGCCATTATGGAAGCCGGGCAACTGTCCCGCGCCGCCGATTCCCTGGGCATGAGCCAGCCGGCGATCAGTGCCGCATTGCAGCGCCTGCGTCATACCCTGGGTGACCCCCTGTTTGTGCGTACCCATCAGGGCATGGTGCCGACACCCCGCGCCCGTGAGCTGCACAGAAGCCTCAGCCAGCAACTCGGCGCCATGCGCGACACACTGGACCCGGCCAATCGCTTTGTGCCTAGCACCAGCCAGCGACGCTTTCGCGTGCTCAGCAACGATTACTTCGAGATGGTAGTGTTACCAACGTTACTGACACGCCTGAGAAGCGAGGCGCCCAATGTGGTGGTGGAGGTCGCCCTGGCCGGCGATGACATGCCCCAGAGGCTGTATACCGCCGAAGCGGATCTTGCCGTGGATGCCTTTGCAACGGAGAACGATCGATTACGGCGGCAAGTGCTTCTCGCGGAGAGGCTTGCGGTGGTGGCACGACAGGACCACCCAGACCTGCAGGGCGATTGCAGCAAACAGCAGTTTCTGGACGCCGAACACGTCGTACTGCCGGATCGGAACCGGCGCTTGCCCCTGGACCAGATCCTCAACGAACCGGGTTGGCAGCGGCGAACCGGGGCCCGGGTCACCCAGTTCGCCAGTATGCTGGCCACCTGCAGCGGCTCCGACATGATTGCCACGGTGCCCGAACGTCTGGCCCAGCAGTACGCCCGGGCATTCGGGCTGAAGACCCTGCCGTTTCCGGTAGAGGTACCCTCGTTGCCGGTCTACCTGCTGTGGGCACCGGTGATGGACAATGACCCGGCCCATATTTGGTTCCGCCAGCGTCTGATGGAAAGTGTCACGGCTAATGGGCCGGTTTTCACGATCGATGTCATCAAGAGTCTCAAACAACCACACACCGGCAAGAGCCTCCAGCGCCTCTGCAATCACCAGCTCTTCCTCCCGGTCCTTGCGCCAGATAAAACTCAGGGCACAGGGGATACGCACGCCTTCCACAACGACCAGCCCCCGTTCCTGTCGCTCTGCCATCGCCAGGGCATCCCGGGCCAGGCTGAGCCCGACGCCCGCCCTGACCAGGTCCAGCATGCAGGCTTCCTGGTCGACCTGTGCAACGCCATTTGGAACCAATCCATGAGGCTCCATTGCGTCAGCCAATAACCGATTGTGCACTGAATCCGGCGGTGTCACGATCCAGGGCAGCCCGGCGAGGCTCGACCAGCGACTGTCCGCCACCCGTGACGCCCATCCCGCCGGTGCAATAACGTGATAGTCAAACCGGGTCAGCTCTCTGTACATTAATTCTGGCGATGACTGTCCAGCGCCCAGACCTGGCGGGGCAAGAAAAAAACCAACGTCCAGGCTGCCATTACGGACCTGTTCCAGAACCCGGCCACTCATTCCCTGATGCAGCTCGGTTTCAAGTTGGGGCGCGCGAGCCACCAATTGGTGTAGAAACGACCCCAGACGGATAAATTCGGGGTCCACGATGGTGCCAATCTTAAGGCGTCCGCGAACAGTGCTGTGCAATGCCTGGGCGCTTTGCTCAAATGCAGCTATCCCCGCCAACGCCTTTTCGGCCACCGGCAACAGGTTGTGACCATCAGCACTCAGCACCAAACCCTGCGGCTTACGCCGAAAAAGCCTGAGGCCAAGATCATCCTGTAACTGTTTCAGCTTCAGGCTCACGGCCGGCTGTGTCAGATGCAGTCGCTCGGCAGCCCTGGAAACACTCCCCTCACGAGCCACAGACACAAAGGCACGTAATCCCTGCAAGTGTTGCATAGCCGTCTTTCCCTCCTGAGCTCCAATATAAGCATTACTTATATCATGATTTAAAATAACTCAATTGCTTCGGTACCTGACCGACCGTAAATTAACTGTTCAATTCTTATCCAGCGGCGACGAATGCCCCGAATAAAGGCATCCAGAACCCTTACAAAAAACTGAATCAAAAACAGGAAAAGACAACCATGAGCAATCCAACGATCCAGCATTATATCAATGGGCGAATTTCAGAAGGCAGCTCCGGCCAAACTCAGGACGTATTCAATCCCGCTACCGGCAAGGTCTCAGGCCAGACCGCTCTTGCCAACCGCGATGATGTTGATCAGGCCGTGGCCGCTGCGTCTGCTGCCTTCCCAAGCTGGGCGGACACCCCGCCGATTCGTCGCGCACGTGTCATGTTCAGGTTTCTGGAACTGCTTAACCAGCACAAAGACGAACTGGCCGAAGCGATTACTCGCGAACATGGCAAGGTCTTTACCGACGCTCAGGGGGAAGTTGCCCGGGGGATTGATATCGTGGAGTTTGCCTGCGGTATTCCCCAGCTTCTCAAAGGCGACTATACCGAACAGGTCAGTACCGGTATCGATAACTGGACGACCCGCCAGCCCCTGGGCGTGGTCGCTGGTATTACGCCGTTTAACTTCCCGGTGATGGTGCCCATGTGGATGTTCCCGGTGGCAATCGCTGCCGGCAATACCTTTGTGCTCAAGCCCAGCCCGATCGACCCCAGTGCGTCTCTGATGCTCGCTGATTTGCTCAAACAGGCTGGCCTGCCCGACGGCGTGTTCAATGTGGTGCAGGGTGACAAGGGTGCGGTGGAAGCGCTCATTGAGCACCCGGACGTCATGGCGCTGAGTTTTGTCGGCTCCACTCCGATTGCCAATCTGATCTATGAAAATGGCGCCCGTCACGGCAAGCGCATTCAGGCCCTCGGCGGCGCCAAGAACCACATGGTGGTTATGCCCGATGCCGATCTGGACAAAGCCGTGGATGCGCTCATTGGCGCGGGTTACGGCAGTGCCGGCGAACGTTGCATGGCCATCAGCGTGGCGGTTCTGGTCGGTGATGTCGCTGACAAACTCATCCCCAGGCTGGCCGAGAGGGCACGCAGCCTGAAGGTCAGGAACGGCATGGACCTGGACGCCGAAATGGGTCCGATTGTCAGTGCCAGCGCTCACCAGCGCATTACCGGTTATATTGATAAAGGTGTGGCTGAAGGCGCTGAACTGGTGGTCGACGGCCGCGACTTCGATGCAACGTCAACGGGCGAAGGCTGCGGCGAAGGTTTCTGGATGGGTGGCACGCTGTTCGATCACGTCACTCCGGAGATGACAATTTACCGGGAAGAGATCTTCGGCCCGGTGCTGGCCTGTGTGCGGGTTCCCGATGTTGCGACTGCCATCCGCCTGATCAATGATCATGAATTCGGCAACGGTGTCAGCTGTTTCACCGAGAGCGGCAGCGTCGCCCGTGAATTTGGCCGTCGCATTCAGATTGGCATGGTCGGTATCAACGTGCCCATTCCGGTTCCCATGGCCTGGCACGGATTCGGTGGCTGGAAACGCTCAATGTTTGGCGACACCCATGCCTACGGTGAAGAGGGCGTTAAATTCTATACTCGGCAGAAATCCATTATGCAGCGCTGGTCAGACTCCATCGATGCCGGTGCCGAGTTTGTGATGCCAACCGCCAAGTAACACGCAAACCAGTCCGGGAGACAGACCATGTCCAATAACAACAATGCACACGGGCAGCACGAGTTTGATTACATCGTCGTCGGGGCCGGCTCTGCCGGCTGCCTGCTGGCCAACCGTCTGAGCGCCGACCCGGCCAACCGGGTGCTGCTGATCGAGGCGGGCGGTCGTGACAATTACCACTGGATCCATATTCCAGTGGGCTACCTTTATTGCATCGACAATCCGCGCACGGACTGGCGCTTTCGCACCGAGCCGGACCCCGGCCTGAATGGTCGATCACTGATCTACCCCAGGGGGAAAACCCTGGGTGGCTGCTCCAGCATCAATGGCATGCTCTACATTCGTGGCCAGGCCCGGGATTACAACCACTGGGCCGATGTTACCGGAGAGCAGGCGTGGTCATGGGATAACTGCCTACCCGACTTTATGCGTCATGAAGATCACTACCGGTTGGACGAAGAAGGCGACGCCGATCCGGAACACGGGAATTACCACGGCCACGGCGGTGAGTGGCGGATCGAGCATCAGCGGCTGAAATGGACCGTTCTGGAGGATTTTGCCAGCGCCTGCGTTCAGGCTGGCATTCCCCGAACCCGGGACTTCAACCGCGGCGACAACGAAGGCGTTGACTACTTCGAAGTCAACCAGCGCTCCGGCTGGCGCTGGAGCACCTCGAAGGCGTTCCTGCGGCCAGCCAAGACGCGCCCTAACCTGACACTGTGGCATTCCACCCATGTCATGGCGCTGGACATGGCGGCCGGTGAAAAGCCCGATGCACCGGCGTACGTGTTGAACGACCGGGAGAGGGGGAAATTACCGCCCACGCACGCCGCGAAGTCATCCTCTCAGCCGGCGCTATCGGATCCCCCCAGTTGCTGCAGCTGTCGGGCATTGGCCCCGCGGATCTGCTTCGGGAACACGATATCCCGGTTGTTGCCGACTTACCCGGCGTCGGCGAGAATCTTCAGGATCACCTTCAGATTCGATCGGTCTACAAGGTTCGGGGCGCGAAGACCCTGAACACCATGGCCAACTCACTGATTGGCAAGGCACGAATTGGGCTGGAGTATCTGCTTACCCGCTCCGGCCCCATGAGCATGGCCCCCTCCCAACTCTGTCTGTTTACCCGCAGTTCCGAAGAATATGAGTACGCCAACATCCAGTACCACGTTCAGCCATTGAGTCTGGAGGCATTTGGCCAGCCTTTGCATGACTTTCCAGCCATTACCGCCAGCGTTTGTAACCTCAACCCGACGAGCCGCGGTACCGTGCGTATTCGTAGCCGGGACTCCAGAATCAAGCCCGCCATTGCCCCCAACTACCTGAACACCGAGGAAGACCGCAAGGTCGCAGCGGATTCCCTTCGGGTAACGCGCCGCATTGCAGAGCAACAGGCATTGGCCAAGTACGAACCGGAAGAGTTCAAGCCGGGCCTTCAGTACCAGACCGATGAGGAACTTACCCGGTTGGCGGGAGACATTGGCACCACGATTTTTCACCCTGTGGGAACCACCCGCATGGGGCGGGCAGACGATGACATGGCAGTCGTCGACCCTCACCTCAGAGTTCGTGGCGTCGCCGGCCTGCGCGTGGTGGATGCCGGTGTCATGCCGACCATCACCAGCGGTAATACCAACTCCCCCACACTGATGATTGCGGAGAAGGCGGCAGGCTGGATTCTGAACGGCACGTAAGTGCCGGCCAGCCCGCCGGACTGAAGGTCAGTACGTTGCTACCACTCCAACTGCGCGCCGGTCTGATACTCGATGACCCGGGTTTCAAAGAAGTTTTTCTCTTTACGCAGGGTGGCCTGCTCATCCAGCCAGGGTGAGACGTTCTTCGCGCCCGGGAACGGTTCGTCCAGGCCAACGGTTCTGGCCCGGCGATTGGCCACAAAACGGAACTGCTCGCTGTGGTACTCGGCGGAATAGCCCAGGATCGGGTCCCGCAGGATGTAGTTGGCGTAGGCGGTTTCAGCGGCTTCGGACTCGTCCCACATATCGCGCACGGCTTTGGGGTCCAGCGTGATGTTTTCCTCTTCCAGGATCTGGTTCACCACTTTCAGCCCGAACGAGAAGTGCATGGCTTCGTCCCGCAGGATGTACTGCAGTTGCTCACCGGTGCCCCGCATCAGCCCCGACGCTGCAGGGCGAAGATGGGGCTGAAACCGTTGTAGAACCAGGCACCCTCAAAGACCGCTGCGAAGAACAGGTAGGACATAATGAATTCCTGCAGGTCGTCCTTGTTGCGCAGGTTCATGTCAGAGCGCATGGCGGCATCCAGCCGGCGGTTGGCCATCTGGATCTTGCCGTTGATCGCGGGGACCACCCGATAGCGATTGTAGATCTCGCTCTGGTCCAGGTTGAGGGTTTCAATGCAGTGCTGGTAGGCCCAGGTGTGCATGGCTTCCTCGTACACCTGCCGCGCTTGGTAAATCTGCAATTCCGGGGCACTCATCTTCTCCATCACCGCCAGGCCGATGTTGCGCATCGCCAGGATGTCGGAGGTGGTGAGGTAGGCCAGCACGTTCTCATACACGTGCTTTTCCGGCGCAGACAGGCGGTGATGGTAGTCGTGAACGTCCTGAGCCATGTTCACGTCCAGCGGCGTCCAGTGGTTCTTGTTGGCATTCATGAAGTATTCCCAGGCCCAGGGGTACTTGAAGGGTGCCAGCTGATTGATGTCGGTTTCGCCGTTGATAACGCGCTTGTCATCGACATTGACCGGGGCCGGACCCTCCTGGGTAGCCGGGCGGGTTTGGGTGTTTGGTTCGTCGTCCCAGTTGAGCATCTTTTAACCTCTAGAATCTTGGTGGCGGTCGGGTTTACTGGCAGGCTTCGCAGTCCGGCTCATCAATGCTGCATACCTGTGGTTGCGGTGCTGCTACCGGCGCGGTTTTCTCGGCACCCGTGGCCCCCAGCGAGCGCAGGTAATAGGTGGTTTTCAGTCCACGTTCCCAGGCCAGCTGATACAACTCATCCAGCTTTTTGCCGCTGGGTTCCGCCATGTAAAGGTTCAGGCTCTGGGCCTGGTCCAGCCATTTCTGGCGCCTGGCCGCCGCCTCCACCAGCCAGCGGGCATCGATCTCAAAGGCGGTGGCGTAGCGGGCCTTCAGTGCTGCCGGTATACGATCAATCTGCTGCACGCTACCATCGAAGTACTTGAGATCGTTCACCATCACGTTGTCCCACAGACCCTCAGCTTTCAGATCACGAACCAGAGATGGATTAACCACCGTGAACTCGCCGGAGAGATTCGATTTCACGAACAGGTTCTGGTACGCCGGTTCGATGGATTGAGAGACACCGACGATGTTGGAGATGGTCGCCGTTGGCGCAATGGCCATCACATTGCTGTTACGCATGCCATTGCGGGCGATGAGTTCCCGCACCGCCGTCCAGTCCAGGCGGCTGCTGGTATTCAGGCTCAGGTCGCCGTCCTGACGGGCCTCTTTCAACAGGTTGATGGAGTCAATGGGCAGAATACCCTGATGCCACAATGAGCCTTCGTAGGTCTCGTAGGCACCGCGTTCACCGGCCAGCGCAGCCGAGGCCCGGATCGCGAAATAACTGATCTGCTCCATCGCCACATCGGCAAACTCCACCGCTTCCGCGCTGGTGTAGGGCAGATTGAGCCGATACAACGCATCCTGAAAGCCCATCAGCCAAGACCAACGGGCCGATGCTTGAAATTGGAACTCTTCGCCTGGGGCACTGCGTAGTAATTGATGTCGACCACGTTATCGAGCATGCGGACCGCGGTATTGACCGTGCGTTCGAGGCGCTGGACATCCAGCTCACCGTTGTGGACATGGGCCGCCAGGTTGATGGACCCCAGGTTGCACACGGCGATCTCATCCGCACTGGTGTTCAGGGTGATTTCGGTACACAGGTTGGAGCTGTGCACCACGCCCCGATGCTGCTGCGGTGAGCGCAGGTTGCAGGGGTCCTTGAAGGTGATCCACGGATGACCGGTCTCGAACAGCACGGTCAGCATCTTGCGCCAGAGCTGTTTGGCGGACACCGTATTGAACAGAGTGATCTCGCCCCTGGCCGCCATAGCTTCGTATTCCTGGTACCGCGCCCGGAATGCGTTGCCATAGAGGTCATGCAAGTCCGGAGTGTCGTTTGGCGAGAACAGGTCCAGTCCTGATCACTGCGCATGCGCTCGATCAGCAGGTCCGGTACCCAGCTGGCGGTGTTCATGTCGTGGGTACGACGACGCTCATCGCCGGTGTTCTTGCGTAGCTCCAGGAACTCCTCAATATCCAGGTGCCAGCTTTCCAGGTAAGCGCACACGGCGCCCTTGCGCTTGCCGCCCTGATTCACCGCCACCGCCGTGTCGTTCACCACTTTCAGGAATGGCACCACACCCTGGCTGCTGCCGTTGGTACCCTTGATGTGGGAGCCCAAAGCCCTGACTGGCGTCCAGTCGTTACCCAGCCGCCGGCCCACTTGGACAGCATGGCGTTGTCACGGATGGCACCATAGATACCCTCCAGATCATCCTGAACGGTGGTGAGGTAGCAGGATGAAAGCTGGGAATGTCGGGTACCACTGTTGAACAGGGTTGGCGTGGAGGCCATGTAGTCGAAGGACGACAACAGATCGTAGAACTCGATGGCCCGGGCATTGGGGTCATCTTCCTGCAACGCCAGGCCCATGGACACGCGCATGAAGAAGACCTGGGGCAATTCCAGCCGGTCACCTTTCCAGTTGAGGAAATAGCGGTCGTAAAGGGTCTGCAGGCCGAGGAAACCAAACTGGTGGTCCCGCTCCGGCTTGAGGGCAGCACCCAGCCGCTCCAGGTCAAACGCCGCCATGGCTTCGTCGAGCAGTTCGTAGTGGATACCCTGCTCAATGAAGGTGCTCAGGGCCTGCGGGTATATTTCCGCCAGCGGCAAACTTAGGGGCAGGCTCAAGGCGGCCGCGGTTTCCAGCCTGAGTTGTTCCAGCAGCAGACGAGCGGTTACGGCACTGTAGTCCGGTTCCTGCTCGATGCGGCCGCGGGCGGTCATGATCAACGCAGACAGCACCTCTTCCTCAGCGATACCGTCGTACAGGTTCCGCAGCGCCCCTTCCACCAGGGACTCGCCATCGATGCCCTCCAATTCCTGGCTGGCACGCTCCACCTGGACTTTCATCAGCCCCAGATCCAGCGGCGCGACCTCACCGTTGGCTTTTTTCACCGTGAGCGTGGGATGGGCCTCCACCGGCGCCAGGCTGGCCCGCTCCTGGGCATGAGCCTCCCGGTAGAGCACATAGGCGCGGGCCACTTTCTGCTCCTCCGCCCGCATCAGCGCCAGTTCCACCTGGTCCTGGATATCTTCAATGTGCACCTTGCCGCCGGCTTTCAAGCGTCGGCTGATGGCCTGCATGACCTGATGGGTAACCTGTTCCACGGAATCGTGGATACGGGCCGAGCCTGCCGCTTCATCGCCTTCGACGGCAAGAAACGCTTTGGTCACGGCAACACTGATTTTGCTGACATCGAATCCAACCAGGGCGCCATTACGTTTAATAACCTGTAGGGAGGCGGTGCTGGTTGAGGCAGATTGGCCGGGCTCGGCCAGGATGGCAGTGGACATGTCGGTTCTCCTGAGTACGCGTTTATGCCAAGACCTTCGCGTACGCAGGGGCGAGCATTGCTCTGAACAGAGACAACGCAAAACCGATCTGCTCACCTTGATACGCGAAGGTGCAGTTGTATTCCCTGGCAGGTCTTCGGACTCAGGGGCGTGAACCTGTTGGCTCGGCCTTGCGTGGCGACTTCCCGGCATTCGCCAGTGTCTTTATGCCACGCTCGTTCCCCAATACCGCTGCGCGTCAGTTCCGGAGTCTCACCGGATTCCCGGTACCACGATCATCGTGATGAGGCGATCTGTGATTGATCAGCCTTTGATCACTATATCTGGTACTAAGCCAAGGATATAAACACTATATAGACTAAGATAAATCGCAACAAGGCACTTTTTCGACGGTTACCGGTCAGTAAACGAACCCATAGGAGCATCCCATGACACCGCTACCGAGATACCTGACGGCCGCCCTCGCACTTTCGTTGATGGCCGCTTCGGCCCAGGCTGACAGCACGGAAAACTCACTGATCACCGCGTTTTCGACCATAACGTCCCTGGAAGATGGCTGGGAACCGATGGAGTTTCCGAAGATAGACCGCCACAGTCGCTATCAGTTGACCGACGACGACGGCGAGCAGGTGGTCAAGGCCACCACGGACAACAGCGCCTCCGGGCTGATAGCCAGGGTGTCCGTCGAACCCGGGGATTCATTGATCCTGCGCTGGCGGTGGAAAGTGTCGAACGTCTATGAGCAGGGAAACGCCCGTAAAAAGGAGGGCGATGACTACCCTGCGCGAATCTACGTGGCCTTTGAGTTCGAGCCGGACGAAGCCGGCTTTTTCGAGCGCGCCAAACGCAAGACCGTGGAAGTGGTGTTCGGGGAGGAACTGCCGGGCAATGCGCTGAACTACATCTGGGCCAACCGGCTGCCGGTTGGCGAAATCATTGCCAACCCGTTCACCGATACCACGATGATGGTCGCCGTGAACTCCGGCGTCACCAACACTGGCGAATGGGTCACGGTAGAACGGGATATCGTTGCGGACTACCGCAAGGCCTTTGACCGCGAGCCACCGAAGCTGGTGGGCGTCGCCATCATGTCGGATTCCGACAACACCGGAGCATCTGCCACCGCCTGGTATGGCGATGTCAGCTTGGTCAAACCAGATTGATGACGCAAAACAGGCCCACCGCACCCATCACGATGGTATAGGGAAACGCCATCACAACCATCCGCCCGTAGGACAATCGCACCAGCGGAGCGATTGCAGACGTCAGCAGGAACAGAAACGCGGCCTGGCCGTTGGGGGTAGCCACACTGGCAGGTTGGTGCCGGTATTGATGGCGATGGCCAGCTCCTGAAAATGCTCGTAGTCGATACTGCCGGCGTCCAGCGCCTGTTTGATTTCACTGATATAAACGGTGGCTACAAACACATTGTCGCTGATCATCGACAACAGCCCATTGGCAATAAAGAACATGCCCGGCTGCTGGTCCTGCGGCAGGCTGAGCACAAAATCGATGATCGGCTTGAACAGGTGTTGCTCGTGAATCACCGCGACGATGGCGAAAAACACCACCAACAACGAGGTAAATGGCAGCGACTCCTGGAAGGCCTTGCCGATCTGGTGCTCATCGGTAACGCCAGTGAACGAGGTGATCAGGATAATCACCAGAAGACCGATCAATCCCACCTCTGCCAAGTGAAATGCCAGCCAACAACCAGCACCAGGGCCGCCATTGCCTGCACCCACAGAGCAGCCTGGTCGGCTTTCGTGCGCTTGGTGCGCTCGTTGTCAGCAAACTCTTCCAGTACCTGGCGGACAGGCTTGGGCAGCCGGGCGCCATACCCAAACCAGCGCAGCTTTTCCAACAGCCAGCAGGTGGTCAGGCCGGCCACCAGCACCGGCAGACTCACCGGCGCCATGCGCAGGAAGAAACTGACAAAGTCCCACCCTACTACCTTGGCGATCAGCAGGTTCTGGGGCTCGCCCACCATGGTGGACACTCCCCCCAAGGCCGTTCCAATGGCGCCGTGCATCAGCAGGCTACGCAGAAAGGCCCGGAACTTGTCCAGGTCTTCCCGGTGCAACTCAATCACGTGTTCGTCGCTGTTGGCGTTGTGATCAGAGTGATGATAACCCTTGCCGGAGGCTACCTTGTGGTACACCGAGTAAAAACCGACAGCGACACTGATGATGACTGCAGTGACGGTAAGCGCGTCCAGGAACGCGGATAGAACGGCCGCAGCAGCACAGAACAGCAGTGACAATGCGGACTTTGACCGCACACCCACCAGGATCTGGGTAAACGTCACCAGCAGCAGCTCTTTCATGAAGTAGATGCCAGCCACCATGAACATCAGCAGCAGGATGACCGGGAAGTTCACCAACACCTCGTGGTACACCGCGTCCGCTGACGTCATACCCACCAACAGGGCTTCAATCGCCAGCAACCCACCCGGCAACAGTGGATAACACTTCAACGCCATGGCCAGGGTAAAAATAAACTCTCCCACCAACGCCCAACCGGCCACGGCCGGGCCAAGGGTCCAGACAATCAGCGGGTTGGCAATCAAGAAAAGCAGGATGACCTGTTTGTACCAGGCGGGTGCATTACCCAGGAAGTTGTGGGTAAAGCCGGAGAGAACGGTTGTGGGCATTGCGGGAATCTTCTGAGTAAACGGTTTGTTGGAATTGTGTGGCAGAAGGCCCGCATCTTCCTTGATATTTGTGTAACCGGTAATCCCCCAAAGGTACAGGGTGAGTGCCTATTTGGTCTTACATGAAACAAGGAAGAGTGGCCGGACGACCACTCAAAAGAGTTTCGTAATATTACTTAAAAACAGAGCCGGAATCGACTCTGTTTTCAGCACTCAGGGTTTATTATGACCGTTATCACTTCCCGCTTACGTGTCAAAACCGGTAAGAAACCGACGCCGTAACGTTACGTTCTGCCCCGAAGTAACAGAAGTCCAGACTGTTGTAGCAGGACGCCACGTATTCCTTGTCCAGCAGATTGTTCACGTTCAGCCGGGTAGAAACGCCTTCCAGGCCGAGCTTGCTGAAATCGTAGCCCAGTGCCAGATCCACCAGGGTGTAGTCCGGCACCTTTTTGGTGTTGGCATCATCGGCGTAGATGTCTGCGTTGTGACGGACACCCAATCCCGCGTTTGCCCCATTAAGGACTCCCTGCGTGAACCGGTAACCGGCCCACAGGGTCAGCTGGTGTTCCGGCACCTGGCTGGCGGCATTGCCCTCGCGATAGGCCTCGGACTTCTCAAAGGTGACGTCCGTGAACGCATATCCGGCCTGGACATTCAGGTTCTCCGTCAGCTGCGCCTTGGCTTCCAGCTCCACACCCTGGGACTCAATCTCACCAATACTGCGGTAGAAGGACTCCTGTGGCTGCTTGGTGGCCAGATTCTCCTGGTTGATGCGGAACAGAGAGAGCGTATACAGGTCCGTGGTTCCCACCGGCTGGTACCTAAGCCCGGTTTCTATCTGCTTGCCTTCACTCGGGGCCAGCAGGTCGCCGTTCTCGTCGGTATAGGCGCTGGGCGAAAACGACGTGGAGTGGGACACGTAGGGTGCAATGCCGTTGTCGAACAGGTAGAGCAGCCCGGCACGGCCACTGAACTGGGTTTCGTCCAGCTCTGTCACTACACCGGTGTCACGATTGGTGTTCTCGATCTCCACCCAGTCGTAACGGCCACCCAACGTCAACCGCCAGCCACCGGTGGCCAGCTGGTCCTGCAGATAGACCCCGGTCTGTTTCTGCTTACGGAGATTGCGTTGCGGGGGGTATAGGGCAGAGGGATCGGCCCCGTACTCAGGATTGAAGGCATCGATGGCCGGAAAGGCGCCCGACGGCCAGACCACGTCGTTCTCACGCTGCTGATAGTCCACCCCCACCAATACGGTGTGATCCACCGCGCCAGTCGTCAATTCCCCCTGAATCTGGTTATCAACGGTGAGTGCCTGCAGATCCTCATCGCCACCGGAGTAGTAGCGGTTAAGCTCAGTGGCCGAGGCCCAGCCGTAGGCATAAACCTGTTTCAACTCAACGTCCGAATCCAGGTAACGGGCTTTCTGCAAGGCGGACCAGTTACGATTGATTCGATGCTCCAGATCGTATCCCACCATGGTCATGTCGCGCCGGAAAAGGTCGTAGTCCGGTTCGCCCTCAAAAAAGGTGTTGTCGATTTTCTGGCCGTCGCGGGACTCCACCGTGCCCTCGTACGGCAAACCGCTGTGGTAGCCACCTTCCGGATCACGTTGAAGGTAGGCCAGCAGAGTCACGCTGGTCTCGTCGGTCATGTCCCAGGTCAGCGACGGGGCAATGGCGCGACGGTCCAGTTCCACGTGGTCCTGTTGCGCGTCAGCAGCGGAAGCAATGCCGGTCACACGATAGGCAACCCGTTGCTCATCATCCACCGAACCGGTGACATCAAAGGCAAAGCTGCGCTGGGCGTTGTTGCCGAGCGAGACACGGATTTCACCCCCATCCCGGAACTCCGGACGCTTGCTGGTGAGGGCAACAATCCCACCAGGGGAGCCCTGGCCGTAGAGAACGGAGGTCGGGCCTTTAACAATCTCAATACGCTCAAGAAACCAGGGATCAATGGCAAAGGAGCTGTAGGAGCCACCGTCGTTCATCACCCGCAGGCCATCCAGATAGGTGTTATTGATACTGCCATCGGAAAAACCGCGGAGAATCAGATAATCGTAGCGGTTGGAAGACCCCACCTGGTTCGTACCCACACCCGGGGTATAGCTGGCGGCGCGCTGCACCGTACGGGCGCCTTTTTCTTCCCAGTCTTCGCGGCTGACAACAGATACTGATTGCGGGGTTTCAATCACCGGGGTATCGGTTTTCGTGGCGCTGCGGGTCGCTGTTACGTTTAGCGCATCCAGCATTTTCGGTTCGCCCTGTTCCTGGGCAACGGCTAATGGCGCGCCGGTGACACCGACAAGGGCCATGGCAACCGCAAATGACAAACGGGAATGTCGGAACATGAAAACCTCACTTGGGTCTAACGATAATTTAATGCGAATTATTCGCTTTTAGATCCAGCATTAGATATGCCAAGTGACAGAATTTATATGCGGAATGATAAATACCGTGATTCAAACGACGGTTTTGGGAGAAACACCGAACTGGCGCCGGAACGCGGTCGCAAAGTTAGTGGCATGTCGATAGCCGGACCGGTGGGCAGCCTGCTGAACGGAGTATCCCTGCTCCAGGTAATGCCAGGCCAGGTTCAACCGGCACTTCCGCAGATAACCGAACACCGACAATCCGTAGGTCGCACGGAATTTACTACGCAAACTGCTGGGACTCATTGCGGCACGGCTGGCGAGATCCGTCAGGGAGTAATTGTCCGTCGGGGCGAATTCCATCAGCTGACGAATGGCCTCCAGGCGCTGGTGTTCCTGGGTGGACGCGCGACTTTTCCGTTCAATCGCTGGCACCGGCTCCGGAAGACCATAACCCACCAACTGCAGAGCCAGACCTTCCAGCACCAGTGTTTTCTGAAGCTCAGGCAGCCCGACGCCAAGGGGTTGCTCAAGAGCCGTCATGAGACCCGGTGGAACGTCCCACAGCACCACTGGGTCCTGCACCCCCCTGAGCAGGGCTCGCAGAGACCCCTGTTCGGTCTGCGCCGGCAACGGGCCACCGGGATCAAAAGCCAACACAATGGTTTTCAAACGTTGACCAGCAGGCTGATAGGCTGCCAGTGCATATTCCGGTCGTAATTGCAGGCTGGCAGCCATGCCACTCCCAAGCTCCCGCTCGACCGCACCAACCGACAGGCGGATGCGTCCTTCGAGCACGATCACCATCAACAGGGGCGCATGGCCCAGCGACACCGATTCGTAGCTGTGGGAGATCGTCAGGTCGGAATGAGTGAAGCGAAACCCCGACGGTAGCGGGGTTTCATCAATCCACCCCCGGGCGATGGTTGAATCGTCATCGGGGGCGTCATGGCCGTCGACGCCGGGGAAGCGGTAGCTGATTCCGTACTCGCGGCCAAAAGCCAGGAACTCCTGCCTGCCGAACGACGTTAGTTCGGCACGATCTCCCAACACTAGCCGGCTGTACTCGCTGTTGTGCCTGACACCGCGGACGCAACAGCATCCGCCACCATCTCGGCAGTGATTGCAGACAGGGTCCAGCCCAGATGACCGTGACCCGTGTTATAGAACACGGTGGGCAACCGGCCCGGACCGACTCGCGGCATCATATTGGGCAGCATGGGGCGCAGCCCTGCCCAGGGTACGACGCGGCGGGTGCAAACCCCAGGGAAACACTGCTCGACCCATCGGGTGAGCGGCCGGATTCGGTCATCCCGGATATCACGGTTATAGCCGCTGAATTCCGCCGTACCCGCAACCCGGAACCGATCATCTCCCAGCCGGCTGGTGACTATCTTGGTGGCATCGTCCAGCAAACTGACCGTCGGTGCCGCTTCCTGGGAGGCTTGGTCGTCCAGCTCAACGGTGATGGAATACCCCTTCACCGGGTAAATGTTGACTCGGTCCCCCAGCTTGGCGGCCAGTTCCCGGCTACCCACGCCCGCACAGATCACCACACCATCAAAGGTGTCACGAGTTTGCTCTTCACCATCAAACGAGGTGACCCAGGCGTGGGACTGATCCGCACTCAGTTCCGTCACCGAGTGCTCATAACAGGTTTTGACGCCGAGGCGAAGAATGGCCTCCGCCAAGCCATTGGTGAACTTATGGATATCACCGGTTGAATCGCTTTCGGTGTAGAAACCGCCGTAATAGGTCCCCGCCAGCGTGGGTTCAATAGCCCGCATTTCCTCGGGAGTGACCGCCCGACGTTCCAGGCCGCCGGCAGCCAGCAACCTGGAAACATTCGCCGCATGGTCGAACCCGGCCTTGTCACGGTAGATATGGAGGATGCCCTGTTTCTTCAGATCAAAGTCGATCCCTTCGTTCTGCGCCCAGGCAAACAGGTGATCCCGGGCGGCAATCGCAAGGCGTGCGGTTTCCGTGGTGTTCTGTTCGTACTGGGGAATCGCGGCGATGAACTCGGCGAACCAGCTCAGTTTGTGCCAGGAAGGCTTGGGGTTAACCAGCAGCGGCGCATCCCTCCGGGACATCCACTTAAGGCCCTTGATGATGGTCTGCCAGTTGTTCCAGACCTCAGCGTTGGAGGCGGACAGTTGGCCACCATTGGCGAAAGAGGTTTCCATCGCCGCATAACGGTGTTTCTCGTAAACGGTGACATCCAGCCGCGCTTGGCCAGGGTGTATGCGGTGGTGATACCCGTGATACCACCGCCAATAACTGCAACTCGCTTCATAATACTCTCCAGGGGCGTCCAGGGTTTCCTTTCTCCACAGCATGGTAGAAAGCACCCCTTCCGTCACTGGACCTGAGAGATTCACGCACCGCTCCAACGGAACCGGCCGCTTGCTCCTTCGGTGTGCCAACGGACGCAGTCGTTGGCAACTCTTCGGAAAGTCTTCATGTCAGCGGTCCTTTTGCCTGAGAGTTTCCGGGGCAGTTGCTCCTTCGGCGCCGGGCGCACGATTGTGCGACTCGGTCTCTCCCGCTGACATGTCTGGTTTATTATCTAAACCAATCAGCTTCGCACAATAGCAAATATCTCGTTTTCGCGACACTGATCATGGTCTGACTAGTGAAGGAGCTGGCTCTGTTAGCCAGGCCAACGGGTGGCAATGGCCAGTTCAGGTAGTCAGCGAAAAAATCCGGCTGGCGCGATCACCACAGTAATGCAGCATCTGGGAGACCAGGACGGCGGCAAGCGTCATTTCGCTCCTGCAATGGCAGGGGCAGGGGCAGGGGCAGCCGGATTATCTGTTGCATGTTGCCACGGTATCGTTAACTATTTCCCCACCTGCCACCCGGTTCAAGCCAGTCGGTACAGTGAGCTCAAATTGTGGATAAAGCCTTTACCGGTACCTATGCCCGGATGATCAATCCGGTTCTGATCGCGGGCTGCATCATCATTCTCGTCAGTTTCGCGGTTCGCGCATCCTTCGGGCTGTTCCAGTTGCCGATTGCCCTGGAATTCGCCTGGCCGAGGGAATCATTTTCCCTGGCTATTGCAATCCAGAATTTGTTCTGGGGCATAGGGCAGCCAATTTTCGGAGCTCTCGCTGAACGCTTTGGGGACCGCAAAGCAATTCTTGGTGGTGGTGCGTTTTATGTGACCGGACTGGTGTTGTCGGCGTTTGCCATCACCCCTGGCCAACACCAGTTGCTGGAAATGCTGGTTGGTTTCGGCATTGCCGGTACTGGCTTTGGGGTGATTCTGGCTGTGGTCGGGCGGGCAGCGCCTGACAAGCACCGATCCATGGCGTTGGGGATAGCGACGGCGGCGGGTTCTGCCGGTCAGATCGTCGGGCCGCCGGTGGCCAATGCCTTGCTGAGCCAGATGCCCTGGCAGTCGGTTTTTATTGTCTTCGCAGGTTTTATCCTGCTGTCCATGTTGGCGTTGCTGCTGATGCGGGCACCAAAACCGCAGCAGCCGACCGGCAGTGAAGAGCCGATGGGGGTGGTGATCAAACGGGCGGTTAAAGATCCTTCTTTCGTGCTTATTTTTATCGGCTTTTTCTCCTGCGGTTACCAGTTGGCCTTCATCACGGCCCATTTCCCCGCTTTTATCACTGAAATGTGCGGCCCCATTGCACCGGACAGCCTGCTCTATACCCTCGGGGTGACATCGGCATCCGGGCTGGGCGCCATTTCCATCGCACTCATCGGTTTTTTTAACATTGGCGGAACCTTGTTCGCCGGCTGGCTGGGCAACAGATACTCCCGAAAATACCTGTTGGCTGTCATCTATCTACTAAGGACTCTCGTGTCGGCGGCGTTTATCATGACGCCGATAACACCAGAGACGGTAGTGCTGTTTTCCGTTTCCATGGGCTCACTCTGGCTGGCCACGGTACCACTGACCTCCGGCCTGGTGGCGCATATTTACGGCCTGAAATACATGGGCACGCTGTATGGGCTGGTGTTCTTCTCACACCAACTGGGCGGTTTCCTGGGGGTGTGGCTGGGTGGGGCCCTATACGATATCTACAACAACTACACTCTGGTGTGGTGGGTTGGCGTTGGGGTGGGCGCCCTGTCAGCGGTGATTCATTTGCCGGTCAAGGAATATCCGTGGGCTCAGCGGAGAATCATAGCCACGGGGGCCTGAAAACCATACCTCGGCGGTGGGTTCTCCTGTCGGTGGACAATAATGTTTGATAAAAACCGGCCTCATTTTCGCGCATTTTCAGCTTCACCAAGCTCAAAAGTTTGATATTTTCTTTGGCTCTCCAGAGTTGTGACCTGCCCCCAGTCTTTAATCCAACCGCGCCCTAGTAATGTCCGTTACTTGACCCTGACCCTGTATTAGGTCCACCCAGAGTTGGAAAAATCCGGCTCCAGTTGGTGCTGTTTTCGCCGAGAAACCGCATGTTTCCTGGCGTAGTCCGAAGGCGTGGACCACTCCAATGCGGAATGGGGTCTGACTTGGTTATAGAACGTCCTCCACGCTTCGACTTTCTCCCGGGCATCGGCCAGTGACAAGAACCAATTTTCATTCAGACATTCCTGCCGGAGCCGTCCATTGAACGATTCTACCGTTGCGTTGTCGGTTTTAAGGACGTCCGGGTCCGGGTTGCCCCGGAAGCGCGCAATCGCCGTCAGGGCTTCTTGAACATCGTGGCCCTTCAGGCTCTGTCCAACAACAATGCCAAGGCACTCCCGGGTGAATAGGTCGATGATCGTCAGCAGGCGTAGCCTTCGTCCATCAAAAAGCGCATCCGAGACAAATCCATGCCCCAGATGTGTTTGGGATGGTTGGCTTGTTGAAGTGGCTGACGGTTCTTGGCTGCCTTGTTGCGCCTGGGACGCTTGAGGCGAAGCGACAATCCCTGGTCACGATACAACCGGTAAACCCGTTTGTGATTGTCTCGCCAGCCCTCTCGCTGCAATTGGACATGCACGCGCCGGTAACCGTAATGAAGCCGCGTGAGAGTGATCTCGCGGATCTTCATCGACAATGCCGATGAATCCCTCGCCACCGATTGGTATCGACAAGACGCCCGGGAAAACTGCAAGACCGCACACGCCTGGCGCTCGCTGACTCCGTACCGTGCTTGTAAGTCAGCCACCAGTTGGCGTTTACGAGGCGGTCTCAGAGCTTTTTTGCCACCACGTCCTGAAGCATGGCCTTGTCCAGGCTCAAGTCGGCCACCAGCTTCTTCAGTAGCTGATTTTCCTCCTCCAGCTGCTTGAGCCGCTTCAGCTCTGACGGGCCGAGGCCACCGTACTTCTTACGCCAGTTGTAGAAGGTGGCATCCGAGACGCCCATCTTTCGACAGACTTCCGGAACCGGCGTACCCAATTCGGCTTGCATCAGGGCAAAGGCAATCTGCTCTTCAGTGTAACGGGATCGCTTCATGGCATGATCTCCTGCTCAAGGCTCAATCATGCCGGATTTTCCAGTTTTTAATGGACCGAAATTCTGGGGTAGGGTCAACACCGAATATACTCAACATGACCGCTAACCGGCTAAATTCGAAGGTAGACTCCGATATTGTACTGTTCAAGACTTAGTTCCCAGATGTTCAGCAGATAACACAATGTCCCAAGGCTGAGCATTCAGGCCTTGGACCCTCGGTATCAGCCAGGTTTGTTGGTGGGCAACAGACCCGTCAGTATACCCAGGCAGTGCAGCAGGAAGTAGTCGCCCCAAATCAGCTCATGCTCGGTGGCTACACCGCGCATTGGGTCGAAGCAGCCCCTTGTCAGCACTGCGGGCGAGATGGCACCAGTGGTCTCTTCTGCCTGGCCCCGCGGCACGACCGCGACATAGTCACGACAGAGGGTTTTGACGGTGTTTCGAGCCTTGCGTTGATATACCGCGCGGCTTGGCGGTCGTCAAGGACGGTAGCCAGTGTCAGCAAGGCATAACAGGCGATAGAAGTGGCGGACGTGTCCTTCGGAGTGTCGGCTTCCTGGGGCGCATCGAAATCCCAGTAAGCCACCCCGTCATCGGGCACATTCTGGGTCCACCATCTACACACTTTTTCGGCGTAGTCACGGATTTCACGATTCTCCGGGTAAAGTACCGATAGATAAGCGTAACTCATCATGCCCAAGCCTGCGCACGGGCCCAAGTAGAATTCGCGCTGAAGCCCTTGTGGGTGTATGTTTTGATCACTTTCCCGGTCTGGCTGTCAAAGCTGGCAGATTGGCACACCGAACCATCCTCGCGTACACAAAAGTGGGCGTTGGTAAGGGCATGGCGGATGGCCACATCCTTAAATTTGTCGTCGCCAGTTTTCTCCGCTGCCCAAGCTAGCACCAAGCTCGCTGATAAGCTGTCGATGTTGGTTTCGTTCTCGCCTACCGTGTGGGCTTCCTCCGCCGTTGTGCCCAACGGCATAAGACCAATATTGGAGCGAAAGGTTGCACAAAGGCTGCGGGCAGCGTCTAACGCTAGTGTCTCGGCTTTCTTGCTGCCCGCAAGATCCGCCCCGACAGAACACCCGAAATAGAACAGGAAGCCCCGAAACACCGAGTCAGAGTTAACCCTCGGCTCCAGGCGCTCCACCCATTCCTCGGCTGCTTGCCAGAGTGTTAAATCGCCGGAAAAAAAGCCGCCCAGCCAGAGTACACCGGGCCAGAATCCCCCGGTCCAGAAGCCATCTTCCGTGGTAGTCCACTCCCCGGTCCTTGTGTCGGCATAGTGGGGAAAGCCTTTTAACGGTTGCTTCAGGGTGTGACGCGCCCGCTCTGTCAGACTTACAACGGTGTGGTCAAATAACCGGTCTTCGTCATTGATATATGTCGATTTGCTGTTCATTAAGTGATGCCTCTCTGTATTGTGTGGTTGTCAATCAGGCAATGACGCCACGTTCCTGGAAGTCCCTGATCTCGCTTTCGGAGTAATCGAAGTCGCTCAGAATCTCACGTGAAAATTCGCCCAGAGCGGATGGTGGCCGTGGCTTGTCTTCACCCTGGCCAGCCAGTTTTACTGGATTGCCAACCAGTTGAACTGTTCCATGGCCGGGGATTTCTACCTCCCGCAAAATATCGTTTTGCAGGGTTTGCGGGTGTTTCAATGTGTCGTCCAGATCCATCACCGGGGCACACAGAATGTCAGTTTTAGATAACCGCTTTACACACTCATCGGTGGTATAACGTTCCATCACAGGCCCGAATTTTTCTTGTACTTTGCTGGCATGCTTGCGTTGCAGAGTGGCGGTGGCCAGCAGCGGGTCTGCGCTCATGTCGTCTTCGTTAAACGCCTTGCACATAAGTTGCAGCGGGTTGTCCCGAAACAGAGTGAGAACAGTGATCCAGCCGTCCGAGGTCTTGAAGATCATGGCGTACTGAACCCAGTCGGTGCGGTAGTCGTAAAGTGCTCGGCTGGAGGTTTCCAGCAGTTGCATGGCAATGGCGACATCAAACAGAGAAGTAGTTACCAGGTCACCTTTACCGGTGCGTTCCCGTCCCAAAAGTGCCGCCAGCACCCCCTGAGATAACGACGCCGCAGTGGCATAGTCGACCGTAGGGGTGGCAGTAAGACGGGGACGGCCACCGGACTCAACCCCATTCATGCAAAGCCGCTGAGAGACTGCGCCAGCATATCCTGGCCCGGCATACCTGATAACGGGCCCTTTGCGCCAAAGGCGTAACCAACCGCATACACCAGCCGGGGATTGCGCTTAGAAACTTCCTCGTAACCAAAGCCGAGTCGCTCCATGGCACCGGGCCGAAAGTTGTGAATCAGCACGTCGGCTTTATCAATCAGCTTGCCAAGGACTTCTCGGCCTTCATCCTGCTTGAGGTCGAGGCACAGGGTCCGCTTATTACAACCAACCGCAGCGTAATAGCAGCTCATATCTTCGCGGGCGGTGCCGACCTCGTCGAGATCCCGCATAATATCGCCTCGGGGCGGCCGTTCAATCTTAATCACGTCGGCACCGTAATCCCCAAGCATCTGCCCGGCAAGTGGCACCTGCATAACCATGCCAAGCTCTAGCACGGTGATCCCAGAAAGTGGTTTCATTGGTTTCCTCCATCATTCCATATTACTTACTGACCGTATAGTATTTAATTAATATACACAAGCCAGTTTGACAAGTACTGATCGTTATTTTATTTCTCAAGGCACGCCTTGATAGCCGGAGACGCTTTATGGTTCTAAATGAACAATTACCTGCATTCGCGATTCCCGATTCGCTCTCTGAGTGGACATTACCCAAAGTGGCTGCACGGCGCTTGAAGGCCTCACCCGATGCAGTTTTTGCCCGCGAGGTCTCGGGTAATCGAGAGACTTATGGCCAGTTTATGGCCCATGCGGAGGCGCTAGCAGCGCATTTCCTTCAGGTAGGTATTGAGCCCGGTGACCGTATCCTGATATTTGCTGCCAACAGTATTGCCGCATTGCACGCATGGATGGCTGCAGCGCTAGTTGGCGCGGTCGATGTGTCGGCGAATACCGGCTATCGCGGTAACTCTTTGGCCCATGTCCTCAACCTGGCCAAACCCAGCTTGATTGTCAGCGATGCTGAATTAATGCCGTGTCTTACCGAACTGACTTGGGACTTTTCCTGCCTCCGGCAGATTGTCGTTATCGACAACACGGAAACTGGTCCTAGCAAACTGGTCAAAGCATTTGAGGCAAAAGGGAATATCCGCGTGAGGCACCACCAAGAGCTCATCGCCAAGCCAACACTATTGAAGCAGCCTTGGCCAGAGATTCAGCCCTCCGATGCAGCGTCTGTGGTGTTCACATCTGGCACCACTGGTCCCGCCAAGGGCGTGGTGATGCCCCATGGCCATGTCTGCCTGTTGGCTAACACCACCGCAGGGGAAACAGACATGACCGCGTCTGACGTGTTCTACAGCGCCCACCCTCTGTTTCACATTGCCGGTAAGTTCATGGGAGTACTTGCCATCTTTGCCGCCGGCGGAACACTGGTTCTTGACCGAAAGTTTGACGCTAAACGCTGGCTGGATCGCATCCGGGAAAGTGGAGCAACCATCAGTATTGCCCATGGACCGATGATAGAAATGATCCAGGCAGAGCCGCCACGGTCCGAAGATTCAGATAACGTTCTTACCCGTCTGATGTGCTGCCCATTGCCCAAACGTCATGGTGATGCCTTTCTGGAGCGGTTTGGCGTCAAGGGTATCGAAATGTGGGGTATGAGTGAAGTTGGCTGCCCATGTTGGACGTCACGGCAATCCCCGGCGGTTGCTGGCTCCTGCGGCAAAGTACTAACGGAATGGTATGACGTGGAAGTCGTCGATCCGGAAACAGACCGTCCGGTACCGGACGGCACCGCAGGTGAAATTGTGGTCAGGCCCAGGCACCCCTGGACTACCATGTTGTGCTACATGGGTATGCCGGAAGAAACCGTGAACGCATGGCGAAACCTTTGGTTTCATACCGGAGATATCGCCGTCAGGGATAACAATGGCAACATGTTCTACATCGATCGCAAAGGCGACCGTATCCGCCGCCGGGCCGAGAATATCTCCTCGTTTGATATCGAAGCTGCAGTGGCTGACTTTGCTGGTGTGAAGGAATGCGTGGCGGTGGGTGTTCCGTCGAGCTATGAGAACGACGACGATATTCTGGTTTATATCGTAACCATGGAGAAAGCAGTAGTTGAACCACTGGCGCTGTTGAGTTTCCTGGCACGCGCACTGCCCCATTTCATGGTGCCACGCTATATAGAAATCATCGACGAACTACCGAGAACACCCACCAACAAGGTGAAGAAAAAGCAGCTATCACAGCGCGGCATTCAAACCAGCACCTGGGACCGCAAAGGCGCCGGTGTCAGCCTAAAGGAGCTTATCTCCCAGAGATAAACAGCATTAGATAAACCCAATGGGATAGCTTAGCCGATACCGTGCAACAACATGCGCCGCACATTTTTGACCAGATCGGGGCCGCTAATTTCAGCGCCACGCAGGTGCCACTCCAACATCATGCCATCGTGGACCGCCACGATCATGGAGGCGAACGAGCGTGCGTCAATGTCTGACTGCATCGAACCAACGGCCTGGGCCTCGCTGACCACCGCCTCGACAGCGGCGTGTACATCTCCGTATAGCTCCCTGATTTCCGTGGCGATGACATTCTCCTGGCGAGCGAATTCGATGGCTATCTGGATCATGAAGAGCAGCTCGTTGGGCCGTTCCGCGCCAAAATCAGCACCCTTGTGGATATAGCGGATGATGCGGTCCACATGGCTGCCGACAGGATTTCTCAAAGTGGCCACCAGACCATCCACAAGATCCTCACGAAGAACTTCAAACATGTGCAGGATCAGCTTTTCCTTGCTGCCAAAGTAAAAATAAACCGAGCCTTTAGTGAGGCCGGCTTTTGATGAAATAGCCTCCAGGCTGGTGGCATGGTATCCGCGTATCACAAACAATTCGAATGCAGCCTGTATCAACCGATTCATGCTGCGTTCACGAGATATTTCGTTCTTGTTAAGTTTCTTGCCCGTCTTAGTCAACTTTGTTTCCTAAATGAATTCAAACTCTCGAATAAATGGTTTCCAGCTTGCGCACAGGTTCATTCGTATATAATACAGTAAATGGAAAGTGCCGCTAAATCGTGCTTTTTATCTGCTCGGCACGCTCTAGCGGCCGGGCCCATCACCCTAGCTTGTCACATCTATGCTTCCCGCTCACCATCCAACAAGCGGTGCAGCCTATAAGGGTTTGCCTCCTTCAGGGCATGCGGGCGCAGGGCGTCGGGGAAATTCTGATAACATACTGGCCGGAGAAAGCGTCGAATAGCCGCGCTGCCTACCGATGTGGTGCGGCTATCAGAGGTGGCCGGGAAAGGCCCCCCATGAACCATGGCATGGCAGACTTCTACACCTGTCGGCCAGCTATTGACCAATATCCGGCCAGCCTTCGTTTCCAATATTGGGAGTAGTGATTGCGCAGCCCCCATGTCGCCCTCATCCATGTGCAGAGTGGCTGTGAGCTGTCCTTCGAGGCTCTCGGCAACGCGCTGCATCTCCTCCAGTCCCTCACACTCGATAATCAAGGACGCGGCCCCAAAAACCTCCTGTTGCAATGTTTCATCTATGAGAAAGTCGCTGGCATGGGCGGTAAATAAACGGGGTTGGCAGGCGTTCGAGACTACGCCTTCCTCTCCACTCGCTAGACACTGGACGTTGGCATTGCCGGATAAACGCTCAATACCCTGCGTATAGGCTGCATGAATATCCGATGTCAGCATGGTCTGAGCATCCGCTTGCGCGACAGCATCCGTGGCAGCTTGTTTGAAGGCTTCAAGGGCTTTGCCACGACAGCCAATGATCAGCCCGGGTTGGTGCAGAATTGACCTGCACCCATACTAAGGGATACTGCGAATTCCTTGGCAAGGCTACCAGTACGGGCCGCAACAGCTTCTGGCAGGATGAATACCGGGTTAATACTGCTCATTTCAGCGAACACCGGAATCGGTACGCTGCGCTGCTGCGCAATCGCTGCCAGGCTAACCCGCCACGCCGCGATCCTGTAAAGCCAACCGCCTGGATGCAGGGGTTCGCCACCAGAGCCTGGCCGATCTCGTTACCGACACCAAACAACAATGAAAATACGCCATTCGGCATCTGACAGGCTTTGGCCGCTTGTTGGATTGCCCGGCCTACCAATTCCGATGTGCCAGGATGGCCAGGGTGGCCCTTGACCACCACCGGGCAGCCTGCTGCCAGCGCTGAAGCAGTATCGCCACCCGCTACCGAGAACGCTAGCGGGAAATTACTAGCCCCGAAAACCGCAACTGGCCCCACAGCAATGTGTCGCTGGCGCAGGTCAAGCCGCGGCATTGGCTGGCGATGCGGCAATGCCGGGTCCACCCTGACATCCAGCCACTCACCGGCACGCACTACCGCGGCAAACAACCGGAGCTGACCACAGGTACGACCACGTTCGCCTTCAATTCGGCCCTTCGGCAGGCCAGTTTCAAGCATCGCCCGCTCAACCAGCCCAGGGCCAAGGGCCTCAATTTCAATGGCGATAGTTTCGAGAAAATTGGCCCGTGCTTCCAGAGAAGTTTCGCGGTACTCACCAAAAGCCTCCAGAGCCAAGCTGCACGCTTGCTCGATATCTTTTCTACTGGCGCCCGGGAAGTCTGGCTCCAGGCGCTTTCCAGTAGCCGGGTCGACCGGTTCAAGGGCGGCTTGGTCGCCCTGGTGGCTGGTCTGACCAATCAATTGATGTCCTGATACAGTCATAATGATCTCCTTCGTATGTTCCGGTGGCTGATCGTCACCGGTGGTTGGATTATTTCCAAAGTTTTAGCTCCGGCCACTTAACCCAGCAGCACATCTGGCAACCAGGTCGCTAACTCCGGGAATACCAGCACCACCGCCAAGGTAATGATCTGGAGGATAATGAACGGAATAACTCCGCTGTACATATGCCGTAGGGTGATCTCCGGCGGCGCCACCGCTCGAAGATAGAATATTGACGGTGCCATGGGTGGAGTCAGATAGCTGGTTTGCAGTACCACCAGGAAGGCGATACAGAACCAAATCGGGTCAAAGCCAAGGTTCAGCACAAGAGGCATGGCAATCGGGATGACGATCAGCACCACCGAAATCAAGTCAAGGACAAAGCCAGCTACAAATGTCAGAAGCAGAATCAATGCAATCACACCCCAGGCTGGGATACCCAGGTCGTTTAGCAGCGTCTGGATTGCCAACATCCCACCTGATGCAAAGAACACCCCCGCAAACATACTGCCGCCCAGAACGATGAGCAGGATCATTGTAGTTATTAGCAGGGTTTTCATGAGGGCGTTGCCAAACAAGGACCAGGTAAACGTGCGATAGATAGCCGATAAACCAACCGCTCCCAGCGCACCCCATGCAGCTGCCTCCGTGGGTGTAGCAACACCCATAAGGATGCTGCCGAGCACGGCGAAGATAAGTATTGAGGGCGGAATTAGCGCTACTGCAGTTATTCGCAGTTTCTGTCCAAGGCTGTACTTGGGGCCACCCTCCATCGTGCGGGGAGCCATGGCCGGTTTGGCAACAGCAACACCAACCACGTAAAGACCAAACAGCACAGCCATGATCAGGCCAGGCAACAGCAGACCGGCAAACAGCTCACCCACCGAAACATTAGCAACCGGACCCAGCACAATCACTGTGATGGAAGGCGGAATTACCGTGCCCAGCGACCCACTGGCGCACACGGTGCCGGAAATCAGCCGTTTGTCGTAGGCGTGTTTCAGCATAACCGGGACGGTTAGCAATCCAATCACGGCCTCTGTGGCGCCTACCACTCCGCTGATGGCAGCAAAGATGGCACCCATGATAATGGTGCTAAGAGCCATGCCGCCGGGAAGTCGCCATGTCCAGATATGGATAGCCTCAAGCAACTTGGATGCAATACCGCTTTTCTCCAGGAAAGCTCCCATGAAGACAAACAGGGGCACTGCGGCCAGTACCGAGTTGCCTGCCACGCTATCAATCTGGGAAATCAGCTGGAATGATGCCGAAGCGCCGAACTGCATAACACCAAAGATAAACGCGGTGCAGATCATCGATAACGCAATGGGGAAACCGCCCAGCAGGAAAATCAGGAGGACCGGGAACATCCAGAATCCGATGTATTCACTCATGCCACACCTCCGGCCCCTCGTCGCCCGTAATTAGGACGGCAATGGAGCGTACCAGCTCGACGGCGGTTTGCGCCGTTAAGATACCGAACCCGATAACCCAGACTGTCCGGAACGGCCAGATCACGGGATTCCAGCCTGAAGCTCCGGAGGTTTCCTGGTACTCGTAGGCCTCCAGCGCATACAGAAATAACGCGTCAACGATCCAGACCAGCGCCACTAACAAGATGGCCAGGCCGATCATGTCCATGGTCGCTTTGCCTCGCGGCGGCATAATGGCATAAAAGAGATCTACGTTGACGTGTTGGCGGACCTTCAGCGCGTACGCCATGCCCAATAGAAAAATTGAGCCCATGAACATGTAGCTCATTTCGTAGGCCCAGGCTGTTGGTGAGTTCAGGATATAGCGGCTAACGACCTCATAGGTCAGCGAGCCGATCAGCGGCACGATCAGCAATGCACCGATTAGCGCAGCGGCTTTCGAGAACGCATCCACAGTTTTTCCGAGGAAGCTGAAAACTTTCATTATGCATGCCTTGTTGCTGCCGATGACCCCGGCCCGGGAGCAATTTGGCTTGGGCCGGGGGCATCGTGTCTCTTACAACGTAGGGCCTCGTACATAGAAATAGAGGCCCGGGTAACACCCTGTTGTTACTGCTTACCGCCGATGGGAAAGCGATACTCGGGCCAGACTGCCAATTGATCCTCGAAGTCCCTCAGGGAATTAAGCACCCTGGCAAACCACTTATTGTCCTCGGCCTGCTCGTCTTCCCACTTGTTCGTGGCTTCTTCAATTGTCGCCATGAAGTCCGGATCAAGGTGCACAATTTCATTGTCACCTTCGGTCATCTCCTTGAATGCGGAGAGATCAGCATTGGCACCGGCACTCCAGCTTTCATACATGGAGAGCCTTGCCGCCGTGGCGATCGCCTGCTGGTCTTCCTCGGACAGGCCAGTCCAGACGTCCTTGTTGATTTCGCACTCAAGGACGCCGCCGGGCTGGTGCATGCCAGGTACGACCACATACTTAGCTATATCGGTGAAACCGGTCGGCTTGTTGATTTCCGGACTACCCCATTCAGTGGCGTCGATAACCCCCCGGTCAAGCGACGTATAAACCTCGGCTCCAGGCATCACAATGGTGGAGGCGCCAAGGTCTGATGCAATCTCGGCCCAGGCGCCGGAAGTACGCAGCTTCAGACCCTTGAAATCTTCGTGGGTCTGAATTTTCTTATTTGAGTGCAGAAAAATTTCCGTGCCAATAATCGCGCAGGGGAAGGACACTACATTGAACTCTTTATCACGGTACTCTTGCCAAAGTTCGAGGCCACCACCCTCGTAAAGCCACATCAGATAGCCTTCCGGAGTAGGAGAACCCGCGTAGCCAGCAAACAGGGCAGTGGTTCGGTCCCTGCCCCAGTCATAGGCCATCCAGTTGTGGCCAATCTCAACAACACCGCGGTTGACAGCCTCGGTGACTTTCAGGGCGTTGGAAAGTGTACCGCCCGGAAAGACATTGATTTTTATGCGTCCACCGGTAAGGTCCTCCACATTCTTGGCAAAGCTTTAGCATCCCTCTCCAGCCAGGGACCGCCGCCCCAGGGCGTGGCCATTTTCCAGGTTACTTCCTCGGCCATGGCATTACCGGTAGCAAGGGTTAGGCTGGCGGCAATAATAGCCACCTTGATAGGGTTTTTAAGCGTTTTCATTATTGAACTCCTCTCAGTCTTGCGTAATTGGCCGGTTCACCCTGACGGTGATCCGTCCAGTTCTTGTTGTTATGGGCTGTTGTGACGGCTTGGCTCTGCAGCCTCAGGGTTGACTGGGTTTAACCGGTGGCCACTCCAGTCCTGTCACGTTCGAGGTTTCAGGAACAGCTTTGTTGATCTTCGCTTCTGACAGACCTAACGCTCGGAGGACCGCATACGAATCGTCCGTGCCATCAGTAACACCTGGCATGGTCGGGGTTCGGGAATAGTGGGGAATAGCCGGAGTAGCGTAGCTGTCGCTGCCAGGGAATCGAACCTGCACATGCGGGTGTTCGAACACCTCATCTGGCGCTAACACCGGTGAAACGCAGGCATCCCGGCCCTCGAAGTGCTTCACCCAGGCGTCCCGGGACCGGCTGGCGAATAGTCGCTCGAACTGCTCAGTCATGGCGGGCCAAGTATCCGGCCGCATGTGATCTGGCATTGGTTGCTCAAGGTTCAGCCCCCGCCACAAATTTGTGAAAAATGCGCCTTCCAAAGCCCCGACCGCTAGGTATTTGCCGTCGTTGCAGACGTAGCACCGGTAGAAAGGAGCCTCTCCGGTCAGCAGTCCTTTGCCACGAGAAGGCAGCACTGGTTTACCCCAGTCCGAATAGTGCATTGTCATCAGGGAAAGACAGCCATCTACCATGCGACATCCAGGAACTGGCCTAGTCCCGAGCGCTCCCGCTCCAGCAGGGCTCCGAGAATAGAATAGGCAGCGTAAAGCCCGCCCGCGGCAAAGTCCGCAATAATATTCAGCGGCAGTGCTGGTGGCCCATCGAGCGGGCCCATGGCACCAAGGGCGCCAGAAAGACCAACATAGTTGATGTCGTGGCCTGCCTCCTGAGCGAGTGGACCATCTTGGCCGTAGCCGGTCACCGAGCAGTACACCAGTTTGGGGTTGTCTTGCCTGAGTGCGTCATAGCCGAGGCCCAGGCGATGCATAACACCAGGACGAAAACCTTCCATCAAGACGTCCGCATTGGCAGCCAACAGGCGGAAGGCATCAAGACCTTCTTCGCTTTTCAGGTCAAGGTTTATAAAACGCTTGCCACGTCGGTAGCTGTCAATTGGTAAGCCGGAGCGACCGCCGCCAACAACAATAACCTCTGCCCCCATATCCGCCAGCAACATTGAGCCGTATGGGCCTGGTGCAAGGCGAGTCAGGTCCAGTACCCGCGTGCCTTTCAAGATTGAATTCTGGCCAGTCATATCAAACTCCTCACGGTCACAATCTCAGCCCATGGTTTCTTTCAGCATGGCGAGGAAGTCCTCAGCCGACGCTGGACGCGGATTGGTGGCGGTGGAGTGGTCTTCTTCGGAAAACTGGGCCATATCCTCGAGCACCTCGTCCGGCACACCCATTTCACGAAGATTCTTCGGCATGCCAAGCTCGGCATTCAGACGCTCGAATTCTGCTGGCAAATCGGCATCGGCCGCTAGGCCCATGGCGGCCTTGAGGTGGTCAAATTTGTCACCGCAATGACTCTGGTTAAAACGCAGTACCGGGGGCAACAACACCGCGTTCAGCGTGCCATGGTGGAGCTTAAGCTCCTTCAGGCCACCAAGGGCGTGGGACATGGAGTGAACCCCCCCCAAGCCCTTTTGGAATGCCAGCGCGCCTTCAAGGGCCGCAATCATCATTTCACTGCGTGCTTCCATATCGGTTCCGTCGTTGACAGCACGAATCAGATACTTCGAAGCTCGGCGCAGACCGTCCAGCGCAATGGCATCGGCCGGCGGGTTGATCTTGGGGCTCAAGTAAGTTTCAACGCAATGGGCAATAGCATCCATCCCGGTTGCGGCGGTTAGGTTGGCCGGAAGTGAGCGTGTCAGTTCCGGGTCGCAAATGGCCAAGTCTGGGATCAAGTATGGGGAAAGAAATCCTAGCTTGCGGCCGTCCCGCAACGTTATCAGGGATGCCCGGCCTACTTCGCTACCGGTACCTGCGGTGGTGGGTACTGCAACCAGGGGGACGGTTGGGCCGATTTTGGCAACGCCACCATCGATAGCCGCATATTGGCGCAGTGGCGGCTTATGGGTTGCGAGCAAAGCTACGGCCTTGGCAAGATCGATACTGGAGCCGCCTCCGATGGCAACAATACTATCGCAATTGTTAGAACGATAAGCTTTCAGGGCCTCTTCCACCGCCACTTCAGTTGGGTTGGCAGGTGTGCCATCGTAAATGGCAACATTGTCCGGAAGCTTGGCAGTTGCCTTCGCCTTATCAAGCAGGCCGGTTGATGACAAGCCGGCATCGGTGATGATCAGCGGCTTGCTTACTTTCAGGTTTGCCAGCTCATCATTCAGTGAAGCTATTGCGCCTGTGCCTAAGCGGATATTGGTCAGGTAGTTAATCTGGGCAATCATGGTTTTCGCCTTAATCTGAAAGCATGGCTTTAGCGACGATCAATTTCTGGATCTCGCTGGTTCCTTCGTATATCTGAGTAATTTTCGCATCACGCATCATGCGCTCGACGGGGAAATCGGTCAGATAACCTGCACCGCCATGGAGCTGTACGGACTCGGTGGCCACTTTCATGGCAACATTGCTGCAAAATAGCTTGGCCATAGAGGCTAGGGTGCGGGCCTCGGGCTCTTTGTTTTCAACTGCT
Source organism: Marinobacter salarius (assembly GCA_000831005.1). Lineage (GTDB taxonomy): Bacteria > Pseudomonadota > Gammaproteobacteria > Pseudomonadales > Oleiphilaceae > Marinobacter > Marinobacter salarius. Next base: position 1,068,820 of record CP007152.1, on the reverse strand, counting down.
TCACAGGAGCGATAAAGTAGTTGGCGGGAGGCTTCTATTTCGGTTGCCAGGTCGCCAATGGTGCCGCGGATCATTTGAAAGCGTGCCACTTGCTGGCCAAAAACCTCCCGCTCCTTAACGTACTTGATGGCAGCATCAAGTGCCCCTTGGGCAATACCGAGCGCCTGAGCCCCAATTAACGGCCGGGTATAGGCCAGTGAATCAGTGATGTACTGGCGGCCTTCTTTCGAGTCACCGAGGAGCCGGTAATCGTCAACCCGGCACTCTTCAAAAATTACATCGGCAGTGGGGCTGCCCCGCACACCCATCTTCGATTCCAGCTTGCCGAAGGAGAGACCGGGGTCAGATTTATGCACAGCAAACACACCAAAGCTGTTTTCACCGGTACGTGCCAGGACCGAGTACCAGTCGGAGCGGCTGGCATTGGTGATGTAGCGCTTCTGGCCATTGAGCACCCACTGGCCATCCTTGTACTGGGCGCGAGTGCGAGCACCCCAGACATCAGAGCCGCCGTGAATTTCAGTCAGACAGATGGAGCCACGATGTTTCCATTGATGGCCGGCTTCATCACCTCTTCGACCAACTGCGGCGAACCAAACGAGGCTATCGGGCCAAGCCCGGCCCAGATCACCATCAGCGTCAGTGACGAGGTGGCACAGACACGGGCGATTTCCTCCAAACAGATACATTGGGCCAGCACGTCCCCAGACTGGCCACCGATGCTTTCATCAAAAGGCAGCGCAATCAGTTGTAATTCCTTGAATGCGTCAAGTGCCTCTTCCGGAAATCGCTTCTTTTCGTCAACGTCCGCAGCATGAGGCTGAATTTTGGTTTCGGCCAGACGCCTCACCGCCTTGCGAAACTCTTCGTAATCCTGTCGTTCAAGCATCGTTCTTTCTCCCACGTTTTTTGTTGGTAGTGAGTGCGTGTTTTGACCAATAAAACACATACTATCCGGATGGTCAATAAAAATAGATAAATAAATCGACCGCAAAATTATGAATTTTGATGGGCCAAGCACTTGTACTAAAGACAGCCCTCACACGTACATACTTCAGATTTCCATCCGGCTGCATATGTTGGGGCCTGATGTGAGCGCTGCGGGAAGAAGGGCATAGTTCTGACCATTTTCACTCATAGATGAAATGATATGCACTTCAGGTTACCGTCCTCCGGAAAATGTGCGGAGTAGCCTGCGATCCTAATGACCGCCTGCAGTGACACACAGCCCTTTGCCTTCAGTAATCAACTTGCAAAATCGGCCTTTTCAAGCCCCCATCTGGATGCCGGAGGTATTCAAACCAGAATTCACCCTCTGGATTGAGCATAAAACAACCAAAAGGTAGCCAGGTTGTGCCACTTTTCTCGAGGCCAAAGAAGTTAGGCTAGCTTCTTCAAAACTCTCCTCAAATTCAGACCCCCGCCACACAATACTGCGTGAACCTGGTTCCCGGGGAAACCACCGTGATAGCATCGCGTCATCAACCATCACTTTTCAAATGGCCAATGATTGGGTCAATGCTGTTGCGACATTGCTGGTTGGTGGTTGGTGGTTGGTGGTTGGTGGTTGGTGGTTGGTGGTTGGTGGTCTAAGGCTGGTCGCCGAGGACAATAAGTGCAAGAGACCTTCTTTCGAAATACTGAGGAAGGTCGGGGCATTTGTCAGCGCCACGCCAAAATTCGCGAGACTTGTCTGGTCGACTCCCTCGCGTCACTCGGCATTGCCCGCGAAGACATACATCGGATCGCTCGCGCTCAATGTGCCGTGCCCGGGCTTTGCGATCAGCCAGAGCCAGAGCCAGAGCCAGAGCCAGAGCCAGAGCCAGAGCCAGAGCCAGAAATTGTGCCGGAACCGGAACCCGAGCCACAACCCGAACCTGAGCCGACACCGCAACCCGAAGTAACAGAGCCTGAGCCCCAGGTTGATGCGACTGAAAGCGACACGAGCACGGAGCAAGTGTCCGAAAACACTGCTGAAACTGCTGAAACTGCTGAAGAAGAAAGCCTCAGCCAGCAGGTTGAACTCACTGCCGGACAGTCCTCCGATGTGGACCGCTACCTCACGGAACTGAGCCGGCATCTGGGGCGCTACTACGAATACCCACGTCGGGCCCGTCGTCTTGGCCAGGAAGGCGCTCCGGTGGTGGTTTTCGAGTTCAGCCGTGATGGCACTCTGGTAAACCACTCTTTGCACGCCTCCTCAAGCCATGCGTTGCTCGATGATGCTGCGCTGGACATGCTCAAGGACGCCGAACCACTGCCGGAAGTACCCGACTCCATGAAAGGCCAGACCTTCACCTATACCCTGCCGATTAATTTCAACCTACGCTGAGCAATGTTGAGCAATTTTTTGCTCGATCAGCAAGATCTCGCCCCAAAGCCAGCAACCGATTGCCTGGCCCAGCCGTAGACTATCAACCTTGAAACCGTTACTTGCTGTTATTAAAGACATTTATATTTCTGGCACGGCCTTTGTTATGTGTTAAGTGTCCAGGGAGATCCCGAGGACACTTACTCATTCACACGTCATGGAGCAGACTATGCCAACTCCTTGTTATATCAGCATCGAAGGCCAAACTCAGGGCAACATCACCGCCGGCGCATTCACCTCCGACTCCGTAGGCAACATCTACGTTGAAGGTCACGAAGACGAAGTGCTGGTTCAGGAATTCAGCCACGTTGTCACCGTTCCGACCGATCCCCAGTCCGGTCAGCCTTCCGGTCAGCGCGTTCACAAGCCGTTCAAGTTCACCTCTGCGCTGAACAAAGCAACCCCGCTTATGTACAACGCCCTGGCTTCTGGCGAAATGCTGCCGAAGGTTGAGCTGAAGTGGTACCGCACCTCTGTTGAAGGCAAGCAGGAGCACTTCTTCTCCACCATCCTGGAAGATGCCACCATCATCGACATCCAGTGCAACATGCCGCACTGCCAGGACGCCGCCAGCGCTGACTTCACCCAACTGGTAACCGCGTCCCTGTCCTACCGTAAAGTGACCTGGGAACACGCTGTTGCCGGTACTTCCGGTGCGGACGACTGGCGTTCGCCGATCGAAGGCTAAGCCTCAAGATATATCGCAATAGCGAATGGAGTGAGGGGCTGCGGTCCCTCTCTTCGCATTACTAACTATCAAAAGGAGTTTGGTAGTGAGCGATATTAGCCTTAACGAAGAAGACGTTGCTGCCGTTCAAGCCATTGTGAGTGCGTTTTACGGTGATCGAATAGCGAGTCGCTTTCATGCCGGAAGCATTACGTCAGAAACCGTAGAACTTGCCGCGCATCTCATCACTGAAACTGAGGAATGCAGCAAGTGGATCGACTCCATTCCAAATCCGAAGGATCTTCTCACTCCAGCCAACAGTATTCGAAAGTGGGCCCTGCGCGTTATCCGGGCAGCAGGCGAGCCATTCATTAGAGGCTCCGTTAGAATCAGCCTTACCTGCAAACTAACTCGTGGGTTACAATTCAAGAGCCCGTTGGAAGCCTCTCTTCGATAACATGGATGTGTGAGCAAATGAAAGTTTTGGTATTAATCGTTCTGGCCTTTGCACTCGCCGGTTGCGCATCGACGCAATCAGTATCGTTTTCGCCCAGTAAAAATTACGCAGTCTCTATTCAATCGGAGCTGTTCGACGCCGTTCGCATCGAAAAAAACGACATAACATTACTAAGTGATGGCAGGGCTATTGGATACCTACGGGTGGAACCGGTACCAGCCGACGTTGCTTCAACTCCCGAGTTCCTGAAAACCCTGAGATCTGCTTCGGAATCTGAAACTGTCAAGACCCAAGCACTGAACGTCTCCCCAGGATTTACGGGGTTCTCCGCACAGTTTCGTGATTACCTGACAGGCTACCTAATGAATGAGGAAAGCCCAGACACCATCCTCATTATCAGTTTCCCCGAAAGTGAGTTTGACAAAATTACTGGCACGATCTCGCCCGGTATCTGAGGCGCTTCCAAGCGCTAGACATTCGAATACGTTTTTTGCGCCCGGGAAGACAGAGCGAAGCCAGAATCAGACAAATCGTAACCACTTATTGATATCTGGTGGCAATTTGTCTGATTGCTTATTGAGGATTCAAAAGGCTGCTCGAATTACCAGTTCGTCATTTCTTAGTTTTAAAATACATAGCATCTGAGCCATAGCAAACTGGCAAATCGAAAGGTACCCTTGGGGTGTCCAGATCGATTCGCGGCAGAAGACTCACACCCAGGCTCGCCCAGAATGACCATTCCAACAAACAATGCCATTCAACTTGGTAACCTGATGTGTGCCGTAACCGAAGAGGTTCTCTGGTCACCCGCCCGACAATGGGTTCGCAATCAACTCCCCGCCACTACCCTGCTATGCCGTGTCGGCTCGGGCCAGGCCACTTACCATCGTTTTGACCCACGCCTGAAACAGCACCAGATCACCTACGGCAAGCGCATGATTATGGATAAGCACCAGCCTGATGCCGTTGGCGGCTGGCTATCCGGGCGGGAGATTCGCCAGAGAGAGTATTTCGGGGGTACGGTCACCACATTGAACCTGCTGGCGCACACCTGTTGCCACGAATTTGCGCACCTACTCCAGCATGTGTCAGGCCAGCGCTACCGGGGCTCCGTCCATAATCAGCATTTCTACCGGATACTGGACGAGCTCCACGCCAGCGGCGGTGCTGAGGCAGCCAGGCGTCATCTCGCCATCCAGGCCGAAAAGGCAGGGCTTTCCGTGCCCGACGATCCCATTGAGGCGCCAGATACACGCCAACTCATAGCGAACTGGACGATCGGGGATGCGGTGAGCTTTGGCGCCGGCAAACGTGAGCTGGAAGGTCGGATCATTCGGGTGAACCGGAAAACCTGCACCGTGGAGGGCACCGGGCGCAGCCGTGGCTTGCGATACCGGGTCCCCCTGGTTCTGTTACGCGCTCTCGCGGACTGATACCGCAAGCAGGTCGCGCAACTCCGGAATGCAGGACCCGCAATTGGTGCCGCACTTCAGGCTATTACCCAGGGCTTCTATCGACTGCGCCCCTTCAGCAATGGCACCGGCTATCTGGTTTTCCCCAACCTGAAAACAGCTACAGATCATGCGCCCGGATCTTCCACGTCGACGTCCCGTGCAGCCAACAGCGCCCGGCGGCTGGAGTCGCAAAGTTCTGTTTCGGCAAAACAGCGATCCAGCCAACTGGTCTCCGGTATCAACGCCGGATCGCTGTCGACCATCAACACCGCTTCCAGTTGCCCGTTGACCAGCCGGGCGGCGCGAAACCGCCCCTGCGCCACATCGGCCATTACCAGATGCGCTTTTCCGCCCAGCCACTCTGTCATCGACGCCGGCCAGTCAACTGGCTGCCGCCCGGCCAGCCACCAACTGTCGCAGTATTGCAGTGGCACCTGGCACCAGTAGTCGGCCTGCCAGCGCCGCGGCCGATTGCGCCTGACCAGCAATCGTGCATGCCAACGGGCGCGGAATGGCGTTATGTCGGCTCGCCCATGTTTGGCCTCCGGCTGGCCCGAAACTGGGTCTGTCACTGATTCGGTCAGCAGTGTTGCAACCCCACTGGACGCAAACTGTCGATTCCAGTGGATGGGTATAAATACCTCGCCACGACGCTGTTCGGGGCTCTTTCGGACTCGCCCCACGTAACCGCCGTCACCGAGGCTCAACCGCGCCAGATGCCCCTCCTTCAGCTGGTGCGCAACCATGTCGTCGGGATGCACGTCGACATAGGGCTCTGAGCGGTGGGTCAGTAATCGTGGGGTGTTGGCGGTTCGGGTCATGGTGTGCCACTGGTCCCGTATACGGCCGGTATTGACCACCATGGGGTAGTCGTCACTGGTTTGTTGGGCGGGCAATCGGGTGTTGATGGCGACAAAGCGGGCACGCTGGTTGTCGGTGACAAAACGGCCATCGGAAAACAGTCGTGTCGAGCCTTCAGCCTCCACTCCAGCGCCCTCCATAACTGGCCATTGCACCGGGATCAGCGCTTCATAGCCGGCATCTGAAAGGTTAGCCAGCCCGGCAAGGTTAAATAGGCGCTCACCATTGTTCTCATGGGCAGACAGGGCCGCGTGTTCACGAAAGATATCCGCGGGTCGCTTATAGTTAAATGCCTCGCCGAACCCCAGTTTTCCGGCCACGGAACTCATGATCCACCAGTCCGGTTTTACTTCCGCGGGCAGGGGTAGGAAGCAACGCTGCCGCGAAATACGGCGTTCCGAATTGGTGACGGTGCCATCCTTTTCCCCCCAGCCAGCGGCGGGTAGGAGGATGTCCGCGAGGTCCGTGGTATCGGTGTGGGCGACGCAGTCTGAAACAATCACGGTGGGACAACGCGCCAAGGCCTCCCGAACCCGGGCCGAATCCGGCAGACTGACCGCCGGGTTGGTTCCCATGATCCAGATCACCCGGATATCACCACGGTGAACCGCCTCAAACATGTCCACGGCCTTGTAGCCCGGACCATCGGCCACCGCACCGGTACCCCAGAAATCCGCCACTCGTGATCGGGCTCCCGGGCTGTCGTAATCCATGTGAGCGGCCAGGGTATTGGCCAGCCCGCCCACTTCCCGTCCACCCATGGCATTGGGCTGGCCGGTCAGGGAGAAGGGCCCCGCTCCGGGCTTACCCACCCGGCCTGTCGCCAGGTGACTGTTAATAATCGCATTGCCTTTATCGGTGCCGGCAATCGACTGGTTTATGCCCTGGGAAAAGCCGGTGACGGTGCGCGGCGTCTGAGCAAACCAGGCATAAAAGGTTTCGACATCCTCCGGCGCAAGATCACACTGCTCTGCGACCGATTCGACGCTTGGGGCCGCCGCCCGTGCACTTGCCAATGCGTTATCGAAACCCTGGCAGTGCGCATCAATGTAGCCTGATCCAGGCCACCTTGATCGGCGAGCAACTCAGCAAACCGTTGAACAATACCGTATCCGTACCTGGCCGCAACGCCAGGTGAAGGTCCGCCAGTTCACTGGTGGCGGTGCGGCGTGGATCAATAACAACCACTCGACGCCCATCCCGCGCACTGGCCTTCATACGCTGGTAAAGCACCGGATGCGCCCACGCGGCGTTACTGCCAGCCAGAACCAGCAGGTCCGCCAGTTCCAGGTCCTCATAGCAACCCGGAACCACATCCGCCCCAAAGGCCCGTTTGTGAGCAGCCACAGCCGACGACATGCAAAGCCGGGAGTTGGTATCCACATGAGGTGTGCGAATGAACCCTTTGGCCAGCTTGTTGGCGACGTAATAGTCCTCGGTCAGCAACTGGCCCGACAGGTAAAAGGCCACCGACTGTGGGCCGTGAGTCTTGACGCTGTCCTGTATCGCATATGCCACCTCGTCCAGCGCCTGCTCCCATTCGCTGCGGCGCCCCCTGACAATCGGGAACAGCAACCGTCCGTCTTCCTGGCCGGTGGTTTCGTGAAGGCTGGCACCTTTCACACACAGACGCCCCTTGTTCGCAGGGTGGTCTTTGTCCCCGGCCACCGGTGTGCCGCCGTCGGAATAGGCCATCACGCCACAGCCTACCCCGCAATAGGGGCAGGTGGTATGAACCGGGTCCGGGCCAGTAGTGTTGAGTAAGTCCACGGTGTCTCCTGAGTGTTACACGCACAAAAAAGCCCGCAATGTCCGGAACTCCCTGAACAGGCAGGAACCGGGCATGCGGGCTTCGTTGCCAGCATTCAGTACCGGGATCAAGTAACCCCGGGCCTGGCAGTTTATGGTTGGCGTGTCAGCTTTCGCTACAAACGTTTCCCAAAGCCCGTGCAAATCCAGGGCCACTCCCGGAGAAAACCGGCCAGCAGGTGTTTCAGCAAACTCTGGGACCGCTCAATACCCCCGTGCCAGGAGTCATAACAGTGCAAAACGCTCAAAAACGCCCAATCAGAGCGCACAGTTAACGAATAAAAATATTTGCCCATGACCTTGAGAAACGGCTATTCCCCTGCTCGCAAGGCACTTCCCGTGACCCTGGCAAATTTATTGCAATGACACTGATGGAACCGTTTTGCTGACAGCGTTAAAGAGAAAGGCATCCAATGCCTGTACATCGAGGAAACCATCATGAATTCGCCAGAACCCCTTCGCATCCTTCTGATCGACAAGGACCCCGAACGGGCAAGCCAGGTTTGCCAGGCGCTCAGACATGAGGGCCATGAAGTCATTCGCCAGCGCCCGGATGCTACCGGCCTGACCGCAGCGGTTGCCCGCGACCAGCCGGACATGGTGATCATTGATATGGACTCGCCCGACCGGGATACCCTGGAGAACATGAGCACCCTCAACACTCACGCACCCCGGCCCATCGTTTTCTTCGCCGACCAGCCCGGTGATCGCGCCACCATCCATGCCGCAGTGAAGGCGGGGGTCAGCGCCTACGTTGTCGACGGCATACAGCCGGACCGGGTTCGCTCGATCATTGACTCAGCCGTAGCGCAGTTCGAATCCTTTCAGGCACTGAGGGCAGAGCTGGAGGAAACCCGCTCGGCACTGGAAGACCGCAAGGTTATTGAGAAAGCCAAAGGCTGATCATGCGGCATGAAAACTGCGACGAGGAAACGGCCTATCGTATGCTGCGCAGCTCTGCCATGGAGCACAGCGAACGCCTGGCGGTGATGGCGGGGCGCGTTATCAAGCTGTTGGAACGACACAGCCAGGGCTCGGCCGGTGCCATCCAGAAAGCATCCTGATCAACGCTGTTAGGGAGCATCCATGGTTCGTCCAACCCCGCTTCACAAGCATCCCGGATTCAATGTCCGCCTCGGCTTTGTGCCGCTGCTCGATAGCGCACCATTGATTGTTGCGCGAGAGCTGGGGCTGTTTGATGCCGAAGGGTTGGACGTGGAACTGGTGCGTGAAGGCTCCTGGGCATCATTGCGCGACAAGGTCAGTTTTGGCCTGCTGGACGGCGGCCACATGCTGGCGCCGATGCCGCTGAGTATGTCCCTGGCGACCGACCGCCCCAAAGTGCCCGTTGTGGTCGGCATGGTGCTGAGCCGCAACGGCAACGGGATTACCCTCAGCGCTCGGCTGCATCACGAACTGACCCATTCAGCCACGGATCTGGAGAACCCCATTGCCACCGCTCGCGCGCTGATACGCGTGGCCAGGGGCAGAGGCGAGCCAATACGATTGGCCTCCGTGGCGCCCTGGTCCAGCCATGACCTTCAGCTCCGGGACTGGCTGGCCTCTGCCGGGCCAGACGCGGAAAAGCACGTGCAGATCATCCCCGTATCCCCGATACAGATGGTGGACGCGTTTCGATCAAATACCATCGAAGGCTGCTGCGTCGGTGAGCCCTGGAACAGCTTGCTGGAGTACGAGAAGCTGGGGCATATTCTCCATTCCGGCCACCAGATCTGGCAGAACGCCCCTGAAAAGGTTCTGGGTATGCGCGCCGACTGGACGGAGCAGCACAACGTGATGCACCGGCACCTGTTGCGGGCACTGCTTGCAGCCTGTCAGTGGCTGGATAACCCTCACAACCATCGCCTGCTACGGGACATCCTGGCCAGGCCCGAGTATCTGGGTGAACAGATCAACGTGCTGGATAACCACCCGTACAGTCTGTTCCATCCGCGATTGCATCAACACTTTTTTCGCCACTCCGCCAACTTCCCCTGGCTGTCACAAGCCCATTGGCTGGCAACCCGCCTGACGCTCCGGGGTCAACTCGGCCCGGTGGACGGCGCCATGGTTCGTCAGGTCGTCAGGCCGGATCTGTTCCGCAACGCCGCAGCTTCCATGGGCATTGACGCACCGGTTATCGACAGCAAGACCGAGGGCCGGCACCAACTCCCCTTTACCCTGTCGGGGCGCTACGGCCCCGTGGATGTTGCCAGCGACCGCCTGTTGGGAGAGCACCTCCACGACTGGCTGGCCGACAACCCCATGCTACGCCCAATAAAGAAGCGTCACGCACTAAAACAGCCACGAAATCCCGCCCTCAATAACACTCATTTTTGTGCTCATTCATTATTATTTATAAATATCAATAATTTAAAAACATGGCACGCAGACTGCTTTGTCAACATGGACGATCTTGCATTCACTGCGCGGGTAAACGACAGTGACGAAAACTGACAGAACATCAGGCATTGAGGCCTGCGTCCCGGAAACGGGGGGCAGGCTTTTTTTTGTCTGAATAATACTCCGGGAGAGCACCATGCAACTGAGAACACTGGCAGCGACATTCTTGATCTTGACGGCGGCGGGCTCAGCACACGCCGACATCGGCCCGGCCGAAAAGCCGGACCTGAAGCTCGGCTTCATCAAACTGACGGACATGGCGCCACTGGCCATTGCCTGGGAACAGGGATTTTTCCTGGATGAAGCCTGTTCGTGGAACTCGAAGCCCAGGCCAACTGGAAAGTCCTGCTCGACGGCGTGGTGACCGGCACCCTTGATGGCGCCCACATGCTGGCAGGCCAGCCACTTGGTGCGACCATTGGTTACGGCACCCAGGCGGACATCATCACCGCGTTCAGCATGGACCTGAACGGCAACGGCATTACCGTATCGAACGATGTCTGGGAGCAAATGCGCCCACACATTGAAGACGGCAGCGACGGCAATCCCGCTCATCCGATCAGCGCCACTGCTCTGAAACCGGTCATCGACCAGTACCGTGACAAGGGCGAGCGTTTTCGCATGGGCATGGTTTTCCCGGTGTCCACCCACAACTACGAGCTTCGTTACTGGCTCGCTGCAGGCGGCCTGAACCCGGGCTATTACGCTCCCCAGCGTGGCGACACCAGCGGCAACATAGACGCCGACGTTCACCTGTCGGTCACGCCGCCACCGCAAATGCCGGCCACCATGGAAGCGGGCACCATTCAGGGCTATTGCGTGGGTGAGCCCTGGAACCAGCAAGCGGTGTTCAAAGGCATCGGCGTGCCGGTCATCACCGACTACGAAATCTGGCCCAACAACCCCGAGAAAGTGTTTGGCGTGACCGAAGCCTGGGCTGAACAGTATCCCAACACCCATCTTCGACTGCTTCGTGCGCTGATCCGTGCTGCTCACTGGCTGGACGAAAACGACAACGCCAACCGTGAAGAAGCTGTCAAAATCCTGTCCCGCTCAAGCTACGTGGGCGCCGACGAGGAAGTGATCGCTAACTCCATGACCGGCACCTTCGAGTACGAAAAAGGCGATGTCCGTAAGGTGCCGGACTTCAACGTGTTCTTTCGCTACTACGCCACCTACCCCTATCCCTCCGATGCCATCTGGTATCTGAGCCAGATGCGCCGCTGGGGGCAGATTGCCGAGCCGAAGTCCGACGACTGGTATATGGAAACCGCAGCCAAGGTCTATCGCGCGGATATCTACAAGGAAGCGGCCCGAACCCTGATCGAGGACGGCACGCTCAAGGCAGAGGATTTCCCGGACCTGGATGCGGAAAACTTTGCGCGCCCGCACCAGGGCGAGCTGATCGACGGCGTGGCCTTCACTCCGAGGGAACCGAACGCCTACATCGACAGCTTTGAGATTGGCCTGAAAGGCTCGCAAACCCCTTAAGACTTGAGTGTCAGGAGACATCACATGACCACGCTCAGCCAGACCGACTCGTTATCATCAGGCCAACGCTGGCTCCGTGCGTTGACGGAAAAGCTGTCCGGCCAGAACCTGGCCGAAACCTTCCGCCAGTTGCTGCTGCCAGCTATCGGTATCGCGCTGTTCCTCGGCTTCTGGCATCTGGCCGCGCCCCAGGTGCAAACATCGCTGGGGGCCTTCCCGGGCCCCGCCGATGTGCTGGAGCAGTCTGGGCAGTTGTGGCAGGAGCACAGCAACCAGCGGGACCGGGCGGCGCAGTTTGTCATCATGCAGGAGGAGCGCAACGAACGCATCCTGGCAGAGACCCCAGACGCGGAGGTGAAAATCCGCGACTATCCCGGCGCACCCACGTTCATTGACCAGATCTTTACCAGCCTGGGTACGGTGTTGGCCGGCTTTGTACTGGCAACCCTTATTGCTGTGCCGCTGGGCATCATTATCGGCCTGAACCGCCACTTCTCGGCGGCCATCAATCCTCTGATCCAGATCTTCAAACCGGTATCGCCACTGGCCTGGCTGCCGCTGGTCACGATGGTGGTCTCCGCCACGTATGTCAGTGATGACCCGATGTTCGAGAAGTCGTTCCTGACATCGATGATCACCGTCACTTTGTGCAGCCTCTGGCCGACGTTGATCAACACCAGTGTGGGGGTGTCAGCGGTGAATCCGGATTTGTTAAACGTTTCAAAAGTACTGCAGCTTTCTTTCTGGACCCACGTTCGCAAAGTGGTGCTGCCATCATCCGTTCCGATGATCTTTACCGGCCTTAGAGTGTCCCTGGGCATTGCTGGATGGTCCTCATCGCCGCCGAAATGCTCGCCCAGAGCCCCGGCCTTGGCAAGTTTGTCTGGGACGAATTCCAGAATGGCAGCAGTGAATCCCTGAGCCGAATAATGGTGGCGGTACTGGCCATCGGTTTTATCGGCTTCCTTCTTGATCGAATCATGCTACTGATTCAGAAAAAAGTAGCCTGGAACGAATAAAACTCGGCATAGGGCTGGCAGGAGGGTGGTCCGGGGACGTCAAAAACATGGATGTTTTTGTCGAGCGTACAGGGACGTATTCACAGCGTGCCCCGGACCACCCTCCCTGCCAGCTCGTACTCCGAAACCAGAGGAGAAAGAACATGAGTAAGTCGCATCTTGAATTGACCAATGTGCAGATGGCCTTTGATACAAAAGATGGGCCATTCGTAGCACTGGAAAACGTCGACCTGAAGATCCGAAAAGGGGAATTCGTTTCCCTGATTGGCCACTCCGGTTGCGGCAAGTCCACTGTGCTGAATATTGTGGCCGGCCTGCTCCAGGCTACCCGCGGTGGCTGCGTACTGGACGGGCATGAGGTGAACACACCGGGGCCGGAACGGGCGGTGGTGTTTCAGAATCACTCGTTAATGCCCTGGCTGACGGTTTACGAGAACGTTGAACTGGCTGTGCAGCAGGTATTCCGCAAATCCATGAGCAGAGCTGAGCGAAAGGAATGGATTCTTCACAACCTCAAGCTGGTCAACATGGACCACGCCTTGGATAAACGCCCCGGAGAGATCTCTGGGGGTATGGCCCAGCGGGTGGGGATTGCCCGGGCACTGTCGATGAAGCCCAGCGTACTGTTGATGGACGAGCCTTTTGGCGCGCTGGACGCGCTGACGCGTGCCCACCTGCAGGATTCGCTGATGAAAATTCAGCAGGACCTGAACAGCACGGTGATCATGATTACCCACGATGTGGACGAGGCCGTGCTGCTGTCGGACCGCATTGTGATGATGACCAACGGGCCGGCTGCCACCATCGGGGAAGAGTTGCGCATTGAGCTGGAGCGCCCCCGCAACCGGGTCACCCTGGCCGACCATCCAGAATATGTGCGCTACCGTCAGGCGGTATTGTCCTTCCTGTATGAAAAACAGCGCTTCCCCGGCAAAGGCGAGGATGAACAGGATAAGCCCACCGCTGAAGCCGAAGCGGCGTCGCAGGAAGACAGCTCACCGGATGTCGATAACGAGCATTCTGAGAGCCCCGTTCGCCGCATTGCATGAAATCAAACGGAGAAGCTCGCGCCCTTCAGAAGCACTCATCCGGTGCACGTCGCCCTGTCAGAGCGCACAGTTTTCGGGCCAAGCTCAAAGCGACATCTTTCAACTTACTGTAAATAAAGGACTAATAATTTTGGCACGGCGTTCGCTACTGTAGATACAGGGAAGAATGTCCCGGCTAAGGATCGGCCGGACCATCAGATCATTGTTGTTGGCATTGGCGCCGGACCATCGAGTTCCTTCGGGAATCAGATGCTCCGGCTTTTTTCGTTTTGGACACAAGAAGGGCATCACCATCATGAGCGCAAAGGCAGAACAGACTCTCGTTATCTGCGGACACGGCATGGTGGCCCAGCGTCTGCTCGAAAAACTGGTTGCTCAACCGCATCGGCCTTTTGCACGCATTGTGGTGTTCAATGGCGAGGCAAGCCCTGCCTACAACCGCATCCAGCTTTCGGCCCTGTTGGCCGGCGATGCCAACGAAGACAGTCTGCAATTGCAGCAACCGGACTGGTATCAGCACAACAACATCACCTTGCATCAGGGAGATCCCGTTACCGCCATTAACCGGGAAGAGCGCACGGTTACCACTGCCAGCGGGCGGACTCAACACTACACCAGCCTGGTTCTGGCCACCGGTTCCCGCTCCGCCAGTCTTGGCCTGAAGGGTGAGGAGTTGGACGGTGTGATGGGCTTCCGCGACCTGCAGGATACCCGCCGTCTGATCAACATCAGCCAACGCCATCGCCGCGCAGTGGTCATCGGTGGTGGTTTCCTGGGTCTGGAGGCGGCTGAAGGCCTGCGCAGCCGGGGTATGGCGGTTACCGTTCTGCACCGCGGCAGTCATCTGCTGAACCGACAACTGGACGAGACCGGCGGCGCGTTGTTGAAACAGGCCCTGACCGAACGCGGCCTGGCAATTCGCACTCAAACGTCCCCAGTGGCCCTTCTCGGTCGCAACCTGGTGAGGGCTGTGCAACTGGATGATGAAACCCTGATCAGCACCGACCTGGTGGTGATCGCCGCCGGAATTACACCAAACACTGAACTGGCACGGGAGGCAGGTCTGGATTGCGAACGCGCCATCTGCGTGAACCCGCAACTGCAAACCAGCGACCCGTACATCTATGCCCTGGGGGAATGCTGCCAGCTGGAAAACCAGACCTTCGGGCTGGTAGAGCCGGGCTACCAACAGGCCGATGTGCTGGCACAGGTGTTGTGTCACTCCGACAGCGAAGCTGCCTTCGAGCCATCCACCATCCCGACGCGCCTGAAAATCAGCGGCATCCCGATATTTTCCTGCGGCCAGACCGAGGCAGGCCCCGACACCGAATCCGTGGTCTGGCAGGACTACGACACCAATCGCTACTGCCGCCTGCTGATTCGCGACCAAAGACTCACAGGCGCCGTGCTCTTCGGTGAAACCAGCGACGGCCCCTGGTACAGCGAACGCATTCAACAGGCCGATGACATCAGCCCTTACCGGGCCCATCTGGCCTTTGGCAAGCACTACTGCGAAGCCGCGTAAAGCGGCCGGGAACAGAGAGAGGAATTACCATGAGCAAGAAAACCCTGATCGTGATTGGCAACGGCATGGTCGGCCACCACTTCCTGGAACAGTTGGTGGAAACCCCGGCAGCGGCCGACTTCGACATCAAGGTGTTTGGTGAAGAGAAACTGCTGGCGTATGACCGGGTTCACCTGTCCGAGTACTTTGGTGGTTCCACCCATGCCGACCTGGCCATGGGCACCGCCGACTGGTACGCCGAGAACCACATCGACCTCCGTCTGGGCGAACAGGTAACCGGCATCGACCGCGCCAATCAAACCATTACCACACCGATGGGCGATTACGCCTACGACGAACTGGTGCTGGCCACCGGTTCCTATCCGTTCGTGCCGCCCATCAAGGGCAACGAGCACCCCCATTGCCTGGTGTATCGCACCCTGGAAGACCTCGACAGCATCCGTGCCAGCGCCGACGGTGTTAAAACCGGCGTAGTGGTGGGCGGTGGCCTGCTGGGTCTGGAAGCAGCGAATGCGCTCAAGAGCCTTGGCCTGGACGCCCACGTGGTGGAATTTGCACCCCGGCTGATGCCGGTACAGCTCGACAGCGACGGCGGTGCCCTGCTCAAACGCAAAATTGAGGAGTTGGGTGTGCAGGTGCACACTGAGAAAGCCACCACTGAAATCGTCGAAGGCGAAGAAGCCCGCCTGCGGATGAATTTCAGCGACGATACCCATTTGGAAACCGACCTGATCGTATTCTCCGCCGGCATCCGCCCCCAGGATGCCCTGGCCCGTTCCAGTGAACTGGCTATGGGTGAACGGGGCGGCATTGTCATCAACGACCAGTGCACCACCTCCGACCCCCACATCCACGCCATTGGCGAGTGCGCGCTGTGGAGTGAAAAGATTTTTGGCCTGGTGGCACCGGGCTACACCATGGCCCGCACCCTGGCTCGGTGCTGAACGGTGACACCGAAGCGGCCTTTACCGGCGCCGACATGAGCACCAAACTCAAGCTGCTGGGTGTGGATGTGGGTTCGATCGGCGATGCCCATGCCCAGACGCCGGGCGCGCGCAACATCCGCTTTAACGATGAGCAGGCCGGCCACTACCGCCGCATGGTGATCAGCGAAGATGGCAAGGCCCTGCTGGGCGCCATCCTGGTGGGCGACAACAGCCACTACGACACCTTGCTGCAATACGCGTTGAACGGCATTGAGCTGCCGGAGAACCCGGAAACCCTGATTCTGCCGGAAAGCCAGGGCGGTGCTCCCGCGCTGGGCCCGGATGCCCTGCCGGAAACCGCCTCGATCTGCTCCTGCCACAACGTGTCCAAGGGCGATATCTGCGGCGTGATCGATGCCGGCTGTACCGACCTTGCCGGTGTTAAGGCAGAAACCAAGGCCAGCACCGGCTGTGGCGGCTGCGCAGCGCTGCTGAAAAACGTGGTGGACAGCGAACTGGAAAAACGCGGCGTGGAAGTCAGCAAGGACATCTGTGAGCACTTCCCGTACAGCCGCCAGGACCTGTTCAATATCGTGAAGGTCAATGGCATCCGCACCTTCCGGACATTGATCCGTGATCACGGCAAGGGCCATGGCTGCGATATCTGCAAACCGGCCGTCGCGTCCATCCTTGCCACCTGCTGGAACGAGCACATTCTGGCCACCGACCACGTGCCCCTGCAGGACACCAACGATACCTTCATGGCCAATATGCAGAAGAACGGTACCTACTCCATCGTGCCCCGGGTGCCGGGCGGCGAAATCACCCCGGACAAGCTGATTGTGCTGGGTGAAGTGGCCAAGGAATACAACCTGTACACCAAGATCACGGGCGGACAACGGGTGGACCTGTTCGGCGCCACCCTGAGCGAACTGCCCGAAATCTGGGAAAAACTCATCGCCGCCGGCTTCGAAACCGGCCACGCCTACGGCAAGTCCCTGCGTACGGTGAAGTCCTGCGTCGGCAGCACCTGGTGCCGCTACGGCGTGCAGGACAGTGTGGGCATGGCGATTTTTCTGGAGAACCGCTACAAGGGCCTGCGTTCCCCCCATAAGCTCAAGATGGCGGTGTCCGGCTGCACCCGCGAATGTGCGGAAGCCCAGAGTAAGGACATCGGCGTGATCGCCACCGAGAACGGCTGGAACCTGTACGTATGCGGCAACGGCGGCATGCGTCCGCGCCACGCGGATTTGTTTGCCACGGATTTGTCCGACGAGGAACTGATCAGCGCTATCGACCGGGTGTTGATGTTCTACGTGCGCACCGCGGACCGTCTGCAACGCACCAGTGTGTGGATGGAGAACCTGGAAGGTGGCCTGGACTATCTGAAGCAGGTGGTCCTGGAGGACAGCCTGGGTATTGGTCAGGAGCTGGAGCATCACATGGCGGATCTGGTGGATACCTATCAGTGCGAGTGGAAGACGGCGGTTGAGGATCCTGAGAAGCGGAAGCGGTTCCGGGAGTTTGTGAATGCTCCTGAGAAGAAGGATCCGGTTCAGGAGTGGACTACCGAACGGGAGCAGCGTCGGCCTCTGCTTGAGGGGGAGCCTGCTTAGGAATGGTGGCTTGGGGTGGAGCCCGCTTAGGACTGATGGCTTGGGGTGGAGCGCGGGGGTCGATATTTTTCCCTTGGTAAAAAGAACTCGCTGCGCTCGGACACCTTTTTCCTGGCGGGAAAAAATATCGACCCCCACGCTCATCTGGGCACCAGTTGTCGCTGTTTAAATACTTATCCCGTCACGAGTTGGCGCCATGGATACACCTGAAACGAAATTGGAGAACGTTATGAAAGCACGCACTTCCTGGGACGTTGTTTGTACCGTTGATGATCTTGTGCCGGAGTCCGGCGTTGCGGTCTGGACGGAAGACGGGCCGGTGGCGGTGTTTTATCTGCCGCATCGGTTGCCGGCGTTGTTTGCGATCAGTCATACCGATCCGTTTACCGGTAAGAACGTGCTGGGGCGGGGGATTACCGGGGATCTGAAAGGGCAGCCGGTAGTGGCTTCGCCGTTGTATAAACAGCACTTTAACCTGCTGACCGGTCAATGCCTCGAGGATGATGCGGTCGCCGTTAAAACCTACCCGGTCTTGTTGGACGGCAACAACGTCCGAATCGAAATCCCGGCGTCCAACAAAGAATCAGCCGTAGCATAGACTAAGAGTCAGCTCCCCGGCAGGCCGCACCAAGGTGCGAAAAGCCGATTTGGGGGGTGGGTGTATTTTTTCTGCCAGGAAAAAGGTGTCTGAGCGAAGCGAGTTCTTTTTCCCAAAGAAAAAATAATCCCACCCCCCGAAGCGGCGACTCCCCCCAAGACCAACAAAACAGGCCTGTTCAGCACAAACCCGAAACTTCCCCCAAACCAGAAATGCTGCAACACTGACTCCCAGACAATAATCACAACAAGGCGAGATCTGTTTCGTGAAAGCACTAAGCCCGGTAGACCAGGTATTCCTGTGGCTGGAAAAACGCCAGCAGCCCATGCACGTTGGCGGCCTGCAGCTGTTCTCATTCCCCGAGGATGCTCCGGATGACTATGTCGCCCAACTTGCGGACCAGTTGCGGGAGGAAACCATCGTCACACCTCCCTTCGACAGGCGCCTGGGCAGTCGGTTCGGTCAACCGGTCTGGGTAGAAGACGAACAGCTGGACCTGGAGCATCATTTCCGCTTTGAGGCTCTGCCCACGCCAGGCCGGGTCCGGGAGTTGTTGTCGTTTGTCTCCGCCGAACACAGCCACCTGATGGACCGGGAACGGCCCATGTGGGAGTTCCACCTGATTGAAGGCCTGAAAGACCGGCAGTTCGCCGTTTACACCAAGGTACACCATTCTCTGGTCGATGGTGTGTCTGCCATGCGCCTGTTCCAGCGCATGCTGTCACAGGACCCGGAGCAGCGAAACATGCCGCCGATCTGGTCGCTGCCGCGCCGCAGCCGCAGCGGTGACGACAATGAGGGCCCATCAATGTGGCGCAACGTTGCCCATCTGCTCGGGGAATCGGGTAAACAGCTGGGCACCATTCCGGCGGTCACCAAGGCGCTGCTGAACACCGTGAACCGGGCCCGCAAGGACCCCGCCTACGATTCCATTTTTCACGCGCCGCGCTGCGTCCTGAATGGCAAGATCACCGGCTCCCGCCGTTTTGCGGCCCAGTCCTATGATCTGAAACGCATCCGTGCCGTATGCACCGCCTTCGGTACAACGGTTAACGACGTGGTCATGACCATGTGTGCCACGGCCCTGCGGACCTACCTGATGAATCAGGACGCGTTGCCAGAAAAACCGCTGGTCGCCATGGTACCGGTTTCCCTGCGCACGGATGACAGCTCCGGTGGCAACCAGGTGGGTATTATCCTCGCTTCCCTGGGCACCCACCTGAACGACGCGGCTGAGCGGCTGCGCTATATCCACGAAGACGTGAAAGCCTCCAAACAGCGCTACGCGGCCATGTCCCCGGAAGAAATCCTGAATTACACGGCGCTGCTGCTGGCCCCGGCGAGCTTCAACCTGCTAACGGGGCTGGCGCCGAAGTGGCAGACCTTTAACGTGGTCATTTCCAACGTACCAGGGCCGAAGGAGCCCAGCTACTGGAACGGCGCGAGGCTTGAGGGCATGTATCCGGTGTCCATCGCCATGGACCGGATTGCCCTGAACATGACCTTGACCAGCTACTGCGACCAGGTGGAGTTCGGCTGATTGGCTGCCGTCGCACCCTACCCAGCCTGCAGCGCATGCTGGATTATCTTGAAGACGGCCTGAGCGAGCTGGAGCAGGCGGCTGGGCTGTAACGCCTAGCCGAACTTCACTTCCTGATTCCGCTCCGAGATCTGGCTGTTCAGTGTCCAGAAATCATAAAGCACACCCACCAGGAACAGACCGCCCGTCAGCAAGTAAATGATTCCGGTGATCCACTTGCCCATGTACATCCGGTGGATACCAAATACGCCAAGGAAGGTCAGTAGAATCCAACCGATGTTGAAACTGACCTCGCCCTCACGGAACCGGTGATCCGCCTCCCGGTCCATGGCCGGTATCAGGAACAGGTCGATGATCCAGCCAATGAACAGCAACCCCAGGGTGAAAAACCAGATGGTGCCGGTGATGGGCTTGCCGTAGTAGAAGCGGTGCGACCCCAGGAACCCGAAGATCCAGAGCAGGTAGCCGATGAGTTTGCTGTGGGTGTCCTGATTGTCTGCCATTTGCGTTCCTTTTGGCTCGGGTTTTGGCGTGAGACTTGGCCAAAACCGACAATAGATCAATCAGATGCAGGCTTCAAACAAAGCTCGCGTGTTTTCCGCTGTCATCTTCACCGGGTTGCCACCGGCACTTGGGTCTTCAAGCGCCATTCTGGTCATTTCCTCAATGCGATCCGTCCCCACACCCATGTCCCTCAAACGCTCCGGCACGCCAAGGGATTCCCGCAACGTCATGATGAACTGGGTGAACCCGTCAAAGCCATTGGCAATGCCAGGTAGCGGGTAATGTCGTCGACCCGGTTTTCGATCGCTGGTCGGTTCATGGTGATGACCGACGGCAGCACCACGGCGTTGGTCATGCATGGTGGGTGTTATAGATCGCGCCGACCGAATGGGAGACCGCGTGGGTCGCCCCCAGCCCCTTCTGGAAAGCTACAGCGCCCATGGCGGCGGCGACCAGCATCTGCCCGCGAGCCTCGATATCGGCAGCATCCGCATACACCCGGGGCAGGTTTTCTTTCACCAGCCGCATGCCCTCCAGTGCAATACCCTGGCTCATGGGGTGGAAGTTGGGGGAGCAGAAGGCTTCAAAACAGTGGATAAACGCATCCATGCCGGTTCCTGCGGTGATAAATGGCGGCATACCGACCGTCAGTTCGGGGTCGGAGATCACAATCGACGGCAGTATCCGGGGATGAAAAATGATCTTTTTGACGTGGCTCTGACTGTTGACGATGACACTGGCTCGACCGACCTCCGACCCCGTGCCAGCGGTCGTTGGTACGGCAATGATGGGGGCAATCGCATCGGCATCCGCGCGTTTCCACCAGTCACCAATATCCTCGAAGTCCCACACCGGCCGGGTCTGACCGGCCATGAAGGCCAGCAATTTACCCAGGTCCAGCCCGGACCCTCCGCCGAAGGCGATCACGCCGTCGTGGTTGCCATCGAGGAAGACCTTCCGGCCCGCTTCCATGTTGATTTCCGTGGGGTTGGGATCAACCTCTGAAAACATGGCTCGTCCAAGGCCAGCCTTCTCCATTAAATCGAGCGTGTCCTGGGTAATGGGAAGGCTTGCCAACCCTCGGTCGGTCACCAGTAACGGCCGGGTTATACCTGCCTCCTTACAGCATTCGCCGAGTTCGGCAATACGGCCGGCGCCAAAACGAATATCCGTGGGATAGGACCAGTTTGCGGAGAGTGTCATTGTCAGCCCCTCGTCAGAGAATCGGGTTGTCTGTTGATCCGGATATCAGTTCACCGGTTTTTTCAGGTAATACGATTTCGGGCGCGTCAGGTTGTGGTAGCCGATGATCGAAAGCCCTCCACCGCGACCGGTGTTCTTGCAGCCGGTCCAGCAAAGCGCCGGGTCCAGATAATCACAACGGTTCATGAACACCGTGCCGGTTTCAATCTGATCGGCCACCCGCGTGGCGCGGTCAATATCTCTGGTCCACAGGGACGCGGTCAGGCCGAACTCGCTGTCGTTCATCAGTGCGACCGCTTCAGCGTCATCTTTGACTTTCATGATGCCAACCACCGGGCCAAAGGACTCCTCCCGCATGACCCGCATGGAATGGTCCACGTCGATAAGGATCTGCGGCATCAGATAGGCGCCGCCCTGTTCAGGGAAGAGTTCGGGGTCGATCAGTCCCCTGGCACCGCTGGCAACGGCCTCTGCCGTCTGCTCCCGGACATGGTCGGCAAAGCGGACATGCGCCATCGGGCCGAGCGTTGTGTCTCTGTCCAGCGGATTGCCAAGCCGGTAGCCGCTGACGATGGCAACAGCTTTCTCAACAAACGCCTCAAACAGGTTTTCGGCGACGTAAATGCGCTCAATGCCACAACAACACTGGCCGGCGTTGAACATGGCGCCGTCGATCAGTGTCTCCACGGCGGCATCCAGATCCGCATCGTCCATCACATAACCGGGGTCCTTACCACCAAGCTCCAACCCTACGCCGGTAAACGTGCCGGCGGCGGCCCGTTCTATGGCCTGCCCCCCATTCACCGAGCCGGTAAAGTTGACGAAACCGAAGGCCTTTTCCGCGATCAGCGCGGAAGTGGTGTCGTGGGACAGGAACACATTCTGGAAGATCTCGCTGGGGACACCGGCGGCATGGAACGCCTCCGCCATGTGCTCACCGACCAGGGGCGTTTGTGACGCGTGTTTGAGAAACACTGCGTTACCGGCAATCAGGGCGGGAACGACCGTGTTCACCGCCGTCATGTAGGGATAGTTCCAGGGCGCGACAACCAACACAGCGCCGTGAGGTTCGCGCTGAATGTAGCGATGAAAGGAGGCGCTGTTTTCAATCTCGATGGGGGCAAGTCCTTCTTCCGCCAGATCGGCCATCATCCCGGCACGCTCATCCACGCCGCCGAACTCGCCGCCGTAGCGCACGGGCCGCCCCATCTGCCACGCCAGTTTTTCCACGATGTCGTCGTTCATGTCACCGAGTCGGGCGATGCCGTCGCGAACCCGCTGAACCCGCTCTGACAGTGGCAGGGCGGCCCAGTCCGGCTGCGCGTTTTTTGCCCTGGCAACGGCCTCCCGCGCGGCTTCCAGGGAAAGCGTTGTGCGCTCCACGTACACGGAACCATCGATGGGCGATATGCATTGAATGGGTGTGCTCATAGCTGTGTCCTACGCCTGCTCAAATCCACGTTTGACTTCGTAATCGGTAACCACACGATCAAAATCTTCCTGCTCCCACTCCGCACAGCGCACGTAGTGATCAATGACGTCGTTACCCATGGCTTCCCGCAGCATGGTCGAGCCGCGTAACGATTCCGTGGCTGCCCTCAATGTGGCTGGGATACTGCGCGCAGACTCGGCGCCATAGGCATTGCCGGAGAACTCCGGCTCCAGTTCGAGTTTGCCTTCGATACCGGCGATGGTGGCGGCAATCTGCGATGCCAACGCCAGGTACGGGTTCAGGTCCGACCCGCCGATGCGACACTCCACTCGCACGGCGTCCGTGTTCGGTGCGACAACGCGGTAACCGGCCGTACGGTTGTCGATGGACCAGACAGTGCTGGTCGGGGCAAAGGTGCCGGCGGCAAATCGCTTGTACGAGTTAACGTAAGGCGCGAGAAAGAAAGTGGTGTCGTTGGCGTATTCCAGTAGCCCCGCCAGCGCATGCTCCATGGTTCTGGACATACCATGGGCACCATTGGGGTCATAGAACACTGATTTTCCGGCACTGTCCGAGAGGGCCTGATGAATATGGCTGGATGACCCGGCGGCGTTGTGGTTCCACTTGGCCATGAAACTCACGCTGCGCCCGTGCTGCCAGGCGATTTCCTTGACGGCATTTTTCACCAGAACGTGAGTGTCGGCCATGGCGAGCGGGTCGGAGTAGTGAATGTTGAGCTCGGCCTGACCAGCGTCGGCCTCACCCTTGCTGCTCTCGACCGTGATCCCCGCCTGGTAGAGCCCATTGCGGATGGGCCGCATCACATCTTCCTCACGGGTGGTCTGGAAGATGTGGTAGTCCTCGTTATAGGGGCTGATGGGCGTCATATGGTGATACTGACGCTTCTGCATCTCCTCAAAGGTCTCCCGGAAAATGAAAAACTCCAGTTCGGTGGCCGTGGTCATCTGCAGCCCCATGGCTGACAACCGTTCCAGCTGTTTTTTCAGCACCGCCCGGGGCGAGTGAGGTACCGGCTCATGGGTGGCGTGATCAATCAGATCACACAGAATAAAGGCGGTACCTCGAGCCATGGCAGGCGGCGCAGGGTGGTCAGGTCCGGCTTCATCACATAGTCGCCATAGCCGGCCGCCCAACTGGTCGAGGCGTAGTTCTCCACCGTTGTCATTTCCAGATCGGTCGCCACCAGGTACTTGCAACAGTGGCTCTCTTCCCAGGCGGTGTCGATAAAGTACTGGGCCTGGAAGCGCTTGCCCATGAGACGCCCCTGCATGTCCGGAATCGCCGCCACGACCGTATCAATGGTGCCGTCCTCGACACACGTTTTCAGTTCCTTAAAAGACAGTTGAGCTGCCATCTCACCGCTCCGCAATATCAGTTAGGCTAAAAGGCGCCGCGCTCAGTGACGAGTAAATCCGGTAGTGATCGCCACTGAACGCAGTGTTTCTCTGCGATCCCATCAGGTGTATCGATAGGGCCGCCCCGCCTTCTCCATTTTCTCGTTGTATTCCTTGAGGATCTTGACCACCCGGGCCTTGGTTTCGGATTCCTGGGCAACCTCGTCCCAGAACACGCGCGCGGCCTTTTCAACTTCTGCCCACTCCTTGTCTGGAATGGTGGTCAACTTCATCTTCGTGCCGTCTGTACGCAGTTTGGCCTCGCCTCCCCAATACCACCACTGACGGTAGTAGTGGGAGCTGTCCATGGTCAGTTTGAGCAGTTCCTTGAGATGATCCGGAAGCTCGTTGTAGCGGTCCATGTTGGCGAAGAAGGATCCCGCCCAAGCACCGGAGATGTTGTTGGTCAGGAAGTAGTTGGTCACATCCGCCCAGCCCACCGTGTAGTCCTCGGTAATACCCGACCAGGCGATCCCGTCCAGCTCACCCGTCTGCACCGCGACTTCGATGTCTTCCCAGGGCAGTTGAACCGGTACCACGCCGAACTGGCTCATGAAACGGCCGGCAGTGGGGAAGGTGAACACACGCTTGCCCTTGAGATCCTCGAGGCTGTGGATCGGCTCTTTGGTGGCAAAGTGGCAGGGGTCCCAGGCACCGGCGGACAGGTGTTTCACGCCCACCTTGGAATACTCTTCATCCCAGATTTCATTCAGGCCGTACTGATTGAACAGCACGGGTACGTCCAGCGAATAGCGGCTGGCGAACGGGAAGTAGCCACCGAAAACAGTAACCTCGGTGGGAGAGGCCATGGAATCGTCATCGGACTGAACCGCGTCAATGGTGCCTTTCTGCATGGCGCGGAACAGTTCCCCCGTGGGCACAAGCTGATCGGCAAAATAGAGCTCGATCTGCATCTCTTTGCCGGCAATACGGTTGAAACTGTCGATCGCCGGCTTGACCACATGCTCTGCCAGGGCCGGCCCGGCGTAGGTTTGCAGCCGCCATCGTATTTTTGGCTCCTGCGCGTAAAGTCTGGGTGGCGTTAGGGCGGCGGCCCCGGCCAGTGCTGCTACGGATGCTGATGCGAGAAATTTACGTCTTGTGGTCATGTCGACCTCCTTGACTGACGCTTGTTATGGAAGCCGGCCGGCCTCCGGGGTGTTACTCGACATTCGTATTCATCCAAAAACGTTGACGGTTCACCTGTTGTAAACGTACTCCGGCAGCCAGAGCGCAATCTGTGGAAAGGCCATGATCAGCGACAGTGCCACCAGCATCACGCAGACAAACGGGAGAATTGAACTGTAGATATCGCGCAGGGAAATCTCAGGCGGCGCCATGGCCCGCATCAGGAACAGGTTGTAACCGAAAGGCGGCGTCATATAGGCAATCTGGGTGGTAATCGTGTAGAGAACGCCATACCAGATAAGATCAAAGCCAAGAGCTGCCACCAACGGCACGTACAGGGGCGCCACAATCACCAGCATTGCGGTATCGTCCAGGAAGGTACCCATCAACAGAAACGACAACTGCATCATGATCAGGATCATCCAGGGGTTCAGCCCCAACTGCTCGGTAAACAGGCTGTCGATGGCCTTTACCGCGCCCAGCCCATCAAACACGGCACCGAAACCCAGGGCGGCGAGGATGATCCACATGAACATGCAGGAAATGGCCAGCGTCTGGCGTACGGAGGCTTCAAACACGGCCCGGGTCATCCGGCGTTTGAGGATCGCTGCGACGAATGCCGCCATGGCACCGATGGCGGAACTCTCCACCAGGCTGGTCCAGCCTTTGACGAACGGCACCATCATGGAGGCGAAAATAACCACCGGCAGAACTCCTGCACGCAGCAGGCGTAACTTCTCGCCCAGGCTGACCTGGCGCTCCTCTTTTGGCAGCACAGGCCCGAGCTCGGGCTGGAGACGACACCGCACCGCAATGTAGACGATAAACATCACCGCCATGATCAGCCCCGGCACAACGCCCGCAAGCCATAGCTGCCCCACCGGCTGGCGGGCAATCATGGCGTACAGCACCAGCACCACCGAGGGCGGCACCAGAATGCCCAACGATGAACCCGCCTGAACCACGCCCGTGACCATACGCTTGTCATAACCCCGCCGGAGCAATTCGGGCAGGGCGATGGTGGCTCCAATGGCCATACCGGCAACCGACAAACCGTTCATGGCTGACACCAGCACCATCAGGCCAATGGTGCCAATGGCAAGCCCGCCATGAATCGGCCCCATCCAGACATGGAACATCCGGTAGAGATCGTCGGCGATTTTCGATTCCGAGAGCACGTAGCCCATGAAGATAAACATCGGCAGCGTCAGCAGCGGATACCAGTTCATCAGCTTCATGGCGGATGAGAAGGGGATATCGGAACCACCGGTCCCCCACAGCGCTAGTGCTGAGGCCGCGGCAACGGCACCAATGGCACCAAACACGCGCTGGCCGGTCATCAGCATCAGCATCATCGAGGCAAACATGAAAATGGCGATGAGATCGTAAGACATCAGATGTCTTCTCCCCGAATGCGGGCGATGTCTTTGAAAAGCTCCGATATCGCCTGCAACAACATGAGTGAGAAGCCGATGCACATCACCACCTTGATCGGCCACATGTAGGGTCGCCACGCGGATGCGCTGCGTTCGCCGTATTGAATCGCATAGCTCGTGCTGTCGTAGGCGCCGCACAGGAGCACGCCCAGAAAGAAAATCAGGAAGAAAATGGTGAAGACATCGAACCAGGCTTTTCTACGGACGGACCAACCGCCGTAAAACAGGTCCATGCGTACATTGGCGTCCAGCTGGATGGAATAGGGACCGCCCAGTATGTAATACGCCACCATGGCGAACTGCGCGGCTTCAAGCGTCCATAACGAGGGAAGGAAGAACGCTTTGGAAATGGACGACCACAGCAGAATAGCGACCATGACAAAGATGCCGTACATCACCGCTCGACCAACACGGTAATTCACGGCATCCACGAAACGGATGTATCCGTTGACGAACGGTGGCATCCACAGCCCCCACTCAATGCGTTAGTGAGCCAGTCAGACAGCCGAGTGGCCATGGACTGCTGTTTTTCTGTAGCAAACTTTTAAGCTAGCACAGCATTTTTAATCTGTCGCATGACCGGAAGATCGTTGTCAGGGACCAACCTCGGGTGCCGGGTCCGGACCGCCCTCGCGGAACTCGCTGGCCGACTTTCCGGTCCACTTGCGGAAGGCACGGCTGAAGTTGGACAGGTCCGCGTAGCCCAGCTCATAGGCGATCTCGCTGACGGACTGATTGGTATAACGCAGCAACTGGATGGCGCGGTCTTTCAGTACCGCTTCGACAATTTCCCGGTAGGTGGTGTCCTTCTCCGCCAGCCGTCGCTTCAGGGTGCGGGACGACACGCAGAAGCGCTCCGCCATGGCCTCCAGGGATGGCAGCGGCCCGGGCATCATGTGGAGCATGTTGCGGATGGCATAGGTGATGTCGCCCTGGTCTTTCAGGGCTTTTTGCAGTTCGAACTCGCACTGGTCCCGTGCCATCCGGGATGCTTCCGCATCCGCCAGGCGCATGCGGGTGTCCAGCAGGCCCTTGGGAAACACCATGGTTTCCTCGGGCTGGCCATACTCGAAAGGTACCGGTAGCTGGGGCGCAAACCTGGGGTAATAGGCCGGCTCCGGAGAAGTCAGTTGTACCTTCACGCCAGGGAGCTTGCCATCCACCAGCGGGAATCCTCGTTTTTCCGCATCCTCCCGGTCGATCAGTTGTTCCGCCAGCATCATCAGCGTGGCACTGACGGTTTCCGCCAGAAAACGGTACTGGGTGGGCACGTCGAACTCGGAGCGCAACCGCACCAACACATGGTCGCCGGTGTCGGTCAGGGTCATAGTGAGGAAGGGCACACGCAACTGCAGGTAGCGCCTTACCGAATCCAGGGCGCCAGCGAGTGTGGGGCTGGTCAGGGCGGCGAAGCCGAGGGTGCCATGGATGGTGACCCGCAGTTCCCGCGCCAGCATGAAGCTCAAGCCGTCTTTGCTGGCCAGGTTCAGAGCCCGATCCACCATTACAATCGCATCGGTGACAAACACCCGGCTGTCATTGGATTTCAGATCCTGGGGCGTGAATGCCATGCCTTCGTACAGAGCACGGTCGTTGTGGCCCAACTGCCGCACCACATCCGCCAGCACCCGGAGGTACACACCGGGAACCAGGAACAGTCCCAACATCTGCCGTTCTTTTTCCGGGCCCGGGTTCGCCATGCAGGTTCCTTTTCGTTGTGTGAGATTTGTTGTGGGAAGACTCACTGCCACCGATGCTATCAGAAGCCCGGCGCAGCCACACTGTGACTGGAGGCACCGGCAACCACGTCAGCATAGTCAATTGAGGCCGCCCCTGGCCCCTAATCCACGATGGCCGTCCCCTTTTCGCATTCAAAGCCCGCGTTGACTCACACACACTGGTCCCATCACATCAGCCATAGCGCCCAAGCGCAGGAGTAACGATATGCTGAGAACGAAAACCACTGAGTCAAAGCCGGTTGCACGCACCCCGGACAACGTTGCCATCAAGCCACAGCGCATGGGGTTTGAATTCGGGGAGAAGGTTCCCCATTACTGGCTGGACAACAGCTATATCCTGAGCCACACCATGAACGCCCTGTCTGTGCTGTTCCCGCAGGGCGAGCAGTTTTTCGTGGATTCGGTCCGCTACTATCAGGATCAGATCAACGATCCCAAGCTGAAAAAAGAAGTCAGAGGCTTTATCGGCCAGGAAGCCATGCACTCGCTGGAACACAAGTCCATGAACCAGCACGTGCGGGATCAGGGCATGCCAGTGGAGGAACTGGAAGAACACCTGGAAGTGGTTTTGGGCATTGCCAAGAAGCTTCCAAAACGGCACCAACTGGCCATCACCTGCGCCCTGGAACATATGACCGCGATGATGGCGGACATGCTGCTGGAGCGCAGCGACGTTCGCGAAGACATGCATGAAACCATGCGCCCGCTGTGGGTGTGGCACGCCATTGAGGAAACCGAGCACAAAGCGGTGACCTACGACGTGTTCAACCAGGTCGGCGGCACCTATGCCGAGCGCACGTTTTACCTGGCATTCAGTACAGCCGCATTGGGCGTGATGGCCAGTTACTTCACCACCCGGATGATGCTGAACGATCCGAAGAACTTCTCACTGAAAGACTCTGCCCGCGGCTTGTGGCGGATGTGGGGCAAAAACGGCACCTTCTCCAGCCTGATCCCCACCTGGCTGGAATACTTCAAGCCGGGATTCCACCCTTGGGACCACGACAACAGCGAACTGATTGCCCGCTTCAAGGAGCAGATCAACGAGTACATTGCCCCGCAGTATCAGAAGGGAAATCGCCGGACTATTCAGTAACCCTGTATGTCAGTAACCCTGGATGATCACTAAGTCCTTGCTGTCGCAAGCGGGCCTTTGACCGGCGAAAGGCCCGCCCTGGCGACCCGATTGCGCCCGGCCCGCTTGCTGCTGAACAGGCAGCGGTCGGCAATCCGGAACAAGGACTCGGCTTCGATGGCATGATCGGGATAATGCGCAATTCCGAACGATGCGGTCACCCGGATCAGGGCATCACCATAAGGAAGTTCGCTGTCGGCAATACGCTGGCGCAACTCGTCCATTAACTGGAACGAATCCTCGAGTTTCACATCCCGCAGAATCAACCCGAATTCCTCTCCGCCCAATCGTCCCACTGCGTCGGTGGTCCGCAGACGTTCGGTGAGCTGCTTGCCAATGTTTTGCAGAACGTGGTCTCCGGCGTCATGGCCCATGGTGTCATTCACTACCTTGAAGTGGTCGATGTCCATAATCACCAGGGCAAATCCCGAGCCACTGCGGGCACACTCTGCGATGGTGCGGGCCAGGGTGCTCTGGAAGTTCGCACGATTGGCCAGCCCTGTGAGTGCATCAGTCTGTGCAAGAGTGAACAATTTTTGCTCGGCTTCCTCACGACGGGCTTCATAAAGATGGATAAAACTCAGCATCAGGATGGCGCAGAGCACCATGTTTAGCAGGTCGATCACGCCGCCGGCATCAGCGACGAACTCCAGGTGGAAGTAGTAAGTGACGCAGCCCGCCACCACGAACGGCGCGCTGAGCAGGAAACCTTCTTTCTTTCCCAGCAGCAAATACGCCAGAACCGGTATCATCAGCACCCACACGAAGGCAGACACCGAGGCTTCGGTACCAGCATGATCATCAAGGCGAAGGAAAATCCCGTCACCAGATAACTGTAGATCCAGACCTGGAGACGAGGTGTGCGATTGATTCGGGTAACCCCAAAGAAAAGGATAAGGCTCGCAATGAGCTCCCCCGTCGCGAGCCAGATATAGCCGTTCAGAATCTGCAGGCAGCCAAAAACCACCAGTGCAGAGGCGGTCACGAGAAACAGTGCTCGCATCAACGAACGACGGTGGGTGTCCCGGAGGCCTGAGCGGCTTTGTTCAAGCGACGCACCAAGGTCCGGGTGCTGGGGAGTGTTCATGCTGCCTCTTTCCCTGAAATACAGCGAGATTGGAATATCGGTGGCTGTATGCAAAATATACAGCGGCAGTCACTGGGCTTCAATCATCCCGGCGAACTGCCGCGAAACCACCGAAATACGGCAAGCATGAAAAAGGGTTTCAGACGTAAAGATTTTTCCGCGAAAAACGCTCAACCAGAGGCTGGTAGGCGGACCCCAGAACCCGGTTCAGGGCATCGATACCCCAGGCATCGGGCCCGACCAGAATTCGGGATTCATCTTTCAGAATGCCACGGACGATAATATTCGCCGCCTTTTCCGGAGTGGTCATGGCGATCTTGTCGAAGCCCTTGCGCTGGGCTTCGGCGTTCTCCGATTTACCCATACGCGCCGCATTCGCAATGTTGGTGCGGATGCCACCGGGATGAACGCAGCTCACCGCGACCGACTGCTTTTCCAGCTTCATTTCCTGGCGCAGTGACTCGGTAAAGCCACGAACTGCGAATTTAGCCGCGTTATAAGCGCTTTGCTTGGGTACGCCAATAAGTCCGAACACGCTGGAAATATTCACCACGTGACCATCCCCGGAGGCGATCAGGTGCGGCAGGAAGGCCCGGGTACCATGGGCCACGCCCCAGAAATCGATGTCCATGATCCACTTGAAGTCATCGTCGGTCATCTCCCGCACAGATGCGGACAGGGCAACGCCGGCGTTGTTAATCACCAGGTTCACCTGGCCGAAATCCCTGGCGACCTGCTCAGCATGAGCGTAGATGGCATCCCGGTCTGAGACATCCAGGGTATAGGTGCGAACTTCCGCCCCGCTACAGCCAGCTGCGGTTTCCGCAAGGCCTGTCTCGTTGACATCGGAAAGCGCCAGGCGACAGCCCTTTTCCGCCAGTGCCACGGCCAGCGCCCGGCCTATGCCGGAACCCGCGCCGGTAACCACGGCTACCCTGTTGTTCAGATCTTTCATGGACGATGACCTCTTGTTGTGCGATGTGTTGCTTACTCTAACAGGTGTCGGGCCGCTGGATATGGCAAAAGCGCGCCTATGACCGGGGCATTCGGGCCACCCGATACCCGGGGTTCAGCAACACCACGAATATCGTGACTCCGTCCCCACGAATGTGCACAATCCGGGACGACGTTGGCCGGGTTTGGTTACAATCTCCTGGCCAACCCTTTTTCCTGTCACTAGTGGATGTTGCTGTATGGAATGGAGTCTCACGCATTTCTGGCTGATACTCGCCCTCGTATTGAGTCTCGCAGAACTGACGTCTGGTGTGCTGGTGCTACTGGCACTGGGGATCGCAGCTGCTTTAACGGCGCTGTTGACCGCTCTCGGCGCGCCTTTCGAATGGCAACTGGTCGGTATGGGCGTGTTTTCGGGCATTCTGGTACCCATTGCCATTCGCTGGATCAAACCGAGGTTTTCCCCCAAGGGTGTCGCTTACGGGACAACCGGCACCGGCGTCGAGCAGGGCAAGCAGTATCGCACGCTGAAGCGCGATTTTGACGGCGCCAGTGGCATCAAGGTCAACGGCGACTTCTATCGCCTGCGTACCAGCGATACCGGCATGACCGAACTGCCCGCAGGCACCGAGGTTACTTTCGAACGTTTTGACGGCACCACTGCCGTTGTTCACACGATCACTAAAAAGGAGCAGTAAACATGGAAAACGTGGTTTCCCCGGGGCTGGTGATCAGCCTTATTTTCGTCGTCATTGGCATTTTCATCATCGCCAAGGGCCTGGTGATTGTGCGCCAGTCCGAAGTGATGGTGATCGAGCGGCTAGGGTCATTCAATCGCATACTGGAGAGTGGTGTTAACATCATCATCCCCTTCATTGAGCGCCCGCGCGCCATCACCATGACCCGCTACGTGCGCATCGGCGACGAGTATCATCCAAGCAGCAGTTTCGAAACCCGCATTGACCGCCGCGAAACCGTCATGGACTTCCCCGGACAGCCGGTGGTAACCACCGACAACGTCACCGTAAACATCAACGGCGCGCTTTACTACCAGATTATCGACCCACGCCGTGCGGTTTACGAAGTGGCCAACATGAGCCAGGCGGTCGAGGTTTGGCCAAAACCACCCTGCGCTCCGTGGTGGGTAAGATGGAGCTGGACAAGCTGTTTGAATCCCGTAGCGAAGTGAACAACGCCATCCAGGCCGAAATGGAAGAAGCGGCGTCAAAGTGGGGTGTGAAGCTGACTCGCGTTGAAGTTCAGGACATCAGCATGCCGGAAGAGGTGGAAGAAGCCATGCGCCTGCAGATGGCCGCCGAGCGTAAGCGTCGCGCCACGGTGACCGAGGCCGAAGGTGAGAAGTCCGCCGCTATTGCCATGGCCCAGGGCCAGCGGGAATCCGCCATTCTCAACGCTCAGGGCGACAAGGAATCTGCCATCCTGCGTGCCCAGGGTGAGCAGGAATCCATTCGCCTGGTCTTGAGTGCCATGGGTGACACCGAAGAGAACAAGCAGACCGTTATCGGCTATTTGCTGGGGCAAAGCTACATCAAGGTACTGCCGAACATGGCCAAGGAAGGGGAACGGGTCTTCGTGCCCTACGAGTCATCCGCCCTGCTGGGTTCCATGGGCATGTTCCGGGAACTGGCAGGCAGCCCCGAAGACATCGTGTGCCAGAGCGTGAAACAGGATGGCCTGCGCGGTGGCATGGTGGCGTCAGCCGGCAACAGCTAGAACATCCGGACACTCAGCGGCTTCGGCAACCTCTATTCCAGGAGGTTGTCGAGGGGCCGCTGATAACCCGGCGCAAACACTTCCAGGAAATACATCACTTCCGGCAGGGCGTCATCCTCCAGCTTTTTCAGGATGTGACCCGCCGCAGGCTCAAACTCCTTGTTGCCCGCCTGTATCTCAGCCTGGCATTTCAACAACGCCGAGAGCCGGTCGGCCGCCTTGATCAATTCCTTCTCCTCCTGCTCCCATCCGGATTCGCGAACATAGGGCGCAAAATCCTCCTGCAGGTCCGCCGGTAGCAGCGCCAGTAGCTCGGCCTCCGCCTTGTGCTCGATGTCTCCGAACGCTTCCCGCATAACCTGCGAATGGTATTTGACCGGTGTCGGCATATCGCCTGTAATAACCTCTGTGGCATCATGGTAGAGCGCTGCGGCAGCGATCCGGTCAGCGTTGACCTGCCCGCCAAAATGCCGGTTACGGATAATCGCAAGCGCATGGGCCAGGGTAGCCACCTCCCAGGAATGAGTGGCGACATTTTCCTCAATCGCGTTGCGCATCAGCCCCCATCGCTTGATCCACCGCAGGCGAGACACATAGGCAAAAAAATGACTGAGAGGGCGTTTCATAATGGGCGCTTCACGTTTTGCATGAGTTTATTGTTGGCCTCTTCTGACTAAGATTAAATAGTGGTAATGTGAATGGACGTTCAAACCTTGATGCCGGGAAGCACTCTACCTTGAAACTCCAACTCGGATTAAAGCGCAGACATCCGCTGAAAGTCACCCTTCTGATACTGGGCTTAACACTGACTCTCGGTGTTACAACCACTGTTTCGGCCCAGACCAACATCGCTGTCGGCGTTTATAATTTCCCTCCGGTGGCCAGTGTGAACAGTGAAAACAAGGTGGAGGCTTACTCGGTGACCTGTTAAGAGAGCTGGATTCAACTAACGACAAGGTCACGTTCCGGATTGTCTACACTTCCCCAAAACGCAGACACCTGGATTTCCACGCCGGATTGTACGACGTTATTTTCTTTGAGAACCCGAGCTGGGGCTGGGAAAACCTGCCTGTTAACGCTACCCGACCAATTCTGATGGACGAAGACGTCTATGTCGCCCTCAACAAACCCGGCCGTGACCAAAGCTTCTTTGACAACGTCACCGAGCGACAGCTCGTTGCTATCTCGGGCTATCACTATGCTTCGCCGGCCTGTCTACGGATAACGCCGAGCTTGAGAAACGATTCAATATCGAGTTCTCCCATAGCCACAGCCGTAATCTTGACCTGATCAAGGCGGACCGTCCGTCACTGGCCGAAGTGGCTGTGGTCAGTCGCTCCTATCTTCAGAGCCACCTGAACGACAACCCCGAGGACAGTGACAGGTTCCTGGTGTCCGATACCCCCGATCAGACCTATCTCCTCCATATCATGGCACGGGACAACGGCCCCATCGACGCAACCACATTGGAGCAACTGCTGTCGCCGCTGTTCAAAGACGGGCGGTACCAGCAATTTGTCTATAAACGCGACCTCCAGTTGCCGCCGGGCATCCCCGAGCCAGCAGCGCCTTGATCCCAGCCGCTGTCACCGCACATCCAGCTCAAAGCTGACGGTGACAGTGCCGGCCTCATCGGCCGTCGCATCGCGCACAGGGTCAAGCAGGTATACCTGATTTTCTGATGCTCCATGCTCCTGCAGCATTTGCTCCCGGAGCCATACGCCCCGGGATGTTGCCAGGTTGCCCAAAGCCTCCGGTGGCAGTTCCACATCGGCTATCAGTCGCTTCACCAGCGCCTGCTCCCATTCCTGTTCGCCGGGTTCTGCGTTCCCGCCGGCAACGTCGTTTCGGAAAGCTTCCACCGACGCCACGTAATCCGAATCCGCGTACGCCTGCTCAAGCCGGGCGATACGTGTAGACGTGGAAGCTCCATCCGCTATGTCCAGTTGCTCGAACAGTTTCTGCCGCCGTAACGCGTCTCCGTCTGCCTCTGGTGCGACCGCTCCACGAACATTGAGCGCCAGACCAGGGCGTTCATTCAAGGCCTTGCCCAGTGCCTCCAGTTTGACGCCTTCCCCATCGGCAAGCTCGGTGCGCCCCGCTTCAAAACGCACATTGCCCAGTTCTTCTCCCGACAAGCCCGCAAAATCCGCAATCGAACCCAGCATGCTGAATGGCGACGTGGCGGCTTTGGCAACGAGGTTTACGAATGTCCTCATAACAACCTGACCGATACTGAAGTCCGGGCTTTCCAGATCTCCGCTGATGGGCAGGTTGATATCGATGACACCCTGCCGGTCACGCAGCAACGCCAGACCAAGCTTGACCGGTGCACTGACGGCCTCGTCACTCGGAACGGGGCCTCCAAGCTCCAGCCGATCCAGGATGACGCTGTTGGCAGCATCCAGACGGCTGCCGGAAAACTCATAATCCAGATCAAGCTTGAGCTTGCCACTGTCCACGCTGTATCCCAGGTAACGGCCAAAATACGGTGACAGCATGGGCAGAGAGACGTTCTCCATGGTCAGCTTCAGATCGCTGGTATCATCGGTGCCCAGGGCGCCCACGGAACCATCCAGCGTCATGGTTGCCACATCGCCAACCCGCCCCTGGATCGAGATCTGGCCCTGTTGCGGCGCCACGTTGCTAAGCCCGGTTACTGAGCCGCGCAACTGGTCGAACCGGGTTGCGAATGTCGGGTCCAGGGTCCGATCGGTGTAGGAGATGGCACCTTCTTCCAGCATCAGTTGGCCAATGCGGAAGATGAAGCCGGGTTCGCCGTCGCTACTGGTTGTTTCTCCAGCTGGCGCGGATTCGTCCGACGGCGAGGACCTGACAATCCGTTCAACATTATGAGTGCCGTTGCTGTCACGGACCACGTTCACCGCAGGACCCACCAGGGTAATGGTGCCAATCTGCAGCCGTGCCGGCGCGACGTTGTACTCCAATGGTTCCAGGCGCACGCTCTGCCAGCGGATCAGGGGCTGATCGCTGTCGCCAAGACGCATATCCAGGGAGGCCACCTCGCCAGTGCCGCTAAAGGTACCCGTCAGCGGGTCTTGCTGTTGATCCAGATCCAGATTGCCATCGACAGACAACAGGCCATCCCTGACATCCAGGTTCGCCGCCTGGTTGATATAGGCGCCAAACTGCGACAGGGCAATCCCGCTGCCAGACAGCCCGGCTTCCAGCGTGAAAGGTGCCAACGTGGCCTGACCATTGATCGACAGTTTCCCACCACCGTTCAGCGCACCACTGGCGTTGTAATTGACCGGTTCCTCCAGGCGATGGGAGATCTCATCGATGCTGATCGACAGGTCCTCAAGGGCCAGTTCGGCGGGCAGTTGCGGCTGCTCGTCCCGCCAACTGACGGCGCTGTTGGCCAGTTCCACGCCGGCCACCGTCCAGCGG
The DNA here is from genome assembly GCA_000831005.1 of Marinobacter salarius. Lineage (GTDB taxonomy): Bacteria > Pseudomonadota > Gammaproteobacteria > Pseudomonadales > Oleiphilaceae > Marinobacter > Marinobacter salarius. The sequence goes on along the minus strand of CP007152.1, from coordinate 1,031,856 downwards.
AAAGGCGCTCCTGTGCCAGTGTCGTCACCACCTGATTCGTCCGCACTATTCTGAAGTGGCGCCAGAAGATTGAGCTGGCCGTTCGCATCACGGAGCAGTGACAGGCTGACACCATCGATGTTCACGGTGCCAGTGGACAGCTCCTGTTCGCTAAGCCCGAAACGGATATCACCTACGCTCAGACGATCCGCACTCAGCAGCCCATCATCGGCATCAGCCTCAACGCCGAGATCGACATCGTCGATCGTGAGCTGGCCCTCCGAGGTGGTCAGATACAGTTCACCGGCAGAACGCAGTTCGTACTGCGAGCTAAGGGTCACACTGCCGTTACGAAGCTGATAGGGAAGATAGGGCTTGAGAAAATGCTGCAGGGTTTCATGGGACACGTCACCCAGTTTGAGGAACCCTTTTGAATAGAGAGGGGCGATGCTCAGGTCGCCTTCCCACTCAATGGTCTGGCTGCCGACCGCCGCCAGCAGGTAATAGCTGCTGTCGGCGTCCTCGCGGGGCCAGGTGGCCAGGTCGTTCAAAGCCAGATCCAGGGGCGTAACCCGAAATTCTTCCTGGCCTTGCTGACTGAAATCCCGGAACAGCAGTTCGCCACCCGAGACCCTGATCCGGTCAAAATAGATTCTGGGCGGTTCTCCGGAATCCGCGTCCTCGGGCGCCGGTTGTTCGCCACCCGGATTATGGGCCTGCCAATCCCGGGCGAAGTTGACACTGTAGTCCTCCAGCAAATCCAGGCGAACGTAAGGGTCTTCCAGTTCGATGTCCTGCAGCGCGACAATTCCGGTGAGCAATCGCCAGACCCCGAGGTTGGCATAAAGGCTGTCAAAGGCAACCACCGGTTCGCCTTCAGCTCCCTGGCCTCCAGGCCAACGGCTTCAACGCTCATGGCGAAGGGATTCACCTGGACCTCTTCAATCTCGGCCTGCCACCCCATGTGTTGTTCCAGCCGCTCCGGCAGCGTTCGCTCCAGCCACCACGGCAATAGCGCAAACCCGGCGATGGCATAGATCACCACCAGAACCAGTACCACTATCGAGATATTTCTGGCAGACAATCGTCGTTTGCGGTTCGCAGGCACCGGGCTCTCCTTGTTGTCCATTGCTGACAGGCGCGATCTGTCGCCAATCTATCCACCAAGGATAGCCCGCCGGTGACCGGTTTGTCAGCCGGATGGGTTGATGAGGAGGGTGATGAGGAAGGTGATGGGGGGTTATAGAGGGTGATGGACTGACATGGGGCAACGAACCCGATATTCTGTTTTCACTGACTCAGGCAACGAAATCCCTCATTCAGGAAACCCGGATGGATATTAGCGATATGCGCCGCGACTTCGAAAGCGAAGGCCTTGAGCGCGATGCCCTTGATGACAACCCCGTCAGACAATTCCAGGTCTGGTTCGAGGATGCCCGTGAGGCCGGCATTCTCGAGCCCAATGCCATGTCACTGGCCACCTCAGGCGGAGACGGCATGCCCGACATACGGACCGTCCTGTTGAAATACTTCGACGACGCCGGTTTCGTGTTCTATACCAACTACGGCAGCCGCAAGGCCCACGAAATGGCAGAAAATCCAAAAGCCGCCCTGCTGTTCCCCTGGATCGGCTGAACCGCCAGGTGCGGATTCAGGGCCATGTGGAAAAGGTCAGCAAATCCGAATCCCTGAGGTACTTCACCTCTCGCCCCCGGGGCAGCCAGATTGGTGCCTGGGTATCGGAACAGAGCAGGGCGATCAACTCCCGCGGTTTGCTGGAACAGAAAGTGGCCGAGATGAAACGCCGATTCAAGGACGGGGCGATCCCGCTACCCGATTTCTGGGGCGGTTACCGCGTGGTGCCGGAACGAATCGAGTTCTGGCAGGGGCGGCCAAGCCGCCTGCATGACCGCTTTGAATACGTCAGGCAGGACGATGGCTGGCACATCGACCGTCTACAGCCGTAACCCGCACGGCTCCACCAACCTCAGGCGAGAAGGCAGGACTATGGACAATCAACAACGCTGTCCCTGGTGTGGCGATGACCCACTCTACGTTTACTACCACGACACCGTATGGGGCCGCCCCGAATACGACGACCTGGCGCTGTTTGAGAAGCTGTGCCTGGACGGCCAGCAGGCGGGCCTGAGCTGGATCACCATACTCAAGAAACAGGACAACTACCGCGCCGCCTACGACCATTTCGACCCTGAAAAAATCGTCCGTTATGACGAGGCCAAAGTCGACGCCTTGATGCAGGACACCGGCATCGTCCGTAACCGCCTGAAAGTCGAGTCCAGCATTCGCAACGCCCGGGGCTACCTGGAGCTACGGGATCAGGGCCACTCGTTCAGAGACTTCCTGTGGTCGTTTGTCGGTGGAGAGCCTATCCAGAATCACTGGCAGCGCTTTGCCGACGTGCCGGTTTACACGCCCGAGGCCGAAGCCATGTCCAAGGCACTGAAAAAACGCGGCTTCAACTTTGTGGGGCCCACCATTGTATATGCCTTCATGCAGGCCACGGGCATGGTCAATGACCACCTCGTTCAGTGCCCTCAACACGCCGCCTGCCGTGAGCTCGCGGACAATGTCTGACTATTATTTCCTCGGCGTTACACGACCGGAATGATCCCAAACGATCCGTTGCTCGTAAGTCCGTGGGTAGCACATCATCCCCGCGTTTTACGGTGAGAGTCATACGGTGAGAATAACCCTGGAAGAACTCAGGCAGTCGACCAACCCGGCCATTGAGTTGGTGGGTACGGAGCCCGCCGCTATCGGACCAATGAGGATTCGGGTTCAGGGGAAGCACTCGTGATTGCCGTCGCCAGACTGGCGATCGTGGTGGGCATTGGCGGGCTGCTACCGTTCCTTGCCGCCATTTTCGGACTCTTTGCGCTGCCTGAACAAAGCCTGGCCATCTCCCGCTATTTCTACCTGTACAGCGCGGGCATTCTGGCCTTTATGGCGGGCATCTACTGGCCACTGGCCATGCAGCTTGAGAATCGCTGCTACCCGATTTCCCCCCTGGTAACCATGTTGTTGAGCCAAGTGTTCTTCATCACCGCCGGCATTGGTCTGCTGCTGCCCATTGCCGGCCAGATCCTGGTTTACACGCTGGCCTATGTCGCGCTGTATGTGGTCGACGCTCGCTGGATGAGGGGTTATTGGCCGGACTGGTATCTGAAGTTGCGGCTGGGACTGACAGCTGTTGTCCTGGCGTGCCAGGTAGCGGCGGGCGCCTGGTTCATTCTGGCCCAGGGCTAAGCCGGTCGATACCGGCCCTGAATACTAGCCCCGGAGCTCGTCGTTAGGGTCGATAAAACGGCCCCGTAACTTTTTCAGGGCGCATTTCTCTATCTGCCGCACCCGCTCCCGGCTTATTCCCAGGTCATCGGAGATCACCTGCAAGGTTTCCGGTTCTGGGAGACCCAGGCCGTAACGCCTGGCCAGGACATCCTTTTCCCGCGTACTCAGTTCCGCCAAGAGAGCGGTCAGTGTCCGTTTGCGGTCACGCTGGGCCATGTCGTGGTCCGGCGCGGACTGATCGTCTGCGCTGAGGCTGTCACCCAGCGTAATGCTACCCTCCGTGCCCACCGGCAGATCCACCGACACTTCCATGCTAGCCAGCGCCCGCAGCTCACCAATGCGGGAAGGCGACACCTCAATCTCCCGTGCCAGTTCGGTCTGCGACGGCGTGCGGCCCAATGTCTGGTGCAGTACCAGGGATTTTTTCTGCAACAGGCGGATTTCATCGACCACGTTTTCAGGGGTATGCACAAGCCGGGTTCCACGCTTCATGCACCGCTTCACCTCTTCGCTGATCCACCAGTAGCATAGGTCGAGAAACGAAAGCCCTTGGTAGGATCAAACCGCTCCACGGCCTTGATCAGACCGACATTGGCATCCTGAATGACATCCGACATAGGAATGCCGCGGTTGGCGTAGCGCCGTGCGATGTGCACCGCGAGCCGGAGATTGCTGCGAATCAGCCGCTGACGACTTGCGGTGGCGAGATGGTAGGCACGACGACACCGCCTCGAAAAAGCACAGGCGTCGCCCAGGCTTCCAACCACTTCGCGGAATGTCTGAGGGGTGCCTTCCGGCAAGGCCAGCTCGGCAGATATGATCCGATAGCAGAAGTCAGGCGCCGTGAAAGTCGGCGCTCGCCATCATTGGTGAGCAATTCGTAACGGGACGCATCCCTGAAGTACAGCCCTACCAGGGATTCCGTTTCGCCGGAATGGGCTATGGTCGGAGACGGCCCCGGGCTCTGAACGTCAGTCATGGCACAGGTTCCGATCGCGAATTTCCAGAGAATACGCGCGGAACAGCGTCATGGATCCCCCGTTGCCGGGGGCACAGACTGTCCGTTGTGGCAATTACCGACGTAGAGAAACCAGCAGGTTACGCTGCAACGATCGCGTACTCGTGGTTGTGAGGCTCAATCAGCGCGCCATGAAGCGCCACAATGGTCTTCTCATAGGCGTCTTCGTCCACTACGAACTGGATGTCCACCTGCCGCATGCACTGGTGCAGGGCCAGAACGCTGATATCCTCGTCCGCCAGGGCCTTGACTGACCGAGCCAGGATGCCCGACACCTTGATATCGCTGCCAATGGCAGACACGATCGCCACCTTGCGAGTGCTGATTTCGGCGTTGGGAAATTCGTCTTTCAGCGCCCTGACCACCCGTTTGACGTGTTTGAGCGTACTGTCCACGTAGTGGGTAATGGTGTTGGCGTTGGTGTCCTTGGATACGAAACGCACCTTGAAGCGACCCAGCACTTCCAGAATGCGACGGTCGGAACCGGGCTCACCCTGCATGTCCTGATCGAACACCTCAATGGCAAACACGCCTTTGTTACCCGCGATGATCTCTACCTGAGCTTCTCACTGACGTAGTCGCCGGTGATCAGGGTACCGGTGTGCTCCGGCTCGAAGGTGTTCATCACCCGCAGCGGAATCTCGTTCTGACGCATGCCCTTGCCAGCGCGCGGGTGGATCGCTTCCATACCGAGGTTCGCCAACTGGTCAGCAACGTCATAGTTGGTGCGCCCCAGGGGGACGACCTTATCCGCACCGACAATGTTGGGGTCCGCGGAACTGAGGTGGTATTCCTTGTGGATGATCGCTTCGCGGGCGTTGGTAATCACCGCGACCCGGCTGAAGGTCATCTCGCTGTAGCCCCGGTCGAAGGTACGCATCAGGCCTTCCTTGCACTGGGCATACCCCGTCACGATCGGCAGCTCACGGCTCAGGTCCACCGCGTCGAATGCCTGCTTGAGCTTTTCATCCAGCGGCAGCAGTTCATTGTCGCGCCACCCGGTCAGGTCCACGAACCGCGCATTGATGCCTTCCTGCTGAAGCTTCAGGGCAGTGTTGAAGGCACTGTGGGCCTCACCGATACCGGCCAGCATTTCACGAACCGTCAGCAGATGCTCCTCAAGCTGGAACTGCCCGTAGGAACACAGACGTTGCAGATCAATCAGGCAGCCGCGAACGCCTTCGATGCGGTCGGTGATGAACTGGTCCGCCTGCTGCTTGAGCATGGGGTCCGGGAACAGCTCGCCATTGATGTCGGTCAGGAACTGAATCAGTTTGGTGAGGTCGTCGCCCCAGGCCCAGTCCGACTCGGCATCGGCGAACAGGGCATAGACACCCGGTTCTCCGGTTTTCTTGTGCTCCAGCAATTCGTCGGTGACACCGCCATAGGCGGAGACCACGAAGATGCGCTGGTACAGGTCGTCCTTGGAGCGCCCGCCGAGAATGATGTTGTCGCGCACCGCCTCATAATTGCTCATGGAGGTGCCGCCGATTTTCTCTACGGTATGTTGTTCGCTAGTCATAATGTTACCGTCGTTATCCTGCAGAATGAGTGTCGGGAGATGGCAGGCGTCTCAGGACGCCTTGCTCATTCCCTCCTGCATGATTTCGTCCACGCTTTGACCTAGAAGTTTAGCACCTTTGCGCAGATCGTCCTCGCTGGTGGTCAGCGGCATCAGGCATTTGATCACTTCGTCATTGGGGCCGCTGGTTTCAATAATCAGGCCCTTCTCAAAGGCACGACCGGTGATCTTGTCCGTCACTTCAGCGTCGGTGGCTTCAATGCCACGCATCATGCCCCGGCCTTTCATCTTGAACTCGCCCGGGTACTTGTCACAGATTGCCTGCAGCCCTTCAGCCAGAACCTCGGTCTTGGCTTTCACTTCATTGGCAAAGGCATCGTCTTTCCAGTAGGTCTCGACCGCTGCGCGGGCGGTTACAAAGGCCATGTTGTTGCCCCGGAAGGTGCCGTTGTGCTCGCCCGGCCCCCAGACATCAAGCTCCGGCTTGAACAGCACCAGGGCCATCGGCAGGCCGTAACCGCTCAACGACTTGGATACCGTTACGATATCCGGCTTGATGCCGGCAAATTCGAAACTGAAGAACTCGCCGGTACGGCCGTTCCCTGCCTGGATATCGTCGACGATCAACAGAATGTCGTACTTTTTGCACAGCTTCTCGAGGCCCTGCAGCCATTCAGCGCGGGCGGCGTTCAATCCGCCTTCGCCCTGGACTGCTTCAACGATGACCGCTGCCGGCAGTTCAAAACCGGAGGAGCCGTCGGACAACACCTTGTCCATGATTTCCAGGGTATCTACGTTCTCACCCAGGTAGCCGTCATAGAACATGAAGTCCACATTCCCCAGCGGGGTGCCAACGCCACCACGGTGGTGCTTGTTACCTGTGGCCGCGACCGCGCCCATGGTGACGCCATGGAAGCCATTGGTGAAGGACACGATGCCATTGCGGCCTTTCACCTTGCGAGCCAGTTTCAGGGCCGCTTCCACGCAGTTGGTGCCGGTAGGACCGGTAAACTGCATTTTGTAGTCCAGGCCACGGGGGTCCAGGATGTGCTTCTTGTACGACTCAATGAAATCGTGCTTGGCGGTGGTAAACATATCCAGGCCCTGGCTGACACCATCGCTTTCAATGTACTCGAGCAGCGCTTTCTTGAGAATGTCGTTGTTGTGGCCATAGTTCAGTGACCCGGCGCCGGCCAGGAAGTCCAGGTATTCCTTGCCATCTTCGGTGTACAGGTGCGCGTTCTTGGCACGGTTAAAGATCACCGGAAAGGCACGGGAATAAACGCGTACTTCGGATTCGGTCGACTTGAAAAGTTCCATTGTCTTGCCTCTTAGCATGTCAGGTTCGAGGTAACTGTGCGGTAGCACGTTGGTTGAAGCCGTTGTGACAGATTCACCTCAGCAATCTGCCGGCTAGTCCAAACAGGGGGATCGGTCGTTCGGGAAGGCTGCTACGCCGTCTTTGTGAAAGGCCCGATGCGGAGCAGGAACTCGGAGTCGTGCTTGCCGCCAAAGTGGGTGTCTTTCTCAAAGTGCTCGTGGTAAGTCAGTTCAGCACCCATGTCACGGGCAAAGGACCGGAACAGCGCCCAGGAAGCCTCATTGTCTTCAGTGATGGTGGTTTCCATGTGGGTCACGTCTTTACACGCGTCCCTGGCCACAATCGCCTTCAACATCCGCTTGGCAAGACCTTGCCCACGACCTTTCTCGTGAACGGCCACCTGCCAGACAAAAACGGTTTCGGGCTGTTGGGGGGGAATATATCCGGAAATAAAGCCGACCAGATCGCCGTCTATCTCCGCGGCCACGCCGGTTTCGGCAAAATGGCTGCACTGCAGGAGGTTGCAGTAGATCGAGTTAGGGTCCAGCGGGGGACATTGTGCCACCAACTGGTGAAGCCTGTAGCCATCATCCTTGACCGGCGTGCGGAGGGTGATGGCGGTGGTATTCGAGCCTTCTGATGTCATAACGTGATCGATTCGCCTCAAAAAGTTAGCGTTAAATTATATAGACCACAAAATATATTTCAAGTCGGCGCTCCGGGGCCGCCAGCCCCGATGGCTACCTCTCACCTTCAGAATAGACATTATTACACCAACCGCCAGTGACAAATTCGTTACCCTATAGGGGCCCTTCCAGGGGGAAACGTAATATCGTCTGCGGTTATCGAAGTCCCTCCAACGATCCGGTCCCGGTACGACACAGCGGCGGCCGAACCCGCCGGCCAGAGCCGGTCAAACTGCGTTAACCAGGCGTCGACGTCATAGTCCACGGGCAACAGTGAGACATTCAGGCCCTGCCGCTCAAGACCGGCAACCGGCTCAGCCACGGGGCTCGCCAGACCGATCCGGGTGATCAACCCACGGGGGTCCTGCCGCAGATTCCCCATTCCGGCTGCCCCGTTGTTGGCAACCACACAACGTCGCTCGTTCACCATTCCCGACCACAGTACTGGCAGGCAGGTGTGGGTGGAGACAATTACATCAGCACCGCTGGCCAGGAACCACTCCGTCAGCTTCGCCTCGTTACCAGCTACAAAGGATTCATGGGCCAACCCCCAACCGGCGAGGGACTCCGGATCGCCGTGAATCACCAAAACCTTTAGGCCTCCAAATATCAGGCAACGGTAGCGGGGTAAGAGGGATAACCGCGCCTGAATATCGGAATGCTCCCCGGCCACCCCCTGCAGCCGCTCCATAATGGCGTTGGAACGTGCCACGACGCCCTCATCCACGAAATCCGGATAGGCACAACCGCAGCCGGCGCCATCATTGGGGTTGGCCAGTTCATAATCCACGTTGCCCAGGCTGACGGTGTGCTCCAGCACCCGATTGTTGATCTCCCGGAACAGCCCGTCGGTGGCGTTAAACCAGTTAAAATCCCCGTTAAACACCAACGTCACCCGGCGGCCCTGTCGCTCCTCCGCCCGTGCCAATTGCTCGATTTCATCCAGGGCAAGGGGATTTCCGTACAGGCCACCGATAACATACAGCACGTCCCCGGCCACCTGTTGCGGCTCAGCACACAGCGACGCCGGATCGTAGCGATACGCCAGCGGACAACTCCGGCCCTCGGTCACGACACCACCTCCTAAACCTCCCCGGCCGCCAGAGAGCGCCCGGCAAGTCGGCGGACGACCAGCGGCACAAAGAAACCGGCGGTGCAGATCAGGAAGCCGTAGGCGTTTACACCCAGCAGCATGGCGTATTTGCCGTCACCGATGGCCCAGCTGGCGGGAATCAGCCCGTTGCCAGCAGCACACCCAGGCCCAGGCCGGTCCAGAAACTGAGATGAAAGCTCCAGGGCGACCAGCGGGTAAACCCGTAGAACAGGAACACCGGTGCCAGCCCCATCACCATGGTGCCGGAAATGGTGGTGGCCTTGAGAATGTCGGTGCCGGCAAACATCGGCAGGTTACCCAGCAGTGCGAACACAATCATGATGACCGCGCCCACGCGAACGCTCGGCAACCGGTCTTTGGCACGTTTCGCCAGCCGTGGCAGATCCACCGCCAGGGACTTGGCCAGTGAACTGAATGTGGAATCCAGCGTGGAGCCGGCGGAGGTCATCATCACCACACTCATGAAGAAGAGCGCCGCCAACCCAAGCGATTGTCCGACAGCCGCGGGCGCATTACCCATGGCCTCAATGCCATTGAGCCGTGCGTGAACACCGACGAGGCTGAAGATGAACACCGCCACAAAGCCCAGCAGTCCTGCCACCACGAAGCTCTTCAGCATCGTTTTTTCCTTGTTCACAAAGCCGCGGTCGGTTAGCACCGGATCGTGGAAGGGGTAGCTGAACATCTGCAACAGCGCGACGAGCAACAGGTCAAAGCCGGCATTGAGCTTGAACTCACCGTCGGTGAGCAGGGCACTGGTGTCATTGGCCGGCACAATCAGGAACAGCACCGCGCCGACAAAGAACACAAACACGAACGCCTGAATCACATCCGTGAATATCGACGACCGCAGGCCACCTTTCAGGCTGTAGGCGAGAGTAAAGACGGTAAACAGCATCGCCGCGGAGTAGTACTCCCACTCACCCGGCAGCCCGAAATAGCCGCCCACCACAGCGGTGTTACTCCAGACTTCGTTATACAGACGGATCAGGATGGCCGCCGCAAACGCCAGACTGGCCAGCCGGCCAAAGCGCGACGTGAGGAAATCCTGCAGGCTGCGGGCACCGGTCTGGGTCCGAATCAAATATATGATGTAGCCGGCCACGGGAATCGACAGCCAGTAACTGGCGTACGCCAGACCGCCGGTGACACCATAAGCAGCCCCCAGGTTGGCCGCGTTGGTCACCGACTTGGCAAAGATCCAACTGATGAAAATACTCGCCGTCAGCGACCACTGACTTACCGGGTTACCCTGATCATCCGCACCTTTATAGAACGAATTGGCGTTCTTGCTCTTGGGCGACAACACATACATCACCACCCCATAAACCACCAAAAACCCCCAAAACAGGGTCGCTTCCGTGAAATTCATCGTCTGTCTTTTCCTCGTCCGTTCTTTGTTCTAATCCAGCGAATTGCAGTCATTCAACCGCGGTCTGGGGGTGGTGTTTTATTTCCGCCAGGAAAAAGGTGTCTGAGCAAAGCGAGTTCTTTTTCTCAAGGAAATAAAACACCACCCCCAGACCGCCAACTCCCAGCAACCAGTCCTAAAAAAGAATCACCCAGGCGCCGAACAACTAGCCCCAAACCGATAACAGGCAAAACACCGGTGATGCCGCAACATAATCCGCTCATCCATGCTCTCCGCCAGCGTCCCGCCAAGGTCATACTGCGGATCGTCATCCACCAACGTACAGGCATACACCCGCACCCGGTCATCCCGCTTCACCAGCATGCGCGTATAAGTGCACATGAAGTGCGACCGCGCCTCTTTGGTGGGGTATTTCTCCATGCAGGTTTCGGTAATCTCCGGGCTGCCGTCTTCTGAGCCGGGCGTCCCCAGATCAGGGAACGCGGTGAATGCCAGCGTTTCAGGAATGCCCCAGTCCCTCAAAATCTCGCGGAAAGCCGCTTCCACATCTGCCGGAATCTCCTCCGGATCGGTCTGGCGAGCAATCGATACCTGAAAACCCTGGTCGACCAGCCAGCGAATACCCTCCAATGCCTTATCGAAACTGCCTTCACCCCGGTCCACGTCATGCCGGGCCCGGTCAGGGAAGTCCAGGCTGACGCGAAAATGGATCGGGTAGGCGTTGTCCAGTAACGGCAGCACCTGGTGGCGGCGTTTGAGCAGCGGGTCGGTAGCATTGGTCAGGACAAAGCAGGGCCGGTGCTGGCTGGCGTAATCGAGGATATTGATAAAATCCTTGATCACGAATGGCTCACCGCCGGTGAAGGAGAACTGCTCCACGCCCATATCCAGGGCTTCGTGGATAAAGGGCTTCACGTCACTCAACTTCATGCCCGGAATACGGCCATCGCCGGGGTGTGACCCTTCCAGGCAAAACGGGCAGGCCAGGTTGCAGGCGGTGCCGGTATGAATCCACAGTTCCTTGAGCTTGTCGGAATCAATGTAGCCGCGCGGGTCGCCGTTGCGGGTGTGAGTCCAGCTGTCGCGGGCCCTCGGTTCCAGCACTTCCACGGCGGGAATACGTCTTTCGGCGGTTTGGGTCAGGGGCATAGCTGCTCCGTGTTGACGATGAATCTATGAGTGCCAAAAAAGGTGCAGGCCCTGTAACACCTGCACTTATTCTGTTTTACGTTGTTACTTCCCGGCCGGCCTTGTCGCCGGTCTGTTTGCCACGGCGCCAGCCGTGAAGTTTCTCAAGCAGTTTGAGAATACCCTGGGGTGCGTGTTCGCGCTTCCACTCTCCAGCGGCATACTTGGCTGATTCGTTCCAGGTCGGGTAAGGTGGATAGTGCCCAGAATTTTGTTCAGGCCCAGGCCGTGCTTCATGGCCAGGGTGAACTCGGCCAGTATCTCGCCGGCGTGCACACCGACCACGACGGCACCCAGAATCTTGTCCTTCCCTGGCGGCGTGAGCACCTTGATAAAACCGTAATCCTCACTCTCAGCAATGGCACGATCCAGGTCGTCCAGGCCATAGCGGGTGACTTCGTAAGCCACACCTTTTTCCTTGGCTTCGGCCTCGCTAAGGCCGACCCTGGCCACCTCCGGCGAGGTAAAGGTCACCCAAGGCATCACCCGGTAATCCACCTGGAAACGCTTGAACTCGCCAAACAGACCGTTCACTGCCGCGTACCAGGCCTGGTGAGCCGCCGCGTGGGTGAACTGATAGGGCCCGGCCACATCGCCACAGGCGAAGACGTTGGGGAAGCGCATGCTCATGTCTTCTGCCACTGGCACAGTGCCATTGGGCAGGGTTTCCACCCCAATCTTTTCCAGCCCCAGGCCGTCAGTTCGAGCGGCACGACCAACAGCAACCAGAACCTGGTCAAACACGATCCTCACGCGCTCGCCGTTGAACTCGCAGTAGGCCACCTTTTCTCCGTCCTCGACAGCGAACTCCTTGGCGGCGTGGTTAAGCCGCAGATCAATGCCATCCTGTTCAAACTGTTTCCGGATGACCTCGGAGACATCGGCGTCTTCCTTGGCCAGCAAACGCTCGCCCATTTCCACCTGGATCACCTTGCTGCCAAGCCTCGCAAAGGCATGGGCCAGTTCCGAGCCAATGGGGCCGCCACCAAGTACCAGCAAGCGCTCAGGCTGGGTCTGCAGGGACCATAGATTGTCCGATGTCAGCGGCTCCATGTCCGCCAAACCGGGAATGGGCGGCACTGCCGGCTTGCCCCCAGTGGCCACCACAATACTGCGCGCGGTCAGGCGCTCGGTGTGACCGTCGCTATGGACCACTTCCAGCTCCCAGGGCGATACGAAGCTGGCGGTACCGGAGATGCAGTCAACACCCAGTTTGCGGAAGCGCTCGGGCGAGTCGTGGGGTTCCACCTTGGCGATGACTTCTTTCACCCTCGCCATGATATTGGCAAAGGAGCCTTTTACCGGTACCGACTCCAGGCCATAACGATTCGCCTGGCGCAGGGTGTCGGCCGCCTTGGCACTGCGAATCAGCGCCTTGGACGGCACGCAACCGGTGTTGAGGCAGTCTCCGCCCATTTTGTCTTTCTCGATCAGCGCCACCTTGGCCTTAACCGCTGCGGCAATGTACGCCGACACCAGGCCCGCCGAGCCACCGCCAATCACCAGCAGGTTGTAATCAAACGACTCTGGTTTCTGCCAGCCGGCGTACACCCGGCGCTTGCGAATGAAACCGACAACAAACTTGGCGATCAGCGGGAACACCCCCAACAGCGCGAAAGACAGCAGAATATTGGCCGACACAATGTCGCTGGTGGTTTCAATCGTCGACAGCTGGGTGCCGGCGTTTACATACACAAAGGTACCCGGCAGCATCGCCGCCCAGCTCACCAGAGCGTAGGTCTTCAGCTTCATGGCGGTCAGGCCCATCGCCAGGTTAATCAGGAAGAACGGAAATACCGGTACCAGACGCAGGGTGGCAAGATAGAACGCACCGTCTTTCTTGATGCCACGGTCCATCTTTGCGACGGTTTCCGCGTACTTCTCCCGCAAGGTATCCCGCATCAGAAACCTGGCCACCAGGAACGCAAGTGAGGCACCGATGGTCGATGCAATGGATACTGCAACCAGACCATAGACATTACCGAAAAAGGCACCGCCGGCCAGCGTCATGATCGCGGCACCGGGCAGCGACAGCGCCGTTACCACCACATACACTCCAGCAAACCCAAGCACCGCCGCCAGCATATTCTGACTGATCCACTGTTCAATGGCAGACTGGTGTTTCTGCAGGTTTTCCAGCGTGAGTATCTCGTGACCGCCAAAACTGACAAACAGTGCAACCACGACACCGATAACCAGCAGCAAAACGAGCTTTTTGGAGTTCATAGCTAAATCCATAAATTAAAAGTGAAAACGGTTGCTCTGAGAGACACGCCAAAGCGCTGGATGTTACAGCAGCCAGGGTCTAAAATTTTTTTGAGCAGTGACTCATCATTACTGGAACTAATGGCTGCGACTATAGACATACCATTGTCCAGGCCGCTCTGGATGTCCAATAACATGTTTATAACAACGCTCTAACGCGGGTGTCCTGGGGTATACGGAATGGAAACCACAACGCACCAATCTGACGACGACATCCTCATCACCGGCCTGAAGTCGGGGAACCAGGGCGCCTTTCGCGAGGCTGTGCGTTTATACACCCCTGGCATGATGGCCGTCGCCCGCTTTTACCTTGATCACGCCTCGGCAGAGGAAATTGTCCAGGATTGCTGGGTGACGGTTATCGACGCCGTTCAGACATTTGAGGGCCGTTCCGGCCTGAAGACATGGTTGCACCGTATCGTGGCAAACCGGGCCAAGAATCATCTCCGAAAGACGAAGCGGGAAGTGAACGCGGATTTTTCGGAAGCGCTGGACCCGGACCTCGCCGCCCGCTTTGCGCCCAATGGTCGCTGGGCCACACCGCCGAGCCTGAAAACCAATGAGTCCGCCCAGGCACTGATGGAGAACGGTGCACTGAGCGACTGCCTTGATCGACACCTGTCCGCACTGCCGGAAACGCAGCGATCAGCATTGATGTTGTACGAAGCGCATCAGCACAAATCCGACGACGTGTGTAACATTCTGGATGTCAGCGCCTCTAACCTGCGCGTGCTCCTGCATCGGGCACGGCAGAAAATCTTTCTGATGGTTGAGACATTTCAGGAGACAGGCGAATGTTAATGTGCCGGGATCTGGCTCGCATCGCCAGTGATTACATTGACGGTGAGTTGGGCACCGGGAAAGTAATGTCTGTGAAAATGCACCTGCTGATGTGCGGTCGATGTCGTAGCTTCATTGGCAGCCTGCGGGCCAGCATAGAGCTTATGAACGCCCACTCGAGCCAGCAGCTGGACGAAGATCTGGTACGCCGGATTGACGAACGTGTCAGTGAGTCGCTCAACGCTCGGCACTCCGGAAACGACACGTCGGACCCGTGATGCTCTTCGCTTTCGTTTAACGACACCCGCCCCTTCCGGACGTTACACCAGGCTCTGACAGAACCACTCTTTTCGCTTGCCAATGGAACTCCCACACCGCCGCTCTGTCTCTGGAACGATCATTCAAAATTCGAAAGGAGATATGGAATGCCCAAGCAGTTACCCCTTGCCCTGCTGTTACTTCGACTTGGTGTTTTCGTTGTTTTTCTGGTCTGGACCCTGGATAAACTGGTTCAGCCCGAGCACGCTATCAAGGTTTTCGATTCATTCTACGGGCTCGATGGCCTTGGCGAGACAGCCGTCTACCTCATCGGCATCGCACAACTTGTGCTGATACTGATGTTTGTTGCTGGCCTTCTGAAAACCTGGACTTACGGCGCACTCCTGATCTTCCACGGTGCTTCCACCCTGTCCTCATTCGCGAAATACCTGCAGCCTTTCGATAACCTCCTGTTCTTTGCGGCCTGGCCCATGCTCGCCGCATGCGCGGCGCTGTATCTGCTTCGTGATTACGATACGCTTACGCTTTCGAGGCAACCGGCTCCCAATGCTGCGTAAAACGGCGCCAGGGCGTTGTAACAGTCAGTCCGGTTGTTTGTCCTTGTTGCTATCAACCTACCGCCAACAACCGGAGTACCGATGCTACTGAACTGGCTGTCACGGCGCCTGACCACCTATCTTTCAAAACAGGTCACCCAACACTCGGTGCGCACCTCCGCCTGGGAGGCCCTGGAAAAAACTCTTCAGCCCGGCGACGTTTTACTGGTGGAGGGAAATACGCGAATCAGTGTGGCCATCAAGTACCTGACTCAGTCAACCTGGTCGCACGCCGCCCTTTACCTGGGACCGAACGCGGGCCTTGGCGCCGCCGGCAATGGCGAGCCACATGTACTGATCGAGGCGGATCTTGAGGAAGGTATTCGCCCGCTTTCGTTGTCGGCATACCGCAACACCCATACCCGCATCTGTCGCCCGGTCGGACTCACTGACAATGATATCGACAAGCTTGTGGATTACTCGAAAAGCCGGCTCGGCCACCAGTACGATCTGAAAAACGTCTGGGATCTGGCACGCTACCTGTGCCCGACGCCACCGGTACCGTCCCGTTACCGACGTTCGCTTCTGGCCCTTGGCAGCGGTGATCCCACGCGGGCGATCTGCTCCACATTCATCGCCGAGGGATTCCAGGCCCTCCGTTACCCGATACTGCCCGTAAGCCTGTCCGAATCAGAAGGTGATCCGGCTTGCGACGCGCAAAAACGCGAGTACTTCCGGATTCGCCACCATTCTCTATTTGCGCCCCGGGATTTCGACGCCTCCCCGTATTTCGACGTCGTTAAACCCACACTGGAACAAGGGTTTGATTACCGGGGGTTCCGGTGGGCGGAATGACACTGAGAATCGCCATCGTTGTTGTGGTAATGGCTGCCCTGGCAGGTGCCTGGTGGCTGCTGCAGATATTGGGAATACCCGCGGACCTGTCTCCAGATGCCCTTGCACAATGGCTGAAAAGCCAGGGGGCTGCCGGCCCACTGTTGCTGATGCTGCTGATGACGATGGCGGTTGTGATAGGCCCGATTCCCACCCTTCCGGTCAGTGCAACCGCAGGTCTGGCGTTTGGTGTGCTTGAGGGAACCGCCATTGCAGCAACCGGTGCCCTGCTGGGCGCCATGGCGGCGTTCTGGGTTGCCCGTTGCCTCGGACGCGAGGTGATCTGCAAACGTTTTCCGGACAACCCTGTGCTTGCACGGGATGGCTCGCAACGCTTTCTCACCATTGCCATCCTGCTGACCCGGCTGATACCCGTTTTCTCGTTCGCCCTGATCAGTTACGCCGCCGGCGTCACTGCCATACGCGCCTGGCGCTTTGCGATTGCCACCTTCGTTGGCATGCTGCCAATGACGGTGGTGTTTGCAGGCCTGGGGAACACGTTCACGTTGAATCCGGTACTTACCGTCGCCGCAGGCGCGATTATCCTGGCAGTGATGGTATGGTTGCCGTGGTCCATCAGCCGAAACCCCGGCTCGCAGCTGGCGCGCTGGCTTCAACTTAACCAATAACAACAAAGAGACGACCTTATGCGCCGTCCGGTCAAAGCCGATGTTATGCCCTGGCTCGCCCGTGCCCTTTCCAGTGCGCCCCGATACGCTCTGCAACGATCCCTTCACAACCTACGGGCAAAGACGCGGGGTGAGAGCGATCTTGTCCAGGTGTTCGTAAACCCCCGTGACCCATTTGGGCTGCCCCTGTTGCAGGCGCTTATCCAGCTACAGGAACGTTTTTATGTGCGTTTCCGGGTCCATACTGTCTGGCAACTGGACGACAACATGTACCCCGAGCCGGCTCTCTGGCGCACCTGGGCGCAACAGGACGCTACAAGGCTCGCACAACTATACGGCTTCACGCCTCCAGACCGGCCAACGGCGCCCTCCGAGACCGAACTGACGACAGCCACGGCCCGTCTGCTCAATGCAGAAAAAACCGGTGAAGGGCTGATAACCGCCGTGCGTGTGCTGGAAGATCTATGGCATTCACATTCCGGCTCGCCACCGGACACAGCGCCCGCAAGGTATGACCACGCACAGCTGTCCGAGAATGAACGGTTGCTCCGGAGGCTAGGGCACTATCAAGGCAGCATGACGAGGTACCTGGGTGAATGGTTCTGGGGTGTGGACCGCCTGGATCATCTTGAGCGGCGTCTAAACGAACAGGGACTGAACCGGGACGTCCCCGATGCGGTCCTTTTCACGCGCACATGGTCCGATTTGATGAGTAGCAGCCCCAGCCCGGCTGACGGCCATCGAGCGACCACCACCCTTGAGGTCTTCTTTTCCATCCGCAGCCCATACTCCTATCTGAGCCTGGAGCGAGCAGTCCAGTTGGCCAAGGCGTGGAATATTCCTCTTCAATTGAGACCGGTTCTGCCCATGTTGATGCGCGGGCAGTCGGTACCGGATGCCAAAAAGTGGTACATCTTCCACGACACCAAAAGGGAGGCCAACAAACTGGGCATTCCGTATGGTTTCGTCGCCGATCCTTTGGGGCCGGGCGTGGAAAGATGCTATGCCTTGTTCGAATACGCCCGCTCACTCGGTCGCGAGACCGACTACATGCTGGCCTACGCCAGGGCCGTCAATGCCGAAGGCATCCGCTCCGAAACCGATGCCGGTCTTAAAATGATCGTCGAACGAGCCGGCCTGGACTGGCAGAAAGCCAAGGCTTTATTGAACGATCAAAGCTGGCGTGAGTGGGCGGAGAACAACCGCAAAGCCATGTATGACTGCGGGCTATGGGGCGTTCCCAGCTTCCGTTACGGGGAGGTCAGCTGTTGGGGGCAGGATCGGTTGTGGGTGATCGAAAAGAGCATCGTCGCGGCTACCGCGACTCTCAATAAACGCCAAGGGCGCGTATGATAACTCCATGCTCGTCCCAACGTGGGCCGTGAAGGCGACAAACTCTGGAAGGAGGTTCTATGAAAACACTATTGATTCATTCGTTGATCATCGTATCCATGATGGTAAGTGCTCCGGCTCTTGCCCAGGGAGACCCCTTGAGAGTCGGAATGTCCGGCCAGTATTTCCCGTTTACCTTTGTGGAGCAGGATACCCTCAAAGGGTTTGAAGTTGATGTGATGAACGCAATTGGCAAGGAAATGGGGCGTGAAATCCAGTACCAGACCGCCAACTTCTCAGGCCTGTTTGGCATGTTGGAATCCGGGCGCATCGACACCGTTGCCAACCAGATCACCATCACCGAGGAGCGCCAGAAGGCCTACATTTTCAGCGAACCGTATGTCTATGACGGTGCTCAGGTAGTGACCAAGGAAGGCAACACCGAGGTCGAGGGTGTGGAAGATCTGAAGGGTAAAACCGTCGCGGTGAATCTGGGCTCCAACTTCGAGGCCCTGTTGCGGGAACTGCCCTATGCAGACCAAATCAACATCAAAACCTATGAGAGCAATCTGGAGCGTGATACCGCTCTGGGTCGCGTGGACGCCTTCGTTATGGACCGGGTCAGTGCCAGCCAGATCATCAAGGAGAAGCCACTGCCGCTGGAGCTCGCCGGCCCAACGTTCTCCCAGATCACCAACGCCTACCCGTTTCGCGACACGGACGCCGGACGAGCGTTGCGTGATGAAGTAAACGCGGCCCTGGCAGCCCTGCGTGACAACGGAACCCTGGCCTCCATTTCAGAGAAGTGGTTCGGCACCGACATCACCCAGCCCTGAGGGGCGCCACCAAGGCCTGACTCGCTATGGACGTGTTGAACGTCGAATACATGCTTGGGCTGGTACCTGTGTTGCTCGGGTACCTGCCCCTCACCCTGCAACTGGCCGGCGTCGGGATGGTGCTGGCGCTGATCCTTGCCTGCCTGTTCGCCATCGTCCGGGTGCTGCGCATCCCGGTACTCAATCAGCTGACCATCGTGTTCATTTCCTTTTTCCGGGGCACTCCGCTGCTGGTGCAGTTGTTCCTGTTCTATTACGGGCTGCCGCAACTGGTCAGTGCATTGACGGTCATAGACGGCGTTACGGCGACCATCATGGGCCTGACCATGCATTTTTCGGCGTACATGGCGGAATCGATACGTGCCGCCATCGTGGGTGTGGACCGCAGCCAGACCGAAGCCGCCCTGTCGATCGGCATGACCAACGGCCAGCTGATGCGACGGATAGTGTTGCCCCAGGCCACACGTGTGGCACTGCCCACGCTGATGAACTACTTCATCGACATGATCAAGCCACCTCCCTGGCATTTACCCTGGGGGTTACCGAGCTGATGGGTGCCACCCAGAAAGAGGCCGCCGGCAGTTTCCTGTACTTCGAGGCCTTCATTGTTGCCGCCATCATGTACTGGATCGTCGTTGAGATGCTCTCCAAGCTTCAGCACTACCTGGAAATCCGTCTGAACAAGGCCTACAGCCGATGATCAAACTGGAATCACTGAGCAAACATTTTGGCAAGGCCGTGGTTCTCGACGGCATCGATCTCGCCATCGAAGAAGGTGAGATCGTGGTGATCATCGGTCCCTCAGGGACCGGAAAATCCACCCTGTTGCGCTGCGTCAACTTTCTGGAACAACCCACCAAAGGCACCATGACCGTGGGTGATCTGACCGTGGACGTGAACCGCGCCAGCCGCGCGGACATTCTCTCCATGCGCCGGCGAACCGCGTTCGTTTTCCAGAACTATGCCCTGTTCTCCAACAAGACCGCGTTGCAGAACATCGCGGAACGGTTGCTCGTGGTGGATCGCTGGCCGAAAGAAAAAGCCTACCAGCGCGCACGGGAGATACTTGATCGGATCGGCCTCGCCGACAAGGCAGATGCCTATCCGGCGTCCATGTCCGGCGGACAGCAACAGCGGGTCGGTATCGGCCGTGCCATGGCGACGGGCGCGGAAGTCATCCTGTTTGACGAGCCCACCTCTTCACTCGACCCCGAGTGGGTGGAAGAAGTGCTGGGGCTGATGAAACAGTTGGCCTCGGAACGCCAGACCATGATGGTGGTTACCCACGAAATGTCCTTCGCGCGGGACGTGGCCGACCGTGTGATCTTTATCGACGGAGGTCGAATCGTGGAGCAGGGGCCTCCCAGTGAGATTTTCCATAATCCCAAGGACCCACGAACCAAGGACTTTCTGAAGAAAATCCTGGCCACCAATCCGGTATGAACGGCAGTCGTCGGGCCGACCAACACCGATTATCGGAATTCAGAAAAATTGTCGGGCTTGTTAAGCGCCCAGTCGTAATCGATGTACTCCATCGCAGACGTTTGCGCGACGCGACTCGCCACTGACGCATCCGCCCAGGCCCTGATAAACGCCTTTGGTGTTCCCGATGCCTCTTCGAAATCCGTCGCGTACCACTTGAACAGTTCGGTGACATACGCTGTATCAGTATCTATCCTCAGATGCCGATCCGTATTGAACGCACGCCGGGTATTCTCTGCCAGCAGGTTTTCCAGATTGTCAGCCGTGTAGACAGTCTCCCGCAATGGCGGGCAGCCAACGGACGCACAATTCACCGCGAAGTGTACCCGCGCGTCTTTCCACCCTTTATCTGCGTATTCCTCCCCAAGAAGGATATCTTTCTCCATCTGGTTCAGGCTGTATTCCTGTCCGCCTATCTCAAATTTTTCCCGGTCAAAAACACTGTCCACAAAGGGATTGACGCGACCGCCGTAGTCCCAGACCGAGTCGACGAGTTCTCCGTCCGGTCGCTCAGTCAGGATCTGGTCGATCATGAAGAAATTATAGGCGTTGAGCCAGAAGGCGACGGATTCAGCCTCGCCATCGAGGGTGCCGGGATCGAAATCTGCAAGACGGTCACGCTGATCCGCCAGCAGGCCGTCGGTCTGCGATGAGGCCAGGGCCGCCTCATAGTCAAATGCGGAAACCAGGCCACCCTCGGTCGTTGTCGACTCTGTCAGGTACTGTGTTAGCAGACGCTGAAACGGGTCAAACGTTGCTTCAGCGGCGGCAGCGGTCACCGGCATGATGACGGCGAACATCATCAGGCCTATCAATCGTCCAGGTTTGTTCACATCACTCTCCAAAGATCTACAGGTTCCACAGGTCTACAGGTTCATCGACTTTGCTCTTTCACCGACACGAAAAGCCGGCCATTGTTACAATGCAATTAGTATTGATAATCGATTACATTTAGTTTAGTTTCCGCATCGTGACGAAAAACAACCATCAGGTGCCGAGAACCATGTTCAAACAACCCAACCCTCTTCGCTATTCCCTGATCTTCGCGCTTGGATGCGCCACAACCGCAACTGCTCAGGAAGGCACCGATCAGGCACCGAAATCTCTTGATACACTTGAAGTAACCGCCACTCGCGGTCTCGACTCCCTCAACGTCAACCCCGGTGCGGTCACCGTGGTTGACCGCGACGCCATCGACAAACAGTCCTCATTGGGTGGCAACGTGGGCGATATTCTGGCCAAAACCGTTCCAGGCCTGTCGCCCTCTACCCACGGTTTAACCAGTGTGGCGCAGACGCTGCGTGGCCGAAACCTGTTCGTACTGATTGACGGCATCCCCCAGACCATCAGCCTGCGCGACGGGCTTCACTCCCTGAACTCCATTGACCCGTCATCGATCGAGCGCATCGAAGTAATCCGGGGCTCCAATGGTGTGTACGGCTTTGGCGGTACCGGCGGCATCATCAACATCATCACCCGCAAGAATGAGAAAGGCGCCCCCTTATACCGCACCGAACTGAATGGTGGTTTCTCGACCGAGCACATCAAGGACAGCGAACAATTCGGGCTATCCCAGAGCGTGACCGGTGGCTCAGGAGCCTTTGACTACCAGCTCCGAGGCTCCTACGAAAAACGCGCTAATGTCTTCGATGCCGATGGCGACCGCATCCCGCCGGACCCGAACGGCCAGGGTGGCATTGCCGACTCCCGCGAGTTCGACGTGCTGGCAAAGCTCGGCTTCGACCTGGACGCCGACAAGCGCCTGGAACTGACCACCAGCTACTACGACATCAAGCAGGACACCAATTACGTCCTTGAAGCGGGCGTGTACGGCGAGCAGAAAACCCGCGCCGTCAAAGGCGACCCGGGTGGCGAGGATCAGGGCACTGAAAACCTGAACGTGAACCTGACCTACAGCGACCAGCAACTGTTCGGCGACACATCCCTGGGTGCGCAGCTGTATTATCGCGACTACATGACCCGCTTCGGGTACTTCGCCACCTTCTATCCCGGCGGTGGACAGTCGCTGACCGAATCGGAGCGCATCGGCTCCCGTCTGGACTTCGAGACGCCGTTTGACGTCATGTCTGGCGCCAAGTTGCTCTGGGGCCTGGACACACTGATGGAAACCACGGCCCAGCCCCTGGAAGACGGGCGGACGTTCGTACCTGAAATGGACCAGAACAGTGTGGCGCCGTTCCTGCAGGCGGAACTTCGGCTGAATCCGAAGTGGACCGTTAATGCCGGCGTCCGCTACGAAAAATTCTGGTTCGAGGTGGACGACTACACCACGGTGTTTGGTGCAGACGTCGAAGGCGGTGAGCTGGAGTACAGCGAAACGGTCTTCAATACCGGTGCCCGATACCAGGTGAACGATGTCTGGGCAGCAACCGCCAGCTTCTCTCAGGGCTTCACGGTGCCGGAGATTGGCCGCACCCTGCGCCAGCCCCAGCAGGCACATCGCTGGATCAGATCCGCCCTGAGCCACAGGTGGTCGACAACTACGAGGTTGGCACCGAGGCCGTCTGGGACCGCGCCGATCTTGCACTGACGCTGTTCTACAGTGAGTCGGAACTGGGAACCAGCCTCGCGGCAGCCAACGCCGACGAGCCCATTCCCGTGCTGCGCAGTCCTGAACGTATCTACGGTTTCGAGGCAGAGCTCAACACCTATCCCACCCGCGACCTGAGTGCCGGCGGCACCTTTACCTGGATGGAAGGCAAAGTCGATTCTGACGATGATGGCAGCTACGACACCTATCTTGCCGGTAACCGGATTTCGCCACTCAAGCTCACCGGCTATGTGGAACACGATACCACTGCGCGCTGGAGCAATCGCCTGCAGGCCATGGTCGTAGGTGATCGCGACCGCTTTAGCGGTAGCGGTTTTGGCCAGGGCGAGGTGGAGTCCTTCACGGTTCTGGATCTGACCAGCACCTGGCGGACCGGAAACGGGGATATCACCCTGGCCATCAACAATCTGCTGAATGAAGACTACTTCCCGGTGATCTCGCAGATCTATAATTTCGACACCCAGTACACCGCTGCACCGGGCCGCTCGGTCATGGTGACTTATGGGGTCGACTGGTAAACGTTGGACAGGTAAACACCACACATAAGGCCGCTCACAGCGGCCTTATGTTTTTTACCACCCAGCAAAGCGACGCCGTAGGGCCCTCGTCCAGGTCCGCACAGGTATCGACGCGCACGACCTCCATGGTGCCGCATCGGGCTGTCAGTGCCCCGGAATCATCATTCGACGCCCAGTCCACTTGCACCGCAACCTCCTTGCTGTCATCACAGGAAGCTTCCGGACCAACTGACAGTGCCGCACGGATGTTTCTATCTGAAAGCCACTCCAGGGCGGAGATTTCAGCGCACTGCTGGGCAGGCGTCAGCAGCGACTGGCCACGATAACAGGGCAGGTAGGGAAGGCCATCGGCTCATGCTGCAGAAAAGGCAGCACCTGTTCCGGCGCAACGCGGCCATATTTGCGCATGGACGGGAACACCATGATGCTCGCCGCAAGCGGCATCCGCCCAGATGGGAACTTTCCCAGACCTCAAACGGCAGGTCCCGGTCTGCGACTGTACGGGCGAGCTCCTGATAGGTCGCATATCCAAACTTGGCACAACACTTGTCCTTGCGGCCATGGGTGCAACACAGCACCAGGGAGGCCGTCATCGCTGTGCCAGCCCACCCACTCAGGTCGTTGCCGGACTCCAGGGCCTCCAGAAACGCCGGCAGGTCACGCCGCTCAACGTCAAAGCTGCGGCCTTCCGGCAATAGGTAAAGTCGGTGCCTGAGCGCCGGCCGACCACGCTGGTGAATCAGGTTCACCCGCCGACCACTGGCCGCAAGACGGTTGACCCGTGATGCCAGGTCGTCATCCATATCACGGGCAATTCGCAGGCTTCGCGACCACTTCGGCCGCGGCCAACTGATCAGAAGATTACTCTCGGCATGGGTTGCTGTGCCGGCAAGAGGATCGCCGGCCTCAATACCGTCGACAGCACAGAACCGATGGGCGGAGGCACTCATGTCGTTGCCACCGAAGAGTTGAAGGAGGCGGTCTCTGCCACGGTTCGTTTTACCGGCACACAAACCGGCCGGCCCGCCAAAGGTTCACGGATGACCTGGGCATCAAGATCAAACACCTGCTTGAGGTTGTCGGCGGTAAACACGGTCTCCGGTGGGCCGTCGTGCAGAATCCGGCCCGCTTCATCATTACCAGCCGGTCGGCGTAGGCTGCCGCCAGGTTGAGATCGTGGAGCACTACCAACAGCGTCCGCCCCTGTGTGTGCGCCAGGGATACCAGCAGTTCCAGCAGGTCCACCTGTACCTTCAGGTCCAGAAACGTGGTGGGTTCATCAAGCAGAAGCAGATCGGTTTCCTGGGCCAGCACCATGGCAATCCAGCAGCGCTGACGCTGCCCGCCACTGAGCGCATCCACCGGCCGGTCAGCAAACGTCGCAACGTCCGCCACGGCCATGGCCTCCTCAACGGCGGCTTCGTCGTGCCGGGACCACTGGCGCATCAGGCTCTGATAGGGGAAACGTCCAAGCCCTACCAACTCCCTGACGGTCAGCCCATCCGGGGCGGTGGGGCTCTGTGGCAGTATTCCGAGCTGTTGCGCGACGGTGCGGGTGGGCTGACGATGGATGTCGTTGCCGTCAAGAAGCACCTTGCCAGCGCTGGGGGCCAGCGTTCGGGCCAGGGTTTTGAGCAGGGTGGATTTGCCCGAGCCGTTCGGCCCCAGCAGGACAGTGACACTGCCCTCATGCACCGTGAAATCCACGTTCGTCAGCACCTGCCGGCCGTTGTATCCCGCACACACTGAGTCACCCCGCAGTCGCGGCTGGCGATCGTAGTCCGGGGATGGGGAATGTCGATTCAGGGGCATATTGGCGTCGCTTTCGAGTGAAGTCAGATGATATTATCTCCCATTCTCATTATCAAATTGACCCCATCAAATCAGCCCATAGTTGCTGTCCGCCAAACAACCGGATTTATCATGCACCGCTACGCCAGCTTCCTGCTGATCGTTACCTGTCTCCTTCAATCCCCCGCAGCCATCGCTGCCATCACAACTACCCCGGTAACCACCGTGGAGCATGCCCTTGGTGAAGCAACCATCGCGGGCCGGCCTGATCGCGTGGTATCCCTGTATCAGGGCGCCACCGATACCGCTGTGGCGCTGGGGATCAAACCCATTGGCGTGGTGGAGTCCTGGACCGAAAAGCCGATGTATCAGTATCTGCGTGAAGACCTTCAGGGCGTGACCTATCTGGGACTTGAAACCCAGCCTGACCTGGAGCGCATCGCCTGGCTGTCGCCGGACCTGATTGTTGGCGCCAGGAACCGGCATCGCACCGTCTACCCCTTGCTGGAACGCATCGCGCCCACGGTGATACCGGGCAATGTCTACGACTTCAAGGCACTGCTTACGATGATGGCAAAGGCCACTGGCCGCACAGCTCGTGGTGAGGCATTGCTGACGCGCTGGCAGGAGCGGGTTGAGGATTTCAGAACCCGAATCCGCCAAAAGCTGGGTGAACAGTGGCCCCAGGAGGTGGCAATCCTGAGTTTTCGGGCCGACCATGCCCGCATCTACTACGGCGGCTTCGCCCGCTCCGTGCTGGACGAGCTTGGCTTCACCGCCCCAGCCTCCCATCGCCAGGAAAGCTGGGGCATAAAACTCACCAGCCAGGAAAGCATCCCGGCCATGGACGCCGAGGCCGTCTTCATCTTCATGGAGGACGATCCCGCCGTTCAGCGCACGTTCAACACCTGGTCCAGCCACCCCCTTTGGAATAACCTGAAGGCCGTGCGGCAAAACGACGTCTATCAGGTGGACCCGGTCACTTGGAACATGGGCGCTGGCATTATTGCCGCCAATCGGATGCTGGACGAACTCTACCAGCACTACGACCTCCACCAACCTGAACATCAGGGGTGCCCACGATGCTGACCACCCCACCGGCAAAAATGCTGGGAACCCTGCTCTGCCTGGGCCTGCTGCTGGCCGCCACGGTATCCAGCCTGATATTCGGTCACATTCCTGTATCGCTGGCAATGCTGATCAACAGCCTGACGGACTACGACCCCGGCTCACTCGAGCATCTGGTCATTCACTCGGAACGCTTTTCGCGAACCGTGACCTCCGTGGTCGTGGGTGCCGGCCTGGCCATTGCCGGAGCGCTGATGCAGACACTGACCCGCAATCCACTGGCGTCACCCGGCATTCTCGGCATCAATGCCGGCGCCATGTTTTTCGTGGTTGTCGGCGCCACGCTGTTTTCGCTGACCTCGCCATCGCAACTGGTATGGGCGGCCTTTATCGGCGCCGCCACGGCCGCCGTGCTGGTGTATTTCCTGGGGCAGGAAGCCGGGCGCGGTGTTTCGCCCGTGCGCACGGTGCTCGCCGGCGTCGCGGTGACAGCGCTGTTTGTCTCCTTTGCCCAGGGGTTGCTGATCCTCAACCAGGACCGTTTCGAAAGTATCCTGTTCTGGCTGGCGGGTTCCGTTTCAGGGCGCGACCTGGATGCGATAGCGCCATTGTTGCCGCTGTTCGGCGGCGCCCTGATCCTCGCGTTGCTATTGTCCCGACAACTGAACCTGCTCGGGCTGGACGATGAGGTCATCCGCGGCCTGGGGCTCAGAGTAGCAGGTGCGATTGTTGATCGGTCTGGTGGTGATTGTCCTGGCAGGCACTTCGGTGGCCATGGCGGGGCTGATCGGCTTTGTCGGCCTGATCGTGCCACACATGGCCCGCGGCCTCTTTGGCACGGATCATCGCTGGCTGCTGCCCCTGTCGGCCATTATTGCGCCACGCTGCTGCTGGCTGCCGACACCCTCGCCAGGCTGGTGATACCACCCCAGGAGATTCCCGTGGGAGTCATGACAGCGCTGCTGGGCACACCGCTGTTCCTCCATCTCGCCCGACACGTGAGGAAAGTATCATGAGCCGAACCCTGATACTTCGCTCCCGTAACGACCGCTGGTCGATCAAACTCAATACCAGAGTTCTGGTGGTCACCGGTGTGCTCGCAGTGTTACTGGCTGTCAGCAGTGTTCTCGCGCTTACATCCGGCAGCCATCCCACCTCGGTTACAGACGTACTCGCCACGCTGGTCGCCCCGGATCAGTCAGAGCTGGCACTGATTATTCTGGAAATTCGCCTGCCCAGAATATTCATGGCCATACTGGTGGGCGCCGCTCTGGGCTCAGCCGGTCTCATCCTGCAAGGTCTGGTGAGAAACCCGCTGGCGTCACCGGATGTCATTGGCATCACCAGTGGGGCGTCGGCCGCCGCGGTGCTGTTCCTCTGGCTCGGGGGTGTCACCGGAACCTCGCTGCTACTGGCGCCCGTCGCCATGGGGGGCGCCTTTGTCGTGGCCCTGGGCATTACGGCCCTGGCCTGGCAGAAGGGGATCAGCCCCGCCAGGCTGGTGCTGGTGGGCGTCGGGCTGGCAGCCGGGCTGACCGCAGTGACCACCCTGCTGTTGGTCCTGAGCCCGATGCCACCGCAATGAACGCCTATATCTGGCTCACTGGCAGCCTCTACGCCTCGCAGTGGCACGACGTCACCGCCCTGACTCCCTGGCTGATGGCGTGCTGGCCCCTGGCGCTGATCAAGCTCAGACACCTCGATGCACAATCCATGGGGGAAGATATGGCGCTGGGCCTGGGTAGCGCCCTACAGGGCCATCGTTTGCTGTTTCTGATGCTGGCAGTGGCCCTCGCTGGCTCTGCCGTGGCCTATGCCGGGGCGGTCGGGTTCATCGGCCTGATTGCGCCACACATGGCGCGACGACTGGTCAACAGTGGCCACACGGGGCTGTTGCCCATCGCGGCACTGATCGGCGCATTGATTCTTCTCTATGCGGACTGGGTGGGTCGGGTAGCGTTCATACCCAGGGATCTACGGCCGGCATTTTCGTTGCGGGCATCGGTGCGCCCTTCTTCGTGTACCTGCTGTACCGACTCAGGCGGGAACTGGGGTGACAGTAAAAACCCGGAGCACTGAGACCCCGGGCTTTGGGATGCCGACTGCTCAGAAGTCGAGCTGATAACCAAGGGTGACGGTGCGGCCACGGCCCTGGAAATAGTACTCGTCACTCACCCGGGCAGACTGGGAGTAGTACGTGAAGTAGTCCTTATCCAGCAGGTTCTCGATGCCCAGGGAGAACTTCCCGGCACGGGTCCGGTAGGCCATAGAGCCATCCACCAACCGTATCCGTCGAAGTCCAGGTCATCTCCTTCGATGTCCCGGTCCAGGAACTGGGTGAACTGAAGGTGGCTCGACAGCCTCTTCGTCCAGGCAGCTGACCAGCTCAGTTTCAGGGTTTCCGGCGCAATATTGATGCCGCTCAGCTCAGTGTCTACATCGCCATCACCGTCGGTGTCGGACTCACCATCCGCATAGGTGTAGGAGAACGCCAGGTTATGCGCGTCGTTCAGGTCCGCATCGGCGGTGATTTCCACACCCTGGATCTCGGTTTTTTCCCGGTTGCCGACCAGGTGCCGTTCACTTCCGTCAGGCGCTCACCAAAGTCGGAATCCGACTCGTAGTAACTCACCTCAAAGTGATAGCGGTCCCAGTCGAAACGGCCACCAATCTCACGGTTATCAGTGATGATCGGCTCCAGTACCAACAGATTATCAACGTCCTGCCCCGCGTCGCTGATTCCCCTCAGTACACGGCCAACATCTGGCATGCCGAAGCCCTCGGAATAGTTCGCAAACAGCTGCAACTGGTCCGTCGCCTGATAGACAACACCCGCATTGAACAGGGTTTCATTGAAGTCCGGATTGCCACCCTGGACGGTGACGTTATCCTGGGTGACATTGCTACGGTCGATGGTGTTGTAGGTGTCGACCTTAAGCTCCGCATGTTCATAGCGGACACCGGTGTGCAGGGTCAAACGGTTGGTGACCGCAACATCGCCCTGCAGGAAGGCTGCGTAGTTGCGGAACTGCGATTTGGGTACGTAGGTACGCCCGGTTTCCACCAGCGTCTGGCGGGTTTCATCCTGAAGAACATCCAGCCCCGTTGTCAGGGTCAGGTAATCGTTCAGCAGGCCGTCGCGGGTGAGGGTGAACTTGGCGCCCACCTTGTCGGATTCATTACGGGTCTGGTCGAGCTGATCGTTGCCGTTGGCGTCCACATAGGGGAAGAACGGCGTGGTGGCAAACCGGGCCCGGAAGGTCTGGCTGTATAGCTGGGTATCCACCTGGTTGCCCAGCCAATCGCCGTGCGAGTAAGAAAGGCGAGCGGTGGTGACTTCGTTCTCTCCCGGTTCACCATCAATGATGCCTGGACGTGCTGTTGTGGGTACTCCGTTGTCGCGGTCGCCGGGTACCGGTACGTAACCGCCTTTGCCTTCCAGTTGGAAGCGGTTGATGAAAAACTCCACGTTCTGGTCGTCATCCAGCCAGTAACCCAGCTTGGCCAATACGTCATAGCTTTCGGTGTTCTGGAGTTCACCGGGATAGCCACCCCGATCAGGCGGTCCTCGCATCGTAGAACACGCCGCGCTCCTGAATGTTCCCGCCCAGAAGATAGTCCCAGCGGCCCTGCTGACCGCTGATCCGGTAGCCCACTTTGTAACCCTGGCCATCGGAGTCCACGTTGTCGTCACTGGTCACGCTGGCCGACACAGACTGGGAAACCTCACCGCTGTCGGGCCTGCGAGTTACAAAATTGATGATGCCACCCGTCGCACCCAGGCCGTGCTCCGCACTGGCACCGTGGATTACTTCGATACGCTCGACCATATCCAGATCGATGGTGTATCTGTCCCGCGCGCTGTCCCGCAGTGGATTGCTCTGCGGCACACCGTCCACCAGGAACAGGGGTGACCGGCCCCGGAAGGTTTCACCGGCGTTGGACAGTTTCTGACGGCCCGGAGAGTAGGAAGGAATCAGGTTGCTCAGCACCTGGCCGGGGTCATTGGAAATCGCCTGCTGTTGTTCGATCTGCTCGCGGGTAATGATGGTTGTCTTCTGCGGAGTCTCTCCCGCTGTGCTTTTGTTGCGGGTGGCCGTGATAACCAGGTCCGGTAACGCTTTGGCGTTGTCGCCGGATTGGGTATTGGACGAAGATTGCGCCAGTGCAGAACCGTGAACAGCCGCTATGGCCAGCGCCAGCAGCAGGGGACGTGACTCCGGAGTTTTCATAGACAAATCTCGAATGGTTAATGCATTTTGCCCGCACCCTTCAGGATGACAGACATTACCTCATGTTAACGAGGTGCAAATGCTAACAATTCTCATTGTCTAAATCAAAACCATCAGTTCTTACAACGAGAGGCGCTCGACGGCCAGCCGGGAAACGGCATTCAACTCTGCCCCGTCCGACGTTGCATAATCGCTGATCTGCTGTTTCATACTCCGGGCCCAGAACTTCCTGATGTGGGTGGCGACCACCTCCGCCGCCTCGACCTCATCGCCATGATGGAGGTTGTTATCACTGATCTGGTTGATCATCTTGATCAGGTTCCGCAACTGCTGGTCACTCATGCTCGCGTTCCTCGGAAGGTTGGCCACTGTCGCCCCGATTGTAGATGACATGCCGCCCAGGGCGGGCGAACCCGATCAGGGTCATGCCGGCCGTTCGCGCTTCCCGGACCGCCAGTGCCGTGGCCGCAGAGACAGCCACCAGGCAACCAATACCGACACTGGCACTTTTCTGCACCATCTCGAAGCTGGCGCGACTGGAAACCAGTGCAAAGCCATCGTCGAAGGCCGACTCGCCCTTCTTGTGTATCCGTGCGCCGATCAGTTTATCGAGTGCGTTATGACGGCCGACATCTTCCCGAACCAGTTCGATGCGGCCCTGGCTATCGCACCAGGCTGCACCGTGGGTGGCGCCGGTCTGTTCCTGCAGGGGCTGGTAGTGCCGAAGGCTGCTCAGAGCGCGCTGAACGTCTTCATCATCCGGTATCGGGCGAAGCGGCACGCGGGGGATCGCCCGGACCGCATGGGCCAGGGATTCGGTGCCGCATAGCCCGCAGCCGGTTCGTCCGGTCATATTCCGTCGCTGTTGGCGCAAATGGGCAAAACAGTCGCCGGCGATGTGCATCTCGATAGCGATGCCCTCGTCGACGGCATGTACGTTCAGGTTAAACAACTGCCCGGGGCTGTCGATAATGCCTTCGGTCAGACTGAAACCCAGTGCAAAATCCTCCAGATCACAAGGCGATGCCATCATTACCGCATGGGATATGCCGTTATAAACCATCGCCACCGGCACCTCTTCGGCGACACTATCCTGACCGGGGGCGCCCTCAATACCGCCATGAACCTCCACCGGGAGGTCACAGGACGCTGGCGCACCCTTCTCAGGGTCTGGCCCCATCACTGGCATGACTGCCAGCTCCGGGTTATTTGAGTGCCGTGGCATCGGGTTGCTCCATATGGCTGGCCGACGGTTCCAACAACCCTTGCTGGCGCTGGTCAAACTGCTCGAAGTGGCGTTGCCATTCCGACGGCTGCGAGACCTTCTCCACCTGCACCGCAGTCACCTTGTATTCCGGGCAGTTGGTGGCCCAGTCAGAGCTGTCGGTGGTGATCACATTGGCACCGCTGCCCGGGTGGTGGAAGGTGGTGTACACCACCCCCGGCAACATGCGATCACTGATTCTTGCCCGCAGGACCGTCTGGCCCACACGGCTGGTGATGCCCAGCCAGTCGCCCTCGCGGATGCCCCTGAGTTCGGCATCGCTGGGATGAACTTCCAGTACATCCTCCTGATGCCACTGGCTGTTCTCGGTGCGTCGGGTCTGGGCACCGACATTGTACTGGCTCAGGATGCGACCGGTGGTCAGCAACAGCGGGAACTTGCGATTGGTTTTTTCCTCGCTGGCAACATACTCGGTGACCGCAAACTTGCCCTTGCCGATCGGGAAATCGAGGGTGTGCATGGTGGGCGTGCCGTCGGGATGCTTGTCGTTACAGGGCCACTGGATGCTGCCCAGTTCGTCCAACTTGTCGTAACTGACACCGGTAAACGTCGGCGTCAGGCGGGCGATCTCATCCATGATCTCGGACGGATGACGGTACTGCATCGGATAGCCCAGCGCGTTCGACAATGCCATGGTGACTTCCCAGTCTTCCAGGCCCGCCACCGGCGCCATCACTTTACGCACCCGGTTAATGCGGCGCTCGGCGTTGGTGAAAGTGCCGTTCTTTTCCAGGAACGTCGAACCCGGCAGCAGCACATGGGCGTACTTGGCGGTTTCGTTGAGGAAGATGTCCTGCACGATCAGGCAATCCAGCGAACTGAGCGCCGCCTCCACATGCTGGGTATTGGGATCGGACTGGGCAATGTCCTCGCCCTGCACATACATGGCCTTGAAGCTGCCGGCGATGGCGGCATCAAACATGTTGGGAATCCGCAGGCCCGGCTCATCGTCAATGGCCACATTCCAGGCCTCCTGAAACCTGGCTCGAACGGCCGGGTCGCCCACATGCTGATAGCCCGGCAGTTCGTGGGGGAAGGAGCCCATGTCGCAGGAACCCTGAACGTTGTTCTGGCCCCGTAACGGATTCACGCCAACGCCTTCACGGCCGATGTTGCCGGTGGCCATGGCCAGGTTGGCTATGCCCATCACCATGGTCGAACCCTGGCTGTGCTCGGTGACCCCGAGGCCGTAATAGATGGCACCATTACCCGCTTCGCCATAGGACCGCGCGGCCTGACGCACCAGGTCGGCCGATACTCCAGTGACCGCCTCAAGGGCTTCCGGAGAGTGTCGCTCCTCGGCAATGAATTCCCGCCATTGTTTGTACTGCCTGGGCTCACACCGGCTTTCGATGAACGCTTTGTCTTCCAGGCCCTCGGTCACAATCACATGGGCCAGGGCATTGATCATCGCCACGTTAGTGCCCGGGCGTAGCGGCAGGTGAATGCCTTCGGTGCCGTGGGGTGTTTTCAGCAGGTCGATGCGGCGTGGATCAATCACAATCAGCTTCGCGCCCTGGCGCAGCCGCTTGCGCATCTGGGAGGCGAACACCGGGTGGCGTCGGTGGGGTTGGCACCGATTACGATCATGGTGTCAGCCTTCATCACCGAGTCAAAGGTCTGGGTCCCGGCGGACTCGCCCATGGTGGTCTTCAGACCGAAGCCGGTGGGTGAATGACAGACCCGCGCACAGGTATCGGTGTTGTTGTTGCCGAACGCGGCGCGGATCAGCTTCTGCACCAGATAGGTTTCCTCGTTGGTGCAGCGTGAGGAGGTGATACCACCGATGCTTTCCCGGCCATATCTGGCTGGGTGTCCTTGAGTTTCGTCGCGGAGAACTCGATGGCCTCCTCCCAGGACACCACTTTCCAGGGGTCGTTGATGGAGTCCCGGATCATCGGCTCCTTGATGCGGTCCTTGTGGGTGGCATAGCCAAAGGCAAAGCGGCCTTTCACGCAGGAGTGACCGTGGTTGGCATCGCCGCCCTTGTA
Organism: Marinobacter salarius; assembly: GCA_000831005.1. Lineage (GTDB taxonomy): Bacteria > Pseudomonadota > Gammaproteobacteria > Pseudomonadales > Oleiphilaceae > Marinobacter > Marinobacter salarius. The sequence goes on along the minus strand of CP007152.1, from coordinate 997,857 downwards.
GGGAACCATGCGCACCAGCTGGTCGCCTTTCATCTCCGCCTTGAACGAGCAGCCCACGCCGCAGTATGCACAGGTGGTGACCACGCTGTGCTCGGGCTGGCCGGCGTCGATCACGCTCTTTTCCATCAATGTGGAGGTGGGGCAGGCCTGCACGCAGGCGCCGCAGGACACGCACTCGGAATCCATGAACGGATCGTTCTGGCCCGCAGATACCTTGGAGTCGAAGCCGCGGCCGTCAATGGTCAGGGCAAAGGTGCCCTGCACTTCCTCGCAGGCACGCACGCAACGGGAGCAGACGATACATTTGCTGGGGTCAAAGCTGAAATAGGGGTTGGAGTCATCCACTTCGGCGTTCAGGTGATTATCACCCTCGAAGCATAGCGGACTTCCCGCAGGCCCACGGCGCCGGCCACGTCCTGCAGTTCACAGTCGCCGTTGGCCGGGCAGGTCAGGCAGTCCAGCGGGTGGTCGGAAATGTACAGCTCCATGATGTTGCGCCGCAGCTTCGCCAGCTTGCCGTTCTGGGTGGTGACGGCCATGCCCTCGGACACCGGCGTGGTACAGGAGGCCGGATAGCCGCGGCGGCCCTCGATCTCCACCGCGCACAGGCGACAGGAACCGAAGGCTTCGAGGTTGTCCGATGCGCACAGCTTGGGAATGTTGATACCCGCCAGGGTGGCTGCCCGCAGCACCGAAGTGCCTTCGGGCACTGCGATATCGGTGCCGTCAATGGACAGGCTAACCAGGGTTTCGGAGGTGCTGGGCGGCGTACCATAGTCGATATCGGGGTTCAGGCCGCCTGTACCTCGGTTAAAAGTGCCCGGATCAAAATATTGCAACATCGTTATTGCCTCCACTCGCATCGGTCAGGCCGTCAGGTCGTCCGGGAAATGTTTCATCACGCTCTGTACCGGGAACGGGTCATGCCCCCCATTGCACACAGGGAACCGTCGACCATGGTCTCGCACAGCTCTTCCAGCAGAACCAGATTGGCCTCACGGTTCTCACCGGCGCGTATCCGGTCAATCACTTCCACACCACGCACCGATCCGATCCGGCAGGGCGTGCATTTGCCGCAGGACTCCACGGTGCAGAACTCCATGGCGAACCGGGCCTGCTCTCCCATGTCCACGGTGTCGTCAAACACCACCACGCCGCCATGGCCGATACCCGCGCCAAGCTGGCCGAGGCTCGTAATCCATGGGCGTGTTCCACTGACTTTCCGGCATATACGCCATCAGCGGGCCGCCCACCTGGACCGCTTTCATGGGGCGGCCCGAGAAGGTGCCGCCACCGAAATCTTCGAGGATCTCCCGCAAACTAACGCCAAAAGCCAGTTCGATCAGGCCGCCCTGGCGGATGTTGCCCGCCAACTGGATCGGCAGGGTGCCCCGTGATTTCCCCATACCGTAGTCCGCATAAGCATGGCCACCCTGAGCCAGAATGAACGGTACGGCGGCAAACGACAGTACGTTATTGACCACGGTGGGCTGGCCGAACAGCCCTTTGATCGCGGGCAGGGGCGGCTTTGCTCGAACCAGGCCGCGCTTGCCCTCCAGGCTTTCCAACAGCGAGGTCTCCTCACCACAGATGTAGGCGCCCGCCGCCAGCCGCACTTCCAGATCGAAGGCACGACCGCTGCCCCGAACATCCTGGCCCAGATAGCTTCGGCTTCGGCACGACGAATCGCTTCATTCAGAATGCGGTGCGCCACCGGGTATTCCGACCGCAGATAGATGAATCCCTGGGTCGCCCCAACCGCCAGCCCGGCAATGGTCATGCCTTCGATCAGCATGTAAGGGTCACATTCCATGGCGAGCCGGTCTGCGAAGGTGCCGGAATCACCCTCATCGGCGTTGCAGACGACGTATTTCTGCTGCTGCCAGGCTCATCGTGTACGGTCTGCCACTTGATACCGGTGGGAAAGGCTGCGCCACCCCGACCACGGAGGCCGGAGACTTTGACCTCGTCGACAATGCCCTGGGGCTCCACGCTGATCGCCGTTTCCAGGCCGTCAAAGCCGCCATGATCACGATAGTCGGTAATCGACAGCGGATCGGTGATGCCAATACGGGAAAAAGTCAGGCGTTGCTGGCGTTTCAGGTAGGGAATATCGGCCACCGGGCCAAGAAACAGAGGATGGCCGGACGCACCATCGAACAACCCGGCCTCCACCAGCCCCTGAACGTCATCCGGTTCCACCGGGCCATAGCCGATCCGGCCGCTGGCCGTCTCGACTTCCACCATTGGTTCAAGCCAGAACAACCCTCGGGAACCGTTACGAACCAGTTCAATAGCCACACCCTGAACTCCGGCATGGTGTTCTATCAGTCTCGCCACGTCATCCGCCCCCATGGACAGGGCGGTGGTATCGCAGGGCACGTAGATTCTGGTTGCCATCATCGATGCTCCCGTGATTACCGGATGTCCAGCGCGGACGTGGTGAGCTTGTCCGCCAGGCGATCAAACTTCTGCGGCGTCATGCGGCCGTGGATATCGTCATTCACGCGGATGGAAGGGGCACAGGCGCAGTTGCCCAGGCAGTAGACAGGCTCCAGGGTAAACTCGTTGTCGGCTGAGGTGCCGTGATAGTCCACCCCCAGGCGGTCCTTGATATGCGCTTCAAGCATGCGCCCACCCATGGCCTGACAGGCCTCGGCGCGACACACGTGAATCACCTTGCTGCCCACCGGATGAGTGCGGAAATGGTGGTAGAAGCTGATCACACCATGGACTTCGGCACGGGTCTGCTGCAGCGCCTCAGCGATGATGGCCACGGCGCCCTCGGGGATGTAACCAATCCGGTTCTGGACGGCGTGCAGGATGGGGAGCAGGGCGCCAGGCTTGTGTTTCAGGGCGTCCATTTCCGCCCGGACCATGTCAGGTGTCCAGTCGCGGGCGTAAGCATGGCGCCGAGTGATTGCTGATTCACCTCTGACATATGCATACTTGTTCCTATTATTTCTTGTTCTGTTACAGTATCTGAACAGTAATAGCCATACGCTACCACTCCATCATCGCCGACGGAATATGAATAGGAATGCATAAGAAAAGGCTGTCTATTTCCCCTGCCTGGGTCTTCCGAACCGATAACGGTGAGCTGTTCGAGCCGGTATTATTCCGCCTGCTCGAAACGATCCGCGACAGTGGCAAACTGACCGCGGCGGCAGAGGCGGCCGGCGTGTCTTACCGCCACGCCTGGAACTTGCTCAATCGCAGTTCCGATGTTTTCGGAATGCCACTGGTGATCATGCGCAAGGGGCACGGCACCGAGCTGTCCGCCCTGGGCGAGAAATTGCTGTGGGCAGATCAGCGGGTCAAAGCCCGGCTCGGGCCTCAGATCGACAGCATGGCGTCCGAATTTAACGACCAGATCCAGCAACTGCTGGCCGGTGAGCACCCGGTCCTTCGTCTTCACGCCAGCCACGGGTATGCCGTGGCCCTGCTCCCGGAGTTCTCTGACCGCGTTGAAGTCAACCTCCAATACCGTAACCCCGAAGAGGCACTGACCGCCTCAATCGCGGCGAATGCGACCTGGCAAGCTTTCACTTTCCCACCTGCCCGGAACGGGCCCGGGAGATCATGGCCCATTACCAGCATCAGCTGGCCGGCAAACGATTCCGGCTGATTCGTTTTGTCACCCGGCGCGAAGGCCTGATGATGCGCAAGGACGCCCCGGTGAAGGTCCATAACCTGTCGGAACTGGCCGCTTCCGGGCTCCGTTTTATCGGCCGTGATCGCCATTCCGGCACCCGCATCCTGTTCAACCTTCTGCTACGTCAGGCGGGACTCACTGAAAAGAGCATCAACCGCTCGCCTCAGCACGAGTTCACACACACAGCCGTCGCTGCCTTTGTCGCGTCGGGAATGGCGGATGTTGGCTTCGGCGTGGAAGCGGCGGCCAGCCAGTTCAACCTTGATTTCGTGGAAATGGCCAGCGAGCACTACCTCCTGCTCTGCCATGAAGAGCGGCTGGGGCAGGACAACCTGTCGCACCTGATTGAGCTGATGCGCTCGCAGGCCTTTATCGATCGGATCGAACACCTTCCCGGCTATGAGCCGGACAGTCCGGGAACCATCACTACCTTCGAACAGTTACTCGCAGGCACAGGCTGAACCGAGTCGAAAATCACCGTAAATGGTCGCGCATAAAAAAGCCGGACGTCGGTCACCCGACATTCCGGCTTTCTTGCGGATGGCGCCAGCCTGTGGCTGCTCAGTCTTTACGTAAATCCGGATTCAGCGTGTAGGTACCGGTCACCCGGGCGCTGGCCAGAACGTGACCTGCCATGGCTTCACGAACTGCGGCACCATCGAACTCACCATCCAGCCCCAGAGTTTCAACATCCAGCGCGTGCACTTCGTAGTGGTAATGATGGAGGATCTCATCGTTCCAGGGCGGACAGGGACCGTCGTAACCGGCATAGGTTCCTGCCATGTCGGGATTGCCAGCCAGGAACTGGGTGTAGTTGTTCACGCCACGGATACCGATCGGGCCCGGACCGGGCTCCTTGCCCTTGGGAATCACACCATCGCTGTCCTCGCCCTCGGGGATGCGGGACGTGGTGGCCGGCACGTCCACCAGCAGCCAGTGGAAAAAATCCACCCGGGGAATGTCCTTCGACACGGTTTTGCCTTCCTGATTGACGTCGTCCGCCACGCTGGGCACGTCCGGGTCAAACATCATCACCACGAAACTCCTGGTGCCCTCCGGCGCGTCTTCCCAGACCAGTTCCGGGTTGCGGTTGGGGCCAAAGCTCATGTGTCCTGTTCGCTGTAGACACCAAACGCGAATTTCTCCGGCACCGGCTGGCCTTCTTCAATACCTCGAACCTTGATTTTCACAGTCCTGTTCTCCTGTACCCTTGATGGTTTTGCTTACCTGATAGCACGGTTTTAACAGTGGCGTTGTGGGTCTGTCCAGATCCATACCGTACCCAAGTCCAATTCTTGGCTGGCTCCAGGCGTGTTACGGTTGCTCAAGATTCGCTATGAAACCAGAGGAAAACCATGAGCCACGACAAGCCAACCAGGCCCCAGAACCCCGACAATCAACAGGACGAAGACGCCATTGCTTTCGCCCAGGGGTTGTTCGAACTGGCCCGGAATGGTGGTGCCGGCCCCCTCAGCGTGATGCTCAACGCCGGCGTACCCGTGGACATCCGCACCAACACCGGTGACAGCCTGCTGATGCTCGCCTGCAGCAACGGCCACAAAGACACCGCGCGCCTGCTGCTGGAACAGGGTGCCGACCCCAACCTGGCCAACGACCAGCTACAAACGCCCCTGGCCAGCGCGGTGTATCAGGGCAATACCGACATTGCAGACCTGCTGCTGACCTCCGGCGCCGACGTCGACCATCGCCCGGCAGGCGCCAAAACACCGCTAATGGTCGCCGCCATGTTCAATCGGGTGGATATGATTGGGCGTTTGCTGGAAGCAGGCGCGGATAAATCGTTGAAAGATGAGGATGGGCAAACGGCAGAGGATCTGGCCCGGACCATGGAAGCGAACGAGGCTATCGGGGCGTTGTCGTCGTAGCGGCAGAATCACGAACAAAACGCCTCAGCGTGACTTCGACCGTCACCGCCAGGGTTTCGAGTGTCTCGGCACGAACCCGCCCCTCCGCAGGCGCCCGGTAAAAATGCGGCGTCATCGCCAGCAGGTCGGCAATCGCCTCCTGGCTTTCCAAGGTCAGTGAATAACGAATCGTCTCTGTCCCCAGACTCAAAAAACCTTCAGGCACGTCAACAGCTGGCGGCTTTTCGGGTTTGAGCGACGGATAGATAATCTCCCGCAGTTCCCGCAGGTGATCGGGGCCAGCGTCGGCCTGGATCAGGATGCCGCCGGGTTTGAGCACACGGGCAAATTCGCTGTAGACGGGAAAGCCGAACAGGCAGAGTACGCGGTCCAGGGTGCCAGGCAATACCGGCAGGTTGGCATTGCTGCCCACCACCCAGCGCGGGCGCTTGTCCTGTTTGGCGGCGGCCAGGGTGGCCCATTTGGAGATATCCAAGCCCATCAGCGAGAACGACGCTTCCGGGTTTTCCGCCACCAGTTGCCGCAGGTAGTAGCCCTCACCGCACCCTGCGTCCAGACAGGCCAGCCTGGTGTCGCTGGCATTGCCGGGCATCACAGCTTTGCTGACGGCCTCGGCAACCGGCCGGTAGTAACCGGCGTTGAGGAAACGCTGTCGAGCCGCCACCATCTCCTTGCTATCACCCGGGTCCAGCGAGCGCTTCTTCTGGACCGGCAGCAGGTGCAGGTAGCCCTGGCGGGCAACATCAAAACTGTGACCAGCCGGGCAACGCCAGCAGGTACCGGACTGGTTCAGGGGCTCACCGTCCAACGGGCAGGCCAGGGCACTGAAGGTGTCCATACTCACAGGCTCGCGGCCTCCGGCCCTGACGTGCGGCTTGAGAAGCGGCGGATAAATGCCCAGAATAACGACGCAGCGATCAGACAAGGGACGCCACCGTGAAGGGCGAGATTATCCATTACACCCGGGACGCACTCGGTGGCATTCTGGTGGTCGACTATCGCAAACATCGGGTGATGACCTTTGATTCGGTGTTTGAGCAAAGCAAGATAGATCGCCGCAGGCCCCATCTTCCCGTTCATGAGTACAGCCGCGCCATGCTGTTGCCAGTTGCCTTTGCACAGCCCGCACACGCCACGATTCTTGGCCTCGGCGGCGGCGTGATGGCCAGTGCGCTGTTGCACCTGCTGCCTGACTGCCAGGTACACGCGGTGGAATTGCGGCCCCGGGTGCTGGAGGTGGCCCGCGAATACTTCAGCCTGCCGCATTCCGACAACCTGACAATGACCATCGGCGATGCCAGGGACGCCCTCGGCAAAGCGCCGGACGGTAGCAGCGACCTCATCCTGGCCGACATGTACAACTCCGACCGCATGAGCCGGCCCAGGCCCAGCGGCAGTTTATCAGACAATGCAGCCGGGTACTTGGCGACGACGGCTGGCTCGCCATCAACTATCATCGCACGCCGGACATCAATGGTCCGTTGTTCCACCAGCTGCGCGCGGGGTTTGCAGTCCTCCTGCTGTTCAAGAGTAAAACCAACAACACGGTGATCTTCGCCAGCAAGCGCCCCTTTGAAGCCCTGCACACCAAAGACCCCTCCCTGGTGGCGCTGGAAAACCGCCTGCCTATCGACTGGCGACGTTTAATGGGGCGGGTGATTCGCCTGAACTGATCGACCTCTGCTTTCCTTCTCAGCCTTCATTTCTCCTCACAAAGTAGCACCTGCCCGGCCCGGAGGTCGCATTGTGCCCGCATGGCAAATCTCTAGCATGGATCTGACCAACAACAAGAAATCGATGGAGAGAGACCATGCCCTTGCGGCTATTGCTGCTGTTGGTCCTAGCCTGTTTTCCCCTGGCGACGTATGGCGCCCTGGACGATGAGAAGCAGACGTTAATCCAGGAACTATTCCCCAAGGCCACAGACATTCGTGACCGGTTGCCGGACTACCCGGTGTACCCGGTGTATCAGCTTCAGGAGCTGATAGGCTACGCCTACGAATCCCGCGATATCAGTCCACTCCAGGGCTTTGCCGGGAAACCCGTCAGCATGTTGATCGGGCTCGACAGCCGCGGCCGCTTTACCGGCATTCGCATTCTCAACCATCACGAACCGGTTTTTCTCCATGGGCTGGGCGAGGAGCCACTGTTCGAGTTCATTGATCAGTACGAGGGCCGCTCACTCACCGAACAGATCATTATCGATACGTCGGGCTCTCGCAGCGGCAAAAGCCCGGATGGCAACGTGGTGCATTTCGATGGAGTGAGCAAAGCCACCGTGTCGGTGCTGATTATTAACGACACAGTTCTCTCGTCAGCTCTCAAGGTGGCGCGGAAAAAACTGGAGGGGTTTACCCAGGCACCTGCTACCCGGGCGAAAACCGATCTCTACCAACCGCTGTCGTGGGCGCAACTGATCGAACGGGGGTACATCGGCCACTGGCGTATCAGCTCTGCGGCGATCGAACAGAAACTGGGCTCGCCCCTGGTGGATTATCCCGAGGCGTCGCAACCTGACCCTGGCGAGCCTTTCGCCGAGCTGTTTTTCGGCTACATCAACGCACCAATGGTGGGCCGCAATCTGTTGGGCGACGAAGGTTTCCAGCGGCTGAAAGAAAAGACGGGGCCAGACGCCCAGATACTGGCCGTCATGTCCCGCGGACTTTACCCACACCTACCGGATGACTTCACCCCAGGAAGCTCACCGGATCGCCTGGGATTGCAGCAAAATAGTCTGTCGCTGGACATTCGCGATATCAACGTGTTCGACCAGAACATACAGATCAACGCCGACGGCATGCCGGAGTTCGCCCGGACAACCCTGTTCCGGGTCGGCGGCAACGCAGGCTTCAATCCCGGTGCCGAAGCGACTCTGAAGCTGGGCGTCACATTGCGGAAGAATCACCTGGTTGCCGACAGCACCGAGCTGGAGATCCCGATGGCCTTTGCGCAGGAGCTGTTCGAAGCCGTCGAGGTGACACCTCGGCCAGAAGACAATCGCCAACCGGTGTGGATCGGGCTATGGAAGGAACGCTGGTTGACCATTTCCCTGTTGGTCCTCAGTCTCACCCTGTTGACGGTGTTCTTCGCCCGTCAGCGCACCCTGAGCCAATATCCGAAACTGGTGCATCGGTTCCGCTGGGGCTTTCTGTTCTTCACCCTGTTCTTTATCGGCTTCTATGCTCAGGGTCAGCTTTCGGTGGTGAATATCTACACCCTGTTCCTGGCCATCTGGGACGGTTTTTCACTCAACGTATTCCTGATGGACCCGGTGCTGTTTATCCTGTGGACCTACACCTTTATCAGCCTGTTTGTCTGGGGGCGCGGGCTGTTCTGTGGCTGGCTCTGCCCCTTTGGCGCGTTGCAGGAGATGGCGGCCTGGTTGGGCGAGAAACTGAAGCTCCGCCAGGTGAAAGTACCGGAAAAATGGCATCGGCGGCTGATTCTATTGAAGTACCCGATACTTCTGGTGCTGGTGGGAACGGCGTTCTATTCACTGGAACTGGCGGAGAAGCTGGTGGAAGTGGAACCGTTCAAAACCGGCATCACGCTCTTCTTCGTGCGTTATTGGCCGTTCGTCGGCTATGCCGTTGGCCTGCTGGTGGTGGGCATGTTCATCCACAAGTTCTACTGCCGCTACCTTTGCCCGCTCGGGGCCGGCCTGGCGGTTCTGGGCAAGCTACGCCTGTTCAGTTGGCTCGACCGGGTGGAGCTGTGCGGCAAGCCTTGCCAGCACTGCAAGAACAGTTGCGGAATCAATGCGATCCATAAAGATGGCCGGATTGATTACAACGAATGCATCCAGTGCCTGGAGTGCGTGGTGATTCTGAAAGACCAGAGCCAATGCGTGGACAAGGTGCTGGAGAAGAAACGCCAGCGGCAAGCGCAGATACTGGCAACGGATGCGGGCTGAACCGCACCCGTAGCGTCAGGGAATCGTTCCGTTACTTCTTCTTTTCCCAGGCAAACTTCTGGAATGGCTCGTCAACCGGCGTTTCCGCAATGTGGTTGATGTAGTTGCTCATGACTTTCTGGGACAGCACCAGGATCACTTCCAGTACCTGACGATGCTTGTAGCCAGCACCATAGAACGCATCCAGGTCTTCCTTACCGACATTGCCTTTCTTGTGCATGACAGCCAGCGTGAACGTCCTCAGGGCTTCAAGCTTGTTACTGGGCAGTGGCGTCTCGTCGCGCAGCGCGTTGATGATGTCGTCCGACACTTCCATCATCTTGGCGATTCCGGTGTGCGCCGGTACGCAGTAATGGCAGGCGTTCTCTACGTTGATGGTCTGCCAGACAACGGTTTTCTCATCATTGTCAAAACTGCTTTCCAGCACCAACCGGTGCAAGGTCTGATAACCCTCAAGAGTTCCTGGTGCTTCTGCCATGATCCCGTGCAAACTGGGAATCATGCCAAAGCCCTTGACTGAATTTTCCAGAAGCGGTTTTGATTTTTCAGGCGCCGATTCGACATCGTGAATGGTGAAATCCGTCATAACACTCTCCTTTCGGTTAATATTGAGCGTTCATTCAATTACAGACCCACGGTAACTGTTTTTGAGCGATCACTCAAGTTATCATTACGAGGAATTAAATCACCCGTCGTTGGCAGGTACCCATGGCCAGAAACGCTCGTTACGATCGACAAATCGCGCTAGACAAAGCAATGAACCTGTTTTGGGAGCGGGGCTATGCCGGCGCTTCCATGAAGCAGATTGAGCAGGCTCTGGACATGCGCCCTGGCAGCATTTATGCAACCTTTGGCAGCAAGGATGGACTGTTCAGCGAAGCGCTGGCTGCCTATGCACAGAGAAGCGGGCTGGAACTGCGCGAGCACCTGGCTGGAAGTCCGTCGGTGATGGACGGGCTGCAGGAGCACCTTCGTTGCATCGCACGACAGGCCAGCCCCGGCGGCGAGTCGCCATCCCGCGCCTGCATGGTCGTTAAAACCCTGCTCGAAGCCAGTAACACCAATACGGCCATTGCAAACCAGGCGAATTCGATCCTGAGCGCTATTGAGCAGGCTCTGACTGAACTTCTGGAGCAGGCGAAACTCCAGGGCGAGCTGGCACCGGGAACCCACTGTGCCCGGCTGGCAAGATTGCTTCAGGCACAGATCATTGGCCTCCGGTCTTTTGCCCAACGGGAGATCAGCCTGAGCAGGTCGCTGAGCTTGCCGAAGACATGGCAGCCATGCTCGATCACTATCGTGCCCGCCACTAGACTCCGCCCGCTCCGGTCCTGCCCCGGATATAGGTACTAACGGCGAATTGTCCCTGCCACAACAGTGCGTTAGCATTACCGCTCTGTGTCGTTGCCTTCCCCAGTGAGGACAGCCAAGGGTTTTTGACGAGAGTTCTTGGCTATCTTCACTTCAGGAACCCTTGTCATGGATAATCTGCATCACATCGTCGTCGTAGGCGGCGGCGCGGGCGGTCTTGAGCTGGCCACCCGCCTCGGCAACAAACTCGGAAAGAAACGCAAAGCCCGTATCACCCTGGTCGACGCCGGCCTGACCCACGTCTGGAAACCCCTGCTCCACGAAGTGGCCTCCGGCTCGCTTGATGCCAACGCCAACGAAATCAACTACCGGGCCCACGCACGCAAGCATCACTATGAATTCCAGCTCGGGCGCATGAACGGCCTGGATCACAACGCCAGGGAAGTGATCATCGCGCCATTCCACGATGAGGACGGGGGCGAAGTCGTGCCGGAACGCCGCATCGGTTATGACACCCTGGTGATTGCCGTGGGCAGTACAGCGAACGACTTCGGAACCCCCGGCGCCCAGGATCATTGCCTGTTCCTGGACAGCCTCAACCAGGCCCGGCGTTTCCACAACCTGATGCTTAACGCATTTTTGCGTAAAAACCACGATGCCCAATCCGGCAATGGCCATGAACTGCCCATCACCATCATTGGCGCCGGCGCAACCGGCGTTGAACTGGCAGCGGAACTGCGACTGGCTTCCAGGGAACTGCCCATATACGGCATGAACCACCTGCGGCCGGAGGATGTATCCATTACCGTTGTCGAAGCCGCTGACCGCATTCTGCCGGCGCTGCCGGCCCGGCTCTCCGAGGCTGCAACCCGCGAACTGGATCACCAGAATGTCAGGGTGATGACTGGCGAACCCGTCAGCGAGGTCCGCGATGGCGTGGTGGTGCTCAAAGACGGCACGGAAATCGCCTCGGAGATGACCATCTGGGCCGCCGGCATCAAGGCGCCTGCGTTCCTGGCTACACTGGACGGCCTGGAAACGAACCGTGGCAACCAGATCAAGGTGAAGCAAACCCTGGAGGCCACCACGGCTCCGGACATCTTTGCCTTTGGCGATTGCGCGGAGTGCCCCCAGCCCCAGTCAGAACGGCCCGTACCACCGCGTGCTCAATCCGCGCACCAGCAGGCAGACACTCTTTTCAAGACCCTGTGTCATCGACTGGAAGGCCGTGAGGCGGTTCCGTTTGTCTACAATGACCATGGCTCGCTGATCAATTTCAGCCGCTACACCACCGTGGGGAACCTGATGGGGAATCTCTCCGGTCGCAGTATGTACATCGAGGGCAAAGTCGCGCGCCTGTTTTACCTGTCGCTCTACCGCATGCACCAGGTCGCGCTGCACGGCGTCGTTCGAACCGGAATCATCTGGTTGATGGACCGGATAAGCCGGGCCATGCACCCTCGCCTGAAACTGCACTGATCCGCTCGTGACCCTGCTATCATCGAGACATATTCCCAGGCCGGAGCAGGAATGGATCCGCTAGTTACTCTGATCGGCGCTCTGATGCTGGTCATCAGCATCATGCTCAGCCCGCTGTCCAGCAGGCTGGGCATGCCGGTACTGCTGATTTTTCTCGTGGTCGGCATGATCATGGGGGAAGACGGTCCCGGTGGCATCCTCTTCGACGACTTCGAGCTGGCGTTCCTGATTGCCAACCTGGCGCTCGGCGTGATCCTGCTGGATGGCGGCATGCGCACCCGGGCAGAAACCTTTCGTGTCGGTCTCCGCCCGGCATTGGTACTCGCCTCCGTTGGCGTATTCCTGACCGCCTCCGGGGCCGGCCTGGTGGCCTGGTGGGTGTTCGACATGCACTGGCTGACAGCACTGCTGATCGGCGCCATTATCTCCTCCACCGACGCAGCTGCGGTGTTCTCGCTGCTTCAGGGGCGCGGCCTTCATTTGAACGAACGGGTCAGTGCAACCCTGGAAATCGAGTCCGGCAGCAACGACCCGATGGCGATTTTCCTGACCCTGATGCTGGTCACCATGATTGAGGCAGGCGGAACATCCGAAGGCTGGATGGCGCTGATGATGCTGGTGAAGCAATTCGGCATTGGCGGTGCGGTAGGCGTCGCCGGCGGTTTCATCGTGGTGGAACTGGCCAACCGGGTTCGGCTGACCCCGTCGCTATACCCTTTGCTGGTGGTGGCCGCCGGCATCATGGTGTTCTCCGGCACGAACGCGCTCGGAGGCAGCGGTTTCCTGGCGATCTATCTGGCCGGTGTGGTGGTTGGCAACCGCCCGGTTCGAATGATGCCGATGATTCTCCAGGTTCACGATGGCCTGGCCTGGCTGGCCCAGCTATGCCTGTTCCTGATGCTGGGGTTGTTGGTCACGCCCTCGGAACTGTTGCCTCTCGCCGGGGGCGGTCTGGTCCTGGCGCTGGCGCTGATTTTCCTGATCCGGCCGCTGACGGTGATGGCAACGCTCTGGCCTTTCGGTTTTAACCGGCGCGAACTGGGTTTTATCAGTTGGGTGGGCTTGCGAGGCGCCGTGCCCATTGTACTGGCGTTATTCCCGATCATCGCCGGGCTGCCGGAGGCGCAGCTCATCTTCCATGTCGCCTTCTTCATCGTACTGGTGTCGCTGGTGGTCCAGGGGACCACCATGGCGCCATTGGCCAGGAAGCTGCGACTGGAAGTCCCCGCCGGTGAAGATCCCTACCGCCGCCTGCCCCTCGATGTCCCGGCCGCCGGGGACCACGAATTGATGCTGTTTCCGCTCCGGGGCGGCGCCTGGGAGTCACCCAGACCCCTGGGCCAGCTCCGGTTACCGGACAACACGGCCATTGCTGGCGTTTTCCGCAAACGGACGTGTTATCAGCCGAGCCCGGATATGGAAGTCGCCAGCGGCGATGTACTGGCAATGTTTGCAACGCCAGCGATGCTGTCCGAGCTGGGCAAAGCCCTCAGCGGTCGCCATGCACCCAAATACCTCGCCGAGCGCGCCTTCTTTGGCGACTTCGTGCTCAATGGTGATGCTCTGCTGGGGGATGTGGAGCAGGTCTACGGCATCGAGTTTGACCAGCTGCCCCCGGAGCTTTCCCTGGCCGAGTGCTTCGCCCGTCGCACCAAAGGGCATCCGGTGGTAGGTGATAAGGTGGTACTGGGCCCCGTTACCCTGGTCGCAAGGGCAACCGAGGCCGACCGGGTGACGAAGGTAGGCCTGAAAATGGACAACCAATAAAAATCTTTAACAAAAACACTCAAAACCCTGGTTCGATTCACAAAAGTCCTGTGCTATAAAGTGTACAAAGATTAATCATTGACTCCTTATGCTACTGAAAATGTCGATTTCACTCTCCGGCACCGGCCGGTCCTCAGTTGCCATTGCCAGCTTTCTGGCCTTTGCTTTCTCGTTGTTGCTGGCGCCCCTATCCCCGCTATCGGCATCGGAGCTGCCGATGGGTGCCATGGATGAAACGCCGGAAGTCAGCGAGGTTCTGGTTCGCAAGGAAGAGCGCAGGCTTTACCTGCTGTCCGGTGACCAGGTGGTGCGCAGCTACCGTATCGGGCTGGGCGACAACCCCTCGGGGCACAAGCTCTACGAAGGGGATAAGCGCACCCCCGAAGGCAAATATGTGTTGGATTGGCGCAACTCCAACAGCGATTTCTACAAATCCATCCACATTTCCTATCCCAATGCTGAAGACCGCGAGCAGGCTTCTGCCTGGGGGCTCGATCCCGGCGGTAGCATCATGATTCATGGTTTGCCAAACGAGGCCGGTGATATGGCATTCGCGTTCCTCGGATTGGACTGGACCGATGGTTGCATCGCCGTCAGTAACGAGGAAATGGACGAAATCTGGCAATTGGTGGCTGATGGTACGCCAATACGGATTGTCCCCTGACACTGATCCAATCCCCGCTTCATGCGTAGATTCTTGCTGCAATATTAAGTTGTTGTCATAACCTAGGAACTTTTACGTATCCTTAGTTAACATTTCTGTCTAGACTGATTTACACTGTTTGACGATGTCGTTAGCCAAACGCTAACGACCCCGTTTTGACAGAATGTCTGCACCAACGACTTCTGGAACGCAGGAAATAAAACGACCAATAAGGGGATATACAATGCGTAAACTGACGATCGCAGGGTTTGCACTGGCCACCGCACTGACCGCAGGTTGTGCGACAACCGACCAGGGCGCTCTCGACGAAGCAAATGCAACCGCTTCTTCCGCCGAGCAGACCGCTGAAAATGCACTGAACACCGCTAACAGCGCTTCCAGCGCTGCACGCTCCGCTCAGCGCACTGCTGACGAAGCACTGGCTGCCGCCAAGCTGCCCAGAAGGCTGCTAACGAAGCCAACGAGCGCGCCAAGCGTATGCTCGAGCGTGCCAGCCAGAAGTAAGGCTGTTACGTAACAAAAAAGGCCGGGATTCGTCCCGGCCTTTTTTGTGGGCGCCTGGTAGCACTCATCAGGATTCGTCGTTATCGCTCTTCGGCTTCTGTGGTGAGGGCGTTTTGCTCATAAAGGCAGACATCATTTCCATCGGCAGCGGGAACACAATCGTGGAACTGTTGTTGGTGCTCATATCCGCCAGGGTTTGCATGTAGCGCAGCTGCATTGCTCCAGAGTTGGCGGACATAACTTCGGCCGCTTCAACCAGCTTTTTCGATGCCTGCAATTCACCCTCCGCGTGAATCACCTTGGCACGACGCTCCCGCTCTGCCTCCGCCTGACGGGCAATGGCACGAATCATCGACTCGTTCAGGTCCACGTGCTTGATTTCAACGTTGGCGACCTTGATGCCCCATTCCTCGGTCTGGGCGTCGATAATACTCTGGATATCCGAATTCAGCTTGTCACGCTCTGAGAGCATTTCATCGAGATCATGCTTACCCAGTACCGAACGCAACGTCGTCTGGGCCAGTTGACTGGTAGCAGAGCCGAAATCCTCGACCCGTATAATCGCACGCTCAGGGTCGACCACCCGGAAATACAGCACGGCATTGACCCGCACGGTCACGTTGTCTTTCGAGATAACGTCCTGGCTTGGCACGTCCAACGCAATAACACGCAAATCCACGCGGGTTATCTGTTGGATACCTGGGATTACGATGATCAGGCCAGGCCCTTTGACACCCTGAAAGCGCCCCAGGAAGAAAACCACGCCACGCTCGTATTCCGGCAGAATCTTGATCGCCGACCCAAGAATCAGCAGGAGCACCACCGTGGGTGCGATATAGGGAATCAGGTCTGTGATGTTCATAAGGCCTCCTTCGTTGGCTCGATCGCCGGGTAACCTGTCAACATTCTCCAGGCCGGCGTCAGGGTTCCGCTTTGTCGGCTTCGACGTACACCGTCAAACCTTCCAATGCAGTCACCCTCAGTTTGTCACCGTTGCCTACTGGGGATTTGCAGGCGGCATTCCAGCGTTCACCGCTCATGCGCACGTGCCCCCTGAAATACCCGTCGTCTTCCTGAAAGTCATCAAGTGCGGTCACTCTCTCGTGGACAATCTGTTCGCTTCCGCTGACCGGGTGCTTCCGGCGCAAGCCGATGAACTTGATGACGGTCCAGAGGATAAAGCCGGCCGCGACCAGTGCCGTGCCACCGATGGTGGGCAGTGAAATCTCCTGATGGCTGCCGTCCATCAGTATGATGGAACCGGCTACAAACGCGACAATCCCCCCTATGCCCAGTATGCCGAAGCTGGGCATAAAGGCCTCGCCGACAATGAAGGCAAGCCCCAACAGAATCAGCGCCAGGCCCGCGTAATTGACGGACAGCACCTGGAAGGCAAACAGTGCGAGGATCAGGCAGATAGCGCCAATCACACCCGGGAATATCGCCCCGGGGTTGGATAATTCGAAGATAATGCCGTAGAAGCCGATGATCATCAGGAAGTAAGCGACATTCGGATTGGTGATCACCGATAGCAGTCGCGTGCGCCAGTCCGGGTCTGCTCGCGTCAATTCAATGTTCGCGGTGGCCAGCGTTTTCTCGCCATTGGCCATTTTCACGGTGCGCCCGTCGATCTGCTGCATCAGGCTGTCCATGTTGTCAGCCACCACATCGACCACGTTCTGCGCCAGCGCTTCTTCGGCGCCCAGGTTGACGGCTTCGCGCACTGCCTGCTCCGCCCAGTCGGCGTTGCGGCCATGTCGCTCCGCCAAGCCACGGATGTAGCTGACGGCATCTTCCAGAACCTTGCGCTCCATGGCCGTGCCGCCTCGGCGTTTATCGGAGGCGTCATCCTGCGCCGATTCCTCGTTTCCGGCGCTTTCCTTGTCATCGGGATTGGCATCCCCGGCGTCTTCTGCAGGCTTCTGTTCCTCGGAACCGGGCAGCCCGCCCATCTGGACCGGCGTGGCCGAACCCAGGTGGGTGGCCCCTGCCATGCCGCCACGTGACTGCCATAGAGAATGTAGGTACCGGCGCTGGCGGCACGCGCCCCTGCCGGCGACACCCAGGTCACCACGGGTACCTCTGAAGAAAGGATCTCCTTGATGATACCGCGCATGGATTCCATCAGACCGCCAGGGGTATCCATCCGGATAACAAGCAACTCGGCACCTTCGGACTCGGCGCGGCGAATGCCACGCACCAGGTAGTCCATGGTGGCAGGGCCGATAGCCCCGTCGACGGTCAACACAAGACCTCTCGGAGCGTCATCCTGCTGGGCGATAACCGTATGGGACAGAGAGGCCAATGCCAGCACCAGGCCCAGCAGGAACACGGCCAGCCACCAGTGCAGGCGGCCGGAGGGATTGGATTGGTTGGGTCGGTTAGCGATCATCACTCCTCCCCGGATCCGTTCAGCGGATCAGAGCCTTCGGTATCAGAACCAGAGGCGTTGCTTCTCACCTTTATTGCCATCTGGGGTACTTCGCATCGGCCCGGCAGACTCATCCGCGACGCGGGTCAGACGTTCACCCACCATCCGCGGCAGGCCGTCCGCCTGGTCCACAGCCAGTTCAATGGCCATGCGCTTCACTTCCACACCGGGCATTTTCTGGCGGAAGTCTTCCACCTTTTTCTGCACCTGCTTCCACAATTGTTCACGGTCCTGCTGACTGTAGTCTTCTTCAGGGCGGTGTACCTCCAGCCAGACCTCATTACCTTTCAGGCCGATCTTCACGGGCTCATGGATAACCTGCACCGGCGTGCCCTTACTGACTTCGTAGACAAACCGCGATATATCCTCGTTGTACATGCGGAAACAACCGTGACTGACCTGCATGCCCACTCCGAACAACTTGTTGGTACCGTGAATCAGGTACCCTTTCTCACTGAGCATCAGTGCGTGGGACCCCAGAGGATTACCCGGCCCCGGTGGAATCATCCTGCAGGTACTCTCCCGCAGCTTCGTATTCGGCACGGATGCTTGCAGGCGGATACCAGGCCGGCGACTCCAGTGGCATGGTCACTTCAGCGTTGGTCAGTGGCGATGGGTTGTCATCGGTGCCTACCCCCACCGGATAGACCTGTACCTTTCCCTCAGTAAAGTAGTACAAACGGTATTCCGCCAGATTGATGATTATGCCTCGCGCTTTACATCCGGAAGCACGTAGTGCCGGGGCACAGTTATCCGGGTGCCATCACCGGGCAGCCAGGGATCAACACCGGGGTTGGCCTTAACGAGTTCCAGATAACCAAGACTGTTCTGATTGCCAATGGCCGCAAAGGTGTCTTCATAGCGGGTGGTCATCACCGACAGCTCCCCGGCCAGATCCCCGTCAATGGAAAACCGGGGAACACGGGGCTTCTCGGGGGTGTCGCTTTTTCCTTTGGCTGTAGTCAGTTCCTGACCCGCGGCCTGCGCTTCCGTTTCGGCACCAACCACGTTGGCCGACACCAGGGCCAGCAAAACCAGCAGAAAACCTGTCAACTGCGTTCGATACATAGCGTCTCAATCCGATATCCGGTCTGCGGCGACAACAACGCGCTTCAAACCGACGTCAGGGCTGTCCAAACGGTGGCAACAGCCAGAATCATAAATAGAAGGCTGGCTCCAATTCTGGCCGTCGCCAGTGGTAACCGCTCCATCAACCATTTACCAGCCATGATAACCGGTATATTAGCCAGCAGCATACCAACGGTGGTGCCCATAATCACCCAGAAGGTGTCCGTATATCGCGCGGCCAGCACCACGGTTGCAACCTGGGTCTTGTCGCCGATCTCCGCCAGGAAGAACATCACCGTCGTGGCCATGAAGGCGCCCATCCCCAGGAACGCCGAATCGCCATTGTCATCCTTGTCCGGAATCAACAACCAGAGCGCAATGGCCACGAAGCTGGTAGCCAGGATCCAAGGTAGCCAGGCTTGCGGAATCCACTCTGCGATCCAGGCACCCAACAGCGCTGACAAGGCATGGTTCAGCAGGGTGGCGACAAGTATGCCAAGAATGATGGGCGCACGCTTGGCGTAACGGGCAACCAGGAAGAGAGAGAGTAGTTGGGTCTTGTCGCCGATCTCCGCAATGGCGACCGCAAACGTTGAAGCGAGAAAAGCGTCCATGAAAAGCTCCGGGGCGGACATTCAGACATGAGACAGCCCACCTTCCGCCCTGGGAGGTGAAACTGCCTCAGGTCTTGCCAATTTCACCGATGTACCGGTGAAACATGATAGCCACGGAGATTGAGCCCCAAGTATGTTGACTACCATCCGCCCCTGGAAACGGGTTCCGTTGCGGAGGCTACTCCCCTGAAGAGTGCCGAAATGTTAATCAATACCTGGGCGGATGGCAACTATACGCGCATTTTCCACACTGGAATGGCCGCCATCGCCACGAATACAGCCACCAGCCACCAGGCTGAATGAAACGCCCCAATGGTGGGGATGCCGCCACTGTGGTCACCAAATTCAATGGTCAGGGCCACGATATTGACGCCAAAGGCCCCACCCAGCTGGCGGGTAAAGTTAATGGTGCTCGAACCGGCACCGAGTTGCTCCGGCGCCAGTGGATTCAGGGCACCCGTTGAGAGGGCTGGCAGCATGAAGCCGATACCGATTCGCCCCAACACGGTCCATAGCGCCAGCCAGCCGAAGGCGAGCTCAATGTCCGATACCGCAAACAACATGGCCGACATGGCGAACAGGACAATGCCGAATATCACCAGCTTACGGGCACTCAGGCGGTCCGCCAGTCTCCCGGCCAATGGAAAGGTCATGCCCAGCACAATGCCTGCTGGCAACATCAGCAAACCGGCTTCGGTGGCGGTGAATTCCAGGGCCGTCTGCACAAACAGGGGTACCAGGTAGGTGGAGCCAAACAAGGCGAGCCCCAACGCCATGGCGCCCACGTTGGCGTATACGAAGGCCGGATTGCGTAGAAGCTCTATGTTCACCAATGGGTGTCGGGCGCGTCGCTCACGAATCACAAACAGCACCAGGGCGATGACCGCAACAGCGCCCTCGATGGCAATTCGTGCTTCCTGTCCCGCCAGTTCCTGAAGCCGGTTGAGGGTGTCCAGCGACAGACCGATGGCAGCGCCCAGGAGCACCAACCCAGGAAAGTCAAAACGGTAGGGAGCCGGGCGGGAGACCGGCAGCGGCAGAAAGCGCCATGCCATAAACACCCCGGTCAGGGTGACGGGCACGGGGGCGAACATCACATAGCGCCAGTCCAACTGATCCACCAGGAAGCCCCCGAGAACCGGGCCCAGGCTGGAGCGAGAATCACACCCATGCCGTAGATACCCATAGCCTGCCCACGACGGTTGCGGGGGAAAATCCGGAACACCAGATACATACCCATGGGCTGCATGAGCCCCGCCATGGCACCCTGGCCAATGCGGGCGGCAATCAACTGTTCCGGGGAGGTGGCAAAACCACCAAGGAGGGAGATCACCGTGAACAGGAACATGGCCGTCGCCAGGGTCTTGCGCACGCCAAAGTGATCCAGAAGCCACGACGAGGCCAGCATGGTGGTGGTCATGGCCGCGATGAACCGGTGGCCAGCCAGTGCACCTGGCCCTGCCGAATACCGAATTCCAGCATGATGTCGTGCAGCGCAACATTGACCACGGTTGCGCTGAGCACCGTTGCCATGGTGCCCAGCATGACCGTGGCAACCGCCAGCCAACGCCAGCGTTCGCCGTAACGGGCCCTTAACCCCTCAACCGTGTTATCACTCAGACCAAGACCCCTTCAGGCCGAGATATCGACCGCACACCATTACCGTTGCCGCTCCGCATTCTCCAGGATCCTGTGGAACACCTTGACGGCACCTTCGATGTCCCGGTCGCTAATACCCTCCAGCATCTCTTCACGCAGGCGGGCCGCACGCTCGGTCAGGACGTTCATGAATTCGGTCCCGTCCTTGGTAAGGTGAAGACGGCGGGCACGACGATCATTGGGACAGGGACGGCGCTCAATCAGGCCCTGCTGTTCCAGGCTGTCCAGCAATCGCACCAGCGTCGGATTCTCAATGGCCATCAGGCGGGCGAGCTCACGCTGGGTCAGCCCTTCGCCCCCTTGTTGCAGATAGACCATGGTGGTCCAACGAGCCTGGGTGACACCCAGATCCTTAAGGCGTTCATCCAGCAATTTGCGCCAGCGACGGGTGACCCGGGCTACGGCAAAGGGAAACTGATCTCTCATGATCTGGGACTCCGGTAATGGGGTATCGACTGCTGTACTACCTGTAACGAATACCACTGCCGAAACGGTGCAGTGACGGACAACGTTACCAATAGTAAGCTAACCATTACGATAAAAACAGATATGCAAGGTGAAACAAAATTGGGGAAAACCGAGAGACGCGGCCCGATAGGCGAGAAAGACCGGCCTATCAGCCGGTCCTGTGTAGGTCTTCGTCACGCTCCTGAGCCGCTGGTGACTCGTGAAATTCCTCGTTACGGGGGTCCATTTCCGTCAGCACCGGCGAGGTCTCAGGCATGGCAGGTATGAAGTGTTCCTGCTCCGCCACCGGCACGTCTTCCGTGTGGCTGATGCGATAACTGGTGATAATCGCCAACACCACCAGGAAACCGGCGTTGCCGAAGAACAGCCCCCTTGGGCCAATATGCCCACCAACTCGGCCATCACGATGGGGCCAATGACACTGCCCACGCCGTAACTCAGCAGCAGTGTTGCGCTGGCGGCCACAATACGATTACTTTCCATCCGGTCGTTGGTGATTGCAACCGCGATCGGATACAGCGTGGCCGAGAGGCCCGTGAACAGGCCAACCAGCAGGGTCAGTAGCCACATCCGTTCAGCCCCGAGGATGCCAACCGACACCGCCGCGGTGCCCGCTGCCACCGCCACCCAGAACATGACGCGGCGACGATCAAACCGGTCACACACCAGCCCCAGCGGCCAGGCCAGGAGCATGGCCGCCACAATGGCACTGGCCATGAAGGTGGACACCCGGCTGACCTCCAGACCCACCAGGGTGGCGTATACCGGGCCGAGCGCATAAAAAGAACCAATCATGACACCGCAGATCAGCGCACCGGAAACCCCGGTGAACGACTCACGGGCCAGGGTGAAGAATGACAGTCGCTCGGACTGCTCGATCACCGGGGCATCCATACGTGTCAACGACAATGGAATCAGCGCCAGCGTCAACAGGACAGCGGCGAGCGAAAACGGTATGAACGAAGACGGCTCACCGACGTTGATCAGCAACTGGCCACCGGCGGCGGACAGGTAGAACACAATCTGGTAAACCGCAAAAAGGGCGCCCCGGTTGGCGTTGGTGGCGCGACTGCTGAACCAGCTCTCAATCACCACCAGAACGCCGGCCACACTGAAGCCCGACAAGGCACGCAAAATGGCCCAGAACACCTCGGACACCGCCATGGGATACAGCAGGGCGCACACCGCCGCCATGGCGGCAAAGACCGCGAAAGCCCGGATATGCCCGACACGACCGATGATGAGATGGACGTAGAGCGTACCCAACACGAAGCCAATGGAGTAACACACCAGGATCCAGCCGATAATGTTCGGCGAGACCGCTTCAATACTCAGTCGCACACCCAACAGAGTCATCAGAAAGGCGTTGCCACTGACCAGCAGGACAATACTGAGGATCAGGGCTGAAAGCGAGGTGACCATTCGGGTCATCGGTCTGGCTCCGGCGTACTTTAAACAGGTTGATACAGGAATGTAATGAAACTAGCAGCAACGCCGGAACATTGCAGAGCACGAATTAGAACAGGGCGTAATTCACAAAACCACTACGCAGTTCCCGAAATCCCCAATACCGCTTGCAGCGCCGTGATGACTGGATTTAACATCATTTTACATTAAGGTGACGTAACACACGCTGGCGGCCTGAAGGGTTAACATGTGGGTAGTTTGATCGCTGCCTATTTGAACCCACGAGAGTCTCTCATCTCATGCAATCCACGCTAACCATGAGCGCCTGGTTATGAAAAAGACGGACTGGCCCATTCGATGGGATCTGTTGCTTCGCTACCGGCTGATTGAAATCATCGCCCTATGGGAAGGACGGCTCACCACCAATCATATCTGCCACAGTTTCGGCATTGGGCGACAGCAGGCTTCCAAGGATATCAACACCTACCTGCGGGAACTGGCGCCGGACAATCTGGTTTACGATCGCCACCTTAAAGGCTATGTGCCATCGTCCAGTTTCCGGCCGGTGGTCACCGCCGGCAACGCCAGTGAATACCAGGATCTGCTGGCTCGCCAGGACGCCCTCAGCGACACCTTTGAATCGCTTAATATCAGCTTGCCTGACAGCACCATCGTCCGTGGCCCGGAACGGGTTGTTAAGCCGGAAGTCATGCGTGCCGCAGTTGCAGCAGCTCGCCACGGCCGGGTGATGAAGGCAGAGTATGCCTCCCTAAGCCCCGCTGGTGTTTCCCAGCGCACTCTGGAACCCCACACTCTGGTGTGTGTCGGCCAGAACTGGCACCTCCGTGCCTGGTGCGACGCCAACCGGGAATTTCGGGACTTCGCCCTCAGCCGTTTCCGCGGCAAGCCGGAAACACCCGGCAACGCAGCCGTCACACCATCCAGCATGATGATGACTGGAACCGTCAAGTCTCACTGGTGATGATGCCTGATAGCCGTTTGAACAAGGCACAGCAGGATATTGTTGCCACCGATTACGGCATGGTCAGCAACCGGCTCGAACTCACCATTCGCGCGGCCCTTGCACCCTACGTACTGTCCCGGCTCGGCCTGGGTTCAGACAGCCAGCACCCGGACCCAATGGTCCAGCAGCTGGAACTGGCCAACGAAGAGCAGCTGGGCATTGCCGAGTCGGCTCGCGAACGGGCTATTAAAGCAGTAGCGGGGCTCTGCTAGACTGAGCGGGTGATCACAACCAACCCTTTCCTGTTCTGGCGCCTTGCCCTCACCCTGCTCATAGGCCTGCCCGCTGTCGCGGCGGGGGATTGTGGTACCGGGGTTATCCCGGTTTCCCGCATTCAGGGCACGGGCGATCATTCCTCTTTCGCCGGCCAGACCGTTTCCGTTGAGGGCATCATAACCATGGATGCTCGCCAACGAGGCGGCTTCCGCGGTTTTTATCTGCAACAAGCCGATGGCGAAACGGACAACGATCCGCAAACCTCCGAGGCCCTGTTTGTTTACACCCATCGCACCGACGGACAGCACGGGGATAGGGTGCATGTCTCAGGGCGGGTGAAAGAGTTCCATGGCCTGACCGAGCTCACCGATATTACCTCCATCACCCGTTGCGGGAATGGCCGTCTGCCTGAGCCTGTCTCCGTCACGCTGCCGTGGCAGGATGGCGAACCTCCGGAACACCTGGAAAACATGCGGATCAACGTCGCCGGCGAGCTAACGGTGATCAATCACTATAACCTGGCCCGTTACGGTGAACTCACCCTCGCGGCAAAGCCTCAGACGATGGCCACGGAAATCCTGGAACCAGGGCCGGGCGCTCAATCGCGCCACAGGTGGCAGGCGATCAACCGACTGTTGCTGGATGACGGCCTGGGGGCGCGCAACCCGCGCCCGATTCCCTGGCCTGGGCCACAACTGTCCGCAAACAACACGGTTCGCACCGGCGACAAGGTCAGCGGGTTAACAGGCATACTGGATTTTCGGTTCGGCGCCTGGCGACTGCAGCCGCAATCAACGCCGGCGTTCAGCCCCGCCAATCCACGCGCACCAGCACCCGAGCGACCGGAGTCGGCCACGCTCAGGGTGGTCACACTCAATCTTGGCAATTTCTTCAATGGCGATGGCCGTGGCGGCGGTTTTCCGGCAGCTCGGGGGGCCCGATCCGCCACTCAGTTTGAGCAACAGAAAGCACGGCTGGTTGCCGCGCTGACGGCGCCGAACCCGGACATCATCGCTGTCACAGAAATGGAAAACGACGGCTATGACGGCGACAGCGCCATTGCCGAATTGGCCGGCGCCTTGGGTTCACACTGGCGCTACGTGGAAACAAGCGACAACACTGGCAGTGATGCCATACGCACCGATCTGCTGTACCGCAGCGACCGTGTGGTCGCGGAAGGCTCTCCCAGCCGCCTGACAACAACACCATTTGATCGTCGTGGCCGGCCACCAGTCACTCAGGTATTCCGCCTCATTCACAGTGATCGAGCCCTGAGGGTTGTCGTTCCTCACTTGAAATCAAAGGCCTGCCGTGGCGCCAGTGGTCAGAACCGGGATCAGGACGACGGCCAGGGCTGCTACAATCACAGCCGCGAACAAGCGACCCGAGCCATTATCCGCTGGACCAATGCCCTGCCGCACCCGGATGGCCTGTCCGGCACCCTGATCACCGGGGATATGAACGCCTACGCCCGGGAGACGCCGCTGCAACTGCTGGAAGCGGCAGGCTTTATCAACGCCGTTCGTCACATCCACGGCTGCACCGACACCACCTGTAAGCACACCAGCTATAGCTATCACGGCCGTAGCGGAACCCTGGACTACAGCCTGGTCTCGAAAAGGCTGCTCCCACGGATCGTCGATGCCCGCACCTGGTCGATAAATTCCGATGAACCCCGGGCGCTGGGCTACAAGGGGCCGGTTACCGTACCCACCGGCCAGCCCTGGCGCTCATCGGACCACAACCCGGTCATCACCGACCTGTCACTCTGATTCCACCTTGCCCGCGAGCCGCAGCATCAGGCAGGCAGGCCAAAGCCCGGCGCGGGATACGCGGTACACTGGCTCCAATCCAGTTGAAACGGAAACCGACCGTGAAAATACCCACTCCAAACTTATGGCCTGCCGCCCGCACCAGTCAGCGATGGCTGGTACAGGCAAAACGTCGTGAAACCGTGATCGATGGCCACCGCATGGTGTATCTGGAAAAAGGGACCCCTGCCGGGGACCAACCCACCGTTATACTGATGCACGGTTTTGCCGCCATGAAAGAGAACTGGGCGCTCTGGCTGCAGCGGCTGCCCGACCACTGGCACATTCTGGTTCCGGACCTGCCAGGGCTTGGAGAAAGCGAGTACCGTTCGGACGCCGATTACGGCTACGAGGCCCAGGCGTCAAGACTGGAAGCCTGGATCGATACTCTGGCCACCAACAACCTTCACCTGGTCGGCAGCTCCATGGGGGGTGCCATTGCCACCGTCCTCGCTCACAAAATGACGCCCGCACCCGCTTCCCTGACGGTGCTGAACAGCGCCGGCATACCCGAACATACAAACGTGGACCTCGATGCCCCCTTCGAGTCCGACCGCGACGCCATTCTGATTCCCCGGGACTGGGCCGGTGTCTACCGGATGTTCAATAGCGTCGGCACTGGCAGGCCAACGGCTATGGGCGTCGCCATGACGGGGCTTCTGGGGCCGGACCTGCTGCAACGAACCGCGTCCTTGCGTCACATTTTCAACGATATGCTCGCCGACGCATTGGCACCAGCACGCTACCTTGGCCCCAACACACCTCCCCTCCAGGTCCAGTGGGGGGACCGGGACGTGATCACGCCCACACGCTGTGTGGACTGGTATCGAAAGGTGACGCCCCAGGCCGATATCCACGTGTTCCGGCGGGTAGGCCATCTTCCCATGCTGGAGAATCCCGGTCGCTCAGCCCGTAAACTGGCAGCCTTCATTGACCGCCACTCAGCGGGCGGCCAGCTCTGTTAATTGGCCTGCATATCCTGTTGACCCGTCAGCGAAGTCATGGGGTGGGAGGAACATTGCGTTCATAATCGTGGAAGAAGTTTCATCCCTGACATAACAACAACAGGAAACACGAGGAAATCCCATGCGCGCCTCAGTATCTACCACTCAGGATCTGGGCATGCCGGCCATTTACCTGCACTTGCTGGCGGAGTTGCTTAGTACCATCGGCGTCGATGAAAAAGCGCTGCTCAAGCGCGTCGGCCTGGACCCGGTGCGCCTGCAGTCAACCGATTTAAGAGTCAGTCAGTCACAGGCCAGCGAGTTCGTGACCCGAGCCATCATCGAAAGCGGCGAGCCCGGGCTCGGCATCATGCTGGCCCGGGAGCTTCGACTGCCACTGCACGGAGCCCTGGGCACCGCGGTCATGAGCAGCCGCACTCTGGCAGAGGCTCTGGACCTGATGACGCGATACCTGACCCTGCGCGCCCCGCACCTGCACGTCAAGCGCCGGCAGCAGGATGGCCAGTCTATCTACGCCATCTCGTGTGGCATTGATCTGGGCCCATTGCAGGGCTTTATCATGGACGCCATGCTGTTCGGCTGCGCATCCATGGGAGCGCAGCTAACAGGCTCACCGGTCGCCGGCTCGTCGATTCAGCGACGCGGACCGGAACCGGCCTACTTCCATCGCTTTCGCCAGCAAATTCCCATCCCCGTGGTGTACGGCGCTGGCGAAGATGCGATTGTTATTCCCGATCCGCAGCTGGCATTGCCAATCCGCTTCTCTGACGATCAGTTGGCCGCCTCGTCGAAAGCCCAGTGTGAGGAGGCCTTACGCCTTCTAACGGAAGATGCCGGCTTTGCCTGTCGGGTCAGGCGGGTGATTGAAACCAGTCACCCGTTCCCGCCGAAACTGGCCAGGGTAGCCACAACGCTGTTTGTGTCGGAGCGCACCCTGAAACGGCGTTTACAGGCGGAAGAAGCCAGTTTTCAGCACCTGGTGGATCAGGTGCGACTGGAAAGAGCGGGGGAGTTGCTGCAGCAAACTGCCATGAACCTGAGCCAGATTGCCGACGCCCTGGGCTACGCCGACGCCGCCAACTTTACCAGGGCATTCAAGCGCTGGACCGGACAGAGCCCCAGCCAGTACCGAAACCAGGAGTCATTGCCAACAACAACGTCGATCAAGAGAACACCAACCAGTGCGATGGCCTGAAACACTCAGTCGATGCCTATGATCTTGTGCATCTGCAGGGTCAACCGCCACTGCGGGTGGGTCAGGCAGTAATCCGTGGCTTTGCGGGTGTTACTTTGCTTGACGGGGTCAGGCTCACCCTCTGAGACGGTCGGCGACGCCATTGGCGAGAGGAAATAGTGGCTGGCGTTAATGTCGGTAAAACGCTCCGGCATCGCCAGGGGCTGAGGGTACACCACTTTCAGCTCGTCACACTGGCGCAATACCACCGGCGCGTCCGCCTTGGGGCTCACACACAACCAGTCAATACCGGACGGTGCCGGCAGTGTGCCGTTGGTTTCCACGCCCACTTCAAAGCCGGCCCGGTGAAAGGCATCCACCAGCTTGTCATCCAGTTGCAGTAGTGGCTCACCACCCGTGCACACCACATAGGGTTGCCCAGGCGCATCCGGCCAAAGGCGACGAATATGCGCTGCCAGCGCATCCGCGGTTTCAAACTGGCCGCCGTTCTGACCATCGGTACCTACGAAGTCGGTATCGCAGAAGCTGCATACGGCATTGGCCCGGTCCTTTTCACGGCCAGTCCAGAGATTGCACTTGCTGAAGCGGCAAAACACCGCTGCCCGCCCGGCCTGGGCACCCTCTCCCTGCAATGTATAGAACGCTTCCTTTACCCGATACATCAGGTTTCCACCTCATACCGCAAGGGATCTGAAACGCCGTTGGCGGCAAACGCCTCCAGGCGCTCCACGCAGGAGCCACAAACGCCACAGGCTCGGTCCCGGCCGTTGTAGCAGGTCCAGGTTTTGCCGTAATCGAGCCCCAACTTCAGGCCCTCGGCCAGGATGGCCCCCTTGTCCGAGCCCATGAAGGGCGCTTCTATTTTCACCGGCTCATAGTTCGCCACCTGACAGACGGCGTCCATTTTCTCCACGAACTCCGGTCGACAGTCCGGATAGATCGCGTGATCGCCGCCATGGGCGCCGTACCAAACAGCAACAGCACCGGCGGTAACCGCATAGCCGGTGGCCAGCGACAACAGAATCATGTTGCGGTTGGGCACCACGGTGGCCTTCATGTTGTCTTCTTCGTAGTGCCCCTCGGGCACGTCCACTGCGTCCGTCAGGGCCGATCCGGCCATGACTTCACTGAGCGCACGAATATCGATCACCTTGTGCGGCACCGATAATTCTTCGCACACCTGGCGGGCGCATTCCAGTTCGCGAACGTGCCGCTGGCCGTAGTCAAACGACAGGGCATGAACCTTATACCCTCGGGCACGGGCAAGGTGGAGCAGGGTGAACGAATCCATTCCCCCAGAGTAGATTACAACGACGGTTTCGGTCATCAGGTCATCCCGGTTTCAGACAGCCAGCAGGGCGTCACTGGATTGTTATAGGGTCGGAGTAACATCCGTGGACACATTGTAACAGTGGAATGCGACGATGGGTTCGCGTCTGCAGTAGCGTGCGGGTAAACTCTGATGACGGCACATCAACAAAAACCAGGCGGAATGAGAACCAGAACCAGCCCAGCCTTTATTGACTTCGAGCCTCCAGCTCGATCTGATCGCCAGCTATCCGATCGAGGTGGGCATATGCTTGCCCGACGGCACCTTGCACAGCTGGCTGATACAACCCCATGTACTTTGGCAGGACTGGTCAGAAAGTGCCGAGCAGGTTCACGGAATCACCCGGGAAACCCTGGAAACGGAGGGTACACCGGTGTCGGAGGTTGCGGCACACCTGAACCAGCTGCTCTCGGGGCAGGTATTCTGCGATGCCTGGACGTTTGACAGCTTCTGGCTTCATCGGCTGTTTCGAGCCGCCAACACCCGCGCCGACTTTCAACTGGAATCCATTTCCATGTTGCTGGATGCCAATCAGGTAAGGCACTGGTCGGCATCGCGTCAGCAGGTTATCAAGCGCCTGGGGTTGCCCGTGCACAGGGCGGCAAACGACGCGCTTATCCTCACAGAACCTGGGAAGAGATCCAACTGTTCGCTGCGGACGACGAACCGCTTCACGGACGCAGCCGGCAGGTCTGAGGTTTCCATCTTGGAGCACAGCGCGCCGGCATGGAACTCAGCGCTGGGAACTATTTACCTTGGGGACGAGGACTTCGAGTCACCTTGAGGGCGAGGACTTCGAGGCCATCACGCAAGGTGTTCAGTGTCCAGTAGGTCACCAGCACCATCAGCGCCGCCCCAATGACGGTAAAGGAAAAATTATCACCCACCATCTGGCTGCGGGCGATGAACAGGTATACGGCGAGCGCGAGGACAAGCAGCACTTCGACTATGGCGTGTGACTGTAACCGGTTTTTTGCAGATCCGTTTTCTTCGGACATCTTACTGGGTTTCAACCTCTCATTTCTGACGATACATTGCATTGATTAGTGTGCAAATTATCGCCAAATATGGTCCGGGCGTCTGTACGAACTAGTGGCTACGAGGTTTCCACGATGCCGTCAGGAACACACTTTTCGGACGGCCAAAAAAAACGCAGCCCCGAGGGCTGCGTATAAAGGAGAGATCCATGCGGTACGCCACAGATAAAAGGTGGGCACCGGAGGATTGCACAACGTAAAACACGTGACAGGGCAAATTATGATCGCTTCGAGGAACCGCGTCTGTAGGGGTTTGCCGAAGCACTCTGCCCCTTGCAAAGCCATGGGCACGCGATACACTGATGACAGTACCGAAACCGATATGCTCGGCAAACGATGCCGGAAAAGGCCCATGACAATGCTTCAGAAATACCAGTATCTGATGATTGACGCGATTGCGCACCGCAAGGGTGAGGCGTGTGCGCACTCCATGGTGAACGACATCTAACGGCTTTCGGTCAGTCCCGGGAGCCTTTGGAGCGACCGGGCAAGCTTCTCCGCGAGACCCCGGTTGCCCAGAGCGCCGGGGTTTTGTTTTTGCAGCCGCAAAACGACAAGGAGAAGATCATGAAGAGACATCCGACAAAAGCAGCAAACCAGCCGGCAAGCAGCCGCACGGGGCCTATTCGGCGCCCGGAAAAGCTGCCTCTGCTGGATGCCATCTGCAAAAAACTGAACCAGCGCGTCAACCTGGACGACGAACAACGGGTGCTGGGGCTGTATGAGCGAGGCTGGATATTCAAGGGTGTTCTGGGCAATCTGAACGATGGCGAAGCACGATACGTGCGTGCTCTTGCCACTCGCTACGGTTCCTGGATCGCCCGCCAGGTTGCGTAATGGGAAACCCGATGGGCCGAACCGTCAATGCTGGCGGTTCAGTCCCTGTATCATGGCGGCATCGCCGCCGTGCACCATGGCGTAGTTGTTCACCACGTCGTGAATTTTTTCCTGGGAATAGGGTTTGACCACGTAACCGTTGGCCCCGGCACTGATTGCTTTCTGGATGCTGTCGATGGAGTCATCCGCTGTCACTAAAACAATGTGCTGATCCTTGCGCTTGGCCTTGAACTCCTCCATCAACTGATGACCGTTGCCATCCGGCAGCCCCAGGTCCAGCAAGATGATCTGGAAGACGTCAGCTCAAAGGCAGCCCTGGCACCCGCAATGTCCGGACACTCAACCACACTGCTTGCACCTGCCGTGTAGAGCATGTCTACCAACCGCTCCCTCATGACCGGCTCGTCTTCCACCACCAATATTCTCATATCACTCATACCCCGCCTCCTGATTCTATTTTATACCCGGCCCCACAAGGCACTTCAAAGGGAATCACCGCCGGTTCGCCGGGGAATCGCCAGCGGCTCATGCTGGGCAGTGGCTGGCGCAGGTTCTCCAGTCTCGTCCAGGCGAGCGCCAGCAGTGCGGGACGAACTGGCGCTTACCCCGCCGGACCGGGTCAGAATATTACTGATACTGACGGCCGTGGTGTAGAGGGAAATCGCGATGATCAGCAGGATAGGCTGAACAAACGCCACGAACCCGGGCACTTCGCGATGACCAGCGATACTGAGCATAAGGATGATGGCCGGCCCCAACACTACAAACAGCGTCAATGCGATAAAGAACACAATACGCTCCTTGAAACGGCCCAAGTCGCGGTTACTGACCAGCCCCAGCACGAATTTTCCGATGGCCAGCCCGGCCAGTATCGCAGCCGCAATGCTCAGATCGGGCCTGAGTAGCGTCTCATAAAGCTGGCCATCCCATAACCGTTGCATGCTGATGACCAGGAACGGAAAGAGGACAAACAGAATGTCGGCGTAGGTGCCATACATCATACTCAGCGAGTGCTGTTCGCTTTGCTGGAGGTTTTCACTCATCAATCACGATTCCTGTTTTTATCGGTAGCCGAAATGTCGGTTGTCATAGACGTGCCTCCCGCCCCTGCAATGCCCTGTCGATCATGTCAGCCAGGGCTTGCAGCTGGCTGTGAACGTGGTCCCAGTCACGGTCTTCAACGTTTACGCAAGCCTCCAGTTTCCCTGCCTGCCGTGTCATGTCAGGGTAGCCCATGGCGCCGGCGGTGCCTTTGATCTGATGGGCTTCCGATGCCAATCGCTGCTGATCACGACGCGCGGCTGCGGCTTCCATGGCCACTTTTCGGGACGCCAACCCATCGAGGAAGCGTTCGACGAGGTGACCAATGTCCTCATCCTCCGTCGAGTCTCTGCTCGGGCCATTGGACACTGGGAGGAAATGGTCCAGCGTGCTCAGCAAATGCCTACTGTCGATGGGTTTGTTCAATACCCCATCGCACCCCGCCGCCATCAACGCATCGGTTTCCGACTGGTCACCGGCGGTGAAGGCAATAACTGGCCGGCGGAAGCCCGTCTGCCGCAGTAACCGGGTAGCCTCCACTCCGTCCAGACCCGGCATATGGCGGTCCATCAGCACCATCTGCACCGATTCGGACAGCGCCGTTCGGACCGCATCATCGCCACTGGCAACGGTGATGACATCCAACCCCTGGGCCCCGAGCATGCGCTCCACCAGACGACGGTTGTCCTCGTTGTCCTCCGCGACCAGTATTGTGCCGCAATAGCGCCGGTGGCCAACGGATTCACTCTCCGGCCGCACCACCAGATATCTGGCCATGACTTCGTAGAAACGCTGTTTGTCGATGGGTTTGGCCAGATGGTCATTACAGCCTGCGAGGCGATAGTCTGCAATATCCTCCGCCATCACGTTCGCCGTCAACGCAATGACCGGGATATTCAGGCCAGCTTCACGAATGGCCGCCGTTGCATCCCGACCGTTCATGACCGGCATCTGTATGTCCATCAGAATCAGATCAAAGGGCTCCCTCAGCGCCAGATCCAGTGCTTCAGCACCATTGCCGACATGGACCAGCTCAGCGCCCGTGCGACCCACCAGCAGGGACACCAGGCGACGATTCACGTCATTGTCCTCCGCCAGCAGGATACGGCCGGAAAGCCTTGGCGCAAGCACCATGGGAATGCTCCGCCGACGTTGCGACAATTCCGACGCGTCGCGCAGAAAGTGGACATCCTCCAATGGGCCGGTGGCGATGGAAAGCTCAAACTCACTGCCTTCGCCATACGTGCTGGAAACGGATATGTTGCCACCCAGCAACTCCGCCAGCCGACGGGAAATGCTCAACCCGAGACCGGTTCCTCCATATTGCCGGGCAATCGCGGCGCTACCCTGGGCGAACGGGTCAAACAGCCGGCCCAACTGTTCGGGTTTCATGCCGATGCCGGTGTCCACCACCCTGGCCACCAGGGCCTGGCGCTCACGATCACATCGAACATTCAGAGAAATAGAACCATTTTCCGTGAATTTAAGCGCATTTCCGCACAGATTGATGATGATTTGGCGAAAGCGTGTCGGGTCCGTGGCAACCTTTTCGGGCAGGGGATACTCACAGATGATATGAAATTCCAGCCCCTTTTCCCGCGCCCTGGGTGCGAAGAAAGCGCGGATTTCGTCAAGCAGTTCCGGCAAATTAACCGACACTATATCCACATCCAGCTTATTGGCGTCGATCTTCGAGTGATCCAGGATGTCGTTAATCAGGTCCAGCAAGTGACGGCCACTGCGCACCACCGTTTCCGCACTGGTGTGTTTCTCCCTCTCGGTCAGGTCGGGATCGAGCAGGGTTTCGCCATAACCGATAATCGCCGCCAACGGTGTGCGAATTTCGTGGCTCATGTTGGCCAGGAACTGGCTTTTTGCTTCGGCCGAATTGCGGGCCAGTTCTTTTTCCAGACGTTCCTGCTCCCTCTCCCGCTCGATACGCTGGCGCTGATGGCGCTCGGTGGCGTCAATGCAGGTGCCCTCAAGATGGGCGGGATCGCCATCGGGGGTATACACGGTATGTAACGAAATGGTGGCCCAGCGCTCTTCACCGGAACGGGTGTAATAGCGTGCTTCGATACCCTTGACGGTGCCCCGGGATTCCAACTGCCCAATCACCCAGCGGCGCACTCTCTCATCCGCAAAACAGGTTTCCAGGACGTCCGGGTCAAGATCCAGCAGCTCCCGGCTGCTGGTGTAGCCCATCAACCTTGCCATGGCGGGGTTGGCGGTGACGAAACGCCGGCCCAGCGACATCTGGAACACGCCCTCTATGGCGTTGTCGAACAGCGACTGGTATCGACGCAGGTTGGCCAGAGCCCGCTGGCTCCAACCCAGGGCTTCGCCCTGCACCTGTTTTATCCGGTCAGCCAGGGCAAAGGAAAACAGGATAATCTGGGCCGTCAGGCCGAACTGCGGGGCGTAGGAAGTGAACATGTTCAACGGCAGGTAGCCCATCACGGTCAGACCATAGATACCGAAACCCACCAGCGCCAGGGTCCAGGCAAAAAAGTAGGAGCGCGCAGCCGGGTTGTAATAGCGCCAGGACAGGTAACTAACCACAATCAGGATGATGCTGAGCAGGATCGACGCCAACACGATCCATTCCATCGCCGTGTGATAGGGCAGGAACAGGGATAGCACAAAGGTCGCCACAATGGCGTACAGGCAAAGCTGGATCACCTTGTCCAGGTCCGCCGACCGCTCCCGGGTTTCCAACAGGGACCGGGCCATCAACAGGCCCCAGAACCAGGTATTGATGATCTGGTAATGGAGGTATTCCTTGTGCAACAGCGCAGGACGATTCTCCAGTAGCTGGATACCGTGCACCTGCTCGGTGGCGATGAATACCGTGGCTGATACCAGATACATCACGTAGTAGATATTGCTGCGCTCGCGAACCGACACGGCAACAAACAGATTGTAGGCGAGAATGGCCAGGATGCTGCCTAGCAGAATGCCCCGCACGGCTTCATCGACCGACACCTTCTCAATATAAGCATCGGGGTGCCACAGGGTGATCGGAAGGCGGAAAGTGTTGGTATTGGTGATGCGCAAATAAATGCGGGTTGAGCTTCCCGGTTCCAGTGACAAACGGAACGTGGGGTTGGGTACGGCCAGGTCACGCCCGGACCAGTCGCCCTCGTAGCCAGCACGGCGCTGCTCTATCAGCTCACCATCCTGGACCAGATAGAGCACCACCTCATCCACCAATGGCAGGGCGAGCTCCAGTATCCAGTCTGTCAGTGCTGCGCCAGCTCCTACCTCGACATCAAATCTGGCCCAGTATGCAGATTCCGTGTAGCCAAAGTTCAGCACACCGCCTTCGTGACGGGTGAAAGGCGCGGTATCGCCACTCAGTATATCGTTGAAATCGACGGCGTGTTCCGGGTCCTCCAGGTACCAGATACAACTACCCAGATCACGCACACTGCTGGTGGCGCTGTTCAGAACAATCTCGCCATCCTGGCATCGCTCCTGCGCCGCGGCGGAGGCCGGAATAATAATAGCCAGAACCGCAAGCGCGATGAAACGGAACCATCGGGCGTGGCATTCCCATTGCTGCAAAATGTGATCTCCGCGAGCAGATGCCTTTTTTATGGTTTATTGTCAGCAGTCACGCAGGTGCCGAATGAATTCAGCGGCACCCTGGCTAAACACTTTAGCGTTTTACCGACAACGACGCATCTCAGGGTCACTTGAAATGAGACATTCCTGCATTTTCGCCACCGTTCCCCTGTTTGCCCTGACATTGGCCGGCTGTGGGCCAGATGATTCTTCAGACAGTAATTTCATCAACCCGGCAACCAGCGTGGCGTTGACGTTCGAAAGCTTTGATATCCAGAATGAAGATGGGCTGCCCCCCGTACTGCCCCAAACCATATTCTACGATTTTTACCGGGGCGTTGAGCCGCTGACGGGGAGGACGACGAGGGAATAGCAACACAGCTGCGTGAGCGTCTTAATACGCTGATGGGCCTGACGCCAAGCAACGATGGTACCCGCTACACCAGTGCCCGCAATCCGATGGACTTCCTGCAACATGTCATTTCATCGAACCAGGTGGACTCATTCAACCGGGGCCGCCGACTGATGCGGGACAGCATGAACAGCGGTGACCCCGCTACCTACAACACACCGGACAAGAACGCGCAGATCCACTTTACCGAAACCGGTGGCAACAATGGAACCGAGCCTGAACCTGACCAGATCTGGGTCTATCCGCTACTGGACTGGACCAGCAACCCGCAACTGAACAAGATTTTCCGGTCCTTTCAGTTTATCGCCAGGGCGCCCGATCAGAATGACAGTTCACCGTCAGAGATTGCCAGTGCGTTCTGGAGTGGCCGCTTTGCAAATGAAAGCTTCTCGGTGAGCGGTTACAACCGGCCAGAGTTTGCGTCGCTGAGTTTTACCGGTCGCTCACTGGGCCACGGGGAACTGTTTCAGGAGTTCATCAGAAACAAATCAGACATGCTGACATTCCTGGACACATCCGGCATTACCGTTGACGGCCAGGAACCGGACTGCATTCGGGTCAGAGTGGACTATGAGGCTGCAGAAGTGCGCGTTTTTACATCCAGTGGCGAAGACCCTACCATCGAGGATGACGAAACCGGGGAAACCTCTCCCAATCCGGCACATTGCGGAAACCAGCAGAACGGCAGCGAGGCCATTTTCTACCAGTCCGTGACTATCGATGAGCGTCAGTAACCGGTATTGCCCTGCATATCCCAGTTCTTGAGGAACCCCTTCTTGCGTCGATCATGCGCTCGTAGGTCGAGATCATGATGGCGGCATGAGGGGCTTTGGTCAGTCGGAGGGTTTCAATACGGCGCTCAAGGCGTGCCACTTCGGTACTGACCTGCTGGCAGACGTGGGACCGAACACTGTCGTGATGGTCAAGCTTGACCGGGCGCGGCTGTTCCGGCCCAGGCTGTGGCTGCGTGTGTTTATCCATGATCGTCCTCTTCCACTGAGTATCCAATGATCAATACGCCGAAACCGATGATTCCGCCCATGTTTTAGTGGCTCTTTTTGGCCGGGCTGGAAGTCCTTTTATCCTTCTGTTTCGTCGGGCTTTTCCAAAGCCTCAGTACATACTGTAGCAGGCTTTGTCCACGTTGTATGATTTGGCGTAATTCTGCACAACTGTCGGACAAAACTCAATAAAAATGAATAGAGTTTCATATTTTTTGCAGCGAAT
The DNA here is from genome assembly GCA_000831005.1 of Marinobacter salarius. Taxonomy (GTDB): domain Bacteria; phylum Pseudomonadota; class Gammaproteobacteria; order Pseudomonadales; family Oleiphilaceae; genus Marinobacter; species Marinobacter salarius. Next base: position 960,369 of record CP007152.1, on the reverse strand, counting down.
ACGACGCTGCTACCCAAACTACACGAACAAACCCCTGCTATAGTTCCCTTCAGATCACCATATATGCGCAGCCATTTGCCGTAACAGCCCCATTCCATCCCGGCCAGGAAGACCGCTTATGAACCAGACATCCGTTGCCGACACACTAAGGGAATACCTTTCCCTGCTGGAGCTGCTTGACGATGCGTACTGGGAGGCGAGCTCCATTCAGCACAAGGACATGCTTTACGACATCATCAGCATCTTCAGTCAGGAAGTGGCTGAGATCAACAAACTCAGCATCATGGACCACCATTACCCCTACGAAGTTATCACTGAGGGAATCCGGCGGGTGGTCCCCAAGCTGGAGCGGCTGGATGAAAGTCGGGAGGATGTGATCCAGCGAACCCAGACACTCACCGACTTCCGGGATATCCTGTCGTCAGTGCTGGGGATACTGGAGGAACAGCTGGCGACCCTTTAAGGGGTCAGGCCGCCACCAGGGGCCTGCGGTTTTCCGGTATCAACGGAAAACGGTCGCACACTGTGTAGACAAACCGCGCCAGCGCCGGCAGATGGTGGCCAACAATGGGGATGCCGGTGTTGAGCAGGCTGACGGAAATGTCCCGGGCTGCATCGGCCCAGCACAGCTTGTTGATCAGACCAATGTGACCAAAGGCATGCCTGCTTTGCTGGCCCCAAAGCCCCACGGGGTTGCCTCCAAGCATCATGCCCGCACTGAAGCGCATGGGGATCATCATCGTGCGGTCAATCTGTAGCGAGCCAAACTGTTGGATGGAGCGCCTCACGGTCATCTCGCCGCAAATACGTTTGCCATTCCAGACCCCGCCATTGAGCATCATCTGAAAGAAACGCCCCATTTCCTCGGCGGTGCCACACAGGTTGCCTGCAGGGATAACCGCCTCCTGGAAGCGGGGATCATTGGAGACTCGTTCCACGGTGCGTATATCGCCTCCCAGCGCCCGGTTCACAATCCAGGATACCGGAAAGCGCGGCGTTGGGCCGGTGGCATAGTTGCCGGCCAGCTTATCCACGTCTGCGGGTGCAATCCCATAGGTAAACCACTTCATACCCATGGGCTTGCGGAGGTGTCGGTCGATATACGCCTCAATGGTATCGCCGGTCACTTTCTCCAGTACCCGCTGCAACACAAAGCCCCCGGTGATGGCGTGGTACGCCACTTTGGCACCATCCACCTCCACCGGCTTCGCTTCACACAGCAGGCGCCAGATTTCGTCCCTGTCCCAGAGCACATCAATGGGGGTTTCCCGGGGAATCGCCGGAATGCCGCCACGGTGGGACAACACCTGGTGAATGGTAATGGTGCGCTTACCACCCCCCGCAAACTCCGGGCAGTAATACGACACCGGGTCCATCAGATTGACCAGTCCCTGTTCCGCCAGGATGTGGATTAGCAGGGCCGTGACTGCCTTGGAGGCGGAGAAATAGCAAATGGGTGTCTCGGTGGTCATCGGCACCTTCAGCGCGTCCACGGCGTCATGGGGCCCGTTGCCACTGGCATGGCCGATGGCTCGATGCAGGATCTGTTCGCCCCGGTGCCTGACCGACAGCTGTATGCCCGGATGCACTCCGGTTCGGTACAACCGCTCAACGCTGTGCCAGATGGCCTCGACAACCTCGGGGCTCACTCCGGCCAGCTCCGGTTTCTCGCCAGCCTCATCGCGGTGGGTTACTGACGCCAGGTCAGTGGGAACGGCGGAGGTGTGGAGCGCACGGCGGGCAATTCGGTTCATCGCTTGACCTTTGATTCCGGAGACTGTCTTTTCGCACATCCTGACGCTGGATATCACCCGGCACATTGGCCGGATAGCGGGCCTGGCTGCGTCAACTCATCCAGCACATCGTCTTCAGGGATTATGGGCTTCCTCGGTCAAGGGTGCCAGTACCACCTGATTGCGGCCATCGGCCTTGGCCTGATACATGGCCCTGTCGGCCGCCGCGCACAGGGTATCGGCGCTTTCACCATGGTCGGGAAATACGGAAACGCCGATACTGACGGTCATTGCGACTGTGTTGCCGTTCCCCAGAGGCTGTGGGGTATCACTCACCAGTCCGCGCAGTCGTTCTGCAGTTTCCAGCGCCTCGCGACGGTCCATTTCCGGCAGCAGAATAACAAACTCTTCGCCGCCAAACCGACCGACGCTATCGACACTCCGCACGCTCCCTGCCAGCAATGCGCTAGCCGCCTTCAGCACGGATCGCCGGCAGCGTGCCCATGGTCATCATTGATAGCTTTGAAGTGGTCAAAGTCGATCCACAACAGGGCCAACTCACGGTCGTAACGTTTGGCGCGGGCGATTTCCTCTTCCAATATGCGGGTCATCTCCCGCCGGTTCAGCACCCCGGTCAGCGAGTCACGGGTTGCCAGTTCCGACAGTTCTTCCTCCAGCTCCTTACGATCCGAGATATCGAGAATAATCCCCTCGAGTACCAGTTCGCCCTCACCTTCGACGCCCCGTCCACGCTCCCATACCCATATTTTCCGGCCATCCTTACGGGTTATCGGGTATTCAATGGAAAATGGCTCGGCGTTACCGATGGCGGATTCTACCGTTCGCAGGATGGTTTCATTGCAGGCTTCGTCGATGAGTTTTGCATAGCTGACCAGGCTGTTGTTCACCAGCTCGTGTGGCTCATAACCGGTCAACTCAAGACAACCGTTGGATACGGACAGCATGGTCCAGAACTCATCGTACCGGCAGCGGTAGGCCATTCCGGGCAGGTTGTCCATGATTGTGGATAGCTGGCGTTCACGCCATCGAAGGGTGTTCTCCGCTTCGCGGATATCGGTTATGTCCTGGCCGATAGCAATGGAGCCGGTGATCTCCCCGGCATCGTTCCGAAGGCTGCGTGAGTTCCACGAGAGCTGACGCTCGCGGCCGTTGCGAGTGGTAATCCAGGTTTCATAACCCACCACCTCGCCTTCGTCACGTAGGATCTCATTGGCCCTTTCGCGAATTCGCACCCGGTTCTCCTCTTCCGGGTACAACCATTGCCATATTGCATCCGAATCCATGACCTCTTCTCTAGGATAACCGCTGATATCTTCAGCAGCCTTGTTCCAGAGTACGACCCGACCCTCCGGATCCAACACATTGATCCATACATTAGCACGCTCAATCACGCTTTCGCGGAACTGGTTCAATTCGCGAATCTCTTCCTGCTGACGGACGTTCAGAGACAGCAATGTTCGATCACTCACGAATTGACGGATCAACGACAGGAAAAGCACGAGCGCAGTCACAAGGACGAAGAACGCTCCTTTGTAGGTCTGGACCCGGCTCAGCGTCTCTGGGTCGGGAAACCACTGCTGTACCAGATAATCTGAAAACGTAATCCACAACCATCCTACCAGCAGATAGATACCGACAATCCATAGTGATCGCCGCAGTGGCGTATGGCGCCCTTGAATCTTCTCCATTTAAGTCTTTCCCCGGGTTCCGGCTGCTTCCCTGTCGGTGTGAACACCTCGGGCCAAAATCGAAGGCATTACACCCTGAAAATAGTCACAGACGGCGCTGCCGTCGAGGGAATATTGCAATTGATGAGGCATAAAAAAACCCGGAGGGTGTTTCCACCGTCCGGGTTTTGCCAGGCTTTATAAGCTTACTTCACCTGAGCGCGAGCCTCTTCAAGAATGCGGTTGAAGGTCTCGCTGGGCTGCATGATCTTGCAGACTTTCTCGGCCGGTGGGTGATAGTAACCACCGATATCGGCCGGATGGCCCTGGATCACACTCATTTCTTCCAGGATCTTGTCCTTGTTGTCTTCCAGTTGCTTCGACAGCTTGGCGAAGAAGTCCTTCAGATCCTTGTCGTCATCCTGGTTGGCCAGTTCCTCCGCCCAGTAACGGGCGAGGTGGAAGTGGCTGCCGCGGTTGTCCAGCTCACCGGTGTTGCGCGACGGCGACTGGTTGTTCTCCAGCAGGCGTTCAGTGGCTTTGTCCAGGGTCAGGCCCAGCAGGCGCGCCCGCTCGTTGTTCTGCTTTTCACCCAGTTCTTCCAGGGAAACAGCCGTGGCCAGGAACTCGCCCAGCGAGTCCCAGCGCAGGTGATTTTCCTGCAGCAGTTGCTGAACGTGCTTCGGCGCGGAACCGCCAGCACCGGTCTCGTAAAGGCCACCGCCGTTGAGCAGGGGCACGATGGACAGCATCTTGGCACTGGTGCCCAGCTCCAGGATCGGGAACAGGTCGGTAAGGTAGTCGCGCAGGACGTTACCAGTGACGGAGATAGTATCCAGACCACGAATCAGTCGCTCCATGGTCCAGCGAATGGCACGTACGGGCGACTTGATGAGGATGTCCAGGCCGTCGGTATCATGTTCCTTGAGGTACATTTCCACTTTCTTGATCAGCTCGGCGTCGTGCGGGCGCTCATCGTCGAGCCAGAACAGGGCTGGCATGCCGGTAGCGCGGGCGCGGTTAACCGCCAACTTGACCCAATCGCGGATTGGCAGGTCCTTGGTCTGGCAGGCGCGCCAGATGTCGCCCTTCTCGACCTTGTGCTCGGTCAGCACGGCGCCGTCTTCAGCGATGACACGAACGATGCCGTCTTCCTTGATTTCAAAGGTCTTGTCGTGGGAGCCGTACTCTTCAGCCTTCTGCGCCATCAGGCCAACGTTCGGCACCGTGCCCATGGTGGTGGGATCAAACGCGCCGTGGGTCTTACAGAAGTTGATCACTTCCTGGTAGATGGTGGCGTAGGTGCTCTCAGGCATCACCGCTTTGGTGTCCTTGAGCTTGTTGTCCCGGGCCCACATCTTGCCGGAGTTACGGATCATCGCCGGCATGGAGGCATCAACAATGACGTCGCTGGGTACGTGCAGGTTGGTGATGCCCTTGACGGAATCTACCATGGCAATTTCCGGACGATGCTCATAGCAGGCGTGCAGGTCTTCCAGAATCTGCTCCTGCTTGGACTCCGGCAGTTGCTTGATTTTGTCCGTCACACTGGAAAGACCGTTGTTGGGGTTCACGCCCAGCTCGTCGAACAGTTCACCGTACTTGTCGAACAGTTCCTTGTAGAAGATCTTTACCGCGTGACCGAAGACGATCGGGTGGGAGATCTTCATCATCGTGCTTTGACGTGCAGGGAGAACATCACGCCGGTCTTCTCGCAGTCTTCGATGCAATCATCGAAGAACTTGCGAAGTGCTTTACAGCTCATGAACATGCCGTCCAGCACTTCGCCTTCCTGCAGTGCCAGTTCACTCTTGAGAACGGTCTGCTTACCCTTGGCGTTCTCAAAAACGATACGGGCGTTGGTGGCCTTGTCCAGTGTCAGAGACTGTTCGTTGGAGTAGAAATCACCGCCGCGCATGTGGGCCACGTGGGTGCGTGACGCCGGGCTCCACTCGCCCATGGTGTGGGGGTGTTTGCGGGCAAAGGCCTTGACTGCTGTGGGGGCACGACGGTCGGAGTTACCTTCACGCAGCACCGGGTTTACAGCGCTGCCCAGTACTTTGGAGTAGCGGGCATGGATTTCTTTCTCTTCGTCAGACTCAGGGTGTTCCTTGTACTCGGGAACGTTGTAACCCTGGTCATTGAGCTCCTTGATGGCAGCCCGCAGCTGGGGAATTGAGGCACTGATGTTGGGAAGCTTGATGATGTTGGCTTCCGGGTCCTTGGTGTAGTCACCCAGCTCTTTGAGGTCGTCCGGAACTTGTTGCTTTTCTTCCAGGTAATCAGGGAAGAGCGCGAGAATACGGGCAGCAAGCGAGATGTCGCTGGTGCCGAACTCGATGCCTGCGGGCTTGGCGTAAGTTTCGAGGATGGGAAGAAGTGACCGTGTCGCGAGGGCGGGGGCCTCATCGGTCAGTGTGTAAATGATCTTGGCTTTGGATGATGTCATTTTCGTCCTCAGGCTGATGGGTGAGTTCAGGACGGTCACCGCAGGGTCAGCCGTCTTGTGAACGTCTGGCTTGAGCGATGACTGATTCGGGAACTTTTGATAGACCTACTAAGATAGCATTTTTTTGCCAATTCTGGTTACGATCTTAGTATAAGAACCGACTAAAAGTTCGCTAAAAGCCGTTACAGGGTGATGAAAAGGCAGGAATTTACGAAACTTTCGGACATTTAGGTTTGGGAGTATCGCGCTGGGGGTAGGGGCAAGCCAAAACACGCTCAAGCACATCCCTGTGGCGCTTGGGCTCCGCCATCCATGGCTCCGCACAGTTTTGGTTGCCCCTACCCCCAGCGCTCGGCAAATTTCATGCATGCCCGCCGGTTACAGCAGCCACCGTAGGTCGGATTAGGCGAAGCGTAATCCAACAACAAGGCTCAAACATCAGCCCCCGTCGCATTTCGCTACGCTCTATACGACCGACGAGCTAACTCACCCCTTCGGCAACAACCCCGCCTCGTCGAGGCATTCCCGAATCCGGTCCAACGCCTCCGGATTGCCAAGAGCATCACGGTTGTCGGCTTTGTTGGAACCGTTGATCAGGCGTGCCACCGCCAGCTCCACTTTCTTACCGCTGCGCGTGTAGGGAATATCCGGCACCTGGATGATGTGTTTCGGTACGTGGCGCGGGCTTGCGCCCTGGCGGATGCGGGTTTTGAGGTTTTTCTGAAGGTCGTCGGTGAGGGCCTGGCCCTCTGCCGGGACCACCAGCAAGACCACTTCCACGTCACCTTCGATCTGACGACCAACAACCAGGCTGTCTTTGACTTCCGCCACGGTTTCCACCTGGCGGTAGATCTCAGCGGTACCGATTCTCACACCGCCCGGGTTAAGGGTGGCATCTGAACGGCCGTAGATGACGCGCCGCCGTGTTCGGTGAATTCGATGAAGTCGCCGTGGGCCCAGACATCCGGGAAGGTGTTGAAGTAGGCGTCTTTATAGCGCTCGTTGCCGGGGTCGTCCCAGAAGGCGACGGGCATGGAAGGCAGCGGCTGCCGGCAGACGAGTTCGCCTCGGCCGCCACTGACGGGCTGGCCGTCGTCGCCGTAGGCCACGGCGTCAACACCGAGGAGGCGGCACTGGATTTCGCCACGGCGGACCGACAACAGCGGAGTGGAACCCACAAAGCAGCCGCAGATGTCGGTGCCGCCGGCGATGGAGCCGAGCAATACGTTGGGGGCGCCGTCGCTGTAGATCCAGTCATAGTCTTCCGGCAACAGGGGCGAGCCAGTGGAGAAGACGACTCTCAAGGCCGTCAGGTCCAGGTTTTTCGCCGGGGCCAGTTCAGCCTTGCGACAGCCGGCGATGAACCGTGCGCTGGTGCCGTAATGGGTGACTTTCTCGTCGGCCACCACCTGCCATAGATAGTTCAGGTCCGGGTAGCCAGGTGAGCCGTCGACCGTGATGACGGCCGCGCCAGTCAGCAGGGCAGACGCCTGCCAGTTCCACATCATCCAGCCGCAGGTGGTGAAGTACAGGAAGCGGTCGTCGGGGCCGACATCGCCATGGAGCATCAGTTCTTTGGCGTGGTTGACCAGCAGGCCAGCGTTGCCATGCACGATGCACTTGGGTTTGCCGGTGGTGCCGGAGGAATAGAGAATGTACACCGGGTGCTCCGGTGGCAACGGTGTGAAGGAGGGCGCCTGGCCCTGTCCCTCGGCAAGGGCCTCGTCCCAGTGGGTAACCTTGTCGCCAGCGACGGCGGGCTCGCCTGGCAGCTGTTCGATGCTGACAACGCAGCGCAGGCTGGGCAGGCCGTCAATCAGGCCGGCGAAGTCATCCTGGCGGTTGAAGACCTTGCCGCCATAGCCGTAGCCGTTGACCACGATCAGCGCTGCCGGCTCAATCTGGCCGAAGCGATCAAGGATGGCGCCCACGCCGAAATCCGGTGACGCGGAACTCCAGACGGCGCCCAGGCTGGTGGCCGCCAACATACCCACAAGGGCCTCATAACCATTGGTGACCACACCGGCCACGCGGTCACCCTGTCGAATCCCTTTGTTGCGCAGGAAGGCTTCCAGGGCACCGGTGTCCGCTTTCAATTCAGCGTAGGTGCGACGCAGTACCGGGCGGGTTTCGCAGTAGGCCACAACCGCTTCGCGCTCGGCGTGGTCGCCTTCCGCCAACCGCAGCAGGTTGGCCGCAAAGTTGAGTTTCATACCGGGGAACCACTCCGCGCCGGGCATATCACGTTTGCCCAGAACCGCATCGGCTGGCGTGTCGCATACCAGGCCACAGTAGTCCCATACCTTTTGCCAGAAGGTCTCTAGGTTCTCAATGGACCACCGGTGGAGGGCGTGGTAATCGGCAAACGGGCCGAAACCCTGTTGCTCCAGCCAACCCTGGAACTGGCCCATCTGGCAGTGTTTCAGTGTGTCCTGCGAAGGAGACCAGACCACTGGTGATTGTTCTGTGTTGCTCATCCGTCTCTCCTGTTGCTTACTGCATATGCCAGCCGTGACTGACCACAATGGATTGGCCAGTCAGTGCCGCCGAGGGGAAGGCCGCCAGGTGCACTGCCAGCTCGGCGACGTCTTCCAGGGTGGTGAATTTGCCATCGACGGTATTCTTCAGCATAACCTTACTGATGACCTCTTCTTCGGAAATGCCCAGCTCCTTGGCCTGCTCCGGGATCTGCTTGTCCACCAACGGCGTTCTGACAAAACCAGGGCAGATGATGTTACTACTCACACCATGCTCGGCCCCCTCTTTCGCCACCGCCCGGCACAGGCCCAGCATGCCGTGCTTCGCCGCCACGTAGGGCGCCTTGAGGGGAGACGCTTCCAGGGAGTGGACAGACCCCATATACAACATGGTCCCGCCCCCACTGGCGTACATCTGTTTGAGGGCTGCTCGCGTTACCAGAAACGCCCCGTCCAGATGAACATTCATCACTTTACGCCAGTCGGCAAAGGCCAGTTTATGCAATGGGTCGATATGCTGGATACCGGCGTTGGCCAGGGCCACGTCGAGGCCACCCCATTTTTCCACGATGGCGGCCACGCCTTGGTCAACCGCCTTCTCATCCGTAACGTCCATGGCCAGGGCCATGGCGGTGCCCCCTGCCTTTTCAATGGCATCAACGGCGTCCTGGGCGCTTTCCAGGGTGAGGTCGGCCACGGCCACCCGGGCGCCCTCACGGCCATATTGTTCGGCTATGGCCCGGCCAATTCCGCGCCCTGCCCCGGTGATCAGGGCTATCCGGTTTTCTAGACGCATGTTTCTCTCTCCTTAGTCGTAAGCCACGCTAGGCAGCCAGGTCGCGATTTCGGGCACCAGGAAGACAATCGCCAGAGCCACCAGCTGAATAATGATGAAGGGTATGACGCCCTTGTAGATGTCGGTCACCTTGATTTCCGGCGGCGCCACACCCTTGATGTAGAACAGTGCAAAGCCGACAGGTGGCGTCAGGAACGACGTCTGCAGGCACATGGCGAAGAGGATGGTGAACCACACCAGATCAAAGCCAGTTGCTGAACCACCGGTGCCACCAACGGCAGGATGATCAGGGTGATCTCAACCCAGTCGAGGAAGAATCCCAGCAGGAACACCCCGAACAGAATGGTCAGAACCACGCCATAGGGACCGAACGGCAGGCCGAGCAGGGCCTCTTCGATAACAGCATCACCGCCAAGGCCCCGCAGCACCACGGAAAACGCCGTTGCGCCTAGGAAAATTGCGAAGATGAAAGCGGCCGTGCGGGTGGTTTGCTGCAACGACGCATTCAGCACTTTCAGCGTCAGTCGTCGGGACATCAGAGCCAGTAGCAACGCACCCAGAGCACCAACACCAGAGGCTTCGGTGGGAGTGGCGATGCCAGCGAAAATAGAGCCCAGGACACCGAGAATCAGCGCCGCCGTGGGCAAAACCGCCTTGGCAACTTCCCAGACAATACTCCAGGACACTTTCTCCGTACCCTCGGGCACCGGAGCAATATTCGGCTGCAACATCGGACGAATCATCGCATAGCCAACGTACATGGCACCCAGCAGCAGACCGGGCAGAAACGCGCCCATAAACAGATCGCCCACAGAGGCTTCCGGGACCGCCAGTCGATCCGCCATCAGCACCAGCATGATGGACGGTGGAATCAGGATACCCAGAGTGCCGGTGGCACAGGCGGTACCAACGGCAAATCCCTTGTCGTATTTGTTCTCCATCATCACCGGCAGGGACAACATACCCAGAAGCACCACCGACGCACCGATAATGCCGGTGGTTGCGGCCAATAGTACGCCGATCACAATCACCGTCACGGCATAACCGCCACGCACGGCACCAAACAGTTTTACCATGCTGTTCATCAATCGTTCGGCAACGCCGGACTGATCCAGCATGATGCCCATGAAGATGAACATGGGCAGCGCCACCAGGGTCTCGCTGTTAACGATGCTCCAGATTCGTTCTGGCACGAGGCCCATTGATGAGGGGTAATCAAACCAGAGGTTGGCACCAAAATTCTCTACCGCAACAACACCGACCACCGTCCAGATGACGGCCGTGCCACCCAGCACCCAGGCCACCGGATAACCGGTCATCAACAATGCCCCGAACGTCAGGAACATGCCGATTACAAACAGGGTTTCAAGCTCCATCAGGACGCATCCTCTTTCTTGTTATTCCCGGACTCGACCCGGACTGGCTTTGGAAAACCGAACAGCAATGCCGTCACTTTCAGCAGGCGCGACAGTGCGGCCAAGGCGATAAGGATAAATGACAGCGCCAGGACGGCTTTCAGGAACCAACGATGTGGCAGCCCGGCCGGTGCCTGACTGGTTTCGCCCTGTTGCCAGGAACTGAAGGCGTAGGGAACCATCTCGTAAATCGCCAGCCCCAGGAAGGGCATCAGCAGGAACAGCAGGCCAAGCAGTTCAACCCAGCCCTGACCTCGCAGAGACAGCCGCTCATGGAGAACGTCTACCCGAACGTGGTCATCCACCACCAGGGTGTAGCCCAGCCCCAGCAACCAGCCGATGCCCGCCAGGTGCCACTGGACCTCTTCGAGCGTGACCGAACCCTGACCGAACGCATAACGGCCAACGACAGCCCAGATAATAACGCCAGTGACCACCACCCAGAGCCACGAAGCACCCTTGCCGATTGCCGAAATCACGCGGTCCATCCATTGACTGACGCGGGTTGTCGGCAGCTCGGTATGGTGATGTAAAAATTCGTCGGTGCCAGACACCGATGGCCGCACGTTCTGCGGTGAGCCTTTACCAGACACCGTCATACAACAGTTCCTCACTCAGAAAGCCGATTGTGAAACAAGGATGGCCCCGAAGGGCCATCCAGACTTGATCAGAGAATACCGACGCTCTGGCCGGCATCTCGGGGTCGGCCCCGGACCTTACAGATCCGCCGGAACATAAGCGCGGGTGTCCCACACCTTGTACGATTCCATGAACTCCTGCTGGCTTTCATAGACGCGCTTGAAGTCGGCATCCTTGGAGGCTTCTTCCTCAAGCACTTCCTGAGTTACTTCCTTCAGCTTGAGCAGAACGTCGCGGGGGATCTGGTCGGCCTGAACGCCCTTGTCCTGGAACTCGGCCAGAACCTTGCCGTTCTTGTACTCGCCTTCTGCGAGACCACGCGTGGTCGCCGCGGTGCAAGAAGCCTCAACCAGCGCCTTCTGGGCGTCAGTCGCACGAGCCCACTCATCCTTGTTGATCAGCATATACTGAGCCGTGAACTGCTGGTGCCAACCCGGGAACAGGTTGTACTTGACCACCTGATTGAAGCCGAGAATCTGGTCGATGGCGGGCATGGAGAATTCGGTGGCATCAATGGTGCCTTTCTCCAGTGCCTGGTAAAGCTCGCCGCCGGGCATCATGGTGACGGACGCGCCAAGCTTCTCCAGAACCTTGCCACCCAGACCGGCGAAGCGGATCTTCAGGCCTTTGTAGTCTTCCAGGGTTTCGATGGGGTCGGAGTACCAACCCGCTGTTTCAGGCCCAATGATGCCGCACAGTTGTGCGTGTACATCGAAGCCTTTATTGGCATAGGTTTCCTGCAGCATTTCATGCCCACCGCCGAAGTAATACCAGCCGATATAGGCAGGTGGCTTCATGCCGAACGGAACGGCGGCAAACAAGGGAATCGCTGGCACCTTGCCCTGGTCGTAACCAATCCAGGTGTAGCCGGCGGATACCTTGCCATCGGAAACCGACTGCAGAATATCAAACGGGGGAACCAGCTTGCCGGGCTCGTAAACACGAACCTGGATGCTGCCATCGGAAGCGGTATTGAGGTTTTCAGCGACCCAGGCGGCAGGTGACCCCAGGCCAGGCAGGTTAGTAGCGAAGGCGACCGGCATTTTCCAGCGCAGGTCATCTGCGAACGCCGATCCGGTAGTCAGGGCGATCGCACCGGCGATACCGGTAAGTGCCTTGAAGAGTTTCATTGGCAAGTCTCCTAGCATTGTTGTTGTATTCGGCCAAACAGGAACGTTCCCGACGGGCCTTATCTGAGTGTAGTCAGACATCGCAGGAAACGAGACAGACAAGATGTGTTTTGGGTCCAACGATAGCGCCAGTCTTGTTTTCTGCGTTGTTCTGACGTCCTGCATCCGGGATATAGCAGGCACTGTGCCAATCACAATATTTTGTTATTTATCAAACAGATAAAAACGAGGAAAGACATCGCACATGACAGACAGTCCGGAAAACCGGACGCATATAGACATCCGTCGTAGGGGTTTGTACGGATAACAGGACAGGCGTCCTGATTTCAGGACATCTTGGCGAGTTTTTCGTAAAGCACCGAACGCGAAATACCCAGCAGTTTGGCTGCCCGGGTACGATTGCCACGACTGGCGACCAGTGCTTCTTCAATTGCCTGGGCTTCGGCATCGGCCAGGGTTTTAGCCAGTGGACGCACCGGCTGTGGCACCAGCGATGAGGCTGGCCGGTTGCACTGCGGGGCAACACCTTGAAAATGGCATCGGCGTCCAGCAGACCACCGTCTTCACCCATGGTCAGGGCCCGCTCCAGCACATTGCGCAGCTCACGGATATTACCGGGCCAGTCGTAACCGCCCAAAGCTGCCACACCAGCGTCGGTGATTTCACCCCGCATCTCCAGACCGTCGCAGATTTCACCCAGCAGGGCCTCACACAACACGCCCAGATCGGCCAGGCGGTCCCGCAACGGAGGAATAGGGATTTCCAGCACGTTCAGCCGGTAATACAGGTCCGACCGGAACTCACCTTCGGCAATCATCGCCTCCAGGTTGCGACTGGTCGCGGCAATGACCCGCACATCCACCGAGGCCACCTTGTTGGAGCCCAGAGGCTCAATCTCACCTTCCTGCAACGCCCGCAGCAGTTTTGCCTGCAACGGCAGTGGCATATCCCCGACTTCATCCAGAAACAGGGTGCCGCCGTTGGCGAGCTGGAACTTGCCTTCCCGGGTGCGGCGATCAGCCCCGGTGTAGGCTCCGGGTGCCACGCCGAAAAATTCAGCTTCCAGCAGGTTGTCTGGAATCGCAGCCACGTTCACGCCCACAAAAGGCTTGTCGGCACGGGTAGAAACGGAATGAATGGCCTGCGCCAGCACCTCCTTGCCGGTGCCGGTTTCACCCAGCAGCAGCACCGGCATGTCACGGCCGGCCGCCAACCGGGCCCGGCGCTTGACCTCCAGTGCTGCGGGGCTGGCACCCACAAAGTCGGCGAGGTTGTAGCGAGTGCCACGCGCCTTCTTGGCCAGCGCCTTACGAGCAGCCGCCAGGTCCTGATGCAGGCGACGGTACTTGGCCACCAACGGCGTCAGCGGTTGCAGGTCGTCATACAGCACAAACGCCACCGCCCCCATGATGCGCCCTTCGTCATCATAAAACGGCAGCCGGGTCACCACCAGTTGTTGCTTGCTGTGCTCCATGATATCGAGCAGCAAGGGTTTTCCGGTTTCCACCACTTCCGGCATGCGGCTCTGGGGGATCACCTGGCGGACAGGTTTACCGATGACCGCCTTGGGGTCTTCCAACCCAAGCAGATGGGCATAACTGTTGTTGATCCAGGTAATACGGCTTTGGTGGTCAACCGCAATCGCGCCGGCGCTGGCTTCCTCAAACATGGGAAACAGCGCTTCGATCAGATCCCTGGTCAGGCCACTCTTGTTATTCTCGGTAAACAGCTCTGTCATGTACTGTACCACCGGGTTGGATGTTATTCATGGCAATATCCAGAGCACCCGGCGAGCCGGGTGCAGAGACGGAAGTATATGGCGCCCCCGGAATAGGGGCAAACAATGCCGGCCCGGAATCTGACCGGGCCGGCCGACAGGGGTGTCAGTCTGGTATCTGCACCTGATCGTCAGCGAACACGATGCGGTCGCCGGCATCCGGGGCAGGATCGATCGGGGTCAGGTTAGCCTCAGACAGAGGGGTGGCCATATCGCCACGCGGTACCGTTCTGACCACCTGACTGGGCGGCAAGGCCTGCTTGTCGGCAAGGTTCGCCCACACCAGATCCAGGGCCTGGAAGAAGTAGTGATGCAGCGGCACATACCGGTCCGCAATCCCCGGGAAGCCGTTGAGGACATCCAGGTGGTGGGCATTGAGAATCTCGTAATACCTCAGCTTGCTGTTGCTGCCCTCAACCCGCTGGTTCAGCCCGAAATAGGGCCGCGAGGTGTGGTTGATGGGCAGGATGGCGTCGGCACGACCGGTCACAAAGACCGTTGGCTTGCCCCGCAGGTTGCCAGACGCGCGAATTTGCTCAACGCCATCAGCAATACGCTCTGACCATTCCGCGGCATCACCCGACAGCGGGCTTCCGGTCACGGCATCGGTGCCCAGGGCAAGGCTTCTCAGACACAGCAGAGCATCCAGACCGTAATCCTGCTGACTGGTGCTGGGCGATGCACTGGCACCCAGATTGGTGGGCTGACCTTCGGCACCGTCGTACACCAGATTCACCCCGGCACTGGGGGGAATACCGTTACTCGCGGAGAACAGCGCTGCTTCCTGCGCCGCAGTGATCGGCGTGACCGCTCCGCCAGCCCCCGTAGCCGCCAGGCTGATATCACACAACCTGTCCTCAACACCGGCCTGACCGTAGGCGTTGGCATAGGTGGTGGAGATGCTCTGGGCAACCGCCAGCCCGAAATGAACCGGTGCCAGCAGGTTCTGCTCCGGCTGGATACCCACTTCCTCTTCCAGGATGCGCAGCGCATCGGAGGCGCGGTCGTCGGTGGTAGCGCCTGTCACCAGGCCCTTGTTGGCCAGTGAGTTACAGATGTTCTCCGCAATCGTGAAGTTGTTGAATGTGGCGTTCAGTGGCGCCACATCACGCACTTCCGGTGCAATGTTCGCGCAACCCTGATACACCGCCAGCGCTGTGGTGTAATCCAGCAGGCTGCGGCTGTGTTCGGCCAGTTCGGGGCCACTGCCTTGGCGGATGGTAAAGCTGGTATCCACCTGCGGATTGACGTTGGGCTCCGACACCGCCACCCCGTCGATCAGCCCCTTATCGTCAAGCTCAGCGGCACGGACCGAAGCCCCACCACCGTTGGAAACGCTGGACGCAATCACCAGGGTATCCTTCGGCTTCACCTTGATCACTTTGCGGCCATTACCGGTTTCCTGCCCGAATTCCTCGTTCAGCACATAGAAGCCGAACTCAATCGACTGCAGTACATGCCGCCCCCAGTCAGCCTCGGGGTTGGCCTTGGAGTGAGCGTGCTTGTAGGCGAAACGGTCCGGCCAGGCGGCATCAAAATCAGCCCGCGCCTGGGCATCCAGATCGGCCCGGAACTGCACCGGCTCATCCGCCTGGATAAGAGTACCGTCGATACGCTGGGCAGAGTTGGTGGCCAGGTTGTGGGAACCGGTTCCCGTGCCCTTGTCGGTGTAGACCACGGCGCAGCCTTTCTTCAGGCCCCATTCGCCGGCGGTGCCGATCGCGCCGTAAATGCCGCGGGAACCGGACGAGGGCGCCGTTACCATACAGGCCTGCTCGGGGTCGAAACTGGACGGCACCTGGACCATCACAGTCACCGGCACATCACTGCCATTAACCGTCATGTAGGCCAGGTATTCATTACCCGCAATCAGCCCCTCGCCACTGCTATCGACCTGGGGACCAAAGAATTCGCCGTAACCACCACCGGGCACGGTGTCCACAAGAGCCCGATAGTTGTTGTAGATGGCCAGCGTCCGGAGTTCTTCAGGCGTGGGGTTGAGCGGATCATCAAAGGCCGGTGCCGTTGCACTGGCCAGGCCGCTGGCGCCAAGGCCACCGGTCAGAAGATCATCGGTGACGCCATCATACTGAGTGGAATGGACCTCTCCCTGGATGAATCCCGGGAGTTGGTTGAACGGTTTCTTGCTGCTGTCGTTGCAGGCGGTACCCGTCAGAGCCACCGCACCAATCAGCGTGTACTGAAATAGCGTTTTCATAGGTTGTTCCCTGTTGTTTTTGTTAGACATGAGAACCCGGCGTACACGAACGAAGCCGGGTACCATAACAGGGGCCATGCGTATCCTGTGCCAATACAGCAGGACGTTGATTTTCATTGCTTTTTCTTTGAATTGCTCTAATTCTCAAGCACTATTTCCGGATTTCCGGACAGTGGTCAGAGGGGGAGGTGGGCGGAAATGCCCTCTACGGGCCGTCTCGCGACATTGTCCTGAAGCCAGGACAGTGTCCCGTTTTCAGGACAGCGCTGAGCACCGCACAATGCATCCGTGGTCATATTCGAGACGTATAAGTCTTCGTTTCCGCCCGGATGAACGGAGAGTCCATGCACATCAACCGCCTGCTGGCATTGGCCGCCAGCACCTTGCTATCTGCCTGCGCCTCACACCTGAACGCGCCAGCGGAAACGGTGTCGGTACCCGATACCGGCTTTCGCACCACAACTGGCATCACCTATTCCCCGGACAACTGGCCTCAGGAGCTCCAGGCGGATCTTTATCTGCCAGACAGCCCCGACCCCGCACCTGCAGTACTCCTGGTGCATGGCGGTGGTTGGGAACGGCGTTCGCGGAAGGACATGACATGGATCGCAGAGCACCTGGCCGGCCGGGGCTTTGCCGTGATGAACATTGATTATCGGTTTGCACCTGAACACACCTTCCCGGCGCAACTCCACGATCTTCAGATAGCCATGAACTGGCTTCATGCCAGGGCGGGAGCTACAACCTGGACCGGAATGCGATCAGTGCATTTGGCTTTTCTTCCGGCGCTCACCTGGTCAGCTTGTTGGCCGTGATTGCCGAAAACCAACACCCGTTGAACCAACCACACGGAGGCGCGGACGCGCGGCCGGTGGCTGTTGTTGCCGGTGGCTTGCCAGCCGACCTGCGAACCTTCGGGTCCGGAAAGCTGATCCGTCAGTTCCTGGGCGGTGATCTGCAGGACATTCCGGGTGTTTATGAGGCCGCCTCGCCGATCACCCACATTACCGCCGGCACGCCTCCGTTTTTCCTGTTCCATGGCGCCCAGGATATGCTGGTGCCTGCGGATCAGGCGCGGGATTTTCGGGCACGCCTTGCGGAGCATCACGTTGAGAGTGAGCTTTACCTGATGCACCTGCGAGGCCACATCACCAGTTTCCTGACGGCCGGCAATGCGGTTGAGAAAGCCACAGACTTCCTGATCCGGCACACGGAAAAGCGGCCGGAGTGACTAAAGAGTCACAAACGGAGCAATTGTTAATGCCAGGATGACAACGATGGCCAGGCAAGCCGCCAGGGTCGTCACCGGCTTGCGGCGAAGCCGATGCCAGAATCCGCCGACCCGGCCCGCCGCCAGATCCTCCTCGTAAGCGTCACGCTGACGCTGCAGGCGCTCCTTCTGGTAGGTCTGCAGCAATTCCCGGGCTCGTTGGGCCTCCTCATTGTCGTGGACCCAGAATCCACCCATGCTGATACCCCAGCGACTGGGAGGCGTCTCGTAGTAGGACACGTTGTGCGTCTCGAACAGCTCGCGTATTTCGTCCGCCTCGTCGTCGGGGACGTGACGAAGGTTCATGAGGTGGTTGGTCATGGTAGGTCCGACACCGGTTTATGGGATACCCTTATCATCCTAGACCCTTATCCTAGCATTCCGCGGCGTGTCTCACCGCCCAGTTGATCAGGATACTCGATGCCAGACAGCGCCATTCGACGATTACTGGAGTTCGACAATCAGGTTCAGCGCGACCGCGACCAGAACCCGGTGTTCCTGCACCGGCGGGATCGCCGTTTTGCCCTGGACTGCCACAACCAGGGCGTCAGCCCGGGCCCGGATCGGTGGCTTGAACATGTCAGGCGCCTGTCCCGCCGTGGACCGACCGATGACCCGTTGAAATTCTGGCGAAGGTTGACCACAGGTTTTGCCCTGGCGGGGCTCGTTGCCGGAACGCTGGCCATGCTGGGGCTACTGTTCTACGACGGTGGCCAGCGAATCAATCTGACGGTGATCCTGGCCTTCGTGCTGCTCCAGTGCATCCTCGCTGTGGTTACCACTGTCCAGGCCTTTGCCGGCTGGCAGCCCTGGCGCTGGTTGCTGAGGAAGTTTGCGGTCGCACGCCACTCGGGCGCCCTGCGAACACTGCAACCACTGTTAATGGCCCGTGCCGCCCATACCGGCGGACTGGCGTTTGGTGTCGCCGGACTGATAACCCTGCTGGTACTGGTGGTGATCCAGGATCTCGCCTTTGGCTGGAGCACCACCCTGAATACCGGCACCGACAGCTACTACCGCATGCTATCCGCCATCGCCACACCCTGGCAGCATCTGTGGCCTGCGGCGATGCCGGACCGCGAACTGGTGGATGCCACCCGGTTCTTCCGCAGCCAGTCTTCCACAACGACCGATCCGGCCCTCTGGGGGAGTTGGTGGCCGTTCGTGGCAATGGTCTGGATGATCTATGTCGTCCTGCCCCGGCTCGCTCTGCTAATGGTGGCGATCGTTCATCCCCACATGCGCGCGCGTAAGGCGCTCCGAGCCCATCATGGCTGGGTCGCCCTCCAGTACCGCATGGAGACACCCACCGTGGACACGGGCAATCGCCACAATGACGCCGCCGACCAACCGGATACGACAACGTCTGCGAAATTGCAGCCTATCCCCAGGGCCCAGGCTATTATTCGCTGGGCGGAAGCCGGCAGGCCAGCGCTGCCGCAAACCATCATCGCAGGAGACCAGGAGCCCCTCGCCGCCGGCGGTAGCGCCTCGCTCGAGCACGACCATCACATCATCGAACTGGCAAACCAGCGACTGACCAGTGCTCTCACTCCAGCGGCCATTATCGTCACCCGCAGTTGGGAACCACCCACCGGCGAGCTTGCGGATTTTCTACAACAGGCCCGCGAAACATGGCCAAGGCAGACCACCATTGCGCTGGTACCGATGGCAGCTCAACCAGACCAGTCGCCACCGGACCATCAACTCAGCCAGTGGCTGCGGTTTGCGGAGCGTACGGAGGATGAGAGGATGGTGGTCAGCACGCCGATGACAACACCGCCGGATATCCTTATGCACCGCGCACTGCAGGACCAGGACGAATAATGAAAGCCCCCGTGTTTGCCGTGGTCGGCCACCCCAACAAGGGCAAATCCAGCATTGTGGCCACGCTGTCCCAGAACGACGCCATTGCCATCGCGCTGGAGCCTGGAACCACCCGTAAACATCAGGCCTATCCGTTGGCTGTCGATGGCAAGACACTGTACACACTGGTGGACACGCCGGGGTTCCAACGCCCCCGGCGTGTCCTGGAATGGCTTGAAGCCCACAGCGTGTCTGCCTCTGACCGGGCCGAAACCGTCGAGGCCTTTGTGGTCCAACACCGCCAGGACAACGGCTTTGTCGATGAATGCGAGCTCTTGCAACCGCTCATTGAAGGCGCGGGCATCATCTACGTGGTTGACGGTTCGGTTCCCTACAGCACCCAGCATGAAGCGGAGATGACCATCCTGCGCTGGACCGGCCGGCCGAGCCTCGCCTTGATCAACAGTATTGGTGAAGACGACTACAGCGACACCTGGGCCAGGGCGCTCGGCCAGTTTTTCCAGGTTGTCCGGACCTTTGATGCGGTTCGCGCGCCCTTCGAGCAACACCTCAGCCTGTTGCGAGCCTTTGGGCAACTTGAGCCGGACTGGGAGCAGCCCCTGGACAGCGCGACGGCGTTTCTCTCGGCGCAGAGACGGCAACGCCGCACCCAAGCGGCCACACTCATCGCCCGTAGCCTGGAAGACATGATGTCCTTCCGCGAAAAACGGACACTGACCACACTCCAGACCAGCGAAATCTCCGATCACGACCTGGCCGCACAGTTGCGCAAAAGCTGGTATGACAACCAGAGAAAACGGGAACAGCACCTTCGAATTGCCATTGAGAAGCTCTACGAGCATCACCGTGTACAACGACAGGAAGCGGAACTGGAATGGCACAGTGAACACGACCTGTTCAGCGAAGACAGCCACAAAGCCTGGGGAGTAAACCGCCGCTACCTGGCCACCGCAGGCTTCGGGGCCGGTGCCGTGAGCGGGGCCGGGGTGGATGCGTTGACCTTGGCCATTCACTGGGCGCCGGAGCCTGGTAGGCGGGCTGATCGGTGCCGCAGGCAGCTATTTTTACGGCGACCGCCTGGCACTGCCGGTGCTCAATACCGGTGTACTGAAAAATGGGCTCAGGACCGCCACCTTCGGGCCTGTACAAGACAGCCAATTCGGCTATGTTGTATTAGGAAGGGCCGTTAATCACTGGTGGCATATCAGCCACCGAAATCATGCCGGCCGGGAACTGCTGGATCTTGAACCTGCCGATGACCATTGGCTTGAGCAACTCGACCGCAGGCAACGCCGGACCATCCATCAGGCCTTTGAACGTTGCCGGAAAAAGCGCGCCCTGGATGACAAAATGAGGATAGCCTTTATAGTCGCCATCGAGCAGTCGCTGGACGCCTACGACGATTGGCGGTTGAACCGAACCTGACGGGGATGTTTATACTGTAAGGCTGCTCCATCACACAGCGAGGGATAAGTATGAAAATTGTACGAGTTCAGGACATCATCGGCTCCGAGCGCGAAGTATCAGGGCCGGGCTGGACCAGCCGCCGCATGCTGCTGAAAAAAGACGGCATGGGCTTTTCATTCCACGAGACCATCATCCCTGCGGGCGCCGAGCTGAACCTCTGGTACAAGCATCACCTTGAAGCTGTATATTGTGTCGCCGGTAACGGCAGCATCTACGACAAGGCCACTGGCGAAACCCACGAGATTTCCGATGGCACGCTTTACGCGCTGGACAAGAACGACCCGCATACGCTGCGTGGTGGCACCGAAGACATGCGACTGATCTGTGCCTTCAACCCGCCCGTCACCGGCCGTGAAGTCCACGACGAAGACGGCGCCTATCTCCCGGACACCGGCGACAACTAAGCCCGGCCCCAGTGGCTGACGTTTCAGGCACAACAACACCGCCACCGGCAGCCAAGCTGCTCCCGGTGGCGGTGTTGCTTTGGCTGGCCGGTGTTTATCTGCGCATACCGGTATTGGTTGCACCTCCCTGGCGCCGTTCATCAGCGACGAACTCAGCCTGTCCCAGGCTCTGACCGGTGCGCTCACCACTCTTCCAATATTGATGCTGGCTGTCGGTTCCATGCCCGGTTCCCTGGCCATCGCACGGATGGGCCCACGCAATACCCTGGCGCTGGCATGGTGATCATGGTCATCGGTTCCGCCGGTCGCGGGCTGTCACCCGATACCATCACGCTTATGCTGGCGAGTGCCGTCATGGGCCTGGGTGTGGCCATGATGCAGCCCTCCCTGCCGGCACTCCTGCCACGCTGGCTCGAACCCAAACATCTGGCCATCGGCTCCGCTATCTACATGAACGGCATGCTGATGGGCGAGTTCATCGGCGCCGGCATCACCCTCCCGGTACTGATGCCACTGATGGACGACAGCTGGCGCGCCACCCTGCTGGCCTGGTCACTGCCCGCGTTGCTGGTCGCTGCCGCTCTGTTCCTTCCCCGCCGGGAAATGGCACGGCCGGTGAAAAAACCGGCCTGGCTACCCGACTGGAAAAACCCACTGACTCTGCGAATTGGCCTGCTGCTGGGCCTGTCAGGCTCCCTGTTCTTCGGCCTTAACGCCTACATGGGCAATATCCTGGAGCAACAAGGCAACTTCGACATGCTGGCGGACGCCTTGTTCTGGTATAACTTCGCCCAGGTGATCGCCTCCCTGGTCATGCTGAAAATGGCGAGATATTGGGTAGGCCTCAAAGGCCCCATCATGGTGATGGCAACCTGCAGCATCCTGGGCACAGTGGGAACGGTCGTCTTCACTGGCTGGTGGTCAATAGCCAGCGCAACGTTTATGAGCTTCACGGCCGGCATTCTGCTGATCCTGCTGGTGGCTTTACCCCCTGTACTGGTGGAATCAAGAGAAACGGGGCGACTCTCAGCAGGAAACTTTCTGGTTGGTTACACAGTGGCGTTTTCTGTTCCCATGATCGGCGGGTTACTGGCCGATTGGGGCAACGACGCCCGATACGCCATTATCTTTATCATCGCCTATTGCGCTCTGGTTCTTCCCCTGACTTTTACCCTTGACCTGAAACGACAAAAGGGCCAACCCGAAAGTTGACCCTCTGTCTGGTGCCATTGATCTATGCTTTGCCGGGCCGCGGGGTGGGGGTATTTTTTCCTTGGAAATGGAACTCGCTTCGCTCAGACACCCATTTCTGGCGGAAAATATACCCCCACCCCACGTCCTTACCGCTGGCTTAGATGTAATAGTCCTTTAACGGGGGGAAACCGTTAAACTCTATGGCACTGTACGTCGTGGTGTAGGCACCGGTGGACAGCCAGTACATGCGGTCGCCGATGGCCAAATTCAGCGGCAACGGGTACTTGTGGTGTTCGTACATGATATCGGCGCTGTCGCAGGTTGGGCCTGCAATTACACAGTCCTCGCCTTCGCCGGATTTCTCTGTATAGATCGGGAACTTGATGGATTCATCAAGCGTTTCGATCAAGCCACCGAATTTACCAACATCGGTGAATACCCAACGGTGTAGGGCAGTACGCGATTTACGTGAAATCAGCACCACTTCACTTACCAGAACACCTGCGTTGGAAATCAGCGAGCGGCCCGGTTCGATAATAATCTCGGGCAAATCATCGCCAAAATCCTCATCCAGGAAACGCTTGATCTCATCCGCGTAGGTTTTCAGGTCATTCGTACGGGTAATGTAGTTGGCCGGGAAGCCGCCGCCCATGTTGATCATCTTCAGTTCGATGCCGTCCTCTTCCTTCAGACGCTCGAAAATCACCTTCACCTTGCCCAGGGCGGCGTCCCACGCGCCGATTTCCCGTTGCTGGGAGCCCACGTGGAAGGACACGCCGTAAGGCACCAGACCCAGATCGCGGGCCAGGATCAGCAAGTCCATGGCCATGTCGGTCTGACAGCCGAACTTGCGGGACAGCGGCCAGTCAGCGGTCAGGGTGCCTTCGGTCAGGATGCGAACATACACTTTCGAGCCCGGAGCCGCCTTGGCGATGTTGCGCAGGTCCGCTTCCGAATCCGTCGCGTACAGGCGAACACCTCGCTCATAGAAGGTGCGGATGTCCTTTGCCTTCTTGATGGTGTTGCCGTAACTGATGCGGTCGCCCGTCACACCCAGGCCCATGACCTTGTCGAGTTCGTACACCGACGCGATATCAAAGCTGGCGCCCTTGTCCCGCAACATCGTCAGAACCTGCGGGGCAGGGTTGGCCTTCACCGCATAGTAGACGTTGGCATAGGGAAAGCCTTCCACCAGTTCATCGTACTGGCGGTTGATGGTCGCGGTATCAATCACGACGCAGGGCGTGTCCTTGGTATCGGCAAATGCCTTGATACGGGCAAAGGTCTCGGCGTCGTAGTAGTCAGTGATGATGGCGTTGGTGGATTCGGTCATGGATAGGGTTTCCCTCCAAAGGGCAAACGGGTCGTTCAAACAACATAGGTACCGATCCGGTACCCGTCAATCGCGCGATCATCGGTTCTTTTCCGGGGGCGTGATATGAGCATATCTACCCATAACCACCGTCTGGCCCGTTTGCCTTCAGCTCACACCGCGACTGGCCACAACGGCGCCGGCCCGGTGGGGCCGTTCGGGTCTTCGGGCTCGGCCTGGCGCTGCAGGTAATCCAGAATCGCAGTTTTCAGATCACTACCCTGACCGAGTCCCTGATTGCCGAATAGCCGATTGAACTCAAGCACGTAGGGATACCCCTCCACCAGGGCGATATCAAACCCCGCGTGATCCACCTCCAGCTCCCGCGCAAGGCGCAGTGCCAGATCGGTTACCACGGAAGGCACTGGCCCCCGGTCGATGCGCCCACCCTGCGACACGTTATTGTAGAACCCCTGGTCCGCCTGGGTTCGCCAGTAGGCGGATACCACTTTGTCCCCGACAATCACTACCCGCACATCCCGATCAATCGGCAGGTATTCCTGGGCATAAAGAACATGGGTCCGCTCGCAATAACGCTGCCAGTCGGCTTTGTTTTCGATTAACCACACACCTTCGCCCATGCTGGCTTTGGGCAGCTTGGCCACGAAGGGCACGACCATGGCATCCCACACCGCCTGCTGTTCCTCCGGGCCATTGGCTTCAATCAGAGTCCACGGAGTGTGTTCAGGTGCGACCGCCTGGAAAGCCCGGGTCATTTCCACCTTGTCGTGGCCGATGCGATAGCTGGCGACACTGGGGAAAACGCGGCATTTCAGCCCGTGTACGAGGGCATTCAGCTGCCAGTATTCCGGGAACAGCACCCAGTCTGCGTCTTTAAGCAGCTCTTTGTGGGCCAGGAACTGTTCGGGCTTGAGGGTTTTGGTGTCCGGGAAGCCGAGGGTGCGGAATATGTCGAAGGAGACCAGTTTCATTTGGGTTGGGGGCGTGGTTGGGTTGGTCGCATTTTATACAGGTTTGGGTTGGGTGCAATGTTTATTCTTTGCTTTGGCTTTGGGTTGGACTGGGGGTTTAGGGGAGGGGCATGGGGGTGTTTTATTTTTCAAATGAAAATGAACTCGCTTCGCTCAGACACCATTTTCTTTATTGAAAAATAAAACACCCCCATACCCTTAGTTAACGCCAGTTGTCGCACCGATTTACTGTGGTTTTGACTGGGTTTACCTGAGAGCTTTTTACCGCTGGTACGGTGTCCGCACGCATACATTCGAAATCAAAGCGCAGTTAAATTCCAGCTTTCCGTAACGACATCACCATTTGTCAATAGAGCGGGGAGGTGGGGGGTATTTTTCCGCCAGGAATGGGTGTCTGAGCGGAGCGAGTTCCATTCCCAAGGAAAATACCCCCACCTCCCCGATCCCCACAAAGGCCTCAGTCCTACCCAAAGCCAAAGGTAAAGAATCAACGAACAGGACGCTTCTTAGTCCCCTGACTCGCATCGGCCGTCAGGGGATCTTCCGGCCAGGGGTGCTTGGGATACCGACCGCGCATATCCTTGCGGACCTCCGGGTAGGCGTTCTGCCAGAAGCTTGCCAGGTCGGCCGTGACGGCCAGAGGGCGCTGGGCTGGGGACAGCAGGTGGATCACCACCGGCACCTGGCTCCGGCAACCGTAGGAGTTTTGGTCCAGCCGAACAGGGCCTGGAGCTTGGCCGCCAGTACCGGGCCGTTTTCTGCGGTGTAATCCAGCGCCACGGACTGGCCGGTTGGGATCGTCAGGCGGGTGGGCGCCAGGTCTTCCAGTGCCTGTTGTTGCGGATACTCCAGCAGGCTGGCAAGAGCCTGGATCAGGTTGAGCTTGTCCAGGTCACGCCAGTGGTCATCCCTGCCAGGAACGGACCAAGCCAGGTTTCCAGGTTGTCTGTCAGCCAACGTTTGCTGACCGTTGGCCATTCTCCGGGAAAGTACTCTGCCAGCAGGGTGACCCGGGCAAGCCATTGTTCCGCCGCCGGCGTCCATGGCAGGCTCCCAAGGCCCTTCTTGCGCACGGCGGCGAGCAGCCCCTGCTGCACCAGTTCCGGTGACGGGGCCGGCAAGGCTGTTTCCTCCAGCTCCAACTGCCCCAGTTTTCGGACGCGACGGGCCACCACGGTTCCGCGTCGCTCGTCCCAGACCGCCTCCTCGTATTCTTCAATGTGGCCGGACAGGTCCTGTTCCAGCACCGCTGGGGTAACCGGTGCAGCAAGATAAATCGTGGCCTCCCTGGCCTTGCCGTCCAGTTCAGCGGCAACCAGCCACTCATAGCGAGCCAGCCTGTCGTCGCTGCGAAGGGCTGCGCCGCGGCCGTTGCTGAGCTGGTATCGCGGCGCTTCGCCCCGCCGTTTACGGGCAATCCGGTCCGGGTAGGCCTGTGCGAGCACGCGTCCTACCTCATCCTCGGAGGGCATTGCCTGTGGTCGTTCAAGCCCTGCCGCCAGGCGGGACACCGACTTGGTGATCGATATCACCCTGGCGGTATCCACACCCTGTCGCGGGCCAGAACCCCGCAGCATCCTGACCCGCTCCTGCATATCCGCCCCGGCTGATCGGCCCGCCAGATCCCGTTCTTCCAGCAGCGCCGCCAACTCGGCCGCGAGATAGCCATGGCCAATATCCCGTCCGCGTAGAATCATGTGCGCCAGCCGTGGATGAACGCCCATGTCCCGCGCCGCCTTGCCATGTTCGGTAATGGCGCTGTCGGCATCCAGCATATCCAGCCACTGCAACAACGCCACGGCCTGCTGCCAGTGCGCAGCAGGGGGCGGGTCAATCCAGTCCAGCTGATCCGGCGACCGCGCGCCCCATTGCGCCAGTTCCAGCACCAGGGGTGCCAGGTCCGCTTCCTGTATTTCCGGCGGGGTGAACTCGGCCAGACCAAACTGGGCGGACTCGCTCCACAGCCGGTAACAGACGCCAGGCTCAATCCGCCCGGCCCGCCCCTTGCGCTGCTCCGCAGACGCTTTTGACACCCAGCCCGTCACCAGCCGTGTCATACCACTGTTGGCATCAAACACCGCCCGGCGTTGCTGACCGCTGTCGATGACGACGCGCACGCCTTCAATGGTGAGACTGGATTCGGCAATAGCCGTGGCCAGAACCACTTTGCGGAAACCTTCGGGCGCCGGCGCGATGGCCCGGTCCTGCTCCTCGCTTTTCAGGTTGCCGTACAACGGTGCCACGATCACATCGTTGCCTGTCTGGTTCTGAAGCTGACGCTCAACCCGACGAATCTCGCCCGCACCGGGAAGAAACACCAGCAACGACCCACTCTGATCCGCCAGTGCCTCATGAATAACGGACACCACCTGTTCTTCTACCCGGCCATTGCGCGGAATCGGACGATACGCCACCTCCACAGGGAACGCCCGGCCTTCACTTCTCAGCACCGGTACATCACCCAGCAACCGGGCTATGGGTGCGGTATCCAACGTGGCGGACATGACGATGATCCGCAGGTCCTCCCTCAAGGCCTGGCGGGCTTCCCGCACCAACGCCAGCCCAAGATCAGCTTGCAATGACCGTTCGTGAAACTCATCGAAAATCACAACGGCGTAGTCTTCCAGCGCCGGATCATTCTGGATCAACCGCGTGAGAATACCTTCGGTGACCACTTCTATCACCGTGGCAGACGTCACCTGCGTATCAAGCCGTGTGCGATAACCAACGGTCTGGCCCGGCTTCTCCCCCATCTGCCCGGCCATGTACCTTGCCGCCGACCGGGCTGCCAAACGTCTCGGCTCCAACATCAGGATTTTCCGGCCCTCACGCCAGTCAGCATCCATCAGGGCCAGTGGCACCCTGGTGGTTTTACCGGCGCCCGGTGGGGCCTGTAGCAGGACGGTTGTTTCTGGGTCCAGGGTGGTTAGTAGGTCCGGGATGGTTTTGTTGATTGGGAGCATTGGTTTTGCTTTGGTTAGGACTGGTCGGGTTGGGGGAGGGGCGTGGGGGTATTTTATTTTTCAAATGAAAATGAACTCGCTTTGCTCGGACACCATTTTCTTTATTGAAAAATAAAATACCCCCACACCCTTAGGTAACTCCCGTAATTCTCCAAAGGGTACTATGGTCTAAACTTGTTTTGCGCGAAACGTTGATGCGCTTATCTCAACAGACGCGACAACTGCCACTCTCATGCCCCCTAACGATCAGTCCTGCCAGCCCCCCCAGGCAAAGGCACAAAAAACGCAAACACCGCTCCAAGAGCCAACGCCACCACCCCGATGCCAAAGGCCGTGGTCAGGGTGCCGCCGGCTTCCAGCCATTGCTTGGTGAGCCACGGGCCGGCCATCTGGGTGAAGCCGTAGACCGACACCATTGCCGCTGACAGTCGCGGCCCCTGGTGCGGATGCAGGGCCCGGCCGATGCGTTGGGTGAGCATCACCGTACCCACGAACGTGCTGCCCACCAGGGCGGCACAAACCGCCAGGCCCAAGGCACCAGGCAAGATCACTGCTGCCAGGACGCCGGCAAGCTGTACCACGAAATTCATGCGCAATGCAGGGAGATCGCCTATTTTTGCACCAAGATAGTTCCATATCGAGGGTGACAGGATCGTCGCCACAGCCGCCAGGAACCAGGCGCCATCCAGCAGCCAGTGGTCGGCCGGTAACTGGTCCTTGGCCAGCAATGGCAAGAACGTCATCGGCAGTATGTAACCGAGACCAGCCCCGGCATATGAGAGAAACAGGGGCACACTTGCCCGGTCAAACAAGGGCGATTTTCCCGGCGGGGTTTCGCCGTCGCTTTGCGCCCTCACCGGTACGCCCAGTCGGAGTAACCGCGCCGTGGCCCACCAGGCCAGGGGGATGGAAAGCACGACGGCAGGCCACCAGCGTTCAGTCCCCTCAAGCCAGTGGGCGCTGGAGCTGACCAGGCCACTTGATACCAAAAGGCCCAGGCCTACACCAATGTAGAGATGCCCACTCAGAGTGGCGCGGTTGCGCAGCACCAGCCATTCCAGGATCAACGCCGGAGCCTGGACAAAGACAACGCCGTTGGCGATGCCGTTAAACAGGCGGGCGGTGGACATGGCCCCAAGGTGGTCAGTCTGTGTCATCGCAAGGGTGGTCAACAGGTGAACCGCGAGGGACGCTGGCAGCAGCATGCGAATGTGGCTGATGGTGTGCCAGCGGATGGCCAGCAAGGCGCCAAGCAGGTAGCCAAGGTAGTTCCAAGTGGCCACCGCAGCACCCTGCCCGGCAGTGATCTGGCCATCGTCCACCAGATACGGCAATAGCGGCGTGTAGATGAAACGGCCCAGGCCGTGGGTGACCAGCAACAGAATGGCACCCGCTACCACGACCAGATAAAGATCCCGCGGCGGTGTGCAGGAAGGGTGGGAATTTGGCATCACAGAACCCCTGGGGAAAGCCGGTAGCAGTCTAAGTCAGTGGGAGCAGGAAGTCAGCCGAGTCAAAGCGAGGAGCGCAGGGTCATGACTGGGACGCTCGCGGATGATTTTCCCGAGCCCACTCGTAGATCTCACGATAGGCCTCAACCAGGTCTTCCGGCTTGTGGGGAGGCTGAAGCACGGCGGTCATTTCGCCGTCCGGTTGATCAGTGTGAAATGCCCGCTGTGTTCCACCAGCCGTTCGCCATCCACCTGACGTTGGGAGAAAACCGCGTTCATGCTTCTGGCGAGCTCTCTTAGTGTCTCAATGTCGCCAGTCAGGCCGTGAAAGTCGTCGCCGAAAAAGCCCACATAGTCTTTCAGTCTCTGGGGCGTATCGTGTTCCGGGTCGGCGGAAATCAACAGGAACTCCGGCTGCGGTAGCTCCTCCGGTAGCATTTTGTCGGTTTTGCGCAGGGTCGCCATGGCAGCGGGGCAGATGTCCGGGCAATTGGTATAACCAACGAAAGCAAACGTCCATTTGCCCTTCAGGCTGTCCCGGGTGACCGTTTCGCCCTGTTCGTTAAGCAGCTCGAACTCTGCAAGTTGACGACTGTTGTCGTACACGTAGGCGTTGATACTGCTGAGTTCCGGTGGGGGTGAAGGCTGGTCATTTCCGACCAGCAACACCTGCCGTCCAACCACCAGCCCGAAGATCAGCACGACAACCAACAGCAGCAGGATCAGCGTCAGGCGAATCGAACGGTCCATGAAATCTCCGGTAAATCAGCATTCAGAAAAACACAAAGTGGTCGACCAGCAACACCACAAACAGGGCCATCAGATAGGTGATGGAATATTTGAAGGTGTTGAGCGCAACACGACGGTCATCACCTCTGAGCAACCGTACGGCATACTGCAGGAAACGCAGGCCGAGGGCCAGTGCACCCACCAGATAGATAACGCCAGACATACCGGTGACAAACGGCAGCAGGCTGACAGCAAGCAGCATCAGGGTGTACAGGAGTATATGTAACTCTGTGTACTTGTTGCCATGGGTGACTGGCAGCATGGGAATACCGGCCTTGGCGTATTCTTCCTTGCGATGGATGGCCAGTGCCCAGAAATGCGGTGGCGTCCAGGCGAAGATGATCAGCACCAGCAACAGGGCGTGACCTTCCACTTGCCCGGTCACCGCTGTCCAGCCCAACAGTGGCGGCATCGCGCCGGCCAGGCCACCGATAACGATGTTCTGCGGGGTCATACGCTTGAGAAACAGGGTGTAGACGCCGCATACCCCACCAGTGATGCCAGGGTCAGCCAGGCTGTCAGCGCATTCACCTGCCACACCAGGATAACCATGCCGGCAACCGCCAGCACGGTTGCGAACAGCAGTGCGTCCAGCGGCGAGATTTTCCCGGTGGCGACGGGCCGTTTGCGGGTACGGGCCATGACCGTGTCGATTTTCTGATCCACCACGTGATTGACCACGGCTGCCGCGCCCGCCAGCAGGGCGATGCCCAGGTTACCGTAGAGCATAACCTCCCAACCCGGCACGCCCGGTGTGGCCAGTAGCATGCCTATGACTGAGGTGAGGATCATCATCGCCACCACAGTGGGCTTGGTCAGCTCCAGAAAATCCCGCCAGGAAATGCCCGCGGCAGCGGACTCGTTGGTCGTTCCCTGCGCCGGCAGTGCCTTTACGTGCTCGCTCATGCCGTCACCTCTCGCTCGATTGTTGTTGTAGGTTCTATTTTTGCTGCCTCTGGCAGGGCCTGTTGATGAAATCGCCAGAGCAGATTGATCACTGCCAGCAAAAGCCCTGCGCCCATTGCGTTGTGCGCCACCGCCACTGACAGAGGTATATGAAACACGATGTTGGCCAGGCCCAGCGCAATCTGCGCAACCAGGGCCACGGCCACCAGCTGCACATGCCACGCCAGTGGTGTTCGCTTTGTCCTGCGCCACAGTAATGCCAGAAAAACCGTGAAGTACGCAAGCACTATCATCGCTCCCAGCCGGTGACTGACATGGATGGCGACACGACCGTCAGCCGTTAGCTGCCCGCCCAGGTAATTCGGCCCCACATGCTGGGTGACATCGAACCCATGCTGGAAGTCCATCTCAGCCGGCCACCATTCGCCCTGGCAGGTGGGCAGGTCAGTACAGGCCACAGCAGCGTAGTTGGCCGCTGTCCAGGCCCCCAGGGCAATTTGCATAACAACCAGCGCCAGACCACCGTATAGCCACGGCCGGAAACGGCGCAACCCGGGGGGCCGGCCTGCGCCGGGTGATTCCCCTTCAGGTTGCGGTCTACGGCGTAGGCGAAGCGTGAGCAGTGTCAGCAGGCTCAGGGTGGTAAAGCCCCCTAACAGGTGCAGGGCAACCACCTGCGGCCAGAGCTTCAGGGTCACTGTCCACATGCCGAAGGCGCCCTGGAGCAGAATGAAGGCAGCAATAAACAGTGGCAACCGAAGCGGCACGCCGTCACGACGATGACGGAACGCGTAGGCCGCCAGGCCAAACACCACCAGCCCCAGCGTGCCGGCGGCGTATCGGTGGATCATTTCAGGCCAGCCTTTTTCCACGTCGACGGGCGTGTCGGGAAAGCGCGCATTGGCGATGGCCATCCGCGACTCATCATGGGGCACCGTCAGAAACCCGTAACAACCGGGCCAGTCCGGACAGCCGAGGCCCGCGTCCACCAATCGGGTCCAGGCCCCAAGCATGATGACGACCACCGCTAGCAGGGTGGCCAGTAGCGACCAGCGCGCCATGAGGCGGGCCGGGCGGGAAAGACGGGGTTGGGTGGTGTTCAACGGGGCATCTCCGGTTACTGATGGTCAGCCGATCTGTGACAGCTTCAACAGGTGTTTCAGATCCTTCAGCATATCCTTTCCCGTGTGTTCGGTGCCGTAGTGCATGATCACGTTACCAAAGGGGTCCACCAGCAGAATCCGTGGCTGGTGCTCCGGGTTGATGCCGGACGGCCATTTCGGAGCGCGGCCCTCCAGGATACTCAGCCGTTCCATGGAGCTGTATTCGTCGCTCCAGCGAACCGAAAGATCGTCAGGGATAGTGCCGAGCCAGGCCGAACGATTTACCCGGTTAGCATTCTTGCCCAGGGCAATATTGACCTGGCGCGCCAGATACAGAAGCTCTTCACACTCCGAGGCGCATTGCTCGGAAACCACCACCATCATCCATTCGGCGTCGGGTTCGTCAGGGCCAAAGCGGTCGACAAGCGGGTTGCCGCTGGCTCCCTGAAGCTGCATTTGAGCCAGGGGCGCCGGCGGCTGGATCAGCTCGCCATTATTGCTATTGCCGGCAGGATTCAGCCAGCCGGTGTAGTACATGATAGTGGCAAAAATCATCGGACCGAAACCGATGGCAAACAGTAAAAGGGCGGTTCGCCTGCCGCGGCGTACCTGCTCCGGAGAGACGTTGTCGTCCGGGTCTTTCTGGTCCATGCGCTCAGCCGTTGTCATTGTGATTACGGACTCCTGTTTTGCGATAGCTCGCTACGACCGTCAATATAACCAGCGCGATGGCCAGTGAAAACCATTGCACGGCATATCCATAATGGGTTTGCGGCCCCATCCGGTCTGGAGCCCAGTCGGCGCGGTAGGCGCCAGGTTGCTCCGGCCCGGAAAGCCTGAGTACCAGGCTGGCAACACCACTCTCAATTTCCCGAGCCTGCCCGTGGGACAGCGACTGTGTTCGCTTCGGCCAGCCCGCTTTGTCAGATGGCACGGACTTGAGCACCGGGGGTTCCGGAAACTCACTCAACCGCCCCTTCACACTAAGCTCTCCGGACGGATAACTGACATCGGGCAGTTGATCACGTCGCCGGGGAGCTTGTACCCAACCGCGATTCACAACCACCGGGCGGCCCTGAACCGGGTGGAACAGGGTCAGTACCTCATAGCCCGGCGCGCCATCGCGTGTACGGTTATCGAGGAGCCAGGATACCTCGCTGTAACGGCCGGACAGTGTCACCGGTTGCCCGGCTTCGAGGCCGGCCGCCAGATGTTGCGACCAGCTCAGGTTTCCGGCCTGTTGCTGCCACTGTTCAAGCTGGGCCTGTTTCTCTCCTGCTCGCTCCAGCTGCCAGATCCCCAGGCCTAACAGTACCGGCAGAAAGAAGCCGGCGAACACCAACAGGCGCCAATCGAAGTGCCATTGGCGACGAGAACGATCGGTTGGATCAGACATGCTCTGCTATAGTGGGCTCTGGATCTACATTCCCGTTTACAGGATTTCCCATGCTGAAGATTCTCATTGTCGTACTCATGCTGGCCGTTCTGGTGAGCCTGTTCAGCGGTCTATTCTTCCTGATCCGGGATGGCGGGAAAACGAACCGTGTCCTGAATTCCCTGGCGTTGCGGGTCGCCCTCAGCGTACTGCTGCTGGCAGTCATTCTGATTTCAGTATGGCAAGGGGGCCTGACCCTGAATCCGACCCCCTGACGCGCGTCGTCAGAGCACGTAAACGAAGACGAACAGCCCGAGCCAGACCACATCCACGAAGTGCCAATACCACGCCGACGCCTCGAACCCGAAGTGGTAATCACCTGTGAAATGGCCTTTGTGTATGCGGATCAACATGATCGTTAGCATCAGGGTACCCAGTATCACGTGGGCGCCGTGAAACCCGGTCAGCATGAAGAAGGTGCTGCCATAAATGCCGGACTGCAGGGTCAGATTCAGATCCTGATAGGCGTGAGCGTATTCATAGCCCTGGACAAACACAAAGATCAGCGCCAGCGCAATGGTAGCGCTCAGCCAGAGTTTGACCTTCTTGCGGTTGTCTTCCTTGAGGGCATGGTGCGCAACCGTAACCGTAAAGGACGACGTCACCAGCAGAATGGTGTTGATCAGTGGCAAACCCCAGGGGCCGATAATGCCTTCCGGTGCCGGGTAAGCGTCGGGGTCAGGATTGTTGATCAGCGGCCATGTCGCCTGGAAACCTTCCCAGAGGATATTGGAGCTGCCGCGGTCGCCTTCGCCGCCAAGCCAGGGCACCGCGAACATCCGGGTGTAGAATAGGGCACCGAAGAAAGCCGCGAAGAACATGACCTCGGAAAAAATGAACCAGCTCATACCCCAACGGAAGGAACGATCCATCTGTGGGCTGTACAGGCCTGACCGGCTTTCCTTGATGACGGTCCCGAACCATCCAAACAGCATGTAGGCCATGATCAGGGAACCGATCAAGAACATCACCCAGGAGCCGGTGGTGCTCTCACCCTGCTGGCCGTTCACCATAATGGCCGCCGCGCCGTAGAGGGTAACCCCCAGCCCGACGGTGGCGACAATCGGCCACTTGCTCTGTTCCGGAACGTAGTACGTCTGGTTTTCCGCCATGACAATCTCCGATGGCTTATCCGTTATCGTTTGTTGTTGTGGGCGCCAGTCAGCCTCTGTTTCACTTCACTTCCGGCGGCGTGGCAAAGGTGTGGTAGGGCGCCGGAGAGGGCACTGTCCACTCAAGGCCTTCGGCACCGTCCCACGGCTGGGCAGAGGCCTTTTCACCGCCTTTGACGCACTTGATCACAATCACCAGGAACAGGATCTGACTGGCACCAAACATGAATGCGCCAATGCTGGACACCATGTTGAAGTCGGCAAACTGCAGCGCGTAATCCGGAATACGCCGCGGCATACCCGCCAAACCGAGGAAGTGCATCGGGAAAAAGGCCAGGTTCATACCGATGAACGACAGCCAGAAATGCGTCTTGCCCAGGGTTTCGTCGTACATATGGCCAGTCCACTTGGGCAGCCAGAAATACGCCGAGGCAAAGATGCCGAAGATGGCGCCCGGTACCAGTACGTAGTGGAAGTGTGCTACCACGAAGTAGGTATCGTGATACTGGAAGTCAGCCGGTGCAATGGCCAGCATCAGGCCGGAGAAACCGCCGATGGTAAACAGGATGACGAAGGCGACCGCAAACAGCATCGGCGCCTCGAAGGTCAGTGACCCCCGGAACATGGTCGCCACCCAGTTGAACACCTTCACGCCCGTGGGCACGGCAATCAGCATGGTCGCATACATGAAGAACAGCTGACCGGCGATGGGAATGCCAACAGTGAACATATGGTGAGCCCAGACCACAAACGACAGCAGGGCGATGGCGCCCACCGCATATACCATGGAGCGTAGCCAAACAACGGCTTGCGGGAGAACGCCGGAATAATGTGGGACACCGCCCCGAACGCAGGCAGGATCATGATGTAGACCTCGGGGTGCCCGAAGAACCAGAACACATGCTGGAACAGTACCGGGTCGCCACCGCCGGAGGCATCAAAGAAGCTGGTGCCGAAGTTGATGTCCATCAGCATCATGGTGACGACGCCGGCCAGCACCGGCATAACGGCAATCAACAGGAACGCCGTAATCAGCCAGGTCCAGACGAACAGGGGCATCTTCATCAGCGTCATGCCTGGTGCCCGCATGTTCAGGATAGTGGCGATTACGTTAATCGCGCCCATGATCGACGACACACCCATGATGTGAACGGCGAAGATAAAGAACGTGGTGCTCGGTGGGCCATAGGTCGTCGACAATGGCGCGTAGAAGGTCCAGCCAAAGTTGGGCGCCCCCCCTTCCATAAACAGCGTGGACACCAGAATCAGGAACGCGCAGGGCAGCAGCCAGAAGCTCCAGTTGTTCATTCGCGGCAGCGCCATGTCAGGGGCACCCACCATCAATGGAATCATCCAGTTCGCCAAGCCCACAAAGGCCGGCATCACCGCACCAAACACCATGATAAGACCGTGCATGGTGGTCATCTGGTTAAAGAATTCCGGCTCAACAATCTGCAGGCCCGGCTGGAACAGTTCCGCCCGGATCACCATGGCCATGGTTCCGCCGAGCAGGAACATCGCAAAACTGAATATCAGGTACATGGTCCCGATATCTTTGTGGTTGGTCGTCAGCAGCCACCGAGAAAAGCCCTTTGCGGGGCCGTGGTGATGATCGTCCTGGGCGTGGGTATCTGCAACCGCACTCATGAAAAACCCCCGTTACCGCCGTATATTCAGGCTGGTGATGTCATTAATCTGGCGTCATTGGATAGGGTGGACTGGAGCCTTCGCTCCAACCCACCCGGTTCATCATTCCTGATTCTTGTACTCAAAGACTTCTTTTGGCGTCACCATTTCACCGGTGTCATTACCCCAGGCATTCCGCTCGTAGGTGATGACCGCAGCGAGGTCGACTTCGCTCAGCTGACCGCCAAACGCCTGCATGGCGGTGCCGGAAACGCCGTTTACAACAATATCCATATGCGCCTGCATGTCTTCGGTCACGACTGTACTGCCCTTCAGAGCCGGGAATGCTGGCGGCGCACCGCTACCATCCGCCTGGTGGCAGGCAGCACACGCGCTGGCATAGGCTTTTTCGCCACGTGCCATCAGCTCTTCCAGGGTCCAGTCTTTCTCGGTCAGCTCACGCTCACGCTGGGCCGCCTCCTTCTGCTCAGCCACCCAGGCATCGTATTCGTCCTGAGGCACCGCCTTGACCACCACAGGCATGAAACCGTGTTTTACGCCACACAGTTCGGTGCATTGACCACGATAGATACCGGGCTCGTCGACCCTGGTCCAGGTTTCGTTCACAAAGCCGGGGATGGCGTCCTTCTTCACGCCGAAGGCAGGCACCCACCAGGAGTGGATAACATCATTGGCGGTGACCAACAGGCGGATTTTCGCCCCAACAGGCACTACCATCGGGTTGTCTACTTCCAGCAGGTAGTTCTCGGTTTTCTCGGTGCGGTTGTAGATTTCGTCATCGCTGGTGGTGATATTGGAAAAGTATCCAAAATCATCCTCTATGTAGTCGTATTTCCAGCGCCACTGATAGCCGGTGACCTTGATGTCTACGTCAGCTTCGCTGGTGTCGTACATGTCCACAAGCGTTGCAGTGGCAGGAATCGCCATTACCACAAGAATCACGAGGGGTATGATGGTCCAGAGAATCTCGACCAGGGTATTCTCGTGAAAGTTTGCCGGTTTCCGGCCCGGGGACTTGCGATGGGCGAAGATGGACCAGAACATGACCCCAAACACCACGATGCCGATGACAACGCAGATCCAGAGGATCGTCATGTGAAGGCTGAAGATTTCATTGCTGGTACCGGTGACCCCGGGACTCATGTTCAGCGTCCAGTCCGCCATGGACAACGCTGGCGTCATAAGCCCGCCCAAGAGGACACCTGCCCGCTTAGCGTGCACGCGCATAATACTGTGTCTCCACAGAGTGTTATTCTTGTCGGATTTTGCGTCCAATCCCCCTGTTCCAGACAGTGCTCGCACACACTATCCAAGTCAGGGTGGAAGTCTGCTATGGATAATACACAACCCAGTATAGACACAGATCAAAAAAATGCGAAAGTCCGTCCACCCATAAATGTATTAAAGAAGGAAGGCCTCTCATTCCCATAGAATCCGCTCCGCAACTCGCCACCACCGACCGCAGGCTCTGGGCGCTGGCCTGGCCACTGATGCTCACCAATCTCACTGTGCCGCTGCTGGGGCTTGTGGATACGGCCGTGCTGGGACACCTCGATACACCGGAATATCTGGGGGCTGTCGCGGTGGGCGCAAACCTGTTCAGCATCCTCTACTGGACCTTTGGCTTTATGCGCATGGGCACGACGGGGCTGGCTGCCCAGGCTGGGGCAAACGCGATGAGTTTGCGCAGATTGCCCTGCTGCTACGCTCCGTGTTGCTGGCTATCGGTATCGGCCTGTTGCTGATTCTGTTCCATCAGCCGTTGATCAAACTGGGCCTGACGCTGATGAACCCCAGTGAACGTGTTGCCGCGCTGGCAGCAGAGTACGCCAGCATCCGTATCTGGAGCGCACCGGCCGTGCTCTGCCAATACACGCTGGTGGGCTGGCTGATAGGCACTCAGTACGCGCGAGGCCCCATGGTCATGCTGATTGTGGCCAACGGGCTCAACATTGTTCTCGATGTGCTCTTTGTGACCGGTTTTGGCTGGAACAGCCGGGGCGTTGCCATGGCCACCGTGATGGCAGAGTACTCGGCGGCCGCCATCGGGTTCTACATGGTGCTGAAACGCATGCCGGACGGTCAGGGGTTTGAGCGGGCGCTGTTCGGGCAGCTGCGGGACTACCTCAGAATATTACAGGTCAACCGGTACATCATGGTGCGCACCATTGCCCTGCTTCTGGTGCTGGCCTTCTTCACCGCACAGGGTGCGCGACAGGGCGATACCATACTGGCCGCCAACGCGGTGCTGATTACCTTTCTACTGATCATTTCCAACGGCCTTGACGGCTTTGCCAATGCCGCCGAGGCACTGATTGGTGAAGCGGTGGGAAGAAACAATCGGCGCCAGTTCAAAAATGTCTTTCGGGTGGCATTCCGGTGGTCGTTGTGGGGTTCCGTGCTGTTTACCGTCGCCTTTGTTCTTGGCGGGCGCTTCCTCATTGGCTTGCTGACCGGTATCGAGGAAGTGCGCGCAACCGCCTGGGACTATCTGCCCTGGCTGTGGATGCTGCCGCTGGCCTCGGTGTGGGGATTCCTTCTGGATGGCGTGTTTATCGGCGCAACCCGAACACGGGACATGCAGAACACCATGCTGTTTTCGGCGCTGGTGGTCTTCCTCCCGGTCTGGTGGCTGACGACCGGGTGGGGCAATCATGGACTGTGGTTCTCGCTGATCTGCCTGATGCTGGCACGGGCAATTTCCATGGGTTGGCTGTTTTTGAGCCATTCGCGGCATGATCGCTGGTTTTCAGGACAGTGAAGAAGCTTGAAGCCAATCCATGGACAACACGTTCAGGTTTAATGCACACACCACAGCAGCCTGTTAAATCTCGTCTACACTTGTGAGAAAAGGCAGGCATGTTGCGGTAGCCAGCCGCTTCCCAATGCCCCTGACGATCCCATGCGTATAACGGGAGGCGCCTTGCGACCCCATTCCGTTCAGAGACCGGCATCTCCTGAAATGACACCAAAGGTAGTTCTCGACATCATTGATCAGGCCCGACGGCAGGAAGCCCGTTCCGGCACCTTTCTCAAGCAGATGCGGGAAAGGGCGTCGTCGCTGCCTGCCACCATCACCATTGACGGTTACCAACCGGCGACCTGCCTGTTCCAGTTTGCCATTGAGTACATCGAAATGGCGCCACGACTGATTGAGTGCGTGGAAGCCTGTGCGAGAGAAGCCGGCAAGGCCGAGTTGTTTGCGCCTTTTGTAGAGGCTGCCATCGGTTATTTTACTCAACCGTCGGTTCTTCTGGTACGTTATGATGGCCTTGACGGGCTTCTGATACGAGCCTATCTCTGCCACCGCCTGATGGAGGAAATGTACGAGAACAACCGCTCCACCCGCGCCAGCGAACTGGTCGACGTGGAGGCAACACGGGCAAATCTGCTGGCGCATCAGTTGATCGGCGAACCGTTCGCCAACGAACTGGACCAGTCCATCACCGTCACCGTGTTGCAGATTGCCGGCTCACCGGACTATTACGAACTAAACTTGGACCCGTTCGTAGAACAGACAAGGAACGTTGCATGGGACTGGATGAGACACTATTGGGAAAACCTGCTGGTCCGTAACCACATACGCTTGTCGTTAGGAGCGGGTCTTTAGAAAATACGGATGAACAACATTGATGTACAAGCTGACCGTTACCCTGTTTCTGTTGCTTGCAGGCTCTCTCTGCAACGGCGCCGAGACCAACACCGTACCTCTTCAACTGACCGATAACCTGTCAGGAAAGCCGGTCGCCAATGCCGTGGTGATTCTGGAAAACGGCCTCTCGGAATCCCCCGTAGAAGCTGAGATTGTCCAAAAAAATCGCAACTTTCACCCCCATACGTTGATCATACCCAAGAATTCCAGAGTGGATTTTCCCAACCAGGACAACACTCAGCACCACGTCTACTCATTCTCACCCGCCAAGGCATTCAACATTGAGCTATACGCCGGACGTCCGACGGAACCGGTTGTCTTCGACAAGACCGGTGTGGTGGAAATTGGCTGCAACATCCATGACCACATGCAGGCGTTTATTCTGGTCACCGACAGCGCACCCTCCGGCCGAACCGATGAACAGGGCCGTTTGACGGTTGAGATTCCGCCGTCGGCAGACGATGGGTCCGGTAAGATTGAGCTCCAGATATGGCACCCCCGATTGACAGACAACACCCGTATGGCCCGATTCACCGTTGAGCAACCCTACCCTGCATCACTCGAACTGTCGGTGGAATTGTCCCCGGAACCCGCGAGTGATGACAGGCTGGATGGCCTGCAAGAACGTTTCCGGGAGCTTTGATGGCGGTCGCTAGCCGAATAGGGTTTCGTGGACGTTTGGTGACCGTCATGGTCACCATGGTGGCCATCGTCAGCCTGAGCATCGGTGCACTGTTGATGCTTTACCTGTTCGAGGATGAAAAGGCACGTGCACTTGAGCAATTGAGTCTCGGCGAGCAAGTGGCAGAGGAGGTGCTTGAGCGCCGCACCAGCCTGATTCTTTCCCGGCTGGACGTTGTGATCCGTGATTTTGGCTTTCGCTCTGCCGTCGCCAGCGGAGATCGCGCCACCACGGACAGCGCACTGACCAATCAGGCCCGAAGGGTGAATGCCGATTTTGCCGTCTTGCTTGGCAGCGACGGGCATATCCTTGCCGACACCGATGGGCTGCCCGATGCGTTTGCCAATAGCCCGCTGGTTACAGAAATGCTCTCCAGGGCGCGACAAACAGGCTTTGCCAGCCAGATGAGCGTTTTCGGTGCGGACGGCTTTGAACTGCTCACCATTCCGGTGGAAGCACCTGGATTAAGGGCATGGCTGATTGCCGGTTTTAACCTCAACAATGATCTTACCGACATTATCGGTCGACTGAGCGGAACCGAGGTGTTGTTCAGGGCCTCCTCTGGTGAGGAAGGCAGTTATCAGATTCTTACCGACCCGGGTTCCATCAACGCATCGAGGCTCGATGAACTGAACAATGCCATGGCCAGGACGTCCGGCGAGGACCAGTTTCTTGAGAGTACACATTACTTCACCCGCATCATAAGCCTGACCGGGGACGAAACGCCGGCCCTGCAGCTGCTGCTCTTAATCAACCGTGAGGCCCGTCTCAGCAACTACTATGAGCGTGCTGTGGAAATTCTTACGCTGGTCAGTGCCGTTCTGGTGCTGGCTGCCCTGATTGCGCTCATTATCGCTCGCAACATGGGGCAACCAGTCCTGCAACTGGCGGACTATGCCAAGGCCATCGGCGATGGCCACACGCCCGCACCTCCCCGTATCCGCGCCGGCGGTGAACTGGCCGAATTACGCAGGCGCTCGGCGACATGCTGAGCAAACTGCGGGACCGCGAGGAGCAGATACACTACGCCGCCAGCCACGATGAAATTACCGGGCTACCCAATCGAAACGCCTTCCTGTCGCGCCTGCGGGAGCAATTCGACAACCACCGCCCCTGCAGCCTGATGGGCCTGCGCCTCAATGATATTTCTGACGTCAATGACACTCTGGGCCTCGAGTTCGGGGACAAGGTTTTACAGGCGGTGTCGGCCAGGTTGGAGGAAGCACTGCCCGGCAGCTCAGCACTGGCAAGGACCGGAGGCGCCGAATTCCTGATGATGACTGGTCTCCAGCCGCAATCCGAGCTCGATAAACTTGCCACCAGGATCAGCGAAATCGTGGAATCGCCGTTGTTCATCGACAACACTCCGTTCTCCCTTCGCTGCACCATGTTACGCTGCAGCTACCCCAGGACGCCATCGATACCGACCAGGTTCGCAGGCGCCTGAACCTCACGTTCGAACAGGCACAAAAAAGCCGGCTGCCCGTAACCCATTATCAGCCAGGGCAGGATGAGAACCACCTGAGGGAACTTCAGCTGATCTCTGATCTGCACCACGCCATTGCCAGCAACGGCTTGCATATGAACTACCAGCCCAAACTTGATATGGCGTCTGCCGGCTTTCATCAGGCCGAAGCACTGGTGCGCTGGATTCACCCGGACCTGGGGTTCATCTCGCCGGAAGAATTCATTTTCCTGGCGGAGCAATCCGGCCAGATCACCGAACTGACCCGACACATCCTCCGCCGTGTTGCCAACGATGCTGGCAAGTGGCACGCCGCGGGCCTGAATATTGGTGTTGCCATCAACCTGTCGGCGCTCGACCTGACCCGCCCGGAACTCGCCAAGGAAGTTGCCGAGGCGTTCTCCCAATGGCAGTTACCCATGTCCAGTATCACTCTGGAGGTAACCGAGAGCGCCCTGATGGAGGAACCCGAAACGGCCTTTGAAACCCTGCGGCGCTTACGCCAACTCGGTGTCACACTGTCGGTGGACGACTTTGGCACGGGCTATTCCTCGCTGTCGCAATTGCGCAACCTGCCGGTGCAGGAACTCAAGATCGACAAATCCTTCGTCCTGCGCCTGAATACCGAACCCCAGGACCAGCTCATCGTGCGCTCCACCATAGATATGGCCCATGGCCTGGGGTTGCGGGTTGTCGCGGAAGGAATCGAGAACGCCGAAAGCTGGGCGCTGTTGCGGGACTGGGGCTGCGAGATCGGGCAGGGGTACTTTCTCAGCCGCCCCGTCGCCGCTGGCGACCTGAAGGAGACAGAACAGTCGCTGACGGACCGTCAGCAGGAACTCAGATACGCAGGAGAAACCACGTCATGACACGCTTGGCCAGGGTACTAGGCACCGGTTTACTGGCATTAACGGCATCGGCGAACCTGTTCGCAGACACGGGCAGCAGACTCTGGGCCACCGGTGGGGTAACGTCCATCGGGGGTGCCGCCGGGGGCGGTCTGTCACCCTGGGCCCTGCTTGGCGGTTATGCCAGCGATGAAGAGTGGGGGGGCACGCTGACCCTGTCCCGCGCCGAAACCGACGACTATACCCTGTCGGTGGTCGGGACAGGCGTCACCTGGAACAATCGTGTTGAGCTCACGCTGGCACGCCAGACTCTGGACCTGGATAGCCTGGTGTTCACCCTGAAAAACGGCTTTGGCCTTGAAGAGGACGAACTGGTACAGGACGTTTTCGGGCTCAAAGTGAGACTCGCCGGCGACGCCCTCTACAGCCCCTGGGGGCAATGGTCAGCCGGGCTTCTGCACAAACGCAACCGCGAGTTTACCGTACCCGACGCCATCGGCGCCAAAGATGACAGCGGCACCGATATCTACGTCGGAGGCAGCAAGCTCTTCTTCGCGGCGGTGATGGATCGCAATCTGCTGGTCAATGCCACCGTTCGCGGGACCAAGGCCAACCAGGGCGGCCTCCTGGGTTTCGGTGGCGACCGTAACGACAGCTACGAGGCGATGTTTGAAGGCAGTGTCGGGTTGTTTGTGACCCGCCAGTGGCTGGTGGGTACCGAATACCGCCAGAAACCGGACAACCTGGGTTTCGCCACCGAGGACGACTGGTGGGATGTTTTCGTAGCCTGGGTACCCGACCGTCGCTTGTCGGTCACGGCCGCCCTGGTCAATCTTGGTGACGTTGCCACTCTGGAAGACCAGCGCGGTGCCTACCTGTCACTGCAGGCCAGTTTCTGACAACCCGGGAGGATACTATGAAACATTCCGTCATCATCATGGTTCTGCTGCCCCTGCTGGTCCTCTCCGGTTGCCAGTCCATGGTTGAATCCAGTCAACAGAATACTTCTCTCTATCAGCAGCTTGGGGAGCGTTCCGGCATTGCCGATATCGTCGAAGACCTGCTCTACCGGATTGTCGAAGACGAGCGTATCAACGATCAGTTTCGTGGCATTGACGTGCGCCAGTTCCACACCAACCTGACGGACCAACTCTGCGAACTCAGTGGTGGGCCGTGCACCTATTCCGGGCGCGGAATGCGCGAAAGCCACGCCGATATGAACGTGACGGACACCCAATTCAATGCCCTGGCTGAGAACCTCATCCTGGCCATGGAAGAGAACGGCATACCCACGGGTGCGCAGAACCAACTGATCAAAAAACTGGTGCCGCTGTACCCCCAGATCCGCAACCTTTGAGCCGGGCGACAAACCGGTTAAGCTTGCCCGCTGACCAATAAACCTTTCCTGACGGGAGAATAAACCTTGCTCGACAACGCGGATCTGGGAAAACTGATTGTTCGACTGACCCTGGGCGGACTATTGCTGTTTCATGGCATCGCCAAGCTGTTCCATGGCGTGGGCTTCATCGAAGGCCAACTGGCCAGCCATGGGATTCCCGCCTTTTTCGCGTGGGGCGTGTTCATTGGTGAGTTGCTGGCACCATTAATGGTGATCCTGGGCTACCAGACCCGTATCGGCGCCTTACTCATCGCCTTCAACATGCTGGTGGCCATAGCGCTGGTACACAGCCATGAACTGATGACATTGGGCAATCACGGCGGCTGGGCACTGGAGCTGCAGGGTTTCTTCCTGTTCATCGCGGTAGCCGTTATTTTTC
The DNA here is from genome assembly GCA_000831005.1 of Marinobacter salarius. Taxonomy (GTDB): domain Bacteria; phylum Pseudomonadota; class Gammaproteobacteria; order Pseudomonadales; family Oleiphilaceae; genus Marinobacter; species Marinobacter salarius. Next base: position 915,750 of record CP007152.1, on the reverse strand, counting down.
TCGGCCCCGGCCGCTACAAGCTGAAAAACTGACGTTAGGAACCGGCGATGGCCTCTGCGCCCGACTCCCGGAATACCATCACCTGGTTACGCCCTGCGCCCTTAGCGGCATACAGGGCCTCATCGGCCCTGCCGATGAGGTCCTCGGGGCGGCTGCCCGGTTCCGGCAGGATGGTGGCCACCCCGGCGCTCACCGACAGGTTCAATGGGCTGCTGTGGTCACCAACGTAAACCGATGTGCCCGCCACAGCCACCCGCAAGCGTTCAGCCACATTGGCGGCCCCGGCCTCCGGCGTCGCCGGCAGGAGCACACTGAATTCCTCGCCGCCGTATCGCGCCAGCAAATCTCCTGAGCGCTGGATTTCGGCGGCGCAGACCCACGCGACACTGACCAGGCAATCATCCCCGCCAGATGGCCAAAGTTGTCGTTCACCCGTTTGAAGTAATCAATATCCAACAGGACCAGGCTCAGGGGATGTCCCTGGCGCAGGGCACGGTGCCATTCTGCCTCCAGTTTTTCGTCAAACTGGCGACGATTGGCAACCCCGGTCAAGCCATCAGTAATGGAAACCGCCTTGAGTTGCTCATTGACTTGCTCCAGCTCTTCCGTACGCGCCTGAACGCGGGCTTCCAACGTCTGGTTGGCTTGCAGCTGGATGTCCAGGGCATGGTCCTGGGCCTCAATCCTGAGGCGGCGCTCAAGGTTGATTCTGTACGCCAGGGCAAACGACATCAAAATGACCTCCAGCGCCACACCCGTCTGGGGTGCAAGCTCTGTTACCGTGCTGGTAGGAATAAGGCCGATTTTACTGATCGACATAACCAGATACCCGAGCAGTAACGGGGTCCATGCCACCACGTAGAACCCCGCCAATGCCTGGCCCTTGCGCCAGACGACCAGGCCAAGAATCCAGGTAAGGGGAGTGATTACCGCCGCGAATACGCTGATGATGGCTGTAGAGCTCTGGTAAGACCCGAAAAGGCCGTAGACAAGACTGCACCCACTGACCAATGCCACCAATTGCAACACGCGGTAGGACACCCGGCTGTAATTTCGGACGGCGAGAAAGTTCAGTGCAAACATCACCGCAAACAGAATGTTGGCCGATATGGCCGGGGCCGTGAAGTAACGGTTCAGAATCGGCAAATCCGGCCAAAGCCACTGGAACACCAGGCCGTTGAAGTTCAGCAACACCAGTGCAGAAGCAACCACGGTCAACACGTACCACAGATAGGCCTGTTGACGGACGATGACGAATACAAACAGGTTGTACAGGGCCATGGCAATCATGATGCCCAGGAAAACCGCCTGCCAGCCGTAGTCCAGTTGCTCACGCGCCAGAAAGTCCGCCGACTCGATAACCTGGGCCGGGATCTGCACCGCCCCCTCACTCTGAACACGGACATACGCTGTGGTGGGGTCACTGTTCGAAGGTACCGGAAAAACAAAGTTGCGGTGGTAAATCGGGCGGGAGCCGAACTTGCGACTGTCCCCGGTGACATGGCGTTCCACCTGCTCGCCCCCGATATACCAGTAGACCCGCACATCGTCCAACAGGGGATAGCCGATTTCCAGCACCCGGTTAACCGGCTCAGCAGGCACCTCAACTCGTAGCCAATAGGTGCTTTTGGTGAAGCCAAAATTCAGGGTTTGTTTACGGGCAACTGGTTGCCATTGCGCTTCCGCCAGGCCACGGATATCCTCCACATCAGTGTCCGGCCCCGATGCTTCAAACCAGGCAAACGATGCCCTTTCACCGTAGGCCGGACCCGCGGCCATGGTCAGCGCCAGCAACAGTATCCGCACCAGTCGGCAAACTGAAAAAGTGCTCATAGTGGCCGTGTTACCCGGAACAGGAAAACTCAACTAAACTGTCGATGCCAACAGTCAGTCCCAATGCCTCCTTGCGTTTACTTCTTACCAGTCTAGACGTTTACTGGGAGTAAGTCCGCCTCAAAAATGCGTAGCAATCAACTACGTATGGAGAAACACGATGACCGATAAGAAATCAGAGCTACGCCCTGGCCGCTACCGCCACTACAAAGGCAGGGACTATGACGTTATCGGCGTGGCCCGCCACAGCGAAACCGAGGAACCGATGGTCGTTTATCGCTGCCTGTACGGCGACTACAGCCTATGGGTACGACCATTGGCGATGTTTCAGGAAACCGTGGAAGTCGCTGGCGAGGACGTTCCCCGGTTTACCTACGTGGCTGACGACCACACGTAAACACGATTTTTGACTGCAGCACGCGTTTCCGGCACATTAGCGCGCTTTCCTGAACCGCCCCACCTCCGGGGCGCTGAAAGCCATCCCCGACATCCCGGAGTCTGCCATGAATGCCGTTGTTGCTGCGGTAGCGATCATGCTCGTACTGAGCCTGTGCCGCATCCACGTTGTTGTTGCCCTGATTATCGGTGCCGTTGCCGGCGGCCTGATCAGCGGCTTGTCACTGGACGCCACCATTGCCGCGTTTAACGAGGGCCTGGGAGGCGGCGCAACCGTTGCCCTGTCCTACGCCACCCTCGGTGCCTTCGCCGTTGCCATCGGCAAATCCGGCCTGGCCCATGCCCTGGCGGACAAAGCCCTGAACCTGGTGGGCCGGCAGGACAACGGCAAAGCCGCTGGCGGCATCCGCCTGCTGATCGTTGGCCTGCTACTGGCCATTGCCATGTCGTCCCAGAATATCCTGCCCATTCACATTGCGTTTATTCCTCTGGTTGTACCGCCACTGCTGTATGTGATGGCCAAACTGAACATGGACCGCCGCCTGGTGGCCTGCGTGCTCACGTTCGGCCTGATCACACCCTACATGTTCCTGCCTGTGGGTTTCGGAGGGATATACCTCAATGAAATACTGCTGGCGAACGTGGGTGACAACGGCATCGACGCCACTGATCTCAATGTCATGTCCGCCATGGCCTTGCCAGCACTCGGCATGCTCTGTGGACTTCTCGTTGCCGTCTTTTTCAGCTACCGCGGCGACCGACACTACAATCTGGACGCCATTGCCCGCACCGAACGGGTGGATGTGACCTACAACGGCGGCACGCTGCTGATGGCCCTGGTCGCCATCGTGGCGGCGTTCGTGGTTCAACTGTGGTTGGGTTCGATGATCCTCGGGGCGCTGGCTGGCTTTGTACTGTTCAACCTGTCCGGGGTGGTGAAATGGAAAGAAGCCGACGACCTGTTCACCGAAGGCATGAAAATGCTGGCAATGATCGGCTTCATCATGATCGCCGCCTCCGGCTTTGCGGAAGTCATGCGCGAAACCGGTGACATCGCCACTCTGGTGGAGGGCTCCGTCTCTGCCATCGGCGACAACAAAGCTCTGGCCGCCCTGCTGATGCTGGTCGTCGGCCTGCTGATCACCATGGGCATCGGCTCATCCTTCTCCACCATCCCCATCATCGCAGCCCTCTACGTGCCGCTAGCCCTGGAACTGGGCTTCAGCCCCCTGGCCATTGTGGCCCTGGTCGGCACCGCCGGCGCCCTGGGCGATGCCGGCTCCCCGGCCTCGGACTCCACCCTCGGCCCTACCGCTGGCCTCAACGTCGACGGCCAGCACAACCACATCTGGGATACGGTGGTGCCGACGTTCCTGCACTACAACCTGCCGTTGTTGGGCTTTGGGTGGTTGGCGGCTATGGTTCTTTAGGCTTTTGGAGTTTGCCCTCCTTTTCTAGCCTGGTTGGTGTGGGGGCTGCGAGGGGCAGGGGGAGTTTTTGCTCTTGAAATGGAACTCGCTGCGCTCAGACACCCATTTCTGGCGAGTAAAAATCCCCCTACCCCCTCACGAACGAACCGCGTCAATATCGCCTAGAGAAAGCCGAGAGCTCGACTCAAACGGCGATATCCGTGTGGTTCAAACCGGAGGGTGTTGGGGTGCTTTCTGCCGGGAAAAAGGTGTCTGAGCGCAGCGAGTTCTTTTTCCCAGAAGAAAGCACCACGACGCCGTCCAGGCCTCCAAAACCAGCAGGCTACATCAGGAAGGCAAACTCCCGACCATCAGTCGTCCTTGGAAGAAAAGAACACCACCTGCTTAACGGTATGATCATCTTCGTTGCCGAGCTTGTTCACCCGGGTTTCCAGTTCGGGATTGGTCGGCTCCGGGGTATCAGACACCGCATCCGTGAAACCGCAGGCCACGCACTCGCGAACCTGATCATCGTCGTCGGTGGTAAACATCATGATTTTGTCCATCTCCGCACAACGGGGACAGACAGCGCCGGCGATAAAACGTTTGGGGGTCGCCATGGTTAAAACTCCAACAATTCCAGAACCCGGCCAGCCACAACACTGACCGGGTGATATCGGCTTAAGCCGCGTCTTCAGTAATACCCGTCTGTTTCAGCAGCGCACCCACCTCCGGTTCACGGCCACGGAACGCCTTGAACAGTTCCATCGGTTCCTGGGAACCGCCTTTTTCAAGGATGTTCTGCAGGAACGCCTTGCCGGTTTGCGGATCGAAGATACCCTTCTCCTCGAACAGCGAAAACGCATCCGCCGCCAGCACCTCGGCCCATTTGTAGCTGTAATAACCCGCGGCGTAGCCACCCGCAAAAATGTGGGAGAAGCTGTTGGGGAAGCGGTTGAATGACGGTGCTTCCACCACCGCAATCTCGCTACGCACCTTGCGGTGCATATCCAGCGGGTTAGTGGGGGCATCCAGGGTGAATTCCGCGTGCAGGCGGAAGTCAAACAGCGAAAACTCCAGCTGACGCACCATCGCCATGCCGGACTGGAAGTTCTTGGCCGCCAGCAGCTTTTGCAGCAGGTCGTCCGGCAGCGGCTCACCGGTTTCATGGTGCGAGGCGATCAGGGCCAGGGACTCGGGGTTCCAGCACCAGTTTTCCAGGAACTGGCTGGGCAGCTCGACGGCGTCCCAGGCAACGCCATTGATTCCGGATACGTCCAGCACATCCACCTGGGTGAGCATGTGGTGCAGGCCGTGCCCGAACTCGTGGAACAGCGTGGTGACCTCATCGTGGGTCAGCAGTGACGGCTTGCCGTTCACCGGCGGCGTGAAGTTACAGGTCAGGAAGGCCACCGGCAGTTGCAATTGGCCACGCAGGTTGCGCCAGCGTACCCGGCAGTCCGCCATCCAGGCGCCGCCACGCTTGCCTTGGCGAGCGTACAGGTCAAGGTAAAACCAGGCCAGGGGCTCGCCATTGCGGCTGATGCAATAGGCGGTCGCGTCCGGGTGCCAGGTTTCTACCTCTGGTTTGGCTTCAATCTGCACGTCGAACAGCTTCTCGGCCACGGCAAACAGGCCCGGGACCACCTTGTCCACCGGGAACCAGGGGCGCAGGGTTTCCGGGGAAATGTCGTAGCGTTCCTGGCGCAGTTTTTCACTGTAGTAGCCGATGTCCCACGCCTGCAGGTCGTCAACGCCGTGGGTGTCCCTGGCGAAGGCCTTCAGCTCGGCAAACTCCCGCTCGGCAATGGGTTTGGACTTGGCCGCCAGCTGGTTCAGGAAGTCCAGCACTTCGTCCACATTGCGGGCCATCTTGGTGGCCAGGGAGCGCTCGGCGTAATTGTCGAATCCGAGCAACTGAGCCATGGCGTGACGACGCTTGAGGATTTCCGCCATCACTGGCGTGTTGTCCCAAGTGCCAGCATCCGGGCCCATGTCGGACGCTCGGGTCACAAAGGCTTCATAGACTTCACGGCGCAGGTCGCGGTTGTCACCGTAGGTCATCACCGGGTAGAAACTGGGAAAATCCAGGGTGATCACATAGCCGTCCAGATCCTTCTGTTGTGCTGCCTGCCTGGCGCCATCGAGTGCGCTCTCAGGAACGCCCGCCAGCTCTTCCACATCGGTGATGTGCTTGAACCAGTGTTGGGTGGCATCCAGAACATTGTCGCTGAAACGGTTGGAGAGCTCCGACAGCTCCATCGACAGATTGGCGTACTGCTCTTTCTTTTCCTGGGGCAGATCGACGCCACCGAGGTGGAAGTCCCGCAGGGTGTTGTCCACGGATTTACGCTGTGCCTCGCTGAGTTCATTGTACTGGTCGCTTGCTGCCAGCTTCTTGTAAGCCTCGCAGAGTTCAGCATTCTGGCTCAGCTCGGTGCTGTACTCGGTGAGCTTTTCCAGGCAGTTCTTGTACACCTTGCGCAGGTCGTCGCTGTTCATCACACCGTTCAGGTGGGAAATCACCGACCAGGCTCTTTCCAGCCGGTCTTCGGTTGCCTGCATCGGTTGCGCCAGGGTTTCCCAGGTGGGTTCGTCCTGCTGCGCCAGTTGTGAGATTTTCACGCGGTTCTCGCTGAGAATCTGGTCAATTGCCGGTTCCATGTGCTCGGTGCGAACATGGTCAAACTTGGGCAACAGGTCGTCGGTCAATAACGGGTTATTCATAAGTCCCCTTCTCAGCTCCGGGTGTCTGATGTAATTTGAAGTAACTCCAACGCTTGGGGAGTCTCTGGGTGAGGCCTTTCCAAAACTGTGCGGAGCCATGGATGGCGGAGCTCAAGCGCCACATGGATGTGCCTGAGCGTGTTTTGGAAAGGCCTCACCCAGAGACTCCTTCCCCACAAGCAATAATCCATTTCAAGAGTATATGTAATGTCGAATGTACGAACACACAAGGGTAACACGCCACAATTTGGAGAACGCGCCTGGATTGATCCCAGTGCAGTGGTTATCGGGGATGTCCAGACCGGGGATGACGTCTCTATCTGGCCGATGACCGTGGTGCGCGGCGACATGCACAAGATTCGCATCGGCAACCGCTGCAGCATTCAGGATGGGTCGGTGCTGCACATCACTCATGCCAGTGATTATAACCCCGGTGGCTATCCACTTCAGATCGGGGATGACGTGACCGTTGGCCACAAGGCGCTGCTGCACGGCTGCACCATTGGTAACCGGGTGCTGGTAGGTATGGGTTGCATCATCATGGACGGCGCCGTGGTGGAGGACGAAGTGATTGTCGCCGCAGGCTGCCTGGTGCCGCCGGGCAAAACCCTGGAGTCCGGTTACCTGTATGTGGGCTCACCCTGCAAACAGGCCCGGGCGTTGTCGGATCAGGAAAAGACCTTCTTCAAGTACACCGCGGCCAATTACGTCAAACTCAAGGACGACTATCTCAATGAGGTTTAGTGGAGAGATCCGCCATTGAAGCGACTGTTACTCACCACCATCCTGCTGAACGTTCTGTTTCTGGCGTTGCTGCTGCCTCACTATTCCCAAATGCCCTGGTTGGCTGCGGAAGCCTGTTGATCAGTGGACTGTTCGCTCTTCTACCTGAAAGCAAGGGGAAGCGTGTCGGAGCGGCAACTGTTGGCGCTCTCTTTGGCCTGCTCGCCTTCTTTGCACTGAGTGATGTTCTGGTTCGCCACAGCATCGGGCGACCTTTCAATCTCTATCTCGAGCTGGGCCTTGCCGGTTCGGTGTTTAACCTGTTGCAGAGCAACCTGGGCGTGACGCTGTCGCTGGTGCTGATCGTCATGGCCCTGACTGTCTTCGTGGGGTTGGGCATCTGCGTGAGCCGGTTGCTCCGGCAGGTTGATGCAAACCGTTCCCGCGCCGCGGCAAGGGCTGTTGCGTCTCTGGGCATCGTCGCCATCGGGGTAACTTTCCTGCCGCAACCATTCGTAGGCCTGACGGCAGCCCGGGCAGCCACTCAGCAAGTTGAACTGGCCGCTGATACCTATCAGTCAACGGCCTCTTTCCAGCAGCATTTGATGGATAACCCGGGCGCCAGCCAATCCAGGCCACTGCAGGCGCTTGCTCAAACCGATGTGATCCTGGGGTTCATTGAGTCCTACGGCATATCATCCGTCACCGACCCGCGTTACGGTCGCCTGATCCAGCCTCGCCTCCAGCAAATGGAGCAGGTGCTGGCGAACGCCGGCCTGCATATGGTCACGGGCCGCCTGCAATCCCCCGTTCAGGTGGTCAATCCTGGCTGGCGCATACCACGCTGCTCAGCGGCCAATGGATCGATACCCAACTCGATTACGACACTTTCCTGGCCAGTGACTATCCCACACTGATTGACGATATGGGCGCGACTGGCCATGATTCCGTGGCTGTTATGCCCGCCATTACCCGCGAGTGGCCGGAGGGTCTTGCGTTCGGCTACAACCGCATCTATCACTCCACCTCCATGGGCTATCGAGGACCCGCCCTGAACTGGGTCACCATGCCGGATCAGTACACCTGGTCATGGTTCCAACGCCAGATTCGGGAGCGCGCCAATCATACCCCTGTGTTCGCTGAAGTGGCACTGATCAGCAGCCACGCGCCATGGGTCCCCATACTCCCGGTTCTGGACGATTGGGACAGCATCGGCGATGGAGAAATCTTTAACCGCTGGAAAGATGCCGGCGAAGCACCCGCAAGCCTGTGGCGGGACCCCGAGCGCGTACGCGATCACTACGCCCGCTCGCTGGATTATGCGCTGAACGTGGCCACCGAGTACGCCAAACGTCATGTGGATAACAAGACCCTGCTGGTGCTGACAGGCGACCATCAGGCGGCCCCTTTGATCACCGGCGACAACGCCAGCCGCGACGTCGTTGTTCATGTGATCAGCGCCGACCCCACAATGCTGGCGCCGTTTGTTGGCAGCGGTGATCAGGAAGGCTTACGCGGATTCCGTTGGGGCGCGCACCCTCACTCGGGTCAACCGGGGCCTTCAATGGCCAGTTTCCGGCCCTTCCTTCATCGGACTTTCAGCGGTCCGCACATTCCGGTAAAAGTATCCGCTTCAGGCTTTATTAAGCAGTAACCCGCAAAGAAGGAGAACGGCGAGATTCAGCTCCCGGCCTCTGCCGTTGTTTTTGCGCCGGCTTTGCGAAGTGTCTCAGCGTAAGCGGTGCTACGACGGTGCCGCGACACCAGGTCCAGGATAGTCTCACCATTTTCATCAACTGCGTTGAGATCCCGCCCCGCTTCCACAAAGAAACCGACGAAACGGTCAAAGTCTTCGGCAATCATGGCCTGGTAGGCTTGATCAGGGCATTGAAGTCAGGATTGATGTTGCTGTCGTAGGGCGTAATGGCCAGGAAGCTCTTTACCCGCTCATCGCTCCATTCCTCACCAATCACTTTCGGTTTGTCAGGTCCGCTCATAATCTCTCTGGCCTTTTCGTTACAGCTTTTTACAGCAAATAGTTACGACAAATGTGTTTGCGTTGGGCTGCACAGTATAAAGATCTAAAAGCGCCGGGGTTATATAAATTCACTATGAGGAGCTTCCCGGCAGGCATATGCGAACTTCACGGGTTAATTTCCACCGGTAACTGATCCGTCTCCACGCTGTCGTCGCATTGCGGGTTGCGGATGGCGATCTCCACTCTTCGGTTCTTGGCCCGGTTCTCCGGGCTGTCGTTGGGCGCCAGCGGGTTGGTTTCCGCCCGGCCCGCCGCGACAACCCGCTCCGCCGGCACCTGACGATTCAGCACCAGCTCGTGAACCACCGACACGGCACGCGCGGCAGACAGGTCCCAGTTAGAGCGATAGCGGCCACTGGCTATCGGGCGGTCATCCGTGTAACCCGCCACCAGAACGTCACCGGTGCAACCAGACAACACCTCTACCACCCGCTCGATGATCGGCACCATTCCCGGCTTGATCGCCGCTTCTCCGGAGCGGAACGTGGCTTCCTCCGAAAACCGGATCACCACCCGGCTTTCATCGTAGTTGACGCTCAATGCCTCCGAAGCCACTTCCGGTTCAAGCTCTTCGATCATTCGGCTGGCCAGATCGATCACACCCGCCGGAATTTTGGTCGGGGCATCCCCCTCCGCGCGTTCATCAATAAATTCGGGCTCGTCGGTCGCCGTCTCCATTGGCTCCGGCAGGGAAACCGTATCCGACTCAATCAATGTCAGCGGCGAGCCCCCCACCGCATCGCCGAGCACCTGGTTGCTGCCGAAGGCCACCGCCATGGAATTGGCCATGGCACGGTATTTTTCAACATCCATTTCGGCGAAGGACAGCAACAGGATAAAAAAGGTCAGCAGCAGGGTGGCCAAATCGGCAAAGGTGACGATCCAGGCCGGGGAGCCACGGCCATGCTTCTTCTTTTTGACGGGCTGGTGGACCACCAAAACCTACGCCTCCCGCTCCGGCGCAAGACCGTTGCGCTGCTCCGGCGTTACGAAGGATGACAGCAGTTCGGTCATCACCCGGGGATTCTCGCCGCGCATGATAGTACGCATCGACGTGGTGATCAGTACCTGGTTACGTGCCTCATCTTCGGCCTTGAGCTGCAGCTTGTCGGCCAGGGGCAGGGCGATCAGCTGGGCGATGAAGGCGCCATAGAGCGTGGTCAGCAGGGCGATCGCCATGGCCGGGCCAATGGAGGACGGATCGTCGAGGGTGTTGAGCATCTGCACCAGGCCAACCAGCGTACCCAGCATACCGATGGCCGGAGCGGATTCACCAATACCACGAAATACCCTTTCGGAGACTTCGTAACGCTCAGCCGTCTGTTGGGTTTCCTGGGCCAGAGCTTCTTCAACCAGCTCCGGTGGGTGGCCGTCCACGCACAGATTGATGGCCTTTTGCAGAAACTCGTTTTTGGTGGGGTGGTTTTCCAGGCCCAGGATACCTTCCTTGCGAACGACAAGAGCCAATGTGCCAACTTCGCGGATCAACTCCGCCGGCCGTTCTACGCGGTCCTTGAATGCCGCTGAAAACGCCAGCCTGAAAGCACTCATCACCGAAGGCAGACGAAACTTGATCAGGGTAACGGCAAACGTGCCACCCAGCACAATCGCCAACCCCGGAAGGTTGAAAAAGGTCAGTATCGACGCGTTAGCCAGCATCGCAAGCACGACAATCAGTACGCCTGCCACCAGCGACAAGGGTGAGTATATCCATCAGAGACCTTAAATCAGCGATTAATCAGCGATCTTCGGGAACCGTTTGCACCTGCGAAGCATAGCCCATTCATCCGGGTTGGGCTCAGTCGTTTCGCAATTCTTCAATCACCGGACGGGTGTCCGGAGTTTTTCCACGCCATATCCGGAACGACTCCGCCGCCTGTTCCACCAGCATGCCCAGGCCATCGAACACCCGGGTGGCTCCCTGGTCCAGAGCCCACTGGTTGAAGGTGGTGGTCTGCAGAGAATACATCATGTCGTAGATCACCGTGTCGGCACCGATCACACTTGTGGAAACCGGCGGCAAATCTCCCTGCAGGCTGGCACTGGTGCCGTTGATGATAACGTCGAAAGCGTCGGCCGGCTGTTCGAATCCGCAGGCCTCCAGGTGCGTATCGCCGGCCACGGATTCAAAGAAACTGACCAGACCCTCGGCTTTTGCCAGGGTGCGGTTGGCAATCGTCAGGGCAGCAGGCTCTTCAGCAAGAATCGGCCCCAGAACACCACGAACGGCCCCACCTGCGCCCAGCACCAGCAGGCGTTTACCCGCCAGGCGAACGCCATGGTTGACCATCAGGTCGGTAACCAATCCTTTGCCATCGGTGTTATCGGCGGTAAGTGAGCCTTTACTGTCTTTGTAGAGTGTGTTCGCCGCACCCGCTCGCTCGGCGCGCTGGGTCCGCAGGTCCGCCAACTGCCAGGCCTGCTCCTTGAAAGGCACGGTGATATTCAACCCTTTGCCACCGCGTTCGAAAAAGCCTTTTACGGTATTCGCGAAATCGTCTTCCGGCGCCTGTATGGCCGTGTATTCCAGCTGCTCGCCGGTCTGGCGGGCAAACAGGCTATGAATGCGGGGGGATTTGCTGTGACTGATCGGATTGCCAACCACCGCATACAGATCATTGTGCATCAGCGCTCTCCAGCCAGTCCCGCCCGGTAAGAAAGTAGTCCGTCAGCCGCGCTTCCTCCGATCCGGGCTCCGGCACGAAGTCGTACTCCCAGCGCACCAGCGGAGGCAGCGACATCAGGATGGATTCGGTACGGCCACCGGACTGCAGGCCAAACAGGGTGCCCCGGTCGTACACCAGGTTGAACTCCACGTAGCGGCCGCGGCGGTACAGCTGGAAATCGCGCTCGCGATCGCCCCACACCATGGCTTTTCGTCGCTCGATAATGGGCTCATAGGCATCGATGAAGCTGTCCCCGACTGACTGCATCAAGGCAAAATCACGGCTGAAATCCCCGGTGTTGTGGTCGTCAAAAAACAACCCTCCCACGCCCCGCGGCTCGTCCCGGTGTTTGAGGTAGAAATAGTTGTCACACCAGTGCTTGTACTCACGATACAGTTGGTCGCCGAAAGGATCACAAGCGGCTTTCGCAACCCGGTGCCAATGGACGCAATCCTCGTCGAAGCCGTAATAGGGCGTAAGGTCATAACCCCCGCCAAACCAATAGACCGGCTCTGCATCCTCGGGGGTCGCAACAAAAAACCGGACGTTGGCGTGGGACGTGGGTACGTAGGGGTTCGAAGGGTGCATGACCAGAGACACCCCCATGGCTTGCCAGGGCGCACCCGCCAGGTGGGGTCTATGCGCGGTGGCTGACGCAGGCATGGTCTCGCCCATCACATGGGAGAAGTTTACACCGCCTTTCTCGAACACCTCGCCATCGGTGATCACCCGGCTGATGCCACCTCCGCCCTCGGGCCGGTCCCAGGCATCGGTTTCAAAAACGCCCCTGCCATCGGTCGCTGCCAGCCTTTCGCAGATCTGATCCTGCAGGCCAAGCAAGTATTGTTTCACGGCATTGGTGTCGGGGTGCTGGACAGGGTGCTGAGACATGGGAACTCCTAGCGCAGTTGCTTTCCGCTGACGATATCGATGATACGGCTGGGTTGACGGTTACCGCCCAGTTCTCCTGGCACCAGCCAATCCAGTTGGCCCTCGAAGTAACGACGTACCTGCCAGGAGGAACGGGCCGGCTGGCGTCCTGCCGGATTACAGGAGGTTGAAACCAGGGGAAAGCCGACCGCCTCGCACAAGGCGCGCACAACAGGGTGGTCACTGACCCTGACAGCGATGGAGCTGTGATGCCCCCGAACCTGTTGTGGGATTTGCTTGCGGATATCCGGCAGAAGACAGGTAACCGGGCCAGGCCAATGACTCATCGCCTGGCGCTGCTGCTCCTTCGGCAATGGGTCCAACAGGAACCGTATCTGATCAACAGACGCCGCCACAAGGATCAGTCCCTTCTCCATGGGACGCTGCTTGAGCGACAGGACCCGTTCAACGGCGTCCTGATCCCAGGGGTCACAACCCAGCCCCCAGACGGCTTCCGTGGGATAGGCAATGACCCCGCCACCAAGGACGGTGCGGCGGGCGCAATGAAGGTGCCAGTCGGACAAAGGTTGCTGTGGTGATTTCATGAAATCTTCAAGTCTGTAAAAAACGTGGCTCAGCCAATCCGTTGAAACCCTCCCGGCGCAGAATCCACCAATCCCTGTAACTCCAGGAGAAGCAGCGACTGCATCAACTGATCGGCGGGAAGGCCGGTCACTGAACACAAATCATCGGTTGACTGCGGATCATACCCTAAAGCCTCCAGCACCGCGATTTCCCGGGAGTCCAGGCCTTCGGTCGCTGGCCTTTTCATGATCACCGAAGAGGAATCGCCCTCGTTCTGACTGGTCCACCAGCCGCCGAGTTCCTCGCAGATATCGTCCACGGTTTCCACCAGCTTCGCACCCTGGCGTATCAGGTGATGGCAGCCCCGTGCCAAAGGATTGTGGACCGAGCCCGGAATCGCAAATACCTCCCGCCCCTGTTCCAGCGCCAGTCGGGCAGTGATCAGGGATCCGCTTTTGAGTCCCGCCTCCACCACCAGGATGCCACGGCTGAGACCGCTGATAATCCGGTTTCGGCGGGGGAAATGGCCCGCCTTGGCGGACGTACCCGGCGGGTATTCGGACACAATCACCCCCTCACCGGCGATGCGTTCACTGAGCGTGCGGTGGCGATAGGGGTAGGGTTTATCAACACCATTGCCAATCACGGCGACGGTCGGGAAGCCGGCATCCAGGCGCCGGCATGGGCGGCGCCGTCCACCCCCAGGGCCAACCCGCTGGTCACCAGCAAGCCTTTTTGGCCGAGCGCCGCGGCAAAGGAACGGGCATGTTCCAGCCCGGCCCGGGTGGCGTTGCGGCTACCTACAATACCGATCTGCTCGCGCCCCAGCAGGGAGCGATCACCGCGCACATAGAGGACCAATGGCCCGTCGTGAATATGCCTGAGAGGCTCGGGGTAGTCGGCATCGGCGATGGTCAGGATAGCCGTGCCGGTCCGCAGGCAATCCCGGTATATGCCGTCGGCGCTGGCGATCACAGGGTGAGCGCTGTCCTGGCGGCGCCATGCCTGGAGAGCATCGATCGTTTCCGCCGCCAAACCCAGTGCTTTCAGAGTGGCGGCATTATGGGTCAGGAGTTGCTGAAAATCCGGAATCTGTTCGAGGATCGCCTGCTGGCGACGGGCTCCGAATTTCGGCAGACAGGACAGGAATATCCAGAACCCGTGTTCCGACTGGAACAGGTTCCGGGCAGACAGGGTGTCGGTAGAGAGTGACATGGCATCCTTCCGTGGATCAGGGTTGGGTAATGGGGCTTGCCTTCCTGGCAGGCCGAGGGTGAATTATGCCATAAAAAAAGGAGCCGGCGATGCGGCTCCCTTTCTACGGACGTCTTACGTTGTGATCAGCTCAGGGATTGGTCACCTTGTCACCAACCGACAACGGACGGGTGGCCTGCAGGATCAGGCCATAGCTCATTTTCTCGTAGGTCTGGAACACCATCATCAGCCCGGCACGCTCGGAGGGCAGCTCAATGGTTTCATTGGTGACCGGATCCCGAACCAGATTGCCACTCTTCAGCACGGCCATGACATTGCCCGGCTTCAGACCTTCCCGTTCACCGCGGTTGATAGCCACCACGTCAAACTGCCCGATCTGGCTGACACCACCATCGACCGAGATCATCTGGGCCTCGATATCACTGTCGGGAGAGCTGGGCAAAAAACTGGTGGTGATGCGACGCTCTTCGCCAACCAGCAGACGGTCCCCGATGCGCACTTCCTCGTTGGATTGCTTCAGTCGGAGTGTCAGAACGTCTTTATTCTCGGCAATGACTTCACCGCGGGCAATACTCCGAGCCTCAAGGCCAAGGAACTCGCCGGTTTCCGGATCGCGGAATTCCTTGCTGCGGCGGAAGACGCCCACATTGTCAGCCGGCTTCTCACCACGGGCGTAAATCCGATCACCCGCGCCGGTAATAATCCGGCCGTCCTCGCCTTCCAGCACGTAAGGCGCGCCATTGAGTGCCTCAACGTCAACGATGCGTGTGTCGGTCAGGAAACTGCTGATCGCATCCAGGGGAATCGCGGGAATCGGCGTATCGATGGGCTCGGAACGCACTTTTGGTGAAAGCTTCACCACCCGATCACTGGAAACCTTGGTAACACGCGGCTTGCCGTCAATATAGACCAGCGCCAGCTCGTCACCCGGATAGATCAGGTGTGGGTTTGCAACCTGTGGATTCACGTGCCAGATTTCCGGCCAGTACCAGGGGTTATTCAGGAAGCGGGCGGAAATATCCCACAGGGTGTCACCCTTCACGACAGTGTAACGCTCGGGATGATCGGACCTCAGTTCCGGGGCGGCGTGGGCCCAGGAGGTTAGCAGCAGCATGCTTGCTGCCAGAGCGTACAGCAGTTTCCTCATTGTTTAAGTCCTTGATCGCGTGCCTTGAATCGATAGATTCTGTTCTTGGTATGCAGCCGGTACTCTGCCTTTTATACCACTACTATAGAAGATGTCTCGCAAATTGTGATGTTATCTTTTGTTCTTCCAGTAAATTCTACGCTATGGTCGAAAGCTTTTGACTATCAACTGATCAGTTTGTACTCAATGAGCGAGTTGAGGGATAATAGCACCATAAACGGCAAAAACCCGTTGAAACCGGCTCTTTCATCCCGATCATAATAGTCACGGGATGGAAAAATGCGCAGTACGCTGTCGCATTTCGGAGACAGTATTCACACCGTTACAAAAGATAACGGTGAAAGCCAGAATCAGACACCAAAAGTACGAGCGCCATGATACTAGATATTCTCGAATACCCGGACCCCCGCTTGCGCACCCTTGCCAAGCCAGTGGACGAGGTAACAGACGAGACCCGCAAGCTGATCGACGACATGTTCGAGACCATGTACGATGCGCCCGGCATTGGCCTGGCAGCCACCCAGGTCAATGTACACAAGCAGATCATCGTCATGGATCTGTCCGAAGACAAAAGTGAACCGCGGGTATTCATCAACCCGGAAGTGGAAGTGCTTGATGGCGAACTTGAGGAGATGCAGGAAGGCTGCCTGTCGGTACCGGTTTCTACGAGGACGTCTCCCGTATCGAACACTGCATGATCAGGGCTATTGGCCGTGACGGCAAACCCTTTGAGCTGGAAGCCCGTGGCCTGTTGGCGGTATGTATCCAGCATGAGATGGATCACCTCAACGGCAAGCTGTTTGTGGACTACCTGAGTTCACTGAAGCGCACCCGTATTCGCAAGAAACTGGAAAAGCTTCACAAGAAAAGCGCCTGAAGCCGCCAAAACAGCGTAAATCGGGACCGGGTGAAAACCCGGTCTTTTCGTATTCAACGGACCAGGAAGCGATACCCGTGCGACTTGTTTTTGCCGGCACCCCCGAATTCGCAGCCACCGCGCTGAAGGCACTGCTCACGACCCATCATCAGGTGGTTGGCGTTTACTCCCAACCCGACCGGCCCGCTGGCCGTGGCCGCAAACTGACACCCAGCCCGGTCAAACAGGTGGCGGTTGAGGCGGGCATTCCCGTGTTTCAACCAGAGTCCCTGAAATCGCCCGAAGCGCAGGAACAGCTCCGCGGTCTTAACGCAGACGTGATGATCGTCGCTGCCTACGGACTAATTCTGCCGCAGGCGGTGCTGGACCTCCCTCGTCACGGCTGCCTGAACATCCATGCCTCGTTGCTGCCTCGCTGGCGCGGTGCCGCGCCTATTCAGCGCGCGATCGCCGCGGGTGACCGGGAAACCGGTATTACCATCATGCAGATGGACGCTGGCCTCGACACCGGCGCAATGTTGCTGAAAGCTATTACCCCAATCGAAGACGCCGATACCGGCGGCAGCCTTCACGACCGTCTGGCTGGCCTGGGTGGCGAAGCCATCGTCAAGGCGCTGGAACAGCTTGAGAAAGGCGAGCTGCAGGGCGAAGTCCAGGACGAGGCCCGGGCCTGCTATGCCCGTAAACTCAGCAAGGAAGAAGGGCATATCGACTGGACCCGGGACGCCCCTGCCATCAGCCGGCTGATTCGTGCCTTTAATCCCTGGCCGGGCACCTACACCGACCTGGACGATCTGCGCATCCGCATTCATCAGGCGGAGATTCTGGACGACACCAGCGACAAACATCCCGGCACGGTGATTCGCCGCGACCGCGAGGGCATCGACATTGCCTGCGGCCTGGAATCCCTGAGGATCACCCGTTTGCAGTTGTCCGGCTCGCGGCCACAATCGGTGAACGACCTGATCAACGGCGGCAAGGACATACTGATGCCCGGCCAGGAGCTGAACTGAATGAGCCAGCAGGGCCAGCCACTGCGGGCGGTTGCTGCCCGGGTTTTGCAATCCGTTGAGAACGGCCAGTCGCTGTCCCAATGCCTGCCCCACGCCATGGGTGATGTGGCAGACAACGAACGACCACCACTACAGGCACTGTGCTACGGCACCTGTCGCTGGTTTCACCGGCTCGATGGCGAGCTACAGGCGCGCCTGAAAAAACCGCTGCGCAAATCCGACCGGGTCGTCCACCACCTGATGCTGGTGGCATTGTTCCAGCTTCGCTTCAGCCAGCAGGCCACCTACGCAATTCTGAATGAAACCGTGGAAGCCTGCCGCGCCCTCGACAAACCACACCTGACAGGGCTGGTGAACGGCGTTCTTCGGGCTGCGGAGCGGGAAGGGGAGCCGCCCATTGCCGACGAAATCGGTCGTTTCAGCCACCCTCCTGGATGCTTGAAAAACTGCGCCATAACTGGCCTCACGACTGGCAGGCTATTCTCGAAGCCAATAACACCCAGGCCCCCATGACCCTGCGGGTGAACGCTCTGCGCTTCAGCCGCGACGACTACCTGCAATTACTGTCCGATGCCGGTATCGATGCCAACGCAACCCTGTTTGCGCCCCACGGCATCCAATTGGCCGCCCCGGTGCCGGTGGATCTTCTGCCTGGTTTTCCGAAGGCGCAGTCAGTGTGCAGGATGAAGCAGCCCAGCTCTGCACCACCCTGATGGACCTGGCGCCCGGCCAACGGGTGTTGGATGCCTGTGCCGCACCGGGAGGCAAAACCTGCGCTATCCTTGAAAGCTGTGGACAACTGGAAGAAGTGGTCGCTATCGACGAATCCGCTGATCGACTGCCACGGGTGCAGGAAAACCTGGAACGGCTGGATCTCGTGGCGACACTGAAACAGGCCGATGCCGCAGATATTGACCAGTGGTGGGACCGGAAGCCGTTCGATCGTATCCTGCTGGACGTTCCCTGCAGCGCCACCGGCGTGATTCGCCGCCATCCGGACATCAAGTTGCTGCGCCGTGAATCAGACATTGTCCCGCTCGCCAGCATTCAGCTGGGTCTGCTGGAGTCGATGTGGCAAGTGCTCGCACCCGGAGGCGCCTGGTCTATGCCACCTGTTCGGTGTTTCCGCAGGAGAATCACCGTATAATTCGTCGATTCCTGAAGCAGCAGGACGACGCTGCCCTGGTGGAGCCCGATGTCCTTTGGGGGCGCGATATGGAAACCGGCCGCCAGATGCTGCCTGTTCCCGAAAGCACGATGGATTTTTCTACGCTGTGCTGGAGAAACCCGAACCATGAAAATCCTGATTCTCGGTGCCGGCCAGGTGGGCGGGACCCTGGCAGAAAACCTCGCCAACGAAGCCAACGACATCACCGTGATCGACAGTGACAGTACCCGCCTGAGGGAGCTTCAGGATCGACTGGACATTCGGACTGTCCAGGGCATGGCCTCCTTTCCCACGGTTCTGCGCCAGGCGGGCGCTGAAGATGGTGACATGGTCATCGCCGTGACCAACAGTGACGAGGTCAACATGGTGGCCTGCCAGGTCTCCAAGTTGCTCTACAAAACCCCGACAACCATCTGCCGGGTCAGGGCCAACGCCTACCTGGCAAAACCAGAACTGTTCTACCAGCGAGATCAGAAAAAGGATCTGGACAGCCTGCGGGGTTTCCCCATCGATGTTCTGATCAGCCCGGAGCACCTGGTCACCAAGCACATCACACGACTGATCGAATACCCCGGCGCGCTGCAGGTACTGGAGTTTTCCAAGGGGCTTGTTCAGTTGGTCGCCATTCGGGCGACGGAAGGCGGCCCACTGGTTGGCCACGAATTGTCGTACCTGCGCAGCCATATGCCCAAAATCGAAACAAGGGTCGCCGCCATTTTCAGGAAAGACCGGGCGATCATGCCTCAGGGGGATACGGTGATCGAAGACGGCGACGAGGTTTTCTTCATCGCTGCCTCCGACCATATTCGCTCGGTCATGAGCGAGTTGCAGCCACTGGAAAAACCCTACAAGCGCATCTTCATCTGTGGGGGTGGTAACATTGGCCAGCGCCTGGCCCATACTCTCGAATCCCGCTACCAGGTGAAACTTCTGGAACGGGACCACGAACGTTGCGTAATGCTGTCCGAGAACCTTCGCAAAACCGTGGTGCTGGAGGGCAATGCCGCCAACAAGGACATTCTGCTGGAAGAGAACATCGAAAATACCGATGTCTTCTGTGCGGTCACCAACGATGACGAAGCCAACATCATGGCGTCACTGCTGGCCAAACGCCTGGGCGCCCGCAAGGTACTGACGCTGATCAACAACCCGGACTACGTTGACCTGATCCAGGGCGGCGACATTGATGTCGCTATTTCGCCCCAGCAAACCACCATTGGCAGCCTGCTTACCCACATTCGCCGCGGGGACGTAGTAAACGTTCACTCACTCCGTAGGGGTGCTGCCGAAGCCATTGAGGCCATCGCCCATGGCGACCACCGGTCCTCCCGGGTAGTGGGCAAGCGGCTTGACGAAATCAACCTGCCGGAAGGCACTACCATCGGCGCCATCGTCCGCCACAGCGAAGTCCTCATCGCCCACGACCACCTGCGGGTACAGCCGGATGACCACGTTATCCTGTTTCTGGTGGACAAGTCGCGGATACGGGATGTGGAGAAACTGTTCCAGGTGGGACTGACGTTCTTCTAGCGCAAAATCAATCTTCTGAACCCAACTTAGAAATACGCGATTGGCAGGCGTATAATGCCCCTTTTTTCCGGAGTGCCCCGGCCAGATGCCCGGGCGCCACACACAGACTGACCAGCAGGCAAACGTCGTGACAGACAAGGCAACTTCCGCAAACACGCCGGACATCAAAACCTTCCAGGGCCTGATCCTCGCCCTGCAGAACTTCTGGGCGCAGCACGGCTGCGTGGTCCTCCAGCCCCTGGACATGGAAGTGGGTGCCGGCACCTTCCACCCGGCCACCTTCCTGCGCTCCATCGGTCCGGAAACCTGGAACGCCGCCTACGTTCAGCCCAGCCGCCGCCCCACCGATGGCCGCTACGGGGAGAACCCCAACCGCCTGCAACACTACTACCAGTTCCAGGTGGTGCTGAAACCGTCCCCGGACAACATTCAGGAACTGTACCTGGATTCCCTGAAGGCTCTTGGGCTGGACCCACTGGTCCACGATATCCGTTTTGTTGAGGACAACTGGGAATCACCCACCCTCGGCGCCTGGGGCCTGGTTGGGAAATCTGGCTGAACGGCATGGAAGTAACCCAGTTCACCTACTTCCAGCAGGTGGGTGGCCTGGAATGCTATCCGGTCACCGGCGAGCTCACCTACGGGCTTGAGCGCATTGCCATGTACCTGCAGGGCGTGGACAGCGTCTACGACCTGGTCTGGACCGAAGGCCCGGATGGTGTGGTCACCTACGGCGACGTGTTCCATCAGCAGGAGGTGGAGATGTCCACCTACAACTTCGAGCACGCCGACACCGAGTTCCTGTTTCACAGCTTCGATGTGCACGAACGCGAGAGCGCGCGCCTGATCGAAGCCGGCCTGGCATTGCCCGCCTATGAGCAGGTGCTCAAGGCTTCACACACTTTCAATCTGCTTGACGCCCGCCACGCCATCTCCGTGACCGAGCGTCAACGTTTTATCCTGCGGGTTCGCACCCTGGCCCGGGCCGTTGCCCAGGCGTATTTCGACAGCCGCCGCAAGCTTGGCTTCCCGCTGGCACCGGATGCCCTGCGCAAAGAGGTACTGGCAGCGACCGAGGCCGCCGCCGAAAAGGCGAACGGCAAGAAGGGTAAGAAAGCGAAAAAAGCTCAGCAGGAACAGGGGAACGCATAATCATGGCAAAACAGGATTTTCTGGTCGAACTGGGCACTGAAGAGCTGCCTCCCAAGGCCCTCAAGCCACTGTCGGACGCGTTTACCCGTGGCATTACCAATGGCCTGGAAGAGGCGGGTATTCGGTTCGGCAAGGTGGAAGCCTTTGCTGCACCACGCCGGCTTGCCGTCAGGGTACGGGACCTGGAAGACGCTCAGCCGGACAAACCGGTGGAAAAACGCGGCCCGGCCGTGAAAGCTGCGTTCGACGATTCCGGCAACCCCACCCGGGCACTGACCGGCTTCGCCACCTCCCTGGGCGTGACACCGGACCAGCTTGATACGATGGAAACCGACAAGGGCGCCTGGGTGGTCTATCGCACCATCGAGAAAGGCCGCCCCACCGTTGAACTGATGCCGGAACTGGTAGACCAGTCCCTGGCCGCACTGCCGATTCCAAAACGCATGCGCTGGGGCGCGCACAGAACCGAGTTCGTGCGTCCGGTGCACTGGTCCATCCTACTGTTCGGCAACAAGGTGATTGACACCCCGATCATGGGGCTGACTCCGGGTAACAAAACCCGCGGTCACCGTTTCCACTGCCCGAAATCATTGATCGTGCCCACGCCCGGCGACTACGAAGTGGTGCTGCGCCAGGAAGGGTATGTGATCGCTGACTTCGCCGAACGCCGCGAGCAGATCCGCGACGGCGTCACCGCCATTGCCAGGAAGGAAGCGGGCGGCCAGGCGGTTATCGATGAAGACCTGCTGGACGAAGTCACCGCCCTCAACGAGTGGCCCGTGCCACTCATGGGCCGTTTCGAGGAACGCTTCCTGGAAGTTCCCGCCGAGGCACTGATTTCCTCCATGAAGGAACACCAGAAGTACTTTCACGTGGTTTCCGCCGACGGCCGGATGCTTCCGCTGTTCATCACCGTTGCAACCTGGAAAGCAAGGACCCAAAACAGGTCGTTTCCGGCAATGAGAAGGTTATCCGCCCACGCCTGTCCGATGCGGCTTTCTTCTATGACACTGACCGCAAGACCCGGCTGGAAGACCGCATCGACCAACTCAAGCCGATCGTGTTCCAGGACAAGCTGGGCAGCATTTACGACAAGTCCGTGCGGGTGGCCGCACTGGCGAAGAAGATCGCCGACGCCATTGGCAGCGATCCCGTTCTGGCTGAGCGCGCCGCCATGCTCGCCAAGACCGACCTGGTCACCGAGATGGTGCTGGAATTCACTGACCTGCAGGGCATCATGGGCCAGTACTACGCCGCCAACGACGGCGAGAACGAAGACGTGGCCAGCGCACTGAACGAGCAGTACATGCCCCGCTTTGCCGGTGACGACCTGCCCGCAACACTGACGGGCTGCGCCGTGGCCATTGCCGACCGCATCGATTCCCTGGTGGGGCTGTTCGGCATTAACCAGCCACCGTCCGGTACCCGTGACCCGTTCGGGCTGCGTCGAGCCTCACTGGGCGTATTGCGCATCATCATCGAGCGGGAGCTGCCACTGGACCTGCAAACCCTGTGCGAGTGGGCGGTAGAGGAACACAACAGCATCACCGAACCGAATGTGGCCAACACAGTGGTGGACTATATGCTCGAGCGGTTCCGTGCGCATTATGAAGAGCAGGGCATCAGTGCCGAAGTCTACCTCGCCGTGCACGCCCGCCGTCCAACACGCCCGCTGGACTTTGACCGCCGGGTGAAAGCCGTGGAAGCCTTCCGCCAGCTACCGGAAGCCCTGGCCCTGGCCGGCGCCAACAAACGGGTGTCCAACATCCTTACCAAGCAGGGTGGCGACAGCATTGGTGAAAGCATCGACAGTGAGTTGTTGCAGGACAAGGCGGAAATAACGCTGGCCGACCAAATTCGCCAGCAAGCCGACAAGGCATTGCCACTGTTTGAAAAAGGCGATTACGCGACGGCCTTGAGCTCTCTCGCCAGCCTGCGGGAGCCGGTGGATAACTTCTTTGATGAAGTCATGGTGATGGCTGACGACGAGGCCGTGCGCAACAACCGCCTGGCCATGCTCAACCTGCTGCGTAACCTGTTCCTGCGGGTGGCGGATATCTCGGTATTACCCACTGCCAGTGGGCAGTGAAAATCATACGGGGGCTGGTAAAAAACCAGCCAATCCGTATAATACCGGCCGTTGATCGGCGTGTGGCGCAGCTTGGTAGCGCACTTCGTTCGGGACGAAGGGGTCGCAGGTTCGAATCCTGCCACGCCGACCATTTTCCCGCATCTCAGTCCCTTCTTTACGACGAAATACTCCCCTTTAAGCGACTCTTTTCTTTCAATTGACATAAAGCTTTCACATTGGACATGTACAACGGTGCTCTCATCCCAACGGAGCAGCAGTAATGTCCGACCAATCCTCCCTTTTGGTAGAGAAGCTCTGGCGACTCAAACGTCGCATCGACAAGGGCCAGTGCCCGAGCGTCGACTTTGTCCATCTCAACGTCTTGCTGAGAGAGCCCAACTACCGCAATGACGTTCTGATGCGTGTGGAAGCCAATGGCACGCCAGAGCTTCAGGCGCTGGCACGCGAGATCATGGCCAACGATGATGGCCGTCCGCTGATGGCCAAGTCCTCGAACCAGAAGCTCCAGGCCAGTCCCGTCACGCCGCAGAAAAGACGCAGTTGGTTTGCCCGTCACGCACTGGTACTGGTTCCCGTCATTGGCGCTGCTGTCGCAACGGTCGCCGGCTTTACCGCATTTGAGAACCGTAACGTGCGTATCAGCTCCGACATTACCGCAGACACTGTCTGGGAAAGCGGCCACCGATACACCCTTGAAAACACCGTTTTTGTGGAAGGCGCCAATCTGACCATCGAACCCGGTGTAACCATTGAAGGCGAATCCGGTTCCGCGCTGATCGTAACACCCAGTGCCAAACTGTTTGCCCGCGGCAGCCGCAACCAACCGGTGGTCTTTACCAGTAGCAAGGAACCCGGAGCACGGGCTCGCGGTGACTGGGGTGGCGTTGTGCTTCTTGGAAAGGCACCGGTGAACGAGCCGAACGCCCGCATTGAAGGCGTACCTGAAAACGACACCCGTGGGCAATTCGGTGGCAGCGACACGCAGCATAGTTGCGGCGTGGTGCAATACACCCGCATTGAATTTGCCGGTTTCGAGGTCTATCAGAACAACGAGCTGAACGGCTTAACCCTGGGTGGCTGTGGCTCCAACACCATCATCCAGAACGTGCAGGTTCACCGTGCTCTGGACGACGGTATCGAAATGTTCGGTGGCACCGTCGACCTGAAAAACATCCTGGTGACCGGTGCTGCCGATGACAGCATCGATTGGGACTGGGGCTGGCGAGGCCGGGTGCAGTTTGCCATTATCCAGCAGTACCGGGATGTTGGCGATAACGCCTTTGAGGGCGACAACAACGGTTCCAGCCACTCGGCCATGCCACGGTCCGAACCCACATTCTACAACGTCACCCTTTATGGCAGCGGCCGTTCCGCGAAGGAACATCGTGCAATCCTGTTGCGTGAAGGTTCCGGTGGCCACTTTCACAACATGATCATTGACAGTTACGCCATTGAAGCCCTGGATACACGGGACGAGGTCACTGCACTTGTAGGCATGAATGCTCTGACGTTCAGCCACAACCTGCTTGCCAATAACGGTAGGTTGGGCAACCTCACCATTGTTAACGAAACCGATGATGACGATTTCGGCTTCAACGAAGAGTTGTGGATACGCAGCCCCGAACTGCAGAACACCGTACAGGTTGAAACCGGCTTGCAACCCTCTGTCACCAGCGAGTCGTCGCCGCATTTCCGCCCCAGAAGCTCAGTGCGCGCCATGACTGCCAAACGGCCTCCGAAAGCCGAATTCTTTGATGAGTCGGCAATGTACCAGGGCGCTGTTAACCCCAGGGCCACATCGACCTGGCTGGATGACTGGACGGCATTTCCGGAATCCTGACGAGCTTACCAATGCCTGGGAGGGTGGCTACCTCCACAAAGGAATGCAGAGGTCTGAACTTTTCTGTACCCTGCGCGGCTCTTCGCGAAAGGAACAACCATGATCTCCCAGACAAACTCCCTGGCTACCGATGAACGGCCGGGCGCTTTCTCCGATAGCGACCCGATCGTTCTGACGCTTACGATTGGCTTCATCCTGCTGTTCGTTGGTGCTTCCATTATTGACAGCAGCGCCGTCGCCACAGCGATTGGCGCCGGATTCACCTGGACGGCAAAGTACCTGGGGTCGTTCTTCCAACTACTCCTGCTGGCAACCTTTTTCATCGCACTTGGAACAGCGGTCAGCAAGGCCGGCAATGCACGGATTGGTGGCCTGGACCGGCCGGAAATCAGCCGTTTTCGCTGGCTTTCAATGATCATGTGTACATTGCTGGCCGGTGGAGGGGTGTTTTTCGCCGCCGGGGAACCGGTCTATCACTTTGTGGTAACACCACCGGCGTTTGATACCGAAGCCGGAACGGCTGCGGCCACCGCTCCCGCCATGGCGCAGTCGTTTACTCACTGGGGCTTCCTTGCCTGGGCCGTGCTCGGCTCGCTGACCGCACTGGTTCTCAGCAGGGCTCACTATGATCAGGGCAAACCGCTGCAGCCGCGAACCCTATTGTATCCGGTGTTTGGTGAGAACGCTGTTCAAGGCAAGCTGGGTGGGGTGATTGACGCCCTTTGCGTCATTGCCGTGGTGGCGGGAACCGTCGGCCCTATCGGTTTCCTGGCAACCCAGGTGAGTTTCGGGCTGCACGAGCTGTTTGGCATCACCGATGGCTATGGCACCCAGCTCGCGGTACTGATCATTCTGGCCGGGGTGTACATGACCTCCGCCATGACCGGCCTGCACAAGGGTATTCAGTTGCTCAGCCGGTTCAACGTGCTCCTCGCCCTGGCCATCGCCGCGGTGATTTTCCTGTTCGGTCCCACACTGTTTCTGGCCAACACCTTTACCCAGTCATTCGGCGAGTACCTGACGTCTTTCATGGCAATGTCGACGATGACCGCTGAAACGGCGCCGGACTGGTGGATGAAATGGTGGACGGTGTTTTTCTTCGCCTGGTTTATTGGTTACACGCCTTTGATGGCAGTGTTTGTGTCGCGAATTTCCCGCGGACGCACGGTTCGTGAAATGATCCTCGCGGTTGCCGTATTGGCACCTATTGCCACCACAATCTGGTTTACGCTGCTGGGTGGCTCGGGAATCTATCACCAGCTGGCCGGCACCTTTGACCTGACCGAAGCGTTGAACAATTTCCGTTTTGACGTCGCCACACTGACCGTGGCCCAGGCGCTGCCAGGAGGCACCTGGATGGCCGCCGCGATACTGCTGCTCACCACCATTTTTGTCGCCACCACCGGCGACTCCATGAGCTATTCCATTGCCATGGTGGGTGCGGGCCATGATGAGCCAAATCCCTGGATCCGGGTATTCTGGGGCGGTGCTATGGCGATGATGGCCGCCATTCTGCTGTATATGGGTTCAGGGCAGATTGGCGTGCTTCAGCAGTTCATTGTGATAACCGCCATACCGGTCTCCTTTGTCATACTGCCATCGCTATGGACAGGGCCGAAAGCGGCTATGGCCATGGCCCGTGATCAGGGGCTTGCCTGACCATCATCACCAGTTCGATGCTGCTGTTCCCAGAGCCTGGCGTAATGCCCCTTCTGGCCCAGCAGCTCGACGTGGTTGCCACTCTCGACAATGCAGCCGCCGTCCATCACCAGAATGGTATCCGCATCGCGCGTCGTCGACAGCCGATGAGCGATAACCAGGGAGGTGCGCTGGCGGCTGACTTCCTTCAAGGCCCCCAGAATCGCCTGTTCAGACAGCGAATCCAGAGAAGATGTGGCTTCGTCCAGAATCAATAACGGTGGGTTCTTGAGAAGTACCCGGGCAATGGCGACCCGCTGTTTCTCGCCGCCGGAAAGTTTAAGCCCCCGCTCACCAACCTGTGTGTTATAGCCATCGGGCAGGCTGTGGATAAACTGTTCCAGGTGCGCCATTCGGGCTGCCCGGTACACCTCTTCCTCGCTGGCATCAGGCCGACCGTAAGCCAGGTTCCGAAAAAGTGTGTCGTTGAACAGCACCGTATCCTGGGGCACCACGCCAATGGCGGAACGCAGGCTGTCCTGGGTGACCTCACGGATATCCTGACCGTCGATGGTGATACTGCCCCGGTTCACATCGTAAAACCGGAAAAGCAGGCGGGCGAGGTCGATTTCCCCGCGCCGCTGGCGCCCACGACGGCTACGGTGTGCCCAGCGGGAATTGAGAAACTTACGTTCTGGAGGATCTGACGGTTGGGGCGATAACCAAAGTGAACCTGGTCGAAACAAACCTCGCCTTTTTCCACCACCAACGCTTTGGCGTTCGGCGCGTCCTCAATGACCGGTTCGTCGCCGAGCAACCCGAACAACCGTTCCACATTCACCAGCGCCTGGCGGATCTCCCGATACACGAACCCCAGTGCATTGAGCGGTATAAACAGCTGTAACAGGTAGGCATTAATCATGGTGAAATCCCCCAGGGTGATCTCACCACTGGCGACTTCCTGCACTGCCATGGCCATGATGACGATCATCGCCACACCGATGATCAGGGCCTGGCCCGAGTTCAGGGCGGCAAGCGACAGCCGGTTTTTGAGCCGTGCCTGTTCCCAGTCATCCAGGTCCTTGTCGTAGAGCTCTGCCTCGAAGCGTTCGTTATTGAAATACTTTACGGTCTCGTAGTTGAGCAGGCTGTCGACTGCGCGGGAATTGGACTGGTTGTCCCGGGCATTGGCTTCGCGCACGTATTTCGTGCGCCACTCGGTCACCTTGATGGAAAACACCACATACACCACCACCGCTACCAGGATCGCCAGCACATAGCCCACGTTGAACACCACGAAGAGAATACCGGCCACCATCAGGATTTCGAGGAGGGTGGGGACAATGTTGAAGAGGGTGAAACGCAGCAGGAAGCTAATGCCGTTGGTGCCCCGTTCAATGTCCCGGGCCAGTCCGCCGGTTTTCCGGTCCAGGTGAAAGGACAGCTCCCGGTTGTGCAGATGTTCGAAAACCCTCAGTGACACTCGTCGCATGGCCCGTTCCGCGACTCGGGCGAACACCGCGTCCCGCAATTCGCTGAACAGGGTGCTGCCAAATCGGAGCAGGCCGTAGGCGACGACCAGTATGACCGGTATCCACAGCAGTACCTCGCCGCCCTGACTTTCGTCCAGGTAGTCGACGATGTATTTCAAGGCGACCGGTGTGGCGACCGTGGCCAGTTTGGAGAAGATCAGGAACCCCAGTGCCAGCATGACTCGACCACGGAATTCCGCCAGATAGGGCCATAGGCCGGCGATGACTTTCCAGTCGGGTTTGTGGTTGGCGGGGTACTCGTTGTCAGCGTAGGCGCGCACTCGGGTTTCCCTTCAATAACGGAGTAGTCGAGCGCACGAGATGGGACTTGTCTGCCAGGACACGCTGTAGATACGTCCCTGTACGCTCGACAAAAGCCATCCATGGCTTTTGACGGTCCTGGCAGACAAGTCCCACCCCGCACGCTCTTACGTAGCTGTATGATAGGTTCTAATACGAGTAAAAACCGTATTGTTATCGGAGTTTACAGTACCCCTTATCCTGGAGGCACACCATCAACACCCGTCATCGGAAGGCTCTGAAACTGGTTGTCGATTTTATCAGCCCTTACAAAAGGGCTGTTACCGGCGCTCTCGTGGCTCTGGTTATTACAGCCGGCATCACACTTGCCCTGGGTCAGGGCTTACGGATTCTGGTGGACCAGGGCCTTGCCACCCAGTCTCCCGCGATGTTGTCCAAAGCAGTCGGTCTGTTTTTTGTGCTGGTGATCGGACTGGCTATCGGCTCCTTTGCCCGCTTTTATCTTGTGTCCTGGATTGGCGAAAGGGTGGTGGCGGATATTCGAAAGCAGGTGTTTAACCATCTGATCGACCTTCACCCTGGTTTCTACGAGAAAAACCGAAGCCTGGAAATACAGTCGCGGTTTACCGCTGATACGACAGTGCTGCAATCCGTCATCGGCTCCACGGTCTCCATCGCGCTGCGCAACACCCTGATGCTGGTGGGCGGTCTGATCCTGCTCTTCATAACCAATGCCAAACTTGCCGGTATCATCATCCTCGGCTTCCCACTGGTGATCATTCCCATCCTGATCTATGGTCGCCGTGTGCGGCAGCTGTCCAGGCTGAGCCAGGACCGGGTCGCGGAAGTGGGCAGCTACGTGGGGGAGAACCTCACCCAGATCAAGACGGTGCAGGCGTTCAACCATCAGCCTCATGACCGCCGGTTTTTCTCACAGGTGGCGGAAAATGCCTTCGAGATTGCCCGTGTGAGGATTCGCCAGCGGGCCTGGCTGACCACCATCGCCATTACCCTGGTTATGGGTGCCATTGGCGTGGTGATCTGGATTGGCGGGCTGGATGTGATCTCAGGTCGTACCAGCCCGGGCGAGCTGGCGGCATTTGTATTCTACAGCCTGTTGGTGGGACTGGCCGCCGGCGCCATCAGTGAAGTGATTGGTGAGTTGCAGCGCGCAGCCGGGGCAGCGGCGCGGATTTTCGAGCTGCTGCAGACACCCAGTGAAATCCTCAGTGGGGCAAACGCCACCCAGGCTCTGCCCGACCCCCTTCGCGGCGACATCGAGATCAGCAATCTGACCTTTTCCTATCCGGCCCGTCGCGATATCGAGGTTCTGCAAAGCCTTTCACTTCACATCCAGGCAGGCGAAACCGTGGCCCTGGTTGGTCCCTCCGGGGCTGGAAAGTCTACGTTGTTCGATCTGCTCTTGAGGTTCTATGACCCCGACACGGGGCGGATTCTTATCGACGGCGTTGACAGTCGTAAGTTAGCGCTTACAGACCTGCGCCAATGCTTTGCGCTGGTGCCACAGAACCCCGCGCTGTTTCACGGCACCATTGCCGATAACATCCGCTACGCCCGACCGGAGGCCAGCGACACTGCCATGGTGGAGGCCGCCAGGATTGCCCATGCCGATGAGTTTATCCGCAAACTGCCAAAAGGCTATGAAACGCCACTGGGCGATACGGGTCTCGGGCTATCGGGGGGGCAGAAGCAGCGGCTGGCGATTGCCCGCGCACTGCTTGCGGATGCGCCTATACTGTTATTGGATGAAGCGACCAGCGCACTGGATGCAGAAAGCGAACACCTGATCCAGCAAGCCATGCCGGGACTGATGTCCAACCGCACGACATTGGTCATCGCACACCGGTTGGCCACCGTCAGGCACGCCGATCGTATCATTGTGATGGACGCCGGAATTATTCAGGATATCGGCAACCACGATGAACTTGTCGAACGGAATCCGCTGTACCGGAGACTTGCGGAACTTCAGTTCCGGGAGGACATTGGCGGCCGCAGTACGTAGAAACAACAGGGCCGGGTTTTCAAACCGGGCCATCATTTCGTGTATGCTGACAGTACCAAACCGAATTCGAGGAGAGTCAAAGTGACGAACAAAGAATTGCAGGCACTCAAAGAACGTTATGTCGCGGCCGGTGCTGCCAGCCCCAACGAGCAGTTTGCCGACCATGCGACCAATGCCGAGCTCTGGGATGCCGATGGCAAGCGTATGATCGACTTCGCCGGCGGCATTGGTGTACTGAATATCGGCCATCGTCACCCCAAAGTGGTTGAAGCGGTGAAGGCGCAGTTGGACAAGCTGATGCACACCTGCCAGACCGTCATGCCCTATGAGGGCTATGTGAAGCTGGCGCAGAAGCTCAGTGAAGTGGTTCCGGTAAAGGGCCACGCCAAGGTCATGCTGGCCAACTCCGGCGCAGAAGCTCTGGAAAACGCCATGAAGATCGCCCGCGCGGCGACCGGCAAAACCAATGTGATCTGCTTTGACGGCGGTTATCACGGCCGTACCTTCTACACCATGGCCATGAACGGCAAAGCCGCTCCTTATCAGACCGATTTCGGCCCAATGCCGGGCACCGTCTTCCGCGCCCCCTATCCGGTTCCCTATCACGGTGTCAGTGAGGATGAAGCGCTCCGTGGCCTGAAGATGGCCATGAAGGCTGATTCACCCGGCAATGAGACAGCCGCCATCGTGATTGAGCCGGTGTTGGGTGAAGGCGGTTTCTACGCCGCACCAGCCAGCTTCCTCAAAGAGATCCGCAAGATCTGCGATGAAAACGGCATCCTGATGATCGCGGATGAGGTTCAGAGCGGCTTTGGCCGGACTGGAAAGATGTTCGCCATCGAACACAGCGGTGTTGAGCCCGACATGATGACCATGGCCAAGAGTATGGCCGATGGCATGCCGATCTCAGCCATTGTCGGTACCGACAAGGTTATGGACTCGTCCGGCCCGAACTCCCTCGGCGGCACCTACACCGGCAGCCCGACGGCCTGTGCGGCAGCCCTGGCAGTATTTGACGTGTTCAAGGAAGAAGACATTCTGGGTAAGAGTCAGCGCCTGGGTGACACCCTGCGCAGACGCTTTGATCAGTGGCAGGAACAGTTCCCCCACGTGGACAACGTGCGCAACCTCGGGCCCATGGCTGCCATTGAACTGGTCACCGACAAGACCAGCAAAGAACCGCGGGCAGACCTGGCGGCGGCCGTTACCAAGAAAGCCAAGGAAAATGGCCTGATCCTGCTGAGCTGCGGTATGTACGGCAATACCTTGCGTTTCCTGATGCCGGTCACCATCGAGGACAATATTCTTGAGGAAGGCCTGGCGATCGTTGAGCAGGCACTGAAAGAGGTGGGCTAACACCTTCTGGCAGGGTCATTAACACACCTGCCGCTGTATACCGGAACGCTGGTCAGTGTGAAGCTGACCAGCGTTTTTTTATGGGCTCTATCCGTTCTAGATCAACTTCCTGATTTCCTTCCACAAGCGCCGATAGGCATCGGCAGCTGCGGATGACCGATCCATCAGTTCCACCGGCTGGCCACTCTCACCCATCTTCTCCACCACACTGGCATTGGGAATCAGCGCGTTCAGCCCATTCTCGAGGCGCTGTTTGCGATGGATCACCATCTCGCGATGCAGATTCTTGCGGCGGTCCACGATGGAGAAAAACGGGTGCAGACGACCGGGTTTGAGCTTCTTGTCCTTGGCGAAGGCCTGGAGCTGTTGCCAGCTATTCAGAGCGAGCCAAGTCGGAACCACCGGCACGAACACGCCATCGGCGGTTTTCAACACCTGCTCGGACAACCGCGACATCGAGGGCGGGCAATCCAGTACGACCAGGCTGGTTTCCTCCGATAGCGGCGCCAGCCAGTTTTTGAGGGTATTGGCGCTGTCGTCCTTATCCAGCCGGACATCAAGGTTGCGAAAACTGTTATGGGCCGGGATAAAATCGAGGTCAGGGTAGGCGCTGGCCCGAATGAATTTGCCGATGGGGGTCTTGCCATCCATCAGTGCAGCCAGTTTCCGACCCTTGATCTCGTCGGTTCCCGCCAGGTACCAGCTGGCCGCGCCCTGAGGGTCGAGATCCCATAACAGGGTGGGAATGCCAGCCTGGCTGGCCAGGTAGGCAATGTTTACAGCCGCAGCGGTTTTACCGACACCGCCTTTAAGACTGTAAAACGCAATGATCTTCATGCTTCCTCCTAAAGCCCCGTCAAAACACCGGCTGCAAGCTTAACCGATCCCACTGGCAGGCGTGTTTCAGTTTAGTGACACGTATCCAGAAGCTACGTAAATATTGCAACTCCTCCCCCTGACTACTCCCCGCAAACTGCCTGAAAGGATGTTTTGGCTAACGATTGAACACTTCATGTTGACGATGGACATCCACAACTGCCGTCAACAGGCGGCATTGGCCATTGGATCGTCTCCACAAAAAATACAAGACAGGAGCACACAATGATCTCCATACAACGCCTGGTAACCGGTGTCAGTCTCGGCCTGACACTTGCGTTGCCCATTAATACCGCCCACGCCGGTACCTTTGTCCATCTGTTCGAATGGAAGTGGAGCGATGTCGCCACTGAATGTGAACAGTTTCTTGGGCCCAAGGGTTACAGCGCCGTTCAGGTGTCACCGCCGCAGGAACACATTCAGGGCAGCGCCTGGTGGACGCGCTATCAACCGGTCAGCTACCAGCTCCAGAGCCGCAGTGGTAACAGCAGCCAGTTCGCCGATATGGTTTCGCGCTGCAACACGGCCGGGGTCGACGTTTATGTGGATGCGGTGATCAACCATACCGCCAATGGTACGGGAACCGGCACCGCCGGGTCCTATTACAGCAGCGATTCCCTGACCTATCCTATCTACAGTGGCAACGATTTCCACGCCGAATGCAGTATCAACGGCTCGGATTACAGTTCGGATGCCTGGCGCGTTCGCAATTGCCGCCTCGTCGGCTTACCGGACCTGGATACCGGAAGCGGCTACGTGCGCGACACTCTGGCCGGCTATCTCAATCAGCTCACTTCGCTGGGTGTGAAGGGTATACGGGTGGATGCCGCCAAACATATGTCGCCCGGTGATATCGGCGCCGTCATCAATCAGGCCGGCGGCTCGCTGTACGTATTCCAGGAGGTGATCGACCTGGGTGGCGAAGCCGTCAGTGCCACTGAGTACACGGGTACGTCAGACGTCACCGAGTTCCGCTACAGCGCGTCCATCGGCAACGTCTTCAAGAACCAGCAACTGGCCAACCTCAACGCCTTTGGTGAGAGCTGGGGCTTCCTGTCCGGCGGTGATGCCGTTGTATTCACCGACAACCATGACAACCAACGTGGCCACGGTGCCGGTGGCAGCAATGTGTTGACCTACAAGGATGGTGATCTCTACAACCTGGCCAACGTGTTCATGCTGGGCTGGCCTTATGGCTACCCCAAGGTAATGTCGAGCTACGCATTTTCCAACGGTGACCAGGGCCCTCCAGCCCAAAACGTCTACCAGAACGGCACTGCTCAGTGCGGCTCCGCCTGGGTATGCGAACATCGCTGGGACTCCATTGCCAACATGGTTGCCTTCCGGGCTGAGACCGACGGCCAGGGCGTGAACAGCTGGTGGGACAATGGCAATAACCAGATTGCGTTTAGCCGGGGCAATAAGGGGTTCGTCGCCATCAACCGTGAAGGCAGCACACTGTCACGGACTTTCAGCACCGGGCTGGCCGATGGAAACTATCGCAATGTGGCTGGCAACGGTGCCTGCGTAACGGTGCAGAATGGCCAGGTGGCACTGACGGTACCGGCGATGGAGGCAGCGGCACTTCATAGCGGTGCCCCCTGTGACGGAAGCGATCCCAATCCGCCAACAGCAGGGACGGCATCCGTCACCTTCCAGTGCCAGAACGGCACTACCACCATGGGGCAAAGTGTGTACGTTACCGGCAACAACAATGCTTTGGGTAACTGGTCACCTGCCGATGCGGTAAAACTGGATCCAACAGCCTACCCAACCTGGAGTGGGTCGATCAATCTACCAGCGGAGACCTCCATCGAGTGGAAATGCCTGAAGCGCAGCGAAACCGATCCCAGCGCCCAGCAGCAGTGGCAGTCAGGGGATAATAACCTGGTACAGACCGCAGGTGAGGGCACCAGCAGTTCCACTTCCGGTTCTTTCTGAAGCGCACCTGCCACTACCACACCAACTGAAACGGCCCGCGTTAGCGGGCCGGTACCGCCGACCTCGGTTACTCACACTCACGGTTTCATCGTATACTGCCTGACGACTTTATCGGTATGCTGGATTCCACCGGCATCACTTCCCCGAACGATCAGGCTGATTTATGACCGACCCGGAAATCCAATCTCCACCGACCACAAGCCAAGGCCCTGGGTTGATCTACTCGTGAGTATCATCATTCCCTCCGTCATTCTGATGAAGTTGAGCGGGGATGAATATTTGGGCAGTGTCATGGCCCTGGTCATCGGGCTTGCGTTCCCCCTTGGATGGGGACTGTTCGAGTTGGTGCGCTATCGCAAGTACAACTTTATTGCGGTGCTCGGCATTGTCAGCGTCGGTTTGACCGGCGGTATCGGCCTGATGGAGCTGGATGCCGGCTGGCTGGCGATCAAGGAAGCGGCTGTTCCCGCCGTCATCGGTATTGCCGTGCTTGTTTCAACCCGTACACGCTATCCGCTGGTTAGAACGCTGCTGTACAACCCGTCCGTGCTCAACGTGGACAAGATTCAGGCGGTGCTGAAAGAAAACGGAAGTGAGGAAGAGTTCGAGGCCCGCCTGCTCAAGGCCAGCTATTTCTTCAGCCTGACCTTTCTGTTCTCCTCCATCATGAATTTCGTGCTGGCCAAGTGGATTGTCACCAGCCCATCCGGAACCCAGGCGTTCAATGAAGAACTGGGCAGGATGACCCTGGTGAGTTATCCCATGATCGCTATTCCCTCGATGATCATGATGATCGCCATTTTCTACTACCTCTGGCGTTCCATTCGCCGGCTCACCGGCTACACCCTTGAGGATGTTATGGCGCCGCACCTTGCGGCCCAGCACGACAACAAGTCGTCTGACACATCCACAGGTAACGGTAGCTGACGCCAGTCAGAAATACTGAATTCCTCTAAATAACTGAATTATAAATAAAAAAGGCGACCATCAGGTCGCCTTTTTCGTATCCCCGGATAACCCGGGTCCGATCAAAAACCCGCCGTGATCACACGTCCAGGTTGGTCACTTCAAGCGCATTACTCTGGATGAACAGGCGCCGTGGCTCGACGTCATCGCCCATCAGGGTGGTGAAGATCTGGTCCGCCGCAATGGCGTCCTCGATGGTGACCTTCATCATGCGACGAGTCTCCGGATCCATGGTGGTTTCCCACAACTGCTCCGGGTTCATCTCACCCAGCCCCTTATAGCGCTGGATGTTCAGGCCGCGTTGGGCTTCCTTCATCAGCCATTCCAGAGCGCCCTCGAATGACAGCACCGCCTGCTTGCGCTCGCCACGCTGGATATAAGCGCCGTCTTCGATCAAGCCGTCCAGTGTCTCACCCATCCTCGCGATGGCCGCGTAAGAGGACGACTCGAAGAACTCATGGCTGAACACGTGGTTATGGGGAATCCCGTGCACATAAATCACCACCTTCGGCAGGTAGAGATTGCGCTCGGTGTCCTTTTCCACCGAGAAGGTGTACTTGGTGCCGGTGCGAGTATCCAGCTGAAGGCCGTCACCCAGGCGAGCCACCCAACGAGCCACTTCTGCCTCTTCTTTGAGGTGTTCCGGCTTCAGGGTCACGTTATCCAGCATTTGTTGGAGTACCTTGGCCGGGTAGGCCCGGGACAGACGATCAATCATCGCCATCACCGCCTGGTAGTCCTTCACCATGGTTTCCAGAGCGGAATCCTTGATAGCCGGCGCTTCCGGATTGACATAGAGCTGGGCGCCTTCCAGAGCGGTCTGTGTCAGGTACGCTTCCTTGGCTTTCTCGTCTTTCAGGTACTGCTCCTGCTTACCACGCTTGACCTTGTACAGCGGTGGCATGGCAATGAACACATGGCCACGCTCAATAATTTCACGCATCTGACGGAACAGGAAGGTGAGTAGCAGCGTACGGATGTGGGAACCGTCCACGTCCGCATCGGTCATGATAATCAGGGAGTGGTAGCGGAGTTTTTCCGGATTGAATTCCTCTCGCCCGATGCCGCAGCCCAGCGCAGTAATGAGCGTACCCACTTCCGCCGAGGACAACATCTTGTCGAAGCGGGCCTTCTCCACGTTCAGGATCTTACCCTTGAGTGGCAGGATGGCCTGTGTCTTCCGATCGCGCCCCTGTTTGGCACTACCACCGGCGGAATCACCCTCCACTATGAACAGTTCGGAAAGAGCGGGGTCTTTTTCCTGACAGTCCGCCAACTTGCCCGGCAGACCGGCAATGTCCAGCGCCCCCTTGCGGCGCGTCATGTCACGGGCCTTGCGGGCCGCTTCACGGGCGCGGGCCGCTTCAATCATCTTGTTGACGATCAGCTTGGCCTCGTTGGGCTGCTCCTGCAGGAAGTCCGCAAAGGATTGATACAACTCCTGCTCAACCGCGGTTTTGACCTCGGAAGAAACCAGCTTGTCCTTGGTCTGGGACGAGAACTTGGGGTCAGGAACCTTCACGCTGATAATAGCCGTCAGACCTTCCCGAGCGTCATCACCGGACGTGCTGACCTTGGCCTTTTTGCCCAGGCCTTCGTGCTCAATATAGTTGTTGAGCGAACGGGTCAGGGCCGCACGGAACCCAGCGAGGTGGGTACCACCGTCGCGCTGCGGGATGTTGTTGGTAAACGTATAGATATTTTCCTGGAAGGCATCGTTCCACTGCATGGCCACTTCCACCGCAATACCGTCTTCACGTTCCTTGATGAAATGAAACACGCGGTTGATCGGTGTCTTGTTGGAGTTCAGGTGCTCAACAAAGGCACGCAGGCCACCCTCGTATTCGAATACCTCTTCCTTGCCACTACGCTCATCCTGCAGGCGGATACGCACACCGCTGTTCAGGAACGCCAGCTCCCGCAGGCGTTTGGCCAAAATATCCCAGTGGAATTCAATGCTGGTAAACGTATCCGGGGATGGAACGAAGTGAACCTTCGTACCACTGGCGTCGGTGTCGCCAACCACATCGAGCGGCGCTTTTGGTACGCCGTTGTTGTAGGTTTGCTCGTAAACCTTGCCATCACGTCGAATGGTCAACGTAAGGGAGGAGGAGAGGGCGTTTACCACCGACACCCCAACACCGTGAAGCCCGCCTGAGACCTTGTAGCTGTTGTCATCAAACTTACCACCGGCATGGAGAACCGTCATGATAACTTCCGCAGCGGAGACACCTTCTTCCTTGTGAAGGTCGACGGGAATACCACGGCCGTTATCCCTGACCGTGACCGATTCGTCCGGATGGATGATCACCCCGATTTCAGAACAGTGCCCAGCCAATGCCTCGTCAATGGAGTTGTCCACCAACTCAAAGACCATGTGATGCAGGCCCGTGCCATCATCAGTGTCACCGATATACATGCCGGGCCGCTTCCGAACGGCATCCAGTCCTTTCAATACCTTGATGCTTGAGGAGTTGTAGTTCGATTCACTCATTAGGGTACTCCTGAAGGGTGATTTCCCGGCGTGAAGCCATTGCCGCTGTTATTCTAGAGCGATGAAAGTGGATCATCCGGGTTCCTGTTCTTCCGTCAATTTGCCATGTTCCACGTGGAACAATCTGTATTCCGGCATGGTGTGCCGCCATAATTCATCCGGCCTGGGCGCCTCTATCGATGTCACAAACACCTGACATCGTAATTCGTAGAGCTTTTGGGCAAGCATGGCCCTGTGGACGACATCCAGCTCTGCATTGATATCGTCCAGCAAAAAGGTAACCTGCTTTCCAAGATCGCTCAGCACCATGCCTTGTGCGATCTTCATCAAAATGACCAACGTCTTTTGCTGGCCCCGGGAGAAGGTCTCCGCCACCGGCCTTCCCTGGTATCGCAAGCGGATGTCAGCCCGATTGGGACCGTACAGGGTATGGCCCATTTTCTGTTCCTGCTCCCGGTGGGAACGTAGTACCTCGACCAGGGGTTGGCTGGCGTCCCAGCCAACGTAATAGTCCAGCTTGAGCCCATCAACCCAGGGGGCGTCTATCTCACCGAGTAAACTGTAAAAAGCCTTGGTAAAGAGCCGAAAGGTTTCGTTCCGGGCTTGCGTCAATCGCTCTGCCAACTCCGTGTACTGGGAATCCCAGACCTTCATCAGAGCGTCATCTATTCTACCATTTCTCAGGATCTGATTCCGCTGTGACGTCACTCTTTGACACTGCTGCCACAACGAAGCAAACGAAGGTTCCACGTGGAACACTGCCCAATCGAGAAACTGCCGGCGTTTTCCGGGTCCGCCGGCAACAATATCAAACACCCCCGGATCGATAACCGAGACGGGCAGATGCCGGGCAAGCGAAGACAGGTTACGAACTGCTTCCCCATCCACTCTAAGCGTGGTTTCTTTAGCGGTCACATCCCTGGAGATGCCCACACGATGGTTAAGCTCTCCAACTGATGATTGTTCCCCTCCCGACATTCCCTGATCCAGGCCACCGAACACCGTCAGTTTGTGTTGGCCGTGGCTAACCACCGCCTGATGTCTACTTACCCGGAATGAGCGGCCAAGCCCCAGGTAGCCAATGGCTTCCAGAACGCTGGTTTTTCCACTGCCGTTGGCGCCATATAACAAATTAATGGAAGGTGAGAAACTGACCGGCGCAGGCGAGAGATTGCGGAAATGTTCCGATTGAAGTTTAACAAGCGCCATAGGTCACGATAGGTTATTAACCAGCAGGAGACGGGGACAAAAAAGGCAGCGTGCCTTACCGACAACGCTGCCCCAGTGTACAAAACCTCGCGGGTGAACGCGATTAATGCAGCATGTTCAACCGCTCGTCCATGAAGACATCCATTTCCGGCGCCAGTATGTGAACATAACGGTCGAAATACAGGAACTGTTTCAACAAGAGCGCAAACTCTCTTGGAAAATGCAGCCCGTGGCCCTCACCAATCCGTACCATATCCATCAGGATGTTGTTCACGTCATCCTCGCTTGTTCAGCCTGATAGGGCACTTCATCCGGCACCATGGTGTCCATTTGCTGGTAAAGGCGCCGCAGGTCGGCTGCCAGTTCAGCCACCTGAACCTTTTGATGGGTGATACCTATACGAATCATCGCGTCGGCCATGCCTTCAAAATTGCCGACCATGACCGTTGAAATAAAATCGCTGACGGCCTGCCAGGTATCCGGACGGATGCGACCGACAATACCGAAATCAATAAAACCAACCCGGCCGTCTTTCAACACCATCAGATTGCCCGCATGAACATCGGCGTGGAAAAACTCACACTGGGTGAGGCTGGAAAACCAGGTGTTCATTGCCGTAATCAGCGTGCGCTCCGGATCCCGCGCGTAACCCCGGATGCTTTCAAGATCCGTCAGAGGTACACCGTGGAAACGCTCCATGGTAAGAATGCGACGAGTACTGCAGCTTTCGTAGACCCGTGGCACGGTAGCATCTTCATTGTGGGTGTTATGGAGAAATTCCCGGAACACCTTAAGGTTGTTCGCTTCCTTGATGAAGTCGCACTCCTCCAGCATGGTGCGCTGGATTTCCTCCACGATTCCGGACAACGAAGTCCAGGATAGTTTGGGCGCCAGGGTCTCCAGAATTTTCGCGGACAGGTACAGGAAATTGAGATCCGTCAGCAGAATGTTTTCCACACCCGGCTTTTGCACCTTGATCACCACATCCTCACCAGTAACCAGCTTTGCGGCGTGAACCTGTGCAATCGATGCCGACGCCAAAGCCACCGGGTCAATGTCAGAGTATACGTCTTCGATTGGTCGGCCCAGTTCGTCCCGGATAATTTTCCGGATCACACTGAATGGCAGGCTTGGGGTACGGTCCAGACAGTATTGGAATTCCTCCACGTATTCCTTGGGGAAAAACGTGGGGGAGCTGGCAATAAACTGGCCGAGCTTGATGTAGGTGGCACCCAGGGATTCAAACGTCTGCCTGAGCAACCGCGGCGCGGGCGGTCGATCTCCCCGCACCCAATTCACTCCAGCGCGTCCCAACACCGATACGGTCTGACCGATTCGAAAGGCACCCTTGAGGCTGTTCGTCACCGTTCCCATGACTCTCTTCCTTACTGATCCGGTAAATATCTGGCGGCCACAACCAATCCGGCGGACCTACAGCCGCATCGGCATGACGACATAGAGGCAGCGATTGTCGTTCTCGGCCTCAATCAACGCACTGCTATTGGGATTCGCCAGGGTTATCTTGACCTGATCTTCATCCAGCGCGTTCATCACATCCACCAGGTAGCCTACATTAAAGCCAATCTGTAGTGATTCGCCCTGATACTCGACCGGCAGCGCGTCTTCGGCCTGTTCCTGATCCGGGTTGTTGGCAAATACCTGCAACTCGTTGGGCGCCAAGTTCAGGCGTACGCCACGGATGTTTTCATGGGATAGAATGCCGGCGCGCTGGAGTGTGTTCTTGAGGGTAGCGCGATCCGCCAGGACAACTTTATCCCCACCGCGGGGAATGACCCGGTTATAGTCCGGGAACTTGCCTTCGATCAACTTCGAGGTAAAGGTATAGGAGCCTACCGTCGCGCGCAGATGATTGTCTCCGATCACCAGGGTCACCGGGGTTTCCACATCATCCAGCAAGCGCGCCAGTTCCAGCACCCCCTTACGCGGCACGATCACCTGGCGGGGTTCCGGGCAGCCGGTGGGCAAATCAAAATGCGCCATGGCCAGGCGATGGCCATCAGTAGCCACGGTGCGAACGTGATCCTTGTCGACTTCCAGCAACAGCCCGTTCAGGTAATAGCGAACATCCTGTTGAGCCATTGCAAAAGCAGTGGCGTCGAACATTCGGCTGAGTTCTTTCTGGGGCAGTTCCAGGCCGAAACTTTCCGCATCATCCTCAACGTTGGGAAAATGCTCCGCCGGCAAGGTCGACAGCGTAAAGTGGCTGGCGCCACAACGCAGATGCAGGCGGTCGCCCTCCAACGCCAACTCGATAGGCGCCTCATCACCCAACGCCCGGCAAATATCAGACAGTTTCCGCGCCGGAACTGTAATGCGGCCTGGCTGGTCAACGTGCACCGGTGACACCCGGCCCACCAGTTCCACTTCCATATTGGTACCAGTCAGCGTGAGGGTATTATCCTCGGCCACCAGCAACACGTTGGAGAGAACGGGCATTGTCTGTTTTCGCTCCACCACACCGGCAATGGACTGAAGGGGGGTGAGCAGAGATTCTCGGCTGATCGTCAGTTTCATGGCACTCAGCATTCTTTTATTGGAAGGTGAATGTGTATTGGCTGCCGCTAACCCGGTCAGGTTGTCAGTAGCCGCATAAAGTTCTGATAATCCTCTCGGATGCCAGGATCCGTTTCCTGCAGCTCTACAATCTTTTTGCAGGCATGCAATACCGTGGTGTGATCACGGCCACCAAACGCATCGCCAATTTCCGGCAGGCTGTGATTGGTCAATTCCTTGGCCAGGGACATGGCAACCTGTCTTGGCCGGGTCACAGTGCGGGTACGCCGTTTTGACAACAAATCGGCCACCTTGATCTTGTAGTACTCCGCCACCGTGCGCTGGATATTATCGATGCTGACCTGCTTTTCATGCAGCGCCAACAGATCCTTGAGGCTTTCCCGGATAAACGGCGGGGTGATCTCCGAACCAGTGAAGTGAGCATTCGCTATCACTAGGCGCAGCGCCCCTTCTAGTTCACGAACGTTCGATCGAATTTTTTGCGCGATAAAAACGCCGCCTCGCTGCTGAGTTTGACGTTCACCTGCTCCGCCTTTTTCATCAGGATGGCGACCCTGGTCTCCAGCTCCGGTGGCTCTACCATCACGGTCAGGCCCCAGCCGAAACGGGATTTAAGGCGCTCTTCCATATCCACAATTTCTTTCGGAAAGCGGTCACAGGTCACAATAACCTGTTGTCCGCCTTCCAGTAACGCATTGAAAGTATGGAAAAATTCTTCCTGGGAGCGCTCCTTGCGGGCGAAAAACTGAATATCGTCTATCAACAATGCGTCCACAGAACGGTAATAGCGCTTGAACTCATTGATGGCGTTTAACTGAAGTGCCTTCACCATATCCGCCACAAAACGCTCGGAGCGAAGATAGGCCACCTTGGCTCTCGGGTTGCGCCGTACAATGTCATTACCAATGGCATGCATCAGGTGGGTCTTACCCAGACCCACACCACCATACAAAAACAGTGGGTTATAAGCTCCACCAGGGTTCTCCGCCACCTGCATCGAGGCCGCCCGGGCCAACTGGTTCGATTTACCCTCCACAAACGTGTCAAAGGTAAAGCCTTCGTTCAGGAAACTCTGGTGCTTGATGTCACCCTCAACCTGAACCGAACGTCGTTCGCTGGTGCTCTTGGCCTTCACCGAAGGCGTGGTCACTGTGGCCGCAACGCCTTTCTCTTCTTCCGTTACCCGGCTACCCGCTTCTTCCTGCTCGGCGGCCACACCACTGACCGCGTTCTCGGAACGGACCACCAGGTCAGATGACCGTGGCGCGGAACCCACCTTCATATCAATCCGAGGTGCCTGGCCACCGTGCAGATCCTTCAGGACTTCTTCAATTCTTCTGAGGTATTTTTCGTTCACCCAGTCCATGACGAACCGATTGGGTGCGAACAGCATCAACTGACCCTCGCGGTGATCCGACTGCAAGGGTCTAAGCCAGG
Organism: Marinobacter salarius; assembly: GCA_000831005.1. GTDB lineage: Bacteria > Pseudomonadota > Gammaproteobacteria > Pseudomonadales > Oleiphilaceae > Marinobacter > Marinobacter salarius. Next base: position 872,201 of record CP007152.1, on the reverse strand, counting down.
TGTTGAATTGCTGGGCGGGAAACTCGTCCCGGAGTACTTCCAGACACTGATGCCATATGTTGTTCGGCACGACAGTCTTGCCTCCGATGCCTCAGAAATTTCTCGTCACGGATCTCCATGACCCGACGAAAGAGATGACCAAGGATTCTAACCTGAGGGCCTCCCGAGTGAAAGAGCCAAACGCATTTAATAAACAGCCTGTGGAAATTTATTTTCTTTTATTTCAATTTTTTACAGACTTACCTACAGGCTTGTGTACAGAAATATCGTGCAGAAAAAGTTACCCACAGACCTGTGTGTACAAAGCGCTCTCAACCCTGTGGACGACACCCCGATGTTCGGTGGATAAATCGCGATCTGAGCAAACCTCCAACTTACCCACATTTCCTGCCTCGGATATACACAGGCCTCATCCCCACTTCTCAACCACTTTATGAACCATCCAATCCCCTGTTTCCAAATCAATTCCATCGGTTTTCCACAGAAAAAGGCCTGCCTAATAACAGTAATAATAATCCTTAAAGAGAATACAAAAAGACCTAATGAATTTATTACCTGAACCGTGAATCAGCGGAGATGGAAATAACCCGACACTGGTCTCGAATAACCATTGAATTCCACCGCCACATTGCATAGAATGCCGCTCCTGTTTTGGCTGTTCATTTTCCAGCCAACGATTGAATTTCCAACATCTGTAATGTGAGACCGACACCATGAAAAGAACGTTTCAACCAAGCGTACTGAAGCGTAAGCGCGTTCACGGTTTCCGTGCCCGCATGGCAACCGCCAACGGCCGTAAGGTAATTTCCCGTCGTCGCGCCAAGGGCCGTGCCCGTCTGTCTGCATAAGACATTGACCGCCTGATGAAGGCTTTGACCTTTCCAAAATCGTCCCGGCTGCTCAAGCCATCCGATTACGGCAAAGTCTTCGATGACGTACAGCTAAGGGTTCCGCACCGACATTTCCTGATCCTGGCCACACCCAATACTCTGGGGCACGCAGGATTGGGTTGGTGTTTTCAAAGAAGAATCTCAAACTGGCTGTACAACGAAACCGCGTTAAACGCCGGGTTCGGGAAACCTTCAGGCACGAACGGGAATACCCTGCCCTGGACATCGTGGTTCTTGGACGGCGAGGATTGACGGAGCTTGATAATGCCGCGCTCAATGCTACCCTGACGGAGCTCTGGGCACGCCTCAGGAAGAAAAACCGCCAGCTCCAGAAACCAACCACATCGGAACTTTCCGGTACCGGCAAAGGAACGGGTTAATGCGCAAACTGCTGCTCCTGCCCATCCGAGTCTACCAGTACGCGATCAGCCCGATGATGGCCAGTCATTGCCGTCACTACCCCACTTGTTCCCAATACGCTGTCGAAGCCATCACCGCCCACGGCGCCATTAGAGGCCTTTTTCTTTCGGTCAAACGTCTAATGAGGTGTCATCCATGGGCAAAAGGCGGGTATGATCCGTTCCGGGCACTGACGTTCGCACTGAGGTAGTACCTTCCATCTGCTGCGGGCCGGCCAGCCAAACCCATAACGCTAACCAGACCAAACAGTAAGTTTATGGATATTCAACGCATTGTATTATTTGCCGGCCTTGCCATTGTCAGTTACATGATGGTGCTTGCCTGGAATGAAGACTATAACCAGCCGCAGACCCAACCCGCTACGGAACAGGCCAGTACCAGTACCCAGCCTGCATCGACGGATGACATGACTCTCCCGAGCGAGAGCGCCAGTGGCCCGGATACCTCAAGCGAAGAATTCACCACTCCGGAAGGCGACGGCCAGACAATCTCGGCCTCGGAGACATCCTCCGTTTCTGCCAGTGATCAACTCATCACCGTGCGTACCGATGTCTACGAGCTCAAGATCGACCGTGTAGGCGGTAATCTGATTGAGAGTTCCCTACTCCAGCACGACCGGTCCCTGGACAGTGAAGAATCACTGAGGGTGTTGACCAATACCAGCAAGCGCACCTACATCATGGAAAGCGGGCTGATTGGCCGCGATGGCATCGACAGCAAACGCAATGGCAGTGCTCCGGTTTACAACGCGTCTGCGTCAGAATACGAACTGCAGGAAGGCGAGAATACACTGACGGTCGATCTCACCTTCACCACGGACAACAATGTCGAAGTCACCAAACAGTATCTGTTTAGCCGTGACAGCTATGAGATTGATGTTCGTTATCAGATCAACAACCAGTCCGATAGCGTCTGGCAGGCAAACATGACGGGCAAGATTGTCCGTGATCAGGCACCGGACCCAACCGCCCAGAACAGCCTGGGCATACGTGCTTTCCTGGGCATGGTGGTCAGTTCGCCAGAAGATCCTTACGAGAAGTTCGATTTTGACGATCTCTCCGAGAACCCGATCAACCAATCAGTGACCAATGGCTGGTTGGCCTTCCTCCAGCATTACTTCCTGGCGGCCTGGGTGCCCGAACGTGATCAGCCGGCCCAGTTCCAGTCCACTCGTCGTGGCCCGCTCTATGTCATGGGCTTTGTGTATCCCGCGACCGTCGTGGAGCCGGGTCAAACCAGCGAAGTGTCCGCCAAGGCCTATGTCGGTCCCAAGATCATTGAGCGCCTTGAGAACGTTGCCCCGAACCTCGACCGGACGGTTGATTTCGGCTTCCTGTTCTTCATTGCCCTGCCATTGTTCATTATTCTCGACTGGTTCCACGGGCTGGTTGGCAACTGGGGTGTGGCTATCATCCTGCTGACAGTCCTGGTCAAGGCGGTGTTCTTCAAACTGTCGGCGACCAGTTACCGTTCCATGGCAAGAATGCGTGCGGTAGCTCCCCAGCTGACACGGTTGAAAGAACTGTATGGCGACGATCGCCAGCGCATGTCCCAGGAAATGATGGCGTTGTACAAACGGGAGAAGATAAACCCGTTGGGTGGCTGCCTGCCGATACTGGTACAGATGCCGGTCTTTATATCCCTGTACTGGGTGCTGTTTGAAAGTGTCCAGTTAAGACATGCTCCCTTCATGCTGTGGATCCAGGATCTGTCGGTCATGGACCCTATTTCATCCTGCCCATCCTGATGGGTGCCAGCATGATGTTGCAGATGAGTCTGAACCCGACACCACCGGACCCGATGCAGGCGAAGATTATGAAGCTGATGCCGCTGATCTTTACCGTGTTCTTCCTCTGGTTCCCGGCAGGTCTGGTTCTGTACTGGTTGGTCAACAACATCCTGTCCATCAGCCAGCAGTGGTACATTACCCGCAAGATTGAAGCAGAAGTTGCGGCCAAGAAGAGCTGACCGGTCATCCAACGGTTCCAGTGATTGCGGAGGCTCCTTTTGGGAGCCTCTGTTATTTCAGGGGCCCCAAGGGGCAAGGGGCAAGGGGCAAGGGGAAGGGGAAAGTAACGATGTTTTATGCCACCGATACCATAGCAGCAATTGCCACGGCCCCGGGCCAGTCCGGGGTGGGTATTGTTCGGGTATCTGGCCCGCAGGCAACGGCCATTGCGCGCCAGATGCTGGGGTTCGAGCCCAGGCCGCGTTACGCACACTATGGGCCGTTCCTGGACACTCGGGGGGAACTGATCGACGAAGGTATCGGGCTGTATTTTCCCAATCCCCATTCGTTTACCGGCGAGGATGTGTTTGAGCTCCAGGGCCACGGTGGCACCGTTATTCTGGACCTGCTGTTGAGAACGGTGTGCGAACTTGGGGCTCGCCTGGCCCGGCCCGGAGAATTTTCAGAACGGGCTTTCCTGAACGACAAACTGGACTTGACCCAGGCCGAGGCTATCGCCGACCTGATTGAAAGCAGTTCGGAGCAGGCAGCGCGCTGTGCGGTGCGTTCCCTGCAAGGCGTATTCTCCCGCAGAATTGACGCCCTGGTTGAGGCTGTTACCCACCTACGGATATATGTCGAGGCTGCGATCGATTTCCCGGAAGAGGAAATCGATTTTCTGGCTGACGGCAAAGTGGCGAACGACCTGCAGCTCATTATCCAGGACCTGGATGTTATCCTTGAGGAAGCCCAGCAAGGCACCATTCTAAGAGATGGTATGAAGGTGGTGATTGCCGGGCGTCCGAACGCTGGCAAGTCCAGCCTGCTCAATGCCCTGGCGGGACGGGAGGCGGCCATTGTGACCGCAGTTGAAGGCACCACCCGGGATGTGTTGCGCGAACACATCCACATTGATGGCATGCCCCTGCACATCATCGATACCGCCGGCCTGCGGGACAGCCCCGACGAAGTGGAACAGATCGGGATTGCCAGGGCCTGGGACGAGATTCGTCAGGCCGACCGTATATTATTGATGGTAGATGCCACCACCACACCGGAAACCGAACCCCATCAACTGTGGCCAGACTTTATCGACCAGTTACCACCCGGCGCGCCCCTGACCGTCATCCGCAACAAGGTGGACCTGACTGGCGAACCAGCGGGCATCGAGCAACTGGACGCCAGTGCCGCGCCGGTGGTGCGCATTGCGGCAAAGTCAGCGGACGGTCTGGAAGTGCTGCGCGATCATCTGAAGCAGTGCATGGGATTTGCCAGTACCACCGAAGGCGGCTTTATCGCCCGGCGTCGTCACCTGGATGCCCTTGAGCGGGCCCGCGTTTCCCTGCTGCAGGGCGAGGACCAGTTACAGGGCTATGGAGCCGGTGAACTGTTGGCAGAGGACCTTCGTGCTGCCCAGGATTCTCTGGGGGAAATCACTGGTGTAATGACACCTGATGACTTACTGGGGAAAATCTTCAGCAGTTTTTGCATCGGCAAATAAGCCTCAAAAGAAACGGTTTGAACCTGCCTTCTTCCGTGTAAAACTAGTCGCTTCATCGACTGCTGAAAACGGCTAGTGAGTGTAGATGTATCGTCCGTATTCCTGTCTTCTGATTTTGCTCTTTCTAAGCGGATGCGCAAGCGTCGACGGTGATCGCTTGTCCAAGGCGTCGTCGGATTTGCTGGAACGAACCGGGCAGGTGATGAAGAAGATCGTTAACCCGCAAACGCCGAATTCCTACCAACGGGAACAGCGGGCGTTGTTTGACCAGCCGTACATCGACCCGCTGACGGAATACCTTGCGGAGCACCGCGACGATCCATCCCGCGCTTCCGTACTACATAACGTGGAACGGGAAAGGGATCTGCGTTGTGAAGCCATTGCAGAAGAGTACGCCAATGAGCCGGCTACTAACGCGATGCTTCAGCGCTATCAAGCCGGCTACAGTTACTCATGCCCGGACCAGGTTGCCGCCTTTGCGGAGCGGGTGAAGCGGCAGCCGTCGACACCGGAACCCGAACCTCGTGCTGAGCCGGAGCCAGCCACGGTAGACGTTGCCGATGAAAGCGGCGTTTCCGACCAGGCCCTGAGTGACTGCTACCTGTTGATGGCCATTCGCAATTACAGTGAAGCCAGAGAGGCCTGCCAGGGTCCGGCTGACAACGGCGACGTGCGCGCGCAGTCCAATATGGCCATTATTTTCCATGCCTTTGAAGACTACGCCAGTGCACGGGTATGGGCCGAAAAGGCGGCGCCTGCCTCTGGCGAAGCCGCATTTCTGTTGGGCCAGATGTACGCCACCGGACGTGGTGTCGGGCAGGATATGGATCAGGCCGTTTATTGGTACACTGAGGCTGCCAAGCGGGGCCACAAGCAAGCACAGGCAGCGCTGGACCGGCATCTGGAAGACCTCCCTGCCGGAGACACCTGACTCACTGCCCGAGGATATCCGTAATGCCGGGGATACTTCCCAGCCGCCTGACTCGTCGGAAAACCCCGTCCTCACGCCAATCCATCATGTGGATGCTGGGTTTGTTATTGCTGGTGTTTGTTGTCGGAATGTTTCTGTTATCCAGCCTGAATCTCAGTTACTCACGGGATGCCCTCTCCGAGCTTCGGAGGCAACAGATCAATGAGGTGGTGGGTGCAGGACTGTCGCGCATCAATGCCCGTCAATCCGCTTTGGCAAGCTACACCATTACCCTCGCCAACGTTGGTGAGAGTTTCCACGAGATGGTCGAGAGTGGGATGTCCGGTCGTGCTCTGTCTATAGTGCGTGGGAGCCTGGAGCACACCTTGAACGCCCATTTGCAGGATTTCGAGGGAGCGGCGGGTGCCGGGCTCTGGTTTGAGCCGGGCGTGTTGTCAGAAACAGGCACCAGCTATATGCCCTACTTTTTGCAGGGTAGCGACGACAACACACTGACAAGGCTGGATACTGAATCCCGTTTTGACCACTATCGCAACGCTCCCTGGTTCGGTCGCACATTGGAACAGGAGTGGACGGCCGATCCCGACAATTCCGGACACGTGTACTGGTCGCCGGTGTATTTCGATCTCAATACTGAACGCGCGGTGCTGACGCTCGCCAGTCCTATGTACGATCGTGACGGCAACCTGCTGGGCATGGCGACAACTGCTTGGGGCGCGGACCAGATCATTGATGTTGTCAGTCGCATCACCGTCACCCAACACAGTTTCGCGTTCCTGAATGACCGCAACAATCGCAATCTATCGAGCCTCAGTCAGGGGAAAGACACCCGCAGGGAGCAGGCCCTGATTGATGCCATCCTGGCGCTGGATCTTGGTGCTGATGTTGACTCAGCACGGTCCTTGGGCGAGGTCGGGGAACTGACCACTCGAGGCCTCTCAGCGGGCAATGAAGACTATGAGCTTTACTATGCCGCCACCGCTGGGGGCATGGTGTACGGGGCCGGCGTTCCGCGAAATGAGATCAATGCAGTGTTGCTGCCGATGGAGCGCACCAATTACCGGATTCTGGTCGGTACCGTCTCGGCGATGCTGATCCTGAGCCTGTATCTGTTGTACCGGATTATCCAGCTGATTCGTGAATTGCAGGCGTCCTATACCGACGACCTTACCGGTCTCCCGAACCGTGTCCGTTTGTTGCGGGATCTCCAGAACCGCCAGGCAGCCGCGTTGCTGATCATCAATCTGGACCGCTTCAACCAGATCAACAGCTTGTTCGGTAATGTCTGTGGCGACCATGTGCTTTTGGCGGTTGCCACACGATTGACCGCGTTCAGCCGCGATCATAACCGCGAAATTTTTCGGGTATACCGTCTTCCCGGTGACGAATTTGCTGTCCTGGCACCGGCAATGGCGCCGGAAGTGGCTCACCAGCTTGCTGTCCAGGTCCGGCATCTGGTTACTGGCGACCGGGTGTATTGGCAGGAACAGCGCCTGACGGTGGATGTCAGTATCGGCATCGCGCTTCGCAATAACCGGAAGTCGGAAGATGCCGCCGATCAGTTGGTCAGCCAGGCAAAAGTGGCGGTATTACAGGCCCGGGAAACAGGACGCCATCATCTGTTGTATGACCCGGCCGTAGGGGTTGAGGAAAACTACGAAAACAATCTGTACTGGGCCAATCGCCTGAAAGAAGCCATTGACCATGATCGCCTGGTGCCGTGGTTTCAGCCTATCCAGGATAACCAGAGCGGCTGTATCTCCAAGTACGAGTGCCTGGTGAGGATGGTGGAGCCGGATGGCAGCGTGATCAGTGCTGGCCGCTTTATGGACATCGCCAACAAACTGCGGCTGAACCGGCGAATTACCGAACTGATGATCGAGAAATGTTTTGCCTGTTTTACCGGGCGCGACGACGAGTTTTCGATCAACCTCTCCTACGGTGACATCACCGAGCCGGAGACCGTCGCTCAGATCCTCTCCGCCATCGAAACCTCAGGCATTGGCGATCGCGTTATCTTCGAGATCCTGGAATCCGATGGTATTACCAACTACGACGACATCCGCACGTTCATCGAACAGGTCAAACCCTATGGCTGCCGTATTGCCATCGACGATTTCGGCACTGGCTACTCCAATTTTTCCCACCTGCTGAGCCTGAACGTGGACTTCATCAAGATTGATGGCAGTCTGATTCGCAACCTCCATGAAGATCAAACCGCGTTCCTGGTGACCAGTGGCATCGTCCAGTTCGCCCGCAGTCTGGACATTCAAACGGTGGCGGAATTTGTCCACAACGAGCCGGTTCAGGCAAAGGTAAGGGAGTTAGGGATCGACTTTTCACAGGGCGAGTACGTCAGCATGCCGGTGCCGGCCCCCGGGTCTGCTGACTAGGCAGATGCCGGTTCATTCCATTACGAAAACACACATTTTTATTGTCAAATACCGTGAAAACCTGGGGTAGACTCCGGCGACACAGAGAATGACAGACCGTGACATCAGCTCATGGCGACCACGCATATCAAGGAGATAAACCGTGCGGAACCTGCCAGTGTTCTTACTCGCTGCCCTCGTCTTGATGACGGGTGTTTCCAGCGCCCAGGCTTCAGACAAGCTGTATCTGTATACCGAAAACTTCCCCCCGTACAACATGAGCGCTACCGGCCGGGCGTTCGAGCATAACGGCACCAACATTGATGGTCTGTGCACGGAAATGGTCAAGGCCATCCTGAACAACACCGATCTGGATTACGTGATCAAGCTGCGCAATTGGGATTACGGTTACAACCGGGCACTCAGCAAGCGTAACCACGGTATTTTCTGCACCACCTACACGGAGTCCCGCGCGCCGCGTTTCAAATGGGTTGGCCCGCTGACCCGGAACCTTTGGACCATTTTCGCGCCGGCGGGTACAAACCTGCAGATTGATAACCTTGAGGACGCCAGGGGGCTGCGTTTTGGCGGCTATCGCAATGACGTAATGACCGAATACCTGCTCGAGCGCGGCTACGAGGTGTCCACTCTGGACAGCGATGACCTCAACCCGAAACGCCTGGAGCTCGGCCAGATTGACCTGTGGATCGCAGACCGATTGGCCGGCCCTTATTTTGCGTCCCAGCAGAACGTTGAGGGGCTGGATCCGGTCTACTCGTTTAACGACACCGAGCTTTTCCTGGCGATCAACCTGGATACGCCGGACGCCACGGTCGAAAAGCTTAACGCCGGGCTTCGAAAGGTTCATGAAACCGGCATGTTTGAGGCCATCGAAACCAAGTACGGCCTGTAAGTTCGTACTACAGGCCGTACTCGCTTCAGTCGGTGAAGGCCATGTGCTCGGGCGCCAGTTGCATCAGGCTTCTTGTCGGGCTCAACATGCCGGTGGCGTGAGCCTGCGCCCGGGGCAGCAGGCGTTCATAGTAGAACTCTGCCGTGGCCAGCTTGGCACGGTAGAAGTCTTCCGAGTCGTCACCACTCTTGTCCAGTTTCTCTGAAGCGACCGCCGCCATCCTTGCCCACATGTAGGCCATGGTCACGTAACCGCTGTACATCAGGAAGTCGTTGGCAGCGGAACTCACCACATCGCGGTCCTTGCGGGCGGCCAGCATCAGCCGCACCGTAAGCACATTCCATTGCGCTGTCAGTTTGAGCAACTCCACCGAGAAAGGCCGTACCCGTTTGTCAGTCAGGGTCTTGCGGGCAAAATTGGCGACCTTGAGGGTGAACTCCCTGACCGCCCCGCCCTGAGTCATCAGCAGCACCTTGCGGCCCAGCAGGTCCAGCGCCTGGATACCGGTGGTCCCTTCATAGAGCGTGGCAATGCGGGTGTCGCGGACAATCTGCTCCATGCCGTGCTCGCGGATATAGCCGTGGCCGCCAAACACCTGTACCCCCAGATTGGCGGCTTCGTTGCCCAGCTCGGTCAGGAAGCCTTTCAGAATGGGGGTCAGAAAGCCCAGCCTGTCATCGTAAGCATCCGCTTTCTTCTCATCACCAGCGGTGTGGCCTTCCACCATGTGATCGGCCAGCCGTGCGGCGTAGTACAGCATGGCACGCCCGCCCTCGGCGATAGCTTTCTGGGTCAGCAACATGCGGCGGACATCGGCATGGTGAATCAGGCTGTCGGCCACCTGGTCGGGTTCTTTCTTACCCGACAGGGCGCGCATGGAGCGGCGTTCCCTGGCGTAATCCAGAGCCACTGGTAGGACAGTTCCGCCGGGCCGACACCCTGGATGGCAGTGCCGATCCGCGCGGTGTTCATGAAGGTGAACATGCAGTTCAACCCTTCGTTCTCCGGGCCGATCAGGAAACCGGTGGCATCGTCGAAGTTCATCACGCAGGTGCTGAGGCCTTGATCCCCATTTTCTTTTCCAGGCTGCCACAGGTCACGCCATTGGCTTCGCCAACGCCACCGTTCCCGTCGGGCAGGAACTTGGGCACGATGAACAGACTGATGCCCCGGGTGCCTTTCGGGGCATCCGGCAAACGGGCGAGCACAATGTGAACGATGTTCTCGGTCAGATCATGGTCACCGGAGGAAATGAAGATCTTGGTACCGGAGAGCTTGAAGCTGCCGTCTTCCTGAGGGGCCGCTTTGGTTTTCACCTGTCCCAGATCGGTCCCGCACTGGGGTTCGGTGAGGCACATGGTGCCACCCCAGCGGCCTTCGGTCAGCGGCACCAGGTAGGTTTGTTTCTGGTCTTCGCTACCGTGAAGAAAAATGGTATTCATGGCGCCCATCGACAGGCCCGGGTACATGGAGAAGGACCAGTTGGCGGTACCCATCATCTCCTGCTTGAACAGGCCCATGGAGGCCGGCAGTCCCTGCCCGCCGTACTCCTCCGGTGCAGACAGGCCCTGCCATCCGCCCTGCGCGTACTGTTGATAGGCTTCACGATAGCCTTTGGGGGTGATGACTTCGCCGTTATCCAGTTTGCAGCCTTCCTCGTCGCCGCTCTGGTAGAGCGGGCTCAAGACTTCTTCGCAGAATTTGCCGCATTCGTTGAGTATCGCATCGACGATATCAGGAGTGGCGTTCTCACCGGTTTTCAATCGTGTGTAGTGCCCCGGGTAGTCGAAAACCTCGTTGAGCAGGAACTTCATGTCGCGTAGGGGTGCCTTGTACACCGGCATAGCAAATACCTCTGTGGTTCTGTTTCCATTGCCCGATGTTTTACGGCATTGCCGGCGACCTGCCATTGACGGAAACCGCCATGCCCCCTGTCAGAAAGGACAATTGGCTGAAATGACGCGAGCATGGATGTCGACGTTGCCTAATGATCGATAACAACGCTATAGGCGTATTTGAAGGACCGACCATCCGTTCTGAATCGCCAGGGGAGTGTAAATATCATGCAAATATCGATTGGGACCAACAGGATCACTGGTCTGCCCCGCTGTCTCTGGTTATTGTTGGCGACAGTGTTGCTTGCGGGCTGTGCCGGGCCGTCGCTTGAGGATTACAGTGACCGCGGGCCGGTGTTGACGCCCCAGGAATTTTTTACCGGCGAACTTTCTGCCCGGGGTGTGGTCAAGGATTTCTCGGGCGAAGTGATTCGCACTTTCGATGCGGACATTTCCGCCAGTTGGGACAGCAACGGCATCGGCACTCTGAATGAGGAGTTCCGCTTCGACGACGGCGAAGTCCAGACCCGGGTATGGACGCTGACACCCGACAACGGTGCATTGCACGCCGATGCCGGTGATGTGGTGGAGCCGGGCACCATGCGTTGGCAAGGCAATGCCATTAATATGAATTATGTCCTGCGGGTGTCCTATGGCGACGGCACCATTGATGTCCGCATGGATGACTGGATGTACCTGATTACACCGGACACCCTGATTAACCAGACCACCATGACAAAATGGGGGATAGAAGTCGGGGAGATCGTGCTGGTGATCAGCAAACGATAGCCCATGTCGAACCTTCAGCCGGTTGTTGGGGCACAATCAAGCAGACGGATAATGCAATTATGGTTAAGCAATGGTTGATCGCTCTGGTACTCGTGGCTTTGGCCGCCGGGGGGGCATTCTCCTGGCAGCATCTGACCGGCGAGCAGGCGGCGGACGCCCAGCGGGAACGCCCTGCCAGCAAGGTGAATACGGTCACCCCCGAAATGGAGCTGGTCAGTGACACCGTCAGGGCGGTGGGTAGCCTTCAGGCCCGAGATCAGGTGGAACTGACCACCGAAGTCAGCGGTCGTGTCGTTGAAATGAACCTTGATGCGGGAAAGCGGGTCCAGTCCGGTGACCTGTTGCTGCGGCTGGATGATCGTCAGGCCAGCGCCGATCTGCAGGTGGCGGAAGCCACCCTCTCCGACGCCCGTCGCCAGTTTGATCGCGCCCGGAAACTCCAGGCCAACAACAGCATATCCCAGTCCCAGGTGGATGAATTGCGCACCGCTGTCGATGTGGCGGAAGCTCAGCGCGAGGCCGCCCGCACCCGGCTCGACAACCACCGTATTGAAGCGCCATTTGCCGGGGTTATTGGCCTTTCCGATATCAGCCTGGGAACTTATCTCGGTGCAGGCACGTCGGTGGCCACCCTGGATTCCACCACCAAAATGGAATTGGGCTTCGCAATCCCCGAGCGCTTCCTCGGCCAGATTCACATTGGCCAGACCGTGCGGGGCACGTCGCCGGCCTATACCGGGGAAACCTTTGGCGGTGAATTGGTGGAGTTGGGCACGCGAATTGATGAACTGAGCCGAACACTGCCGGTCAGGGCGCTGATCGACAATCCCGATGGCAAGCTTCGGCCTGGGCAGTTCATGTCGGCCACGCTGACACTCCGCGAACGAGAATCTCTGGTCATTCCCGAGCAGGCAGTAATGATTCGCGGTGACGAGAAGTATGTGTTCGTGGCCGAAGACGGTATCGCCCGACGGGTTTCGGTGACCCTGGGGTCCCGGATGCCTGGCTGGTGGAAATCGTTGACGGACTGTCGCTGGATGAGCAGGTGATTGTAACCGGCCAGGACAGATTGAGCAGTGGCGACAGGATCAGTGTGGTGGAAGGGGAAAACGTGATTCCCGACAACCGCTTTGCCAACTCCCTGGAGTCCTGAACCGTGATCCTGTCTGATGTCTCCATCAAACGCCCTGTCTTTGCGACGGTTCTCAGTCTTCTTATTGTAGTTTTCGGGTTGGCGGCGTTGCTGGGGCTTCCTGTGCGGGAGTATCCGGACATTGACCCACCCGTGGTGTCCATTTCCACGGATTACATCGGCGCCGCCGCCGAAGTGGTGGACACCCAGATCACTCAGGTGGTTGAAGGGGCTATCAGCGGGATTGAAGGTATTCGCTCCATTGAGTCCTCCACCGAACAGGGCGAATCCCGAACCAGTATCGAATTTACCATTTCCCGCAACGTCGACATCGCCGCCAACGATGTGCGCGATGCCGTGTCCCGCATTGCCGATCAGCTGCCCGAAGAGGCTGAGGCGCCGGTGGTCCAGAAGGCCGACTCGGACGCCCGCCCGATGATGTGGGTGACCCTGCGCAGTGACATCTGGGACAGTGCGGAATTGAGCGATTTTGCCGAACGGGTGCTTGCCGACCGACTGTCCGTGCTGGATGGCGTTGCCGACGTACGCATTGGTGGTGAGCGGCGCTACGCCATCCGGGTCTGGCTGGACCGTGAACGGTTGGCCGCGCGGGATATCACCGTGGCCGAGGTCGAGCGCTCACTGAGGGCCAATAACGTTGAACTGCCCGCCGGCTCGGTGGACTCTTCCACCCGTAACTTCACGGTGCGTGCAGAAGGCCGGCTCACCAATGTGGAGCAGTTCCGTGATCTGGTGATTCGTCGCGACGGCAATGATCTTCTGCGCCTCGGCGAGGTGGCCAATGTCCAGATGGGGGTTGAGTCCGATGTCAGCCGACTGCGGGCCAACGGCAAGACTGCAATCGGCATGGGCATCATTCGTCAATCCAAGGCCAACACGGTGGCAGTGTCCGATGCCGTGCGTGCGGAGCTGGAGAAGATACGCGAGACCCTGCCCCCGGAAGTGACCATTGCCGAAAGCTACGACGAGTCGATATTCATCCGCGCGTCGATCAAGGAAGTGGTGTTTACGCTCGCCATTGCGGTGTCCCTGGTCATTCTGGTGATCTTCCTGTTCCTGCGGTCCTGGCGGGCCACCTTGATACCGGCGGTGACCATCCCGGTGGCGGTTATCGGCGCCTTTATCGGGCTGGGCTTCCTCGGTTTCTCCATCAACGTACTGACCCTGCTTGCAGTCATTCTGGCCATTGGTCTGGTGGTGGACGACGCCATCGTCATGTTGGAAAACATCCAGCGCCGGATCGATGAGGGCGAACCGCCACTGCTGGCGTCCTATCGCGGCGCCAAGCAGGTGGCCTTTGCCGTTATTGCCACCACGCTCACCCTGGTGGCGGTGTTTGTGCCGATTTCGTTTATGGGCGGCAACATCGGGCGACTGTTTGCCGAGTTTGGCTTCACCCTGGCGGCGGCGGTGGTGGTGTCCAGCCTGGTGGCGCTCACCCTGGCGCCCATGCTGTGTTCAAAATGGTTGCGACACAGCCCGGAATCGGCGGAAGGACATCGCTTGTGGGCGGCCAGTGAAAAAGTGCTCAATGGCCTGACCCATGGTTACGAACGCATGCTCCGATTCGCCCTCAACCAGCCCGGATTGTTGCTGGGACTTGGGCTTGTCGGGCTTATCGTTGCCACAGCGATTTTTCCAAGATTGCCGCAGGAGTTGGCGCCTACGGAAGACCGGGGCGTGATCATCATGCCGACCAGTGCCCCCCGGGGCTCGACGGTCGAGTTCACCGATCATTACGTGCGTCAGGCGGAGCAGGAACTGTTGCCCTATCTGGAAGACGGTGTCTCCAATCGGTTGTTGTCGATCGTGGGCTTCCGCGACGAAGAGGACAACGCGTTCATGATCATGGGCCTGGTGCCCTGGGAAGACCGTGAGATCAAACAACAGCAGATCACCAGCGAGCTGCGAGGCAAGCTTAGCCAGGTCACAGGTATTCGCGCGATTGCGGTGAACCCACCGGGGCTTGGGCAGCGCGGCTTTGATCAACCAGTGGAATTCGTAGTGGCCGGGCCGGATTACGAAAGTGTGCAGGCCTGGAGCGAGGAAATCGTCGAGCGGGCGAAGGACAACCCGAACCTGCTGAATCTGGACACTGATTTCGAACTGACCCGCCCCGAACTGCGCGTATCCATCGACCGGGAGCGCGCCGCGGACCTGGATGTCACCATTGAGGATGTGGGCCTGACACTGCAGACCATGCTGGCATCACGGCAAGTCACCACCTACCTGGACCGCGGACGCGAATACGATGTCATCCTCCAGGCCGCGGACGCTGACCGGGCAACGCCGTCGGACCTGGGGCAGATTTTCCTGCGCCCCCGTGAGGGAGGCACCCTGATCCCTCTCCAGGCGCTGGTGTCGGTGGAGGAGATCGGCGCCAATCCCGACCTGAGACGCATCGACCGCTTGCCGGCGGTTGTCATCAGTGCCTCCCTGGCCGATGGCTATGATCTTGGGGCGGCACTGACGTATCTGAACAACCTGGCTGTGGATAACCTGCCGCCGGAGGCAAGGGTAAGCTACAAAGGGCTATCGCGGGAATTCCAGGAATCGTCGTCGGCGATCTACGTCACTTTTGGCCTGGCATTCGTGATTGTCTTCCTGGTGCTGGCTGCCCAGTTCGAAAGCTGGATTCACCCGCTGATCATCATGCTGTCGGTCCCATTGGCGGTTACCGGAGCCTGCTGGGCCTGTGGTGGGCCGGCATCAGCCTGAACATCTACAGCCAGATCGGCATCATCATGTTGCTGGGGTTGATGGCGAAGAACGGCATATTGATTGTCGAGTTTGCCAACCAGCTCCGGGATAAGGGCTATGAAGTGAGGGACGCGATTTTGGAAGGTGCCAGCCTGCGCTTCCGGCCGGTGTTGATGACCACCATATCCACGGTCTTCGGTGCCGTGCCTTTGGTGCTCGCAACGGGCGCGGGGGCGGAAAGCCGGGCGTCGATCGGTATCGTGATCCTCGGCGGGCTGGTGTTCGCCACCACCCTGACCCTGTTTATTATTCCGGTGCTATACAACCTGTTGGCACGGTTTGCCAAATCCACCAACGCGATTGCACTGGAGCTTGAACAACAGGCCAGCCAGTCTCCTGGTGGTCGCGGCATGACGGCCGCCCCGCAATCAAAAGAGATGGATCAGTTCTGACGACCGCAGGCAGCACCAAACTGTGGATAATTTATTGGATAACCTTCGGATAAGCTTTGGTTAGAACAAAAATAAGTTATTTAAAACAAATAGTTAGATTGAATAATAAGGCGTTATAGGGTACATCTGATATGTGGATAACTTTCTTGAAAAGTTTTCTGAGAAGGTGTCTACAAGCCGCTGATATCTGTCAGATTTCGGTTATCCACTATTCGTGAAACCCGGCGTGGAACCCTATGTATCGGGTAGGTAATGCTCGAGGTCTTTCGATAACCCCGC
Source organism: Marinobacter salarius (assembly GCA_000831005.1). GTDB lineage: Bacteria > Pseudomonadota > Gammaproteobacteria > Pseudomonadales > Oleiphilaceae > Marinobacter > Marinobacter salarius. The sequence goes on along the minus strand of CP007152.1, from coordinate 856,018 downwards.
CTGTCTGGTTAAAATTTGCACATTCTGACTGCAATTTACCGGGTGAGGCGTTATACTCCCCGCCCTGATTTTCAGGCAGTTTCCTGAGACCGAGAATTTTTCTGAGTCCCCGTTTGCCGAGGTGATGTTGTGGATTATCCGACCCGTTTCGATGTCATAGTCATTGGTGGTGGCCATGCCGGCACTGAAGCCGCTCTGGCGGCTGCACGCATGGGCTCCCAGACCCTGCTGCTGACCCACAACATCGAGACCCTGGGTCAGATGTCCTGCAACCCCGCCATTGGCGGCATCGGCAAGAGTCATCTGGTCAAGGAAATCGATGCTCTCGGTGGCGCCATGGCGATGGCGACTGACAAGGCGGGCATCCAGTTCCGCGTGCTCAACTCGCGCAAGGGGCCGGCAGTACGAGCCACCCGCGCCCAGGCAGACCGGGTGCTGTACAAGGCGGCGATCCGCGAGATCCTCGAGAACCAGCCCAACCTGACGCTGTTCCAGCAGGCTGCTGACGACCTGATTGTGGATGGCGAGCGCATCACCGGCGTGGTGACCCAGTCGGGCATCCGTTTTCGCGCGCCCACGGTGGTGCTGACCACCGGAACCTTCCTTGGCGGTGTTATCCACATCGGCATGCAGCAGCATTCCGGTGGCCGTGCCGGTGACGCACCGGCCAATGCGCTGGCACAGCGTCTGCGGGAACTGCCGTTCAACGTCGGGCGCTTGAAAACCGGCACCCCACCCCGTATCGATGCCCGCAGCGTGGATTTCTCCGTGATGCAGGAGCAATGGGGTGATGACCCGGCGCCGGTGATGTCCTTCCTGGGTTCCCGCAACCAGCATCCTGAACAGGTCTGTTGCTACGTTACCCGCACCACCGAACAAACCCACGACATCATTCGCAGTGGCTTTGACCGGTCGCCCATGTTTGCCGGTAACATCGAAGGCATCGGGCCTCGCTATTGCCCGTCCATCGAGGACAAGGTCAACCGGTTTGCCGACAAGGACTCGCACCAGATTTTCGTGGAGCCGGAAGGGCTGACGACGAATGAGCTATACCCCAACGGCATCTCCACCAGTCTGCCGTTCGATATTCAGTTGGCGGCTGTGCGCACCATTCCCGGCTTCGAGAATGCCCACATTACGCGGCCCGGCTACGCCATCGAGTACGACTTCCTGAACCCACAGGATCTGCGCCACACCCTGGAAACCAAGTTCATCCAGGGCTTGTACTTTGCGGGCCAGATCAATGGCACTACCGGTTATGAAGAAGCCGGTGCCCAGGGCCTTCTCGCAGGTATCAACGCGGCATTGCGTGCTCAGGACAAGGACGAATGGTACCCCCGCCGTGACGAAGCCTACCTCGGCGTTCTGGTGGACGACCTGATCACCATGGGTACCTCCGAGCCGTACCGTATGTTTACCAGCCGTGCTGAATACCGGCTGATCCTGCGGGAGGACAACGCCGACCTTCGCCTGACGGAAACCGGCCACAAGCTCGGGTTGGTGGATGACCAGCGTTGGCAGGCCTTTAACAGCAAGCGTGAAGCCATCGCCGCAGAACGTCAGCGCCTGGAAACCACGCGCATTCATCCGGGAACATCTGGCGGCGACGCCGCTAACAGCCACCTGCGTCAGCCCATGAACCGAGACCAGACACTCGCAGAGCTGCTGCGGCGCCCGGAAATCAACTATCGCCACATTGCTGACATGGCCGAAGGCCAAGCAGACGACCCGGCGGTGGCGGATCAGGTGGAAATCGAGATCAAGTACGAGGGTTATATCTCCCGTCAGGCGGACGAAATCGAGCGTCTGCGCCGGAATGAAAATACCCGTTTACCGGATGATATTGATTTTGATGCCATTGGTGGCCTGTCCAACGAGATCAAGCAGAAGCTCAAGGAAGTACGGCCGGAAACCGTGGCCCAGGCCTCACGCATCCAGGGCGTGACCCCGGCCGCCATTTCCCAGGTGCTGGTGCATCTCAAGAAGCGCGACCTGCTGCGCAAGCAATCCGCCTGAGTGCGCCCATGAGCGACGCACTCTGGCAACGCCAGCTCACCCAGGGCCTGGCTGACCTCAACCTGGAACTGGGCAGCGCCAGCCAGCAACAGTTGCTGGCGTTTCTGGCCCTGCTGAATAAGTGGAACCGGGCCTATAACCTGACGGCTGTACGGGAGCCACGACAGATGGTGTCGCGCCAGTTGTTGGACAGCCTCAGTATCCTGCCATTTGTTACCGCGGACCATCTGCTGGATGTTGGCGCCGGAGGCGGGTTGCCTGGCATCCCCCTCGCAATCACGTTGCCCGAAAGGCGTTTTACCCTACTGGACAGCAACAGCAAGAAAACCCGCTTCCTGACCCAGTGTGTGCTGGAACTCGGCCTGAAGAATGTGGAGATCATTCACGGCCGGGCTGAAAGCTGTGATCCCGCGATCCGATACCAGCAGATCAGCAGTCGAGCGTTTACGGCACTGGATAACCTCGTCAACTGGTGCGGGCATCTGCTTGTGGATGAGGGCGAGTTCCTTGCCATGAAAGGCCAGTTTCCGGATGATGAGGTGGCTGTCCTGCCAGTGGGTTGGCAGGTAACATCCCGACAGTCATTATCGGTACCTGGCTCGGACGGCGACCGGCACCTGCTGGTGATCGGTCGGGATTCCAGCCATCAGAATTTCACGACAGGAGGCGAGTCATGGCGCGTGTGATTGCAGTGACCAATCAAAAAGGCGGTGTGGGTAAAACCACCACCTGCGTCAACCTGGCTGCGTCATTGGCCGCAACCAAGCGCCGCGTGTTACTGGTGGATATGGACCCCCAGGGCAACGCCACCATGGGCAGTGGTGTGGATAAGAATGCCCTGGAGCTCTCCGGCTACGACATGCTCACCAAACGGGCAACGGCAGCCGAGGTGATTTTCCGGGCCGAAGTCTCTGGGTTTGACATACTGCCGGCTAACGGCGACCTGACCGCCGCCGAAGTGGAGCTGATGAACGAAATCGGCCGCGAGCATCGCCTGCGCCTGGCCCTGAACAAGGTGCGGGAGAACTACGACTACATCCTGATCGACTGCCCGCCGTCCCTCAGCCTGCTGACCGTCAATGCGCTGTCAGCGGCGGATACGGTGCTGATTCCCATGCAGTGCGAATACTATGCCCTGGAAGGTCTGGCGGCCTTGATGAACACGGTTGAGCAGATTCAGGAGACCGTCAACCCGGATCTGCAGGTGGAAGGCATCCTGCGCACCATGTATGACCCCCGCAACAGCCTGACTCTGGATGTGTCCAGTCAGCTCAACGAGTTTTTCGGTGACAAGGTCTACCGCGTGGTGATCCCCCGCAACGTGAGGCTGGCGGAAGCCCCCAGCTATGGTATGCCGGCCCTGAAGTACGACCGCGCGTCCAAGGGCGCGGTGGCCTATCTGGCTCTGGCTGGTGAGATGGTACGCCGGCATGGATCGCAAAAGACATCCGCGGCGGTTGCCGTGTAAACTACCTCTCCTTTGCACACAGATATTTCATCGGGAAGAATGACAAACACCATGGCGGCGAAGAAACGAGGACTGGGTGAGCGCGGACTGGGCGCTCTGTTGCAGGGCTCCAGGGTCAACCTGGACCAGGAACTGAAGGATCACGATGGTGAGCTCCGGGAAGTTCCGATCGACCTGATCCAGCGTGGCCGGTTCCAGCCTCGCCGTGACATGGATCCGGCGGCCCTGCAGGAACTGGCTGACTCCATTCGCCAGCAGGGCGTGATGCAGCCCGTGGTGGTGCGTCCGATTGCCGAAGGCCGCTTTGAGCTGATCGCTGGCGAGCGCCGCTGGCGAGCCACCCAGATGGCCGAGCTCGACCGCATTCCCGCCATTATCCGCGACGTGCCGGATGATGCCGCTATCGCCATGGCGCTGATTGAGAATATCCAGCGCGAGAACCTCAATCCCATCGAAGAAGCCTTTGCGCTACAACGCCTGCAGGATGAGTTCGGCCTGACCCAGGCTCAGGTCGCGGAAGCGGTGGGGAAGTCCCGTACCACCATCACCAACCTGCTGCGGCTGATCAGCCTGTCGGAAGACGTTCGTGTCATGCTGGAGCACGGTGATCTGGAAATGGGTCATGGTCGGGCCATGCTTACGCTTCAACCCGAGCAGCAGATGCAGGTGGCGCGACAGGTGGTCGCGAAATCCCTGTCAGTGCGGCAGACGGAAGCCCTGGTTCGCCGGGTGCAACAGGAATCGCCGAACCGCAAGAAAGCCAAGGGTGAAGTGGATCCGAACATCCGTGCCCTGCAGGACGACCTGGCCGAGCGACTCGGTGCCCGGGTGTCGATCGACCATGGCCAGCGTGGCAAGGGCAAGCTGGTTATCGAATACACCTCTCTCGACGAACTGGATGGCATTTTAGGCCATATCAAGTAACGTCCCTGGCAGGGTTTCCATAGCGCCACTGTTAACAATTTAGTGTTGGCACTCTGCGACCAACGGCGGGGTACCAAAGGTCAGTTTTGACTAGGTACCACTACATATAGTGCTGCCCCTTCATGTTGGTGTCTATTTGTGTCCCTCATGCCCCCCAACGCCAGTTTTTCTGCGTGTTTCGGGGCGGAGCGACCGTTCCGGTTTTGTTGATTCGTGTAGATTGAACACATATAATCTGCGGCGCTTGTATCGGTGCGATTGTCTAATTAATAAACGGCACCGAACCAAAGCGGTGTGGCAACCGGGAAATACCATGACGAAGGCTGAACAGGGTGGGATACAGCGTCCGCCCATCGCACGATGGTTTGTAATAGAAAGTGTGGTATTGGTCGTCGTCAGTCTGGCATTCCTCTTTAAAAGCCAGGTGGCCGGTTATTCAGCACTGTTTGGGGGGCTTATTTTTCTTCTGCCCCACGGTTATTTTGCCTTCAAGGCTTTCCGCTACTCCGGCGCGCGGTCTGCCAGGCAGATCATGAGTTCTTTTTACCAGGGTGAGGCCGGCAAGCTCATCCTGTGCGCCATCCTGTTTACGATGGTGTTCAAATGGATTCCGTCGCTTGATATAGCGGCACTTTTTTTATCATTTGCGATCATGTTGGTCACCAATTGGTTGACTCCGCTCCTAGCGGGCCGCAGAACGCAGCGAAGCTAACAGGACCTGAGAGAACGTTATGGCAGGCAGCGCATCAGAGTATATCCAGCACCACCTCCAGAACCTCACCTACGGTAAACTTCCGGCCGGTTACGAGCGTGCGGATGGTTCGGTGATGTCAGAAGCGGGCTGGACCATGGCCCATAATGCCCGGGAAGCCTCCGATATGGGATTCTGGGCCGTTCACGTGGATTCTCTTGGATGGGCTGTTGCACTGGGCGCCCTGTTCCTGATCCTGTTTCGCATGGCGGCCAAGCGTGCTACCTCTGGTCAGCCCAGCGGCCTTCAGAACTTCGTTGAAATCCTGATCGAGTTTGTTGATACCAGCGTGAAGGAGACCTTCCACGGCCGAAACAAGGTGATTGCACCCCTGTCGCTGACCATCTTCTGCTGGGTCTTCCTGATGAACCTGATGGATCTGGTGCCGGTAGACTTCCTGCCCCAGCTGTTCCACATGATGGGTCTGGAATACATGAAGGTGGTGCCGACCACGGACGTTAACGTCACACTGGGCATGTCGCTCTCCGTGTTCTTCCTGATTATCTACTACAGCATCAAGGTCAAAGGTGTTGGTGGTTTTGTCGGCGAGCTGACCCTGCACCCGTTCTCTTCCGACAACTTCTTTCTCAAAGTACTGCTGGTACCGGTCAACCTGCTGCTGGAAGGCGTGAGCCTGCTGGCCAAGCCCATTTCACTGGCACTGCGTCTGTTCGGTAACCTCTACGCCGGTGAGCTGATCTTTATCCTGATCGCCCTGCTGCCATTCTGGGCACAGTGGGCGCTGTCGGTACCCTGGGCCATTTTCCACATTCTGATCATCACGCTGCAGGCGTTCATCTTTATGATGCTGACGATTGTTTACCTGAGCATGGCTCATGAAGACAGTCATTGATCGGAACCATTAAACCGTAGTTTGAAAACCGAAACCCTTAAACTGAAAACCTAACTGAAAACTGGGAGTTATCATGGAAACTGTAGTTGGAATGACCGCGATTGCCGTTGCACTGCTGATCGGCCTGGGTGCCTGTACTGCTATCGGCTTTGGTATCCTCGGTGGCAAATTCCTGGAAGCGCCGCGCGTCAGCCGGAAATGACCCCGATGCTGCAGGTTAAAATGTTCATCGTTGCAGGCCTGCTGGACGCCGTAACCATGATCGGTGTTGGTATCGCTCTGTTCTTCACTTTCGCCAACCCGTTTGTCGGCCAGATCGCCGGTTAATCGAGTCGCCGCCGGGGAACTTCCCGGTCTGATGATTCTTTACACAACAGGCGAGAGGTGAAGACGTGAACATTAATTTGACGATGATTGGTCAAGCCATCGCGTTCTTTATCTTTGTCGTGTTCTGCATGAAATATGTGTGGCCGCCGATTATGGCCGCACTGCAGGAGCGTCAAAAGAAGATCGCTGACGGACTGGCTGCCTCAGACCGCGCTGCGCGCGATCTGGAACTGGCTCAGGAAAAGTCAGCTCAGGAACTGCGTGAAGCCAAGCAGCAAGCGGCTGGCCTGATCGAACAGGCCAACAAGCGTGCGGCCCAGATTGTGGAAGCATCGAAAGACGATGCTCGCAAGGAAGGCCAGAAGCTGATTGAGCAGGCCAAGGCCGAAATTGAGCAGGAGCGCAATCAGGCTCGTGACGCGTTGCGTGCGGAAATTGCCGCCATCGCGGTTGCTGGTGCTGAGAAGATCCTGGAAACCTCTGTCGATGCCAACAAGCACAGTGAGATGCTGGACAAGCTGGCAGCAGAACTCTAAACGACGAGGTTCATCATGGCACAACTGAGAACGCTGGCCCGCCCTTACGCAAAGGCAGCATTTTCGGCCGCTCAGGACCAGAAGCAACTGGCTGAATGGTCTGAAGTGCTAACCGTTGCCGGGCAGATTACAGCCAACGAAGACATTCGACAGCTTCTCGCCAGTCCAGGCACCGAAGAGCAGAAGAAGGCAGACATGATTCTGGAGTGCGTTGGAGACAACGTCACAGAGTCGGTTCGCAATTTCTTAATGATTCTGGCGGCCAATCGCCGGTTGAGTCTTCTGCCCGAAATTGCAGCGCTCTTCAACACGTACCGGGCTGACTTTGAGCGTACTGTTGATATTGAAGTCACCTCGGCATATGAGCTGACGGACGAACAACAGCAGAAGCTCGCCCAGGCACTGTCGACCAAACTCGAGCGCCAAGTGTCACTCGCAGCGTCAATGGACAAGTCTTTGATCGGTGGTGTGATTGTACGCACCGGCGACATGGTGATTGACGCATCTGTACGCGGAAAGCTGACCAAACTGGCCGACGCTCTGGGCTCCTGATTTCAGCACAAGGTTTGAGGATAAAGGCATGCAGCAACTGAATCCATCCGAGATCAGTGACATCATCAAGAAGAGAATCGAAAAGCTCGATATCTCTTCCGATGCAAAGAACGAAGGTACGATCCTCTCCGTTTCTGACGGTATCGTACTGATCCACGGTCTCGCCGACGTTATGTACGGTGAGATGATTGAATTTGCCAACGGCATATTCGGTATGGCCCTGAACCTGGAGCGTGACTCCGTGGGCGCGGTTGTACTGGGTGACTACGAAGACCTGGCGGAAGGCCAGAAGGTTCGTTGCACCGGCCGCATCCTGGAAGTACCGGTGGGTCCGGAACTGATGGGTCGTGTGGTTGATGGCCTGGGTAATCCCATTGATGGCAAGGGCGAACTGGGCACCGATCTGACCTCACCGGTCGAGAAAGTGGCTCCCGGTGTTATCGCTCGTCAATCCGTTGATGAGCCGGTCCAGACCGGTCTGAAAGCCATTGACACCATGGTACCAATCGGTCGTGGCCAGCGTGAGCTGATCATCGGTGACCGCCAGATCGGTAAGACCGCCGTCGCCATCGACGCGATCATCAACCAGAAAGATTCTGGCATCAAGTGTATCTACGTGGCAGTTGGCCAGAAGCAGTCTTCCATTGCCGCGGTTGTGCGCAAGCTGGAAGAGCATGGTGCTATGGATCACACCATCGTGGTTGCCGCCGGCGCCGCCGATCCTGCAGCGATGCAGTTCCTGGCACCCTACTCCGGCACGTCCATGGGTGAATACTTCCGTGACCGCGGTGAAGACGCCCTGATCATCTATGATGATCTGTCCAAGCAGGCTGTGGCCTATCGCCAGATCTCCCTGCTGCTGCGTCGTCCGCCGGGCCGTGAAGCATACCCGGGTGACGTTTTCTACCTGCACTCCCGTCTGCTGGAGCGTGCGTCCCGGATCAACGCCGAGGAAGTTGAAAAACTGACCAACGGCGAAGTGAAGGGCCAGACCGGTTCCCTGACGGCTCTGCCGATCATCGAGACCCAGGCCGGCGACGTTTCCGCGTTCGTACCGACCAACGTGATCTCGATCACCGACGGCCAGATCTTCCTGGAGACCAACCTGTTCAACTCCGGTATTCGTCCGGCGATGAACGCGGGTGTCTCGGTATCGCGGGTGGGTGGTTCAGCCCAGACCAAGATCATGAAGAAGCTTGGCGGTAACATCCGTCTGGCGCTGGCCCAGTATCGTGAACTGGCCGCTTTCGCACAGTTCGCTTCCGATCTTGACGAAGCGACCCGTAAGCAGCTTGAACACGGTCAGCGGGTAACCGAACTGATGAAGCAGAACCAGTACAGCCCGATGTCCGTGGCTGAAATGGGTACGGTTCTGTTCGCAGCCAACGAAGGCTTCCTGGACGACGTTGATGTCGACAATGTAGTGAAGTTCGAAGCACTGATGCTGGACTGGATGCGGTCCGAGCAGAAAGAACTTCTCGACAAGATCAACGAGAAAGGCGATTACAACGATGAAATCGCCGCGAGCCTGAAAGCTGCACTTGAGAAATTCAAGACCACTCAGAGCTGGTAACGAATGGGCCTGCAACGTGTTGCAGGCCGATTTTAGAGCAATGAGTGTCTAACTTGAGAAGGCAGTGAGTTATGGCCGTCGGAAAAGAAATACGTAACCAGATATCCAGCATCAAGAGCACGCAGAAGATCACCAGCGCCATGGAAATGGTCGCGGCGAGCAAGATGCGTAAGGCTCAGGAACGCATGAAGGCGACACGCCCTTATGCGGAAAAGATGCGTCAGGTTATTGGGCACATTGCCAAGGCGAACGTCCAGTACAAGCACCCGTTCATGGTCGAGCGTGAAGTAAAGCGCGTGGGCTATGTGGTGGTGTCTACGGATCGAGGCCTGTGCGGTGGTCTGAACATCAACCTGTTCAAAGCGCTTGTCCGTGACATGCGAGCGTGGAAGGAGAAAGGGGTAGAGGCTGATCTGTGCGCCATCGGCAGAAAGGTGCTTCTTTCTTCAGGAGCTACGGCGGTAACGTCGTTGCGGCGCTGACCCATCTGGGGGACAGCCCGAGCTCTGACAAACTCATCGGCAACGTCAAAGTCATGCTGGACGCGTTCTCGGAAGGCAAGATCGACCGTCTTTACCTGGTCAGCAACGAGTTCGAGAACACCATGACCCAGACCCCGCAGGTGGAGCAGATTCTGCCGCTGCCTCCGGGGGAAGACGAGGAAGAGATCAAGAACCAGTGGGATTATCTCTACGAGCCCGATGCCAGGCAGATCCTCGATGGCCTTCTGCCACGTTACATTGAATCCCAGGTGTACCAGGGTGTGGTAGAAAATCTGGCATGTGAACAGGCCGCCCGTATGATCGCCATGAAGAGCGCAACTGATAACGCCGGTGGCATCATCGACGAGCTTCAGTTGGCGTACAACAAGGCGCGTCAGGCAGCCATCACCCAAGAGATTTCGGAGATTGTCAGCGGCGCGGCTTCGGTCTGATCCGCCAACAATCCAACTGGTTTTATTGACTATCTAGATAACGAGGAACCGAGCATGAGTAGCGGACACATCGTTCAGATCATTGGCGCGGTTATCGACGTGGAATTCCCACGTGACTCCGTACCCAACGTATATGACGCACTGCTGCTTGAAGGTGGCGAAACAACTCTGGAAGTCCAGCAGCAGCTGGGCGACGGCATTGTTCGTACCATCGCCATGGGCAGCACCGAGGGTCTCAAGCGAGGCCTGAAAGCAGACAACACCGGTAAGGCCATTTCGGTACCGGTTGGCACCCAGACTCTGGGCCGTATCATGGATGTTCTGGGTCGTCCGATCGACGAACAGGGCGAGATCGGCGAAGACGAGCGCTGGGCGATTCACCGCAAGGCACCGGGCTATGCAGATCAGTCTGCATCTGCCGACCTGCTGGAAACCGGCATCAAGGTTATCGACCTGATCTGCCCGTTCGCCAAGGGTGGTAAGGTTGGCCTGTTCGGTGGTGCTGGTGTTGGTAAGACCGTCAACATGATGGAGCTGATCAACAACATCGCGAAAGAGCACTCCGGTCTCTCCGTATTCGCCGGTGTTGGTGAGCGGACTCGTGAAGGTAACGACTTCTACTACGAAATGAAGGACTCCAACGTCCTTGATAAAGTAGCGATGGTCTACGGCCAGATGAACGAGCCTCCCGGAAACCGTCTGCGTGTGGCCCTGACCGGTCTCACCATGGCTGAGAAGTTCCGTGATGAAGGTCGTGACGTACTGCTGTTCGTCGACAACATCTACCGTTACACCCTGGCGGGTACCGAAGTATCAGCTGCTCGGCCGTATGCCGTCCGCGGTAGGTTACCAGCCGACTTTGGCCCAGGAGATGGGTGAGCTGCAGGAGCGGATCACGTCGACCAAGACCGGTTCCATCACGTCTATCCAGGCGGTCTACGTACCGGCGGATGACTTGACTGACCCGTCCCCGGCGACCACCTTCTCCCACCTTGACGCGACCGTGGTACTGAGCCGTGACATCGCTTCCAAGGGTATCTACCCGGCGATCGATCCGCTTGACTCCACCTCTCGTCAGCTGGATCCACTGGTCATCGGTGACGAGCACTACGAAGTGGCTCGTGGCGTGCAGACCAATCTGCAGCGCTACAAGGAGCTGAAAGACATCATCGCCATCCTGGGTATGGACGAGCTGTCAGAAGAAGACAAGCTGACCGTTGCCCGTGCCCGTAAGATCGAGCGTTTTCTGTCCCAGCCGTTCCATGTTGCTGAAGTCTTCACCGGTTCCCCCGGTAAGTACGTTTCCCTGAAGGAAACCATCAGCAGCTTTAAGGGCATTCTCAACGGTGACTATGATGATATGCCTGAGCAGGCGTTCTACATGGTTGGTACCATTGAGGAAGCGGTCGAGAAAGCGAAGGAAATGAAGAGCAAGGCGAAGAAGTAATCTGAGCCTAAAGCGCTTGTTTCCGGATCGATCAGAGAGGCAACAACATGGGTATGACCGTGCATTGTGACGTGGTAAGTGCCGAAACAAAGATCTATTCCGGATTGGTTGAAATGCTGATCGCAGCGGGCTCTGAAGGTGACCTGGGTATTGCCCCGGGTCATACGCCGCTGCTGACCCAGCTTAAGCCGGGTCCTATCCGTATAATCAAGCAGGGCGGAGAGGAGGAGATCCTCTACGTGTCTGGTGGTTATCTGGAAGTTCAGCCGAATCTGGTAACGCTGCTCGCGGACACAGCTGTCCGTGCCAAGGATGTGGACGAAGCAGCGGCGATCGAAGCTCAGCGTGAGGCTGAGAAGGCACTCGCCAACCAAACGGGTGAGTTCGAGTATTCCCGTGCCGCTGCCGAGTTGGCCGAAGCTGTTGCCCAGCTTCGCACCATCCAGCAGCTGCGCAACAAGATGCGTTAAGCATTTCTGTTCGGGACTGCCGATCACCGAAACCGCATCCTGAGTCGCCTGAGAACAGCGAAACGTTGTCAGGCAACCAAGGGTGCGGTTTTTTTGTATTCAGGCATTGAAACTGGCTACCGATCCGGAGCGTGGTAATCGTATGACTCCCCTTCACGTTGTGATTCTGGCCGCCGGCCAGGGTTCAAGAATGAAATCGTCGCTGCCGAAAGTTCTCCACCGGGTGGCTGGCAAGCCCATGCTCCATCACGTTATTGATACCGCCCGCCAATTGGGCGCGTCCGGTATCCATGGCGTCATTGGGCATGGTGCGGACCAGGTTCGGCAGATAACTCCCGCAGAGGATCTCATCTGGGCACTGCAGGAACAGCAACTGGGCACGGGCCACGCGGTTGCTCAGGCCCTGCCGGCCCTGCCGGATGAGGCGCGGGTGTTAATTCTCTATGGCGACGTACCGCTAACCAAAGTTGAGACGCTTGAAAACCTGGTTTCTCAAGTAAGTGATCGTTCACTCGCGTTGTTAACCGTGAACCTGGAAACACCGGATGGTTACGGGCGCATCCTGCGGGATGAGAGCGGCAAGGTGCGAGCGATTGTGGAACAGAAGGATGCCACTGATGCCCAGAAGCAAATCCGGGAGGTGAATACCGGCATCCTGCGATCTCAGCGCGTCACTTGAAGGACTGGCTGCCGCAGCTCTCCAACCACAACGCTCAGGGTGAATACTACCTGACCGACATCATTGCCATGGCGGCTGATCGCGGAGTGGAGATCGCCGTTGCCCGGCCTGCCAGCGAATACGAAGTCCAGGGCGTTAACAACCGTCTTCAACTCGCCGAACTTGAGCGCTGGGTGCAGCGTCAGGAGGCGGACCGTTTAATGACGGAGGGCGCAACCCTGGCCGACCCCGCTCGTGTGGATGTGCGTGGCGAGTTGTCTGTGGGCCAGGATGTGCTGATCGATGTTAACGTTGTGTTTGAGGGCAAGGTTTCCCTGGCGGATGGCGTCAGTATCGGGCCGGGTTGTGTGATACGGGACAGCCAAGTAGCAGCTGGTGCAAAAATTGAAGCGCACTCAGTTATCGACGGTGCGGACGTGGGTGCGGGCGCCAGTATCGGGCCATTTGCACGCCTCCGGCCGGGTACCCGACTGGCGGCCAGGACCAAGGTGGGTAACTTTGTCGAAACCAAAAAAGCCGATGTCGGTGAGGGCAGCAAGATCAACCACCTCAGTTACGTTGGTGATACCTCACTTGGCCGTAACGTAAATGTGGGTGCAGGAACCATCACCTGTAATTATGATGGGGTGAACAAGTCCAGAACCGTTATTGGTGATGACGTGTTTGTGGGGTCCAACACCTCACTGGTGGCACCGGTCAGCATCGCTTCCGGGTCTACCGTCGGTGCGGGCTCTACCATCACCCGCGATGTGGCGGAGAGTGAGCTGGCGGTCGCACGAGCTCGCCAGCGCAATATCTCCGGTTGGGAACGGCCGACGAAAAAGTGATTTAAACGATTTACAACGGACAGGTGACAGCGACATGTGTGGCATTGTAGGGGCGGTATCAGAAAGGGATGTTCAGGGAATTCTTCTCGAAGGCCTGCGCCGTCTGGAATATCGGGGCTACGACTCCGCCGGCATGGCCGTAATTGACGGTAAACAAGCCATCAACCGGGCCCGCGAAGTGGGCAAGGTTGCGGCCCTGGCCGATGCCATTACCGGCAGCGGGCTTGAGGGAGCCGCCGGCATTGCCCACACCCGCTGGGCGACCCACGGTGAGCCGTCCCAGATCAATGCTCATCCGCATATGTCTGGTGATCGCCTGGCTATTGTCCACAACGGCATTATCGAGAACTATCAGGAACTACGGGAAGAACTGAAAGCCGAGGGGTTTGAGTTTACCTCCCAGACGGACACCGAAGTCGTTGCGCACCTCATCGAAAAGCAGTTTCGCCTGAGCAACAGTCTTTACGAGGCCGTGAGCACCGCCATTGAACGTTTACGCGGTGCCTTTGCCTTGGCAGTGATTCATGCTGACGAACCTGACCATATGGTGGTATGCCGCGAAGGCAGTCCGTTGGTGATGGGTGTCGGCATCGGCGAGAACTTTATCGCTTCCGACCAGCTTGCGTTGCTGCCGGTTACCGACCGTTTCATGTTCCTGGAAGAAGGGGATATCGCTGATATCCGCCGTGATCGCATTGAGATTCACGATCGCAACAAGCAGCCGGTGGAACGTGCGGTTACCCGTTTTGAACACAGCCAGGACGCCGCCGAGAAAGGCGAGTACCGCCATTTCATGCTCAAGGAAATCCATGAGCAGCCGAGGGTCATCCGTGCCACAACGGAAGGCCGGGTAACCAACACCCGCGTGCTGGAGCAGGCGCTTGGTACCCAGGCCGGCAACCTGCTGGAGGACGTTCGCCATGTACAGATCATTGCCTGTGGCACCAGTTACCATGCCGGCATGGTCGCACGCTACTGGATAGAGGAACTGGCGGGCGTGCCCTGTTCCGTGGAAGTGGCCTCCGAGTTTCGCTACCGCAAACACGTGATTCAGCCGGACACCCTGTTCCTGTGCATCTCCCAGTCCGGCGAAACCGCCGATACCCTGGCCGCATTGCGCCAGGCCAAAAAGGCTGGCTTCCGCGCCGCCATGGCGATCTGCAACGTGCCTGGAAGCTCCCTGGTACGGGAATCCGATCTAGTGATCATGACCCAGGCCGGCCCGGAGATCGGGGTCGCCTCCACCAAGGCGTTTACCACCCAGCTTACTGCGCTATTGATCTTCACGCTGGCATTGGCTCGCCACAATGGCCTGGAAGAGTCGCGGGAAGCAGACATTGTTGAGGCGATCCGCCTGCTACCCGGCCAGGTCGACCAGGTGCTGGCACTGGACGCCGATATTGCGGAAATGTCGAAGTCCTTCATGGACAAGAACCACAGCCTGTTCCTGGGCCGGGGTGCCATGTTCCCGGTGGCCCTGGAAGGCGCATTGAAACTCAAGGAAATTTCCTACATCCACGCCGAAGCTTACCCGGCCGGTGAACTCAAGCATGGCCCGCTTGCTCTGGTGGATGGGGAGATGCCGGTGGTTACCGTGGCACCCAACAACGAGCTGTTGGAGAAACTGAAGTCCAACCTGGAAGAAGTTCGTGCTCGTGGCGGCGAGCTGTTTGTATTTGCCGACAAGGCGGCGGACGTGCGGCCACAGGAAGGCATCCACGTGATGCCGCTACCATCGGTACACCCGATCACGTCACCGATTGTCTATACCGTGCCGTTGCAGCTCCTCTCGTACCATGTAGCGGTGCTCAAGGGCACTGATGTGGATCAGCCGCGGAACCTGGCGAAGAGTGTTACGGTGGAGTAGTTCGTTACAAACCCGAAGTCCGCCTGTCAGAGGACATTAAAGTTTGATAAATAACATTAATGTTTGATTGTTTACATTAAAGTTTGATCAAAACAGGCCCCCTGCTATTCTCAACATAGCAGGGGGCTTTTCATGACAGATGCCAACAAACCGCTTGATCCAAAACATGAGAAATCGTTGAAAACTCGTGGCCAGGGATCAGGCAAAGACTATGAACCTTTCATCAAGGTTCATGAGCTCAGCAGTTCAGGTGAGAGTGTTCGAATCCGCAGTGCTTCGGTGGGTCGGATTCATCATCTGTTGTCTGGTATAGAACTGCTGGCGTTTCTGGTTTTCGATCAGTTCGAGCAAACGACGGATATACGAGAACAATACCCCCTGCGAATAGACGATACCCTCGATATCTGTGCTCGACTGGGAATCCGTCATCCCCAGATGCATGGCGGTTTAACGGTGGTTTCAACGGACCTATTAGTCGACTTCTCATCGGGCCATCGGTTGGCGATTGCAGTGAAATCGTCGTCGGAGCTATCTAAGCTGAGAGTGATGGAGAAGCTCCAGATTGAAAAAACCTACTGGGAAACTCGTGATGTGGAATGGAAGATTTTCACAGAGAGGGAAGTCACAGATGGGATGCGGGAAAATCTTATGTGGATCCAGCCCTATCTATCCCCGGATATGGCGGCACATCAAGAGGTGGATTATTCAGATGTGCAGGATCTTTTCCATCGGCTTCAGTCGCATCCGCGAACCAAGATCACACGGCTTTGTGCGAAGCTGGATGACCAATATAACGTCGATCGCGGATTCCATTTGAGTATCTTTCGATACGCTGTAGCCCACCGTTTCATAAAGGCACCTCTGAACAACGCATTTCACAGCTGGAAATTTGGAGACCTGACTCTCAGAGAGCCAGAGTTCGCCACCGAGGTGAACAATGCTTCTTAATCGTGTATTCCAAGATCCCTCGACAGGCAAGCGATATCGTGTGGTCCTGGAGCACCTCTCAGATTTGATGTTGATCGACGTCGACAGTGACAAAGCCTGGCCTTTCCCAATGTCAGAAGAAGAGTTCCGTTCGGTTGGGTATGACTCTATTTCCGACCCCTACCCGATACCGAGTGTCGAGGATGGCAGCGTTGGCGCCGCAAGGCGTGATGAAGCCTGGGCCACGATCAGCCCATTGTTGGAACACTACCAATCGCTTTTGATTAAAAACGAACGAAATCGGTTGATAAAGGAACTCCTTAAATCTACCGATAAGCCGAGGCTGTATATCACCCGACAGCTTCGTCGATACTGGCAAAGGGGAATGGCCCCCAATGCCCTGGCACCGGATTATCACAAATGTGGGGCCAAAGGCCGCCCTAGACGTGAGGTGGAGCAAAAGGTTGGCCCAAAACGTACGATTACTCCAGGAGTGGGGGTGCCTGTAACAGCGGAAGTTGCGGAGCTCTTTCGCATGGCACTTGATGGCTTTTATCTGACCAACGAAAAGGTCCCTTTGGCTGCTGCAAAAGACAAGGCTGTCGGGCTTTTCAAAGCGCGCAACCCCTCTGCAACAGAGAAAAGTATGCCCACGATGAGGCAATTCCGGTACTTTTATGAAACGAATTACAGAAATCTGATGTGGTAAGGACGCGGACTCCAAGCCGCATCTATCAAAAAGATAAACGGGCGTTGACCAGCACGTCAGGCAATCTCAATTTCGGCCCGGGGGCCCGTTATGAAATAGACGCGACCATAGCGGATCTCTACTTAGTGGCAGAGGACGATCCTGCTCTCATCATTGGCCGTCCGGTTTTGTACTTTGTCAAAGATGTATTTAGCCGGATGGTTGTGGGTATGTATGTGGGCCTCGAAAATCCCTCATGGGTTGCTGCGATGGTGGCGCTTAGCAACGCCTTCAGCGATAAAACAACGTACTGCCAGGGTTATGGAATAGCTATCAGTAAAGAAGACTGGCCAAGCTTCGGCCTTCCCGCGTCCATCATGGCTGACCGCGGGGAGCTTCTTTACAAACAAGCGGATGTCTTGGTTAACAGATTCAATATTCAATTGAGCAATTCACGCGCCTATCGCGGTGATGACAAAGCAATCTGTGAGCGATTCTTCAACACTATTCAAAGTAAGTTTCGGCCCTATGTTGGCGGGGTAGTTGAGCCTGTAAATGGGAAAAAGCGTGCCGGAAAGCGCTACGAGCTGGATGCGGAACTGAACCTCTCTGACTTCACGCAAATGTTGATTAATCTGGTCATCATCTACAACACCCAGCATGTTGTTGAAGGTTATGATTTCGCGCCTGATATGCCGGCTGACTTGCCCGCAGTGCCCCGGGAACTCTGGAACTGGGGAATTCAAAACCGCACCGGCCGACTTCGCTCCTGTGACGAAGACTTGGCACGCATTAATCTCCTGCCCTATGAGAGTGGAACGGTGTCACAGGTTGGCATCACCTTCAAAGGACTTGTGTACACCTGTCAGGAGGCGTTGGCCCAAGGCTGGTTCGACCGTATCCGCCAAAACCGCCCTTCAAGAGTTGAAATCGCTTTTGACCCGCGACGGACTGACACTGTTTACCTGAGACCTGGCTCTGCATTCGAAAACTACTGGGTATGTGAGCTTTCGGACCGAAGCCGGCGATACAAAGGCATGAGCTTCGTGGAGGCCGCTGGAATAGTGAAAGAAATTAATCGTACCAAAGCCACTGCCAAACAAGAGGAGGATTATCAGAAGCCGGACGCCCTATCCGCGGTTGAGGAGATTGTTTCTAACGCGAAGAAGCGGCAGAAAGCCAGCAAACTATCCCTTGCTGACTCTGAGCGACTTCGGGGTATACGGCAGAATCGCGCCACAGAAAAAGAAGCTGAGCGAAATCGCAGCGGAATTAAATCCAGGAAACAATCGAAGCGTGACCGTCCAGCGGATGTCGTGCCGTTCCGCTCTAATAAGACCCAATCAAACGAGAGCCTCGATTACCCGGATATGGATGCCTTCCTGGAGGATGACGATGATTAAACTGCCACGGGCACAATATCGGGAAGCAGAAATCCGGGAATACGAAGGACAGCCATTAATTAATGCCCTGCCACCTATTAATTCGCCGCAGGATACAGCGAGGATGCTGGCTCGTTTCCCAAAAGTCGACGAGGCTGAAAAGGCATTGCCAGCCCATATCCGGCGACATGCAATGATGAGGATTCTTGATCAGTTCCTGTACCCAACGAAATCTCACCTTCAATTAGAGCAAATGATTTCTGGAATGATCCGTCGTGGCTATCTGAGTCGAAATATTGCCGCGCCGGATTATCACCGAAACTTGGATGACGTTGCCCATAACGATTTCAATGCGATCGTTCGAAATGCCGGAAATGAAGCCCTGGTAAGTTCCATTATCGGGTGTTCCGGTACCGGAAAATCCACGGCGGTAGAGGCAATCCTGAAAACCTACCCGCAAGCGATTTATCATCCAGAATACCAGCATGCCCAATTGGTCTGGCTGAAAGTGGAGTGCCCTCATGATGGGTCGGTAAAGAATCTGTGCACCAATTTTTTCCGGGCCGTCGATGATGCGCTGGGTACCGATTACCAGGCGCTCTATGTAAAAAGCCGATCCTCTGCGGAGTCCATGCTTGGCGATATCGCCCGCGTGTCAGCGTTACATTCGGTTGGCGTTCTTGTTATTGATGAGATTCAGCACTTGGAGAAATCTCGCTCGGGCGGGGCGGCGAAGATGCTTAATTTCTTCGTAACGCTGACCAATGTCATTAAAGTTCCGGTTCTTTTCATCGGAACGCCGAAGGCTTTGGAGCTTTTCCAGCCAACCATGCGGTCGGCAAGGCGAGCAGCGCAATTTGGTAGTCTGGATTGGGAACGGTTTGCACGGGCTGAGAATGAGGGCGCTGATGGAGAGTGGGAGCGGTTTTTCAAACGGCTCTGGAAGCTGCAGTGGTTTGAGCATGCAACCCCTCTAAATCAAGAAATGATGGATCTATTCTGGGAGTATACGCAGGGGATAGCCCACATCGCAGTTGCACTTTTTTACCTCAGCCAAGCGCGGGCTATCGCTGCTAGCAGGGAAGTGGTTGATCGGAGCCTTGTAACCAAGGTCTATCAAGAAGAACTTGCCATGATTCATCCAATGATTGCCGCGTTGCGAACCGGGCGTGAGGCAACGATTCTCCAATACGATGATCTGGATGTGCCAAGGGAGTCTATCCGGGCCCAAAGCTCTTTGCAGCCTGTAGCCCCTCTTGAGTCATTTGATCAGGAAAGGCAGACGGCGTCTAACGGTTCCAAGCAGGACAGCCTGATCACGATTCTGGTCCAGATGGGAATTGGAGAGGACATCGCCCCCGCTGTTGCAGAGCAGGCTCTGGCGGAGCGGCCAGATGATGACTTATTCGCGTTGGTAGCTCATATAAATGACTTGGGAGAGAGGGCGCCGGCCGCCTCACCACCGAAGAATCATTCTCGGACAAAAGAAGAACCAGCGCCGGTGTATCTGGAGGATGACCTGCGTGTGATCAGGGATGACGATCCTAAAAAAAGCTACCAAAGCTTGAAAACAAGGGGTGTGGTTATTGAGATCTCGTCTTACCTATGAGGTTTGCGTATTCTGGCGAACGTGACCGGGGATTCCGGCATCGTGACCAGAAACTCCGGAAAAACACCTGGGATCGGTCACGATCGCCCGGAATATGCAAGGTTGCAAGACCGATCTCCGGCATGCGGATTTTAAACAGTGCATGGGAGCCCCTCATCCATTGCTCATCTGTCTAGAGCGCAGGATTTAGGCTATCTTTCTTGAAAGGTATGTCTTCTACCATTGAAGCACTCAGGCATAGAGAAACAGTATGGGGTCTTCCGAGGACCAGCTCAGACCAGCCGCTTTTTCCAGTCTTATAAGTGCCACTAACTCCGCACCTGTTTCCAACCACCAGAGTTCGCCACACTGATTCCTGCCTTTTCATCCCAGGAGGAAATCCATGGACAGACAACCCCGACCTGCACCAGTTCTGGCAGAAGGCGCTGTCTGACTGACGCGTTTATGGCTTATGCTGCGCAGCTTACTGCAAACAACAGTCGCTCGTTTACGAGAAACTGGAAGCACTGTTGTCCTTGAACGTGGATTTGCTCGCCTCAAAAAAGTGGATCAATACCCCTGAGGTAAGTGGGTCGATTTAACGGCGCTTACCGCCAGCGGTGCACAACTACATGCTGGCGGAGCAGTGCCAGAAGGAGCCGCATAAGGTTACCTCGCCGGCGTTCGCCGCGGGATATGTTTTATCGCATCTGATCGGTATCGCCACTACAGGCTTTTCGAGATGGTATCGACGGTTGCGCGGATCGCGGTTTGGAAGAGCTTGGTATCGATGGAATCATAGCGATACTTGGGCACGCTGACACTGACACACCCGATTGGTTGGCCCCCGCAATCAAGAATCGCGGCTCCGAAGCACCGAATGTCCAGTTCGTTCTCTTCCCAGTCGAGCGAAAAACCTCGCTGTTGGGTCTGAGCGAGTTCGTCCCGGAGCTGATCGAGATTGGTAATGGTGTGTTCCGTGCGCCGGGTCAGTTGTAGTTGCGCGAGAATATTTTCCCGTACCGCGGAATCGAGGGCCGCAAGATAGGCCTTTCCAACGGAGGTCGAGTGCAGATTCACTCGCGTACCGATGCGCGAAATCATGCGTACATTCTGCGGGCTCTCAAGTTTATCGACGTAGACCATTTCCAATCCGCTGGGAACCGCGAGGTGCACGGTCTCGCCGGTGGTATCGCGAAGCGCAGCGACGTGCCGATGCGCTATGCTTCGCAGATCGTGTTCATCCCGGGCGCGGGCGGCCAGGCTGATCAATCGCGTACCCAATTTGAACGTGCCGCGGTCCCCGTTTTCCATTACCAGCTCTTCGTTAATTAGCGCTGAAAGGAGGCGATAGAGTGTTGGTCGCGGGTACGGCACTACATTCATTAATCCGGTTATATCGATATTCGGCGAGTCGGCGATCGCCTGCAACACGTTCATGAACTTGGAAAATGACGCGGTCCCCTGGACTTGGGGCTTAGATTGCTTGCTAACTTCTGACATTTCATCTCCTAAATTAGCCATCTGCGATTGGGCGGGACTGACTGGAACGCAGCATCACCCGCCAATCAGCACATCATTGGATAGATACGCTACTGCAATTGCCCCGTCCCCAGAGCTTCGGTAACTACTCTCTGCTTGGCTTGCCAGCACGTGCATCAAATTCCAACCTTGCTGTGTTGACTCGGAATCGGAAGAATGCTTTATACTAGCACGCCCATAAAGTGGCTACAAGACCACATTGTGGATTAATCCGGGCCACTCGCGTTTCCGTGAATCGAGTGATGTTGTCGCGGGCCTGAGACTCTTTTATACGATGGAGAACCCGATGGCTATAAGCATCTATCCAATTACCCAAAACTTTGCAGCCGAGGTGGGTGACGTCGACCTGTCAAAGCCTCTTTCTGCGGATGATAGCGAGGCAATCAAAGAGGCATTCTGGAGATACGCTGTACTGGTTTTTCCAGGGCAAAGTCTGACCCCTGAGCAGCATATCGCTTTTGCCAAGGAATTCGGACCGTTAGAGGGTGAAAATCCAACGATCGCGTCATATCGCAATCGCGACGTGACGACGAAATCTCATAGCTCCGAACTAGCAGATGTGTCCAATCTCAGTCCCAAAAACGAAGTGTGGACCAGCGGCAGTCGCGCACGAATGTTCCACCTAGGTAATCAATTGTGGCATACCGATAGCTCCTTCCATCACGTGCCTGCGCGGGCCTCGCTATTGTATGCCCGCGAGATCGCACCTATTGGCGGGCACACCGAGTTTGCCGATGAGCGCGCAGCTTACGATGCGTTACCGGAGGCAATGAAACGGCGTATCGAGGGCCTCATTGCCGAGCATTCGATATTCCACTCCAGGGCCAAGATCGGGTACACCGATTTTCCCGAGGAGGAACGTCGAGCCTTACCGCCGGCCTTGCATGTCCTGGTTCGCACAATTCCTGAGAGTCATCGCAGGTCGCTCTATCTTGCGGCTCATATAACACGAATTGTCGAGATATCCGATGCGGAGAGCCAGTCCCTCCTGGATGAGCTGACCGAGCACGCCACCCAGCGACAGTTTGTCTATACCCACCGTTGGCGCCAACACGACCTGGTGATGTGGGATAACCGCTGCACCATGCACCGGGGCAAGGACTTCGATGATCTGCGCTGGAGACGCGACCTGAAACGGGCCACGGTTTCCGACGTCGCCAATTCGGTAGAGGTAGCCGAGGCGCAGCGTTAGACGCGAGGCAACTTTACTGCGCCAGAATGGCGCGGGACAACACTTTACGCCAATGGGCTCGATCAGTTGTGGCCCCGTGGCGTGGTATTGATGAGGCGGGCGTCAAGCCCCAATGGAGTGAGCTGTGTCTGAAACTATGAAAATACTCGGGGCTCCCGGCCTGTATGTACAGGGCCCCGGCGCCATCGGGCGTATCGGTGACATTGTCGCAAGCCTAGGCACGCGAGCGCTGCTGATCGCCGATACCCATGTCGAGCGAATGGTTGCGCCGCGGCTTGCCGAGCAACTGGCAGCCGTGGACGTGGCGTTCAGTTCCGCAGCGCTCGCTGGAGAGGTCACACCGGGCAACATCGCGAAGCTGGCGGTTGAACACCGTGCGGATGTGGTTATCGCGGCGGGGGGTGGAAAGGGCGTGGATGCCGGGAAGGCGGTCAGTCGTGAGTTGGGGGCGCGGTTGGTAACGCTACCGACCGCGGCCTCGAACGATGGCCCTACAAGCCGGGTCTTCATTTTTTATGACGATAATCACAAGCTGCTGTCGGCCGAGCGCATTCCACGCAATCCCGACGCGGTGATCGTGGACACTCAAATCCTTGCAGGTGCACCGCGCCACTTACTCGTTTCAGGTATTGGCGATGCCTTGGTCAAGCGGTACGAAGCGGCACAGTGTGTTGGCGCTGGCGGTCTTAACATGTTTGGTGGCCGCGCCACCGTTGCGTCCGTTAGCTTGGCCAATGTCTGCGAGCAAGTGCTACGGGAGCATGCCGTTAATGCCTTGGCCGTTGCTGGCAGCGGCGAGCCAGACGAGGCCTTTGAGAAAGTCATCGAAGCTTGCATCTTACTCGCCGGGCTGGGATTCGAAGGCAGCGGTCTTTCCATCGCCCATGCCATGACACGCGGGCTGAGCGCCGTGCCGGCCACGGCGGAAGCGTTGCACGGCCGACAGGTAGCCTATGCTCTGCTGGTTCAATTCGTTTTGGAAAATCGATCGCACTCCTTCATGGGCGACCAATTCGCCTTCTATGCAGCGGTTGGATTGCCGGCCAGTCTCGCTGAACTGGGCCTGAGCCAGCCCGGCACCGATGAGCTGCGCACGATCGCAAAGCATACTCATGCGGCGCCGCATACACGCAATTTCGAGCGTCCTCTAACTGAAGATGATCTTATCGACGCTATGCGTCGCCTGGAACGCATGCATTAATCATATACCTATGGAGGGGGCTTAGAGGTTCGGGCCGTATTGACACCCTGAAAAGCAAGTGATAGATTTATCCATATTGTGGATATAAATCCACAATATGGATAAAATGTTCAATTAAGATACCTGTACCGCCACCTTTTTAAACAACAAAGATAAATTTAGCAGAGAAGGGAAGGAACATGAGAATGCTTAAATTCAGTATGTCATTTGTTATTACTTCATTGGTCGCAGTCTTTGTGGCTACCCCTACTAGTGCCATCGCGGCTGACGTGAATTGGAAAATGGCCACGCCTTGGAGTGGAGGCCCCTGGCTTGAACGAGACGTCAAGGGCTATGCCAAACGGGTAGCTGATCTTACCGAAGGACGGGTCGACATCACGGTTTATCCTGGAGGGACTCTCTATAGCCCTTTGAAGGTAACAGAAGGGGTCCAAAAAGGTGTTGCGGAGATAGGAAATAACTGGATGGGCTATGACTGGGGCATCGACAAGACCGGCGTGCTCTTCGCCGGCTACGCCGGAGGCCTGACACCCGAAGGTTATATGCTGTGGATGTACAAGGGTGGTGGCCTCGAACTTTGGCAGCAATGGCGTCAAGAAGAGTTCGACGTGATCTCTTATCCTTGCGCGATTTTGGGTACCGACATTTTTTTGCACTCCACCAAAAGAATCCAAACGCTGGAAGACTTCCAAGGCCTTAAACTGCGCACCGCCGGTGCTTGGGCCGATATTGCGTCTCGCCTGGGTGCTTCTACGGTCGTGATGTCGGGTGGAGAAGTATACAGTGCGCTGGAGCGCGGCATAATCCAGGCTGCCGAGTTAGGGACACCGGAAATCAACCTCCCCACTGGCCTTCAGGATATTGCCCAGTACGTGATTGTTCCGGGCATTCAGAACCCAGGTGGTTTGCTGGAATGTCAGGTGAACAAAGAAGCCTGGAGCGAACTCTCCGAACACGATCAGAAAATGTTGAAGCTGGCCGGAAAACTGAGCGTGTTTGAGAGCTGGCTGGATAGTTCCGCGGCTGACTTGGATGCTTTCCGCGAATTGCAGGAGGGGCCGAACGAGATTGTAGAACTGGAGCAGTCCTTCATCGATGAGGCGGCGCGAGTGACTCGGGAATGGGCAGAGGAACAGGCGACCGCAGATCCCTGGTTCAAGGAAGTTCTGGAATCCCAGACAGATTTCAAGAACAAGCTCAAGACATGGAGCGAGTACCGTTTGCCTATCGGAAGTCTGGCGGATTAGTCGAAAAATTGTGCCGCTCCCTAACAAATCGAGGGGGCGGCAGGTTTTTAATGCTGGCGGATGGCAAACGCCGGCGAAGAACTAACAGTCTGGAATATAAACATGTTTATATTGAAAATGGCGGAGCGGATGTCCGATATCGCTGGCGTGATCGCGGCCTTGCTAACCATCCCATTGATTGCGTCGTTGGTGTACGAAGTCTTCAGCCGTTATGTCCTAGGCAGCCCAACTTACTGGGTCTATGAAGTCAGCTACATGTTGATGGGATCGATTTTTGCGCTGGCAATGGGGTATGCGTTGAAGATTAAGCAACACGTCAGTGTCGACCTCATTTATGCAAGGCTCTCGGCGCGGAGTAAGGCCGTGGTCGACGTTATCGGCTACTGCGCGTTCGGATTCGCGGTCTGGTGGATGACCATCGAGCTATTCGCCAGCGTTATCAATGCCTACCAAAACGGGGAGGTCACGGGTAAGTCGGCCTGGAGTCCCGTTGTCTGGCCAGTTTACACCACCTGGTTCTTGGGATTTTTTATGCTCGGGGTCCAGGTGATAGCCGAGCTCATCAAGGCTACCGCAACGCTGATTAGCGGTAAGGCATGGGAGGGGAACGCATGACCAGCTACGTCGCATTCCTGATGTTTCCCGCACTGTTGATATTGATTCTGGCGGGGTTTCCCATCGCCTTCTCAATGATTTCTGTGGCGCTGGTGGCAGGCTATCTTCAGTTCGGCGACGGTGTCATCTTTCAGTTACTTTCCAAAATGGACGATGTGGCCACTAACTCGGTGCTCGCCGCAGTGCCGCTGTTTATCTTCATCGGTGCCATGCTCGAACGTTCTGGTATTGCTGAACGGCTTTTCGATGCGGTACATGTGTGGACTCGACGCGTACCGGGCAGTCTGGGGGTCAGCGCCGTGCTGTTGGGCACTATTTTCGCAGCCGCGAGTGGTGTGGTGGGGGCCACAGAAACCGTAATCGGTATGCTCGCGGTACCGATCATGCTTAAGCATGCTTATGACAAGAGCCTGATTTCCGGGACGATCTGTGCCAGCGGTTCGCTGGGAACAGTGATTCCTCCGTCAATCACCGTGATCGTCCTGGCTCCGGTAGCCAACGTCTCGGTTGGTGACCTCTTCGCAGGGTTACTTTTTCCCGGACTGGTCATGGCCGCGCTGTTCATCGCCTACGTGGTCGGCATCGCGATGCTAAAGCCCGCGTTCGCACCTCGCGAGGAAGAAACCCCCGTACTTTCAATTTCGCAGAAAATTCGGATGACGGTTTTCGCGCTGGTTCCCACCATGGCGTTGATATTCACCGTGCTGGGTACGATCCTGCTAGGCATAGCAACGCCGACGGAGGCGGCTGCGTGTGGCGCGGCAGGAACGCTGATTCTTTCTCTGGCCTACCGCACATTCACCTGGGGAATCCTCTGGAATGCCCTGCGACGCACGGCCTCGATCACTGCGATGATTCTGCTAATCGTGCTCGGTGGCAACATGTTCGCTGGGGTATTCTTTGCTTCCGGCGGCATGGATAGCGTTCAATCGCTGCTGTCGACTCTGGGCCTCTCAGGTGCCGGGGCCGTGACTGCTATCCTGGTTCTGGCGTTTCTCGCCGGTTTCGTTTTGGACCTGATCTCGGTGGTGCTAATCCTGATCCCCCTCGCCATGCCTATCGTTACCGGGTATGGCGTGGATCCGGTGTGGTTCGCGGTAACCTTCCTGGTTGTGCTCCAGACCAGCTATCTGACCCCGCCCATGGCTCCATCAATCTTTTACCTCCGTGCGATTACCCCACCGGAGATCACGCTCAGACACATGTACCGGGGCGTGCTTCCTTTCATCGGAATGCAATTGGTCACTCTGGTCCTTGTCATTCTATTCCCAGGGCTGGTGCTATGGCTGCCGGAACAGATGAGCGGTCCGAGTTGGTAGAGAGTTGGAAAAAGAGTCCCGATGAACTGACGGGGCTGAGCTAATTGCGCCCCGCGAAGTGCTCAGGGTGGCGCACCACATTCAGCAGAGTAAGTCCTACCCAGACTCGAAGAAATGCTGAATTAAACCGTAAAAGCCCGCTTGACAGGCTTGAAGGCTAACGATACCGTTTAGCCATAATGTGGATAATGATCCACATTATGATAAATAATTGATCTGATCTCTGGACCTCAACACGCAGGTCTGACCGGTTAGATCTCCCTCTAGAGAAGGAGAGTCGTGATGACACACGCGCAGAACGCTCAGCAATTCAGAATCAATCCACTGACCGAGTCATTCGGTGCTGAAATCCTTGGCCTCGATCTCGCAAAGCCGATCTCGGACGCGACCTTCGCGGCGATCCAGGAGGCCTTTCAAAAATACCATGTGATCTGCTTTCGCGACCAGGTGATGGATGAAAAGGCGCATCTGGACTTTACTCTACGCTGGGGCGAGTTGGAGGTTTTTCCGGAAGAGGACAAGACTACTACCGCGAACACATTTTACAACGTCGCCAATACCTCGCGAGAGGGCGAGCATCTCTCGGAAGACGATCCCAGGGTGCTGTTTCAAAAGGTTAATGCGCGCTGGCATACCGATAGCTCCTACCGATACGTCCCTTCCTTCGCGTCGGTGATGTACAGCACTGAAATTCTGCCGGACGAAGCCCGCGGCGGCGAGACTGAATTCTCAAACATGCTGGCCGCCTACGACGCTCTGTCTGATGCCGACAAACGCCGGTTTGAGCCGCTGCACATGGTTCACTATTACGAGTTTGGCCGTCGATTGTATCCCGCCCTGCCGCCGATCACGCCATTCGAGCGCGACGCCGTGCCGCCGGTGTCCCACCCTCTGGTTCGTGTTCACCCCGACCGGGATAACCAACGCTCGCTGTTTTTCACGGTGAATGCCGGGAATGAGATTAGCGGGATGAGCCTGGAGGAGGGCCAGGCACTGCATAAGTGGCTGGACGAGTACGCGTCCAAGCCCGAATTCATGTACAGCCATCGCTGGTGCGAAAACGATCTTGTCATGTGGGACAACCGCGTCCTCCTCCATCGCGCCACGCACTATGACATGGCCAAATATCGACGCGCATTTCGTCGCACCACCGTGGCCGGCAATGGTCCAGCATTTGGTCCCTTTTCGTTAATACCAGCCGCTGTCACTTCGAAGTGATAGCTGCGGTAAAACCGACTCTTTCGAACACGATTCGCCCACTGCAATCTCAGGAGAACGATTAAATGAAATATGCGCTAGTCACTGGCGGTACCCGTGGCATTGGTTCAGGCGTATCAAGGTCGCTGGCAAGAGCTGGCTACCGGGTGGTCGCCACGGGGGTTAGCGATCAGGAGGTCAACGACTTCGAGTCGCTTGAGGGCGTCGTAGCACGGAAATTAGACGTGACGTCCCAGGAACAGGTAGACGCGATGATCGCTTCTTTTGAACAATTGGACGCCATAGTCAATTGCGCCGGGATTATTCAGCGCGACGGCCGGGAATTCGAGCCAGACTATTTTGCGCAAACTCTGGAGGTAAATCTCACCGGCACACTGCGCACCTGCCATGCGGGAAGAGCCAAGCTTATCGAGAGCGGCGGATCCATTGTCAACACTGCCTCGATGCTCTCTTTTTTTGGCTCGGCTTCCGCACCCGGGTATGCGGCATCCAAGGGTGGAGTGGCGCAATTGACGAAGAGTCTGGCAGCGGCCTGGGCAATGGAGGGCGTCCGCGTCAATGCGGTAGCACCTGGATGGGTCGCCACTGAACTCACTCGACCATTGATGGAGAGTGACGAACGTTCAGTGGCGATCCTCTCTCGTACGCCTATGGGCCGCTGGGGTGAGCCCGATGAGATCGGAGACGTCGTCCTGTTTCTCCTATCGAACCAAGCGCGCTTCGTCACCGGAGCAATACTGCCCGTAGATGGCGGCTATTCCATCGTATAAACAGAGAAGGTTCCTATTATGAGTAATCTAGAACAGACCCCGATGAACGATAAGTCGCAACCCTATAGACATCCGCAGCCGGCCGAGGCGGCGATGGAGCTGGTCATCCCCAGTGCGATTCCCGACGACGAGCGAATCTGGGTGCCCGTGGAGGAGAATGTCTGGTTCCGCCCACTGTGTCTTTCAGCCTCTAGCGGCTATTGGGTGAATCTCTTACGCGTGCGTAAATCCGGCGTGTTGTCACGACACCGTCACCCGCAGGCTGTTCACGGCTTCGTCCTCAGGGGTGAGTGGCGCTATCTTGAGCACGACTGGATAGCCACCGAGGGCGGTTATGTTTACGAGGCTCCGGGTGAAACCCATACCCTTGTCGTTGAGCCGCATGTGAGGGAGATGATCACATTGTTCCAGGTTAACGGTGCGATGATCTACGTCGATCCAGACGGCGCTAACGTCGGTTATGATGACGTTTTCACTCGCATCGCCAAGTGCCGCGCGCACTACGAGGAAATTGGACTGGGCGGCGATTTCATCGATCAGTTCATTCGCTGATGAGTTGGGTGCGCTCGCCACTACCGGTCGCTTTACAGTGACGCTGCGGTTCTCGACGCCTGACTAATTCAAACGGTTGTCTTTCAATTTCTGGCCCGCCTCAGTGGCGTGCCCCTCGAAAGAGATGCGTATTCTACAGAGCTCACTCCGACTGTCAACGCGGTTTTCAATATTTTCTCAAAAACCTTACTTTTCGATCAATCCGTGATCACTACGCGAGCAATTTTCTTCTTACCCGCCTGCACAACGCAGTCGTCGCCCAGATTAAAGAAGCGATCACCCTCGTGCTTTTCACCATCAATAAAGACAGCGCCACGCCCAAGTACGTCTCTGGCAGCGGCCCCATTCTTCACCAACCCTGCGAGGCGAAGCACTGTAGCAACGGGCAACTGCTCCTGCCCGGAGAGGGAAACCTCGATAGTCGGCACGTTCTCGGGTATTTCACCCAGGCCCACCCGGTTACCCGCGGACTTGTGCGCTGTCGCCGCCGCCTCAGCGTCATGGAAGCGAGTGATAATTTCTTCTGCCAGCAGCTTTTTGTAGTCCTGCGGATTTGCACCTCCGGACACTGCAGCACGAAACTCATCCACTTCCGCCAACGGCCGGAAGCTCAGCAATTCAAAATAACGCCACAGGAGGTCATCCGGCATGGACAACAGCTTGGTGTACATTTCACCGGGCGAATCATTAACGCCGACATAGTTGCCCAACGACTTTGACATCTTCTGGACACCATCCAGCCCTTCCAGCAACGGCATGGTCAATACAGCCTGCGGCTTCTGACCATAGTGCTTCTGGAGAATCCGCCCCATCAAGAGGTTGAACTTCTGATCTGTCCCGCCCAGCTCCACATCAGCCTCAAGGGCGACCGAGTCATACCCCTGAACCAGTGGATACAGGAACTCATGAATGGCGATGGGCTGCTCGGCACGGTAGCGCTTGGTGAAATCATCGCGCTCGAGCATACGGGCAACCGTATACTGCCCCGCCAGACGAATCATGTCAGCCGCAGAAAGCTTGCTCATCCAGTCGGAGTTAAACACCACACGTGTCTTTTCCTTATCCAGGATCTTGAACACCTGCTCTTTATAGGTAATGGCGTTGGCAGCAACCTGCGCTTCCGTCAGAGGCGGGCGAGTTGCACTCTTGCCGGTGGGATCACCGATCATTCCGGTGAAATCCCCTATAAGGAAGATCACTTCATGCCCCAGGTCCTGGAACTGTCGCAGCTTGTTGATCAGAACCGTATGGCCCAAGTGAAGATCTGGGGCCGTAGGATCGAATCCGGCCTTTATCCTGAGAGGGCGCCCCTCCCGGAGCTTCTCAATCAACTTCCTCGGGGATCAACTCATCCATGCCGCGTTTGATAACGGCCAGCGCCTCATCAATAGATGCCATGTACCACACACCCTCAATTCTGATCATTTGGGCCGGACGACAGTTACAGAGATCTACAAAAGAAATCTGTGCGTTACCAGCACCCCTGTTAAAGTGTACCTGCTCAGTTTTTGAACAAAGCCGCGTATTTAAGGCCGGGTATTATAACAATCCCGGCCTCAGAAATCCGGCCAGTATGCCAGTAACGGTAATGTTTGATGCTGTCCTGAGCGCATTTTATACGGTAATCTGTTGGACTATACTTGAACAACAGCTTTAATTAGGTAGTACAACCTACCGGAATACCGATTAAAACGGATGCGACACGTGCTGAAAATGTTTCCGAAAACCCATATCACCATTGCCGCTGCGACCAGTGTTGTCG
Organism: Marinobacter salarius; assembly: GCA_000831005.1. Lineage (GTDB taxonomy): Bacteria > Pseudomonadota > Gammaproteobacteria > Pseudomonadales > Oleiphilaceae > Marinobacter > Marinobacter salarius. The sequence continues at coordinate 824,791 of CP007152.1, read as the reverse complement.
TTGCAGCCGCTATTCTGATGAGCCCCAGCGCCGATGTAGAAGCCAATAGAATGGCTTACTCGCTGGATCTCGACGAAGGCACCGTCAAGTCGTCAGGCAAGCCGACTCCCCGCATGAACGAACAGCCCGCTGCCGACAAGATGCCAGAAGAAGACGCAACAGTAGCACCTGAACTGGCATCCATCAGCGACGAGCCTCAGCTACCCGAAGCACTGGACACCGCTGCGGCCATGGCTGAGGTCAGCGAGCCAGAGCTGCAATGGCAGGAATACAAGATCAAGTCCGGCGACACACTTTCATCCCTGTTCGGCAAGGCCGGCTTCAACGACGGCATCATGCTGTCTGTGATCCACGGCTCTGGCGAAGCCGATAAGCTTCAGCGGCTCTATGCTGGCGAAACCATCGCGTTTGCAACCAATGACGCCGGAGAACTCGCTGCCATAGACCTCCAGCGCAACCTGCTGGAAACCCTTCACGTTGAAAAAACCGAAGAAGGTTTTACCGGCGAAACCGTGGTCCGCGAGCCTGACGTTAAACCGGCATTTGCGTCAGGCGTTATTGACGGCTCCCTCTATGTGGCGGCGCGCGAAGCGGCATGAGCGACAGACTGGCCATGGAAATGGCGGGCATCTTCGGTGGAACATCGACTTCGTATACGACGTTCGCAAGGGTGACCGGTTCGAAGTGGTGTATGAGGAACTGTATCTGGACGGCGAGAAATTCGACACTGGCAACATTCTGTCTGCTCGCTTTATCAATCGGGGCAAAGAGGTTATTGCCCTGCAGTACACTGACAGCAACGGTGATACTGACTATTACAGCCCGGACGGCAGCAGCATGCGCAAGGCGTTCCTGCGCACACCCATCAACGCCCGCGTCTCTTCTTCCTTCAACCTTCAGCGTCGTCACCCGGTGCTGGACGTCGTTCGCCCGCATGAGGCACTGACTACGCCGCGCCTCCAGGCACTCCCATTAAGGCGGCTGGACATGGCAGGGTACAGTTTGCCGGATGGAAAGGCGGCTATGGCCGCACGGTCATTCTCAAGCACGGCGACAACATTACCACTCTCTATGCCCACATGAGCCGTCTCGGCAAAGGCATCAAGACCGGCACCAAGGTCAAGCAGGGCGACACCGTTGGCCATGTTGGCTCTTCCGGCATGGTGACCGGGCCCCACCTGCATTATGAATTCCGGGTCAACGGCTCTCCGAGAAACTCGCGAACGGTCAAGCTCCCTGATGCGAAACCGGTACCCAAGTCAGAAATGGCTCGCTTCAAGGGATTTGCGGAACAGCAAGTTGCCAAGTTCGAACTGTTCCGCCAAAACTACCAGCATCTAGCCCTGGCCGCTGACGAGTGAACTGAATGAAAGCCTGGATTGGATTGATGTCAGGCACCAGCATGGACGGCATTGACGCCATACTGGTGTCGTTCAACGGTCAAACAATCCAGGTGCATGCCTCCCACACCACCGCCTACCCGGACGACATACGCAGACGGCTGGTCAATCTCGGCCAGAACCGGGGAACGCCGGATGATGTCGGCGAGCTTGATCACGCCGTCGGCTCACTGTTCGCCCTCGCGGCGGAAACTGTGATCGGGAAGTCCGGTTTCCCGGCCTCATCCATCAACGCCATCGGCAGTCACGGTCAGACCCTACGTCACCACCCTGATAGTTCAGCACCTTTTTCCCTGCAGATTGGCGATCCCACTGTTATCACTGAACGAACCGGCATCACGACCGTGGCAGACTTCAGGCGGCGCGACCTGGCAGCAGGCGGTCAAGGAGCGCCACTGGTGCCGGCATTCCACAAAGCCTTCTTTAGCGCTGAAGGCGAGAGCCGGTGCATCCTTAATCTTGGCGGCATCGCCAATATCACCCACCTTCCAGCGGGCGCCAATGAGCCGATCACCGGTTTTGATACAGGCCCTGCGAACGCGCTGATGGATGCCTGGTGCATGGATCAGACTGGCCGGGCGTTTGACGAGGATGGCGCATGGGCCGAGGAAGGGGAGATCAATCAGGCACTGCTAAGCGACCTGCTTTCGGATGCCTACTTTTCGCGACAGCCACCCAAGAGTACGGGTACCGAAAAGTTCAATATTGAGTGGATCAGGACTCAATTACGTCGTCACCCGGACCTTTCCGGCGCCGACGTACAACGCACCCTGCTCGAATTAACTGCAGTATCCGTCGCGCAGCAGTTGCCGCAATCGCCGGGAATGACAATATTTGCGTGTGGGGGCGGTGCTAAAAACAGGATTCTGATGCGGGCTCTGCAGCGAACCTGTAGCCCGGCCCGCCTCGCGTCAACAGATGACCTGGGCCTGGACCCGCAATGGGTAGAACCGGCGGCCTTTGCCTGGCTCGCAAGCCAGACACTCGCCGGCAAGCCCGGCAATGTTCCGGAAGTTACAGGCGCAGAGGGGAAAAGAATACTTGGGGCGGTGTACTACGCCTGAACACGCACGTCAGATCGAGAAGGAGCTACCACAGCCACAGGTGGAGCTGGCATTGGGGTTCTGAACGACAAATTGCGACCCCTGCAACCCTTCCTGATAATCCACGGTTGCCCCGACCAGATACTGGTAACTCATAGGATCCACAAGCAACATCACGCCATCCCTTTCGATGACCGTGTCTTCCTCATCCTGCGCTTCATCGAATGAGAAACCATACTGGAAACCGGAACAGCCGCCACCGGTCACAAACACGCGAAGCTTGAGGTCGAAGTTGCCCTCCTCATCCACCAGCTCCCGTACTTTGGATACCGCGCTGTCACTGAAAAACAGCGGTGTGATTGCCTGTTGCTGAACTACACTCAAGTCCGCCTCCGGTTACAGAAAAATCTGACCTGATTATCATATTCCTGACTAAAACAATCAACTATTCCTTGCCAGGTACCTCTACCGACTCTTCCTCCGCCTGCTTCTCTTCAGGAATGACTCTGCCGGCAGCATCAGATTGCTTGTCCCTGCTCAACAAACCCGCGGGCTCGTTCTGGTGAACCAGGCTCCCGTTAACGGACGCGCCCATAGCCATCTCGATCAGATTGTAATAGACATTGCCATGGATGGAGGCTTTTTCGGCCAGTTCAAGGTGCGTTGACGCGTACACATCGCCGTGAACCGTGCCGTTTACGATCACATGAGGGGCGACAATGTCACCCTCCACGGAACCCACCTCAGACACCCTTAACACCGCGTCGCCGCCTTCTTCGGCAACGACCCGGCCGCGGATAGTGCCATCCACATGCAGTCCGCCGGAGAAATGCACATCCCCCTTAACCGTCGTGCGGGACGAAACCAGGGTATCGAAGTGCCCAGCGGGGCGCCTAGGTTTCTGTTTCTTTTTGCCAAGCATTTTAGTTCTCCGTCAATTCATCCCAATCAAAAGTTCGTTCGGCCTGGGACGATTTACTGCCTTCTGCACGGGCGACCACCTGCAGCTCAACCGGCTCGAAACCGTCCGGCACTCGTAAAAGCCCCTCTATATCCTGAAAATACCGGAAGCGGAACTTGACGCCCAGATCGTCGATATCGTCCGACAGGTCCCTCAGCGCGATCACTTCTTTCTCTTCATTTCGCATACCAATGACGTTCACCGCGACCACGCCCGATATATAACTCTTGTTGTCACCGATCTGGGTGAGCACCAGCTTAAAACCATAGGTGTCGTCCTGGCGCCCCTGCTGCATCGTGAACCGATCCACCTGCAGCCCTTTGCTGGTTTCCGAAGGTGCCATGATGTTTTTATAGAAAGTCAGATCCGCTTTCAGTGACGCGATCCGGGTTTCCAGATCAACAATGCTCCTTCTCGCCTGATTCAGGGCTTGTGCATCTATGGTTCGCCCCCGCTCCAGGTTGACCAGTTGCTGGCTGGCCTCGCGGTTTTGCTCTCGAAGGTCTTCAACCTGCTCTTCCAGCAGGTCGCGGGACTCTTCGGCAGTTGAAAAACGGAATCCACCCTGCGCCATACCGGTCACATACCCCAGCACCGCAGCGAGGATGGAAAACGTCAGCAATATCAAGCTTCGGCGCAGCCGGTACCCCGGGCGATGCCGGATGACAACGTATTCTTCAGCGGGTTTTCTGTGTTCGCTCACCGGTCAGACCTATGGTAGCAGCGCGGGCGCTTCCAGCCCGAGGGTTTCCTTGAGGTCAAACATGATGTTCATGTTCTGGACCGCCTGCCCTGCCGCACCTTTTACCAGGTTATCAATGACCGATGAAACGATCACAATATTGCTCTGCTCCTGCCGGTGAAGAGCCATACGGCAGTTGTTGGCACCACGGACACTGCGGGTTTCCGGATGACTGCCAAATGGCATCACGTCCACAAAAGGCTCATCCCGGAAGCGGTCTTCGAACAGCGACTGGAGACGGTCAAAATCAGCAGGGTTCCGAAGCTCTGCGTATAGCGTTGCCTCGATCCCCCGGACCATCGGAATCAGGTGTGGCACGAAGGTAACACCGACATCACCACCCGCCGCCTGGGACAGGCCCTGACGAATTTCCGGGAGATGGCGATGACCGGATGCGCCATAGGCCTTGAAGCTCTCGCCCACCTCACCGTGCAGCATACCGATCTTGCCCTGACGTCCGGCACCGCTGGCGCCCGACTTGGCGTCCGCGATCAGTCGTGACGGATCGACCAGCCCGCTCTCCAGCAATGGCAGAAAGCCCAACTGGACAGCTGTGGGATAACAGCCCGGGTTAGCCACCAGTTGTGCTGTACGGATCTTGTTCCGCACCACTTCCGGCAGGCCATAAACCGCTTTCTCCGCCCATTCGGGACTTTCATGAGGCATGCCGTACCACTCGGCCCAGACATCCAGATCCCGGAGGCGGAAGTCCGCTGATAGATCCACAACACGGGTTCCGGCAGCCATCAGTTCCGGCATCATCCGCATGGCCACACCGTGGGGCGTGGCGAAAAAGACCAGATCACAGGCTGCCAGCGTTTTTACGTCCGGCTCGGAAAAGGCAAGGTCGTAGTGGCCGCGAAGGTTCGGATACATATCTGCGACCGGCATGCCGGCCTCGGAACGCGAGGTGATGCAACTCACCGTCACGTCCGGATGAACCGCAAGAATCCTCAGAAGCTCAACACCGGTATAACCGGTTCCACCTACAATGCCTACTTTTATCACCTGTTTCTCCAGCTGAAATCGGGTTCATAACACACCCATAGTCTAACATGATAAACCAATGACTTATTGCAGCCCGAGCGGCGCTGGTTACAATATCGTCAAGAAACCACTCGTCCCTGGAAAACCGGCGTTCATGCGTAAACTGAGAAACAAGATCACTGGAAACTTGATCCCGGTTTTCCGGCGCCGGCTGTCCGGTGTCGACGCATTGCCACAACTGGCGGTTCTCGGATTGCTATCCGGCCTGTTTACCGGTGGCGTGATTCTGGTTTTTCGCCTGGCCATCGAATGGCCACTCGAGTACTTCCTGCCTGGCGACGGCTCCGAGTCGTTTGAAGAGCTGGACATTCTTACCCGCGCCATCCTGCCGTTGGCCGGCGCCATTGCGCTGGGCCTGCTGATGCACAACCTGGCAACCCACGACCGCAAGGTTGGCATCGTGCACGTCATGGAACGCCTGAACTACCATCAGGGCTATATTTCCGTTCGCAGCGCCCTCGTCCAGTTCGCCACCGGTGTCAGCACCGTTGTTACCGGCCAATCCGCCGGCCGGGAAGGCCCCGCCGTACATCTTGGGGCAGCCATCTCCAGCTTGATGGGGCAATGGATGCGGCTACCCAACAACAGCATCCGGACATTGGTTGCCTGCGGCTGCGCGGCCGCTATTTCCGCGTCGTTCAACACCCCGATTTCCGGCGTTATTTTTGCCATGGAAGTGGTGATGATGGAATACACCATCGCCGGTTTCACCCCCATCATCCTGGCATCCGTGACCGCGGCGGTGGTTACCCAGGCCGCGTACGGCTCGGAGCCAGCGTTCAGTGTGCCGCCGCTGACCATGAACTCCCTGCTGGAAATCCCTTGGATCATCGCCATTGCAATCATTATCGGGGTCGCGGCGGCGGCCTTTATACAACTGATCGACACCACCGGCCGCCACCACCATCGCCCGGTATTACTGCGACTCACCATCGCCGGACTTCTCATGGTGCCCTTTGCCATCGTTGTACCGGAAGTGATGGGGATCGGGTACGACACGGTGCAGTTCACGATCGACAACCAACTGCCCTTCTGGCTATTGCTGGGCGCCGGCATCGCCAAGTTGTTGATCACTTCGGTCACCCTCGGCCTTGGCATGCCCAGCGGCGTGATTGGCCCCACCCTGTTCATGGGAGCCACACTGGGAGGAGCCATGGGATTGATTGGCGCCCAGATACTGCCGGATATGGCATCGTCCGTGGCTTTTACGCCATGCTGGGCATGGGCGCCATGATGGGGGCCGTGCTGCAGGCGCCACTGGCAGCGCTCATGGCGCTGATGGAACTTACCAGGAATCCCCACATTATTCTGCCAGGCATGCTGATCATTACGACCTCGAGCCTGGTAACCAGCGAAGCCTTTGGCAAGAAATCTTTGTTCCTGACCATACTCAAGAGCCAGGGCCTGAGTTACCAGAACTCGCCGGTTATCCAGGCTTTACGGCGCGTGTCCGTTGGCGCCATCATGGACAGGAACATCCTGCGCACCGAACGCTTCCTGTCGCGTGAAGAAGCCAGAAAAATCCTCAAATCCGAACCAAAATGGCTGGTGGTGGAAGGCAGTAGCGGCCCCACTGGCCTGCTGCCGGCGGTGGATCTTGCTCGCTACATGGAAGACACCAAAGCGCCGGCAACGGACAGCGAAGAAGACACAACACCAGAGCAGATTGACCTGATGGACATTCCCGCCAATCGCCGGGACATCGCACCGGTGCAGTACCAGGCGACCCTGGAAGAAGCACTGAACGAATTTGACCAGACCAGCGTAGAAGCCCTCTACGTGCAGCGTCATGTTGCCCCGATGATCCAGCGCGTCTATGGCGTTGTGCTGAAATCGGATATCGAGAGCTACTACCAATACCGACGGAGTTGATGAATGTTGTGGGTCAAAGCCCTGCATATTGTGTCCATGGTGTGCTGGTTCGCCGGCCTTTTCTACCTGCCAAGACTGTTCGTCTATCACGCCGCCTGTGAGGACGAACCTGGCCGCCAGCGCTTCAAGATCATGGAGCGCAAGCTCTATCGGGGAATCACCACACCGTCTATGGTAGCAACGGTTGTTTTTGGTCTCTGGCTCATCGGTTACAATATCGAAGGTTATATGAGCCAGGCTGGATTCACGCCAAACTGTTGTTGGTGGTCCTGCTGATCGGCTACCACTTCTACTGCGGACATCTGGTGAAGGTGTTCCGCGATGACCAGAACACCCGTAGCCACGTGTTCTACCGCTGGTTTAACGAGATGCCCGTTCTGGCACTGGTCGCCATCGTCATTCTCGCTGTCGTCAAACCCTTCTGAGGAGCCCGACTATCAACCTTAACAGCCGTCCTCACGTTCTGATTATTTCTGGCCTGGATCCCTCCGGCGGCGCCGGCATCCAGCTGATATCCAGGCAGTGACCGCCCTGGGCTGTCACCCGCTGCCTGTGTTGTCCTGCCTGACCGTGCAAGACACCCGGAACGTCTACAACGCCACCGCAACGGACCCGGACATCGTCCGCCAACAACTGGAATGCCTGGCCGGGGACACCCCCATTCATGCCATCAAAACCGGAGCCCTCGGCAACGCCGATGTGGTGGATGTACTGGTGGATTTTCTCGCCAACCACCCGGACATCCCTCTGATTACCGATCCGGTGATCAAGGCCGCCGGTGGCGGCGACCTCGCCGACGAAGCGCTGATTGCACGCATGAAGGAACGCCTGTTCCGACACGCAGAGATGATTACGCCCAACAGCATTGAATTGGCCCTGCTGGGCGAGAACGAAGATCCGGCGCAAGCGGCCCGCAAGCTGCTAAACGCTGGTTGCCAGTCCGTACTGGCCACGGGGGGGCATGGCGAAGGCGAGGACATCATCAACACTCTCTACCACCAGTCTGAAGAACCGTCCCATTTTTACGTTGAGCGGGTTGGTGGTGAGTATCACGGCACCGGGTGCACCCTGGCGGCCTCGATCGCCGCTGGCAGGGCATCAGGCCTCTCAGCCGGGGCAGCGATTGACCAGGCGCAGGACTATGTCCTCCGTGCGATCCGGCACGCACTGCGAGTCGGCAAAGGGCAACCGGTACCCGACCGGGGCATTCCATGGCAGAGCTAACGCCTTCCGGCACTTTCAGTGCCCAGGCCATCGCCAAGGGCCTGAAGCCAGGCCTCTACGCCATTACCGACAGCCAACTGTTACCGGAAGACCGACTGCTGGTCGCGGTTGAGGCGGCCTTCGAGGCGGGGCCGTGTTGGTACAGTACCGTGAAAAAAAGGCGCCGGAGCCAGAACGGCTGAAACAGGCGCAGGACCTGGCGGCCCTTTGCCACAATGCCCGCGTGCCGCTGATCATCAACGATGATCCCGAACTGGCCCGTCGCTGCGGAGCCGCCGGTGTGCACTTGGGTCAGTCCGATGGCTCCCTGGCCCTGGCCAGACGGCAGCTTGGTGACCATGCCATCGTCGGTGCAACCTGCCATGCCGACCTGGCACTGGCGTCCCGGGCGGATGCGGACGGCGCCGACTACCTGGCTCGGCCGCTTCTTTAACTCAACCACCAAGCCTGACGCACCCGTTGCCGAGCCTTCAGTTCTGACCAAGTCACGGCAGTTTGGCAAACCCGTAACCGCCATTGGGGGCATTACTATAGATAACGGCGAAGGCCTGATCCGCGCCGGCGCCGACCTGCTGGCCGTGGTCGGCGGCCTGTTCGATGGTGACGTTGCCACCGTTGAAGAGCGCGCACGCCGATTTAGCCAGCTGTTTGCGCAACATCACCCACTTTTTTCATCGTCCGTATCTCAGGAGTCCTGAACCATGACCCAGTCCGAAACCCTATTCGAACAGGCTCAGAAATACATCCCTGGAGGCGTCAACTCTCCAGTCCGGGCCTTCCGGGGAGTCGGTGGTACCCCGCTGTTTTTCAAGCACGCCGACGGCGCCTACCTGTACGACGAAGACGATCGCCGCTACATCGATTACATCGGTTCCTGGGGGCCCATGATCCTTGGCCACGGCAACCAGATCATCAAGGATGCGCTCCATGCCCAGGTCGATCAGGGCATCGGTTACGGAGCACCGACAGCGATCGAAACCGAAATGGCCAAGAAGGTCTGCGAACTGGTCCCTTCCATTGACCTGGTGCGCATGGTTAATTCCGGCACCGAGGCCACCATGAGCACGGTTCGACTCGCCCGCGGCTATACCGGCCGAGACAAGATCGTGAAGTTCGAAGGCTGCTATCACGGCCACGTGGATTCACTGCTGGTGAAAGCCGGCTCCGGCGCGCTGACCCTGGGTGTCCCCAACTCACCGGGCATTCCCGCCAGCCTCGCGGAACATACGTTGACCCTGGCGTTCAACGATATTGAAAGTGTTCGGGAAACCTTCGCAAAAATGGGCGATGAAATCGCAGCCATCATCGTTGAGCCAGTGGCGGGCAACATGAACTGCATACCGCCTGTCCCCGGTTTCCTTGAAGCGTTGCGGGAGGTATGCGACGAGCACGGCACGGTATTGATTTTCGATGAGTCATGACCGGCTTTCGGGTCGCCCTCGGTGGTGCTCAGGAATTTTACGGTGTCACACCGGACCTGACTGCCCTGGGCAAAGTGATTGGCGGTGGACTGCCCGTTGGCGCGTTTGGCGGCAAACGGGAAATCATGGAACACATCTCGCCACTGGGGCCGGTCTATCAGGCCGGCACTCTGAGCGGCAACCCACTGGCCATGTGTGCCGGCCTGGCCACATTGAATGCCATTTCAGAGCCGGGATTCCATGACCGGTTAACGGAAAAGACCAATGCCGTTCGCGATGGGTTGAAAGAGGCTGCGGACAGCACCGGCGTTCCATTGGCAGTTCAAAGTGCTGGCGCCATGTTCGGCTTCTTCTTTGCCGACGCTCCCAAGATCACTCGCTTCGACCAGGTCGTGGCCTGCGACGCAGAGCGGTTCAAGAAGTTCTTCCAGGGGATGCTCAAGGAAGGTGTGTACCTGGCGCCTTCAGCCTTTGAGGCCAGCTTTACCAGCGCAGCCCTGACCGATGACGACATCCGACAGACAACGGAAGCGGCACGCCGTGTCATGAAAACGCTCTGAACGCGACCGATTGACCCTGATCCCGAAAAGCCTGTCAGCAACAAGGACATGTCTTTCGGGGCCCCAGGGGTGACCCGCATCACACTTCTGACCGCCCAAACCGACCCGGCCCCTCCTGCCGTTGACTTCGCTCACCCTATGATCAAATTATGGTCAGATCTCGGACAAGAGATGCACTGACTGCGACCATCTAACAATCACAAGACAGAAGTCAGCGCATGGACGCCACGCAGTACTGCCTTGAACTGCCCCAAAATGCAGTAGTCGGCACAACCTGTTAGGTCGAGCCGCAGTTTGACAATAAATACAACAGCAAACTGTAGGTGCAACAATGAAACAATGGATCAAGGTATTCGCCATGCTGGTGGCACTGGCATGGTCGGCGCCATCAATGGCCTGGTGGTGGAATTCCACGCCATCCAACTACACCGACACCCGCTATCCGGTGGTGTTGGTTCACGGTATGTTCGGATTCGATTCAATTGCGGGAGTAGACTACTGGTATGGCATTGCCGAAGACCTGCGCAAGTACGGTGCCGATGTCTACACCACCCAGGTACCCGCTCTGGACAGCACCATCGCCAGGGGTGAGGCACTGCTACCACAGATCGCCTCAATCGCAGCGGTTCATGGCAAGGTAAACCTGATTGGCCACAGCCATGGCGGGCCCACCGCTCGATACGTCGCACGGGTAAGGCCGGATCTGGTGGCCTCGGTAACCTCCGTGGGCTCCCCCCACAAAGGCTCACCGGTTGCAGACCTGATCCACGGATCTCCGGCGGACAGTCTTGCGGCATCACTGGGTAACGCACTGGGCAGCCTGATCGACCTGCTCTCCGGTGGCGGCTACAATCAGGACCTCCAGTCCAGCCTCTACTCACTCACCACCGAAGGCAGCGCCGAGTTCAACAACTTCGCCCCCGCCGGCGTTCCGGCCAGTGCCTGTGGTGAAGGCGCCTATTCCAGCAACGGCGTGCGCTTTTATTCATGGGGTGGCACTGGCGTACTGACCAACGTGCTGGACCCATCCGACGTACTTTTGGGCACCACCAGCCTGGCGTTTACGTTCAGCCCCAACGATGGATTGGTAGGCCGCTGCAGCAGCCATTTTGGCAAAGTGATTCGTGATAACTATTTCATGAACCACCTGGATGAGGTGAATCAGGCTCTTGGACTGCATAGTCTGTTCGAGACTGATCCAAAAACCGTCTTCCGGCAGCAGGCCAACCGCCTGAGAAATGCCGGGCTTTAAATAGCCCCGTTCGCCATGCTGGATACGGATATCCCGCCATGACTTCAGAACACGGTCTCAAACCCGAGCATCACTTCCCGACGGCTGTAGTCATAACGTTCAATGGTACTGCGGTTGTCCAGCATGCTCCATTCCGCCAGCATCATCCATTCCCCGGCCAGTCGGTATTCCGCCAGCAGCGAACCGCGCAACCGGTTATCCGTGCGCCGCTCAGAGACCAGAGCCCCGTTCGACACGAATCGTTGGTCATCCTTGTAGCGGGAGTAACGAACATCGGCCTTGCCGCCCAACGAAAATCGGCCCGACACATAGTGACGGACTTCCGCCGACACAAGATTTCGTATGGGAGATACACTGAAGAACTCCTGCTGTGTCGAGAGATCCCTTCGATGGTTATCTTCCAGCTGATAATGACCGCTCAGAACCCAACTTCCCAACGCTTTATCGGCGCTGGCGCGGAATCGCAGCATTTCTCCATCGTAGGCGCTGTAATCGCTGCCACCGTCAATCGTTGAAACCGAACCACTTACGCTGCATTCAACACCAGAGACCACAGGAGCCAAAACGCACCGATCGGGATGATAGAGCATCTCGACCCGGGCCTCGCGCTCAAGGGGATCACCGCCAAACCAGGATGCCGACAGGCTCAGGTTGATGTAAGCTCTCCGTCTCCCAGCTCTTTCGGCAACGACGCACCAGTGCTGAGATAAGTGTTATTAAAGGCAGAGTTCCCAGGTACTGACGAGTGAAAGCAACCCCGTGCAAACTGAGCTCCTTCATTCCGAGTTGAACAGTTCCCGCCGCCAGCGCATCCGCAAACCCGCCTTCCTTATCACTGGAAACATCATCCGGAGTTCCAGCAATATTGTCGTCGTATCCGCCAGCGACGGCGAGATAGCCACTACCATGGCGCTGACCCAATGGAGATTCCGCGGTGACATCAGCCAGCTGGTGACGAGCCAACGTTTGGACTTCTTCAGGTGAATCCTCGCTGGCAGCGCGTTCGAACCACTGGCGGGCGTCGCCCACCTTACCCATCCTCTGCTTTACCAGACCGAGGTTGTAGTAAGCCAGAGGCGCATGAGGCGTTTCCAGCAATGTCAGGAATACGGTTTCGGCCGACCCGAGATCGCCGAGACGGAAGTAAACAACGCCGAGATTGTAGAGTAGGGATGGAGAGTTGGTGCCAGCCGCCCGAGCTCGCTCGAAAAAATCCGGGCCTCTTCCAGGTTTCCTTGCCGAAAGGCCTCCACACCGGCATCGAAATCCGGCCTATTGGTGACCTCCATGGCCATCGCCGCAGGAGTCGAGGTCATCAGGGCAATAAACAGAATGGCTGATCGTGGGAACCCCAAGCTTTACTCCGGAAATACGCTGTGGTGGCGCCCCTCAAAACAGACGCGTTGAGTGAGGGCACGACAAAAACCGGAGTATAGCAACTGACGAAGTGCTTCGTCGCAGAAGGAAAATTACGATGCCGTATAGTTAGTAAGTAGTTAGCAAGGGAAGCTAGGGCCGGTCGGGACGATTGGAGACATCTGGCAGATCAGGCAACTCAGGCCGCCCCTTTCGCCCATTGTCATTACGGACTTCCCGAGCCCGCTCAGACGCTGCGTTGGCGGCATCCCGCCCTCTCTCGCGTGCGTCCCGGGCCTTATCCGCGGAATGAACCGACTTATCGATGCCACGATCTTTCGACGGTCGACCAAGTGATACCGGTTCACGCAGGTTAATCTCACGCACGACAGATTCCGTAAGGTCTTCGTCGTCTGTAACCATTCTCATGGTCACATCAAGATCATCACTGGCAAAAACCGTTGACGGTCCCACCAAAAACAGGCTGAGACCGACGAAACAGACAGCTCTCTGCCAGATTCCCGACATCATGACGAGCTCCGGACGTCCATTTATTGATGGGCCGTTGAGACTGGCCCGGAACGTTTTGGTTCTTTGGCCATCGTCAAGATGAGCGACCAGCTCACCCTCACCAGAGAACAGAATGTTTAATGGCAGGTTTACCACATTTTCGCCTTTATCCAGATCAACTCTCCAGCTCAACCTTTGGTGCCCGGGATAATCAGAAACCTCTACATGAGGCGGCAATTCCACTGTCAAAGTAACACCCTGCAGCGCTTCCCTGGAGCGAAACGCAAGCCGAACATTCCGGGCAACCGGCTTCAGTGCCGAGCGTTCATCCGCGCTTTCATCAACAACGGTTACTCGATGATCGGTTACTGAATCCGTTTTAATCTGCGCCAATTCATCCGCCGGTTCCTGGCCTGAACGCCAGCCAAAACCAAGTGCAATCCCCAGGACCAGGGCCGCCGCAATGGCACCTCCCACCCACGGGGCACTCCAACCGTAGTCCGTAAGGCTTTTGCGGGACCGGCGCTCCCTTCCGATGGCAACATCCAGAACCTGTTTCTCAAAACCCGGCGACGAGGGCGGTATCTCCTGACTTTCACGCATCGCGGTGACGATTGCCAATTCGTTGTGTGCGGCAACGGAACAGCTCTCACACTCGGCAAGATGCTGCTCAAGGCGGTTAGCCTGAGCAGCCGACAGCTCGGCCTTGGCCCAGGAACCCAGATTGTTTTTGCACTCGTCACACATCATTGCCATCACCTCATTCTTTCACACGCTCGGCCTGCGGAAAAAGTTCCGGACGCTCAAGTAACTTTTCCCGCAGGGCGGCCCGACAACGATGGACTCTCGACTTCACCGTGCCAACCGGTATTTCAAGCACCTGAGCAATATCTTCCTGGCTCCAGCCATCCACATCGTGCAGCAGCATCAGAGTGCGCCGATCCGGCGACAGAGTCTGAATAATCTCATCCATAACGGGCTTCAAGCGCTCAGAACTGATCTGCTCACTGAGATCGGGGACATCCGCGGCGTAGGAGTCTAAAAAGGAGGATTGCTGTTCCGGCTCTGCTACGTCGCTAACAGGCCTGTCGGCGCGACGTCCTTTGCGACGGACCTGATCAATAAAGTGCCGGTACAACACGCGATTCAACCATGGCCTCAGTTGCTCCACTGATTCCAGCTCCGAGAGACGGGGATATAGTTTCAAGACCACATCCTGAACCAAATCCTCGGCATCCTGTTGCTGCCCAGCCAAACGATACGCAAACCGGTACATAGCCTCCAAATGCGGCTGCACCAGTTTCTCAAATCGCTTGGCCCGGGAAGGGTTAAAGGAAAGTAAAGCCAAAACCGGTACTCGTCTGATTAATCGCGCAAAAAGAGGACGCAGTTTACAACACAATCCGCACGTAAGTATTGGCCCATGACCAAACCACCGATCAAAGTCGCATCAGCCGTCCCATAGGCAAGGGTTAGCAGACACAATGGAACGGCTGACGACATTTCAGCGTTATGCCCTTGTGGCCACCCAACATTTCTTCAACCGGCCAGTGTCTTTCCCTAAGGAGGTTTGCAATGAATCAGTCTCTGAAATACCTGACAATACTTGGCTTTACCGGAGCGCTGACTGCCTGTGGCGGTGACAGCGACAGCAGCAGTCTTAGCGGAGGGGAAACCGGCAGCGTAAGCGTCGGACTGACTGATGCACCTGTAGACAGCGCCCAGGAAGTAAACATTGAGGTTACCGCGCTGGTACTTCAACCTTCAGACGGCGAACGTCGCAGGTTTGAGCTGGAATTCCCCGCACCGATCAATCTTCTCGACCTGCAGGGAGGTTCATTTGAAAGCCTCGTCACTGATGAGGAAGTTCCGGCTGGCAACTACAACTGGATGAGAATCGAACTCGGCGACGACAACACCGTCCTTCTTGATGACGGAAGCTCTCACATCCTTACCACTCCATCGGCAAGAGGCGTACAGACATCAGGGTTTACCGTTCCTGCCGGAGGTGAAGTCAGCTTTACCATCGACTTCGATGTTCGCAAGTCACTGGTTAACCCTGTCGGGCAGGACAGCTATCGACTCAAGCCGGTACTCAGGCTTGTCGACAACTCTGAGGTCGGCACTATCGAGGGTACGGTAGCTGGCGAACTGATCACTCAGGAATGTGGTGACGCAATGACTCCTGAATTTGCAGGCAATGTCTACGTTCATGAAGGAGCAGATGCCGTGCCTGACGACATTGGCAGCGAAAACGAACCGCTGGTTGTTGCTCCGGTCGACGAAAACGGAACCTATACCTACACCGCCGCTTTCATTCCAGCTGGAGAGTACACCGTGAGTTATACCTGCGGGGATGACCTGATCGAGAACGATCAAGGAGAACCATCAGACGACGACATCAACTTCAACGGAGCTCAAAATGTCACCGTTGTTGCTAGCGAGACGTCTACCGCTGATTTTGAACTCCAGACACAGCCGTAGTTCTCGATAGATAGCCGGGCAGTTCAAACACTGCCCGGCTCCAGCTACCGCAAATCACAAGGCCGACGCACGCGCCTCTGCCTGATCCGCCCCAGCCACATTACCCCTGGCACGCCGGATATCCGCCAGCAGCAACCATCCCGAGCGCTGCAATGACGAATTGCTGCCCGCCAAAGACAACCCTTTCAACGTGAACTGCTCCGCCGAACCCAGTTGATCCAGTGCCACGTAGGCTTGTGAGAGCTTGAAGTACACCTGCGCCGAGCGTGGGGCGATTCGCTGTGCCCGCTCCAGTTGCGCCACGGCGGCCTGGGTCTCGCCGGACGCCATCAGGCTGTCCGCCCGCTGGATAAGGCTTCGTGCTGCCGGCGACAGAGCGTCACCCTCATCCTGGTAGCTGGGGGCCGTGCGCTCTGGCTGCCGCACCGGTTGATCAGGCTGCTCGCTTTTACGCTCAACCCGCGGTTCGTCACGAGGCTCACCGGTTTGTGGCGGCTGGGGCGCCTCGTCAGGGGATGACCGATCACCGGCTGGCACATAGATGGAGCCACCGCCCGGGCCAGAAGCGCAACCGGCCACCGTCAGCGACAGGGCCAATAAGCCAGCGAACTTAAACGTGTTCGATTTCATTGGAAAAGTCCTTCAAACCAGCCCCGTATCCGCCGCTCGATATTACCTCCGCAGGAAACCTCCACATCAGGCTCACTGCCGGTGATGAACGGTACGAGGCGTGCATTGTCACAATGTTCTTCTGTCAGGGCGACTTCGTCGGGATTGACCCAGAGGTACTCTACCCCATCCGGCACCACCGGCGAGAAGCCGTGCTGCGGTACCTGGCTCATAAACCGGGACCACACTGGTAACGCGCCGGTGGCGCCTGTCAGAGACGTTGGGCCGTTGTCGTCTCGGCCAACCCAGGTCACCGCCAGCAGGTCGCCGCTGAAACCGGCGAACCAGGAATCGCGGCCATCATCGGTGGTTCCGGTCTTACCTGCAAGCGTGAGCTCTCGTGGCACGGTCCGGTACGCGGAACGCCCGGTACCTTCCTGCATGGTTTCCTGCATAACATACTGGACAAGATGTACCGCGGCGGGATCCGCTACCTGGTCCACTTTCAGGCTATAGCGAGACAGGGCCTCGCCTTCGGCATCGGTGACCTGCCGAATGGTTCTCAGGGGCGTATTGAAACCGGACGTAGCCAGCCCCTGATAGATCTGGGCGACCGTTACCGGCGTCATGGAGACTGAGCCCAACAACATTGATGGATACTCCGAAATACCCCCGGGAACGCCAAATCCCTGCAAGGTAGACTTCACAGCGCCGATACCCACATCCAGCCCTACACGCACAGTAGGTAGGTTATACGAGTGGGAGAGCGCCTTGTGCAGGGGCACCTCGCCGCGCTGTTCCTTATCGTAGTTTTCAGGCTCCCAGCGGCGTCCGTCGTCGAACACCAGGGAGAAGCCCTTGTCCTCGACAGGTGTGATCAGGGTATACCGATCCGGGTTCTGCAACGCCGTCAGGTAAACGAACGGCTTGACCAGGGAACCGATAGGACGGCTCGCATCCACGGCGCGATTGAAACCGGCGTATTTCGGGTCACGCCCACCAACCAGGGCCAACACCTCTCCACTGTCCCTCGAGGTCACCACCATGGCGGACTCCAGCGTGGTATCGGAGCTCCCCTCCATTCGCCCGAGCATATCCTTGACGGCAAATTCCGCCGCATACTGGATCGCGGGGTTCAGGGTGGTGAAGATGCGAAGCCCCTCACTCTGCAGGTCTTCCTGCTTGTAATCCCGGGCCAGGTGACGACGAACCAGATCGATGTAGGCCGGGTACCGGTTTTCAGAGTATGAAGCCTGGTTCGTAACACCCAGCGGCTGGGCACGGGCCCTGGCGGCATCCTCTTCGCTGATAAGATCGGTTTCAGCCATCACATCAATGACCAGATTGCGACGGGACAGGGCACGGTCCGGATGGCGTCGGGGATTATAGTAGCTCGGCCCCTTCACCAGGCCGACCAACAAGGCAATCTGATGGGTTTGAAGATCACGAATCGACTCGCCGAAATAGAACTGGCTTGCCAGCCCGAATCCGTGAATGGCTCGTGTGCCGGCCTGCCCCACGTACACCTCGTTGACGTAGGTTTCCAGTATGTCGTTCTTCTCGTAATGGAGCTCCAGGAGCAGCGACATCAGGGCTTCGTTGCCCTTGCGCAACAAGGTTTGATCCCGGGTCAGGAAGAAGTTCTTCACCAACTGCTGGGTCAGCGTGCTGCCCCCCTGCACGATCTGCCCGGCCCGGATATTAGCCAGCATTGCCCGGCCAATCGATAGCGGGGCGATCCCGACATGGTCATGGAAATTGCGGTCCTCAACGGCCAATAGCGTATCGGTGAAAAGTTCGGGTACATCCGCCAGCTGCACCAACACCCGGTCTTCCTTGTGGGCGGGATAGATACCGCCGATCTGGGCCGGTTCCAGGCGCACAATCGGCGAAGGGTCGCCCGACAGTACCCGGAAATCCTGCACCTGGTCGCTGTATATGTTAAGCGACAGGCGTCTACGAGGTTCCAACCCGTCGGTAAACAGAAAGCCCCGAGTGCTGATAATAAAGTGGCCGCCATTGCGACGATAGGTACCTGCCCGGCTGCCATCCCCGGCACGGTAGCCGGACAGCTCAAGCTCCCGCTGCAGAGCCCCCGAACTGACGCTCGCGCCGTCATACAGCTCCAGTGGTCTCGCGTAGACTCGAGAAGGCACTTCAAATCGACGGCCTTCAAAGCGGGAGGTGACCACCGCATCCAGGTAAACCATCCAACCGGCGAGCAGCACCACACCGATAAAAAAGACGCGCAAAAACAGGCGCCAGAACCAGGGCCGGCGGGCAGACTTTCCCTTGCGGGTGTTTTTCTTGGGCGATTTCCGGGGGGAAGCAGATTTTTTCATGGCGGGATTATAACGAATCCGGGCATCGGTACGGCAGGTCATCCGTGTGTTATTTCTGTAATCTGCCCGTTTTGCTCGTTATGATGGGGGCGATAAAAATCAACGAGTTCAAGGAACCCAAGGAGAGAGCCGTGAGCGATGCACCTTCCGACAACCTGATTCTGGCACTGCAGGATCCGGCGCTGTATGACCACCCGGTGAAAGACTTTCAGGTTATCGAAACGCACATCTCATGGGTCATCCTGACCGGCGACTATGCTACAAAATCAAGAAGCCGATGGACTTCGGCTTTCTCGACTTTTCGACCCTGGCACGGCGCAAACGCTTTTGCGAAGAGGAGTTGCGCCTGAATCGGCGTCTCGCCAACAATCTATACCTCGACGTGTTGCCCATCACCGGCTCGGCCGAGGCTCCGGCACTCGGTGGCGAGGGGGACGCGTTCGAGTACGCCATCCGCATGCGCCAGTTCGACCAGAACGAGCTGTTCGACGTGCGACAGGAAAACAGCAAACTCACGCCTGAACTGCTCACCAGCCTCGCCCGGCAGGCCGCGAACTTCCACGACAGCCAACCACCGGTTGAACCCGGCAAACCACTGGGAACGCCAGAAGCGGTCTTCGCTGCAATGCAGGAAAACTTCGACCAGATCCGCCCGATGATTGACGATGACGTGCTCCTGCTTCAGCTCGACAACCTGGAGCAATGGACCCGCAGCACCTTTGAGCGCCAATCGGCCTGATTTCCGAGCGCTACGAGGGCGGATTTGTACGGGAGTGCCATGGCGACCTGCATCTGGCAAATATCACAATCTATGACGGCGACGTGACCGTATTCGATTGCATCGAGTTCAGTGAGCCGTTCCGCTGGATTGACGTGATCAACGACCTGGCGTTCCTGTTGATGGACCTGGAGTCCCGCCGTGAGCCCGAGCTGGCGAACCTGGTATTGAATACCTACCTGGAATACCGCGGCGACTTCGAGGCCCTGCCGCTGCTGCCCCTCTACAAGGCGTACCGGGCCATGGTCCGCGCCAAAATCGCCCTGTTTACCCTAGGCAACCCATCGCTGACCGATGCTGAGCGACAGGGCTGATGCAGCGCTATCGCGATTACGCCCAACTGGCGGAAGACTACAGCGCCATACCCAACCCTTATCTACTGGCCACCACCGGGCTCTCCGCCAGTGGAAAATCCTGTGTCAGCGGTTCCATGGCGGCGGAGTTGGGGCTGATTCGGCTGCGTTCGGACGTAGAGCGCAAGCGGCTCTTTGGCCTGGGCCCGCTGGACCAGAGCAAATCCCCGACCGGCGAAAAGCTGTACACCGAAGAAGCCAACCAGCGCACCTATGAGCGCCTGGCCGAGTTGGCCGGCGCCTTGCTGACCAGCGGCCTGCCGGTCATCGTAGACTCTGCCTGCCTGAAACAGTCCGAGCGGGAGATGATGGCGGACGTGGCAGAGAGCCGGGGCATGCCGTTCGCTCTGTTGCACTGCGAAGCGCCCCTGGAAAGCCGTAAGGAATGGGCTCGCAACCGCTCAGGCGATGCCTCCGAAGCCACTGAAGAATTCCTGGAAGAACAGGAAGCGTGGCTTGAGCCCCTTACCACCGAGGAAAAAACCCACACCATTCATCTGTACACCGACCAGGAGCATGTGGGGGAAGCGGTCGCAGACCGAATCCGCCAGCATTTTGGCCTTCCCGGGATGTAAAACGTCTACACTGAACAGTGCCCGGCCCCTGGCCGGGCCACTGTGAATAGATTCCTGGAGCTCCACAATGGACACCGATGCCGTTCGCCACATCAATGACCCGCTTTACGAAAAGCTTCGTAGCGAAGACATTGACGCTTTCAATACCGCAAAAAGCAGACTGACCGAACTCCCGAGCCTGGCGCACGGTGATTTCCGGGGACTGGACCTTCGCGGGATGGACGCAAGAGGGCTGGACCTCAGCCACGCCTATTTTCGTGGCGCGGACCTGCGCGGTATCGATTTCAGCCAGACCAACCTGGAAGGTGCGAGCATCGCTGGTGCCAAGATTTCGGGCTGCTACTTTCCTTCACAGCTGCATTCGGACGAAATCATCCTGTCGCTCAATCACGCACCCGAATGCGCTACAACATCCTGAAGTAACCGACTCAGGCGCCCAAGATAACCGGCACGGCCTCCCCTAGCGAGATATCCCCATCCGGCCCTTGCGGGCCGGAAAGCCCCGCCCGGTATGCCAGCACCTCCACGCCCGCGGCCTTTGCCTCACGCAGCAGCACACCGTAGGCGCTGTCGATATGATCAGCCGGCCGCACACTGTCGATACCGGTGTGGTTGACCACAAAAAACAGCACCGCACGCTCGCCGGCCCTGGCCTGGGCCATCAACTCCCGCAGGTGCTTCTGGCCACGAGTGGTTACGGCATCGGGGAAAAAGCCCTGCCCGTCCTCGCACAGGGTCACATTTTTCACCTCCACCCAGGCATCCGGATGATGCTCGTGACCTGACAGATGTAGATCAATCCGGCTTTTTTCAGTTCCGTAACGCACCTCTGCCCTGCAGGTCTGGTACGCGGCCAGCTCCGGAACATCCCCACTTTCAATGGCTTCACGGGCCTGCGCATTCGGTCGCGCCGTGTTGATACAGGCCACCTCACCCGGCGCGGTTTCAACCAGCTCCCAGGTATACTTCAACTTGCGTTTGGGATTGTCACTGGTACTCAGCCATACTCTGGCATCCTCGGGCTGACACCCCAGCATGGAGCCCGTGTTGGGGCAATGGGCAATGACCTCGCTGCCATCCGGCAACCGGACATCAGCCAGGAACCGCTTGTAGCGCCGTATTAGCCGGCCTTCGATCAATGGTACGGGCAACTTCATTTTGGTCTCCGTGCAAAAGTAGGCATCACAAGGCTGGCACCCCTGTGACTAATCTGCTATTTTCCGCAAATTCCCGTTTCAGGACGAATGCTTTTTCCAGGGTAATGGCCGGCCAGTATTCGCTGGCCGCCGGAAATAAAGCGTTCTTGCGAAGTACAAACATGAGGCCGGGTTCAATGGCAAAGACTGCAGAACAACCACGCGAACGTTTCACCAACTTCACCCCCTATGAAATGAAGAAGGGTGAAGAGTACATGAGTGCGGAAATGCTGGAGCACTTCAAGGATCTGCTGCTGCAATGGAAGCAGGAGCTGATGGAAGAAGTGGACCGCACGATGCATCACATGCAGGAAGATGCGGCAAATTACGCGGATCCCAGTGACCGTGCAACCCAGGAAGAGGAATTCAGCCTGGAACTGCGCACCCGCGACCGCGAGCGCAAGCTGATCAAGAAAATTGACCAGACCATCGACCGCATCGACAAGGACGACTACGGCTTCTGCGACCAGTGTGGCGTTGAGATCGGTATCCGTCGCCTTGAGGCACGGCCAACCGCGACATTGTGCATTGACTGCAAGACTCTCGCTGAAATTCGCGAGCGCCAGACTGGCATCTGACCCCACGCCTCTGAATATGCTGGCCCCTGAACCCGGGGCCGGTGTTCACCAGCCATGACTGATTCCCACTATCGCGGCCGGTTTGCGCCGTCTCCAACCGGGCCTCTGCATTTTGGCTCCCTGGTCACCGCGGTTGCCAGTTACCTTGAGGCGCGCAGTCATAAAGGCACCTGGCTGGTGCGGATTGAAGACCTTGATCCTCTCCGGGAATCCCCTGAAGCCACCCAGCGGATACTGGATAGCCTGAACGCCCACGGCCTGCATTCCGACGAACCCGTGCGCTTTCAGTCAGAACGCCACGCCCATTACCACGCATTGATTGATCGTTTACTCAGCCAAAGGCTGGCCTATCGCTGTGCCTGCTCACGAAAGCAACTGCGGGAAAACGATGGGCGCCACCCGGAGCATTGCCGTGATGGGAAGGCCGAACCGGGCGAACGCCCGTTCGCTGTCCGTTTTGCCCTTCACGACGAACACAGCGAGTGGCACGATCAATTACTGGGGCCGCAAGTGCAGCAGGTACACGCTGAACTGGACGATCCGGTCATCCTCCGCAAGGAAGGCTTCTACGCCTACCAACTGGCGGTGGTTGCCGACGACATCGACCAGGGCATCAGCCACGTCGTCAGGGGCTCGGACCTGTTGGACATGACCGCACAGCAACAGCAGATCTATCGTTCACTGGGCGCGCCACCACCTCAGTGGATGCACATTCCGGTTATTCTCAACGCCGAAGGCAGAAGCTCAGCAAGCAAAACCACGCACCAGCCTGGATGACCGAAAAGCAATAGACAACCTGAAACGGGCCCTCGTCGCATTGGGACAGGAACAACGTTTGTTGGCAGAGGCATCAGACATCGGTACCCTGCTTGCCCGGGCCGCTGCCAACTGGGCGCCGGAGCGGATTCACCTGACAGCCCGGTGAACGACGTGTTATAAACCTTTTCACAAGCGACAGTGCGGATATCATGCCTGATGTATATCTACCGTCTGGTCTTCCTTCTGGTTCTGGCCATCTACATATTCTCTCCCAACATTCTTGACTGGTGGACGTCGCCAGGGAATGCCTGGTACAGCCCCTACGTAATCTGGGCCGGCCTGATTGCCATCGGCTTCTGGCTGGAGTGGCGACGGGATCCCAATGAGTTTTAGCGCTCCCAGCCTATTACTGGCCAGCCTGTTGTATCTGGTCCTGCTTTTCGGCATTGCGTGGGTGACCGAAAAAGGCGCGCTGCCCCGCAGCTGGATCAGGCACCCTCTGGTCTACACGCTTAGCCTTGGCGTCTACGCCGGCATCTGGGCCGTGTACGCCGCGGTGGGCATGGCTGCTGAATCGGGGTTTGGCTTCCTGGCTACTACCTGGGCATCAGCGGCGCCTTTCTGCTGGCACCGGTTCTGCTCAACCCGGTGATGCGGATTGGCCGCGCCTACCAGCTCACCTCCCTTGCCGACCTGTTCGCCTACCGGTATCGAAGCCAGTGGGCGGGCACGCTGGTAACCATCTGTTCCGGCACCGCCATACTGGCCTTGCTGAGCATGCAGATCCAGGCGGTATCCACGTCTGCCAGCCTGTTGGCGCCAGACACATCCCCCCAACTCATCAGTGTGCTTTTCAGCATTATCGTGGTTTTGTTTGCCATGCTGTTCGGCACGCGTCGCAGCCAGGGTTCCGAGAACCACCAGGGCCTGGTACTGGCCATTGCCTTCGACTCCCTGGTGAAACTCTTCTCACTGCTGATCCTTGGCGGAGTCATCCTGTTTGGCGTGTTCGATGGAATGGCGGGACTGGAAACCTGGCTGGCGGACCAGAGCACTCCGGTTAGCACCATGACCATGAGCATCGATGACGGCAGTTGGCGCGCTTGATGCTGATGTCCTTCGCCGGTGCCCTGGTACTGCCCCACATGTACCACATGACCTTCAGTGAAAACCCGTCGCCCAAAGCACTGGCAAAGGCCAGTTGGGGATTGCCCCTCTACCTGCTGCTGCTCGGCCTGCCGATTCCACTGATTCTCTGGGGCGGCCAGGCGTTGGCTGCCACCACGGGACCGAACTTCTACGCCATCGGCACCGCCCAGGCCCTAGGCAGTCCGGCCCTAACATTGATGATGTACATTGCCGGCCTGTCCGCCGCCAGCGGCCTGATGATCGTCAGCACCCTGGCTCTGGCGGGCATGGTGCTGAACCATGCGGTTCTTCCACTACGAACCCCCAAGGACCACGGTGACATCTACCACTGGCTGAAATGGGTCAAGCGCCTGCTTATCGCGGCCATCATCTTCGCTGCGCTGCTGTTCCATGAAACCCTGGGCAAAAACCTGGACCTGTCGATCCTCGGCGCCATTTCACTATCAGGCATGCTCCAGCTACTCCCCGGCGCCCTTGGTGTGATCTACTGGCCAGAAGGCAATCGCCGTGGCCTGATCGCCGGGCTGGTCTCCGGCCTGGTCATTTGGGTGATTACCCTGGTGTTGCCCTTCTCCCATACCGCCAACCTGCTGGATTTCATCGGTGCCCCGCTGGTACCGGACTACAGCAACTGGCACATCTTCACCTTCGTTAGCCTGACGGTGAATGTCACCATATTCACCCTCATTTCAGTACTGAGTACGAGCTCCGCCGAAGAAGCCGGGGCTGCCCAGGCATGTTCTCTGGGCGCGCTTTCCCGCCCCCAGCGCAGAGAGTTACTGGCAACCTCGTCTGCGGACTTCACCCGCCAGCTTGCGGTTCCATTAGGGTTGGGGGTTGCAAGACGGGAAGTGGAAAAAGCCCTTACCCAGCTCAAGCTGCCCAACGTGGAATACCGGCCCTACCAACTTCGGCGCTTACGCGACCGAGTGGAGGTAAACCTTTCGGGATTGCTGGGCCCCGCTGTCGCTCGTGATCTGGTTAAACGGCACCTGGGCTATAAACCCATGGCCAGCGGCGGCACCGCACAGGATATACGCTATGTCGAACGGGCCCTCGGGGATTACCAGAATCGCCTGACCGGGCTCGCCGGGGAACTGGACAACCTGCGCCGCCACTATCGCCAGACCCTTCAGAACCTTCCGATTCCCGCTTGCTCTGTTGGCGAAGACGGCGAAATACTCATGTGGAACAACGCCATGGAAGCTCTCACCGGCATTACAGCCGACGATGTGGTGGGTGCCCGACTGATGGCCCTGCCCGAGCACTGGCACCTGCTGCTGGACGATTTCAACAGCGGTGAGGACCTGCACCGGTACAAGCACCGCCTGGATCTGAAAGGCCGCCCCCACTGGCTTAACCTGCACAAAGCAACCTTGAGCGGCCCCGATCACACCGAGGGCGGCAGCATTATCCTGGTGGAAGATCAGACGGAAACCCGCCTGCTGGAAGACGAACTGATGCACAGCGAGCGCCTGGCCTCCGTCGGCCGGCTCGCGGCCGGTGTCGCCCACGAAATTGGCAATCCGGTCACCGGTATCTCCTCCCTGGCCCAGAACCTGAAGCTGGAAACCGACGACCCGGACATTCTGTCCACCGCGGATCAGATCCAACAGCAGACCCGGCGGATCTCCACCATCCTGCAGTCGCTGATGAACTTTGCCCGCACCGGAAACCATGCCCACGCCAACCGCTACGAACCGGTGGACATACACCGTTGTGTGGACGAGTCCATCAACCTGCTATCCCTCAGTGACAAGGGCATGGGCATTCACTACCGCAACGAATGTCCGAATGAGCTGACCATCCTGGGGGATGAACAACGGCTGGTGCAGGTGTTTATCAACCTGCTGGCCAATGCCCGGGACGCCTCACCCATCGGTGGAGAAGTGCGTATCAGTGGAAACCGTGATGGCTACTCCGCTATTATCGAGGTCACCGATGACGGCTCCGGCATACCGAAAGACCAGCTGGACCATATCTTCGAGCCTTTTTACACCACCAAGGCCCCCAATAAAGGAACGGGCCTGGGCCTGTCGCTGGTGTACAGCATCATTGAAGAGCATTACGGCAACATTCAAGTGGACAGCCCGGCTGATGCTGACACTAGCCGCGGCACCTGTGTGCGCATGAGGTTGCCGGCCTACGAGCCGGACACCGGTACCACCATCAGCCAGAACGAAGGGTCGTAAACGCGTTATGCCTCGCATTCTGATTGTAGAAGACGAAGAGATCATCCGTTCAGCGGTTCGCAAGCTGCTTCAGCACGCCGGTTACGAGGTTGCCGATGCTGGCTCTGTTGAAGAAGCCGAAGACAACCACGACCCCGGCGAATTTGACCTGATCATCTCCGACCTTCGACTGCCCGGCGCAGCCGGAACGGAACTGATACGGCGCGCACCGGACACTCCGGTGCTAATCATGACCAGCTATGCCAGCCTCCGCTCCGCCGTGGACTCCATGAAAATGGGCGCCGTGGAGTACATTGCCAAACCCTTCGATCACGATGAAATGCTGGAAGCGGTCGAGGGCATTCTCGCCAGAAAGCCGCAGATTTCTTCCTCTAATACCCAGTCATCATCGAATCAGGCAGATGCAGCTGCACCGGACAGCGACCCGGCCAGCATCATGTTTGGCCACTGCGATGCCATGCAGAAGGTGTTCACCCTGATACGCAAAGTGGCGCCGACGGAGACCACAGTGCTGATCCAGGGCGAATCCGGAACCGGCAAGGAGCTGGCTGCTCGCGCGCTTCACCTGATGAGCCCCCGGGCCGCCAGACCTCTTATTTCCGTAAACTGCGCCGCGATTCCGGAAAGCCTGATCGAGTCGGAACTGTTCGGCCATGAAAAGGGGTCGTTTACCGGGGCGGTATCGGCCCGGACCGGCCTGATCGAAGCAGCCGACGGCGGCAGCCTGTTTCTGGACGAAATCGGCGAATTGCCCGCTGAGGCTCAGGCCCGTCTGCTGCGGGTGTTGCAGGAAGGCGAGATTCGCAAGGTGGGCTCCACCCAGAGCCGCCAGGTGGACGTGCGCATGATTGCAGCCACCCATCGTAACCTGAAGGCCATGACACGAACCGGTGGGTTCCGCGAAGACTTGTTTTACCGACTGAACGTCATGCAGGTTCGCATACCGCCGCTGCGGGAAAGGCAGTCGGATATTCTTGGCCTGGCCCAGCGATTCCTGCAACGCCAGGGCGAAAAGATGAGTAAACCCGGCCTGAACCTGACACCAGAGGCCATGCGTGCGCTGGAACGACACCGCTGGCCCGGCAACGTCAGGGAGCTGGAAAACGCCATCGAGCGCGCCACCATCCTCTGTGACAGCGACCTGATCACCCCGTCCCTGCTGGATCTGGACGGCGAAGGCGGCGACGTCAACATCCCCGAAACCCTGGTGGACGGCAACAACGAGCAGGCGCCCTCCCGGGAAGCCGAGGCCACCAGTGACCTCTCCCTTGAAGATTACTTCCAACACTTTGTGCTGGAAAACCAGGATCGTATGAGTGAAACCGAGCTGGCCCAAAAGTTGGGGATCAGCCGTAAATCTCTGTGGGAGCGGCGGCAACGCCTGGGCATACCACGAAAGAAAAGTTCGGGGAACTGATACTTTTCCGGTACGCCTCAGCAAGCGTTGTTACCGGGAAAGTGTGAACCTGAGCTCAGTTGTTACCCAGTGTTCCTGACGGTAACACCCCAGATCTAAAAAACGCGACCTCAGTAACACTTAAGTCTTACGATCCACCTTCTCAAATAGACCGATAACACTAACTTACTGTTAATAAACAGTTTTAAAAAACTGGCACACGGACTGCAGTCTATAGGGCGCACAACAACAAAAACAACAGTGACAACGCAGCGCCAACAACAAGAACAAAAAGCTGTAGAAGACGTTCGGTAACAAAAACAAAAACAGAACGTGAGCGAACTGAGTGTTTTGGGTACTTTGCTTTTTAGTGGTCCCACGGCACGTGCGAGTTGTAGATGTAGAGAAGAATCGTCTTCCAGGCGGCACTGCATTTACCCAATGACTTGCCCGATGTCTCTGACTGCTCTGTGTATTCAAAGCTTTCCGTTTGCACTCCTGGAATCCCTAAGCTTGGGGATTGACAGTGGGGTAGAAAAACGAAGAAAAATCCCGGTAAAAACAAAAACAATGCAGATCGTCAACGCTTTCAGGGCGGGTTCGTGTAAACGAATCCGCCTTTTGATTATCTGGCCCAACCATTTTTCAAACCGACCATTTACGCCCTTCCTTTGGTTGTTTTCACCAGCTTATGTCGCCAAACGTGTGCAAATCCCGCCCAAACCGTTAAACTCTCGCTTTTGCTCAGCGCAATAACGGAATTCAATGCTTAAACGACTATTGTCATACGTGTCAGGAAACGGGAAGAAAAAAGCCCGAACCTATCAACGTCAGGATATACCCCGGGACCAGCATAACGTCTCCCGCTCATTCATCAGCGAGCCCGCCAAGAAAGTGCTCAGCCGGCTGAACAATGCCGGTTACGAAGCGTATCTGGTAGGCGGCGGTGTTCGAGACATACTGCTTGGCGGCAAACCCAAGGATTTTGATATCGCCACCAACGCCACGCCGGAAGAGGTGCATGACCTGTTCCGCAACTCCAGGCTGATTGGCCGGCGCTTCCGCATTGTTCACGTCCTGTTCGGCCGGGAAGTCATTGAGGTCACAACCTTTCGCGGAAATGCGGCAGAAGCGCAGGAAGATGACGACGACGATGACCGCAGAACCAGCGAGCATGGCCTGCTGCTGCGGGATAACGTCTACGGCAATCTGGAAGAAGACGCCTTGCGCAGGGACTTCACCGTGAATGCCCTCTATTACTGCATCCGCGACTTCACCGTGGTGGATTTCGCAAACGGCATTGAAGACCTGGAAAACCGTCAGATGCGCCTGATTGGTGACCCGGAAACCCGCTACCGGGAAGACCCGGTACGTATGCTCCGCGCCGTACGCTTCGCCGCCAAGCTGGGCTTCGATATCGAACCCGACACCGAAGCCCCGATCCGGGAACTGGCACCACTGCTCACGCACATTCCGCCAGCTCGCCTGTTCGAAGAAGTGCTTAAGCTGTTCTCCGCAGGTTTCGGTGAAGCCACTTACGACCTGCTCAGCGAATACAACCTGCTGGCGCCTTTGTTCCCGGAGACGGTGCAGGCCATCAACAACGGCGAGCCGGATGAACTGATCCGCAAGGCCCTGCGAAATACCGATGCCCGCATCGCTCAGGGCAAGTCAGTAACGCCCTACTTCCTGTTTGCAGCCATGCTCTGGCCAGCCCTGCAGGCGGAATGGCGGAAACGCCAGGATAATGGGGAGCCGGTACAACCGGCATTGCACATGGCCATCGCCAAGGTGATCGGCCGACAGGTTCAGGCCACCTCGATCCCCAAGCGCTTCTCCGGCCCGATGAAGGAGATCTGGGAACTGCAGATGCGCCTGCCACGTCGCCAGGGTAAGCGCGCATTCGCCACCATGTCCCATCCCCGCTTCCGGGCCGCCTATGACTTCCTGCTAGTAAGGGAAGCCTCGGGCGAAATCGAACCCGGACTGGGCCAGTGGTGGACGGAATTCCAGGAAACGGACGAGCGCGGCCAGGAACGTATGTTGACACAACTGGGCAGTGACGGCCCCAAGAAACGCCGCCGCAAGAAGCCCGCGAAAAAGGCCTGACCGATGACGGCCACGGATGTTTTTATCGGGCTCGGCAGCAATCAGGCTGACCCTTCCGCGCAACTGGCCGGTGCCGTGGCCCGGCTGGCTGCGCTGTCGGAAACTGAACTGGTGGCCCAGTCCCCTTTTTATCGCAGTAAGCCGGTGGGCCCGCAGGACCAGCCCGATTTCGTAAACGGCGCTGCCTGGTTACGCACGGAACTTTCCGCCCTGGAACTGCTGGACCAGCTACAGGCCATTGAACAGGCTCATGGCCGCGAACGCATACAGCACTGGGGGCCGAGAACCCTGGATCTGGACCTGCTCCTCTATGGCAATGAAACCATCGCCAGCGAACGCCTGACCGTACCCCACGCCGAACTCGCCAACCGCGACTTTGTCTTGCAGCCGTTACTGGACCTGGAGCCCGGACTGGCACTGCCAGACGGCCGCACCATCGCGCAACTGCGACAACAATGCCCTGACAACAACCTGCAAAAACTCAATCCGGTGGAACGGGCACCTTTCCCGCCCGGCTGAGACCAACGGCTTGGCGTGCGGCTATTGCCACAAACACACCCCCGGATTACCCTAAAGGCCTGGATGCCGGCATACACCCGGCCCGGTCTGGCCCATCCACCCACAAGGCAAGGATTCTATGGCTGTTACCATCAATACTCTGCGCGATTACAAGCAGAAGGGCGAAGCTTTCTCCGTTCTGACATCCTACGATGCCACCTTTGCTCAAATCGTCAGTGAGGCCGGCGTTGATGTTATCCTGATTGGCGACTCTCTTGGCATGGTGCTTCAGGGGCACGACAGCACACTCCCCGTGACCATGGATCAGATGGTGTACCACGTGTCGTCCGTAGCCAAAGGCAACCGGGGCTCGCTGATCATGGCCGACATGCCGTTCATGACCTACGGTACCACCGAGGCCGCCCTGGAGAACGCCGCCGAGCTGATGCGCGCCGGTGCCCACATGGTCAAGCTGGAAGGCACCGACTGGATGAAGGACACCATTCACGCCCTGAGCGAACGCGGCGTGCCGGTATGCGCCCATCTGGGCCTGACCCCGCAGTTCGTCAACAAGTTTGGCGGCTACAAGGTCCAGGGCCGGGACGAAAAGCACGCCGAGCTTATGATTGAACACGCCTGTGAACTAGTGGCCGCGGGCGCCGATGCCATCCTGCTGGAATGCGTACCTGCGCCGCTGGCAGCCAGGATCACCCAGGCCGTACAAGCGCCGGTGATCGGCATTGGTGCCGGCGCAGACACCGACGGTCAGGTACTGGTGGTCCACGATATGCTGGGCATGGTCACCGGCCGAAAACCACGCTTTGTGAAGGACTTCCTGGCGGAGTCCGGCTCCATCAAAGGTGCCATCGAAGCCTATGTGGCCGCAGTTCGCGACCGCTCATTCCCCGCCGAGGAGCATACGTTCAAGGCATGAGAACCGTACATACGCTTAAAGAACTCCGTGCCATGCTGCGCAGCTATCGCCAGCAAGGGAAACGTATTGGGCTGGTTCCCACCATGGGCAACCTGCATGACGGGCATATTTCATTGGTCAGAAAGGCCCGTGAAGCAGCCGACATCGTCGTGACCAGTATCTTCGTGAACCCGATGCAGTTCGGCGCTACGGAAGACCTGGACACCTATCCCCGCACACTGATTGAAGATCAGGAGCGGCTTGAGGCTGCAGGCAGCACCCTGGTGTTCGCCCCCTCCAATGAAGAAATCTATCCCGAGGGACTGGCCAGGCACACCCGTATTATTGTTCCGGAAGTCAGTGAGGGCCATTGCGGCGCCAGCCGGCCCGGACACTTTGAGGGCGTAGCACGGTCGTCACCATGCTGTTCAATATGGTTCAGCCGGATATCGCGGTGTTTGGCGAGAAGGATTACCAACAATTGGCAGTCATTCGCAAACTTACCCAGGATCTGATGATACCGGTGGAAGTCATCGGCGGCCCGACCGTTCGCGAAGAGGACGGTCTGGCGAAAAGCTCCCGCAACGGGTTCCTTACCGAGGACGAACGCGCCATTGCACCGACTCTCTACCAGACACTGAAGAACACCGCAGAACAGATTCACGAAGGCCGGACCGATTTCACAGTGCTGTCCCAAGAGGCCAACGATGCCCTCAGTAAAGCGGGGTTACGCCCGGATTACTTCAACATCGCCAACAGCCTGACCCTGAAACCGGCCAGCGCCGACGATACCGAACTGACTCTACTGGTGGCAGCGTTTCTGGGTACCACACGACTGATCGACAACCTGTCGATCACCCGCTGATCCGACATTCACTGACAGAAAGGATTCCACAATGTCCCAGGGCTCTGTACCACTCACCAGCCGGCCCGAGTGGCAGGCACTGAAGACACATCAGGCGGAACTGGAAAGCACCCACATGAGGGAGCTTTTCAGCGACGACCCCGGCCGAGCCAGCCGTTTTTTCATTCGCGGCGGCGGCCTGTCGCTGGATTACTCCCGCAACCGCATGACCGATGACACCCTGGCGAAGCTGATGGCATTGGCCAGGAAATGCGGTGTACCGGAGCAAATCGAAGCCATGTTTCGTGGCGACCACATCAACGTCACTGAAAAGCGCCCGGCGCTGCACATCGCCCTGCGGGACACCAGCGGCGCTTCCATCCACGTTGACGGCACGGACATCACTCCGGAAGTGGAAGGCACGCTGAATCGCATGGCGCAGTTCGTAGACGACGTGCTTAGCGAGCGCTGGCAGGGGCATACCGGCAAGGCCTTTACCGATGTGGTCAGTATTGGCATTGGCGGCTCCTTCCTCGGCCCCAAACTGGTATCAGAAGCTCTACGCCCTTACTGGCATGGCCAGTTGAAGGGCCACTACGTCGCCAACATCGACGGCACCCAGATAGCCGAGGTACTGCGCCGGGTCAACCCGGAAACCACCCTGTTCCTGATCCAGTCGAAATCCTTCCGTACCCAGGAAACCCTGGAGAACAGCAAGGTGGCCCGGGACTGGTTCCTGGACAACGGCGGCAGCGAGGATCAGATCGCGAAGCACTTCGTGGCGGTTACCGCCAATACCCCGGAAGCCGTTAAATTCGGCATCTCCGAAGACAACATCTTCCCCATGTGGGACTGGGTGGGCGGACGCTACTCGCTGTGGTCCGCCATCGGTCTGCCCGTGGCACTGACCATCGGCATGGAGAATTTCCGTGCCCTGCTCTCCGGCGCCAACGCCATGGACCAACATTTCCATACCGCGCCACTGGAGCAGAACCTGCCTGTGGTCATGGCCATGCTGGGGGTCTGGTACAACAACTTCTGGGGCGCGGAAACCTACACCATCCTGCCCTACGACCATTACCTCCGCAGCCTGCCCGCGCACCTGCAACAACTGGACATGGAAAGTAACGGCAAGAGCGTGACCCAGGGCGGTGAGCCGCTAACTTACCAAAGCGGCCCGGTGATCTGGGGCGGCGTGGGTGCCAACGGCCAACACGCCTTCCACCAACTACTGCATCAAGCACGCGCCTGATTCCGGCGGACTTCATTATTCCTCTGGAGACCCACAACCCGGTCGCCAGTCACCACGTTACGCTGTTTGCCAACTGCCTGAGCCAGTCACGAGCTCTGATGTCCGGCAAGACCCTGGACGAAGCCAAAGCGGAACTGAAAGCCGAAGGCATGAGCTCTGGAGAGATCGACAAACTGGCGCCTCACAAGGTGATTCCCGGCAACAAACCCAGCAATACCCTGCTGATGGAGAAATCGACGCCGGAAACCGTCGGCGCGCTGATCGCTCTCTATGAACACCGTACCTTTGTGCAGGGCATTATCTGGGATGTGGATTCGTTCGATCAGTGGGGCGTGGAACTGGGGAAACAGATGGGCAAGGGCATACTGGACCGCCTGACCGGCGATACTGCCGAAGGCGACGAGGCCATCGACAGCTCAACGGCCAGCCTGATCCAGATATACCGCTCACATCACGGGGCGTAAAGTCCCTTTATCGGGCAGCGGCCTGCGAGATGCGCCGGCCCCGCCAGGTAAAGTCCACCGGCCACAATTTCTGGTCACGGTCATAGGCCTGCCACAGTGCCTGGTAACGCTCGCCGCAGACCGGATGAACGGCGGTCGGCGCAATTTCCGCCAGTGGCAACAGCACGAAGGCGTTTTTCAGGATCTCGCCCCGGGGCAGCTCGACACCATCGACCCGGCCCACCTCGTGATCGTAGGTGAGAATATCCAGATCCAGTGTTCGGGGGCTGAACTTTGGCACACCCCGCCGTCGACCATTGTCCGCCTCAAGTTGCTTGAAGCGGGCCGACAGATCGGCCACGCTCAGGTCGGTATCGACGCCCACCACCAGATTGTAGAAGGGCGAGCCATCAAAACCGACCGACTCGCTCTCGTAGACAGATGAGATAAGCGGTTCGTCAAACCAGCCAGCCAGTGCATCCAGCGCCGCAGTGATATAGCGCTCGCGGTCAATGTTGCTACCGATACTGATATACACCCGCGCCATCAGCGACTCCCCCGTTCAATCCTTACACCCACGGCTGCTGCAGCCGGAACGGCGCCTGGCTTACGAAGGGTCAACTTGACCCAGCGCACGTTGAATGCACTCTGTAGCAAACCGGCAATGCCTTCCGCAGCGGTTTCCAGCAATTGGGGGCGAGCTCGACAAGGTAGTCTGAGACCCGCTCACTGACCAAAGCGTAGTTCAGAGCATCACTGACATCATCCGACGCCGCCGGTGCCCTGTTATCCCAGGCCATCTCCAGGTCCACCAACAGCCGCTGACTGACTTCCCGCTCCCAGTCGTACACGCCGATGATTGCCTCAACGGCCAGACCTTCGATCAGTACACTATCTGTCAACGGAGGCTCTCCCGGGCTTACACTCTTTGCTGATTGAATAACGCGCAGGCAGCGGATACTGTGTAAAATCTGACCTGCTTCGTCGCGGGGACGGCATTTTCTCACAAATGACCAGTACGCGTCTTTGCGTCTTTTTCACTTTGCCAATGATCGCCACCGATGAGCTATCTGAGTGACCCGGTACTGACCGTTCTACTGTGCGCCCTGGCCTACCTGGCGGGCTCGATGCTGTTTGCACTGCCGGTCTGTCGCGCCTGGCATCTTCCAGACCCACGCGCCCAGGGCTCTGGGAACCCCGGCGCCACCAACGTCTACCGTACCGGCGGATGGCCGCCAGCGGCACTGACGTTATTCCTGGATGCCGCCAAGGGCTGGCTTCCGGTGTGGTTTGCCCACCAGGCAGACCTGACCATCCTTTCCCAGGCCATGGTGGCGCTGTGCGCGGTGACCGGGCACATGATTCCACTGTTCTATCGATTCAAGGGTGGAAAAGGCGTGGCGACGGCACTGGGCGCCGGGCTTGCGCTGGCTCCAGCGACCACGCTTCTACTCGCCGCCATCTGGGCCCTGGTGATGTGGCGCTGGAAAATTTCGGCGCTCGCCTCGATTGTAGCCATTGTCAGCGGCCCCATCATCAGCGCCCTGATCGAACCCGACACCCTGCCACTGTTCGGCCTGCTGGCCATCCTGATTGTGGTGCGTCACCGCAACAACCTGATCCGCATGGCCCAGGGCCGGGAACCCGGCTTCTAGTCCACCAGCCATTCGTCCGTGGTTCGCCAACCGGTGGCAGTGTATTCATCGGCCAGCGCGGCACCGCCACAATCCGATCACCATCCTGCTGGCCTGCGTTCATGCGCTGGCAACCCGCGTAAGCAATCATGGCACCATTATCCGTACAAAACTCGGGGCGGGCGTAGAACACAGCGGCACGAAGCTTCTCAGTCATTTTCTCAAGCCCGGCACGCAACCGCTTATTGGCGCTAACGCCGCCGGCAATCACCAAACGCTTGCAACCGGTCTGCTCCAGGGCACGACGGCATTTGATGGTCAATGTATCCACCACCGCTGCCTCGAAGGCCAGGGCAATATCGGCGCGGGTCTGGTCATCCAGCCCCCCAACACGTTCTGCCGCAGTTACCGTATTGAGGGTAAACGTCTTCAAGCCACTGAAACTGAAATCCAGCCCCGGCCGGTCGGTCATCGGGCGCGGGAACCGATACCGGCCCGACGTGCCCTTTTCAGCCAGCGCGGCCACCCTTGGCCCACCGGGATAATCCAGCCCCAGCATCTTGGCGGTTTTGTCGAAAGCCTCGCCGGCGGCATCGTCCACAGACTCACCCAGCATTTCATACTCGCCAATGCCCTTAACCAGCACTAACTGGGTATGACCGCCGGAAACCAGCAGGGCAACAAAAGGAAACGCCGGGGGATTGTCTTCCAGCATTGGTGCCAACAGATGACCCTCCATGTGATGGACACCCAGCACCGGCACACCCAGAGCAAATCCCAGGGCATGGGCCACAGAACCACCTACCATCAGCGCTCCCACCAGACCGGGACCGGCGGTGTAGGCAATGCCGTCGATATCAGCGCGAACCCGACCGGCATCGGCAAGCACCTGATCACACAGCGGCAGCAGTTTGCGAACATGGTCGCGAGAGGCCAGCTCCGGCACCACACCGCCGTAGTCTGCATGCATATCAATCTGGCTGAACAATGCATGCGCCAGCAGCCCACGCTTGCTGTCGTAGAGGCAACGCCGGTTTCATCACAGGAGGTTTCAATACCGAGAATCAGCATAAATAAGGGCCACAACTCCGGGCTGGTGAACATCAGCGGAGCATTTTAGCAGAAACCCGAAACCCTCCGTCAGTTTCATCGAACAAACATTGACCTCGGCCATGGGCAGGCGCTATCATTGCCGGCCTTAAATACGCACTGGTCGAGTTTTAGCCAATCTGACCAGGTATCGAGTCGATCTGACAGACCGGTCGATCAGACAAAACAGAAACCGAATCAATCAGGTAGGTGATTTTCGAATGCCAGCTGTTAAAGTGAAAGAGAATGAACCGTTTGACGTAGCCCTTCGTCGCTTCAAGCGCTCCTGCGAGAAAGCAGGCGTTCTGTCGGAAGTACGTCGCCGTGAGCACTACGAGAAGCCGACAGCCGTGCGCAAGCGCAAGGCAGCCGCAGCCGTCAAGCGTCATCTCAAGAAGCTTCAGCGGGAACAGCGCAAGTTCGAGCGTCTGTACTAAGCTTTACCGGACGCCGCTTGACTGCAAGCCTATAATCGCCTGTATAGCCGCAGGTTGCACAGAGCGATACCAAAATGCCGCCGAGGCCTGGCTTCGGCGGCATTTTTGGCTGTACTTCCAGGCCCGGCACTTTCCGCGCGACCGGAGACATCATGAGTGGACTGATCCCGCAACGCTTTGTTGAAGACCTGCTCGACCGG
Source organism: Marinobacter salarius (assembly GCA_000831005.1). GTDB lineage: Bacteria > Pseudomonadota > Gammaproteobacteria > Pseudomonadales > Oleiphilaceae > Marinobacter > Marinobacter salarius. The sequence goes on along the minus strand of CP007152.1, from coordinate 787,573 downwards.
ATAGACCTGGCGGAGCTGATCGGATCACGTATCACCCTGAAAAAGGCCGGCGGCAACTACAAGGCCCGCTGCCCCTTCCATGATGAGAAAACGCCGTCTTTCAACGTTCGGCCGGACAAGGGCTTTTACCACTGTTTTGGCTGTGGCGCCCACGGCGATGCCATCAGCTTTGTCCGCGAGTTCGATGGCCTGGGCTTTACCGACGCGGTAGAGGAACTGGCCCGCCGAGCCGGCATGGAAGTGCCCTACGACCAGAGCGCGCGCCAGGAAATGCAGCAGGCGCGAACACTGACGGACGCCCTGGATTACGCCAGCCGCTTCTATCAGTCCGCCCTGAAGGGCCAACAAGGTGAATTCGCCCGGGACTACCTCAAACAGAGGGGCCTGGACGACAGCATTATTGAACAGTACCAGCTGGGCTACGCCCCTGGCACCGGCACCGCCCTGTTCGACAGCGCCAGCAAGGACCTGCAGGGGCCATTGGTTGAAACCGGCACGGTCTCCGACAAGTATGGCCGGCCACGGGATCTGTTCCGCAACCGGGTGATGTTTCCGATCCGCAACAGTCGCGGTCGGACCATTGCGTTCGGCGGGCGCACACTGGGTGATGACAAGGCCAAGTACATCAACTCTCCGGAGTCTGATGTGTTCCATAAAAGCCGCGAAATCTACGGCCTTTATGAAGCCAAACAGTCGATCCGCCAACTCGACAGGCTGCTGGTGGTGGAAGGCTACATGGATGTCATTGCGCTCGCGCAGAACGGCATCCACTTTGCCGTGGCCACGCTGGGCACAGCCACGAACCAGGACAGCCTGTCGGCACTGCTGAAGCAGGTACGGCATCTGGTGTTCTGTTTTGACGGCGACCAGGCCGGTTACCGGGCGGCCGACAAGGCCCTGGAGAATGCTCTGGAATTGCTGACCGACGGCCTTCATCTGCAGTTCCTGATGATGCCGGACGGTGAAGACCCGGACACACTGGTGCGCAAGGAGGGCCCCGACGCGTTCCAGGAACGCATCAACGGCGCCACGCCCCTGTCTCGCTACCTGTTCAACCGGCAAAGCGAGGGGCTGGACCTGACGCTGCCGGAAGACCGGGGTGAGCTGAAGGCACGGGTAGAACCGCTGCTGAAGAAAATGCCCAGGAGCACCCTCAGGGATGCCATGTGGCATGAAATGCTGCGGCTGTGCGGCAACAACCGGGGCGACTGGCAGAACCGCCGCCAGCCAAACGGCAAGGCGGATACGGCGAACGCCGGGTGCAGGAACAACGGATTGACGTAAAACTCAGCAAGGATACCCAGCTTTGTCTGGCCCTGCTTGAAGCGCCGGACATGGCCAGCGAAATTGCTGAACTTTGCCGCAGCAGCCGCCAATACCGGCAGGCAGGCCAGTTCGCCGGCTGGATCCTGGAGCACGCCATCAAAGACCGGCGCTCCCTGGTCCGCGAACTGGCAACGGATAACCGCGCCAGAGAACAGTTTTACAGCCTGTTCGATGGCATTGAACACATCCCCGCACGGGAACAGACCCTGCTGGCGCCAGGGAAATGCTTAACCCGAACCGGGAAGTGGCGCGCAAGCAGCGGTTGGCGTCTCTGCTATCGGAAAAGCGTAGCCTGGCAGACCTTAGCGCTGAAGAGCGGCAGGAGCTGAAGGCACTGACCGGACAGAGCGACGACTGACCAGCGCCAGGAAACAGAGCCGGCGGGCCAAAAAACGCAATAACTGCCGCCGGAAACGGCACTGCACTTGAAACTTGCAGTATTGATCACCATCTAACCATCCGGTGGCAGAGCAACCGCGCGACAGCTATAATGGCTGTTTCACTTTTTTCCTTTTACCAGCGAGTTCACAGGGTGTCTATGTCAGGCAATTCGCAGAAATCACGTCTTAAAGACCTCATTGCACGAGGCAAGGAACAAGGTTACCTGACTTACGCCGAGGTAAACGACCACCTCCCGGAAGACATTGCTGACCCGGACCAGGTCGAAGACATCATTCGCATGATCAACGACATGGGCATCCAGGTGTCTGAAGTGGCACCGGACGCGGACACGCTGCTGATGACCGACGGCGACTCCACCGCTGACGAAGCTGCGGCCGCTGAAGCCGCTGCGGCACTTGCAGCCGTGGAATCCGACGCTGGCCGCACCACGGACCCGGTCCGCATGTACATGCGCGAAATGGGCACCGTGGAGCTGCTGACCCGCGAAGGCGAAATTGTCATTGCCAAGCGCATCGAGGAAGGTATCCGTGATGTCATGGCCGCCGTGGCCCACTTTCCCGGCATCACCGGTACCGTTATCCAGGCCTACGACCGCATCATCGAGAACGAAGGCCGCCTCAGCGACATCGTCTCCGGCTTCCTCGACCCCGACGGCGCCGAGCCGTTCATGGAGGAAGACACTACCCCGGACACGTCCAGCACCTCGGACGATTCATCCGACGACGATGATGACGATGACGACAGCGAAGAAGAAACCGAAAGCGGTCCGGATCCGGAAGAAACCCGTCTGCGTTTTGAGCTGCTGAAAGAAAAGCTCGATGCCGCCGACGCAAGCCTGGCCAAACACGGCCGCGGCCACAAGAAAACCCAGGAAGCCCTGAACGAACTGGGCCAGGTATTCGCCCCGTTCAAGCTGGGCAACAAGGCGTTTGACGAACTGGTGAACGTCGTTCGCTCCACCAACGATCTGGTGCGGGAGAACGAGCGGGCGATCATGAAAATCTGCGTACGCGAGTGCAAGATGCCGCGTAAGGATTTCATCAAGTCGTTCCCCGGTAACGAAACCAGCCTGGACTGGGCCGAGAAGATGTCCAAGGGCAAGAAGCCCTATGCACCGCTGATTGCTGAGCGCATCGACGAAATTGTCCGCCTGCAGAAGCGCATTGCCAATATCCAGACCGAAGTGGACCTGGACGTTTCCGACATCAAGGAAATCAACCGCCGCGTTTCCATCGGCGAAGCCAAGGCCCGCCGTGCCAAGAAGGAAATGGTGGAAGCCAACCTGCGTCTGGTTATCTCCATTGCCAAGAAGTACACCAACCGCGGCCTGCAGTTCCTCGATCTGATTCAGGAAGCAACATCGGCCTGATGAAGGCGGTCGACAAATTCGAGTATCGCCGTGGCTACAAGTTCTCCACCTACGCCACATGGTGGATTCGTCAGGCCATCACCCGCTCCATCGCGGACCAGGCCCGCACCATCCGTATTCCGGTGCACATGATCGAAACCATCAACAAACTCAACCGCATCTCCCGTCAGATGCTGCAGGAGATGGGCCGCGAGCCCACGCCGGAAGAGTTGGGCGAGCGCATGGAAATGCCCGAGGACAAGATCCGCAAGGTACTGAAGATCGCCAAGGAACCGATCTCCATGGAAACCCCGATCGGTGATGACGAAGACAGCCACCTGGGCGACTTCATTGAAGATATCCAGGCCCTGTCACCTGTTGACTCCGCTACCGCTGAAGGCCTGCGCGAAGCTACCCGCTCCGTGCTCTCCGGCCTGACCGCGCGCGAGTCCAAGGTGCTGCGCATGCGCTTCGGTATCGAAATGAACACCGACCACACCCTGGAAGAAGTGGGCAAGCAGTTTGACGTAACCCGCGAGCGAATCCGCCAGATCGAAGCCAAGGCCCTGCGCAAACTGCGCCATCCTTCCCGCTCCGATCACCTGCGCGGCTTCATTGACGATCAGGGCAACGGATAACACCACAACAGTAGCGGGCGCCATCCCTCACCGGTATAATGGCGCCCGCTTTGTTGCTCCCGCCCGGAAGCGACACCCCAAAAGCAAACCTTTAAGCAGCATCCGCTGAAAAAGGGCCTATAGCTCAGTTGGTTAGAGCAGAGGACTCATAATCCTTTGGTCCCTGGTTCGAGTCCAGGTGGGCCCACCATTTCCCCAGTTTTACCTTCAGATAAGCCTCTGCCCATTACTCACCTTGTGATCCGTGCTTACCAGGGTTATCGCCCCCTCATCATTCTTGATCCCAGTCACCAGGCACTCGGACATAAATTTGCCAATCTGTTTTGGCGGGAAGTTTGTTACGGCGAGCACCTGTTTACCCAATAACGTCTCAGGATCGTACAGGTCGGTAATCTGCGCACTGGATTTTCGGATGCCCACTTCCGGGCCGAAATCGACTTTCAACTTGTATGCCGGCCTGCGGGCTTCCGGAAATTCGTTTACCTCGATGATGGTGCCGATGCGCAGCTCTACGTTCTCAAAGTCTTCCCAACTGATCATGCCTGGTGAGTCCTCTGTCTGTTAAAGAAAGTGGCTATTGTCTGTGGTCCGCGAGCAAGGTGCCGACGGTGAACGCGATGTTCTCGTGTTCGGTGTCTCGCCACGGTTCCGCGAGGGATTCGGCTTCCCACTGCTGCATACTGCCTAACGCCAGAACCCTCTCAACGTAGGCAGCGGCGCCTTCGCTCAGGTCCAGCCCGTAGGTGCGAACCCGATAGACGACAGGGGCAAAGAAGGCATCCACAGCGCTAAAGCGGTCACCGGCGAGGAACGGGCCACCGAACTGCTGCAGGCCATGGGACCACAGGCTGTCGATGCGGTCGACATCCTTTTGCAGGCCCTCACTGACCGTGTTCATGCGGATACGCAGGCCCACGTTCATGCTGCAGATATCCCGTAGCGACTGGAACCCGGAATGCATTTCAGCAGCAGCACAGCGAGCCCAGGCGCGGGCCTTTGCGTCTTTGGGCCAGACGCCCTCGTGACGCTCGGCCAGATACTCAATGATGGCCAGCGAGTCCCATACGGTTGTGCTTTCATCCGTGAGGCAGGGTACCTTGCCGCTGGGGCTCAGGCGCCTGTAAGCCTGCCAGGTGGGCTCATCACCAAACACAATGAGCTGCTCATTAAACTCAATGCCCAGCTCCTTCATCAGGACCCAAGGGCGCAACGACCATGACGAGTAGTTCTTGTTCGCAATATGAAGGGTGTACATCCCTGTCTCCATCCAGGTGGGGTGGTTTATCCGGAAATCAGTTTTGCCGAATACCGTGGCTTCGTATACAACTACACTAAGACCATTAAAAATAACACAAGGAACGCACCATGCCTTTCTCTTCCGACCACATTGATGAACTCAATCTGCTGGCGATGTTCGATCTGTCTTCCGCGCAGGAGGGCATCAAGGTTCACCAGCATTCAGCTGCACCGGAGATGGTGACCGCGGCTGAACGCCTACACCAGAAGGGGCTGATCACTCAGAAGGATGGCGGTTACCTGACAAGTCTGGGCAGTGAAATGGCGGAGCATGCGCAGAAGGTGCTATCGGTGCTGACCAGTTGACACTGGCATCGTGACTCCAGGAATGTCAGCTTTGTTTACACTATCAAACCGAGTCGGAAACTGCGCTTTGCCTATGTATCGGTAACAACGATGATTTTGGACTGTGGCACCTTTAATGCTGTGATTCTCCCGCAGTAAGGAATATCACCGGGAGTAGCAAAAATGAACACGAGAACTAAGTTTTGGCCACTGGTGGCTGGAACGCTGGCATCCGCATTCCTGATGTCAGGTTTTGCTGTCGCGGCACCCATCAAATGTGATGATGCCTATAACTATATGCAGATGGACGATTCGCAGGCCGCAGTATGCCTGGCGTCCGGCAAGAACAACCCGAGCTTTACCGGCAACCCTGCCAATGACATTTTTCTTAACAACGCCGCAGGAACGGGTTATCAGTTTGTGGAGAAATCTGAAAACGCAGGGAACCCCACAGCACTTTACAATCTGGAGTACGGACAGACCGACAGCACCGGCACCTGGGAATTCGATAGCAGCCTTTGGGACTCATACAGCACTATTGCAATCGGCTTCAAATTTGGTGGCGGAAACAAGGCTGACAACTGGTTCGTTTATGAACTTAACTCCCTCGTCTCCTCTGGAGACTGGGCGTACTTCGGCAAGGGTAATGGCCTGTCTCACGTGAGCCTTTACGGCAAGGGCTCTGTTACCGTGCCCGAACCTGGCTCACTGGCGCTGCTGGGCGTTGGCATCATCGGCCTGACACTGGTTGGCCGAAAACGCCGCGCGAACTGAAACGTCGAGTTTCAATACACGTTAGCGCAGTATTCAAAGGCTCCCGGAAGGGAGCCTTTTTTTATGCCCGCAGAAAACCTGCAACAGTTCACAACTCTTCGTTACAGAAAAAAACACCTTCCGGCCTGATAAGACTCTGTATTTCCTTCATTTTTAAACCATCTTTAACTAGAGGGTGGTCGTTTCGACACCAAAAGCTGTCAAAGAAGCCAACGTCCCGATAAGACAAGAGCACTACACTGCTTTTCGAACAAATGTACCAACAATAATTGCCAGCCCTGTTACCCGACTCCGGGGGCACGGCAAAGGTCCATAACAAAGACAAACAAATGGAGTGTGTTTCATGGTTTCAACCTCCCGCTTTTCCCTGCGTGCGATGACACTCGCCGTTGCAGCCGCCTCGGCCGGTTTTTCATTGAATGCCTCTGCCAGTATGGGCAATATCGGTACAACCTATGGCGTGATGCCCGTGGACGTGGCTACCGCACAATCCCTGTCGATGTTCAACGAGCATGTGTCAGCCACCTATTACAATCCGTCCTATCTGACCAGTGACGAGCGTGGCGAGCTGACCGGCGGCATCCTTCACGCGGAGCAGGAATTGCGCTCCAGCCGTTCCGATGCAGACGGCGATATCATTTCGGATTCGCCGAGCCAGCACGTCCTGATCGGCATGAAAACCAACCTGGCGTCCCTGACCCGCTTCGATCACCCGATTTACCTGGGCTTCATCGCAGGCGTTGAGAAGTATGGTAAGGAAATGCTGGCATTCTCCTCGGAAACCTCCGAAACCGGGCAGTACCTGCAATATGGCAAGGAACCCCTGTTCCTGAACATTGGTGGTGCCACCCCCCTCTGGCGGGGCATCTCAGGCGGTTTTTCGGTGCGTGTCACTCTGGAAGCAGCCGCTCAACTGGATGCCGTTTCAACACTTGGCGGTGAAACCAGCCGCGAGCGACTGGCGGTTAACGCCGAGCCCTCGCTGAAGTCCATCCTTGGCACCACCATCAAGTGGGGCGATACTTTCTGTCCGGACAGTGACTGTTTCCTCGACGGCTGGGAAAGCGCGATCACCTATCGCACCAAGTCATCCGCTTCGACGTCTGTAGACTCCAACATTATCGTTACACAGACCATCCCCGACCCGGGCCTGAGCCTTGCGGTGGCTACTATCGATTCCTTCCAACCGGAAACCTTTGCCATCGGCACCCAGTACAAGGGTGACGGCTGGCGCATCGGCGGTAGCATTGAGCAGCAGAACTGGTCTGAACTGGAAGACGAGTTCGCCGGCGACACAATCAAGGATCAGGAGAATGTCAGCGCAGCCAATCGCATCCGTTTTGATGACATCCTGGTGCCTCGCATCGGCGCTGAATACCAGCTCAGCCGTCACTTTGCCGTCCGGGGCGGGCTGGCGTATGAGGAGTCTCCCCTCAAAACCACCCGCAACCCGGAGCTGAACTATCTGGACACCGACAAGATCGTGGCCGGGCTAGGCATCAGTGCAACCTATGAACGCACCCGTGTGCTGGCCTACCCGGTACGGCTGGATATCGGTTACCAATATCAGCAGCTGCAGGACCGGGATTTCACCATCGTCGACTATGACGGTAACGAACAGCAGGCAACCGCCGACGGTGACGTTCACGTTATCAGCGGCTCCATCACCCTGAAGTTCTGAGGAGAGGTTTGCCATGAAACACAACAATACATTGGCACTGATTCCCGCGATGTTCCTGGCAGCATGCGGCGGGGGTGATGAACAGACCATCGACGAGCCGACAACTCCGGGAGAGGTGGTTTACTCCTACCCGGCGGATGGCCAGAGCAACGTTAGCCCCAAGGCCGACATGGTGCTGCGCTTCTCCCATGCGCTGTCTGACAACGATGTTGCCAGCAAAATCCGCATCACCGATGGTAGCACCGACCTGAGCTTCACGGCCGAAAGCGTGGATGGTGGGCGCAGTCTGACATTGTCGCCACAGGGCGAACTCAGCCCGGGCGCCGACTACACCATTGAGTTTACCGAGGCATTGCAGGCGGAAGGCGGCCGTACGATTCCGACCCCCAATGCTTTTGGCCCGGAGGGCGTGCAGTTTTCAACACGGGGTGCATTCAGCGGCATCGCCGGGCTGGACAACCTGAGCCCCGAGTTCACAGTTGCGGAAATGATTCCCTCCGAGGGCAATGTATTCCAGCCCATGAACTTCTCAACGTTCCGACTGCAAATGACCCAGACCGTACACCCGGACTGGAAGGCGCTCGGTGGTGTCATTGAAATCACTGACAGCAACGCGAACGTGGTGCCGGCCACCGTTCTTGTGAAAGGCCGGGACATCACCATCGACCCCTGCCTGGCAGACTCGAAAGAGCGCTGTGGCCGCGAGGAGGACATACTCACCTCGGGCGAGACCTACACCGTGTCAGTCCGCAACCTGTCGAGTCTCCATGGCGGCACGCTGGACGACTTCAGCGAAACTATCACCCCACGCGACACCGGCCCAACCGTTGTGCTGTCCCAGCAAGTGGTGGATTCCGGTCTGAACGCCGGCGAGAGCGCCGCGAACACCCGCAAGTCTCGGCTAAACGGGCAAATCATCAACGGAATTACTCTGAACTCCGTACTGCAGGGCAATGCCGGGCCGTCCCAGCAAACCGGCGATCTGTTTGCAGAGCTCGCTTACGCACCGGCATTTACGGCGGATGAGCCCCTGCCACTGCGAGTTCCGAAAGGCAGCGTGCTAACCAGCAGCAGCTGGATGTCCGTGTCAACGGTGAGGTGCCGGTTATAGATCCGGCAACCGGAAACATCCAGCAAACCGGTGACATCAAGGTGACCATGTTGTCGGACGCCACCGGTTACCTGATGCCAAACCCCTACACGGATAACATGAACGCGCCGCGCCACGTCAAACTGTTCATGGATGTTGCCATGAACACGGAAGAGGCGCAGCCCAATGCTTCGTTATCCCAGGACCTGCTTGGGGTGGAGCTGACCGGCATCGCGATCGTGGAAGACGGCGTTCTGACCATCGACGCCATCGGCATGGTGGAACCCAACCTGCTGGGCCAGGAATTCACCGATGCCACCATTGCCTTTCGCATCGAAGCCGCGACGGATTCCGAGTCCGCACTGGATGCTGCCGAACAACGGGACGAAGAACTGGCGGACAACACCGGCCCACAGTTAGTGAGCTGGATGCCAGGACCGGACGATGCCTTCCCGGGTGATCGTGATCAGATGCAGCGCCCTGGCGACCCGATCGTACTGAATTTTGACGAACCGCTGGACGCCGATACCATCGCCGATGGCATTGTGCTGGACGCGGCAGGCACACCGCTGACGGTTGGCGACAACACACTGGACGCCAAACTCGACGGAACCGCCCTGGTACTGAACCCGGTCGGAGGCCTGGAGCATGGTGTTGATTACACCGTGCAGATCGGCAACGCGTTGACCGACCTTGCAGGCAATGGTGTCACACCGCAGAACCTCAGCTTCGCCCTCCCTGACATTGGCGGCGGTTCAGTCCCACAGAGGTCACCTCTGGCGCTGACAACCTATCCCGGTTACCCATGCGTCACCACCGGGGTCAACCTAAGCCAAGATAGCCATGGGCAGTGTGTGGATAACGCACCTAATGGTCCTCGCGGGGACGAGTTGCCGGTAACTACCATGCCTACGGACCGCCCCATCGTGGTCGTGTTCTCCCAGTCCATGGATCTGGACTCCATCCGCAGCGGCGAGACGTTTGTGGTTGAGAGAGTGGACGAGAGCGGCGCTGCAATTGAAGCGGTATCCGGCCGGCTGGAGAAGAACAATCAACGGATTCGGTTTTACCCGGACGAGCCCTGGGAAATCGATAGCCTGTATCGTTATCGCATGAAATCCACTTCCGGAGCCAATGCCAGACCGGAACCGAGGATTTCATCTGCGGCGCCAACGGTCTTGCCCTGCAAACCGATCTCCTGGTAAACCCTGAAGATGTTGGCGGGCCAAATATGGACATTTACTTCCGAGGTGGTGAAGCGCTAGATACAGTATTCACTCCCTTACGGAACCTGCCGATTCGGGATACAAACTCGAACTATGTGGTTGACTGCGACGCGCTGGGTTCCCAGGACTGCCTGGAGCCATTCGATCATGAAGTGGATCCAAACGATGCCAGCGAGTTCCTGCCGTCCGCCAATGCCGCAAAACTGAAATCAGCAGGCAACGCAACAATACTGCTAATGTCCACTCCGGCAAGAGTCGGGTGCCCGACCAACGGTGATGAATGCCCAGAGAATAAATTCATCTATCAGACCTATGGACTGAATACAGAGGTTATCGGCCCCTACATCGATCCGGACTCAGGAGAGCAGACCGGTGTAAGGGTACTCTTATACCCAACCATGCTCGCGACAACCTCTACCTCGGTTTACCTGCGGATTGCCGGCTTGATCACGCTGGAAGAACCGACTGGGCCACAGATCCTTCGGATGCGATACAACACGGAGACTTCCGAGGACAATCCACAAGGCTTGGTGGAAGGCGTTATTGTCGAGAATGATGATGGCCAGACCGAGTTCAGAACCGAAGCCCGCCTTCAGCTCGACGCCCCGCTGCTGGAACCACCCATTGGCGGACCACACGACCTGTACAGCAAACCGTTCACTCTTGAACTGAAAGGCGACATCAATTTCTTTGATGATGGCAGGATGCAAATAGAGCAAAGAAACACCAATCGTGTGCCGCTGACAGTCAACATAGAAAGCTTGGGGAACATTCCTCTGGAAATTCCAATTGGCGGCGTTTACCTGAACTTCCTGTCCAACCCCATCAAGGAAATTCCAGCAGAGTACTAACTTCAGGCTCCGCTACTTATGGCCAGCCCTCGGGCTGGCCTTTTTTGTGGCCGGAAAGGCCATAAACCGGTTTTCCACTCTCCTGCGTTTCCTGCTAATCTGGTTGCCTGTTGAAACCAACTCCGAAGTCCGGGGCCAAGCGGGGACGGTATTCCGAAACCGTGCGGAGCCATGGATGGCGGAGCCCGAGCGTTACAGGGACGTATTCAAAGCGTGTTTCGGAATACCGTCCCTGCTTGGCCATGCTCAGAACAATAACAACCAGTTTGGAGAGACCCCATGGAAAACGGCACCCACTACCGTACCTGCCATCTATGTGAAGCCATGTGCGGCGTGGCCATCGAGGTCAGGGATGGCCACGTCGCCTCCATCAAGGGCGACGAGGACGATCCGCTGAGCCATGGCCATATCTGCCCCAAGGCCGTCGCCCTCCAGGACCTCCACGAAGACCCGGAGCGCCTGCGCAAACCGGTACGGCGCACCACCGACGGCTGGCAGGAAATGGAGTGGGACGAAGCCTTTGACCTGGTGGCCAGCCGACTGCACCGGGTACGCAAAGAGCACGGCCGCAATAGCATTGGCGCTTACCTCGGCAACCCCAACGTACACAATCACGGCTCGCTGGTGGCTACCATGCCATTCCTCCGGGCCCTAGGCACCCAGAACCGGTTCTCCGCCACCTCCAACGACCAATTGCCCCACATGCTGGCCAGCCTGGAAATGTTCGGGCACCAGATTCTCTTCCCGATACCGGACATCGACCGCACCGACCTGTTCATCTGCATTGGCGCCAATCCGATGGCCTCCAATGGCAGCCTGATGACCGTGCCGGACTTCCGTGGGCGACTCAAGGCACTCAAGGGCCGTGGCGGCAGGATGGTGGTCGTGGACCCACGCCGCACAGAGACCGGCAAACTGGCCGACGAGTTCCACTTCATTCGCCCTGGCACCGATGCCCTGCTATTAATGGCCATGGTGCACACCCTGTTTGAAGAAGACCTGGTGAACCTCGGCCATGCAGAACAATGGACGAAAGACGTAGACCTAGTCCGGCTGGCCGCAATGGGCTTCACCCCCGAAGCCGTCAGCGAACAGACGGGCATGCCGGCTGCTGATATCCGCAACCTCGCGCGGCAACTGGCCACAACACCGAGGGCTGCGCTGTACACTCGCATGGGCACCAGTACCCAGCCTTTGGCGGCGTTGCGACCTGGCTTGCCTACGTGCTCAATATCCTGACCGGGAAGCTGGACAGCACTGGCGGCATGATGTTCACGCAACCTGCGATTGATCTGATCGCACTCGGTGGCATGTCCGGCCAGAAGGGCCATTTCGGCAAGCGGTTCAGCCGGGTGAAAAAACTGCCTGAGTTTGCCGGCGAATACCCTTCAAGCACCATTGCCGATGAGATTCTCACGCCGGGCGAGGGCCAGATACGGGCATTCGTGACGGTGGCGGGCAACCCGGTGCTTTCAAGCCCCAACGGTGGACGGCTCGACGAGGCCTTCGGCGGCCTCGATTTCATAGTGTCGGTGGATTACTACCTCAATGAAACCACCCGTCATGCGGACGTCATACTACCTCCCACCGCCGGGCTTGAACGCAGCCACTACGACCTGATCTTCAGCATGTTTGCCGTTCGCAACACCGCCAAATACAGCCCTGCCCTGTTCGATGCTGGCAAAGACGCCCGCCACGACTGGCAGATACTGCTGGAACTGGCCCACCGTCTGGAGAAGAAGCGAAAAGGTGGCCGCCTGCCCCTGCGTTCCGAGATGGGTTGGCGTGCGTTCAAACAGATCGGGCCGGACCCGATCCTTGATCTTATGTTGCGGGCCGGGCCCTACGGAACCGACATCGGTCCTGCACGCGGCCTGGTCCAGCCCGCCATCGACCTGGTGATGGATATACTTCCGGAGCGCCATCCCCTGCGGGGTCTGGCAAAAATGAGCCCACTGAACCGCCACTGGCAGGACCTGCCCAAGGGGCTGTCCATCAGCGCCCTTAAGGAACTACCCAACGGTGTGGATCTCGGGCCACTTCGCCCATGCATGCCCGGCAGATTGTTTACCCGCGACGGCAAGGTAAACCTCGCCCCACGCCGCTACTTACAGGATCTGGGGCGGCTCCATGCCTTACTCACGGCACCGGCCTCCGACGGTCTGCTACTGATCGGGCGCCGGCACGTTCGCAGCAATAATTCCTGGATGCACAACAGCCAGCGGTTGGTGAAAGGCAAAGACCGCTGTACCCTGATGATCCATCCGAAAGATGCTGCTCGCTGTGGCCTTCAGGCTGGTGATTCCGCCGAGATTGGCTCCACCTCCGGGCAGATCGTACTACCGGTGGAGATCACCGAGGATGTGATGGCGGGCGTGGTTTCAGTACCCCATGGCTGGGGCCACCATCGGAAGGGTACCGGCAGAGTGTGGCGGTTGCCCACGCTGGCGCCAGCATAAACGACGTGTTGAGCGATCAGGAGATTGATCCGCTTGTTGGCACGTCCGTACTTAATGGGCAGACCGTGTCTGTAAAAGTCTGGCGTGCGGACCGCCAGCGTAAACAGGCCTGACATTCTCAAGGGAGACTTCTATGCCGCCGTGGCTTCAATGGACACTGATTATTGCCGGCCTGCTGGCCATCGCGCTGCTTGTCGCGTTTATCGGCCGCCAGTCCCGTGCCCTGCAGGACAGCAGGAGGCGGCAGGAGAAAGCAGAGTCTTTCCAGAAGGAACGCCGCGACAGCATGATTGAAAGTATCCGGGTATTGGCCATGGCGGTGGAAGAGAATCAGGTTGAATACTCCGAAGCCTGTCTGCGAATCAAGGGCCTATTGGACCACGTGGCACCGGAGTTGCTGGACCAGTCTCCTTTCCGGGTGTTCCAGGAAGTGCATGAGCAGATCCAGCACATGCCGACCCATCGCGCCCGCCAGGAAACAGATGCCCGCTTCGTGGAAAAGATGGACCGCGAGCGCCTGGCAGTCGAAAAGGAGCACGCCGACGCCATTCGCCGCGCCGCAACGGCCATTCGACACCATCCGTTCCAGGCCTGACCCTTACCAATATGAGTCTGACGCTCCAGTATTTTGTAACAGTTTGTAATCGAATTTCATCACTGAAGGTTTGATTAGCTTTACAAATCAATCTCTTCAGATGTCACGAAATTATGACGCCCGGCTCATTCACCAAACACCAACGTAGCCAGCTTTTATTTCACTCCATATTGGCTAAGTTTAAAAAAGCACGTTGCCACTACCGACCCTGCAACTGCTCACGTTGTTTTCTCCTGAACACGTTTGGTTTGATCTGCAACAAGCGGGTGAGCTTGCCGGCCTTCGGGCCGGCTTTTTTGCGGGGCTAAACTAGAGAGGTTTGGCGGTAGAGAGGACCTACTGATTCATCATCCCCGCCATCGCCATAATGCTGTCCTTGTTTCCTACCAGTTCATCAAACTGCGCTTCCACCTTTTCCCTGTTCAGACCGAGCGATTCGTAGAACGCGTCCGACACCTCTTCCCCCGCACCCAACGCAACACCGCGCTTGGTCAGCAGTTGCCGACTCAGCCAGAGCAGTTTGCTGTATACCGCGTGAGGGCCGTCGTAACCAGGATTCTTCTGGTTTCGGATTGCCAGACAGACCTCGTCGGGCATACCCCAGTTCTGCATCAGTTCCGCCGCAATCTGCTCCCGGGTCACGCCCAGCAGATAATGCTCAATCATTGAGGAGTCGAGATGGGGGTTGGCTTCCAGCGACCGGCACACCAACTTGAAATGGGGAGGAAACACCTGTGCCAGCACCAGGTAGCCAAAGTTGTGCAACAACCCCCCCAGGTACGCAAGACCAAAGATAGGACGTTCGCCACGAGGCATCATGCTGGCCAGGATACCGGCCGACTGAGCCTGCCATATCGCCTGTTGCCAGTAATCCACATAGCCTTCCGGATGATCCTGGGGCTGCTTCAGGGCACGCCCCAGAGACAGGCCCATGGCTAGGTTCATCACCAGGTCGAAGCCCAGAATCCGAGAGACCGCGTCGTGCACAGAACGCACCTGCCCCGCCGCCGCATAAAAGGACGAGGACGCCCAACTGACCACCTGAGCCGCCAGGTGGGGTCACTTTCCACGACATCCACCAGATCCCCCATCACAGCATTGGGGTTCACCCGCAGGTGAATAATGCGCTGGGCGGTCTCGGGTAGAGGAGGCAACTCAAGAGTGTCTTCCAGGCGCTGCTGAATGCGCAGCGAGGTAAACCGTCGAATGGCGGAATGCAGCTGGTCCCGGTCTTTTTCCGGGCTGTTGAGATTCACGGCAATGGTATCCCGCGCCACCGAAAACGAATGGCGGTCGGCCGCGACGGTGATTCCCCGGAACTCGTCGCCGGGCATGACCATACAAAGATTCTGCTCGCCCAGGACCAATGCCACGGACGCCAACTCATCCACCCGCGCGTCCACAATCGTGGGCCAGCCGGTCAGAGACGGTAAGGCGGGCAGCTCGGTCAGGCCAGAGCGCTCACGAACCCGGACCTGCTCCCGTCGCTTCATCACCCGCAGATCTCGCCCCAATTGTTTGTTCAGGGCACTGATATCGAGCAGGTCACCCTCGCGGCAAATGGCCTGGAGATTCCCCTCCTCATCCGTGAGCAACACCATTCGCAACAGTTCGTCGTCCCGGGCCTGGCTCACATCCCTAAGGGAAACGCCGGCAGCAGACTCACCCAACGCCTGCCTGACTACGACAGGTAGCTCCATAAGTTTCTCCCAAAATGTAGACGGTGCCCCGTTGGACACATTGGTTTCACTCAGTATAGGGCACAAACAGCGACCCAACTTTGACATCAGGTGGGTTTTCACACGATTTTTTCTACCGGCGCGGCGCAGTTACACGTCGCCGTAACGAATTCGTTCCCCCAACCAACGGCGAATCAAACCGTTCACCAACGCCGGCTGCTGCATCAGCGGCGGCGCCATTTCACGGATTGGCTCGATCCAGCCCTTGTCCCGTTCAAAGTCTGCCAGCCGGAACTGCATCATACCGGTCTGGCGGGTGCCTAACACTTCTCCTGGCCCGCGTATTTCCAGGTCTTTCTCGGCAATCACAAAACCGTCCTGACTGTCGCGCAGGGCCTGCAAACGCGCCTTGCCATTCAGCGATAATGGTGGATGGTACATCAACACGCAAAAACTGGCCTCTTCGCCCCGGCCAACCCTGCCCCGCAACTGGTGCAACTGCGCCAGGCCCAGGCGCTCCGGATTCTCGATGATAATCAGCGAGGCATTGGGCACATCCACCCCCACTTCAATTACGGTGGTCGCGACCAGAAGGTCGAGCTCGCCGTTCTTGAACTGTTCCATGACCGCTGCTTTTTCGGCCGCCTTGAGGCGACCATGAACAAGCCCCACCTTCAGATCTGGCAGACGTTCCGCCAGCTCCTGCGCAGTCACTTCCGCCGCCTGGCACTGCAGCGCTTCTGACTCCTCAATCAGCGTGCACACCCAGTATGCCTGCCGGCCTTCCTTGCAGGCCTTTCGTACCCTATCGGTCACATCGTCACGCCGGCTGTCGGGAATGGCGATGGTTTCGATAGGCTTGCGGCCGGGGGGCAGCTCATCAATCACCGACGTATCCAGGTCCGCATAGGCGCTCATGGCCAGCGTACGCGGAATCGGGGTCGCTGTCATAATCAACTGGTGTGGCGCCATGGTGCCGCCGACGCCCTTCTCCCGCAGGGCCAGCCGCTGATGCACGCCAAAACGGTGTTGTTCGTCCACAATCACCAGTGCCAGGCGACTGAACGCAACATCTTCCTGGAACAGGGCATGGGTACCTATCACCACGGTGGCTTCGCCACTGCCAACGGCTCCAGAGTTTCCTTTCGTGCCTTGCCCTTAATCTTTCCCGACAGCCACGCCAACTGGATGCCAAGCGGCTCCAGCCAGCCGCGGAAATTCTGGTAGTGCTGTTCCGCCAGTATTTCCGTGGGCGCCATCAGCGCCACCTGGGCGCCAGCACCAATGGTCTGCAGTGCTGCCAGCGCCGCCACCACGGTTTTACCAGACCCCACGTCTCCCTGCACCAACCGCAACATGGGTACCGGCTGGCTGAGATCCTGGCGGATCTCGGTCATAACCTGTCGCTGTGCCCCGGTAAGGCTGAACGGAAGCAGATCAAGAAAACGTTCCGGCAGATCACCGGTTGGCAGTAACGGCAGCGCTTCCCGGGCCTGAACCTGTTGCCGTACCTGCAAAAGGCTTAGCTGGTGGGCCAGCAGCTCTTCCATAACCAGTCGCTGTTGGGCCGGGTGCCGCCCCTCCATCAACAGATGAACCGGCGCATTGGCCGGCGGCGAATGCACCAGCTCGACCGCTTCGGTGATACCCGGCAACTGGTAACTGGCGAGCAGTTCTTCCGGCAACCAGTCACGGATCGGGTAACGTTTGAGGTAGCCCAGCGCCTGCTGGCACAGAGCGCGCACTCGCGGCTGCTGAATGCCTTCTGTCAGGGGATAAACGGGCGTTAGCGTGGCCTCACCCTGCGCGGGCATCGGCGGCGGATTGACCTGGTATTCAGGGTGGTAGAATTCGTAACCGGCCCGCCCCGGCCGAACTTCGCCGAAACAACGCACCCTCGCGCCTTCCGTGAGTTGGTTCTTCTGGGCGGCATTGAAATGGAAGAAACGCATGACCACGAAGCCACTGTGATCCTTCAGGGTCACCTGCAGGCTTCGGCGCCGGCCCATCACCAGATCGGTTTTCATCACCTCGCCTTCCACCACCCCGACGTCGCCAATGCGCAGGTTGCCCATGGAGACAATGCGTGTGCGATCCTCGTATCGATGGGGAAGATGGAACAGCAAATCCTGCAGCGAACGGATGCCCAGCTTCGACAGCTTGTCGGCCAGGGCATTACCGACGCCCTTCAGGGTGGTAACGGCAATGTCGTCCAGTGACATCATGGCCTGGCTCAGGCGGTTGCGGCCGCAGCCGGGGTTTCAATCTTCGCTTTCTCAATTACCCGACACTGGCTGGCCGCCAGCGACAGCACATCAATCGCCTTTGGTCGTGGGAAAGTGACCCGCCAGGCCAACGCCACCGTGCGATAGGGTACTGGCGCCGCAAAAGGCCTGACCGCAAGTATGCTCTCGTCATACTGCATCGCCGTTGCAGCGGACAAAGGCAAAACGGTGATACCCAAACCAGAGGCGACCATGTGACGTATGGTCTCCAGAGAGCTGCCTTCAGTCACCAGTGACGGCGCCGCAGCACTCGGATTACGGGTGACCGCATCCACCAACGGCGGGCAGGATTCCAGCACCTGGTCACGGAAACAGTGGCCGGGGCCAAGCAGCAGCAACTGTTCCTTCGCCAACTCCTCGGCGGTCAGGCTGTCACGCTTGGTCAGTGGATGACCTCCCGGCAGCAGCACCACGAAAGGCTCGTCGTAGAGCGGCAGGGTAACGACCTCCGGCTCTTCAAACGGCAGTGCGATGATGATGGCGTCCAGTTCTGACTGGCGCAGTTTCTGCCGCAGTGTGGCGGTGTAGTTTTCCTCAATGTAGAGCGGCATGTCAGGCGCCGCGCGGCGCAGCTCCGGCAGCAGGTGTGGGAACAGGTAGGGGCCGATGGTGTAGATGGCACCCACCTTAAGGGGGGCATTGAGCTGGTTCTTGCCATCCTGAGCCATGTCACGGATAACACCCACCTGATCCAGGACCCGTTGGGCCTGGTCGATGATACGCTTGCCCGTTTCGGTGACCCGGATACTGTTTTTGCTACGCTCAAACAAGGGTATACCGAGTTCGTCCTCCAGTTTCTTGACGGCCACACTCAAGGTCGGCTGACTGACATGACAGCGCTCGGCGGCACGGCCAAAATGCCTTTCCCGGGCAAGGGTAACAACGTATCTTAACTCGGTCAGAGTCATGGCGGGCTCCGGTCAGAATTCGTCCAGGTCAGGGATCGTACAAACGTTCCGTTAATTTATTAGCCAAAGCATAAGGATTGATATTGTCTATGGCAATCACTGAGCACCAACAAACGCCAAGAATACTGGTTGCGGGCTGTGGCAAGCTCGGTGGCGCCATTGCCTCTCAGCTTACCGGAACGGCGCAGGTATACGCCTACGGCGCAGTCCGGACAAGGTCCCGGAGCATCCAGGCGCTGGGGGCGGACCTCATGGTGCCGGAGCAGGTGCGTTCAGTACTGCCGGACAACCTCGACATTGTGGTTTATTGCCTCACGCCAGCAAGCTACGACAACGAGGGCTATCACAATGCCTACGTAAAGGGCCTGCGGAACCTGATCGACGCACTGGACGGGCGCAGCTCACGCGGCTGGTGTTTATCGGTAGCAGCAGTGTCTACGCTCAGGACGACGATTCCTGGGTGGATGAGACCAGCCCAACCGACCCCACCCGATACAGTGGCCAGGCGATACTCGCGGGTGAGAGGGTCGCCCTGGAGAGCGGTAGTCCGGCAACCGTAATCCGTTTCAGTGGCATCTACGGCCCGTCGCGGGCGCGCTTCCTCGATGCCGTGATGAACGGCAACATGAACCCGACCTCTCCCGGCCCCTACAGCAATCGTATCCACGAAGCGGATGCGGCCGCGGCCACCTGCCATATCGTGGAGCGGGCACTCGCCGGCCAACCACTTGAAGACTGCTACCTTGCCAGTGATTGCGAGCCTGTGCGACTGGATGAGGTGGTGGCGTGGGTGCGTGAACAACTACCCTGTGCCAAGCCTGGCCCCGACGCCCGCCAGGGTGGTCGCGCAGGGAGCAAACGCTGCAACAACCAGCGGCTGCTGGACTCTGGTTTCCATTTCCGCTATCCGGACTTCCGGGTGGGCTACCAGGAGATGATTGCCGAAAAAACCCGGTAGTCCTGGCGAGCCCCCTACCAACGAAAAAGGCGGCCCATGGGCCGCCTTCGGTGTTTGCTTGAACGAGTATCAGCTCAGCACCATCACCGCTTCCATCTCAACCGGGACACCCTTGGGCAACGCCGCGACACCCACGGCGGCACGCGCCGGGTACGGCTCTTGAAAATAGGTGGCCATGATTTCGTTCACCGTTGCAAAGTTGCTCAGATCCGTCATGTAGATGTTGAGCTTGACGATGTCCTTGAGCTCGCCGCCACTGGCCTCGCAGACGGCTTTAAGGTTTTCGAACACCTGGCGGGTCTTGGCGGCGAAATCACCCGCGACCACTTCCATGGTTTCCGGCACCAGCGGAATCTGCCCCGACAGGTACACGGTGTCCCCGGCTTTCACTGCCTGGGAGTATGTGCCGATGGCCTGTGGCGCGTTATCAGTCTGTATTACGGATTTGTTGGTCATGACCTTGGGGTCCTCTTTATCAAAACGCCAATCCTCACCTCTGGGTGGCAGGCGTGTCAACAGGCCAAACGTCGCGGCTCTGGCCCGTTGCACCACGGTTGCGTCAGTGCCTTACCCGGTTGATATGGGTGACAGCGCGAATATTCCTGATCCGCCGCATCACCCTGGCAAGATGCCGGCGACCGTTCACATGCACCACAAGGCTGACAATGCCCAGCTTGGCGTTCTGCTCTTCCACGTTGATGCGCTCGATATTGCCATCCGCCATGGCACCGCGTTGGCAAGCTCTGCAATGACCCCACGCTGGCGTTCAAGCTCCACTCGAAGTTCAACGGAGAACTCGTTGGCAATGTCCTTGGCCCACTTCAAATGAGTGAGGCGCGCCCTGCCTTCATCGTCCTCTGGCAACCGTGAGCAGGTATCCGAGTGGATCACCATGCCATTGCCCGAGTCCATGGCACCGACCACCGGGTCACCTGGAATCGGCTTGCAACAGCTGGCAAACCGAACCAGCAAGCCTTCGGTGCCACGAATGGTAACCGGGCTGTTATCGGCCTTGTCCATGATTGTCGCGGATGCCACGTCCGATGCCTCATCGTCTGTACTGCCGCTGACCAACTGGCGCGCCACGAGATAAGCCATGCGATTGCCCAGACCAATATCGCTGACCAGATCCTCGAAACTGTCCACTTGGTTGTGGCGGACCACCGCCTGGATCTGATGCTCGTTGATCTCGGACAGGCTGGTACCAAACCCTTTGAGGGATTTCTTCAACAGGGTTTTGCCCAGGTCCAGGGATTCGGCACGCTTCTGGTTCTTGAGCACATGACGAATACTGCTGCGAGCCTTACCGGTTACCACGAAACTGAGCCAGGCGGGATTAGGCCGTGCTCCGGGTGCGGTAATGATTTCAACGGTCTGGCCACTTTGTAGCGGCTGGCTCAGGGATCCGAGGTTGCGGTTGATACGGCAGGCTACGCAGGCATTACCGATGTCCGTATGGATGGCGTAGGCAAAGTCGACGGGGGTCGCTCCGCTGGGCAACTCCATGATTTTGCCCTTGGGCGTGAACACGTAGATCTCGTCCGGGAACAGGTCGACTTTCACGTGTTCGATGAATTCCAGGGAGTCGTCCGCGCGCTCACGCATCTCCATCAGGCCCTTCACCCAACGGTCCACCCGTGTCTGGTTGACGCTGGTCACACTGGAGCTCATTCTTGTACATCCAGTGGGCCGCAATACCGTTGTTGGCGATGTGCTCCATTTCCTCGGTGCGGATCTGGATTTCAATATTCACATGCATGCCGAACAGAGTGGTGTGCAGGGACTGATAGCCATTGGCCTTGGGCATGGCAATGTAGTCCTTGAAACGGCCCGGCAGCGGCTTGTAGAGGCTGTGTACGGCGCCGAGGATGCGATAGCAGTCGTCCTCGGTGTCGGTGATGATGCGGAACGCGTACACATCCATGATTTCGTGGAAGGATTTCTGCTTGAACTTCATCTTGTTGTAGATGCTGTTCAAATGCTTTTCCCGGCCCAGGATGCGGCCGGGCAGGCTTCGCTCTTCCAGTTTCTCCTGCAATTTGCCACGGATATCGTCAATGATTTCCCGGTGGCTGCCCCGAAGCTTTGCGACCGCCTTGGAAATGTACTTTGACCGCATCGGGTACAGTGAAGAGAACCCCAGATCTTCCAGTTCGGTGCAAATGGAGTGCATACCCAGGCGATTGGCAATCGGGGCGTAGATATCCAGGGTTTCGTTGGCGATGCGCTGGCGCTTCTCATAAGGCATCGGGCCCAGGGTGCGCATGTTGTGCAGGCGGTCCGCCAGTTTGACCAGGATCACGCGGATATCCCGTGCCATGGCAAGCGTCATTTTCTGGAAGTTTTCGGCCTGGGCCTCGGCGCGGGAACGGAACTCAATCTGAGTGAGCTTGCTGACGCCGTCTACGAGTTCAGCCACATCCTCGCCAAACTGCTCCGACAGCGCATCCTTGGGGATGCCGGTATCTTCGATGACATCGTGGAGCATGGCCGCCATCAGGCTCTGGTGATCCAGTTTCAGGCCAGCAAGGATTCGAGCAACCGCCAGGGGATGGGTAATATAGCGATCGCCGCTTTTGCGCATCTGCCCTTCGTGGGCCTGTTCGGCATAATAGTAGGCTCTTCGCACCTGATTGATGCGATTGGTATCAAGATACGTGCTGAGTTCATTGGCCAGCACATCAACCGTTGCCTCTGCCGACACCGCGCCTCCGTGGGGATCATAAATGCCAGGGATAAAAAAACCCGAATGCAAGCATTCGGGTCCTTCCGACGTTCTTCCAGTCATGCCTATAGATACACTATAAAACCGCAAGAACAGATTTCAATGCTTTGGACGGGTAACCAGAAAATATTCCCGTCTTCGGCCACATTCAACCTTATTCGTCGTCATCCTCAGTGAGGAGATCGCGGGAGATCTTGCCTTCCGCGATTTCACGCAGGGCGATAACGGTAGGCTTGTCGTTCTCTTCGGCGACCAGCGGCTCGAAACCTTTGGTTGCGATCTGGCGGGCACGCTTGGTGGCCAGCATAACCAGCTGGAAGCGGTTATCAACGTGTTCAAGGCAATCTTCAACGGTAACTCGTGCCATAACTTCCCCGACAATAGCAAAATGACTGATTTCAGCAGACCGCGTAGTTTACTGCGGCCGGTTCAATTTGTATACAGGCAATGTGCGCCGATCAATGGCGCTCGGACAGCCTGACCAACAGCCCGGAATGCCTGACCTGCTGGGCCTGCATGCGCAGACGATGGCAACGAACAATCGCCAGCAGGTCGTCCAGCGCAGTGTCGAAATCATCGTTAACCACCAGATAATCGAATTCCACCGCGTGGCTGCATTCATCCGCCGCCTCATTGAGGCGACGCGCCACCACCTCCGGTGCGTCTGTGCCCCGGCCAGTCAGGCGGTCTTTCAAGGCCTCCGGAGACGGTGGCACGATGAAGATGCTGACACAGTCTGGCATCAGGTGGCGGACCTGCTCCGCACCCTGCCAATCAATTTCCAGGATTACATCCTGACCCGTGGCCAGTGTTTGCTTCACCCAGACCTGGGAGGTGCCGTAGTAGTTCCCGAAGACATCCGCATGCTCCAGGAAGTCGCCCCGGCTGATCATCGCCTCGAAGGCCTCCCGGGTGACAAAGTGATAGTTGACGCCATCCTGCTCCCCCTTCCGCATAGGCCGGGTTGTATGGGACACGGAAACACCCAGCTTTTCGTCCTGCTTCAGCATTTGAGCCACCAGGCTGGTCTTACCGGCTCCCGAGGGGGCGGAAATCACATACAGCGTGCCTTGTTCTGATTCCTGGCTCATGGGACTAACAACTCCGGGCATTGACGGGCTTTCAGTTGGCGCGGAACAACCCCGGCGCCACCACAATAACGAGGGCGGAATTATACGGCGTTTGCGCCGCCCCCGCATCCAAGTGAGGTTACTCCAGGTTCTGGACCTGCTCCCGCATTTGCTCTATCAACACTTTCAGGTCAACCGCTGCCCTTGTCACCCGGGCATCGATGCTTTTGCTGCTGAGCGTATTGGCCTCGCGGTTGAGCTCCTGCATCAGGAAATCCAAACGGCGACCGATGGCATCGTCGGACTGCAGAGTGTCCGACACCTCGGTGATATGGCTTCCAAGCGATCCAGCTCTTCGGCGACATCGCTTTTCTGGGCCAGCATCACCATTTCCTGGGCCACGCGATCCGGGTCAAGCTCCACCTTCGCCTGCTCAAAGCGGTTTTTCAGATGCTCTTCCTGGGCACGAATCAGTTCCGGCATTCGCTCCCGAACCTCAGTCACCCGCTCACCCATGGTGGTGAGCCTGTCTTCAAACAGCGGCCGCAGGCGTTCACCTTCCCGCTCCCTGACCGTCACCAATTCACTCACAGTACGCTCGAATAGTTCGCCAGCCGCTTTCCTGGCGGGGCCAAAATCCTGTTCAGTGGAGGCCAGCACTCCCGGCCAACGGAGTATATCCAGTGCGCTAATGTGGGCCGGGTTGTCCAGCATCCTGTTGATGTGGTTGGCCGCCTCATTGACAGCGTTTGCCACATCTTCGTCGATCTCGAAGCCCTGGGTTGCCGATTCATTGGCCTGAAGACGAATGGCCACGTCTACCTTGCCGCGCCGCAATTGCTTGCGCAGTTGCTCACGGAAACTGTTCTCCAGCTCCCGGAGCGCTTCGGGCAAGCGAAAGGACGGCTCCAGGTACCGGTGGTTAACCGTGCGAATTTCACAGGTGAGCGTTCCCCAGTCTTCCTGGGTATCCTGGCGGGCGAAGGCCGTCATACTTCTGATCATGGTGACTCCACGTTTGCGAAGAAGCAGATTTCAAGTTTAGCAGGCTGGCCGCTCCAACATCGAACAGACGCCACAGACTGCGTGTTATACTCCGCAATCTTTCGACTTTGCAATCGACCGGGGATTCACCCCGGACACTCACCACTGATACCAGGAACAATTATGAGACCGAGCGGAAGAACGCCGGAACAATCCAGAGACATTCGCATCACCCGTCACTACACCCGCCACGCCGAGGGTTCCGTGCTGGTGGAATTTGGCGACACCAAGGTGATCTGCACCGCCTCTGTTGAAAACAAGGTCCCCCCTTTCCTGCGGGGCGAAGGCAAAGGCTGGATAACCGCCGAGTATGGCATGCTGCCCCGCTCTACCGGCAGCCGTATGGGGCGGGAAGCTGCTCGCGGCAAGCAGGGCGGCCGCACCGTGGAAATCCAGCGACTGATCGGCCGTTCATTGCGTGCAGCGGTTGATCTGAGCGCTCTTGGCGAGCATTCCATCACCATCGACTGTGACGTCATCCAGGCCGACGGTGGCACCCGCACCGCTGCAATTACCGGTGGCTGCGTGGCGCTTGTGGATGCGCTGAATCATCTGGTGAAAGAAGGCCGGCTGAAAAAATCGCCGCTGAAGCAGATGATTGCAGCGTTTTCTGTGGGCGTTTACAAAGGCACACCGGTATTGGACCTGGATTACCCGGAGGATTCCGAAGCCGAAACCGATATGAATGTGATCATGACGGATCAAGGTGGTTTCATTGAAATTCAGGGAACTGCCGAGGGTGCGCCGTTTGAACAGGAAGAACTGGACGGCATGTTGAAGCTGGCGAAACTGGGTATTGGCCAGTTGTTTGAGGCGCAGAAGGCGGCTCTGGCCGACTAAGGTGCAGCCTTTTCGCGTGTCCGGAGAGGATCTCTAATTTCCGGACACGCTACAAGCACATCCCTGCGCGCTCGACTCCGGCCTTCCCTGGCCGGAGACGTTCCGGAAAAGAGATCCTTTCCGAACCCGCTTACTTTCCGATACCCCTCTACTCTGGACTAGCTCGGATCAGAAACCGATTCCGATGTCGTAATCCATGATCACCGGCGCGTGATCGGAGAAACGGGTACTGTCGTCAATCCAGCCATCCTGAATGGTCTTGCGGATACCCGGCGTCAGAAGCTGATAATCCACCCGAATACCAGCGCTCTTGCGGGACCCTTCAGCCTGCTCTGGCCACCAGGTGTACTGGTTACTCTGCTTGTTGATATCGCGGAATGCATCAACACAGCCCATTTCATCAAACAAACGGTCCAGCCATGCCCGCTCATGGGGCAGGAAGCCGGAAAAATCCAGTTTGTGGTACAGCGGGCTGGCGTCAGTTACATGATGGGCGGTTTGCAGGTTGGCGCAGAAAATAAACTGACGGCGCTTGCGCAGGGTTTTCTGCATATGGAGGCCAAAGGCTTCCATGAAGTCGTCCTTGTGATCCAGAACCGTCAGGTCGTCCTCGCCAATCAATTCTTCTTCGCGGCCAAGTGCGCAGGGAGAGAGAACGCAGGCGACAGATACCTTGTCAAAGTCCGCCTGAATGAAACGGCCTTCGCGATCTGCCTGCTCATTGGCGAAACCGTACATAATGGCCTTCGGGAAATGGCGGGTATAGATACCAACGCCCCCATCCTCGTTACGCTCGCCATCAATAAAGTAGGCCTCATAGCCGTCCGGGATCAGGTTAAAATCCTCGACCTCGTAAGCCCGCATGCGGTGGTCCTGAACGCAAACCACGTCAGCGTCCTGCCTGGCTAGCCATTCAAAGAAACCTTTTTCAACAGCCTGGGCCAGACCGTTGACGCTGATTGTAACTACCCGCATACGTGTTCCCTGATTCGGTTTGTGTGTATGATACCGGTTTTACGCGTTAATTAAAGATCCAAACCCGCCAGAAGCCCTGTCATGCACGACTATCAGCAACAGTTCATTGAGTTCGCCATCCGCCGTAACGTACTCCGTTTCGGAGAATTTACGCTTAAATCCGGCCGCACCAGCCCTATTTCTTCAATGCGGGGTTGTTCAATACCGGGGAGGATCTGCTTGAGTTAAGCAAGGCCTATGCCGCAGCACTCCAGCGTAGTGGGCTGGATTATGACATTATTTTCGGGCCTGCCTATAAGGGCATACCGTTGGCGACGGTCACCGCCATGGCCCTGGCCGCCGAGGGTAACAACAAACCATTCGCCTTCAACCGAAAAGAAAAAAAGGATCACGGCGAGGGTGGCAATATCGTGGGCGCCCCCCTGGAAGGCAAGGTTCTGATTGTTGATGACGTTATTACCGCTGGCACGGCTATCCGGGAATCCATGGAGCTGATCCGCACCTCAGGGGCGGAGCCTGCAGGCGTACTCATTGCCCTGGATCGCCAGGAGCGAGGCGCTGGCGAACTCTCCGCCATCCAGGAAGTCAAAGAGGAGTTCGGCATTCCTGTGGTCAGTATTATCAAGCTAGAGCAGGTGCTTGCCTACCTGCAAAGCAGGCCCGGCTTTTCAGAACATGCTGACAAAGTCGCCGCATATCGGGACGAGTACGGAGTCTGAATCCGGGCATGGTTTATCGTTCAGCTTTTGGTATGCTTCCTGACATACATTGTTTCAAGCGGAGCGCCAGTCTCTCACCATGAATCGTCTGACCAGGTTTTCAATCGCTGTATCTGCTGCGGCTGCGCTGATGTCTGCCTCTATCGTAGAGGCAAGGATGTATCGTTATACCGATGAAAACGGCCAGATTGTCATTAGCAGTACCATCCCCCAGGAAGCATCCAGACGGGGCTACGACATTCTCAGCAAGAACGGTCGGGTAATTGAAACGATCGATCCGGAACCCACCGAAGAGGAAATTGCCGCCAGGGAAGCCGAGGAAAAACGCCAGGCCGAAGCGGAACGACAGCGGGAGCTCGATCGCAAGCTTCTGGAGCGCTACAGCCACCCAGACGAAGCCGTGCGCGCCATGCACCGCAAAATACGTGAGCTGCAGGGGCTGAATCAGCTCAAGCGAGGCAACATTTCGGTGATCGTCAGCCAACTGGACAGCGAACAGAGCCGGGCTGCAGACCTGGAGCGATCCGGTCGCGACATCCCCGAAGCGACACTGGAAAAAATACGGCGACTGGAAGCCCAGATTCGTGACATCGAACGGGAAATCAACTCGCAGAACGCCAATATAAAAGCTGCGGGAACGTTTCGAAGCCGATATCGAACGGCTGGAAGAGATTACAGGCGAGGAAAGAACGCTTCCGCTGGACCCGGACGACCTGGAAGAATAATAAACCACACGACTCGAACAATCAGGCACAAAAAAGGTCACCTCACGGTGACCTTTTTTTATGCTTCAAAGAACTCCGGTTGCCGTTCAGGCAGTAGCGGGGCTCTTCTTGGCAGTGCTGGTGCTTTTGCGAGCTGTGGTTTTGCGTGCAGCCGGCTTCTTGGCCTGCGCAGTAGCCTTGGTTGACTGGGCGACGCTGGTCACTTCGTCCGCTGCGTCGGCAACGGTATCTGCACCTTCAGCCGCTTCTTTTTCCAGCTTGGCAACCAGGTCAGCCGCAAAGCTGCCGAAACGGGTGTTCAGGCTGCGCAGTTGCTCGAACAGGTTTTCACTGTAGCCATAGTAACGAGTGCGCAGGGTCTTTACGCTGTACTCGCGGGCTTCGGTTTCCAGCTTTTCAGCGTACTCGAACGGCTTGGAAGCCAGCTTCTTCTGCTGCTCTTCAGCTGCGTTGATGCCCTTCTCTACGATGTCCTGAAGCTGTTCCTGATAGGTCCTGAGTTTACCCATGATGAATCTCCTAAGATTGTGGATGCGTGGTTTGAAAATCTGCATCGTTATCGCCGGCAAACCGATGCCGACTTCTGATCACATGTCGAAGGTTACGGTCAAAAATTAGAATGTTCATACTAAAACCACCCCCTATTCGCCATCTGTCAACGGGGGAACAGGATCGTCTCGGAATTTACGGATAGTTCACTTGATGATTTTTTAAAGATTCGGCATGCTCTGCGCCTCGAAATGAGAAAGCCCGTCTCCCCGTTTTATTCAGGCCTCGCTTCTGACGTATCCCATTACAGTAACAACAGCACCAATAACGCGCTGACAAACGGATTGCGAGAAACACCATGCCAGGTATAAGACTCAGCCAGAACGCTGCGGGCCATCGGCAGCTTTGGAAAATGGTCGTTGCCGGAATGGCGCTGGCCATCATGGCCGGATGCCAGGAAGACTCCGGGGCATCAAGGGCCGCTTCAAGCCAAGCCAACGAAGCATCTGAACAAAGGCTGGGAGATGCCGTTTCGTCCATTCGGGACACCCTCGGGCAGCCTGAACCGGTACAGGAAGAGACATCCAACACTGGAGTTCCGGCCGACGAGGAGTCGATCACCCTCCCACACTACGCTGGGACGCTCCGCTCACCCGGGAAGACGGCTCACGCCTCTATGCCAGCGACATCAGCGGCTATCGCATTTATTATCGCCTGCGGCACAGAGACAGTTTCGAGGTCATATCACTTTCCGGTGACGAAGACACTCGCTACCAGCTTGAGGATTTTCCGCCGGGTGCCTATGAATTCAGCATTACCGCCCTCGACGACAGCGGGCTGGAAAGCAAGCGCTCCGACGCAGTTACCGTCGACCTGATCTGAGTAGCATCCGAGAAATTTACCACCTGAAGATGACCCAACTGGGCACCAGCATGTCGGTCTCGCTCTCACGAATCCAGCCACCACCATCTGCTGGAACCAGGTAGTATTCGGGACCGACTTCCGGCACTACTTTGATCTCCACCAATTGACCATTCACCCGGTATTCGTAGAACACCTCGTTCTCACCCGGGCGAAATCACGATCTGCGCCCCGTCAGCGGATGGCTGATAATCAGACACCACCAGGGGCTCCCTGGGTGTCTGTACAACATCGACATCCTCCTGGGCCATTGAAGGCCCGCAGAGCACACCCAACACAAGACCCGAGCAAGCGATACGTTTCATTTTCATGGTACTCTTCGGTTCTGTTTAGAGACGTGCATAATCACGCTGACACACGGGAAATGCACCCCGTTTATGTCAGAGTTGCACAAGCCTATCAACGCTTCAATCAGAATCCGGATCCGTTTTGATATGACACAGCAGCAGACTCCGCCGGTAGTTCTTGTAGATGGCTCTTCCTACCTCTTCCGCGCCTATCATGCCCTGCCGCCACTGATGACCAGCAAGAGCCACCCCACGGGCGCCATAAAGGGCGTTATCAGCATGATCCGGAAGCTGGAACAGGATTTTCCAGGCTCAAAAATGGTGGTGGTGTTCGACGCCAAGGGTAAGACCTTTCGCAACGACCTGTACGAAGACTACAAGGCCACCCGCCCGCCTATGCCGGATGACCTGGCCATGCAGATCCAGCCAATCCACGACATGGTTCGGGCCATGGGCCTGCCCTTGTTGATCGTCAGTGGCGTGGAAGCCGACGATGTCATCGGCACCCTGGCCCATGAAGCCACCAGCAAGGGCATTGATGTGGTGGTATCGACCGGCGACAAGGACATGGCGCAGCTGGTGAGCGATCACGTCACCCTGATTAACACCATGACGGATACCCGCATGGACCGCGATGGCGTGGTCGAGAAATTCGGCATTGGCCCGGAGCAGATCGTGGACTACCTGGCGCTGGTGGGCGACAAGGTGGACAACATTCCCGGAGTCAACAAGTGCGGCCCGAAAACCGCCGTTAAATGGCTACAGGCGTGGGACAACCTGGATGACATCATTGAGCATGCGGACGAGGTCAAAGGCAAAATTGGCGAATACCTTCGGGAAGCCACCGAAACCCTGCCGCTCAGTCGCCAACTGGCCACCATCAAAACCGACGTGGATCTTGAGTTCGGGCTGGAAGACCTCAAGCTGAGGACCCAGGACGACGGTCAGTTGCTGGAACTGTTCCGGGAATATGAGCTTCGATCCTGGATTGCCGAGCTCGAAAACAGCGACTCAGCCGATGAAAAAAGCGCGGACGATGCCGTCGACAACAGCACCAATCCGGCCAGCAAAGAGAAAACATACACAATCGTGACCGATCAGGCAGAGCTGGATACCTGGATTGATCGCCTCAACAAGGCACCGCTGTTCGCCTTTGATACCGAGACCACCAGCCTGCGTTATATGGACGCCGATGTCGTTGGTGTGTCCTTTGCCATTGAGCCCGGCGAGGCTGCCTACGTGCCATTTGGCCACGATTATATGGGCGCCCCGGAACAACTGGACCGGGAAACAGTGCTGAACCAGTTGAAACCACTGCTGGAAGACCCGAAGAAAGCCAAGCTCGGCCAGAACCTCAAATACGACAAGAACGTGCTGGCCAACCACGGCATCCACCTGGAAGGCATTGCGGAAGACACCATGCTGGAGTCCTACGTACTCAATTCCGTAGGGTCTCGTCACGACATGGACTCGCTGGCCAGGCAATACTTGGGCGAGCAGACCATCACTTTCGAATCCATCGCCGGCAAAGGCGCCAAGCAACTGACCTTCAACCAGATTGATCTGGAGCAGGCTGGCCCCTACGCGGCAGAAGACGCCGATATCACCCTTCGACTGCACCAGGCGCTGCGACCGCAACTGGAGAAAACCGGCCGGCTGCGGGACGTCTATGAAAACATCGACCTGCCACTGGTGCCCGTACTGTCCCGTATGGAGCAACGAGGTGCAATGATCAGCGCCAGCACGCTGCGCAAGCACAGCCAGGAACTGGCAGAGCGTATGGCGGAGCTTGAGAAGGAAGCCCACGAGGAAGCCGGCGAAAGCTTCAATCTGGGCTCTCCCAAGCAACTACAGGCTATTTTCTACGACAAAATGGGGCTGCCGGTGGTAAAGAAAACCCCGAAAGGCGCGCCCTCCACGGCGGAACCGGTGCTGCAGGAACTGGCCCACGAGCATACCCTGCCCCGATTGATCCTTGAGCACCGCAGCCTGAGCAAGCTGAAATCCACCTACACCGACACCTTGCCGGAA
Organism: Marinobacter salarius; assembly: GCA_000831005.1. Lineage (GTDB taxonomy): Bacteria > Pseudomonadota > Gammaproteobacteria > Pseudomonadales > Oleiphilaceae > Marinobacter > Marinobacter salarius. The sequence goes on along the minus strand of CP007152.1, from coordinate 755,946 downwards.
TTGATTCACCATCGCACTGGCCGGATTCACACCTCCTATCACCAGGCGGTAACGGCCACCGGCCGGCTGTCGTCCTCGGAGCCGAACCTGCAGAACATTCCCATCCGCAGCGAACAGGGCCGGCGCATTCGCCAGGCTTTCGTGGCCCCGGAGGGCTACAAGCTGATGGCGGCGGACTACTCCCAGATTGAACTGCGCATCATGGCGCACCTGTCGGGCGACAAGGGACTGCTCAAGGCGTTCGAAAAGGGCGAGGACATTCACCGGGCGACGGCTGCCGAAGTCTTTGGCGTGGCCGTCGACGACGTCTCCGGCGACCAGCGCCGCAGCGCCAAGGCCATCAACTTCGGACTCATTTATGGCATGTCCGCCTTTGGCCTTGGCCGCCAGTTGGATGTGGGCCGCAACCAAGCACAGGAGTATATTGACCGCTATTTCGAGCGCTATCCCGGCGTGCTGAAATACATGGACAGTATTCGCAAACAGGCCCACGACGACGGATACGTGGAAACGCTCTACGGCCGTCGCCTGTACCTGCCGGAAATCAACGCCCGCAACAAGCAGCTGCAACAAGCCGCCGAGCGTACGGCCATCAATGCCCCCATGCAGGGGACTGCCGCGGACATTATCAAGCGGGCCATGGTCAGCGTTGAGGACTGGCTACAGGAACATCACCAGGACGATGCCCGAATGATCCTGCAGGTTCACGACGAACTGATTCTGGAAGTGCGTGAATCCGCCGTGGACAAGATTCGCGAAGGCCTTGAGAAGCGGATGTCTGCTGCGGCATCGCTGGATGTACCCTTACTGGTGGAGGCCGGAGTCGGTAATAACTGGGACGAAGCCCACTGAACCCTCTCGCCCAGGTTCCGTTTTGGGGCGAACAAGGTGGTTTCGCCCCAAAACACACCATTCTTTTTGCAGTCTCACCAGTATGCTCCCAGCAACGACGGCGCTGGGCTCGACAGCCGAAAACGGCACGAAATTCGCAAGCCTTGTGAGGGTCGGCCCCGCATTCGCATGAGTGAATACCGGGGCCATGTTGTGACACTTTTCTACCCGAGGCACTCACCATGACTTTTCTGGCTTCCGAGCGCAGTTGGCTTATGAACCCTGGCTTACTGAAACTGGTTCACCAGTGTCGCCGCTTAATTCAGTCTGAGTTCGGGGTAAAGCTGCACCTCACGGAAGAGCACCTGGAACGGCATCTAGCGGACTATGCCAGCAAAACCCGCTCAGCCCACCTCATCCACACCTGGGAAATACTCAGACCCCAGATCCCTCACCTGGACCTGCACGACGAGACCGACAATGCGAAGCGAATGTATCGCGGACAGGAAATTGCCGAGGAAACGTCTAGGGGCGACAGTAGTGCTTCCGAAACGGAAGCAGAAAGGACGAGAAAGAAGAAGGTTATCTATCGTGGGCAGGTTATTGGTTGAGGGGCGTCGTACGCCCCTCAAGGTATCACTTAAAACTGCTTGCTGACCTGTACCCCCGCACTCCAGGCATCAAGCTCGTAGGTACCACGGTAGCGAGCCGCCCCGGGCATGGGCTCGTCGTTGACGTCATAGTTCTGTTCGTTCACCTCTTCGTCGTCGAACAGCAACACCCCGGCGGCCACGTCTACCGTCCAGCCTGAACGGGCGTCGGCGTACTGTGCGCCCAGCGTGACCCAATCGCGATCCCCTGACGGGATTCGAGCCGTACGGAAATCGTCGTTCACCGGCGACTCATCCAGGCATAGCCAGCCTTGAATGCCCACTCCGGGGTCGCCTGCCAGATGGCGCCGACATTGGCCTGCCAGGTGTCTTTCCAGTTTTCCGAAACGTGCGTCACCAGGCGCTCATCACCAAGACCGGGCCCTGCCTGAGAAGAAATTGGGCCATTGTCCTCACGGCTGACCACATCCAATGCCTCAAACCGGCTCCACTTGGCCCAGGTCGCACCTGCCAGCAGTGTTACGGTATCGGTCAATTGGTGACGGGCACCGAAGGTAATGCTCTCGGGAATATCCAGCGGGACAGTCACCCGTTCAGTGACCGTGGACTGGCTGAACGTCAGGCCACCACCGCTAAGGCTACCCTGCGGATAGTTACGAACTTCCGCGTCGCCATCCAGCTCCAGTTCTGTTCCGGTCTGGGCGGATATACCAAACTGTGTTCGCTCCGACATTTCCCAAAGCAAGCCAAAGGCGAAGGTGAGCGCCACGTCACTGCCTTCGATATCCGCGTAACCGTCTTCCAGGGTCCCCGGGGGCAACCCGAAGCGGGCTTCCGTACCACTGTAGTCCTGGAACTTGGTCAGCCGGCCTTCGGCGTAGATCACATTGACGCCAGCACCCATGGAGAATCCATTACCGTCGTTAACGGCAATGGACGGGCTGAATGCAATGGCGGTCAGCTCGGTCTTGTCCGCGAAAAAGCGCCCCTTGAAGTCATCCTCGTAATCCGCCGCAAGGCATAGGGGGCGTGCAGACCGAAGCCCACGTCCAGCCAGTCGTTGATTTCGTGGGTCATGTAAAAATTGGGAAGGACGGCCGGGTCGGCGATATCACCACCGTTTCCACCGGCGACGGGACGGCCGTCATCGCGAACGGCACTGCCAGTGCCTTCCTTGAGCTCGGCATCAATATCCAGAACGGCGGCACCAAACGACATATTGGTGCCGGAAAGCTGGCTCATGCCGGCCGGATTGAAGAAAACCGTAGTGGCATTTTCCGGATTGGCTGCGGTGCCGGCGTTAGCAACGCCCATGGCACTGGCACTTTGCTCATTGAGTGAAAAACCACCGGCCAGCGCTGCGGCGGGTGCCACCAACGCCGATACCGTCGCGATTCGGATAACAGAGCCGGGCAATACTTTGTTTTTGCGCATAAATCCCCCTGGATGATCGTCGGAGCGGAGTATACGCATCACGGGCCAATGGCCTCAAATGCCATCCCTACTGATTCAGAACCCTAATTGTTTACTACTTTAGTCTAATCCTCGATCAATCGTCCTGGATCGACAACTTGTCGACACTGGAAGCCAGCTTGTCAGCGCCCTGGGAATCGGCACCCAGCTTGATCATCAGGCGCAGGTCGTTGGCTGAATCCGCGTGCGCGAGGGCATCCTCATAAGTGATGGAGCCTTCGGCATAGAGTTCATAAAGCGCCTGATCAAAGGTGCGCATGCCGCTCTCGTTGGACTTGGACATCAGTTCCTTAAGTCGGTGCACTTCGCCTTTTCGAATCAGGTCCGCGACCAACGGTGTGTTGATCAACACTTCAATGACGGCTTTGCGGCCCTGCCCGTCCGGCGTCGGGATCAACTGTTGAGCGACGATGGCCTTGAGGTTCAGGGACAGGTCCATCCAGATCTGGTTGTGCTGTTCCGGCGGGAAGAACTGGATAATCCGGTCCAGCGCCTGGTTGGCGTTGTTGGCGTGCAGGGTAGCGAGGCACAGGTGGCCGGTTTCAGCAAACTGCACAGAGTATTCCATGGTCTGGCGGGTACGCACCTCACCGATGAGGATCACGTCCGGTGCCTGGCGCAGGGTGTTCTTCAGAGCCACTTCAAAGCTATCGGTATCGATGCCCACCTCTCGCTGGGTCACGATACAGCCCTGGTGCTGGTGCACGAATTCGATGGGGTCTTCGATGGAGATAATGTGGCCCCGGCTGTTGCGGTTACGATGCCCGAGCATAGCCGCCAGCGAGGTGGACTTACCGGTACCGGTGGCACCCACGAACATGATCAGGCCACGCTTGGTCATGGCCAGATCCTTGATGATTTCCGGCAGTGCCAGGTCATCAATCTGCGGGATTTTCACCTCGATCCGCCGCAGGACCATGCCGCAGAGGTTGCGCTGGAAGAAGGCGCTGACACGGAAGCGACCGATGCCTCGGGCACTGATGGCGAAGTTACACTCGTGGCTTTCTTCGAATTCGACCCGCTGCTTGTCGTTCATGGCGCCATAGACGAACTCCCTCGTCTGCTCCGGCGTCAATGCATTCTTGGTGACAGGCAGGACCTTGCCGTTGACCTTCATGGAGGGTGGCACACCGGCAGTAATGAAAAGGTCGGAGCCGCCTTTGTCCACCATCAAACGGAGCAGTTTTTCGAATTCCATGATCTTTTTACCTGTGTTTCTGGCTTTCGGTGATTTGGGTGTCGGCCAGCGCCTGTTCCAGGGCACGCCGTGAACACGTCCATGTGCGCTCGACAAAAACATCCATGTTTTTGACGTCCCTGGAACAGGCACTGCCCGACACCCTCCGAACTTTTGCCGAACCTTCTACAAAGTTTAGAAATTATCCGGCATTTTTGCTTTCATTCTCGCGGCTTCGCGGGAAATCAGGCCTTTCTTCAAGAGTTTTTCCAAGCACTGATCCAGAGTTGTCATGCCCAGGGAACCGCCGGTCTGGATCGCCGAGTACATCTGCGCGATCTTGTCTTCACGAATCAGGTTTCGGATCGCCGAGGTGCCAATCATGATTTCGTGTGCCGCAATCCGGCCGCCGCCCATTTTCTTCATCAGGGTCTGGGAGATAACCGCCTGCAATGATTCCGACAACATGGACCGAACCATGGACTTCTCTTCCGCCGGGAACACGTCCACCACGCGGTCGATGGTTTTGGCCGCCGAGGTGGTGTGCAGGGTGCCGAACACCAGGTGACCGGTTTCCGCCGCCGTCAGGGCCAGGCGGATGGTTTCCAGGTCCCGCAGCTCGCCGACCAGGATAATGTCCGGGTCTTCCCGCAGTGCGGAGCGCAGGCTTCGTTGAAGCCCAGGGTGTCACGATGCACTTCCCGCTGGTTCAGCAGGCACTTCTTGGATTCGTGTACGAATTCGATGGGGTCCTCGATGGTGAGGATGTGCTCATAGCGGCTGTCGTTGATGTAGTCGATCATCGCCGCCAGGGTGGTGGACTTACCGGAGCCTGTTGGGCCCGTAACCAGCACCAGACCTCGTGGCACAGAGGCGATGTCCTTGAACACCTGCCCCATACCGAGGTCTTCCATCGTCAGTACCTTTGACGGGATGGTCCGGAAGACAGCACCGGAGCCACGGTTCTGGTTAAACGCGTTAACACGGAAGCGGGCGACACCAGGCACCTCGAAGGAGAAGTCGGTCTCCAGGAACTCTTCGTAGTCCTTGCGCTGCTTGTCGTTCATGATGTCGTAGATCAGCCCATGGACTTCTTTATGCTCCATTGGCGGAAGGTTGATGCGGCGGACATCGCCATCAACACGGATCATCGGGGGAAGGCCGGCAGACAGGTGCAAGTCTGATGCGCCCTGTTTGGCCGAAAAGGCAAGCAGTTCAGTAATATCCATAGGGGTCCTCGGAAGGCTTTTTTCTTTTATCCCGGTATGCGCCGGCTCCGGTCATTGGCACTGAACGGCTTCACTTGGCATTTCAGTAACCTGCGGGTAACGTGTCAGCGTATCAGAGACTGACCGGAATCGGCGGATTCGCACTATGAGCAGCATAGCAGACAACATCGGGAGCGTAACCCGACGCATACAAAAAGCAACATTGAAGGCCGGCCGCAGCGCGGGTTCCGTGCATCTGCTGGCGGTCAGTAAGACGCGCCCGGCCGACGAGCTTCGCACGGCTTACAGCGCCGGCCAACGGGCATTTGGTGAAAACTACGTTCAGGAAGCTCTGGACAAAATGGAGGAGCTGAAGGAACTGGACGCCATCGAATGGCACTTTATAGGCCCCATTCAATCCAACAAGACCCGCCAGATTGCCGGGGCATTTGCCTGGGCACACAGCGTTGACCGACTCAAGATTGCTCAGCGCCTGAACGATCAGCGCCCTTCCACTCTCCCGCCGTTGAATATCTGCCTTCAGGTGAACATCAACAATGAGGAGAGCAAGTCCGGTTGTACCCTGAAGGATCTCACCAACATGGCAGACGCCATCGAAGAGATGCCAAATCTCTCGCTCAGGGGGCTGATGGCGATTCCGGACCCGGATCAGCCCGAGGCGGAGTTACGCTCAAGTTTTCGCAAGTTGGCCAATGCGCTGAAGCACATGCGCCAGGAGGCTCCCGGCTGCGGTCCGCTGGACACCCTCTCCATGGGCATGTCCGGCGACCTTGAGATGGCCATTGAGGAGGGCGCAACCTGGGTAAGAGTCGGTACCGCCCTGTTCGGGCCTCGGTAACCGGAAGCTGACAGGCCCAGATCCTGTTATCATCAGCGGCAGACTGACAATTGACCACTACTGATCCAAACGTGGAGTGAACCTTGAGCACATCACCAACGATTTCGTTTATCGGTGCCGGCAACATGGCCAGCGCCATCATCGGTGGCATGCTGGACAGCGGCTTCAAGGCCGCCAACATCTGGGTCAGCGCCCCCGATGACAACCATCTTCAATCCATCCGCAAACAATTTGGTGTCAGCGTCACCACCGACAATCGTTACTGCGCCGAGCAGGCGGACATGGTGGTTCTGGCGGTGAAGCCACAGGTTATGGCAAGTGTTTGCTCAGACATCGCCCCGGTGGTGCAGAACACCCGCCCGCTAATGGTGTCGATCGCGGCCGGGCTGGAAGCTTCCACCCTGGACGAGTGGCTCGGTGGCGGACTGCCGCTGGTGCGCGTGATGCCCAACACGCCATCGCTGGTTGGTAAAGGGGCTGCCGGGCTCTATGCCAATGATCAGGTCAAGGAAAAGCAGAAGACCATGGTGGAGTCGGTCTTTAACAGCATTGGCTCGGCGCTCTGGGTGGAGGACGAATCCCTCCTGCATGCAGTGACTGCACTTTCTGGCAGCGGCCCCGCCTATTTCTTCCTGATGCTGGAAGCACTGGAAGAGGCGGCCACCGATGCCGGCATTGCCGGCGAGACCGCACGCGCACTGGCAATCCAGACCATGGCCGGCGCCGCCGAAATGGCAGGACGCAGTGAACACGACCCCGGCCAGCTCAAACGCAATGTCATGTCTCCCGGTGGCACCACAGAACAGGCCATCCAGACCTTTGAAGAAGGTGGCATGAGAGATCTGGTCAAGAAGGCCTACTCAGCCGCTTACAAGCGCTCCGGGGAAATGGCCAAAGAACTCGCCAATAAACAGTAACCAATAACGGGAGACACGGCTTCATGCTGGCTGACATTCTGATCACCATTCTGCTCATTGCCTCGACGTTCTACCTGACGATCGTGCTGCTGCGCTTTTTGCTGCAACTGGCCAGGGCGGATTTCTACAATCCGATCTCGCAGTTTGTTGTGAAAGCCACCAACCCGCTGCTGCGTCCGCTTCGCCGCTTTATTCCCGGTTGGGGCGGTATCGACGGCGCAGCCCTGGTGCTGGCGGTCATCATCCAGGCGATCACCTTTTTCCTCATTCTTGTGGCCCTGAACAGCAGCATACCGGCGATCAACCCGCTCACCCTGCTCAGCTGGGCTATCCTTAACGTTCTTGATCTGATCGTTAAGATCTACTTCTGGTCCGTCATTGCAGTCGTGGTCGTCAGCTGGATTGCGCCACAAAGCGGCCACCCTGCTATCCAACTGGTTGCGCAGATCACCGAACCCGTGATGCGCCCCGTACGCAATGTGATGCCATCCATGGGCGGCCTGGATCTGTCCCCGATTATCGTGTTCCTGATCCTCAATGTGGTTTCGGTGGTGATCGACCACATGAAGGTAGCCGCCGGCATGGGCTCCATCGTCGGAATGTAGACCACCTCTCAAAAACACATTCCGTTACATATCAGGACAATAAACTACTCTCACCTGCAGCTGGTTCATCTATCTGAATCAGCTGCACTTTTTTCCTTCTACACGTCGCCCTGCTATACAGACCCGTGATCGCCGCCGCAGATTTGCCGCGCCAATGCGGTAACATTAGCTATATTTTTGGCACAACTTTAACCAACCAAGATCCAACGCAGTCGCCCGGAAGTCGCGCAGAAGGATGGTCCGATGAACAAGCAAGGAACCCTGTCGCAGCAGGTAGAGCCTACCACGGCTGGAAAAAGAACTGATCAGGCAGATCGGTCGCTACCGTCTGTGGCTGCAGGACAACAACCTGTTTTCAGACGATGTCAGCAACCGCATTCGTCACGGCCTTGAGCTGCTGATCGAAGACGAACTCACCATTGCTTTCGTGGGTGAGTATTCCCGCGGCAAGACGGAACTGATCAACGCCCTCTTCTTTTCAGAATACGGCCAGCGCATGCTGCCATCCCAGGCGGGCCGCACCACCATGTGCCCGACTGAGCTGTTCTTTGACCGCACGTCAAACAGCAACTACCTGTTGCTGCTCCCGATCGAAACCAGGACCGGCGAGCTCTCCCTGCAGCAACTGCGCAAACAGCCCGAACGCTGGGTCAAACACGACCTGGACGAGCGCGACCCGGAAATCATGCGGGAAGTTCTGGCGGAAGTGGCTCGCGTAAAGAGCGTCACTCCGCAGGAAGCCCGCAAACTGGGTTTCGACGAGGACATGCTGGAGCATGACCGCAACAAGCCGGGTAATGTCGTGGTGCCGGCCTGGCGCAACGCCCAGATCAGCATTCGCCATCCGTTGTTCGAACGCGGCCTGCGCATACTGGACACCCCGGGGCTCAACGCTCTCGGCTCAGAGCCAGAACTGACCATCAGTATGTTGCCTCGCGCCCACGCCATTATCTTCCTGTTGAGCGCGGATACCGGCGTCACTGCCAGCGACATGACGATCTGGAAGGATCACATCGACACCGAGCACGCCGACCACCGCGCTGGCCGATTCGCAGTGCTCAACAAGATCGACGTGCTCTGGGACGACCTCCAGGGCGAGAAGCATACCCAGGAAGCCATTGACCGGGTGCGTGGCTACACCGCTGACCACCTCGCATGCGCCAGAACGACGTGATACCGCTGTCCGCCAAGCAAGGTCTGCTGGCCCGGGTCAAAGGCAACGAAGAACTGCTTGAACGTTCGAACCTCGCCCAACTGGAACAGTTGATCATCCAGCGCATCCTGATGCACAAGGAACAGCTGATTACACAGAGCCTGATCAACGACCTGTTGGGCATGCTGCAGAACAGTCAGGCCGCCATGCAAAACCGGCTGGACGCACTGGAAGAAGAGCTGCAAGCCTGTTCTGGCGTCACCATGGACACTGACGCACTGCGGCGCTTGGCCGACCGCGCCCAGCGGGACTATGACTTCTACTACAAGAAGCTGATTACGCTCCGGTCCAGCCGCCGGCTGATGGATTCCCAGGGCGAGATGCTCAAGGGGCTGGTCAGCGAGGATCGGTTTGAGTCCCATGCCGAGAAAGTCCGCCAGAAGATGTCGAAGAGCTGGACCACTGCCGGCATGAACCACAGCATGGATCATTTCTTCGAGCTGCTGGAAAATGATCTGAGCAACCTTCTCAGCGAAGGGCGGCTGGCCGAAAAAATGGTGGGCGCCATCTACCGCCGCTACAACGAAGACACCCGGGCCCGTCACCTGGAGCCAATTCCATTACGGGCAGGTCGTCACGTTATTGCCATCCGCGAACTGCGCAAGAAGGCAAAACGCTTCCGCATCAGCCCCAAAAATCTGTTGACGGAGCAGTCGCTTCTGGTCAGGCGCTTCTTCAACGTGATGGTGGGCGAAGCCCGAACACTGCATCTGCGCGTGCGGGCCGATGTCGAACGCTGGCCATCGGAAGCACTACTACCAATCATGCAGTACTCCATGGAACAGAAACAGTTGCTGGAGCACCAGATCCGCCGCCTCCGGGACATGGTTCGCAGCGACCGCGACAGCCGGGCCGAACGCGAACGACTGCAGAACACCATCAGCGATCTGACGCGCCAGCTTGAACTGGCTGATGCCATGCAGCGGCAAATCCGTAAACCGGCACCCACCCTGATCCAACAGAAGGTGGTCAACATTTCCGGCGCGGTCTGACCGGCGCCGGAAATGGCGGTTGCAGCCATGCAGGCCGGCCTTTAAACTGCTTGGCTGGCAATCGCCTGGCCATATCAATTAGGCCTGCACTTACATGCAGGTTTCCGCCCGGCCATTGCCTGAAACGTCTTCCAGATAATACGGACTGAATCAGGAACCTGTCGCGCCAATGCCCGATCCCTTGCCAACGGATTCTGTCGGGATAGTCACCCCACAGACACTGCACTTCGATACACCGATCACTCTCGCCTGCGGTCAGACGCTGGAGAGTTACGATCTGGTGATTGAGACTTACGGCAAGCTGAATGCGGATGCCACCAACGCGGTATTGATTTGTCACGCCCTCAGCGGCCACCACCATGCCGCCGGTTATCACAGCAAGGAAGACCGCAAGCCGGGATGGTGGGACAGCTGCATTGGCCCCGGCAAGCCCATCGATACCAACCGGTTTTTCGTTGTCAGCCTAAACAATCTGGGTGGCTGCCATGGCAGCACCGGACCCGGCAGCGTCAATCCGAAAACCGGCCAGCCCTACGGCCCTGATTTCCCGGTGATCACGGTACGCGACTGGGTCCACAGCCAGGCGTTACTGGCTGATCGGCTCGGCATTGAATGTTGGGCCGCCGTAGTGGGAGGCTCCCTCGGCGGGATGCAGGCGCTTCAGTGGAGCCTGGACTACCCGGACCGTTTGCGGCATGCCGTGACCATTGCTTCCACACCACGCCTGAGTGCCCAGAACATCGCCTTCAATGAAGTGGCGCGACAGGCGATCACGTCCGACCGTGAGTTCCACGACGGCCGCTACTATGAGCACGACACATTGCCGCGCCGGGGGCTGATGCTGGCACGCATGGTGGGCCACATTACCTATCTGTCCGACGCCTCCATGGGCGAGAAATTTGGCCGCGAACTGCGCGACCAGGCCTACAAGTTCGGCTATGACGCAGAGTTCCAGGTGGAGAGTTACCTGCGTTACCAGGGTGAGCGCTTCTCGGAGTCATTCGACGCCAATACCTACCTGCTGATGACCAAGGCTCTGGATTACTTTGACCCAGCCTACGAGCACGACAATGACCTGGCAAAGGCGCTGCTCCGTGCGCGCTGCGAATTCCTTGTCGTGTCGTTCAGCACCGACTGGCGGTTTACCCCGGCACGGTCCGAGGAATTAGTAAATGCCATGATCGCGGCCCGCTGCAAGGTCAGCTATGCTGAAATCGACGCACCCTGGGGGCATGACGCTTCCTGATTCCCACACCACGTTACACCGCCATCTTCCATTCCTACATGGACCGGGTCGCACGGGAGGTAGGCGCATGAGAACAGACCTGAAAATCATCGAGCAATGGATCAGCGCCGGCAGCCATGTACTGGATCTGGGCTGCGGCGACGGCACCCTGCTGGACTACCTGCAGCGGGAAAAAAGAGCAACAGGGTTTGGCCTGGAAATCAATCCGGACCATATCACCACCTGCATGGGTCGCGGGGTGTCCGTCATTGAGCAGAACCTGGACACCCAGGGCCTGGGGAACTTCGAAGATCACTCCTTCGACACCGTGCTGATGACACAAGCCTTGCAGGCGGTCCGGCGCCCGGACATGGTCCTCGACGAGATGCTTCGCGTGGGCCGCGAGGGCATCGTAACCTTCCCCAACTTCGCTTACTGGCGATTGCGCTGGTACCTGATGCGCCGGGGTCGTATGCCTGAATCCGAAACGCTACCGTACAAATGGTACAACACCCCTAACATCCACCTGTGCACCTTCAAGGATTTTGAAGCCCTCTGCTTCCGCAAGGACGTCCGGATACTGAACCGCACGGTGGTTGACGGTGAACACCAGGATCGTTGGCTCAGCCGCCTTTGGCCCAATATGTTGGGGCAGATCGCCATTTACCGGATAACCCGGGAGGAATCATGACCATACATAGTCGCAATCACTGGCAGGCGATACTGTCGCTGGCGTGCCTGATTCTGTTCGCCAGCCAGAGCCATGCCGACTCAAAGGATTTTGGTGAATTCGAAGTACACTGGAGCGTTTTCCCAAGCACCTTCCTGGCCCCGGAAATTGCCCGCGAGAACAACCTTAATCGCAGCCGCGGCATCGGTATCGTCAACATATCCATCATGAGGGAAACCGAGGATGGCGGCCTGGAGCCGGTATCAGGCCAGGTGGAAGGCAAGGTCATGAACGATATCCAGCAGGCCCGGTTCCTGGCGTTTCGACGCATCCAGGAAGGCAACGCTGTCTATTTCATCGCCGAATACCAATACAGCAACGCCGAGTTGATGACCTTCCAGATCACCACCCGTCCCACGGGTGCCAGACAGGATCTGCCCATCCGTTTCACCCACACGCTGTTTAACGACTGATGACTAACGCCACCAACAGACTGGTCATTGCCAGCAACAACAAGGGCAAGATCGCCGAACTCACAGACTTGCTCGGCCCACTCGGGCTGACGCCCGTAGCCCAGGGTGAATTGGGGGTTGGCGAGGCGGAGGAGCCAGCGGTCACCTTCGTGGAGAATGCCATCCTCAAGGCACGCCATGCCGCCCGGATCACCGGGTTGCCGGCCCTTGCGGATGACTCTGGCCTGGCGGTGGATGCCCTTGGCGGGGCACCCGGCGTCCGTTCGGCCCGTTACGCCGGTGACACAGCCAGCGACGCAGACAACGTCCGGGCACTGCTCGACGCGCTGAAAGACGTTCCCGAGGGCCAACGCACGGCCCAGTTCCACTGCGTACTGGTCTACCTGCGCCATGCCGATGACCCCACACCGGTGATCTGTCATGGCCGCTGGCCAGGAAGCATCCTGCCAGAGCCCCGGGGTGAGGGTGGTTTCGGGTACGACCCGGTGTTCCTGGTACCGGAAACCGGCACCAGTGCCGCTGAACTACCCCGCGCTGAAAAAGGCCGTATCAGCCACCGCGGGCGGGCACTGGCGCTGCTTCTGGACCAGTTGGGGAAAGAGCCGGGGTGACCATGACCCCGACGCCCGACACAGCGGTGAGCACCCTGCCCCCGCTAAGCCTGTATATTCACGTACCCTGGTGCGTGAAAAAGTGCCCTTACTGCGACTTCAACTCCCACGCACTGACCGGCGACATTCCCGAGAACGACTATCTTGATGCAATCATGGAGGACCTTGCCGGTGACCTCGCATTAATTCAGGGGCGCCCGATCGAAACTGTCTTCATCGGCGGCGGCACGCCTTCGTTAATGTCGCCGGACTTCTACAACATACTGTTCGACCGGCTGCGCACTCACCTGTCGTTTACTGACGATGCCGAGATTACACTGGAGGCCAACCCGGGCACAGTGGAACAGACTCGCTTTAACGGCTTCCGTGGCGCCGGCATAAACCGGCTCTCACTGGGCATCCAGAGTTTCAACCCCCTGCGATTGAAGGCACTGGGGCGCATCCACGATGACAAGGCGGCCCACAGGGCTATCGAGGCGGCCCGCAATGCCGGCTTTGACAACTTCAACCTGGACCTGATGCATGGCTTGCCGGGCCAGACACCGGCAGACGCCCTGGATGACCTGCGGGCGGCCATGTCGTGGCAACCCCCGCATCTGTCCTGGTACCAGCTGACCCTGGAGCCCAACACCGAGTTCTACAGCCGCCCGCCCCAACTGCCCGACGACGACCACCTCTGGGAAATCTATTGCCAGGGTGCCGACTACCTGCATCAGCAGGGGTTTACGGACTACGAGGTATCAGCCTGGAGCAGGCCTGGAATGGCGTCCCGCCACAACCTGAATTACTGGATGTTCGGGGATTATCTGGCGCTGGGCGCTGGTGCCCATGGCAAGGTTACCTTCCGCAACGGCGATATCCGGCGTTTCTGGAAAACCCGGCAACCCGAAGCCTACATGAACCGCATCGGCAGCCGCACCGCGGGCAGCCAAATGGTCGAACTGGAAGAAAGGCCACTGGAGTTTCTGATGAATGCCTTGAGGCTGACGTCCGGTGTGCCGGAAAACCTGTTCACAGAGCGTACAGGTTTACCGTTGAGCAGAGTTGCGGTAAAACTTGAGGCGCTAAGAAAAGAAAACATGCTGGAACCGGGACGGATACAGACCACGGAACTCGGACAGCGTTATCTGAACAGTCTGCTGGAGCGCTTCCTCTGATGTCACTGCCGCGCCTTATGACCCTGTTGCCCAAACGGCTCAACCTGAGCCTGGCGGCCACCGCCGTCCTGTTGCTGGTTCTGGTTGTGGTCAATCAGCCCCTGCAGACCGGTTCGGCTCCCCAGGGCATCGTCAGCCTTCAGATGGCCGCCACGGCGGACCAGTCCATGGCCATACTGCGCAGCTGGCGACAGGACGGCATGCTATGGGCACAGATATCCCTTTGGCTGGACTTCCTGTTTGTACCCGCTTACCTGGCCACGCTGATTTTCCTGACCAATCACCTGATGCGGGACCGGCCGGGCGTTCGGGAACGTAACGTGGCACGCTGGGTGAAGGCCCTGTTTGTGACCGCGGGGGCCGGCGATCTAACGGAAAACATATTGCTACTCAATAACATGGACCCGCCCACGGATATGGTCAGCCTGTCCGCCACGCTCTGCGCATTGGTGAAATTCACCGGCCTGATGCTGGGCTGCGCCGGATTGGTGATCATTCGTGCCGCCCGGCGCCATCCGCTGGCCCACGAGTAGCAACTTCCGTCAGCGTACCGACAGCCTAGTTGGTGCGGTAAAACACCAGATCCAGACGCCGTGCCCCAACGTCTCGCCCCGTTTCTCAAACTTGGTGATCGGGCGGTCTTCCCGGCGCGGTGAATATTCGCCGATATCCTGTGAGTTCGCAAAACCCTCGGACTCTCCCATGATCTCCATCATGTGTTCCGCGTAGTTTTCCCAATCGGTGGCCAGATGCAGGATCCCGCCCACGCGCAGTTTATGGCGCAGGCGCTGGACGAATTCGTGCTGGATCAGCCGGCGTTTGTGGTGACGTTTCTTGTGCCACGGGTCCGGGAAAAACACCATCACCCGGTCCAGCGCTGCATCGGGCAGGCACCGGTCGATCACATCGTTGGCATCAATGGCGTAGACACGAACATTCTCCAGCCCCCGGTCTTCAATCTCTTTCAGCAGTGCACCAACCCCGGGCAGGTGCACTTCCACGCCGATGAAGTCCTGCTCCGGTGCCGCTTCCGCCATGTCTGCCAGGGACTTGCCCATACCAAACCCGATCTCCAGGTTAAGCATGTTGTCCCGTCCAAAGATCTGGCGTGGGTCAATCATGCCCTGTTCACGGGTCAGGCCGTATTTGGGCCAACTGCGGTCGTAGGCCTTTTTCTGGCCTTCGGTCATCCGCCCCTGGCGCAGCACGAAACTGCGTACGCCACGGCGGGTCGTCACGGGTGAATCGCCGGAAACATCGTTGTGATCAGTCATCTGACGTCCTCAACCGCCCTGTGCGGTTTTCCTTCAATGGGTTATGGCGACAGTTTACCAGAGGCCGCCCAGCGGACTATACCGAAACCTGCGCATTCCGGGTCTGCTGCCGGTCCAGCTTGCGGTAACCCAACGCCTCAACCAGATGGCCATTGCCAATGTGGTCGAGGCCGTCCAGGTCCGCCAGGGTCCGTGCCACCCGCAGGATGCGATGCAATGCCCTGGCAGAGAGCCCCAGCCGCTCCATGGCGGCGGATAACATGGCCTCGCCTGCTGCATCCACGCGGCAGTGCGTCTGCAGCTCACCGCCACTTAACGCGGCGTTTCCGGATCCTCGCTGCATTTGCCGCTCGCGGGCCTGATACACCCGATCCCGCACAACCGTGCTGGACTCACCCCCACCGTCACGCTTCATCAGCACTTCCCCGCTCTGAACCGGCACTTCCACATGCAAATCGAACCGGTCCAGCAGTGGCCCTGATATCTTTGCCCGATAACGGAGCACCTGCGGGGGCGTACACTGGCACTCAATCGTCGGATGCCCCAGATAGCCACACGGGCACGGTTCATGGCCGCCACGACCTGGAAGCAGGCCGGAAAAGTCACCTGCCTTGCTGCGCGACTGATGGCAATCTCGCCGGACTCCATGGGTTCCCGCAGCACTTCCAGCACCCGGCGCTCGAACTCTGGCAGTTCGTCGAGAAACAACACGCCGCGGTGCGCCAGGGAGATTTCTCCGGGGCGCGGACTGCTACCGCCACCCACCATGGCAACCGACGAGGCAGTATGATGGGGCGCGCGGTAAGGCGGCCGGCACCACTCTCCGTCCCGTACGGGAAGACCGGCCACAGAGTGGATGCTTGCTACCTCAAGCGCAGATTCGGTGGTTAACGGTGGCAAAATACCCGGCAGACGGCTGGCGAGCATGCTTTTACCAGTGCCCGGTGGACCAAACATCAGCAGGTTATGCCCGCCGGCGGCGGCGATTTCCAACGCCCGCCGCGGCACGCTCTGACCATGCACGTCCGCAAGGTCCGGACCGGCGTTCACGCCCGTTTCCGGCACCGCTGGCGGTACCGGGGAAATCCTTGCCCGATCACACAGGTGTTCGCAGACCGTCAGTAAATGGCCGGCTGGCAACACATCGTCCTGACTGGCCAGTGCGGCTTCCGCGGCATTGGCCTGGGGGATCAGCAACCGACGCCCCTCGTTGCGGGCTGCCAGTATCGCCGGGAGCACACCTTTCAACGGTCTCAGCGCACCATCCAGGGAAAGCTCTCCCACGCATTCATACTGTGCGAGGCTTTCCGCCGGAATCTGTCCGGAAGCGGCAAGAATGCCCAGGGCAATGGGGAGATCGAAGCGGCCGCCCTCCTTGGGCAGGTCCGCAGGAGCCAGATTGATGGTGATTCGGCGGGCGGGGAATTCAAAGCCGGCGTTCATCAGCGCACTGCGAACACGCTCCCGGCTTTCACGAACCCCCGTTTCGGGGAGCCCGACGATGGACAGCGCCGGCAGGCCGCCTGACAGGTGGACTTCAACGGTAACGGAGGGTGCTGAAACGCCAATACTGGCGCGGGTATGGACAACGGCAAACATGACAACCTTCCATGGTTATAGGGAATAGCGGCTTGGCCGCCTGACGGGCGTCCTGCCTGTCAGCTACTCGGGAACTGCTTTTCCAGGTCAGCCACGCGCTTTTCCAGCGCTTCGACCTTTTCGCGGGTTTTCATCAGTACAGCTTGCTGGGCATCGAATTCTTCTCGGGTGACCAACTCAAGGCGCGACAGAACCGTCATCACTGTGGCGCGGGCCTGAGCTTCAAAGTCCTCACGGGCGGCACGGGCCATATAGGGAACAAACTGGCCGAACTGTCCCTGAAGCTGGGAAAAGAAATCCTGTGGACCTTTCACGAGTCACCTCTCAAAAATCACCGGTCAAAATCGCTGCGCTGGACTATACCTCGTCCTCGGCGGGCTTTTCGTCGTGCCTGAACGACGGTTCGGAGTGTAACACTAATGCCTCCCCTGCCATACTGTGGCCGTCGACAGTATAATGTGGCTCAGGCACCCCTAATGCTTGCACCGAGTTCGTGCATCATTATGGTTCGCCCAAGACAGACAAGCCCCGAAATGGTGCGCCCTGACGATCCATTCTGGATCAAAAGACAGCCAACTGTCTGATAGTTATATTATTTTTTGCGTTGGCACACCCGATGCTAAAAGCCTTGTACGCAATCCGCACAATTGGTGTGCGAGGTGGCAGCATCCCGACCTCAACAACGGGCCGAAGAGTTCCAGATGTTGAGACGGCTTTACCAAGGAGAAAGCAATGAAACTTGTGACAGCGATCATCAAGCCTTTCAAGTTGGATGATGTCCGTGAGGCACTATCCGAGATTGGCGTACAAGGCGTAACGGTCACTGAAGTCAAAGGCTTCGGTCGCCAGAAGGGTCATACCGAACTCTACCGTGGCGCAGAATACGTGGTGGATTTCCTGCCCAAGGTCAAGGTTGAAGTTGCTATCGGCGACAACCTGCTGGATCAGGTCATCGAATCCATCACCAAGGCTGCCAACACTGGAAAGATTGGTGACGGCAAAATTTTCGTGACCGAACTGGAACAGGCGATCCGAATCCGAACCGGGGAAACCGGCGAAGAAGCGGTCTGATCAAAGCCTGATCAACCAGACAGCCAACGCAAAAAATTTATAACTTGAAAAGCCTCGTGCGGAGGGCTTCACATGGAAAGCAATCTCAATCATATTTTTGAACTCCAGTATGCGCTGGATACCTTCTACTTCCTTATTTGCGGTGCCCTGGTCATGTGGATGGCCGCAGGCTTCTCAATGCTTGAAGCAGGCCTGGTACGTGCCAAGAACACCACTGAAATCCTGACCAAGAACGTCTCCCTGTTTGCCATTGCCTGCACGATGTACCTCATCTGCGGCTACGACATCATGTACGGTGGCGGTCTCTTCCTCAGCGGCGTTACCACGGTCGCTCAAATGGACGATGCGGCGATTGCCGGAGTCCTTGCTGCTTCCAACGAAGCCGGTTTTGGTGAGATGGGTGAATACGCCGGGGCTTCTGATTTCTTCTTCCAGGTTGTCTTCGTTGCAACCGCCATGTCCATCGTTTCCGGTGCCGTGGCCGAGCGCATGAAGCTCTGGGCCTTCCTGGCTTTCGCCGTTGTCATGTGTGGCTTCATCTACCCGATGCAGGGCTCCTGGACCTGGAACGGCGATGCCGTATTCGGTAT
The DNA here is from genome assembly GCA_000831005.1 of Marinobacter salarius. Classification (GTDB taxonomy): domain Bacteria; phylum Pseudomonadota; class Gammaproteobacteria; order Pseudomonadales; family Oleiphilaceae; genus Marinobacter; species Marinobacter salarius. The sequence continues at coordinate 737,390 of CP007152.1, read as the reverse complement.
CTATGAGCTGAGCTACAGCGACTACGCAGGTTCTGGCATCGTACACATGGCGGGTGCCGCTGCGGCTCTGGCCGGTGTCCTGCTGCTGGGCGCCCGTAAAGGCAAGTACGGTGCGGATGGCCAGATCAAGGCCTTCCCTGGTGCCAACCTGCCGCTGGCGACTCTGGGCACCTTCATCCTGTGGATGGGCTGGTTCGGCTTCAACGGCGGTTCTACCCTCAAACTGGGCGGCATCGGTGTTGCCAACGAAGTGGCCAACGTGTTCCTGAACACCAACGCGGCCGCCGCCGGCGGCCTGATCGGTGCTCTGATTGTAGCCCGCATCATGTTCGGCAAGGCTGACCTGACCATGGCCCTGAACGGTGCATTGGCTGGCCTGGTTGCGATTACCGCTGAACCCGCCGATCCTTCGCCTCTGCTGGCGACCATTATCGGCGCCATCGGCGGCATTATCGTGGTGTTCTCAATCGTGACACTCGACAAGATGCGTATTGATGACCCGGTCGGTGCCATCTCCGTACACGGTGTGGTTGGTATCTGGGGTATCTTCGCGGTACTGCTGTCCGACGCGGACGCGACCTTCATGGGTCAGCTGGTTGGTATGCTGACCATCTTCGTCTGGGTCTTCGTGACCAGCCTGATTGTCTGGGGCGCCCTCAAGGCAATCATGGGTATTCGGGTGACCGAAGAGGAAGAGTACGAAGGTGTGGATCTGTCCGAGTGTGGCATGGAAGCCTATCCGGAGTTTGTCAGCAGCAAGTAATATGGGCTGACACTGGATCGAAAGAGGGGCGCCCACGGGCGCCCCTCTTTTTTTCCACTTTACCGCTCGCTCGACATCACCTCATCTTCCAGTGCATCCACCATGAACTGCGGCATCGCCAATGCCCCACGGTGGATGTCGGCGTTGTAATAGCGGGTCACAAACGGCCGCTGATCCGCGTCTTCCTCACGGAAGTACACCACCGGCTTTTCCTTACCCGCCATAGTGCAGCTCCACCAGCCGGTGGGATACACCGGTTGCGGGAACGGCAGGGTGCGAACGTGGTCGAAACCGGCCTTTTTCATGTCGTCGTGAATGGTTTTGATGATGGTGTTGGTGTGCAGCAGCGGTGACTCGCTTTGCTGGACGAGGATGCCACCGTCGCGCAGGGCGATCATGCAGTCGCGGTAGAAGTCGAGGGCGAACAGGCCTTCGGCGGGGCCGACCGGGTCGGTGCTGTCGATGATAATGACGTCGAGACTTCCGGGCACCGCATCGCGTATCCACTGGATGCCATCACCAAAGAAGAAGTTGGCGCGGGGGTCGGTGTTGGACTCGCAGAGTTCGGGGAAATACTGTTCCGAGAGACGAGTGACACGTTCGTCGATTTCCACCTGCCAGGCCTCTTCCACACCGGGGTGCTTGAGGACTTCTTTCAGGGTTCCACAATCACCACCACCAACGATGACCACTTTCTTCGGGTCTTTATGGGTGAACAGGGCCGGATGAGTCATCATCTCATGATAGAGGAAGTTGTCTCTGGTGGTCAGCATCACGCAGCCATCGAGCACCATCAGGTTACCGAAGGTTTCGGTTTCCCAGATTTCCAGTTTCTGGAACTCGGTTTGTTCTTCGTGCAGCTTTTTCTTTACCTGCAGGGAAAAGGCGGTTCCCTGGTCCTGGAATACTTCGGTAAACCAGCCATCGTTCAGTGCAGTCATGTCGTGTCTCCGGATGTGCGCGTTGAGCCTGTTCGTATTGAGGGTATTGTAGGTGCGTAACCACCACACCTAAAGGACTATCATTACCCTTGGGCCGTGTTTTTCGGGTGTTGTTCTTTTAGCGGGGCGGTGGAATCCATACAATGAGCGCCATAAGCCGGCCCGTTGCCGGCTGCGGATTCAGCACAGGAAAGCCCCATGAGCGAACCAACCCTCAGCGCCGCCCACAAGGTGTACAACATCGCCCACTGGAGCGATGGCTATATTGATGTGAATACCCGTGGCGAGGTACTGATAAGACCCGACCGGGGGCACAGCGGCGAGGACATCAACCTGCCTGACCTTGCCCGCTCCCTGGTCAGTGAGGGGGTTCAGCTTCCGGTGTTAATCCGATTTACCGATATTCTCCATGATCGGGTCAACAAACTGTGTGGCGCGTTTAACAAGGTCGCTCGCGAACACGGCTACCAGGGAGCTACACCGCCGTCTACCCGATCAAGGTCAACCAGCAGCGCCGGGTGGTTGAGGAACTGCTCTGCGCCGAACCGGCCGCCAGCGACAACCAGATTGGCCTCGAAGCCGGCAGTAAGCCGGAGTTAATGGCGGTTCTGGCACTGTCGCGCCAGCAGGAGTCGGTGATTGTCTGCAATGGCTACAAGGACCGCGAATATATCCGGCTGGCGCTGATCGGGCAGAAACTGGGGCACCGGGTGTTCATTGTGGTGGAAAAACAGTCCGAGTTGCCGCTCATCCTCGAGGAAGCGCGCCGTCTGGGAGTGACTCCGCTGATTGGTGTGCGCGCACGGCTGGCCACCATCGGCAAAGGCAACTGGCAGAACACCGGCGGTGAGAAGTCGAAATTCGGCCTGTCCGCCAGCCAGGTGCTGGATGTGGTTGAGACCCTGCGCCGTGCCGGGGCCCTGGAATCCCTTCAGTTGCTGCATTTTCACCTGGGGTCGCAGATTGCCAACATCCGTGACATCCAGACCGGACTGCGGGAGTGTGCCCGTTTCTACAGTGAATTGCGCCACATGGGGGCACCGGTAGGCACGGTCGATATTGGCGGTGGGCTCGGCGTGGACTACGAGGGCACCCGCTCACGCAGCAGTTGTTCGATGAATTACAGCGTACACGAATACGCTTACAACGTGATTCATATCCTGCAATCGGAGTGCGATCGGGCGGGTATCCCCCATCCCAACCTGATCAGTGAATCCGGCCGTGCGCTGACGGCTCACCACTCGGTACTTGTGACCAATGTGATTGACCGGGAGATACCCGACAAGCGTCCGCCTGAACAACCGGTCAGTGATGCCCCGGCACCGCTGCAGGATTTGTGGCGCGACCTGGAGAGCCTGCGGGATGAGGCATCGCGCCGTTCCCTGGCTGAGATCTACCACGACGTGCTCCACGCCATGGCGGATGTCCACACCCAGTTTGCCCACGGCCTGTTGTCACTGGCGGACCGCGCACGGGCGGAAACGCTCTACACCACCTGCTGCCGGGCTCTGAGAAAACAGCTGAACTCCGCGAATCGCGCGCACCGGGAGATCATTGACGAGCTCAATGAAAAACTGGCGGAGAAGCTCTTCGTGAACTTTTCGCTGTTCCAGTCACTGCCGGACGTGTGGGGTATTGATCAGATCTTCCCGATCATGCCTGTGAACGGACTGAATCGCCCCCTCACCCGTCGTGCGGTCATCCAGGATATTACCTGTGACTCCGACGGGCGAATTGACCGGTACGTGGACGGCCAGGGCATCGAAACCACCTTCCCGCTGCCTGAAGAGGCGCCGGAAGAACCCATGCTGATGGGCTTTTTCATGACCGGTGCCTACCAGGAAATCCTCGGTGACATGCACAACCTGTTCGGCGACACCCACTCGGTGGATGTACGACGCAACCCCGGCGGCGGCCATACCGTCAGTGAGCCGATCCATGGCGACACCGTGGCCAAGGTGCTGCAGTATGTGAACTTCGAACCCACTGCCCTGCTTCGGGCCTATCAGCAGAAATTTGCCGCCAGCGGATTGCCGGAAGACATACAGACGAGCCTGCTGGAAGAACTGGAGAATGGCCTGGGCGGCTATACCTACCTGGAAGAGTAACCCGGATCAGGCCCTGCTTGCGCGCCAGGCTGAGGGTGACAGCCCCTCCCACTTGCGGAAGGCACGGCCGAAATTGGACGGGTCGCTATACCCCAGGCGATAGGCAATGTCATCGATCCCGAGGTCGGTGCGCCGAAGCAGCTCCAGTGAACGCCGGTGGCGGATGTCATCAAGGATGCCCTGAAATTTCAGCCTTCGGCACTGAGCTGACGGCGCAGCGTCCTGGGTGACACACCCAGTTGCGCTGCCACGGAATCAATACCCGGAAGCCGGCCATCCCGTACCGATTCCAGCAACCGCCCCACGCGCTCGGGAATCGATGTGGTCGCCTCCAGCGATCGCATTTCCTCCTCGCATTGCGCTTCTGCTACCCGACGCGCCACAGGATTGGACAGGGAAATTGGCAGTTCCAGAAATTCCTTGCGAAAACGGAGCTGATTGGCGCCGGCGTCAAACCGGATACGATTGCCGAACAGCGACTCATAGGCCGGGGCATACTCCGGTGGCGGATAATTCAGTCGACAACTTCCACCATCAAGCAGGCGGCGTCCGAACAGGAGCAGGTTCACATCCATAAGCGAGGCCAGCACCACTTCTGCGTTGAACCAATGCAGATCATCCAGGGCGTGCACGATATCGAGTTGCAGCACAGCGTCGCTGCCCTCGGTAAAGAAACTCAGATTCATATACACGAACCGGATACGGAAATACTTGATCAACACCGTAAGAGCCTGGCCAATGTTGTCACAGCTGATGGCGGCCTGTGACAGGGAACCGTGGGTAGTGAACTTCAGGCGCTTGCCATATTCCAGCCCCAGGGCCGGGTCGTGACTCAATGCCAATGCCGAGCGACAAAGACGACTGAACTGCTCCACGGTGATGAAGTTGTCGGGGTGCCCCAACATGGCCGGACGAATATCGGCCGAGCGCAGCAACTCGGGACGCGCAGCACCCTTCTCTTCCGCCAACTGGCAAAGGATATCGGCGTAGTGGGCGCGAATAACGGGCAGATTGCCGGTCTTTCCGGGAGCATTCATGTTGGCCAAGCGTTCCTGAATAAATACCTGCAAAAGATTAGCCGTGATGATAGCGGTCGGCAATCTCCCTGCAGACGACACCGAGCGGCGGAGAAGCCAGCCAGTACAAGTGGGAAAAAATACCGCCCAACAGATCCGCCTGCCCATCGCCCCCGTAAATATCGTGACTGACAAACCCGGGGCGAGTGCATAGAATAATGAACACAACAATGCCAAATCATGCGACTGTCAAGGAGCGTCCGGTGTCCACACTGGATCAGAAGCCAGCACGAGCCGAGGGCCGCAAGGACCCCTGGAGCCAATTGCTGGAGAAAGTGGGAAAGAACCAGGATCGGCAGGCCTACCACGCTTTGTTCGAGCACTTTGGTCCTCAGATCAAGTATTACGCCATGGCCAATGGCATGGCGAGTCACGCCGAGGAGCTGGTACAGGAGGTTTTCGTATCGATCTGGCGGCGCTCCTGCTTGTACGACTGGAGGAAGGCAGCCGCGTCGACCTGGATTTTCACCATCGCCCGTAACCAACGCATTGACATGCTGCGCAAGATGAAACGCACGAGTGCGGAGATGCCGGTTGAAACGGAAGATCTGTGGCAGATTCCCGGCGAAAACGAAGACGAGCCGGTTACGTCGCTGCACCGCCTGATGTCTGAACGTCGCGTGCGAGAGTCCCTCAGCCACCTGCCGGAAGAACAGATTACAGTAATCGCCAAGGTCTACATGGAAAGCAAGTCACACCAGATGGTGGCGGACGAGCTCAACATACCGCTAGGTACCGTAAAAAGCCGGGTACGCCTGGCACTGAACAAACTGAAAGTGATTTTGCAGGACCAGAACGTATGACACGGCACCATCCAGACACACTTACCCTGATGGAATTCAGTGCAGGCAACCTCAGTGAGCCCCACGCACTGTGCATTCGTCTCCATCTGGACCAGTGCCCCCATTGTCGCAGCCGTGTGGATACGCTCGACAGCCTGGGTGCCGTCATGATGGAAAGTCAGCCCCAGGTCGGTGTTTCATCGGACATGTTTGACGCTATCCTGTCACGCATAGACAGCGAGCCTGACATGACGGAGACCTACATCAGTACACAAGCCAAGCGCATGAGCCCTCTTCAAAAGTTGTTGGGCGACGATCTCAACTCGCTGCCCTGGAAACGTCAGCTCGGCGATGTCAGTGTGCTGGATATCAGCGAACGGTTTCCCGGCCAGAGCGAGCAGGTGGTGCTTCAGAAACTGGCCGCCGGTGGGAAGGCACCCGCGCATACCCACAGAGGGAGTGAAACCACGATAGTTCTTCAGGGTGCATTCTCAGACCAGAAAGGTGTGTTCAACCAGTGGGACTTCGTGGTACTCAATCAGGAAGACGAGCACAAACCTGTGGCGGTTGGCTGCGAAGACTGCATCACCCTGTCGGTGCTCAGCGCACCGGTTAAATTAACCGGCACGTTCACTCGCTTATTGAACCCCTTTATACGCTGAGGCGGATGGACCGGAAACTGTACCGGCCTGGCCGAAGCCTTGGCCGAAAATGACCGGCCTTTGTCAGTTTGTGACCTTCCGGACGACACGTTGATAAACGATACTGATTACGTTGATTAGTGTCTCTGAACTAGTCCGGCCCACCCCCCGTCGGGTTGGGCACTTGCTTACAGGCCACGCTCTTGCGTGGCCTTTTTTATGCCTGCTCACTTCACCCCATGAATACGATATCCGACGACTGATTAGAGACAGCCGGCAGGGCTGGGTTACAATCGTGACTTTTCTCCGGAGATGCAGCATGACGGGTGACGACTTCCATTTCCGCTTCGGCGGTATCGAACGACTCTATGGCCGCCGGGCACTGGAGCACTTCCGTCACGCTCACATTGCCATCGTTGGATTGGGTGGCGTGGGCTCCTGGGCGGCTGAAGCCCTTGCCCGCTCCGGCGTCGGCACCTTGACGTTGATCGACATGGACGATATCTGCGTGTCCAATACCAATCGCCAGCTCCACGCGCTTAGCGGGCAATACGGGCGCACCAAGACGGACGCCATGGCAGACCGTTTGCGGTCGATCAACCCGGAGGGTGACATTCGGGTCCATTTCGGGTTCCTGAACACGAAAAACGTCGATGAACTGATTACCCCGGAGATGTCAGGGGTGGTCGATGCCATCGACAGCGTCAAAGCCAAGGCCGGGCTGATTGCACACTGTCAGCGTCGCAAGATTCCATTGGTGTGTGCTGGCGGCGCCGGCGGTCAGATGGACCCGACCCAGATCCGCGTCAGTGACCTGAGCAAAACCACACAGGATCCATTGTTGGCCAAGGTGCGTAATACACTCCGTCGGGAGTACGGGTTCTCACGCAATCCCAAACGGCGTTTCGGAATTGAAGCCGTGTACTCCCTGGAACAGCTCACGTATCCTGCAGGGGACGGTGAGGTTTGCCTACAGAAGCCTGCCACCGAAGGCCCGGTCCGTCTGGATTGCGCCTCCGGGTTTGGTGCTGCCAGCCCCGTCACCGCCAGTTTTGGTTTCTTCGCGGCGGCGCGGTTGCTGGCTCGCCTGGCACGCAAGGCCAATTCCGACAAGACGGCAGACTTTCCTGCAGGACTACAGAATTAAACCCATACTTCAACGGAACTGACCCCATTATGACCGTCAGCACTGTCTTTCTCCTTGCCTGTATCGGTGTGCTCTCCCTGTTTTGCCAGTGGCTCGCCTGGCGAGTTCGCATGCCGGCCATCCTGTTCCTGCTGGCCGGCGGCATTGCCGCAGGGCCGCTGCTGGGATTTCTGGACCCCGAAATCGTGTTTGGAGACCTGCTGTTCCCGGTCATCTCCCTGGCCGTTGCCATTATCCTGTTTGAAGGCAGCCTGACGCTCCGCTACGACGAAATACGTGGCCATGGCAAGATGGTTCGCAATCTGATTCCCGTCGGCTCCATTGTCACCTGCATCATTGGCACCCTGGCCGCCCGCTGGATCCTTGATGTGTCATGGGAGGTGGCCCTCCTGTTTGGCGCCATATCCATCGTCACCGGCCCTACCGTCATCGCCCCTCTGCTCCGATCTGTGCGACCGGACGCAAAACTGGCCAACATTCTGCGCTGGGAGGGCATCATCATCGACCCAGTGGGCGCCCTGCTGGCGGTGCTGGTCTTCGAGGGCATTGTGTCCTGGGGCCAGGGCAACGTGTTCAGCCACTCGCTGTATATTTTTGGCAAGACCCTTGCAGTGGGTTTCCTGATTGGCGCTGTCGCGGGCTGGCTGAACGGCATTGCGTTGCGCAAGCACCTGCTGCCGCAATACCTGCACAACGCCGGCACCCTGACGTTCATGCTCGGGGTCTATGCCCTGTCGAATGAAATGGCCCACGAGTCCGGCCTGCTGACGGTCACTGTGATGGGCATCTGGATGGCCAACATGAAGCAGGTCCCCATCGACAGCATCCTGGAGTTCAAGGAATCCCTGAGCGTGCTGCTGATTTCCGCTCTCTTCATTATCCTGGCAGCACGGGTGGAGTTCGAAGCCATCGCTCAACTGGGCTGGGGGCTGGTGGCCGTGTTGGCGTTGCTGATGCTGGTTGCACGCCCGGCAAGCATCTTCCTGTCGGCCATTGGCACCAGTCTCAACTGGCGCGACAAACTGTTCCTGAGCTGGATCGCCCCCCGAGGCATTGTAGCCGCTGCCGTATCCGCCCTGTTTGCGTTTCAGTTGCAGAAACTGGGCTACGAAAGCGCCGGAGCCTGGTGCCACTGATATTCATGCTGATCATCGCCACCGTCACCCTGCAGAGTCTTACCGCGAGGCCTCTGGCGAGGCTTCTGAAGGTCGCCGAGCCGGCGGAATACGGCTTCCTGATTCTCGGTGCCAACCCGGTGGCCCGAAAAATCGGCCTGGCACTGAAAAAGCTGGAGGTCCCCGTTACCCTGGCGGACACCAACTGGGAGAACGTCAAACAGGCGCGCATGGAAAACCTCCAGGTGTATTTCGGCAACCCCGTGTCGGAGCATGCGTCGACCCACCTGGATCTCACCGGCATTGGCAACCTGCTGGTTATTTCCCCTTACAAGCACATGAATTCCCTGGCCACCTACCACTTCCTGGACTGGTTCGGAAAAGACTCAGTGCTAACCCTGGCCGAAGGGGATCAGGACCAGAAGGCCCGGCACCAGACCGCCGAGAAAATACAGCTTACGAGAGGACTCTTCGACGGAGTGAGCTACGCCAAGCTGGCCAGTTTGGCCAGCCAAGGGTATACGGTGAAGACCACCCAGCTCAGTGACGAATTTACGTTCGAGGATTTCCTGGACAAGTACGACCGTCAGGCCATGGTGCTGTTCGTGGTGAACACGCGCGAACACATCACGCCGGTCAAGAGCATGGAGGCCATCAAGCCCGAGAAAGACTGGACATTGGTAAGCCTGGTGCCACCCCAGGCGAGGAAGGAACGCAAGGAGCGGGATACCGGGGAGTCGCCGGAACAGCCACCGGAACCCGCTCCAACCTGAGCGTATCAGCGGGCCCCGCAGTCCAGGACCAGTTTACCCCGAACGTGCCCACCCTCCAGCAAGCGGTGGGCATCAGCGACCTGATCCAGCGGGAAGGCCTTGTCGATATGGACACGCACCTCGCCGTCCTCGATCAGTTCGGCGATCTCATCGAGATGAAACACATCGGGGCGGACGGTCATGCCATGGGCTCTCAACCCAAGGGACTCAGCCGCGGTTATGATCTCATCTGCCGTCACGGTGGGAATCGTGACCAGTACGCCGTGCTCACTCAGGGTGTGCAGGGAACGCTTGCCCGCTTCGCCGCCGACCAGATCCAGCACCACGTCCAGACCATAGCACTCGTCTACAACGTCGGTGGTGTGGTAATCAATCACCTCATGGACGCCAAAAGCCGCCAGGAAATCGCGATTACTGGCTGAAGCAGTGGCGATCACATGGGCGCCCCGTTCAAGCGCAAACTGCACGGCGAAATGCCCGACTCCGCCAGCACCGGCGTGAATCAGCACTTTCTGACCAGCCTCCAGTTCCGCCACTTCGAACAATGCCTGCCAGGCGGTCAACGCGGCCAGCGGCAAAGCGCCGGCAGTCATCAGGTCCAGTTCCTCGGGCACAATGGCCAACTCGTCGGCGCGAGCCACTGCGTATTGGGAATAACCTCCTCCGCCAGCCGGGAAGCCCACCATGCCCATCACCCGATCGCCTGGCGCCAACGTCGTCACGTCAGCACCAACCGCAATCACTTCGCCCGAAACATCGTAGCCGGGCGTCCATGGCAGGTGGTCTTCAATCTGCCGGGCGGCAAATCCCAGGCCTTTCCGCGTCTTCCAGTCGATGGGGTTCAACCCCGCGCCCGCCACCCTGAGCAAAACTTCCTCGGCGCCCGGCTCGGGGATGGTGGAACTTTCGATCCGCAGTACGTCAGTATCGCCAAAGTGGTCATAGACCACGTGACGCATGGCATGACCAGAATTCGGATCAACGGTGTTTTCCATGGGGCTCTCCAGACAGCTTCAGGGACAGGATCATTTGTTCAGACTAGCAGAATCCTCAAGGTGTGGTATCAAAGCCGCGACCACCGGGCACCATCGCTCCACCGAGGATGTCGGCGTATTCCGCAGGCATCCGCGAGGGCCTCTGGCTCTTCATGTTGACACAGGCATGGGTGGATACCGCGCGCACCAGGGTCTTGCCATCGGATTCACGCACCAGTTGGAATTGCCGCGCCGAGCGAAAGCGCCCATCGAACCCAGTCAGCCAGGTGCCCAGCACCAGCCGGTCGCCGGCATTGGCGGACGCCAGGTAATCGATTTCAGTACGGGTAATGGCCATGGCTTTGCCGGTTTTTTCATGCAGCTCCCAGGTCATGCCGAGGCTGTCGATGTGCTGCCAGCTGATATCTTCAAGCCAGCGCACGTACACCACGTTATTGGCGTGCCCGAGCCTGTCAGTGTCCGCGTCCCGGACGTCGATGGTCATGGTGAATGGTTCGGGAAGATCCCAGTTCACCGGATCAAACTCACTCATTGTCGCTGTCTCCCAACCCCGGAATAGCCGACAAGGCTAGCCGGCCGATGCGGTCGTTGTGAAGTGAACCAAAGTAGAGGTGACCGTCATGGGGGTTGACCGACGTGATCTCCCGCAGATGGGTACCCTTGGTGTCGTGAAGACTGGTAATCACGCTGCCGTCCGCGTCCATGGCCACTACCAGCCCGTATTCCTGGGGCTTCGGCTTGAAGTAATCTGGCAGTTTGGCCAGCAGGTCTTTCAGCCATGGCTGCCGATGCAGGGCATCCACCTGGGCATTCCGGAGCGTGGGAAACGCAACCCAGTAGCGGCCCTCGTGGTCGACCGCCAGGTTGTCGGGGAACCCGGGCAGGTTGTCGGCAAACACTTCCGCCTGTCCGGGATAGCGGCCACCGATCCAGTACTTGAGGATTCGATACTTCCAGGTTTCATTCACCAACAGGTACTCGCCGTCCGGCGACACCGCCACACCATTGGCAAAATGCAGGTTGCTGAGCAACACCTCGGTTTTACCGGTGGCCGGATCATAACGAAGCAGGCGACCGTGAGGGCGCATCTCAAGCAAATCCAGCTGATACTCAGGCTGACGGAATCGCGAACTGGCATCCGTAAAGTAGATGCGGCCGTCCGGGGCAATATCCACATCGTCGGTGAAACGGAATGGCAAGCCTTCTGCCTCTCGGGTCAGTACGGTGACGGTCTTGTCCGGCGCTATGGAGAGAAGCCCCTTCCAGGCATCCGCCACGATGAGATTGCCGTGGCGATCAAACACCATCCCCAACGGCCGGCCTCCGGTTTCCAGCCACTTCTCCGTCTGGCCATCCGGTTTGACCCGGACGATCCAGCCATCCTGCGTGCCAGTGTAGAGAATACCGTCGTCATCCACCGTGGTGTCTTCAGGGCCGTACACCTCTCCCCTGGCCAGCAGGTCTGCCAGTCTCAGGCGTTCGTTGGGCGCCAGCTTACCGGTCAGTGGCTGCGGCGAAGGGGCGTTCCAGGCCTGGCTGTTAATGGGAGATGGCGACAACAGGAAGCACCCAGCACCAAAAAACCAATCAGCAATGCGCCCAGAAGCCACTTCATAGAGGATGCCTGTTCCTGTCAGATACGATTCCGTAACCTTATCAGACACCCGCCAGCGGCTAAACTGGCAGGTACCCGTCGCTACCAGGCACTAATCCGTGAGGAAACGACGACACAGTGCCGCAAAGCTGTCGGGTTTCTCTGCGTGCAACCAATGCCCTGTGCCGTTGATGATTCGCAAATCCGCTGCGGGAAAGCGCTGACGGATGTCGTCGCGGTGTTTCTCCTGGATATAGGCCGAATCGGCCCCCTTGATAAACAATACCGGACCTTCAAACGGCCCGCTCCCCTCCGGTGCCTGCGCAAGGCGGGGATAACATTGCTCTATCACCGGCAGGTTCAGCCGCCAGCGGTACGGTCCGGGATGCTGGCCTTGTTCTTCATCCCCCACCCGCACCAGGTTCTTCAGCAGGAACTGCCTGACACCAAGCTCCTCTACATGGTCTGCCAGCACCCTGTCGGCATCCTGTCGCGTGCGGATAGAGCCCAGATCCACTGAGGTCAGCCCCTCCAGCACCACATCATGACGGGGTTTATAGGTCACCGGTGAGATATCCGCCACGATAATTCGCTCAACCCGGCCCGGAGCTTTCAATGCCACCTGCATCGCGGTCTTTCCGCCCATGGAGTGACCCAGAATAGACGCCTTTTCCAGCCCCTGAGCGTCCATGTACGCCAACACGTCGTCGGCCATAGCCGGGTAATCCATGGTGTCGGTATGGGGGGAAGCGCCGTGATTGCGCTGATCCAGAGCATGAATCTGCCACTGGTCCTGCAGGCGACGGGTGATACCTCCCAGATTTTCCAGCGAGCCAAACAGGCCATGGAGAAGGATCAATGGCGGGCCTTCGCCGGTAATGCGGTAATTGAGTTCAACACTCATGGTCATGACTCCTAGAGTCGCCGGACAGGTTCGTGTGAGAACGGGCTGCTATCGTTAAACCGACTACATTACCATCGAATGTTATTGGAACAAGGGCAAGCCGCAGGCTTACCCGACAACCGGCCAGATATTTCAGGCAAAAAAAAGCCGGGGTCTCCCCCGGCTCAGGTCATAAACGTTTGCTGAAACTGATTAGCAGTAGTACATGCTGTTCAGGTACTCAGCCAAAGCGGCAATGTTGGAGCGCTCCAGCTCGTTATGGGGCACAAAAATTTCCAGTTCCATGAAAACACCTCCAATCCAGATGTGCGAGTGAGAATCCTCGATGACTTAATGCTATCGTTGTTAGGACAATAAACCGTTGACAGGCTGTCCCACAGGTTTGACATTTTGTATCAGTACCGATGAATTCCTGTTAACCCTCAATCATAGGTGACCGTGAACTCACCCCAGGCAAAAGCCACCACATCGCCACTGGTTGCAGCCTCGAGCACGCTGGCCCTGGTTCATTACCTGGACCGCCAGGGCGTGCTGGACATCCCCACCGTTGAGCGGATCGCCGGGTTCAACAAAAACGAGCTGGCAGACCCGGACCTGCGCATTCCGGCCGAGCGCCATTACCGCCTGTGGGAACACGCTGAAAAGGTCACCGGAGACCCTGCCGTTGGCCTCCATGCCGGCCAGGTGGTCGATCCTGACCGAATGGGCCTGGTCGGGCACGTGTTTTTCAATTGCGACACTCTCGGCGAGGCCGTTACCCAGTATGTTCGCCTGCACCGGTTGATTAACGAATCGGTGATCCTGAGTTTTGAACAAACCGGCGAGCAGGCCATCCTGACCTGGCAGGCGGACACCCCCGGGCACTACTGTCGCCAGGATATGGACCGGACGCTGGCGGCGGCTCTATGCCGCACCCGGCATTTCATCCACCCTTCCATCGTTGCCGAGTGGGCCGAGATCGCCCACCGGAAACCAGGCTATGCCGATGAATACCAGCGATTACTGGGTGGCCCGGTGTTTTTTGGCTGTAGTGCAACTCGCCTGGCCTTCAGTAGCCACCACCTGAGCCATCCGATTCCCCATCGCAACCCCTACGTTTATTCCGCCGTGCTGAAGCAGGTCAACGCAGTGCTGGCCCGGCTGCAAAGCAGGCGCACCTTCGGCCGCAAGATCCGGCGGCTGATTTCACGCCAGATGTCCACCGATCGCATCGACGCCGACACACTGGCGAAACAGTGCCATATGAGCCGGCAAACCCTGTATCGACGGTTAAAGAAAGAAGGGCTTGGATTTCACGAGCTGGTGGAGGAAGTCCGCAAGGACAAAGCCTTGCGCTACGTGGCGTCGGACCACTACGCATTGGGCGAAATCGCTTTCCTGCTGGGTTTTTCCGAGCTCAGCGCCTTCAGCCGCGCGTTCAAGCGCTGGACCGGGATGGCACCGGCCCAGTACCGCGCCCGCCACCTGAACATCGACAATGGAGACGCGCCGGAATGAGTATCGCTGACGTGCCCTGGCTGCCCCTCGCACTGGCCCTGATCTACCTGGCCGCGGCTGCCTGCATCTATCGGATACTGATGACCTACCGCGTGGCACAGGGAGCCATCGCCTGGATTCTGGCACTGATCGGCCTGCCCTATGTCGCCGTTCCCATGTTCCTGTTGTTCGGACGCAACCGGTTCGGCGGCTATATCAGGGCCAGACGCACCGGCGACGCCGCGCTGACGGAACTGCTCAACCATTTCGAACAGCAGACGGCAGCGGTCAGCAAACGCAACGATGAACATGTTCCGGACGAACTCCAGGTCCTCTGCAAGCTGGGCCGACAGCCGTTTACCACCGGGAATCGATGCGACCTCCTCAAGAATGGGGAAGCCACCTTTGAGGCGCTGTTCGATGCCATGGAAAACGCCCGACACTACATTCTCCTGGAGTTCTACATTGTTCGCTCCGACAAGGTCGGCCAACGCATCAAGTCGATCCTGAAACGCAAGCTGGCCCAGGCGTTCAGGTCTGGTTCCTCTATGACGACATTGGCAGTGTCTGGCTACCGCGGAAGTACCTCCGGGAACTGGCCGCCGCCGGTGCAAAGGTTGCCTCGTTCGGAGACGGCAATTTTCGTCGCATGCGCCTGCAGGTCAACTTCCGCAATCATCGGAAACTGCTGGTCTGTGATGGTGAGGTCGGATTTGTCGGAGGCATCAACCTCGGCGACGAGTATCTGGGCACTGCCATGGACGAGGAGCCTGGCGTGACAGCCACTGCCGCATTACCGGCCCGGCGGTGACCGGGCTGCAACTGGCCTGGCTCGAGGACTGGAACTGGGCCAGTGAGGACTTCCCGACGCTCAACTGGACGCCTTCCCAACCGAAGCCTGGCAACCAGGAAGTTCTGATTCTGCCCACCGGCCCGGCGGATACCTACGAAACCTGCACGCTGTTTTTCCTCAATTGCATTAACAATGCCCGTACGCGGATCTGGATCGCCTCACCGTATTTCGTGCCCGACGTTCAGATCATGAACGCCCTGCAACTGGCGGCCTGCGGGGTGTGGACGTGCGAATCATTATCCCCGAGAAATCTGACAGCCGGCTGATCCGACTGGCTGCGTACTCATACCTGGTACAGGCATGCCGCGCCGGCATTGGCATCTATCGCTACCAGCCGGGCTTCATGCATCAGAAAGTCGTATTGGTGGATGACCGCTACGCGGCCATCGGCACCGCCAACCTGGACAACCGCTCGATGCGACTGAACTTCGAGATAACCGCCATCAGTACCGCCGTTGAGTTTGTGAGCGGCATTGAACATCTGCTGGAACAGGATCTCACCACCAGTCGACTGATGACGGAACGGGATTACCGGGACCGTTCTGTGGCCTTCCGGTTGACGTGCCGCACCATACGGTTGCTTGGCCCCCTGCTCTGAAACCGCCCACCAGGGCCTGGCCCGTTTTGGTGTGCCCATTTTCCATACGCAAAGAATGTGAGAGTATTCCAGAACCATTGAGCCAGCATGCTGTAACGAAGCAGGACCATGACCACATTCAAGCCCCGCGAAACCCTGACCGAACAGGTCGCCCGTCACATCGAAAACCTCATCGCATTCGGCCAGCTTCGCTCCGGCGAACGCATCTATGAAAGCGCCATGGCAAAGCAAATGGACGTGAGCATGGGTCGATCCGCGAAGGCTTGCTTCTGCTTGAAAAACGCCACCTGGTACAGAACGTGCCCCGCAAGGGCGCATTCGTTACGCCGCTGGACGACTATTTTGTACGCAGCCTGTACGAAGTGCTGCAACTGTACCTGACCCATACCGGGCGCAAGCTGGTGCGGCAGTGGCAGGCAACCGACATCGACAAGCTCGAATCCCTCTACCAGCGCATGAAAGGCTGCCACGACAATAACGACCTGCTGGCGTTTCTGGAGCTAGGCATAGAGTACACTCAGGCGTCGCTGGCCTATGCCGACAACTATTTCATCATTTCCGCCATTGAGGATCTGTGGCCATCGGCGAAACGTTGCGCCTTTGTGGCGTTCCAGCGCGGTGGCAACCGGGTGCTGGAAGACAATCTGGCCCATGTGCGGGAGTCGATAGGTGCCATCAAGGAACGGGACGAGGAACGTCTTGCAGCTATTCTGGCCGGGTACGCAGAACAACAGTGTCAGCAGGTGCTTGACGCTATCCACAGCGCATCGGCTACGGCTTGAGCAACGGGCAGCTCATTCGAACAGGCGGGTAAACGAAAAGCCGACGTTGAGATAGGCACTCCAGTCATCCCGGTTGTTGTAGGCCGTGGCAATCTGTACCGGCCCCAGAAAGGTTTCAATGCCGGCAAACAGACTCCCAGAGCGCAACAGGTTGTTCCAGCGAGCTTCCCCCAGCGAGGACCAGGCGTTACCAGTCTCGAACCCGGCTCCGGCAAACCAGGGCACAAACGGCCCGCCAAATTCCTGGCGGACGAAGACGCCCGCCAGGGCCGCATCCTCTCCCGCCACTTCGCCCTGACTGTATGCCGATAGCCGGTGAAAGCCGCCCAACAATACTGAATTCTCGATGCCGGCAACGCCCTTGGTGACCGCATTGGCATACAACAAGCCGGTGATACTGGCCCGTCTCCAGCTTGCGGTGCCCAGGGCCATGACGGTGACCGAATCAAAATGACGGTCGGACCCAAGGCCCGGGCGCTCGAACCGGCCACGGATGCCGGCGAACCCGCCGGATTCCGGCAGGAAGGTATCGTCGAGGGAATCGTGAACGAGCTGGAGCCGGAGACTGCCACTCTGGATCGAACCAGAGGGCCCCATAGGCTCGCCAATCTGCTCGTCGACAGTGGCGTAGCCCCGCACATATTCAAGACGCACCTCTCCGTTTACACCCAGTTCGGTACCCAGGGCCAGATCCACCTGGCGATTGGTGATATCCACTTCGGTTATGCGCTCGCCTTCGCCATCGAACGCACTCAGGCTTTCACGGGAATAGGCACCGCCCAGCGTGAGGAATCTTTCGAAACCATAGTCCAGTGGCTGGAACCATTCGGTTCGAACCCGGGGCTGGGTGCCCAACTGAAGCCCGGTCGTCCACTCACCGCCCAGGGCATTCAGCCCCGTCATCCGCAACGACGTGGCGACATTAAACCGAGTATCGTTCTCGAAATTGTCTTCGTAGTTCAGGCCAAAGGACAGGTAGTTCGGCCCCCAGCTTTTCTCGCGAACCCGGATAACCAGGTCCGTGCCGGGGCCGTCGGTCGGCACCAGCGAATAGGAAACGGTTTCATAGTAACCGAGGCCGTAGATACGCTTGAGATCCTCCTCCAACGCCTGCACGTCCAGAGGCTCCCCCGTCTGCTGCCGTATACGCTCGCGAAGGAAATCTCCCGCCAGGCGTGAACGGTCATCAATGCGAATGTCGCTGATAACACCCGGGCTGAACGAGTGTGCCTTTAACCGGTTGCGAAATCGGTCCCACTCATCGTCACTGACACTCAGGTGACGAAGCTCACCGGCGTGACCACGCGCACTGCTGGCGCCCAGTTCGAACAGCGCCGGGGCCTCGTAGAAATCCGCCGAGGACAGCCCCTTCAGATCCGGCCGAACCAGGATGTCCTGATCATCCAGCAACTTGAGCTGTCGCTCGGTATTTTGCCGCGTCATCATGGTGGTCAACTGGCCAACCACAGAAAACGCCTCGCGTATATCCTCCCGCTCCAAAAGGGGATCAGTGATATCTACGGCAATGACAATATCGGCTCCAAGCTCATGAGCCACACTGATCGGCAGGTTGTTGGCCACGCCTCCGTCCACCAGCAAACGCCCATCGAGCGTGACGGGTGCATAGACGCCGGGAATGCTCATGCTGGCGCGGATGGCTTCCGACAGGTTGCCACTGCCGATGACAATTTCCTCACCGGTTTCCAGATCCGTGGCGATTGCCCTGAATGGAATGGCCAGTTCATCAAAATCCTCAACGAGGGCGGCATCGCGGGTGAGCTCATTGAGAATAAAACCCAGGTTCTGGCCGGCTATGATACCGCCACCCAAATGCAGGCCGTCCAGGCGCACACCGATACCGGGGGATACGGGATAGCGCCAGCCCTGGCGCTTGCGCCTGACGGGCTTGTAGGCACGTCCCGGGTCGTCACGGAAACTGGATACCCAGTCCATCTCAATAAAGCGCTCTTCAATCTCCTGGACTTCCATACCGGAGGCATAGAGTGCCCCAACGGCAGAGCCGGCACTGGTACCCACCACAATATCCACTGGCACCTTCAGCTCTTCCAGCACTCGCAGCACACCCACATGGGCCATGCCCTTGGCTCCACCGCCGCTTAGCACCAGGCCCACTTTCGGCCGCCCAACATCAGCTATGAGGGGCATGGCTGCGAGCATCGCGAGCAGGAGGCCAATCAATCGAGCTGGTAACATCATCCCGTCCAACTGTCAGGCATCGTCTGCGGGATCCTCGTCCGCCAGCGACAGGTGGGAGACATCAGGTACAACCGGTGGTGGAACCTCACGCTTCACGCCCAGGTCACTGCCCGGAGGCGCCAGTGTCCAGTCGTCCAAATGCTGGAACATGGGAGCGGGAGCCTCCCGGTGTTCCTCAAGCGTGACGCCAACGGGGTCAAGTGTCAGCCCGGACCCGGAAAGAATGCTGTCGACTTTATCGCCCGCCACTGGCAAGCGGTCGCCCGGCTCCACGGCAACGGCGCTCCCGGACCCGGCATCAGTACCCGCTGCCCCTGCTGGGGGTGTTGCAGGGGCAGGTTTTGGCTCAGCCTGTGGTTGAGCGGCGGGCGCCGCGCGCTCGGCTGCAGAGGCAACGGCGCCTCCATGGGCTGCACATAAGCCACCATGCCGTGCTTTTGCAGCACCGCGCGGTACTTTTCCGCCTGGACTTCCTCCAGTTTGTTGCGGATAACGACTGGCTGACCGCTGAACATACGCTCAATCTGGTCCACCGTTGCCTTGAACAGGGTTCTGGCATTACTGCGGGCGGTTGCCGGGTCGGTTCCCGGTGTGCATTCACCTTTGAAGACGAGTTGGAACATCATCCTGCCTCTATGCGCTTCTGTTTTTATCCATAGTAGTTGATCCTGCAGGCTGCGGAAATCCACACCCAGCCGATGGATTCTCTGAACATTGCAAACAATTGAAAAATTCGTGCAAAAAATACGCAAACCTGTTCGCACTCTGCGATAATCATCAGTAACTAAACATTACATATGTTTACATTGATCGACGAACCGATTCCAAAGGAGCGGCTCTCATGGCCATCAAACGCATCACCGGCGCTCTCAGCCTGTTACTGGCACTGGCCTCGCAACCGGTCATGGCAGGCAACCTGGACGTGTTGCTAAGTGGAATCTTCCCCGATAAACAAGCCACTTACATTGGCTATGAAAGCATTGAGCGTGAAGACATTCCCGCCACATCGGCCGTCGAGCGTAAATACCTGATCGTCGATTTCAGATTCGAGTCCGAGCCCCCTCAGGAACAGCTTCAGGCCAACGTACACCGGGTCTGCATGGCTCTGCTGAAAGATCGCGAGCTGATTCGCTCGCTGTCCGACTCGGGCTACGACATGGTCGCTGTCGCCTTTGACCGCAAGTCGCAGTTCGACTGCCTCTGACACTGTCCAGTCACTGATCCCGTCCCAGAAGGCGCGGAAAGGATTCGAGAGCACTGTTCACGGAATCCAGGTTAAACGCCTCCACGTCCGCCAGCAGTTTCTCTCCATATCGGGTAACCGAGGGCGAACGGAACCGCTTACCCCATTCCAGCACCCGGTTGGCAAAATCCTTCATCTGTTCCGGATCGCCGCTTTCACGTACCGTCTCCCACTCGTCGCCAAAATCCCGTGCAAGTTGCTCCTGCAACCATCCACGCTCCTGCATGCTGAGCGTCTGTGCCAGCAGTCGTTCCGACTCCTGGGGCGTACCATCTTCTTCGGCCTGGGCACCGGTTGCCTCAACCCGAGGAAGCTTGACCGTAAAGGTGGAGCCCGAGCCAGGCTCACTCTCAACCTGCAGTTCACCGCCCATCATGCGCACCAGCTTGCGGCTGATGGCCAGGCCCAGCCCCGTGCCCCCATAACGCCGCGTGTTCTGCCCTTCCTGCTGTTCAAAGGCGTCGAAGATCTGCTCCTGCTGGCCGGGAGGAATGCCGATGCCGGTATCGGACACCGTCACAACCAACCGGTAAAAGCAGCGACGATCTGCCTCACTGGCCACCTCTTCGACCGGCTGCTTCTCCGATGACTTCCGCGGTGTGGCCGTGGCGCGGACCGTCACACCACCTTCATGGGTAAACTTGATGGCATTGCCAACAAGGTTGAAAAGTACCTGCCGCAGTCGTGTTTCATCCAGCATCATCGCCGCCGGCATCTTGGAGTCAACGCTGACTTCCAGCGAGATACCCTGCTCGGTGGCGCGCAGGTCGAATATGTGGCGTACATCACTGAGCAGCCGCCGCACCGACACCGCCGAATACTCCAGCCGCATCTTTCCTGCTTCGATGCGGGACAGGTCCAGGATGTCATTGATCAGCATCAACAGGCTGCGGCTGCCCGCGCGAATGGCATCCAGGTAATTCCGCTGCTGGGGATCCTTGACGGTATTACTGAGCAAGTCGCTGTAGCCAATCACCGCGTTCATCGGCGTGCGGATCTCATGGGACATATTGGCGAGGAATTCGCTTTTCGTCAGGCTGGCCGCCTCAGCTTCCCGCGCCAGGCGTTCCGCCTCCAGCTTGGCCGCCCGAAGTTCGTCTTCGCTGCGGCGTAGTGCGTTTTCAGATCGGATTCGCTCGTCCACCTCCCGTGACAGTTTGCGGTTCCAGTATAGGAAGATCAGCACCACCACTAAGGCGATAAGCACGATCCGGCGCACCACGGTGTAGTCCGTTTCCTGCTCGATATCCAGGTGGATCCAGCGATTGTAGATCGACTCGGTCTCGGCCGCGTCCAGACTGCCCAACGCTTTATTGAGGATACGCTGCAGTTCGGGCCGCTCCTTGCTGACGGCAAACCTCAGCTCATACTGGTAAGGCGTAATGCTCGTTATCCGAAGGTTGGACAACCCCAGGCGGGCAACGGTATAGCTGACTGCCGGAATATGAGTCACCATGACGTCGAGGTCGCCGTTGGACAGGGCCAGCAGCCCTTCCTCGATGGACGTCATCGGATACAGATCGAGATTGGGGTGGTTGATCAATAGGTAGTCATGCCCCGCCTGGCGGTTAACCACACCCACCTTTTCGTCTCTCAGCTCCCTCAATTCGCCGATAAAGCGACCGTCGTCACGGATGGCAAGGGCAATGGGAACGGTCAAATAGGCACGGCTGAACAGGAAAGATTCCTCGACCCTTGGGGTTCGGGACATTGCGGGCAGTATATCCACCTCCCCCGAACGCAAAGCGTTTTCCTCATCGGCGCTGTTGTCCATCACCTGACGGCTGAAGCGAACGTTCAGTTGTTCTTCCAGGCGTTTGACCAGATCCGGCACGAGCCCGGCAGACTGACCATTCTGGGTATACTCGAACGGCGGCCAATCCGGCCGGAAGGCCACTCGAAGATTCGGGTTTTGATTGAGAAATGCCCTCTCGTCAACCGACAGGGAAATGGCGGAGGGATCCAGTTCCGGCAACTCGGTCTGCAACCACGACTGGCGGATCGACCGGTGCTCACCGTGGTCAATCGCCAGAACTGCCTGGTTGAGCACCCGATACAACTGGTCGCGCTCCTGGTCATTCTCCTGGTGACTCTCCGCTGCCATTTCCAGCACCACGTCGACCGATTGCTGGTTCAGCAGCGTGGCCACCCCAACCCCATTGACCATGGCAGACTGCAGATAGTCCGACACCACCGGAACCGGGCCCAGAAACGCATCCGCCTGTCCTGACAACACCCTGCCAACGGCTTCGCTGATACTGGAAACCGGCACGGGTGAAAAGCTATCGACAGGGTCAAGCAATGCGAACTGGTTGGGATCGTTGGTGATCAGGGCAATGTTCGCGTCCTCAAGGTCCGAGAACGTGCGAATGCCTGCATCATCGGCACCAACGAATATGCCATAGGTCAAACTCATCAGCGGCGAGGAAAGCACTACATTGGAAGGAGGGGAACGATGGGCCAGATGGGTACTCAACCGGGCATCCAGGGTCCCATCCTGCAACCATTCACCGAGTTGTTCTTCCGGAGCCGACACCGGCTCAATAGGCACACCAAGCTTCTCTGACAGCCGATTGAGGTAATCAATGAAGATGCCCGCCAGCTCCCCCTCGCCGGTATCAAACACCAGCGGCACCTGACCACTTCGCACCCCGACCCGGAACGATTCTCTCTCCGCCAGCCAGCGCAGATCCTCGCTACCCAGCACCGGCGCCGGAGAGGGTTGCGGCGGCTCAGCAGCGGGCACGCCGGGCACCAGAATAGCGGTCAGCAACAGCACAAAATGAAAAACGGACCTCACTGGATATCCTCACCGGTTCGGCTACAGTTCAGGGAACCATACCCGTAAATTCTTCCGATTGCATTCAGCGGGTTACCCGATCTACTCTGATCGTGCCCACAGCGTTTTAAAGCACCGGCTACCTTGGGGAGAACCATAACCATGGATACCAGCAAACACGATTTCAGCACGCTTTTTGAACAACTCGGTATGCCATCCGACAGCGTCAGCATTGAGAGTTTTATCGCCCAGCACTCGCCACTGCCCCCGGAAATTGCGTTGCAGGATGCCCCTTTCTGGTCGGAAAGCCAGTCACATTTCCTCGAAGAGGGCCTCGAGGACGACTCTGACTGGGCGGAAATTATCGATGAGCTCGATGCCCTGATGCGGCACTGAGTCAGACATCACGTCCTGCAATAAGCACCTGGTCGCGGCCGGAGTCCTTGGCGAGGTACAGAGCCTTGTCGGCCCGGTCGAACACATCGTCCTCGTCATCGTCCCCATCAAATTCCGCCAGCCCTGCCGAAAACGTCACCGACACCGGTTCTCCCCGGAAATGGAACGGCAGCTCCGCGATATGCCCGCGCATGCTATCCAATACCGACCGGGCGTTGTCCACATTGGTTTCCGGCAACAGGATCACGAACTCTTCCCCGCCAAAACGGGCGATGAAGTCGGTTGCCCTCAGCCGCTCACGGAGGGCACGGGCAACCAGTTGCAACACGCGATCACCCGCCTTGTGGCCATAGGAATCGTTCACACGCTTGAAAAAATCAATATCAAGCACACAGACCGACAGTGAATGACGATAACGCTGCCAGCGCTGATACTCGAACGACAGTCGCTCCTGCCAGGCTTCCCGGTTGGGTAATTGGGTCAGGACATCGGTAAGGGCTTTTTCGCGTTCCTCCCGGAGTTTTTCCCGGACCTGTTCCGACTGGGCCTCCATCGTCACCAGTTTTTCCTGCATGAGCTCCAGTTGCAGCGACAGGTTGCGCTCGCGCTCGGACTCCTGCTCCCGAAACCGCTCGACGGCCCCACTGATCGTCTCGAGGTGCTGGCTCACTGAGTCTTTCAGCCCGTCGAAGTCAACGCTGCTTTCCACTTGCTGGCCGAACGACCATAGCTCCTGGCGGATATCGCGATCCAATTCCTGCGAGGCATCCAGTCGCCCGGCCTGGGCATTCGCCTGCTCAGTAAAACACTGGCGCAACGCGTCCAGCCGTTCATCGAGACGCCGAAGGAAGGCCTCAAACTCCCTTTGCCCCCGGGTAACCGCGGCGATTACCAGTTCCGCCACGCTGCTCAGCCCCTCCCGCAGCTCATCCCAGTTATCGCTGCTCAACAGCGATTCCTGTAGCCGTCGGGCTCTTGCCTCCGACGCAGCCTCCAGTGTCACCTGATCCAGCATATGCCCCAGCAGTTCACCAACCCGCCGTGCAATCTTCAGGCGTTCGCTGTCTTCTGTGCCAGGCATCGCCAGTTCAACGGCAGGCGAAGCCAGCGTGTTCTCGGCGGCTTCCGCCAACATCGGCTGGTCGGACGGCTCCTGGCTTCCCCGGCCACCAAACAGCCGGCCAAACCGACTTCGTTTGCGATCCTGCCCGTCACCGCTGCCCAGCCCAGTTTCCAACACCAATGCCAGATCGACCAACCATCCGGTCGCATCGAGCTGAAGGGTTTCCGGTTTCCGGAGTCGCTTCTCCAGGTCTCGAATACGGTCCTTGCCGGATTTGAACATAGGATGGGAGCGCAGTTCCGACAGCAACTGCTCGAATGTGGTTCTCAGCCGGTCCGTGGATTCAGACTTGCGGTCGTCCAGGGCCGCCACCTGACGGTCAATTCTCTCCTGCAAATCCCGCCAGCTGTCTGCGTTGAGAGGGGGCTTTCGTAACTCGTCACGAACCCGTTCCAGCAAACGGTCCAGCTCCGCAGTCTGTCCTTCGGACGCCAGACTGGTACGCACCAGCATACGCTGAAGCAGGTTTCTTTCAGCTTCCCAATGCGATTCACGCTGTTCTGAAGATTCAAGTGCCTGGAGGTACTTATCCTTCCAGGATGGGTCCGATGACATTTAGCGCTCCTGGCCCTTTTACTGGACGCCTGTTCCGTGACTGATGCCTCAACGATGCTCCGTTTCCTGCCTGTTACCGCGACGGCGAGCCCTGGGATGGCTCTGATCGTAGACCTTTGCCAGATGCTGGAAATCCAGATGAGTATAGACCTGGGTCGTCACGATGTCCGCATGGCCCAGCAACTCCTGCACCGCTCGCAGGTCACCACTGGACTCCAGCATATGGCTGGCGAAGGAATGCCGAAGCAGGTGGGGATGCAGTCTTTGGTCCGCCCCTTTCGACATTCCCCACCGGCTGAGGCGGGACTGGATACTGCGAGTACTGAGCCGATCACCTCGCCGGCTCACATACAGGGCATTCTCTCCGTCTGGCGCCATCGCTCCGCGCACGTCAAGCCACCGAGCCAGCGCCTCCAACGCCCTTCGACCAACCGGCAGGAGGCGTTCCTTGCGCCCCTTACCCAGCACCCGGACCTCCCCACCTCGGACGTCTACGGATTGGAGATCCAGCCCCGCCAGTTCCGACAACCGCAGCCCTGAGGAATACATCAGCTCGAACATGCTCAGGTCGCGAATTTCCAGCGGATCATCGGGCGTTGCGTCCAAGAGGTGATTGAGCTGGTCCACATCCGCCACCTTCGGTAGACGCCTACCGGACTTCGGAGCCCGGATGTCCAACGCCGGATTGTCGACAGCCAGGTGTTCCCGTAACAGGTATTCGTAGAACCGGCGGATGGCAGACAGGTGACGAGCGATACTCCGACCGCCCAAACCTTCACGGCTGAGCTGGGCAACGTATCGTCGCAAGTCGTGGCTGGTGACCGACCGCCAGGCCGGTGACGGTAGATGCTCAACCCACGCAGCAAAGCGGTTCAGGTCATCGCGATAACTGCCGCAGGTGCGTGGTGAGTGTCGCTTCTCCGACGCCAGATAACGCAGGAACGCGGCCACAGGCTCTGCCAGTGTGGCAGCCGGGCCGGTTTCCTCGTCAGCCAGCGACATGGTCAGCGGGACTCCGCGACCACATCGGTGACAGGCAACGTGGCGGCATGCCTTTGCAGGATAGGCGGCAACAGACGGCTCAGGGTGTCGCTGATGTAGGTCAGGAAGAGTGATCCCATACTCTGGTCGAAGTACCCGGGTTCGCAACTACCCACGGCAAACACCCCGACCAATTCGTTGTTACGCAGTGGCACTAACGCCACGGAGGCAATGGGTTCCTCCCGGTCCGGGAACAGGAAACTGCGCTCGCTCTCACGGAACTGGCCACAAACGGCGCGATCCCCTTCCAGCAAGCCACCCAGGCGCGCTTTCGCCTCATCCGGCGACACCACGTGTAGGGCGCCTTGCGCCGCTGCCGGCAACTCGCTGTCGGTGAAGAGAATCACCGAGGCCGCGTCCAGACCGAAATCACCACGGATACTGTCATCAATCGCGGCGGCCATATCATTCAGGTTGCGGGCCTCGATCACCTGCATCAGCAGGCGCTTGCTCTTTTCGAACAGACGGTCGTTGTGGCGTGCAATGGACACCAGCTCTACCAACTCGCGACGCAAGGTGTCGCGCTGTTCGCGAAACAGGTGCACCTGGCGCTCTACCAGCGAGATCGCCCGGCCGCTGTCGTGGGGCAGGGTCAGGCTGCGCAGGAGCTCGTCCTGATCAATAAAGAAATCGGGGTTATTCCGCAGATAATCTGCGACGGCTTCCCGGGTGAGCCCTTCGGCCTTCTTGTGGGCCGTTTGTTCTGTCATGCTGCTCTCCTGATGGTCAGGGCCTTGATGTGGCCGGCTGGCGATGGCGATTGTTCTGTCGGTTGGTACCTGATTTTGCATCGCTGTGCCGCGTGCTCTTACGTCGTTTCGGGGGCTGGTCTGCCGGCAGGCGAAGCTGACCCTCGAAAACGCTGGCCGTCGGGCCTTCCATCATAACAGGGGCCCCCTCACCCTGCCATTCGATGACCAGGCGCCCGCCTTTCAGCTCGACGTCCACCCGGCTGTCCAGCAGCCCTCGCAGGCAGCCGGCGACCACCGCCGCACAGGCGCCACTGCCGCAGGCCATGGTTTCGCCGGAACCACGCTCGAACACCCTCAGGCGAACGCGGGTCCGGTCAATAATCTGCAGGAACCCGATGTTGGCCCGCGCCGGGAACCGCGGATGGCTCTCAAGCCTGGGGCCAAACTCGCCTACCGGGGCGGTATCCACGTCATCCACCAATAGCACCCCATGGGGATTGCCCATGGAGACGGCACTGAGTTCCACGGTATCACCGCCGAGTTCCACCGTGTACACGTCCTTGCGGCGGTCGGCAGCGAACGGGATGGCCGGAGGATTGAGTTCAGGAACCCCCATATCGACGGTGACCATGCCTGCACGTCCGACTCTCAATTCGATAACGCCCTTGGCGGTCTGAACCCGGATCACCTTCTTGTTGGTCAGGCGCTGGTCGCGGACAAAGCGGGCAAAACAGCGGGCCCCGTTGCCGCACTGCTCGACTTCCGAGCCATCGCTGTTGAATATCCGGTAGCGGAAGTCCACATCGGGAAGCCCCGGGGGTTCAACCACCAGCAGCTGATCAAAGCCAATGCCGAAATTCCGGTCGGCCAGTTCGCGGATCATCTCCGGGCGCAGGCGAAAGGGCTGGCTGATGGCGTCCACCACCATGAAGTCGTTCCCAAGACCGTGCATCTTGGTGAAGTTAAGCATTGGGCCCTGATTGCGCCGGGACTGACTCATCTCCGCCTCTCCACTCATTCCGGCAAACAGCTTTCTGGGCCAAGCTGTTCTTCCAGGGTTTCCCGCCGACGCACAATGTGCACCTGTTCACCATCAACCATCAGTTCCGGTGGACGGTTACGGGTGTTGTAGTTGGAGCTCATCACAAAACCATAGGCCCCGGCGGACCGAACCGCCAGCAAATCGCCCGCCTGGAGTCTCAGCTTGCGATCCTTGCCGAGGAAATCACCGGTCTCACACACCGGCCCAACCAGGTCCCACGCTTTCTCGTCACCGTCGTTGCGGGGCGTTACCGGGACAATGGATTGCCACGCGCTGTAGAGCGCGGGACGAATCAGGTCGTTCATTGCCGCATCTATGATGGCGAAGTTGCGATGTTCAGTGCACTTGAGGAATTCCACCCGCGTCAGCAAGATGCCGGCGTTGGCGGCAATGGACCGCCCCGGCTCCATGATCAGCTCCAGCGACCGATCGCCCAGGCGTTCCGCCAGCGCGGTCACATAATCCGACGGTTGCGGCGGCTGCTCCTGATCGTAGGTGACCCCCAGGCCACCGCCCATGTCCAGATGCCGGATATTAATATTCTTTTGCGCCAGGGCATCGATCAGTTCCAACACACGGTCCAGCGCATCGAGGAAAGGTGACACCGACGTGAGCTGCGAGCCGATGTGACAATCCACACCTTGTATGTCCAGGTTTGGCATGGCAGCGGCACGCTCATAGACGGCCGGAGCTTCCGCAATGTCGATGCCGAACTTGTTCTCTTTCAGCCCCGTGGAAATATAGGGGTGGGTACCGGCGTCCACGTCCGGATTCACACGCAGGGAAACCGGCGCCCTGACACCGAGCTCACCCGCCACTTCGTTCAGGCGATCCAGTTCGGTGTCGGACTCCACATTGAAACAGCGAACACCGGCCTCGAGGGCGCGGCGCATTTCCCAGCGCTGTTTGCCGACCCCGGAAAAGACGGTTTTCGCAGGATCCCCGCCAGCACGGATCACCCGCTCCAGTTCTCCGGCAGACACAATATCAAAACCGGCGCCGAGCCTTGCCAACACGTTCAGCACGGCGATATTACTGTTGGCCTTGACGGCGTAGCACACCAGGTGTGGCCGACCGGCAAGCGCATCATCATAGGCGCGGTAATGGCGCTCGAGGGTGGCGCGGGAATAGACATAGGCTGGCGTACCAAAACGCCGGGCAATGTCCTCAACCGCCACGTTCTCAGCGAACAATTCACCGCTGCGGTAATTGAAGTGATCCATGGATTTCCTGAGCCTGTTATCGGGGCAGCCTGCCGAACCTAGTGGTCTTCAGCCGGTTCGCTGCTGTCGTGTTCGCTGGATTTCTGACTGGGTGCGGCCTGCTCGGTTGCGGCATCGT
Source organism: Marinobacter salarius (assembly GCA_000831005.1). GTDB lineage: Bacteria > Pseudomonadota > Gammaproteobacteria > Pseudomonadales > Oleiphilaceae > Marinobacter > Marinobacter salarius. Next base: position 708,413 of record CP007152.1, on the reverse strand, counting down.
CACTGGCAGGTGCCTGACGATACAACGGCCCCTTCTGGCCACACCCAACCAGAAACACGACCATCACCAGCAGGAACGTAAGTGTCTGTCCTGGCTTCATGGGTAGCTGCCCCCGTTGTCTGTATGCACGCAGTATACCTGAGTGAGGCCGCGCCCGGCGAGATGCTACCACCCACGATTCCGGATACTACAGATGCCGGTTCAGCAAATCTTCCAACTCGGTACGGTAGTAGAGATACTGGATGGTCTGGATATGCTGCTGGTATATCTGTGGATCCAGGTCATGGGGTAGGTGAACATCCGTCAGGTAGACCGGGTAGCGCTCGTCACTTTGGCGGAGCGAGCGAATATAGTGGGCCACCGCGGGTATCAGCTGGTCTCCATACTCCTGGACGGTAAATTCCTGGTCGCCACAGAAAATATCGAAACGCACCTGAGAGTCACCCTCCTGAATACCGATGGCCTGTACATCCAGCCCGGGCAGGCGCACGTTGCTGTCGGCGTCCGGCCGCCTCTCCGCACGCCACTGACTGTCGCGAAGCACCATCTCATAGCACTGGACACCTGCAACATCGGTCACGGCGTCCAGTTGTCGCAACTGCCGGCGTTCAATCAGGTTCTCCAGGAATCGCAGCAAGGGCACCAGCAGGAAGCGACGATTGGTGTAACCCTGCTGCCAGCAGAACACCGATCCCAGTTCATCCACGACCCACACCTTCGCGGTCTCTCCTGTGACCCGGTAGAACACCTGAATGTTATCCGGCTCGCTGGCATGGCACACGGCGCGTAATGGCAGGTCATCCAGTAAGGCGTATTGGTCAAACACCACTGGCACGTAGGATTCCTGCGGCTTGGACAGATACGCCATCAGTGCTTCGTTGCTGTCCAGGGCCACGAATCCGGGCTCGGTGCCACTGAATTGAAGCAGGAAGTATCGCCGATCCATCTCGATGACGTAACGCAGGGGATGAGGGCCGACACCGCCGGCGAAGAAATAACGCATCACGTCCATGAACAACTCGCGTACGCGGCGGGCTATGGCGGCTCCGTGGCCTGTGCTGTGGCTATGAACCATGATGTCCGGCAACCGGTCCGGAGCGTTGGCGACTGATGCCAGCACGTTTTTGAGGCACTGCACCAGCGTGTCTCCGGCAGCGTAGTGCTGCAAACTCACCTCGTGCCAGCTATTGAAGGTGACCTGGTCAATGGTATTCACCAGGTTCTCCCGTCCACCGCTGAAGCCCAGTGAATCGTGACGGGCGCTAAGCTTGTGCAAGCCCCGCTCGGTCAGATAGGCTGAGGGTCGACCCCGACATTGACAAACAGCAGGTTGCGCAGCGGGTGCACACCCCGGGAAAGCGCCTCCCGGCCAGCCGGCTCCACCGGGAATGGCAGGAACGCACCAAGTGCATCCAGCATTTCCCGCAGTTCTGCCACCGAGCAATGCTGCTGCCGGCTCGCACATTCAACCGTGTGGCCCGGGTCAGCAAGCCGTTGTAATAGCCCCACACCAACAGTTCACTGAGATTGCCCGAACGGCGTATGACCGGTTGCCAGAGCGCATCTGACGGGTCCTCAAGATCACGGTATAGCAACCAGCCGTCGTGACCAGCCGAACCACCCTGTTCCGACTGGTGATGGAACGCAAGATTCTCTTCTGCCAGGGAGGGGGCTAGCCCGGGGTTGATCTGCTCTACCTTCCCGGCCTTACGCTGAAACGCCGCATACAACTTACGCCCCAGCAGGTTCATGTCATTGCTGGTGATGGCCGCACGGGTGCCATGATCCCGAGCCAGCCGAGACAACAGCCGGTAGCTGTGGGTCAACTCGGCCACCACGGCCCGCCGAAGGGTGACCACGTCCTCTGCGCGCCAGCGGATCCGGTTGTCCAGGTTTTTCAACTCAGCAGCCGACCAGCCCCAGGAGTCCACCAGGGCCTGCAACAGCCTGGCTCTCCAGCCTGAGAGGGTCTGTGCCGAACGGGTAAGCGGCAGGCCTGCCTTGAGATAAAGGCTCTGACGCACCAGGACCAGGCGTTGGGGGGCATCTTCTTCAAGCAGCCACTGCTCAAGGCGTTCGTAAAGCAGTACGTAGGGATCGAGCCGGTCAGGGTTGGTTTCACCGGAATACACCGCCGCCTTGAAGACCCGGGACAGCAGTGGTTTCTCATCGCTCTCTTGGCTCTCATTACTACGGGCATAACACTCGATCAGCAGCAGCTTGAGGATCGACTTCCAGGGCATGTCGATGCCTTTGTACAACTGCCAGACTCCAGCCCCCAGAAACTCTTCCTGCGGTATCGAGGACACGGGGCCGAAATCAATGTACTCATCACCCCGGATAAAACGGCAGTCAATCAGCTGCCGGGCGCACTCGTCATAGCGTCGCTCATCCTCCACGGGGACCAGCCACCACAATGGATAACGGCCGCCAAGATGAATGCTCGTGCGGTAGAATTCGTCCAGCAGCAAATAATGCTGTGAACTGCCGCAGTTTTCCCCGGTCACTTCCGCTCGCTGCCTTCCGGCACGCCAGTCAGCGGCGGAAAACACAAACACATGAAGCTCAACCCCCAGGCTTTCGGCCAGATGGACAGACTTTGAGCCTTACGTTCCAGGCAACGCACGCCCCGCTCCGAGAGATCCGGGCGATGACACAGCCAGATATCCAGATCACTGGCCACCGAATGGCCCAGGGTCCCGGGGCTGCCCATCAGGAAGAGGGCTTCCAGGTCTGGTTTTCTGCGCCCCTCGTCCTTGAGTGAAAAGGTTCTTGCCAGGCGCCGGGCAGCGTTCAGCGTGGACTCAGGGGGCCGATAGTGGCTCAGTCCGTAAGGGCAGTCGCTGTCGAGATAGCCGGGCAAAGCCGGGTGATTAAGATGGAACACCAGTGGCAACACTTCCAGAACAGCCTGTTGCCGATAGGTCAGGGCCGAATGGGCACGATCCCAGCGCTCCCGGTTGACAGCCATGAACCGGTCCCGCAGCCGGCGCAGCGTTTTTCGGTCTATACCCTCATCAAAGTCCAGGGCAATAGGAGCGGTTTGGATGGTCAAGGCGACTCCGCGGGAGAGGTTCTTTCCGATACCATTATCAGTATGATGACCGAATCGTGGCAAAATCGGCAAAAAAATAAAAGCGGGAGAACATTAGCACGCTCCTGCCACAACTTGGCTGAGGCTTTTCCGTCGTGAAAGAATTCTTTATCCGTCGAGACCGTTCCGACACCCCCCAGGGTGCCGAACGTCGAACCCTGATCCGCATCAACGACGACGGCGTCATCCTGTTCGCTGATCATCACGCCGAGGCAGTGCTGGGCTACGACGCCAGCGAACTGGAGGGTCGCAAGGTTCAGTGCATCCTGGCCGCACGCCAGGACGATCCCTTTGCACCGGCCCATCGCCACCGAATTGAAAATGGCGAGTCGATACTGATCACCTTCCGCCACAAGGAAGGCTTTTTCTTCACAGCGGGTCTCAGCCTGCGCATGGACATTCGCGATTCCGACCAGGCCGCCAGCGCATTTATAAGCCAGCGGGATCATTCCCCCATCGACCACCGCCTGATTCGGCTGACTGAAACTTCCGCCGGCGTTGGTATCTGGGAGCTGGACCTCCACAGCAATGAGTTGATCTGGACGGACGGCATGTATCATTTGCTGGAATTAAGACCCGGCAGCGAAATCACGCCCGAACAGGCACTTTTCTACTGCCAGTCCAGCCAGGGCAGGATACGCGCCCTGTTCCGTCGCTGCATCCGCACCGGGCAGCCCTTCTCCCTGACGCTGGATCTGATAACCGCGCGACAGAACGTTCGCCAAGTGACGTTGACTGGCCGGGCCCTGAAAGCCGGCGAACGGATACAGCGACTGGGCGGAACGCTGGTTGACCACACGCCTGAGCGCAATCATACCCTCGCCCGCCAGCAGGCGGAGCAAATGCTGGGCGCCACGATCAACGCCACCAACGACCTGGTGGTCGCCGTTGATCGCCAGCTAAACCTTTTGCATTTCAACCGTGCCTTCAGTCGCCAGTTCGAGATTACCTTCGGCCTCCGGCCGGAATCCGGAAGCAACCTGAGCGCCGCATTGCAGGGCTTCCCCAACGAACGACGGCTTATCGAGCGACTCTGGCACCGCGCCTTCGAACGCGACAGTTTCGTGGTGGAAATGCCCATGGCGCAGCAACACCGGGAGCTGCCCCTGTACGAGATCCACTATCAACGCCTGACCAATGACCAGGGCGACGTGATTGGCGCCGTTCATGTGGCCCGGGACATCAGCGACCGCCTGCAGAACTCCTCCAGCAGCGAATACCGCGTCCAGCATGATCCGGTCACCGGCCTGATGAACCGCAAAGCCTTCCTGGGCCGCCTGCAACGAACACTGGAGCAGAAGCCACGGCGGGAGAGCAGTGACAGCCTGCTCTATCTCGACCTGGATGGGTTTGACCACTTCAACGACATCGCCGGCAGCGGCACCTGCGACCGTTACCTGCGTGAGCTGGCCGGCAATCTCGGGGTCAAGATCCGACAGCGGGATGCGCTGGCACGACTGGCCGGCGACACCTTCGCCCTGCTGATCGAAAACTGCCCCGAAGCGCGCGCCCGCAAGATTGCCGACAGCATTCTCGAGCTGATCGGCGGCTTCGTGTTCCACTGGCAGGACAAGCAGTTACAGACAACGGCCAGTGGCGGCCTGCTGTTTCTGGACGACGACGCGCCCACCGATTCCGAACAACTGCTGACCCAGGCGGCTGACCTGTGCCACACCGCAAAAACGTCCGGTCGCAACCGGATTCATGCCGCCCGGGCCATGTCCCTGTCGCTGGACGAGGGCACGGCCAACGAGGTGCTGGCACAAATCCAGCAGGCACTCGACAGTGGCCACCTGAAGCTTGAATACCAATCGCTGCGCCCCGTGGCCAGCGTTACCTGGGGCGACCACATCGAAATACTGACCCGGATTCCCGGTGAGACGCCTGACAGCCCTCCCCTGACCCCGGACGCTTTCCTGCCCGTTGCCGAACGATTTGACCTGGCCAAGCGCCTGGATCGCCAGGTGATCCGTCAGACCCTGGCCTGGCTCGAACAGCACCGTCTGCTGGAGCCGCGCCTCAAGTACTGCGGTTTCAACCTGTCCCTGGCCAGCGTACTGGATGACTCGTTTGCGGACTTTATGGAAGCCGCACTGAAAGGATCACCCTTTGCCCCGGAATGCTTCTGCCTGGAGATAAGGGAAGCCCACGCCACCCAGTATCCGGACGATGTCGCGGTGCTGTGCGACAGCCTGCACCGCATTGGCTGCCGGGTAGCGCTGGATGGTGCGGGAGCGTCGGTGGAAAGTTACGGCCTGGCGGCGAAACTGCCGGTGGACATCATCAAGCTGGACCACAAGATCATGCAGCACCTGAACGACGATCCGGTGCAGCAGGTAATGGTAGAGGCGCTTCATAAAATAGCGGAAGCCTCGGGCAAGGTGACGGTCGCCACCTTCATTGAGAACGACGACACCCTCCGAAAGGTACGAACCCTTGGCATTCACTACGGCCAGGGCTTCCGCCTCTACCGGCCACGCCCACTGGAGGAGCTGAAACCGGTGGAGGTTACCCTGACCACGGGGAAGATTGGCGGCTAGCTAGAGTGCCTGGCGCGCGCGTGCGACTGCAGCGCGCACCTGCTTCGGCGCAGTGCCGCCAAGGTGATCACGCGCCTGCACGGAGCCTTCCAGCGTCAGCACATCGAACACGTCTTCGCCGATGACGTCGGAGAAGCGGGTGAGTTCTTCCGTGGTCATCTCGGAGAGGTCACGCCCTTCGGCAACGCCAAACGCAACCGCTTTGCCCACAATTTCATGGGCATCGCGGAAAGCCACGCCCTTCTTGACCAGATAGTCCGCCAGATCAGTTGCGGTGGAGAATCCCCGCTTGGCCGCCACGCGCATGTTGTCGGCCCGCGCTTCGATGGCCGGGATCATATCCGCGTAAGCCTTGAGGCAGCCTTTCACGGTGTCCACGGTATCGAACAACGGCTCCTTGTCCTCCTGATTGTCCTTGTTATAGGCCAGCGGCTGGCTCTTCATCAGGGTCAGCAAACTGATCAGGTGGCCGTTCACCCGGCCGGTCTTGCCGCGTACCAGCTCGGGCACGTCCGGATTCTTCTTCTGGGGCATGATGGACGACCCGGTGCAGAAACGGTCCGGCAGGTCGATGAAATCAAACTGGGCAGAGGTCCACAGTACCAGTTCCTCGCTGAAGCGCGACAGGTGGGTCATCAACAGGGCGGCAAAGCTGCAGAATTCGATGGCGAAATCCCGGTCACTCACGGAATCCAGGGAATTCTCACTGGCCCGATCAAAGCCCAGCAGTTTTGCAGTGATACCGCGATCAATCGGATAGGTTGTGCCCGCCAGCGCCGCAGCACCCAAGGGCATCACATTCACACGCTTGCGGCAGTCCTGCAGGCGCTCGGCATCCCGCACCAGCATTTCGTACCAGGCCAACAGGTGATGACCGAAGGTAACCGGCTGAGCGGTCTGCAGGTGGGTAAATCCCGGCATGATAGTCTCGGCTTCGCGCTCGGCCAGATCCAGCAGGCCGGCTTGCAGGCGCCGAAGCTCTTCGGCGATGACGTCGATTTCGTCGCGCAGGTAGAGGCGAATATCTGTGGCCACCTGATCGTTGCGGCTGCGACCGGTGTGCAACTTCTTGCCCGTGATGCCAATCCGATCCGTCAGTCGCGCTTCAATGTTCATGTGCACATCTTCCAGACTGACCGACCACTCAAAGGTGCCGGCCTCAATGTCCGCCTTGACGGCTTTCAGGCCGTCAATAATAGTGTCACGCTCTTCCACAGTCAGCACACCCACTTCCGCCAGCATGGTGGCATGGGCAATGGACCCGGTAATATCGTGATGGTATAGGCGCTGATCAAAGCCCACGGAAGCGGTGAAACGCTCCACAAAGGCATCGGTGGGTTCGGTGAAACGACCGCCCCAGGGTTTCTCGGCGCTCTTGTTCTGATCCGTCATGGTCTATCTTTCCTGCTGACAGCCCGGCATCATTCTGCGGGAATGGGTAAATGGAATATCGCAGGATTATAGCATTCCGCGGCGCCCAGTTGCCCTCCCCTAATCAGGAACAGGAATCAGGAACAGGTCCAATGGCCGCAAGACACAACAGGGAACGCCCAGCCCAGGCAGTCGCGGACAGCGACGCCGATTTCTATGTGCCGGACCTGTGCCGGGTCAGGGCCGTTTTCCTGCTGGTGGTCACCAGTGAACTGCTGGTGCTGGTGCTGTCCATCGTTCAGGCCGAAAGCCACTGGATTGACTGGAACTACTTCGGCCTGCTGTCCCTGTTCGTGCAATGGACGGTGCTGACCAGCGCCGCCCTGATCTGCCCCATGCGGCGCTGGCTCTCACGACTGACAGTTACCCGTGCCACCACAGTGATTGTTACCATCGTGATGCTGGATGTGCTGGCCTTCAGCCTCTTCGCAGACAGCGTGCTACACCCGCAACCCGGCCTCGAAGCCTGGCAGGGCGTGGCCAAGAAACTGCTGCTGGCGCTGTTGATCACACTGATGGTGCTGCGATACTTCTACCTGCAGTTCCAGTGGCAACAACAGCGGGAGTCAGAAATGCAGGCCCGGCTGACCGCCCTGCAGGCACGAATCCATCCACACTTCCTGTTCAACAGCATGAACACCATTGCCAGCCTGATTGTCGTTAACCCGGAACGGGCCGAAGACGCCGTGCTGGATCTGTCCGAACTGTTCCGCGCCAGCCTGCGCACCGGTGACCGCCTGATTCCTCTGAGCGCCGAACTGGACCTGTGCAAACGCTACCTGGCCATTGAAAAGCTGCGTCTGGAAGACCGGCTGACACTGGAATGGCATATCGAAGATGGACTGGAACAACAGGCCATCCCTCCCCTGACCCTCCAGCCACTGGTCGAAAACGCCATTTATCATGGCATTCAGCCTCGTCCGAACGGAGGTACCGTAAAGGTTGAGGCCTACCGCAAGGGCCCCTCGGTCTACCTGATGGTGCAGAACCCGCGCCCGGATTCTGACCAGGGTAGCCACGAAGGCAACCGAATGGCGCTGGCCAACATTCAGTCCCGCCTGCACGCCCTGTTCGGTGAGCCCGCCGTGCTGAAACACAGCCACCAGAATGATATCTATACTGTCACTCTCCGGCTGCCATGGCAGACAGCGAGTGGCAACGGAAAACCGGCAACAGGGAGCAAGTAGGCAAGCATGGGCGACAACAATCACCGCAGCGTACTGATTGCCGACGACGAACCTCTGGCCAGGGAGCGCATACGCCGACTGGTGGAGGCGTTGCCTGGCTACAATGTCTGTGACGAGGCTGGCGACGGCGACGAAGCACTGGAGAAAACCGCGCGCCTGGCGCCGGACATCCTGCTGCTCGATATCCGCATGCCGGGTACCGATGGCATGGAAGCCGCCCGACGGATGGCTTCGCTGGAGGCCCCTCCGGCCATCATCTTCTGCACCGCTTATGATCATTACGCCATCCAGGCGTTCGATGTACACGCGGTGGCCTACCTGCTCAAACCGGTACGTCGTGAAGCGCTGGCTGACGCCCTCAATCGGGCTGGCCGAGTCAACCGGGTGCAATTACAGGCACTGACTGAAAAACAATCGGGTACGGATGAACAGCTGGCCATCCGCACCCACCGCGGGACTGAACTGATCGACATCCAGGGCATTCTGTACTGCGAAGCCGATCAGAAATACGTCACCATCCATCACCTGCGCGGCGAAACCGTCACCGATTACACCCTGAAAGAACTGGAAAGCACCTACTCGCAGTACCTGCTGCGAATTCACCGACACACCCTGGTAGGCGTGCGCTATATCCGAGCGCTGCTGAAACAACGGGATGGCCAGAACCTGATTGATCTGACAGACCAGCACGGGCAACTGCCCGTGAGCCGGAGACACGCCGCCTCTGTACGGCAGTGGCTAAAGGAGCATCGCCTCGGGTAGCCTGGGCGCTCAACATTCGGCTCCACAATTTGCCTCACAAAGAGTACCCTTGGCGTACCATTTTTCAGATCCGGCAACGTACACCATGTCAAAACGAACCCTTCGCATTGCAACCCGCAGCAGCGCACTGGCGTTGTGGCAGGCGGAATTTATCAAGTCTGAACTGGAGCGGCTCCACGACAACGTGACCGTGGAACTGGTCAAGATCAAAACCCAGGGCGACAAGATCCTGGATGTGCCGCTGGCCAAGATTGGCGGCAAGGGTCTGTTCGTCAAGGAACTGGAAGAGGCCATGCTGGCAGGCAGTGCCGACCTGGCGGTGCACTCCATGAAAGATGTGCCGATGGAGTTTCCGGAAGGGCTGGGGCTGGTGGCCATCTGTGAGCGGGAAGACCCCACCGATGCGTTCGTCAGCAATGACTACGATAACGTGGACGCCCTGCCCCACGGCGCCGTAGTCGGCACTGCCAGCCTGCGCCGGGAAGCCCAGTTGCGTGCCTACCGGCCCGACCTGGAAATCCGCACCTTGCGTGGCAACGTCAACACCCGCCTGGCAAAGCTGGATGCCGGCGATTACCAGGCCATAGTCCTGGCCAGCTCCGGGCTCAAACGCCTCGGTTTCCATGACCGTATCCGCTACTGCCTGCCAGACAGTATATCCCTGCCTGCCGTGGGCCAGGGTGCGCTTGGCATCGAATGCCGCCTCGATGATGCCGAACTGATCGCCATGCTGGAGCCCCTGGATCATCGCGACAGCTCGGACCGAGTGAAAGCGGAACGGGCCCTGAACCGGCGATTGCAGGGCGGCTGCCAGGTACCCATCGCGGCCTACGCGTTGCTGGAAGACGATGACATGCTCTGGCTTCGGGGACTCGTGGGCGCTGTCGACGGCACCCAGGTATTCCGCGTTGAAGGCCGCGCGCCCCGCAGCGAAGGCGAGCGCCTTGGACGCGAACTGGCGGAAGACCTACTCGCACTGGGTGCAGACAAGGTACTGGCTGACATCTATGGCCACACCCCAACCTGATTCGCTACCCCTTGAGGGCCGGCGGATACTCATCTGCCGGCCACAACCGGAAGCCGACCGGCTGGCCTCGCGCTTTTGCGATGCCGGCGCCGATGCGCGGGTCATGCCGCTTATCGCCCGCGAGCCGCTCCCGGAAGACCCCGCAACCCGCACGCTGATCCTCAACCTGGACGAGTTCGCCCACGTCATTGCCGTCAGCCCCTATGCCGCCGCCTTGCTGCTCGACTGGCTGGACGAGTGGTGGCCCCAGACACCCACCGACATCCACTGGTACGGCGTCGGGGCAGGAACCGCCACGGTGCTGAGCAACTATGGCCTGGAAACGCGGCAACCGGAAACCGGCCACACCAGCGAAGATTTGCTACAGTTGCCGGAGCTGGCCACACTGGAGCACCAAAAGGTTCTGGTGGTGCGCGGACAGGAAGGCCGGGAACTGATCCCGCAAACCCTGGAACGCAGAGGCGCGCGAGTCACCGTGCTGCCCCTTTATCGTCGCTTCTGTCCCGACTATGATAAAGCGACGCTGAACGCGATGCTGAACGACTTTTCCCCCGAGGCCATCGTCACACTGTCGGGAGAAACATTGAACAATCTCATCGCACTCAGTGACAATACCGGCCATAATCTTGAAAACACTTTACTGGTTGTCCCCGTTGAGCGGATTGCCGAACAAGCACGTCTGGCCGGCCTCCGGCGAACGTGTATACCAGGAAGCCTTGCCGATAGCTCGATTGTGGCTGCAGTTGCAGAACAACTTGCCAGCCTGGACGGAGGCTCCGGAAACACCAAGTAAGGATGCCCGTGACAGAATCAAACGCACAACTGCCTGCCCCGATCGAAAAGCATCAGCAAACACGGCAAAAACTGTGGCCCCTCTGGATCATTACACTACTGGCGCTCGCCCTGGCCGTTGCCCTGGCTCTTTGGAGCTGGCAGCAATGGAACAACTACCAGGCACTGCAACAGTCCATCACCGATCTGGAGAGTGACACCGAGCAACTGGACCGGATGTACGGCCAGACCGGCAGTGAGCAGAGCCGTCGCCTGCAGGCGCTGGAAGACAAGCTGTCTGAACAGCGTGAACTGATCGCGACCCAGCAACGGCAGATCGACCACAACGCCCGTGAACTGCTGGAGGCCGGAAGCCGCACTCGTACTGACTGGCTGCTGGCCGAGGCGGAATATCTGCTGAGGGTGGCCAACCAGAGGCTCATGATCGAAAAGGACATTCGCGGAGCCTTGGCGGCACTGGAATCCGGTGATGAAGTTCTGGCGGAATCAGACGATATCGGCGTTTACCCGGTTCGCCAGCAACTGGCCAAGGAAATCCTGGCGCTCAAGGGCATTGTCGATGTCGACCGCACCGGGCTCTACCTGAAACTGGAAGCAGCCATCGACAGCATCCACCAACTGACAGACAGTGCACTGATTCATGATCGCGCCCCAGGATTTGTCAGTAGCGGCGAGAACCCGGAAGCCGATGCTTCCGGGCAGGGCCTGGTTGCCGAGGGATGGCACAAGGTCAAGCAAACCCTGTCTCAGGTGGTTGTGGTCCGCAGGCTCGATGAGCCGGTCAAACCCCTGCTGTCTCCGGAGCAAAGCGCCTATGCACGGCTCAATCTGCAGTTGATGCTGGAAGAAGCCGAGCTGGCCGTACTTCGCGGTCATCAACAGCTCTACTCACGCTCCCTGACCAAAGCCAGCAATGCCATCAATAATTGGTACGACAGCAGCAACACCCGCATCATCGCGCTCTCGCAGACCCTGGAGGAACTCTCACAAAAGAACGTTGATCCGGAACTGCCAGACATCAGCCGCTCACTGGAACTGCTCAAGGCACGACTGGCCGGTCGACTGGACAACGGAGAGGCCGAAAAGAATGGCAGCAACGGTGAACAGGGAGACGCATCATGATCCGCATTTTGCTGATCATCCTGGTCGCCTTACTGCTGGGCACCGGGCTTGCGCTGGGGTTGCAGTACGACCTTGGCTACATCCGCATCAGCCTGGGCAACTATCTGATTGAAACCAATTTCTGGATTGGTCTGGCGTTGCTGGTACTGCTGGTGGCAGCCTCCGTGCTAACCATCAATCTGTTCCGTCGACTGCGCCATGGCACCGGCATGGTCGCCGGCTGGCTGGCCCGCAGCAATGAACGCCGAGCCCGGCGCCGAACCACTCAGGGGCTGCTGGCCCTGGCGGAGGGTAACTGGCCACGTGCCCGCAAGCTGCTCACTTCTTCAGCAGAGCACGCGGACACGCCACTGATCAACTACCTGGCAGCGGCCCAGGCCTCGTTTGAATCCGGCGATCACGAGGCCGTTGACGAACTGTTGCGCAAGGCCTTTGAAAGCACCCCGGGCTCCGACATGGCCGTGGGCATTACTCAGGCCCAACTGCAACTGGCGGGCAACCGACTGGAGCAGGCCCTGGCAACCCTGGTGCGGCTGCGCAAGCAGGCGCCCCACCATCCGTTTGTACTCAAATTGCTGAAAAACACCTACGTGCGCCTGGAAGACTGGCGCGAGCTGTCCCGCCTGTTGCCGGAAATCCGCAAACGCAACCTGATGGAGAGTGAAGAACAGGGCGACCTGGAACGCCTGGTTTGGCAAAACCTTCTGCAGCGTGCCGCTGAGGAATGCCGCCGCCACTCGGGTGAGCCTTCGGCGTCCCTTGAGCCTCTCACCAAACTTTGGGATGAGCTGCCAGGGTTTCTCCGCCGTGACGAACACACCATTCGCGAGTATGCCCGGCTGCTTGCCGATCTGGGCGACGAAGCCCAGGCTGAAACCCTGCTGAGGAAAGTCCTGCGCAATCACTGGGGTGATGAGCTGGTCAATCTGTATGGTCGCGTAAAAGGCCTGAAGCCGGATGAGCAGTTGCTGGTGGCGGAGCAGTGGCTGAAGGATCGTCCCAACAATGCAGAGCTTCTGTTGGCGCTCGGCCGTCTGAGCTTGCGCAACGAGCTCTGGGGCAAGGCGCGGGAGTATTTCGAAACCAGCCTTCGGCTACGCCGCAGCCGTGAAACCATGGCCGAGCTGAGCCGCCTGAACGCTCACATGGGCGAGGGTGAGAACAGCGTGAAGCTGTTGATGCAGGGATTGGTTAACGATAGTGGGTTGCCGGATTTGCCGATGCCCAAGGCCTGAGGGGCTGGCCCCGGGTCTCAACCTCTCGGGGCGTATTCCAGTACATCGGAGAAAAATGCTTCCTGCGGCAACCCCACCTCCAGTAACGCATCCATCAAGGTATAGACCATCGTCGGCGAGCCGCTGGCGTGAACTTCCACGTTGCTCCAGTCCATGCCCGACGCCAGCACGGTTCGCACCAACTGGTCGTGGTGGCCACTCCACTCGTTGTCTTCGTCATCCCCTACCACGGGCAGGAAGGTAAAGGGCGGCCATTCTTCCTGCCACTGCTGGGCCAGGGATCGCAGGTACATATCCTCGTGGCGGCGAACGCCCCAGTAGAACTTCACAGGCTTGTCGTAAGACGTGTTCTGCAGGTAGTCCACCAGGCTCTTCATTTGGGCAAACCCCGTTCCGGCGGCGACCAGCAACAGCGGTTTGTCCGGCGCGGACGCCAGGCACGCGCGGCCGTGGGGTAATTCAACGGTCACCTCTCCGCCAGAGGTCAATGCATCAATCACTTTCTGTGCAGACACCCACTCCGGTGTCGCCTGAATGTGCAGCTCAATCAATTCTTCAGACGGACTGCTGGCGATGGAAAAATAACAGGGGTCTGTATCCGGCAGATTCACGGACAGGTACTGGCCGGCGTGAAACGACAGTTCCCGGCGACGGGGCAGTTGCAGTTCCACACGGTAAACATCGTGGCTGATGGAACGAACGTCCACCACCTTTGCCTGGAACTTGCGAGGCTGGTTGTCTCCGGCTGCCATAACGGCGTCTATCTCCAGTTCAAGGTCACTGAGCGCCAGGGTGCGACACATCATCAGTCGCCCGGTGACCGGAATTGTGTGTTGATTGCGGGTATTCAGGGCCTCGCCACAGACCAGGCGAGCCTCACAGAGCTCGCACACGCCATTGCGACAGGCGGCGGGAACCGCAATGCCCGCCCTGCCGGCTGCCGTAAGCAGCGTCTCGTCGGCGGCTGCGGTAAAGGACAATACCGCCGGCACGAGTTGAATACGACATTCACGGCTGGCCATATCAATCGGGGCGATCGGATGAAACTTCAATCCCCAGGCTGTCCCAGATGTCGTCCACACGCCTTTTGACGTCGTCGGACATGGTGATGGGCGTGCCCCACTCCCGATCGGTTTCGCCCGGCCACTTGCTGGTGGCATCCATCCCCATTTTCGAGCCCAGCCCGGACACCGGCGAAGCGAAGTCCAGGTAGTCGATGGGAGTGCTCTCAACCAGCGTGGTATCCCTGGATGGGTCCATGCGAGTGGTCATGGCCCAGATCACGTCTTTCCAGTCCCGTGCGTTTACGTCGTCGTCGGTAACGATCACAAACTTGGTGTACATGAACTGCCGCAGGAATGACCATACTCCCATCATCACCCGTTTGGCATGGCCGGGGTACTGTTTCTTCATGGTCACCACTGCAAGACGGTAGGAGCACCCCTCGGGAGGCAGGTAAAAATCCACAATCTCGGGGAACTGCTTCTGCAGGATGGGAATGAAGACTTCGTTCAGTGCCACACCCAGAATGGCGGGCTCATCGGGTGGGCGGCCAGTGTAGGTACTGTGGTAAATCGGGTCCTTGCGGTGCGTCACCCGCTCCACGGTGAACACCGGGAATTCATCCACTTCGTTGTAATAACCGGTATGGTCCCCGAACGGGCCTTCCGGCGCTACGTCGTCCGGATAGATGAACCTTCCAGCACAATCTCGGCACTGGCCGGCACCTGCAGATCGCTGAGACCACACTGCACCAATTCGGTTCTTCCGCCGCGAAGCAGGCCAGCAAAGGCGTATTCCGATAACGAATCCGGCACCGGCGTCACCGCACCCAGGATGGTCGCCGGGTCCGCCCCAAGGGCAACGGCCACAGGATAGGGTTTACCCGGGTTGGCTTTCTGGAACTCCTGAAAATCCAGCGCACCTCCACGATGGCTCAGCCAGCGCATGATCAGCCGGTTACGGCCAATGACCTGTTGCCGGTAAATACCAAGATTCTGGCGTTCTTTATGGGGCCCACGGGTTATCACCAACGGCCAGGTCACCAAAGGCCCTGCGTCCCCGGGCCAGCAGTGCTGAACCGGTATCTGGTACAGATCCACCTGGTCCTTTTCGATCACCACGTCCTGGCAGGGCGCCGAGCGAAGCACTTTGGGGCTCATACGCATCACCTGCCTGAACAGCGGCAGTTTCTCGATGGCGTCTTTGAAGCCCTTGGGAGGATCGGGCTCTTTCAGGAAGGCGAGCAGCTTGCCGATGTCCCGCAGCGCGGTCACGCTGTCTTGCCCCATGCCCATGGCCACGCGTTTCGGCGTACCAAACAGGTTGGCCAGCACGGGCATGTCGTAGCCTTTGGGGTTCTCGAACAACAACGCGGGGCCACCTGCCCGCAGCGTGCGGTCGCAGATCTCGGTCATTTCCAGGTGGGGATCGACTTCCACTGAAATACGCTTCAGCTCTCCCAGCTTTTCAAGCTGGCCTATGAAGTCTCTCAGGTCGTTGTATTTCATCGGCTACTCCGGTTGATTCCGGCATTGTACGCGAATTCTGGTTATTTGGTTCGGCTCTGGCTAGGTTTCAGCTTTGGTGCAGGAACAGGAGATGGGGAGACGTGCGCGCGAGAAGTCTGGTCGGTAACGCCGGGGATCGTCTCCCCGGACCGTGCATTGCCAAGGATGGCAATGCCGAGCCCCCATGGATGGGTTCACGGCGTGTCCGGGGAGACGACCCCCGGCGTTACCAGCCCCCAAGCTCAGTGCGCAAAGAGGGCCCGAACCGAAACCAAAACTTAACGACGCTTCATCGACTGGAAGAATTCGTCGTTGGTCTTGGTTTCACGCAGCTTGTCCAGCAGGAACTCAATGGCACCAGTATCGTCGTCCATGGAGTGCAGCAGCTTGCGCAGAATCCAGATGCGCTGGATATCCGCCTCGCTCATCAGCAGGTCCTCACGGCGGGTGCCAGAGCTGCGAATATTGATGGCGGGATAGGTGCGCTTCTCGGCAATCTTGCGATCCAGATGGATCTCCATGTTACCGGTTCCCTTGAACTCCTCATAGATGACTTCATCCATCTTGGAGCCAGTGTTGACCAGCGCGGTGGCAAGAATGGTCAGGCTGCCGCCCTCTTCCACGTTACGGGCCGCACCAAAGAAACGCTTGGGCTTCTCAAGGGCGTGGGCGTCCACACCACCGGTCAGCACCTTGCCGGAGGACGGAATCACCGTGTTGTAGGCACGGGCCAGACGGGTGATGGAATCCAGCAGAATCACCACGTCTTTCTTGTGCTCGACCAAACGCTTGGCCTTTTCGATGACCATCTCGGCCACCTGCACATGACGGGCCGGGGGCTCATCGAAGGTGGAGGCGATCACTTCACCACGCACGGTGCGCTGCATCTCGGTTACTTCTTCCGGACGCTCGTCAATCAGCAGCACCATCACATGGCACTCTGGATTGTTACGGGTGATGGACTGGGCGATGCTTTGCATCAGCAGCGTCTTACCGGCTTTGGGCGGAGACACGATAAGGCCGCGCTGGCCCTTGCCGATGGGCGCTACCAGATCCAGTACCCGTGAGGACAGATCCTCGGTGCTACCATTACCGGCTTCAAGCATCAGACGCTCGTCCGGGAACAGCGGTGTCAGGTTCTCGAACAGGATCTTGTTTCGGGCGTTGTCCGGCTTGTCGAAGTTAATCTCGTTAACTTTCAGCAGGGCAAAGTAACGCTCGCCGTCTTTCGGCGGGCGTATCTTGCCGGCAACGGTGTCACCGGTCCGCAGGTTAAAACGGCGAATCTGGCTTGGCGACACGTAGATGTCGTCAGGACCGGCAAGGTATGAGGCGTCGGCGGAACGGAGGAAGCCGAAACCGTCCTGCAGAATTTCCAGTACGCCGTCACCATAAATGTCTTCGCCGCTTTTAGCATGCTTCTTCAGGATCGTGAAGATGACATCCTGCTTGCGCGAGCGAGCCAGGTTATCGAGGCCCATCTCTTGCGCAATATCGAGCAATTCGGGCATGGAGTTCTGCTTGAGTTCAGTAAGGTTCATAGGTTGTTAGATAGTCAGGAATGGAAGTAAACGAATATTGAAATGAAAGGGGTGCCCCTAAACGGATTGATCGGATATACGTTGAACTTGGTGCTGGCCAGATGGAGCAACCGGTGTAGATGGAGTCCGGAAAGGTACTGAAGCCAGAGACAGGAAGAACAACCGTTCGCCGGGCAAGAGCGATCATCAGCCACCTTGCGTACCAATGTCAAGTAATGTCGCGCATTTTTGAACCAATTCCTTCTGAAGGGGCCTTCCTCGGCATCCGAAAATACCCTGCATCCCTCTAACGGGTGTCTCCCCTTCCATTCATCATTCCCAATAGAGATACTGTTAGACAGACCTATAAAAACTTTGGAGAACATCAATGAGTATCGACGCCACCGTCGAACTGAAACCCCTGAGCATCGCCCTGCTGACGGTGTCCGACAGCCGTGGCGAAGGGGAAGACTCATCAGGAAAGTTCCTGGAGAACAGCATCATTGAAGCGGGCCACCGACTGGTTGCCCGACGCATCCTGCCGGATGATGTCTATCTCATACGGGCGCTGATGTCCGGCTGGATTGCTGACCCGGAGATCAACGTGGTGATCATCACCGGCGGCACCGGCTTCCATGAACGCGATAGTACACCGGAAGCCGTCGCCCCGCTGTTGGACAAAGCCATCGACGGCTTCGGTGAGGAGTTCCGCCGGCTTTCCGCCAGCGAGATTGGCTCTTCCACTATTCAATCTCGCGCCTTTGGCGGATTGGCCAATCACACGGTGATTTTCTGCCTGCCCGGCTCCACAGGTGCATGCCGCACGGGCTGGAACGGCATTCTGGTCAGCCAGTTAGACAGCCGCCACGGCCCCTGCAATTTCTCAGACCTGGCCCTGGGCAAGCCGGACAAGCCTCTCAGCCGGATCAACCAGGTTATTGGCGAGCGCTCGGAGCGATAATCCATGACAAGCCCTGACCTGACTCCCGTTGAAGAAGCCATTGACCATCTGGTTGCCCAGGCGCGCCCGATCACGCGCTCGCAAACCGTGGCACTGACAAATAGTCTGGACCGGGTTCTGGCCCGGGACTACACAGTTCCGGCGGATGTACCACCAGCGGATAACAGCGCCGTCGACGGTTACGCCGTACGTGCAGGGGATCTTGCTGGCGGGGGACCACTGCCGGTGTCTGGCCGCACAGCGGCCGGTGAAGAACGTCTTACCCTTAAGCCCGGAACGGCCGTGCGTCTTTTCACCGGTTCGGAAATCCCCTCAGGTGCAGACGCGGTCATCATGCAGGAACGGGTCAGCGTTTGCGGAGACGGTATTACCGTCAATGGGCCTGTCAGTGAAGGCCAGAATATTCGTCGCCGTGGCCAGGATCTGGCTCAGGGCGAACTGGCATTGGCAGCGGGCACCAGGATCCGCCCCCAGGAAATGGGCCTTCTGGGCTCCATTGGTACGGCAGACGTTGCCGTGTACGCAAAACTGAAAGTCGCCGTTCTCACGACCGGTGACGAGTTGGTGGACCCCGGACAACCACTGGGGCCTGGACAGATCTATAATAGCAATCGCTACACCCTGCTGGGATTGCTGGCGAAAGCAGGCTGCGAGGTGGTGCTTTGTGAGGCCCTGAAGGACGCCCGGGACGCGACCCGCAGCACTCTTGAGCGGGCCGCAACCGAGGCCGACCTGATCATCACCAGCGGCGGCGTGTCGGTGGGCGAGGAAGACCATGTTCGGGCGGTGCTGGAGGAATCAGGCGACCTGTCCCTGTGGCGGCTTGCCAGCAAACCAGGAAAACCAATGGCCTTCGGTACGATTGGCGACACGCCGGTGCTCGGCCTGCCCGGCAACCCGGTGGCCGTGCTGGTCAGCTTTATGGTGATGGGCATGCCGTTTATTCGCGCGTGCCAGGGTCGGACAAGTATTACAGTCCG
Source organism: Marinobacter salarius (assembly GCA_000831005.1). Classification (GTDB taxonomy): domain Bacteria; phylum Pseudomonadota; class Gammaproteobacteria; order Pseudomonadales; family Oleiphilaceae; genus Marinobacter; species Marinobacter salarius. Next base: position 689,252 of record CP007152.1, on the reverse strand, counting down.
CGGTGAACGGATCCCGGCCGGATTTTCAACCGAGAAGCCCTCGATCCGCCGGCAGTATGTCCGTGCCCGTAAGAACATTGGCGATGATGGCCTGACGATCACGGCCTACCCTAACCAGAGCTCCGGCGTTCTGAGTTCTGCCTGCTGGGCTGAAGGGTTGGCTGTAGTACCTGAGAACACGACCATTACCCTCGGCGACCCTATTGTCTACTACTCGTTTGCGGAGCTGCTGGAATGACCATGGCGACGGATAATTCTATTACGGTGAAGTTCTTTGCCCGTCTGAGGGAGGAACTGGATACAAGCACGCTGACGGTTGAGGCCCAACCCGGGCTGACTGCCGGGCAACTGCTGCACAGCCTTGCCTCTCGAGGGGGAAACTGGGCCCAGCTGGACGGCGCGCAACCGGTGATGATTGCGGTTAATCAGGTAATGACCAAGCCCGACAGGGCTTTACAGCCTGGCGATGAAGTGGCCTTTTTCCCGCCGGTGACAGGAGGTTGATGTGATCCGCGTCCAGCAACAGGATTTTGATCCTGCTGAAGAATACCGAGCCCTTCGGAACAGCGGTTCTGGTACTGGAGCCATCGCGACCTTTACCGGACTGGTTCGGGACAATGGTGACATGAACGGCGTTACGGGGCTGTTTCTGGAGCACTATCCGGGGATGACGGAACAGGTTATCGAGGGTCTGGTTCATGAAGCCTCACGTCGCTGGGATGTGCGGGACGCGCGGATTATTCACCGGGTGGGAGCGCTGGCATTGGCTGATCAGATTGTGTTTGTAGGGGTGTGCAGTGCCCATCGCGGAGATGCCTTTTCAGCCTGTGAGTTCATCATGGATGCGCTGAAGACGTCGGCGCCGTTCTGGAAGAAGGAGATCACGGGCGACACGGAACACTGGGTTGAGCAGAAGGCTGCTGATTTGGATCGGACTCAGAGCTGGGACTAGCGCTCGACGCCGCATAGCAAGACGGCAAGCAATGACGAACACCCCTTCCGAAAAACGCTTTGAATACGTCCGTGTACGCTTGGGCTCCGCCATCCATGGCTCCGCACATTTTCGGAAGGGGTGTTCGGCATTACTCGCCTGATTGGTTGTTGGCCTGGCAATAAAAAACCGCCCGTGAACCTTTGCTCAGGGGCGGTTTTTGGCTAACTCGCAGCAATCAGAGGTTGCTGTCGAGGAACGCGGCCAGTTGTGACTTGGACAGTGCGCCTACTTTAGTGGCGTCCACGTTGCCGTTCTTGAACAGCATCAGGGTGGGGATGCCGCGGATGTTGAATTTGGGCGGGGTCTGCTCGTTTTCGTCGATGTTCAGTTTGCAGACTTTCAGCTTGCCTTCGTACTCTTCAGCCATTTCTTCCAGAACCGGCGCGATCATCTTGCATGGGCCGCACCATTCTGCCCAGTAGTCGACCAGCACCGGCACGTCTGACTGCAGCACATCCTGCTCAAAGGAGGCATCTGTAACGTTTACAATATTTCCGCTCATTTCAGTTTCCCGATTCGTGCACCCACCAGCGGCTCTGGCCGCCTGAACGATGCTGTTGGCTGTTCTGACAGTTGCCGCAAAAGGCTTGGGGCAACCGATTTCCTAAATTATTGTAAGCCTTACTTTACGCGATTGGTCAGGCGGATGTGAAGCGCTTCGTTCCACCCCGGCACTTCGGATTACCCTAACCCTGAGCGTTGACGCCCCATTGCGTTACACCTCATATCGCTTATAGTAATCCCCAGGCATGGTGGTTAACGTCCGCCTTCGCCCTGACAACAATGGTTACATGAACGCTGCCGTGTTTCCGGCATGCATTCTTTCAAGCTCCCTTCCCTCTATCTAGGGCCTGGCAGAAGGAATTCAATACACGTGACGGCCAACTCTTCCGCCACCCCGCCAGAACTGCTCGCTGCAATCGACATGGGCTCCAACAGCTTCCACATGGTGGTCGCCCGCTTGGTTCATGGTGAAATCCGCACCCTGGAGAAGATGGGGGAAAAGGTACAGCTCGGTGCCGGGCTGGACAGTCATAACCGCCTCACCGAAGACGCCAGGAACGTGCCCTGGCCTGCCTTAGCCGTTTTGCCCAGAGGCTCCAGGGAATGCCACCAGCGGCGGTCCAGGTGGTGGGCACCAACGCATTGCGGGTGGCGCGCAACGCACATGAATTCATGACCAGGGCGGAAGACGTGCTGGGATATCCAGTGGAAATCATCGCCGGCCGGGAGGAGGCCCGTCTGATTTACCTGGGCGTGTCACACACCCTGTCGGATGACAGTGGCCGGCGCCTGGTGATTGATATCGGGGGCGGCAGTACCGAGTTTATTATCGGGGAGCGCTTCGAACCCCAGGAACTGGAAAGTCTGCACATGGGCTGCGTGTCGTTTCGCAACCGATACTTTCCGGACGGCAAGATCACCCGCAAGCAAATGGACAAGGCCGTTACCCACGCCGAACAGGAACTGCTCAATATCCGTCAGCACTTCCGCAGCAAGGGCTGGCAAAGTGCGGTGGGGTCATCCGGCTCGATCAAGCAATTGCCAGTGTGTTGACCAGCCTCAGGATCACTGACGGCACCATCACCCTGGACGCGATGATGGAACTCAGGACCCGACTGGTCGATATGGGCAAGGCTGAGAAGCTCGGTGACCTGGGCGTCCGCGCCGACCGACAAAGTATTTTCCCGGCGGGGTTTGCGATTTTGATGGGCGCATTCCAGTCGCTGCAGATAACGGAAATGACGTTCGCCGACGGCGCGCTGAGGGAAGGCCTGCTGTACGACATTGCCGGCCGGATTCAGCACGAAGATGTGAGGGTACGAACGATACAGGCCCTGCAGGAACGCTATCACGTAGACCAGGAACACGGCAGCGCCGTGGAGCATACCGCCATCGCGGCCTGGAAGCAGGTAGCCAACACCTGGGCGCTAAACACGGCAATTGATGAAGAGGTGCTGCGTTGGGCCTGTCGGCTGCATGAAATCGGCCTGACCATTTCACACAGCCAGTACCACAAGCACGGCGCCTACCTGTTGCGGTATTCCGACCTTCCCGGCTTCAGTCAACAGTTTCAGCGCGATCTGGCAACCCTGGTTCGCGGACACCGGCGCAAGTTCTCTTCCGCCATTTTCGACGGGCTGAACCCCGAAGACGTTCCCCGTCTGCGTTACCTGTGTGTACTGGTTCGATTGGCAGTGCTATTGCAGCATCCGCGGAATCATGAGCAGCCCCCCGAATTCCGCCTGCACCCGTCCACCAATGGTCTGGCCCTGGAATTCACTGAAGGGTGGCTGGATGAACGCCCGCTGACCCTGGCCGATCTTGAAAACGAACGGGATTACCTGGCCAAACAGAATTTCACCCTGGAGGTGAAATTCTAGGGCGTTAACTCTGCCTCGAGGCTCTCGACCGTTTCGCTGATTTCAAGCCATTCGGCTTCTACCTCTGCCAGACGACTCTTTGCTGTGGCTTGTTGCCCCAATAGATCCTTTAGCTTCTGTTTGCCCTGATCGGCATAGAGTTCCGGCTCTGAAAGCTCCTGCTCCAGCGTCACCAACGTGGACTGGAGCCGATCCATCTCGTTCTCCAGCGCACCCTGTTGTTTGCGGTAGGGGCTAAGCTTCTGGCGAATGGCCGCTTCCGCCCGCTTTCGGGCCTTGCGATCTTCGGCGTTCTCGCCGGTACCGCCATCCGCAGCCAATGCCTCATCGCCAGTTGTCTGGGTTCCGCCACTTTCCCGGCGTGGAGCTTCGGTTTCATCCTTGCGACGGTCCGCCAACCAGCGCTCGTAGTCTTCCAGGTCGCCTTCGTATTCCGTAACCCGCCCCTCATTCACCAACCAGAAGTCATCGACCGTGTTGCGCAGCAGGTGACGGTCGTGGGAGACCACCACAATCGCCCCCTCAAAGTTTTGTAGCGCCATGGTCAGGGCCTGACGCATTTCCAGGTCCAGATGGTTGGTGGGCTCGTCCAGCAGCAACAGGTTGGGTTTTTGCCAGGCAATCACCGCTAACGCCACGCGGGCCTTTTCACCACCGGAGAATGAGCGGATAGCACTCAGGGCCTCATCGCCGTGAAAGTCAAAGCCTCCCAAAAAATTACGGACACTTTGCTCGGAGGCTTTCGGAGCCAGCCGCTGCAGGTGCAGGAACGGGCTTGCATCCAGGTCCAGCGACTCCAACTGATGCTGGGCAAAATAACCGATCGCCACGTGTTCTCCCGTGGTCCGCTCACCTCGCAGCAAGGTGCTTTGCCCCCGCAGGGCATCCATCAACGTGGACTTACCAGCGCCGTTAGGGCCCAAAAGACCAATGCGGCTGCCCGGCAGCAGAGACAGGTTAATGCCTTCGAGCACAACGGCGTCGCCATAACCGGCCGAGCCGTTACGAATCGACATCAGCGGATTGGACACTTTATCGGCTACCGGAAACTCGAAACTGAACGGAGAGTCGACGTGGGCCGGAGCAATTTTCTCCATGCGCTCCAGCGCTTTGACCCGGCTCTGAGCCTGGCGGGCTTTGGTGGCTTTTGCTTTAAAACGATCGATGAAACGCTGGATCTCGGCAATTCTTGCCTGCTGGCGCTCATACCCGGCCTGCTGCTGGGCAATGCGCTCACTGCGCTGGGTCTCAAATGATGAGTAATTACCCGTATACAGGTCCAGCCGCCGTTGGTCGAAATGCACCAGGTGAGTCGCCACACGGTCCATGAAGTCCCGGTCGTGGGAAATGAACAGCAGGGTGCCCTCGTACCGCCGCAGCCAGTTCTCAAGCCAAAGACAGGCGTCCAGGTCCAGATGGTTGGTGGGCTCGTCCAACAACAACAGGTCGGACGGGCGCATCAACGCCTGGGCCAGGTTGAGGCGTATCCGCCAGCCGCCGGAAAACGAAGACACTGGCCGATCAGCGTCGGCATCCGAAAACCCCAAACCTCTCAGCAACGCTTCCGCGCGGCGAGGCGCAGACCAGGCTTCATGGATGTCGAGCTCGCCATGAATACGGGCAATGCGGTGATCGTCACCCCGCTCTTCGGCGTCAGCAACTCTGACTCCATGCGTCGCAGATCATAGTCGCCATCCAGCACAAAATCCCGGGCCGTGCGGGACGAGGCGGCCACTTCCTGAGCCATGTGGGCGATTCGGCACCCCCCGGGCAGAGACGCACTGCCCTGCTCCGGCGCAGTTGACCCAGCAATAACTGGAACAAACTGGACTTGCCAGCACCATTGGCACCCACTATCGCTACCCGTTGGCCGGGTTGGATGGTCAGGTTGACGGCTTCTAGTAACCAGACGCCACCTCGTTGTAAACTGAGATCGGTTATCGTTAACATAGCGTAATAGTATCAAGGAACGTTTGATAAGGAACCGGCCTGGCCCCTATGGCGTGTAGCGGTAGCAAGATACCGGAGGATGCAGATCCGGAAAACCCATTGTGGCGGTTTGCCTGTCGTTTCTGGGAATCCTCTGCGGCACGGGAGGCGTGTCTCGGCCTGCAGGATCGTGGCTGGAGCGTTACCCGGATTCTCTGCGCAACGTGGCTGGCCACGTCAGGCAACCTGTTTCCGGGCACTGAGAGCGCACAGGTAACCGCCTGGCGGCGCCAAGTCACAGAGCCGCTCCGAGCAGCGAAGAAAACCATTACAAAGAATGACCCCGGCACTGCTATTGTAAGAGAGTGCATCGCTCGTAGCGAACTTGAAGCGGAGCGGGTGGAACTGGCCTTGGCCTATCAGGCCCTGGTTTCAAACAAACATACAGGCAGCGGTGAGGCAACAACGGCCAATCTGGCCCTCAGCAACTTGCTCGCCGCAGCACCAGAGAAGACAATGGATAACGAGACCGGCAGCTTGCTGGACATTTTGACCAGAGAACTGTCGACCCTCGTTGAAGGAGATAACAAGCCATGTTGATGAAATGGCTAATCCGGCTGGCGTTTCCCGCTCTCGGCGTCCTGGTGGCACTGATGTTTTTCGGCCTGAATGACCCCGCCGAAACCACCAGCGAACCCGCAAAGGCCGAAACCAACGCGGAAATTCCCGCGTTTGAGGGCTTGGTTCCCTCACCGGTTCCGACTGAAGGGCCCGACATCGTCTTCAAATGGAGGGACAGCGACGGCAGCTGGCACTACGCTGACAAGCCGCCTGCGCAAGGGCCCTGGAACGCGTTGGCAATAGAGCGATCTGAAAGTAAGAGCGTACGCCCGCCCGTGTCCGACTCGGAAACCGATTGGCAATCGCCCTACCGCGCACCTTTTTCGCTCGGCCCTGACACGGCCAATAACGGTAGTTGAGATTACCCCCTTCCTTAACACATGTTCAGTGGCATCTGGCCACAGAACCCGTTACCTTTTGTGCGTTCCCGATCATTCAACGCAAGCTTAACTAAGGACGATGTAATGAGAAAAACCCTGATCGCACTGACTGTGGCCGGTGTCATGGCAGGCTGTTCTTCTTCCCAGGAAGCGGTTCCGGAAGATCCGGCGCTGGAATCCACGGATGAGAAAGTCAGCTACGGCATGGGCCTGGTCATGGGCCAGAGAATGAGCAATGACCTGCCGAACCTTAAAATGGAGCAATTCCTTCAAGGCATTCAGCACGGCCACGACGGCGATGAAGAACAGACACGAATGAGCCGTGAGGAAATCCAGGAAGCCCTGATGGCCTACCAGAGCCAACTCCAGGAGCAGGAGTCGGCCCAGACGGAAGAACTGGCCAAGAAAAATCAAGAAGCCGGGGAACAGTTCCTGGCGGAGAACGCCAAACGCGACGGCGTCAAAACCACGGAATCCGGCCTGCAATATGAAATTCTGGAAGAAGGCGATGGTGAAAAGCCAACGGCCGAAGACCGCGTACAGGTGCACTACACCGGCGAGTTGATCTCAGGCGAAGTATTTGACAGCTCCCGCGAGCGTGGCGAGCCGGTCACCTTTGGCCTGAACCAGGTCATACCGGGCTGGACCGAAGGACTGCAACTGATGCCTGAAGGCAGCAGGGCGAAACTCTACATTCCTTCTGAACTGGCTTATGGGCCTGGAGGAAACCAGAGGATCGGACCCAACGAGACCCTGTCTTCGACGTGGAGCTTCTGGAAATCAACCCGGAATAAATAAGCCGCTTGGCAACGGCCACTCCCCCCATTTCCTTTTGGAATCGGGGGGAGGTTTCAAGCCTTCACCTCAAGCCGACGACATTACCTTGTCAGCATGGGCATTGTGCAGATGCTCAATCAGGAAATCTTCCATCTCAAACCGGCTTTCCAGGGTTTCGCCGAGCTCTGATAACTGCTGGAACAAATCGCGAACTTCGCTCTCCGTCAGCGACTGCCCGTTAAGGCGATCATTGAAATTGAGCGCCGTTTCCGTGGTCTGCTCGATTTTTGGGTACAGCTTTGCCGCCAGCTCCAGCCCACCGTCATTAAATTCACGGGCTTCCTGAACCAATTGCTCGTAAATTTCGAAGTGCCCTGCCGACACGTAGTCCACCAGCACCTCACACAGCTTGATAAATTTCGTGCGCAGCGCCTCCGTCTGGGAATAGTCCGTCGTACCGGACAAATCGCAGTAGTGTACCAGCAGTTCCTGCCTTTCTTTCAGCCAGCGATCAATCAGTTCGCTGACGCCACCCCAACGCTCCCTGGCATTACGGCAATTATCCAACATGACGCCTATCTCCGGTTACCGCGTTCTGGTTTGATTTCTGTTGTATCGAAACTCAAGTGTATCGAAACTCAAGTTACCCCATGCCAGCGGTCGGTCGCAACCGTTTCATCCCTGTATCCATTCCGGCTTTCTTGGGGGCCGCAACAGCATCACCAGGCCGACAATCACCAGCAACGAGAAAAAGATGGCCGTCCAGCCAGGAATACTGAGCCCCAGGAAACGCCAGGTCACTTCGGCGCAATCGCCCGTGCCTTTCAGCGCCGTGGTCAACACCTCCATCCAGGGCAACACATCCAGCATGTAATCCACCGAGGCCCGCAGGCTGGCACCTGATCCGCCGGCAGGCTTTGAAGCCACAGTTGTCGACCCGCCATCGCCAGGCCCGCACCCGCGCTGACGGACAACAACAACCCGTAGACCCTTGCACCAAACCCATGGGGGCCGTGGAGCGCTGCCAGTAGGCTGACGAAGCCAGCAGCCATAAAACCGAATCGCTGCAGCCAACACAGAGGACAGGGTTCCAACCCCATAACATGCTCCATGTAGAGGGCCACACCAAGCAGCCCGGCGCACAGCAGGAATATCAGAAAGAAAACGGCTCTGGAGTTCAAAGGGGTACCTCGGGTCAACGTTCAGGTCAGTCTGTCTCCCGCCTTGGGCGGTAAAGCATCGGATGCTGCAACCGCGCATCTAGCCTGCTATTCTCCCAGCATCAGGTGGCGGCTGCGTGCGCCCAGCTACTTAACCTTAAACCAATACGAACTTCAAGCCTATGACACTTAAGCCAAAGTACGTTCTGCTGGCCCTGTTTTTTGCCTTCCTCCTGGCTCCAACCGCCTCTGCCCAGGAGGACGAAGGGGGAGACGAGATACAGGAAGAGCAGGAAAAGGAACCAGCAATCACGGACTACATCGAAATGGATCCGCCCTTTGTCACCCACGTGGGGGAACCGGGCACCAAACTGACCTACCTCAAGGCCGCGGTTACTATCAGGGCGTCGAAGGAAACCACTCGTCCGGCGGTGGAGGCACACATGCCCAGGCTCCGTCATGAGCTGGTGATGCTGTTCGGGGAGCAGACTGACGCAGAACAGTTGTCCTCGACCGAGGGACAACAGTCGCTGCGTGAAGAAGCCACGAAGAGAATAAATACTGCACTGGAAGAGCAACAGACCGGTGAGAGCATTACCGGCGTGCTGTTTACGGAGTTCGTTGTTCAGAAGTGATACAACGGCCGGGTGAGCAAGCGTCAGGCGCAGGCATCAGGCGATGCGGGAGAACAGGTCGTCGACCGGCCGCGCCTCATTGGTAACCTGTTCAGCGTCTTCCCATCCTGCTTCCCAGGCGGCAACAACGACTTCTCCGCGATAGGGACAGCGGCTGCGTTCCATGCCCATAGAGGCGGCCATATAGCCCTGGCGATAGGCTTTATTCAGGGACTCAACATCCCACCCTAACTTGATGTCTCTGGCCATACCGGTTCTCCCTTTACCTGTAGCCACCATCAGATGCTGTCACTCTGCTTACAGAAATTAACAGCGCGAACCGAAGCTGACAAACGTTAATTACGTTTCTGTGCGACAGGTCCGGGGAGAGTGTGACGCCCGACCGGGAGGGGCACTCCCGGTTCAGGATTGCAGGTATTGTTCCAGGAATTCTCCAAACGGCTGGTTTTCCGCTTGCTCCATTTCATCCTGCTCGGAAAGCGAATCAGCGGTCATTTTTTCAAACGCTGCCATCACATCCGGCGACAGCCCTTCCTCTCGCAGCGTTTGCTGGTGCTCCCTGGACATTTCCAGCCCCCATTCCCGGTGACCCATGCCGGAAGCCTCCATGGCTTCAAGCACCTTCGCTGAAGGCAACTCTCGCGGATCGTCGAGCTTGGCACGCTGGTCATCCAGCGCTCGCCGATAGGTGGAATCTCCGTTCAAGCTGTCCAGCTGTTCTGCAAGGGGGGCGAGACGATCCATCAGGCAACGGCAGCGTCACCAACCCGACCCCGTTCACCGGAGCGACAGATCGTCAGGTCCGGATTCCGGCCCTGAGCTACCACATCCTGATAATTGTCATCCAGGCGATCGCATTCGTCATCATCAATGCGCGGGCTGTCTGACAGCAGGCAATCCAGCAGGAACAGGTCAAGAAAATCGATTTGGCTTTCGTTGACGCCAACCGCGGAGAACGGATCCAGGTCCAGACAGCGCACTTCAATGTACTCCACGCCCCGTGACTCCAGAGCCTGTATCGGCTTTTCCCCACGCTCGGTGGTACGCTTTGGCCGCACGGCACTGTAATACTCGTTCTCAATCTGCAGCACGCTGGTGTTGATCTGGATGAATTCGCCGTCGCGCCGGGTTCCCATCTCTTCGTAGGCTGGCCACGGGGTATGAATCGCCCTGAACAGGGTGTCGGTGTAGGTCTTCAGTTCATTGAAACAGATGTTCAGCGATGCCTGAGCGTTGTTGTGGTAACCCAGATCGCCCATGCGCAGCGATGTGGCCTCGCGGCCATACCAGGTATCATCGCCGAACCTGCCCAGGTCATGACGTACACCCGCCACAAAGCTGGCATCCAGCGCTGGAGAGGCTCCGAACAGCAGCATCAACATCCAGCTGCGGCGACGGAAATTGCGGATCAGCCAAAAATACTGGTCCGACTTGAAGTCCTGCAGGCTTTGCTGGTTACCAAGGGCGTCCTGCCAAAGCCTCCAGAAACTGTCAGGCAGCGACAGGTTATAGTGGGCACCGGCAATGCTTTGCATCATGCGGCCATAGCGCACGGCCAGCCCCTGGCGATACACATGCTTCAGGCGACCGATATTGGCGGTGCCATACTCGGCAATGGGAATGCTCCCGTCGCCGTCCAGCTCACACGGCATACTGGCGGCCCAGAACACCTCATCCCCAAGATTGCGCTGAACGAACCGATGGGTATCCCGGAGCGAATCGAGCATCCCTCGCGTGGTGTCGAATACCGGAGTAATCAGCTCCAACAGGGCTTCGGAGTAATCCGTGGTGATACGCGGATGGGTCAGTGTGGAACCCAGCGAGCGGGGGTGCGGAGTCTGTGCGATAAAGCCGTTGCGATCGACCCGCAGGCCTTCTTTCTCAACGCCTTTTCGAAATCCAGCCCATTGGTTGGCCGTGAACTGCTGAAAAAGCTGATGACGGGATTCACCCATGAATGACTCCTGCTTGAATGGCCGCCGGGAACACCGGCGGCCATTACGGTAGTGTGTGGCGGCGCGGGTTAACGGCCGTCTTTGCGAGCCGACGCCAGAGCCTGTGCCAGCGCTCCGGCCATGGCACCCTTTTGTCCGCTGTCTGCGCCTTTGTGGCGGTCATTTCTTGCGGAAGGTTTGCCACCTTTATTGCTGGAGCCGGCGCGGTTATCGGATTTCTCCCCGGGCTGGTCATCCATACGCATGGAAAGGGCAATCCGCTTTCTCGGGATATCCACGTCCATCACTTTCACCTTGACGATATCCCCCGCCTTGACCACTTCCCTCGGATCTTTCACGAAGGTGTTCGACAACGCCGAGATGTGTACAAGGCCGTCCTGATGGACGCCGATGTCCACGAATGCGCCGAAGTTGGTCACGTTGGTGACCGAACCCTCCAGCACCATGCCTGGCTTCAGGTCATTGAGGGTTTCCACCCCCTCCTCGAAGCTGGCAAAGCGGAACTCCGGCCGGGGATCACGGCCCGGCTTCTCCAATTCCGTAATAATATCCTTTATGGTCGGCAGACCAAACTGTTCGGTGACATAGTCCTGCGGGTTCAACGAGCGCAGGAAATCGGCGTCGCCGACGATACCCTCAATCTTACGATTGTTCTGGCGGGCAATGGCCTCGACCACGCCATAGGCTTCCGGATGGACCGAGGAACGATCCAGGGGATTCTCCCCCCCCGCAATGCGAAGGAAACCGGCCGACTGTTCAAAGGTACGATCACCGAGGCGGGAAACTTTAAGCAACTGCCTGCGATCACGGAATACGCCATTCTGATTACGGAAATCGACGATGTTCTGGGCGATGCTCTGGTTCAGGCCGGACACCCGTGCCAGCAGAGGGATAGATGCGGTGTTGAGATCCACTCCAACACCGTTAACACAATCCTCCACCACGGCATCCAGGCTGCGGGCCAGTTGCACCTGAGACACGTCGTGCTGGTACTGCCCCACACCGATGGACTTGGGTTCGATCTTCACCATTTCCGCCAATGGGTCCTGCAGCCGGCGGGCGATGGAGACTGCCCCGCGAATGGTCACATCCAGATCCGGCAGTTCGCGGGAAGCGAATTCAGAAGCGGAATAGATCGAAGCGCCGGATTCGCTGACCACAATTCGCGCCAGCTTCAGTTCCGGGTAACGCTTGCTCAGGTCCGCGACCAGCTTTTCGGTTTCCCGGGAGGCTGTACCGTTACCAATCGCCACCAGCTCAATGCGGTACTGCCGGCACCAGTTCGCCAACTGTTCAATGGACTGATCCCACTGGTTGCGGGGCGCGTGTGGAAAAATACCACCGTGGCCCACCACTTGGCCGGTGCCGTCGATGATAGCCACCTTCACACCGGTGCGCAGGCCGGGGTCCAGCCCCAGTGTGGCGCGGGGGCCAGCCGGCGCCAGCAATAGCAGATCCTTGAGGTTGGCGGCAAACACGTTGATCGCCTCGGTTTCAGCCGCTTCCCGCACTTGAGCCATGAGATCGGTTTCGATCTGGGTGGACAGCTTTACGCGCCAGGTCCAGCGCACCACTTCCGACAACCAGCGGTCGGCCGCACGGCCGTTGTCACGGATATGCCAGCGCGCGGCAATACGTTGTTCCGCCGGATGAGGCTGGCGACGGTCGTCTTCCGCATCGCCGACCACGATGGAATAGGTGAGCATGCCTTCATTGCGCCCCCGAAGGATGGCAAGCGCACGGTGGGATGGCACTTTTTTCAGCGGCTCGACATGGTCGAAATAATCGCGGAACTTGGCACCCTCATTCTCCTTGCCGTCCACCACGGTGACCTTGAGCTGCCCCTGCTGCCAGATAAAATCACGCAGTTCACCCAGGAGTTCCGCGTCCTCGGCAAAGCGTTCCATCAGAATGTAGCGGGCACCATCAAGCGCGGCCTTGGTATCGGCAACACCGGCTTCTTCATTGATATAGCCTTCCGCAGTGCTCTCTGGCTCCAGTGCGGGATCGTCATACAGGGCATCGGCCAACGGTTCCAGGCCGGCTTCACGGGCAATCTGCGCCTTGGTCCGGCGTTTCGGCTTATACGGCAGGTATAGGTCTTCCAGGCGGTTCTTGGTGTCCGCCGAATCAATGCTGGCACGCAATTCATCGGTCAGCTTGCCCTGCTCCTCGATGCTGTTGAGGATCGTGGAACGGCGGTCTTCCAGCTCCCGCAGATACCGCAGACGATCTTCCAGAGACCGTAACTGGCTGTCATCCAGCGAGCCGGTGACTTCCTTGCGGTAGCGGGCAATAAAGGGAACGGTGGCGCCACCGTCCAACATTTCAACGGTGGCATTCACTTGCTGTTCACGAACACCCAGTTCGTCAGCAATGCGCCTGATGATACTGTTCATGCAACCTCATCTGATGCTTACGAGTCAAAGCGCAAAGGTACAGCGGCTTATTGCTGCAGGCAAGCAGCGCGGCTACGGTTGTCCAGGAATTGCACAAGATCTGCCCATGGCATGGGGCGCGCGTAGTAGTAACCCTGAATTTCATCACAGTGTTGCTGGCGCAGGAATTCCAGTTGTCCTTCCGTCTCCACCCCTTCCGCCACCACGCTGATTTGCAGGCTGTGAGCCAGGCTGATAATGGCACGGATGATATGCTCGGCGTCGGCAGACTGCCCCAACTCCTGAACGAAAGACTTATCGATTTTTACGAGGGATATAGGCAGGTGCTGAAGATTGCTGAGTGAGGAGAACCCGGTTCCGAAGTCATCCAGGGCAAAACTGATACCCAGTTGATTGAGCTCCCGCAGACATCGCTGGGCATATTCCGGGTCATGCATCATGGCGCTTTCCGTAAGCTCCAACTCCAACAGACTGGTGTCGATATTGGCATTGAAGATAATGCGGAAAATGGTTTCGGTCATCTTGCGATCATGGAACTGACGGAACGAAAGGTTCACGGCAAACACCAGCCCCGGGTGCCCGAGGTCTGAACACTCCTGCAGACGCTTGCAGGCCTGTTCAATCACCCAGTAGCCGATAGGAACGATCAACCCGCTGCGCTCTGCCACTGGAATGAATTCGTCCGGCCCCACCAACCCCCTTTCCGGATGATTCCACCGGAGCAGGCACTCCACCCCCCGAACTTCTTCCGACGCGAGTCGATACGCGGCTGATAATACACTTCCAGCTCATTGCCCCGCAGAGCGTTACGGAGATCCGCCTCCAGGCGCAGTTGGTATCCGGCCGTTATGTGCAACTGACGATCGTAAAACCGGTAACTGGTACCTGGGTCGCGCTTGGCTTCAAACATGGCTCGGTTGGCACGTCGCAGAAGGTTTTCCGGGCTGTCACCCGCTTCCGGGTAGGTGGCCACGCCGAGGCTGGCGCTGACGACGACATTCTGGCCGTCAAGGCTGAATGGTTCACCCATCGCAGTCACGAGCTTGCGGATGATCTGGGTAATATCCAGGGAGTCTTCCACTTTCTCGACAATGATCGCAAACTCGTCGCCGCCAATACGCATCAGCGAATCCACTCGCCGCAGATTCTGTCGCAGCCGTTCCGCCAGCTTCAGCATGATCTGGTCACTCTTCTGGTAACCGAAGGATTCATTGAAGCTGCGGAAATCATCCAGGTTGATGTGCAACAACGCCAGCCGCTGACTGGCACGCTCGGCCCTCAGCAATGCCTGTTGCAGGCGATCGAAGAACAGGTCACGGTTGATAAAACCACTGGCCACTTCCCGGCCCAACTGGCCGTGAGTGGACTCCGAAAGCTGCTGCCGGTACCAAAGACAGCGTACCGCTCGGCGCAGCCCCCACTCTTCCAATGACTGGCGACTCAGGTAGTCCGAGGCGCCATTGGCAAGCAGGTCAACAGCGCGCTCGGAGGCTGGCTCGGCACTCAGTGCCAGCACCGGTTTTTCGTTGCTGGACACGGACAGGTACTGCAGGAAAGCGTCTTCGGAACCGCCATGAAACACACAGTCCCAGAGGATAACGTCAAAATGGGTATTGCGAATCAGATCATCGCAGTCGATAAGATCCGGGCACCAGGTCAGGTCCGGTTCCATTTCACAATCACGTGACAGAAGCGCACCCAGCCAGAGAAAATCCGCATACTCCGGCGTCAGCACCAGCAGCCGTACATGGCTGGGATTGGGTTGTTTTACTGCCAGGGTCATTAAGAAGCGTCCCGTTCCTCGTGATCAAACATCTCCGTTCCCTCAAGAATAGCTGATAGATCGTCAAGGTACAGCATGTCTGCCTAGTGTAGAATGTTTGCTTCCCAGGTTATCTCGGAATTTCCCGGATTGGCGCAATTATTGTGAACAAGCTCAACCCCCGACAGAGTGAAGCCGTCCGCTACGCGGAGGGCCCCATGCTGGTGCTGGCCGGCGCCGGCAGCGGCAAGACCAGCGTGATTACCCGCAAGGTGGCCTACCTGATCGAGCAGTTGGGAATACCCGGGCGGCACATCGCCGCCGTGACCTTCACCAACAAGGCCGCGCGGGAGATGAAGGAACGCGTCGGGCGCCTGGTGGACCGCAAGCTGACCCGGGGCCTGATTGTCTCCACCTTCCACAACCTCGGCCTCAACATGATCCGCGAGGAGCATGAGCACCTGGCTACTACCCGGGGTTTTCGATTTTCGACGCCGAAGACGCCAAGGCCCTGCTGCAGGACCTGATGATGCGGGAGGCCAGCGCGGACGCGGGAGACGAACTGTCTGACGTGCAGATGACCATCTCGTCCTGGAAGAATGCCATGCGCAGCCCCCAGGACGCCTGGAGCCGGGCCGCTGATGAGCGGGAGCAGCGTATTGCCATCATTTACCGCCACTACAACGAATACCTGAAGGCCTATAACGCGGTGGATTTCGATGATCTGATCCTGCTGCCGGTACAGCTGTTCCGCGACAACCCCGAGGTGTTGCAGAAATGGCGGCGAAAGATCCGCTACATGCTGGTGGACGAATACCAGGACACCAACCTGTGCCAGTACGAACTGGTCAAGCTGTTGGTGGCAGAACGGGCCGCCTTTACCGTCGTTGGTGATGACGACCAGTCGATCTATGCCTGGCGCGGCGCCCGGCCTGAAAACCTTGCTCAGCTCAAGGAAGACTTCCCTAGCCTCAAAATCGTCAAACTGGAGCAGAACTACCGTTCCACGGTTCGCATCCTTCGTTGTGCCAACACGGTCATTGCCAATAATCCCCACGTGTTCGAGAAAGCCCTGTGGAGTGATCATACGGTCGGGGACGAGCTAAGAATCGTCCGCTGCCGCAGCGAAGACGCGGAAGCCGAACGGGTGGCTACGGAAATTCTCGACCAGAAACTCAAGAAAGGCCTGGCTTTCCGGGACTTCGCCGTTCTCTATCGGGGCAACCACCAGGCACGGCTGCTGGAAATGAAACTGCAGGCTTACCAGATCCCCTATCACATCTCCGGTGGCCAGTCGTTTTTCTCCAAGAACGAGATCAAGGACGCCATGTCCTATCTGCGTCTGTTGGTGAACCCGGATGACGACGCAGCATTCCTGCGCGTCGTGAACGTGCCCCGCCGGGAGATCGGCCCCCGCACGCTGGAACAGCTCAGCCATTACGCCCGCTCCCGCAACGTCAGCCTGTTTCGTGCCCTGGGCGATATGGGTGCCGAAACCCACGTTACCGAGAAGGGGCTGGACCGTCTGCGGCGCTTCGCTCACTGGGTGGACAACACCTGCGAGCGCCTGCACAGCGAAGATCCGATTCCGGTGATCAAGCAGTTGTTCACCGATATCGAATACGAGGAATGGCTGCACCTGCATTCCGGCTCGCCAAAACAGGCGGAACGGCGAATGGAGAACATCTGGTATCTGGTGGAGTCCATCCAGCGCATGCTGGACGACGGCAAGGGTACGGCCGACGAAATGGGCATTGAAGACGCCATCAGCCGGCTAATCCTGCGCGACATGATGGAGCAGCGCGAAGAAGAGGACGACAGCGACAAGGTCCAGCTACTGACCCTCCACGCCTCAAAAGGCCTGGAATTCCCCCACGTGTTCATCATGGGTCTGGAAGAGGAAATACTGCCCCACCGCTCCAGCATTGAGGAAGGCAATGTCGAGGAAGAACGGCGACTGATGTACGTGGGTATCACCCGAGCCCGGGAAACCCTGACCCTTACGTTTGCCGCCCAGCGAAAACAGTACGGCGAAAAGCTGGAAACTATTCCAAGCCGGTTTCTTGATGAGCTGCCCGAGGACGACCTGAGATGGGAAGGCACCGGCGACCTGGACGTGGAAGCAACCAGCAAAAAGGTAAGGCCACCCTCAGTGCATTACTCGGCGACCTCGGAAGCTGAATTTCACGTTTTTTCACAATCCCTGCAACCTTATGACCTCCTGATCCGTAACAGCCTAGGGAGCTTTGCTTCCGGCAAACACAAAAACAAGATCAGGAGAACACCATGTCCCGTCGATTCAATCGATTATCAAGCGTCACCGGTTCGCTGATTCTGCTCATCGCAGGATCAGGCACAGCCAACGCGGGCCTTCTCGGCAGCCTGCTGGGCGGCTCATCCGAGGACTCAACGACCCAGACTGAGGAACCGGCAGCTCCTGACAGTTACAACAGCAAGGGCACGTTCAGTGAGCCCTTTGCGGAACCCACCATTATTGTGGATGGTGAAGCTGTCGAAACGGACGAAAAATGCATTACCCGGGCTGATGGCATGGATGAGTGCAAACCCGCGGCCGGCACCATGGCACTTCTCAAAGACGGTCGCCTGCTTTACCTGAACGCCCTGGAAGGCACTGAGAACGTTGAGTTATCCATTGTTGCGGAATTTGGCGAAGTGTCCGTCAACGATCAGACCCGCGTTCTGTCGCTGGATGAAAACGACAATCCATCCTGGATCAAACCCTCTCCCCTGGACGCCGGCGCCAACCCGGATGGCAACGACAGTGAAACACTGCTGAATGGCACCGAGCTGGATGGCCTGCTCGATACCGCCGACAACACCAGCGCCAACGACGGCGCCCTGTTCTGCTCCGACGTCATCGGCCTGGCCAACGGTGATGTGATGGCCGTTGGCGGCACCGACTACTATTCCGAGCCAGGCATTGATGGCCTGCCTCTTGGGGTGGCGGAACTGGAAGGTATCAAGAATTCGAGAATATTCGACGAGGAGACCAACACCTGGCGCCAAAGTGGCGATATGACCTACGGGCGCTGGTATCCATCACTCGTAACCATGGGCAACGGCAACGTCTTCGTCGCCAGTGGTGTCACCAAGCTGCTGAAGCCAGTGTACCCGGATGAGCCACTGAACAGCGGACGCAACGTGGTGCAAACGGAGACCTACGACCCCTGCGCCGGCGCTTGGACGCAGAATCCGTCCACCGCTGATCGCTCCTTACCGCTCTATCCACGCATGCATCTGCTGCCGAATGGACACATCTTCTACAACGCTGGTGGCCAGGCCTTCAACCCATTCGGCCAGGGTTACGACCAGGCATTGTGGAACATTGTCGCCAGTTTCAACCCAGATACCCAGCGCTGGAACGACATTGGCTATGCCGGCCTCCCACTAAGGCTGGATGAAGCCGGGCTGGGTCAGTTGAGCAGCACCCTGAACATCACCAACCTGTCGCTTGATCAGGTCGGCTCACTGCTTGGCGATGTTCTCGACTCGCCCACGGATTTGCTGACCAGCGCAGCCGATCTTGGGGTATCTGAAGAAGATCTGCGCATGGCGATCGCCGGTGGTATGCGGGGCTCCACGTCGTCCACCATGTTGCCGCTGAAACCAGACGCCAGCGGTAACTACAATGAAGTGGAACTGCTGACCGCGGGCGGCGTACCCAGTTATGCAGTACTGACGAACCCCGGCGGCTACCTGCCCACCGACCAGACCCGCATCGATACTGTCACCACCAACGGCGACGAAATCGGCTACGAGTCGCGTTTGGCCGGCCCACTGAATCAGCCTCGCTGGTACGGCACAAACGTTGTGATGCCCGACGGCACCGTGATGGTGTTCAGCGGCGGCAATCGTGACGGTGTGGTAGCGCCCGGCCTGGAAGGCCCGATCCGCACCGCCGAGCAGTTCAACCCGGAAACCGGAGAATGGACGGAAATGGCTACCGGCCACCGCGCCCGCACCTACCACAACACTGCGGTACTGATGGAGGACGGCCGCGTTATGGTTGCCGGCCACTCACCAATCAACACCGCTTACCTGACATTCGTGGATCTTCAGGATTTCGGACTCGCACCCTATGACGGCCGCGATCCGAGTTTCGAAATCTACACTCCGCCCTACGCCATGCGGGACGACCGCCCCAAAATTAAAAGTGCACCCAGCAATCTGACCATTGGCGACCGATTCAACATCAAGGTCGACCAGGTGGATCAGATCGACAAGGCCCTGCTGATTCGCCGTACAGTCATGACCCACGTCATTGACGGTGACCAGCGTGCCATTGAACTGGTCATGGAGCGGGGCCCTGGCAACAAGCTGACTCTGACCATGCCCGACAACCACAACGTGGTGCCCGCCGGCGAATACATGCTGTTCGTCAGCAAGGACACCCCAGATGGCCGCGTACCCTCGGTGTCCGCGCCGATCACCGTGGTGAATGAGAATCTCGCCTGCATGGCGCCCACGCAGGTGGCCAGCGATACCACCACCAGCGGTGGCATCATTGAGTCAACCCTCGAGCTGCTGTGACCGTCAGGAGGATTGTTATGAAACACATCGAACAGATCGGGGCTCGCCTGGCGGCCCCGGTGTTGTTCGGCCTGGTGTCCCTGTCAGCCTCCGGGCTGGCAGGGGCCCACGGTGCACTGGAGACAGAGGACGTTCCGGACGGCATCGTAAAGGCTCGAATAGCCCATCAACCCGACATTCCCGGACTCAGTGCAATCATTCTGGATGCACCGCGCCCGGGCATATTGCTTCGATATCAAGGTGAAGAACCTCTGACCGTATTGGGCACGGACGGGGAGGCGTTTATACGATTTACCCGAACCGAAGTCACCGTTAATACGGAGAGCCCCAGCTGGAAAGCGCTACCAAACCAGTCGGCGGAAACGAGCCAGACGTCCTGGGTGACAATGTCTCAATCCGGCGCTTTTGGCTGGCTGGACTCCCGGCTCAATGTTCTGCATGACAGCAACAGCGCAGATGGGCCAAAAACCTGGTCAATTGCAGTGACAACGCCCAAAAACGGCACTGAGCGAATCGAAGGGCAACTGACCTATATGCCCATTCACTAACGGGTGAACATTCCGCTAACCAATAAAAAGCCCCCGTAATATCGGGGGCTTTTTGATCTACCGTGGGCCGGAATACAGTTGCTACTGGCTGGCCTCAACCATGTGCTCGACGGCGCTCTCGATTTCCTCATCAGAGCACCCGGAACAACCGCCCTTGGCCGGCATGGCATTGAAGCCGTTGATCGCGTGATTGACCAATGTGTCCAGTCCTTTTTCAATACGGGGTGACCATGCGGCTGTGTCGCCCTTCTTGGGAGCGCCTGCCGCGCCAGTGCTGTGGCAAGCGGTACAGGCTGCATCGTAAACGTCACTTCCAGAACGAGGGCCCGAGCTTGCGCTTGCAGATGGAGCAGCTGCCTGCCCACAGTCTTCACCCTGGACGCACACCTCACCAACCGGGGCAATGCGAGCACGAATTTCATCTTCAACATTGGCCATTACGGCACCTGCGGTCAGGCCGAAACCAAGCAATACGGCAGCCAGGACTCTCTTCATCATCACAATGCACCTCACAATTGGGCGTTATAATCGTTAGTGCACGCATTATAGCGACTGCGGCAGGCCAAAAAAACCAAACTGCAAAATGAACCCCAGATTTCAATCAATTTTCGTTGCCATTTCGTAAGTCAGAGGGCTCCGGAAGCACTTTCCGGGTACCATGCACCAAACAGATACCGAAGGTTCGAATGTATGCCTGATACCAACCAGCCACACCCCTGGCGAAAGCATTACTGATCACCGAGT
This sequence comes from Marinobacter salarius, assembly GCA_000831005.1. Lineage (GTDB taxonomy): Bacteria > Pseudomonadota > Gammaproteobacteria > Pseudomonadales > Oleiphilaceae > Marinobacter > Marinobacter salarius. The sequence continues at coordinate 668,413 of CP007152.1, read as the reverse complement.
TTACCGCGGTAGCCATACTGCTGGCGTCCATGGGCTGGTTTTCCAGCCGCGCGGCAGAGGGTGCCGCACTGAGCCCTGTGTGGTTATTGATTCCCGCCGCCGCAAGTCTTGCGGTATTCATCAGTTTTATCGGGCTGATGTACCTGCGCTGGGTGGTTGCAGCAGCTGCTGAACGCAAACCCCGGCATAAAATCGTATTTTCCCTGCTGGTGATGACGCTGCTCGGAGTATGGGCTTACGGCGTCGCCAACACCTGGATCAGTGTTTCCAACGCATAAGGACTGGACCATGCCCATCGTTCGCCGCCCTGAACTTTTGAGGTTTACTGGCTTGCTGTTGTCTCTCAACCTGTTCCTTCCCGGAACGGCCACCGCGCAGGACGAGCCCCCCGGGAACCGGAATTTTGAGGGAGTGAAGCCGGAAGACTGTGCCTGATCAAGGATGGCGTTCAGCGTCTCGCATGTTACGACGCCATCAATGACCCGGCCAGCGCTCGCAATGGTGCCTCTGATGAGAGCCTGGACGCCATCGACAAGTCGACGGAGGCGCTGCAGTACGAAGAGGCAGCGAATGCGGAAAACGGCGATGCAACACTGGGGCCCGCGGAAGAAAGCACGACAGGAGAGGACGGAGAAGATACCGGTGTGATGTCAGCGATCCTGAACCGTTATGTTGCCGCAGAGAAGGCTATTTTCTCGTTTTCCGGCAGTTTTGTTGGCCATCGGCCGATGTATATCCTGCCGTTCAGCTATATGAAGAATGCCAATCGTGAACCCACAAATCCGAGACTGGGCGCAACCGATTACGACTATGGCATCGACAACCAGGAAGCCAAGTACCAGATCAGTTTCAAGGTACCCTTGTTGACTGGCTGGCTGGATGACCGCACGACGCTCTGGTTCGGCTACACCCAGAAATCGTTTTGGCAGGTGTATAACACGGATGACTCAGCGCCATTCCGGGAAACCAATTATGAGCCGGAAGTCTTTGTACGCTATGAGACGAATTATGACCTGGGTCCTGGCAGGCTGAATGGTGTCACGCTGGGCTTTAATCATGAGTCCAATGGCCAGTCGGAACCCCGTTCCCGCAGTTGGAACCGGATCGTGGGGTCGGCAGCCTACAGCTATGATCGCTGGCTGTTCATCCTTCAGCCTTGGTATCGACTGCCGGAGGATGACAGCGAGGACGACAATGAGGATATTGAGCGCTATCTGGGCTATGCGAACTACATGGCGATCTACAAGTGGAGTGAGGATCGGACGCTGTCGATGAAGCTGATGAACAACTTGCGGTCAGACAACAAGACGTCGATTGAGTTGGGTTATAGCTTTCCGATGGGGGATACGATCAAGGGGTATGTCCATTATTACAATGGCTATGGTGAGAGTCTGATTGACTACAATGAGCGGATTCAGCGGATTGGTATCGGGGTTATGTTGAACGACTGGCTTTGAGTGGTTCCCGGCTTTTGCCATTGGTGCAAGACAGTCCGTCATGGTTCCCTCTCCCGAAACACGCTCCTTGCGGCACATCCATGTGACGCTTGGGCTTCGCCATCCATGGCTCCGCACAGTTTCGGGAGAGGGAACCATGCCGGCCTGCCCCAAAATTCGGAGTTAGCCTTTCTCGTTTAGCCTTTGCATTTCCGCCAGCAGCTCTGCCGTTTTTTCCTTCATCAACGCAATATCTCCCCTCGATTCCACGTTCAGGCGAACCACCGGTTCGGTGTTGGACATTCGCAGGTTGAACCGCCAGTCGTCGAATTCGATGCTGGCACCGTCGACGTGGCTGACACTTTTGGCGCCCGGGCTGTATTTGGCCTCGATGGCGGCAATGACCTTGGGGGGATCATCGATCGTGCGGTTGATTTCGCCGCTGGCCGGATAGGCCTCGATTCGGGCGTCTATCAGGGAGGACAGCGTCTGGCCGGACTGGCACAGGCGTTCGGCGACGAGCAACCAGGGGATCATGCCGCTGTCGCAGTAGGCGAAGTCGCGGAAGTAGTGGTGGGCGCTCATTTCGCCGCCGTAGACTGCATCTTCGTCGCGCATGCGTTGTTTGATGAAGGCGTGGCCGGTTTTGCTTTCGATGGCTTCGCCGCCAACGGCGTTGACGAGGTCGATGGTGTTCCAGGTCAGTCTTGGGTCGTGGATGACTTTACCGCCGCCGGTTTTGCGGAGGAACTGGTCTGCCAGCAGGCCGACAATGTAATAGCCCTCGATGAAGCGGCCGTTTTCGTCGAAGAAGAAGCAGCGATCGTAGTCGCCGTCCCAGGCAATGCCCATGCAGCGCCATACTCCACAACCGCATCCGCGGTGGCGGCGCGGTTTTCTTCCAGAATGGGGTTGGGAACACCGTTCGGGAAATGACCATCGGCCTGGTGGTGCACTTTGACGAAATCGAACGGCAGGTGTTGTTCCAGCTCGTCGACAATCAACCCCGCCCCGCCGTTACCAGCGTTGACCACGATGGTTTTAGGCTTGAGCGATCCTGCCGCTATATAACCCAACAGGTGATCGATATAGGCGGTAACCACTTCCAGCGGCTCATATCGTCCCTGTTTCGGCGCATCACCGAAGGGCTCAGGCACCCGGTCACGGATGTCATTCAGGCCGTTGTCGGAACTGATAGGGCGCGAGTCCGGCCCCACCATCTTCATGCCATTGTGATCACGCGGGTTGTGGCTGGCGGTGACCATGATGCCGCCGTCCATTTTGTAATGGCTGGTGGCGAAGTAGACCAGCTCAGTACCACACAGGCCGATGTCGAAAACGTCGGCACCGGCGGCCATAAGGCCGGAGCAGAGGCGTCGGCGATGTCACGGCTGGACAGCCGGATGTCGTAGCCGACGATGACTCTTTTCGCCCCCGTCACTTCCACATAGGCGCGACCGATGCGTTCGGCCAGCTCTGGGTTAAGCTGGTCCGGCACCCGGCCACGAAGGTCATAGGCTTTAAAACAGGACAGATCCATTGTCACTGATGTTTACTCCGCGGCGGACGACTGAAGCTGGATGTAGTTCTGGATACCCATCTTGCCGATCATGTCGAGCTGGGTTTCGAGCCAGTCGATGTGCTCTTCTTCGCTGTCGAGGATGCCACGGAACAGTTCACGACTGGTGTAGTCCTTCACCTGCTCACAATGAACAACCGCATCTTTCAGGTCCTGATGGGCGATCATTTCCAGTTTGAGGTCACAGGACAGCATTTCCTCGACGTTTTCACCGATCAGCAGCTTGTTTAGATCCTGGAGATTAGGCAGCCCTTCCAGAAACAGGATGCGTTCGATCAGCAGATCCGCATGCTTCATTTCGTCGATGGACTCTTCGTATTCCTTGTCCGCCAGTTTGGTGATACCCCAATCCTTGTACATGCGGGAATGGAGGAAGTACTGGTTGATGGCGGTCAGCTCGTTGGCGAGTACTTTATTCAGGAACTGGATGACTTTCTTGTCGCCTTTCATGACGGATCTCCTTTCGTGAGTGTGCGATCCTTACAAGGATAGTCTTTCACGCGGGGAGAAAAAATCACATTTAGGAATCAGGTGCAGGCAAGAACGGATTCCGCACTCTCCCTATCACTACCCTATCCGTCAGGCGGGCTGGGCTAGCATGTCAGCCATGGCCAGGTAATCAGGGGTGCGGCTTTCGCGGAGAATCTCCCGTGCTGTACAGGCACAACGACCGCATTGCGTGCCAACACCGAGCTCCTTGCCAAGCTGGCGCATGGAACTGACGCCATTGTCGGCGGCTTCACGGATTTCTCGGTCTGTTACACCATGGCAGAGGCATACGTACATAGGAGCATCTCACTAACGATAACAAAGCTAGTGATAATTATTGTCATTTGCATGCAGCTTTGCAAGCCCAAAGAGCGATTTTTGTGCAAATTCTTTTTAACCGCCCGCCTCACGGGTCAGGTTTCTGGCGCCATCGTGTGTAACGACCACATTATCCTCAATGCGAATACCGCCGCACCCTCGTAATTCATCGATCACTGAACGGTTAAAGTTCTTCCCCAGTGGCCCATCCAATACCGGGTCCAGCAATGAAGGAATGATATAAAGCCCCGGCTCTATGGTGACGACCATGCCTGCCTCCAGGGTCCGGGTCAGGCGTAGGAATGGGGCGTCTGACGGCGGCGGTTCTTTCTTGCCAGAGACGTCATGCACCTGAACTCCCAGGAAATGACCAATACCGTGCGGAAAGAACGCCCTGGTAACGCCCTGCTCCACCAGGGTTTCGTCATCCACCCCCTGAACCACTCCGGCGGCATTCAACAGTGCCGCAATGCCTTGGTGGGTCTTGCGATGGATCGCCACATACTCCACGCCGGGTGCAACCATCCCGCACAGCCGTTGCTGCAATTGTTCCAGCCCCTGAATCAACGCGGCAAAACGTCTTTCCCCTGCCCCGGGCGTGGTGCGGGTAATGTCGGAACAGTAACCGCGAAAACGGACACCGGCGTCGATCAGAAGGCTGCGGGGACGCGCAGGGGCTTCGGTGTCATAGTATTGGTAATGCAGGGTGCCGGCGTGTTCATTCACGCCGATAATACTGTGATACGGCGCTTGGGCTTCACGCTGCCCGGTCGCCTGCTGGTAGGCCAGGTTTATTTCAAACTCACTGCCTCCGTCCAGAAACGTCTTTCGGGCCGCCCAGTGGCCCTGCATGGCAATGTGGTTGGCACGAGCCAGGCAGGCTATTTCATACGGGGTCTTATGCACCCGGGTTTCGTCCAGAGCAGACAACAGGCCCTCCGGATTATGCTCCCCATCAACCCCGGACAACTGGGACGGGTCGCCCACAACGGCAAGCCTGCCATTGACGTTCATTACCGGCGCTTCCCGACGATCACTGGAACGCACCTCCATCGACTGCAGCCAGGGCTCGTCCGGCAATTCCGGAGTGGCATGCCAGAAGTCCACGGGTGATAAAGACTGAGCAGCGGCTTATGCCCGGGCCGGATAAGTAACCAGCTGTGTTCCTGCCCGGTCAGCCCGGTCCAGTGCAGGAAGGGGCCATAGCCCTGAAAATGCCATGCCTGGTCGTCACCATAACGCACGGGTGCGGCGCCGGAACTGATAAGCAGACCGTCATAACCCTGCTCGGCGATGGCGTGCTCGTAACGCTGCTGAAGCGTGCGAATATGGTCCGTCTGCAGTGACAGTAACTCGATGTCAGACATGCTTGTTTTCCAGTGTTTTCCAGAGGGTTAGCAGATCGTCGGAACGGGGCTCACGCAGGCGAATCAAGCGGATCTCCAATGGCACATCGCAACGTTTGTCCCCGGCCCGGGTAAGACTGCCGAAACGCTCGCTCTTTTCCGTCATTCGTTGTGGCAGCCACCCCATGCCAAAGCCCTGTTTTACCAGCGCCTTGATACCGGCCGATTGGGTATTTTCATTCAGTGGCAACAAGTTGGCTGGCAGCTTGCACCTGTTCAGGTGCCCCTCAATGGCAGACTGCAGGAACCCCCGGGAGTGATAGGCAATCAGCGGGACGGGCTGTTCCGGCGTGCCCGGCAGCGCAAATCGTGGTTGCCCGTTTTCATCGGCCACACTTACAGGCACCAGAAATTCCCTCGCCAGCGTCACCCATTCGTAGCGGTCCTCGCTCAGATGATCCTTCCAGGGCAGATCCTCATGCCAGTAGCACAGCACCAGATCACATTCGCCGCTATCCAGCGCATCCAGAAACTGCTCCCCCACCCAGTTGGTGGCCTTCAGGTTCAGTTGTAGCCGCTCGGCCAATCCCTCCTGCCGTGCCCACCCCTGATAAAAGTGGGAAAACAGCCCCTGGGTTGATCCCACACTGATCCGGGCAGACGCCTCGGACTCCATGTCGCTGATCCGGTCTTTGGTTTCACGAACGTCCCGCGTTACGCGCTCGCACAGCTCAACGAAAGCCTCCCCCGCCGGTGTCAGCGACAATGGCAGGGTCTGGCGGTTGATCAGTGTTGCCCCCATGGCTTCCTCGAGAAGCTTGATGCGGCGGCTGAACGTCGGCTGGCTCACATGCTGCAGTTCAGCGGCACGTGAGAAATGACGCGTTCGGGCCAGCGCCATGAAGTCTTCAAGCCAGCGTATTTCCATGGTGTTACCAGCGTCGGGAATGGTTGTCAGGCATCATAGCCCATCGTGGGGAACTGGCTATAGCCGCCCTTCCTCCACCGCATGACACGCAACCTGGGCGCCGCCATCCGTCGCTATCAACTGAGGTATTTCCTGCCGGCATCGGTCGTCGGCATACGGGCAGCGACCATGGAAGACGCAACCTGACGGCAACTGCACTGGTGTCGGAACCTCGCCCTGTAACCGGATATGGTTGGGCCGGTCGTCCTCCAGCTTTGGAATGGCCGACAGCAACGCCTGGGTATATGGATGCCTCGGGGTATTGAACAGCGTTCTGGTATCTGCCAACTCGCATACCCGGCCAAGGTACATGACCGCGACCCGGGTACCAAAATGCTCTACCACGGCCAGATCATGAGTAATAAAAAGATAGGTCAGGTTGCGGCTTTCCTGAGCTTCCATCAGCAGGTTGAGCACCTGCGCCTGAATGGAGACGTCCAGCGCCGAAATCGGTTCGTCCGCAACGATGAACTCGGGGTCCACCGCCAGCGCCCGGGCAATGGCAATGCGCTGGCGCTGACCGCCGGAAAATTCATGACCAAAACGGCTACCCCAGTCCGGGTCGATCCCCACCGACTCCATAACATCCTGCACCTTGTCACGGATCTGGGACTCCGAGGCATCCGGCTGATGAAAGCGAATTGGCTCTTCCAGGGTTTGCTGGATGGTCATCCTCGGGTTCAGCGAGGCGTAGGGGTTCTGGAATATCATCTGCATCTTGCGGCGGTACGGCAGCACCTCTTTACCGTCAAGATTGTCGATACGCTGGCCGTCGTAGTGGATCTCACCAGCGCTGGGAGACAACAACCCCATGACGGTACGGGCCACGGTCGATTTACCACAGCCGGACTCGCCCACAACACACAGCGCTTCGCCTTTCTGGACCTGCAGATCAACGCCATTGATCGCGTGCACGGCTTCCTGTTTGCGGTGGAAACGACCGCCTTTGAATGAGATCTGCTCCAGCAGGCCACCGGAAAGATCAAACTTCTTCTCCAGGCCGCGTATATCGACCAGCGTGGATGACGGGGAGGTCACGATTCCACCTCCTGCATGCGTTTCTCCTGCTCAATAAGGTTGCTGACTTCGTAACAGGCCACATCCACATTACCCGACCGAACATACTCCGGCATCCGACGCTTGCACTGATCAGTGGCGAAGGAACAGCGTGGGTGGAAGGGGCAGCCTGTGGGCACATTCTTCAGGGACGGCATGGAACCCGGGATCTGGAACAGCCGCTCGCCGGGCTCACCCATCTGGGGCAGCGCGTTGATCAGCCCCTGGGTATAGGGATGCTGGGCATCATTGATGATTTCGCGGGTGGGCCCTTGCTCAATGATTCGGCCGGAATACATCACCAGCATGCGCTGAGTGACCTGAGACACCACACCGAGATCGTGAGTGATCAGCATCAGCGCCACGTTGTCCTGCTCGCACAGCTCCAACAGCAACGCCATGATCTCAGCCTGAATCGTCACATCCAGGGCCGTCGTCGGCTCATCCGCGATGATGATCTCCGGGTCCAGCAGCAATGCGATGGCGATGATAACGCGTTGGCGCATGCCGCCAGTCAGTTCATGGGGGTATTGATCCAGGCGCTTGTCCGGCGACGGAATCTGTACCTTCCGCAGCTTGTTCAGGGCGATATCCCGGGCCGCCCTGGTGCTGATCCGGCGATGCGCCTTGAGCGCTTCCACCATCTGGGTGCCAATGGTCAGCACCGGGTTCAGGGTCATCATCGGGTCCTGGAAAATCATGGCGATGCGGTTGCCGCGAATCTTGCGCAGTTCCCGCTCGCTCATGGCTGCCAGGTCCTTACCCTCGAACAGGATCTGGCCAGCGGCAATGTAACCGGGCCGGGCGATCAGGTTGAGAATGGAGAAAGCCGCTACGGATTTACCCGCGCCAGATTCCCCCACCAGCCCCAGGCGCTCGCCCTTGTCGAGACTGAAACTGATGCCACGCAGAGCGGTAAGGTCCCCGCCACGGACAGCGAAGCGGGCCTCAAGATCTTTTACTTCCAGCAATGGCATGGCGTTACCCCTTGTACAGCCGTGGGTTCATGACATCCCGCAACCAGTCACCCAGCAGGTTGATGACCAATACGAGTACCACCAGCACCAGACCGGGGATCAGGGTGATCCACCAGGAACCACTCTGGATGTAGTCAAAACCGGATTTGATCAGCGAGCCCAGCGACGGCTGTGTTTCCGGCATGCCCAGGCCCAGGAACGACAACGCGGCCTCGGAAATGATGGCGTTGGCGATCTGTACCGTGGCAATGACGAAAATCGGTGACAGGGTATTGGGCAGGATGTGGCGGAACATGATCCGACGGGTGCGAAACCCCATCACCTTCGCCGCATCCACGTATTCCTTTTTCTTCTCCGCCAATACCGAGGCCCTCACTGTACGGGCAATCTGAGGCCACTCTGCCACACCAATGATGAAGATCAGCATGTAGATAGCGACTTCGCCGAACATCAGATTGCCAAAGCTGGCCTTGAACACGGCACCCACAATGATCGCGACCATCAGAGTAGAGAACGACAGCTGCACATCGGCAATCCGCATCAGGATGGAGTCGACCCGACCGCCCAGATAGCCCGCCAGCAGGCCGAACAGGATGCCCAGCGCCGCTTGCAGGACAACCGCGCCAAACCCGATCAACAACGACACCCGGGTGCCATACAGAATGGTGGAGAGCAAATCCCTGCCCTGGGCGTCGGTGCCCAGCGGGAAGGCCGGATCGGAGCCATCCAGGCCGACCGGTGGCAGCTCGGAGTTCATGATGTTGATCTGGGCCAGGTCGTAGGGGTCGGCCGGCGCCAGCAAAGGCGCAAAGACGGCCGCCAGCACCATGGACAACAGCACGATAAAGCTGGCAATCGCCACCTTGTCGCGCTTGAAGCTGTACCAGAGGAAGGACTCGCGAAAGCGATCCCAGCGTGAAAGAGTCGCCGTCGTCATGCTTTCTTACCTGTCAGTTTTACGGTGGGATTCACCAGACCGTAGATCAGATCCACCACGGTATTGGTAATCACGAATATCAGGCCTACCACCATCAGGTACGCCACGATCAGGGGAATATCGCTGCGGGTGATGGCCTCCAGGAACATCAGCCCGACACCGGGCCACTGGAACACGGTTTCCGTAAGAATGGTGTAGGCCACCATGATGCCGATCTGCACACCGCCCACGGTAATCACCGGCAGCATGGTGTTCTTGAGCGCGTGCAGGAAATAGACCCGGGAAGAGCTCAGGCCCTTGGCGCGGGCGTACCGGATGTAGTCACTCTGCAGCACTTCCATCATTTCCGCACGGATCAGGCGGATGAACAGCGGCAGCATGATGGACGCCAGCGATACCGACGGCAGGATCAGGTGCAGGAGGCCGCCATGGGAGAAAAAGCCGGATTCCCAGGTGCCGAATAACGGCGTCAGGTCATCACCCCGACCGTAGGAGGGCAAACCGCCTTCAGTGGATAGTGCGGCGTTCAGCCACTGCCCCCAGCCAGCATCCTGCGGGAACCAGTCGACGGTGATACCGATAGAGAAAATCTGAATCAGTACGATGGCGGTCAGGAACACCGGAATGGAAATCCCGACGGTACTGACCCCCATGAAGAATTTGGATAGCCATGCCTGAGGGCGAATCGCGGCGAACACCCCGATGGGCACCGAGAACACAATAATAATCAGGCTGGCGCCGATCACCAGCTCGAGGGTGGCTGGCAGGTGCTCGAGAATGACGTCCATGGTGGGCTTTCCGTAAAAATAGGAAATACCCAGGTCACCCTGCAGGGCGTTACCGGCAAACCGGACGTATTGCACAACCAATGGGTCATTCAATCCCATTTCCTCACGGATCGCTTCCCGCTCATCCTGCGAGACGGACATGCCCACCATCTGTTGAAGCGGGTCGCCCAGGCCATCCTGAATGGCGAAAGCAATCACACTGATCACGAACATGACCAGTACGGCCTGGGAAATTCGCTGAACCAAAAACGCTAACATGAAAAATTCCGGGTCAAGCTGCAAACAAAAGGCCGGCTCCAGGCTGATCCGAAGCCGGCCCGCCCATAAAGGCTGTTACTCCACGACCAGGTCGCCCAAGTACGGGAAGTTCATCACGTTGAGGATCGGTTCGATCTTCACGTTCTTCTTGCTGGCCCAGGCCAGGTCCTGCCAGTGCAGGGGAACGAACGCTGCGTCGTCATACAGGCGCTGCTCCACCTCTTTCAGCATGGCGGTGCGCTTGTCCAGATCCGTCTCGACGTTGGCCTTGTTGACCAGCTCGTCGATCTCCGGGTTGCAGTAGTTACCGGCGTTGTACTGGCCCGAACCGCTGTGCGCATCCGGGCAGAAGGTCAGGAACTCGTAGAAGTTGGCGGAGTCCTCGGTGTCTGCGTGCCAGCCGATCATCATCATGTCGGCGGCGCGGGCGTCATACTCCGGCCAGTATTGGGCTTTCGGCAGCGTTTTCAGATCCACCTTGATGTTGATACGCGCCAGCATGGCGGCAACCGCCTGGGCGATCTTGTCGTCATTCACGTAACGGTTATTGGGCGCCATCATGGAGATGGTGAAACCGTCTTCATAACCGGCTTCTTTCATCAACTGCTGGGCTTTTTCGACATCAAACCGCGTTGCCAGGGATTCATTGTGGCCCTGGTAACCTTCCGGCGACATCTGAGCGGCCGGGGTAGCGAAGCCCTTCATGATCTTGGCGGCAATGCTTCCTGGTTGATGGCATAGGCAATGGCCTCGCGCACTTTCGGGTTCTTGAACGCTTCCACCCGGTCCTGATTCATGTGGAACAGGATGATGCGGGTACCGCTCATGGTCACCAGATCGGCGTTCTTGTCACGGCGAATACGCTCCAGATCGGTCGGCGGCACCGGTGCAATGAAATCCACACCGCCAGACAGCAGCGCGGAGACACGGGTGTTGTTTTCCTTGATCGGAGTCAGCACGATCTTGCCGACGTTACCCGGTGACTCGGTATCCCAGTAATCGTCGAAGCGTTCAAACTCGACACGCACGCCCTGCTGACGACCGGTAATGACATAAGGGCCTGTGCCGGACAGATTCTCGGAAGCAAAAGAATTGCCGTGCTTGGTGATGGCGCTCTTGTCTTTCCCGCTTTCGGCTTGTCTTTCCCGCTTTCGGTCTTACCGGTGTAAAACTCGCTGTCCAGCGGGAAGATGTAAGTCGCGGTGTTCAGCAGCAGCGGGTATGGCTCGTTGGTCACCAGCTCAAAGGTGTAGTCATCAATCACCTTGAGTTCGCTGAACGGTTTGAAGATGGCTTTGTAGTCCTGGCTCTGCTTCAGGCGATTAAAGGTGAACTTGACGTCTTTGGCGGTCAGCTCGTTGCCAGAATGAAAATTCACACCTTCACGCAACTCGAAGCGCATGGTGTTCTCGTCAATACGCTCCCAGCTTTTCGCCAGACGCGGCTCGAAGCCGAGATCCTTGGTCCAGCGGATCAAGGGATCAAAGGTCATGTGGCTTAACTGCAACATGCCGCCGGAGAGCTGTTCGTGAATGTCCAGGCTTACAGGGTCGGCGTCGTACGCCATTTTCAGTTCCTTGTTCGCCTCGGCAGACATCGCCATCGGGGCTGTTGCCAGGGCCATGGAACCAACAAAAGCAGTCAGTAGTGTTTTCATCGCGTTTTCCGTCGCTGTTTTAAGAATTTTTGCGGCACATCGGCGCAACTTCACGCCAGATGTCTGCGCTAAAAACTAGTCGTGGAAAACCCGAACAGCAATCGAAATTGCGACTTGGCGTTATTCGTGAAGTGAATGACCCTGTTTGGGGCGCTTACCAAAGGCGAAACGCCAGCGGCAGAATCAATGCGGTGAACACCCCTGTAAGCCCCATTCCCAGGGAGGCAAAGGCACCGGCTGTGCGACTGATCTCGAACGCTCGCGCCGTTCCCACCGCATGGCCGTTCAGCCCGAGCGCAAAACCCAGAATGCGGTCGTCGGTGATCGACAGCGCCCTGGAAAGCAGGTCGACAAAGAGCGTTGCGACAACACCGGTCACCAGAAGCCCGCCCATCATCAGCGGCACCGAACCGCCCAGTTGTTCGGTAATACCAATGGCAATGGGCGCGGTCACCGACTTCGGCGCCAGGGACGCCAGCACCAGAGGTGTCGCCCCGAGAGCCCAGGCGATCACGACCGCATATACGGCCGCCAGGGAGGCCGCTATTGGCAGGGTGCACAGAATCGGACGCCACAACGCCCGCACGTGGTGCATCTGCTGGTACAACGGTATACCGAGCGCGACGGTGGCTGGCCCGAGCAACAGCATCAGCCACTGGGCTCCCTGCTGATAACGGGTGTAATCCAGTGACAGTAGCGCGATGGTGGCCGACAACAGGAAGGCCGAAAGCACCACCGGTGGCAACCAAAGCGGTCGCCCCATCCTCCGGAAAAGCCAGTTGCCCGCGAAGAACGCGCCCAGGGTTAACCCAATCGCCAGTATCGGGCTCGCAGACAGGGTATTGGGAAGTGCGAGAAAACGCTCCAGGAGATTAGTCATCCGACGCTCTCCGCTGCCCTGCCTTGACCAGAGGCGCCATCAGCAGCAGCGTGGTCAGCACACTCAAAAAGGTGCCCACCAAGAGCGCCCCCGCCACCGCCAGCCACTGGCCGCTGAACTGATCAGCAGAGAAGAACACGCCCACCACGCCCGGCATGATCAGCAGCACCAGCACCGAAATCAGTCCCTGGCTCGCCGTGGCCAGGTCATCACTGACACTGCCCTTAAGCATCAGCGTGATTGTCATCAGAATCATGCCCAGCACACCGCCGCTGACCGGAATCAGGAAAACCAGTCGCAAGGCTTCGCCAAGCATGAAACATAAAACCAGAGTCAGGAAACCCCGCAACATCGACATATTGTCATGCTCATCAAGTAACGAATTGCTCTACACTAGCCCATACCCAAAGTTTGACACCAGTTCGGATACCCCATGGCGCTCAAGGCAACCATCTTTAAAGCAACACTGAACATCGCGGATATGGACCGGCACTATTACGGTGACCACCACCTCACCATCGCCCGCCACCCGTCCGAGACCGACGAGCGCATGATGATACGCCTGCTGGCTTTCATACTGAACGCCAGCGAGAGCCTGGAATTCACCAAAGGGATCAGCACGGACGACGAGCCGGATCTGTGGCAAAAAAGCCTGAGCGACGAGATCGAACTGTGGATCGAGCTCGGCCTGCCCGACGAGAGCCGCCTGCGCAAGGCCTGCAACCGGGCGGATCAGGTTATCCTGTACACCTACGGTGGCCGCGCCGTGCCACTGTGGTGGGAGAAACACCAGGGCAAACTGACTCGCTTCGACAACCTCACCATCATCGACCTGCCGACAGACGACACCGAGTCTCTGGCTGCCCTGGCTGAGCGCGGCATGAACCTGCAATGCACCGTCCAGGACGGCACCGTCAATATTGGCAATGACGACACGCTCGTCAGTGTGACACCCCTGCCGCTCTACCCTGAGTAAAAAATCCCCCGCCGGGGTCTACCAGAACGATCCAGTTTACGTTAAGGTAAACTTTAGCCGATATTGACCCGGGCCGCACCAGGTTCCGTCAGTTTGGCTATACTCAAAGCAAGCATCGACACCCTCACAAGGGGTGTTTTGTTCCTCAGGCCACTACCCCAGGAAGAGGATTATGACAACAACAAAATCCAAAGTTGTTTATAACCCGGTTTTTACCGACGGTGCGGAGTTCCGAATTCCCACCTTCAAGTTACTCAAGCAGGACGGCTCGCTCTACAAAGGCGCCAAGGCTCCTGAGCTCGACAAAGACAAAGCCCTGCGCATCTACCGGGCGATGGTCACCACCCGGATTCTCGACGAACGCATGCTCGCTGCTCAACGGCAGGGGCGCCTGAGCTTTTACATGCAGTGCACCGGCGAGGAAGCCGCGGTTATTGGCAGTACCGCCGCACTGGATGACGCCGACATGATCATGGCTCAGTACCGTGAACAGGGCTCTCTGACCTATCGCGGTTTTTCTATTGATGAGTTCATGAACCAGCTGTTCGGCAACGAACTGGACTATGGCAAAGGTCGCCAGATGCCAGTTCATTACGGTTCCCGCAAGCTGAACTACATGACCATTTCCTCGCCACTGGCCACGCAAATCCCCCAGGCCACGGGCTACGCCTACGGTCAGAAACTGGCGGGCGAAGGCCACTGCACCATCACCTACTTTGGCGAAGGCGCCGCTTCGGAAGGAGACTTCCACGCTGCCCTGAACATGGCCGCCGTCCACCGCGTTCCGGTTATTTTCCTGTGCCGGAACAACGGCTACGCCATTTCCACCCCCGCCGCCGAGCAGTTCGCCGCTGACGGCGTGGCACCCAGGGCCTACGGCTATAAGATGGACGTGATCCGTGTTGACGGCAACGACATCCTCGCCGTGCATGAGGCCACCAAGGAAGCCCGCAAGCTGGCGGTGGAGCACAACCGGCCGGTGCTAATTGAAACCATGACCTACCGCCTGGCGGCACACTCATCCTCGGACGACCCCTCCGGCTATCGCAGCAAGGACGAGGAAGCGGTATGGCGCGAGAAAGACCCTATCCTGCGCATGCGTCTCTGGCTCGAACGCAAGAAGTGGTGGAGTGAGGACGATGAGAAACAGCTGCAGGAAAACATGCGCCGGGAAGTGCTCGAAACCATGAAACGGGCACAGAAGCGGCCGCCACCCGCGCTCGACACCCTGGTGAGCGACGTCTACGACGAGGTACCGCCGGGGCTGGCCGAGCAATTCGACAAACTCAAGGCGCACATCCGCCGGCATCCGGACGAATATCCGAAAACCGCAGAACAAGCAAAGGGAGGTGCGTGAGATGACCCAGATGAATATGCTCCAGGCCATCAACAACGCCCTCGACACTGCCATGGCCGCCAACGAGCGGGTGCTGTGTTTCGGTGAAGACGTGGGCATTTTCGGTGGTGTATTCCGCGCCACCAGCAACCTGCAACAGAAATACGGCAAGGACCGCTGTTTCAACACGCCGCTGGTCGAGCAGGGTATCGTCGGTTTTGCCAACGGCCTGGCCGCACAGGGTTCCGTGCCCGTGGCCGAGATTCAGTTTGCCGATTACATTTTCCCGGCCTTCGACCAGATCGTGAACGAGTCGGCCAAGTTCCGTTATCGCTCGGGCAGTCTGTTCGACGTGGGCGGCTAACGATTCGTGCGCCCTACGGCGGCGGCATCGCCGGCGGGCTTTACCACTCACAGTCGCCGGAAGCCTACTTTGCCCACACCCCGGGCCTGAAAATCGTGGTGCCCCGCAACCCGCATCAGGCCAAGGGCCTGCTACTGGGCGCCATCCACGACCCCAATCCGACCCTGTTCTTTGAACCCAAGCGTCTCTATCGCGCCTCCGTCGGGGAAGTGCCCGACGAAGACTACCGGCTGCCGCTGGGCGAAGCCGAAGTGATCAAGGAAGGCACCGATATCACCGTGTTGGGCTGGGGTGCGCAGATGGAAGTGATTGAGCACGCCGTCGAACGGGCAGAGAAAGAAGGCATTTCCTGTGAAGTCATCGACCTGAGAACCATCCTGCCCTGGGATGTGGAAACCGTGGCCAAGTCGGTACTCAAGACCGGGCGCCTGGTCGTTACCCACGAAGCACCACTGACCGGTGGTTTTGCCGGTGAAATCGCGGCGACCATACAGGAGCGCTGCTTCCTGTACCTGGAATCCCCGATCGCTCGCGTGACCGGGATGGACACCCCCTTCCCGCTGGTGTTGGAAAAAGAGCACCTGCCCAATCACCTGAAGGTCTACGAGGCCATCAGGTCGAGCGTGGATTTCTAGGTTGATATCAGGACAGGAGAGCAATCATGAGTGATTTTATACTGCCCGATATCGGCGAAGGTATCGTGGAGTGCGAACTGGTCAAGTGGCTGGTCAGCGAAGGCGACATCATCGAAGAAGACCAGCCGGTGGCCGAAGTGATGACCGACAAGGCGCTGGTGGAGATCCCGGCGCCCTATAAAGGCAAGGTGACGCGCCTCTATCACAAGGAAGGGGACATCGCGAAAGTGCACGCCCCGTTGTTTGAACTGGTGGAGGAAGGCGGCGACAGCCAGGATGATTCAACGCCTGAGCCCAAAGCCCCGGAAACGGCCAGCGAAACGCCGGCAACCCAGGCACAAGCAAGCTCCGGCGAAGCCGATGGCGATGACCCAACGGAGGACTTCATCCTTCCGGACATCGGCGAAGGCATCGTCGAATGCGAAGTGGTGGAATGGCGCGTGGCCGAGGGCGACGAGATCGAAGAAGACCAGCCAGTGGTGGACGTCATGACCGACAAGGCGATGGTCGAAATCACCGCCCCCAAGGCCGGCCGTGTCACGAAGCTCTACCATAAGCAGCAGGAAATGGCGCGGGTGCATTCACCGCTGTTTGAGTTCGTTCCCCGTGAGCGTGACGAGCCGGCCCAGGCCAGCAAAACGTCACAAGCAGCCCCGGAAGCAGAATCGAAACCAACGCCGACCACCGCGCAACCCGTCGTATCCCGCAACCAACCGCGGACGCCGGCCAGCCCGGCTGTACGCCGCATTGTTCGCGAACACGACCTGGACCTGGCGGACATCGCAGGTTCCGGCAAGGATGGCCGGGTACTGAAGGCCGATGTACTGGCTCATCTCGACAAACCCGCCACAACCTCACCGGCACAGGACAGCGACGGCGAGTCGCAACCAACAAGCTCAGGCGGTGAGCGCCGCCGGCCATCCCGGGAACAAGAAGTGCGCGTTGAGCCCATCCGCGGCATGAAAGCCGCCATGGCTCGCAGCATGGTTACCTCGGCGACCACCATTCCCCACTTCATCTACAGTGAGGATATCGATGTCACCGACCTGCTCAAACTACGGGAGCAACTGAAACCAGAAGCCGAAGCCAACGGATCAAGGCTGACCCTGATGCCCTTCTTCATGAAGGCCATGGCCCTGGCGGTGCAGGAGTACCCGGTACTCAACAGCCGCCTCAACGACGACGTCACCGAGATCCACTACCAGCCGCAGTGCAATATCGGCATGGCCGTGGACGGCAAGGCCGGGCTGATGGTTCCCAACATCAAGGGTGTGGAAGACCTTACCCTGCTGGGCATTGCCGACGAGGTAGCTCGCCTGACCGAGGCTGCCCGTTCGGGCCGTGTCAGCCAGGAGGACCTCAAGGGCGGCACCATCACCATTTCCAACATTGGCGCTTTGGGTGGCACCTACGCCGCCCCGATCATCAACCCACCGGAAGTGGCGATTGTGGCCCTTGGCCGTACCCAGAAACTGCCGCGCTTTGACAGCAATGGCCAGGTGGTCGAGCGGTCCATCATGACCGTGAGCTGGGCAGGCGACCATCGCATTATTGATGGCGGCACCATTGCGCGCTTCTGCAATCGCTGGAAAGGCTACCTGGAATCGCCGCAGTCGATGCTGCTGCATCTGGGCTGACGGAGCATCATGGCGCAGAAGACGCAACTGCAGCAGTTCTACATCCCAGAAGAGCAGTCGATCTATCTGCTCAGCCATGACGATGCCAAGAAGCTCAAGGACTGGGTGGCGCTCTGCGCCGCCCAGCTCCGCCACCTGGGTTACCAGGACATCGAACTGATCGGCAAAGGCGCCTACGGCTTCGTATTCGCCGGCCGCCTGCCACACCAGGACAGCTCCGGCCCCGAACACGTCTTCAAATTCACCCGCATCAACCTTCCCCAACACCTGCAGGACCGCCTGGAGGATGAAGCCTATATCCTCGAGCAGGTCCGGCATCCAAGGGTGCCTCGCCTGGTTGCCTATCAACGGGCCCACAACCAACCCATCCTGGTGATGGAGCGCGCGGCAGGCCTGAACCTGGAAGAGGTGTCCCTGCGGGAGGGCCGGCTGAAACCCAGGCTGGTCATACGGATTGCCGACCAGATTGCGGATATCCTGCGCAACCTGCGCCGCGAGAATGGCCCCTCGGGGCGCCCTATCGTGCACGGTGACATCAAACCGTCGAATCTGGTGTTCGATGCCAGCACCGAGAACATCGCCCTGATCGACTGGGGCTCGTCGGTGTTCGCCCAACTGGACGCCAACCAGCAGTTCCTCACCACCAACGTGATGGAACTGATGTCAGACAACCTGCAACAGACCAATGCCCGGCTGGGGGATGTCTACTTCATCGGCGATGAACAACTGAACGGTGGGCTGTCTTCCCCCCGCTTTGATGAACAGGGTGCAGCGGGCACATTGTATGCGCTGGCATCCGGTCAATCGTGCCGGTTTGGTCATCAGGCCATTCCCGCTGCGTCCCTCGGGCTGCCCATGGAGTTCGCCCGCATGCTCGACGGCATGCTATCCCCGGACCCACAAATGCGCAGAAAAGCCGGTGACCACTACCTGAACGAAATGCCGCGAATGGCACGCACGGTGATGATCGACCTCAAGGAACCACCGCTGGCCCCCATGGTCCGGTGTGGACCCGGCCCTCAGACCACGAAATCGACACCGTCGTCTACAGCTCCCGGAAATCTTTCCTCCGCCAGGAAGGCGCGCCGGAAACCCTAAATGATGTGAACGATGTGCAGCTGGACCGCTACTATAAAAATTTCATGCAAGGCATGGGAGAAACCGAAAAAGCCTTCCTGGCCGCCGTCAGCCGGCTGGGGCGCTACCCTGTCGAAGGCGGCCTGGCCGTGCGCTGGGAAACCGATGGCGTGTATATCGACACCTCCCTGAACCTGCATGACCCGACACTGAAAACCGCGTTCATCCGCGCCGTCAACAACATGGTCTACCTGGCCCAGGCCATTTACCGCCAGGGAATTTTCAAGAGCTGCCTGTTCAACGCCCGTAACACCCTGCACATCGACCGTGCCGAACCCGACCAGCCTTTCACGCCCGAGCGCGGCATGCAGCTGAAATACGAAGTCAGCGCCGCGCCGGAAGTGGAAGACGAATCCCGGGTGCACTCCTACTTTGAAGACGGCCCCGACCCGGAAGAATTCCTGGTACTACCGCAAACCATCATCACCGCGCTGGAATCTCTCAACGACATCCATCACACCGGCATGATCATCTTCGAAGCCCTGCCCCGCCACCTCAAGATCCACAGCCACTACCGCCTGCTGGACCGGACCGGGAGAGTGAATTCAGCCGCCTTCTGGGCGAGATACTGTCCGCTGTGAATCAAATCACTGGCTTGGGTGTCTCGGGCTTTATGAAAATGCCCTACAAGGACACCCGCTTCTTCCCTCATATCGAACGTCTGCCGGAGCGTTACTACCCCAAAAATCCAAGGGCGAAGAGCGGTTAATCGAAAGCTTGCCGCTGCATATATCAATACCAACAGGACTGGACAGAGCCCCCCATCACACGTAAGATTGCGCACTCGAAATTGACGCCAAAGCGTTGGATTTCATCCGCCCGTAGCTTTTATGCTGGGAGCGAAGCGAGACAGTACAGCTGAGTCATGCGAAGCATGGCCTCTCAACCTCTCGAACAAAGTTTAATCCGCCCGTAGCTCAGCTGGATAGAGCGTTGCCCTCCGGAGGCAAAGGTCTCAGGTTCGAATCCTGACGGGCGGGCCATTTTCATGAAAAATCAGTAAGTTACACCTCCCGCCTTTAATCATCTTCAAGATTCAAATTTACTCCCTTTCAAATTTCAACCTAGGCAATGACATTCATCCTGGTTCTGGTGTAATACCCCCAGAAACTGATTCTATGGCCAAATTGTGTCCATGGTGCATCCACTCAATTGAAGAAGCTCCTTTCAGCAAGAAAACTCTGTGTAGTGGTCAACTAATTTCGGAAAGTATTTCAAGACTGTCCGCAACAGACGAAAAACTCTTATCAGTGGTGCAAATGTTTTGGGTGCTTGGTAGCGAACTGTTTGGTGCAAAAGAGCCCCTATGATGCCCTCGTGGATGACGGCCGAACTTTATTGAGTGACCACTCAATAAAAGCTAAAGTACCGGGCAGTCATAAAAATCCAAGAATCACTGATCAGGAGTCAACAGCAATGAGCCCCACCATTGATTATTACTTCAGCTGCCTTTCACCGTTTACCTACCTGGGACATAAGGCTTTCCTTGAAACCGCAGAACAGGCGAAAGCCAGCATCAACTTCAAGCCAATAAGGCTGCCAAAGGTGTTCGCCAACTCGGGCGCGAAACCGCTACCCGAACGCCCGGCATGCCGCCAAGAGTACCGCCTGCTTGAAATCCAACGATGGGCAAAAAAACGCGGCTTGTCCGTCAACCTCAAACCAGCGTATTTTCCCGCAGACCCGAGTCTGGCTGACGGTTGTGTCATTGCCCTCCAAGCGACAGGCCAGAATCCTGGAAATTTTGTGCAGAGAGTGCTGGCAGCCTGTTGGGCAGAGGAGAAGAACATCGCGGATGAAGCGGTAATTCGTGACATCCTGAACACCCTTGAACTGGATGCAGAAGGCCTGCTTGAAGCGGCCCGGTCATCAGACGTTACTGAACAGTACGACCGTCATACCGACGAAGCGATTGGCGATGGGATTCTCGGAGCTCCGGCCTATGTGTTGGATGGCGAACAGTTCTGGGGCCAGGATCGAGTTGAACTATTGTCCGAAACCATGGCTTCAAAAGCCTAATTGCGCGACCGCCTATTACCATCCTCTGGCGGGCCGGAGCCAATAACGACGTTCCGCGCCAGAGGTATCCAACGACGATCGCGACAAAATTTCCGAACGTCGGGATTGGGTCGATCGGCCCCTCAGCGACGCTGGGGGGTACCCAGACTTTTTTAATTAATTCCATTCTGATAAGCAATATTCCGCGCGCGCTGAGCCTGTCGTCGATCCGCTAGCCCGACCACCAGAATTCCCAGACCAACCAAGCAGAACCCGAAAATATCCGAGCCGCTCGGCTGTTCATTCAGAACAACGGCAGATGAGAGCAGCCCAACCGCTGGAACCGCGGCGGAACTCAGCGACATGGTCACTGCGGGTAAAGACCGGATGGCACCGACCTGAGCTGCAACGCAAAGGCCCGATGCAATGGCGCCGCTGAAGAAGATGTTCACCAGAAAAGCTGGCTCCCATCGGATGGTAGCAAGGTCTTCCACGAAAAGGGCCAAGGGTACCAATAGCAGCAATGACGAAAGCAGTTGCCAGGGTATCAGCGACAGCACATCCCCGCGCCACTGATGCCGACGGACATGAATCAGTCCTGCCGTCCAGACAATCGTCGCCAGAACGATCAATCCGCCCCCGGTCACCATCCCTTCAGCGTGCCAGTCGACGGTCAGTGGATTAAATATAGCCAGCAGTCCAGCGAGTCCAAATCCGGCACCCAATGCCCTGAACAAGGTTAAGCGCTCGCCGAGGAACAAGGCGGCTGCCGGCACCACCCAGATTGGTGAAGTATAGGCCAGAATCGCCGCCCGACCGGCGGGCATATACTGCATGCCAAAGGTCACCAAGGTGATAAACCCCATGTTCTGAAGAATGCCCACGGAGAAAACCACCGGTATGTCCGCCCGGTGCGGCATCCGGAGAATGCCCATCATTCGCGCAATCAAGAACATGGTGAGGGTCCCGAGGACCATCCTCAAGGTCGTGTACAACAGCGGCGGGCTGTAGGCCAGGCCTATCTTCATGATGGGGAAATTAATCCCCCAGGCCAGTGCGGTAAAGGCCACCAGCAGGTACCCGTTGCGCCAAGCATAGCCGGCACCCGATGCAGGCATTACCGAAGTAGACCGCGACATGGTCAGTGCTCGACCTTCAATGCACTCTCATGCCAGTTACGCAGTGCCCGGTCGGACATCCAGACCATCAGTGCGAACAACAGGATTCCCGTTACGGTGATCAGAATCAGCGCCGCAAACATTTTGGGAATCTGCAGATTGTAGCCGGATTGCAGGATCATGTAGGCCAGGCCGGCCTTGGCTCCCCCGGTACCAGCAACGAACTCGGCCACCACCGCACCGATCAAAGCCAGCCCGGAACTGATGCGCAAGCCTCCGAAGAAGTAAGGCAGGGCGCTCGGAACACGTAAACGCACCAATTCCTGCCAGCGGCTGGTGCGATACATCCGGAACATGCTCAACAGGTTCGGATCGACACTTCGCAGCCCCAGTGTGGTGTTGGAGATAATCGGGAAAATAGCTACGATCACCGCACAGATGGTCAGAGCCCACGTGGTGTCGTTTACCCAGATGATGATCAATGGCGCAATGGCCACAATCGGTGTTACCTGCATCAGCACCGCATAGGGGAACAGACTGATCTCAATCCACTTGCTCTGCACGAACAGCAACGAGGCCGCCACTCCCAGAACCACCGAAATAGCAAAGGCCAGGAAGGTTACCTTGAGGGTCATCATCAAGGCATTAAACAGCGAATTGAAATCAGACACCAGCGACTGCCCGATATCCACGGGGCTGGGCACAATGTATTTCGGTACTTCAAACGCCACCACCGTCAATTGCCACATCAGAAGCACCAAGACTCCCACAAGCAAAGGGGCAGCGACCTGAACAAAGCGCTCGTTCTGGATCAATGGTGTTTTCATGAATCACTCCCCTCTTTGCTTTCTCCCATGGCACTGGCTCGCTCAAGAGCCATCGACACCTGCCGACAATATCCGGCAAATTCGGTGGATACCCGGAAATCAGGGGAACGGGGATAGGGTTCTTTGATTTCGATGTCATCCACGATCCGTCCGGGGCGAGCCGCCATGACAACCACCCGACTGGACAGATAGACCGCCTCGTAAACACTGTGAGTCACGAAGACAATGGTCCAGCCCTTTTCTCGCCAGAGCTTCAGAACATCGTCATTCAGCTTGTTGCGGGTCATCTCGTCGAGGGCTCCGAAAGGTTCATCCATCAACAACAGGTTAGGTTCGGTTACCATGGCCCGGGCGATGGACGCTCGCATTTGCATGCCGCCGGAAAGCTCTCTCGGGAAGCTCTCATCAAACCCCGTCAGGCCCACCATATCGAGGGCGTCATCAATCTTTTTCTCGACTTCCGGTGCATTACCAGCGTGGTCCAGATCCAGCGGGAGACGAATATTTTTACGTACCCGAGCCCAGGGCATCAGCGTGGCATTCTGAAACACGAAGGCCAGCTTCCGGCCCTTGCTGCCAACCACTCCGTAATCCTGCTCCCACCATTTGACCGTACCGGTGGTCACTTCACCCAGGCCCGCCATAATCCGGAGTAAGGTACTCTTGCCGCACCCGGAAGGCCCCAGGAGGCTGACGAACTCCCCCTGTTTTATAGTCAGATCGGCTCCTTTCAGAGCGACCGTGCCATTGCTGTAGATTTTGTTAACCCCGTCCACCTGCAGGACCGGTCTGCCCGGGGCGAGCGCCTCTGGCGCTGGAGCCATAACATTCGGCTCCCGGGCCGGATTCAGGGGTGTTACTTTGTCCGCTGTCATAATGATATCTCCAGGGCCGATCAATGGCGTCACCGACCGGCATCAGGATAGGGTTCGATGCTTACGGCAGCACCGGCTCTTCGGGCAGAAATTCCAGGGTGAAAACCTTGCTGAGATCAAGATCTGCCGACGCAAGGCCTGCGCCAACCATGAAATCCTTGATCTTCGTCCAACGTTCTTCGGTCATCACTCCAATTCCCTGGGTTCCCGCGTCGCCGCCAGTCACCAGTTCGTAGTCCTTGATCTTTTCGATGCCATAGGCAATTTGCTCAGGCGTCATCTCAGGGTTTTCCTGCATGATGAGCTTGTTCCCGGGCTCCGGGTTCTCCAGGTAGCTTTGCCAGCCTTCCATGCTTGCCTGCACAAACCGTTTGACCACGTCTGGCCGCTCTTCAATCATGTCGGTTGTGGTTTCGATGGTGGTGGCGTACGGAGGGTAACCGTAGTCCGACAACAGGAAGACGTTCGGCTCAATTCCCCCTTTCTGGATTGCAAAAGGCTCCGACGAGAGGTAGCCCTGCTGAACAATGCTTTCATCGGTCAGAAATGGCGCAACACTGAAGGTATAGGCGTGCACAACATCGTCTTCGAACCCGTACTCTGCCTTCAGCCATGGCCAAAAGGTGGAATGGGCATGGGTTGCCAGATAAATGGGCAGGCCCTCTTCCTTGATCTGCTCAATGGATTCAACGTGGGGATGCGCAACCAATGACTGAGGATCTCCCTGCATGGAGGCAGCCACGGTCATAACGGGCAAGCCCTTCTCGACCGCGTTAATGTTGCCAATGGGATAGCCCATGAGCAGGTCATAGCGCCCAGTTACCAACAACTGGGTTCCGTTTACCTGCGGGCCACCCATTCTGATTTCTACATCCAGCCCGTGCCCCTCGTAAAGGCCTGTTGCCAGTGCTTGATAAAAGCCACCATGCTCAGCTTGGGCATACCAGTTGGTTCCAAATACGACCTTATCCAACTCGTCCGCATTTACCGGCGAAAAAGCGACCAGGCCGGCCATCATGATCGAACCACCCAGAACGGTGCTTAGCTTCATCTTCATGGATACTCTCCTAGACCAGGCGGTTTACGCCTCTTTTAATTGACCAATTGCTCAGGTTTTATAAGGCAACCTTCATGCCATATAAGAAATAAGTTTTTATTATTTAATATCATTAGCTTAAAAAATATAGAACACAGAAAAACGCACCAGTTTTAAACAAACTCTGGCCAACTGCTCTACTTTTGAACAAGCCAAAAAAAACCGCCCGAAGGCGGCAAAAGGACTACACAACGTCACGCTTACACCATTCCCTCGACCTAGGTGGCGTATGCCGCAAGTTCAACCGACGATGGCTCGAGTGTTACCCAGCCTGACAGTCTCGCCACCCTTGCCCCCAATGCACGGGCAATGGCAAGTTCGTTCTCGTCAACTCCCCTGTTTCCATCGAATCCAGTAACCGTTGTCGCCCCATAGGGCGAACCTCCTTTTTCGGTCCGCACCAACTCCGGAACACTGTGGGGAACACCGGCCAACACCATCCCATGCTGCATGAAGGGCAATAAAAGAGAGAGCAACGTCATCTCGTTTCCAGAATGCATACCTCCCGTGGAGGTAAACGCAGCCCCCACTTTGCCGATCAAGGCACCTTGCCGCCAAAGAGGTGCCACTTCATCGATAAACGCCCTAAGCGGTGTACTCATCAACATATCGGGTGGGAGACCCCCAGACAATTCCTTTTGCCCAGTCAAGATCATCGGCAGTGGCTCTGGGTAGCGCACGGAATTCTGCCTGGGCCGCAATAAAATCAGCCGTTCCGAGTCCACACTGAATTCGGGCTCATCTATGGCCACTCGGCAAAGACGAACTTCCGCACCTTCCGACAATGCGCCTGACGCCACTGCTCGGGCGAGCGCCAGTGTGCTGCCGTATCGGGAATCAACAACCACGGTGACACGGCTTGCTGTCATGACGCCCTCCTTCATTGTCCGTGCTTCTGCCAAAATACTTCATGCACTTTTGCTGCATCGTCCTCCAGGACCGGCCCGATCACCTCGACTTCGCGCTGTCCGGAATCAAACACCTGCCGGCAGGGCAGATCGAGCGTCGGATTTTCGGGATGGTTGCCGGTAATGTTCTTCAGCCGGTGTTCACTGAGCCCGTAGACTATTCTCCCCAAACCGGCCCAGTAGGCCGAACCGGCACACATGCAACAAGGCTCTGCGGATACGTACATGGTGCAACCGGCCAGAAAGTCTGGACGCCAGGCCTTGCTGGCCCGAGTCATCAGAACGCGCTCGGCATGACCTGTCATATCACGGTCCGGGAGGTAAGCGTTGCCCTGCTCCATCAAGACAGAGCCTTCACTGTCGACCAACAAGGCGGCAAACGGATGTACTCCGTCTTCCGCCAGCCGTTTGCCATGGCGATGACCTTTTGCATCATTGCCAGATCGGTATTGTTCAATCTTTCCTGTTCAGACAATTCGTTAACCTCTTATGACATGCTTAGCCCTGTTTTTTGGGCAGGCTCCATGGGAAAAAGATCTGCTGCGCCCAGTGCACCGACTTGAACAGCAACAGGCTGACCACTGCCAGAAAGAACAGCCCCGCGAAGGCCTGCGGAATCCGGAAAAACGACGTCGAGAACTGAATGAAGTAACCCAGTCCCTCTTCGGCGGCAACAAATTCCGCCACCACGGCGCCGATAATGGCCAGAGTGATGGCCACGCGCAGGCCGCTGAAAATATGCGGAATGGCGTAAGGAATCCGGATCTGCCAGGTTTCCCTACGCAGCGGGGCATCCAGCGAACGACTCAATTCAACCAGTTCATCGGGGGTTTCGTTGATCCCGGTCGCAGTCGAAACCACCAGCGGGAAGAACGTCAGCAGGCAGGTAATCAATACCCGTGATGGGTCATCGGACCCCATCAATACGATGATCAGTGGCGCAACCGCCACCACCGGGGTGGATTGAACCACCACCAGTAACGGAAAGAGAGTGCGCGACAGCAGCTCCGATCGCATCATGGCGATGGCAATGGGAATCGCCACCAGGATGGACGCCGCGAACCCCATCAAAGCCACCCGCAGGGTCGCCCACAGATGGGTAAACCAGCGGCTCATCTCCACATTGAAAAAAGCCTCGACGATGGCCGAGGGGGCTGGCAATACATAGGCCGGCAAAGAGAACCCCTGACAAACCAGTTCCCATAGCAGAACCAGCGCCACAAAGAACAACCAGGGCGCCGCCGTCAACAGGGAGCGGCCGGCCCTATTCTCAAGCTTCAGGCTCATAGATATGCTTCCTCAGTCGCTCAGTTAACTGGCCGAATCTGGGTTCGGATATGGTTTGGGTCGTGCGTGGCTAGGCAGGTCCACATCCACCATCTCCAACACGGTACCGGGGCGCTTGCTCATCACCAGCACCCGGTCTGCCAGCAGCACGGCTTCGGCGATGGAATGGGTAATGAATAGCACGGTCTTGGGGTTTTCCTGCCAGATTTTCAGAAGATCGAACCCGATCTGCTCCCGAGTCATTGCATCGAGTGCCGAGAAAGGTTCATCCATCAACAGAATATCCGGGTTCAGCAACAGCGCCCGAACGATTCCGACCCGTTGCTGCATGCCGCCAGAGAGCTCATTCGGCATCTTGTTGGCAAAACTTTCCAGGCCCGCCATGGCCAGCAAGGCGTCCGCACGCTTTTCATCGTCACGACCGTAACGGCCGAACTTGTGCTTGAGCGGGAAAAGCACGTTCTTTCGGACAGTCAGCCAAGGCAACAGCGTTGGTTTCTGAAACACGATACCAACGTCGTCCCGGGGTCCGGAGACCTGCTTTCCAAATACCGAGACCTGTCCCTCTGTTGGGGTCAACAGCCCGGCAATCATCCGCAGCAAGGTGGATTTTCCGCAGCCGGAAGGTCCCACCACCGCCACGAACTCGTGACGGCGGATGTCCAGTTCAATACCGGTGACCGCGGGCGGGATTGCCGGGTTGGGATCGTAACGGTGCCCGACTCCGGAGAGCCGCACAAACGGACGATTAGTGGCGGGCTCAGTCATGCTTACAGCGCCTCAAAAAGGGTCCGGTCGATGATGATTTCCGGGTCCAGTGCATCACCGGCCAGTTTCTCGGCTTGCGCCACCCAGCTCCAGGTCAGCGCCACACGTTCCTCAGTGAGGGCTCCCAGGCCATCCCGGTCGCTGACGTCGTTCATAACCAACTTCATGGTGTCGCCAATCTGGCCGGTTGCTACATCGACATCCACTTCCGGCACCATGCTGTTCAGAGCTTCGGCTGCCTTGCGCGGATTCTCGCTGGTGAACTTGAGAGACTTGTCAAAAGCCCGCAAGAAGCGCTTGGCCACGTCCGGACGCTCACTCAGGAAGGCCTCGCTGGCCACCACGGATGCCGAGTAAAGTTCCAGTCCGGCATCGGACCATGGCAGTACCACCAGCTCGTTACCGGTGGCTTTGGCCTGATCTGCAAACAGGGCGATATTCGTGACCCAGGCAATGATGGCGTCGGTTCCACCGTTCATCAGCATCGGCCCCAGGGCACCTGGGTCAGCCTTGGTCAAACTCACCGCATCCTCAGCCATGCCGTTCTCTTTTAGCACCAGCGGCAGGAACGCATTGGAGGATGTGAACGGTGATGTAGCGACTTTCTTGCCCTCGATATCCGTCATCTCGCTGATGTCGGCCTTCTGCAAGGTAAAGAACGCATGAGGTGCCTGGTTGAAGATGCTATAGACGGCTGTCACCGGCAGACTATTGTCCTGGACCTTGGCTGCCATCAGCGCCCCGATGTCTGCGCTGCCGATGTCGGCTTGTCCGGTGGCAATCTTGGTAATCGCGTCGGTCGAACCCCGGCCACTGGCGATTTTGACTTCCAGGCCTTCGGCTTCAAAGAATCCCTCCTGTACACCTACATACACCGGTGACTTATCCCCCCCTGGCAGCCAATCCAGTTGGTAAACCACTTTGTCGGCCGCCAATGCTGCCTGAGCCATCAACCCGCCAGCCAGTGAGGCAGCGATCAGAATCGAGCGTTTGAAACCTTTGTGCATGAGTATTCTCCTTCGGGTTTAATCTTTCCGAGCTTTATTGATCATTCGGTCAGGTTTTAAAACTGAACTGCAAAGGACAGGCCAGAATATGTCTGTTACCGCACAATTCGTTGGAAACCTCACCTTTACCGCTGAAAACACTCCAGTTTCCGGGCCTGTGTTGCGTGTGGAAGGCCAGCCCACACATCTCTACATGTAAGCCCAAACAAGCGCTGGACCGCGTTTTATGGCGCGCGAATCTGGTGCATTAAATGGGGAGCCGCCCTGATATGAAGCCTTTACGAAATCCGCTGCAACGCCACTGAACCCTCGAAAACCGTGGTATTTCCGGCCATCCGCCCGACCAACGATATTTCTTGATTGGCACGCTTTGTGAATTACTGACCACATGGACAGTTTTAGAATCGTAAACCGGAGTTAAAGCATGAGCAGCACGAATGAAACAGGCGGTTCATTACCCATCATTGACCTGTCGTTACTCTCGGGAACCGAGCAACAAAGGCAGGCGCTGACGAGCTCGCTGACCGAAGCCTGTCTGCATACGGGGTTCTTCTATATCCGCGAACATGGCATCCCCCCAGAGCTGATCGATCAGGTATTCAGGGAGTCACAGGCTCTGTTCAACCTGCCAAAAGAACACAAACAGGCGATCCACAAGGCTCACTCCCGAGCGAACCGAGGCTATGAATCAATGAGGGGGCAGACTTTGGAGACCGGCGCGCCCCCAGACTTGAAAGAAGGGTTCTACATAGGCGAAGAGCTGGACGAAACCGACCCCCGCGTACAGGCCGGCCGATTCAACCAGGGTGGAAACCAATGGCCAGAAACACTGCCCGGCTTCCGCAACACCATGACCTCATACTTCAACGCCATGAACCAGCTCAGCACCCGCATAATGGAGGCTCTGGCCCTAACCCTGGATCTGAAACCGGACTTTTTTACGGACTTCTGCCACCAACCATTATCCACCCTGAGATTGCTGCACTACCCACCTCAACCCGCCCAGCCGGCTCCCGGGGAAAAAGGGTGCGGAGCCCACACAGATTTTGGCGGCATCACCGTCTTGCTGTTAGACGACAAGCCGGGGCTTCAGGTGTGGGATGTCCGTTGTGAGCAGTGGATCGAAGCAAAACCCATCCCCGGCACTTTTGTGGTCAACCTTGGCGACATGATCGCCCGCTGGACCAACGACTGTTACCGCTCAACCCTGCACAGGGTCGTCAATACGTCGGGCGCCGAACGCTACTCGGTGCCGTTTTTCTTCAGCGGCAACCCCGACCACACCGTCACCTGCCTGCCTACCTGCCTTTCCGAGGGTGAGCAACCTCACTACCCGTCCACAACGGTTGAAGCCCACCTGATGGAGATGTACCGGAGAACCTATGCCTGAACAAATGACGACCGCCGTTCTGATCCATGGCGCCTGGGCCGGCGGCTGGGTATGGGAAACCATCACCCTTATCTCAAAGAGCAGGGCTTCAACGTTATGGCACCGGATCTCCCGGGGTGCGGAAGCCGCCTGGGCAACCCGGCCGACGCCTCTCTCAGCCAATGCGTCGACGACCTGGAAAAGATGCTTCAGAAGGTCGAAAGGCCCACTGCTACTGGTGGGGCATTCCGGGGGCGGTGCCGTTGCAACCCAACTGGCAGAAGCCATTCCTGAACGAGTCATTGGCGTTGCCTACCTGGCGGGCATGATGCTGCCTTCCGGTACGGGTTTTGGCCAAATCGTCAGCGACATGCGGGAACAGTACCCCGAAGCTCCGGCATTGGCCCGTTTCTGACCTGGGAAGACAACGGGCAGGTTTCCCGCGTACCGGCAGATGCCATACGTCAGATTTTCCTGCAAGACGTCAGTGAGTCCATTGCCGAGCAGGCAATTCCCCGCTTCAATCCACAGGCCGAGGGCAGCCGGATGCTGGTGCCTCACTGGACTGACGCCCGTTTTGGAAAGCTGCCAAGGCTGTACATCGAGGCGAGGCAAGACCGCTCTGTGATCTTGCCGGTGCAACGGCGAATGCAGCAGCTGGTCCCGGGCGCATCGATCGTTTCTCTGGATACCGGTCACGATCCCCAGGTCGCAGCACCTGGTTGTGTTGCCCTTGCCCTGGCGGAATTTGTAGCCAGCCAGATGTAAAAAAGGACGGCCTTTCGGGCCGTCCTTCTGATTCATACTATCGGGTACGCTGATCAGTCGGCGTAGACCGATTGTATATAGGACAGATCAAACGCCTTTTTCCAGTCCAGATCCTCCGGCAGGGTGCCTGCTTCAACCATATCCTCAAAGAATGCCTGCCAACGTTCCAGGGTCATCATCCCGTAACGACCGTCCTCGGCAGCGCCGGACAGAAGAATACCCTCCTCCTGCATTTTCGCATGGCTGTAGGCCAGCAACGCATCCTGCATTTCGGGGTTGTCTTCCTTGATCAGGCATTCGCCGGGGCCGGATTCTCGAAATAGGCCTTCCAGCCCTCCGCTGTTGCGGCAACCATCTTCTGCACAACCTCCGGATTCTCTTCGATCCTGTCAGCCGTGGTATCCAGCGTGGCCGCATAGGCCTCCCAGCCATAGTTGGCCAGTAGCAGGCTTTTTCCCTTGACCCCGGCCTGATCCAGGAAGAAACCATCATTGGTTACGTAGCCCTGCTGAATCGTCTGATCATCCTGGATGAACGGAGCGAAGCTGTAGTCGTAGGCCTGCAACTGGTCATCGGTGTAACCATATTCAGTTTTCAGCCACGGCCAGTAGGCAACCCGTCCTGCGGTAGGAACACGCATGGATTTGCCCTTCATGGCTTCCAGAGAGTCATTGCCAACACCCTCATGAACCACTAACGACTGCGGATCTTTCTGGAAGAATGCGGCGACTGTTACCAGAGGGATTCCCTGGTTAACGGCGTTGAGCGACTGCAGGCTGTAGCCCATGATGAAATCCACCGACCCACCCATGAGCAACTGCACATTGTTCACCTGGGGGCCACCCATCTTGATGGTGACATCCAGTCCGTGCTTTTCATAAATCCCCATGGCCTTTGCGGCATAGAAACCACCGTGTTCGGCCTGGGCATACCAGGTTGTGGCAACGGTTACCGGGGTCAGTTCCTCTGCCTGGACGAAACCGGCGGCAGCACCGAACGACAGCGTGAGACCCGCCGCAATGTTCTTCAGTTGTTTCATTGTCATTCCTCAGTTCTGGGCCTGGGCCCCGTAGGTGTTGGTGAGTTTTTCATTCAGGTGCTGCCCTGCCGAGATAGGCCCATAAATCGCAGGGTTGTCTGCGGTGGCGCAACTCTCGATGCAGGCTATTTCCGATGTTTTGTTGGGGTGGCAGAAAAAGGCAATGGAATAACGATCACGATGACGATGCTCTGGTGCGACGTTCACCCGATGCGGCGTCGAACAGAACACATGGTTGGTCCAGCGATGCATCAGGTCCCCGGTATTGACCACAACGGTGCCGGGTATCGGCGTCGCCCGGATCCATTCTCCCGAGCGGGTGCAGACCTCAAGACCGCCAACATCATCCTGGAACAAGAGGGTGATACTGCCGTAATCGGTATGGGCTCCGGCACGACTTTCACCGTCTTCCGGCTCAAATCCTTCGGGTAATGGCGGGTAATGCAACAGCCGCAGGGTATGGTCGTGTTCGTTGTGGGCATTCTTGAAGAAATCTTCCGGCTGCCCCAGCGCGAGGGCGAAAGCTTGTAGCACCCGGTCGGCGGTTAGAATGCACTCCCCGAGAAACCGGGTCATAACAGTCTCGAAACGGGGATAGCCGGCGGGCCAGAGGTTTTTATGGGTGTCCGGACCGGGGCCTTCCGGCGCTAGATTGAAAGCCTCTTTCAAGTCACCCGGACGGGTGGGATCAAGCTTTTCCCGCTTGATCCCAACATAACCTCGATTACTCTCCGGGTTCTGCCAGGCGACCCCTTGCTTATCCTTCTGTGGCAGAGCAAAAAACGCTTTCGAACCGGAGAATGCCGCTTCCAGCTGCTCATCTGGCATTCCACAACCCGACAGATAGAAAAACCCCCAATCCTGACTGGCCCGACGCATCTGGTCCGCCACCGATTTACGTTCCGCACTGGTTCCGTTCAAGAACCGCTCAAAATGAATTACGGGTATTTCCTGTGTCTCGTTCGGCATGTTTTCTCCTGCATCACTCCATGCTTTGTTATCCAGTTGGTCAGATAATTTGCAAATGACATGCCATAAAAATCCGCCTTAAAAGCCCCATTATCGGACTCTTTAACAGATATTCCGCCTCAAAAAAGTGCACACTGCTATTTAATTGACCATAAGGTCAGGCTTTTACCGAAAACCAGACAGGCATTGCTCTTGCATAGTAATCAGCCCCATTTACCACCAAGACGATTTCAGCAATGACAGAAACTCTGCTACTTAAAAATGCTCGCGTTATCGCCACCATGGACGACAACGACAGAGAGATCGAGAATGGTTACATTCTGGTCCGCAACAACCGTATTGAAGCGGTCGGCGCTGCCGACGACTGCCCCGATACTGCAGATCGCACCATCGACCTGAAGGGTCATGTGGTGAGTCCGGGGCTGATCAATACCCATCACCACATGTTCCAGTCTCTGACTCGTGCGCTGCCCGCTGCACAGAATGGCGAGCTGTTCGACTGGCTGAGCGCCCTGTTTCCAGTCTGGCGAAACATCACCCCGGCCATGCAACGAGCTGCCAGCCGAACCGCCATGGCGGAGCTGATGCTATCGGGATGCACCACCGCCGCCGACCACGCCTATCTGCATGTCAACGGCATCACTCTGGACGACAGTTTCCAGGCGGCCGCAGAAATGGGCATCCGTTTCCATGGCGCTCGGGGCGCCATGAGCCTGGGCCAGAGCAAGGGTGGGTTGCCACCGGATGAACTGGTGGAGCAGGATGAAAGTGCGATCCTCAAGGACATGTTGCGAGTCGTGGAAACACACCATGATCACAGCCCGGACGCCATGGCTCGGGTGGCGCTGGCACCCTGTTCGCCATTTACCGTAACAACCGACCTGATGCGCGACGCCGCCACCATGGCCCGGTCATTGAAGGTAGGCTTACATACCCACACGGCGGAAAACTGGAAGGATCTGGCCTTCAGCAGGAACGCTATGGCATGACGCCGACCGAATATACGGAAGAGGTCGGGTGGGTCGGAGAGGATGTCTGGCACGCCCACTGCGTACACCTGGATGACCCCGGCATTGCTCTGTTCGCTCGAACCGGTACTGGCGTCGCTCACTGCCCCTGCTCAAACATGCGATTAGCCTCAGGCATTGCCCCGGTCCGGAAAATGGTGGATGCCGGGGTAAAGGTGGGACTCGGCGTGGACGGCAGCTCCTCAAATGATAGTGGCAACCTGCTGGATGAGGCACGCCTGGCCATGTTGTCAGCCCGCGTGAGGGATCAGGAGCCCGGCGCCATGACCGCCCGGGAAGCGCTGCGGATCGCTACCCGTGGTGGCGCGGAAGTGCTCGGCCGGGGGGATGCCCTGGGCAGAATTCAGCCGGGCTACTGCGCGGACATCGTGGCTTTTCGCACCGATGATATTGCCATGGCCGGCGGCCAGAGCGATCCACTGGCCTCGCTGGTGTTCTGCACACCACCGCGCGTGCAATGGAGCATCATCAATGGTCGTGTGGTGATAGAAGAGGGCCACCTGCTGACCCGTTCCCTGCCTCACATCATTGAAGAACAGAACCGGATGGCGGAACAACTGATGGCTTAACGTTCCATGCTGTCCGGGCGGTCGGTTACCGGACAGCAAGAGACCCCGTCACTCGCTTTTCAGACGGTGGTAACCCCGATCAAAGTAGACCAGACCACCGATATCATCCTGATGGCGGACGTTCGCGACCTCACAGAACAGAATGTCGTGAGTACCCACACTTACCCGCTTGCTCACGGTGCAGTCGAAGCTCACCAGCGCCTCTTCCAATACCGGTGCGCCGGTGACCGCGGTGCTCCAGGTTGCGCCGGCAAAGCGCTGTTCCATGGTCGTTTTGCTGCCGAACAGATTCGATAAATCGGATTGGTGATCAGCCAGCGTGTTGACGCAGATGCTGTCATTCTGCCGGAAGGCGTCGTACACCGATGCGCCACGGTTCAGGCACACCAACAGTAGGCGGCTCGTCGCAAACGCTGCAGACAGCCGTAGCAGTGAATCCCGCTCGACCACCCGGCCCATCGGTAGTGACAACATTGACGGCTGCGGCCAGGGTGGACATGGCATTGCGGAACGACTGCTTGTCCACGAGCGGCGGCATGGTGAGCACCTCACGAAGTTGCGGTTGAGATTTCATCATTCTCTCCTTATGCCAGTCGGCAAGCGTTGTCGAATTCCAGGCGAGGCAATCTGCCATAGACCTTGTCCGGATTGCCGTGGCCAAGGTTGATCAGAAGATTGACTTTCCACGTATTCCCAGCGAAGAACGCCTCATTGACCTTGCCAGGATCAAAGCCGGACATTGGCCCGGTATCCAGGCCCAGCGACCGGGCAGCCAGTATCAGGTAGGCAGCCTGCATTGAACTGTTACGAAATGCAGTTTCGTAAGCCATTTCGGGGCTGCTGGTAAACCAGCTTCGAGCATCGCCATGGGGAAACAACTCGGGCAGTCGCTCGTAAAACTCTTCGTCATAAGCCACGATCACCGTGACCGGAGCACTCATTGTCTTGTCCAGGTTACCGCTGGACAGACAGGGCGCCAGTTTCTCCTTTCCAGCGGCACTTCTGACAAACACAAATCGAGCCGGGCTGCAGTTGGCAGATGTCGGGCCCATTTTCACCAGGTCGTATAACGCCCGGAGCGTGTCTTCCGGGATGGACTGATCCAACCAGCCATTGTGGGTGCGCGCCTCGGTAAACAGTTGACCGAGGGCCTTTTCATCAAGTTGTTGGCTCATAGGGCCTCCTGGGTGGTTAACGCCGCTGCGGGCAAACGATGTTTCCTGAGGTGATCGAGCATCAGTTCATTGAACCGTTCAACCTCTGTGACATTGACCCCATGACCACCTTCGGGCAGAAGCCGAATGCTGGAATTTGGCAGACGGGCCGCCAGCTTCTGGGAACAGGTCCAAGGCACCAATGAGTCATCACGGGTCGCAAGCACGAGCGTCTCTGCACGCACTTTGGCCAGCTCCTGCGCAGCCGGTTGCCAGGCCAGAAGCGCCGCGATGCGCCTTAGAACATTTGCCGGAGGCGGGAAACTGGCCAACGCATGAGAAGACTCCTGCTCCAGCCACTCAGTGTTGGCGGCTATCCATACCGGCGTGTACAGGAACAGAGGCTGGGCTTCGAGATACGCCTCAGGCCCGGAATTCAGCAGTAACTTCCTGCGCACCGAGAAGCATCGCCGGGAATGCGCATTGGGTTCTGACCAGGCGTTGATTAACAGCAGGCTGGCAACCAACTCCGGCGACCGTCGCGCCAACTCCAGACCGATCAGCCCGCCCAGTGCATGACCAATGAAATGCACCGGCCCGGACACCTGATCCTCCAGCAACCCGCCAAGCTCTGCCGCCATCGCTTCAACCGTGTAGAGCTCCGGGATTTCACCCCGGCTGCGCCCGGTGCCGAAATGGTCATAGACCAGCACCCGATAATACTTGGTTAGAGCGGGCAACTGAGCCGCCCAGTAATTCCTTGACCCACCGAGCCCGGCACTGAGCACGACGAGCTCACCGTCGGCCGGGCCATGGATTTCCCAATAAAGTGAGCTTACGGCACCAGTCATCATTTACCTACGTGCGCAATACTGGCGATTTCAACCAATGCATCCGGCTTCACCAGGCCACATTGAATGCAATAACGGGCCGGTTTCTCTCCCGGAAAGTACTCGGCATACACCTTGTTGACCGCCGCGTAGTTGTCCCAGTCGGTGACCATGATCATGTTGAAGGTAACGTCGTCCATGGTTCCGCCCGCCGCTTCAACAACGCCTTTGATGATCTCCAGTACGTGCCGGGTCTGGGCTTCTGCGTCGCCGACGTGAACCACGTTGGTGTCCTTGTCAAACGGCAAAGTCCCGGAAACGTACACAACGCCATCGGCCATGGAGCCGGGGACGTAAGGAGCCAGCGGTTTTCCTGAACCTGCGGGAATAATGGAAGTCTTTGGCATGGTGTATCTCCGTCTTTTATGCAGCTGTGGATTCAGTTTGAGCTGTTTCTGCGTCGCCTGTAGCGCCGCCGAAGGTCTGGCAGAAATCTTCTGTGCTGGACACCCAGCCGAAGAACGTTTCAATGTTGTACAACGCGGCCTGCTGGATGAACTCCGGGCCAGCCTGGTGCGTGGCATCGGCCAGAACCACCCCGAAGTACTCCAGGAAAAAGCCGTCTCTCAGGGTCGATTCAACACAGACGTTGGTCGCGATGCCGGTAAAGATCAGGTTGCGAATACCCCGACTGCGCAGAATGCTGTCAAACGAGGTGTTGAAGAAACCGCTGTAACGGGGCTTGGGTATGACTATATCGCCGGGCTGTGGCTGAAGTTCCTCCACCAGATCATAGTCCCAGGTACCCTTGGCAAGAAGGCTGCCATTGAGTTCCGGTTTCTTACGCATGGTTTTCAGGGCATTGGATTTGTACCAGTTCGGGGAACCGGGGCCACCAGCTTCAACGTACTCTGGGTCCCAGCCGTTCTGGAAGAAAATCACCGGAATGCCTGCCGCCCGCGCCACAGCGATCGCCTTTTTGATCTGCTGGATGACAGGTCCGGTTGTGGAAACGTCGAAGCCGGCCCGGTCCAGATAACCTCCGATCGTGGAATACGCGTTCTGCATATCCACCACGACCAGCGCCGACTCACTGGCGCGGACATTCAGGGCTTCCGGTTTTCCCGGCAATTCCAGAACAGGTTCCGCGCCGGTATTCAGGATGTAGCCCGATTGCTCCGTTTCGATGTTCATACGGCCTGCTCCAGTTCCTGGTTGATATGTACCCGCGTTTTCATCAGCGGCTGAATGTACTTGCCGAAGTCCTCAATGCCCTGAACGAAATCGTCAAAGGTCAGCATTACGCCACTGACACCCTCAACCGTACCTACTTCATCCAGCATCCGAGCGACACTCTCGTAGGAACCTACCAGGGTGCCCATATTGATGTTCACTGCGGACGTCGGATCTGCCATCTGACGGATGTTGGTATCGGATTTGGACTTCTTGTCCGCGGCACCCTGTTCACCGAGCCAGGCCACCGCCTCTTCATCGACACCTTCCTTGTAGGATTCCCACTTGGCCCGCGCCGCTTCATCAGTTTTGTCGGCAATCAGCATGAACAGGGCGACGGAACTGACCTCCCGCTGGGCTTCTTCGGTAGCCTTAACCAGGCGCTCAACGGTTGGCGCAAAGGCAGTTGGCGTGTTCACCCCTTTACCAAAGCAGAAGTTGTAATCGGCATATTTGGCGGTAAACGCCATCCCGGCCTCACTCTGCCCGGCACAAATAACTTTCATGTCGGCCTGCGGTACGGGGCTAACACGACAATCATCCATCTGGAAGTGCTCGCCTTTGAAATCACTGTGGCCAGTCGCCCAGAGATCCCGCAGCACCTGGGCATATTCACCAAGATACTCATAGCGGGAGCCGAAGAATTCATCGCCCGGCCATAGCCCCATCTGGGAGTATTCCGGTTTCTGCCAGCCCGTCACCAGGTTCACCCCGAAACGACCATTGGAGATGGAATCAATGGTGGAGGCCATACGAGCAACGATGGCCGGCGGCATGGTCAGTGTTGCCGCAGTGGCGAATAACTGGATTTTGCTGGTGACTGCAGCAAGGCCCGCCATCAAGGTGAACGACTCCAGATTGTGCTCCCAGAATTCAGTTTCACCGCCGAACCCGCGCAGCTTGATCATCGACAGCGCGAAGTCGAAGCCGTAGCCCTCTGCTTTCTGGGTAATCTCCCTGTTCAACTCGAACGTCGGCATGTACTGAGGCGCGTTCTTCGAGATCAGCCAACCATTGTTGCCGATGGGAATGAAGACGCCGATATTCATCTGTTCGCTCATGGGGTTCTCCTTGATGTTTCCGGTCTGATGGCGCACTCGGGCCACCACCTGTGACTCACGTTCCCCAACAGCAACGCATAATGTCGGCCATAATGCTTTTTATTATTACAAATCAATTACCTGCAACTTTTCACTTAATAATTTCAGACCATTTGGTCTGAAATAGAGCACTCGGTTTGTGCACTGCGGGCGTTTTTGGGGCAAACCGGCTGATCGCATCTAAAAGACCTATTCACCGAGAAATCCGGTGCTAGAATGAGCGTCCGGTCAATCCAGCGGAGAACTACGTGAGCGTCATCAGAAAGGGCAAGGAAACAGCCAGCGAGGGCAAACGGAAGCCACAGCGGGTTCCCTCCGCTGCGGCGCTCAATAGAAGAATGCGCAATAGCGAGAAGAAACGGGCAACTATTCTGGATGCTGCGCTAAGCACCTTCTCGAAATACGGATTGCACGGCGCCAGTATCGACCAGATTGCACTTCAGGCCGATGTATCCAAAACCAACCTCTTCTATTACTTCAGCAGTAAAGAAGAGCTCTACGTCAGCGTACTTCGAGAGCTTCTGGATTTATGGCTCAAACCGCTGCGGGCATTCACGGTCGAGCAGGATCCTATAGAGGCCATCAGGGACTACGTTCGGGTCAAGCTGGAGTTTTCGAGGGACCACCCCGCCGAATCCCGACTGTTCTGCATGGAAGTCATGCAGGGCGCGCCGTTAATGCTGACCGAACTGCAACAGCCACTGCACGATCTGGTCGAGAACAAAATAGAGGTTATCCAGACCTGGATTGATCAGGGCAAACTGGCGCCCGTAGAGCCTTACCACCTGGTTTTTTCGCTATGGGCGACCACCCAGCACTACGCCGACTTTCGCGTACAGGTAGAAGCCGTTGCCGGGAAAACGCTGGAAGATCCGGGCTTCTTTCAGGAAACCCTCAGTAGCCTCGAAACCATCATTCTTAACGGCGTCCGCCCCCGCTGATCGGAGAGCAGCTCGTTCCCCGAAACTCTCCTGCCCCTAATTTGGGCTCAAAGTAGAACCATACGCTCTAATTTAGACCATTTGATCCGGGTCAATTTTTCATAAACCACTAACTGATTGTTTTTTAACAAAATCGAAAAATGGCACGCTTGCTGCTACGTCAATCAGCGAGCGAGAACGACTCCTTTGTTTTTTATCCGGGCCCTTCTCGCAAAACTGAATTGAAGGAGGTTGTGCCATGCAGTTGCAACACGTACCAACGATCGACCTTGCCCCTTACTTCGAAGGCACCCCTGAAGGGAAGGCCCAGGTGGCGAAGGAGGTCGACAGGGCCTGTAAGGATATTGGTTTCCTGGTCATCACCAACCACGGAATTCCCAGCGAACTGGTGGATCGCGTCTATTCACTGAGCCGCAAGTTTTTCAACCAGCCCATGATCGAAAAGCGGAAAGTGGATCGTCCCAGCCCTGATATGGTGCGCGGTTATAGTGCCATTGCCGAAGAAAGCCTGTCCTATTCGATGGAAGAAGCCGCGCCGGGAGACCTGAAAGAATCCTTTTCCATCGGGCCCACAGACGTACCGGACGACGAGTACCACCGGGGCGCCGCCGCAGGCCCTCACTTTGCGCCGAATGTGTGGCCGGAAACCATTGAAGGCTTCAAAGAAGCTACTCAGACTATTTCGATGCCATGAGCGACCTGGCCCGTTCGCTGATGCGTATTTTTGCCCTCTCCCTCAAGCTGGACGAGCATTTCTTCGACGACAAGATCGACAAAGAAATCAGCATGCTGCGCACCCTCAGCTACCCCAACATGGGGACAAACATTGAAGCTGGCCAGATGCGTGCAGGGGCCCATACCGACTATGGCAGCCTGACCATTGTCAAACCCGACAACTCACCGGGTGGTTTGCAGGTATGCAACCAGAACGGGGAGTGGGTCAGCGTGCCCTATGTGGAGGGCAGTTTCGCGGTCAATATTGGCGACCTCATGATGCGATGGACCAATGACCAGTGGATCTCGACCCTCCACCGTGTTGTCAATCCGCCGCTGGACGCCAAGACCGCCGAGCCGCGCCAGTCCATTGTCTTTTTCCACCAGCCAAACTACGACGCCATGATCGAATGTCTGCCCAGTTGTCTGGACGAAGCTGGCAAAGGCAAATACCCGGCTGTCAGCTCCGGTGACCACCTGAAATCCAAATTCGTCAAACAGACAACCTTTGGTGGCACCCAGGAGGTGGCTTGATATGGGGACGCTCTCTTACGTCAATGTTTTCGCCAAAGATATAGAAGCCCTCAGTGTTTTTTACCGGGATCTGTTCGGATTCAAGGAAATTCCGGAGATCCGTTCACCCATCTTCCGCGGCCTGGACACGGGGCGCTCCTGCATCGGTTTCAATGCGCTGGATGCCTACGAACTGCTCAAGCTCGATGATTACTCGGACACAAAAGGCTGCAAGTTCCTGTTGAACATTGATGTGGACAGCAAGGAAGAGGTGGACGAGTACGTTCCCAAAGCTCTCACCTCTGGTGCAACGCTCATCAAAGAGCCCTACACCACCTATTACAACTGGTACCAGGCTGTAATGCTGGACCCGGAAGGTAACGTTTTCCGAATCAATCACATGATGTAGAGCCGTTTCTCCCAACCAAAGGAAGTACCAACATGAAAAAACTCATATTCAGTGCCTGCTTTGCACTGGCCGGTTTCCTGGGCCTATTGAACACCGCTCACGCCGAAGGCTTCACTCTCAAGAGTGACCCAAAGATCGCCATGCTCTATATCTCTCCGACCAATGACGGCGGCTGGACTCAGGCTTTTGATGAAGCCCGTCAGCGCCTGGAGGATGAACTGGACATCAAGATTCAGTACGTGGAAAGCGTTCCTGAATCTGCCTCGGCCATCCGGCCGGCCGTCGAGCGTTTTATCAAACGTGGCGCCAACATTATTATCGGTACCGCTTTCGGTTACTCCGATACATTCAAATCATTGTCTGAAGACTATCCGGACGTCGCCTTCCTGAACGGTTCTGGCACCACCAACGGCCCCAACCTGCTGTCTTACTACGGCCGTACCTACGAGAGCCAGTACCTTTGTGGCATGGCAGCCGGCGCAGCGTCTGAATCCGGCAAGCTCGGTTTCGTCGCTGCCAACCCGTTCGGTGTTGTGAACTGGACCATCAATGCTTACGCCATGGGTGCCCGTGAAATGAACCCCGATGCAACCGTCACCGTGGTCTATACCGGCGCCTGGAATGACCCCACCAAAGAGCGCTCCGCAACCAAGGCCTGATCGATCAGGCGCCGATGTCATCGGCCAGCACGTAGACACCCCGACACCGCAACTGGTTGCCCAGGAAAATGGCGTCTACGGCACAGGTCACCATCGTGATTTCCGCGAGTTCGCACCGAAGGCTACGGTTTGTTCGTCAGTCTGGGTCTGGGATCGCTTCCTGAAGAACGAACTGGAAAAAATCATCGCCGGCAACTGGGTACCAGCCCCCCATGGAGCGCTGCTGTCCATGAAAGAAGGCGGTACCGACATCGCCTGCTGTGGGCCGAACGTTGATGAGGAAGAAGAAGCCAAGATTATGGCGGCCCGCGAGAAGCTGATGAATGGTGAACTACAGGTCTATGCCGGCCCGCTGAAAGACCAGAACGGCACCGTTCGCGCAGCAGAAGGCGAAGTCGTATCCGATGGCGCCTGTGGCAGATGGACTGGTTTGTTGACGGAGTGATTACCCAGCAATGAGTACACAGAACGCGATCCAGCTGAGCGGCGTCAGCAAGACCTTCGACGGTTTCAAGGCCCTGTCCGACGCTGACTTCACCGCCAGGTGGGGCGAAGTTCACGCCCTGCTCGGCGAAAACGGAGCCGGCAAGTCGTCCCTGATGAACATCGTGGCCGGCCTCTATGGTCCCGAAGGCGGATCGCTGTTCATCGACGACAACCCAGTAAAACTGAAAGGCCCGAAAGAAGCCGCCAAACTCGGCATCGGAATGGTTCACCAGCACTTCAAACTGGTGACTCCCTTCACCGTTGCGAGAATATCCTGCTGAACCTGGGTCATATCCAGGCCAGCGGGCTTTATCGGGAACGCCTACGCCGGGTGTCTGACGACATCCGTGCCATGGCCGAGCGCATCGGGTTCAGGATTGATCCCGACGCCCGCATTGATCAACTCTCCATCGCAGAACAGCAACGCGTGGAAATTCTTAAAGTACTTCTGGCCGGCGCCAAGATACTGATTCTGGATGAGCCTACCGCCGTGCTTACCGAAGAAGAAGCCGAAAACCTGCTCACGACCGTGCGGGGATTCGCCCATGAGGGCGCTGCTGTCATCCTTGTAACCCACAAAATGAACGACGTGCTGCGCTATGCCGATCAGGTCACCATTATGCGTTCGGGCCGAACCATCAAAAGCCTGAAGCCGGATTCGGTATCCGTGGATGAACTGGTGAAGCTGACCGTCGGCGAATCAGCACCGGAGCAGAGGATTCCTGTAGAGGAACGGACATCTGGTGAGCCTTATTTGAACGTCAAGGGTCTCACCAGCACCGGTGACCACCGGGCCCTGAATGGCCTGGACCTGACCCTGAACAAGGGGGAAATATACGGTATCGCCGGCGTCGGCGGGAACGGCCAGAGCGAACTGGCCAACGCCCTGATGGGCATTCCAGAGGGTGTCGAAGGCACCATGAAGCTGATCGGCGAAGGCGATCTGGCCGACTTCGATGCAGCCCGGCGCCGCGCCATCGGCGTCGCCGCCATCCCTGCAGACCGTTATGGTTCTGCTCTTGCCGGCCCGCTCTCTATCGCTGACAACTTTGCCTTGGGCGACATCCATTCCGGACGATATGGCCCGTTCTGGTATCTCAAAACCGGAGCCATCGAAGCAGACGCGGCGGAAGCCGTTCGACAATTCGATGTCCAGGGTGTTCGTTCGCTGAAACAGAAATCGGCACTGCTCTCCGGAGGGAACGCACAAAAGCTGGTCATCGCCCGGGAGTTCAGTCATCCCCCTAAACTTGTCCTCGCCCACAGCCCCAGCCGGGGCCTCGACGTCAAAGCGACCGAAGCTGTCAGGAAACGGCTGCGTGCAGCCCGGGATAATGGCGCAGCGGTTCTCCTTATCAGTGAGGATCTGGACGAAGTCATGGCCATGGCCGACCGGATAGGCGTCATGTCCGCTGGACGTATCGTGAACGAGTTTTCACAGCCTGCCGATCGTCAGGCCATTGGCCAAGCAATGGTGAACCATGTCTGAATTTGCATTACAACGCCCGCTCATAAAGCGCAGATATACCCTGGAAGTCCGCCAGCAGATGGCCTGGCACTGGCAGGCACTGATTCTGGCCGGGTCCATGATCCTAGGCCTGCTGATTTCCGGCACCATCCTCGTGGTCGCGGGAGTTCCGGCAGGCGAACTGCTGAACGAGTTTGTGATCCTCACTCTGTTTGATAGCCAGAGCCTGACATCGGTGCTCTTTCAGGCCTCACCGCTGATTATGGTGGGCCTGGCTGGTTGCCTGGCGTTCCGGGCCAAGTTCTGGAACCTCGGCCTGGAAGGCCAGATGATCTTCGGGGCCATTGGCGCCACTGCCATCACCATGTGGGACATCGGTGCTCCGGGCATGCGTCTTCCACTGATGATCGCCGCCGCCATGGCCTGCGGATTATTGTGGGCGGTTGCCCCGGTACTTCTTCGGCTCAAGCTT
The DNA here is from genome assembly GCA_000831005.1 of Marinobacter salarius. GTDB lineage: Bacteria > Pseudomonadota > Gammaproteobacteria > Pseudomonadales > Oleiphilaceae > Marinobacter > Marinobacter salarius. The sequence goes on along the minus strand of CP007152.1, from coordinate 624,035 downwards.
CAGGTTAATGAAATTGTTTCGACCCTGATGCTCAATTACATTGCGATTAACGTATTGCTGCACCTGATGTACGGGGCCTGGAAAGACCCCAAAGACGCGTTCCCATACTCTCCCAAGTATGAAAGCTTCGAGCTTCTGCCGGAGTTGGGAAATGGCCTCAGCCTGTCGATCCCCATCGCCATTGTCATTGCCCTACTCGTACTCTGGTTCGTCAACATCTCCCGCGCCGGTCTCTATCTACGGTTCGTGGACAAGAGCCCGAAAGTCGCCAGTGCCGTTGGGGTTCCTGTTGCCAAAACCATCCTGATGGCAGTGCTCTTTTCCGGCGCCCTGGCGGGACTGGCTGGCTTATGGTCGCCGCGGGCCAGGAGGGTCGCCTCACACATTCCTTCTACGTGGGCTATGGGTTTTCAGGCATTCTGATCGCGTTTCTGGCCCGAAATAATCCCATTGCGGCCACCTGCGCCGCGTTGCTGATTGCCACCCTGTTCGTTGCGGGTAGAAGCCTTCAGGTGTTCTATCAAATCCCGTTTGCCATGGTGCAACTGATCCAGGCCGTACTGGTGATCTGCGTCGCCTCTTCAGATTTCTTTATTCGACATCGTATTCGCCGCGTGCAAGGGGAAGACTGATCATGGACCTGATTACGAGCTGGATGGGTAACATCCCTGAGTTTGCCGTGCCTTTTGCCCTCGCGGCTCTGGGACTGATCATCACCGAGAAATCCGGTGTTCTGGCACTGGGTGCCGAGGGCTGATGCTTGTTGGGGCCGTTGCCGGGATAGGTGCCTACCTGACCTTCGAACACACCGCGCTCGCGCTGATCATGGCCATGTTTGCCGCCAGCGTGGTTTCCCTGCTGTTTGCCCTGATGGTTCTGGTCATGCGCATGAACCAGGTAATCTCGGGTCTGGTACTGGTGTTCTTCTGCCAGGGACTGACAACCCTGACCGGAACACTGATGGGCTGGACCAACCAGCCTGTGCCCGGACTGGAGACCATCGCATTCTGGCCACTCTCCGAGTTGCCCTACCTGGGCCGGTTTTTCATTCAGAATCCCGTGGTCTATCTAATCCCTGTGATTTTTCTGGTTTCCGTCTGGGCCCTCAATCGCACTACGCCCGGACTGCGCATGCGCGCCGTTGGCGAAAATCCACAGGCAGCGGACGCTGCCGGCATCCCGGTACTGAGCTACCGGTTGGCGGCCATTGTGATCGGCGCCGCGTTGATTGGTCTGGCCGGTGCATTCATTGCCGTTCTGAGCACCAAACTCTGGATTTCAAACATGACCGCAGGCAGGGGATGGATTGCCGTCGCACTGGTTATTTTCGCTCGCTGGTCACCCTGGAAAGCACTGGCCGGGGCCATTCTGTTCGGCTGCATTGAAGCACTAATTCCTCAGTTGGCCGCTTCCGGCATCAAGCTATCGCAATACTTTGTGTTCATGGCCCCTTACGCCATCACCCTCGGTGTCATGATCTGGGTGGCCGCATCAAAAAGGGACAGCAACAGTCAGCCCGGCGCCCTGGGGGCACCCTTTATCCGGGAAGAGCGCACCTGATCCGGCGCAGAACAGACACCCTACCGATCACCAGGAGAGTACCTTGAGCAAGACTCTGTTTATCACCGGTGCAACCTCCGGCTTTGGCGCCGCCACGGCCCGGCGGTTTGCCGCCGACGGCTGGTCCATTGTTATCTGCGGCCGCCGGGAAGAACGCCTTTACGCTCTGGCCGATGAGCTTGGATGCCTGACACCGGTGCATCCTCTGAAACTGGATGTCCAGGACGCCGAAGCGGTGACACAGGCGATCGCCTCGCTGCCTTCAGGCTTTCGTCGGATTCATACCCTGGTCAACAACGCCGGCCTGGCACTGGCACCGGCTGCCATGCAGGATGTTCAGCTTGCCGACCTGCACACCATGATCAACACCAACATTACCGGGGTGGTCAATGTGACCCATGCCCTGCTGCCCACACTGATTGAGACCGGGGCCGGCACCAACATCATCAACATCGGCTCCACTGCCGGTGAGTGGCCGTATCCTGGCAGCCATGTATACGGTGCCAGCAAGGCGTTTATCAAACAGTTCTCCTACAACCTCCGCTGTGACCTCCTGGGCACCGGGGTGCGCGTCACCGATCTGGCACCCGGCATTGCCGAAACCGAGTTTTCGGTAGTTCGTAACAGCGGCAACAAGGCCGCAGCAAATTCTGTTTACGAGGGAACCGTGCCGTTGTCTGCCGAAGACATTGCCGAGCAGATTGCCCACATCGCCAACCTGCCCGACCACATCAATATCAATCGTGTGGAAATGGTACCGGTACGGCAAGCCTGGGGGCCCTATGCCATTCATCGCGAACAGAGCCCGAGCCACGAACAGGACGCCTGAACATGCCGAAACTCAGATATGCCTGGCCGGTCGTCACGGGTCGTACCGCCCTGATTGTGGTGGACATGCAGCGAGTCTTCTGTGAGCCCGAGGGAGATCTTTACGTTCCATCGACCACAGCAATCACGCCACGAATTCAGCAACTGGCCGACGTTTGCCGGAAGAACGGAGTCCCCGTTATCTATCTGCGTCACATCGTTCGCGGTGACGGCACTGACACCGGGCGCATGAGCGATATGTATCCGGATGTCGACGAGGTTCTGGCGCGTGACAATCCCATGGTTGAGATTATCGAGCAGCTTGCGCCGCTGACCGGAGATGTGGTGGTGGACAAACTCTTCTACAGCGGCTTTCACGGCACCGACCTGGACACCATACTACGTTCCCGGGATGTGGATACCCTGATCGTTTGTGGCACCGTCACCAATGTTTGCTGTGACACCACCATTCGCGACGCCGTTCACCGGGAATACAAGGTTATCGCGCTGAGCGATGCCAGCGCCGCCATGCCCTATCCCGATCTTGGCTGGGGGGCCGTTACTGCAGACGAGGTTCAAAAGGTCGCCCTGACCACCTTTGCCTACGAATTCGGTGAGGTGACAAGCACGGACGATATTGTGCAGAGGCTGCAGAGCCGGGAGTAACTCCCGGCCCGTCAGGACATCAAATCAGAGACTACTCCTGACCGGACTCATACTTGCGCTCGGGAGGGTCGAAACCAAAGTCCCGGCCGTCCACCAGATCCATCACCGGAGACTGCCGACGGTCTTTCCCCACCAGCTCACATACCCGGCGGGTCTGGGCTTACAGATGCAAACCTGGCACGGTTCCCGGATGGCTGGAAGGTTGTCGCTGCCCACGTCAGCGTGATGCGGACAGCATCCTGATCACTCCGGTTCCCGGTGGTCGTACGTTGCGTTCAACCGTGACGCAAGATAATCCGCACAGGTAATCGGCTGATACTTTGGCGCCTGGTCCGGTACGACATCCCGGGGATCCACAACCGAGTCCGGGTTTACTTCCAGAAAGTGCGCGATAGAGTACCGCTCCTGCGCAGGCGGCCTGACCCGGTGCGGGGTGGAGACGTAAACGTCGTTACTCCAGCGCATCAGACAATCACCGATGTTACAGACAAAGGCTCCCGGCACGTGGGGGGCCTGAATCCACTCGCCCTGTCGGTTCAGCACTTCCAGCCCGGCAACCTTGTCTGTCGCCAAAATGGTGATGTTGCCGTAATCACTGTGGGTTCCAGCACCACCGTCTTCCCGGGTGTTGGTGCCGGCGCTCGGTGGATAGCGCAGCATGCGCAGGGTGGCAATCGGCGATGACAGATGCCGGGCAAAAAACTCTTCATCCAGCCCCAGATCCATACTGAAACCACGATGAATAGTTCTTCCCAGCTCCAGGCAGTGGTTGAAATAGTCCAGTGCACGCTGACGCCAGCCGTCGATCGGGGGCCAGAAGTTGACGCCGCGAAACGGTTTTCCTGCCAGGACATCCGGGTGATCCTCCGGAAAGTCCGTTCCGATATTGAAGGCTTCCTTCATATCCGCACCAGACTCCGGATTCAGCTTCTCATCCGCCATCGCCACGTATCCGCGGTTGTGGGGCGAGCGCTTGATCGACAGCACTTCTTTCTCGGCGATCGGCAGCGCAAAGAGTTCCTTTGCCAGGGTAAACGCATCCTCGCAGACCGCCTGGGGGATTCCGTGATCCGTAGCGTAGAAAAAGCCGACTTCCCTGCAGGCCCGCCCCAGCTCAGCGGCGGTGGCCCGACGCTGAGCCGGGACGTCGCTGCGCAGGCCGGCCAGGGAAATAATGGGTAATGCAGACATCGTGATCTCCTGAATATGCTCGCTGTCAGACCATGGACATTCGTGTGTGGGCCAGTTTCCGACAGGCCTCATGCAGAGCAAGCCCCTGCCGCTGGGCATCGGCAATGACCGCCTGCTGGCTGACCTGCACCGCTTCACCACGGCGAAGCAACTGCCGCCCGTCCACCCAGACACCGGACACATTGCCCGGACCGGCCGCAAACACCAGGTTCCAGATCAGGTTTCCTCCCTGCTCGTTCACCGACACCGGTGCCATATTGGCGCCACCCAGATCCAGCAACAGCAAATCGGCTTTCTTGCCCACTTCAAGGGAGCCGATTTCCCGATCCAGGCCCAGTGCCCTGGCTCCGTTGATCGTTGCCATCCTCAGAATCTGCTCGGCAGGAAGTACCGTGGCATCCAGCCGCGTTGCCTTCTGAATCAGGGAGGCAAACTTCATCTCCTCAAACAGGCTGAGGCTGTTGTTACAGACCGGCCCATCGGTACCCAGGCCCACGGTGACACCTGCCGCCAGCATTTCCGGCACACGGGCCACACCGCTGGCCAGTTTGGCGTTACTTACCGGACAGTGAGCGATGCTGGTGCCGGTATCCGCCACCCGGGCGATCTCCTCATTATTGAGCCACACGCAGTGGGCCAGCAGGGTCCGCTCCCCAAGAATGCCGTAGTGATCCAGCATCGCCAGGGATCGACGGCCAAACTCGGCCGTGACTGCCTGCTCTTCTTCCTTCTGCTCACTGCAGTGGGTATGGATGCCCACGCCATACTCACGACTTAATCGGGCGGCGTCCCGGTAGGCATCTTCCGTGCAGTAAAACAGATGTTCCAGCCCCATCCAGACACGAATGCGGCCATTCTGGCTTTCATGGTGAGACCGGATCAGTTGCCGGTTCTCCTCCCGGGTCGAGAAGAAATCCTTGCCGGGCCGGTCGGCCACATATGGTGCCAACTGCACCCGCAGCCCTAGGTCAGCCGCAGCGTCGGCGCAGCGATCCATGTACCGGAACATATCCATCACGCAGGTAATGCCGGACTGCAGAGCCTCGAGGTAGCAGAGGCGGGCGGAATGGTAAGCGTACTCCTCGGTCATGGCCCGGTGTTCCAGTTGGTACCAGGGCAACCAGTCCATCAGAGGCATGTTTTCGGTCACACCACGCATCAGGCTGGAGTGGGAATGACAGTCGATCAGGCCGGGCAGCAAGGCGTGGCCGCCGGCATCGATCACCTCTACGCCTTCCGGGATAGTCACTTCCCTGACATCGCCAACCTGGCGAATCATCCCGTCTTCGACCACCAGTGCACCATCGGCAATCACCCGATTGTCCGGGTCCACAGTGAAGATCGCGGCGTGACGGATTGCAAAACTGGACATAGCTCCCCCTAGGTTTCAGAACTCGTCTCTGTGAGCACAGCAATGGCACGTTTCAGACCACCGTATCCGGTGCATCGGCATAGGTTGCCGGCCACCGCCTCTTCAAGATCAACGACATCACCGTTCTGCTGCTGACGCAAACCTGAAACCAGCGATACCGCGACACCCGGCGTACAATAGCCACACTGCAACGCGCTTTCGGTCGCCAGGGCGTCTCTTACCTGAGCAAAATCAGAGGCTTCGGCCAAACCTTCAGCCGTTTCCACCGTGCATCCCGAGACCTGCCAGGCCATCACCAGACACCCGGGAACCGCCTGACCGTTCAACAACACCGTGCAGGCCCCGCACCGGCCGATACGGCAACCGGCCCGGGCAGAGGTGATCCGCCCGGAGCCCCTCAGGATGTCCAGCAACGTGGTTGCCGGCGATACCCACTGTGAAATAACGTCGCCGTTCAGTTCAAACGTCACGTGTTCCGGCGCGCAGGGTTCCGGCTGAGTCTGTCTGGTCATGAACAGGTTTCCTCTTGGGCACAAAGCTCGGCCAACAGGTATCCGGCATCCACCGGAAGGTGCCGGACCCGGATACCGGTGGCCGCCTCAATCGCCGAGCAGATGGCCGGCGCCACCGCCTCAATACCCAGTTCTCCAACTCCTCGAACCGGAAAGCGATCAGTCGTCGGTGTGTTATCCAGAACATCCACACGTTGGTCAGGCACATCCTGCAGGGTGGGGATTATGTACTGGTCCAGATTGTCAGCCAGGTAGCGTCCTTGCCGGGTCGGCATGTCCTCGCTGAGCGCCATGCCCAGCCCCATGATGGCTGCTCCCTCAATCTGGCCGAGATAGCCGGGAGGATAGATAACACGGCCCGCCGCGGTTATGTGGTGAAGATCAGTCACCCGGACCCGACCGGTCAGGCGGTCTACGGCAACCCTGGCCACCGTCGCAATCTGCAACTGAAGGTAACGACCCACGAGTTGATTTCCTTCCGGAGCAACAGGAAAGGCCTGACTGGCATCAACCCGAGTCTGTTCAGGTTGCCCTTTTTCAGCCAGTTCCCTGTAGCTCAGCACCTGGCGCCCCCCGGCGAACAAGCCTCCCGGGCCGCTGTACAGTTGATCACAAGGCAGGCCGGTCAGCACTGCAGCCTGATCCCGCACGCGGTCTTTCCAGCGGGGGAGAATGTCGGCCAGAACACCATGAATCAGAACAGAGCTGCGTGAAGCACTGGTGGGACCGGAATCCGGCCCCCGCGAGTTCCCCAGCACCACGTCGATATCGCCGGCCACGCAACCCAGGGTCTCACAAACGAGGCAGGTGATCGCTTCGGCAAGGTTCTGGCCATAGTCGGAGAAGCCAAATTCCAGGCGGATCCGGCCTTCAGCGCTCAAACTCACCCGACCGCCGCCTCTGTCGGGCAAGCCGTCGCCAAGTCCGTTACCCTGAGCCCCCATCGCCATGCCGGTACCGGTCAGCCAACGCCTACGGGCATCCGAAACCGCGGGCGCCCAGAGGGGTGAGGCGCCAGCCTCGGCCAGAACATCGGTCGGCGGTGCACTCCAGCGCACCACCTGGCCCCGGCTGCCGGGTTCATCAACCGTGCGCAGATTGATTCTGCGAAGCGCCAACGGCACATAGCCAGCTTTTCGGCCAGGGCGTCGAGTTGTGATTCCACGGCAAACGTTGCCTGATTTCCGCCAAACCCCCGAAAGGCTCCGGAAACGCCATTGTTAGTGTAAACCAACCGTCCGGAAACCGAATACGCCTCGATCCGGTACAGGGGCGCCGTGGCATGATCCAGGAAGTTTTCCAGCACCGCCGGCCCCAGGCTTGCGTAGGCACCGGTATCGAGCAGCGCGTCGACACGGTGGGCCAGAATCCGGCCCTGGCGGTCACACCCGGTGGTCATGATCATCGACACAGGGTGTCTCTTGATTCCGGTGCGACAGGACTCGAAACGATCCAGATGAATCAGAACCGGGGAACCGGTCTGTAAGGCCAGGATGCCGGCCGCCGGCTGAATGGTCAGCTCATCCTTACCACCAAATGCGCCCCCCGTCGGGGTTGCCTCCACCGTCACCTGAGAGGGTTTGAGTCCGAGAATGTCGGCCAGCTGTTCGGCATCACGGTGGCCTGACTGACAACCGACCCGAAAGATCACACCACCGTTGTTATCCGGAATGGCCACACCGCCCTCGGTCTCCATGAAAGCGTGCATTTGCCGGGGCGTCTGGTAGTGATGCTCCACGATCACGGCACATCGGGCAAAGGCTGCGTCGGTATCGCCCCGCTCAAAGGCCTCCCGGGCCAGAAGGTTGCTCTCGCCATGCAGGGGCGACATCTGTTCTGCCGTTTCAGCCTGATCGACGACCGCCAGGGGCGCGTAGTCGACATCAATCACCTCCAACGCCGCCCGGGCCTGCTCCACCGTATCGGCGGCCACCGCCGCAATGGCATCGCCCTCATAGCGGACGCGGTCTTCACACAACACAGGCTGATCACGCACAACAATGCCAAGGCGGTTGAGGCCCGGCACATCTGCTGCCGTCACCACCGCTCTGACGCCGGACATCAATCGGGCCCGGGAGGTATCTACCCGCAGCAAACGGGCGTGCGCATGCCGACTGCGCAAGATGGCCCCGTGCAATAAACCGGGAAGGTGCTGCTGATCCGTGGCGTAGCCAAACCGCCCCTCTATACGTTCAAGAACACTGGTTTCCGCCATACCGGGTTGGGGTTTAAGTTCCAAGAGCCACCTCCGACAGAAGCCCCGTTGTCATTCGTCGCAACGCCATCCGCAGATGGGCGTCCTGCCAACCATGAGCAGCCAATTCGCGGTCGATCACCGCCCCGACATCACCCGATGCCAGATCAGCCCGATCATTAACAAACGTTTCCGGCGCCACCAGGCGAAGCAGGCCGCCCTCGCCACACACCGCAAGGCGCACCCGATCACCATCATGAACACAAACCAGAGTAGCGCGAGTCGGACTGAACCTTTCCCGATAGCCGAGTTTTTCCAGCGAGATCCGCCAACCCCTGCAATCCGGAATCGTAAAGCCACGCAACAGATCGTCCGATGCCCGCTCCCTCAACCACCGGGAAAGTGGCAGTGTCCGCTCTCCGGTGCGGTTGAGGACGTCCACCCGAACATCAAGCGCCATGGCCAGGGCAGACAGATCTCCACCCACAGCCAGATTGCCGCCAACGGTTCCCAGGGCCCGGACACCCGGCCCTGCCACCCGATTCAGAAACAAGGCCAGCGGAGGCAGATATTCTCGGACCAGAGGATGCCGAGCCATCTCCGACAAAGACGTCAGCGCACCCACGGTGAGCCCCCGTGAATCATCTTCCAGCCCCCGGAAAGCAGGCCAGGCAGCATTCAGGGCCACCAGTTTTTCCGGCCAGCACTGATCCCGCTCATGGGTCGGCTGAAGCCATGTCCCGCCCGCCATGTATGGCACCTTGAATCGCCGGGCCAGACTGACTGCTTCACTGGGAGAATCGGGGCGTAGAACCCGAATCGCTCGCCTTTCGGTCACCGGGTTCAGTTCGGATAGAGGGTCTGACATGGGGAAACCCTAAACAGCAGCCAGAATGGGTCTGATGACTTGCTGCAGGTTGATCTCATCACAATTCTGACCCGGCCCCTTACGGTCAACCACCAGATAATCGGCATCGGCTTTCAGAGGTAGCAACGGTGCGTGCCATGTGCCGGCGTGGTATGTGACGCCTTGATGGCCTTTGACCAGAAATACCCGGACGGCGGTTTCGTCGAAATCACCTGGCAGTGCAACGACTGCCAGAAAGTCGACGTTGTTCATGGGTATGAATGACTGACTCCCCAACGGGTGACGTTCCATCAGATCTAGTTCGAGAGGAACAAGAGGCTGGCCACGAAAAATCGAAAGAATGCCCCGATCTGTAGCACCCGATAGAGCCACAGTGGACAAGGCATGAAAACGCTCGGTACGCCCCTGGTTAATGGGAAAAGACTCGGCACCATCGGTATCAATCACATCTCCGAACGGAGCGAAAGCTTCGCGGGTCAAAGGCTCGGCAACAAGACGTCGGAACTGTTTCATGACACGGGTGTTCCGCACAGGCGAACGCGGCTGACGCCACCGTCAGGAATGCTATTGAACCGGATGTGGGTAATCGGCCCGAGGTCCTCCAGCGCCTGGAACTGATGGATACGGTCAGCCGTCAACGGCTGCTGATCCATCAAGGTCGGCCAGAACATGCTTTGGGTAATCAGAGACTGTGCCGTGCTGGCTCCATCCTCCACGCAGGCCGCCTGAATGGAGCAGGCGGCCGGAAAGTTGCCTTTAAAATGCGCTGTATCCACCTCTATGCGTTCAGCAACCCCCTTGTGACCAAGGGCCAGAATGCACCAGTCGTTACCGGGTTCGCGCCGCCGGCGGGTTTCCCAGCCATCGCCCATATTAAGGCCTCGTCCCGGTCTCAGTAATTTGCGCGGCTCGCCGTAGTGGGCGTCGCTCCAGGCCACCTGATCTGCGCCATGTTCCAGTGCCAGAAGATTTCGGCTCTCACCGGCCGCCAGCATTATTTCCCAGTCACAGAAGGGTTTGCCATAGACTCGCAGGCGCGCCAGTCCGCCATCCGGATAGATATGCATGCGCAGGTGCGTCCATGGCTGACCGGATTCAATGGCGCAAAACCGGTGATCATTACCGCTCAGCCCGGTAGCGGGCACCAAAACTTGCCAGCCTGCGTGTTCATCCGGATCGCCGTCCGGACTGAAACAGGCTTCCAGAGAGGCCGCCGGAGGAAAGTTTCCGGTAAAAAAGCTGGTATCAAAATCAACGCCCATCAGAACGCCCGGCATGGCCAGACGCACGATGCACCAGTCGTGGCCGGTTGTCCTTCGGCGACGTGTTTCCCAGCCGTCCATCCACTTGCCATGGTCGTCGTAGCGGTCGGGATAGAATACAGGCTGTGCCGGGTTCAGCATGCGATCCCTGGGTGCAAAAAACTCATCCGTCACCCGGGTCACTTCCGCTCCCAGACTGCGATCTGCCAGATTCAGGCCCAAGCGGGTAAACTCCGGCCCATCCACAACAGGGGCCACAACTGCATCGGTCATTCGAACACTCCGGTATCAATCGGGTTGGTAAGGGTGCACTTGCTTCCAGTGGCGGGCGATATCGATACGCCGGCATACCCAGACCCGGTCCTGTTGCTGGATATAATCAAGGAATCGCTGCAACGCACGGAACCGGCCCGGACGCCCGACAACCCGACAATGCAGGCCAACAGACATCATTTTCGGAGCCTCCGCACCTTCCTCATAAAGCACGTCAAAGCTGTCTTTCAGGTACTGGAAGAACTGCTCTCCGGAATTAAACCCCTGGGGTGAACAAAAACGCATGTCGTTCGCCTCCAGCGTATAGGGCACCACGAGATGGGGCTTCTGTTCGCCCGTGCTGGTCTCGACGGTGGTCCAGAATGGCAGGTCATCACCGTAGTAGTCGCTGTCGTATTCCAGGCCGCCCTGCTCCACGACAAGTCGACGGGTATTCGGGCTGTCCCGACCGGTATACCAGCCCAGAGGAGGCTCTCCGGTGAGTTCGGCATGCTGCTCGATTGCCCGTTCGAGGTACCGGCGCTCTTCCGATTCGCTCATGTCCTGGTAATGGATCCAGCGCTGACCGTGGCAGGCAATTTCATGGCCGTCGTCCAGGAACGCCTGAACAACATCCGGATGACGGGCCAACGCCATGGTGACCCCGAAAACAGTCAACGGCAGTTCCCGCTTCCGGAATTCTTTCAGAATACGCCAGACACCGGCACGGGATCCGTACTCATAGAGGGATTCCATACTCATGTGCCGGTCCTGGTAGGCAACCGCGCCAATGATGTCAGAGAGAAAGGTTTCTGAGTGCTCATCACCGTGAAGCACACAGTTTTCCCCACCCTCTTCGTAATTCAGTACAAACTGGACCGCAACCCGGGCATTTCCGGGCCACTGGGCATGAGGAGGGTGTTCACCATAGCCCCGCATATCCCTTGGATATGAAACACATTTTTTCATCTCGGACTCTCAAGACCACACCCCCGGAGGATCACACCGGTCAGAAAATCCGCCGCATGGTCGAAGTCGCGCTTCTCGTATTCGGCTTTGTTTTCCACCATCAGGATCTGCACCTGGAAGTCGGCGTAATGTTGGGTTGAAGACCAGATCAGAAAAATCAGCTGCACTGGGTCGACCGGAGCCATGCGCCCGTCGTCGATCCAGGACTGGATAACCTCCGCCCGGCCCCGGACCCACTCGCGCATATTCGTGCGCAGGTGCTCAAGCAGGAACGGTGCACCCTGGATAATTTCCATGGCAAACAATCGGGACGCCAGCGGGTACTTGCGGGACATCTCCACCTTGTTCCGGATAAACGTCGCCAGGGCTTCCGACGGGTCGTCTTGCGGACTGATCTCCGTGAACACCTTGTTCCAGCGCGCGAGAATGTCGTCAAACATAGCCCCGTACATGCGCTTCTTGTTGCTGAAGTAGTACAGTACGTTGGACTTTGGCAGCCCGGCCCGCTCGGCGATATTCTGGATCGTCGTACCTTTGTAGCCGTTCAGAGCGAACTCTTCCTCGGCGGCAATCAGTATTCTTTCCCGGTTACGCTCCCGTATCCTTCCCGGGCGATACGTCCGGTTCTTTCCTTTGCTGTCTTTTTTTACGGCAACGGAGCTTTCTGCAACAGAAATGTTGGTCATGAGCCTCTCACTTGTTGTCCAGTTGTTCAGGAATCCGGCAATAAGATTCTGCCGGACTCCTGTTCAGGATCAAAAGTGAAATTTCACCAGTGCACTGACGGAGCTCTGATCATCGATCAGCGTATCGCCAAGACCGTACTTGTTGTTCCAGTACTGGTATTCAACACCAGCGTAGAGAACCCCCGGAGCTCCCCAGAAGTTACTCACATCCAGCTTGATCTGAGGCACGAACTGAAATTCCGACTTGTGGTCAGATTCTGCTGTGGACCAGTCAATGTAGCCGTCAATCAGAAAGAGGGCCGAACCCATCTCTAACGGAGCACCCCAGGTAACGGTCAACTGATAATCATCACTGACCTGATCGTTATCGACGTAGTAAACGGAGGTGTTGAAATACATGAAGCCAGGCAGATCCCAGGCCAGCCCCAAACCACCCATGTAGTTGTTGACCTGCGTGCTTCCGCCGAATTCGTATTGAGCGCCCAAAGTGACGTCCTTGACCGGACCAAAGCTCATGTCAGCACCGGTTAACCAGCTTGTGCTCAGGGTGGGCGCAAATTCGCCGTACACATTGTCAGAGCCTTCAACATCGCCCTGTCCCTGATCACGGTCGATGAAGAAGAAGGTGCTTCCCCAGTTGTGAGCCGTCGCGTTCTCGAAGGTGAAATAGGTGGCTTCGTATTCAAAGCCGCCGTTACCGCCGGCGTCGAACTGAACACCCTGGTACTGGTCACTGTGCAGAATGGAGATGCTCGATGAGCCGAAGAATTTCTCCGCCTGGGCTGCTGGGGCAAAAGACGCTGCGGCCACACAGCCGGCGATCAGTATTTTACTAAATGCTTTCATGGATTTACCTCTCAGTTTACGTTCTTTTTGAGTCATTGTTGGTGCACATTTGATGGTTATTGTTAGCGTCCCGGCCGATAGGGCTGGCCTAGGGAAAGGGGGGTATTCAATCGGGTTCGGCCAGGATTCCAGGACAACAGAACCAGCATCAGAATAGTGACGACGTAGGGCAACATCGCCAGCAGTTCCGTGGAGCTCTTCCAACCAAGACCCTGTAGAACCAGGTGCAGAATACTGGCTGCCCCGAACAGGTAGGCGCCGAGAACTACCCGCTCAGGGCGCCAGGTAGCGAAAACGACCAGCGCCAGGGCTATCCAGCCCCGCCCGGCCGTCATGTTCTCGGTCCAGAGTGGGGTATAGGCAAGTGACAGGTACGCACCAGCCAAGCCGGCCATGCCGCCGCCGAACGCCACCGCGAGATACCGTAAAACCAACACGTTCAGGCCGTTGGCGTTGGCCGCTTCCGGGTCTTCCCCAACCGCGCGCAACAACAGGCCACCACGGGTTTGACGGAGGAAAATGGCCACACCGGCAAAGGCCATCAGGGACAGGTACACTAATGGATCCTGATCAAACAGAACACGCCCCAGCACCGGGATATCGCTCAGGAAGGGAATTGCGACACGCGTGAAGCCATCGATGGATTGTCCCACAAAGCCTGCTCCGAGGAAGGCACTTAAGCCGGTCCCGAAAATGGTCAGTGCCAATCCTGCAGCGTACTGGTTTGCAGCCAGGGACACCGCCATAAACGCGAACAACAACGACATGCCGATCCCGGCCAGTATCGCAGCGGCCACACCCACCACCAGGCTGCCACTGGTCAGTGCCGCTACAAACCCCGCGACGGCCCCCATCAGCATCATGCCTTCCTGCCCAAGGTTCAGGACCCCGGAGCGCTCGCAGATCAGCTCACCAAGCGCCACCAGCAGCAGCGGAGTACCCGCAACAACAGTGGCAGCCAGCACGTTCGTCAGCAGTTCCATTTCAGGCATCTCCAGTGACAGTCTTGGCTGCGATGGTGGTTTGCCGCGACGGCCATTTCAGGCGGATGCGGTAATGGATAAAGGCGTCACAGATCAGCAGGTAGAACAGCAGCAAGCCTTGAAACAGACCGGTAACAGCCTTGGGCATATTCATGGCGATCTGGAGCATCTCCCCCCCTATAAAAGTCAATGCCAGCAGCGCGCTGGCAACAACGATGCCAAGAGCATGCATACGACCAAGGAAAACAACGATGATGGCGGTGTAGCCGTACCCGGGAGACACCTGCGGAACGAGCTGACCAATGGGGCCCGTGACCTCCGAAGCCCCGGCCAGGCCGGCGGTGGCACCACCCACCAGGAAAGCAAACCAGGTCAGCCGTCGGGCACCAAAACCTGCGAAAGCGGCTGCCCGATGATCCTGCCCTACCACATTGAGTTGAAAACCGATAAAACTGCGGGCAAACAGCACCCAGACCAAGACCGCAGCCAGCAACCCGAACGCCAGCCCCAGATGCAAGCGTGTGCCGGGAATCAGCGCTGGCAACAGGGCCGAGTCAGCAAACATCACGGACTGGGGAAAGCCAAAACCATAAGGATCTTTGAGAGGACCGTGCACCACATACAGCAGCAGATTCAGCGCGATGTAATTGAGCATGATGGTGGTGAGAATCTCGTTGCAATGCAGGTGCGTTTTCAGTCCTGACGCAACGGCCGCCCACAACATTCCCGCCAGGGTTCCCGCCAGCAGAACTACTGGCAGCACCCAGAAGCCGTCTGCATCAACCAGCCAGACCGCCATGATGCTGGCACCTAAAGCCCCCATCAGAAAGTGCCCTTCAGCACCGATGTTCCAGAGTTTCGCCCGGTAGCAAACGGTCAGCCCCGCCGCACACAGAAGCAGCGGCGCCATTTTCAGCCCGAGCTCTGCAAGCCCCATCAGGTCGCTGATCGGTGTAATGAAGAAAAACTTCAGGCCATCCATGGGATCCTTGCCCATCGACAGAAAAAGGACAAAGCCGGTAGTGACTGTCAGAACCAGGGCGAGCAGTGGCGATGTCCACCTCATCAGAGAGGAATCAACGGGACGACGCTCAAGCAGCAACATGGTTCACCTCCGCAGACTCGAACTCTCCCGCCATCCATTGGCCAAGCTGTTCGATGCTCAGTTCAGAGGTAGACGCGAGGGGTGAAAGCCGCCCGTTACACAGCGCACCCAGCCGATTGCAGAGTTGGTAGAGCTCATCGAGGTCCTCCGAAATCAGAACAATAGCAGCCCCGGCATCCCGCAATTGGACCAGAGCTTCATGGATAGCCACCGCAGAGCCGACATCAACGCCCCAGGTAGGGTGCGACGCCACCAACAGACGGGGGTTCTGTAACGCTTCGCGGCCAATAATGTACTTTTGGAGATTGCCTCCCGAGAGGCTGCCGGCGGTGCTGCTTTCGTCGTTACACCGGACGCCGAAACGACGGATCACCTCCCGGGAAAATTCGCGGACCCGACCAAAACGAATCAGCCCCCGGTTCACCAGCCCCTGACCGGAGGCTGTCAGCAGTGCGTTATCTGCCAGGGTCATATTTGGAACCGCCCCCCTTCCCAGGCGTTCTTCGGGAACAATCGCAACACCAAGATTCCGACGTTGATTCGGCGCCAGATTTTCAATTCCCCGGCCGTCCAGACTGATGCTGCCAGCATCCACCAGAATCTCTCCAGACAGGGCTTTCAGCAGCTCATCCTGCCGTTGCCCGCTACCCCTGCGATGCCCACAATCTCACCCTTGCGCAACTCCAGGGCGACGCTCTTGAGGCTGGTGCCAAACGGATCGTTACTCTTCCATTTCAGGGCCCGGACATTGAGCAGAACCTCCCCGGGCTCCGCTGCGGTCACCTGAGTTGAAATCGGCGTATCGTTACCGACCATCAGTCGCGCTATGTCGTTCGCCGACACCTCCGCCGGCCTGCAGTCGCCACTCACGCGCCCCTGGCGCAAAACCGTTGCGTTGTGACAAAGGTTGCGAACCTCTTCCAGCTTGTGACTGATGAACAAAATGCTGCAGCCTTCGCTCGCGAGCTGCCTCAGCGTGGCAAACAGTGAAGAGACTTCGTGGGGCGTCAGCACCGATGTCGGTTCGTCCAGAATCAGCAAGGTGCTTTCCTGAATCAAACAACGGACAATCTCCACCCGCTGACGCTCCCCGACTGACAAGGTACTGACATAGCGACGGGGATCCAGCGCCATACCGTAGCGCTCCGACACTTCACGGATGCGTTCGTCGAGCCGCTTCCGGTCCCGGGCTTCAAAAGGAGGCAAGCTGAGGGCGATGTTCTCGGCGACTGTCAGGGTTTCGAACAGGGAGAAATGCTGGAACACCATGCCAATGCCCATACTCCGGGCCTGAGCCGGGCTAGTCACCCTGACTTCATGACCATTCCAGAGCATCCGGCCTTCATCCGGCTGAACAACGCCATAGATCACCTTCATCAAGGTGCTCTTACCGGCGCCATTTTCACCCAAAAGCGCATGAATCTCACCGGCTTCCACCGTGAGGTCAATTCCATCGTTGGCCCGGCAACCCGGGTATTCCTTGACGATGTTTTTCAGCTTAAGGCGCAACGCCGCAGCCATACACAGCCTCTCATTCCGTTATGTATGCCTGGCCAGCCGATTAAGAAACTGACCAAGTAATCAACATTTCAGGTGAGAGCAATATGCTTGCCAATAGTTAATAAAATCGAAAAATTATTTAATTGAACCAGTTGGTCAGTTTTTTGCAGAAACCCTTCCTAACGCTGCGGAAAACCTGCCTGAAGAGAGGAATGGGGTGCCGCTATACACCGCAAATAGCCTGCTAGCGGAGAGAACCATGATCGAATTTCTTCTGAACGGCCAAATTGAAAAAGTTGACCAGTTCGACCCAAATTTGAGCATCCTGGAATGGTTGCGCACCAAAATGCGCCTTACCGGTACCAAAGAAGGCTGCGCCTCCGGAGACTGTGGTGCCTGCACGATCATTACAGGAACAGCTGACCAAGATGGCAACACTCATTACGACGCAATCAACAGTTGCATCACCTTGCTGGGAAGCCTTCATGGCAAGGAACTGATTACCGTCGAAGCCCTCCAGCAGAAACCACGTCATCCGGTCCAGCAGGGCATGATGGAGAAGCACGGTGCCCAATGCGGTTTTTGCACGCCCGGCATCGTGATGTCGCTGACGGCCCTGCATGCCAACCGCAAGAACAGCACGGTCAGCCGTCATCAGATTCTTGAGGCCCTGTCTGGCAATCTCTGTCGCTGTACCGGCTATCGTCCGATCATTGAGGCAGGACAGGATGCCATGGTTAAAGAATGGACACCGGATACTGAGCACCCGGCCGCTGGCATGGCCCCCGGGTCGTCGGAATCTGCTCTGAGCCGGATTCACCAGAACAACATCACCATCGAAGCAGCCGGAGGTTCACGGTATGACGCGCCGGTCTGCCTTGATGACCTTCGCTCATTGCGCCGCGCTATCCCGATTCCAGACTGGTCGCCGGCAGTACGGATCTGGCACTGGAGATCACTCAACAGCTGAGTTCCCTGGATCATCTGGTCAGTGTGGAACGCGTACCGGAAATGAAAGGCTGCGCCCTAGAGGGCGACGAGTTGGTGATAGGTGCTGCCACTACCTATCAGGCATTCAGGGAAACACTGTGCGAACTTTGGCCGGCGTTCGACGCCATGCTCGAGCGACTCGGCTCACTACAGATCCGCAACCGGGGCACTTTGGGCGGCAACATTGCTAACGCTTCGCCCATCGGCGATATGCCGCCACCGCTGATCGCACTCAATACCATTTTGGTGCTAGACGGCCCGGACGGGCAGCGCTCGATGCCTATCGAAGACTTTTTCCTGGGCTATAAAGAAACGGCCCTGAAATCGGGCGAATTCCTCCACTCTGTGCGGATCCCGGCACCGAAAACCAACGAAACTTTGCACATCTACAAAATCTCGAAGCGATTGGACGACGACATCTCCGCCGTTCTGGGCGCTTTTCGACTGACCATAACCGATGGTGTGATCAGTGACTGTCGCCTTGCCTTCGGCGGCATGGCCGCCACGCCCGCCCGGGCACTGCAAACGGAGAACGCGCTCAAGGGGCAGCTCTGGAACGAAAACAACGTGGCCGCTGCGATTAACGTCCTTGGCAGCGACTTTTCACCCCTGAGTGATGTCCGGGCCTCGGCCTCTTATCGGCTTCAGGTTGCCGGCAACCTTCTGCGCCGCGCCTGGCTGTCTTCGGATTCACTCCCACGCGAGCAACTGACGGTGACCGACTATGCGTAAACTGCCCCTGAACACACCCACACCGGCCCACACTGCCCAAGGGCTGGCCGGACAAAGCGCCAAACACGACAGCGCCTGGAAACACGTCAGTGGTCAGGCCCGATACATTGACGACTTACCCATGCCGGAAGGCATCCTGCACGCCGCGGTCGGTCACAGCCAACAGGCCCACGCCCGAATAATGTCCATGGATCTGGAGGCCGTCCGCCGATACCCCGGTGTCATCGCCGTAGTCACTGCCAAGGATGTGCCTGGCCATCTCGACATCGGCCCGGTGTTCCCCGGTGACCCGGTACTGGCGGATGAGATCGTGGAGTTTATCGGGCAGCCCCTGTTCGCCGTCGCCGCAACCTCCCACGAAGCTGCACGCAAGGCAGCGAAGCTGGCGAATGTTCAATACGAGCCCCTGGATGCGGTCATTACCGTAAACCAGGCACTGGACAAAGAATTGTTTGTTCGCCCCAGCCAGACCCAGTTGCGAGGTAACCCTGATCATGCTCTCTCCCAGGCATCTCATCGCCTGATCGGCGAACAGGTCGTCGGTGGACAGGAGCATTTCTACCTGGAAGGACAGGCTTGTCTAGCCGAACCCACCGAAGACAGGGGTATGTTTGTTCACACCTCCAGCCAGCATCCCTCCGAAGTACAGAAGCTGGTCGCTGAGGTATTAGGGCTGCCCATTCACGAGGTCCAGACTGAGGTTCGAAGAATGGGCGGCGGCTTCGGCGGGAAAGAGACCCAGGCGGCCCCAGTCGCCTGCATTGCAGCCCTACTAGCCAATGCGACGAGCCGACCGGTGAAGTACCGTTTGTCACGCCCCGACGATATGATCCAGACCGGTAAGCGGCATGACTTCTTCAATACCTATGACATCGGCTTTGACGATGACGGCCTGATTCAGGCGGCCGACATTATGGTCGCAGGCCGTTGCGGTTACTCCCCCGACCTGTCCGATGCCATCGTCGATCGTGCCATGTTTCATGCCGATAATGCCTACTATCTGAACCAGGCCCGGGTTACCGGCCACCGCTGCAAGACCCACACCGTTTCGAACACGGCATTCCGGGGCTTTGGCGGACCTCAGGGCATGATGATCATAGAACAGGCCATGGATGATATGGCCCGCCACCTTGGCCGCGACCCGCTGGATATCCGCAAGCTCAACCTGTACCGGCCCGGACGCGACATCACCCATTATGACCAGACCATTGAACAGCACGTACTTCCGAAGCTGATGGAGACGCTGGAAACCAGCTCTGACTATCGTCAACGGCGTTCGGAAATCACCAAATTCAACCAGTCCAGCACGGTACTCAGGCGGGGGCTGGCGCTGACGCCTGTAAAGTTTGGCATCTCCTTCACCGCCAAACACCTGAACCAGGCGGGCGCACTGGTTCACATCTATACCGATGGCAGCATTCATGTAAATCACGGCGGTACCGAGATGGGCCAGGGGCTCTATATCAAGGTGGCGCAGGTGGTTGCGTCCGCTTTCCAGGTCGATCTTGAGCGCGTCAAAGTGTCCGCCACGCGCACCGACAAGGTGCCCAACACCTCGCCAACCGCCGCCTCTTCCGGCTCCGACTTGAACGGCATGGCAGCACTGGACGCCTGTGAAAAGATTCTCGCGGGGCTGACAGACTTTGCAGTACAGAACTGGTCGGTCTCACCAGAAGCCATCCATTTCTCGGATAACCAGGTGCAGATCGGCGACCTGCAGATGCCATGGGAAAGCTTTGTTCAGGCCGCCTATATGAACCGGGTACCACTGTCTTCCTCAGGTTTCTACGCCACTCCCAAGATCCACTACGACCCGGAAAGCGGAAAGGGGCACCCGTTTCTGTATTACTCGAACGGCGCCGCCTGCTCTGAAGTAGTGATCGACACCCTGACCGGGGAATATCGGGTCCTTCGTACCGACATCCTGTTTGATGCCGGTCGCTCCCTGAATCCCGATATCGATATTGGCCAGATCGAAGGCGGGTTCGTCCAAGGTATGGGCTGGCTGACCACGGAAGAACTGGTGTACAGGGATGACGGCAAACTGCTAACAACCGGCCCTGCCACCTACAAGATTCCGGCAGTCTCGGACTGTCCGCCCGACCTGAGGGTTGCTCTGCTGGCCGACAGCCCGAACCGCGAAGCCACGATATTTCACTCCAAAGCGGTCGGGGAACCGCCATTGATGCTCGGCATCGCCGTCTGGAGCGCCCTGCGGGACGCAGTCTCGAGCCTCACCGACTATCGCTTCAGCCCACCGCTGGACACGCCCGCCACACCAGAACGGGTGCTGGGTGCCGTCACCGCTAGCCAGGCCTGGCTTGGCAAGCAGCAGGAGGCATCCTGATGGAACGTCGAAAGCTCTGGTACCAGGCCGTAGCCGACTGCGAAGCACGCGGTGAGCCCTATGCCCTGGTCTCTGTTCTCGGCGTAGCCGGGTCGGTCCCCCGGGAGCCGGCCAGCAAGATGGTGGTCACTGGTGAACACAGTTACGACACCATCGGTGGCGGGCACCTGGAGTACCAGATTTGCCAACAAGCCCGGGACAGGCTGGCTCGTCAGGACTATACCAGCGACCTCGCACACTTCCCGCTGGGCGCCAGTCTTGGTCAGTGCTGCGGCGGCAGCGTGTCGGTACTACTGGAAGCACACCCGGGGAGTGAGCAGGAACTGATACTGTTCGGGGCCGGCCATGTCGCCAAAGCGCTGGTCACTATCCTCGCTCAGCTGCCCTGGCGAATCACCTGGGTGGACGAACGTCTTGAGCTGTTTCCATCTGATGTACCCGCCAATGTCCATATCCACCACACGGATGACCCCGTCGGTGATGCACCCAACCTGTGCTCGTGTAAACACGCTCTGATCTTGACCCACAATCACCAACTGGATTTCGATCTCTGCCGCGCCCTGTTAACCGCCGGCGGTTGCTCAAGCCTGGGCTGATCGGGTCAGAAACCAAGGCAGATCGATTCCGCAAGCGGCTGGACCACCGGGGTTTCAGTGCCGATGCCATCGACTCCATCCGCTGCCCCGTTGGCCATCCTGATGTCCCCGGTAAACGGCCAATGGAAGTGGCCGTCTCGATCAGCGCCGAACTGCTGGCTCTGACCACCCCCCACCGGACAACTTCCGCCCGACGAGGGTTGCCCTGGCGGCAACTGCGGGGGCTGATCCAGAACACCGATACGAAAGAGACAACCGAATGACCATTGAAGCACTCAACGCCCTGCACCATGAGGAAGCGGAAGCCCGACTCGCCCGCAGCCATGAGTTCTGGCCAAAACTGACTGAGCAAGACTGGTTCGATGCCTTTGAGGCTCATCCGAAGATGGGAGACATCAACAGTCTGCGTGCAACGTATGCCAGCATCAAAGCCATGGTCATTGGCGAGCAGGCCAGGATGACCAAATTGCGACTGGAGAAACTGCTATGAGCGCAAAAAGCTCCGTTACGACTCACATTCTCGATCTCGGCAGTGGCCAGCCTGCCGCCGGTGTGGCGGTCAGCCTGTATCGGGTTCAGGGCCAGGGTCATACCGCCATTGCCAGTGGCACAACCGATGCCGATGGCCGCGTAATGGACTGGTTCGATACCGCTCTTGAAGCCGGCCACTACCAGCTCCGTTTTGCGACCGGCGACTGGTACCACAGCCTCGGGATGGACGCTTCTTCCCCGAGGTCTGCCTGGAGTTCCGGGTCAACGATCCGGAGGCCCACTACCACGTTCCCCTGCTGTTGAATCAGTGGGGCTACTCAACGTATAGGGGGAGCTGATGACCACAATGACAGATCCATATCTTCCACTGGGCTGCAAGGCTCACCGGGGCACAGTGCTCCATTTCCTGGAAGACCCGGGCAATGAACCGGAGCCCGCGGCGGGCAGCGTGGCCTTCTTCGAGGACGGCCTGCTGATTGAGCACCATGGCAAAGTGCTGGTAGCCGGTGACGCCAGTGCATGGTTGCACCAATTGCCCGAAGGCACTGAGGTGACCCACTGGAAAGACCAGCTGATCCTGCCGGGTTTTATCGACACCCACGCACACATGCCCCAACTGGGGGTTATGGCCAGTTACGGTGCCCAGTTGCTGGACTGGCTGGAAACCTACACATTTCCTCATGAGGCCCGATTCAGCGACATGGACTGGGCCCGGACTGAAGCGAACCGGTTTACCGATCTGCTGCTACGCTACGGCACCACCTCGGGCTTGGTATTCTGCACCTCCCATCCTGAGTCGGTGCATGCCCTGTTCGAGGCTGGCGAGCAACAGGGAATGGCCCTTACCGCGGGCAAGGCCATGATGGACCGCCATGCCCCCGAAAACCTGAAGGACACGGCCCAGAGCAGCTACGACGACAGCCTCTCGCTGCTGGAAACCTGGCACAAACGCGGACGCCAACGCTACGCGATTACACCCCGGTTTGCCGCTACTTCGACGCCGGAGCAGCTTTCGCTCGCCGGCAAGCTCGCCGCAGAGCATCCGGATGTCATGGTGCAGACACACTGGGCGGAGAATACCGGCGAAATCCAGTGGATCCGTGAACTGTTCCCGGAGCGCTCCAGCTATCTGGATGTGTACGATCACTATGGCCTGCTGGGCGATCACACCGTTCTGGCGCACGGGATTCACATTGATGATGTAGACCGCAAACGACTGTCTGAGACGGGCACCCGCATCGCTTTCTGCCCCACCTCAAATACCTTTCTGGGCAGCGGACTCCTCGACTTCCGGGAAGCCCGCGAAGCTGGGGTTTCGGTCGGGCTGGCCTCTGATGTTGGCGGAGGTACCAGTCTGTCGATGCTGACCACCATGGCCGAGGCCTACAAGGTTTGTCGGCTACGCGGCCAAACCCTGACGCCCTGGCAGGCGTTCTATCTCGCCACACTCGGCAATGCCCGGGTCCTGCATCAGGACCAGCAGACCGGCAGTTTTCAATCCGGGCGCTTTGCTGACTTCGTGGTCCTAGATCCGAGCGGAACACCGCAGTTGGCCATGAAGCAGGAATTCACACACACGCTCTTCGAAACTCTCTTCAATCTGATGATTCTGGGCGACGACCGAGCCATCACCGCCTCTATCGTGGCCGGTGAACTACGCCACCAGGCAGCAGGAACTGACGCTGCCACCACCTACTTCACGCAAGGAGCCTGAGCCATGGAAGCCTACCTCAGCGAATGGTTGTCCCTTCTGGTCCGCTGGTTTCACGTTATCGCAGGCGTTGCCTGGATCGGCGCATCGTTCTACTTCATCTGGCTGGACAATCACCTGCGGGAACCACCGGAATGGAAGAAAAACGAGGGCATCAAGGGCGACCTGTGGGCCATTCACGGCGGTGGTTTTTACGAGATCGCCAAGTACAGACTGGGGCCGAAGGAAATGCCCCGGGAACTGCACTGGTTCAAATGGGAAGCCTATTCAACCCTGCTTAGCGGTCTGGCCCTGCTGTTTGTTGTTTACTACATGGGCTCACCGGGCTATCTGATCGACCCGGCCAAGGCCGATCTCAGCACCGGTGCCGCCATCGCAATCGGCCTGGGCAGCATTGCCGTGGTTCTTGCCATTTACGAAACCCTGATTCGAAGCCCTCTTGCCGACAAAGGCAAGGCGTTTGCGCTAATTCTGTTCGGCATTCTGGTTCTCGTCGACTGGGGGCTGTTTCAGGTGTTCTCAGGCCGGGGCGCGTTTATCCACGTCGGGGCGGTGATCGGAACCATCATGGTGGCCAACGTCTTTCTCGGCATTATTCCCTCACAGCGGGCGCTGGTCGACTCGGTCCGGGCGGGGGAAGAAGCCAACGAAAAGGTCGCTCGCCTGGCCATGCTCGCCAAGCTGCGCTCGACCCACAACAACTACCTGACGTTGCCGATCATCTTCATCATGATCAGCAACCACTACCCGCTGCTGTATGGAAACCCTCACGGCTGGGCAATCCTGGCGGCCATCGGTTCATCACGGCCTTCGCCCGGCACTACTTCAACCTCCGGCACAGGGACATCAACCAGCCTGGATATTGGCGGTCGCCGCAGTGCTCACCGCTGCCTTGATCTGGCTTGTGGCCCCGGCCCCGGCAACCACGCTGGATACGGCCGACCACCCGGAGGTCAGTAATGAGGTCGCAATCGCTCTCATCAACACCCACTGTGTGGCCTGTCATGCCAGCAGCCCCGGCCATCCGGCCTTTCAGGCACCGCCAGCGGGCATCAAACTGGAGAACCTGTCGCTTCTTGCCATGCACGCCGACAAGGTACGCCAGGCGGCGGTAGATTCTCACTACATGCCACTGGGCAACCTGACCGGCATGACGAACGAGGAACGCCAGCTACTGGGGCAATGGCTACAGCACAACAAACCCTGAAATCATCCTGAAAAAAGGCCTCCCGAAGGAGGCCTTTTTCACTTTGGAACGTTCTATCCCGATTACTTCCGGGCTTCGGCCGCCTTCTCTGCGGCATCAAAGTTGGCCTGGATTCGCTGCAACAGGTAGTCCCGTGCAGAGATCGGCGGGTATTTCTTTCCCGGCCCCTGAATAACCTGCTCTTTGTTCGCCTGACAGAAGAACGCCATGCTGTATCGGGGCCCCTTGTATTCGCCCTCTTTCGGCATCCTGACCCGATGCAGGGTCGACTTCAGACGGTCATCGCTCCAGCGCATCAGCATGTCGCCGATATTGCAGGTAATCCGGTCCTCTTTCGGCGCCACAGTGAACCACTCCCGGTCATCACCTTTGCCCTCGGCGTCTTTGCCCGGGCTGACCTGCAGGCCACCCTGGCCTTCCTGCTGGAACACCATGGTCAGGCAATCAAAATCGGTATGGGCCCCGGCGCGCCAGATGGATTCATCCAGGCGGGCATCGTCGGCCAGGGGCAAATAGTGCAGCAACCGGAGCGTGCTCTGATAATCCTCCAAACTGCGATCATGGGCCCGGCCAAAGAAGTCCCTCTCAAACCCGAGACGATCGGCAAAGCACGACAGAACCGTCATACCCAGCTGCCAGGCGCGGTTCTCGAAATCCAGCATCACCCGGCTGAATTCCGGGACCACCGTCTGGTTCGGCCAGAGATCATCCATGTGTGGGAGCGTAATCTGGAACGACTCTTTCTCATCCGCCGTTCCGGTGGACGGCCGTACCTGTGACTTGAACTCCCAACCGGAATTCAGTCCTTTTTTCAGCGGATACTGTTGTTTGCTGCTTTCCGGCAACGCAAAAAAGCACTCGGACAATGCAAAAGCCTGCTTGATCAGGTCGAGTTCAAGCCCGTGATTGGACAGTTGAAAAAAGCCCACGTCAGTGGCAGCTTGCCAAAGCTGATCAGTGATCTCTTCTCTACGGCGATCAAAGTCGGACAGATCGATAACGGGTATGTCCCCTTCGACCTCCCGACCCATACCACCAAAGGTCGTTTCCAGGTCCAGTTCTTTCAGCGCGTATTTTTCTGCAGTGTGAGTCATTGTGCCTCCCGGCATATCGCCAATGATTAGAACGGTTTCCGAAAGCAAACATGGCAGGAATGCGGGAGGCAGTGCATGGCCATCGCCGCCAACCGCGCCTGCAGGCACTTTCGGTCGACGACTGAGCAATGACCCGAAGTCGCGTGTCTGGCGATTCCTGACTGCTTCTACTCAGACTCGCAGGCGATCCCCGGAGGAACCTGACCTGCCATGCAAAAAGATGCAGCATTTGTGCCATATGACTAGCTCTGCAACCGCTTTGAAATTCAGGGGCCCGGGCCTGCACGGCGTATCAGGGCGAGCTTCAGGAGAGCCATTCGAGTGCAGCCTTCGGAAGCCTCGCACCAGCGTGGCGCATTAAAACCGCCGACAACGAGGCAGCACCTACTCTGACCAACCGGTCAGCAAATGGCCGCAATCTTGCATTGCAGTCCGGGGTAACCACCATTCAGAAGAGTAGAAGCGGTCAGAGGAACGCGCGATACCGGCAACACCTCGGGACATTGCTCTTGAACATCGAGAGGAGCAACCATTGGACTACCTTATCAAGAACGCCGTCGCAGTCGCGTCCACCGGGTTTTCGGATGCCCGGGACCTGCGCATCCGGGGCGGATACATTACCGAGCTGGGCAACGCCCTCGCCCCCACACAGGAGGCCCCGGAAACCGTCATTGATGCGTCCGGCTGCGTGGTCTGGCCAGGGTTGGTGAATACCCACCATCACCTTGCCCAGTCCATCATGAAGGGCGTACCGGAAGGGCTGAATCAGGATCTTGGAGGCTGGCTCAGCAGCGTACCCTACCGCTTCTGGCCAAAGGTGACGCCAGAACTTATGTACCATGCCGCTCGTCTGGGACTGTATGAACTGATTCGTTCCGGCGCCACCACTTGTGCCGACCACCATTACCTTTACCACAGCACCACCAGCTCGGAGTTGGAAGACGCCGTCTGGCAGGCCGCCGAGGAACTCGGCATCCGGATGGTTCTGTGCCGGGGCAGCGCCACGGAAACCGGCTCCCATGAAGGCATGATCGAACACAAGATCGAGCCGGAAAGTATCGACCAAATCATCGACCGCCTCGACACAACCCGAAAAAAACACCATCAAGCCGGGCCAGACGCCATGAAAAAACTGGTTGTGGCGCCGACCAGCCTGATCCATTCCAGTTCTCCGGAAGGCCTGAAAGCCCAGGCGCAATGGGCACGGGAAAACAAACTGAGAATGCACTCGCACTTGCTGGAGGTAGACTTCGACGAAATTCAGGCCCATAAGAGATATGGTCAGAGCGCGATCGATTATGCGGAATCCTGCGGTTGGCTGGGGAAGGACGTCTGGTACGCGCATCTGGTTCACAGTGACGCTCATGCCATCGAACGCCTCGCCGCCACCCAGACCGGCATCGCGCACTGCCCCACCTCAAACTGCCGCCTTGGCAGCGGGATTGCCCCGGTGATCCTGATGGCTGAAGCCGGTGTGCCCATTTCCCTGGGAGTAGACGGTTCGGCCTCTGCCGAATCCGGATCGATGCTGCAGGAACTGAACCTGACCTGGTTAATTCACCGGGCTCAGAACGGGCCCGATGCCACGACACTGGAGCAGGTTCTTGAATGGGGAAGCCAGGGTGGCGCAGACCTCCTTGGTCTGGAAAATACCGGTAGCCTGGCCGTCGGAAAAGCGGCGGACCTGGTGCTGTATGACGTCAACAATCCACGCTTTGCAGGCGTGCACGCTCCACTGATGTCACCGCTTATGTGCGGTGAGCCGGTACACGTCAAGCACAGTTTTATACACGGCAAGCGCATCGTCAGCGACGGATGTGTCGCCGGCCTTGACGAAGCGGACTTGACACGAAGCGTCCGGAATAGCGTTGCGGCACTCCTGAAAAACGCCTGAACAAGCACTTCCCATAATAAAGCCGGCAGGCACTTACCTGCTGGCTTTTTATGGGCAAAAGCGCAAGCTTTTATTGCGGCAGCGTAGCGGTCATACCTTCAACGTACCAGTTCATGCCAGCCAACTCTTCCTTGGTCATTGAAACACCTTCAGGCACCCGAAGTTCGCCCGACTGGTCTTTCAGGGGACCAGTGAACGGATGGAACTCACCCTTGTCGATTGACTCCATTACCGAATTCACTTTGGCGCGCTGTTCATCGGTCAGGCGCTCTGAGATACCAACCACCTGAATCACGTCGTCAGAAATCCCGCCCCAGTAATCGGCCGGCTCCCAGGCCCCGTCCATGACCGACTGCACGGTATCGATATAGTACGGCGCCCAGTCATTTACCACAGACAACAGGTGCGCATCGCCACCAAACTTCCGCATATCAGAGGCCTGACCAACACCCCAATTGCCTCGCTTGTCTGCTGCAATCAGCGGTGCCGGGCTGTCGGTGTGCTGAATAATCACGTCTACCCCCTGGTCCATCAGGGCATTGGCTGCATCAGCTTCTTTAGCCGGGTCGAACCAGGTGTTGACCCAAACGACCTTGAGCTCAATATCCGGATTCACCTCCTTGGCACCCAAGTACACGGCGTTGATGTCGCGAATGACTTCTGGAATAGGGAAAGAGGCGATATAGCCCAGGGTATCGGTTTCGGTCACCAGACCAGCGGCCGTTCCAGTGACATAGCGACCTTCATAGGTGACGGACAAGTAGGTGCCAAGGTTTTCACCTCGCTTGTACCCCGTGGCATGCAGGAAGGTAATGTCGGGAAATTGCTCTGCTACACGGGCCGTCGGATTCATGAATCCAAAGGAGGTGGTGAAGATTACATCATTGCCGGCCTGAGCGAGTCGCCGAATGGTACGCTCTGCGTCAGCACCCTCACTCACGTTCTCGACATAGGTGGTAGACACTTTATCGCCAAAATGCTCTTCAAGGGCCAGACGCCCCAAGTCATGCTGATAGCTCCAGCCGTGATCCCCGACGGGACCAACGTAAACGAAGCCAACCTTCATGGGGTCTTCTGCCAGTACGGACATGGACATACTGAGTGTGGCAGCAAGTACCAGGCTAGATTTGGGTTTCATGGATAATCTCCTGAGCTTTTGTTTCATTTCGCGTTTTGGTTTAAATCGCTTACTAGACGGTCACAGCAAAAAGCTGGCCAACTGCTCAGGTTTTTCAGTCCATTGTTTTAACTAACATTTATGAAAGCTTCACCCCGCTCCAAGAAATACCGGGCACCAACTTGGATCAGTTTCTTCTGACTGCACCTCAACGACTCGTTTACCTTCGCTAGGGTGAACTCCATCCAGCGCAGCGAATCAAAGGTCATTCTTGAGGAATCAGAAATTCTCACTCGGGAGTACCACGGGGTTCCAGCCCTTTCCACAACCGATTTTACCACGACAGATCCCTTTTCAATCTTGATCGGAAAATCTGCTTTTCCAGCTCGTCATGGTTCATCTGCGCTAATGCCTGCCTCTTCGCCAAAACTCGGAACTCGCGAAGCCAACAACAACGTGACCCGGCGATCGGGCTTGTGGCAGTCTTTAAGATCATCACCTCTCTTGCCTTTGCAACCTTGCCCGGTCACCGAGCTATCCTCGCCGTGGGCCGTGTCGTTACCGTAAGCTCTTCAGGTTCTGGTTCATGCTCTGGTGCGAGCTCAGCCACGACCTGTGGCTGCCCGGTGATGCTCACATCACATTCCGACACAGCCAGTTCTTTCGTCCACTCTGTGGTTCTCCAGAACCAGCGTGCCTTCGCCGGTTTTCATCAAGCCGTTGTTGCCGCTGATCACACTGTCGATGGTGGCCTGATAGCCACTACTGGCCGTCGGCTTCCACCGCGCCATCCACATCAGATACCTTTACGGTGCCGGCATCCCCCGCAAAGATGGCAAAGCCGGGGCTGGGGATCATGGGACCGGTGACAGAACCGCTGGCATCGGTCCAGACGGAATTCGTCGCTGTCCAGGTGCCGTCGCCGCCGCCCTGGGTAGTGCCGCTGGCCAAGCCGTTGGCGTTCCAGAAATTCAACGTGGTGCCACCGGTGTTGATCAGGTTGATCTGTTTGTCGCCGGTAAGGTATTGCAGGCCGTAGGACGGATCCGGGCTGGCCAGCTGCAGGCCACCGTTGCTTCCGGAAAGGGAGCCGGTGTAATCAAACAGGCGGTACAGGCCCCGACCAAAGCTGCCGGTGTCGTTCAGGGTCAGCGTGGCACCATTGATAGCCAGATCGCCGTTGATGGAAACACTGTCGCTGGAGCCCGGTGTCGAGAAATCAACGCTTGGCGCACCAAACTCGAAATCCAGCAGGCTGCCCTGGGCCAGGGTCAGGTTGCCGTCGACGGTGAGCGTGCCCAAGCCTTCGCCCGGCGCCAGGGGGGCCGCCGGATTGCACCGTGGTATTGCCCAGTGCGCCGCTGCCGCCCAGCAGGCCACCTCTGTTCACGGTAAAACCCACCCCATTCATGGCGCCGTTCTTGATCAGGTTACCGTCACCAGAAATTGCACCGTCATAGAGGTAGTCGTTGGCCCGATTGATTTCCAGGGTGCTGACACGACTGAAGTGCAGATCCCCCACAATGGAACCGGTATTGCCGGCGGCACCAAGGGAAAGGCTCGCACCATTGTTAAGAACGGCAGAGCCAGTAAAGGTATGGTCGCCAGTCCAGATGACGTCCGAGCCAATCAGACCGAAGTGCCCCCCCCTCACTCACCCATCAGTCCTGAGCAGTGCCTTCCGTTAACGTCCAGGCGCTGCCACCGGCTTTTCAAAAGATTCGAATCTACGAAAAATATCGGAGGCATCCGTTCCAACTAACGAAGTATCAAAGGTGCCATCAGCGCTGCCGCCCAGTGCCAACACATCATTATTGCCATTCAGCTTGCACCATTGCCGCCCAGTATAACCGTTTTCTAGGGTCAGGCGATTGTCACCACTGACAAAGTGAGCCGCCGTTGCTTGGTTGGCACCCGCATTGACCGTACCGACCTGGGTCACCGCCAGGGCGGAATCGGTGATGCAGTAACCACCCAGCACCTGAGCACCGGCGTCGATACGAATATTGGCGCTGGCGTCTACCAGGATCCCTGCGCCGCCATCGCCACCTTAGCCGCCGTTACCATTAAATAGTCAGACTTCCCGCCGGCCCCGCCGTTACCGCAATGCTCAAAAGGCGGAGGGCTGCTGCCCACAATCACCGGCACGGCACCAAAGTCGAACCCTGTGGTGGAAAGCGGCGTTCCGGTTACATTCGCCAGCTCCATAGACAGAAAGTTCCTGCTGCCCTGCAGATCCAGCGTGCAGCCATCCGATGCGCGATTGAAACCGTAGCTGCTCATTCCATAGGGCTCCAGCACCGTATCAATCGCACTCGCCAGTGCGATAAATCGGACATTGGTGTTAATGGTAATAATCGATATAACACCGTCGACCGTCACACTGAACTGATCACCATCATTGATGCCGGCCAGCGTTGTCAGGTCCGTTGCCCAATCTACCCCGGCAGGTAATTCAGCAGCCAAATATCGGCGCGCCCCGGTAAACAGCAGGCTCATGCCGTCGCCGCCGTCTCCGCCGTTACTGAACAGGCTGCCATGGTAGCCATTCTCACCACGCCCCCCGGTGGTACCGTCATGGCCTGTGCCATCAGCACCATCCGGCGCGGAACAGGCCGGCACCGAGATCAACAACAGGAAAGAAAAAGTCGCGCTGGAAACAGAGTAGAATCCAACACGGGCAAGGCAATGCCCCCAATACGGCGCTGAATGATGAGCGACATAACGACTCCGACATATAATTTTCTGTTATAAGCGATGTAGGGTAGAAGGCGGGATGGGCAAGAACTACTTATTGTTTTTATCACTTTCCGGAGTTTTATCATTTTTCGCCGCAGTCATACGCCGGCCAAGGGCGGGAAACCCTAGAAACACAAATCATGGCGCATCATCATGAAAAAGCTGGACGACCTTTCATTGCAGGGCAGCATTCATACTTTGAATATGTCCGGCGGGAACACTTTTGATATCCCCGGCGTTCGTGGGCGCATGGAGCGGCTTCAGTTTGCCAGTGGCATTGTGTTGACCGGCTGGAATACGAGGTGCTGGAAGACTGTTTTCTTGACATGCAGGGATCCTCTACCGAACCCTGGATCGAGAGCGCCCTGCATCTACAGGGACAGTCGGAACTGGCTTGCCCCAATGGGGAGCGCCATACGCTCCACCCTGACGCGGCCTTGCTGATGCGCGTTGACCAGCAGGGCTCGCAGTTCCAACTGCACAAAGGGCAACTGGTTCGTCATGTTGGTGCGTCTTCCACATTGAGCACATTGCGCCCACGCTTCGGCGGCAATTTGCCCGCCACCCTCAAGGCATTTGACGTGCCCTATGGGGATAGCTGCCATATTCGCACCATGACGCCGAGCGCGCGTTTACGGCAACTGGCTCTGGATTGTTTTCTCACCACGCCAATGGCGCTTGCCGCGACTTGAAGCTGGAAGCCATCGCCAACCTCTTTTTGTCTGAACTGATTGAAGGATTTGAGGAAGGCTCCGACGCCGATGACACACTGCCGCCGTGGGAAGAGCAGGCCTACCAGGATCTTCTGGATCAGATTAGCGGCGCCCTGGACTCCACGCTGTCCATCCCGGCCCTGGCCGATCGGGTGGGACTGACCGAAAGCCGACTGGACCAGTTGTTCAAACAAAAGCACGACCAGACTTGCGCCGAATTTATCCGCAATGAACGCATGAAGCTGGCTCTTCGTCTTCTGGAAGACGGCAGCCACCCTGTCAAAGTCGTGGCAGACAAGGTCGGCTACGGTTATGTGAGTAACTTTTCCCGCGCCTACCGAGCCCGTTTTGGTGAAACACCAGCACGGACTCTGCGTCGCGGTGCGTCCGAGTAACGGGGTAGAACCCGTATCCGCTAGAGAATAAGTGGACACTATCGATAACCTGATCACGGTTGATCATCCGGCAGCGCACCTTCTTCACATTTCCTGCAGTCAAGCTCAAGCTCCAGCATCGACTCTCTACCTACCGCCGAAGTGACCCAAGGGCGGTTCACCCAAGGCGGCGAATGACGCACATGCTGATTATGGCCGCATGCCAACTGAGCGACCCAGTGGTTTTCCTTGTCTTTGTGATAGCCAGTGATGGGTTGTTTCATAAGTTCCGATCCTACCCTGTTTCCTCGCACCCAAGCCGCCCGAACTGTTTCCGCAACCACACCCGCCAGAAGCCCGAACAAGGGGTCGGCCCAGACGGTCACCAGTGCGGTTGTCGCGATAACCGGCCAGCAAGACGGCTTCGCGGCCCAGAGACGCCTGGACATGGCAAGCTCTACAGCCGCTACCAACAACAAGGCCCCGAGACCCACCACCGGAATGGCAGCGATCAATGATAGCCCCCCGGCAGGAAAGCAACCATGAGCAAAGCGGTTCCCAGCACAATGGGAGCCATGCCGGTTCCGGCACCGAAACGATGGTGCGCGGCCACGCCTCCGGCGCCATGACACATGGGCAGGGCGCCGAGCGGAACGAGAAACAGGTTCGCCAAGCCCGTCGTCACCGACAGTCGGGCTGGCGACACGCGATGAGATTGCTCACCGAAGTAATCCCCAACCACCAAGGCGGTCAGTACGATGGCATTGGTGATCGTAAGCGCCAGTTGAGGGAACACCAGCATGGACATCGCCTGCTGCCAGCACACCGCTGGCGACCAGGCTCTGGGACGTCACCTCGGTGGTCAGCAACAGCGCAGCAACCGCTTTCATGGGTTGTACCGGTATCGGCAGCCGATAGTACAACCCCGTTGCAATGTAGAACGCGGCAAACCCCAGCATTACGGGTATCGGTGCCAACCCTGCCACGCCAATTGCTCCAAGACTCAGTGGCAGCAAGGTACCGATGTCACCCAGCGCCCCGCTGACCTCCTTCACTGAATCTTTCGGGTTCAAGGGCATGCGCGCTCCTGATTCTTGGCCAGTTTTTATTAACGTTATTATTGGCAACTCTCACGCGTTATAGACGACATGTCCCAACTCGGTGATGTCGTAACCGCCCAACGCCTCGGCGCGCTGGACGAAGCGCTCGCTACCGGCAAACGCCAGCAGCCTCTGCATGGCCGGATCAAAATAGTGGCGCCGGCGCATAGCCAGATCAAAATGCTCCTGCTGCAAAGGTATAAAAGCGAGCCCCTGGCGCCGCGCCGCCGCTTCGATTCCCACGCCAACATCCGATTCGCCCTGTCGAATGGCCAAGGCGAGATCGTCTTCGCTAAGCGACGGATGTGTTGCCCACGTGAGGTGTTCGGCATCTATGCGGTGTCGAGCAAGCAAGCTCTGCAGTAAATGGCTAACGCCGGCATCAGGCTGGCGATGCGCGAGACGTATGCCCGGGCGGGCGATATCCTCCAAGCGGGCGAGTCGGTGAGGGTTATCGGCGGCTAACAGGAGCCCCTGCTGGCGCTTCGCCCAGCGAATCAGCACCAGGTCACGCATGCCACTCAGCCCCAACGTGACAGGATCATTGTAGTCCCGGCTATCGGCGTGCCAGATATGCATCCCCGCGAGCATTGCGCGACCGGCGATTAACCGTTGTACGCCATCACCACTCCCCTGGCACAGCAGCGCCAGTTCCGCGCCGCTCTCTTTCACCGCCCACTCCAACAATGGATCCTGGCTGCCTGCCAGGACCGGCGGGGTCGGCGAACTGACAGCGTCGTCACCTTCCAGGTGGTTCATCAACCACAGATCAATACGCTGGCGTGGAAACAACAGCTTTCCGGTCACCCGCACACAGGGAATGACGCCCTGGCTGACCAGATCATAGACTTTGCGCTCTTTCAGGCGCAGATACTCGGCAGCTTCGGCCGTGGTGAGGTAAGCGGGAAGCGTCATTGATCTCTCCTGCCGCCTGGAAAAGCACTAAACTGTTTTTAGCTGCATATTTTTCAACAGGCTGTGCAAAGCGTAGTCAGAAACTCCACGATGCTCAATAACAAGGAGACGCAGCTGTGGAAAATAATGCGTTTTACGTAGCGCTGTCGCTACTGCTAAACCTCGACGCTTCGCTCTTTCAGATCGTGGCGCTTTCGCTGCAGGTGTCGCTTCTGGCGGTACTGATCGCGGCTGTGCTGGGGTTTCCCCTCGGGGCGGCGGTGGCACTGTGGCGCTTCCCCGGGCGCAGCGTCATGATTGTCGTGCTCAATGCCCTGATGGGATTGCCGCCGGTGGTGGCTGGGCTCGCCGTCTATTTACTGCTCTCGCGAGCCGGCCCGCTGGGTGAGTGGGGGTTCCTGTTTACACCCGGGGCCATGGTCATTGCCCAGGTGGTACTGGTGTTACCGATTCTGGCCGCGCTCTCGCGCCAGAAGGTGGAAGAGCTTCTGGGTGAATACCGCGAGCAGTTTATGTCACTGGGTATGTCCCGTTCACGCATGATGCCCACCCTGCTGTGGGATGCCCGTTTTGCGCTATTGACTGTTCTGCTCGCCGGCTTTGGCCGCGCCAGCGCCGAAGTGGGCGCGGTGATGATGGTGGGCGGCAATATTGATGGGGTCACGCGGGTCATGACCACCGCCATTGTGCTGGAAACCGGCAAGGGCAACCTGCCCTTGGCGCTGGGGCTGGGAATCGTGCTGCTGACGCTGGTCATGCTGATCAACGCAGGTGCCTTTTTGGTAGGTGAACTGACCAGAAGGCGGATAGGATGACTTCATTTAACGTTCCACTCCTTGCTTCGGCTGCCCTCCTTCCGCCACCAACGCTGCGTTTTGATGGCGTAGCTTCAGCCAGCAGGGTAAGGCACTGCTGGGCCCCTGCTCATTCACCCTGGACGGCACCGGCCCCACCCTGGTGATGGGGCCTAACGGGGCGGGCAAGAGTCTTCTGTTGCGGCTGGCTCACGGTTTGCTCCCACCGACTCAGGGACGGGTGGCCTGGTCAATTGAGAGACGCCCCCGCCAAGCGATGGTGTTCCAGCAACCGGTACTGTTGCGCCGCTCAGCCTTGGCGAATCTCGTTCACGCGTTAGCGTGAATAATGTCCCCCGCAAGACACGTACAAAGATCGCTTGTGAGGCGCTTGAGCATTTTGGGCTGACCCCGTGCGCAAACACGCCCGCGCGCGTACTCTCCGGCGGCGAGCAGCAGCGCCTGGCACTGGCCCGTGCTGGGTACTTGCTCCCCAGGTGCTGTTTCTGGATGAACCTACCTCCGCACTCGACCCGGCGGCGATTAAAGGCGTGGAGGCCGCGGTACGCGAGTTTCATCAGCGGGGAACGCGCATCGTCATGACCACTCACGATCTGCATCAGGCGAGGCGCCTTGCCGGGGATGTGTTGTTTCTCTCTGGCGGGAAAGTGTGTGAACACACCTCTGCCGAAACCTTTTTCAATAGCCCCGTCTCGCGGGAGGGGCAAGCGTTTATTGCCGGAGAACTGATGGAATAGTTCGGCTCTGACGGTTTTGCCGACGCGTTACTCATTGGACGTTCGAAACACGCAAAAGGAGACAGCAAGATGAAAAAGGCATTAATCCTTGTACTCGCAAGTGTCACCGGCATGAGCGTGGCGCTCGGCGCTTATGCCGATGACTACATCACCCTGGCCTCAACGACTTCAACCCAGAATTCGGGGCTGTTCGACGCCATTTTACCGCAGTTCGAAGAGGCCACCGGCATCGACGTGCGGGTGGTGGCGGTGGGCACCGGTCAGGCGTTTGAAATCGCCCGCCGCGGCGACGCCGACAGCCTCCTGGTACACGATACCGCCGGGGAAAAACGCTTTGTCGAAAACGGCTTCGCCAGCGAGCGGGCCGATGTCATGTACAACGATTTCGTGTTGATTGGCCCTGCGAACGATCCGGCGAATATCGGGAAAGCACAAAGTGCCGCCGAGGCCTTCGCGGCGATTGCCCATGCCAAGGCACCCTTCACCTCACGCGGCGATGACAGCGGCACCAACCGCGCCGAGCTGCGCCTCTGGGAGAACGCCGGCGTCAGACCCGACGGCGACTGGTACCGCGAACTCGGTAGCGGCATGGGGCCAACGCTCAACACCGCTGCGGCCATGGATGCGTACGTGATGTCGGACCGCGCCACCTGGGTGGCGTTTGGCAACCGCCAGAACCTGACGCTGCTTTTTGCCGGCGACGAAGTGCTGTTCAACCAGTATGGTAGCTTGCTGATCTCCGAAGAGAAGCACCCGCACCTTAAACACGATCTGGCGAAACAATGGCATAACTGGCTGATTTCCGGGGATGGCCAGCAAGCGATCGCGGACTTCGAGGTGGACGGACAACAGCTGTTTTTCCCGAATGCCAAATAGGCTAATCTCTGGGGACGTGCATCGATATTCAAATCCGTGGCGTTCCTGGAAGAGCTATAACAACAATGACCATTAATCCGATACTGCCCGATCCCAAAGACCCTCGTCTGTCCCGCGCCGTCGAGGGCGTTGATGAAAACGGTCAATCAAAGTCCATCAGCGTGATCGAAGAGCGCCCCCTGACGATCTATCTGAACAGCCAGGAAATCGTCACCGCCATGACCATTGGCGATCACCCGGAGTATCTGGCCCTCGGTTTTCTCCTGAATCAGGGCATGCTGAAAGAAACCGATCAGGTCACCAGGATTGACTTCGACGAAGAGCTGGACGTCGCAGTGGTCCGAACTGCAGGTGTTACCGATGTCGAGGACAAACTGGAAAAGAAAACCCGCACGTCCGGCTGCGCCGTGGGCACGGTATTTGGTGACATGATGGCGGGGCTTGACGGGTTGTCGCTACCGGACACACCGGTGCGCACCAGCACGTTTTACGATCTCTCCTACCAGATCAACCATACCCCAAGCCTGTACATGGAAACCGGTGCCATTCACGGCACGGTTCTTTGTCAGGACCGCCAGATTCTGGCGTACATGGAGGATGTCGGACGCCACAACGCGGTGGACAAGATCGCAGGATGGATGTACCTGAACGGAATCACCGCCGCCGACAAAGTCCTCTACACCACAGGCCGACTGACCTCCGAAATGGTCATCAAAACGTCCCTGATGGGGATCCCGACCCTGATCAGCCGGTCCGGTTTTACCGCCTGGGGCGTCGATATTGCACGGCAGGTCGGATTGACCCTGATCGGTCGGATGCGCGGTAAAAAGTTTACCTGCCTCAGCGGCCAGCACCGTCTGGTGTTCGATCAGGACTTGTCACAGGTTCCTGATGAGGACAAAAAACACCGTCGAAAAGGGGCCGGGCATGACTGAGTGCGCGGTCATTCTGGCGGGCGGCCAGGCCAACCGGATGGGCGGCGGTGACAAGGGACGATTGATGCTGGGTAATCAGTCGCTGATCCAGCGGGTTATTGATCGAATCACGCCACAGGTGGATGCCGTAGTGTTGAACGCCAATGGCGACCTGAGCCGGTTTGAGGATCTGGGGTTGCCGGTGGTAGCCGATTCCATCGGCGATTTTCCCGGCCCGCTGGCGGGGGTTCTGGCGGGCATGGATTGGGCAGCCGAACAGGGGCACGAGTGGGTAATCAGCGTTGCGGCGGACACCCCATCGTTTCCCCTGGATCTGGCTGCACGGTTGGCCGGGCATGACACCCCGGTGGCTTTGGCAGCGACGCCGGACCCGGAACGCGGCCGCCTGCCCCAGCCGGGGGTGGCCTGGCTGAGCCTCGACCACGACCTTGCCACCCTCGCACAGACCATGCCCGTTCATGGTTGGGCTCTACTGGCCGTGGCGGCCTGGCTGGTTGTAGGCCATGAACGGAAAAACTGACGGAAGTCATCTAAATGCAAGATTCAAACGCTAGAGTCGGGACGCCTGACTGGTTAGAGGAAATCCGCTGGAATGCGGATGGGCTGGTACCTGCCATTGCTCAGGACGCCGCTACCGGCGACATCCTGATGATGGCCTGGATGAACGCAGAGTCGCTCCGGCTGACCGCTGAAGAAGGCCAGGCCGTATATTGGTCCCGTTCCCGCGGCAAATTGTGGCGCAAAGGGGAAACCTCCGGGCACCAACAGGTGATCTCGGAAATCCGGCTGGACTGCGATGAAGACGTGATTCTTCTGAAGGTTGAGCAGAAAGGCGGTATCGCCTGCCACACCGGGCGACGAAGCTGCTTCTATCGCAAACTGGAAGGCGGGCAATGGACGAGCGTGGATCCGGTTCTGCGGGATCCCGGCGCTATTTACGGTGACAAACAGGGAGGTAGCAACCATGAGTGACATTCTTGAGCAATTGGCCCAGGTGCTGGAAGCCCGCAAGGAGGCCGATCCGGAAACCTCCTATGTCGCCAGCCTGCACCAGAAGGGGCTCAACAAGATCCTGGAAAAGGTAGGGGAAGAGTGCACCGAGACGTTGTTGGCCGCCAAGGACGCGGAGCACTCCGGTGAAACCCGGGACGTGGTTTATGAAACCGCCGACCTCTGGTTTCACAGCATGGTGATGCTGTCCCGGCTTGGCCTTGGCCCCAAGGACGTCATCGACGAGCTCGCCAGCCGATTTGACCTGTCTGGCCTTGAAGAAAAAGCCTCCCGGGAACAGTGATCCGGGCAACCCTGAAGAGGGTTTCCGGAAGCCCCCCGAAGTGGCGTACAATCAACCGTAACAGAAACCTTAAGACGAGGGTCCCGGCATGGGCATCAGTATCTGGCAACTCCTAATCGTACTTGGCATTGTTATCCTGTTGTTCGGAACCAAAAAGCTCCGCAACATCGGCGGGGATCTCGGCGGTGCCATTCGTGGGTTCAAAAAATCCATGAACGAAGACGACAAGAAGGACGATGACCCGGACGCCATTGCAGACGATGCCGACGCGAAAGCTCATGAAGCCCGCGCCGAAGAAAAGCCACGGGACAAGTCCCACAGCTGAGACGGGCTGAATGTTTGATATCGGCTTTGTCGAGCTGCTGATCTGCGGCGTCATTGCATTACTGGTTCTCGGCCCCGAACGGCTGCCTACAGCGGCCCGGGCAGCCGGGCGCTGGATTGGTGGTGCCCGCCGCATGGTGAGCCAATTCTCCTCGGAACTCGACCGTCAGCTCAAGGCGGAAGAGCTTCGCGAAGAACTGCGCAAAGCCGGCGACGTCGGTCTGGAAGATGTCCAGAAGTCGGTGCGCGGCGCCCTGGACGAGGCCAAGAAATACGAACACATGGTTCTGTCCGACGACGATAAGCCCAAACACCGGCCCGCACCTGCGACCCGTCGGATTGCCGAACCCGAAGAGCCCGTAATGGACCCTGAGGAAGACCCTACCTCAGCCAACGGTTCCGGACATGCCTCTCTGGCCCCTGATGATCCGCCACGAGAGGATGACAGCACGCACGACCATTCGGCCGATGGCACCCCGAAACAACAGGAAAGCACGCCGGATAACCGTTCATGACCACCCAGCCCGACGGCAAAAACGCCCAACGTCCCGAAGATGCACAGCCGGAAATGCCACTGATCGAGCATTTGCTGGAGCTGCGCAACCGCCTGCTGAAAATGGTGTTGGCGGTGATCATCTGTTTTGCCGCCATCTACCCGTTTGCCAATGAACTCTACCTGCTGATATCGCAACCCTTGCGGGACCTGCTGCCAGTCGGCCAGACCATGATCGCAACGGACATCACCTCCCCGTTCTTCGCGCCATTGAAACTGGCCCTGGTGCTAGCCGTGTTCGTGGCCATTCCGGTGATCCTCTACCAGCTCTGGAGTTTTATTGCGCCGGGCCTGTATGCCCATGAGAAGAAACTGGCGTTCCCCTTACTGTTTACGTCGGTCGTCCTGTTTTATCTGGGGGCGGCCTTTGCCTATTACGTGGTGTTCCCGCTGGTGTTCGGATTCTTCACCGCCATCGGCCCGGAAGGCATTGTTGAGTTGCCGGATATCAGCAGCTACCTCAATTTCGTACTGAAGATGTTCTTCGCTTTCGGGGTTGCCTTCGAAATTCCCATCGCCACCATACTGCTGATTCTCACTGGCGCCACCACGCCCGAAGACCTCGCTGCGAAGCGCCCGTACATCGTGGTGGGCTGCTTCGTAATCGGCATGTTGCTGACCCCACCGGACATCATCTCCCAGACCCTGCTGGCGGTGCCCATGTGGCTGTTGTTTGAACTCGGCATTCTGTTTGGTCGGCTCGCCAGGCGCGAGGTGGAAGCCCCTGATGCAATGGACGCCTCCAACGAATGAACCTGGCGCTACTGTTTCAGGATGATTTCGTGGCAACGGACACAGCCGTGCTCACGGGCCGCCGGCTGGCACACCTGCATTCAGTGCTGAAGGTTGCGGAAGGCGACCTGGTACCTGTGGGCCTGGTGGACGGCGATATTGGCACGGGTCGCGTGGTCAGGCTTAACGATACCGAGGCCGTACTCCAGGTGGAATTAACCACACCACCGCCAGCCCCACTGCCCTTGACGCTGATCCTGGCCATGCCACGGCCAAAGATGTTCCGCCGTGTACTGCAGACCTGCGCAACCCTTGGCGTCAAGGATATCTGGCTGATCAATGCCTACAAGGTGGAAAAAAGCTTCTGGCAAACGCCGTGGCTGTCGGACGACAATCTGCGGGAAAACATGGTACTCGGCCTGGAGCAGGCGCGGGACACCCACCTGCCCCGGCTGCACGTCCGCAAGCTGTTCAAGCCGTTCGTGGAAGATGAATTGCCGGCCCTGCTGAGAAATACCCGTGCTCTGGTGGCCCACCCCGGCACCAGCACGCCCTGCCCGGCACACATCAACGAACCCGCCACCCTGTGCGTTGGCCCGGAAGGCGGGTTCATACCGTATGAAGTCGACAAGCTGACCGAGGCGGGCTGCGAAGCGGTACACCTTGGCAACCGTATCCTCCGGGTGGAGACCGCCGTACCTGTGCTGGTCAGCCGCCTGTTCGACGCCTGCGTTTAGCTCAGGCCGAACGCGCCTTCCAGAGTTTTGTCAGTGGTGTGATCACCGCTACCAGAAAAGCCCCCGCTACAACGCCGAAAAGGCCGTCCGCAAGCACCGGAATAACGGCCTGGGCGACACTACCAAAACCTTCGACAAAGTGATGAATGGCCTCATACACCGGTGGCAGTCCATGGGTGAGAATGCCGCCACCCACCAGGAACATGGCGATGGTGCCCAGCACTGACAAGGCTTTCATCATCCAGGGAGCAAACCAGAGGATGCCTTCCCCAACCCGCCTGGCGAATGGACTTTCTTTCTGGCTGAGGTACAGACCGCCATCGTCCAGTTTCACAATGCCGGCCACCAGGCCATAGACACCGATGGTGATCATTACGGCGACGACCGTCAGCACCATGAACTGCATTCCGATGCTCTGACTACTGACCGTTCCCAGGGTGATCGCTATGATTTCGGCCGACAGGATAAAGTCTGTGCGAATCGCCCCTTTGATCTTGTCTTGCTCAACCGCTTTCAGATCGACCTCGGGATTTTTGAGGGCGTTGCGAAGTTCTTCTTTGTGCTGTTCATCTTCCTGCCTGTGGAGGAACCGGTGAGCGATTTTTTCAAACCCCTCAAAGCAGAGAAAGGCGCCACCCAGCATCAGCAGGGGAATCACCAACCAGGGCACGAAGAAGCTGATGGCGAGAGCGCCCGGAACCAGGATGGCCTTGTTGAGCATCGAGCCTTCGCCACCGCCCAGACCACCGGCAGTTCCCGCGCAGGTTTCACTCCGGTCACCTGTTGGGCATTAAGCGCAAGGTCATCCCCCA
Source organism: Marinobacter salarius (assembly GCA_000831005.1). Classification (GTDB taxonomy): domain Bacteria; phylum Pseudomonadota; class Gammaproteobacteria; order Pseudomonadales; family Oleiphilaceae; genus Marinobacter; species Marinobacter salarius. Next base: position 581,426 of record CP007152.1, on the reverse strand, counting down.
GCACGCCGGCGGTTTTCTTGGTGGCCGCCTTGGTCATCAACGCCACATCGTCCAGAACCGTGGCGATGTCATCAATCAATACGAGGAGACTGCTGGCAGCCATAACGAATTCCTTTTGGTTCAACGATGTTTATAGTGCGCCCTGCAAACCATACTCAGGCATCCAGCCCCATGGCCTCGGCGGCAATACGATTCTTGATCGGCCCAAGCTGGTTCAGCCAGCGCATGCCGGTGTTGCGGAGCCAACGCAGGGTCAACTCATCGCGGCCAAACAGTTGCTTGAAACCTTCCATGGCCGCCATCATCGCGAGGTTCTCACCCTTGCGACGGCGCTGGTAGCGAGCCAGAACAAGCTCGTTGTCTGGATCAATGCCTTTGCTCCGGGCACTGGCAAGTTCATCCAGCAACGCACGAACATCCCCATAACCCAGATTCGCCCCCTGCCGGCCAGGGATGAATGGTATGGGCAGCATCTCCCACCAGCGCAAAGCCAGGAGCGATGTATTCCTTGGCATGGCGTTGACGCAAAGGAAACGCGTAGCGACGCGAGACCAGATCCACTGCGCCCAGTTCACGCTCTATCGCTCGTTCCAGTTCCGCTTTGAAGGCATGGTCATCCAGCCCCATCAGACGCCGAGCCTCTTCGGTATCCTGGGACCATACAATAGAACAAAAATGCTCATCGCCGGACTCTGACAACAGTGGCAGGAAAGCCAGAGGCCCTGTGGGCGAGAACCGTTGCCAGGCCGTATAACGGTGGCTCTGGGCCGTTCGAACGGTGCATACGATGGCCTGCTGGCCGTAATCCCACTCGCGGGTCGGTAGCCCCACCCACTGGCGCAATCGGGAGTGGGCACCGTCCGCCGCCACTACAAGCCTGGCGCCGAAGGTCTGGCCGTCTTCCAGGCGGATGCCTCGCGTGTGCCCGTCCTGCCACCAGCCACTCACCCTGACCCCGTCAATCAGGGTCACAGCGCTGTCAGCCAGAGCATCAAACAGTGCCCGCACAATTCGACGGTTCTCAATGATCGTGCCCAGCGCCGGGGCGCGAAGTTCTGCCGCCTCGAACTGGATGCGGCCGGTGCCATCGCCGTCCCACACCGTCATCGTCTGGTAGGGACAGTGACGACCAGCGGTTATGTCCGGCCATACCCCCAACTGTTCCAGCAGGCGTTGGCTGGCGACCGAAATGGCGCTCACGCGGGGGTCGAAATCTTCCACAGATAGCGCTTCTTCGGGGTCCTGCATCAAGGCCTTTCGGTCGGCACCTTCCACCAGCCGACGTTCCAGCCCTGCCGAGACAAACCCAGCGCCAGGGCCGAGCCCACCATGCCGCCGCCAACCACCAGGATATCGAATTGCGGTTGCTCACTCATGGTCATTGCGTTCCGAGAAAACGTTGTCAGGAGTACGAAGCTCGGCCCGGCGCCCACCCAGGCCCATAGCCTGGCGGGCAAACCAGCGCTTGGCGCCGGGTAGCAGATCCAGCCCCATCAGGCCGGCGTCGCGGGCGGTGGCCACCAGGTAGATGATTACCGAAAAGCTGGATCAGTGAGTCGGAAAACCGCGCAGTCTGTTGCCAGTCCCGACGATGACGAGCCTGATAAGCGTTAAGCACGCCAAGGCTGCCCAGGGGTTGCTGCTGCTCGACAGCCACACGGAACTGTTCCACCAGAGCCATCAGCCTCTCAAGGCCAGGTTGAAGCCCTGACCGGCAACCGGATGAAGGGTGTGCGCCGCATTGCCTACCAACACCACACCGGGGCGAACCGCCTCATCCACGGTTTTCAGGGTCAGCGGGTAGTGGCTGCATTCCCCGATGCGGGTAAAACGCCCCAGGCGCCAGCCAAAACGATGCTGCAGTCGCTGGCACTTATCGTCATCGCCCAATGACAGCAGTTCATCAAGAGCCTTACTGCTCAACGTCCATACCAGGGCGGCGTTTGTGCCGGCGCGAGCTGGCGAGCCGTGAGGCAACAACGCCATGGGGCCAGCATCGGTGAAACGTTCAAACGCGGTAAACTCATGACTATGGGAGGTGGAGACATTGGCGATCAGGCATGCTGATCATACGCCTGTTCATTGACCCGGAAGCCAGTGTTTCACGCAGGCCGGAACGGCCGCCGTCAGCCACTATCAGGCACTGCGCGGTCAGTTCCCGATTTCCCGTGTCGGCGCCCAGGGTAACGCGAACACCCTCCGATAGCGGCTGCATGGCTGTCACTTCCGCCGGTGCTTCCCAGACCACATGGGTCTGCAGAAGTTCCCGCATCAGGCACAGCCCCATCCAGCGGTTGTCCGCGACATAGCCCAGAGCCTCCTGTTGGTGCTCGGCGGCGTTCAAGCGCGTGGCCCCGAAATGCCCACGATCCGATACATGAATATGGCGAATGGGCGTGGCATGCTCGGAAAGCCGTTGCCACAGGCCCAGTTCTTCAAAGATCAATCTTGAGCCCCAGGCCAGCGCCGTGGAGCGGGCATCGTAGCTGGGCTGGTAACTGTCAGGCAGGGCGTCCGGAGACAACGGAAACGCCTCTACCACGGTCACCCGCAGTTGCGGCAAGGTTCTCGCCAGCGCCAATGCCAGGGTGGCTCCTGCCAGCCCACCACCGGCGATGATGATATCGGTATCGTGCTGGTTCACGGTCAGTCGGCCATCAGCGCTTCAATCTCGGGAATGGTCTTGGGGACCGCCTCGGTGAGTACCCGACAGCCCTCTTTCGTCACCACCACGTCATCCTCGATGCGAATGCCGATACCACGCCATTTCGCATCCACGCTGGTGTTGTCCGGCGCCACATATAGCCCGGGCTCCACGGTCAGTGCCATGCCCGGCTCCAGTTCGCGCCACGCATCGCCCACCTTGTAGTCCCCAACATCATGCACATCCAGGCCAAGCCAATGGCCGGTACGGTGCATGAAGAACGGCTTGAATGCCTGTTCCTCGATGGCCTGCTCTACCGTCGTATCCTTGAGCAGGCCAAGATCGATCAAGCCCTGGGTAAGTACTTTCAGTGCGGCCTGGTGGGGATGGTCCCAGTGATTCCCGGGACGAACTTCCTCAATGGCCGCGTACTGGGCCGCCAGCACCACTTCATACAGGGCCCGCTGCTCATCGCTGAACCTTCCGCTGACCGGGAAGGTACGGGTAATATCGGAGGCATAGCATTCCAGTTCACAGCCTGCATCGATAAGCACCAGGTCGCCATCGTTCAACGGGGCGCTGTTTTCAATGTAGTGGAGGATACAGGCGTTCTGGCCGCCCCCCACAATCGACGGATAGGCCGTGGAGCGGGCACCGTTTTCCATAAACGTGTGGATCAGTTCGGCTTCCAGGGCATATTCAAAGACCCCTTTGCCGGCCCTCTTCATCGCCCGCTTGTGGGCCTCACAACTGATCTCGCCGGCCCTTGCCATCACCTTGATTTCCGCCGCGCTCTTGTACAGGCGCAGGTCGTGGAGCAAGTGTTCCAAGGCTACGAACTCGCCGGGCGGATGGGCCCCCGAACGCACCTTGCTGCGGATCAGTTTGACCCAGTCCATCACCTTGGCATCAAAATTATGATCTTTGCCCAGTGGGTAATACACCCGGCTGCGGCCTTCGATCATGCCGGGCAGGATGTCGTCAATATCGGCAATGGGAAAGGCATCGTCCAGGCCGAAGGTCTCGATGGCACCCTCGGGGCCTGCCAGGAAGCCATCCCAAAGCTCCTTTTCCGGGTTTCGTTCCTTACAGAAAAGTACGGACTCTCCATGCTCCCGGCCGGGAATCAGAACCAGGACCGCTTCCGGCTCACCAAACCCCGTCAGGTAATGGAAGTCACTGTCCTGGCGAAACGGATGCAGGACATCCCGGTTGCGCACCCGTTCAGGGGCGGCTGGCAGTATGGCAATGCTATCCGGCGCCATTCTTTCCATCAGCCGGTGCCGGCGATCGTTGAATTCCTTGACGGGTATCAGTGAAGCCATGAAGTCTCCCACGGGTATCAGCGTTGTTCAGTGCAAAGTCGGGGTATTGGGTGACGGCTTTTCCGGCGGATTGAACTCAGTAAACACCGCTAGCGCCCCCAGCCGTACATATTCGACGATTTCCATCAATTGTTGTTCGCTTTCATCGTCCGGCTCGTCATCATCGGCCACCTGACTGATCGCCACCAGATCTTCAATGAGTTCGCGAATCTCGTCCGGCGCCTCACCCAGTGCCTGACCAGCGGACAGCGCCATGCCCTCGAGGAACCCACGCACCCAAGAGGTGAGTGCTTCCAGTCGCTGCTCGATGGCGTAATCATCGTCCGGCAGCAAGGGCTGAAAACTCATATCGGTGGCCTTGAGCAACTCGAGCGTCTGGCTATAGGCCGAGGCCATAAATTCCCGCAATTCGTCCGATTCGTCGGTCGCAGTCTGGGGCAGGCCCATGTGCTCACACACCATGGCCAGCCATTCTTCTTCATTGATACGAGCGCCGGCAGCGAGCCGGCCACAAAGCACGCCATGGAGCTCTGATGGATGACTGAAAGCCTTGTGAGCGGTGAACATATTCGCCCAGCGCTCAAAGGCGACGGCGCGGGCGTTGGAGGTGTCGGTTTCGGACATGAAACGGGACGGTCCTGTATGAATGAGTGAAGGCCTATCCTAGCATTCAGGCGCATTTAAGACACTTGCCCTCTTGATTCCGGAGCGGGAAAGAGTAAATTATGTTATAACATATCAATTTCAAGGAGAGCCGCCTGCCATGTCCGCTAAACGCTTACCCCCCAACCGTCCACGCTCGCTGCATACACTTGGATGTATGGTCGCCGCCTGCAGCCTGGCACCGATGGCGCTGGCCGCCGACAATCCCGGCGCCCACGAGCACGGCCATGCCCGATTGCAGATGGCGGTGGAAGAAAACCGTATTGACCTGATGCTCAATTCCCCGGCCTACAACCTCGCCGGGTTCGAGCATGGCGCCCGCACAGAGGCGGAAAAAAGCCGGTTGGCGGACATTACCCGCTGGCTGGAAACCACGCCGCTGGTCAACACCGCAGCGGCCGACTGCCGCGTGACAGCCGCAGCCGTGGAACTCGGCGGGGAAGACGAAAACCATGGTGGGGAGACTCATCACGGCCACGACAAGCACGATCATCACAAGGCCGAACATCACGACGAAGGACATCATGACGAAGAACATCATGGGGAAGCCACTCATCGGGAATACGACGTATCCCAGCAACTGGAATGCAACCGCATCGACGCCGATCAGGAATTCACATCGGCACTGATGGAGAGGTTCGAGGGCATGGAGGAGCTCACCGTCGAATGGGTCAGCCCCTCTGGCCAGGGTAGTGCCCGGCTGACACCCTCAAACCGGGCATTTACTGTCAACAACTGACCTATGAACGCCCTGCAGAGACATTACTCCTCGTAGGGTGAGACGTTCTCCGCCACGATGGAGTAGGAGGACGAAGCAATGTCGTTCTCGGTCTTCTCGATCTTCAGGGTGCCCTCAATCCACACCGGATCGTAGAGTGCTTCCAGCTTGAAGCCCTTCTTGTACTTCACATGGATGATCTGGTTTGGAGGAGGTGGCGGCACGTGTATGCAGGCGCCATAGTATGGCACCAGGAAAAACTCCAGAATGCGCATATCCTGTGTGGTTTTCAGCGGCACGACGAAACCCGGAATCCGGCCCGACCGGCCATCCATTTCAGGCACCACGCGGCCTGTCATGATCTCGTCCGGCAATGTGGCAGGGCCGTCACCCTCGTGGGAGACTTCTGGCATATTCTCGAGTAGGTTGAGATCCTCCTCTGGCATCAATTCCAGCCAGTCGATCTCTTGCGAGGCGTCTTTTGCGCTAACGGCGGCTGAAAGACTGAAGGCCGCGACCAGCGCCACCATACACAGGATGGCAAACAGAGAGCGTTGCCGCGAGCGGGATTCCAGAGGTTCTGACATAAAACTGACGTCTCCTGTAACGATTCAGGGATCATACACCGGATGACCAATGCCTGACATGACCGGCAAGACAGACTTGCACAAAGATAGTTCCGTAACCTCAGAGAGTTCCGTAACCCCACGGCAAACCCTCCGCATCAGCGAACTCACTTTTCGCTGGGACCGGACCCAGCCGGGCATTCGCTATCCTGACGTAACACTGAACAGCGGTGAACACCTTTTCCTGCGAGGCCCCAGCGGTAGCGGCAAGAGCACACTCCTGAGCCTGATGGGAGGCCTGATCGTGCCGGACACCGGTCGCCTGGAATTACTGGGCACAGACCTGGCAGGCCTGACCAGCGGCCAACGCGACCGATTCAGGGCCGACCACATGGGCGTTATCTTCCAGCAGTTCAACCTGGTGCCCTACCTGAGCACGCTGGACAATGTCACACTGCCCTGCAAGCTTTCACGGAAACGCCGAGCGCGGGCCTTGTCTTCGCCGGAGGCAGAAGCGAAATCCCTGCTGACTGCCCTGGGCATCCCCCAGAGCCATTGGCACCGGCGTGTTACCACCCTCAGCGTCGGGCAACAACAGCGAGTAGCCGCCGCCCGGGCACTGACCGGCGCCCCGGAACTGATCCTCGCCGACGAGCCCACCTCGGCCCTGGACAGCGACAACCGGGACCGCTTTATCGAGTTGTTGCTGGGGCTGGCGGCGGAAAAACACTCATCCGTTGTCTTTGTCAGTCACGACAAGAGCCTGGCCCAACGCTTTAACCACCAACTGGCCCTGGAGGTGACCCCATGAACCTGCGGCTGGCACTGTCTCTGGCCATGGCAAGCCTCTGGTATCGGCGCAGGGTACTGGCGCTGGTAACCCTGACCCTGACGCTCAGCATCACCCTGCTTCTGGGCGTTCAGTACCTTCGCACCGAAGTGAAGCAGTCCTTTACCAGCACCATCTCCGGCACCGACCTGATCGTGGGCGCTCGCAGCGGTCAGCTGAACCTGCTGCTGTACACGGTCTTTCACATCGGTGACGCCACCAACAACATCCGCTGGAGTACCTACGAGAAACTGCAGGAGGATGAGCGCATCGGCTGGCTGGTGCCCATATCCCTGGGTGACAGTTATCGCGGGCACCGGGTTGTCGGCACCAGCGAGCAGTTCCCGGAACATTTCCGCTACGGTCGGGACCAGAAACCCGCATTGGCCGAGGGAGAATGGTTCGCCGATGTCTTCGACGTGGTGTTGGGGGCCGAAGTAGCCCGCAAGCACGCTCACCAGACTGGCGACAGGGTTGTCCTGTCCCATGGCGGCGGCAAGACCAGCTTCTCCAACCACAAGGACACTCCGTTTACGGTCACTGGCATCCTCGCTCCCACTGGCACACCGGTGGACCAGGCAGTTTACGTCAGCCTGGAGGGCCTCGAAGCCATCCATATTGGCTGGGAATCCGGTGTTGCCATCCCCGGGCGAACCGTCACGCCCGAACAGGCCAGGCAGAGGGACCTCACACCGGACGCGATTACCGCGGCATTCGTGGGCATCGACCGGAAAGTGCTGACTTTTCAGGTTCAGCGCCAGATCAACGAATCGCAGCTCGAACCGTTGTCGGCGATTCTCCCGGGGGTGGCGCTCAGCGAACTCTGGCGAATCATGGGTCAGTTCGAAAAAGCCTTGCTGGGCATCACCGGCTTTGTCGTGGTCACCAGCCTGGTCGGGCTCGTGGCCGTGTTGCTGACTCTGCAAGCGCAGCGGCGGCAGGAAGTGGCGATTCTCAGGGCTACCGGGGCTTCGCCCGCCCTCATCGCGGCATTGCACGTGATCGAATGCATTCTGCTGGCCATTGCGGCCTGCGGGCTCGCGATCCTGGCCGGAGCGGCCGGCATCGCGGCTCTTAGCCCCTGGCTACTGGATACATGGGGCGCTCAGGTAGGCTTGCGGCCGCTGAATGCAACGGAATGGTCGATCCTCGCCAGCGTCCCTCTTGCAGCGTTGCTCGTGGGACTGATTCCAGCACTCCAGGCCTGGCGAGGCAGCCGAAAACAGGGGCTGGGACACGTGGCCCCAGAGTGACGGACATCACGCAACGCGGGCCATGACATCCCTGTAAATTGACCAGCTTGCAGTCCACACTTATAGTTAGTTCACTTCTTTGATACAGGCGTTGGACGACTCATGGAACAGTCCGAACTACAGGCATTGGCGGACAAACTCGACAGATTGATCGAACACTGTCGCAAACTGGAACGTGACAACGCGATGCTGCGCGAGCTGCAGGACGACTGGAACCGTGAGCGAGCGCAGCTCATGCACAAGAATGATCTTGCCAAAAACAAGATTGAAGCCATGATAGGCCGCCTCCGGGCCCTGGAGCACCACTGATGCCACAGCAGCCGACAACCGTCGAAGTCAAGATTCTCGACAAGGAATACCTGGTCGCCTGCCCCCAGGAAGAGCAGGAAGCCCTTCTCCGCTCCGCCAGGCACCTGGACACCAAAATGCGGGAAATACGGGCCAGCGGCAAGGTATTCGGTACCGAACGTATCGCCGTGATGGCGGCACTCAACATCACCAATGAGATGCTTGAGCGGGACACCATGTCGGACACCGCCAGTTCAATTCTCAACGCCATGGACGAAAAGCTCGATACCGCACTGGGTGAAGGCACCGGTAACTAGTCCTTACACAGGAATCCGATTCAGGTGTTGCAATCAGCCCCGGCAATGCCCGTATAATGAAATTAACTTCCTGGGCTGTTCGCTGGTCGGATTCGTCCTCGAGCCGATGCGCACTACCCAGGTGGCTACTTCAGGGCATTGTGAGCACGTCCCCATACGGGGAAAGCCTAATATGTCACAGCGGCCACCGACCTTGAACTTTGGGTTCAAGGGCCACATCCGATAACGGCAGCCCGGGAAGCTTTACTTTCAACCAGGATCCTCAGAAACTCGACAATTCATCCTGCAGGTCGCGTTTCAGCTCTTCCGGCTCGGTTATCCAAAGGGTTTCATCCAGGCCAGGCAGCACTCCGACGTCCAGACCATCTTTCGTCAAACCCGGCACCCATTTCCTGAAAAAATCCGGCAACGGAATACGCTTAGGCGTGAGATCGTCGGAACCCTTACCATACTCCACCGCGAATGCCTCACTGGGCCATACCGGCAGGTACTCCACATCGCCATCTTCAGACACGATCTTGAGGAAGCGATTCTCCGCATTCACCAGAATCCAGATTTCACGCTCCTCCCCGACCTGGCTCAGGAAATAGTCGTATCGTTCTTCGCCGTCTGATTCGAGGACACTCGTTAATGCATCATGGTTCATGGGTCGACCTGCTGTTGAACGAAAAGTTTGAAGGGCCAATGATAGCCTATCGGCTCGCCACACCGACATAACCAGAGACCGGTGACAGGCGACATTTTTCTGTACAACGGGGGCAGCCCGATGGTAGAAAAAGCTCTATGTTGACCAACGTTGTCTCACCCCAGCCCTTTGAAGAGCACCCTGACTCGCAATCCCGAAGCAATCTTCGCAAGGCCCTTCGGAAGAAGCGCCGCTCGCTGTCTGTGGAAGAACAACAGATTGCCGCTGACCAGCTTGCGCTGAACCTGTTGAAACATCCTGACCTTTTCAGGGCCCGCCACGTTGCCGTATACCTGCCCAACGACGGTGAAATTGATCCCCAGGTGTACGTTCATGTTGCCCGCAGGCGAGGCATTCACTTCTATTTGCCGGTGCTGCATCCGGTGCACCGCGGCAGGCTGGTTTTCAGCCCTTTTACCGATGGCACCGAGCTGACAGCCAACCGCTTTGGCATTCCGGAACCACCCTTCCACAAGGGGCTGGAGCGGCCACCATGGGCGCTGGATGCAGTGCTGTTTCCGCTGGTGGGATTTGATGGTTTCGGTGGCCGGCTGGGCATGGGTGGCGGCTTCTATGATCGCACCTTTGCGTTCACGCGAATCCGGCCACGACTGGCCCCCAAGCTGATCGGGCTGGCCCATGACTGTCAGAAAGTATCGGAGTTACCGCTCGAACCCTGGGATATCCCTCTGCACAGTGTGGTGACTGACAGAGAGCGTTACCGAATGAGATCAAAGAGCTTTCGGTAAGGTTTAGTCTCGAACGGCGGACACTGTAAAGGCTTCGCTATCGGAGGCCGTAGGCTCATCATCAGAGGCCTGAAGTGATGTGAAGCCAGTAATAACAAGGCCAACGGCGAAAATCAGCACGACCGTCCGGATAATGTCAGGCTTGCGGCCCATGAGGGGATTCTCCGGTATTTTAAATAGTAAAATCGATCTAAATCAGTTGACTATTCTTGTTTTCAAGAATTAGACGAAAGACTAACACCTATCCCGTGTTTTACAATTTTTCACAGATTAAAGTTTTGTAAGACTTTCTAGAGCAGGAGTTCACCGTCCGGATTGGGTGCGGCTGGCCTTCCAAAACACGCTCAAGCACATCCATGTGGCGCTTGAGCTCCGCCATCCATGGCTCCGCACAGTTTTGGAAGGCCAGCCGTACCCAATCCTAATCCGCGTTACCCAGACTTATTGTTCCCGGCTCCCAAAAACAGCTGATAAGCCTCATTGTCAGTCATGTTTTCGTAGCGGAAGCCAACCTTGTCGAGCATCTTCTCGAAGTCTTTCACTTCGTCGTCTTCCACCTGGGCGCCCAGCAGAACACGGCTGTAGGCCGCACCGTGGTTGCGGTAATGGAACATGGAGATGTTCCAGCGCGTGCCCAAGGACATCAGGAACTTCAGCAAGGCACCCGGGCGCTCCGGGAACTCGAACTGGAAAACTTTCTCGTTGGTGATGGTTGGCGCATGACCACCCACCATATGGCGAATGTGCTGCTTCGCCAGATCGCTCTCAGTCAGGTCTATGACGGAATATCCGGTTTCCCGCAGATCCTGGATAAGATCTTCACGGCCATGGCGCCCGCCGCAATCTGGATGCCCACGAAGATGGTCGCATTGGTGGCATCGGCGTAGCGGTAATTGAACTCGGTGATGCTGCGCTTGTGCAGGGCGTTGATGAACGTCTTGAAGGCCCCCGGTTTCTCCGGGATGGTCACCGCCAGGATGGCCTCGCGCTTTTCACCGATTTCCGTGCGCTCCGAGATATAGCGCAAACGATCGAAGTTCATGTTGGCCCCACTGAGGGTGGCCACCAGGTTTTCATTCTCGATCTGTTCGCGCTCGATGTACTTCTTGATACCAGCCACGCCGAGCGCACCGGCCGGTTCGGCGATGGAGCGGGTGTCTTCGAAGACATCCTTGATGGCGGCGCAGATTTCGTCGGTGGAGACGGTGATCACCTCGTCTACGTGATCCTTGCAGATCTCCCAGGGGTATTTGCCGATCTGCTTGACGGCCACGCCATCCGCGAAGATGCCCACTTCGTCCAGTACCACCCGCTTGCCAGCCTTCATGGCCGCCTGCAGGCAGTTGGAGTCCTCGGGTTCAACGCCGATCACCTTGATTTCCGGGCGCAGGTACTTGATGTAGGCCGCCATACCAGCAATCAGTCCGCCGCCGCCAACGCAGATAAAGATGGCATGGATGGGTTTGCTGAACTGCCACATGATTTCCATGGCCACAGTGCCCTGCCCGGCGATGACGTCCGGGTCATCATAAGGCGGGATGTAGGTGTAGCCGTGCTTCGCGATCAGCTCCTGAGCATGAGCTGCGGCCTCGTCAAAAGCGTCGCCCTTGAGAACCACTTTGGCGCCGTGATCACGCACAGACCGCACTTTGATCTCTGGCGTGGTCTGAGGCATGACGATGACCGCCTTGATACCCAGGTTCTTGGAAGCCAGGGCCACGCCCTGGGCATGGTTGCCAGCAGAGGCACAAATCACGCCCTTGGCTTTCTGCTCTTCAGAGAGCTGCGCAATCCGGTTGTAGGCGCCACGAATCTTGAAAGAAAACACCGGCTGAAGGTCTTCGCGCTTGAGCAGAATGTTGTTGCCAAAGCGCTTTGAGAGGCTACGGGCCTCGGTCAGCGGAGTCTCGATGGCCACGTCGTAAACACGAGCATCGAGGATTTTCTTTATGTAGCGTTGCGGCATGGGTCCGTCCGGAGTTGGATTGTCGTTGGGAAAACGGACAGTGTAGAAACTTTGCCGGGGTTCCGTCTATAAGCTCGCCCCACAGAAGGGCTATAATGGCGACTTTAACCACACTTTCCTGCAAAACCGGAGTCGATCGATGAATCAGGACGAACTGAAGAAAGCCGTCGCCAAGGCCGCACTGGACCATATCAGGCCGCACCTGGATCAGGAGAGCGTTATCGGCGTGGGTACCGGCAGTACGGCCAACTGTTTCATCGATCTGCTGGCGGATATCCGCACCGATTTCGATGGCGCCGTCGCCAGTTCCGACGCCACGGCTGAGCGCCTGAAGAGCCATGGTATTCCGGTTTACGACCTCAACAGTGCCGGCCCCCTGGAGTTCTATATCGATGGTGCCGATGAGACCAATGAACGCCTGGAGTTGATCAAGGGGGGCGGCGGCGCCCTGACCCGTGAGAAGATCGTAGCGGCGGTGGCCAAGACGTTTATCTGCATTGCCGATGGGTCCAAGAAGGTGGATATTCTGGGCGCGTTTCCGCTTCCGGTGGAGGTGGTACCCATGGCTCGCAGCCACGTTGGCCGCGAAATCGTCAAGCTCGGCGGCGACCCGGTTTATCGCGAGGGTTTCACCACCGACAACGGCAATATCATCCTGGACATCCACAATCTGGATATTTCCCGCCCGCTTCAGGTGGAAGAGCAGTTGAACAACATTGTGGGCATTGTGACCAATGGCCTGTTTGCTCGGCGTCCTGCGGACTTGTTGTTGCTGGGTACCGAAGACGGGGTAAAGAGTTTCTCCCGACAGGACGGCTGACTACGGAGGAGACCGTGAAGAGACAGGGACATCAGGGGCACGCTGTTAATACGTCCGTGTACGCTCGACAAAAACATCCTTGTTTTTGACGTCCCCTGATGTCCCTGTCTCTCCACGGCCTGGACTCTTTTCGGGCCTTCTGCAAACCAAGCGCTTGCTTGGTTGCTGAAATTGAGTGAGACTGCTTCCATGATTTTTGATCACAGGGAGCTTTCCGTGTCTGATTATTTCAACGATACCCACGAACAGGTTCGCCAGAGTGCCCGCAAGTTCGTTGCCACTCATGTGTTGCCCTACATAGACGACTGGGAGGAAGCTGGCGAGTTCCCCAGGGAGCTTTATAAGACCGCTGGGGAGGCCGGGCTGCTTGGGGTCGGTTTTCCGGAAAGTCTTGGCGGCATTGGTGAAGGCGATATTTTCATGAAAGTCGCCGTCTCCGAAGAGCTGATGCGATCCACCTCCGGCGGCCTGGTGGCTGGGCTGGGGTCGCTGGATATCGGCCTGCCTCCGGTGGCGAAGTGGGCGCAGCAGGACGTAAAAGCAGCGATTGTGCCCCCGGTGCTGCGAGGCGAGAAGATTGCCGCGCTGGCAGTTACCGAGCCCGGCGGCGGGTCCGACGTTGCCAATATCAAAACCCGGGCCGTCAGGGACGGCGATGACTACATCGTCAACGGCAGCAAAACCTTTATCACCAGCGGCATGCGTGCCGATCATTACACCGTTGCGGTACGCACCGGTGGCGAGGGCCATGGTGGCATCAGTCTGTTGTTGATTGACCGCGATATGCCCGGCTTTTCCACCGGCAAGAAGCTCAAGAAAATGGGCTGGTGGGCCAGCGATACGGCGGAGCTGTTTTTCGAGGACTGCCGGGTGCCTGCCAACCGCCTGATCGGTGCCGAGAATGCGGGCTTTATCGCGATCATGAGCAATTTTCTGTTTGAACGCCTCAGTTTATCCATCATGGCCTACATGACGGCCGAAATCGCCCTTGAAGCCTCGATAGCCTGGGCCGGCCAACGGGAGGCGTTTGGCCGGCCGGTGAACAAATTCCAGGTCACCCGTCACAAGCTGGTCGACATGGCCACCCAAGTGGACGTGGCGCGGGAGTATACCTATCGCTGTGCCGCGCTGATGCAGGCGGGCAAGAACCCGATTAAGCAGGTTGCCATGGCGAAGAACTTTGCGGTGGAGGTGTGCGAGAAAGTCACCCGCGAGGCCGTTCAGATTCACGGCGGCATGGGGTACATGCGTGAATCCGTCGTAGAGCGGCTTTACCGGGATGGCAAGATCCTGTCGATTGGCGGCGGTACCGATGAGATCATGAAGGAACTGATCGCCAAGCAGATGCGGTTGTAGCGGTAAGGCGATACCAACGTTTAGTTTCGATCCACACCATTGTCCCGTATAATTGCGCCCACTTTTTAAACGCAGTTAAACGCACTTCAGAAAGGATCGACCATGAACTTCGACCATATCCCTGCTGGCAAGAACCCGCCGGAAGACATCTACGTGGCCATCGAAATCCCGTCCAACAGCTCCCCGGTGAAGTATGAGCTGGATAAGGACATGGGCGCCCTGCTGGTAGACCGCTTCATGGCTACGCCAATGTTCTACCCGGCCAACTACGGCTTCATTCCCCACACCCTGGCTGACGACGGTGACCCGATTGACGTGCTGGTGGTGACCCCGTATCCGGTTCAGGCCGGTTCCGTGATTCGCTGCCGCCCGGTTGGCGTGCTGAACATGGAAGACGAAGCCGGTGGCGACGCCAAACTGGTTGCCGTACCCCACGACAAGCTCACCAAGAGCTACACCGACGTGAAAGATGTGGAAGATCTTCCGCAACTGCTCCGCGACCAGATCCAGCACTTCTTCGAGAACTACAAGACGCTGGAGCCGGGCAAGTGGGTCAAGGTTCAGGGCTGGGCCAACGCCGCCGAAGCCAAGAAGGCCATCGAAGCGTCCGTGAAGGCCTACAAAGGCTGATCGGCGACGCTTTCAGTCGATGACAAAAAAACCGGGCTGCGTGGCCCGGTTTTTTTATGCGGCGATGCTGTACCGGCATCAGCCTCGGGTCAGCAGGTCACGCATGTCGCTGATCGCAGCGCTGGCGCGGGACAGGTACGCCGCCATGGTCAATGAGTGATTGGCCAGCACACCGAAGCCGCTGCCGTTCAGAATCACGGGGCTCCACATTTCACCCTGCGCACCTTCCAGTTCGATAATGATCTGTTTGGCGCTGGCCAGGGCGTTCTTGTCGTTAAGCACCTTGCGGAAGTCCACTTCAATGGCGCGGAAGATATGCAACAGAGCCAGGCACTGCCGCGCGCCTCATAGAACACGTCGTCTATCTTCGTCCAGGAGGTCTTGACCTCCTCGCCCATGACATCTTCCGAAAGCGGGTCGCCGGGATTGACGTTAGACACGGCGTCGGACACTGACGCTTTGCCAACACTCTCACCAAGCGTTCGGGATAGACTGCCCAGGCGGGTTTCCAGGTCCGCCAGCCAGTTGGCCAGGTTGTCAGCCCTGGCGAAAAACTGGGCGTTGGGTTGATCGGGGCGTGATAAGCGATCCAGGTAGCTATACAGGGCCTGGATGCCACGACGATACTCCGCCTCGGTGGAGGGAATGGCCCAGCTACCGCTGTCGAAGTGGAACTGGGGCTCAGCAATCGTCAGGTCAGGGTCCTCAGCGGACTGACTCTGGGAACGGCTGATGTCCTTGCGCATGGCACGGGACAGGTCGCGAAGCTGAACGAGCACCCCGTACTCCCAGTTAGGCATGTTGTCGAGCCAAAGCCCTGGGGGGAAGATGTCGTTCGAAACGTAACCGCCAGGCTTATCGAGAAGAGTCTCCGCCACCCGGATCATGGTTGCCGTTGTTGCGAACCCGGCCACCGGTTCACGCTGCATCTCATTGGCCACGGCACGTGTGTGTTCGCGTACCGAGAAAACGTCTGGCTCGCTGCTCCAGATCATGCCTAGCACCAGGGCAACAAGCAGGTACACAACCACAACGGCCAGTATAAATTTGCCGACAACCCCTCCGCCGGTGTAGTCCTGAACGTCGTCTTTGCGATCACTGAAATACTGTCTGATTTTTCCTGGCATCGGTTTTCAGTTCCCCTGTTTGTCGTTTTATCCCGGACGCTATCCGTTCGCGCACTGCGAATACCATGAAGCAACGGCAACGTTTATGCAATTTGCGGCGTTTTTCGGCCCTGGGGCTCAATCACTCGCTAATGTCCCGCCTCAAACGGCCGACCCAGATGGTAACCCATTGCGCCATCGATACCGACACCCTGCAGTGCCGCATATTCACCGGCGGTTTCAACACCCGTGACGTAGACCCGCACGCCGCGGCTGTGGGCGATGGTCGTCACGGATTCGAGGTAGAAGCGGTTGTCCTCATGGCTGTCGATATCATGAACGAAGCTGTTATCAATACGCAGTGCCTGGAACCTCAGATTCCTCAGGTAGCTGAAGGGCACCCCGCCTACACCGAAGCGGTCGACAATCACCGGCACCTTGAGCCGGTTCAACCCACGCACCAGGAGTCCTACCGCCGTCCGGTGGTGGTGAACAGCCTGCTCGGAAATACCAATCTGCAATCGCCGGCGCTCCTTGCCGGCAGCGGACAGCTGCTCCAGAAGTTCTTTGCGGAATGCCTCACTGGCCACCGAAACCATGCCCAGGCTTAACGCCAGGCGAGTGTCTGGTTCCGTATGCAGAAGCGCCAGGGAACGCTCAAGGACCCAGCGATCAATGTCGGGGATCATGCCAAAGCGTTCCGCCATGGGCACGAAAATACCAGCCTTGATCCAGCCTTCCTCCGTTCTCATCCGGGAAAAGACCTGATGGAACAGCACCCCGTTATCGCCATTGCTGATCATGGGCTGCATCCACAGCGACATCTGTCCCTGGGTGATCGCTTCGCCAATCATGATCCGCCACTTTTCACTGTCATGGTGCTCAGGCCGGTCGCGATCAGCGGCATGACAGGCAGATCCCTCCTCCATCTGTGCCTGCCGAAGCGCTTCGTCGGCCGCTGACATAAGCTCGCCCGCTTTGCGGGTTTCAGCAGCCTGGGCAATGCCTGCATGAACAGACACATCCATGGGAGCGGAGAGGTCGGAATAGATGCCATCCAGCTCTTCGACCAGTTGGCGACACCAGATCACCCCATCGGCACGTGAAACACCAGGCAGGAAGACAGCAAACCCGGCACCCGTCATGCGGCCGGCGAACGAATCGCTGTGCGCATGGACAAACGTATTCAGCGCCCCCGCAATGCGAACCAGCAAGCGGTCGGCCTCGTCGCGGCCATAACTCTGGTTATACTGGGCGAACTCTTCCAACTGGATCAGGAACAGCACCCCGGGGGCGGACCGCTCTTCCGATTCCACTTCAACCTTCAAGCGTTGCTCGAACGCCTGCCGGCTCGCAAGACCGGTCAGGCTGTCTTCGTTGTTCACCTTGCGCAGGTGCTGGATCAGTTTGGCCTGCCCTTCAAAAAGTCGCCCGAGGTCATCCGCCATCTGGTTCATAGCGTGGGTGACCTGGTTCAACTCCCGCGTGGAGGTAATGTCGACCCGACGCCTGAAGTCCCGTTTACCCAAGGCCCTGGCCTGTTTCTCAACAGCCCTGAGCGGACGCATCAGGCGTGTCATCATCCAAAACAGGCCGATCAACCCAAGGCCACCAATCAGGCAGAGCCGGCCACGATTCTAACCGTCACCACCCACAGGTCTTCGTAGGCCCGGCCAGGGTGGCTTACGACCCGCACCTTACCCAGTCGACTCCAGCCGCGCACCACTTCCGCTTCACCCACCGGCAGTGGCAGATCCGCCAGCGCCACAAACCAGCCCGGCACATCCACCTCACGCAGGGAGGTTTCCCGCCCGGCCACCTCCTCACCCTGATTATTGACGTAGACCACCGAGAGATAACGACCACTGTCGAAAACCGCATCGATCAATGAAGACGAGGCCACTGGATCGCGACCGTCAATGGCATTGGACAGGGACAGGCCAATGGCCGTGGCACCATCCCGGGCATGGCCCTGGAGCTGACCCGACATGTAGTCCCGGAACCGGTCAAAACTGACGCTGGCCGCCGCCACCAGCACAAGCAGCAACATGCCACCGGTAAACAGCAACAGCAGACTGCGCAAGGTAATAACACCTTGCTGGCGAGAGATCTGTCGGTCGTTTTGCGTCCGTGCCATCACTGGCAGCCCCTAGTCTGAAACAACGATTGTCGCTATCTGGTGTGACCTGCCCCGCAGAGTTGACAAACATTTACACAGCGTCACCTACGCCGACAACATTAAACACTATAGACTCTGCAAAAAGACTAATGTTGAAAATATCCGCTTGTACCGGAAACGGGCGGCTCAGAACGAGAAAAACACAGGCCGGAGCACAATGAACGACGATAGCCAGAAAGACAAACTCAGGCAGCACTTCGCTCGCCGTGTCACCACCCAGGCGCGCGTCGTCCTGGATACATGGCAAAAGATCCACGAAGACACCGGCCAGTCTGCCGCCTTCAGGGGCGATTTTGCCAGGGCAGCCGACAAGCTGGTTCGCTACGCAAAGCGCTTCGACATGGAAAGCCATGCCGATTCCGGGCGCCAGGTTTTTGACCTGATCGGTGAGTGGCCGGAAGGCACCGCGCTTCCCGAAAGCCTGGATCGCAAGCTCCAGGACGCCATAGAGCAGCTGTCCCAATGCACGTTGAGACGGACCGACCAGGAAGCCAGCGAGGCTCCCCAACAGTATCGACGCACGCCCGTCTATATTGCTCTGGCCAGTGAAGAGATGGCCAGCCGCCTGATCCGCCAGCTTGAGTTCTTCGGCTTCCGTGCGTCAGCGTTCAACACCGCCGACAAGCTGATCGAAGCCTGCGCACTTCACAAACCCGAAACCATCCTGATGGACGTTAACTACGGCGGCGAGCCGCTGAGCGGAATTGCCACCATCGAGCGGCTTCAGGAGCGACACGACACACCCATCCCCATCATCTTCATGAGCGACGAAGATGGCACCATCCAAACCCGCCTGCGGCGTCCCGCTGCGGTGGCGAGGAATTCTTCTACCCGGCGGTTGATCCCGGCCAGCTGATCGAGAAGATCGAGACCTACACCCACGGCAATACCGTTGAGCCCTACAAAGTGCTGGTGCTGGATGACTCCCGCGCTCAGGCCAAGTTCATGGAAACGGTTCTGAAAAAAGCGGGCATGAATGCCCACATCATCACCGATCCGATGGAAATCATTCATGCATTGGAGTCGTTCTCGCCGGAGATCATCATTCTGGACATGTACATGCCCGGCTGCACCGGCATGGAAATCGCGCGGGTAATCCGCCAGCAGGACCGTTTTCATAGCGTGCCAATCATCTACTATCCGCCGAAGAAGACGTTTCCAAACAGCTGCATGCCATGAGCCTGGGGGGCGATGACTTCCTGACCAAGCCGATTGACCCGAAACACCTGATCTCCACCATACACAATCGGGGCCGCCGCGCCCGGTCACTGCTGGCGCTGATGATCCGCGACAGCCTCACCGGCCTATTCAATCACACTCATACCCTGCACCTGCTCGATCAGGAGATCGTGCGGGCGCGGCAGAAAGACCAGCAACTGTGCTTTGCAATGATCGACATCGACTACTTCAAGAAGGTGAATGACACGTTTGGCCATCCCATTGGCGACCGCGTGCTGCGAAGTTTGTCCATGTTCCTGAAACAGCGCTTGCGCAAGACCGACCACATTGGCCGATACGGTGGCGAGGAATTTGCCATTATTCTGCCGGACACCCGCGAGAGCGATGCCCGCAATGTGCTGAACGAAATCCGCGAGCGTTTCTCGGAGCTGCTGCAACCGGCTGGCGACCGGGAGTTTAATGTCACTTTCAGTTGCGGCGTTGCCGCCTGGAAGGGTGATACCTCCCAGGCTCTCTGCGAACGGGCGGACAAGGCTCTTTACCGGTCCAAGGCCGAGGGCCGAAACTGCGTGACCGCCGCCGGCGACTGAGCCCAAACGCCACTGGCGGGCTCTCCCCAGCAACGGCCCCGCCCCGCTCTCGGGGCCGTTCTATGAAACCAACGTCTTATAGAACTCCTGATCCCCCTTCACGACAATGACCGTGCAAACGACAAAGATTGCTTGTGCGTGGGTAAGATTCTTTTCGACACAGAGATAAGATACTTTTCGACACACACCCGATTGTCAAAAAGTGTTGATCTGAAGACTTCAAGAACGCACCATTGTGGGAAAATGTCGCTAAATTCGGCGATCCTGTAAAAAAGTCAGCAAGGCAGACAAAATCATGTCGACCATACTCGTACTTCATGGCCCCAACCTGAACATGCTGGGAACCCGCGAGCCGGAGGTGTACGGCCACGAGTCGTTGGCGGACATTGACGACCGTTTGCACCGGAAAGCCGCCGAAGATGGCCATCACCTGCTACATTTACAGTCAAACGCGGAATATGAACTGATTGAGCGGATACATGAAGCCAGATCAGAAGGGGTTGATTTCATCATCTTCAACCCGGCGGCGTTCACCCACACCAGTGTTGCACTGCGGGACGCCATGTTGGCCTCGGGCATACCGTTTATTGAGGTCCATCTTTCCAACGTGCATGCGCGGGAAGCATTCCGTCATCACTCATACTTTTCTGATATCGCCGATGGCGTTATCTGCGGGCTGGGCAGCCTGGGGTACGACCTTGCACTCGAAGCCGCCCTGCAACGAATTCATCGATAGAACTGATTAAAACGGGATCGGACTGACTATGGACATTCGCAAGATCAAGAAACTTATCGAACTGCTGGAGGAATCCGACGTCGAGGAGCTGGAGATTCACGAGGGTGATGATTCTGTTCGCATCTCCCGGCGTCGTGAACAACTGGCTGCGCCACAGTATATGGCACAGTATCCGTCACCAGCACCCCAGCCCGCCTCACCGCAGCCGTCCGCGCCAGCCGCCGACGAGCCCGCAAAGCCGGCAGAGCCTTCCGGCCATGCGGTGAAGTCGCCAATGGTCGGCACCTTCTACCGCTCGCCCTCACCCACCGCGAAAGCGTTTGTGGAAGTCGGGCAATCAGTGAAAGCCGGCGACGTGGTGTGCATCGTCGAAGCCATGAAGATGATGAACCAGATCGAGGCAGACAAGAGCGGCACCATCGCCGAGATCCTGGTGGAGAACGGTCAGCCGGTCGAGTTCGACCAGCCGATGATCATCATTTCCTGAACCCGGTGATACTCTCATGGCTATGTTAGAAAAAGTCCTGATCGCAAATCGCGGCGAAATTGCCCTGCGCATCCTGCGCGCCTGCAAGGAGCTGGGCATCAAAACCGTGGCTGTCCACTCCCAGATCGACCGCGACCTCATGCATGTTCGCCTGGCGGACGAGTCGGTCTGTATCGGCCCCAACAGTGCTGCGGACAGTTACCTGAACATCCCGACTATTATCAGTGCGGCTGAAGTGACAGATTCCGTCGGCATCCATCCCGGTTACGGCTTCCTCGCCGAAAACGCGGATTTCGCTGAACAGGTTGAGAAAAGCGGCTTCCGCTTTATCGGCCCCAGAGCCGATACCATTCGCCTGATGGGCAACAAAGTCTCCGCCATCAACTCAATGATTGCAGCGGGCGTCCCTACCGTGCCCGGCTCCGATGGCCCGTTGACGGACGACGACAATCGCACCCTGGAAGTTGCCCGTAGAATTGGCTATCCGGTCATTATCAAAGCCGCCTCTGGCGGTGGTGGCCGCGGCATGCAGGTGGTGCATTCCGAAGCGGCCCTGCTGAAGAGCGTGCAGGTCACACAGTCGGAAGCCAAAAACTCTTTCGGGGATGCTACGGTTTATCTCGAAAAATATCTGGAACGCCCCCGCCACGTCGAAGTGCAGGTACTGGCGGACACCCACGGCAACGTCATCCACCTTGGCGACCGTGACTGCTCCATGCAACGCAGGCACCAGAAAGTCATCGAAGAAGCCCCGGCGCCGAATATCGATCCGGAAGCGCGTGAGAAGACCCTGAAAGCCTGTGTCGACGCCTGCAAGGAGATTGGCTACGTGGGTGCAGGTACATTCGAGTTCCTGTACCAGGACGGCGCGTTCTACTTTATCGAGATGAACACGCGGGTACAGGTGGAGCATCCGGTGTCAGAGATGGTGACCGGTGTCGATATCGTTCGCGAGCAGCTGCGCATTGCCAGTGGCCTGCCCCTGCAATACACCCAAGACGAGATCAAGATTTCCGGCCATGCGCTGGAATGCCGTATCAACGCCGAAGACCCGCAAACCTTTGTGCCCAGCCCGGGCAAGGTCAAGCACTTCCATGCGCCTGGCGGTAACGGTGTACGGGTAGACTCTCACCTGTACAGCGGCTACACCGTACCTCCATTCTACGACTCCATGGTCGCCAAGCTGATCACCTGGGGAGACGATCGGGAAATTGCCCGCCGCCGCATGAAGAATGCGCTGGATGAACTGGTGGTCGAGGGCATCAAGACGAACCAGGCACTGCACAGAAAACTGGTACGCGATGGCGGCTTTAAACAGGTAGACTTCACCATCCATTATCTGGAAAAACTGATTCGGGACTGACCCGATCAGTCGATTCGTCTACCAAACAGGACACCCACATGCCCTGGATACAACTACAGATCCCAGCTGATCCGGATAACGCGGACCAGCTTGAGGATCTGCTCATGGAGATGGGCGCAGAAGCCGTCTCCATGGAAGATGCCGCAGACCAGCCCCTGTACGAGCCCGACCCGGGTACAACGCCGCTCTGGCACCAGACCAGTGTCACCGGCCTGTTCGGGTCCGATCGCGATATTGAAGAGCTCTGCGCCGCCGTTAAGGATGCCTGGCACCAGCAGACACAACAATCATTACCCGACATCGACGTTACCCTGGTGGAAGACAAGGACTGGGAACGCGAATGGATGGATGACTTCAAGCCACTGCGCTTCGGTGACCGGCTATGGATCGTGCCCAGCTGGCACGACGCTCCAGATCCCCACGCCGCCAACCTGCTGCTGGATCCCGGCCTGGCCTTTGGCACCGGAACCCACCCCACCACGGCTCTATGCCTGGAATGGCTTGATGGTCAGGACGTGACCTCACGGCAAGTGATCGACTATGGTTGCGGCTCCGGCATACTGGGTCTTGCAGCCCTATTACTGGGCGCTGACCACGTTATCGGAGTCGACACAGACCCCCAGGCACTGGAAGCCAGCCGGGAAAATGCTCGCCGCAACAAGGTCGAAGAAGAACGGCTGGACCTGTTCCTGCCCGGGGATGAACCCGATACCATGGCGGACATCATGCTGGCCAACATACTGGCCCAGCACTGATTGGCCTGGCACCCAGGTTGGCAGCAAAGGTAAAACCGGGCGGTGATATTGTGTTGTCCGGCATACTGTCCAACCAGGCCCGGGAGGTCATGGAAGCCTACGAGCCCTGGTTCATCATGGACGAGCCGGAACAACGCGAGGAGTGGATACGGCTCACAGGACGGCGCAACGACAGGTGACGAATTCTGCCGAACCAACTAAACTCCGTGACTCGTAGCGATGCCGCCTACAGGAAAGAAGCATGACCCAGAGCAGCCTGCAGACACGATGCCCAAAATGTGAAACCCGGTTCCGGGTCACCGACGCACAGCTGAGCGTAGCCAGCGGAAAAGTGCGTTGCGGCAACTGCATGGCGGTGTTCAATGCCGTCGAACACCGGATAAACGAGGGCGCTTCAGGCATATCCAGCCCAAAGAGCGGCCCGTCCGCACCGGAACAGCAGGATGCTCCGGCAAATCCAGGGTTCACCTCGGATGATGACCTGATTTTTGCGGACAACCCTGAGGAAGATGCTGCCGAGGGCCCATACGCTGGTACCCGGCTGACCTTCTCCGACGACGAGTTGAGCGACAGCTTTCGCACTGTCGACGAGCGCAGCGGTGGCACGTTCGAGACCGACAGCGACGACGTAACCCACGAAAAAATCGATGAAAGCTGGGCCGAGGCGATGTTGTCCGAAGAAGACGACACCAGGCGCAAGACCAAGCCCGCCCCTGTTGAACCCGAGCCGCCAGAAGAAGAACCTGCGAAATTCGAGCAACCGAAATCAGAACCACTCGAGAACGAGCCATTTGATGAACAGGTCTGGGGTGAGCCCGAAGCAACACCACGGGAACCCGAAGACCTGAGCCTGGAACCGGTGGACAACGCCGATGGCTTCTATGTCGATGAACCCCAATCGTCGTCCTTCGACTATGATGCCGGGCCGGTAACCGACAACGAACCTCTTATTGCCGGCTCCCCCTACAGCAACCTGCGCAGGGAGCCGGTCTCTGTGGCAGGCAATGGCAGGGGCCGCGTGAGAACGGTCCTATGGACTGATTATCCTGGCACTGATCGGCGTCCTGGTGGCGCAAGTCACCTGGTTCCAGTTCGACCGCCTGTCTTCCATACCGGAACTGCGCCCGTTCTATGAACAGGGCTGCGAAATCGCCGGTTGCGAACTGAAACCGCTGATCAATGTGGATGCCATCCAGAGCCGCAAACTGGTGGTCCGAACCAATCCGGAAAACCGCAGCCAACTGGTGGTTGATGCCGTCATCATCAACCGGGCCGCTTTTGAACAGCCATTCCCCGCCATCGCCCTGACGTTCTCCAACCTGAATGGTGATGTGGTCGCCCAGAGTGTGTTCACACCGGACGAGTACCTGGCGGGAGACGGCCGTGATCTTGAGGCGATGCCGACCGATACCCCGGTCAGGATCGTCATCAACATCCGCGACCCTGGAAAGGACGCCGTGAACTACAATATCGCCTTCCGCGCCTATCAGGAGTAAGCAAGTCCTCACTCGACAGAAAGCGGGGGCGGCCACCGAATAGACTGAAAGTCAACCAGAAAGGACGAAAAATAATCAATTTTTTCATGGCTTCGCCCCTTCAATAGGATCTCTGCCAGCGGTATCATTACCGCCCTTCGGATCAGGATCGGTTACTTATTGAGCAGCCGATCACATCCGACGTTCGCTTAACCCGCTGTTACACGGATTCAGATCATGCTGCCAACGGCAAAAATCGGGCCGTACACCCTGCCCAATCCGTTGATTGTTGCACCTATGGCCGGTGTAACAGACCGGCCTTTTCGCCTGCTCTGCCGGCGAATGGGCGCTGGACTGGCTGTATCCGAGATGGTCATTGCGGACAGCAAACTGTGGCATACGCGTAAGTCACAAACGCGCATGAACCATGAAGGTGAACCCGAGCCCCGCTCTGTGCAGATCGCCGGCGGCGACCCTGAAATGCTGGCCAACGCCGCCAGGCTGAATGCCGAGTTCGGTGCCCAGATCATCGACATCAACATGGGATGCCCGGCCAAGAAGGTGTGTAACAAGGCCGCCGGCTCAGCACTGATGAAAGATGAGGCGCTGGTGCGGGATATCCTGGAAGCGGTCGTGGCTGCCGTGGACATCCCGGTGACACTGAAGATGCGCACAGGCTGGGACAGGGAACATCGGAATGCGCCACTGATCGCCCGCATGGCAGAAGACGCTGGCATCCAGGCCCTGGCCATTCATGGTCGTACCCGCGCCGATGCCTATAAAGGCGAGGCCGAGTACGACACGATCGCCGACGTAAAGTCCCGGGTGAGCATTCCAGTATTTGCCAACGGCGACATAAACTCGCCGGAACAGGCACAGCATGTACTGAAGTTCACCGGTGCTGACGGGTTGCTTATTGGCCGTGGAGCACAGGGACGACCCTGGATTTTCCGGGAAATCCTGCATTTCCTGGAAACCGGCAAACACCTTGCGGAGCCGCCTGTGGATGAGGTGGAACAGGTATTAAGCGAACACCTGGACGCCCTGCACCGCTTTTACGGCGAGACCATGGGCGTACGAATTGCCAGGAAACACGTGGGCTGGTACCTCCAGTCCCACGACGAAGACAAACAGTTCAGAAAACGCTTCAACGCCATTGACGACGCGATGGCGCAGAAAGACAGTATTCAACAGTACTTTGCAGGCTTACGAAATGGAGAGGTATTCGCAGCATGACCGCTGAGACTTTGGCTAAAGACAACCTGACCCCACCTGCCAACGATGATATTCATCAGTTGCAAACGGTGAACAGCAGCGGCAACACGGTTACCCTGCGCGACAGCGTGGAAGTTGCCCTTAAAAACTATTTTGCCCAACTCGATGGCGCCCCGGTGACCGAGGTCTACCAACTGGTGTTATCGGAAGTAGAGGCCCCGCTGCTCGAGCAGGTGATGAAGTACACCCGCAATAACCAGACCAAGGCATCGACCATGCTTGGCCTGAACCGCGGCACCCTGCGCAAGAAGCTCAAACAGTACGGTCTGCTATAATCCAGCTACCCGATTGAAACGAGGGCCTCCCGGACACCATTCGCGAGGCCTTCATTCGTTCATACCCAGCAGAAATAAGTGACCCATGGCAAATCAGGCTAATACCCCCGTCCGTCGTGCGCTGATCAGCGTATCCGATAAAACCGGTATCGTTGAATTCGGCCGTGCACTGACCGATCGCGGCATCGAACTGCTTTCTACCGGTGGCACCTTTCGCCTCCTGCAGGAAAACCAGGTACCCGTCACCGAAGTCAGTGACTACACCGGCTTTCCGGAAATGATGGATGGCCGGGTCAAAACCCTGCACCCGAAAATCCACGGCGGTATCCTTGGTCGTCGCAGCGTCGACGACGCGGTGATGGCAGAGCACAGCATCAACCCCATCGACATGGTGATTGTAAACCTCTACCCATTTGAGAATGCCATCGCCAAACCGGACTGCGACCTTGCCACCGCCATTGAGAACATCGACATTGGCGGCCCTACCATGGTTCGCGCGGCTGCCAAGAACCACAACGACGTGGCCATTGTGGTGAACGCCTCTGATTACAGCCGTGTTCTGAAAGAGCTGGAAGCCAACGACGGCGAGCTGAGCTACACCACGCGCTTTGACCTGGCCGTGAAGGCCTTCGAGCACACCGCCGGCTATGACGGTGCTATCGCCAACTATCTCGGCGGCCGCACCTCCGACAACGACAACGCCGATTTCCCTCGCACCTTCAACACTCAGTTCCTGAAGGTTCAGGACATGCGCTACGGAGAAAATCCCCACCAGCGGGCTGCCTTCTACACCGAGCGCAACCCCAGGGAAGCCTGCATTGCCACCGCCAAACAGCTTCAGGGTAAGGAACTGTCCTACAACAATGTCGCCGACACCGATGCCGCGCTGGAATGCGTCAAGCCCTTTGCCGATCCCGCCTGCGTGATCGTCAAGCACGCCAATCCCTGTGGTGTGGCCATCGGCGCCGACATCCTCCAGGCCTATGACCTGGCCTTCGCCACCGACCCCACCTCTGCGTTTGGCGGCATCATTGCCTTTAACCGCGAACTGGACGCGGAAACTGCCAAGGCCATCATCGACCGTCAGTTCGTGGAAGTGATCATTGCCCCGACCATCGCACGAGAAGCAGTGGAGCTGGTCGCCGCCAAGAAGAACGTACGCCTGCTTGCCTGTGGCGAGTTCGATGGCGAACGCGCCAAATCCATGGACTACAAACGCGTCACCGGTGGCCTGCTGGTTCAGGATCGTGACCTGGGCATGGTAGCGATGGAAGACGTCAAGGTGGTCAGCGAGCGTGAACCATCCGAACAGGAGCTGAACGACCTGCTTTTCGCCTGGGAAGTGGCCAAGTACGTCAAGTCCAACGCCATTGTCTACGCCAAGGCGGGCCGCACCATCGGCGTGGGAGCCGGCCAGATGAGCCGCGTCTACAGCGCCAGGATTGCCGGCATCAAAGCCGCCGATGAAGGCCTTGAGGTAAAAGGCTCGGTGATGGCGTCCGATGCGTTCTTCCCCTTCCGGGATGGTATCGACGCCGCCGCAGAAGCCGGCATTACCGCCGTGATCCAGCCCGGCGGCTCCATGCGTGACCAGGAAGTGATCGACGCAGCCAACCAGCACGGCATTGCCATGGTGTTTACCGGCATGCGCCACTTCCGGCACTAATCCGACACACAGGAACCGATCATGAATATTCTTGTTATAGCTCCGGCGGACGCGAACACGCACTGGCCTGGAAAGCCGCTCAATCACCGGACGCTGACCGGGTGTTTGTTGCCCCCGGCAACGCCGGCACCGCCCGCGAGCCAGGCCTGGAAAACATCAACATTGACGTGATGGATCTCAACGGCCTGGCGGACTTTGCCGCGGCCAATAACGTGGGACTGACCATTGTCGGCCCCGAGGCGCCGCTGGTTGATGGCATTGTAGACCTGTTCGAAGAGCGTGGTTTGCGGGTGTTCGGCCCCAGTGCCGGTGCCGCACAGCTGGAAGGCTCCAAGGCCTTCACCAAGGACTTTCTGGATCGCCAGAACATTCCCACCGCCGCCTACGCCAATTTCACCGACGTGGACCAGGCACTGGATTATGTACGCAAGCAGGGCGCACCCATCGTGGTGAAAGCCGATGGCCTGGCTGCGGGCAAAGGCGTGATTGTTGCCATGACGCTGAAGGAGGCGGAAGACGCCATCCGCGACATGCTGGCCGGTAACGCCTTTGGTGATGCAGGCAACCGCGTCGTGGTTGAGGAATTCCTGGATGGCGAAGAAGCCAGCTTTATCGTCATGGTAGATGGCGAGCACGTATTACCCATGGCGACCTCCCAGGACCATAAGCGTGTGGGCGACGGTGACACCGGTCCGAATACCGGTGGCATGGGGGCCTACTCCCCGGCTCCTGTGGTCACTCAGGATGTCCATAAGCGAATCATGGACGAAGTAATCTATCCCACCGTGCGCGGCATGGCCGCGGAAGGCCACCCCTACAAAGGTTTCCTGTACGCCGGCCTGATGATCGATGGCGAAGGTACCCCCAAGGTCATTGAATTCAACTGCCGCTTTGGCGATCCGGAAACCCAGCCCATCATGCTGCGGATGAAATCGGATCTGGTGGAACTCTGCGGGGCTGCCATTGACGGCAAGCTTGACCAGTGCCGTTCAGACTGGGACGAGCGCGCTTCCGTGGGCATCGTGCTGGCTGCGGGCGGCTATCCTGGCAGCTACAACAAGGGCGACGTCATATCCGGGCTGCCAGAATCGGAAACCGAGGGCGAGAAGGTCTTCCACGCCGGTACCGTTTGAACGGGGAACAGGTGGCTACCAACGGTGGACGAGTGCTGTGCGCCACGGCCCTGGGCAATACCGTCACAGAGGCACAGAAGCGCGCCTACGAGGTAGCTGCGCGCATTTCATGGGACGGTGCCTTCTATCGCAAGGACATTGCCTATCGCGCGATTGCCAGGGAAAACACCTGATAGCGCAGGCCCGAATCTGCCCACTCTTCGCAAGGAACGCTCTGATGGCTCAACGATCTGTCCTGTCGACCCTCTCAATACTGATCATCACCTTGATGATCAGTGCCTGTTCCCGCCAGGCTCTGTATGACAACGCCATTGGCTGGGAACGCTCCAGTGCCGGGCTGGAGGAATCCAGTATCACCGTTGGTGAGATGACCATTGCCTACCTGAGCAATGCAGAGCCGGTGGACGGCGACACCATCGTGCTCGTCCATGGCTTTGGCGCCAACAAGGACAACTGGACCCGACTGGCGCGGCAGTTGACGGATGAGTTCAACGTTTACGCCATCGACCTGCCCGGCCATGGTGACAGCAGCAAGGAGCTGGACCTGGGATATCGATTCGAGGATCAGGTCAGGCACCTGTCGAGGATTCTCGATGCTCTGGGCGTCCAGAGAGCGCACATGATGGGCAACTCCATGGGCGGCGCCATCACCGCTCTCTATGCAGCGACCTACCCGGACCAGATCCTCACCGCCACCCTCTTTGATCCGGCGGGAATTTTTGAGTACGACAGCGAGTTGGTCAGCCTGGTCATGGGCGGTGACAATCCGCTGATCCCCTCCCAGGAGGCGACTTTGAACGCCTGGTTGATTTTGCGCTGGAGAAGAAACCCTTCGTGCCCTGGCCCATTTACGACGTCATGGAAGAGAAGGCCATTGCCAACCGCGACGTCAACGAAGTGATTTTCGATGCCATCCGGGATACCGGTTACGAGGATGACTTCCGCAATGCCATCACCCGCATCCAGGCACCGGTTCTGGTGGTCTGGGGTATGGAAGACCGGGTGATCAATTATCGCAACGCTGATGTGTTCGTCGAGCGAATCCCAGATGCCCGTAAAGTGCTTCTGGAAGGCGTCGGCCACGCCCCCATGGTCGAGGTGCCAGAAGAATCCGCACGCTTGTTCCGCGAGTTCGTCGCAACCGCCACCGGCCAGGGAAAGTGATCGCCAACGCGTGATAACTGGCACGACAAGTCAGTTTTGACTACACGGCCCGACGGAAACACGGTAGCCTTGCCAGAGCCTTGTTTCTAAACCGTGAAGTGACCCATGCCCGAAGCACTATGGATATCCTTTGCCTTTGTCCTCGGCCTGACGGTCAAAGCCATTGGCCTGCCGCCCCTGGTGGGATACCTGGCAGCAGGGTTTGTGCTGAGCGGTCTCTCCGCCGCCACTGACCTGGCCATTGAAGCTACCGATGTTCTTGAACACATCGCCCACCTGGGCGTCCTGTTGCTGCTGTTTACCGTTGGCCTGAAGCTGAAGCTACGTTCCATCATCAGCCCTGAAGTCATCGGCGGCAGCCTGCTTCACTTTGGCATCACCTGTGCGGTGTTTACCCCCGGCCTCTACCTGCTGATGGAACTCACGTGGCAGACTGCATTTCTGCTCGCCATCGCACTCTCCTTTTCCAGTACCGTGCTGGCCGCCAAGGTGCTGGAAACCAAGCGTGAACTGAGAGCCTTCCATGGGCGTGTCGCCATCGGAATCCTGATCATGCAGGATCTGATTGCCCTCGTGGTGATGAGTCTGGCCGCCGGCCAGACGCCCTCCCAGTGGGCGCTGATCATCTTTGGTCTGCCCCTGCTCAGACCGCTGCTGTTCAAACTGCTGGATGCCAGTGGTCACGATGAGTTGCTGGTTCTGCTCGGGCTCCTGCTGGCTCTGGTTCTTGGCGGGCTCGGTTTTGAAGCAGTGGGGCTGAGCTCGGAGCTTGGCGCCCTGGTGCTTGGCGCCATGCTGGCCAACCACCCACGTGCCCAGGAACTGGCCAAGTCGCTATGGAGCGTAAAGGAAATGTTCCTGGTGGGCTTTTTCCTGCAGATTGGCATCGGCGGCCTGCCGGATGGTGAGGCATTGCTGTTTGCAGCCGTAGCGCTGCTGGTAGTGCCCCTGAAAGGGGTGCTGTTTTTCTTCCTGTTGCTGGCCTTCCGCCTGCGCTCTCGCAGCAGTTTCCTGAGCGCCCTGTCACTGACCAACTATAGTGAATTTGGCCTTATCGTGGCCAGTGTCGCCCTGCCGGAGTGGCTGGTCCCCCTGGCCATCACCGTGGCACTGTCCTTCGTGGTGTCTGCCCCCGTGAACCGGCTTTCCCACACGGTCTATGAGCGCTTCAGTGCCCGTCTGGCTCCCTTTGAGAGCCAGCGGCGCCACCCCGACGAACAACCGATCTCCCTGGGCAACACCAGATTACTGGTGATGGGTATGGGCCGTACCGGCTCAGCCGCCTATGACCAGCTTGCTCGTGAGGAGCCACTGATCAAGCGCTTGACTCCGACCCGGCAAAGGTGGAAAAACACCAGAAGGAAGGACGAAATGTGGTCTTCGGAGATGCGGAGGACATCTCTTTCTGGCAGGGGCTGCACATGCCGGCGGTTGAAGCCGTCATCCTTGCCATGGGCGACATCGAAGGCAAACTGATCGCCGCCAGAAACCTTCGGAAAAAGGGCTTCACCGGCTATATTGTGGCGCATACCCTGTACGCCGACGAAGCAGAGCGAATTCGCGAAGCCGGTGCGGACGAGGCTTACCTGACCATGAGTGAAACCGGCGTCGCCCTGGCAAGCCAGGTGTTGCATCGCGACCGCCAGGCACCATCACCAACGGAGAACGCAAAAGCCTGATGCACGAACTCAAGGCTCCGGATAACAGCATGATGACCCAGATGACCTCCCTCCACGAGGAGCGTCTGGATTTCGTATTGCGTACCCTGAAGTCGACTGGGGCAAGGCGTGTACTCGACCTGGGTTGCGGTTCCGGCTCCCTGCTCTACCGCATGCTTGCCGACCCACAGTTCGAGAGCATAACCGGCCTTGAGGATTCCGGCGTGTCTCTTCAGCAGGCCCGTGCTGTGCTCGCTGAATACCTGTGCGAAGAAACTCCGAGGATCCGGCTGGTCCGCGGTTCCTACGCCGAGAGCAATCCTGCCCTGACCGGCTACGATGCGGCCGCCATGGTGGAAACCATTGAACATGTCCGGCCAGAGCAGCTGTCGAGGGTGGAACGCGCGGTGTTCGGGGAATACCGGCCAGGGTATCTGTTCATGACCACGCCAAATCGGGAGTACAACCCCCTGTTCGACCTGGCGCCGGGTGAATTCCGCGAGGAAGACCACAAATTCGAATGGGACAGGCCCAAGTTCCAGCGCTGGGCCCGTGGTGTGGCCGAGCGCAACGGCTATGACGTGCGATTTGGAGGCATTGGAGACTACGTACCCGACGTTGGGCACCCTACCCAGACAGCATTTTTTACCCGCCGGGACTGATCACCGGGTTCGACGCCAGGCACTGAGCTCCGCAATGGTGTGCTGAAACTTACGGCGGGTTTCCCGGATGACAAACGGCACATCCCTGGGCGGCTGTATCTCTTCAAAATGGTGCGAGAGTATCTCTTTCATACCCTGATAGACCGTATAGGGCTGGCCATTGCGTTCGTATCCGCCAATCCAGTTGGCAATCGGGGTGAATTCATCCATCAAGGTATAGGGCGAGCTGATCACCAGAGTGCCGCCCAGAGCCAGGCGTCTATGGATGCTTTCCAGGAAGGCGCCCGGATCCTGAAGACGGTCAATCAGGTTGCCCGCGAAGACCAGGTCATAATCCACATGTTCCGGCCCCAGGTTGCTGGCGTCGCCGGTGGCAAACGACACTTTTTCCGTCGCCCGGTCGAGCCCCAGGGCATTCAGGCTCACCGTTACGCGTTCGCCAAGTTCCCCTTCGTCGCGGCGGAAGTAATCGATTTCTCCGGTCTTCTGCAGGGTAGTCGCCGCATCGATAAACCGGCGGGAAAGGTCCACTCCCACCACATGATCAAAGACCCGCCCAAGCTCAAAGGCGGTTCGGCCCACCGCGCACCCCAGGTCAAGCGCTCGTCGTTTATCCCGGCCCGCCATCAATTCCTGGCAGATACCGGCGCAGCGGGCGGGATAATTTCCCACTCCGAAATGGCTTTCACCAAAATGGAACCCCAGGTACTGCCCGAGTAGTTCGTCGGTTTCATAGACATTCATTTCAAGATCCTCAGCGTGTACCAGAAGCCGAATCCGACAGCGCACAGGTGCGAAACCCGGTGTACACGTCGTTGCGAAGGGGCAGATAGGCTTGCCTGTAAGTGCCCCGGATCAGGCATGAGGATGTCGCACACCCACCACCCCGGGTCACCTTGTGATCACCGAACTGCAAGGTAGACATAAAGGGGTACATATCGACCCTGAATCCGTCGTAGGGAAGAAACTGACTGCTGGTCCATTCCCAGACGCTACCGATCATCTGGCGACAGCCGGAGCGGCTATCACCCGCCGGATAATCCCACACCGGCTGTTGCGCCATGTGGGTGGCGTCGAGATCCGCATGGTCGGGTGTTGGCCGTTCATTCCCCCAGGGAAAACGACGAAAATCCTCGCCAATCCGGTTACCCAGTGCCGCAGCCTCCCACTCCACTTCTGTTGGCAAGCGGCGGCCGGCCCACTGGCAATAGGCCTCGGCCTCCCAATAGCTGACGTGGACGACAGGCGCATCCAGATTCAGGGCCTGCCAGCGGTCAAACACACGCTCCTGCCATTCGCCCTCGTGCCAGCGCCAGTAAAGTGGATGCCTGGGCTCCCGCAACATTGGCTGGGAGCTGCCATGCACCAGGGCAGTATCGGTCTCGGTACTCAACCACTTGCGTCCTCCGAAAGACCAGAGTTCAGGTCGCCGGTAGCCATCATCCTCAACGAACGCCAGGAAATCACGGTTGGAAACAAGGGTGCGAGAAATTGCAAACGGCTCCACCGTGGTTTCGAAACGCGGCTTTTCCCCGTCAAAGGCAAAGTCGGTGGTGGCGTAGCAGTCAGACTCGCCCGGCATTCCAATCTGGTAGCGACCGCCGGGTATGAGTGCATCGCCGGGCAGAGGCTCCACACGTTCTGGCAAGGCGCCAACAATGCCGGGGAGAGCAGGCAGGGCAACCGTCTGCCGACACCACGTCATCGACTCAATGTGCATGTGCTGGTGATAAATGGCGTAGCGATAGAGGTACAGGGCCTCGTCGGTCAGTGGTTGCTGTGCGATGCGCGACGCAACACGATCGTAGATGGCGTTGAAATACTGAAGGGTTTGCTCACGGCCGGGGAAGAGTTTGCGACTCCAACGGTCTCCATGATCAATGTGAAACGAATCCCACAGGTCATCCATGGACGGATCGTAGCTCGGGGTTCCATCCAGAAGGTTAAAAACGAACACTTCGTAGAAAAAGCTCGCGTGCCCCATTTCCCAAAGTGGCGGGTTCACGCCGGGGTGGTAGGGCACCTCAAGCTGCTCATCACTGAGGGAGTCCACCAGTTCAAAGGTCCGTTGGCGGGTCGCCTCCAACTCGGCCAGCAGTTCTGTTTTCTGCGCCTGTTCGCTCTGCGTCATGTCGGCTCCGTCGATTACCCGTTTCTCGCCTTCAGCATAACAGAGAGCCTGGTACAGGGAACGCTCTCGATGCTCGCGCTCATCACCCTTCATCACCCTTCATCACCCTTCATCACCCCCAAACCAGCAGGATCATCGGTACGGCAACAGCGGTGACCAGGATCGACAGCGGCAAGCCCAAACGCCAGTAGTCGCCAAACTGATAGCCTCCGGGCTCCATCACCAGCGCATTCGACTGGTGACCGATGGGCGTCAGGAAGGCGCAGGACGCGCCGACCGCAACCGCCATCAGCACCGCATCGGAGGCCATGCCAAGTTCAGCGGACAGGCTCAGTGCAATAGGCGCCACCAGAATGGCCGCCGCCGCGTTATTGACCACGTTCGATAACAGCATGGTTCCCACCAGAACCATGACCAGCACGGCCGACGGGGCCAGTCCGTCACCAATTGCCAGCATCTGGCCGGCGATCAACTCTGCGCCACCCGTGGTTTCCAGCGCCTGTCCCACCGGGATCATCGCCGCCAGCAGCACAATCACAGACCAGTCGATGGCCCGGTAGGCACCGGGGGCGTCAATCAGCTTGGTCAAAACCATGGCCACAGCGCCGGACACCAACGCCACCGGGGCTGACAGCCAACCGCTGACAATGGCAACGATACTGATGATAAAGATGCCGGATGCCAGCAGGGTCTTGCGGGAAGAGCCCAGGCGCAACCCGCGTTCGGCCAGCGGCAGGCAACCGAGGTTGGACAGCGTACCGGTCAGTGTGTCTTCGAAGCCCTGCACCAGCAGAATATCACCGGCATTGAAGCGAATATCCCCCAGCCGGCGCTTCAGCCGATGCCCCTGCCGGGCAACGGCAACAATATTGAGGCCGTTGCGCTCGCGCAAATTGAGGCGATTGGCCGTCTGCCCCACCAGGGAAGATTCAGGGGTGATCACCGCTTCGGTCAGCTGCACCTCACCTTCATTCAGTTCCTTTTTACGGCTTTTCCGTGCCGTTTTGTCCTCTTCGGATTCGGAGTCATCCTGCTACCGAGTTCCAGGCCGGTGTTGTCGAGGAACGCCTGCAGGCTCTCGGTGTCCGATTCCACCAGAAGCAGGTCATTCTCTTGCAGTACCTTGTAGGTTGATGGCGCAAGCTGGCGTTTGTCGTCGCGAATCAGCGCCAGCACCACCACGTCCCGGTCTTCCCCGCTTTCCGCCAGCAGGTTGTGGAGTGTCGCGCCGGCATGGGGAGAACCTTCGGGGATCTTCAGTTCGGTCAGGTAGTCGCCAACGCTGAAAAGCTTGTCGTCATCCCCACTTTCGTCGCCCCTTCTGGGCGTCAATCGCCACCCCACCAGGGCGATGAAAGCGACACCGGCAAAGGTGATCGCAGCGCCCACCGGCGCAAAATCGAACAGACCGAACGCTTCGCTGCCTTCCCGATAGCTGGCAATGATAATATTCGGAGGCGTCCCGATCAGGGTCATGGTGCCTCCAAGCAGCGAACCAAACGCCAGTGGCATCAGCAGCAATGAGGGCGAGCGCCCTGCCTCCCTGGACATCCACACCGCTACCGGCATCAACAGCGCCAACGCACCCACGTTGTTGATAAAACCGGAACAGAGCGCAACGACCGCCGTCAGGGTAAGCACCTGTATGGTGGGTCGGTGCCCTACCTTCCCCAGGAACCGGGCTATGTTATCCACCACACCGCCATTCACCAGGCCCTGACTGATCACCAGAACCGCCGCAACGGTCACCACGGCAGGGTGACCAAAGCCGGCAAACAGTTCGTCAGTGGGCACCAGCCCGGCAATGGCAATCGCCAACAACGCCAGCATCGCCACCACATCGAACCGCAGCCGGTTCCAGATGAACAGAGCCAGCGTGGCCCCCAACACTGCGAAGACAATTCCCTGCTCTGTGGTCACGCCTACCCCTTAATTTTACATCCGACGGTTTATCGTCGGTTTAACATGGATTATTTGTGCCTGATATCGCGCATGCCGCATGAATTTCTGGTAACTTTCTTCCCGTAGCGGTCTTTTACGAGCGCAGCACCATCTTTCGATTACAACGGGTGACATGAACACCCCATCAGGGAACAACAGGTACAAGGGACGTCATGACCAAGGAACTCCACAACGAACTCTATCAGATAACGTTTGCCGGGCGGATTCTCGAAGGATTCGACGACGCAGAAGTCAGGGAAAATGTACAAGCCCTGTTTCGGATCTCCGACGAACGTACTGCAAGCCTTTTCAGCGGTGCCACCAAGACACTCAAGTCCGGTCTCAGTCACGCGGACGCCCTGGTTTACCAGGAGCGACTGACAAAAGCTGGTGCCGAAGTGCAAATTGCGAAACAGCCCGCAGCTGCAGTAAACCCCAAATTGGAAACCGCCGGCGCCCAACCGCCAGCGTCGTCAGACGACGAGCCAGCAACGGCCACCCCGACCGGTCCACAACGGGAGACACCGCTGGAGTTCACCGGCAACGGCCGCGAGTATTTTGGAATCTGGATCGTCAACATCCTGCTGACCATTGTCACCCTTGGCATTTATTCGGCCTGGGCCACAGTGCGTAACAATCAATACTTCTACGGCAACACCAAACTCGATGGAGCCAGTTTCCAGTACCTGGCCAGCCCGATCACTATCCTCAAAGGTCGATTGATTGCCCTGGCTGTCCTGGTTGTCTACGTGGTGCTTTCCGAGATGTATGTTGAAGCTGCCGTGGTCTTTGCCATCGCATTTATCCCCCTCGTACCCTGGATCATGGTGCGCTCGCTGCGGTTCAATGCCGTCAACAGTGCCTACCGCAACATCCGCTTCGACTTTCAGGGCCGCTATGGCCAGGCTTTCATGGTGGCTTTTGTGTGGCCATTGCTGAACATGCTGACCCTGTTGCTGCTTACCCCACTGGTGATGAAGAAAACCCACGAATTCATCGCTAACGGCAGCCGATACGGCACCACCGAGTTCGCGCTCAAAGCCGATACCGGATCCTACTACCGTTTCTTCGGAAAAGGCCTGCTGATCGCCATTGCCTTCGGTGTTGCGGCGTTCCTCGCCATGCGCTATGTCGGCTTTACCGTCGGGTCGATCATTGCCGGTGCTGGCTACCTGACACTGTTCGGCTATTTCATGGCGGGCATTTCAAACCTCTTCCTCAATGCCGTCCACCTCGACCGTCACGGCTTTGAATCCCGCCTGCAACCGCTGCAAATGGTATGGATTTACCTGTCCAACAGTTTCTTCGTAGTCCTCACCCTTGGCCTTTTCACCCCCTGGGCCAAGGTGCGCATGGCAAGGTATCGGGCTTCCTGCACGGCCATGATGGTCAGCGGTGACCTGAACCACTTCGTTGCGGCCGAGCAGAACCGCACCAGCGCGTTGGGACAGGAACTGGGAGATGCCTTCGATGTCGACTTCGCCGCCATCTGAAGTCACGATCGAAGGCCAGTTCTATTCAGGTAATGACTCCAGCCGGCGGGGCGCAGTATTGCGCTCCGCCGCTGGCGTGATCATCGTTGATGCGGGAGACACCCGACTGCGCCTCGCGCACGACGATGTGACCATATCACCACGGATTGGCAACACCCCCCGCTACCTCCACCTGCCTGACGATGGGGTCTTTGAAACCGAAGACAACGCCGCGGTGGATCAGCTTAGCCGGCAATCCCGGCGGGGGCGTGGCAATCGGCTGCTGCACGCGCTGGAGAATCACCTGGGGCTGATTCTGGTTGCGGTCGTCGTCACGATTGCGACCACCGGCGCTGCGTTTGTCTGGGGCGTGCCCTGGGCGGCCCAGGCCGTGGCCAATGCACTCCCGAACAGTATAGCGGAGCAAGTTGGCGACTCCACACTCACCACGCTGGACAGCACTTGGCTTGAACCTTCTTCGCTTTCAGAGGAACGCCAACAGGCGTTGCAGGCCCACTTCGAGCCTTTCCTGACGCCAGTGGCGGGCAAAGACCTGAGAGTGATTTTCCGCTCGTCTCCCGCCATCGGCGCCAACGCCATGGCATTGCCGGACGGCACGATGATCTTCACGGACGATCTGGTGAACCTCGCCGAAGATGATAACGAACTGACCGCTATCCTCGCCCATGAAATCGGCCATGTCGCCCATAACCATGGCATGAAAGGCATGGTGCAATCGTCACTGACTTTCTGGCTGATCGTGATGATGACCGGTGACCTGTCTGCGTTT
Organism: Marinobacter salarius; assembly: GCA_000831005.1. Classification (GTDB taxonomy): domain Bacteria; phylum Pseudomonadota; class Gammaproteobacteria; order Pseudomonadales; family Oleiphilaceae; genus Marinobacter; species Marinobacter salarius. Next base: position 542,580 of record CP007152.1, on the reverse strand, counting down.
TCCGACGCAACCGTAGTGGTTCCGGCGGTCATGATGAGCCTGTCCTACTCCCGTGACATGGAACGGGAGGCCGACGCCTATGCCCTGAAAGCAATGACGGACCACGACCTGGACCCGACCCACTTCGTTACCATCATGGAGCGCCTGATGGCTGCTCATGCGAGGACCGTTCCTCAGAGGCCGAGGAAGGCACTAGCCGGTGGGACAGCCTTCGCGACATGCTGTCGAGCCACCCGGAAACGGGCGAGCGCATCGAACGCTTTAAACAGACGCCCTGATCGGTATAGTAGCGATACGTTCATCACAGGGAGCACACACGATGCCATCCAGACCCACCAGCCGGTTGCGGCCTCTGCCATCGACAAACATGTCTACAAGGTTTTTCCCAATGACATGAACGCACATCAGACGGTGTTCGGGGGCATGATTATGGCCAAGTGCGACCGTCTGGCCCTGGTGGTGGCGGAACGACACTCCGGCCATGTCTGCGTCACGGCAGCGGTGGACTCCATTCACTTCCGCGCGCCCGCCAAGGGCAACGATACCCTGCTGTTCAGCCTTGCCCTGAACCGCAGCTGGGGGTCATCCATGGAAATCGGAGCTCGGGTGGAAGCGGAAAACAGCTACACCGGAGAATCCCGACATATCCTTTCCGCATTTTTCACTTTCGTGGCGCTGGACGAGAACGACAATCCCGTGGACGTGCCTGCGGTAGAGCCGGAAACCGACGACGAGAAACGCCGCTTCAACAACGCCGAAATCCGTCGGGAAGGTCGCCTGGAAACCCGCAAGAAGCTGAGTGAACGCCACTAAGGAATTCCACTCCCTATCCCCATGGCCCTTCCTTACCCCCTTAAACGACAAAAGCCCTGCCGGAATCCCGGCAGGGCTTTTTTTTGTGGCAGGTCCCGGGCAAGCCCGGGAACAACACCCGAACCGTTATTTAGAACTGGTTCATGGTGTTGTCTTTACCGCCAGCTTCAGAGCTGCGTCACCCGCGAAGAACTCTTTGTGGTCATCACCGATGTTGGAACCGGCCATGTCCTGGTGCTTCACAGTCGCGATACCCTGACGGATTTCCTTACGCTGAACGCCTGCAACGTAGGCCAGCATGCCTTCGTCACCGAAGTAGCCCTTGGCCAGGTTGTCGGTAGACAGAGCAGCCGTGTGGTAAGTCGGCAGAGTGATCAGGTGGTGGAAGATGCCGGCTTCACGTGACCCGTCACGCTGGAAGTTGGCAGTCCACTCGTCGGCCAGCTTGCCAAGGTCGGTTTCGTCGTACTTGGCATTCATCAGGTCGGCGCGCTCGTAGGCAGATACGTCCTTGCCTTCTTCTTTCCACGCGTCGAATACCTGCTGACGGAAGTTCAGGGTCCAGTTGAAGGACGGGCTGTTGTTGTAAACCAGCTTGGCATCGGGAACCACTTCTTTGATGCGGTTAACCATGGCAGCGATCTGGCCAACGTGGGGCTTCTCGGTTTCGATCCACAGCAGGTCAGCACCGTTCTGCAGGCTGGTGATACAGTCCAGAACCACACGGTCTTCGCCAGTGCCAGGCTTGAACTGGAACAGGCCAGATGCCAGACGCTTGGGACGAACCAGCTGACCTTTCTGCTTGATCACAACGTCGCCGTTGTTGATGTCTTCAGCCTTCTCGATCACTTCACCGTCGATGAAGCTGTTGTACTGGTCGCCCAGGTCGCCCGGCTCTTCAGTCACAGCGATCTTCTGGGTCAGGCCAGCGCCCAGGGAGTCAGTACGGGCAACGATCACACCGTCGTCCACACCCAGTTCAAGGAAAGCCAGACGTACAGCGTTGATCTTGGACAGGAAGTCGGCGTGAGGAACGGTCACTTTGCCGTCCTGGTGGCCACACTGCTTCTCGTCGGACACCTGGTTCTCGATCTGGATACAGCAAGCGCCTGCTTCGATCATCTGCTTGGCCAGCAGGTACGTTGCTTCGGCGTTACCGAAACCAGCGTCGATGTCGGCGATGATCGGCACAACGTGAGTTTCGTGATTGTCGATCTGCTTGATCAGCTCGTCAGCCTTGGCGTTGTCGCCAGCGTTCTGAGCTTCTTCCAGGGCGCGGAACAGGTGGTTCAGTTCCCAGGCATCCGCCTGACGCAGGAAGGTGTACAGTTCTTCGATCAGACCAGATACAGCGGTCTTCTCGTGCATGGACTGGTCAGGCAGCGGGCCAAACTCGGAGCGCAGGGCCGCAACCATCCAGCCAGACAGGTACAGGTAACGACGCTTGGTGGTACCGAAGTGCTTCTTGATGGACAGCAGCTTCTGCTGACCGATGAAGCCATGCCAGCAACCCAGGGACTGGGTGTACTGAGCCGTGTCCTTGTCGTAGTTCGCCATGTCTTCGCGCATGATTTTCGCGGTGAACTTGGCGATGTCCAGACCAGTCTTGAATTTGTTCTGTGCGCGCATGCGGGCCGCGTGCTCGGGCTTGATGGCGTTCCAGGTCGGGTTTTGCTTCAGCAGGGAAGCGATGGCGTCAACGTCTTTTGCGTATGGCATGGTCTCAGTCCTGTTTCTAAGGTTTGAGGTGCTCTTTTATGAAGCATAAAAGCGACTTCAGCGAGCCAGCGTCCGTTCAAAAAATAACCAGACCGCTGACATTGAGGGTTACTTTAGTGGCTTTGATTTTATAATTGAAATTTATATTATCTATATTCGGCATTTTTTGTATGAATGAAGACATCTTCCCTCACGCATTGCAAAGAACAACGAGCCGATCAGCGCTATTCAGGTCAAGATACTCGTCCCGTGGCGGGCTCAGCGCCAGATGCCGCCCCAACGAGTCGGGCTGCGCGCGCCATATGCCCAGCGCCACTTCTCCTTCCGCAGCGACCGTTTTCTCCAGTACCTGAAAATCCGCGCTGGCAGGCAAAGGATAGTCCTGGGGACCCCGGAACTGCACCTCAGCACCGCCCACCGTAAACAGCTCATCCAGCACCACCCTCAGCTCCCGCCGCAGGGCGACCTGAGCAAGCACGTGACTGATGATCATTGGGCTGATCAGCATTTCACTCTGGTGGCCCATTAACAGATTTCGATTGTCCGGGTCGCTCAGTTCCATGATCAGTTGCGGGCGCTATCACCCTCACTCAACAGGTCTTCCAGTTGCAGGTAACCTACCATGGCACGGGCGTCAGCTTCCTCGCCGGACGCCAGACGATCACTGCTCAACAACATAATGGAGTCATAGTTGAGCGGCCCAACCCGCCTCAACTCGCCTTCCACCATGTAATCCGCTTCGATATGGCGGCAGATCACGTCCCGCTGCCCCCCCAGGTAACGGTCAATTTCCTGTTCCCGCTCCTTGGCAGGCACTACCGAAACGAGATCCACCTCGAACCGCCGTTGGCTGTAGCTGGAAAACTCATCGATCAGGCTTGGCACCCGGCGATTCCATCCCAGCACAAGAATCCGGTGAACCCCGCCTGAAAGCGAGACAGCCCGGCTTGCGGGTTCACCTCGAGTGATAACCGGCAGCGGCGGCACCTTCGAATCCGACTCGGTTTCGGTGTAGTCCCTGGCCATCATGACAACCCGGTCCCCGGCCTCAATCACCGTGTCTGACGACGCCGGCATCCTCACCATCCAGGCCTTGCCCGACCGCTTCAGAATACCCAGCACAATTGCCTGGGGCCGCAGAGAGGCCAATTCTCCGAGGGACAGTCCCGCCAGGCATCGCCACCCCGGATGTAGATTTCACAACCCTCACCGGCGGTCAGAAGTTCGTTGTAAATTTCCGACAACCCCGGATGGAGGATGTTCTGCACCATTAGCCGGCTTATGGTGGCATCGCCGGCAACCACCTCCACCTCTCCGGGATAGGCACGCTCAATCACCGGGAGCTTGCGCACATCCTGTATCTCGGCAATGACAAAGGGCAGTGATGCCCCCAGGTGTCGTGCCTGAGCAGCAATGGACAGCAACGCCTTCACGGTCTCCACGTCCGATGTCACCAGGCTGCCCGCCTGATGGGAGGCACTGGGCACTATGACAGCCGCGGCATCCAGGCAGGCTACCCTCTGCAAGGCATCCGGCTGAATGGCAGCGCCGGCACGGAGGATGATCTGGCGAGACTTGCGCCCGATACCGGGCTCGTCGCGCAACTCATGCACCTGGGCCGCCGAGGCATGCTCGGACAGCACCACCAGGCGCAAGCGGTTGGTTTCACGCTTTTCCAGGAAACGGCGCATGCGCCTGATGACCCCAGCAACTCGCCCAGCAGCGGCAAGGTCTGGCTGGTCCACCCCAGAACTACGATGTGATTTCTCAGCGTAACCGGGGTTAGCCCCCGCTCCAGGTCGGTCATCTTGGCGATCAACCAGCGCGTCAGGATCGCCACCAGCGTGCCCATGAAAACCACATAACCGCTGACGGTGAGAATGGTGGACACAAACCGCTGCCAGTTACCCACATCGTCTCCGAGATAGCCCGGGTCCGTCAGCCGCAGAAAAGCCCACCAGATGGCATCGCCGACATCTTCAAAAGGCGTTCCGAGAGGGATCACCAGCAGCCCGCCAACAAGCGAAATGATGCCTATAAAGACACCCACCACTAACAACTGAAAGCCCGCACCTTTTACGAGTTGGCGCTCAACGATGAACTTCACGCGGTCAACAAAACGAAAGGGGATCATGATCGTCCTTCTGGCAAGATGGCGAATGTCGGTAGCATAGCGCAGAACGTATGGAATAAAACCGGAGCGATGCCTTATAGCACGCTCGTTCATGAACAATTGACTGGCTACGCAATTCGCAGCATCGTATAGATGTCTATCAAGTTCTCCAACGCGGCCCTGAGCGGCTGCAAGACTGGCCGGTTTTTCATGCCCCATGCGCCGATCACATTGTCACTTGCTGTCATCCCGCTGATGACGGGCTGCTCCCTGCTGGCACCAACACCGGAACCGGCGCCACCACAAACCCACTATCATGCCCCCGTGGTCGAGGCCGTATCCGGCACGGCGGTTTCCATACCGCAACTGGCCGAGCGGCTTGCGGGACAGGATGTGGTCATGATTGGCGAATATCACGGCCACCAGGGCGCTCACCTGCTCCAATCCCGCCTGCAGCTCATCTGTACCAGCATCGCCCTGAACAGGTGTTATCCATGGAACAGTTCGAGGTGGACCGGCAGCCGGTGCTGGACCGCTACCTGGCCGGCGACATAGGCGAAATGGAACTGGTCGAGGATGCCGGCGCCTGGCCTATCTACAAATACGCCTACCGGCCATTGGTGGAATTTGCCCGGCGTCAGGGCCTGCCCGTCATCGCCGCAAACGCTCCGGGTGATATCGTTCGCTGCGTGGGACGCGAGGGGCCCGAGTATCTGGCGGGCCTGAACGCAGCTCGGAAACGCCACATCCCAGACGCGCCCTTCGCAGGCAGCGCAGCCTACCGGGAAAAATTCTTTGGCACCATGGGCGGCCGGCATGGCACCGCCGACAATGAGCGACTGCAGAACACTTATCACGCCCAGTTGCTGCGGGACAACACCATGGCAAGCCGGATACTGGCCGCACGGGAACGCCACCCCGAGCACCAGGTCATTCACCTGACGGGCACCTTTCACAGCGAGGAGCGCCTGGGCACGGTAGAGGCCCTTTTGCAGCGAAACCCCGAGCTGTCTGTAGCGGTTATAAGCCCGGTTTTTATGGAAGCGCAGCCCGACGGCGACGAACTACCGCTCACCGGTAACCAAAACAAGGGCGACTATCTCTATTTCCTGCTACCGCTGCCCCCGGAGTACCGGGACGAAGCACGGGGACACGAATCGATGATGGATGCATTCCGGAAGGTGCCAGAAACAACCTGCGACTAAGCCTCACCAGCCTTGGCGAAAGCCGCCCCCATGGCGCGGGAAAAAACCGCCTCGTCCGCTGCGCTGAAAAGCACGAAGCGCACATACCTAACCCTTCCCAGACGCGGCAATACCTGACTGACCGTCGCCATGGCAACCTCCGCAGCCCCTTCCACCGGGTAACCGAAAGCCCCTGCCGAAATGGCGGGAAACGCTATGGATTCAATTGCTTTACTGTCTGCCAACTCAAGGGCATTGCGATAGCATTCCGCCAGCCAATGATCGGAAGGTTCATCCACACCGTAAACGGGCCCCAGGCAGTGGACGACGTACTGGTTTGGCAGGTTATGCGCCCCTGAAATCACCGCCTCACCCGGGCGGATCGGTGCCATGGGCCGGCACTCTTCAGCCAGCCCTGGCCCTGCCGCCGCATGGAGCGCGCCTGCGACACCGCCCCCGGACATCAATTGGGCATTGGCGGCATTAACGACTGCTTCCAGATCATCCTGCGGGTGATGTCGCCACGAACGCATTCCACAGTTTTTCCGTTCAGTTCAACCTGTGCCATGGAAACCTCCCGGCCATTGCCTCAGCGTCGCCGCTTCAGCGAGCGGTTGATAATAACGGTTTCCGGCTCGCCGTGACCTGCGATGGCAGCCAGCGCCCGGTCCAGCGTTGCCTCGGCAATGGCTTCGTGTTTTTGGGGTAACGAGTGAACCTTGACCGGCAGGAAATCCAGCAGCCGGTCATCTCCGAAGGTAGCCATTCTGAGAGACTGCGGCAAGCCTCCCGGCTGCTCCAGCAGCACGTCGAGCACCCCTTGCAAGAGGGTGTACGAGGCGGTAATCAACGCATCCGGAAGCCCCTGATCCGCCAGCACCTGCTGCATCAGTCGGGCGCCGGAGGCTCGGTCATAGTGTTCACCACTGTAGACCGCCCATTGTCCACTACGACTCCGAGCCACCTCCTCAAAGCCCTCGCGGCGCTCCCGTGTCATCGCCAGCGCCGGCACCGCATCAAGCCAGACCACCGACCCGGTGCCCGGCTCCAGCACTGAACGGGCCAGTGTGGCTGCGCCCTTGCGATTGTCGCTGACCACGCAACTGATCACACCCGGTGATTGCGATCGGTCCACCGCGATCACCGGCAGGTCTTCCTCCTGCAACTCTTGGTAGAAGGGGTCATTCGGTGGCAGGGCACTCGCAACGATCAGGGCATCGCATCGCCTTGCCTTGAGAGAACGTGCCAGCTCGCGCTCGGTATCCGGGTCATCCCCGGAGCCGGCAATCAGCAATTGATAGCCCCGGGCACGGGCACCCTGCTCCAGCAATTTGGCCAGGCGGGCGTAACTGGCGTTCTCCAGGTCCGGCAGGATAAACCCCAGGGTGCGGCTGGCCCCACCACGCAGCGACGCGGCTTGCGGGTCTATCTGGAAGTGGTTGTCCCGCGCAACCGCCATCACCTTTTCGATAGTCGCCGGCTTGATCCGGCGGGCCGGCCCCTGGCCATTGATCACGTAGCTGGCGGTGGTGCGGGACACCCCCGCCAGGCGGGCAAGTTCTGCAAGGGTCATGGGGCCGAGTCCTCCTGGGCACAGATTGCTTGATTTCTGATCATATCTGTTTCATGATTCATTCTATGTTTGCTGACACGATTCAGCAACCCAGATTTTACTGGTATTCACAACAACAAGGCGAGGCTCCCCACATGCTGACGCTAACAGCCAATGATATCCGCCTGGGCTGCACTGCAACCGACTGGCAGGATGCCCTGAACCAGGCCAGCCAGGAACTGCAGGATGCAGGCCGGACCACTCCCGACTACCACGCGGGCATGCTGGCCAGGGAGCAACAGTCCTCCACCGTCCTTGGTAACGGCATTGCCATCCCCCACGGCACACCGGAAAGCCGCGACGCCGTTACCAGCACCGGCATCCGGGTGTTGCAGTTTCCCGGCGGCGTTACCTGGCATGACAACGCCACTGTGTATGTGTTGGTCGCCATTGCGGCCCAGTCGGATGAGCATCTGGATATCCTGCGCCACCTGACCCGCGTACTGGACAAACCCGGCCTGTCGCAGAAACTGGCCGAGGCCGATGACACCGAGGCGCTGGTATCCCTATTGTCAAAGGAGCCAGTGGTGCCAAAATGCGACGCTCAAACCCTGTGCCTGGGCGTTAACACCCGGGCCACCAGCGAACTGGCCATCAGCGCTGCGGCCAGGCTGCAGGGGCTGGGCTGTGTCGACGCCAGCTTTATGAAGGAAATTGTCAGCCAGCCGCCCGTCGGTCTGGGCCAGGGGTTTTGGCTGGTTCACCACAGCGTTGGCAGTATCCGACCTGCGCTGGCACTGGCAACCCCCAAAGAACCCCGCGACGACCTCGCTGGCGTTTTCTGCCTGGCGGGCCCTGGCGACGACTGCCGCGAATTGCTGGAGCGTATCGATAATTTCCTGGCCCAGAACATCCCCCTGGAAAGCCAGTCCGTGGATGCTGTACTTTCCCGGCTTTCCGGTGAGCAGGCCAATGCGGTCAGCGACCGGGTGCGCCTGCTGAATACCCATGGCCTACACGCCCGGCCCGCCAAACAACTGGTACAGGAAGCCCGTCAGCACAAGGCAGACATTCGCATCCGCCTGGAGGACGGCGATGGCAATTCGGTATCGGCGACCAGTCTCACCCGGATCATCGGCCTCGGTGCCCGCAGGGGGCAAACCCTGATCATATCCGCAACCGGCGACGATGCGGAACAGGCGGTAGAAGCCGTTTGCCAGGCCATCAATGACGGGCTCGGAGAAACCGTCTCCCCGCTTCGACAACAACAGAGCCAGCCGGCGCCTGCCGAGCCGGAACCCGAACCTCTGACCGATGACGAACCCCTGAAAGCGGTCGCCGCCTCACCGGGCCTGGCTCTGGCACCCGCCTTCGTCATGCGCCAGCCGACATTGGACTACCCCGCCACCGCCAGCGATGCCGGTGAACAGACCAGCCGACTGGGCCGGGCCATCGACGAAGCCGACGGACAACTGCGCACGCTGATTCGCCAGGCCGAAGGCGGTGAGGCAGCACCGATTCTGTCGGTGCATGTGGAAATGCTCCAGGATGACGATCTCTACCAGGCCGCCCTGGAAGCCATCAACGAAGGCGCGTCCGCCGAAGCCGGCTGGTGGCTCGCCATTGATACCGCCGCGCGTGCCCAGGAAGCACTGGCAGACCGGCTTCTGGCAGAACGGGCGGCAGATTTGCGGGATGTTGGCCGGCGCGTGCTGGCCAACCTCTGCGGGGTGGCCATGCCGACACCGCCGGACGAACCCTATGTACTGGTGGCGGACGACCTGGGCCCTTCCGATGTGGCAAGGCTGGACACCCAACGCGTTCGCGGCCTGATCACGGCCCGTGGTGGCGCCACATCCCACAGCGCCATCTTGGCTCGGGCGCTGGGGCTCCCAGCCGTGGTCGGGGCTGGTGACCGTATCCTGACCATCAGCAACGGAACGGACCTGGTGGTCGACGGCGAACGCGGCTGCCTGGTGCCCAATCCCAGCGCCGAGCGCCGCGACCGCATTGACCGTCGCCTGGACCAACTCACCCGCCTGCAGGCGGACGCCCACGAGTGCCGGAACGAGCCAGCCACCACCACCGATGGCCACACCATCGACGTATGCGCCAACCTTGGCAACACCGCCCACACCCCGGATGCTGTCGACCGGGGCGCCGATGGCATTGGCCTGCTGCGCACCGAATTCGTTTTTATGGAGCATCCGGACGCGCCTGACCTGGACACCCAGGTGAAGGAATATCGCCATGCCTTCGACGCCCTCAACGGCCTGCCACTGGTCGCACGCACCCTCGATGTGGGTGGTGACAAGCCCCTGGATTACTGGCCCCTTCCCCACGAGGACAACCCCTTCCTTGGGCTGCGCGGTATTCGCCTGTCACTGACGCGACCGGAAATCCTCGAAACCCAGGTGCGCGCGCTGCTGACGGCTGCCGACAACCGCCCACTGCGAATCATGTTTCCCATGGTCAAGGACCTGGAAGAGCTTCGCGCGGCCAAGGCCATCGTCGAACGGGTCCGCGCCGAGATTCCCTGCCAGGGCCTGCAGGTGGGCGTGATGATTGAAGTGCCCTCCTGTGCCCTGTTGGCCCACACCCTGGCACCGGAAGTGGATTTCTTCTCGGTAGGCACCAATGACCTCACCCAGTACACCCTGGCTATCGACCGTGGCCACGGCCAGCTTTCGGCCGAGTCCGACGGGTTGCACCCCTCGGTACTGCAACTGATCCGCATGACCGTCGAAGCCGCCCATGCTCACCAACGCTGGGTGGGTATCTGTGGCGAGCTGGCCTCCGACCCACAGGCTATTCCGGTACTGCTGGGTCTGGATGTGGACGAGCTGTCGGTGACCAGCCGGCGAGTGCCACTAGTCAAAGCCTGTATCCGCGGGCTTAGCCGCGAACACGCCCGTGAACAGGCGAAACTGGCGCTGGGCAAGGCCACCGCAGCCGAAGTGCGCGACGCCCTGGAGACACTGTAATGGCCCGGGTACTCACCATCACCCTGAACCCGGCGCTGGACCTAAATGCCGAGACCGACTCAATCCGGCTGGGTAACGTGAACCGCTCTCGGTCCACACGTCTGGAGGCTGCCGGCAAAGGCATTAACCTGGGCCGTGTGCTGTCACGTCTCGGCCATACCGTGACCGTGTCCGGACTGCTGGGAGAGATCAACGCCGCACCCTTCGATCGCCTGTTCTCGTCTGACATCCTGGCAGACCACTTTGTCCGCATCCCCGGGCAGAATCGCATTAACGTGAAAATTGCCGAGGGCGATGGTCGTGTGACCGATCTGAACGGGCCCGGATTTGACGTACCCGCGGATGCCCTGGACCGATTAAAGGCACGCCTGGGTAACTTGAAGAACAGGTTCGATGCCGTTGCCATTGCTGGCAGCCTGCCCGGCGGCTTTCAGCCCGAGGCACTGGCGGAACTGGTCACCCTGGCTCGCGAAGCAGACATCCCGGTGTGGCTGGATACCAGCGGCGCAGGCCTCACAGCCGGGCTTAAGGCGCTGCCAGACGGCATCAAGCCCAATACGGAAGAGCTGGCCGAATGGGCCGGGCACCCTTTGGAGAGCCTGGACGCCATCGCCGAGGCAGGTCGCTCACTTCAGGCCACCGGCATCGCCAATGTGGTGATTTCCATGGGCGAAAAAGGCGTGCTCTGCTGTCGCCGAAGGGTAACTGGCAAGCGTTGCCACCGCCCGTGACCGCCACGAGCACGGTCTGCGCCGGCGACACTTTGCTGGCCGGAATGATTCACGGCTTGCTCGAACATCATCACCCGGAACAGGTGCTGTCAACCGCCACCGCGCTGTCGGCCGAGTGCGTTCGACACATTGGCGTTGGCGATCCAATGGCCGACGACTTTATCCAACTGATTCAGCAAACCCGCGTCACTCTCTTCACCTCCTTCACCTCCTTCACCTCCGTCACCCCCTGGCCCGGGCACAACAACAATGGGAGATACCATCATGAAACTGATCATTGTAACCGCCTGCCCTCAGGGCGTGGCCACCAGCTTCCTGGCGGCCCGGGCTCTGGAACGGGCCGCGCAGCAAAAAGGCTGGGAAGCCAGAACAGACATTCGCAGCCCGCAGCAACCACTGTCGTCCCTGGCCGAGGATGTCATCGCCTCGGCGGACCTGGTCGTTGCCGCAACAGGAACACCAACGGACCTGAACGCCTACGCCGGCAAACGCCTCTATCAGGTCCCGGTAACGGCCGCCCTGCCCGATCCCGCGTCGATTCTGGACCAGGCCGAAAAGCAGGCCGAGCCCTATCAACCAACAGATGCTTCACAGCCCGAGCCTGCCACCTCAGGTAACGCAGGCAAACGCATTGTCGCCGTCACCGCCTGCCCCACCGGTGTCGCCCACACGTTTATGGCGGCAGAAGCCCTGACCGCCGCCGCGACCGCGGTTGGCCACCAGATCCGTGTGGAGACCCAGGGCTCCGTGGGCGCACAGGACCCTCTGACCGCCGAGGAAATCGAGGCGGCGGATGTGGTGATCCTGGCCTGCGATATCGAAGTGGACCCGAGCCGTTTTGCCGGCAAACGACTCTGGCGTACGTCCACCGGCAGCGCCCTGAAAAAACCGGGGCCCACCATTGATGACGCCATGACCAATGCCTCTGTCGAGGAAGGCCAGAAAAAAGCGACCTCAGGAGGTGGTGGCGAGAAACGCGGCCCCTACAAGCATTTGCTGACGGGCGTATCCTTCATGCTGCCCATGGTGGTAGCCGGCGGCCTGCTGATCGCCCTGTCATTCGTGTTCGGCATTGACGCGTTTGAAGAGGAGGGCACCCTGGCAGCCGCGTTGATGCAGATCGGCGGCGGCACCGCCTTCCAGTTGATGATTCCCCTGTTGGCCGGCTATATCGCCTGGTCCATCGCCGACCGGCCGGGCCTGGCGCCGGGAATGATTGGCGGCTACCTGGCCAGCACCCTTGGCGCAGGCTTCCTGGGCGGCATCATCGCGGGCTTCCTGGCGGGCTACGTCGCCCGTTTCATCAGCCAGAAGCTGCCAATGCCCGAGAGCATCGAATCCCTCAAACCCATCCTGATCATTCCGCTGCTGGCCAGCCTGGTCACCGGCCTGGCCATGATCTACGTGATCGGCGAACCCGCCGCCGCCCTGATGGATGGGCTGACCAACTTCCTGGAAGGCATGGGCACCACCAACGCCATCCTGCTGGGCGGTATTCTCGGAGCCATGATGTGCTTTGACCTGGGTGGGCCGGTGAACAAGGCCGCCTATACCTTCGGTGTCGGTTTACTCTCGGAAGGCAGCGGTGGTTCGGCCCCCATGGCGGCGATCATGGCCGCGGGCATGGTGCCCGCCATCGGCATGGGTGTGGCGAGCTTTATTGCCCGCGCCAAGTTTGCAGAGGCCGAACGGCAGGCCGGGCGGGCCTCCTTCGTACTGGGGCTGTGCTTTATCTCCGAAGGTGCGATCCCCTTCATGGCCAAAGACCCACTGCGCGTGATTCCGGTGTGCATGGTGGGGGGCGCCATCACGGGCGCCCTGTCCATGCTGTTCACTGTCAAGCTCATGGCACCCCATGGCGGTCTGTTCGTGCTCGCCATTCCCAACGCGGTAAGCACAGTACTGCCCTATGTGGCCGCCATTGCCATCGGTTCGCTGGTAATCGGGTTTGGCTACGCCATGATCAAGACCGGCAAGGCCGAGGTGGCAACCGCCTCCTCTTAGCAGACCTCCCCTCCGGGGGCGCTTGACGCCCCCGGTATTTGCGGCGATGGTATCCGCCAGATCCACACACAAGGACGCCGTGATGAAAATTCTGTCTACCCTGATCCTGGCGATTGCCGCCATTGTTTCCGCGTCACTCATCGCCAACGGCCTGACCGGGCTACGCACCGGAGACCGTTTCGTCACCGTCAAGGGCGTTGCGGAACGGGAGGTGCAGGCGGACCTCGCACTCTGGCCCCTGCGTTTCGTCGCTACCGGCAACAGCCTGGACGAAGCCCGCGAGAAGGCCCGCAGCAGCCGCGAAGCCATTATGGCCTTCCTCAAGCTGCAAGCCATCGACACAGACGCAGCGGAACTGCAACGCCTGGACGTTACGGACACCCGCGCCAATCCCTACCAGGAAAGCAACGGCCAGAAGTTCATCATCAACCAGACCCTGATGGTTCGCAGCGACGACATCGATCGCATTCGCCAGGCCGCGCAGTCTGTCAGTGAACTGGTGGATTCCGGCGTCATTCTGTCATCCGATTATGGCCCAGGCGGGCCGACTTACCTGTTTAACCGGTTGAACGACATCAAACCCGAGATGATTGCCGAGGCCACCGCCGCCGCCCGCGAGGCCGCCGCACAGTTTGCCAGGGATGCAAAAACTGAATTGGGGAACCTGCGCCGCGCCAATCAGGGCGTGTTCCAGATCCTGGCCCGCGACCAGGCCCCCGGCGTCAGCGAGGGCCAGCAGCCGATAAAAACCGTTAGGGTAGTGACTACGGTTGAGTATTATCTAAATTAGGCGACTGCCGCCAGTTACTGGGTCTGCACCATTTCATCGGTAACCTGATAGCGGCCAGCCAGCCAATGCAGGATTTCCCTAGCGGCCGGGTGATCAAAGTGGCCATAACATTCCGTCAGCGCCTGATGGCGTTCGGTACTGAGCCTGTGCAAGCCGGCATCCTGCAACAGGAGCAGATCGGCCTGTACCTGCTGCGCCAACTCTTTGCCCAACACTTCCTCGGCGGCCAGCTGGAAGGCCTTGCCATACTGGTAGCCGGGCCCCTGTTCGTAGCTACGGGCCAGGGTGATGGCCGGAATCGCAGTGAGCGTTGGCTGTAACGCGGGATTAATGGCATGGCCAGAGAGATACGGGCCGTTGGCCGCCGGCCGGCCGGTAAATGCCCGCAGGTGCAGATGCCGGGACATACGGTCACCGTCGTTCACCGGGTAGTTATCCCACAGCACCGGCTTGCGCCCCAGTGCTTCTGAAACACGCTGCAGATGGCCCGGCGATATCTCCCGCGAACACACCTCCTCGCCCGTCCAGAACACCTGCACGGACGGGTCCAGTGCCTTGCCTAGATCTTCCAGGTAATGCTCGGGACGAGGACCGAACACCCGGTCCAGCACCGGATCATCGGAGTAGTAGCTGGGGCAGACGGTCAGTTGGTCCGCTGTACTGCGTTCTGCCACCCAGTGAATGATCTCCGCCTGTCGGGCCGCCAGTTCCGGTGTATCGCTTTTCATGTCATCAAACAGGATCGCCAGATCGGTGATACCCAACTGATCAAACGCTGCCAGTTTTTGCGTCAGCGCGGTTTTCGCCGAGTCATCGAAATTGTTGAACACCTCGAACGGGCTCAGGCCAATGCCGAACCGGACTCCGTGACTGCCACAAAACCGGGCGAAATCAGCCAGCTCATCGGCCTCCGCTTGCGGATGCGGCTCGTTCCACCGGCGCCTGAGAAAAGCATCCGCCTTGGGTGCGTACCAATAGTTCCGATAACCATGGGGAGCCAGTGCCGCAACCAGCTGCCGACGCTCTTCCCAGCTCCACAAAGGGCCATAGAAGCCTTCAATGATTCCCAGTGGGGGTTGCTCTGCCATGGGCGTTTCCATTTCGCGAGTACACAGATGGTTTACCGTCCAGAGGGTATCTCATCAGGCCGTGGGGGTCACCGGACAAGTTTAGCAATGTCGGCTAGACTTCTCGTACTGATGATGTAGTGATGAGTAGTGATGAGTAGTGACGATTCACATCCGCTCTCCGATTACCCATGTGGATAAGGAGCCTGGCAAATGGACATTAAAAGCTTTGAAGACCTGATTGAGTGGGCTCGCGAGCTCCACGCCCACCTGTCCCGATGTTTGTCGGAGTGCTCAACAAAGAACAAGGAGGAGCGAGCCCGGGCACTGCTGACGTATCTGGCGGACCATGAGGCCGAACTCGAGCGCATCACGGCGGAGTTCGAGAAACAGGCCGATTCAAGGGCTTTGAAAACAAGGCTCTACGACTACCTGAACGACGAACACAAGGCCATCAAAACCCACCGCACCTGCGATGATCATTACGCCAGTCTCGACTTCGACAGCATTGTTCGTGAGGTGTTCGACTTCCATGATCAGCTGATCGACCTGTATGACAGCCTGGCCGGCAAGGCAGAGATTCCGGAAGCGAAAGAACTCGCTGAATCCCTACGCGCCATGGAGGAGAACGAAGCCATGAGGCTGGCGAGGCAGATTGGCATGATGGATGATGTCTGAATTCTTCCACTCTCTGTACATGAAAACTGGAAATCGCGAGTCACCGATAGTACTGTATATATAAACAGTATCGGGAGTTTCCCCCATGAAGACTCGCGCGACACCCCTCAACCCACAGAACCGCTTCCAGCCCATAGTGACGGACCGCCAATACGATGATGCTGGTATCAGGACCCCGCTGATGATACCTGCCCTGACTCACTGGCAACCGAAGTGGTGGATGAACAGGTGCGTACGATTATCAGCCGGAACCAGTCGCCGGATGTGCCGTTCGACCAGTCCATAAACCGTACCGGGGTTGCGAGCATGCGTGCATATACTGCTTTGCCCGGCCTACCCATGCGTACTGGGACATGTCGCCGGGGCTGGACTTCGAAACCCGGCTGATCGCCAAACCCAATGCTGCGGAACAGCTTCGAAGGGAGCTCGATAAACCCGGCTACCGTGTGTCGCCAATTGCCCTTGGCGTGAACACCGATGCCTATCAGCCGGTTGAGAAGCACCGGGAAATTACCCGCGACGTCCTCAAGGTGTTGGTCGAGTATCGCCATCCGGTGTCCATTATCACCAAGGGGGCACTGATTCTGAGGGACCTGGACCTGCTGTCAGAACTGGCACATCAGGGCCTGTGTTCCGTTCGGGTCAGCTTAACCACCCTGGACAATACCCTGAAGCGCCAGATGGAACCTCGCACTGCAGCGCCGGCGACACGCCTGAAAGTCATCCGTGAGCTGGCCGCTGCCGGCGTACCAACGGGCATCATCCTGGGGCCGGTTATCCCGTTCATCAACGATCATGAAATTGAGAGCATTCTGGGGGTCGCAGCAGAGGCAGGTGCGGAACGGGCAAGCTGGATCATGCTTCGCCTGCCGCTGGAACTGGATGAGCTGTTCCAGGACTGGTTGCAGCGGCACTTTCCAGACCGGGCCAGTCATGTGATGAATCGCATGCGCGATTTGCGGGGTGGCAAAAGTTACGATGCCCAGTTCGGGCGCAGAATGACAGGAACGGGCCCCTACGCAGATCTTGTCCGCCAGCGCTTCGCAAAGCGCGCAAGGCAACTGGGCCTGAACCTTCATCAGGCAGAGCCCCTTAGAAGCGACCTCTTCAGGCGTCCTGCGGGTGAGCAGATCGGATTGTTCTAGACCGGAAACATTACCTCATGCTGACCAGCGGGAGAAAGTCGTAAGACCTAGGTCGTACAGAGGCGGGTTTTTCGTTCCGTTTCTTAACGTTTGTTGATAACTTGAACTAGAATTAGGAGTTACTTTCCCAGACAGAGGGAGAGGCTCTCAACACAACAACGACAAAAGAGGCTAGAAGAGCAATGAAGATCCGTTCTGTTCTATCCGCGGCTGTGCTGGCTGTAGCAACTACCTTTGCTTCCACACAAGCCCTCGCTCAAGACACGTTTACCCTGCGCCTGGCCGAGACCTGGGGGCCCAACTTCCCGATTTTCGGTGACACCACCAAACGGTTCGCTGAAACTGTCGAAAAAATGTCCGACGGCCGCCTGAAGGTCCGCATCGACTCGTCAAACAAGCACAAAGCGCCCTTCGGTGTCTTTGATATGGTCAAGGCCGGCCAGTACGACATGGGTCATTCCGCGTCCTACTACTGGAAAGGCAAAGTACCCAACACCCTGTTCTTCACAAGCATGCCTTTCGGCATGAACGCGATGGAACAATACGCCTGGTTCTACCACGGCGGTGGTATGGAACTGATGCAGGAGGTTTACGAGCCTCACAATATGCTGTCGTTCCCGGGTGGCAACACCGGCGTTCAGATGGGCGGCTGGTTTCGCAAGGAAATCAACACTCTCGAAGACCTGCAGGGCCTGAAGATGCGTATTCCTGGCTTCGCCGGTGAGGTGTTTGCAGAAGTAGGCGTTAATCCGACCAACATCCCACCGGGCGAGCTTTACACAGCCCTGGAACGCAACACCATTGACGCGGTTGAGTGGGTTGGTCCTTCCCTGGATCTGCGTCTCGGTTTCCAGCAAATTGCGGACTATTACTACACTGGCTGGCACGAGCCCGCCACGGAGCTGCAGTTCCTGGTGAACAAGAAGGTATGGGAAGAACTGCCAGCCGACCTTCGTGAAATCATGCGCGTCGCCATGCGCACAGCCTCCTACGACATGCTGGTTCACTCTCAGCACGCAAACGCAGAAGCCTGGGCCAACATCAAGGAAGAGTACCCGAACGTACAGATCAAGAAATTCCCTGAGGAAATATTCCAGGCCATGCACGAGGCCAACGAGAAACTCCTGAAAGAAGCGGCAGCGAACAATGAGCAAGCCGCAAAGATTGTAAAATCCCAACAGGAATATCTTGAGAAGAGCCGGGCCTACACGGACATTTCCGAGCGGGCCTACCTAAACACGATGGCAGAAGTCGAGTAACATATCGGCAGTAACTGAGCCGGGATCGCTCTAGCAGTGATCCCGGTTTTGTCGTTTATAGCAATTGAAAAATCGCCGGCTCGCTGGCGGAGGACAATCAATGCGTTGGATTATCAAGCTGGACGAGGGCCTGGCCACCCTGTCCATTTTTTGCGGCTGGGTGGCCTGTGCCGCAATGATTCTGATGGCCGGTAACGTCTTCTACGACGTAGTAGCCCGCTACGCTTTCAATGAAGTTTCGATCGGTATGCAGGAAATGGAGTGGCATCTCTATTCCGTGGTGTTCCTGCTGGGCATCCCCTACGCATTGCGCACGGACGGCCATGTTCGCGTAGACGTTTTCTACACCCGCTGGCGTGACAAGACCAAGGCCTGGGTCAACATCGTTGGTGCTGTTATCTTTGTCATCCCCTTTTCCTACCTGATCTGGAACTACGGTTACGATTTTGCCGTTGAGTCCTACAGCATGGGCGAAGGCAGCGGCGACCCGGGTGGGCTACCCCATCGCTGGGTGATCAAGAGCGTGATCCCGATTTCCGCGGTGTTTACCGGTATCGCCGGGTTCAACATGGTGACCTTCGCAATACGGGTTATCTCCGGCGACAAGACCTATGAGCCCAAGCACGGCGCGGAGGGTCTCGCATGATCGGTATGATTATGTTCGGAGCCGCCCTCCTCCTGCTGATGCTGGGCTTCCCGGTTGCCTTTACCTTTGGCGGCGTTGCCCTGTTTTTCGGGATCTATGCCGAAGGCATGGATCTGTTCGCTTTCATGCCCTATCGCATTATGAGCGTCATGCAGAACACGGTGTTGATGGCGGTGCCGTTGTTCATCTTCATGGGTGTAGTGCTGCAACGCACCCGGCTGGCCGAGCAATTGCTGACCTCCATGGGCCGCCTGTTCGGTGGATTGCCAGGGGGCCTGGCCATTTCCACCATCCTGGTAGGTGCCCTGCTCGCCGCATCAACGGGCGTCGTCGGTGCCAGTGTGGTAGCCATGGGTCTGATCTCTCTCCCCGTGATGCTGGCCCATAACTACGACAAGCGGCTTGCAACGGGCACTATCTGTGCGTCCGGCACACTGGGCCAGATCGTACCGCCTTCGATTATCCTGATTATCCTTGGCGACGTGCTCGGGCTCCCGGTTGGCGACCTCTTCAGGGCAGCCGTTATCCCAGGTGTGGTGCTGGTCGGTCTGTACATCATCTACATCCTTGTTCTCACCCGCTTCAAGCCTGAAACCGGCCCCGCCATGCCGGATGACAGCGGACTGTCACGGGGCAAGGAAATCCGTGCAGCGCTGCTGGCGATTATCCCGCCGCTGGCGTTGATCATCGTCGTACTGGGCTCCATCTTTGCCGGTATTGCCACCCCCACGGAATCTTCGGCGCTCGGTGGTGTCGGCGCCGTGGTGCTGGCCATCATTTACCGCCAGTTCTCCTTCAAGATGGTGTGGGATGCCTCAAAGGACACGGTGAAGGTCACTGCCATGGTGTTCGCCATCCTCGTCGGTGCAACCGCATTCTCGATGGTGTTCAGCTACACCGGTGGCGATTACCTGCTGGAAGAATGGCTACTGCAGCTTCCCGGCGAAAAATGGGGCTTCATTATCCTGGCCATGCTGGTCATCCTGGTGCTGGGCTTCTTCATCGACTTCGTGGAAATTTCGTTCATCATCGTGCCGATCCTGGCACCGGTGGCGGAAGCCATGGGCATCAACATGCTGTGGTTCGCGATTCTGATTGCCATGAACCTGCAAACCAGTTTCCTGACGCCCCCATTCGGGTTCAGTCTGTTCTATCTCAAAGGCGTATCACCACCCGGTGTACAGACCACCGATATCTACAAAGGGGTACTACCGTTTATCCTGATGCAGGTACTGGTGCTGGCGATGATCGTCATTTTCCCGGAATGGTTTGGCATGAGCTCGACCTACTGACGTCGGCGCAGCGACAGCACACCGACAAGCCGGGGCCTTGCAGCCCCGGTTTTTTTGCCCGCCATTCCCGCTTTTACCCCTTTTACCTAATGCCCCAATAGCAACCCTCCATTCTTTGGTGTGTGGGGGGATATGACAAAACACGCTTGTTTTCTATACTAAAGACGAAGCAGGCGATTCTCAGTTGTGATATCGGGACACGCCTGATGCTGAATCACTGTCGGCCAAGCCCGCCGACCTCAGTCCGTGATTAACCAGCTGAAAAAGGGAGATATGTATCCATGAGCCAAAGCACCGCCCGGAAGCCCCCAGCGTCCACCAACGACCGACCGGAGGACAGGCCTCACGTCCTGACGTTGCCCCTGGAAGAGCAGCAGGCGGACCGTGAGCCTCACAGTTATGAACGCTGGCTGATCGCCAAGCTGATGCGCATGGCCGGGTCACCGCCGCTACGGTTCCAGTTGTGGAACAACGAATTCATTGACCCTGAAGAAGGCCATGCCCGCTTTACGCTCAAACTGACAGACCCCAAGGCGCTGTTTACGCTGGTTACCAACCCCAACCTGGCGTTTGGAGATCTATACAGTGCAGGCAGACTGCAGGTAGATGGCGACCTTTCGGAGCTGATGGAGACACTTTACCGCTCAATTCACAACGCAAGGCAGAAATGGCCCAAATGGCTGGAAGCCCTGTGGCGCAACCATAACCCCCGCTCTACTGGCGTTTCTGAAGCCCGGGAGAACATTCACCACCATTACGATCTGGGCAACGAATTTTACCGGCTCTGGCTGGATCATGCCGAAATGCAGTACACCTGCGCCTATTACGAAACGCCGGATTTGACCCTGGAACAGGCCCAACTGGCCAAGCTGGAGCACGTTTGCCGCAAGTTACGACTGAAACCCGGCATGACGGTTGTGGAAGCCGGCTGTGGCTGGGGTGGTCTGGCGCGTTATATGGCCCGGAATTACGGCGTGAAGGTACATTCCTACAACATCTCGAAAGAACAGCTGACGTACGCTCGGGAAGAAGCCAGGCGTCAGCAGCTGGACCACCTGATTGAGTACGTTGAAGACGACTATCGCAACATCAGCGGCCAATACGACGCCTTTGTGTCCATCGGCATGCTGGAGCATGTCGGCAAGGACAATTACCTGGCGCTGTCGGAGCTTATCAGTCGTTCCCTGAAGCCGGACGGCCTGGCGTTACTGCACAGCATCGGCCGCAACCGGCCCATGCTGATGAACGCCTGGATCGAGAAACGCATCTTTCCGGGTGCTTACCCACCGAGTATCTCTGAGTTCATGGGTATCTGCGAACACAGCGACTTTTCGGTGCTGGATGTCGAAAATCTCAGACTGCACTACGCACAGACGCTGACCCACTGGATGGAACGGTTCAGAAGCAACATGGACAAGGTCACAGAAATGTACGACGGGCACTTTGCCCGGGCCTGGGAAATGTACCTCGCCGGCTCCATAGCCGCCTTCCGCGCCGGGTCACTGCAACTGTTCCAGGTGGTCTTCACCCATGGCGGGAACAACCAGCTGCCACAAAACCGCCAGGACATCTATTCGTCCCCCGCAGCTCCGGAGGCATAATCATGGACTACTACGACCTGATTATCGTAGGTGCCGGGCCTGCCGGCTCCACCCTCGCCCACGCACTGCAGGACAGCGGCAAACGCATTCTGGTAATCGATAAGCAGGACTTTCCTCGGGACAAGACCTGCGCCGGCTGGGTTACTCCTGCGGTGATGGACAGTCTCGATATCGACATCAACCACTACGGCACCGGACGAACCCTTCAGCCCATCCGGCGGTTCCGTATAGGCATGATGGGGCAATCGGCGGTGGAAAATGACCACGGTGAGATTGTCAGCTACGGCATACGACGCTGCGAGTTCGATGCGTTTCTTCTGGACAGGACAGCCGTGCCGAAGCAACTGAACACACCGGTCAAGTCCATTGTTCGTCGCGATGGCAACTGGGTGATCAACGATACCTGGGAGCGCCCCTGATCGTAGGTGCCGGGGGCCATTTCTGCCCGGTGGCGAAGCTGATGGGAGACGGCCCCGGCAGCCACGAAGTCGTAGTGGCGGCCAAAGAGGTGGAATTCGAGATGACGCCTCAACAGGCCGAGGTGTGCGAAGCTCGTGGCGACACCCCCGAGCTCTGGTTCTGCCGCGACCTGAAGGGCTATGCCTGGGTGTTCCGAAAAGGTAATTTCCTCAATATCGGCCTTGGCCGGGAAGACAATCACAAACTGACCGAGCACCTCAACGCCTTCGTGGAGGAAATGAAATCCGAAGGACGCATACCGGCCGATTTACCGGGCAAGTTCAAAGGTCATGCCTACCTGCTATACGCCCACGCGGAGAGACAACTGGCCGATGACGGCCTGCTGTTGATCGGGGATTCCGCCGGCTTGGCCTACACCCAGAGCGGCGAGGGTATTCGCCCTGCCATCGAGTCTGCGTTGATGGCGGCAGACATTATTCGCGACCAGGAGGATTATTCCGCCCAGGCACTGCAGGCCTACGGCGAAGCTATTGCCAGCCGTTTTGGTAATCGCGCCATGCCTCAGGATGAGGCTGGCAAGTGCCGGACTGGGTCAAAATGCCATTGGCCAGTACCCTGATGCGGTCTCACTGGTTTACCCGCAAGGTGGTCACCGAAAAATGGTTCCTGCATCAGCAGGTGCCACCACTGGCGACGGTCTCCCAGGGTTGAGAGAACGTATAGAACCGGATCGGGCAGTACCCGGTCCGGTTCTCCTTATCACGCCGACGGTCAGTCAGCGGCCAGTTCAATCACATCGATACCATACAGAGTGGTCGTGCCACTCACCTCGTTGCCTACCGCTAACATTGGCTTGCCATTGGGGCTGTCCCCAGCAGCGATAAAGGCAAGCCCCTCGGGCCCAAGATCACCCGCCATTCCACTCTCAAGATCGGTCTGGGAGGCAGAGAAGTCGCGGTTATTGAGGTACTGGACGAATTCCGGGTTCTGCGGATTGGTCACGTTATAGACCATGATGCCCCCAACCCGTTCAAGGCCGATAAAGGCAAAGGTCTGGCCATTAATGGTACCCACGGTGACCGCCTCAGGCTCTGGTCCCTTATCGTCGGAGCGGTTGTCGAACGCATTTTCGTCATTATTGCTGTTGAAATTGTCCGGGATCAGGCTCGCGGTAATGCGCTCGAATTCACTGCCGCTGTCGAAGACCCGCTCGCCGGTTTCCGACCAGATTGAAAACGAACGCGCACCGTAGGCGTAGAGCTCACTGTAGACACAGTTATTCTCCACATAGCCCCGGTCATACTCACCGCCCACGAGAATGACGTTGGCAGGATCGCTGGGCGCGCAGGAATTGCCAAAACCCAGGGTGGATGTGACGTTCAGGCGTCCCAGGTTAGCGTCTTCCTGCAACTCGGCAGCGTTCGGGAAGGCCATGGCATCCAGCGTCAGGTCGGCGACGCGGAATTCCTCACTGAAGCGTCGTAATCCCGGGAATCACCCTCGTTGGCGGTGATGTAATAGGTTTTTCCGTTAAAACCGTAGCTGGTCATGGCATCCGGATGGTAAATGCTTTTCACCGGCCAGTTGCGAATGTTGATGCCGCTGTCGTCGTTGCTGGCATCCAATTCGTTGCCGATGATGCTGTGATCCTTGAAACCCAACGGAATAATGGCGGTAATCTCCCCGGCCGCGATGTCCAGTTCGGCAACGGCATTTGCTCCTGCATCGCGACCCAGGCTTTTTCACCGTCGATAGAGATCGCTATGTATTCCGGCTCCAGATCCTGTGCCAGAGTGGCGCCCGGCCCGAACACTCTCAGGCCCTGTTCCATAAGTTCGGCCAGCTGACCGTTGAAGCTGGCGAACCCGGCCGTGGTGACCGTCGCCGCAGCCACGCCGTTGGACAGGTCAACAATGCTAACGGAACCCTCCGGGTCAACACTGTAGTCATCACTGGGTTCGCCCTCGTTGGCCACCAGGAGCTTCTGGCCATCGCGGGTAAACGTCAGCATATCCGGCAGGGCGCCCGCCTCTACTTCACCCACCTTGTTCAGGTCGGTGCTGTTATAGAACACCACCTTGCCGTTGTCCTGCTTGACGTTGGCTTCAATGGCGACGGCCACGAGATCGCCGTATACCGCCACGCTGTTCGCAGAAGCACCTTCGGCGGTGGCATCAATGGTGCTGAGCTTGACCGGCATCTCCGTCCTGGATGTCCAGCACGTCCACGGTCGAATCGTTGGCATTGATGACAAACAGACGCTGGTTGGCGGGATCGTGAGCCACGATTTCCGCTGCGCCTTCATCGAAAGCACCACTTGCATAGGTGCCGAGGGTATTCAGCTCAATCAGGGTCTGGCTGGTGCCGGGCGAACCGGTACTGCCATCGTCGCCGTCATCACCGTCGCAGGCCGCCAGGCCCAGGGTGGATGCGAGGATGGCTGCCGTAAGGAGTGAGTTCTGGAATGTCATGTTTGCCTCTTCTTCTGTCGTTACACGTGTGGTTGTACACGACACTTTATGGAGAAGAGGTGACAGAAATGCGTCACTTTTAAGTCAGAACTGCTCAGGGAAGGTGGTATCAGCAAAAAATGGCGACCGTGCGGTCGCCATTATCAACACTTGCTCAAGTGATTGAGAGCTTCAAGGGCTTTATTGGCCGAGGTAGCTACGGTACATCCATACCGTCTTTTCCTGCTGAGAGATGTAGTCGCTCATCAACGCAACGGTGCCCTCGTCGTCCGCATCGCCAGCCAGGTGAAGCAACTCCCGCTGCTTACCAATCAGCTTGGCGAAGCTCTCCACGATGTTTTCAACAGCATCCTTACCATCGGCCACATCCTTTCGCTCAGGCACCTCGGATTTTTCGATGTAGGTGCTGTAGGCGTGTGCAGGCCTGTGCCCGAGGGTCAGCACCCGCTCGGCTATCTCGTCAATCTTCAACAGCAGGTCGTCATAAAGCTCTTCAAACTTGGCATGCAGTTCGAAAAAGTTGTCACCTTTGATGTTCCAGTGATAGCCACGAACGTTCATGTAGAAGATCTGGTAGTTGGACAGCAGATCGTTCAGTGCGTTCGCCAGGCTCTGGGTCTTTTCAGTGTCCAGACCAATAAAGTTCTTGCTCATAACGTGTCTCCTTGACAGTTACCGGAATGTACTGGTGGCTAATCTAACCAGGAATCGTGAATAGATAAAGTTTAGTTATCCAATCTTCTTGATAGCTCTTACTAATCTTTGGCAAGACCAAGTAATAGCTAAGGGCTATCAAAAATCTGCATATTATTTATTTAACAACGATTCTCAATTGCTGTTGAATGGACCCATATCCATCGCACTTGCGGAGCTGACTGACTATGAGTGCCCTGAAGATGTTTTTCCATGACCATGGTTCAAAGGGTGACAACTCGTTGCTGAAAACCATCACATTCGCCATTACCCACTTCACCGTGGCCTTTACCGTTGCTTACCTGCTGACCGGCGACATACTGATTGGCAGCCTGATTGCTATGGTAGAACCAGCGATTAACACGGTGGCCTACTTCTTTCATGAAAAGATATGGGCGCGGAAGCAGCAGATTGCAAGGGGCGTCTCTGGTGCGGAGGCAATCCCGGTTGCCCGGAGTTTCTGATCAGGGCCATTTCCCAGACTCTAACCACCCGGGCCGCAATCCAGGCAATGCTCAATCGGTTGTGGCCCAATATCCAGCTTGCGGTTGAGGTCACGCAATGCCGTACGAACTCCTTCCTCAATTACCGGGTGGTAGAACGGCATGGTCAGCATCTCGCTCACCGTCATGCGCTTCTGCAGAGCCCAGGCCAGCAAGTGTCCGATGTGTTCGGCTGCGGGGCCAAACATCTCCGCGCCCAAAAATAACCCACTGCCCCGCTCACCGTAGACATGCAACAAGCCCTTATTAGCGCCAATAACGCGGCTGCGCCCCTGTCCTTCGAAAGAAACCTCACCAACGGCATAACCACCCTTACAACGCTCATCGACTTCGTTGAGGGTCATACCCACCGTGGCAATCTGTGGATCAGTGAATACGATGCCCAATGGCACCCGGCGCAGTCCGGCCCGCACATCCGGATACCGAGCCGCGTTATCGCCGGCTATTCGCCCCTCATCAGCCGCCTCATGGAGCAGTGGCACCTCATTGTTGGCATCTCCAGCGATAAAGATATGACTGTCACCGCACTGAAGCGTGTAATGATCGAACAGCGGTGAGCCATGGTCATCCTCGGCAATATCCGCGTTCTGTATATCCAGACTGTCGACATTGGGGCGACGCCCCGTGGCTGCCAATAGATAGTCGAAAGTTTCCGTGGTTTCACTGCGATCCGCTCCCGAAAAACGAATACGCACGCCGTCGTCCGTTCGCTCAACCGACCGGACCTTGGCGCGGGTATCCAACGGAAATTCGTCATTAAACGTTTTCAGGGCGTAGTTGCGGATCGCTTCCTCCTGAAGCGGCCCAAGACTTCCGCTGACACCAAACATCCGCACCCGAACCCCCAGCCGACTGAGCGCCTGCCCCAGTTCCAGGCCAATTATGCCGGGACCGAACACAGCGACGGACCCAGGCAGGTCGTCCCACTCGAAAATGTCATCATTCACCACCAGTCGGTCCTTGGCGTCCTTGAGAAAGCCGGGGATGTTCGGCCGGGAACCGGTGGCAATGACCACACGGGCGGCCTCGACTTCCACCTTCTCTCCAACAACAATTCGGTGAGGCGACAGGAAACGGGCCTGGCCGCGAAGCCGGTGAGCCTCGGGAAATCCCTCAACCGCCTCTATCACAAAGCTGACGAACCGGTCCCGCTCCCTGCGGACACGCGCCATCACCTCTTTGCCATCAATTCGGATATCACCGGGGTGAACACCAAACATCGGTGCCTTGCGCGACTGATGGGCGCTGTCGGCCGCAGCAATCAAAAGCTTGCTGGGCATACAGCCGACACTGGCACAGGTGGTACCGTAGGCACCGCCTTCAATCAAAACGATATTGTCCGTATGCTTGCGGGCAGCGCGATAGGCGCTCATGCCAGCGGTACCCGCGCCAATAACAGCGACATCCACCTTGCGTTTTTCCACGTCTACAACTCCCCTCACCGCCTACAAAATTCATGGTTCTGCCTCAGTATAGGAGTGAATACGGGAAACCGTTCAGTTGCCAACCAAAGACATCGCAGCATTCGACGCGGGACTTTTTCAACCGCGCCTTCTAGACTGGCGCCCTGTAACGGAGCTTTCCTGGAGATAAAAGGTATGCACAACTACTGGCCGGAATTCATCACCGTCGCCTCGTTCATTTCCTGGCCGTCGCCAGCCCAGGGCCAGACTTTGCTGTGATGCTTCGCCAGGCGCTGTGCCAAAGCCGTCGCAACGCCCTGCTGACGGCCTTCGGCATTGGCACGGGAATTCTGATTCACGTGGGGTATTCCCTGCTGGGCATTGGCCTGATTATCCAGCAGTCACTGGTGCTGTTCAGTATTCTCAAAGTGATTGGCGCCCTCTACCTCACCTGGATCGCGATACAGTGCCTGCGCTCGAAAGCCGGCGGCATTCATGTCGAAACGGAAAACGGTGGTCGGCAAAGCGGTTTCGCGGCCTATCGGCTGGGTTTTCTGACCAATACCCTGAACCCGAAAGCCACGCTGTTCTTCGTATCACTCTTTTCCGTGATCATCAGCCCGGGTACGCCGATTGCGATTCAAACGGCTTATGGCGTCTATATGGCAGTGGCCACCGGCCTGTGGTTCATGGCCGTGGCGGTATTCTTCACCCTGCCGCAGATCCGCAGGGGGTTTAACCGTTTCGGCTATTGGCTTGACCGGCTGATGGGGGGCGTTCTGTTGTTACTGGCGGGGCAGTTGCTGTTTTCAACAGTGTCTGGGGACGGGGGCGAGGCCCTTAACCCCGGCCAGGACTGAGAGCCGATTGCCTGAGCCAGGCGGGTAGCCTTGGCCAGGACACGCCCACAAGCACGTCCATGTGGGGCTCGGTCGCGCCATCCCTGGCGCTCCACGGTCCTGACCAAGGCTACCCGCCCGGCACATCGGAACTGGGTGATATCTCCCGTTAAATCGATCTGAGCAATTCTTCCGTTTGCTTCCAGCCAATGCAGGGATCCGTTAGGGAACATCCGTAAATTAAATCGTCGCTGTCATTTTGACGCCCTTCTTCAAGAAAACTTTCCAGCATCAATCCAACAATATTTCGGTTACCCGACCGCTTCTGGAACATGACTTCCTTCGCTATCTCCAGTTGCCGCGATGATTGCTTTTGAGCGTTATCATGACTGCAATCGACCATCACCGAAGCAGAAACACCTGCGCTGGACAAAGCATCCACGGCCTCGCGAACACTCTCAGCATCGTAGTTTGTAATACCTCGCCCGCCCCTTAATACCAAGTGTGTATCAGGGTTGCCCTCGGTGGTAATCATCGCGGGTGCGCCATGACTGCCTATGCCGAACCGGTGATGGGGATGGGCCGCTGATTTCATGGCGTTGATGGCAACGCCAATGCTGCCGTCGGTGCCGTTCTTGAAACCGGTCGGCATCGGCAGGCCGCTGACCATTTCACGGTGAACCTGGGACTCAGTGGTGCGGGCACCGATGGCGGTCCAACTAACGAGGTCACCAAGGTAATCCATGGCGAACGGGCTCAGGGCTTCCGTGGCCAATGGCAGGCCCATGTCTGACAGGTTCAACAGCAGGCGCCGGGAACGCAGCAGGCCTTCGTTGAGGTTTCCGCTGCCAGTGCGCTCCGGGTCATAGAGCAGGCCTTTCCAGCCAACGGTGGTTCGGGGTTTTTCGAGGTAGGTACGCATCACAATCAGAAAACGGTCGCTGACATCATCCGCCAGTGCTTTGAGTTTCTCGCCATACTCCAATGCCGCCACTTCGTCGTGGATGGAGCAAGGGCCAACGACCACCAGCGTTCTCGGGTCCTCGCGGTTGAGTATCCGGCGAATAGCATCCCGGTGCTGGCGAATCCGCGCCTGAATGTGAGCAGGAACCGGCAGGCTGGCTCGCAGTTCGGCTGGTGTCGGCAGCGGCACTTCCCGGGTTCCCGGCTCAGCCTCTGATGGCTGCTGGGTCTCGTTCAGTGTCTCGATGTTCAGCGACATGTTCATGGTCAGTGTTCCCGTTTCCCTGTGTCAGAATCAAAAAAGCCCCGGCTGGTGGCTACCAGTCGGGGCTTTTTGAGTCCGGTGGCAGCCTGGGTTTCTGCCGGGCTGCCTTCCTCGTTATTCGGTCGATGAAGATCTTATGGGCGGCCCGGGCTCTGACTAAAATAGCCATAACCAAACCACCAAAAAAACACAGCAGCGACCGCAGCGATCGATTTTTCACCGAAAGCTTGCAGAACATTCAATTGACAGGTCGCGTGTGTCGTCTTCATGCTTTCCAATATATATCCCCGGTTTCCGGCTTTGCAACCCGTAAATTCGGTTTTTTGCAGGTATTGCGGCCCTACCAGTCCCGGAGTCACTCATGAACACAGCGATGAATTGTCGGCCCACGCTTTCTTTATTGCTGATCCTGCTGCTTTTTTCAGGCGCTCTAGCAGCGGCGCCTGAGGCCCGTACTTACCAGATGGCACAGCGCTCCGCAGAGGGTGTGGCGCAACAGATCCGCGAACTTTATCCGGATGGCCAGGTGTCGATCACCGCTCGCGGACAGCAAATGGTGGTTCGTGGTGAACCAGAGGTGCTGGATGAAATCGGCAGGCTGGTGGAGACCATGGACGTCGCCCCCTCACAGATGCGCATTACGGTTCGTTCCCGACACAACGTGGATGCCAAAACCGGTGGCGGCGGGTTTTCCGTCAACAACAACCAGGTCAGCGTACAGGCAGAACGCAAGGTCACCACGACACGGCGGAATCAGGAACGCACGCTGATCGTTCAGGATGGGCAATCCGCTCATATTGCCTCTGGCCAGGTCCGCACCGTACCGGTCGCCATCCGCGGGGGCCGTAATCCAGCGGCGTTTCTGGGACAGGTCGAAACCCGAAGCGGCTTCCTGGTCAGTCCGCAGGTGATTTCAGATCAGGCGGTCGAACTGAACATCGTTTCTTTTGAGGAAGACCCGAAGGGCAACCCGCCCGGCTACGACACCGAGGCGGTGATGACAATACGTCGGGTAGAACCCGGTGAATGGGTGGAACTCGGCAGCACGCGCCAACAGCGAGCAGGTGAGCAGTCCGGCATCACCTACCAAACTGGGAACAGTCGCCGCCAGAATCAGACCTTCGAGGTAAAGGTTGAGGTTCTTTAAGGCCGGTCAGGCACGGCGTTTCAGCAAGACACTCTTGGCTTCGTTGATCTTTGCGGCCAGGTAATCGTTACCGCCTCGATCGGGATGGAGCTTCTGGATCAAACGTCGATGCGACTGCACAATCTCGTCGTCTGTGCAGTCTGGCGCAACCCCCAGAACCTCACAGGCTTCGCTGACAGACATATTTCCGGAACTGGCACTCTGTTGCCTGCGCTGATGCTGGGTGGCGGTGTCGTCATTACCAAACCCACTCTGACGGTTCTGCCGAACAGGCGGCTGACCGTTGGGGCAAACTTCAATAAGGCTGGCAGTTTTCTCAGTAGTGGTAATAGGGCGGCCACGGCGCGGTCAGCACATGCACCCGCCCCGTCAACACCATGAATAGAAGCACCGCGGCACCAGCCACCAACACGACTTTCCAGGTGGCGGCCTTCTTCTTCTCCGGCGATAACGCGCCCCACTGTTTCAGCACAATAAATACGGCTGCCGCCAGTGCAATACCAAGAATCCATTGCATTCGCCAATCCTTATAGATGACCGAGTCGTAAATCTGTCATTCTTGTTTGGCAACCTAGTGAACGGGACGAGCTCCCGGACCCGCCTGGACAAGGCAGGCGAAGGCGCCTGGAGCGCAGTAATTGTACGCATTTTCACTGACAAATCAGTGACAGCAACCCTCTCGCTTGTATAGGATGCTATTCTTTACGGTTTGTTGACGAGTCCTTGCCAACACAGCCCCCGGCGAGCCGGGCAACTCCATCCCTACGGGATCAGGAGCCTGCAAAGCTAACACGATTACCTGTAACGGACATACGACCCAGGACCTGAATTATGCGCACTGCCTCCCGCTTCCTGATTGTACTCATCTTTCTCGGTGTCGTGCTCGGCGGCATTTTTGGTTACAAGTTCTACCAGTTCGGCCAGATGCAGGAACAATTTTCCCAGCCACAGCCGCCGGCGAAAATTTCCGCGACCATGGCCAGCACCGAGATGTGGACACCTGAGATCAAAGCCGTTGGCAGCGTTGAAGCCATCAATGGTATTGAAGTGGCGAACGAAGTTCCCGGTGTGGTTGAGAACATTGCGTTCGAGTCAGGTGATACGGTGAAAAAAGGCGACATCCTGATCCGCCTGGACGCCGCCATTGATGAAGCCGCATTGCGCACACGCCGTGCCGAGGCACAGCTCGCGGAGCAGGAGTTCAAGCGGGTGTCCGACCTGCTTCCCAAGCGCGCCGTGTCGCAATCCCAGTACGATGAAGCCAAGGCCAATTTCGACGCAGCACGGGCAAGGGTCAATGAAGCCGAAGCCCAGTTGAGCAAGAAAATCATCCGCGCGCCTTTTGACGGCAAGCTTGGCCTCCGTCTGGTGGATCAGGGCGAATACATTGGTACCGGTACGCCGATCGTCGAAATCAACATGCTCGATCCGATCTACGTGGATTACACTCTCTCGGAAAAAGACCTGCCATGGTGCAACAGGGCTACGACGTAGTGGCGACCGTCGCGGCCATCCCCGACAGTGATTTTGCCGGCCAGGTCAGCGCCATCAACACGTCGGTTAATCCGCAAACCCGTACCGTCCGGATTCGTGCCACGCTTGGCAACGAGGAGAACCAGCTTCGCCCGGGCATGTTCGCCACGGTCGCAACCAGGCAACCCCAGGATCAGGAGGTTGTCACCGTGCCGAGAACCGCCATTTCCTACAACACCTACGGCGATTTCGTGTTTGTTGTCGAAGAGAATGATGACGGTGAATTGGTCGTCAATCGTCGCACCGTCCAGACCGGCAATACCCGGAACAGTCGCGTTGCGGTGCTCGAAGGCCTGAAGGAAGGTGAGCAGGTCGTCGCCAAGGGCCTGCTGAGATTGAGGGCTGGCCAGCGCGTTGAAGTCCAGGAAGATGAGCAGCCGGCGGAGGCGTCCAAGTAATGCGTTTCACCGACATATTCATACAGCGCCCCGTCCTGGCGACGGTGGTCAGCCTGCTGATCCTGCTGCTCGGGGCCCGGGCAGCGATGGAGATGGAAATCCGTCAGTACCCGGAACTTGAAAGCACCACCGTCACGGTGACAACCGCCTACCCCGGCGCTGGCTCTGAGCTGGTAAAAGGGTTCATCACCACACCATTGCAGCAGGCCATCGCTGAAGCCAGTGGCATCGACTACCTCACGTCCACAAGTTCCCAGGGGCAATCCACCATTGAAGCCAAGATGGTGCTGAACTACGACGCCAACGCAGCGCTGGCCGAGATTCAGGCAAAAGTGGCCAGTCAGCGCAACGTGCTGCCCGCCGATGCGCAGGACCCGGTAATAACCTCCACAACCGGCGATTCCACCGCGCTGATGTACATCGCCTTTTACAGCGATGAGCTGGAGGTACCCCAGATCACGGACTACCTGACGCGGGTGGTGCAGCCCAAGCTGCAGGCGTTGTCCGGCGTGGGCAAGGCCGACCTGTTGGGTCGCCAGTTCGCCTTACGGGTCTGGCTGGACCCAGAGCGTCTGTCCGCTGTCGATATGACTCCTCAGGAAGTGGTGGATGTACTGCTGCGCAACAACTATCAGGCGGCGGTAGGCAACACCAAGGGCAAATACACCAAGATCAGCATGACCAGCGACACCGACGTCGGTGATCCGGAGCAGTTCAAGGATCTGGTGGTCAAGGAATCCGACGGCTCACTGATCCGCCTGCGGGACATTGCCCGCGTTGAACTGGGCTCCGAGACCTACGATCAGTTGGCCCTGTACAAGGGCCAGCCAGCAACCTACGTAGCCATTGAACTGTCACCCGGCGCTAACCCGTTGACGGTTGCAAAGCTGGTCAAAGATGAACTTCCGGGGATTGAAAGCCAACTGCCTTCCGGCATGAATGTCCGCCTGGCCTACGATGCGTCCGACTTTATCGACAGTTCGATTAAAGAGGTTATCCAGACACTGCTGGAGGCGCTGGTTATCGTTCTGGTGGTGGTCTTCATCTGCCTGGGCTCAGTCAGGGCAGCCGTGGTTCCGTCCGTGGCGGTGCCTCTGTCTCTGGTTGGCGGCGCTTTTTTCATGCTGATGATGGGTTTCTCACTGAACCTGCTGACACTGCTGTCGATGGTACTCGCCATCGGTCTTGTCGTGGACGACGCGATCATCATGGTGGAAAACGTCCACCGCCACATTGAAGAGGGCGAGTCCCGCTTCAACGCGGCCCTGAACGGTGCCCGCGAAATGGCAACACCGATCATCGCCATGACCACAACCCTGGTGGCGGTCTATGCCCCAATCGGCTTCATGGGCGGACTGGTTGGCTCACTGTTCACCGAGTTCGCATTTACCCTGGCCGGCACCGTCGTTATTTCCGGCATCGTGGCACTGACCCTGTCGCCAATGCTGTCCGGCAAGATCCTCAAGCCCCACGGCAATCCAGGGCGGTTCGAGCAGGTCGTGGAGCGCTCCTTCGGCGGCCTGGCCAATGGGTACAAACGTGCTCTTGCGTCATTGATGGACACCAAGTCCGTGGTGATTTTCTTCGCCATCGTGGTGCTGGGATCGATTTATTTCATGGTGGCCATGAGCCAGAACGAGCTGGCACCCACTGAAGACCAGGGCATCCTGTTCTATCAGGGGCTTGGTCCCCAGACGTCCACCCTCGACTATCTCCAGGAACACGGAGATGAGGTGCAGGAGCGCATGTCGACGGTACCCGGCTACCATGAGGATTTCATGATTCTCGGCATTACCGGGCCAAACGCCGTGTTCGGCGGCTTCAAGATGAAGCCCTGGTCCGAGCGTGACATCAGCCAGTTCGAGGTTCAGCCACAGCTTGACCAGGAACTGAAAAACGTCACCGGCCTGCAGACCGCCGTTTTCCCCAGACCTTCCCTTCCGGGTTCCGGTGGCGGCCTGCCATTCCAGTTTGTGATCACCACGGGCGAGGACTACGAGCGCCTGAATGACGTTGCCAATGACCTGCTCGGACAGGCCATGCAAAGCGGCAACTTCATGTTCCTGCAGAAATCCATCGACTTTGACCGCCCGGTTACCCGCATCAACGTCGACCGTGACCGGGTGGCGGATCTTGGGCTGTCGATGCAGGACGTTGGCCGTGCCATGTCCAGCATGCTGGGCGGCGGCTACATCAACCGCTTCAACATGCAGGGCCGCTCCTATCAGGTCATTCCCCAGGTCGACCAGGATTTCCGCCTGGACGAGCAGGCGCTCAATGACTATTACATTCGTGCCGACAGCGGCAGCCTGGTTCCGCTATCAAGCGTCATCAGCTTCCAGAAAGACGTGGAGCCGTCACAACGCACCCAGTTCAACCAGTTGAACTCATTGACCCTGCAGGGCGTTGTGACGCCGGGCGTGACAGTGGGCGATGCCATGGCCTTCATGGAGAATGCCGCCGCAGACAGTTTCCCGCAGTTTCTCGTTCGACTACACCGGGGAATCGCGTCAGTTCGCGAATCAGGGTAGCGCATTGGTGGTTACCTTCTTCCTGTCATTGCTGGTGATCTACCTGGTGCTGGCAGCCCAGTTCGAAAGCTGGCGCGACCCGTTCATCATCCTTGTATCAGTACCGATGTCGGTGGCTGGGGCCATGGCCTTCATTGTGCTCGGCTTTGCCACCATGAACATCTACACGCAGGTGGGCCTGATCACCCTCATCGGTGTCGTGTCCAAGAACGGGATACTGATCGTGGAGTTTGCCAACCAGCTGCAGGTGGACAAGGGCCTGAACAAGCGCGAGGCAGTCGTGGAAGCGGCGGCCATCCGTCTGCGCCCGATCGTCATGACCTCCCTGGCGCTGATCTTCGCCATGGTTCCACTGTTGATTGCAGTAGGCCCGGGCGCGGAAAGCCGGTTCGCCATCGGCCTGACCATCAGTGCAGGCCTGGGCATCGGTACGCTGTTCACCATTTTCGTGTTGCCCGCGTTCTACATCCTCCTGGGCCGTGACCACCACGGCTCCACGGCGGATGACGACGCAAATGGCAGCACTGGGAATACGGCTCACGCCCAGTGACCCTCGGAACGCTCTTCTGGCTGTTTGTAGCCGGCTTCGCCACCTGGTACTGGTGGCGGGCCAAGGCCATCAAGGACTTTGTGCTTCAGGCAGCCAGGAACTACTGCAAGAAAATGGATGTGATGCTGCTGGACGACGCCGTGTACCTGCGTGGCGTATGGTTCAAGCGTGACGACAACGGCCGTACCCGGGTGTGGCGCCGCTTCCTGTTTGAATTCACATCAACCGGAGAGGAACGCTACCTCGGCAGAATCATCATGCTCGGCCCTCGCATCATCCATATGGAGCTGGACCCCCACCGTTTCGGCCCGGACCTCTAACCTCCGGGCACATCCCCCCGTAGACGCGACAGATCACCTCCCCCAAATGGGCGATTCTTACTCCCGCCCCAATCGCAAATAATCCTCCACGCATTGGCGACAAAAAGCGGCCCTCACAGGGTGTGCTTTCTCACAAAAACAACAGGAGTCAACCATGCGTAAACTCATCACTTTCGCGGTGATCATGAGCTGTGCCGTGCTTGCAGCACCCACACTCAGCCATGCCAGCTATACCAAAACAAAGCATCCCATCGTTCTGGTCCACGGTGTGACCGGTTTCAACACCATCGGTGGCTTGATCAATTACTTCCACAACGTTCCCTGGAACCTTGAGCGCAGCGGCGCCCGGGTATATTCCGCCAGTGTGTCCTTTGTGAACAGCAGCGAGCAGCGTGGCCAGCAACTCGCCAACTACATCAACGGGCTTGGGCATTCGAAGGTCAACATCATGGCCCACAGCCAGGGCGCGCCCACCTCCCGCGTGACCGCCTCGCTTATTCCCCACAAAGTTGCCTCGGTAACATCGATCAATGGCGTCAACAAAGGCTCAAAAGTCGCGGACGTCGCGCGGGGAATCATTCCACCCGGCAGCTATGTCGAAGGTGGAGCCGGCGCCATTGCCAACGCGCTTGGCGATCTGGTCAACGCACTGTCTGGCTCCAACAACCCACAGGATGGTATTGCCGCTCTGGAAACTCTGACCACACCGGGCACCACGCAGTTGAACAACGCCCTCGGCTGGAAAGGGTGAACCGGTGGTCATGCGCGGGCACCAATGAAGACGTGTGGATCAACGGCAACCGGATCAAGTTCTTCTCCTGGACCGGCACATCGGTCTGGACCAACTGGACCGACATCACCGACCCGTTCCTGGGTGTTACCTCGCTGGCTTTCGGCAACGAGCCCAATGATGGCCTGGTCGGCGAATGTTCCACCAAGATGGGCAACGTCATCGGCACCCACTACGACATGAACCACGTAGACGCCATCAATCACCTGTTCGGCGCTCGTTCGTGGCGGACCAATCCGGTCTCGCTCTATCGCAGCCATGCCAACCGCCTGAAAAATCGCGGGCTGTAACCCTCGCGCTTTCGAGTCTGAACCGTCGCCGGGCGCCCCGCTGATGCGTGCCCGGCGAGACAGTTGCCAAGGCAGGATAATGGGTATGAACAATAGCGACAGACTGAACAAGAAGGCTTTACTTCCCCTGATCATGACCGTTCCGGTGGTGTTTGCCTGTGTGTGGTTCCTGTTGGCGGACGAGCCACGCGGTGAAGCAATAACAAAGGCGGCGAGCACTCCCGCCACGACCTCAGAACAACCAGAACCCGGTATTACCGAGGCGCCACTTGCCGTTGGCGAGGATACGCCCATCCCCTACCAGACACCCGATAGCCTGGGAGACCAACCGTTTGCCAGCTCCCTCGCGGGTACCAATATCGACGGCAACTTACGGGCCGACGCCAACGGCGAATTGATCGTTGATCTGGAAACCCGCGACTTCTTCGACTACTTCCTGAACACCATTGGTGAGGTATCAGCCGAGCAGGCACTGGACCAGATCAGAACCCTGGCCCAACAGAGTCTGCCGGAAAGCGCCGCCCGCGAAGCCATGGCCCTGCTCAACCGGTACCTGGCGTACAAGGATGCCTCACTGGCACTTGGCAACCAGGGCCTTGACCCCGCCCGGCAGCACGACCCCGCATACCAGTTGGAAATGCTCAAGGGTGCATTGGCCGACATGAAACAGCTACGCCGGCGCATGTTCTCCGCCGACACTCACGAGGCCTTTTTCAGGCTGGAGGAAGCCTACGGCGACTATACCCTCGCCACCCTTGATATCCAGCAGCGCACCGACCTTTCCGCCGAAGCAAAAAACACACTGGCTGAATGGCATCGACAGCAGCTTCCTGAGGTCATCCGCCGCACCGAAACCCGCATGATTGAGGAAAGCGGGGACCACCGGGCAAGACAACAGGCGTTATCCGACGCCGACTCACCCTCCGAGGCCGGACGCAGACTCCGGGAACTGGGCGTTGATGACGCCCAGGCCAGAGAAGTGGTCGCCTACATGGAGGAACGGGAGCAGTTCGACAGCCAATACCAGCAGTTCCAGCAGGCACTGGCGAGTCTGGACAACTCAGGGTTGGCGGAAGAGGACAGGACAACCCAGGAGAACCGGTTACTGAAACAGCACTTTGATACCGAACAGACCCGCACCTGGGCCCGACTGCGAGCATTGGGGTCACAATCACCATAGTGTGCTCCAATGCCATTCCTGACTGTCTGGCCGGCGTAAACTGGAGGTAACGACAACGACAACCGGACAGTCCTCGATGAATTTTTCCCAGCTTCGGGATCAACGGGCCAACGGGTTTCGACGGCTGCGGTTTGAGCCTGCGCTGGAAGCCCACTATCGCAAAGCCAGGGACGAAGGCATACGGTCACGCGCACGGCCGGTCTCCGCCAGTGCGCTGACGCTGTTCCTGGTATATACCCTGCTGGATTCCCTGATGCTGCCCCCGGCCATCGCACGGGATACCATCGCTGTACGGCTTATGGTCACCTGCCCGGTCATCATCGGCGTGTGGTGGCTGTCCTATCGAGACATTCGCAACGATCATTTCGTTAAGATCTATGCACTCGCCTATCTGGTCGGCGGCCTCAGTGTGGTGGGCATTATTGGGCTTGCACGCCTGGAGAACCACCCACTGCCCTATGAAGGCATCCTGCTGATGCTGATGTTTGGCTACTTCGTGATGGGCATCCCGTTTCGCACGGTTTCCGGAGCCTCCCTGCTGGTTATCGTTGCCTATCTTTGGGTGGAGCACGCCACCGGTTCGGGGGCTCACCAACTCATGATTAACGGTTTTTTCATCGGCACTGCCAACATCATCGGGATGGTAGGGTCCTGGCTCAGTGAACACCGTCAGAGAGCCCACTTTTTGGATCGCCAGATGCTCAACGCCTCCAAACAACAGGCCGAACAGGAGAATCACCGCAAGACCCGACTTATTACTGTCGCCAGCCACGACCTTCGTCAACCCCTGAATGTCATCAGCCTGATTCTGGAAAACCTCACCGCTGACGGTCTGCCAGGTGAACAGCAGTCGCTGGTGTCGCGACTGAAATCCTCGGTCACCCATTTCAACAACCTGCTGGCCTCGGTTCTGGATATCTCCCGCATCCAGGAGGGCATGATCTCCCCTGAGCCCACCAGGCTTTGTACGTGGCAGGTCATACGGCAGGTATCTGAGACGTTTAGCGAGCAGGTACAACGCCCGGGCGCGCAGCTAGTCATCCATAAACCCGCCACCGGCAGTGGGGTGTTTGCAGACCCGCAGTTGCTGTACCGCGTGCTCCAGAACCTGGTAACGAATGCCCTGGAACATAGCGACGCCACCCGCATTGATCTTCGAGCCCATCAGGACAACGGAAAGCTGTGCTTCGAGGTACAGGATGATGGCCGGGGCATTGATGACGGCAGCCTCGAGCAGATTTTCACTCCCTTTTTTCGCAACAGTCAGCGCCAGCGTAGTTGCCCCGGCCTGGGGCTCGGACTGGCCATTGTCCATGAGCTGACGGGCATGATGGAGGGACATTGCAACGTCAGTTCATCGCCAGGGCAAGGCGCCTGTTTCCGGGTTTTCCTGCCGGCAACGCCCGCACCACAGACAACAGAGTCCGTTTCCGGAGCGGCTGTTCCACCTTCCGCTCACTCACCCTCACTGGTGGTTGTGGAGGATCACGATGAGGCTCGTCACTGGACCTGCGAAACCCTGGCGTCCTGGGGCTACAGCGTGAGAGGCGTTGCCAGCGCGGAACAGGCAATCACCCGTTGGGGCGCATCGTCCAACGCCATTCTGGTCAGTGACGTCCACCTCCCGGAAATGTCTGGCGATGCCCTCTACGATCGGCTTTTCGCTCGCAAGTCGGTCCGCGGTGGCATCCTGATGACGGCTGATACAACGATTCCCCAGGGCTACGACTCTGAACGCCGACTCTGGGTACTGCACAAACCGCTGATACCCATGAGACTGCGAGCCGCGATTACCCAACTGGATCGTCTTGCTGACTGACCGCGTCAGAGCAGTCCCAGCGCTCTTGCCTCGGCGACACATTCGGTCCGGTTGTGAACACCTAAATGGGTGAAAATCGCTTTCAGGTGAGTCTTCACCGTGTGCTCGGTGAGGTCGAGGGCCTGGCAAATCCGCTTGTTGGGAAGCCCATCCGCCAAGAGTGTAAGAACCTCCAGTTGGCGTGGGGTCAGGTGCTCCGGGCTCAGGGAAGGAAACGGCAACGACGGATAGAACAACTGGCCGTTGCTGACCCGCTGTACCATTCGAAGCAGCGAGCGGCGGCCAGCAGACTTGGGCAGGAACCCCACGGCGCCCGCAGAGCGTGCCGCTCGTACTGAGGCCTCGTCCTCGCGGCTGGAGATGACCACCACGGAAATCGGCAGCCCGATCTGTTCAAGCTCGGAAAACAACGACAGGCCGGCCTCCCCTTGCAATGTCAGGTCCAGCAGGACAAGAGAGGTTTCCGGCCGCGAACGGAGATCGTCCACCGCGTCCGCGACCGAGGCTACCGTTGCAACCTCCCGGGCGAGTTGCTCCTGCTCAAGAATCGCCGTAATTCCAAACAGGAAAATGGATGATCATCACGATCAGCACGCGGGCCAGGGGAAGGCAGTCTCCGGATGACAGTAGCGCACAGTCGGCGTTATCAGCCGTTCTGGTGTCCATGGGTTTCTCCGCAAAATGGCTGTTATTGTTACTGCGGTGCGGAATACTATACGGATGAAAACCGGAATCGACCGTTCGCTGTTTAACAGTTTTGATGCATGCCCCTTCCACCACCTGTGCAGGTGCGGGGTGTAATCGCTATACTGGCGCCACGACACTTTCTCACCTGCTTGGATCAAGGCACTGATGTCTGGACGTTTTCTGGCACTTCTACTCGCTGTGCTCATTCCCGTTATTGCCCATGCCGACCGCCCCACAATGACGGTTGTCACGTCGATCTATCCGCCTTACCAATACCTGGATAACGGTGAGGTGAAGGGTACCCACACGGAAACCCTTCGCCAGGTCCTGACGAGGATGGGCTATGACCCCGTTTTCCGGCTTGTACCCTGGGCCCGGGCGGAAGCGAGCGCTCGTGCTGGAACCGCCGACCTGATCTACTCCCTGACATACTCGCCAAGCCGCGCCCGCCACTACTACTTCACCAACCCCATCAGCGAGGCCCGGGATGTGTTTTTCAGCCTTTCCGACCGAGGCCTTCAGTGGCAGGAGCTGGATGATCTCGCCGGCCTGAGGATTGGGCTATCCGCGTCCTACAGTTACGCCCCCGAGTTCATGGAATGGCTGGCCGCCGGCAACGCCCGGGTTGTTCAGATTAGCCAGGAATCCCCGGAACTCACGGGGCTGAAAATGATTGCCTTTGGCCGTATCGACCTGTTCATCTGCGAGGAAACCGTCTGTCGGTATCTGATCGACAAACACATCGCCGACCATCCGGAGCTGGCAAATGTGTCCGCAATGCCACGGACCGTTGGCGAAGTGCGGGGGTTTCGGGCGGCATTCTCCCGCCAGCATCCGAAGGGGGAGGCGCTCCGCGACGAATTCAACAAGGTGCTGGCCGAGCTGAGAACCAGCAATTCCAACTAGCGTCTGCGGCAATCACCTATCTCCGAAACCACACAGGCGCAAAAAGGTTTCCTATACTGCGGATTGTACCCCTCAACCAACAGACCGGGACCATGGACATCCAGACTGATCACCGCTACGCCATCAACCTGAACGTCAGAGGCATCCAGCCCTCCGCCACCCTCCGAATCAACGAACTCAGTAATCAGCTTCGCGCCGAAGGCCGGGACATTATCAAGCTGGGGCTCGGCCAGTCGCCATTTCCGGTGCCCGACCGTGTGGTCGATGCCCTGCGCGAGCATGCCCATGAAAAGGACTACCTTCCGGTGAAGGGCCTTAAGGCCCTGCGGGAATCGATTTCGGGCTACATCAACCGCAGTGAGCGCATGCGCTGCACCTGGGAAGACGTACTGATTGGCCCCGGCTCCAAGGAGCTGCTGTTCATGCTGCAGCTCGCCTACTATGGCGACTTGCTGATCCCGCGCCCAAGCTGGGTATCCTACGCGCCGCAGGCACGCATTATCGGCCGCTCAGTACACTGGTTGC
The DNA here is from genome assembly GCA_000831005.1 of Marinobacter salarius. Classification (GTDB taxonomy): domain Bacteria; phylum Pseudomonadota; class Gammaproteobacteria; order Pseudomonadales; family Oleiphilaceae; genus Marinobacter; species Marinobacter salarius. The sequence continues at coordinate 500,769 of CP007152.1, read as the reverse complement.
CAACACACGCGGAAAACAACTGGCAGCTGACCGCGGAAGAGTTGGACATCATCTGCCGCGACGACCCGTCACGACCACGTATCCTGATCATGAACTATCCGTCCAACCCAACGGGCTGTACCTACACAGACGACCAGTTGCTGGCTATCGCCAACGTCGCTCGCAAGTACAAACTGATCCTGCTGTCGGACGAAATATACGGCGAAGTGCACTTTGAGGGACGGCACAAGTCCATCGCCCGCTATTACCCGGAAGGCACCATTATCAGCACTGGCCTGAGCAAGTGGGCTGGCGCGGGTGGCTGGCGCCTCGGCACGTTTATTTTTCCGCCCGAGCTGCGCCCTTTGCAGGACGCCATGGCGATCATCGCCAGCGAAACCTACACCGCAACCAGCGCTCCGATCCAACATGCGGCCATTGCTGCGTTTAATGGTGGCGAAGACCTGGATGAGTATCTGAAGCAGTCACGCCGGGTGCTCAAGGTAGTAGGCGAATACCTCCATCGCCGCCTGACGGATATGGGGGCCGTGGTGCAAAAGCCCGAGGGTGCGTTCTACCTGTTCCCGGACTTTTCCAACTTCCGCGAAGCACTGGCCCGTCGCGACATCAAAACCAGTCAGGCTCTGTGTCAGTCGCTACTGGAAAATACCGGTGTGGCCATCCTGCCGGCCAGTGATTTCGGCTTTGTCCCGGACCACCTTGCCGCACGTCTCGCGTTTGTGGACTTTGACGGTGCTGAGGCTCTGGCGCTGGCCGGAAAAGAGTACGGTGAACAGGAACTGAGTGACGATTTCGTCAAACAGGCCTGTCCGCGACTGGTGACAGCCATGGACAAGATGGAGCAGTGGCTCACCGGCCTGTAACAGGGTCATGATAGACTGGCGCCCTCATTTCAGATCGGAGGGCGCCATCATGTCTAACCCGGAAGCCATTACCGCCATTGCGGAATTCGCCGAAGAGCTGGCCCTGAAGGCCGGTGAGTTGATCAAGCACGAACGAGAACAGAACACCCTTCGTACCGATTACAAACAGCAGTCGGAGCTGGTCACCCACGCCGACGTAATGGCCGACGAGATGATCACCGGCGCCATTCGCGAGCGCTTCCCCGACCATCGCATCCTCTCCGAAGAAACCATGCCGGACTTGAGCCAGGCCGAACACCTGGACACTCCGCTGTGGATCATCGACCCCATCGACGGCACTGTGAATTACGCCTACGGCCACCCCCAGGTGGCAGTCTCCATCGCCTATGCGGAAAAGGGGCGGGTGCAGGCAGGCGTGGTACACGCTCCGTTTTCTGGTGAAACCTTCCGTGCCAAGCGGGGCATCGGTGCCACCCTGAATGGCAACCCCATCAAACACAGTGGGGCGACACGGCCAAGGGAATCATTGTTCGCGACCGGCTTCCCCTACACCAAGGACAGCCTTGAACCCCTGATAAGTCGGTTGGAAGCGATGATTCATCAATGCCGGGATCTGCGCCGTATCGGTTCCGCGGCGCTGGATATCTGCTGGGTGGCCTGTGGACGGCTGGACATCTACTACGAGAACGTCAGCCCATGGGACTTTGCCGCCGCACGGTTGATTGCGCTGGAGGCGGGTGCGACGGCGGGACATTTCAGTGAGGTGCCTGAGGGCTATCCGGCGGACCTGTGGGGGCGGGATATCCTGATATCAGCCCCGGCGGTCTGGGAGTCGGTTCGTGACATCCTGCGCAAGGCATCGGGCTACGATTGAACGCCCCAGACCGCTTCTGAAACCAGGCCCCAGGCCTCTTCAAAGTCGTTGGAGGGTAATCGGGAAAAGGAGGAACGGACATAGCGCTGAACCCGGCCCTCCATAAACACCAGTACAAAGTCCGCGCCTCGAGCTGAACTGGTTCTCGGGCGCAAACCCTGGCGAATCTCGCCTTCTTTGAGTGCCTGGCGTACCTGGGTTTCCAGGCGCTCGAAGAACTGCGACGCTCGCTTGCGCAGGGCTTCGTTCTCCCCCATCAGGCATCACCGGTCAGCACCGTGCAAAGCCCCGGATTGCGCTCGGCAAACACCAGCACCAGATGCACGAGTTGCTGTAGCCGAACCCGAACATCCTCCTGTTCCTGCAGGATGACCTGGCAACGGGAGAACACCGCCTCCTCGGCAAACTCGATCAGCGCCTCGAACATTTTCCGTTTGCTGGGGAAATGTCGATACAAGGCCGCCTCGGTAACTCCGACGGATTTGGCCAGGCCAGCGGTGGTAATTCGTGCTCCCGGATCTTTCTCCAGAAGCTCCACGAGGGCATGAAGAATCGCTTCACGGCGACTGATTTTTTGTTCTGTCATGGCAGGACTACAGGCTCTGTTTAACGTTTCAGGACTTCAGATCTGTGAGTACGGATACAGACAGGCAGGGTCATTCGGGACACGCCGTGAATACATCCCTGTAGGCTCGTAAAAAACATCCCTGTTTTTTACGGTCCCGAATGACCCTGCCCGCCTGTATCCGTGTCGAGTCTTGAGAGTGTCGCTCACATCAGAAAAAGGTGCCATCGAGAGGTGACGACGCACTGGCATAAAGCTTCTTCGGCATACGCCCCGCCAGATAGGCATCGCGGCCGGATTCAATGGCCAGGCGCATTGCCTTGGCCATGCGGATCGGGTCCCGGGCCTGGGCGATGGCAGTGTTCATCAGCACGCCATCGCAACCCAACTCCATTGCCAGGGTTGCATCAGAAGCAGTACCTACACCGGCATCCACCAACACCGGTACATTGGCGTTCTCGACGATCAGGCGGATGTTGTAGCGGTTCTGGATACCCAGACCGGAACCAATTGGTGCGCCCAGCGGCATGATGCGATACAGCCCATTTCCTCAAGACGCTTGGCCAGCAACGGGTCGTCCGAGCAATACACCATCACCTTGAAGCCATCGCGGATCAGTTCCTCTGCGGCCACCAGGGTTTCGGTCATGTTCGGGTACAGGGTTTTTTCCTCACCCAGCACTTCCAGCTTGACCAAGTCATGACCATCCAGCAGCTCCCGTGCGAGCTTGCAGGTACGCACGGCATCTTTTGCGGTGTAACAGCCAGCGGTGTTAGGCAGCATGGTGTAGCGCTCAGGGGATACCACGTCCAACAAACTCGGTTCATCCGGGTTCTGGCCCAGATTGGTACGGCGCACGGCAAAGGTGACAATCTCCGCACCGCTGGCTTCAATCGCATGGCCGGTTTCAGCCATGTCCCGATACTTACCGGTGCCTACCAGCAACCGGGACTGGTATACCCGACCGGCGATTTCAAGCGGCTTGTCTTCGGGAAGCGGTCTTTCAGAACTGTCACTCATGCTTTACACCTGAACTCATTAAAAGAATCGTGGAAAAGGAATGGCAAGGCGGTTATTAACCGCCGCCAATAGCGTGAACCACCTCTACCCTGTCGCCATCGCTGAGGCTGAAGGTGGAGTGCTGGCTGCGGGGAACAATATCTTCGTTGACTTCCACAGCGAATCGCTTGCCAACCAATGCCATCCGCTCTATCAATACCGCGACAGTGACTTCTTCGGGAAGCTCCATGGCGTCACCGTTGACCTGTACCTGCATAACGTTACCTGCCTTAAACATCTGTCTCTAACGCCTGAATCCCGACATCAGAACCAATATCCAGCCCACCATAAAGCCGATTCCTCCAACCGGCGTAACCGGCCCCATCCAGCGAAGGCCCGTTAGCACCAGGAGGTACAGGCTGCCACTGAACAACAGGATTCCAGCAACGAAAAAGCCGGCCGCAATGCCGAGCAAACGCCGCGACAGACCCGCAACCGGGAGTATCGCGACAAGAATTAACGCCAATGAGTGGTATATCTGATATGTGACGGCAGTCTGGAAAACTTCAAGCCCCCGCTCGTCAATTACACCACGCAACCCGTGTGCACCAAAAGCTCCTGCCATCACCGCTAACAGGGCAAACAGCGCGCCCAACACCAGTGCCGGGCGAAGGGGTTCTATCTGTCTAGCAGTCACAGTGGATCTTTTCCCCGGTATCAAGATTCATCAGGGTAAGCTTTCCACCCCAGACACAACCGGTATCCAGCCCGAAATAACGGGTGCTTTCAGTCTGGCCTTCCAGTGCTGCCCAATGTCCGAACACCACACGCACATCATCCTGGCGAGGGAAGCGAAACCAGGGTGCATAGCCATCCGGCGCCGACGCGGCCGACTCTTTGGCGGCGAGTTCCAGGGTGCCATCCTCGGCAATAAACCGCATACGGGTGAAATAGTTGGTAATGACCCGCCACCGATCCATACCACTGAGGTCCGGGTGCCAGCGTTCAGGCCAGTTCCCGTACATATCTGCAAAGTAGCTTTCGGCCTCGGGCCCGCGAATCACCGCTTCCACTTCCCGGCTGTAGCCGACCGCTTCTTCCACAGACCAGATGTGTGGCAGCCCGGCATGGACCATCACCAGATTGCGGTCTTCATCATGAACACAAAGATTCTGCTGTCGGAGCCAATCGAAAAGCCGTTGGTGATCCGGCGCTTCGAGTATATCGGCGAGCGTGTCCTTGTTCCTCAGAGCATGGCCACCCATGGCCACCGCCAGCAGATGCAGGTCGTGATTGCCCAGCACCACCACTGCAGAGCTACCCAGGCTTTCAACGTAGCGCAGGGTTTCCAGCGAAGACGGGCCGCGGTTGATCAGGTCGCCGGCCACCCAGAGCCGATCCCGCGACGGTGAGAAATCCACCTTGGCGAGCACATCCAGGAGACGTTCATAGCACCCCTGGATATCGCCGATGGCGTAATCAGTCATGACTTACCTCATCAGCACCGAAATTTTCAGGTTTACTGTCGGCCAACAAATCGGCAATCGCAACATACTCTGCCAGGCCAAGGTTTTCCGGGCGCAGGCCATCGTTGATGCCAACGCTGTTGAGTTGATCCACGGAAACCATGCCGGCCAGCGCCTTTCGGAGGGTTTTTCGCCGGGCACTGAAGGCGGTGCGCACCACCGCCTGCAACAGCTTATAATCCTTTGCTGGATGCGGCAGCGTCTTATGGGGCACCAGCCGAACGATGGCGGAATCCACTTTCGGCGCTGGCCGGAAAGCGCCTGGGCCGACTTCAAACAACGGCTGCACCCGGCAGAAATACTGGGTCATGATCCCCAACCGGCCGTAGTTGTTGTCTCCGGGCACCGCCGCCATCCGTTGAACCACTTCCTTCTGCAGCATGAAATGCATGTCCTGCACCACGCCGGAATGCCCCAGCAAGTGGAAAATCAATGGCGTGGAAATATTGTACGGCAGGTTGCCGATGATCCTCAGGGGCTTGTCGGCAACCAGTTCGCCGAAATCAAACTTCAACGCATCCGCTTCATGAATGCGGAAGTTGGGGTAATTGAAGAATTTGGTCCTGAGCACAGGAATCAGGTCCCGATCCAGCTCCACCACCTGGAGGTTCGAGTTAACGGCAAGCATTTCCTCGGTGAGAGCGCCCAGGCCAGGCCCGATTTCCACAAGGGCATCGTCCGGCTTGGGATGGATAGCGCGGATGATGCGTTCAATCACGCCGGGGTCGTGAAGAAAGTTCTGACCGAAGCGTTTCCGGGCCTGATGGCCGTGTTTGCTACTCACTCGATAGGATCTCTTTTCGCTGAAGTTGCCATTCGTTCGCCCACCCGGATTGCCGTTTCCAGGCTGCCGTCATCTGCCCTGCCCGTCCCGGCCAGATCAAGGGCGGTGCCGTGGTCGACGGAGGTCCGCACAATGGGCAGGCCCAGGGTGATATTGACCGCCCGGCCGAAGCCCTGGAATTTGAGAACCGGCAAGCCCTGGTCATGGTACATGGCCAGTACCGCGTCGGCGTTATCGAGCCAATGAGGGGTAAACAGGGTGTCCGCCGGCAATGGGCCAGTCAGGTCGATGCCTTCCCGGCGCAGCTTGTCCAGGGTCGGCTCGATGACGTCGATTTCTTCCCGCCCCAGATGTCCGCCTTCACCTGCGTGGGGGTTAAGCCCTGCAACCAGGATTCTCGGATGCTGAAGGCCGAAGAACTTGCGCAGGTCATTGTCCAGAATACGGGTGACCTGGGTCAGGCGCTCGGCCGTAATCGCCGCAGAGACGTCCTTCAGGGGCAAATGGGTGGTCACCAGTGCCACTCTTAACTCGTCCGTGGCCAGCATCATCACCACACGCTCAACACCACAGAGCTCCTGCAGGAACTCCGTGTGGCCACTAAAGGCGATGCCGGCGTTGTTGATAACGCCCTTGTGAACCGGTGCCGTCACCATCCCGTCGAACGTACCATCAAGGCAGCCCTGGGCGGCTACTCGCAGGGCTTCCAGAACATAGGCGCTATTCGCCGGATCCAGCTGGCCAGCCGTAGTGGACGCCAATCCATCAACGCAAAGCACGGAGAGCCGGCCCGGTTCAGCAGTGCTGGTGCTCCCGGCGCCCAGTCTTCCAGCTCTACATTCAACCCAAGCAGTCGGGCCCTCGCCTCCAGCAGAGGTTTGCTGGCCACCACCACAATGCCGGGCCCGCGTTTTTTCAGGGCCAGTTGCAAGCAAAGCTCCGGGCCAATGCCCGCAGGTTCGCCCGCTGTCAGTGCGAAGATGACCGGCTGTGTCATGATTCGCTGTCAGCTCCGTAGCCGCTCTTGAACTCAATAAACGCTCGTCGCGGATCTCCCGCAGCCAGTTCTGCAGTTCGGTATCAAACTTGCGGCGGTAGATGGCCTGCCGCGCCTCGGATTCCCGTACATCACTGCTGATGTCCTGCTGACGACGGTCCTGCACCTGCAGAATGTGCCAGCCAAACTGGGAGCGGAACGGACCCTTGAGCTCGCCCACATCCGCTTCCATCATCGCCTGTTCGAACTCCGGCACCATCTGTCCGGGGCTGACCCATCCGAGGTTACCACCGTCAGAGCCGGAAACCGGGTCATCAGAGTGCTCCCGGGCGATGACGGCGAAATCGGCGCCATTATCGATTTGCTGATAGAGATCGCGAATGGTTGCTTCCGCCTGGGCTTCCGACACGGTTTCCGAGGTGCGTACCAGGATGTGACGGACTTTCGACTGCTCGATGAACTGTGCTTTATCACCGCCGCGGCGATCCATCACCATCACCAGGTGGAAGCCACTGCTGTTCCTGAGTACCGGGGAGACGGTTCCGGTTTCAAGATCCGGGACCACATCGGCCACCAGTGACGGCAGTTGGTTCTCGGCACGCCATCCCATGTTGCCACCGTCGAGGGCATTGCTGGCATCGGATTCAGCAACGGCAACAGAGCGGAAGTCCCGCCCCTCGGCAATTTCTTCACGCAGTTGCTCCACCTTTTCGCGGGCAGCGCTGACCTCGTCCTCGTCATTGAAATCGTTCACCTCAATGAGAATATGGGCAAGCTCATACTCTGCATTGCTACGGCCCTGACCCTCCATTGCCGCAAGGTAGTTCTCAACTTCCCGATCCGTAACCCGCACGCGATTGCCAACCTGGCGCTGCTGTACCCGGCTGGTAATCATCTCGTTGCGAATCTGCTCACGGGCCTCGCGATAGGTGACGCCTTCCTGGACCAGTTGTTGCTCGAACTGGGCCAGCGTCATATTGTTGCGCTGGGCGATGGATGCCAGGGTTTCATTGAGCTCGTTGTCGCTGATGCGCATTCCGGCCCTGTCCGCCATCTGTAACTGGATGGACTCGCTGATCAACTGCTCCAGAACCCGTTCTTCCAGAATATCCCTTGGGGGCAATCCGGTGCCCTGAGCGCGCAGCCGCCCGGTGATGGTGTTGATCCGTGCCTCGAGCTCGGACTGAAGAATAACGTCGTCGTTGACGACTGCCACCACCTGATCAAGCAGTTTACGGTCCGCCTGTACGGTTGCGGATACCATCACAACCATCAGTGCCAGCATCATTTGTGCGCAATGGCGAAGGTTCGCCTTCATAGTCACCTCTAGTATGGAAGAATACTGCCTGTCACCCCGGCATCCCGAGCCTGACTGTCAGGCATCAGCGATCACCGAAACGGCGACGTTCCCTTTCGTCAAAGCCATAGATGGCTTCGGAAATCTGGCTGGACGATCCGCCGCTCCCGCCCAGTCCCTTGAGCTGGATCTGAAACAGCATGCGACTCTCAAGCTGCTCGTCGTCCGTCAGGTAATTCTGGTGCACCAGCTGCACACTCCAGCAACAGTTATTGTATTCCAGCCCGGCCAGTGAACCGACCGTACGATCAAGCTCGGAATCGTAGACCCAGCGGCCGATCAGACTAACACGGTCTGTGACAGGAAAAACGCCCCCGATATCCGACTGCTCGAATTCGTCTCGCCGGTAACTGTGCCCCAGGCTGGCCAGATAACGGTAATCATCGGAGTGGAAAATCAGCTGACTGCGACCTTCCTGCGTCTTACTGGTGTCCGGCTCCCACAGGCCGGAGGTTCGAATTTCCAGGCCGTCCACCGGTCGCAAAACCATTTCACCGGCCAGCGGGGAGTCACTGGCGTCAGAGGCCCCCTCCCCATCGAGCGTCACTTCCCGGTCATCGTAATAGTGAACCTGGCCAATGCTGAAGCGGGCACGTTCAGCGCCGGTGAGCAGATCATTGAAGCGGCTGGTTAGTGCCACGGTCAATTGATTGCTATCACCTACCCGATCACCGCCGCTGAAACGATTGCGTTGGAACAACTGGTCGAAGCTGAATGAGCGAATGGCGGTGTCGAAATCCGGAATGAACGATTGGTCCGCATCGGCATCAGCCAGGCATAGTAAAGCCGGGGCTCCAGGCTCTGGTTATAGGGAATATCGAACAGGCTGGACTGGCGATCAAAATACAGGCCGGAATCCCACTCCGCGACCGGAACGGTACGATCAAAGCCAGGGTCCTGTGTGGTGTAGTCCTCCAGCTCATAGCGTGTGTAATCGACACTGACGGAAGGTCTGGCATAGCCCCAGAGCGCCCGCATGGGCAATGCCAGCTCGGGTATGGCGCGAAAGCGCTGGCCGTTGGCCCGGTCGAGCCCCGTCAGGTCATCATTATCGCGGTAGAAATACGTGTACTGGCTTTCCAGATTCAGTTCCGCCGGCCCCGCATCCACGGTGGCGCCGTACAATACTTCTGGTAATTGCGAGTAGGGAATGTTCTCGTCGGCAATGAAATCGCTGAGGGTCTGGTAGCCGTTGAGATAGGTTTCGAAATACTGGGAGGAATCCCGATAGCGGATACCACCCCGGCGACGCAGATGGGTTGCGCGATTGATCTCCAGATTGCGGTTGAGATCACTGAGGTAGTCGTCATCGCTAACCACGGAATAATCCCCGTAGCCGGTCCAGCCGTATCCGAATCTCGCCTGGGTACTGAAATCAAGCCCCCAGCGTTCACCCCCTTGCGAGGGAAACTCCTCCTCGTACTCGGTGTCGTTGCCCGCGTAGCCTAGCTGAAGCACCGATTCCCCAAGACTGCTGAGGTAACGCCCCTCCGCCTCGGTAAACAATCCACGCCCATGTATGTACTGGGGCGTCAGCGTCGCGTCGTAGTGTGGCGCCAGGTTGAGGTAGTAGGGAACCGACAGGAAAGCGCCGCTACCCGCGTTGGAGGTACCAAAAGACGGATAGAGAAAGCCTGTCTTGCGGCGATCGTCAATGGGAAAACTGGCATAGGGCCAGTAGAACACCGGGATATCACTGATCTCAAGGCGTACGTGCTTTGCGGTGCCCACACCTTCGCCCTGGTCCAGGTGGATGTCGGACGCCACGATGGACCAATCGTTGTTGTCCGGGGCGCAGGTGGTCAGTGAGCCGCCACGAATTCGTACCTGGTCTTCCGCCGTGCGGGAAAGCTGAGTAGCGGAACCCCGCATTTCCGGGCCGTGCAGGAGAAAGGTCGCGGTATTGATGTCCACCCGGCCGCTGTTGACGTCATAGTCCGCACGTTCTCCGGTCAGCAGGAAGCCGTCACCGCGGCTGGTCAGCGGCCCCTCTATGGACACCGCACCGGTTGCCTGGTTGTAGCGGGCCTCGGAGCCCGTCACCTGGAATCCCGGCTGCTGCAGACGAACGTCTCCCCGCAGAAACAGTTCGTTGTCGAGTTCATACCGCGCATTGAGCCCACTGGCCTGTAGGGGCGCCTGGCCATGTTGCGCTGCTGGCTCTCCAGCGCCGCCTTTAACCGTCCCCGGCACCGCGGAAGGCAAATAGCCGCCCTCGCAGAAGTCCGGCAGGGAACGACGGACATCCTCCGGCAAGTCAGACTTCGGCCGCCAGTCAATCTCGGCAGCCGAAGGGGCGGCTTCCTGGGCATAAACCACCGGCATTGGTGCCAACATTGTGCAACCCGTAGCGGACGCGAACAGCAACCCGAGACGGTGCCGCATGCGGGGCGTTGGCATTCGCAGCTTCCTTGTTGGGGCTGGCACGGTGAGCGGGTTCCTGTCCAGAATGGATTCGCGGCTGTCGGAGACACTTAACAGCGGCCTAGTTTACACGGCGCCCTTTGCCTTGTTAACGGAAACCGGCCTTTGTTAACGGAAACCGACCATTGCTGCAAAACCGTTTTACCGCCTCTATACTGATCTGCTAACTTTCGGCCATGAGCCCGCAGGTTCGTTGCGGCCAGGTCACCGATAACTTCTGAGCCAGGATAACAGCCAATTCCATGGATACCCGCCTGACAATGCTCACCCAGTGGGTCAGAGACCTTCCCGGTTTTGACCAGGCGACACCCGAGCCAGTATCCGGCGACGCGAGTTTCCGCCGCTACTTCCGCGTCAGCGGCAACCCACATGGCACCGGGGCCCAGCCGTATATTGTGATGGATGCGCCGCCCGAGCATGAGGACTGCCACCCCTTCGTGGCGATCGCCCATCACTGGCGCAGTTGATATCGCTGTGCCGGACATCGTCCACGAAGACCTGACCCGGGGCTTCCTGCTGCTGGAAGACTTCGGTGACGCCCTGATGCTCGGCGCCTTAAACCACACCAACGCCGACCAGCTTTATGGCGCTGCAATGGACGAGCTGGTCCGCATACAGCAGGCCGACGATGCTCCCGACTACCCACTTCCGGCTTACGACATCGCCTTGCTGGACCGGGAAATGGCTCTGTTTCCGGACTGGTTGCTGACACAACAATTGGGACTGACGCTCTCAAACGGAGAACGCGCGCTACTGGACACCACTTTCGCCTTCCTGCGGGAGAGCGCCCTGGCCCAGCCGAATGTGGCGGTGCACCGCGACTACCATTCCCGCAATCTGCTGGTCCGCGCAGGCACCACGAGGCCCGGCGTGATCGACTTTCAGGACGCCGTGCGCGGCCCGGTCACTTACGACCTGGTATCGCTGCTGAAAGATTGCTATATCCGCTGGCCGGAAGAACGCATCGACCAGTGGACAGACCATTTCCGCGTGCTCAGTGCCGAGGCCGGCCTCCACAAGGCTGACAGGGATACCTTCCGCCAGTGGCTGGAGCTCATGGGCATGCAGCGCCATCTGAAAGCCGCGGGCATCTTTGCCCGGCTGGCCATACGTGACGGCAAGACCGGTTTCCTGAAGGATGTTCCCCGCACCGTGGGCTATCTGGTGGAGGCCAGCAGCCGTCAGGCCGCCCTGCGCCACTTCCACGAATGGCTCACAGACACCGTGGTGCCGCCCATTGAGCAGCAGATCGGCCCAGTGGAGACATTCGGCCAGTGAAAGCGATGATTCTCGCAGCCGGCAAAGGCGAGCGCATGCGGCCGCTGACCCTGACCACCCCGAAGCCGCTCCTGCCTGCCGGCGGCAAGCCGCTGATCGTGCACCATCTGGAACGGCTGAAAGCCGCCGGTTTCCGGAAGATCGTGATCAATCACGCCTGGCTGGGCACGCAGATCGAAGCGGAGCTGGGCAATGGCAGTAACGTCGGACTGGTCATTGAATACTCGCGGGAAAGCGACCCCCTGGAGACCGCTGGCGGGATTATTCAGGCACTGCCCCTGTTGACCAGCAGCGACGACGATTGGTTCGTTGTGATCAACGGCGACATCTGGTGTGATTTTGATCTGTCCCATTTGACGCCACCCGAACATGCCGACGCATTACTGGTCATGACAGGTAACCCTGACCACAACCCGGCGGGCGACTTCTGCCTGCGGGCGGATGGCACGGTGATTGAGAGCGGCCCTGAAACACTGACGTTTACCGGCATCAGCCTGCTAAACCGTCGCCTGTTTTCGGGGCTGACACCGGGTGCCCGAAAACTGGCGCCCATCCTGCGGGATGCTATGACCCGGGGGCGGGTGCAAGGCATTCGCCACAGCGGACACTGGATGGATATCGGTACCCCGGAACGGCTACGGGAGCTGGACCGGATGCTTATGGAAGGCGGGGGCTGAGCCATGACCTCTGAGACCAGAGACAATAACCTGCCCGCACGAATGGAAGCAGAGTTCAGTGAGCTCCTTGGAGAGTTGACCGCCTGCGGCCACCAGGCCACCGAATTGCTGGTCAGAACCCGACTGCCGCGCTGGTGTCGCCGGAGCCTGTTCTTTTTTCTGGCTACATCGCCAAATCGGAAGGGCGGGTAACGGAGAAAGACATCGGTTTCGCCGAAACCCTGATGAAAGCACTGAAGCTCTCCGGCCGCCAGCGGCGCAAGGCCATTGGCCATTTCCGCAAGGGTAAGACTGCAGAGCGCATCCCTGCCCTGAAAGCGCTGGGCCTGCGCCTGACCCACAGAATCTGGCCCTCTCCCTCATTGCGTGTTGCCATCTGCCTTTGCCACGCAGCGCAGTTGCAGGGACGCCCGGAGAAGCCCCGCCGCTATCGTTGCGAGGACGCCATTGACCAGATGGGGCTGCCGATCAGGGTCAGCGATGACATTCTCGACAGTTACGCCAGCAAGGTCTGGATCACCGAACCGGAGAGCCAGCCCCGACCCTCCACCTTCGAGCAGGCCTGCCAGGTTCTCGGCGTTACCCGCCGTGACAGCCGCGAGGTGATCAAACGGGCCTACCGAAAAAAAGTGTCGGAATGCCACCCGGACAAACTGGCACAGCAGAAGCTGAGCCCGGCGGAACTGACCAGGGCAAAGGACCGCCTTTTACGCTACCAGCAAGCCTGGGAACTGATCAGCCAGCGCCTGTCGGTTTGAATCCGGCGTTTTGAGTTCAGCGCCAAGCTTGCTAAACTCCGAGATCAGAACCACACCACAGAAGTGCAAAAGCACAAAAGTGCAAAAGAAAGGCCCACGGACCAGCGGCCTGCAGACCCACTGAAAAGGAGCATTCCCATGGGTAAAAAACTCGTCCTGCTCGGCGACATCGGAACCGATCACCAAGCTTTCCCCCGACCCCTGTCATTACCGGCAGCGCTACTGTACTGATCGACGGCAAGCCCGTTGCGAGGCTGGGCGACCAGCTCGCCATGCACTCCAAGCCCAAGCATCCACCACATCCCCGCGCCATCGCAGCTGGCAGCCCGACGGTGATGATTGAAGGCAAGCCTGCCGCCCTGACCGGCGATGCCGTCAGCTGTGGTGGCGTTGTCATCGGCTCATCCACCGCCGTGGGTGGCTGATTGTTTTCTAGCGTTCGGAGTCAAGCCAGGCTGAAATGCGGTTGGTAAGCGCTTGCGCCTCTCTGGGTTGTGGCTGTTCAGTCATTGCGACAGGTTGTCGGGAGTAGCCTGCAATCCCCGCCCGCCTGAATGCGGCCTCCCGTTGCTTTGGTGACCTTTGAGCCATACCTCCAGCGCCCAATGAACTGCGGGCACTGTGGAGCTCCAGGACTTTGGGCGCACCAGGCTCACCAAGCGACTCCGTCAGGGCTATCGAATCGCTCTGACTAAACGCTGGCGCAATCCAGACCAGCGCCGACACATCCTGCCCCCCGCTGGCAGTGGCCGCGCGGGTGACGTGACCAGCCGCCCGGCCGACTCCCACCATGCCACCCGGCTGTAACCACGACCATCCAAGTTGCCAGCCGCCGCGGCCAGGGTCTTCTGAATGCGTGCCTGGTATTGGTTTGCCAAGGCCTCGACATCGTCACTGGCCATCACATCGATCATCACCGACTCGCCAGGTTTATCGCCCGTTTCATCGGCGGCGTCCGTATCCGGCGCGCCCGCCTCTTCAGGCGCCTCTAAGCCCCGTTGTCGACGCGCTTCCTGTACCTCGTATGGCGGCATCTCGAGCCCAAGCACCATCACCGCCCAACCGGCACGTGCCATCGGCTGTCTCAGGGCAGCGGCCAATCCGGAAGCGGGTGATTGCCCCTCATCGGCCAGAATCACCACTGCGCCCTTCGCAGGCGTCTCGGCTTCCGGCTCAAACAGGGCCAGCACCGGTTCTTCTTCTGGTGGCTCCAGCCATACAGACGAGTCCGGCCAGGTCCGGGCGATTGCATCCGAATCGAGCCCCGTCGATATCAACGGCCTTTCAACAGCCGCCCCGGAGGGTTTTCCGGCTTCCTGCCCGGTCGGGTTCTGCGCGCCTTTCTGCGCCTCTTTCGGTGCCTGCGCCAACGCTGACGAGGCCCAGAAAGCAACAAGGCAGGCCAGGATGACCCGACATTGCACAACCGGTTTTTTAATCCATTTGCTCACAGGCTGTCACTCATTCCGTGCGAAAAATCACCATCAAACTGGTAGACTAGCAGCTTTGCGGCCCAGCAGCCTTTGCAGACTCTTGCAGCCTTTTGCAGGCTTTTACAGAGAAAACCGCTGTACGCGCCATCGTCGATATCACTATCAAACCGTTCAAGAGAGCCGTCATGAACCCTTTCCAGATTGCCCCGTCCATCCTGTCAGCCGATTTTGCCCGACTGGGCGAGGAAGTCGATAACGTACTGGCCGCCGGCGCGACATTGTCCACTTCGATGTCATGGACAACCACTACGTACCCAACCTGACCATCGGCCCCATGGTCTGCGAAGCATTGCGTAAACACGGGGTTACCGCTCCAATCGACGTGCACCTGATGGTATCACCGGTAGACGACCTGATCCGGATGTTCATCGATGCCGGCGCCAGCTACATCACCTTCCACCCGGAAGCCTCCAATCACATTGACCGTTCCCTGCAGTTGATTCGTGAAGGCGGGTGCAAGGCGGGCCTGGTGTTCAATCCAGCCACGCCACTGCACTACATCGATCACGTGATGGATAAGCTGGACATGATCCTGCTGATGTCCGTAAACCCTGGTTTCGGCGGCCAGAAGTTTATTCCAGGCACTCTCGACAAACTGCGCGAAGCCCGCAAGCGCATCGATACCAGCGGTCGCAACATTCGCCTGGAAATCGACGGCGGCGTGAAAACCGACAACATCCGCGAGATCGCCGAAGCCGGCGCCGACACCTTTGTCGCTGGCTCCGCCATCTTCAACACTGACGACTACAAAGCCACCATCGACAAAATGCGGGCAGAGCTGGAACTGGCCAAGCAGAGTTCGAACCGATGAGCCTGGCGGGGTTGTTCAGCCAACGCTGGCCGGGAGTGGCCCTGTTCGACCTGGACGGCACCCTGGTTGACAGCGCCCCCGACCTGGCAGCGGCCATTGACGCTATGCTGGAACAGCTGGGTCGCCGCAAAGCCGGCGCTGACAATGTTCGCCAATGGGTGGGCAATGGCGCCAGCGTGCTGGTGCGGCGTGCCCTTGCCGGGCAAGCGGACTGGGAACCGGCAACCCCGAAGGACGACGCACTGTTCAATGACGCCCTGGCGATGTTCTACCATGCCTACGAAAACCTTAACGGCCAGCATGCCGTGCTCTACGACGGCGTGGAGGAATGTCTGACCCGTCTTGCCGACCACGGCTGCCGCATGGGCATCGTTACCAACAAGCCGGAACAGTTTGTGGCACCGTTGCTCGAGCAGATGGGCATTGAACACTGGTTCGATATCAGCATCGGTGGAGACACCCTGCCGGTGCGCAAACCAGACCCGCAACCGTTGATCCATGCCATGACCGAACTCGGCGGCACCCGGGGCACCACGGTGATGGTGGGCGATTCGGTCACCGACATCAGCGCGGCCCTGGCGGCGGGTATTCCTTCGGTGGCGGTTCGCTACGGCTACAATTATGGGGCGCCCGTGGATTCGCTCGGTGCAGATGCCGTTGTTGATTCCCTGGCCCAGCTTTTGTAATCTCACAGGATATTGATTTGAAACCTTCAATTCGGGAGATTCCTGCCGTGCAGGGACTGAGTCTGATAACAGCGCAGGGCATACTGACAACCCGCGCAACACGATGGTGGCGATGGCGCACCGGCTGAATGCCGCCCGAACGTCCTCCATACAGATCAGATTCAGGAACCGTTATCATGACACCCGAGCAATTCGCCGAGCTCGCCAAGGCCGGCTTTAATCGTATCCCCGTATACCGCGAAGTCCTTGCCGACCTGGACACGCCCCTGAGCACCTATTTCAAGCTGGCCAGCGGCCCCTATTCCTACCTGTTTGAATCTGTCCAGGGCGGTGAAAAGTGGGGCCGCTATTCCATTATTGGTCTGCCAAGCCGGGAAGTTCTAAAGGTCCATGATCACACCGTCACCATTACCCGCGACGACGAGGTGATCGAAGAAACCACGGTCGACGATCCACTGGCCTTCGTGGAAGACTATCAGGCCCGCTTCAACGCGCCGGACCTGGAGGAATTGCCCCGCTTCAATGGTGGCCTGGTTGGCTATTTCGGTTATGACACCGTGCGCTACATCGAGAAGCGCCTGCGCAACACCTGCCCGCCGGACAAGATCGGCACGCCCGACATCCTGCTGATGGTGTCCGATGACGTGGTGGTGTTCGACAATCTGCGCGGCAAACTGCACCTGATTGTCCATGCCGACCCAAATCAGGAGGGCGCTTACGAACAGGCACTCCAGCGAATTGACGATCTGGAGTCCCGCTTGCACCGGCAGACGGCCAACGCGCCCCGCACACCGGAACATCTGCGCGGTAAAACCGTGGATGAGAGCGACTTCATTTCCGGGTTCAACCAGGAAAAATTCGAAGCGGCCGTCGGCCATATCAAGGAATACGTGCTGGACGGCGACGTGATGCAGACGGTGATCTCGCAACGCATGTCGATTCCATTCGAGGCGCCACCGCTGAACCTGTATCGCTCTCTGAGGGTGCTGAACCCGTCCCCCTACATGTATTTCCTGGATCTGGGAGACTTCCAGATCGTCGGCTCATCGCCGGAAATCCTGGCGCGGGTGGAAGATGACGAAGTCACCGTGCGCCCGATCGCCGGCACACGAAAGCGTGGCGCCACCGATGCCGAAGACCGGGCCATGGAAGCGGAACTGCTGGCCGACCCCAAGGAAATCGCCGAGCATCTGATGCTGATCGATCTGGGCCGCAACGACGCTGGCCGGGTGTCTGAAACCGGCACGGTAAAGCTGACGGACAAGATGATTGTGGAGCGCTATTCCCATGTGATGCACATCGTCTCCAACGTCACCGGCCGCCTGAAAGACAACACCAGTTGCCTGGACGTGTTGCGCGCCACCCTGCCCGCCGGCACCCTGAGCGGTGCCCCGAAGATTCGCGCCATGGAAATCATCGACGAACTGGAGCCGGTGAAGCGCGGCGTCTACGGCGGCGCCGTGGGTTACCTGTCGTTTAATGGCAACATGGATACCGCCATTGCCATCCGCACGGCGGTAATCAAAGACAACACCCTGCATATTCAGGCAGGGGCCGGCGTGGTGGCCGACTCGGTGCCCCGCCTTGAGTGGAAGGAAACCATGAACAAGGGCCGCGCGATCTTCCGCGCCGTCGCCATGACCTACAACGATTTCGACCACTGAGGCGGAGGATAAGATTATGTTGCTGATGATCGATAACTACGACTCCTTCACCTACAACGTGGTGCAGTACCTGGCCGAGTTGGGCGAAGATGTTCATGTCTACCGCAACGACGAGATCACCGTGGAGGGCATCGAAGCCTGAAACCGGAGCGCCTCGTTGTCTCTCCCGGCCCCTGCACGCCCAACGAGGCAGGCATTTCCATGGCCACCATTCGCCACTTTGCCGGCAAGTTGCCGATTCTGGGCGTTTGCCTCGGCCACCAGGCCATCGGGCAGGTATACGGCGGGAAGGTTATTCGCGCCGGGCAGGTGATGCACGGCAAGGTATCTGCGGTCTACCATAAGGACCAGGGCATTTTCCGTGGCCTGAGCAACCCGCTGAAGGCGACCCGCTATCACAGCCTGGTGATCGACAAAGACACCCTTCCGGATTGCCTGGAAGTCACCGCCTGGACCCGTAATGACGATGGCTCGGTGGAAGAAATCATGGGCGTTCGGCACAAAACACTGCCCATCGAAGGTGTACAGTTCCATCCAGAGTCTATTATGACGGAACAGGGCCATGAGCTGCTGCGCAACTTTCTGAAGACACGATAAGAGGCCACCACATGGACATGAAAGAAGCACTGAACCGCATCGCCTCCAACCTGGACCTGTCCACGGAGGAGATGAAGGACGTTATGCGCATCGTCATGAAGGGTGAAGCCACCGATGCGCAGATTGGGGCCTTTCTCATGGGGCTGCGCATCAAGAGCGAAACCATCGACGAAATCACCGGCGCCACCGAAGTCATGCGGGAACTGGCCACCCGCGTGACGGTCAACGCCGACCCACTGGTGGATATCGTGGGCACCGGCGGTGACGGTGCCAATCTGTTCAACGTATCCACCGCGGCGTCTTTTGTGGTCGCCGCAGCCGGTGGCTTTGTGGCCAAGCACGGCAACCGTGCCGTGTCCTCCAAGAGCGGCAGCGCGGACCTGCTGGAAAAGCTGGGTATCAACCTGCAGATGGCGCCTGAGGAGGTTGCACGCTGCGTGGAGGAGATCGGCGTTGGCTTCATGTTCGCCCCGGCCCATCATGCGCCATGAAACACGCCATTGGCCCGCGCAAGGAATTGGGTTGCCGTACCATATTCAATATCCTTGGCCCCATGACCAACCCGGCCAGCGTCAAGCGCCAGTTGATCGGTGTGTTCACGAAAGAGCTGTGCCGCCCCATGGCGGAGGTTCTGCACCGCCTGGGCGCCGAACACATTATGGTGGTGCACTCGAAGGATGGCCTGGACGAAATCAGCCTGGCCAGCGCCACCCATGTGGCGGAGCTGAAAAACGGCGAAGTCACTGAGTACGACATCACCCCGGAAGACCTGGGCATCAAGAGCCAGGCGCTGGTTGGTCTCACGGTGGATACCGCCGAGGACTCTCTGAAACTGATCCGTGCCGCGTTCGGTCGTGGTCATGATGAAATGGCTGAGAAAGCGCGGGATCTGATCGCCCTGAACGCCGGCGCAGCAATTTATGTGGCAGGCCTGGCGAAGACGACGGCGGAAGGCGTGGAGATGGCACTGGACGCCATGGGCTCAGGCTTGGCAGCCGGCAAGATGTCCGAGCTTGCTGACTTTTCGCAGTGTTTCTAATACGAGCCTGACAATGACTGACAGACATCTGGACAAGACGCCTACCATCCTGCGAAAGATCGTTGATCGGAAGTGGGAGGAAATTGATGAGCGTACGCGCAGGATTTCTATTGGCGATAGGAAGGCCATGGCTGGCGATCAACCGCCAGCGCGGGGCTTTGCGAGCGCCCTTCGCCGACGCATCGAACAGCAAACGCCTGCGGTCATTGCCGAGATCAAAAAAGCCTCCCCCAGCAAAGGCATTCTCCGCGATCCGTTTATTCCCGAGGCCATCGCCGAAAGCTATGAAAAAGGCGGTGCCGCCTGCCTGTCAG
Source organism: Marinobacter salarius (assembly GCA_000831005.1). GTDB lineage: Bacteria > Pseudomonadota > Gammaproteobacteria > Pseudomonadales > Oleiphilaceae > Marinobacter > Marinobacter salarius. Next base: position 481,063 of record CP007152.1, on the reverse strand, counting down.
TACTCACTGACAAGGATTTCTTCCAGGGCCATGAAGACTACCTCCAAGCCGCCCGCGACGCCTGCAGCCTGCCGGTCATCCGCAAGGACTTCATGGTGGCGCCGTATCAGGTCTACGAGAGCCGGGCCATTGGCGCCGACTGTATCCTGCTGATCGCCGCCTGCCTGACCAGGGACCAGATGCAGGAACTGGAAGGCATTGCCCATGAAATTGGCCTGGACGTGCTGGTCGAGGTTCACGACGGCGAGGAAATGGACGATGCCCTCACCCTGAAAACACCGCTGGTGGGCATCAACAACCGCAACCTGCACACCTTTGACGTTTCACTGGATACCACCTTCGACCTTCATGAACGGATTTCGGCCGACCGCCTGACGATCACCGAAAGTGGCATCATGACCCGGGCCGATGTGACAGCCATGACCGATCGCGGCATCTACGGCTTCCTGGTGGGAGAGTCCTTCATGCGGGCTGACGAACCAGGAGAAAAGCTGCGGGAGCTGTTCTACTAAGAGCCGGGGGCAACGGAGATGACCGAACGCCGGGAAACGGATGACCCGATACTCAGCGGGCCGCACTGGCCGGTCTTCTTCCGCTACGCCCTGCCGTCGGTGGCAGGGCTGCTTGCGCTAACCACGGCCAATATCGTCGATGGCATTTTCATCGGAAACTACGCCGGTGCCGACGCCCTTGCTGCCCTGAACCTGCTTATTCCCTACTTCACTTTCCTCTTCGGCCTGGCCTGGCGCTCGCCATCGGTGGCACTGTGCGGGCGGGGAAATACCTCGGTGAGAACAGGCCAAGCGCCGCCTCGGCCATTTTCAGCAAATGCCTGATGGCCACGTTCGCCATCGCGCTTATTGGTGCCCTGGCCAGTCTGGTATCCCATGAGTCGCTTTACCGCGCCCTCGGGGCCTCGGCCGATCTGTTCCCACTGATGTCCGAGTACTTCCTGATCATCGTGTGGGTGATGGTGGTGCAACTGGTGACCATGGTGCTTTATTACTTTATCCGGGTGGATGGGTTTCCGGTGCTGGCCACGACCGCCCTGGTGGTCGGCTCAGGCGCCAATATCCTGCTCGACGCCCTGCTGGTGGGGTACCTGGACTATGGCCTGCGCGGGGCAGCGGTGGCTACGGGCATCGCACAAATCCTTCAATTCGGGGTGCTGTTGTTCTATATCAGCGCCTGGAAACGGCGGCTCAAATTCCAGCTGCATCAACAGCAATGGAACGAGGTGTTCAAAGCCTTCACCAATGGCGTGTCCGAGTGGATCAACGAGGTGTCGGTGGGGGTGGTAATGCTGCTGATCAACTGGCTGCTGATCACCAGCCAGGGGGTTACTGGTGTGGCGGCTTTCACCGTGGTCAATTACCTGATTTTCCTGAGCCTGATGGTGTTCTATGGCATTTCCGATGCCATGCACGTGTTGCTCAGTCACAACCTGGGAGCGAAAAATGCCCCACGCATTCGCACCTTCCTAGGCTGCGCCGTGCTCGTTATCCTGGGGCTGGGTGCGATTCTGGTGCTGGCAGTGTGGTTCCATGGTCCGGCGCTTGTGCGCCTGTTCCTGGACACCGGAGCCGATAGCGCCACCGCGCAACTGGCGGACACCTTTCTGGCGATCCTGTGGCCGCTGTTTTTGATTAACGGGCTCAATGTACTGCTGTCGGTCTACCTGACCGCCATGCACAAACCCCTGCCCTCGGCGTCGGTCGCACTATCCCGCAGCCTGATCCTGCCGGCGCTGCTGCTGGTGCTGATCGCCACGTTCGCGCCGCAATGGCCGCTACTGGTGGCGCTGCCGCTCGCCGAGTGGCTGACCTTTACACTGGCAGTCACCCTGTTCCTGCGCTTTCGCCCTCAACGGCTGGTGCCGCAGATGTCCACAGCGGGTTAATCCTGCCATCGGACCTGGTCGACCTCACCGCCAGCGAAGCGGATCAGATGGGAAGCGACCACCTCCCCCAATTCCTCCAGTTTGTCGTGGCTCTCCGATTGGCAGGTCAGTGTCAGAATGCCGGAGTGCGCTGCCAGTTCACACTGGCCAATGCTGAACGTCAGATGGCCAGTCGTATCGTTCCACTGGGCATCAATTATGTGGCTGAAATGTTTGCACAGGCGATTGATCAGGCGGGCCGGTTCGGCGGAGGCCACGCTGGCGGTCATTGATGGCATGGTGAAGTCTCCATTAATGAATGTGTTTGCATCTTGAATGTTTACCGAGACGCCAGCGGCCGATCCGCAAGCACGATCGGGTGGCCACGGGAGCAGGTTTCGATACGGGCGTCGACCCCATAGGTGCGGGCAAGCAGTGCCGGGGTCAGAACCTCGGCGGGCGGGCCCATCACCGCCTGGCCGCCCGGTGCCAGCACCAGCACCTGATCACAGAATCGCAGGGCCAGGTTAAGATCATGGCTGGCCACCAGGGCTATGGCACCGGACTCACGGGTAGCGTTACGCACGGCGTTCAGCACGTTGAGCTGCCAGTGCAGGTCCAGGGCGCTGGTGGGCTCATCCAGCAGCATCAGTGGGGTCTGGCGCACCAGCACCTGGGCAAGGCCCACCATCTGCCGCTGGCCGCCGGACATTTCCGACAGTCGCCGCAGCGCCAGGTCGCGAATACCCAGGGTCTCAAAGACCTGCTCGATGGCTTGTTCAGTGTCGCCGCGACTCCAGTCACCACGGGCCGATCGACAGGCGCTGAAAACGGTTTCGTAGGCAACCAGGGGGATCGCCTGCGGCAACGGTTGCGGCAGGTAACCGAGGCGATGGACCCGACGCGTAGCCGGCATGGCCGTCAGGTTATCGTCACTCAAGCAGACCCGACCGCTCATCGACAGCAGTCCGGCAATGCTTTTCAACAGGGTCGACTTGCCCACGGCGTTGGGGCCCACCACAGCCACCAGGGCACCCGGTTCGATAGCAGGAAGACTCAAGTCCCGGAACACCGGGCGCCGGCGATAGCCTACCGTCAGTTTCTCCAGTTTCAGGCTCACAACGCCGCCCCCCGCCGGCTGCGGCCAACGATCAGCGTGATAAACAACGGAATACCCACTAAGGCGGTAACGATACCCACCGGCAGCACCACCCCGGGCACCAGCAGCTTGCTGGCGATGGATGACAATGACAGCAGCAGGGCACCGGCGAGGGCACTACCCGGTAGCAGGAATCGGTGATCTTCCCCCAGCATCAACCGGGCAATGTGCGGGGCGACCAGCCCGATGAAACCGATCTCGCCCACGAACGCCATGGCCGCCGCGGTCAGCAGGCTAACCCGCAACAATACCAGAAGGCGCATGCGCTCCACCGCTACGCCAAGGCTGCGGGCCTGTTCCTCGCCACTGCGCAGCAGTGTCATGGCCCAGGCATTGCGCAGGGAAAACGGCAGGCAGATAGCCAGAACGAGCGCAACAATGGCAACCTTATCCATCGTCGCCCGCGCCAGGCTACCCATGGTCCAGAACACGATTTGCTGCACCGATTCGGCGTCGGCGACGAACTGGATCAGCCCCACCACAGCGTTGATACCAAACAGCAGTGCGATCCCGAACAGCACGACCGAATGCACCGAGGCGCCCAGGGTACGCGACAGCACCAGGATCAGTATCGAGGCGGCAGCGGCGAACACAAAAGCAGACAGGGGCAGAAGGATGTCCGTCGCCAGGCCGAACAGCGACAGGTTGAAAACGATTACCAGGGCGGCGCCCAGTGTGGCAGCAGCTCCGACCCCCAGGGTGTAGGGACTGGCCAGGGGGTTGTTCAGCGCGGTCTGCATCTCGGCACCCGCCAGGCCCAGGCAGGCGCCCACCACCACGGCCATCAGGGCATAGGGCACGCGGATATCCTGGATGATCACACGAGTACCGGCATCCAGCGCTTCAGGGTTCCACAAGCCTTTAACCACATCCTGCAGGCCCAGCATCGCCGGGCCCGAGGCAACGTCCACCAGCAATGCAATGACCGCTGCTACCGCCAGGGCTGTCACGCACAACACCCGGCGCAAGACAAAGCGGCGATACGCCTTCGCCAGTCCGCCAGCTTCGCTTTCCCCGGTTGGCGTCATGGTGTCTCTTCTCCGAGAGTCACCCAATAGGTTCCGTTCAGTTCAACCGGCTGGAAGCGTTCATAGAATTCCGCCAGCGTCCGCTCCGGTTGCAGGTGCCCAAGCTGTTTCGGGTGTAACCAGCGGGCGAGGGCCTGCACCGCCACCACATTCAGCGGGGTATTGTAGAAATGGTGCCAGATGGCAAAGGCCCGCTGCTCGCGGATGGCGTCCAGCGCTGCCAGGCCCGGGCGGTCCGTCACCCGCGCCAGGGAGCGACGGGCGACGGGCTCTGAAACACCAGCGCCCAGCACCACATAGGGTTGTTCTTCAACCGCCATCTCCAGATCGACCGAGCCTATCGCCGTGGCCAGATAGCGGTCAGGCTGGTCGGTAATCAGGTATTCGAGATTGAGCACACCGCTAACGCCGGGAATGCGGTCAGCCGCAATATTGATGCCTCCGGCGGCCTCGATGAACAGCCCCATCATGCCATGCACCATGGTCTCGCAGCAGCTGTCATGCAGGCCTACGCGGCTGTGCAGGAAGATCGTGGGCCACTGATCCCGGGGTATCTCCGCCACCGCATCGGTGACCCGATCCAGCTCAGTCCGGTAGAAGTCATTGAAGGTATTCGCTTCATTCTGGCGACCCAGCACTTCCCCCAGCACCGCCATGCTCTTTGGCGTATTACGCAGGGGGTTCTGGCGGAAATCAATGAACACCACGGCCACACCGGCCCGCTCCAGTCGCTCGATCAGTTCGCTGTTACGGGCGCCGGGGCCGTGCCCCTCAACGCTGAAGATCGCCAGGTCGGCGCCCATGCTCAGCACGCTCTCGAGGCTGAAGCTGTCAGCAGACGCGTGCCCCACCCGGGGGATACCGGCCAGGGCGGGGAAACGTTCAAGGTACTGGGCATAGCCGGCGGGGTCGGTCTTTTCAAAATCCGGCAAGAGGCCGGCCAACCGGTCCACCACTCGGTCACCTTCCAGGATGGCGAGGGCAGGAATATAGCGGCTTTCGCCAAGCACCACCCGCTCGACCTTCATCGGGATCTCGACCGTTCGGCCCGCAAGGTCGGTCACCGTGCGGGCTGCCTGGGCAAGGCTGGCCTGAAACAGAAGTACGCCGCCCAGCAGGGCGGCGATTGTCCTTATCGCAATCATTCGTGGCCTCAGAACCGCATGGCCAGGCCGACCCGCACGTCACGCCCCGGCTCGGGCAAGCCCACAATGCCATCATAGCCCGCGATATGCTGGTAGTCCGCGTTGCTGGCGTGATCCAGGTACTGCTTGTCGCCGACGTTCTTGACCGTCAGGGTCAGCCGCAGGTCCTCGTCTCCGGTGGGCAACCAGTGCATGAACAGGTCGTGTACGCCGTATCCGGGTTTGTCGATGGTGCCGACAGAGGTTTCCACGTTGTCGATGTTCTCTACGAAACGGCCCTGCCAGCCAAACTCCAGGTTGCGGTCCCAACGATAGGACAGATCGGCCACCCAGGTGTCACCCACGGTATTGCCCAACAGATTATGTTCGTACACGGTCAGTGGATCGCCATCCAGCTCGGCCTCGTTGCTGTGGTAGCTGAGGCCAGCCTGCAGGCCTCCGATGTGATAGGTCGTGCCGATCAGGTAGCCGTCGGACTCCAGATCGCCAATGTTTTCGTAGATGGCCGGGCCAAACAGGGGATCAGCAATGGCATCCTTGATCTCCGACCGGTAGACCTCGGCGGACAGGGTGAAATTTCCGTAGACATAATCAAAACCCACTTCCCGGTTCTTCGCTTTCTCGCCTTTCAGATCCGGATCGTTCTGGGCGCGGTCAATCTTGAAGGTATCGTGGGTGCTCGGGCCCCGAAAGGCTTCCGCGTAACCGGCCCTCAGGGTCAGGCCGCTCAGCACTTCCCAGGCAATGTTGGCATTGGGGCTAACGTCATCCGCACTGAAGCTTTCATCGTTGTTGTCGTCCAGGTGGTAATCGTCATAGCGCACGCCCGCACTCAATAGCAGGCGCTCGGTGATCTGATAATCGTCCTGCAGGTAGACTCCCAGGATCTCGCCGCTTTCCTCCTCGGCCCTGCGATCAGCCGCGCCACCAGCGTTCACTTTGTCCTCACGATAATCCACGCCATAGGTCAGGGAATGGCTGGCCAGCTCGCTGGTGTTGCGCAGATCGCCGCCAATGTTGCGGGAGAAACCAAAGTAGCGGCCCCAGCGGTCCTCAACGTTCTGCTCAATTTCAGATTCGGTGTAGTAGACGGTGAGGGCCACATCCACCCAGGGATTACCCTCAGGTGCTATACCGTAATTCACGGTTGTGGTATCGCGGCGGCCATCGAGCTCGTAAAGGGAGTTGAAGCCGCTGACGACCCACTGCGGGCGCTGGGGCCGCTCGCCTTCGTCAGTGCGGACCTCGTGGCTGAGCTTCAGAGTCTGGTCGCCGGGCAACTGGCCAACGAGTTTGGCGAAGCCAAGCTGCTGCTTGGCATCGGTGCCAGGGACTTCATCCCCACCGCCATCGTCAAACCGCTCATGATCACTTTGACTGACGGATACCATGGTACTCCACTGGTCGTTCAGTCGCCCAAACAGGGTGGTGCTGGCTTTATAGCCGTCGGTGTTGGAGAAGGAGCCCAGTTTGACCAGTGCACCGACCTGTTCACCGGGCCGCAGCAGATCTTCCGGGTCCTTGGTAACAAACCGTATGGAACCACCAAGCGCGCCAGCGCCTGACGTGGCTCTGCCAGCACCGGCATCCACTTCCACCTGCTTGAGCAGTTCCGGCTCCACGGCCAGACGGCCAGTGTGGTGGAACAGTGCACCGGCCTGGGTAGCGCCATCGATGGTAACGTTCAGGAGCGGGTCTTCAACACCACGTACATACACTTTCTGAGCGATACCAATGGAGCCACCCACGGTTACGTCAGGCTGGCCGGCAAAAACGTCTTCCAGGTCGTCAGCCTGGTACTTTTCGATGCGCTCCTCAGTGACCACGCTGTCGCTGCTGGCTTCACGGTCGGCAGTGATTCAATCGGCTCGAGTGTCCGGGGTTCGGACTGTGCCAGGGCCTGCGGGCTGACAATGATGGCAGCAACGGCAACCGCGACGGCATTGCGGCGGTTAGCCTGAAGACGGAAGACGTCTGTTGTCATGGTGTTCATGTGCGCTCCGATAACTGAAAATGATTCCTATTTGGCGCACATTCTTATTTAGCAAGTGAACAAAGTGAAATACTTTTACAATTGTTACGAATGCGGACCAGGGTTCGGCAGGGGAAACCACAACAGCATTCTTAAACCACCCTCCCCCCGATTCCCGGCTTTTATCCAGCCGCCAGCGGCTTCCATCTGTCGCCTTGCCAGCGCCAGACCCAGGCCGTGGCCAGTCGGTTTTTCGTCGCGAGCTACCGAGGAGCGGAAGAAGGGTTTGAAGATCAGTTCCAGGTGTTCCGGGGGAACACCGGGGCCTTCATCGTCGACGACAAGCCGGTAACCATTCTCTTCCCGCCGCAGGCTGATGGTGATGGTGCCACCGGCTGGCGTGTGGTTGCAGGCGTTGCGGATGACGTTCTCGATGGCTTGTGCCAGGGCGCGATGCTACTGCCGGTGAGTTCCGCCCGGTCCGGGAGGTGAACCTGAAGGTGGTGGTCGGGATATTCGTAGCGGGCGTCGTCGAGGATACTGTCGAGCAGGTCGGTAAGATCCAGGGATTCGTGGTCGAGACTCGGCTTTTCGTTTTCCAGCCACGCCAGGGTCAGGGTGTCTTCCACCAGTCCTCGCATGATGCGGCATTCGTGGCGAATGCGGGGTAGAAAATGCTGTGTGTCGATACCCTCTTCCACGCAGCTTACCGCCATGTCGATGCGGGTCAGCGGAGTTCGCAGCTCGTGGGACAGGTCCGCGATCAGCCGGCGCTGGGTGAGTATGAGGTCGCCGGTGCGCTCGGCCATCTGGTCAAAAGTGTCCGCCAGGGCCGCCAATTCGTCGTTACGGTTACCCAACAGTGTTCTCACCCGTACGCCAAGGTTGCCTCAGTAAACTGCCGGGTGGCCAGTTCGAGCTGGCGCAGAGGGTTCATCACATGCCGGTAGATCACCAGACACATCATAACGAGCACCGCCAGCGGCAGGGCAACCTTGAGCAGGATCCTGACTTCGGGCAGATAGGTTCCCGGGCGCATTCGTTGAGGCAGGAGCACCAGAAAGTGGGTCTTGCCGTCAGCAAAGGTGGTTTCCATGATGGGGTTTTCGGTGAAGTAGAGGTGAATCTTCCACGTTTCATCACGGCCCAGGCGGAACCCGTCTCGAAACCGGTCTGTGAGCCTGCTTCCTACCAGGGGCTGGATGTCGGACCGGACCACGGCCGCCCAGGTATTTTCCCTGGTTTGAAGGTCTTCCAGCCACCGTGCCAGTGCCTGCTCATCTCCCGCACGGTACATGGCTTCAGCGGTGCGCCCCCAGTCCCTCAGGGTTTGTTGGTGCGGCTCGGCAATAAAGCTCATCTGGCGTTCGGTTTCGGAACCCACAAAGGAAATCACCCAGAACAGCGCCGAAGTTCCCAGCGCAAGGATGCCACACAGCTTCCACAACAAACGACGATTCACAGGAAGCAATAGCCCTTGCCATGTACCGTTTGAAGGCGATCCGCCGCCATACCGGCATTGACCAGCTTACGCCGCACCCTGCTCAAATGCATATCCAGGCTGCGGTCGTAACGGCTGAATTCTTTCTCCAGCACCACCTGGTATAGGTAGGGTTTGCTCAGTGCCTCTCCCTGGTGCAGAACCAGCACCCATAAAAGCCGGAACTGGATCTGGGTCAGGGAAACGTCGACATCGCCATACACTACGCTGAGTGATGTTCGATCAAGGCGCAGCTTTCCCACTTCCATCGTATCGAGGTCTGACCGGGTATCGTGGCTGCCGCGGGAGCGTCGCAGAAGCGCTTCGATCCTGAGCACCAATTCCGTAAAGTTGAAAGGTTTGGGGACATAGTCATCCGCGCCACGACTGTAGCCGGTAATCCTCTCCTCCTCAGCGCCGCAAGCGGTCAACATCATGACGGGCGTCTGGTGTGTCTTGCGCAGGCGATTGAGAATTTCGAAACCGTTCAGTTTCGGCAGCAGGACATCCAGGAGGATCAGATCGAAGCGGTGGCTAACGGCCGACAACAAGCCGCTCTCCCCTTCAAAACACTGGTGAGTGTGGTATCCGCGGCTTCCCAGAAGCTGCGCAATCTGACCATTGAGCGCGTGGTCGTCTTCGATAACCAGAATACTGGGCTGCGGCAAGTTGGCTGACGGCATCTCGACATCCTGAACGGCAGTGCCGCCCATACCGGGCAGCCCTTCACCTTAATGATAATAATTATCATAATCAGGACGATCGAGGATGGCAAGATGACACGCTTTTGCCTACGCCTCGTCGGCCAGGGCCTCTTGCAGCAATTCGAGTAAATGCGCTGGCATTCCTCCGGCGAGTTTCAGCGCGGCTTCATGCCCACGCGGAGACATCTTGCCCCAGGTACGGCGGACAATGCGCAGCCATTTCTCCCGGTCGTAATCGGCTTTTTCCTCATAGAAATCCGCGAAATAGCGCTCCAGGAATACCATGCAGGCAACGTCTTCCAGCAGCTGTGTGTCTGCGTCCTTGCGCAACTCCCGCTTGGTCAGGATGGTTTCCACCTTCTGGCATTCTTCCTGTGGGTAGCCACATTCCTCCATGATTCCGGCAGCCCGGCGGCCATGCATGCGGCCACAGGCCTGGCGCCACTCGTAATAGGCCTTGCGACCTTCCGGGAAATCGCTACGGGGGATGGTCCAGCGCTCTATGTGCTGGGCGCGGCAGGCAATCTGCATGCGTTCGGAGGGCTGCGGCTCAAGCTCAAACAGCCAGCGGGTCATGTGCTGGCTGTAGGCGTATTCCTTGGGCAAGGGTATTCCGCCAACCTGCTCGATGTTGGGGTCTGCACGGTTGGCGGTATCGATTCTATCAAGAGCACAGGCCAGTAGGGTCTGTTGGGTCATCGGGTCATACCTGGGCGGAAGGACGTTGCTTGATGCGATCATACCAGGCCTGGAGGTTGGCCTGCTCCGGCTTGACGCGAATATCCACCACACGGGCGAAGGCCACGGTGGTAAAGGCATTGATATCCGCGGCCGTGAACCGGTCGCAACAGATGTATTCCCTGCCATCCAGATGCTTGTTCAGGAAGTGCAGGAATTTTTCCACCGAGGTGCGGCACTCCTCACCCCATTCCTTGATCGGGTTCATGCGGTCCTTGAAATAGCCGCTGGTGTGCTGAAAACACATACCGGTGGGTAGGAAAAAGGAGAACTCGATCCACCGCAGCCACTGTTCCACCTGCGCTTTCTCCAACGCCGTGTCCCCGAGCAGGTTGGCGCATCCGGATAGCTTTCTTCGAAATAGCGGCAAATTGCCATGGTTTCGGCGATGCAGGTGCCGTCGTCCAGTTCCATCACGGGTACTTTCTTCATCGGGTTCCTGGCCGCGTACTCCGGCGTCAGGTTCTCACCCTTCTGCAGATCGATCTCAACAAACTCGGCCTTGTCCAACAGCCCCTTTTCAGACATGAACATCCTTACCCGGCGTGGGTTGGGCGCTGTCTTGGTCTCAAAGATTTTCATTGTTATCGACTCCAATCCAAATAAGTATCTCGGGGTGAATCTGAGGAATTGTGTAGAAGACTGACGCGGAACACCGGTTGCGTCAAGCAACCGTAATCATTTGGGCAGCCAGTTTTTTATCTGCTGGATGACCCATTCAGGGTCGTCCATCGGCAGGTCATGGCCGGCGGACGAATGGACTTTCAGCGTCCATTGCCAGCGCTGCTCAAACACTTTACTGCAGTTCCAATGGACAATACGGTCACCCTTGCTGGCGAGCACAAGTGCGTTCGGCAGAGGGCGTTGAGGCAGGGGTTTGTAGGCCATCGCTGCTTTCATCTGGGCATAGGCGTTGGCATAGCTGACTGGCCGCTGGCGCTGGATGCTGTACCAGTGTTTCATGACATCGAGGTCGACCGGTCGGTTGCTCGTCAACCGTAGAATATCCGCCTCACGATCGAACAGTTCCCGGCGCGCCAGGAGGCGAATGATACGGGGCCAGGCACCCGGACGCATCCGTCGCCAGGGCAGGCTGAATCCGGAACTCGTATTGATCAGCACCAGGTTCTGAATTTCGCCCTCGGTAGCGTGCTGAGCCCAGTCCAGGGCAACCATCCCACCCATGGACAGAGCAATCAGGTTGTATGGCGCTGGGATGTGACCAACGTTGTGACGGACCTTTTCACGAATCTCCGCGATTCGGTCAGGGCTGGGCTCCTTGAAATGCACGCCCGTGCCCGGAAGATCAACCAGATGAAACTGATGGCCGGGAAAGGCTTCCTCAAGCCTGCGGGAAAACGAGCCCCAGTGTGACTGCTCCCGGGTCAGTCCGCGCAACAGAATCCAGTGCATTGTCAGTGATGATCCCTGTACCAGTGGGCGATGGCGGCCTCCCTTAGCATGGACGCCTCATCCGAGTGCGGCAACCAGTTTTCGTGATGGGCGGCGGCACTGACCAGGAAATCGATAAAGGTCAGGTGACTTCGCAGTACGCGCCGATGGCGATGGGGTACCAGCGGATTGAAAAAGCCGTCCAGTCGCAGCAACTGTCGTGGGCGCTTCTTGATCCATCGCCAGGAGCCCAGTTCCAGGGTAAGGGGAATAAAGGCGCCCTCACCGCTGCGGTTGATCTTCTTGTAGAAATAGTCCCACAGATCACCGTGGGTCAGGTAATGACGGGACTGGGGCTCGAAGCGATAGTTGTGTTCCGGCCATGCCTGCTCCCAGATCAGCTTCAATGCCATCACCGATTCGATCCGTCGCATGGGGCGACGACGGTAGCATAGGGGAACCAGATCTGGTCCTGCCAGCCGAAACCGGAATGACAGTCCAGCGCGACACTGAATGGACGGCCTGGCAGGAGCTCCGAGATCACCGACTCAAGGGCCTGGTTCTCCGCTTCCATACCCTGCTCGGGATCACCAATGAACCACGGCAGGCGCGGGGAGAAGCGCTGCCCGCCCAACAGGAACGCACTGCGGTCCTGGGCGGTGATCGGTGCGTTGCGCATCAGGTCGACCCCGTTGGGATTGCTGCGCTGATTCAGGTACATGCCGCCGGGGTTGAGGATGGGCAGCAGGGTAACCCGCACTTTTTTCAGCAGGGCCTGGAGATGCCCGTCCCAGGACATCCTTGCCAGCAGATTGCGCAACCAGGCCATGACGACTTCGCTGCCGATGCGTTCAAGACCGTGAACGCCACCCACCAGCATCACCACTGGCGCATCGGGTGCCTCGCTGCCGAGGTCAACCCGGTAGATCGGAAGGTCAATGTGTTTCAGCGCAACCCGAGAGAGCGTCTTCACAGTAACCTGTCCCGGCGCTTCCGCCAGCACACGCTCAAGACGAATCATCTCCGGCAGAAAGGTTCTCAGCAGATGGCGTTGGCGGCTATCCCGACGGGCCTGTTCGGCAGGAATAGCAGAATGGGGGGTCAGTTTGCGCAACTCGGTCATGGGGCTCTCCCGTTTCAGACAACCCTTCAAACTACTGCTGAATTGCTTCAATTCGTTGACACTGGGGCTCAAAACACCGGAAAGCATGTGCATTTTCTGGCGACATTTTACATGAATGGCTTGTAACTCACGCTCAGGGCGTTACTCTAAAGATACGTAGTAACCGAGGTCACAACATTTGTCTTGCCCTCTGAAAACGCAGTATCAATACGGCGTCTTCACCTCTAGAGCGGTCTTCAGAACCGCTCCAGCGGATCTGTTTCCGCGTATTTTCAAAATCCATAAGGAGAACCAATCATGCGAAAGCTAACGCCAGTCGCGCTGCTTTGCGCGATGTCCGTGCCTGCACTTGCTCAGGCCGATTGCGGTGAAGTTTCCATCACCGAAATGGGCTGGGCATCCAACACAGTTGTCACCAGCGTCGCCAAATTCATCATGGAGCAGGGGTACGGCTGTGATGTCACCGTGGTTCCCTCCGACACCGTCCCCGCTGTTACCTCAGTCGCCGAAAATGGTGAACCGGACATCGTTACCGAACTGTGGCTCAACTCCGCAGGTGAGGCCTACCTGGAACTGGAAGAACAGGGCAAGATCGAGCGTCTGACCAAAGTATTGGAGCCCGGTGGCGTTGAAGGCTGGTGGATTCCAACCTACCTGGCCGAGAAGCACCCCGAATTGACCACCATCGAAGGTGTCATGGCTAATCCGGAACTGGTGGACAACCGCTTCAACAATTGCCCAAGTGGCTGGGGTTGTCGTGTGGTCAGTGACAACCTGGTTAGGGCGCTCGACCTGGAAAGCTCTGGCATTGAGGTGTTCAACCACGGTTCCGGTGAAACCCTGGCCTCGTCAATGGCCTCCGCCGTGCAGTCTGAAGAGCCCTGGTTTGGCTATTACTGGGGCCCCACTGTCCCGCTCGGCAAGTTCGACATGACCCGCGTCGAACTGGGTGATTACAAGCCGGAGGTTCATACCCGTAATCAGACCCAGGAAGCGGACAACCCTGGCGTGTCTGAATTTCCTGCCGCCACCGTACTGACGTCCGTGACCACGGACTTCAAGGATCGTGAGCCGGAAGTTGCGGAAATGCTCAGCAAGCTGACATTCAAAACCGACACCATGAGCGCCCTGTTGGCGTGGATGGATTCCAACAACGCGTCGGCAGAAGAAGCGGCCGTGTATTTCCTGAGCAACAACAGCGACGAGTGGTCAAGCTGGCTGAACGATTCGGCCAAGAAACGCCTGGCTTCGGTGCTGGGAGAGTAATCTCTCCACCTACCCTGACAGGGCCGTCTCCCGGCCCTGTCAAACCGAACAGGCGAACTCACATTACCCATTTTCATCTGAACGCTTCTGGGAACTGACCGCAAATGGCGACCTACGATTTCGTGTTTTCATCACTGGGTCTGGAAGACTGGTGCTCTGACGGCCAAAGTGATGCCCCCATGTCAATGGCGGCGTTGCTGCAAAAAACCAAAGGAACGGACGCCGAAGCAGAGTCACTATGGGACCTGCCTTTTCCATCCATGGACGCGCTTAACGAGTCCTGCGCGGCCTTCCCCAAATCCAGGGAACTGACAAAAGGTCTTGAAGAGGGCTTCCTGTCCATCAAGGACAGTCTGAGTGTTGTTCTGGACCCTTTGACCCAACCACTAAGCTGGTTTCTGGACGGGACACTCTACGGCATGCTGAACACGCCTGGTGGATCGTGATACCGGCGCTGCTGGCCGTGGTGTTTGTCGTCACCAAATCCTGGAAACTGGTGGGATTTGTGGCGGGCAGCCTGGTTCTGCTGGCCTTTATTGACTACTACCAGTATGCGATGGAGACGCTGTCGATCATCTTTGTCTGCGCGTTCCTCTGTGTGCTGCTGGGCGTGCCCATCGGCATTGCCATGTCCCGCAGCGACATGATGCAGCGCCTGACCATTCCCGTGCTCGACATGCTGCAGACACTGCCGCCCTTTGTGTACCTGATTCCGCTGATCTTCCTGTTCAGCGTGACCGAGTCCAAGCTCTACGGCATTGCATCATCCTGTACGCCATTGTGCCGGTCATCCGTCTCACCAACCTGGGTATCCGCCTGGTGGACAAGGATGTGATCGAAGCCGCTGACGCCTTCGGGATGACCAGCCAGCAGAAACTCTTCAAGGTCCAGATTCCACTGGCGCTGCCCAACATTATGGCGGGTGTAAACCAGACCATTATGATGAGCCTGGCGATGGTTGTTATCGCTTCCCTGGTGTCGGCACCGGGGCTCGGGGTGCTGGTGCTTCAGGGCATTCGCAACCTGGAGCTGGGTGTCGGGCTGGTTGCCGGCCTTGGCATCGTGATTCTGGCGGTGATCCTTGACCGGGTAACCAAGGCCTCACTGGCGCGCATCAACGCCTCACAGAAACAGTAAGGGAGCGAATCGTGGACCGGGATATCAAGATTTCCATCCGGAACCTCTACAAGATTTTCGGCCCCATTCCCGATGTCGCCCTGGCGTATGTCCGCCGGGGCATGGGAAAGGCCGAACTGCTGGAAAAGCACAACCACGTACTGGGTCTCCAGGATATCAACGTGGATATGCGAGAAGGCGAGATCACCGTCATCATGGGTCTGTCGGGCTCAGGCAAGTCCACGTTGATACGCCATCTCAACCGGCTGATCGAACCCACTGCCGGTGAGATCAAGGTGGATGGCAAAAACGTACTCGCCTTCGACGAGGACGGATTGCGGAAGCTACGGCGTGAACAAATGTCGATGGTTTTCCAGAAATTCGCCCTGCTTCCCCACAAGACCGTGCTGGAGAACGCCGGCATGGCGCTGCTGGTAAGAGGCCATACGGTGCGGGACTTCGAGGACGAAGCCAAGAAATGGCTCGCCCGGGTGGGGCTGGAAGGCAACGAAAACCAATACCCGCACCAGCTATCCGGCGGTATGCAGCAGCGCGTGGGCATTGCACGGGCACTCGCATCCAACTCGCCCGTGATGCTGATGGACGAGGCCTTCTCCGCCCTGGACCCGCTGATTCGCTCCGACATGCAGGACCTGCTGCTGGAGTTGCAGGAGGAACTGAAGAAAACCGTGGTGTTCATCACCCACGATCTGGACGAGGCGCTAAAGCTGGCGGACCACCTGGTTATCCTCAAGGACGGACACATCGTCCAGCAGGGCGAACCCCAGGAAATTCTCATGCATCCCAACGATCCGTACATTACGGATTTCATCAGCGACATCAATCGTGCACGGGTTCTGAGAGTGCGTTCCGTGATGGCAAAAACCACGGAACCTCCCGCTGACAGTGCCGGCGACATTTCCGATCGGGACAACCTGGAGTCGGTGATCGCAAGATCCGACGGCGATACCGACCTTGTCTATCGGGTGGTCAAAAAAGGCAACCAGGTAGGCATTCTCGAGATGAAAGAACTGGTCAAGGCACTGGTGCCGGTCGATGCATCGGAAGGAGACAATCGCAGCCGTTACTGATCGGGGGCCATCCCGGTGGAGGTGGGCTCCTGGATGACAGCAGCGTGACAGACGGGCTATTATAAATAGGTCGCCGTAGCTTCGCGGTGCCCCAGACAACGATCATGCCCAGACTGGCAGTGGCTCTACTAACCGTACTCCTGTTGCACGGCTGCTCACCTCCTCCTGACGAAGAGAGCCCTTCTTCAGACGTCGACACGCAGACGCCAACCAATGAGGCCCTGTCCGCTGCCCTTTCCAATACGACACCCCGGCCCCGGACGATCGTTATCGCATCCGATCCCTGGTGCCCCCATAACTGCGAAGCGGGGAGCGATCGCGAGGGCTACATGGTGGACATTGCCCGCGAGGTCCTTGGCGAAGCCGGCTATACCGTGGAGTACGTCAACGTTAGCTGGGCACGGGCGCTGCAATTAACGCGTGAAGGTCAACTGGACGCAGTGGTCGGTGCCTTCACAACCGATGCCCCGGATTTCGTGTTTCCAGACACCCCCCAGGGGCGCTCAGCCATTGCGCTATTTACCCACCCTGACAACCGCTGGGTATACGACGGGCTGGCGTCGCTCCATAACCAGAAGCTGCTGGTCATCAATGGGTACTCCTATACCGATGAGCTGGACCAGTACATTGAGGAGCATCAGGCCAACCCGGAACGAATCTGGGTGATCGCGGGGCCGTCACCCCTTGATCGGGCCATCTACCTGCTGGACCAACACCGTACTGACATTTTTGCGGAAGATATCTACGTGATGGCCTGGTGGGAAATGAACAACAACGACACTGTCCCCGCGCCACGGCAAGCAGGGTTGGTCGACGAAATCGATGCCTTCGTCGCGTTTTCCCCGGTACGGGAAGACGCAAAAGAACTTGCGAAACTCTTAACGGAAGGCACCCGACAACTCATGGACAGCGGCCGGGTACAGCAGATCCTGGACCAGTACGGACTCAGTCTGTGGACTGAAATGCCCTGATCAGAGGTCCATCTCCGGTCACCAGCAGCAACTCACCGTGCCGGCCGATGTCGAAGCGTTGAACCTCACCCAACAGCGACAGGAATCGGTCTTCCTGGTTCATCAGCGCCGGGGCACAAGCCTTTTTGGTGGACGCCATCCGGGTGAACTCGAGCCCTTCACCCGTCAAATTCCATCCACCGCTGAATTGATTGCAGGACGCACGCCCTGCCACACGCTGATCCGCCAGGAAGTTCAGTGTCACCCGGGAACTGTCAATAATCCCGCGGCCGCCAATGTCTTCAACAACCCATTCGGTTCCCCGAAGCAACCGCTCAGGATCCCCTCCGCAGCCCTGGGATTCTTCTCCGTTTACGGCCAGCCGCACCTGTCGAGGATAGGGCATGCCGGTCATGGAATCGCGACACAGTTGGCTTGCTGTCTTCAGCGATACCCGAACGCCATCACCTTCAGCCTCGAAAGTACGTCCCGTGGTCGCGCTCTCGACAACCTCGTAGCGTAGTGCAATCGGCTCCTTGCCCATTTGCTCCACCACCAGTTGCCCCGGCTCAAGAACTGCCCGCCAGAACGGCTCGTTCCCCCGGGCGATAAACGGCTTCTCGACAGCGCCCGGAACCAGGCATAGCGGCAACGCCTGCCCGTCTATTGTCAATGTGGCAGTGTTACCCTTGTTCCAGAACTGGGTGCCATCGTTGTCGGGGTCCACAAAGCGCGCACCGGAGGCACTTTCCTTTTGCTTCAACACCATTTTGTCGCTGCCGAACGTTATCGTCAGACCACTGCGGTCTTCGTGGTAGTCGAGGCCTATATCAGTCTGGCCGCATGCCATGGTATTGACGGCAAGGCCGTCACCGGCGCGTTGATCCTCGGTGGATGCACAGCCCGCGACCAGCAGGATGCTGACCAAGGCCGGCAAAGAGGCGGCGATTCCTTTCATTGTTTATTCCTCATTCCCTGTGGTTGTAACAGTTGCAGATTATCCATGATGGCTGCCGATTTTAAAGCAGAGCCGTTACCATTTCCTGTCTTTAAGCATTACGCTTAGGCCATCAAAACACCCGGGAGCATTCCACGTCATGGCGATAAAACTCTACCAGTTTGCTATTTCACACTACTGCGAAAAGGCTCGCTGGCCCTGGATCACAAAGGTCTGAGCTACGAAGCCATCAGCCTTCTGCCCGGCCAGCACATCAACACCATCCGCAAACTGACGGGCGCTGATTCATCGGTACCGGTACTGGACCATGACGGTCACCGGGTTCAGGGATCGAAAGCCATCATTGACTATCTGGACGACACGTTTCCCGAGAACCCGCTGACGCCGACCGACCCGCAGGCCCGCGAGGCCGCGCTGTCCTGGGAACAGCGGCTGGACGACGAAGCCGGCCCCAGCGTGCGCTGTTACTCCTACCACCACTTCCTGCAACGCCCCAAGGTGGTCGTTCCCATGCTGGCTGCGGGCACGCCCTTCTACAATCGGATTCTACTGAGACTGGCCTTCAGCCGGGTGGACGAGGTCATGCGCAAATGGATGAAGATCAACGAGAAAACCGCCGCGCAGTCGCGGGAAACCATGGAGCGCTACCTGACCGAACTGGCGAATGCTACCAGGAGAAGCCCTACCTGGCTGGAGACAGCTTTTCCCGCGCCGACCTCGCCGCGGCCTCCTTGTTCGCACCCATGTTCCAGCCCGGCCAATACCCGGTGCCCTGGCCCAAACCGGCGAAAATCCCCAAAGACATCCAGGCCTGGTTGGATCAATGGCAGCCACAGATCCACACGCTGGAAAAGGTCTATGCTGCTAATCGCTGAGCCACTGACGGCGCTCTCGGCCGGGTGAATTGCCGGTCCAGCGGCGGTAGGCCCGGGTAAAAGCACTTTGCTCGGAAAAGCCCAACAGCAGAGCAATGTCGGTCAGCGTCAGTGAGGTGTCGTCCAGGTACTGTCGCGCCAGCTGTTCCCGGTTCCGATCGAGCCACTGCTGCCAGCTCAACTGATACCGGGCCAGGCGTCGCTGCAGCGTTCGCGGTGACATGTGCATGGCATGGGATGCACGCGCAAGGGTGGGCTCGCCATCAGACAACAGTTTCAGCAGTACCTGCTGTAGCTGGCGATCAATGCCCGAGCCCGCCTGTGACGCCTCCGGCAACGCCCGCAGCAGGGCACGGGCCTGCCGGTCCAGCAACTCGCGAAGTGTCGGGTCTCGCCGGGGCATGGGCAGGCTGAGGTAATGCAGCGGAAACCGGACTCGCACATGGCTGTCGTTCCAGGTCACCGAGCAGCCAAAAAACCGTTCGTATTCCCTGGCCGCCTCAGCACTGACGTCACCCAGAAAACTCACTAGCGAGGGCGGAGGGGGCTGATCAATCTGGCGACGCATAAAGGTCACCAATGCTGCAATTGCAGCGCCGTCCGCCTGCTGGCCAAGCTCATTCTCCGAGGGCGGCCAGCGCATTTCCGCCTGATCGCCGACGACCTCGATTTCCGCCAGGCTGGCACCATAAAACAGGGTTTCGTAGCGCTGGTAGGCCAACATGGCCTCGCCGAGGGTGTCGGACGCCAGCACCAGATAGCCGAGCACACCCACATGGGCAGGACGCACACAGGCCCCCACCTTTAGCTCGGGAGCGGCATACTGA
Organism: Marinobacter salarius; assembly: GCA_000831005.1. GTDB lineage: Bacteria > Pseudomonadota > Gammaproteobacteria > Pseudomonadales > Oleiphilaceae > Marinobacter > Marinobacter salarius. The sequence goes on along the minus strand of CP007152.1, from coordinate 461,360 downwards.
GGCGCCAGAGCCAGTCCCTGCGCCAGCAGGTCACGCCACACCGGCACCGGTACGTTGTCTTCCGACGCCCAGCGCGCCAGCGCTATCCTGACCGGGGCATTCTCCAGTCCCTCCTGTTCAAGCCAGTCCGATAGCAGTCCCGTCCAGGCACCGGTTACCCGCATTACCTTGGCCATGGTTCACCGTCCTCCACGCGCTGCGTCATTCATTGTTGGCACTAATTATCAATTTTGTGGCGTTTATTGTCAATTTATGGCATCGCCATCGGCGCAGAATACAGTCACACCTACAATCACAATACGGTTTCACCATGGCATTGATGGACATGATGAGGGCGGTTCTTGAGGAGAGCGGGTTGCTGCCCCTCTGGAACACCCTCGCCCCCTGGCTGGCACTGGACGAACGCCAACTGATATTCGTTGTCGCTACGCCGGTGTTTATTGCCGTCACCCTGTGGGAGTACCTGCGGATTCGCCACGACCCCACGCGCATGGACATACCGGAAGCCCTGCGGAATTTTGCCCTGGGTGCCGGCTACCAACTGACAGAGTTGCTGTTCGCGGGCCTGATCGCCTTTCCCGTATACGCATTCCTCTACCATCACCGCCTGCTGGATCTGGAACTGAACTGGGCAACGGGTCTTCTGACGTTTGTTGGAGTGGATTTCTGTTTTTACTGGATGCACCGTTCCAGCCACCGCATACGCTGGTTCTGGGCCGCCCATGTGGTCCACCATTCCTCCGAGCGTATGAATTTCTCCACCGCCATGCGCCAGAATGCCACCAATATCTTTAACGGCATGTGGCTGTTCTATGTGCCCCTGGCGTTGATCGGCTTCAATCCTGTGTGGATCGGCGTGGCTTATGCCCTCTCACTGGTGTACCAGTTTTTCATTCACACCACGCTGGTTGGCAAACTGCCAGGCTGGGTGGAAACCGTGCTCAACACCCCCAGCCATCACCGGGTTCACCATGGCCGCAACCCCGGCTATATCGACCGCAACTACGGTGGCACTCTGATCGTCTGGGACCGACTGTTCGGCACCTTTGTCGCCGAAGACGAACAGGCACCACCGGACTACGGCATTACCCGACCGATACACTCCAGGAACCTGCTAGTGCTGTGGACCCACGAGTACGTGGACCTGTTCCGGGCCATGGCCCGACCAGGCGGCCTGCAAGCCCGCCTGAAGCACCTGTGGAAGCCACCCGAATGGGATCGGGACGCGGACTAGCGCCACAAAAGCCGGATTTTCCGGCTCCGTCTCACATTAAGGCCCGATTTCCGGCTAGACTCCCGTTTACGCCAACAACCCGCCCGGAATCGACCAACATGGACCTGCAGGAAAGTTTCATCAACAGCCCCGATCACCATCGAATTCCGTTGCTGTCGTGGGCGGCGGAGGCCCCGTCGGCCGTGCTGGTCATTGCCCACGGCATGGCGGAGCATGCAGCCCGCTACCAGCCGCTGGCGCTCTGGCTGAACCAGCAGGGGGTATCGGTGATTGCGATCCAGCATCGAGGCCACGGACCGCATTGCCCCGAAACTGACCTTGGCCATTACGCCGACCACAAGGGCTGGCAGAAAGTAGTGGACGACCTGCAGCAAGTCGTTGTCCATGCCAGAAAGCAACACCCCGACCTCCCGCTAACGCTGTTCGGCCACAGCATGGGTTCGTTCATCGCCCAGGCCTTCAGCCAGCAGTATGGTGACCAGATCGACAGACTGATCCTCTGCGCGACCAATCGTATCGACAAACCGAAGTTGCGGGCCTCCCTGGCACTGGTCCGCTCTCTCCGGGCACTGCGCGGGAAACGGCACCACAGCCGCCTGATCGACAATATGACCTTCGGTGCCTTCAACAAAGCGTTCTCCCCCAATCGCACCAGCCATGACTGGCTCAGCCGCGACCCGCAACAGGTGGACCGCTACCTGAGAGACCCACTCTGCGGCTTTCCCTGCACGGCAGGCCTATGGTCCGACTTCATTGGTGGCATGCTGACCATCAATCCAAAAACATGGCGCAAGGACCTTCCGATACACCTGCTGGCCGGTGACAGCGACCCGGTTGGCGAGATGGGACACGGTTTCAACCGGCATGTTGCCAACCTTCGTGGCGCCGGCCTGCTCGTTGCCTCCGACCGTCTGTTTCCCGGCGCCCGTCACGAACTGGTCAATGAAACCAATGCTGACGCGGTCTGGCACCACATCCTCGACTGCCTGCGTACCGGGACAGACTCCGGCGCGTAAAAACATGACGCCGACCGGCCCGGGGCGCTAAGATCAATGCCACCCAACTAATCGGAGTAAGCCCATGTTTACCAACAGAGTCGTGTGGATCACCGGCGCCTCGTCCGGCATTGGTGAGGCCCTGGCAGCCAGGTTTGCGCGCGAAAATGCAAGAGTTGTTCTTTCGGCGCGACGCCAGCCAGAGCTGGAGAGGGTCCGCCAGCACTGCATTGATGCCGGCGCCGCCCCGGAAAACATGCTGGTATTGCCTCTTGACGTTACCGACCTGCCCTCACTTCCGGTAGCTGCCGACCACGTCATCAGTCACTTCGGCCAGATCGACCTGCTGATCAACAACGCCGGCCTTTCCCAACGCTCTCTGTGCAAGGATACCGAGCTGTCGGTGTACCAGAAGCTACTGGATGTGGATGTGATGGGGCAGATTGCGCTGACCAAGGCCGTGCTCCCCCATATGCTAGAGCGCCAATCCGGACACCTGGCGGTGACCGCCAGCGTGGCCGGTAAAGTCGGCGTCCCCCTGCGCACCGGCTACTGTGCCGCCAAGCACGCGGTGATGGGCTTCTTCGACGCCTGCGGGCCGAGGTGGAAGACGATGGCATTCTGGTCTCCACCATCACCCCCGGATTTATCCGCACGGACATTTCCCTCAATGCCCTGGCGGCCGATGGCTCTGCCTTCGGCGAGGAAGACGAGAACATTGCCGGTGGCATGGACGTCGGCGAGTGCGCGGATGTCATCGTCAGTGCGCTGGCCAAGGGAAAACGCGAGATTCCCGTCGGCAAGGGCAAGGAAATGGCAGCGCTTTGGGTCAAGCGTGTCGCTCCCGAGATGATGTTTAAGTTGGCGCGCAAGCAGAACTGAATCTGGAGTCACTGAAAACGGTTATGTACCAATCCACGTCAGCGGATCATCTACCAAGAGTCTGCCTCTTACGCATTGCCACGCTGCTGTTTTTTCCAATAGCCAGCCTCCCGGTCATGGCCGGTGAAGTCAGCCTCGGCGTTGCTGCTAATTTCACCGACACCACCCGCGAACTGGCCAAACAGTTTGAAGCCAAGACCGGCCACACGGTTTCAGCCAGCTTCGGGTCCACCGGCAAGCTGTACGCCCAGATCCGGAACGGTGCGCCCTTCGACGTGTTCATGGCCGCCGATGCACGCAGACCGTCGCTTATTGAGAAGGCGCGGGCCGGCGCCCCCAATACCCGCTTCACCTATGCCCGGGGCAAGCTGGTGCTTTGGAGCCCGACCCCGGACGCTTTCGGGGACGCTGAGAGCTACCTGGCCCAGCAAACGTTCGCAAGGCTGGCCATGGCAAACCCGAAGACCGCGCCCTACGGCCTTGCAGCACAACAGGTTCTGGAACATTTAGGCCATTGGCAGGCACTGCAGGCGAAGCTGGTTCGTGGCGATTCCATCGCCCAGACCTTTCAGTTTGTGGTCAGCCGCAACGCCCAGGCCGGCTTTGTAGCCCTGTCTCAGGTAACATCCTGGGACGACAAGGAAGGCTCCCTTTGGAACGTGCCCCAGGACTATTACCAACCCATTGACCAACAGGCTATCCTTTTGAACCGGGGAACCAGCAATGAGGCAGCCCTGGCCTGGATGGACTTCCTGAAATCGAACACTGCCATCGCCACGATCCGGGGCTATGGCTATGACCCCGCTTACGACACGGCTGACTGATGCTTGAAACCTACTGGGACCCGGTCTGGCTGACACTCAGGCTGGCCACGACCACCACATTGTTGCTGCTGCTCATTGGCACGCCCATCGCCTGGTGGCTGGCCCGCTCCCGGCGCTGGCTGCGCCAGCCGGTTGCAGCGATCGTCGCCCTGCCCCTGGTGCTGCCACCCACAGTGCTCGGTTTCTACCTGTTGCTGGTCATGGGGCCTGACGGCTGGGTTGGCCAGATAACACAGTCCCTCGGGATCGGCCTGTTGCCATTTACCTTTGAGGGCCTGGTGGTGGCGTCGGTCATATACTCCCTGCCATTCACCGTTCAACCTCTGCAGAATGCCTTTGAAGCCGTAGGCGAGGGGTTCATGGAAGCCGCCGCAACCCTTCGTGCCGCCCCGTGGGAGCGGTTCCTGTTTATCGCCGTGCCCCTGGCAAGAAACGGATTCCTGACCGCCTCCGTGCTCACCTTCGCCCACACCATCGGTGAGTTCGGCGTGATCCTGATGATCGGTGGCAACATCCCGGGTGAAACCAAGGTGTTGTCGGTGGCCATCTACGACCACGTGGAATCCCTTGAGTACGCCCAGGCCCACTGGCTGTCCGCCGGCATGGTGGTGTTCTCCTTTGTGGTTCTGGTGACCCTCTACGCGCTTAACGGCAAAGCCCGCGCGGGAGCTCTCAGATGACCGCCACTATCCATGCCCGCTTCCGGTGTGCCTTTCCGGGGTTCGACCTGGACGTTGACCTGACCCTCCCGGGTACCGGCATTACCGCCCTGTTCGGGCACTCCGGTTGCGGCAAGACCACGCTGCTTCGGTGCATGGCAGGCCTTCAGAACGCGCCCGGAACCATGACCGTTCTGGGCGAACCCTGGCAGACGGAAGAGTTCGTCCGGCCGGTACACAAGCGCGCCCTGGCGTACGTGTTCCAGGAAACCCAGCTTTTTCCCCACCTGAACGTCCGCAGGAACCTGGAGTTCGGTTACCGCCGTATTCCCGCCGGCGAACGACAGATCAGATTCGATGACGCCGTTCGCTGGCTTGGCCTGGAATCCCTCCTGGAGCGCATGCCGGCCGGACTTTCCGGCGGTGAGCGCCAGCGGGTCGCGATTGCGCGGGCACTGCTGACCAGTCCAAGGCTGTTACTGATGGATGAGCCGCTGTCTGCTCTGGACCGAGCCAGTAAACAGGACATCCTGCCCTACCTCGAGAGGCTCCGGGACACCCTCGCGATTCCCATCATCTACGTGTCCCACTCCACGCCAGAGGTCGCCCGCCTGGCCGACCACATCGTGATGATGGAGGATGGCCGGGTGGTGGCCCAGGGCCCGCTGCAGGAAACGCTCGCCCGCACCAACAACCCCTTTCGACTGGAAGACGATGCCGGGGTTCTGCTGGAAGGACGGATCGACCATCTGGACCCACGCTGGCATCTGGCCCTGTTCAGGTTCGACGGGGGCCAACTGTGGTTGCGCCAGGACGACCGGCTGACACCGGGAGACAGGGTTCGTGTGCAGGTCCTGGCGAGGGATATCAGCCTCGCGCTGGCTGAGCATTCCGACCAGAGCATCCAGAACCTGGTTCCGGCCATCATCGATCAGGTCGATCCGGATGTGGCGCCGGGCGTTAGCCTTGTCCGGCTTCTGGCGGGGCCAACCCCGCTGTTATCAAGCTGACCACCCGCTCCGTAGACCAGCTCGGCCTTGAACCCGGCAAGACCGTGTGGATGCAAATAAAGTCCGTAGCTCTCGTGGACTGACACCTTTGGCCCGGTGTTTGGCCCGCCCTGCTATCCGGCGTCGGCGCAGGATGGTTACCCTGACCTGACTCTCAAACACAGGGCAGGTATTGATTGTGGGCAATAATCAAACACACTGGGTGCACAGCGGCGGGCTCACTATCCATGCCGTTACCGAAGGCCATCCGGACTCGACGCCGCTGGTGTTGGTTCATGGCTACCCGGACAATCTTCAGGTCTGGGACAAGGTCAGCGCCGCCTTGAGCCAGGAGTATCTGGTGATCCGTTACGATGTCCGTGGTGCCGGCAAGTCCGGCAAGCCCCGAAAAACCCGGGATTATCGCCTGGCCCTGCTGGCCGACGACCTCCAAGCGGTGGTAGACACCCTGATCCCCGGACGCGAGTTCCACCTGATCGCGCATGACTGGGGGGCGATCCAGAGTTGGGAGTCCGTCACCGGAGAGCCCTTGCAGAATCGCATTCGCTCCTACACCTCCATTTCCGGCCCCTGTCTGGACCACATCGGCTTCTGGCTCCGGAAACAGCTGGAAACACCCGGGCTGGCAGGGGCAGCGAAGGTACTCCAGCAACTCACAAGCTCCTGGTACGTGTTCCTGTTCCAAGTGCCTGTGATCCCGGAAATGATCTGGAAAGCCGGCCTCGACAGGCTCTGGCCAGGGTACCTGAAGCATCATGAGCAGGTTGCCGATGCCAGGTTCAGCGCCTCCCAGAAGTCCGACGGGCTGTATGGGGTCAAGCTTTACCGGGCGAACTTCCTGACCCGGTTGCTGCGGCCACGAACCCGGGTGGCGCGCTGTCCGGTCCAGGTAATCATCCCGACCAGGGACGCATATGTGCGCCCTCAACTGAACGAGCATCTGGTTCGCTGGACCGGAAAATTAACCCTGCAAACGCTGGATACAACCCATTGGGCGCCACTGACGGAACCCGAAGCCGTATCTCGTGCCGTCCGCACATTCGTGGCTGCACACCCCTGAGCTGCCCCATACAACGAAAAAGGCCGCTGGTTCCAGCGGCCTTTCGGGACAGGGTGGTAATCGGTTTTAGCGGGTACCGTACACCACCATGGTCTTGCCCTTGACTCGCACCAGGCCCTGGTCTTCAAGGGTTTTCAGAACCCGCCCGACCATCTCCCGGGAGCAACCCACGATCCGACCGATCTCCTGGCGGGTGATCTTGATCTGCATGCCATCAGGGTGGGTCATGGCGTCCGGTTCCTTGCACAGGTCCAGCAGGGTGCGGGCAACCCGTCCAGTCACGTCCAGGAAAGCCAAATCACCCACCTTGCGGGTGGTCTGGCGCAGACGTGAGGCCATCTGCTCGCCGATGAAGTACAGAACCCTGGGGTCCTGCTGGGCGATTTCACGAAACTTGGTATAGCTGATCTCGGCAACTTCGCACTCCGTCTTCGCCTTTACCCAGGCGCTGCGCGAATCCATGTTGTCGAACAGCCCCATTTCACCGAAGAAATCCCCAGCGTTCAGGTAAGCCATGATCATCTCGCGGCCATCGTCGTCTTCAATAATGACGGTAACGGAGCCCTTGACGATGTAAAACAGGGAATCGCTTTTGTCCCCTGCATAAATAATGGTGCTCTTGGCAGGGTAACGCCGGCGATGGCATTGCGAAAGAAAATAGTCCAGATGCTTGGTTTTCTGCTCAACCGGCTTGACGATAGTGGCCATAGTGCGAGTCATGCCTCCTTTGTACTGGCGGGATCCCAATGTTTTTATTCACCCTGCTTTCCCTGCGGGTTTATTCATTATGAGCGCAACTTATAACAAGATGGCCCGGTTTCGGCAACCTGAAACATTATAGACCACATCAGCGGGGCTGCTTTTCAGCGGGCTGCTGGTGCTGACGGGATGTGCTAGCATCGCTGCCAATCGTACGTTATATCCCACTCGGAGCGCGAAATCAGATGAAAGCAACCATTGACTGGACCGGCGACGCCAGCTTCCGGGCAACCAGCGGCAGCGGCCACTCGGTGCAAATGGACGGGCCACCCGACCATGGCGGCAAGGACCTGGGGCCACGCCCCATGGAAATGATGCTGATGGGGCTGGGCGGCTGCTCGTCCTTCGACGTCATGAGCATTCTGCAGAAAAGCCGTCAGGACGTCACCGCCTGCCATGCCGAACTCGAAGCGGAGCGGGCCGACGCCGTTCCGGCAGTGTTCACCCGCATCCATCTGCATTTCGTGGTCACCGGAAACAACCTCAAGGAAAACCTGGTGAAGCGGGCCGTCAGCCTGTCGGCAGAGAAGTACTGCTCTGCGTCTATCATGCTGGAAAAGGCGGGCGTTGCCATCACCCACAGCCATGAGATACGCGACACCGCCTGAACCGGCAAACAACAGGTTCCCACAACGCGGTCACAGCGGCCTGCCAGTCTGTGGCAAACCGGCGGTTATTACGGATGCTAGAATGTTGCCCCGTACTCTACCCAAATTGAAGGTCGATGTGCATAATACGCACCCTTCTCCGCCGGTCTGCGCAAAAGGTAAACAATCCGGTCAGTTATCGGTGGCGGCCTTGGTGGCATGCATCAGACAGACATGACCACTGACATTCATCTCCAGACAATTGGGGGGGCTGAACATGGAAACCAAACTACAGTTACATGGTTTCAATAACCTGACCAAATCACTGAGCTTCAACATCTACGACATCTGTTATGCGCAGACCGAAGAGCAACGTGAAGCTTACATTGACTACATCGATGAGATGTACAATGCCGAACGCCTGACCCAGATCCTCACCGACGTGGTCAAGATCATCGGTGCCAACGTGCTCAATATTGCCCGTCAGGACTATGAGCCCCACGGCGCCTCTGTCACCATGCTGATTGCCGAACACGAACTCAGCAACGGTGAACCGGACAACGAAGAGTCACCCGGCCCCCTGCCGGATGCCATCGTGGCCCACCTGGATAAAAGCCACGTAACAGTACATACCTACCCGGAGAGCCACCCCTACGAAGGCATCAGCACCTTCCGGGCGGATATCGACGTGTCGACCTGCGGTTTGATCTCGCCGTTGAAAGTACTGAACTACCTGATCCACAGCTTCGACTCCGATGTGGTCACGGTGGACTATCGTGTGCGCGGCTTTACCCGCGACGTGGACGGCACCAAGCACTACATCGACCACGACATCAACTCGATCCAGAACTACCTGACCGAAGACACCCAGAACGCCTACCAGATGATTGACGTCAACGTGTATCAGGAAAACCTGTTCCACACCAAGATGATGCTCAAGAATTTCGATCTGGATAACTATGTGTTCGGAGTCAATGCCAGCGATCTTGACCCCCAGGAAGCACAGTCCATCGAGGATCGTCTGCGCCGGGAAATGCTGGAGATTTTCTACTCCCGCAACGTAGAGTAGTAACACGCACAGAAAGATTGAGCCTGCGCCTTACCGGGGCGCGGGCCAACTTGTTCAATTTAACTGAACAACCATTCCAAGATTCTCCGATTTCATCTTCTCCCGTCACGCAGTTCAATAGCCTCATAGCGTTCTAATCAACCAAGAGGCTCTGAACATGAAGAATATTCTCATTATTACCGCAAGCATTTTTGGTCAGGACGGCCAGTCATCCAGACTCGTCAGTCAGACACTGGACCAGCTCCGGCAGACCTACGGCGACATCCAGGCCACCTATCGGGATCTCTCCGCAGAGCCGGTACCGCATCTGGACGCCGAACGGTTCGGTGCCTTCCTGACCAACGCGGACGACCGCGATGGCTCACAGCAAGGCGTCGTCGATTATTCAGATTTGCTGATCAGTGAAGTTGTCGACGCAGACGTCATTGTTATGGGTGTGCCGATGTACAACTTCGGTGTACCGTCGGTGCTGAAAGCCTATTTCGACCACATTGCCCGTGCCGGCATCACTTTCCGATACACGGCAAGCGGCCCTGTTGGCCTTCTGGAAGATCGGCCGGTGTACATCCTGGCGGCGCGCGGCGGCCTATACGCCGGCACGCCGAACGACTCCCAGACGCCGTTCATTCGATCCTTCCTTGGTTTTATCGGCCTCAAGGACGTTCACTTTGTCTACGCCGAGGGCCTGAATATGGGGGATGATAAAAAAGAGAATTCCCTGCAAGAGGCCGGACGAGCCATTGAAACCCTGACCGCCTGAACCCGGCGATTTTTGGCATTGGAAGGAGATCCGTCATGACAGAACGAACCCTCAGACAGGTTATTCCCGGTACCGAAACGTCCGATGGCGCCGGCGTTCGTATCAAGCGCTCCCTCGGACAGCAGCAGAACGTCCGTCTCGATCCCTTCCTGATGCTGGACGAATTCGGTTCCGACCAACCGCAGGATTACATGGCCGGCTTCCCGTCACATCCGCATCGCGGATTTGAAACGGTGACTACATGATCGAAGGGCACATGCTGCACGAGGATCATCTCGGTAACCGGGGCAACCTGAAGAATGGCGGCGTGCAATGGATGACCGCCGGGCGGGGCATTGTCCACTCTGAAATGCCCCAGCAGGAATCGGGGCAAATGCGCGGTTTCCAGCTGTGGCTCAATCTGCCGGCTGCGGAGAAAATGAAACCGGCGGGTTACCGCGATATCCAGCCTGATGAAATACCAGCCATTACCTTCGATGGTGGAGTTATCAAGCTGGTGGCTGGAGAGCTGACCGTTGACGGCCAGATACACCAGGCGCCGTCACCGGCTGTAGCACACGGCCTTTGTATGCAGATATCCACCTGGAACCGGGACAGGAAACCCTGCTGCCGATCGATCCGGAACTGGAAGGCCTGCTCTATCTGTACGCCGGAGAAGCGTCCCTGCATTCAGCGACAGACCCCCAGCCCCTGAAACGCTCAGCGGCAAGCATTCTTTCCGAAGGTGACAGTGTCCACATTGGCGCCGGTAAGAACGGAGCCCGAGTGCTGCTGATTGCCGGCAAACCGATTGGCGAGCCTGTGGTGCAGTATGGCCCGTTCGTGATGAACAGTCGTGAAGAGATCGAGCAGACTCTGCGGGACTACAGGGACGGCCGCCTGACGGCCTGAAGGCCTTCAGGCAAAGGCTTATGGGCGATCAGTTCCTGCACCAGCGGGCGCATGGTCAGATCCATGGCCAGCGATAGCTTGGTTCCCGGGATGACCAGCGTGTCGTACCGGGACAGGCTGCTGCCGCCAATCATTTGCAACAGATAGGGGAAATCCACCTCCGATGGGTCTCGGAACCGGATGACGATCAGGCTCTCGTCTTCTGTCGGCACATCGCGGACCACAAAAGGATTGGAGGTATCCACCAGCGGAATGCGTTGGAAATTCACATGGGTGTGCGCGAACTGAGGGACAATATCGTGCACGTAATCGTCCATACGGTTGACGATGGTCTGAACGACGGCGTCCTGTGAGTACCCTCGCTTATTGGTGTCGCGGTGAATTTTCTGGATCCATTCCAGGTTGACGATCGGTACCACTCCCACCAACAGATCCACGTACTGGGCAATGTTGTAGGCATCGCTGACCACGCCCCCATGCAGCCCCTCGTAGAACAGAAGATCGGTTTCCGCCGCCAGCGGTCCCCAGGGGGTGAAGGTACCCGGTTTGTGGCCGGCCTCAATCAACCGCCGGTCTTCGTCATGCACATACTGGCGGAACTGGCCGTTGCCGGTGTGCCCATAGTCATAGAACAGGGCTTCCAGCTTGTCGACATGGTTCGCCGCCAGGGCAAAATGATTGCGTTCACCGAACTGCCCCTTCGCCGCGAGGCGGGCCATCTGCTCACGGTTGTAGCGGTGGAAGCTGTCACCACTGACCATGGCGGCCCGCAGCCCTTCGCTGGCAAACAGGCGGCTGAATATCTCACCCGTAGTGGTGGTTCCAGCGCCGGAGGAGCCGGTAACCGCGATGATCGGATGGCGTTTAGACATAAGCAGGAGGTCCGGAAAGTCAGTCCAGGCTGGTCAGCAGCCGCGGCTTTTCGATGGTGAAACCCTGAGCGTAATCCACACCCAGACTGGTCAGCATATCGAGAACCGCGCGGGTTTCAACCCGTGAAGCAATCACTTCCCGTTTCATGTAGTGCGCCATATCCACCATGGACTTCACCATGGCCTGATCGGTTTCACTGGTGTCCAGTTGGCTGGTGAAGGCGCTGTCCAGCTTGATCATGTCCACCGGCAGGCTGCGCATGAACTGGAACGACGTTGGCCCACTGCCAAAATCCCCCAGGCAGAAACGGCATCCCAGCTCCTTCATTTCCTCAATGAATTCTGAAATGCCCTGAATGTCGTTGATCGCGGAGGCCTCGGTTATTTCGAACCACAGTCGTTCAATGGGTGCGTCCTTCTGGCTCAGCTTGTCGTAAATAAACTCCATCAACTGCTGATCATTCAACGAGTGGCCAGAAAGGTTGATGCAAATCCCCCCCATGTGCTTCGGATCCGGTGCGTGGTCGCGCAGCCAGTCCAGCATATGCCCCACCACCCAGCGGTCCACCGCCTGCATGCGATCATAACGCTCCGCCATGCGGACAAAATCCTTGCCGGTGATAAGGTTGCCGTCATCACCATACATACTGATGAGAACCTCATACTGCGCTGCCATGGACGTACGCGCGTGCAGCGGGATAATCTTCTGGCAACGCAGCAACATACGCTCCTCGTTGAGATCCCCAAGGTTGGCCACCTTCGCTGCAATCTGCTCCTGACGGGCATGGTCATGCGCATCCAGGGTGTATTCCATCACCTTGCCATGGCCGCGTTTCTTGGCCGACTTCATGGCTTCCTCCGCCGCCTTCAGCCAACGTTCGGCATTTGCCAGCGCCGGCAACTCAGGTGCCAGGCCAACACTGGCAGAGAGATGGTAACTGCCACTGTCGAAAACAAATTCCATGGCTTCTATGGCTGAAACTATCCCACGGGACGCGTCCAGGGCGTTTTCCGCCGGCAACATAAACGCGAACTCGTTCCCCGAGAACCGGGCCAGCGGCATGCCATCACCAACATGGCTGCGAAGCACATCAGCCACCCTGCGCAATGCTTCATCACCGGCCTGATAGCCGGCCGTATCGTTGAGCAGACGGAACTGCCGCAGGTCCAGCAACACAAGAGCCCGCTGGTCCTCGCGCCTGGCCAGTTGCTGATCCAACATACGTTCAAATTCGCGGCGCCCCAGCAAGCCGGTCAGCTCGTCATGGGTGGACGCCCACGACAACTGGTCATAGACCTTACGCACCATCCGGTCGATGCTCTCATCCACCAGGGGCCGGTCGTACTGGTTGTCCGGAACGATAATGCCTTTGCGCATGTGTTGGGCCAAAGCCTCCAGAGCCAGCTCGACCACGCGCATACCCTGATGATTGACGAATACAAATCGACTGAAGCCTCGGGCTACCCATACCAGGCGGATATACTGGGGTTCATCCGGTTTTTCCTGATCCCGCAACCAGTCGCCGGTACGCAGTTGCTGTGCCCGGTTGATCCACCGCTGCAGGCTGCGCTGATCACGCTCGGACATTGCCTGACGCTTGTCGTCCTCGCTTTTCGACGGTGGAATCTCCACCATCTCGGGCGGGTTTTCAGGGCTGCGCACCAGGAACTGCTTGAGCTCGTCGCGTATCTGGGAGGACGGCATGTGGTTGCTGGAGATAGACGCCAGCCCATCCTGGATCACCCGCAGCAGTTCGGGCAGATTGATATTGCTTTGCGGATCCTCCGCGAAGGTCATCAGCGAATCGATCACCGACAGGTAATCCTGCACAGTGGGCTGTCCTCTCCCTGGCGTATCCAGGTCAGCGACAGCAGGTCTCGCCAGCCGCCATCCAGCAGACTGACCACGGCTTTCGGCACTTTTTTCCCGGCCAGTTTAAGCTCCAGCACCCGGGCAACCGCCTTCTTGGATTCAGAAACCTTCTGGGCGCCCTCCGCTGCTGCCGTTACCCTTTCCACGTTGCGGCGGTAGACCAGGTTCTGGCGATCAATCAGCGAGTCCAACTCCTGCACCGCGTTCTCGAACACGCTGGTATCCTGCTCAAAATCGGTGGCTATCCGCTGGATCAGCTCATCAATACGCCGCTGAACAACCGGATTGATGCGGCCGCCTTTCACACCCAACTGGGCCAGCCGGTTCATCACACCGCGCACCGGGCTTTCCTGGTCGTCGAAGAATTCCGGGTCGCGCATCACCACTTTCAACACTGGCACTTCCAGCTGGCGCATCCGCGACTGGGCGTATTCACTGAGTTTCGGGCTTTCCACCACACTGTTGAAGAAGCGGTCCACCACGTCCAGCGTGCCCTGTTGCTCTTCGCCCAGGGCATGTTCACCGCTTTCCTTCACTCTTTCCACGACACGTTCGCGGAGGGAGGGCTGGTCCGGAGCCACCGTCGCAGCCTGTACCTGGAGCTCCTGCAATTGCTTCTGTAACTCTCCGGCAGACAGCTCCCTCGCACCGGGGGAAAAATCAGCAGGAGCAACGTCGCCCCTTGCCAGGCGGCTGGCAGACAGGGTACCGAGGAGGTTTTTTACCGTGGCAAAAGCGTTCTGGGCGGCGCTGGCATAGCCCCGAAACTCGGTCACCGACTTACGGGATGACTGCTGGCTGCTCTTTTGCGCCGGGGCCTGCTGTACCGCCGCTCCAGAGTCGTCCGGTTGCCGTGCTTCCGTCGGCGGAGCTGGTTTTTTCTCGCTCTGTTCGGATGTCTTTGGCGCCTGCTCACTGAGATACTTGCTGAGATCCAGGTCCGGCAGCACACCATGGCGGATCAGGATGCTGTTCAACTCCCGGTACAGCGGCCCAAGGTGCATCAGCACCGATTTCTCGAAGACACGCAAGCAGACTTTTTCTACCTCGCGATCCGCCTTGAGCTGGCTCAAGCCAACATGGAATGACTCACAGATCAGCGAAGGCCCCAACGGATTATGATGCCCCGTGGAATTGGCAATGCCCAGTTTATCGAGCCGCAACTTCAGCTGAAGCAATTCACCCCGATATTGGGTATCCGCCTTCGTGACCATCACCCGAATCGTCAGCCAGTCTTCGAACTCGCCCTTGTCGACAACCGACAATTCAGACCCTGGAAACCCCTTCGGAGCAGGCTTTAGTGGCGATTCCAGCTACGCGCCATCTGATGCCAGATGACCCGCTGACGGGCCTGAAGCTGGCCAGAGGCGTCCATGTACTCATTCGCCTGCTGGTCATTACCGGCCTTCTGGGCAGCATCCCGCAAGGCGGTTGTCATCTGCACAAGACAGGCATCCATCAACGGCTCAATATACTGAATCACCGCCTTCGCGGATTGATGCAGAACAAACTGGACCTTGTCACTGGGTGCCCGTAGTGACGCACGGTCCTGATGACGGTTGGCACCACATTGCTCCAGCATGGCGCTGACGGCTTCCGGGTTGGAGCGGGTAAAACTCACGCCCATGGCGCCCTCTATCCGCCGCCTGATATTTACATGAAGCTCATGGCGCTTACGGCCATCAGGGCTGCGAAAGCGTACCACCAGTTCCTCGGCACCCCGTGAGAGCACCTGATCCAGTTTTCTGGACGTTTCCCCGGAATAACGTACAAACAGGCCTTCCGCGCAAAAGTCGGCGATCTGGCACGGTAGATTGTCACCACTGCCTACATCCAGCTGAGCAGCGAGTTTAATCGGTTGGCGGGGACTAGAACGACGTTCTTTCGGATCCATGAACTACCTGATATCTGGTAAAGCCGAGTGACCCGATAGGGTAAACTGTTTCTGTCACCGGCCGGTATCCCTGAAAGGCAGCGGTAGCTACCTGCTACTTGGGGGAACATGGCTGTAATATAGCGTCTGGCAGCTATGCCAGCCAGCCACAAAATAACAGCCTGGACTATGAAACAGCTTAGTCAGATCTACTTCGTTATGCTACTGATAACGACACTTTCAGGGTGTACGACTTTAGGTTATTACAGCCAGGCGGTCAGTGGCCACCTGTCACTGATGATGTCCACGCAATCCGTGTCCGGACTGATCGACACACCATCAACACCGCCGGCGTTGAAGCAGAAACTCCTGGTGGCGAACGAAGCCCGTCAGTTTGCCGCGCATCGTCTGGCACTGCCGGTGGGAGACGCCTTTGCAGAGTACGCTGAGCTCGGGCGGCCCTGGGTGGTTGTCAATCTGGTGGCCGTTCCGGAGTTTTCCCTTCAGGCCCATCGGTGGTGCTACCCAGTGGTTGGCTGCCAGGCCTACCGGGGCTACTACGAGCTGGAGAACGCCCGGACCGAGCAGAAATTATTCATGGCGGACAACTACGACACGTTCATTGGTGGTGTCACCGCCTATTCAACCCTGGGCTGGTTCGACGACCCTCTACACACCGGCTTCACGTCCTTGCCAGACAACCGCATGGTAGCGCTGATGTTCCATGAACTGGCGCATCGCGTGGTCTATATAAGCGACGATACGGCCTTTAATGAGAGCTTCGCAACTGCCGTGGAGTTGGAGGGCCTCCGGCTGTGGCTAGAAACAGAGGGCGATGGTTCGGGGTTCCAGAGGGCGCTGGCGCGTCTACGTCAACGCAACCAGACCCTCGCCCTGGTCGAGGACGTATCACGGCAGCTTGAAGCACTCTACGCCCGACAGGGCACCCTGCCCAAGACGGAACTCCGACATCAGAAAGCGCAGCTGTTCCAGGCCCTCCAGGACGATTACCTGGCCCTGTCAGCAACCTGGGAGCAGCCAGGACCGTTTGGAGAAAATCCGACCGGACTGAACAACGCCAACCTCGCCCTGTTCAGCCAGTACAACCAGCATGTGCCCGCCTTCCGACAGTTACTCCGGGACCATGCTGGCGACTTCAGCGACTTCTATAAAGCGGTGGAGACCCTGGCAGATCAGTCCCAAGACATTCGACAGCGCCGGCTATCCGATCTAGGACAACGCTTTCACGAAGACCTTTGAGTTACGCTGGGTGTTGTAGGACGCCAGCTTCGGCCCCGGCAATTCACGCACCGTGGAAGGTTGGAACCCCCGTTCCCGGAACCAGTGTTCGGTCTGGGTGGTCAGCACGAACAACCGTTGGATGCCCTGGCCCCGGGCCAGCTTTTCAACCATCGCCAGGATGTCATCACCGCGACCGGCACGGCGATAGGCCTGGTCCACGGCGAAACATGAAAGCTCGCCCGCACCTTCATCGGGGTAATGGTAAAGCGCAGCGCATCCCACAATCGTGCCGTCCCGCTCAGCCACCACGAACCGACTGATTTCGGTTTCCAGCATTTCCCGGGAACGGCGCACCAGAATGCCCTGCTCTTCCAGCGGCTGGATCAAGCCGAGAATACCGCCAATGTCCTCCACCCGGGCCTGGCGGATCTGCTCGTAGTTGTCACCACTGACCAGCGTGCCCGCACCGTCACGGGTAAACAGCTCTTCCAGCAACGCGCCATCATCGACGTAACTGATAATATGAGCCCGACGCACACCTTTCACGCAGGCGTCACAGGCTGCCCGCAGCAGATCGCCATCATGCCCCTGCACCATACCTGCCGCCAGACGATCAGATGCCTGACGAGCGGACAGTTCACGGATCAGTCCGGCATTTTCATCCAGCAACCCCTGATTCTCGGCAAACATGATGAGCTTCTCAGCCTGCAGCGCAGCGGCCACCTGGCTACCCACATCTTCATAAGACAGGTTAAAGGCATCTCCGGTCGGCGAATACCCAAGCGGCGGCAGCAGTACGATATGACCCAACTCCAGCAATTTCTCGATTCCGGCCACGTCTACCCGACGAACCTGCCCGGTATAGCCAAAATCGATGCCGTCCAGAACGCCTACCGGCCTCGCGGTGACATAGTTGCCGCTGCTTACCCTGATTCGTGCGTTATGCATGGGTGAGTTCACCAGTCCCATGGACAACTGGCTTTCCAGATACGCCCGCAGCCCACCAATGGCTTCCAGCACCGGCGTCAATTGTTGTTCCGGCGTTACCCGCAAGCTCGGTGGAAAGTGGATTCTTCGTTTGCCGCGTCCAGACGCGACTGAATCTGGGGCCTTGCACCGAAGGCCACCACGAGCCGGATACCTAAACTGCTTAGCAAAGCAATGTCATGAATGATGTTGATCAGGTTGTCATGGGCAATCGCATCCCCCCCAATCGTCAACACCACAGTGCGACCACGGTGTGCATTGATATAGGGCGATGAGTGGCGGAATCCATGCAACCATTCGTTCGATTTCAAACTCTTCTCCTGCGAGTTTTCAGCTTATGGAGCGTTCCGGGTATTGGCGGGAGACTCTCCCAAAACACGCCCGTGAATACGTCCCTGTAGGGCTCGGTCGCGCCATCCCTGGCGCTCCACGGTTTTGGGAGAGTCTCCCGCCAATACCCTCGTTATACCTCTGAGCTGCCTTCCAAACGATCAAAAGCAGAACCTTGTGATCAATCCTTTGAGGATTTTTACCGCCGGGTCCAACTGCGACAACTCCAGGAATTCATCGGGTTGGTGTGCCTGGTCGATGTAGCCGGGGCCCATAACCAGGGTTTCCATACCCAATTTCTGCAACCACGGTGCTTCCGTGGCAAAGGCTACCGCTTCAGCAGTATGGCCTGTCAGTTTCTCACAGGCGCGGACCAGTTCGGCTTCGGCCGGGGTTTCAAATGGCGGCACACCATCGAACAACGGCTCAAATGTCAGCGACAACTCACGGCTTTTGGCGACCGGCTGCAGGGTGTCGAGTATCTCCTGGCGCAGTGCCTTCATGTCCATGCCGGGCAAGGGGCGCAGATCAAAATGCAACTCGCAGCGGGCGCAAATGCGATTAGGATTATCACCGCCGTGGATGCAACCCAGGTTCATGGTGGGTAACTGAACCTTGAAATTGGGGTTGCTGTATTTCGCCTGCCACCCCGACCGCAGCGCGAGCAGTTCACCCAGCGCTTCGTGCATGCCTTCCATCGCGTTGCGGCCAAGGGACGGGTCAGAGGAATGGCCGGACTGGCCCTCGAACACGAGGCGCTCCATCATGATGCCCTTGTGCATGCGCACAGGCTTCAAGCCGGTAGGCTCACCGATGACCGCATAGCGGGCCTTGGGACGACCGGCCTCGGCCAGCGCCCGGGCACCATCCATGGAGCTTTCCTCGTCGGCGGTGGCGAGAATGATCAGTGGCTGCTTCAGGTCCTGGTCCACAAAGGCTTTGGCCGCTTCAATGGCCAGCGGGAAAAAGCCTTTCATGTCGCAGGTGCCAAGGCCATACCAGCGGTCGTCCCGTTCGGTCAGGGTAAACGGGTCGCTTTGCCAGCGCTTGTCGTCAAACGGGACGGTATCGGTATGGCCCGAGAGCACCAGACCGCCAGGGCCGCTGCCCAGTGTCGCGATCAGGTTGTACTTTCCGGGCAATCCGGGCACTTCCAGTATCTCGACCTTGAACCCCATGGGCTCCAGCCATTCGGCCAGAGTACGCACCACCGGTTCGTTGCTGTGATCCCACTCGGCAGACGCACTGCTGATCGACGGCTGTGAAATCAGCCTGGTGAGCATCTCGCGAATGCCAGGCAGGTGTTGGATGGATCCGGACATAGAACACTCTCCGCCCCGGTGTGGGGCTAGCGGGCCTGGCCTTGGCGCCAGACCTCAAACGTTGCAATCAGTCTGATGGCGATCGGATACGCCACTTCCCCGCCATCAATCAGCCGTGCGACTTCCAGTCGTTCGTCACCCACGCTGACCAGGCGGCCTTCCACAACATTACCATTGTCCAGCGTAACTCTCACCGTGCGCCCGACCCAGGTTTCAGCATTCTCCGTGTCGGCCAGGTTCCAGCCATCGACGACCGGGGCACCCTCTCCCGGCACTACCGGTTCAAGCACTTCCTGAGGCACATCCGGCACCGCGGGCTCGATGCGCTCAAGATAGACATCGGGCACCACCGAACGGTTGTAGCGGACGGCCAGGCTGGCGTCTGCGGATTCATCGCTGCGAACAGGCACGCCCCATACCGGTGCCGAAGGATTCAATTCCAGGGTCAGTTCTCCGCCTTCTGTCAGCCACTGTCGGTAGAGGGCCAGCAACTGGTCACTGGCGCCAAAGCCACGAGCCGCCAGCGAGTCGCGAAACGCTGCCATGACGATACCGGCCCATTCCCCGGTTTCCACACCCGATTCCCTGGCACAGTAGGCCGCAACACGACGCATCAGGCCACCATCCCGCAATGTCACAGTAACCGGCGACTGCGTGGATTCCGGCAGGGCCGGCAATGACAGGGGATTCAGGCGAGCGCCGGGCCAGTCCAATTCCACGCTGCCGGCGTTGGCGGTCGTCAGCTCCGCGTAGAGACCATCGCCACTCTGAATGACCATAGCCTCCCCGGACACACCATCGACACCAAGACGCATCAGATCACCGCTACCCAACTGCTGGCGATGATCAGGACCGCAGACCGGTGAGAACAACGCCGGGGTTGCGTCGCCTGCTGCCGTCACCCAGTTACGGAACATGTTGGTGTCGAGACCCAGGCTCAGGTTCTCCGCCACCAATGACCAATGCGGGGGCAGGTCCGCAGGGTCCAGGAGCGCACGCACGAGGGCGACCGGAGAGCCTGCATTGAACATCAACCGGTCGAACGCCACCGGGCGGGTAAGCCGGAAATCCTGGTAGCTGCCATCACCCAGCACCAGTCGGCCGACGAGGTCCGAGCGAATATTACCCCGATCAATAACGCCCAGTTCCTCAATCGCCTGCTGGGCATCGGCCAGCCGCTGGTCAGCCAGCCACCAGACCGCCCCTTTGAACGACAGGTAGCCTATCAGGGCCAGGACAACCAGAAAGGTCAGCAGGCGCTTCATGATGTGGTCCTCTTGGGGCGTGACGCCAGGATGTTACCTCGCATTGCGAGGCAACAGGCGGCATTGGTCAGTTACGGGAGATCAGGGTGCCGACACCTTCATCCGTGAAGATTTCCAGCAGCGTTGCATGGGCTACGCGGCCATCAATGATGTGGGAGGTTCGAACACCATTCTCCACAGCGCTCAGGGCGCAGCGGATCTTGGGCAGCATACCGCCGTGGATGGTGCCATCGTCTATCAGCTCGTTGACCTGTTTTGCGGTCAATCCGGTCAGCACTTTGTCTTCCTTGCTCTTGAGGCCGGACACATTGGTTAGCAGGATCAGCTTTTCTGCCTTCATGGCTTCCGCCACCTTGCCCGCTACCAGATCGGCGTTGATGTTGTAGGACGCACCATCGGGACCAACACCAATCGGAGCGATCACCGGAATAACATTGCTACGGGTGAGCATGTCGATCACTTCCACGTTCACGCTGGCAACTTCGCCCACGTGACCGATATCAATGATTTCCGGACGCTGCAGCTCCGCGGAACGGTTCATGACTTCCAGCTTGCGGGCGCGGATCAGATTGGCGTCCTTTCCGGTCAGGCCAACTGCTGTACCGCCATGGGAGTTGATCAGCGAGACAATCTGCTTGTTAACCTGGCCGCCTAGCACCATTTCCACCACGTCCATGGTCTGGCTATCGGTAACGCGCATACCGTTCACAAAATTGGATTTGATGTTGAGGCGCTCGAGCAATTCACCGATCTGGGGGCCGCCACCGTGGACCACAATGGGGTTGATACCCACCAGCTTCATCAGAACGACATCACGGGCGAAGCTGCTTTTCAGCTCCTCATTTTCCATGGCGTTGCCGCCGTATTTGATCACTACCGTTTTTCCGGTAAACCGCTGGATATAGGGCAGCCCCTTACTCAGTACGGCCGCCACCTGCATTGCTGTTTCACGATCCAGAGCCATTCATCTTGCCTTGTTAGTCAAAAAAGTCGGTTCATTATTTCAGAGCTGTCAGAAATCCGCGACAAGGTCCGGAGCCGCCTTTTGAAGCTGCTCACGGAATACCGCCTTGATACGCTCGAGCGCCTCTTCGGTTTCAGCCTCGAAGCGGAGTACCAACACCGGTGTGGTGTTGGAAGCACGGCACAGGCCCCAGCCATCGGTAAATTCAACGCGGATACCGTCAATGGTGCTGATGTTTCCGTCACCGAAGTCCCCTTCGCGGCCCAGCTTTTCCATCAATGGGAACTTGGTCTCGTCGGAGACCTCCACGTTCAGCTCCGGGGTGCTGATATCTTCGGGGAAATCCTCAAAGACCTCATCGCAGTGCCGGTCTTCGATGCCAAGGATTTCCAGCAATCTGGCAGCGGAGTACAAGCCGTCATCAAAGCCCATCCAGCGTTCGCCGAAGAAGATATGCCCGCTCATTTCCCCCGCCAGCAAGGCACCGGATTCCTTCATCTTGGCCTTCATCAACGAGTGACCGGTTTTCCACATGATTGGCCGGCCACCAGCCTCGGAGATCACACCCGCAAGGCGACGGCTGCACTTTACGTCGTACAGAACATCGGCACCGGGGTTGCGCGACACCACATCCCGGGCAAAAAGCATCAGCAGGCGGTCCGGCCAGATGATCTTCCCGGTGTTGGTCACAACGCCCAGGCGGTCGCCGTCGCCATCGAAAGCCAGGCCGATATCGGCGCCTTCGGCCTTCACGCGCTCGATAAGGTCCGCCAGATTTTCCGGCTTGCCAGGATCGGGGTGATGATTGGGGAAATTACCATCCACCTCACAGTAGAGCGGTATCACTTCGCAGCCCAACTCTTCGATCAGTAGCGGTGCAAGCTCTCCGGCGATGCCATTTCCAGCATCCAGCACCACCTTCAAGGGCGCCGCAACCGCAATGTCACCCACGATACGATCCAGATAAGCGCGGCGCACATCCTCTGAAGACTGGGCACCATGGCCACTGGCAAAGTCACCCGTACGGATTCGCTGCAGCAGTTTCTGGATTGCCTCGCCGGACAGGGTTTCGCCACCCAGCATGATCTTCAGACCGTTATAGTTGGCCGGGTTGTGGCTGCCGGTCACCATAACACCGGAACCGTTATCCAGCTCGTGGGTCGCAAAGTAGAGTACCGGGGTGGGCACGGCCCCCACATGGATGACGTTGCATCCAGTGGCCATGACGCCCCGCGCCAGCGCATCGGCCAGGTCGGGGCTGGAATGCCGGCCATCGTACCCGATGCACAGACTGTCCACTCCCCGCTCAATAGCCTCACTGCCGATGGCACGGCCGATGACGGTGACAATATCCGCCGTCAGGGTATCGCCAACAATGCCACGAATGTCGTAGGCCCGGAATATGGTGCCTGAGACCTCGGCCTCAGGCAGGCTGACCTCTTCGACGTCTGGCGTATCGTCAAGGCCATCGGACCCGCCGAAGCCCAGCACATCGTCATCGCCATCAAGCATATCAATGTCCAGTACATCCTTGTCCTGGAACAACGGCTCATCGGCGGTTGATGGGGAAGGCTGCCGACTGCCCGGTTTCGGCCGCGCCGATTCACCGGCCTTGGCAACCCGTTTTTCCACCATCTGGGCGAGCCGGTGCAGCACTTCAGCCGTCGACGCCACCATGTCCCACTTCAACGTCGGTGGCTTCACCCGCTCACCACCAAAGACCTTATGGGTCCACTGGATAACGGCCGTTACGTCCTGTCGCAGCCCTTTCTGGGCATTGCCGAGCAAGACCCAGACAATGATTGCGGCGACCAGGGCCGGAACCAGCGCAAACACAATAGCCATCGTGCCACTGAAAAGCGGCGCGGGGGCAGTGGCAGGTTTGTATCGGAGCTTCCAGTCAGGGTTGATAAGATCCCGCTCGTACGTCGGGCCATTGCCACTACCGCGGCTGACGATGTTGCGGGTTGAACCATTTACCGACTGTACCAGGGAAAACTCTCCGCCCAATGCCGAGTTAATACCGGTCATCAGGGGTTGCAGCCGTGCAGCATCAAACACCACCAGGACACTGCCAGTGACGGCTCGACTCTGGGGGTTGCGAACCGGGGTCGACATCTGCAGATACCACTGGCCGTTGCGCGGAAACGCATCCGGGAAAAGCCTTTGCCCCGTCTCGGCGCGACGAGCAAGGTCCAGGCCGGAAAAACCCAGCGTGGGTTCGGAGGAGGTACGGGGGATGTCTCCGTAGGGGAAAAGGTAGACGGCCTCAATATCCGGCAACACCTTGGCAAGATTTGCTGCGGCGGCACTCAGAGAAGCCTCCCCTCTCAGTGCTGCGCGCACATAATCCTGATCGGAGACACCCTCAACCGTGGACTGCAGCAAGGCAAGCTGCTGATTGACGCGCACGGCCACGGCGTCTGCCTCCAGGGCAGCCTGACTGTCGTAACGACGGGACTCTGCCGGAACCGCCAACAGAAAATACAGCAATGCTGCCGAAGCCACGCCGGCAAGCACCACCACGACAGCCTGGGAAACGGCAACGGACGTCAGCCGTTTATGCCGTGGGCCGGTGGCTGATTTTTTCTCCTTGCTCTGTTTTTTTGTCTGCTTCCCGTCCGGTTTGGCATCGGGTGCAGCGTCCTCAGAGTTCTTCTTTTTACCAAGCTTCATAGTCCATCCTGCAGGTGTTATTCGCCCGAATTCTTCAATTATCAGGGAAGTATAGACCCTGAGCAGCGATCTGCGCCTGACGCCTCATCGCGTTCCCGTGGAACCAAAGCCGCCGTCACCTCGCACGCTGGCGTCAAAGGAAGACACCACTTCGAAGTCTGCCTGTACCACTGGCACCAGCACCAGCTGCGCAATACGCTCACCCACATCGATGGTGAACTCGCTTTGCCCCCGATTCCAGCAGGAAACCATTAACTCGCCCTGATAGTCGGAATCGATCAGGCCCACCAGATTGCCCAACACAATGCCATGTTTGTGGCCGAGACCGCTGCGGGGAAGAATCATCGCTGCCAACGAAGTATCCGCGATGTGAATCGAGAGTCCGGTCTTTATCAGTTCGGTCTGCCCCGGCTTCAGTGTGAGCGGTGCGTCCAGACAGGCGCGCAGGTCCAGCCCTGCAGAGCCATCCGTCGCATACTCGGGAAAAGGGACTGAACGACCGATCCGGTCATCCAGAATGCGTACCTGAAAGGTTTTGCGGGTCATTGAGCTTCCTTGTTACAGAGCGCCGGCTGCGCCAGCCTTTGATTTGAGGTGTTCGCCAATCAGTGCCATCAGTCGCTGAGCGATGGCCACCTTGGTGTCAGGCCCGATCGCCTCCTGGCCCTGGGCCCAGAAGGCAATCACTGCGTTACTGTCACTGTTGAAACCCAGCCCTGGCGTAGACACGTCGTTGGCCACAATCATATTCAGCTTTTTGCGTGTCAGTTTGTCGAGGGCATAATGCTCTACGTCCCGGGTTTCTGCCGCAAAACCCACGGTAAAGGGCGCATCGGCACGCGCAGCTATGGCAGCAAGGGTATCGGGATTACGCACCAGCGACAGACTCATGCTTCATCCGTTTTCTTGATCTTGTCGCCGGCACAGCTGTCGGGGCGATAATCCGCCACCGCCGCCGTCGCAATAAACAGGTCGCAGCCTTCATCCACAGCGCCACTGGCACACTCCAGCATGTCCTGCGCGGTTGTCACACCGCGAACCTCAACGCCCGCCGGCGCTTCGATGGACACCGGGCCACTGACAAGGACGACGTCCGCACCGGCCATTCTTGCGGCTGAGGCCAACGCATACCCCATTTTGCCAGAGCTGTAATTGCTGATATAGCGCACCGGGTCAATCGGCTCCCGGGTAGGGCCCGCGGTTATAACCACACGCCGGCCCGCCAGCGGGCCCTTGGTGGCACCGGAAATCAGGTCAAACAACACAGTGGGCTCCAGCATCCGGCCCGGCCCGACATCACCGCAAGCCTGCGCGCCCTGGTCGGGCCCCAGGAGGGTCACCTGGGCATCCGCCGCCAGCAGCTCAATGTTTCTCTGGGTTCGGCGATTACCCCACATGGCCTGATTCATCGCCGGAGCCACTGCAATGGGGGCCTCTGTGGCACAACAAAGCGTGGTCAGCAGATCGTCAGCCATGCCCTGGGCCAGGCGGGCTATGAAATCCGCGGAGGCGGGCGCAATCACTACCTGATCGGCCCATTTTGCCAGTTCGATATGCCCCATTCCGGACTCTGCTTCCGGATCCAGCAAAGAGGTTCTGACCGGCTCACCGCTAAGCGCCTGAAACGTCAGTGGTGTCACGAAGGCCTCGGCACCACGGGTCATCACAACCCGTACCTCGTGACCGGATTTTTTTAGCAGACGAACCAGTTCTGCGCTCTTGTAGGCAGCGATGCCACCGGTCACGCCCAGCAGAATTCGTTTAGCGGCCATCAACGGCTCCGTATTCATCACGAAATGAAAGGCTTATAAGATAGCATGCCAGAGCGCTGCCGGCAGCCTCACAGCCATGCTAGAATTCCAGCCGTCCACCGGGCGACCCCCACCCCGGTATTTAAGGCGCAGGATGCGCGCAATAACGGTAGAAAGGACTCCACCATGTCAAATTCAGACTGGCCCACCGACGAACGCCCGAGGGAACGCCTGCTGGCCCACGGCGCCAACAGCCTGTCGGACGCGGAACTGCTGGCCATTTTTTTGCGAACCGGCACTGCCGGCATGCCCGTGATGGCGCTCGCCCGCCATCTCACCGAAGCCTTCGGTGGCCTGCGAGGATTGATGACCGCTTCGCGCAGGCAATTCTGCGACGTCAAAGGGCTCGGTACTGCAAAGTACGCCCAGGTCCAGGCGGCTATGGAAATGGCCCGACGGGTCATGGACGAGCCACTTCGCCAGGGGGACCCATTGCGCTCGCCGGAGGATACCCGTCGTTTCCTGTGCAGCCGCCTTGGCACCTACCCCCACGAGGTTTTCTCAGGCCTGTTCCTGGATAACCGGCATCGGGTGATCCGCTATCAGGAGTTGTTCCGGGGGACCATTGACGGCGCAGCTGTCTACCCGAGGGAGGTGGTCCGGCAAGCCCTGGAGTTTAACGCAGCGGCGGTTATATTCGCCCATAACCACCCGTCAGGGGTCGCAGAGCCCAGCCAGTCGGACATTTCACTGACCCGGAGATTGAAAGAGGCACTGGGATTGGTGGATATCAGGGTTCTTGACCATATGGTTGTCGGCCATGGTGAGGTAATATCACTTGCAGAACGGGGACTGATGTAAAGAGGCTGATGTAAATCTGTTGGCGCTTCATCGGAAAACTGGCCAAATTCCCAACAAATTTTTGCGTTGGGGAAGCAGTTCTGGTATAAAAGCGTCCCTTTCTGGCGGCGTCTGGCGAGCAGCGTGCATTTTTTGAGGCGCAGGTAGCAACCAGAGACCCGATTAAACGATTTAAATACGCATTTTCAGGACCAAAGCTCAGGTCGGAGGCAAGTATGTCCAGAGTCTGTCAGGTTACCGGTAAGCGACCGGTCACCGGTAACAACGTTTCTCACGCGATGAACCACTCACGTCGTCGTTTTCTGCCCAACCTGCAGAACCATCGCTTCTGGGTTGAATCAGAGAAGCGCTTCGTAAAGCTGCGCGTATCCACCAAGGGTATGCGTGTTATCGACAAAAAAGGCATTGACGCTGTGCTGGCCGATCTTCGTGCCCGCGGCGAGAAATTTTAAGGAGCCGCATCATGCGCGAGAAAATCAAGCTGGTTTCATCAGCAGGTACTGGTCACTTCTACACGACCAAGAAGAACAAGCGTAACACCCCGGAAAAAATCGAGATCAAAAAGTACGATCCGGTTGTCCGCAAGCATGTTGCGTACAAGGAAGCGAAGATCAAGTAAGATTTTCGTTACCCAAGAAACCCGGCCATGGCCGGGTTTTTTTGTGCCTGGCCTTAGAATGTTTCCAGATACCCTTTGGGCAACTTGATGTCCATGGCGATCGGCAAATGATCCGACACCGGATAGCTGACCACCTCTGACCGTCGTATCTCCAGGCTTGGGCTGACCAGTATGTGATCCAGCGCCCTCTCCGGTCGCCAACTCGGAAAACTGTGGGCCGTCTCGGGCAGCGGGACCAGGTTCGAATGCTTCAGCGGCGTATTGCTCAACAACTGCTCTGCGTGGTTATTCAGATCCCCCATGAGAACCACATGCTGATACTCGGAAATCAATTCCTGAATATACGCCAGTTGCCGCTGCTGAGCCGCCTTGCTGAGCGAGAGGTGCATCATCACCAACACCAGGGGGTCTTCCTCTGCCCCGTAACGGGCGATAATGGCACCCCGCCCCGGAATCAGTCCGGGCAACCGGTGCTCCTTCACATCCAGCGGACGATAACGACTCAGCAGGCCATTGCTGTGCTGAGCCAGCTGCCCAAGGTTCCGATTGAGCTGCTGGTACCAGTAAGGAATGCCTGAAGCCTCGGCCAGATACTGAACCTGATTGATGTAACCACTGCGCAGACTGCCACCATCACACTCCTGCAGGGCGACCACATCGTAGTTACTTAGCAGGGTGGCGATACGGTCCAGGTTCTGGATGCGGTTGCGGTGAGGCAGAAAGTGCTGCCAACTCCGGGTGAAGTAGTGGCGGTAGGAGGAGGTGTTGATGCCGACCTGGATATTGAAGGTCAGCAGCCGGATGTGACGATGCGCCTCAAACTCGGGAACGTGCTCATCGCCAGAACAAGCCCCGCGCGGGCCGTTCGTCGACCTGAGGATACCATTCAGCTGCTTGCGAATACGGTTGTACATGATGGCAGCTCAGACTCCTGACAAGGCCCGGTCACGGCCAGCGGACCGGGCCCATGCGTTTACTCGGCCTGACCAGCACGCTCCTGCTCAATCAGGTAATCGACAACCTCCAATGCCGCTTCATGGCTACCCGCCATGGAAGCCGTAACCCTGTACTTGCCATTCACAAGCATAGTCGGTGTGCCGGTAACACGCGCCCCCCGAATCTTGGCCTGAGCCTGCTGCATTTTGGCATTAACACCAAAGCTGTTGTAATTCTTGAGGAATTCTTCGCCGTCGACACCGTGCCCGGCCACGAACTCAGCAAGAGCTTCACCCGAATTCAGCGGGCGGCGCTCTCCCGCAAGCGCATCGAACAGGGCGTCATGAACCTTGTCCAGCTCTCCCATGGCTTCCAGCGCGTAAAAGGCCTTGGCATGGGGCTCCCAGGAGCGGCCGAGGGCCGCAGGAATTTTCACGTAGTTGACGTCTTCAGGCAGATCCTCCGCCCAGCTTTCGACCAGCGGCTTGAAGGTGTAGCAGTGGGGGCAGCCATACCAGAAGACCTCAGCCACCTCGATACCACTCTCACTGGCGGTTCTCACCGGGGTATCCAGCACCTGATAGTGCGTCCCTTCTTCCCAGTTGGCGGCGCTGGCCTGCGCAATAAACGACATGGCCAGGATGGATAGTGCGGCGTTCCGGATTAATCGGATCATTCATGGTCTCCGGTTATCTGATTGGATGATGTGAAAGGATTATGACCCAGCAGGCACGAAAAGTTCCACCGGGCATGGATTAAACAGCCGCAACTCATAAAAAACCCCGCATCAGCGGGGTTTTTTTTCAGTCGTAGCGCGTGTCAGAGGTTACTGAAGACCGGACACGTAGCTCGAAACGGCCTTGATCTCAGAGTCGGTCAACTTGGCGGCGACATCCATCATGATGGATGCGTTCTGGCCAGCATCACGCTCACCGTCGCGATATGCCTTGAGCTGCTTTTCGACGTACTCGGCGCTCTGACCACTGAGTCTGGGATAGCCGGCAGGCCCATTCCCCATGCCTCGAGGATTGTGGCATCCGGCACACGCCGGCACGCCAGAAGCCATGTTGCCACCGCGGTAAAGCATCTGCCCCTCTTCAACCAGATCGGGGTTGGCCTGGGCCACGGTAATATCCTGACTGTCGAAATAGGCCGCAAGATCCTGCAGATCCTGGTCAGACATGTCGCTCAAAAGGCCCGTCATTTCGGCAATTTCACGCTTGCCTTCCTTGATCGCAACCAATTGCTGGTACAGATACTCTTCGCCAATGCCCGCCAATTTCGGGTAAACCGCCATGACCGGCTTGGCACCACCCTGGCCATGACATCCGGCACACACCGCTGCATTTGCTTCGCCTGCTTCAGGATCTCCCGCCCCGTGAGCCATCGCTGTGAGGCCAACACCGAGAACAACTCCTGCGATCAGTTTTTTCATGCTCGCTCCGCTTCTCTCATCCAAAAGTATTCTTCGTTATGCAGCCGGCAGGCACTGGCCAAGAAGGCACAAACCGGGGCTGTTCAGCAGCAACGCTCAGCGTACTGCCCGGATTTGGTGTAGCATTATACATTAATCCCTGATAACTGAAATCCAATAGGAATACCAACACCCGTGTCATCAGACCTGACTCAAAAAAGCCTCTCGTTCAACAGCGCCCGGTTCCTGATCAGTGCCTCACGCCTGGAGGAATGCCCTCCGGACCACGGCTCCGAAGTGGCCTTCGCCGGCCGCTCGAACGCGGGCAAATCCAGCGCCATCAATTGCATCACCACCAACGGCAAGCTGGCCCGTACCAGTAAGACCCCCGGGCGCACCCGGCTGATCAATTTCTTCTCACTCAACCGGGAAAACTGCCGGATGGTCGATCTGCCCGGGTACGGTTACGCCAAAGTGTCCCGGGATATGAAAGACGACTGGCAGAAACATCTGGGCCACTACCTGAATGATCGCCGCTGCCTGCGGGGGCTGGTACTGGTCATGGATATACGCCACCCATTAACGGACTTCGACCAAATGATGGTGGAATGGTGCGAACATAACAACCTTCCACTGATGATTCTTGCCACCAAGGCCGACAAGCTGAAATTTGGCCAGGCCAAAACGGCCATGATGGGCATTGCCAAAAAGTTGGAAGAGTTCCAGTGCGTGGAGCACCTGATTATGTTCTCGGCAACGTCAAAACGGGGAGTCGAAGAGTGCCGGGAGGCACTGACCGCCTGGCTGGAAACCGAGGACTAACTAGAGCGTGCCTCCACGCTCTATCCGGTAGCCCAGATCGATACGCGGCTCGGTGATGCCGGCACCGCCCAGGCGGGCCAGCAGCTCCTGGGCCGCCCTCTGGCCCACGGCCTCTCGTGGTGTGATCACACTCGCCAGGGGAGGTACCATCACACGGCCAACGTCGTGACCATGGAAACCGGCGATCGCAATCCGCTCTGGCACCGGAATACCCCGGCGCTGACACTCGAAAAACGCACCAATCGCAACGTCATCGTTGGTGCAGAAGATGCCGTCAACGTCCGGATTCTCCTCCAGTATCCGCGCCATCAGGGTGGCACCCACACTAAAAGACGAGCGTTGCTCGCTGCGCAGGGTGACTGGCGTCAGCCCCTGCTCTTCCATTGCCCGGCTGTACTTCCTGACGTTGCAGGGTACGGGCATCCAGCCGCACGGCGAGATAGACCACGCGCCTGCGTCCAAGCCGGATCATCTCCCGCACCATGTCATAAGCCGCGCTGACGTTATCAAACCCGACAGCCTGCTCGAACGGGGCCGAATGCGTGTCCATGATTTCCACGGTGGGCACCCCAGCGGTCTGAAGCATCCTCAGCGTGCGGCCCGTGTGCTGGCTCTCGGAAAGAATCACGCCATCCACGTTGTAGGACAGCAGCGATGACAGGCTGCGCTCCTCAATCTCGGGGCTATAGCCGTAGTGAGACAGCATCAGGTGGTAACCGGCGGGCTCGGTAACCGCTTCCACACCCTTGATCACATCCGCAAAGACCTGGTTGGTCAGGGACGGAAGCAACACACCAATGGCGTGGCTGGTGGACTTGGACAACAGGTCCGGCGCGCGATTGGGGATATACCCCAGTGCTTCGGCTTCGGCAAAGATCCGCTCCCGCATGGGCTTGGAGACATTGTCTGCGCCACGAAGGCAACGGCTGACCGTCATCTTGGTAGCACCAACCCGGTCCGCAATGTCCTGCAATGTGGGACGTTTGTTCTTTACCATTTACGGCTCCAGCCAGAACGTTCAAAGAGGCCTATCATACCCGAGCCCGACAAGGCAGTGACGGATCACTTGCTCCGGCGTACCGGAGACATCGACGGCCACCGCGTTTTCACCCGGCCCCGGCTCCTCCAGCAAATGGAACTGGCTCTCCAGCATCGCGTGACCATTGAAGTAATGATCGGTTCGGCTGGAGTGGCGCGCCCAGATGGTTTCAAAATCCCCCTTGAGATAAACGAACCGGGTTTCCGGGCTGCCCCCCTGCAAACGCTTGCGGTAGACGCGCTTCAAGGCGGAACAGGCCAGCACCAGGCCACCCTCCTCCCGCCGGATCAACTTGGCGAGGTCATCCAGCCAACCGAGACGATCCTCATCGGTCAGCGGAATACCGGCTGCCATTTTCTCCACGTTGGCACGGCTGTGGTAATCGTCCGCGTCGAAAAACGGAACGCCGATTTCCTGTGCAAGCCTGGCCCCGGTGAGGCTTTTGCCACACCCGGACACGCCCATCACCACGATTTTTGGTGTCTTTGGTGTCATCCTTTCACTCATGTCACTGCCACCATAGCGCCAATTGAGGGAACACAATCAGCAGACCAAGGGCGACCACCTGAAGCGCGATAAACGGCAGCAGGGCACGGAAGATCTCCCCAGGGAGATGTCTTTTGGCGTCACGGTCTTGAGATAGAAGGCCGCCGGGCCAAACGGCGGTGACAGGAAGGACACCTGCATGTTCATGCAGAACACCACCCCGAACCAGATCGGGCTATAGCCCAGTTCCGTCACAATCGGCACGAAGATCGGCATGGTGAGCAAGGCAACGCCGACCCAGTCCAGGAACATACCCAGGATGAGCAGGATCAGCATCATGAACAGGATCGTCGTCAGGCCATGGCCACCGCTGACGGCGAAAACCATGTCGCGGACGAAATCGATACCGCCCATGAGGTTGTAGACGCCCACCAGAGCGGTTGCGCCGATACCAATCCAGATAATCATGCCGCACACCCGCAGCGTGCTGATGGTGGCCTTGCGCACCATGGCAAGGGACAGCTCACCACGAATCCAGGTGCTGATGGCAATACCCATCACACCCAGGGCCGAGGCTTCCGTGACCGACGCCACACCGCCATAGATGCTGCCCAGCACCACAACCACGGACAGCAGGGGAAACAGCAGTGCCTTGAAGAAATTCGGCATTGGTGTTTCAGGTGTGTCCTGATCCGAGGGCAGCGGCGCCATCTCCGGCTTCAGCCAAACCCGGATCAACACATACCCCATATAGAGCAGCGCCAGTATCAGTGCGGGCAAGAAAGCCCCTTTGAAGAGATCGCCGATGGACACGTTGGCGGTCAGCCCGTAGATAATCAGTACGATACTGGGAGGCAGCATGGTGCCGAGTGCCCCACCGGCACAGGTGGTGCCGATGGCAAGTTTGCGGTCGTATCCGAGGCGCAGCATTTGCGGCAGCGCCAGGATGCCCAGCAACACCGTCTCGCCACCGATCACACCGGACATGGAGGCGAGGATCACCGCCACCACCAGCGTCTGGATGGCCACACCACCTCGGAGTTTGCGACCCAGGCGGGCCATGGCATCGAACAGGTCCCGGGCAATGCCGGAATGATCCAGCAGCGAGGCCATCAACACGAACATCGGCACCGCCAGGAACACATAGTTGCCGATAAAGCTGTACAGACGGCTGCTGACAATGGGCAGGGCATCCGGGCCAAACCAACCGAGCGCGAACACAAGAGCGACCAGACCGGTGGCAAACGCCAACTGCATACCGGTCAGGAGCAATACAATCAGCATGACAAGCATCAACAGGCTGCCATAGCCGATACCAAGGGAGGCCAGTTCAAACATCATTTATCTCCCTTGCCACGAAGGTCACGAATAAGGTGCAACAGGAACTGAAGCGTCATGACCGCCACCGCAACCAGGATGACCACCTTCAGCAGCGCGGGAAACGGCGGGTTCCAGGCGGAGCCGGAGGTTTCCAGTCGCCAGCCACCCCAGGGCGCCAGCACGGCTTCGGTCGCCATCGACCAACTGGCGAACAGCAGCATGCCGCAGAAGGCAAGTCCCAGCAGGTGGTGGACGACCCGCAACCATCGCTGGGCACGGTGAGAGACGGCGTCATAAATCAATACAATACGCACGTGTCGATCGGTAGCCAGGGCATAAAGCCCGCCAATGACAAACAGCGTGGCACCGGCAAAGGTCACGGTTTCGTGCACCCAGAGCGTGGGGGAATCAAACACATAACGGCGGACAATCTCGTAGAACGACACCACTACAATCGCGGCAAAGACCAGGCTCAACCTCTTGCCAAGCCAGACAATGGCCTTGTCCAGCCAGGTAAACCCGACATCCTCGCCCTTATCAGGCTGGATATCTTCGCGATCAGAACCGGACGCCGGGGCATCTGTGTTGTTTTCAACGGACATAATGAACTCCTCGCTCCGGGGCCATAGGGCGCCCGGAGGCTGATATCGAGGGAACCTGTTTTAGAGGAGGCCCTGGGACTCCAGGTACTCAGTCACCGATTGGTAGACCTTCTCGGCATTGGGCGACTGCTCTGCGTAGACCTGCCACTGGTCACGGGCGATGGTGCGGAACTTCCGACGCTCCTCAGCGGACCAGTCGTGGATGGTAATGTCCGGGTTGGCCCGGGCTTCGTTGACGGCTTCACGATCGGCCATCGCCAACTGAGTGCTGATGTCCTGGGCAAAGTCACGGGCGGATACCGTCATGATGGCCTGGATGTCCTCTGGCAGCTTGTTCCACTCCTTGAGGTCCATCGCGATTTCAATCAATGGCAGCGAATGGAAACCAGGATTGACCGGGTGCGGTGCAATCTCGTTCAGGCCGGCCTCATGGTTGGTGGAGAACACGGTGTAGTCCGCGGCATCAATCACACCCTTGCTCAACGCCGTGTAGACCTCGGACCCTGGCAGGTTTACGGGGGATGCGCCAGCGGCGGCAAAGACAGACTGCACCAGCCCTTCCGGTGCGCGCATCTTCAGCCCCTTGAGATCCTCGACGCCATCAAGCGGTTTTTTCGACACAAACGACTCCACGCCGGTACCGCCACCGCCGACAAATTTCACGCCATAGGGCTTGTAGAGCTCGTTCATCAACTCATAACCGCCACCATGGTTGATGTAGTCAATGAGCTGGTCCGGGCTGGACCAGGCGCCAACGGTGTTACCGATCAGGCCGAATGCAGGATCCTTTCCCGAGAAATACCCGGTCACGGAAATATGGCCATCCAACACGCCCATTTTCATGGCGCCGAGGGTTTCGGTGTGGCTGACAACGCTGCCCACCGGCAGCAGGTCAATCTCGACACGACCACCGGTCATCGCTTCTACCCGGTCGGCCCACGCCTGCTGGATCTCGAAGTTCTTGACGCCGGAAGGATCTGAAGACTGGAACTTGAAGTTGAAATCGGCGGCAAGGGCATTGCACGCCAGGGTGGCTGACAGAAGGCCAGCTGCGAGTCTTGTCGGGAACATATTGGTATCTCCTGATTGTTTTTGTGCCGGCATATGTTACCGGTAACATTTACGAGTCTATTGGATTTAAAACGCTCTGACAAGGATGCAATGGAAGGTCGGTTTGGGGTTATGAGGGGAGGGCTGGCATAAAAAGCCGACCTGCCAGAAGACAGGCCGGTGAAACGTCAGGGTTTGCGACGTGCTAAAACCTGAGAACTCACTCAGGAGACACCGAGAATGTCCGAATCCCCGATGTCGTAACTATTGACACGCCAATTGATCAAAAGTTCCTCAATGATTCCCGATGGGTTCGCCCTGCCCTGAAACCGATGCGTCAGCCGCATCCGGCAAACGCGGACGATACTTCTCCCGCAACGTCATCACCTGCTCCCGGTAATCCGCCGTCAGATAGGGAATCTCCAGGGTCAGCACCTGATAGATGCCCTGCTTCAGCTCGGTCAGAGTCAGGCTCGCAGAGGCCTCAGAGGCGTGGGCGGTTTTCAGAAAAGCCATCCAGTTGGTAATGACCAACCATACGTTCAGGGACATCGCGGAACGCAGCTCTTCAGGCTGAGGCTCGATAATTCCCGCCTCCGCCAGCTTCTCGAATATCCGGCTGATCGCCGCCAGACAGCGGTTGGTGAACTCGCGATAGTCCTGGCGCAGGCGTTGGTCACTGTCGAGCAGGTATTCCAGGTCGCGGTGAAAAAACCGATAGCTCCAAAGGCCATCGAACACCGATTCGAGATAAAAGGTCAGGTCATCCAGGGTAATGGGCCGGTTCTCCGGGATATCCAGGTAAAAATCCACCAGCTTTTCATACTCGAGAAAGATCTCGTAAATGATGTCGGACTTGTTACGGAAGTGGTAATACAGGTTGCCCGGCGATATCGCCAGGTGGGCGGCGATATGGTTGGTGGTTACGTTGCGCTCTCCCCTTTCGTTGAACAGATCAAGGCTCGAAAGAAGAATCTTGTCTCGGGTTTTCATAGGCTCAGCAATGCGTGTTGTTGTGTGGGTGCCTGTGCTTTGGCGCTGCGATCCGTGGATGGCCCGATCAGCCATCAGGGCCAGCTTGACTACCTAGAGTATATACTCTAATAATAGCCCCAAGCGCAAACTGAATACTTTTTCACCACCGCATTCCGGAGCTGTCGCAGGCTCCACGAACAATAAGGGCGGCGACCCGGCAGGCCGGGGCCGCGAGGAGAGAGCGATATGGTAGCCACCGTTGTCCAGCTGACTGAAAGCAAGAAGCACATCCAGCACACCCACCGTGTGTTTGAGGACCAGAAGAAGGCGTTTCGCAACAACCCGATGCCGTCGCTGACCGAGCGTCAGGAAAATCTGAAGCGCCTCAAGCGCGTACTGCTGTCCAATCAGGATCGGTTACTGGACGCCATCGACCGGGACTTCAGCTGTCGCTCGAAGGACGAATCGCTGATTGCGGAAGTGATGCCGTCCATCCAGGGCATCAATTACACACTGAAAAACCTGGAAAGCTGGATGAAGCCCTCCAAGCGGCATGTGTCCGTGTTGTTCCAGCCCGCCAGCAACCGCGTTCACTACCAGCCTAAGGGTGTTGTGGGCGTCATCGTGCCCTGGAACTACCCTCTGTATCTGGCCGTTGGGCCGTTGGTGGCCTCACTGGCTGCGGGTAACCGTACGATGATCAAGATGTCGGAGTTCACGCCGCACACCTCTGCTTTGTTCAAGGAGATTGTCGAATCTGCGTTTCCGGAGGACCTGGTCTGTGTGATTAACGGTGAGGCGGATGTCGCCGCAGACTTTTCCAGCCGGCCCTTCGATCACCTTCTGTTCACCGGCTCCACGTCGGTGGGCAAGCTGGTGATGCGGGCAGCCGCGGAAAATCTCACGCCGGTGACTCTGGAACTGGGCGGCAAGTCGCCTGCCGTCGTATCGCCGGATGTTCCGATGGAAGACGCCGCCCAGCGTATCGCTTTCGGCAAGGCACTGAATGCGGGCCAGACCTGTGTGGCACCGGATTATGTGTTGTGCCCGGCAGACCGTGTGCAGGCGTTTGTGGATGAGTATCGCCATCAGTTTGCGTTGATGTATCCGAGCCTGCGAGACAATGACGACTACACGGCGATTATCAATGAACGCCAGTATGACCGCCTGCAAGGCTATCTTGAGGATGCGCGGGAAAAAGGGGCCGAGCTGATTGAGATCAATCCGGCCAATGAGAACCTGAAGGATGGCACCCGCAAGATGCCGATTACGCTGGCGCTGAAGACCACGCCGGATATGAAGATCATGCAGGATGAGATTTTCGGGCCGATTCTGCCGATCATCAGCTATGGCAACCTGGATGAGGCGATCCATTACATTAATGACCGTCCTCGCCCGCTGGCGCTGTATTTCTTCGGTTACGACAAGTCGATGCAGGAGCATGTGGTCAACCAGACCCATTCCGGTGGCATGTGCATCAACGATGCACTGATGCACGTTGCCCAGGATGACCTGCCATTTGGTGGTATCGGTGATTCGGGGATGGGGCATTACCACGGCAAGGAAGGTTTCCTGACGTTCTCTCATCAACGGGCCATTTTCAGTAAGCAGAAGTTCAACAGTGGCAAGTTTGTGTATGCGCCGCACGGAACGACGGCTCACAAGATGGTATATAAGTTGTTTATTCGGTGACTTGGGTGCTGATCGCCGGCCAACAAAAGACAATAAGAACAAGAGAGTCGTTATGCCTGAAAGCCTTTCTCGATCCGTGCAAACGGACCTTTCCGATTCCGCCATGGACCGTCGGAGTTTTCTCCGGACCGGGCTTGGTGGAGCCATGTTCCTCGGCACGGTGAGTGTGACCGCTGGCCTGTCCGGCTGTGCAACCGCGCCCGCCGGGCGGGACTATCCGATGCCGGGGGCGATGGACCAAAGCTACGAGTTCCAGTTCCTGACCCGCGACGACATTGTGCTGTTCCAGGCCCTATTGCCGGCCATGGTGGGCCCTGGGCTGACTGAGGAACCCGTGGTTCGCCGCCAGCAGATTCAGGCGACGATTGAGCGCATTGATGCCGGGATTCACCAGTTCGGACCCGCCAACCAGAAGGAGTTGCGGGGTCTGTTTGACCTGCTGAACTTCGGGCTGACACGGGTGACGGTTGCCCGGGTCTGGTCGAGTTGGGAGAACGCCAGCACGCAGTCCGTGGATGCCTTTCTTGAGCGCTGGCGCACCAGTGGTGTTGGGCTGTTCAACAACGGCTACATCGCCCTGACCAAGGTCAGTAACGTGGCATTCTATGGCCACGAAGACCACTGGCACCTGTCCGGCTACCCCGGACCACCCGCCTGGGCCGTGGACGCCCTGCCCCAGTTCAAAGACAACGCCTGAGCCAACCGGAGCATTATTATGTCGTTAACGGATCGTATCGCCCGTGGGCTTGAGGCTGGCTGGAAGGTCACCGACGGCGCCACCCTGACACAGAACCAGACCCACGAAGCCGATGTGGTGATCATCGGCACCGGCGCCGGGGGCGGCACCACGGCGGAGATTCTGGCGAAAGCCGGGCTGTCGGTGATTCTGGTGGAAGAAGGCCGTTTGTATCACCAGAAAGACTTCAAAATGAACGAGCTGGACGCCTATGCCTCCCTCTACCAGGAAGGCATGAGCCGGGTCACCAAAGACGGAGCAATCGCCATTCTTCAGGGCCGGTGTGTGGGCGGCTCTACCACAGTGAACTGGACGTCCAGCTTCCGTACACCGGCACCGACGCTGAATCACTGGGCCAGCCGTTTCGGGCTCGACGACCTGACCCCGGCATCCATGAAGCCCTGGTTCGACGGCCGCGAGCAACGACATAACATTGAGCCCTGGCTGGCCGAGCCTAATGTGAACAACGACATCCTGCGCCAGGGTTGCGAGTCGCTGGGCTGGTCCTGGGAGGTGATTCCACGCAACGTCAAAGGCTGCTGGAATCTGGGTTACTGCGGCGTGGGCTGCCCCACGAACGCCAAACAGGGGGCTCTGACCACCACTATTCCCGGCGCCCTGGACAACAATGCCCGACTGTTCCACGGCCTGCGGGCCGACAAACTGGTGATGGAGCAGGACAAAATCAGCCACCTTCAGGCCTCGGCCATGGCGGCGGACGGTGTCACCCCGTCTGGCTTTACCGTTGAACTGCGAGCCCGGCATTTCGTGGTGGCCGCCAGCGCCATCGGCTCACCTGGCCTGCTGCTGCGCTCAGACATTCCCGACCCCCACGACCGCATTGGCAAGCGCACCTTCCTGCACCCGGTCAATGCCACCATCGCGGAAATGCCTGACACCGTCGATCCTTATTACGGTGCACCTCAGTCAATCTATTCCGACGAATTCAACTTCTCACAGGGCGTCGACGGCCCCGCCGGCTTCAAACTGGAAGTACCGCCCCTGCACCCGGCCATGTCCGCCGGCGTGGTTCCCGGCCACGGCGAACAACAGATCCGCGACCTGTCGAAACTGCCCCGGCTGAACTCCGTCATCGCCCTGCTGCGCGACGGCTTCCATCCCGACAGCGTCGGCGGCACCGTCAGCCTCCGCGACGACGGCAGCCCGATCCTGGACTACCCCGTCAGCGACTACCTCTGGAAGGGTTTGAAAGACGCCTTCTACAAAATGGCCGAAATCCAGTTCGCCGCCGGCGCCCAGAAAGTCCGCCTGATGCATCTGGACTCTCCCTGGTACTCTTCCTGGGCCGACGCCAAAGCCGGCATCGACAACCTCGCCATGGAACCCCACCGCGTCCGCCTGTTCACCGCCCACCAAATGGGCGGCTGCGGCATGGGCCGCAACCCGGAAGAATCCGTCGTCAACGGCTTCGGCGAACACCACCACGTGGCCAACCTCAGCGTCCACGACGCCTCGATCTTCCCAACAAGCATTGGCGCAAATCCGCAATTGTCGGTTTATGCACTGGCTGCAAGAAATAGCACTAGGCTGGCTCAGAAACTCAAGGTGTAAACCCAAAAGAGACCGCCGGAAAGGTGGATTCGGTGAAGAAACTAGGCAGGTGTGAAACCGGGGGTGCCGCGTGAGGATGGCCTTCCAGGATTGTGTAAAGCCAAGGATGGCTTTACTCAAGCGCACATGGATGTGCTCGTAGCGTATCCTGGAAGGCCATCCTCATGCGGCACATGCACCAAAGCGAGCAATCCAAAGTCAGCAGCCCGCAGAAGTGAGGGATTAGGGAACATTTTGGTTCAAGACGAAGGCTGCTATCCTGTGCGCTTCCGGTGAAAAGGAGCTCCGAATGCCAAAAGTCATCTACCCGGGTACGTTTGACCCGATCACCAACGGCCACACCGACCTCATCGAGCGCGCAGGCCGGCTCTTCGACGAAGTCGTCGTCGCCATCGCCTACAACCCCAAGAAGTCCCCGCTACTGACATTGGAAGAACGCTGCGAGCTGGTGGAAAAAGCCACCTCCCACCTGCCCAACGTCAGCGTCACCGGCTTCAGCAACCTGCTCGCCGATTTCGTCCGGGAACAGAACGCCACCGTGATTATCCGCGGACTGCGAGCCGTCTCCGACTTCGAGTACGAATTCCAGCTAGCCGACATGAACCGCCGCCTGGCGCCGGAAGTGGAAAGCGTGTTCCTGACACCCTCCAACCACCTGTCGTACATCTCCTCCACCCTGATCCGCGAAATCGCCTCACTGGGCGGTGACGTCTCCGAATTTGTCGACCCGGCCGTGGAAGCCGCGCTCAAACAGAAATTTATCAAGGACTGACAGACGCGAAAGCGCTGCCCATCCCGGGCAGCACAGAACAACGGATCAGAATATCGGTGGCAGCGGGATCACGTTGCCATTGATGTCCAGGGCCAGATCTTCCAGTGTGCCCTGGATTCGCAGCCGGTCACCCTCCTGCACCACCATGCCCTGCTTGATCAAAGGCGCAACCTGCATCCCCAGCTCCGGATGCTGCTCCACCAGAGCCAGCGGCATGCTGACATCCAGATTGCCGGTCAGCTGCTGCATCACCATCATCATCTGGTCTTTCTCGTCGTCAGACAGCGACGGGTGCTGCACCATGATCTCGCCATTGACCGGGCCATAAGGCGTGGCAAAGGACAGCTCCGGAAACCCGAACGAAAAACCGTTGGCCGCAAGGCCCAGCATGGCCTGATTGATGCGATTCATGGATTCCATCTGCTGCTGCATGATGGCACTCGAATCGCCGCCTGCGGTGTTCAGGGCAGCCGCCTGCATGTCCGTCATTGCCGTTGTCAGGTCACTCCAGTTTTGCACGTCCAGGCCACTTAACACCATTTCCATACGGTGAGGGCCGAAGCTCTCGTCGTCCGCCGTTACCTTTTCCAAAGTAACGACAGCCTCGGAATCAATGCTCTTGCCGTCATCGTCGGTGGTAGTCTCACCACTCATCGAAAAGTCATCAAAGCGAAGGGTCGGCTCGCCCCGGGCCGCCACTTCAAGTCGCGCCAGCGACATGTCCCCGTCACCCAGCCAGACGTCGCCTGTCAGGTGTTCCATGGTCTGTTCAAGGCGAAAATCCTCGATACTGATGCGCAGGTCTGGCCCCCGAATCACGGCGCCCGGCCAAAGCATGAGGATATCAGCCTGTGAACCGTTGCCACTGATTTCTGCTCGGCTAAAGCTTTCCGACATATCGAAGGATTCGCCGGTTTCCTCGTCGATCACACTCACAGCCGGCACGGAAAGCTCGGCGATCGCCGTTCCCCACAGGCGGGTCTCCAGGGTCAACCGGGGCTTTTCGTCGGGGAAGATCTTCTCAACTTCAGCGCCAAGCTCAGGAGGCGGGGTAAAATCAATCAGGCTGCCGGTAACCCCATGGCTTACCCGTGCTGATAGTCGAATGAGTGCTCGTCACCGGTGTCCGGATCCTGGATCGTGATGGTGCCGGCGAACTCGGCTCCCATGTAGCCCCTGTCATAATCGCGGGTTTGCAGCTTGAACAGGGGCTGCGCCTGATTGACGTCCGCAGTGACCCTCTGCCACTGCTGTTCGGTTACATATCCAACGGCCCAGGGCGCAGCTACACCAACAGCCAGTACGGCTGCACCGGCAACCATCCATTGTTTCTTCAACAGCCTTTACTCCATTACAGCGCCCACATCGCCTGCACTGGGGCAGGCGTATGCGGGTTATCGTTATTTCCCGGTCAGGCGTTCAAGCAGGACCAGTTGCGACGCCAGGCGATCCTCGCCCTCGGCTGCCTGATTCTGAATGTAACTACCGTCCGGCTGCAAGACCCAGGACTGGCAATTGTCCGCCAGATAGGTGTCCAGGTCTTCGCGGACGCGGGCAATCAACGCCGGATCCTCAATCGGAAACGCCGTTTCCACGCGGCTCAGCAGGTTCCGTTCCATGCCGTCGGCGCTGGACCCATAGACTTCCGGCCGGCCGTTGTTACCGAAATAGTAAACCCGGGTGTGCTCGAGGAAACGGCCAATGATGGAGCGCACCCGGATGTTGTCCGACAGCCC
The DNA here is from genome assembly GCA_000831005.1 of Marinobacter salarius. Taxonomy (GTDB): domain Bacteria; phylum Pseudomonadota; class Gammaproteobacteria; order Pseudomonadales; family Oleiphilaceae; genus Marinobacter; species Marinobacter salarius. The sequence goes on along the minus strand of CP007152.1, from coordinate 418,843 downwards.
CGGCACTTCCGGCCTCAGGCAGCAGATACCGCGGATGATCAGGTCGATTTTCACGCCTGCCTGGGACGCACGATACAACGCCTTGATCAACTCGCGCTCAGTGAGGGCGTTAAACTTGAAAATAATCCGGCCTTTGGGCCCCAGTTCCGCTTCACGGTCCACCAGGCCCAGAAGACGGGTATGGAGTGTGAAGGGTGAGTGAAACAGTTTCTTTATTTTCAAGGCCTTGCCCATGCCCGTCAGCTGTTGGAACAGCTTGTTGACGTCGTCACCGATGGATTCGTCGCTGGTCATGTAGCTGTAATCGGTGTAAAGGCGGGCGTTACCGGCATGGTAGTTCCCGGTACCCAGATGTACGTAACGCCTCAGCTTTCCTTCCTCACGGCGCACGATCAGGATCATCTTGGCGTGGGTCTTGTAACCCACCACCCCGTAGACCACGATCACACCCGCTTCCTGCAGCCGGCTGGCCAGCTCCAGGTTTTCCGCCTCGCTGAACCGGGCCCGCAGTTCGATGATCGCAGTCACCTCCTTGCCACGCCGGGCTGCATCCATCAGCGCTTCGACAATTTCCGAGTCGGCACCGGTGCGATACAGGGTCTGACGGATAGCCAGGACCTGTGGGTCCTTTGCAGCCTGCCGCAGCAGGTCGGTCACGGGACTGAAGTTTTCATAGGGATGCAACAACAGCAGCGGGCGCTTGCGGATGGCATCGAACATAGATTCCTTGGCACGGATCTGCCTGGGAATCGACGGCGAGAAACCCGAATAGGTGAGGTCCTGGCGATCCACCAGCCCACCGACGGCCATCAAACGTGTCAGGTTGACCGGGCCGTGAACCTGATAAAGGTCGCGATCCGTCAGTCCAAACTCGCGCAGCAGAAAATGCACCAGTTCTTCCGGGCAGTTGTCCGCCACTTCCAGTCGCACGCCGTCACCGAAGCGCCGGCTCAGCAACTCGCCGCGCAGGGCGGAGGCCAGATCTTCAAGGTCGTCTTCCAGTTCAAGGTCGGCGTTGCGGGTCAGGCGGAACTGATAGCAGCCTTTCACCTCCATGCCTGGGAAGAGCTCATCGGCATGGGCGTGAATCATGGAGGACAGGAACACCAGGTTGTCGCCACCGTTACAGACGTCATCCGGAAGCCGGACCAGACGCGGCAGCGACCGTGGCGCAGGCACGATGGCCATCCCGGTTTCGCGACCGAAGGCATCCTTACCGTCCAGCTCTACAATGAAGTTCAGGCTTTTGTTGACCAGGCGCGGGAACGGGTGGGAAGGGTCCAGCCCGATGGGGCTGACCACCGGCAGGATTTCCTCTTCGAAGTAACGGCGCACCCAGTCGGCCTGAGCTTCCGTCCATTCACGACGCCGGACGAAGTGAATGTTTTCCTGCTCCATCTCGGGGATCAGCACGTTGTTCAGGATGTCGTACTGTTCCCGGATGTACTCGTGGGCCACCCGGCTGATTTCGCCCAACACCTGCTCCGGCATCATGCCGTCGGAGCCCAGGGTTTCACGGCCATACTTGATCTGCTGGCGCAGGCCCGCCACCCGGATCTCGAAGAACTCGTCCATGTTGCTGCTGAAAATGCAGCAGAACATCAGCCGGTTAATCAACGGATGCGTGGTATCCAGAGCCTGTTTGAGCACCCGGTAGTTGAACTGAAGCTGGCTCAGTTCGCGGTTGAAATAGTTTTCCTGGGCGGCGACATCAACTTCCACGCCGGGGGATGGTGCTTCCACGGGAGCCGGCACGTCCGGAACATCGACAGCCTTTAGCTTGTTTGCAGATTCAGTAGTCATTGCTTACTGCTTCCATTTATCAGAGACCTTAAGGCGCCCTGCTGTTGACTGTAACCTGTCAGGTGCGGTTATCACGCATCAGCCGTGCAGCCCTGACGGCAAAATAGGTAAGGATGGCGTCTGCACCGGCACGGCGCATGGCCATCAGGCTCTCCATCATCACGGCGTCGCCATCCAGCCATCCGTTCTCGCAGCGGCCATGTGCATGGCATACTCGCCACTGACCTGATAGACGAACGTTGGCACCTGCAGTTCCTGTTTTACCCGGTGAACGATATCCAGATACGGCATGCCGGGTTTGATCATCACCATGTCGGCACCCTCGGCGATGTCCATCGCCACTTCCTGGAGCGCCTCATCACTATTGGCCGGGTCCATCTGATAGGTGGCCTTGTTGCCCTTGCCCAGGTTGCCCGCTGAGCCGACCGCATCGCGGAACGGCCCGTAATAACTGGAAGCATACTTGGCAGAATAGGCCAGAATACGGGTGTTCACATAGCCAGCGGACTCCAGGGCCTCGCGGATGGCAGCGACCCGGCCGTCCATCATGTCGGACGGCGCCACAATATCCGCACCCGCGTCGGCATGGGACAACGCCTGATTAACCAGCGCTTCCACGGTCACGTCGTTCAGCACATAGCCGTCGTTGTCGATAATGCCGTCCTGGCCATGGGTGGTGAATGGGTCCAGTGCCACATCGGTAATAACACCCAACTCAGGGTAGGCGCTCTTCAGCGCACGCACCGCACGCTGGGCCAGACCATCGGAATCCCACGCGCCAGATCCGGACAGGTTCTTGTGCTCCGCAGGCACCACGGGAAACAGCGCCACGGCCGGAATCCCAAGCGCCACCAGTTCCGCCGCCTGTTCCACCAGAAGATCAACGCTCAGGCGCTCGACGCCGGGCATGGAGGGTACCGCCTCCCGCTGACCCTCGCCTTCCAGTACGAACACCGGAAAAATCAGGTTGTCGGCAGTGAGCTGATTCTCCCGAACCAGACGCCGGGAAAAACCGTCAACCCGGTTACGACGCAGACGAGTGGCTGGGAACATGCGATTGGCCGAAAAGCTCACGGAATACCTCCTGTGGAAAATGGGGCTACCGCCCCATCATACACGCCCATAAGCGGCGGTGGCAGGGCCTACAGCCGAGCCACACCATCAGGCTACTACGTTCAGATGAAAGGACTGTTACCGGATGGAATCCAGGGCCTCGGCACGCAGCTTTTCAGCGCCCTCAAAATAATCATCCCTGAGCGTGTCAATGGCGGCTTTGCGCTCCGGGCCGGCAAGCCCCATGTCGTCAAGCTCCGCCAGGTCCTGGCTATAGGCCTGCCACTTGGCTTCCCATACCTTTTGTTCGGCTTCCACCTTCTCCAGCTCACGGGCAGCCTCGGCACCAAAGCGTTCCTCCCTCCAGGCGCGCAAGGCGTCGGGATCATCCGCGAATTCCGACTGCGCACGCTGGTAGTCGGCGAATTTGCGGGTTTCCCGGCGTGCCTGACGAAGCGGTTCCGGGAGTGCCTTCTCGGCTTCCGCCAGCGCCTGCTCCCGCTCTTTTTCAGACAGAGACGGATCGGTTCGGATACGCAGCTGCTCAACCTGGAACTGGTCTACGGCCTCGTCCGTTGCAAAAAAGGCGTCGGCGGTTTGCGCATCCATCCAGGTGCGTCGCAGGGCGCGTATTTCTGCCATTCGCCGTTGCATGTCCTCTGCATTCGTCGTGGCGTCATGACCATAAGTGGCTTCCAGGTCGCCCAACGCCAGCTTGTAGTCCAGATAGTCCCCCAAAGTGTCGAGAGCTTCCGATCGGGCCGGCTCTTCAAGCCGGGCCAACGCCTGCTCTATCCGGGCAACCAGTTGGGGTAACGTCTCCTCGCCCAGCGCCGCCAGGTAGTATTCAAACAACTGGCGCAACTGCGGCGTGGGGACCAGGGAGCCATTAGCGTCGGTTTTGTCCCAGCCACCGGGTACGCTGGTTCCGGCCAACGACGCTGGCATTGTATCCGGCACCGCAACCGCGGTTTCGCTACAAGTTTTGACGGCGCCCTACGTCCGGTCGTGGGATCCGACTTTGCCACAACGCCGCTTTCTGTGTCGGCGATTGTATCAACTGTCTCCTGAGAGGGGGTCGGGGTATCACCAAAGAAAATGACCATGCCCGCCGCGATCAGCGCCATGACGACAAGCGCCGTGGTTGCAAAACGAAGGAATCCTCTCATGAACGCGGCCTGTTTAAGGGTCGAATGTGGGGTGAGTAACGGTCATGGTGCACGGAACACGCTATCCTGCAGAACGCAGCATAGAGGAATACGGGGTACTGCTGTGAGACCGGCGTCAAAACAACCGTAAACCACGAACGCAAACAGGCCGCAGCCTCAGAGGCTGCGGCCTCATGAATTCAGAGGGAGCGATTATTGAAACCGACATCCACCTTGCGGGAAGGGTCCGAACGGAATGCCGTATCCACTTCCTGAATTCTGCCGCCCTGGTTCAGAAACGATTCAATATCCTGCTGAAGCTGAGCGCGGATTCGCGCACGGCCGGCAATGGAATGTGTATCGTCGCTGTCATGTGTCCAGCTACCGGATTGCTCCAGATTGCTTTCGTCGAATTCACTCATGATTTTCTCCATCAACGAAAACAGTACAACGAGCGCGCCAAGCCTGTTGTGGCACGGCCGCCCCATCTCGGCGGATGCGTCTTACTACCTGCCTTGGCGTCTTTATAATCCGCTTTCAGTTGCAACGCTATTTCCTGACAACGATTTTTTTGTAATTTTTTGTAAGCAACTCCACGATATTGTTTTTAAAGAATAATATGAACCAAGCTATACTGGGCTATTGATTGACACAAAGAATGAATAATGATTCACTACTTATAAGGAACCCGCATGGCATATCGGGAAACGGAAAAGATGCGCAATCGCAAGGCTGAGGCCCGCAAGCGCATTATCGAATGCACGTACGGATGCGTTGCCGACGGCGGCTTCCGCAGCGCCCAGATAACGCGAATCGCAGCGTGCGCCGGCGTTGCTACGGGAACCATCTACCGACACTTTGAGTCCAAGGAAGATCTGTTTGCAGAGATCTTCAGGATTGCGACACAACGGGAAGTCGACAAAGTCGCTGAGGCACTGGCCGCCGAAGACAACGCCGTTTCCCGTCTGGAAGTGGCCCTTCGCCAGTTTGCGGAGAGAGCCCTGAGAGGCCCGGTGATGGCCTGGTCGCTGATCGCAGAGCCGGTAGACCCGAAAGTTGAGGAAGAGCGCCTCAAGTTCCGCCGCGCCTACGCTCAACTTTTCGAGCAGGCCATCCGGGACGGCATCAAGGAGGGCTGCCTCCCGGATCAGGATGCCAGGCAAAGCAGTACCTGCCTTGTAGGTGCCATTGCCGAAAGCCTTGTGGGGCCTCTGTCCCCGGCACAGGCTGACACCACGGAGCAGGCAGAGACCAACGACCACGATCCGCTGGTCAACTCCATCATTTGCTTTTGCATGCAGGGGTTGACTGGCACCAGGAGATAAACATGAAGGCCCGCCAGCCCCTGCAGCAGGAAACCGCAACCCCCTCCAGTGACGACCGCTACCTGGCGGTTACCCACGAGGTCTTCAATCAGCCACCCGCTCTGGAGGATTACAACCTCTTCGAACAGGACAAGGCCCTGCAGGAGGCGGTCGCCCGGGAGGGCGCCGCAGCAGCGACCAGCGACCTTAAGCAGTTTGGTGCTTTCGCCGGCGCGGCGGACACCATCGCGCTCGGCTTCCATGCCAACGAGAACAAACCGGCGTTCAATACCCATGATCGCTTTGGCCATCGCACGGATCAGGTGGACTTCCACCCCGCCTACCACCAACTGATGTCCACAGCGATGGAAAACGGCCTCCACAGCAGCCCGTGGACCAATCCCGGCGCAGGCGCCCATGTCGCGAGAACGGCCAAGTACTACATGCACTCCCAAATTGAGGCCGCCCACTGCTGCCCCATTACCATGACCTTTGCCGCCGTGCCATCAATCCGCAAACAACCGGAACTGGCCGCGGCCTGGGAAAACAAAATCCTCGCCAATAGCTACGACCCCCGAAACCTGCCGGACAGCGAAAAACAATCCGTCACCATCGGCATGGCAATGACGGAAAAACAGGGTGGCAGCGACGTCCGGGCCAACACGACTCGTGCTTACGCCATCGGTGCAGAAGGCCCGGGGCAGGCCTATGAACTGGTCGGCCACAAATGGTTTGTATCTGCCCCCATGTGCGACGCCTTCCTGGTGCTTGCCCAGACCAGAAGCGGCCTGTCCTGCTTCCTGATGCCACGCTGGCGCCCGGACGGCAGCAAGAACCCCTGGCAGATCCAGCGCCTGAAGAACAAGATGGGCAACGTCGCCAACGCGTCCAGCGAAGCCGAACTGCGCGGCGCCCTGGCGTGGATGGTGGGCGAGGAAGGCAGAGGTGTACCGACGATCATTGAAATGGTCGCCATGACCCGCTTCGACTGCATGATCGGCAGCTCCGCCGGCATGCGCCAGGCACTGGCCCAGGCGTCCCACCATTGCCGCCACCGCAGCGCCTTCGGTGGGCGACTCAGCGAACAGCCGCTGATGCAGAACGTCCTCGCCGATCTTGCACTGGAAAGCGAAGCCGCCCTGGCCTACACCATGCGAATCGCAAAATCCCTGGACAGCCAACATCTGGAGCACGAGCGCCTGCTGGCACGACTGGCAACACCGGTTGGCAAGTACTGGATCTGCAAACGCACCCCCAACCACGCCTACGAAGCCATGGAATGCATCGGCGGCAGCGGCGTGATGGAAGACTGCATCATGCCCCGACTGCTGCGGGAATCCCCAGTCAACGCCATCTGGGAAGGCAGCGGCAACGTCCAGTGCCTGGACACCCTGCGCGCACTGCAGAAAGAACCAGACACCCTCGACGCCTTCTTCAGCGAAGCCGCCGAAGCCCGCGGCGCCGACGCCCGCTTCGACCGCTTCCTGGCCCAGTTGCAGAACGACTTCGCCGACATCAGCGACTTCGAATACCGCGCCCGCAACCTGGTGGATCGCCTGGCCCTGTTGATGCAGTCGTCACTGCTGCTGAGAAACTCCGACCCTGCGGTCGCCGACACCTTCTGCGCCTCCCGCCTGGAACACAACGGCGGCCTGAACTACGGCAACCTGCCCTCCGGCACCGACCCAGCCGCCATTATCAAACGGGCGACGCCTGTAGTAGGCTAGGAAAAGGCCGCCGGACGATACGAATGTTCGACGAAGCGGACTCCACCCAAAAGGTTCGCGAACCGGAGGGGGCGGCCTTTCCAAAACTGTGCGGAGCCATGGATGGCGGAGCTCAAGCGCCACAGGGATGTGCTTGAGCGTGTTTTGGAAAGGTCGCCCCCTCCGGTTCCAGCACCAAAGCCGGAACACTTATGTCTGAAGCTCTGAGAAGGCTGCTAAAAGAGGGCAACACGCCCCAGCAAACAGTCATCACACCCCACGTGGGCATCCTGACCCTGCACTTCCAGCTCTACGGCTGCGAAGACCTCAAAGCCAAACGCAAAGTCTTCACCGCCCTGAAAGCCGTCTGGGGCAAAGAACCCGACCTGGCCGTCGCCGAAACCGCCGACCAGGACGCCCTCGACTGCGCCACCTGGACCATCGCCGCCCTCGGAGGCTCATCGCAACAGATCGCCCAGCGCCTCGACCAGATCGAAAAAGCCATACAGGAACGCATCGACGCTGCCATACTGGACGTACACCAAGAGATACTTTGACCCTCCCGCCATGCAGGGCCCATGCTGTAGCGTATGGTTTCACGACACCGTATACTACGCCCCCTCAGGGAGAACGGAACGCCCGGGACAGGCTTTGCGAATGACCACTGATAGTGTGTGGCACCTATGACCGGAAAGAAAAAATCCGCCCAGGCCTCGGTAGAGGCCATGTATCGTGTATTCACCGTGCCCGAGGCACCTGAATCCACCTTGAGCAGGATTGACCAGAACATATCCCGCAACCTTGCCGGATTCCTCCAGGAACACATCGTTGCGGTCGAGCGGGATCTTTCCGAAGTCGAGAAAGACTTCTCGGACTACGCCATTCCGGAAAAGCCCATCTTCGTCTCCGAACAGGCCCAATTCCTGCTCGACAAGCTGGTGGCCAACTCGGTACACACGGCGTCTCCCAGCTTTATCGGCCACATGACCTCGGCACTGCCCTATTTCATGTTGCCGCTGTCCAAGATCATGATTGCCCTCAACCAGAACCTGGTCAAAACCGAAACCTCCAAGGCCTTCACACCCATGGAGCGCCAGGTACTGGGCATGATCCACCGACTGGTGTATGAGCAGGACGGTGCCTTCTACCGCAAGTGGATGCACGATCCCCGCTACGCCCTCGGTGCCATGTGCTCCGGCGGCACCGTGGCCAACCTGACCGCACTCTGGGTGGCACGCAACAACGCGTTCCCCGCCGAAGGCAGCTTCCGCGGTATCCATCAGGAAGGCCTGTTCCGGGCACTACGCTATTACGGCTGCGAGGGTGCCGCCATTCTGGTCTCCCGCCGCGGCCACTACTCACTGCGCAAAGCCGCCGATGTACTGGGTCTGGGCCGGGACTTCCTGGTGCCTGTCGACACCGATGACGACAACCGCATCAACACCGATGCACTGCGGGAGAAATGCCTGGAGTTGCACCGCCAGAAAATCCGGGTCATGGCCATCTGCGGCATTGCCGGCACCACCGAAACCGGCAACGTCGACCCGCTGGACGCATGGCAGACATCGCCCGGGAGTTCAACGCCCATTTTCATGTGGACGCGGCCTGGGGTGGGCCGACACTGTTTTCCCGCACCCACAGGCACCTGCTCAGGGGCATCGAAAAGGCCGACTCGGTGACCTTCGACGCCCACAAGCAACTCTATGTTCCCATGGGGGCTGGGCTGGTGGTGTTCCGCGACCCGGGCCTGGCAAGCGCTGTCGAGCATCACGCCCAGTACATTATCCGTAAAGGTTCGCGGGATCTGGGCAGTACCACCCTGGAAGGTTCGCGGCCGGGCATGTCAATGCTGATCCAGTCGGGGTTGAGAATCCTGGCGCGGGAAGGCTATGAGATCCTCATCGACCAGGGCATCGACAAGGCACAAACCTTTGCGGAAATGATCAACGCAGAAACGGATTTCGAGCTCATCACCAAACCCGAGCTCAATATCCTGACTTATCGCTATTGCCCGGAGAAAGTGCAGCAGGCACTGGCAATCGCGGACTCGCTACAGGCCGAACGACTCAACACCTGCCTGAACCGCATCACCAAGTTCATTCAGAAAACCCAACGTGAACGGGGTAAAGCCTTCGTTTCCCGTACCCGGCTCGAACCGTCGCGTTATTATCACTTCCCCTGCATCGTGTTCCGGGTGGTATTGGCCAACCCGTTGACCACGAAAGAAATCCTCGCGGACATACTGAAGGAACAGCGGGATTTGTCATCGGACGAGGGCATCCAGGACGAAATCACCATCCTGGACCAGATGGCCGATGCCGTGTTGAAGCAGCACCAGCCCGGCGTTCGGCAGGCCTGACAAAGATCAGTAAAGCGCCTCTTCGTCATCCAGACTTCGTCCAGGATATCGAGAAACATGTGATCCGCCCGACTCCAGCTCTCTGGAATACGGATCGTTGTGTTGGCGCTGATCTCACGGGCAATCAACTCATTGGCATTGGGCTGATTGCGATATTTGCGGGCAATTTCCACCGATTTCACCGCAATGGTCGGATCACTGAGGACCTTCTTGATAAACACCCTGAGCTCGTCAATGACCTTCGCCTGACGGCTTTCTTCTGCTGAACTCATGAATCAATCCCCGGACAGAGTGGCAACTTATTTGGGAGGCAAACGCCTCCCGTATTGAAGAATAGTATGGGCCAAACAGGCACCTGACAACCAGCGCGACAATCCCTTACAGCATCAGCCCGCGCAGGGTGAAGAACAGAACGGCCGCCATGCAGGCCGACGCGGGCACCGTAATGATCCAGGCAGCAACGATACGAGTCAGGTGCGAACGCTTGACCATCTCCTCGCGGTAGATCTTTTTAAGGCGCTTGCGCTCCTTCTTGGAGAGCGGTACCTGTTTCTTTTTCTTGGCCTGTTGGAGCAGGTTTTCCATCTGCTCAACCGAGGCGTTACGGAAATCTTCCAGGAACGGGCGCAGACGCTCACGCTCCTCTTCCTCATGGCTGTCCATGATGTTGTGGAGCTGGGTGGCGTAGTTTGACTTCAGATACTCCCTCAGGAAACCAACACCAAACACACCACCGATGGCAATGTGGGTGGAACTGACCGGGAGCCCCAACTGGGAGGCGATGATGACGGTAAGCGCCGCCGACAGGGCGATACAGAACGCCCGGGTTTTATCCAGCTCAGTGATCTCAGTCCCCACGGTCTTGATCAGGCGTGGGCCGAACAGCATCAGACCAACGGCCAGACCAAGGGCACCAACCAGCATTACCCACAAAGGAATGGACGCTGCGGTGACCACTGCACCAGCCGACAGTGCATCGTTAATGGCCGCCAGCGGGCCGATGGCGTTGGCCACATCGTTCGCCCCATGGGCGAAACTGAGTAATGCCGCGGCGAATATAAGCGGCCAGGTAAACAGGGTATTCACTCCGGCAGAGCTGTTTTCCATGGTCGCAGCACGACGGCCGACCAGAACCCGCATCAGGAAGAAAATGACCGCGGCAAGCCCCAGACCAACCAGAGAAGCCCCCAGGAAGTCTACTTCAACGACCTTCTTGACCCCCTTCACCATCAAATAGGTGCCGAAGGCCCAGGCCATGATCGCCACCAGCCAGGGTACGAAGATTCTTGCCGCCGGTACCACGTTCTTGCGATACAGCACGGTCTTCTTAATGGCATACAGGAACAGCGCCGCCAACACGCCACCCATTACGGGGGAAATCACCCAACTGGCGACAATTTTGGCCATGACGGCCCAGTCGGCAATGCCCCAGCCGCCGGCGGCAATTCCGGCCCCAAGAACGCCCCCGACAATGGAGTGGGTAGTGGACACCGGAGCACCCATCCAGGTGGCCAGGTTCAGCCACAGGCGCCGGCAAGAAGTGCGGCTGTCATCAGCCACACGAAGGCGCTGACATCATCGAGCCTTTCAGCGGCAATAATGCCCCCTTTGATGGTCGAAACCACGTCACCACCGGCGATAATGGCACCGCCGGCCTCAAACACGGCGGCGATCAGAACCGCGCCACCCAGTGACAGCGCCCCGGACCCCACCGCCGGGCCGACGTTGTTGGCGACGTCATTCGCGCCGATATTGATAGCCATGTAGCCACCGATGACCGCAGCTGCCATCAGCAGCATGTTGTTGGGCATGCCGTCGCTGATCTGTCCCACGGCTAAAAATATGCAGAGCAGGAACAGGAAGCTGAAGCCAACGCGATAACGCTCGGTCGATGGGCTGGTCAGGAGAGTATCGAGGAATCCGTTTTTGCCGGCCATAATACGTCAGGTCTCGCAACAGGGAGGATACGGGAAGCTACAGTTTCACAGTACTTACGGCGGCAACTATAAATTTTTTGCCATGAAATTGAAACATAACGGTCATAATGGTGATTGCTTGACCAAAGTCGCTGTACAGATTTCCCGCTTCGACTAATCTGATTCACTATCCCGGCTCACGCAGTCTGGACAAAGCACCAACAACAAATCGACAACAAATCGACAACAACAAAAGTGTCATGACCAGACTCCCCGATACCAGCCAACAAGTAGCCGACGAAGGCGAGGAGGAACGCGTCTCCCGCCTGCTGACCGGTCTGTCAGCCATGGCCATCCTCTTCCTGCTGGGCATTGGCGCCAAGGCGTGGTTTGCAACCCACACTCACCACGCCTTCTCGCTCTGGTTCTTTGCGGGACTGGTGGCAATGAACATGCTGTCCTTTGCCCGTTCCCGCAACCGCCGCCATCAGAAGGCTGGCATGATCTCCATTGTCGGCCTGCTGTTCGGATACCTGATCATCACCGGTGGCGAGAGCAACACCGGCCCACTCTGGTTCTACGTGTTCCCGCCGCTGCTGTTTTACCTGACCGATCTGAAAACCGGCACAGCGGTATTGTTATTCTGCTGCCTGCTGGCGGTTGTGGTTTTCCAGTTCCCTGAACTACCGTTGGTGACCGCCGAATACAGCACAGACTTCAAGATCCGTTTTTTCGCCACGCTGACGTTCGAATCCATCTTCTGTTTCGTGCTGGAAGCCAGTCGCCTGAAGGCACGCAATGAGTTGATGGATATGGCCCGTACCCACCAACATGCAGCCCGTACTGACGAACTGACGGGCCTGTCCAACCGCAGGGACATGCAGCATCGGCTGAACGAGGAGTATTCAAGGTACCGGCGTTCCGGCCACCATTTCTCCATCGTTCTCATCGACCTGGATCTCTTCAAGCGTATCAACGACGACTACGGACACGACGCCGGTGACCACGTACTGCGGGCCTTCTCGGAATTGATGCAAACCGTTATCCGCCAAACGGATGTGGCCGCACGCTGGGGGGGAGAGGAGTTCCTGATCCTGTTGCCGGACACGTCACTGCTACAGGCTCTCACTCTCGCAGAACGGCTACGTTCCGAGGTGGCCAGTGCCGAGTTCTCCTTTGCCGGCCAACGCATGCCCGTTACCATCAGCGCCGGCATCTGCTCCATCGCCAAAACCGGCTCGGTGGATGAATTACTGAAACAGGCTGACGTCCACCTATACAGCGCCAAGGAAGACGGGCGCAATCGCGTTGCTCCCAGAGTACGAACCTCCCCCAGGGAAACCAGCCCCTCCGGAGCCGGATCTTGAGCGTTACCGCATCACCGGCTATGATCGGGCCCCAACGCAGACAGCCGTCAAGGGACGGTTGTCGTTACGAATCAACAGGACCATTCATGGCTTCAATCCGGATTCTGGTCGGCAGCGTTTATGGTGGCGCCCTGCTGACGGCACGTACCTTGAAGAAATCCCTGGAACCGGAAGGGCATCGGATCACGATCCTTGAGGAACCCGACCTGGAGGACATCACCGGGAACGACGAACCGCTTTTGGTGTGTACATCAACCACCGGCCAGGGAGAGCTCCCCCCCAACCTGCTACCGTTCTATTTGCGGCTGCGCGAGCAACTGCCCCAACAACCCGCGCGTCCGTTTGGCGTAATTGTGCTTGGCGACAGCTCCTACGGTGACACCTTTTGTGGTGCCGGTGAGCTGATGGAAGAGGCTTTATACGAAACTTCAGCCCGGAAAGTGGGTGATACCTTGAGGATTGATGCCCTGGAAACCACCGAGCCGGAGATGGAAGCCGTTCCCTGGGTACGGGAGTGGCTTGAACAGCTGTAACACCTGACACAAGTGACGTTCGAAAACCGGCATTATCAGCCTTGAGCCCCCCGGCAGATAACGCCATACTGAGCCAGACAATCACAACAAGATCGGTACTACGTGCGCCATATTGCTCAGTTTTTCGCCCTGGCGGGCGCATTGATCATGATGGCTTTCGGAACCCAGGCAAACGCGGCTTCGCCCGGCTTTGCAGAACCGGATATGGACTATATTCGGGTGGCACCTTCGGAACAGATGGATCTCAGGGAAGCCCTTGCTTCCGACCGATGGCAGTCACTGGAAGGCGAAAGCCCCAACTTCGGCTACATTCGCGACACCGTGTGGCTCCGCGTTCCTGTATCCGCCATACCCAGTGACCGTAAGCTACTGGAGATACGCTACCCCCAGCTCGACGATATCACCTTCTACCTGATAGAGAATGGCGTCGTCAGGCAACGCATCTCAACGGGCGACCACCTCCCCTTTGCGCAGCGCCAGATTCAACACCGCAACTTTCTGTTTTCCTTCGAAACCGATCCGCTAAGCGATTACCAGGTGTTTTTGCGTGTTCGGACTCAGGGCGCCATGCAGATCCCCATCAGACTGTGGGACCCTCGAACCTACTTCGAAGCCACGTCCATCGAAGACCAGATGCACGCGATCTATTACGGCATCCTGATCATGGTGATCTTTTTCAATCTGTTTATCTTCCTGGCACTGAGAGAGCGCATGTACCTGCTGTACGTGCTCTCCACCCTCAGCTATCTGATGTTTATTGGCAGCCTGAATGGCAGCACCTACCAATTGCTCTGGCCACAGTCGCCCTGGCTGCACAACCAGACCATGGTTCTCACCGTGCCGGTGGCATTGATATTCACCCTGTTGTTCTCACGTGCCTTCCTCAACCTGCGCGTCACCAGCCCGCGCATGGACAAGCTTGTGTGGTATATGGTGTTGGTGAACTTCGTGGTGGCGGTGGCAACGTTCGTTACCGACTACAGCGTTGCCAGCCGGCTCACGGTTGCCCTGGCAATCCCCAGCTGCCTGCTGTTGACCGTTATGGGGCCGATACAATGGATTCGGGGCAACCCCCAGGCCGGCTACTACACCATAGCCTGGGGCCTGCTCACCCTGGGCAGCGCCATCACCGCAGCAATAAGTACGGCTTCGTGCCCAACAGCTTCGTGACGGCCTACGGCATCGAAATCGGCTCCGCGCTCGAAGCCGTCCTGCTGACCATCGCCCTTGCCGCCCGGCTCTACCAGGAACGAGAAGACAAGGTTCGCGCCCGCGAAGCAGAGATCACCGCCATGGCGGCACGGCGCTCGGCAGAGCTGCGACTGATCGAACAGGCCCTTCACAACCCGCTAACGGGGTTGCCCAATCGCGCCTGCCTGGAAATGACCATCAACGAACTGATCAACCGAGAGCCGGAAAAGCGCCTCTCCATTGCGGTGATCCACCTAAGCAACCTTCCAGCCATCACCAAAACCCTGGGGCATCGCAACACCGACCGGCTGCTCGAGCTCGCCGCCCGGCGTTTCAACAGCATCGTCAGCGAACTGCCCGGCATCTGTGCGGTCGAGACCAATGATCGGAAGAGTTTCTACCTGGCCTCATTGGAGTCGGCCACCTTCGGGTTTATCGTGGAAGCAGATGTTATTTCGGAAACACCCCGTGCCATTGTTCGTGCCCTTGAGGAAATCCGTGCACCGCTGGACTATCTGGGCATGCAATTGCCGCTGGCCCCCCACACTGGCTCGGCGATCTACCCGGATCACGCCACCGACACCAATACCCTGATCCGGCGCGCCTTTATTGCGCAGGGCTCGGACGACGCCCGAGACCGTGGGCTGGCCTATTATCAGCCGTCGCGGGACTCCTACAGCGCGGACCGCCTTACCCTGGTGTCCGAGCTGCAACGTGCCCTTCAACACGGTGAACTTGCCCTATACCTGCAGCCAAAGCTGTCACTGAAAACCAGGGAGGTGGTCGGCCTTGAAGCGCTGATTCGCTGGCCCGGCCGGAAAAAGCCAATACCCGCCGACGAGCTGATTGCCCTGGCCGAGCAGTCCGGGCTGATCAAGCCATTGACACGCTGGGTACTGGAAGAGTCACTGGCGCTGAGAGGGCAATTGCTGGAGAACGGCTACCCGCTCAATATCTCGGTGAACATCTCCCCCAACAACCTGCGGGAACCGGACTTCCCGCTTTACGTCCAGCGCCTGATGAGCAGCCATCACACGCATCGCGGAGCATCATCCTGGAAGTTACTGAGACCTCAATGATGCAGGACCCGGTCAACTCACTGCGCGCCCTCAATTCCCTGCACACCACAGGTATCCCGCTGTCCATTGACGACTTCGGCTCCGGCTACTCTTCGCTGTCGTATATCAAGCGATTGCCCGCCAGCGAGATCAAGATCGACCGCTCACTGGTCACTGACCTGGCATCCCAGGCTGGAGACCGTGTCATCGTCCAGACCACGATCGAAATGTGCCACAGCCTGGGTTATGCCGTTGTGGCCGAGGGTGTGGAGAGCGCAGAGGCAATGGAACTGCTGGACAAGATGGGCTGTGACATGATCCAGGGCTACATCCTGACGCCGCCACTGCCGTTCGACGACATCATCGTTTGGCTGGCCGACTACAAACATCATGGGAGAAGCCACAAGCTTGGCTAACTATCTCCGCAAACCTATCCCCGTTGACGGATGAGGGCTTCCTGGGTGGTCGATGCTACCAACCGGCCCTGGCGATCAAAAAAGTTACCGCGATTGAAGCCGCGTCCGCCAGAGGCGCTGGGGCTGTCCTTGTCGTAGAGCAACCACTCGTCCATACGGAACTCACGATGAAACCAGATGGAATGATCCAGACTCGCAACCTGCATCTTCTTGTTCATAAATGACACGCCATGGGGGTTCAGCGACGTCCCCAGGAAAGAAAAGTCTGACGCGTAGGTCAGCAGGCAACGGTGCAACACCGGATCGTCTGGCAGGTGCCCCTGGGTACGGAACCAGCTCTGCTTGTAAGGCGGCCGCGGTTCCGGCTTCAATGGATTGACCGGGTCTACGGGACGGATTTCGATGGGACGATCCCGGGTCAGGGTGTCGCGGAGATGTTCGGGAACATGGGGAGCCAGCAGTTCGCCGTACTCCTGCTCGGATTTAAGGCTTCCGGATCCGGTGCCGAGGGCATGTCGAGCTGATGTTCGAAACCTTCTTCGGCCACCTGGAATGACATGGAGCCGGTCAGGATCTCCTTGCCACCCTGACGTGCAATCACCCGTCGGACGGAGAAACTGCCACCGTCCCGAACCCGCTGGACCTCGTAATCGATGGGCATGCTGTGATTGCCGGGGCGCAGGAAGTAGGCGTGCAGCGAGTGCGGCAGGCGACCTTCCACCGTACGGCTGGCGGCCATCAGCGCCTGCCCCAGAACCTGGCCGCCAAACACGTTGGGAAAGCCGAGATCTTCACTGTCCCCCTGGAAATGGTCGTCACCGATGGGGGAGAGATCCAGCAGATCCACCAGTTTTCTGGTTACTTCAAGCATGCCAGCTCCTGTCAATATCGTTAGCTCACGAATGAGTTTCTACCGCAAGCTGGGGATTTTCGCAATCCTGATACCACCCTCAGTTATGAATCGGCGGCACCTCCTTCGACAGGGCCTGCTTCTCCATCGCATAACCACCGGTTACCGCAAAGCCCAGAACCTCGCCAGACTCACTCTTGAACAGGGCACGGACATCCTGGCCGTCCGCATCCACTTCCCAGTTGCCCGACGCATTCGCCGGTGGCGGACACACCGCTGTTGGACAACAGGGGGTCTTGACCATGACCGGCATGGTGCCGTACTTCACTTCAGTACGCTCACTCACCAGTGTTTTTGCCAACGCACGGGCGCAGGCCATCAGCGGCAGCACATACAGCAACACATGACCGTCGACTTCAGCGCAGTCACCCAGTGCATAAACATCTGGCATTGAAGTCTCCAGGGCGCGGTTGACCACGATGCCACGCTGGGTCTCCAGGCCCGCTGCTGCAGCCAGCTCCGTGCGTGGTCGCAGCCCGACCGCGGAAATAACCAGGTCGGAGTCCAGTTCCTCGCCATTGGCCAGGGTCAGGCGGACACCTTCCCCGCTATTGGCAATGTGCTCCACAACCGTTTCCAGATGAAAACGGACGCCCAACCCTTCCAGTCCATTGCGCACCGCTGCCGCAGCAGCCGGTGGTAGAAGTCCCGGCATCAGGGCATCAGAAGGAGCAATCACATCCACGTCGACATCGCCGTTGCGAAGGTCGTTGGCAAACTCACAACCGATCAGGCCCGCGCCCATGATGGCCACCCGCTTCTTGCCCTTCAAAGCCTTGCGAAAGGCACGGTAGTCCATCAGGTCGTTGATGGAAAAGACACGCTCATGGCCGTCACCGGCAATGGACAGGCGAATCACATCGGCACCCCAGGCCAACACCAGTTTGCTGTATCCTAGCCGTTCGTCCCCCAGCACAAGTTCGTGGGCATCCGGATCAATGCCGGTCACGGTGGTGTAAGTACGCAGCTGAAGGTTCAGTTGCTCCACCATTGCCTCCGCCGACGCCTGCGCCAGTTCATCGGCCTCTTTGCCCTTGGTAAAGCCAGTGGAAAGCATGGGCTTGGAGTAACTATAGCCATCGTCCGCCGTTACCATGACGATTGGTATGTCCTTGTCCTGCTTACGGATTTCCTTAGCCAGCGAATAGCCTGACAATCCGGTACCCACAATCACGATAGGGGCGTCTGCGTTCATTACTGCTCTCCAAACCTGTTCAGCGGTACCGGCGTATCAGCCGATTTCAATCATCTCGAAGTCTTCCTTACCCACGCCGCAGTCCGGGCATTCCCAATCTTCCGGTACGTCTTCCCAGGCGGTTCCGGGCTCAATACCGTCTTCCGGCCAGCCTTCCGCCTCATCGTAAATAAATCCACAGACAACGCACTGCCACTTCTTCATGTCATTCCTCCGAAACTCGTTGGGGCGCGATAATAATTGTCAGACAATTGTGCGCGCAAGTCTTTCATGCACCGAGTTGGCACCATTCACACTGGGAAACCATCATACCCACCGCTGCGGCATTGACCAATGCCGTCGCCGACGGCTATTCAACGGGTTTTCTGCCAATCGCCAGAATTTCCATCAGGCGAACCGGGAAACGCCCCTCCCTTCAGCGTGCCACCTCCGGTATAATCGGCCGTTTTACGATAGGACCCAGTGCTATGACCGACACCGTCGCCGAACTGAATCAGGTAATGGCCGAAGCCGACTGCCTGGTGAGCGAACAGCAGGTACAGGCTGCCATCCAGTCTCTTGCAGAAGAGATCACCGGGCGCCTCAAGGACACCAACCCGCTGTTGTTCTGTGTGATGAATGGCGGCCTTATCCTCACCGGCCACCTACTGCCAAGCTGACGTTTCCCGTGCAGGCGGAATACCTTCACGCCACTCGCTACCGCCAGGAAACCACCGGTGGCATCCTGGAGTGGAAACTGCAGCCGGAAGCCAATATGAATGGCCGCACGGTACTGATCGTTGACGACATCCTTGACGAGGGTACGACACTCTGCGCCATTGCAGATTACTGCCTCGCCCATGGCGCCAGCGAGGTTCTGACGGCCGTATTGGTCGACAAACAACACGATCGCAAGGCAAAGCCAAACCTGAAGGCAGACTTTACCGGCCTGGAAGTTGAGGACCGTTTCCTGTTTGGCTACGGCATGGATTACAAAGGTTACTGGCGCAACGCCCCGGGAATTTATGCCGTCAAGGGACTTTGACCGGTACGCACCCAGCATGTTTGAGGGTGAAAACGCCATCTCCACCCCCGCTACGGACTGGTACCGCTCTTTTTCAGCAGCCGCGCTGAAGAACCCGGCCATCCACGGGCCGCTCAGCCACTGGCTGACGCTGGAGGGCTCACTGACCCGGGCGCTTCAACTCCGATGTCGCGAGCACTTTCACGTGGATATCCTCCAGGAAGGTTTTGCCCGCCCCACTGTGGAGGAGGCCCATACCCTGGGTATTCCGGTGCGCCAGAATGCGTGGATCCGCGAGGTCTGCCTGAACGGCGACAACACCCCCTGGGTGCTCGCCCGTACGATCATTCCATTGGCAACCCTATCTGGCGTGGACGCCGCCTGCGCAACCTGGGACGCCGCCCTCTCGGCGCCTATCTGTTCAGCAACCCACAGTGGCAACGGGGGCCGTTCGAGACCGGTCTTTGCCATCGGGCTAACCGCCATCAACCCATGGCGGCCCGCCGCTCCCGTTTTTTCAGCGGTCATCATAGCCTCTTGGTCGGCGAGTATTTCCTGCCCACGCTCTGCCCCTGACGCAGCGGCTCTTTTAACCGAACCTCACCGCTGGCTATAATCCCCGCTCAGCCTCAGCAACATCATCCCGGACGGACCAGACCTATGCTGCCCAATGCTGTGCCAGATCACATCCAGGCCCGCCTTGCAGACTACGCCCGACTGCTGCGAGTCGATCGCCCCATCGGCAGCCTGCTCCTCCTATGGCCAACCTACTGGGCACTTTGGCTGGCTGCAGACGGCTTCCCCAGCGTTGGCAACTTTATCGTCTTTACCCTCGGCGTATTCATGATGCGAGCTGCCGGTTGCGCCATCAACGATTTTGCCGACCGCAAGGTGGATCGACACGTCAAACGCACCAAAGACCGCCCACTGACCTCCGGTCGCATCGAAGCCTGGGAAGCTGTCGCCCTGTTCGCAGGCCTCTGCGTGACAGCCTTCCTGATGGTGGTGCTGTTCACCAACACGCTGACTCTCTATCTGTCGTTCGGGGGTGCAGTACTGGCGTTCATCTACCCGTTCATGAAGCGTTACACCCATCTGCCGCAACTGTTTCTTGGGGCCGCCTTTTCCTGGGCCATTCCCATGGCCTGGGCCGCCGAGGCCGGTGAGGTCACAAAACTGGCCTGGCTGCTGTTTACCGCCAACGTGCTCTGGACCGTTGCCTACGACACCCTGTACGCCATGGTGGATCGTGATGACGACATCCGGATTGGCATCAAATCCACGGCCATTCTGTTCGGAGACGCCGACCGGGCGGTTATCGCAATCCTGCAGGCCATGGTGGTGCTGATTCTCATCCTCGTGGGCCAGCAGGCCGAGCTCGGCGTTTTCTATTACCTCGGGCTCGTCGCCATGGCGTGCCTGTTTGTCTTCCAGCAGCACTTGGCCCGCTTCCGCGAACGCGACGGATGCTTCAAGGCCTTTCTCAACAATAACTGGGCGGGCTTTGCAGTTTTCACCGGTCTGTTGATTGACCGGATCATCAGTTAGTCGAACAAATCCAGTCACAGCCTGCTACTGTCATATACTTGTAACACTACCCGGTTGTAATGAGGCAGCAACAATACTCGGTATGACACAGGTTAATGCTCATGACTGGAAAAACTGTCCTGATCGTCGATGACGAGGCACCCATCCGCGAAATGATCGCTGTGGCCCTCGAAATGGCCGACTACGACTACCTTGAGGCAGCGGATGCCCGCGAAGCGCATGCCCTGATCGTTGACAAACAGCCCGACTTGATACTCCTTGACTGGATGCTGCCAGGCACCAGCGGCGTGGAACTGGCCAGGCGCCTGAAAAAAGAAGAGGCAACGGCTGAAATCCCCATCATCATGCTGACGGCCAAGGTCGAGGAAGACAATAAGATCCAGGGCCTGGAAGTGGGTGCGGATGACTACATCACCAAGCCCTTCTCGCCGAGGGAGCTGGTGGCCAGGCTGAAAGCCGTATTGCGCCGCACCACGCCGCCCGGCGTGGAAACTCCGATCGAAGTGGATGGCCTGACCCTGGACCCGGTCGGCCACCGGGTCACCACGGAAACCGGCGCACTGAACATCGGCCCCACGGAATATCGGTTACTGCAGTTCTTCATGACACACCAGGAACGGGTTTATACTCGCTCCCAGCTGCTTGATCAGGTGTGGGGTGGGAACGTCTATGTTGAAGAGCGAACCGTCGACGTTCACATACGCCGTTTGCGCAAAGCCCTTGGCGACCAATATGATCACCTGATCCAGACAGTGCGTGGCACCGGCTACCGGTTCTCAACCAGAGCAGCATAACCACAACCGGCGCCCTTTACCCCGAAAAGGGCCCGGAACTGATTCAGGGGCAGCTGTAATGCAACACAACTGGTCAAAGTACCTGCGATGGATTATCACGCTCCTGATAGCCTGCACGGCCGTCGGACTTTTCTTTGGCGAGCCCCTCTACGGGCTGACGGCAGGGCTGCTGGCTTACCTGTGGTGGACTCTGGCCCAGGCCAAACGTCTATACCATTGGCTCGGCAATCCCAGCGGCAGTGACGAAGCCCCTCAGAGTGTTGGTCTCTGGGGCGACATCTTCGACGGCCTACACAGGCTTCACCAGAACCACCTACGCACCCAGGACAAACTTCGCGCCCAAATCAACCGGGTCCAGGAGTCCACCAACGCCATGCGGGATGGTGTGATCATGACCGACTCGCGGGGCGCCATGGAGTGGTGGAACGGCTCAGCGGAGCATCTTCTGGGCTTTCGTCGCAGTTCGGACCGCGGGCAGTTTATTCACAACCTGATCCGCAACCCCGCGTTCAAGGCCTACTTCGACTCCCGCGACTACCGGGAACCATTGGAACTGAACTCACCCGCAAAACCGCACATTCACCTGCAAATCCAGATCAGCCTGTTTGGCGACGACGACCGCCTGATTGTGGCCAAGGACGTAACCCGCCTGTACCAGCTTGAACAGATGCGACGGGATTTCGTTGGCAACGTCTCCCATGAGATGAGAACACCCCTGACGGTGATCAGCGGCTACCTGGAAACCCTGGTGGACAACGCCGACGACCTGCCGCCCAAATGGCGGCGCGCCATCAACACCATGGCGCAGCAGTCCTCGCGCATGGAAGCGTTGATTACCGACCTGATATTGCTGTCCAGAATTGAAACCGGCGAGCAAACCATCAACGATGCGGTCACGGATTTACAGGCGATGATCCAGCAGATCTGCCACGACGCCAAGGCCCTCAGCGGCGACCAGGGCCACGAATTCAACGTCAGCATTGGCGATCGCCATCTGCTGAGGGGCGACGAAAGCCAACTGCGCAGCGCCTTCTCCAACCTGATTTTCAACGCCGTGAAGTACACACCTGCCGGTGGACTCATCACCATCATCTGGAAAACAGACCGCGACGGCGGGCATCTGTCAGTGAAAGATACCGGTATCGGTATAGACCCGGTTCATATCCCACGGCTTACCGAGCGGTTCTATCGCGCCGACCCCAGCCGACACAAGGAGACCGGTGGCACCGGCCTGGGGCTGGCGATCGTCAAGCATGTATTGCTCAACCATGACGGTAACCTGGAAATTCGAAGCCGGATTGGCGACGGCAGCGAATTCATCTGCCACTTCCCCCGGGAACGATTGGCGGAAAGGCTTCCTGAGACCGCGTCCTGATTGGGATAGCTTTCGTGGCTAACCGCCGCTGCGGAAACGGGCGATAAAACGGGACAGGTCTTCCAGCTTTTTCGGGTCTTCGTCCACAAATCGGATGGTCACGCCCACAAAATCCGTGTCCTGGCGTTTGTCCACCGCCTGCAACTGGTGGACGTAACCATTAAGCCGCGCTACCTGCCCTTCGGCCACTTCGATATCCACCACAGCCTGATCAAGGATGCCCGGAAACTGCTGGTCCCGCTTGGCGATCACCCGCACTTCCGTGAGGGTGATGTCCTTGACGACTGAGCGCAGAGTGCTGTCTGAAAAACGCACCGACGCCACGCTCATTGGCGGCCTGGCTGTCGACCCGGAGGCAGAGGACGTGGACGACTTGCTGGCACGGACTGGTGCCGGAGAAGCAGCTTCCCGCTTCTGGGTCAGCAGGCTGGCGGATTCGCGAAACGCTTCCGCCGGCCCGGCCATGGACTTCCCGCCGCGATCCATGGCGTCCTTGAGGCGGCGCCCCATCACCTTGATGATCTTATTGCTCAGGCCCTCAGCTGAAGGGTTTCCCCAGATACTCAGAGACTCCCCCCTTGACGGCTTCAACCACATGATCCTTGTCACCACGGCTGGTGATCATGATGAAGGGCGTTTTTTCATACTGTGGCTGTTGGCGCATCCACTGCAACAGCTCCAGACCCGACATCTCCGGCATTTCCCAGTCACAGAGGATGAGATCAAACGTTGTGCGCGACATCAGTGATTGCGCCCGGCGGCCGTTCTGGGCATCCGTGGTGTCAATCACTGGAAAACGCTGACGCACCGTTCGCTTGACCAGATCCCTCACAAAGCTGGCGTCATCCACCACCAGCGCCTTCAGCGTTGCCATTTTCGGACCTTTTGTCTTTCAGAAAGTTGTCGTCTCGTTCTGCAAACTATAGAACAAGCCGATGGTGGGGAATAGCAGGACTACAAAAAGACGACACATCCGATGCGGAGTGGAACACCAGGTTAAAGAATTGTCACCGGAATCCGGTAACAACAGTGTTTCAGGGCCACAAAAACAGGCTACCATGAGCCAGAAACATCCACTCCAGACCGAGGTTTAGCGTGCCGAGCATATTCACAGGGACATCAAAGAGCCAACGGACGATTCGACACCTTTCACTCAGCGGATTGTTCGTCCTGAGCAGTGCGTCCGTGTCCGCGGCCGCTGACGCCGACCTGGAAAACCGTTTCCCCCAGTGCATCGAACACCTGGAAAGCCAGGCCATCGAGGCGGGTGTGTCATCACAAACGGCGGGCGAAGTGCTGGCAGGCGCAGAATACCTGGAGCGAGTGATAGAGCTCGACCGCCGCCAGCCCGAATTCACCACCACCTTTGCGGACTACCTTAACCGCAGGGTCAACTCCGACCGGGTAAGCCGCGGGCGGGAGTTGCTGGACCAACACGAAGCACTGCTTGAACGCGTCACCCGGAAAACCGGCGTGCCCGCCCCCTATCTCGTGGCGTTCTGGGGCCTGGAAACCAACTTCGGTTCCTACTTTGGCAAGATGTCGGTGCCCAGCTCCCTCGCCACCCTGGCGTGCGACGAACGGCGCAGCCAATTCTTTACCGAACAGTTGATTGCAGCCTTGAGAATCATTGACGAGGGCGCGATACCCGCCGAGCAGATGGAGGGCTCCTGGGCAGGCGCCATGGGGCATGTGCAGTTCATGCCAACCGTCTTCCTGCGCCATGCGGTGGATGGCGACGGCGATGGCAAGCGCGACCTGTGGAACAGCTTGCCGGACGCGATGATGTCAGCTGGCCACTTTCTACAGGATCTCGGCTGGGATGGCGACTACCGCTGGGGGCGGGAGGTTCTTCTGTCCCAGGGGTTCGATTACAGCATGGCGGACGGCCGCCGACTACCCCTGGAAAAATGGCGCACCCTGGCGTAACCGACGCCTTCGGCAATAAACTGGCGAACGAGCCCATCGAAGCCGCGCTGGTGGTCCCGGCCGGGCACCGGGGGCCTGCATTCCTGGCCTACAAGAATTTTAATGTGATCATGGGCTGGAACCGCTCTGAATTCTACGCTATCGCGGTTGGACATCTGGCGGACCGCATCGCCGGTGCCGGTAAACTGCAGAACCCGCCACCGGAGGATATGCCAGCGTTGTCACGGAACAACATCCTTACCCTGCAAAAAGCGTTGAACGAGCAGGGATTTGATACCGGGAAACCGGACGGCATCCTTGGCCCCAACACGCGGTCGGCTATTCGCGGCTACCAGTCAGAAAATGGCCTCGTTGCCGACGGCTATCCCGGCGACACGGTTCTCAATGCCTTGGGGGTAGACCTGACGTCTGAAACGTCCGGGAGTGATACCTGACAGCCATCTGCCGACCATCTGGGGCGTGATCCGACAACCGATTCCGCGCATAATACCTGCCGGACTTAAATGACAAGGTGTTATCCCGATGGATTCGATTACCCAGGCGGCACTGGGCGCCTCGCTGGCCGGTGCCGTTGCCGGAAAAACCCTTGGCCGTTCAGCCTGCTGGTCGGTGCCGTTCTCGGCACCCTTCCCGATCTGGACGTCATCATTGATTACGGCACGGCGGTCGCCAACTTTACCCAGCACCGCGGATTCAGCCACTCGCTGTTTGTCCTGCTGCCGCTGTCCGTATTGCTGGCTTTTGCACTCCATCGGTGGCGCCCCCATCTCGGCTACGGGCGTTGGTTTGCGCTCACCGCGCTTGTGCTTATGACGCACCCTCTGCTCGATGCCTTTACCACCTACGGAACCCAGTTGTTCTGGCCTATAGGGCCACCTGTGGCCATCAGCAGCATTTTCATCATCGACCCGCTTTATACCCTGCCGTTACTGATCGGCATCACGGCGTTCCTCATCCGCGGGCCACAAACCAGCGCCATCATGGCCGGCCTGCTCCTTTCAACGCTTTATCTGGGGTGGAGCGCAACGGCGCAACAAATCATCCAGGAACGGGTTGGCCCCACGCTGGCCAAGGAAGGCCTGGAAGAGGCCCCACGGCTGGTTCAGCCGATGCCTTTCAATACCGTACTGTGGCGAGTGACCGTTGTGGGTGAGGAAAAACGGGTGGAAATCGTGACCGGATTCTTCGATGGCGACGGCCCCGTTACGGTGGAACACTTTTCCCGCGAACCCAGCCTGGCAAAGGCCGCCACGTCATTACCAGAAGGCCAGCGACTGGACTGGTTTACGCGTGGTTTCCTGCACTACGACATGGACGGCGACCAGCTCACGGCCACTGATATCCGCCTGGGTATCCCCGGGGCGCATCCCTTCACCTTCATACTCGCCAAGTACCATGGCGACCGTCTTGAGCCAGAGCCCAGTTCACAGCTGGAGCGTCCGGCGATTGGCGGGGAACTCCTCGGCGTGCTCTGGTCGCGAATGACGGGTTCTGCGGAGGTACTGTGCCTTGCCAGCCTAACGCTGCCGCCGCCAGGAGAAGGGTGTACCTGAGCATGCGCCTGGATTATTTCATTGCCAACGCGACCACGCTGTCGCGCCGCGATGCGAAAAAAACCATCAGTTCAGGCCGAATCCGGGTGGACGGGCAGATCTGTCGCAAATCCGCTTCTCCGGTGGCCGCAGACACCCGGGTTTCCCTCGATGACCAGCCGCTGTCACTGCCAGGAGAGCGGTACCTGATGCTGCACAAGCCTGCCGGGGTCATCAGTGCCACCACCGACAGTCAGCAGCCCACGGCGCTGGACCTGCTGCCCGCAGATGTCCGCCACGGGCTCCACATCGCCGGGCGGCTGGACGCCGACACCACCGGCTCCTGCTGCTGACCACCGATGGCCAATGGTCACACCGCATCACATCGCCCCGGGTGAAATGCCCCAAGACCTACCGGGTGACGATCGCCGAACCCATTGATGACCTCGCCATCACGCAACTGCAACAGGGTGTATTACTGCACGGTGAGTCGCGGCCAACCAGACCTGCCGATGTCCATTTACTCAATGCCGGGGAAATTGACCTGACGTTGTCGGAAGGGCGTTACCACCAGGTCAAACGAATGCTGGCGGCGGTGGGGAACCATGTGACGGGATTGCACCGATGGCGTGTCGGCCCCCTCATACTCGACAATTCACTGGCGCCGGGAGAATACCGGGAACTAACCACGGAGGAAGTGAACAGCTGGCTGATCAGGTGCGTTCGAAGCGCTGGGCCTTCAGGTTTTTGCGCACGGAACCTGCCTCGAACACCTCGCCGTTCATGGCGATATAAACCCCGTGAGGCAATAGCTGGACCGCCGCCCATGCATAGCCGATATTGAAAACCGCGTCACTCCGGCGCATACGTGCCGGCTGCATGGCGCCAAACAACACAATGGTTTTCCCTTTCACCGACAGCAGCTCTCTGGCGGTTTCCGGCATGGTATCGGTACCGTGGGTGATCAGTATGCGCTCGGCGTCACACTGACTGACGGCGGTTCTGATGACCTCCCGGTCGCCGTCCGTGATTTCCAGACTGTCCTTGCGCAGTAACCCGTTCAGGGTATAGCCGTCATGGATGTTGGACTCCGCCAACAGCTCCGCAATCAGACTATCGCCAATCTCAAACTCGCTGTTGGCATCGAAATACACCTTGTCGATGGTGCCACCGGTGGTGAATATCTCAATCATACGCTGCGTTCCCGA
Source organism: Marinobacter salarius (assembly GCA_000831005.1). GTDB lineage: Bacteria > Pseudomonadota > Gammaproteobacteria > Pseudomonadales > Oleiphilaceae > Marinobacter > Marinobacter salarius. The sequence continues at coordinate 391,495 of CP007152.1, read as the reverse complement.
TTCGCCAGAGGTCAGTTCACGCTCACGGATGCGCCATCCGAAGCGGCATAAGCTGCGTTCTTTTTCCGCTCATACGCACGCGCGGCCGCAGCAACACTGCCACCGGCGCCGGTGGTCAGCCATCGTTTGATCCGGCCCGCATCCCCCATCGGTGAACGGGTGCCCAGAGAATCAAGCAGCACCGTTACCAACGGCTTGCCATCCAGTTCAAACAGCATAACGAGGCAACGGCCAGCTTCGGACAGATAGCCCGTTTTACTGATCCCCACGCCCCAACTGTCACGATGAACCAGGACATTGGTATTCCCGAACGCCAGTCGATATCTGGGTTGGCGGAACTGGGCGGTGAAATAGCGGGTGGTGGAATACTCCCGTATCTGTGGGTATTGGCTGGCCGCCCTGACCAGGCGAACCAGATCCGCCGCGGTGGAACGATTGTCAACCGACAACCCAGTGGGATCCACGAAGGTTGTTTTCAGCATTCCCAACTCAACGGCCTTGGCATTCATCGCTTCGATAAAGGCGTCATACCCACCGGGATGGTGTCTTGCCAGGGTATGGGCCGCAAAATTCTCTGACGACATCAGTGCAATACGCAGTACGTCAGAGCGTCTGAGCTCGGAGCTCACACGAATACGGGTATAGGCATTCGCCGGAGCGGGAACATGGCGCTCCCGGAAGTCCAGCCATTCGGTCAGGGGCTCGCCGGACTCCATCACCACCAGCGCAGTCATCAATTTGGTGATGGACGCGATGGGCACCCGCCGATCCGCATTCTTGCCGTAAACCAGCCCCTCATCGTCGGCATAGGCCACAGCTGCGTTAACGGATGCCAATTGCAACTCGGACCTCTCGATCGCCATCGCCCGGGAAACGTTGAGCAAACACAGGACTGTCAGCGCCAGGACAATGGCCGTTCGGATCATTGGTCAAACCTTGTTATGTGTCATTACGGTGTCAGCCTTTCACTATACCAGCCAAATTGGCGGCTGGCTCCGGGTAGGCCAGGGTAAAAGTATTAACGGGCTCGGACACAGAATTCATTCAGGCGTTTAAAACATCAAATGCAAAACCGTATAAAATCGCGTAAAATTACATTGAAATCATATTGTTACACAATATTTCACAAGGTAACCATAGTGTAACAAGCCCTCCGGGAAACGAGCAGGACAACCAAGCGAATGGATTCAACCGGACCCGAAACGACGCAGAAGATCGCCAGTACGCCCCTGCCCTTTGATGCGAGCAATGGCTTCTACCGCTGGCTACCCCTGATCGTGTTGATCTTTGCCATTGCCTACGGATGGCTGCTTGCGGCGCTGACTCCCCAGGCACTGGGCAGCGTCCACTGGTTATCGAGCCTGGAAACGGGTTTGCCTCAGGACCTGATGGCGTTGGTACGGCAAGTATTTATCGGCGGGATTCTGGCGTTTGCACTGCTGTTCAACCTGGCAGTTGTGTTTATGCTACAACGGCCCGGCCTCGCGTGGCTCAGTGTGTTCATGGCCGGTGTCCTGCACTGCCAATTGGTGCTGGAACAGTTTGGCCTTTGGTTTATCTGGCCCGACCAGCCGCAGTACAACGCATTGCTGCACATCAGTCTGCCGCTGTGCCTGATCGCACTGTGTGAATTCACGCCGCACTTCCTGCCGCTGGGCCGTCGTTCCCGGCGAATCATTCACGTCATCAGTCTGCTGGCTTTCCTGCATCTACTGGCGACGCCGGTGAACATTTCGGGTGTTGGCGAAGCGTCTTTCCTCGGCCTGGCCCTCGCTGGTGGCGCGTTTATCCTGCTGGTGGTTCTGAGCCAGATTCGTCAGCACGTCCTTGCACGCTATTATGGGCTTGCCTTCCTCGCCATACTGGTCGGGGCCGTGATCTCTTTTTTACATACAACGGGTTGGGCGCCGAGCACCAGCTTTGCGGAGTCCGCGTTCTTCCTTGGCGCTGCCGCAGGCTCGGTCATCCTGACAACCGGAGCCGCCAGCCTGCTCTCTTCCGCGGGGGCCGCCTCAGCGAACGACAGCCGGGGACTCCCTGGGTACGACCCGGCCCTAACCGAGCGGCAAGACCAGCAACAACGGTTAATGCTGGAGGTGGAAAACGGACTCGCCCGCAACAGTATGTGGCTGGAATACCAGCCCAAAGTGCGCATTCGAGACGCCAAAGTTCGTTCGGTGGAAGCCTGATACGCTGGCATCACCCGGAGTTCGGGTATGTACCACCAGACCAGTGGATTCCCCAGGCCGAACAGGTGGGGGTGATCTATCCTGTGACGCTTTGGGTCATTGAACGGGCCTGCAGCGAATACCCCCACCTGACAGCCCGCTACGGCGACGAGCTGGCCATCGCCGTCAACATTTCCGCCACGGACCTGACTCATGCTGGCTTCGAGGAGAAGGTAACCAACATCATCACCCGTCACAACATTCAGGCGAAAGACCTGATACTGGAGATTACGGAAACCGCGATGATGACCGATCCAGAGGCTTCCCGCCGTATGATTCACACCCTGAACCGAAAAGGGTTCCGAATTGCCATGGACGATTTCGGGACCGGCCATTCATCACTGGGCACACTGGCGAGCTTTGAACTGGATGAGCTCAAGATAGATCGCAGTTTCCTGAAAGACATTCTCGACCACCCTACGCGCCAGCGAATCTTCCGTGCGACCCTGGAGCTGGGTGAAGCACTGGACCTGGATGTGGTGGTTGAAGGTGTTGAAGATGAGGCCGTGGTGCGCTGGTTACAGCAATTCCCGGACCTCTACGGGCAGGGCTTTTTTTGGGGCAAGCCTGAACCGGCCTGCCCCTGACGCACTCAGGGCTTGTCCGTCACTGCGCCTTCCGAGGCGGAGCTTACGGTACGCGCGTACTTGGCCAGCACCCCGCGGGTAAACCTGGGAGCCGGTGCCGTCCATGCCTGTCGGCGGCGTTCCATTTCCTGCTCCGAAACATCCAGCTCAATACGGTTAGCCACCGCATCAATGGTGATGGTGTCACCATTTTCCACCAGCGCAATCGGGCCCCCTTCGGCGGCTTCCGGTGTAATATGACCAACCACGAAACCGTGGCTGCCACCGGAAAAACGCCCATCGGTAATCAACGCCACATCGCTGCCCAGGCCCTTGCCCATGATGGCCGAGGTAGGCGTCAGCATTTCCCGCATGCCCGGGCCGCCTTTGGGCCCCTCAAACCGGATCACCAACACATCCCCGGCCACAACAGTGCCGTCCATGATCCGCTCCTGGGCCTCTTCCTCAGACTGGAACACCCGTGCACGACCAGTGAAATGAGTGCCCTCCTTGCCGGTGATCTTGGCCACCGCACCAGTGGGCGCCAGGTTGCCGTAAAGGATACGCAGATGACTATCCGCCTTGATGGGGTCATCAAAGGCATGAATGATGTCCTGGCTTGCCGGGTATGGAGCCACGTCTTTCAGGTTGTCCGCCAGTGTCTGGCCGGTGACCGTCATGCAGTCGCCATGGAGCATGCCACGGTCGAGCAACATCTTCATCAATGGCTGGATACCGCCAATGGCCACCAGTTCTGACATCATGTAGTGACCGCTGGGGCGCAGGTCCGCCAGCACAGGAACCCGCTTGCCGATTTCCACGAAGTCATCCAGCGACAAGTCAACGCCAACGGTACTGGCCATGGCAATAAGGTGCAGCACCGCGTTGGTGGAGCCACCCAGGGCAATCACCACGGTGATGGCATTCTCGAACGCCTCACGGGTCATGATGTCCGATGGCTTCAGGTCTTTCTCCAGCAGGTTGAGCACCGCCGCGCCCGCCGCCCTGCAGTCTGCCGCCTTGGTCTCGGAAATAGCGTTCTGGGCAGAACTGCCCGGCAGGCTCATGCCCATGGCTTCGATCGCCGAGGCCATGGTGTTGGCGGTGTACATCCCGCCGCAGGAGCCTGGGCCCGGAATCGCGGTTTCCTCGATCTGTTTGACCTCAATCAGGTCCAGATCACCTCGGGCATGGGCACCCACCGCCTCGAACACAGAGATGATGTCGGTGTGATTCTCGCCGGGCATGATGGTGCCGCCATAGACAAATACCGACGGCCGGTTCAGCCGCGCCAGACCCATCATGCAGCCGGGCATGTTCTTGTCGCAGCCGCCGATGGCAACCAGGCCATCAAAACCTTCACAACCAGCCACGGTTTCAATGGAGTCGGCAATGACTTCCCGCGACACCAGAGAGTACTTCATACCCTCGGTGCCGTTGGCGATGCCGTCCGATACCGTGATGGTGTTGAACGTCAGGCTCTTGCCCCCGGCCTCGTCGGCACCAGCAGCGGATTCCTCCGCCAGTTGGTTGATGTGCATATTGCAGGGCGTCAGGTTGCTCCAGGTCGAGGCAATACCGATCTGGGGTTTGCGAAAATCTTCATCGGTAAACCCCACGGCCCGCAACATGGCGCGGCTTGCCGACTTGCCCAGGCCGTCGACCACGGGCGCGGAATAACGGCGGCGTTTGTCTTCTGTCATTACTGTGCTCTCCTGAATGTCCGGTTAGCCCGGCCTTGTTTCTGTCATTAACAAAAGACTGTCAGAAACGCCCGGCGACAGCAATACAACGCCCCAGGCAATACCTTACGCCCTTCTGCTCAGAAGCATCAGTGAACCTTTGCCAGTCGCTCACGGTTATCGGAAATAGCGATTTGCCTTGTGCAGGGTCAGGGCTTACTATCACGCACCTTTTTAGTGCAAATAATTCAGGTTAACGAGAGAGCAATGGGACGCAGAAACGAACGACTGCGCTGGCAGTTAGCCAGTGGTCTGCTAAAGGTTTTTCATCTTGAACAGCTGACGAACCGATACAGCCGCCGAACTGTAATGGCGGGGTTTAGCCTGATCAACGGCACACTGAGTATCGCGCTTGTTTCCTTTATCGCACTGGTTACTCAGGAAGCCTTCATATTCCCATCGCTGGGCGCCACGGCGTTTATACTGTTCCACGTTCCGCTCGCGGAACCGGCCTCTCCGCGCAATACCTTTTGCGGCCACCTCATCGGTGCTTTGATGGGGCTGTTCAGTCTTCATATTTTTGGTCTACAGGACCAGGCCTCCGCATTTTTACACGGAGTCGATCTGCCAAGGGTCGGCGCTTCGGCTTTATCCCTCGGCCTGACCGGCTGCCTGATGGTACTATTCCGTGTCGTGCATCCGCCGGCCGGAGCCACTGCGCTTATCGTATCACTCGGCCTGATGCCTGATCCGGCACAACTGCCCGTCCTGATGGCTGGCGTTTGCCTGCTTCTGGCACACGCTTATTGCATGAACAGGCTGTCGGGCATTCCCTATCCGGTTTGGTCTGCAACGAAATCCACCCCATCGACTGGAGCAGTATCGAGTCCATGAGAATCATCATCCGCTATTTTTTCCGTACCCTTCGGCTGATCCTGACCCCCTTCATGCTGATCAGCGAGAAGTTGAGCACACCCAAGGGCATCACGCGCACGCCTGACGCACAGGCAAAGGTGGACAGTGCCTGCGAAGACCTCGCGCTTTACCAGTTTACGGCTTGCCCGTTCTGCATCAAGGTCCGTAAGGAAATTGCGCGCCTGGGCCTCAATATCGAAACCCGTGACGCACAGCATGACGGCGAACGCCGCTCAGAGCTGGAAGCCGGCGGCGGTCACGTCAAGGTGCCCTGCCTGCGAATTCGGCAGGATGACGGCAAGGATCAGTGGCTGTACGAATCCGACGACATCAAACTGTGGTTGCAACGGCAGTTCGAACCCGCCGCCTGAATCATTCGGCAGCGGGTTTACAGATGCCGTCAACCGGGCGTTACCAGTGAACGGTTGCCCGGCCCCGGCAAGGTCTGCCGTGCAGCATTGCGACCACTGACAATCTCGTAGTTACGGTCTTTGACGGTGCTGACGAAGCGCCAGTCCGCCCTCGCCTCGTCGGGTGTAAATGTCACCAGCATATAGCCCCGCTGGTTCACGTTCAGGTAGTCGAGATCGTCCACCAGAAGCTCAATAGCCGCCTCGGCATCGGGTATGGTCGCTTCAGGCAACTGGAGATAGTCTTCAAGACCGGGGGAAGAAACCCCCGGCGTGGCGAACTCCACACCCACCTGGTCACCATTGCCGGTTTTCAGGTTGCTGGCCCAGGCGTTGTGGGTATCCCCGGCCAGTACCACGAGGTTCTTTTGTAGTTGCCTCGCCGTTTCCAGGATCACCTCTCGTTCCACGTAGTAGCCGTCCCAGGCGTCCAGGTTGTAGGGCAGCACGGTTTCAATCCGGGCAATTTCCTCGTCGGTCAACGAGGGATCTCCAGCCAGGTAGCGACCCTTGAGGCCAGCCAGCTCCGCGAACAGGGGCAGCAACACAGATGGGTCAGGGTTGATGATGCCGGCCAGCAGCTCCGCGGGCAGCGTCATCCGTCCCATCAACACCTGCTGCCCCAGCACCTGCCAGGTGGCGGTTGAAGTTGCCAGCGCATTCTCAAGCCAAAGCCGCTGCTCCGCACCCAGCATGGTACGGTTCGGGTCGCCTACATCTGCAGCAAACCGGGCCGCGTCAATGCCATCCTGGGTCAGGTAATCAGTGTAAGCCAGTTGCTCGTCGCGGCCGATGATCCGTGTATCCAGCATGTGCAGGTCCACCAGGTCGCCAAAGCGGAAGCTGCGGGAGATGGTTTCCTGGTCTCCGTCCGTGACCGGCCGGATCGGCATCCATTCAAAGTAGGCCCGCAGGGCATCGAGTTTACGGTCACTGAAATCACCCTCATCGGCGTTGTGGTTCTCAGCACCGTTCCTCCAGGTGTCGTTGGCTACTTCGTGGTCATCCCAGACAGTGATGAACGGCACCTTGCGGTGCAACTCCCTCAAATGATCATCGCCCCGGTAAATCGCGTAGCGATGGCGGTAATCCTCCAGGGTGATGAGCTCACGGTTATTCGACGCAGGGAACGTACGGCCCATGGCTTCTGCCTGCGCGGCGCCATAGCTATCCGGGTCGCTGTCGTACTCATAGAGATAATCCCCCAGATGCAGCACGGCATCCAGGTTATCCAGGCCCGCGATTTCCCGATACACGTTGAAGTAGCCGGCGGGGTAATTGGAGCAGGACACCACGGCAAACCTCACCTGGCTCACCGCACCCTCTGGAAGGGTCTGCGTCATGCCGGTCGGGGAGGTGCTTCTGGCGGTGCGGAAACGGTAGTAATAGCGCTGGCCGGGCATCAGACCCCGAACATCCACCTTGAATGTGTAATCGTGCTGAGCCGAGGCGCGCGAGCGGCCGGAATGAGTCATGCTCCGGAAGTCAGCGTCGGTAGAAACTTCCCAGGCGATGTCCACGTCCCGCCCGGAATCGTCGTCCGGTACGGCACGAGTCCAGAGGATCACGCCATCCTGCAGGGGGTCGCCACTGGCAACACCCTGGGAGAAGCGGATATCACGTTTGTCGCTGCTGTCGAGTATGCATCCGGCCAGCCCTGTGGATATGGCAACAGCGCCCATGCCCATAGCGGATGCTTTCAGGAAGTCCCTGCGGCTCAATCGTTTCATACCTTTCCCTGCCCTAGTTTAGTGGTCAGGTAAAAGGTAGCGCCAAAGTGTAACGACAGGATGACGGATGGCGACATCCTGAATAGCAAATCACGACAGGCCGGGCAAAGCCGCTACCCTTCGACGAAGACCGGCCCCAGGCCATAGTTCCAGAGGATGACGGAACCCACGCGGGTTGACACCAGAATGACCAGCGCCACGGTCAACAGGGCACCGGCGTACATCACCGCCTGGTCCTTGGGAATGCCCATGACAATCGGCAGGCCATCGTACATCAGCCAGGCGCCATAACAGGCCGCCGCCAGGAAGACCAGGGCATTGAACCAGGGCACCGGATAGAGCAACGCAAAACCGGCGAGGAACAGCGGCGTACAGGAATAAGCCGCCAACGCAATGCCATTGGAAGGAACGGTTTCTTCATGGGCGCCATATGTCCGAGCCATCCAGTTGATGGCGAACCCCAGGGCAAACACCCCCACCAGCATGGCCAGATAGGTCAGAACGCTTAGCTGTATCGCACTGACTTCCGTGAGCTTTATGACGCGCTCACCGCTCACCGTCCAACCGATGTGAGCCGTGGAAATGTAGGCACAGATCGGCGCTATCGCGCCAAGCAACAGCACATAGGCAACATAGAGCCGCCGGGGAGGTGCGTGTTCCTTGCGGATCTCGGCCCACTCGGCATCGGGATGGGTGAACAGACCAAATGCGTGATTCAGGAGCATGGCTTTACCCCCTTGAGGTAATTTTATTATTGGTTGAATGGATACGCCTCACGGGCCTGGAAAGATCAGGCCACGCTACCCTCAACTATAGCCTAGAAACGCAAGTGTTAAAGCCACCTTGTCTTTTATTGCCAATCACTTCCCGACAAAACCTTACGCTTTTCTCGGGTCAGTAGCGGCGACAAGCGGCTGATCACGATGCTGATCCCTGAACCCGAGCAGACTCTCAATGCCGGCAAAATCCACCAGGTCCCGGAACTCGATCCAGTCCACCAGACAATAGAGGCAGATGGCGGGGTAGTTCCATTGGGCGAATTGGCCATCGTCCACCATGGCCGCCAGGGTTCTGAACGTCATCATGATGCGTTCACGCTGGAGGTTGAAAAACATCAGGTCTTCGTTGGTATCGATGCCCGAACGGGCCGACAGCAGCAGGATCACCGCAGAATCGTTGGCAGCGTCAATCAGCGTCAGCTGGTTTTCCTGGTCCCAGGTCAACGGCACCATGCCCTGCTTTTCGCTGAGGTAGCGGGCAATTACCCGGGAATCGTACACCTCCTGATTGTCGTCGATCAGCATGGGAATCTTCAGCGCCGGGTTGTTGCGCCGGAGCTCATCCCTGCCCTGACCATAGATGTCGAGGTTCACGAATTCATAGTCACTATCATCCAGTAGCAGCCTGATACGGCGAACATAGGGGGAAGTGGTGGAACCGATCAGTTTCATGAAATCTCCTTGTTTGAATGACGTTGCTATCAGAGCAGGTTGTCAGGATCTGCAAATTCATAGCCGGTGGATTCCGCCACCTCGCGGAAAGTGACCTTGCCCTGGAACACGTTGAGGCCGTTGCGCAGATGGGGGTCGTCCTTCATCGCCCTTTCCGGTCCCTTGTTGGCCAGGGCGACGATAAACGGCAGTGTTACATTATTCAGCGCCAGAGTGGAGGTTCTTGCCACCGCGCCCGGCATATTGGCGACACAGTAGTGCACCACCCCATCCACAACGTAGGTAGGCGCATCGTGCGTGGTGGGTTTCGAAGTTTCAGTACAACCGCCCTGATCAATGGCTACATCCACGATAACACTGCCTTCGGGCATACGGCTGACCATATCACGGGTGACCAGCTTGGGTGCGGACGCTCCGGGAATCAGCACGCCGCCAATGACCAGATCCGACTCGATCACCGCTTCCTCCAGGGTCGCGGCGGTTGAGAACAACGTGCTGATGCGGTTGCCATAGAGATGGTCAAGATTTCTCAGTACGTCCATATTGCGGTCGAGGACCGTTACATGGGCCCCCAGGCCAATGGCCATAGCGACAGCGTTCTGACCCACCACACCACCGCCAATCACAGTTACCCGCGCAGGGCTCACACCCGGCACACCGCCCAGCAGCACACCTCGACCGCCGAGGGATTTTTCCAGGCAGTGGGCACCAGCCTGAATCGACATCCGCCCCGCCACTTCCGACATAGGGGCCAGTAGCGGCAGCCGCCCGTGGCTGTCGGTGACTGTTTCATAGGCAATACAGGTTGCCCCTGACGCTACCAGGTCATCGGTCTGGGCCTGATCCGGCGCAAGGTGCAGGTAGGTAAAGAGGGTCTGGCCGGACTTCAACAAGGCTCGCTCTTCCGCCTGGGGTTCCTTGACCTTGACGACCATGTCGGCTGCCTCGAACACCGCCGTTCCGTTTTCCAGAATCTCGGCCCCGGCCTTCACATAATCATCGTCCGTGAAGCCGATGGCAGCACCAGCATTCGTCTCAACGCAAACACTGTGGCCGTGGCCACACAGCTCATGGACCGCCGCCGGTGTCATTCCCACCCGGTACTCGTGATTCTTGATCTCCTTCGGTACGCCTATCTTCATGCCTGACCCCTTGAATCCGTCGGGTAAACGATGTCTCATCGGGTAAAGTGTAGTAAAAAGGTCTGACACCGGCAGTAGCAATTGAATGCATCGGTTTAATGGGCCTCGGCGTAAAACCCGAAGCAATCCACGCAATCGACCCAAACGGAGCAGGAACCAATGAACAGATACAGGCATGCCCTGGCGGCAGCGCCGCTCTCACTCGCAGTAGCCCTTACCCTGGCAAGTGGACAGGTGACAGCCGACATGCAGACAGAAACCGTGGAGTACACCGTAAACGGCAAAACGTTTACCGGCTACATGGCTTACGACGACGAAGCCGAAGGCAAGCGCCCAGGCGTTCTGGTGGTTCACGAATGGTGGGGGCACAATGAGTTTGCCCGTGAGCAGGCGGAAAAGCTGGCAGCCGCCGGCTACACGGCGTTTGCGCTGGATATGTATGGCTCCGGCAAACTCGCCGAACATCCCGAAGATGCGCAGGCCTTTATGAAGGAGGCGACCAAGGATATTGATCAGGTCAAGGCTCGCTTCATGGCCGCCAAGGAGTTGCTCGCGAAGCACGACAGTGTCGACGGCAGCAGGATTGCCGCCCAGGGTTATTGCTTTGGCGGTGCGTGGTACTGAACATGGCACGCCTGGGTGTGGATCTGGATGCCGTAGTCAGCTATCACGGCGCGCTGGGCAGCCCCATCAAAGCCGAAGCCGGCAAGGTTCAGCCCAGGATTCACGTCTACACCGGTGGTGCGGACAAGATGGTGCCCTCGGATCAGGTGTCCGGTCTGGTGAAAGAAATGCAGGATGCCGGGGCCGATCTAACGCTGGTCAGTTTTCCCGGTGTCATGCACTCGTTCACCAATCCGGGAGCGGATAAGGTCGCCGAGGAATTCAATATGCCCATCGCCTACGACGAGCAGGCTGCAAAACGTTCCTGGGAGGGCACCCTGCGGCTCTACGAAGACGTTTTCGGCGACTGATCGTTGCCCTTCAGAGGGCACCTTCTATGGTGCCCTTCACTTCTTCCTGAACTTCCCTCACCTCACGTCCGGCGGTGGCTACCGGCGGATGAACAATAATCTCGATCAAACCTGGCGAGAATACCGCGGTTCCCTTGGGGAGTCGGTCATGGGAGCCTCGGATCGTCACCGGTAGAACGGGTAGTTCGCCGTCGCGGGCAATGACGAACCCGCCTTTCTTGAAGGGCAGCAGTTTGCCATCCAGGATCGGGTGCCTTCGGGAAACATCAGGATGCTGGTGCCTTCGGGCAACTGGGCGACGCCGCGCTTGATACTTTCCAGCGCATCACTGCCTTTTGATCGGTCAATGAAAAGGTTACGCGAGGTCTCCAGCGCCAGGCCAAACAGTGGCACCTTACGCAGCTCTTTCTTGATCACCCAGCGGTATTGCAGCCCCAATGCCAACACCAGGGCCGGGGGATCAAAATAGGACGCATGGTTGCTGAGGATAACGTAGCGCTGGGCCGGGTCGATGTGCTCGCGTCCGCTGACTTCAAGGCGGATTCCGGTGAGTCTAAGCATGCACCAGGCGTATACCTGGGTGCCGTGAAAGGCGGCGTTGCCATTGCGGCCGGCAAGTGCGGCGATAACAATAGGCAGGAACAGGACCAGCGTGAGCAGTGCAGCCCAAAACAGGATCCAGACAGCTTTGAGGGTGTTCAACATAGCAGGCCCTGAGCAAACTAAGGTTGGGCGATCGCCCGACGGCAGGGGATAAAAGATGTCACATTCGGGTGGGAATCACAAAATCCACCCACAAAAAAAGGCAGCCGAGGCTGCCTTTCTGGCGGTGCCCTACTATCCGTTAGATAGCAGTAACGTTTTCCGCCTGAGGACCTTTCTGGCCCTGGGTAACGGTGAACTCAACCTGCTGGCCTTCTGCCAGGGTCTTGAAGCCGCTGCCCTGAATTGCGCTGTAGTGAACGAATACGTCCGGGCCGCCTTCACGAGTGATAAAGCCAAAGCCTTTTGCTTCGTTGAAGAACTTAACAGTGCCGGTAGTAGTAGACATACTTAAACTTCCTGAAATCAATCATTTTATCTTGCCGCCAGGCATCGTCGTGATGCCTGATCAGCGTTTACGGAAATACAGAATTCGCGGAATCAAAAACAGGACGGTCACTACTAACTGCGGAGGTACGTCTTATTCATGAAAGCTTTACTGAATCTTTCCTACGCAAATAACTCTACTCTTTGTTTTTGGGATTGCCAAGCGTATTTTTAATTTATTCCGTACGTAGTGTTACCCATCATCCCCGGACCAGCCCGAAGGTGTAAATTCCCAGTGCTGTCATGAGGATAGAGCCAACAACATGGGCCAGAATTCCAGCCAGGGCCATGCTCCATTTGCCTTCCTGGATAGCGGAAAGCATTTCCAGGGAGAAGGTGGAGAAGGTGGTCAGGGCGCCGCAAAGGCCGGTAATGGCAAACAGGCGCCACTCCGGTGCCAACGAAGTGCCATGAACGAAATAGCCAATAAGCAGGCCAACAAGCCAGCCGCCGGAGAGGTTGGCGGCGAGGGTGCCGTAGGGAATGGCGTGGTAGCTGCTGTTGAGCCAAAGGCCCAGTGCCCATCTCAGGTTAGCACCGATGACGGCTCCGGCGCTTACGGCCAGGATTGATAGCCACATTCCCAAATTACCTCATGATTTGGTGTCTGCCGGATGTTGCCATCCGGCATCCTCAATCCAAACCCCTATACCCTCTGTCAGGCCGGGTTGTGGTCGATCAGCGTGTCCTTGTTACGGGCAAACTCGTCGAACGGGAAGTCGTCGACGGTCAGCATTTCCAGGACCACGGCTTCGTACTCGCGCATGAACTCGGCCTCTTCCTTGGTGAAGATGTCCGCTTCCAGTGCGGCTTCGAAGCGTTCTTCCGGATGCAGCGCGTCCATCGGCAACTGGCCCTTGGCATACGCCTTGGTGACTTTGCGATACAGCTGTTCGGCCTTGTCGTAATCCTTCAGCAAATAGTTGTACTGAGCAATGGGATTCTCAACCGCACCCTTGCCTTCGCCAGCCGTCGTCCAGGCGCCGGCCAACAGCTTCTCCCGCACGGGGCTGTCGGTGGAGATGGCTTTTGCCAGTTTGCGGGCCAGATCATCACGGGGCTGGTCCCAACGACGGCCGAGGGGCATGGTGATGGCACGCAAGGCCATAGCGACCGGGCGGTTAGGAAGGTTCTGGAGGAATTCTTCCATGGCGGTTTCCGCTCGGTTCAGCAACAGCGCCATGCTGTACTCCATCAGGTCGCGCTCACCGTCAACCGGCTGGGTTTCATGCCAGTTCTTGAGCACCATGGAGGCCAGGTAAAGATTGGCCAGCACATCACCAAGGCGGGCGGAAATCAGCTCACGCATTTTCAGTTCCGACCCCAGCGTGGTCATCGCGGCGTCGGCACACAGGCCGAAGGCGGCGCTAAAGCGGGCCACACCCTGAGCGTATTTGCGTGCATTGTGGTCAAACGGCACGTCGGGTTTGCCGATACCCAGAGCCTGGGTGAACGCACGAGCAGCGTTGCCGAAGATCAGCCAGCGTGGCCGAAAAAGGCATCGTCGAACGCGTCGATGTCATCGTTGTCTTTGGCCGCCAGTTCCTTCAGTACATAGGGATGACAGCGTATTGCACCCTGACCGAAGATCATCAGGCTGCGGGTCATGATGTTGGCGCCTTCCACAGTGATGGAAACCGCCGCACCACTGAAGCCGATACCCAGGTAGTTGCGGGGGCCAAGGGTGACCGTCTTACCACCATGCACATCCATAGCGTCGGTCAGGACACCGCGCTGGAATTCGGTCAGGTGGTACTTGAGAATCGCCGACGGTACCGCCGGTTTTTCGCCTTTGTCGATCATGTTCGCGGTGTGGTTCACTGCCGACTGGGCGATGTAGGTCTTGGCAGCAATGCGGGCCAGAGGCTCCTGCACGCCTTCCATGTCTGCCACCGGGGTATTGAACTGGCGACGGATGCGAGTGAAGCCGCCAGCGGTGCCCACGGAGTAGGCAGCCGCTCCGGCCGCGCCGGATGGCAAGGTGATGCAGCGTCCGACGGACAGACACTCAACCAGCATGCGCCAGCCCTGCCCGGCCATTTCCTGGCCACCGATGATGTAATCCAGCGGAATGAACACGTCGGTGCCCTTGATGGGGCCGTTCATGAATGGCGTGCCGATGGGACAATGCCGGCGGCCGATTTCCATGCCCTTGGTATTGCGGGGAATCAGCGCACAGGTAATCCCATAGTCCTTGGTGTCACCGAGCAGCCCGTCGGGGTCGAACATGCGGAAGGCGAGACCAACCACAGTCGCAACCGGCGCCAGGGTAATCCAGCGCTTCTCGAAGTTGAGACGCAGGCCCAGCACTTCCTTGCCCTCGAACTCGCCCTTGCAGACCACACCAGTGTCCGGCAGCGAGGTGGCGTCGGAACCGGCGCGGGGGCCAGTCAAGCCGAAGCAGGGAATTTCGCGACCATCCGCCAACCGGGGCAGATAGTGGTTCTTCTGTTCGTCGGTGCCGTACTTGACCAGTAGCTCACCAGGGCCGAGGGAGTTGGGCACGCCCACGGTGACCATCAGCATTTCGTTGGCCGCCAGCTTCTGCAACACCGCTGTCTGGGCCTTGGCGGAGAAGTGCAGGCCGCCGTATTCCTCGGGAATGATCATGCCGAAGAATTTCTCTTTCTTGAGGAACTCCCACAAATCCGCCGGCAGATCAGCACGTTCAACGGCCAGGTCCCAGGCGTTACACATGGAAATGGCCTGGGTGCACTGGTTGTCCACAAAGGCCTGCTCTTTCTCAGACAGGCCCGTGTTGCGGTTGATCAGCAGGCTGTGCCAGTCGGGGCGCCCGGTAAACAGCTCGCCATCCCAACTGACGGTCCCCGCTTCCAGGGCCACTTTTTCGGTATCGGACACCTTGGGAGCCACTTTCTTGAACATGGCGAATACCCGCGGGGTCAGCCAGCTCCGGCGAAATCCCGGCAGACCTGCAGCGGCGGTAACGGCGGCGCCGATAAACAGTATGAACGCGAGCAATCCCGACGCCAGGAAAAGCGAAAGCACGCCTGTTACCACCATCACCCCGATAGCGGGTTTGGCACCGGATTCCTTGCGCATCACAACAAGAAGGCCGGTAACAGCAGCAAGAAACAGTATGAAAGTCATCATGGATACTCTCTGTCGTCCGTGGTTTTGAATGTCAAAAACTACATTCTGTTACGTTCAACCTACCTGATCAGATGAATCCTGACCAGCAACTGGTTCACCATCAGGCAGTTACAATCACGCGAATGCCTTCCAGGGACAGGCTGGCCTGCCCCAGTAACGTCTCCGCGGCGTGCAACTGTTTACGGAAGAAATCGATTTCGTCGTCACGAATGGTCGGATTGACCTTCTTCATCGCCTCAAGACGCTGGATTTCCGGGCCGAACACGTCTCTGACCTGGGCCAGGGCCGATGCTCTCAGGGGCTCCAGGTGCGGCTCGGAAAGGCGTTCGGCATGATCGACCATGGTTTCCACCTGCGGGCGAATCTGCGGCACGATGGCCTGAGCGGTGCGCCTGCGGATGTTCGAGCACATGTCGTTGAGCCGGTCATGAGGCAGGGTTGCCGACAAGTCACGCCCGTTCACATCCACCAGCAGCCTCAACGGCGAGACCGGCAGGTACCGGGACAACTGCAGCGATTCAGGCGCCGGGCAATGCACGGTATACAGGGCCTCCAGCAACAGAGTGCCGGGTGGCAGCGCCTTGACCGTCATACTGGCCAAAGCCGCCTTACCCAGCCCGGAACTGGTGACCGATTCCATGATGCCGGTCACCAGCGGATGCTCCCAACTCATGAAGGCCATGTCTTCGCGCTCAAGAGCCTGCTGACGACTCCAGGTAACGGTCAGGCCGTCTTCCGGCAGCTCGGTCACGTGTCCGGCCTGGTATTGCTCGCCCGGCCTCAGCACGTCGGCATGCTCGGAATGATCCTCGACCTCAACGCCGAGGATATCGCAGGCCTCGATCATATAGTCACGAACCTGGGCGGATTCTTCCTCGGATTCGATCTGGCTGATCAACGCCTCCGCCACGTCCGGACGGCAGGAGTTAAGCTCGATGAGCGCGTCGCGACCGTTGCGCAGCAACGTACGCAGGCGCTCGGCCTCGGCCCGCGAAGCATCCACCAGCGCCGGCAGGTCGTCCGTCGCACCATCAATGACGGCCTGCCACTGCACGGCCACATGATCGTGGACAGCGACACCCACAGAGCAACTTTCATTGAACGCGTTCACGCCGTCCTCAAACCAACGGTACTGGACCTCCTGGGCCGTTCCCTGCAGGTAGGGGATATGGATGTCGATGGTGTCGGTCTGGCCAATCCGGTCGAGCCGGCCGATGCGCTGTTCCAGCAAGTCCGGGTTGGCGGGCAGATCAAACAGGATCAGGTGATGGGCGAACTGGAAATTGCGCCCCTCACTGCCGATTTCCGAGCAGATCAGTGCCTGGGCGCCCTGTTCAGTATCAGCGAAGTAAGCTGCGGCGCGATCCCGCTCGATCAGGCTCAGATGTTCATGAAAAGCAGCGCTGCGGATACCGGCACGCAGTTGCAGGTAGTGCTCCAGAGCCATGGCAGTCGAGGCGTGGGCACAGATCACCACCACCTTGGCCGGCTTCAGGCCGGTCAGGGTCTTCTCCAGCCAGGCGACACGGGGATCTTCCGCCAGCCATTGTTCTTCGTCCACGGCCGTTTCGGGCGTTAACCCGGCTACCCCCTGACAAACGTCTCCCTGCTGGTAGAGTTCCGGGCAGGGTAACGCAACCGGTAGCGGATGGCGCTCCGGGAACCCCTTGATGGCGGTGCGGGTGTTCCGGAACAGCACGCGACCGGTACCGTGACGGTCCAGCAATGCATCAACCACGGCCTGTGCCGGCTCCTGGGACGCCATCAAACCTTCCAGCTCATCACCCAGCCAGCCCTCGAGAGCTTTCCGATCCGTGTCGGAGACAGCGGTTATGCCTTGCTCTCGGATATGGGAAACCACCCCATTGATCACTTCGTACTGCTTTTCCTCTTCCCGGAAAGTCTCCAGATCGTGAAAGCGTGCCGGGTCCAGTAACCGCAAGCGAGCGAAGTGGCTGGCCACCCCCACCTGCTCCGGGGTTGCGGTCAACAGCAACAAGCCATTGCTGGCTTCTGAAAGCTGCTCAATCAGCCGATATTCAGGGCTCGCCACCTCCGGGCTCCAGGCCAGGTGATGGGCCTCATCCACCACCATCAGGTCCCAACCGGCGGCAATGGCATCCGCCTGGGCCTGTTCGCTGGTCATCAGGAAATCCAGGCTGCACAGTGCAAGCTGTTCACTCTCAAACGGGTTTTCATCGGCATCGGTCAGGTCGTCATCCTCTTCCGACAACCCCTCCAGATCCTCCATGGCCTCATACCGGCTGCGATCAATGATCGAGAATCGCAGGTTGAACCGCCGCAGCATTTCCACCAACCACTGATGCATCAATGAATCCGGCACCACGATAAGCACCCGACGGGCACGACTGGTGTGCAGCTGATAGTGAAGAATCAGGCCGGCCTCAATGGTTTTGCCCAACCCCACTTCGTCCGCCAGCAGAACCCGGGGGGCGTAACGTGTTGCCACTTCGTGGGCAATGTAAATCTGGTGTGGCAAGTGCTGCGTGCGCGCACCGATCAGGCCCTGAGCCGAGGATGCACGTAGCCGGTCAAGGTGTTGCGCGGTGGCCATCCGCAGGCGAAACGCACCATTGCGATCAAACTGGCCGGCAAACAGCCGTTGGTGAGGGGCGGAAAAGTCCACGGAACTGCTGAGTTTCACCTCGGAAACATGGATCAGGTTCTCTCCGCCGTCATCGGCGTGGTACATCAGCACACCGCCGATATCCTCCACGGCCCTCACGATGTAACGTTCGCCATCGAAGGTTTCGATAGCCTCGCCAATCTGGTAGATGATCCTCGACAGCGGAGCATTGTCGATGGCGTAGGTGCGCTCCTCATCGGCCGCAGGGAAACCCAGCGTTACACGGCGGCCTGAGATGTCCGTGACAATACCAAGCCGAGCGCGGTATCGCTGTGGCTGACCCAGCGCTGACCAATTACAAATTCCGATGTATCCAAGAAACCTCCGACAGATTTAAATCACCGTAACTGCTTTATACGTCTGTGTTCGAGGGACCGTTCTCACGCACCCAATAGGCGGTGGCACCACAAACCGCGGCAGGCACCACCACCAGGTTCAGCACCGGCACCATGGCCGCCAATGCCACCGGCAGGCCAAACCCGAGGGCCGACAGGCGAGTGTCACCCAGTAGCCGCCGCAAGGCCGGGAAACTGACCCGATGGTTGTCCGCCGGGTAGTCCACGTACTGCAGCGACATCATCCAGCAATTGAAGACGAACCACAGCACGGCCGCCACCAGATTGACCACCGGGATAACACCGATGATGAAAAGGCCAATGGCCCTGGGCAGGTAGTAGAGGATTTTCTGCACCTCCCGCCAGAGAGAGCGGGGAATATCCCGTATGATCTGGCTCCAGCCATCATCGCTGCTGACCTCCTGACCGGTCAGGTGCTTTTCCGTCAGCTCCGCGAGGTAACCGTAGAAGGGCGAGCCGATGAGGTTCGCCAGGATCACGAACCCGTAAGCCAACATCAACAGGATGACGGCGCCGTAGAGAATCCAGAACAACCAGTCGAGGCTTTGTAGCCACGCCCAATCCGGTAACCAGCTCATGGCTGTGGCAATCATCGCTGCAAAGAGTTCAGCCAGAAAGTAGAACAGCAGGCCGAATAACAGAATATTAATAACCAGGGGGATAACAACGAACAATCTCAGTCCAGGCTGCCGTATCAGCCGGAACCCTTCTCCAAGGTAACCCAGGCCGCGGAAAAAATTACCTTTCAACATACCTCGCAGCACCTCAGCTTCGATGACAGTGACGGGGCGCAAAGCATATCATGTTGCAAACTCCACCACAGCCCGACGGTGACCATGGCATTCCTGAGGCAACGCATTCTGATTCTGCTCGAGTATCAGCCTTTTTGGCGGGCAATACTGGTTCTTTCGGCCGCCGCCATCATTTACCTTGCAACCACCAGCCAACCCTACCCGATTCCCTCGGCAGCCAGCGACAAGGTCAATCACCTGCTGGCATTCTTGCAGTTGGCGGTGGTTACCCGGCTGGCCTGGCCGGGCTTGGGGAAACTGTGGATTGTCATCGGCCTGCTGGCGTTCGGGCTGGGCATTGAGCTTGTCCAGGCCCAGCTACCCTACCGCACCTTTGCCATTGCCGATATTCTCGCCGACGCTGCAGGCATTGCTATCGGGTTACTACCGTGTCCCGGATTTATAAGGCCACACACGCAAAACGACCGTCCTATCGTTCACGCCAACAGCCGTCAATAAAGCACCACCCACCGGACTTGAGACATCAACCCGGACTTGTGTGAGATATATCCTACAAACTCGTAAGATCTTGCTGCGACATAGCGTAGGTTTCCCCGACAGGAATACCCGCCGATATCTCAATTAACTGATATTAAAGAACTTATAACAAAACCACTACCAGCACAGCTGCTCTGGCGTGCACAGTTCACATGTTTGTAAAACTGCGGTTGGTATAGTGTTTACATCAAGGATGACAGGGAAATGGACGACGCACTGGATGCACCCCGGCAATTGGATGCAGGGAGAAGCAGGGACACAGGGATGGCTCGCTTAAGGGAGACCTCTTCGGATCGCCGGCTCGGACGCCGGCACCAGGGACTGGCAAGGGAAATCGGCAACAAGGTAGTTGCCAACAGCGCAGGGACGCGACACCTGTTCCGAAAAAGGGTAACCGAAAGGTTGCCCTTTTTTTCGCCCGCTCTCAGGTCATCGAGCTCTGGCCTGCCAGGTACACCCGCACCCGATTAAACTCCTCAAACTCATTCAGGTCTGGCCAGGTGCGGCCTTCGATTACGTCCTGCTGCCGGTAGTGGTCGTCACCCAGGTTCCGCAAGCGAGAATCCGCCAGTATCACCAAAGGCGCGGCTCGCCTGAACTCGGTCAGCAGCGGGCGATTTTCCGGGTCATACAACACGTCCGCCGCGGTCACAACGTCCACATCGCTCGGCCGCGTTGCCCAATCGGCGCTCAGGGTCACCGACACGCCATTTAACCTGGCGTTCGCCGCTGCCGCATCCAGTGCAGCCTGATCAATATCGCAGGCGATGGCCTCCCTCGCCCCGGCCATTGCGGCAGCAATAGCCACCACCCCGGAACCGGATCCAAAATCCAACACCTTTTTGCCTTTCACCAGATGTGGATGTGCGAGGATATAGGCCGCCAATACCTGTCCACTGGCCCAGCAAAACGACCAGTACGCCGGCTCAGCAACCACCGCCTGCGCCTCTTCGTGGCTCAGAGGGCCCTCCAGTACCCCTGGATCGAACAGGTAGAGGACGATGTCGGGGCAACCCGCCGGGGCCGTTACGGCAACCTGCCCCCGGCTGAGGGTTTTCCCAAGATGCTGATCTAGAATGTCGGGGGTCATGGTTACTCCGGAACACAGGCCTGGCAAGGCACGCATTGTAGCGGCAGCGGCGCGGTGGCACACCCGCAGGCGAGCAAAAAACCAGCATGTTCGTTATACTGCTGCCTCATTTCCCGTACGAACCCAAACCTGCCATGCCGTCCAGACCTGATACCAGCGACTATCTCTCCCTGTTCCTGAACGACGTTCCGCTCATGGACGTAAGGGCACCGATCGAGTTCAGCAAGGGCAGCTTCCCAAGTGCTATCAATGCGCCCCTGATGAACGACGAGGAACGCCACAGAGTTGGCATCTGCTACAAGGAAAAAGGTCAGGACAAGGCCATTGAACTGGGCCACCAACTGGTTTCCGGGGACCTCAAGGCGCAACGCATCGAAGCCTGGAAGCGATTTACGGCCACGAATCCGCAGGGCTACCTGTTCTGCTTCCGCGGCGGCCTGCGTTCGCGGTTGACTCAGCAGTGGATCAAAGACTCCGGCATAGAGTTTCCGCTCATCCAGGGTGGCTACAAGGCCATGCGTCGGTTCCTGATCGACAGCCTGGAAGCCCTCACTGCATCGTCCGAGTTCGTTATTCTCAGCGGCCGCACCGGGACTGGCAAAACCCGCGTGCTGAATCAGTTGCCCAATCCTGTTGACCTTGAGGGGTTGGCAAACCATCGTGGCTCCAGTTTCGGTCGTCAGGTAACGCCCCAACCGTCACAGATTGATTTCGAAAACCGCCTGGCCGTTGCCATGCTCAAGGCCCATCATCACGTCGGCGGGTCGGTGTACCTGGAAGATGAAAGCAGACTGGTGGGCCGATGCGCCCTGCCGGAAAGCCTCAGGAACCGAATGGCAGCAGCACCCTTAATGGTGCTGGATCAACCGATCGAAGAGCGAGTACGAATCATCCGCGAAGACTATGTTGACCAGATGACGGCCGACTTCATGGAACGCGACGGCACAGAAGCAGGCTGGCTCAACTATCGCGACTACCTTCTCAGCGCCCTCGACAGAATCCGGAAACGCCTCGGCGGTGAGCGCCATAGCCGACTACGGCAGATGATGGAGGATGCCCTCGACCGCCAGCACCGAACCGGGGAGACCGGTGCGCACCATGAATGGATCGAGGCACTGTTGCAGGACTACTACGACCCCATGTATGACTACCAGCTCAGCCAGAAGGAAGGCCGCATTATTGTGAAGGGCGGGCCGGAAACCATCATCGGGTGGGCCAGTCGTTGATTTACAACGTACAACGCTCCCACCCAAACTGGACGCGCATGTTGTACGTTTGCCACAAACCTCTGCTATAACAAAACGCAGGCAAATATCAATTGAACAGCCGTTGTCCCTGTCATATTTAAAGTAATAAGCCACTACTACCGAACAAGGAGTCACTGAATGGAAGATCTTCTGGGAACCGACATTAATGCCTCGGAGCTATGGGACCAGGCACTCTCGTTGATCATGACCTACGCCCCAAAGGTCGTCCTGGCCATCATCACGCTGGTACTCGGCCTCTGGCTGATCAATCGTTGCATCGGGGTTCTCGATAAAAAGCTGGGTGCAAAAGACCCGACACTCAACAAATTTCTGTGTGGCTGATAAGCGCCATCCTCAAGGTGATGCTGCTGATCTCCGTCGCGTCGATGATCGGCATCGCTACGACGTCCTTTATCGCTGTTATTGGTGCTGCTGGCCTTGCCATCGGCCTTGCGCTGCAGGGTAGCCTGGCCAACTTTGCCGGCGGCGTACTGATTCTGATCTTCAAGCCATTCAAAGTCGGTGACACCATCGAAGCTCAGGGCTACCTGGGTGCCGTCGCGGAGATTCAGATTCTTTACACGGTGGTAAATACCTTCGATAACCGCCGCATCGTCATTCCCAACGGCAGCCTGTCCAACGCCACCCTGGTGAACGTCAGCATCTACGACAAGCGCCGCTGTGACATGACTTTCGGTATTCACTACGACGACGACATCGACAAGGCCAAGGCCATTCTGAAGCGCCTGTTCGACGAGGACGAACGTTCACTGAAGGATCCGGAACCCCGTATCTGCGTGGGCAGTCTTGGAGACAACTCCGTTAACCTCATGTTCCGGGCCTGGGTCGCCACCGATGACCTCTGGCCGTACTACTGGGACATGCACGAGAAAGTGAAGAAGGCGTTCGACGCCGAGGGCATTACCATTCCGTTCCCACAGCGGGATGTGCATGTCTACAAATCCGAGTGATTGGTATCTCATTAACACATACTGTTACTCGCATTCTGTACAGCCTCAACTAAGCTGACCAGTAATGGCGGTGCAGTCGCATTAGCGGCGTCACCGCCAGTCACCGGAACCGGGTCAGGAACATCACCGGCTCCAGTACCGCTGTCATTGCTGGTAGGAGGTTGTCACTATGCCGGTACAGCAGTTGAAGGAATACCTTGATCAGGCAGGCGTGGAATACATGTGCCTGTCTCACCCCCCTGCGTTTACCGCCCAGCAACTCGCCCATCACGTCAAAATCGCCGGCGACCGGGTGGTGAAAACCGTCATTATTGAACTGGATGGCAAAATGGCCATGCTGGTCATGCCCGCTACCTGGCGTATCCGTTGGGACCGACTGACCCACATCCTGGATACCGATTTTGTC
The DNA here is from genome assembly GCA_000831005.1 of Marinobacter salarius. Lineage (GTDB taxonomy): Bacteria > Pseudomonadota > Gammaproteobacteria > Pseudomonadales > Oleiphilaceae > Marinobacter > Marinobacter salarius. The sequence continues at coordinate 368,188 of CP007152.1, read as the reverse complement.
GATCTTGCGGACGAACAGGAATTTCAGGACCGCTTCCCCGAGTGCGAAGTGGGCGCCATGCCGCCATTCGGCAACCTGTTTGATATGTCCGTGTATTGCGCAGAGGCTCTGACCCGGCAACCGGAACTCGCCTTTGCCGCTGGCAGCCACACCGAATCCATCCACATGAAAACGTCAGATTTCCTGGAACTCGTGCATCCGATGGTGCTGGAGCAGGGATTTGTAAAACCAGGCGCGCAAAAGCCAGCCTGGCTCAAGGGCCGCGCCCGCAGGGCTGAGTCCCTGACCGGCAGCCCCACCGCCAACCTGGCCGGTTACTGACACCAAAAACCGGCCCAGGCTTGATCCGGACGGCTTGTCTGGATGCGCCCATCGCGTAAACTGGGCGTACCAGACAGGAACCCGTTATGACTCAAGCCTTTGATATTGTGATTGTCGGTGCCGGCATGGTCGGTGCTGCCCTCGCGACCGGACTTGGCCGCAGTGGCTTCCGCGTGGCCCTGGTTGACCGTGGCTCCGCCCCCGAATTCGATCCCTCGCTGCCTCCAGACATCCGCGTGTCAGCCTTAGCGCCGGCAGTGAGCGCTACCTCAACGATCTTGACGTCTGGCCCAGCATGCTCGCCATGCGTGCCACACCCTACGCCCGCTTGGCAGTATGGGACGAGACCCGCCACCCACTCAGCAACCTGCTGCCCCGCAAGGTCGCCGATGTGGTGTTTGACGCCGGCAACCTGTCCGCCCGACACCTGGGGCATATCGTGGAGAATCGCATTACCCAGCAGGCGTTGTGGAACAGCGCCGCGGCTCTGAACTCGGTCTCCCTGTTTCCCGACAACGCCGTCAGTCACCTAGAAAACGGCAACAACCACGCTGCTGTGACCCTGGAGGACGGCACCGAACTCGAGTGCCAATTGGTGGTGGGCGCCGATGGCGCGGCCTCCGGCGTCCGGGAGCTGGCAGGCATCGGCGTAACCCGGGACCAGTACCAGCAACAGGCAATGGTCATTTCGGTTCGCTACCAGGGCGCGGTTGAGGACATCACCTGGCAGAGCTTCTACCCTTCCGGCCCACGGGCTTTCCTCCCGCTGCATTCCGCGGGCAATGGCGAAAGCTGGGCGTCTCTGGTGTGGTACGACTCGCCGGAGCAACTAGCGCACCTGAAATCGCTGGACGACCGTGCATTGATGGCGGAAATACAGAACGCCTTCCCGCCGGAACTGCCTCTGCTGACGCACATTGAAGCCAAAGCCAGCTTCCCGATTGCCCGCCAGCACGCCAAAACCTATGTGAACAATCGTGTCGTGCTGGCAGGTGACGCTGCCCACACAATCAACCCGCTGGCTGGCCAGGGCGTCAACCTGGGCTTCCAGGACGCCCTCTGCCTGCAGACCGTCATCCGCGAGGCCAAACGCGCAGGCTGCGACCTGGCCGATCCGGCGTGGCTGACCAAATACGAGCAACAACGCCGCCCGGCCAACCGCCGTATGATGATGGCGATGGACGTGTTCTACCACCTGTTCAGCAACCGCACGCCGCCTCTGCACTTGTTGCGCAATCTGGGCCTGGGCGCCGCGAAAGCAATGCCATTTGCCAGAAACCGGGTGGCCAAATACGCTATGGGCATCGACGACGAACTACCCCCGCTGATCCGCCAACTGGCGGAGCGGCTGCCGGGGATGAAGCAACTGTAAAGCGTTTCACAAGCCTCAACTCATCAACAGGGAATCATCATGCAGAAACCATTTTCACCAAGATCATGAACCGGGAAATCCCGGCGGACATCGTTTACGAAGACGACATCAGCCTGGCGTTCAAGGACATCAATCCACAGGCACCGGTACACCTACTGATTATCCCGAAACAGGAAATCGCAACGATCAACGACATCGAGGAAGGCGACCGGGAGTTGGTGGGCCACTTGTACTGGGTTGCGGCCAAACTGGCGAAGGAGATGGGTTTCGCCGACGATGGCTATCGGACCGTCATGAATTGCGGCGAAAATTCAGGCCAGACGGTATTCCACATCCACCTGCACCTGCTGGCCGGCAAGCCCCTCGGTTGGCCGCCGTATACCGATAAAATGAAGCAAGGCTGATCGCCTTGAGCCCCGGCGATATCTGAGATATTTACAAAGCCGGGCGGGAGGCACTGTTCAGGACCGTGGAGCGCCAGGGATGGCTCGACCGAGCCCTACATGGACGTATTCACGGGCGTGTCCTGAACAGTGCCTCCTGCCCTGCGGGAACACCCGCACCAGAAGCTACGAACTCAGCGCCCGACGACCTTCTCAGCTTCCTCCACCGGCGTATGCCGAACATCCTCACCTTTGACCATGAAGATCACATTCTCGGCAATGTTGCAGGCATGATCCCCCACCCGCTCCAGCACGGAGAATCCACATCACCGACATACAGCGGGAAATGTTGCGGGTATCTTCCATCATGAACGTCAGCAACGTCCGCGTGGCCGCCTGGTATTCCTCGTCTACTCGCTTGTCTTCCTTCATGATCCGCAGCGCCTGCTCGGAATCGAGACGGGCAAAGGCGTCCAGGGCATCGTGCAACATGCTAAGAACATGATTGCCAATGTGGCGCACTTCCACGTACTCGAGGCGCCTGACCTTCCTCTGACAGCTTGATGGCAAACTTGGCGATTTTCTTGGCCTCGTCACCAACCCGCTCCAGGTCCGCCACCATCTTGATCACCGAAATCACCAACCGCAGATCACGCGCGGTGGGCTGGCGACGGGCGATAATCAGGGTTGCTTCCTCGTCGAGGTCGATTTCCATCTGATCGACTTTCTTGTCCGTGGCACGGACCTCGTCCGCCAGGTGGCCATCATTTTCCACCAGTGAGGTAATCGCACGGTCGACCTGGGACTCCACCAGGCCGCCCATCTCAAGAAACTCGCTCTTCAGGGCCATCAGTTCGTCATTGAACTTGTGCGAAATGTGATCGCCGTAAACATCGTCCTTTTTATCTGGCATGACTGTGTTCTCCAGTGTTCAACAATACCGGCGTTAACCGAAACGGCCGGTGATATAGGATTCGGTGAGTTCGTGCTCGGGCGACGTAAACACCTTGTTGGTTTCGTTTACTTCCACCAGATGCCCCAGGTGGAAATACGCCGTTCGATTCGATACACGGGCTGCCTGTTGCATCGAGTGGGTCACGATCACGATGGTGTAACTCTCCGACATTTCCGCCATCAGCTCTTCCACCCTCGCGGTTGCAATGGGGTCCAGTGCGGAGCAAGGCTCGTCCATCAGAATAACCTCCGGGCTCACCGCGATAGCGCGCGCAATGCACAGACGCTGCTGCTGGCCGCCCGACATTCCGGTGGCTGTCGCATCCAGACGGTCCTTGACCTCGCCCCACAGCCCCGCCTTGCGCAGGCTGTTCTCGACGATGTCATCAAGATCGGATTTTCGATTGGCCAGGCCATGAATCCGGGGGCCATAGGCCACATTGTCATAAATGGACTTGGGGAACGGGTTTGGCTTCTGGAAAACCATGCCCACCCGCGCACGCAATTCGACAACGTCGCGGCGACGGTCATAGATGTCCTGATCGTCCAACTGAAGTGACCCCGTCACCTTGCAGATTTCGATGCTGTCATTCATCCGGTTGAGACACCTCAGGAACGTGGACTTGCCGCACCCTGAAGGTCCAATAAAGGCAATGACCTCGTTCTTCGCCACATCCAGGCTGATGTTCTTGATCGCCCGGGTATCACCGTAGGAAACATTGACATCGCGAAGCTTGAATTTGGCATTGTCGGCAAAAGGCTCTCCCACCGTTTTGCCTTCCTCAATGATTGTTTCCTCGGGCTGCTCCCGCACCGGAGCAACCGCCTCAACCTCTTGATGATCGGCTTCTTTGGTAATCGTTGGGTTCATCGTATTCATCGCTTATCTCCTTACCACCGACGCTCAAGGCGCTTGCGAAGCCAAATGGCCAGTGCGTTCATGCTAACCAGGAATGCCAGCAATACCATGATGGCTGCTGACGCACGTTCTATAAAGGCGAGCTCCGGGCTGCCCGCCCACAGGAAGACCTGAACCGGGAGTACCGTCGCCGAATCGAAAAAGCCGTCCGGAACATCAACGATGAACGCCACCATCCCGATCAGCAACAGGGGGGCGGTCTCGCCCAGTGCCTGCGCCATGCCGATAATGGAACCGGTCAGCATTCCCGGCATGGCCAGCGGCAATACATGGTGTAACACCACCTGCATTTTGGAGGCACCAATACCTTCGGCAGCCTCCCGGATTGACGGCGGTACGCTTTTAATGGCCGCCCGGCTGGAAATGATGATGGTTGGCAGGGTCATCAGCGTCAGTACGAGACCGCCCACCACCGGCACCGATCTAGGCATACCGAACAGGTTGATGAACACCGCCAGGCCCAGCAAACCGAAGATAATCGACGGCACCGCAGCCAGGTTATTGATGTTCACTTCAATGAAATCCGTGAGCCTGTTCTGGGGTGCAAACTCTTCCAGGTAAATGGCAGCCGCAACCCCGATGGGGAACGAGAGCACCAGTGTCACCAGCATGGTCAGCAAAGACCCGACGATCGCCCCAAGAATACCGGCGCGGGACGGATCACGGGAATCGCCGCTGCTGAAGAACACATCGTTGAAGGACGTCTGCACAACCTCATTTTCCACCAACTGATCCACCCAGCGCTGTTGCCGGTCACTGAGCTTGATGGAATAGGCGTCGTCACCTGCATGCTTCACGTAGACATCCACGTCGGTGTGAGCCAGAACAGTCAGTGTTTGGGTGGTTCCAAGCCACTCGGGGTTCTGCTCGAGCATGTCACGCAGCTCATTGGACGCGTAGGGGTTAAGCAGATCACGGACGGCATCCCTGTTCTCTTCCGTTGCACCCGGCACCTGTTTGATCATCGCCTGCACCAATGGCTCCACAAAATCAGCCATCTTGATCTGCTTTTTGTCCGTGGCGTCGTCCAGGTACATCATTTCACCATCGAGCTCGACTTCCATGGTGATCGTGGTTTTGGTGAAGCCGGTGTAGCCTTTACCAATAATGTCGACGAACAGCACCACCAGGGCGGAAAGCGCAATCGCAATCGCCAGTATGCCGTAGGCCCGGAACCGGCGCTCCTTGCGGTAACGCCGTTTGAGTGACTGGCGGACGAGCTCCGCCTGTGAACGTTGATCAGTCATACTGTTCCCGATATTTGCGAACGATTTTCAGGGCCACCACATTCAGCAACAGGGTAGCGAGGAAGAGCATCGCGCCGAGGGCGAAGGCCGCCAGGGTCTTGGCGCTGTCGAATTCCTGGTCGCCGGTCAGCAGGGTGACAATCTGTACGGTAACCGTAGTGACGGTTTCCAGCGGATTGGCCGTCAGATTCGCTGCGAGGCCCGCGGCCATGACCACGATCATGGTTTCACCAATGGCTCGGGAGACTGCCAACAGCACCCCGCCCATAATGCCGGGCAGTGCCGCCGGGAAAATCACCTTCTTCATGGTTTCCGACTGGGTAGCGCCCAGAGCCAGGGAGCCGTCACGCAGGGTTTGCGGTACCGCGTTGATAACGTCGTCCGACAGCGAAGACACAAACGGAATGATCATGATGCCCATGACCCCGCCAGCGGCGAGCGCACTCTGGGACGACGCATCGATACCCAGAGAGGCCGCGAAGTTACTGATGAACGGCGCGACGGTAAGTGCTGCAAAGAAGCCGTAGACCACCGTCGGGATACCCGCCAGCATCTCAAGCAATGGCTTGACCACACCGCGTACTTTCTTGTTGGCGTACTCCGAGAGGTAAATCGCCGACAGCAATCCCACCGGCACCGCAACCAGCATCGCAATCGCCGAAATCAGCAGCGTGCCGGTGAACAGCGGGATCATGCCAAAGGCGCCCTGGGCTGCCACCTGATCTGCTCGTAATGCGGTTTGCGGGCTCCACTGGGAGCCGAAGATAAACTCGGTGAACGGAATCTTCTGAAAGAACCGGAAGGTTTCAAACGCCACGGAGAAAATAATCCCGATGGTGGTCAGAATCGCCAGCGCGGCACAGGCGAAAAACAGCCACTTCAGGATCGACTCCACTTGTGTCCGGGCGTTCAGTGCCGGGCGAACCCGGAGCCAGCCCAAAAATCCCGCCAGCACAGAGACGGACACCACCAGGGTGGTCATGAACATCCGGCTCTGTTCCCTCAGCGCCTTCAGTCGCTCTGCAGCTTCAACAATGGGTGCTTCCGCAAACCCCGGAGGCAGGCTACCACTGGCCACGTTGCTGATCTTGCTCAACAGAAGACTCGCCTCGCCCTCGGACGCCGGCAACATTTCCTGTGGCAGGGAGCCAACAACCAGGGTCTGGATAACTTTTCCCTGGAACGCTGCCCAGAGCCCAAGCACCAGCAGCGCGGGAATGCCGCACCACAAAGCCGCTCGTGCCCCGTAATAAAAGGGCAGGGACTTGAGATGACGAATGCCCCCCATCGGCATCGCCAGTGACCGCGATCGGGCATAGCCCAAGCCGTAGGCAACCATCGACAGCACGATGGTCAATAAAAGCAGATTGGCCGGTTGCATGAAAATTCCCGTAACAAGCTAAAAAGGACCACAAGTGTAATCATTCGGAAAACAGGACGCACATGCCGCTTTCCAGACGTGCAAAAGGGCGCGAGCCTTTCAAAGACCCGCACCCTTGTCAGTCAACACCTTGTCGACTGGCTTACATCAGTTCTTCCTTGGCCAGGTTAGGCATGTCAGATGCCTTGTCCTGCAGCTTCATCAGCGCGTCGCGCGGAGGAACGATCAGGCCAACGTCCTTCAGGTAGCCATTCTTGCCCATGGCGCTCGGGCTCGCAAAGAACTCGGCGTATTCCGCGATACCCGGAACCACACCAACGTGGGCTTTCTTGACGTAGAAGAACAGTGAACGGGCAACCGGGTATTCGTCTGCCGCAATGGCTTCAGCCGTCGGTACCTTGCCGTTCAGCGTTGCAGCCTGCAGACGGTCAGCGTTCTCTTCCAGGAAGCTGTAACCGAACACACCGTAAAGGCCTTTGTCGTCGATCAACTTCTGAACGATCAGGTTATCGTTCTCGCCGGCTTCGATGAACGCGCCATCTTCACGAACGCTCTGACACACGCCTTCCATGTCGTCTTCGCTCATGTCGGCAACCGCTGGCAGATCTTCACAGCCGCCCTGCAGGGCCAGCTCGTTGAAAGAATCACGGGTACCGGAGGTCGGAGGCGGTCCCATCACACGAATGGCAACGTTTGGCAGGCTGGAGTCAATGTCGCTCCACTTTTCGTAGGGGTTATCAACCAGCTTGGTCTCATCGTCCGGTGAAGGAACCTGCTTGCCCAGGGCCAGGAAAAGCTGCTCAAGGGTGATGTCCAGGTTATCGGCTTTCTGCGAGCTGGCAATCACGATGCCGTCAGAACCGATGCGGAATTCGGTGATGTCTTTTACACCGTTTTTCTGGCAAAGATCGTACTCAGACGTCTTCATGCGACGTGACGCATTGGTGATGTCCGGATGCTGGGTGCCGATACCGGCGCAGAACAACTTCAGGCCGCCACCAGAACCGGTTGACTCAAGCTTCGGAGTCGGGAAGTCAGTTGAAGAACCAAAGCGCTCAGCCACAACCGTCGCGAACGGATAAACAGTAGAGGAACCGACGATGCTGATGGTGTCGCGCGCCATGGCAGGAGTCGACACGGCGGCGATGCTACCGGCCAGTGCCACAGTTGAAAGGGCTGTTCTAAGTTTGATCACGTTGAGTCTCCATTTGTCACGTTGACTTTATTTACGGGTTTGCTTCACCGATGTGTGAACAATAAAGGCACTCTATGACAACTTTGTTACAGCCACTGAAATATAGAACAGGACGTTCAATTTTTCTTGCAGACGCGGCGCAGGCCGCTAACATGCGGGGTACTAAAACAATTCCGAACTGATAAGGTTGAATCCATGACGGCGCTTGATGACGACAAACCCACGCCCCGGGGCGAACTGGTAATCCAGGTAATCCCCCTTCCCTCAGACACCAACCCCAACGGCGATGTGTTCGCCGGCTGGCTGGTTAAACAGATGGACATTGCTGCGGCAACGCTCGCGGGGCGAATTTCACAGGGCCGCAACGCCACTGTGGCCATGGACAGGATGGAGTTTCTTTCGCCGTTGCGGGTGGGATCCCAGGTTGGCTGTTACGGTGAGTTGGTGGAAGTGGGGCGCAGCTCGATGAAAATCAACATTGAAGTCTGGACCCTGGACCGCACCGCCAAGGCCCCGCGCAAGGTAACCGAAGGTCTCTTCATTTATGTTGCCATCGACGAGCATGGCCGCATCCGGGAAGTTCCCGACCAGGCCACCTGATCAGGTGGCAGGAACTGGTCGCTTCTCCGGTAAGAACATCGAGAGTATCGCCGCTGCTGCCACCAGACCCGCGGATATCCACAAACAGGCTTGCAGCCCGTAGGCCTGATAAACCCAGCCGGACAGGATCGTTCCCAGCAAGCGGCCGGCGGCATTCGACATATAATAGAAACCCACATCCAGCGAGACACCATCCCCTCGCGCATAGCTGACAATCAGGTAACTGTGCAGCGACGAGTTGATGGCAAACAGTACCCCGAATAGCAGCAGGCCGCCGATCACCACGAACTGGGGCGACCAGCCCACCATAAGACCAACCGCAATACCGGCTGGAATTAACGCCAATGCCGCCGCCCAAATCATGGCGGGCTGCCGGCCTTCCATATTCCCGGTAATACGCGGCGCAAGGGTCTGGATAAAGCCGTAGCCAATCACCCAGGTGGCCATGAAGCCACCCACTTTCCAGAAATCCCAGCCAAACACGGTGTGCAGATAAACCGGCAGAGCCACCACAAACCAGACATCCCGGGCACCGAACAAGAACATACGGGCGGCAGACAACACGTTGATCGCCCGACTCTTGGACAGAATTTCGCGGAACTTCGGCTTTGCCTTGCTCTTGCCCAGGTCCTGCCCCAACAGGAAAAGGCTGACCAGCCACACCACACTCAGGCCACCGCCATGATTACGACCGCGCCCTGGAACCCAGCAGCCATCAGCAACACACCGCCGAGGAAAAAGCCCACGCCCTTCAGAGTGTTCTTCGATCCGGTAAGGATGGCCACCCATTTGTACAGAGTGCCCTGCTGCTCATCTGGCACCAGAAGCTTAATGCCGCTCTTGGCGGACATCTTGTTCAGGTCTTTGGCGATACCGGAGATGGCCTGAGCCGCCATCACCCAAGGCACCGTCAGCATGGCCGCCGGCACCGCCAGCATGGCAAGAGCGGCAATCTGAAGGAACAGCCCGATATTCATGGTGCGGTTCAGCCCCATGCGAGCGCCCAAATAGCCACCCACCAGGTTGGTCACCACCCCGAAGAACTCGTAGAAAATGAACAGCAGGGCAATTTCCAGCGGTGAATAGCCGAGCTGATGGAAATGCAACACCACCAGCATCCGCAAGGCCCCGTCCGTCAGGGTGAAGGCCCAGTAATTACCGGTGATGACCAGGTACTGTCGGATGGCAGCAGTCATATCAGACGGAACCTACCCGGCGCGCCAGTTCTGCGGTGCGGTTGGCGTAGCCCCATTCGTTGTCGTACCAGGCGTAGATTTTCACCTGGGTACCATTCACCACCATGGTGGAGAGGGCATCAATAATGGAGGAGCGAGGGTCGGTTTGGTAATCGATGGACACCAGCGGGCGCTCTTCGTAGCCCAGAATGTTTTTCAGATCGCCCTCAGCAGCCTCTTTTAACAACTGATTTACGGTATCGCGATCCGTGGGTGTTTCCACCTCGAATACGCAATCGGTCAGCGAGGCATTCGTCAATGGCACCCGCACGGCATGGCCATCCAGACGGCCCTTCAGCTCCGGAAAAATTTCGATAATCGCGGTGGCGGAACCGGTGCTGGTCGGAATCAGTGAACTGCCACAGGCGCGGGCCCGCCGCAGGTCCTTATGGGGCGCATCGATGATGGTTTGAGTGTTGGTCAGGCTATGGATCGTCGTGATGGAACCATGCTTGATACCCAGCTTCTCGTGGATGACCTTCACCACCGGCGCCAGGCAGTTGGTGGTGCAGGAAGCAGCAGTGACAATGCGGTCATTGGCCGGATCAAAAATGCCGTCGTTCACGCCCACCACAATGTTTTTGGCCCCAGCCTCTTTCACCGGAGCGGTCACCACCACGCGCTTGACGCCCTGATCGAGATACGCCTGGAGCACGTCCACCTTTTTCATTTTGCCGCTGGCTTCAATCACCAGATCGCAGCCGGACCAGTCGGTCTCCCCAATGGTTTTATTGCGGGTGACGCGAACCGATTTACCCTCGATAACGATACTGTCGCCGTCCACACCCACTTCGTGGTCCCAGCGGCCATGAATACTGTCGAAGTTCAGCAGATGTGCCAGCGTCTCGGCATCGGCGCCCGGATCGTTGATCGCTACGAATTCCATCTCCGGCCACTGCCACGCTGCCCGCAGGGCCAGGCGACCGATTCGACCGAATCCATTTATTCCGACTTTGATCTTGCTCATGATGTGCTCCAGAAAGCGTTATCCATTAAATACACCGCACAACCGGCCTGTCTGGCATGACAGAAAGGCGCTCGAGTTCCTCAGTGATCAGGGCGGGATTGCTATCGGCAGTTTCATCCAGAACCCGCGACAGCCACTGGGGCATCCGGGGATTCAGCGAATAGTACATCCATTGCCCCTGACGCTCTGCATCCAGCAGGCCCGCCTCCCGCAGGGTGGCCAGGTGCCGGCTGGCCTTGGGCTGGGAAATATCGAGGGCGGCGGTGAGTTCACACACACACAGTTTCGTTTCCTGCCGAACCAGCATCAGCGCAGCCAGGCGAAGCTCGTCACCCAACGCCTTGAACACCGTTACCGGGTTAAAGCTCACCGGCTTCATACCGGTTTCTTTTCTGTGTACCAAAGTAAACAGGCCAATGCGCTCGCGGATTTCCTTGAGGGTCAGTGCGAAGGTGGCATGGCGCCCGCTTGGCACCGGGTCCGGGAAGTCCCAGGCGATTTGCTGGGCGGGCTGACAGACGTTGCCACACTCGTTGGCAGCTTTTTCACAAAGGGTAATCACATAATCCCAATGCTCACTTTCAACGCCTGCCAGCGATTTACTCTGCAAACCATCGACGGAAAAGCCCGACTCTGAGAGCACCTGCAGCGCCATCGGATGGGGTTTGTCAGGCTCGGTTCCGGCACTCGCCACTTCAAACTGGTCACCGGCCAGTTCCCTTAGCAAGGCTTCCGCCATCAATGACCGGGCACTATTGGCGGTACAGACGAACAAAACGCGGCGTTTCATATGCAAATTCCCATATATTCGTTTTCATGCATATCTATTTTATTGCATAATATCCGGAAGATTTTAACGAGTAAAGGACCCTTTCATTACAATGAGCACCCGTGACCTCCCCAATATCGACCCTGACCAGTTCCGCAAACCAACTGAGGAACAGGTTTTTGCAACTCCGCCTTCTTCACATCGTCCAAGGATACTGTTGCTGTACGGCTCACTGCGGGAGCGGTCATTCAGCCGGTTAGCTGTTGAGGAAGCTGCCCGGCTGCTGGAGGCCATGGGTTCGGAAACCCGCGTATTCGACCCCCGCGGTCTACCCCTTGCCGATGCTGAAGACGCTCCCACCCAAAAGTTCAGGAATTGCGGGAACTGGCCCAGTGGTCGGAAGGCATGGTGTGGTGCTCGCCGGAACGCCACGGCGCTATGACTGGCATTATGAAAACCCAAATCGACTGGATTCCCCTATCCATCGGCGGCGTACGCCCTACCCAGGGCAAGACCCTGGCGGTGATGCAGGTGTGTGGTGGTTCCCAGTCGTTCAATGCGGTGAATCAGTTGCGGGTGTTGGGGCGCTGGATGCGGATGGTGACAATTCCCAACCAGTCGTCGGTACCCAAGGCGTTCATGGAATTTGACGACAATAACCGTATGAAGCCCTCGCCCTATTACAACCGCATCGTGGATGTCATGGAGGAGCTGGTGAAATTCACCCTGCTGATACGGGACCGCAGCGACTTTCTGACGGACCGCTATTCCGAGCGGGTGGAAAGCACCGATGAAGTCTCAACACGCGTCAATCAACGGTCCATGTAAGGGATAGGTAATGAGCGCCCATACAGAAGTTACTAACGAAGACACTAGCGGTGGCATGGATTTGTTCGGAAGATTCCTGTCCATCTGGGTCGCCTTGGCCATCATCGCTGGCATAGCCCTCGGCCAACTGGCGCCCTCGGTACCGGAAACTCTGGCTCGCTTCGAATACGCTCAGGTGTCGATCCCTATTGCCATTCTGATCTGGGCCATGATCTTCCCGATGATGGCCCAGATCGATTTCAGCGCAGTGGTGGGCGTGCGCAAGGAGCCAAAAGGTCTGGCCATCACCACCATTGTTAACTGGCTGATCAAGCCGTTCACCATGTTCGCTATTGCCTGGTTTTTCCTGATGGTGGTGTTCGAGCCGCTGATCGCCCCCGGATTGGCAAGTGAATATCTGGCCGGTGCTATCCTCCTGGGCGCGGCGCCCTGCACCGCATGGTGTTTGTCTGGAGCTATCTCACCAAAGGCGATGCCGCCTATACCCTGGTGCAGGTGTCCCTGAACGACATCATCATGCTCTTCGCCTTCGCGCCCGTTGTGGTGTTCCTGCTGGGCATTTCCGACATTCAGGTACCCTGGAACACGGTTATCCTCTCCGTGGTGCTGTACATTGTCATTCCCCTGACCGCCGGCTACCTTACTCGCCGCGCCCTGATCGCAAAGCGCGGGCAAGGCTGGTACGACGGGGTGTTCATGAAACGCCTGGGGCCGGTCACCCCGGCAGCGCTGATCGTTACCCTGGTACTGCTGTTTGCGTTCCAGGGCGAAGTTATCCTGAACAACCCGCTGCATATCGTGCTGATTGCCGTGCCGCTGATTGTGCAGACTTTCCTGATTTTCTTCCTGGCTTACGGCTGGGCACGGCTCTGGAACGTCCGTCACTGCATCGCTGCGCCCGGGGCCATGATTGGCGCCAGCAACTTTTTCGAGTTGGCAGTCGCAGCAGCCATTGCACTGTTCGGTCTGCAATCGGGAGCGGCGCTGGCGACGGTGGTTGGCGTTCTGGTTGAGGTTCCGTTGATGCTGGTTCTCGTTCGAATTGCCAATCAAACCCGGGGGCGGTTTCCGGCCTAGTTAGGGACCGCTCAATAGGTCCACTTTTAAACAAAAGCGAACATTCAGAAACGACCGAATTTGACCCAAAACGGCCCTTTTCTTCGGCGCTTCATGATCTGATTGCCTCCCCCCCCCTCCGGAGTCACCGAAAGTCCCTCTGACATTGGAGTTTTTGGCAAAACACAATCGTGTGGAGAACTCTAATTCGCGGCGCAATTAAAACAGGGATGCTTACATCGTCACCCACCGGCTGATTTGAGTTTTCAGTCAGTTTTCGACTCTGGCTTCGTTTTAGGTCTGCGCTGAATCGAAACAACTGGCTATTTACGCATTTGAGAAACTAGGTCGAGGCAACTCGCTGCAAGGATAGCCTGCGCGCGATTTTGAACATTCAGTTTACGTAGGACAGCCGAAACATGAGCCTTAACAGTGGTTTCCGCCAAGTGCAAGTTGTACGCGATCTGTTTGTTAGACTCTCCGCGTGTCATTCTCTCTAAAACTATCAGCTGTCGCTTCGTTAAAGATTGAAACTGGCTCGGATCAACCTCTGCTTCTGAGCCGGCCATGACAGCACCACGGCCGTTACCATTTTCGAATTCGTCAGAGCCTGCACAAACGCAAATCTTGCCATCCAAAACCTGTCGAATAGCGTCGACAATTTCATCTCTTGATGCAGTTTTTGCTATGACCCCCATGGCCCCCTGACCGATCGCCTGAGACGTGACATATCTGTTTACTCTAGCCGACATGACTATGGTGGGGAGCGAAGGCGCGATCTCATTTAAACGACCAAGCCCACCAAGCCCTCTCATATCAGGCATGTCGAGATCGAAGAAGATGAGATCAAGGCTGCCATGCTCACTCACGATTTCCATGGCGTCTTCCAAGCTGAATGCCTCGAAGACATGTTTGCAATCATGATTTCTCTGAATAATGCTCCTTAAGGCATCGCGAAAAAGCGGCTGACAATCAGCAATCATAGCCTTGAATAATGACGTTTTGCCGACTTCTTCCTGGCCAATGTCAGGAACCGGGAGGGAGTGCAGCGTGGTTTGGCTCTTTGACAAGCTTCTGAGGTTATTGGCTTCTTCTAGCATTTGTTATTCCTCGCCAAACTGTACATACATTTACTGGTGTGCTGCTCGCACTCCTCGCCGCATGGATACCTGACTATCTCGAGCGGCATCGCGCAAGGAGCCATACAGCAGACCTGCGTCATTCTGTTGATCCCCATATCGATGAAGCTTTGTGGCTCACCTGTGAGGAAGGTGGTATTCGACTCTCGGAAGTTGAATGGTCGACCAATCAAAGCTAAACCCCGGCTTCTCAGGGCCGGGGTTTAGCATTCTTCCTAAAGGGCAATGACAACCGACTTTGTTTCAAGATATGAATCGAGTGACTGCTTACCCATATCACGTCCAACCCCGGAGAGTTTATAGCCCCCGAATGGGATGTTGGCGTCAAGCATGTTGTGCCCGTTTACCCAGACAGTGCCTGCTTTTAATTTCGGGATTAAGCGTTGCACCTCAGAGAGATCGTTTGACCAGATGCTCGCTGCCAGCCCATATCGACTATCGTTGGCCCGGGCTACGACGTCCTCGATATCATCAAACGGGATGACCACCAGAACGGGACCAAAGATCTCGTCCTTGGCTATGACCAGAGAGTCGTCTTCGGTCGCAAATATGGTGGGCTTGACGTAATAACCTTTGCGGTCAGCACGTTCGCCGCCGGTAACCAGGCGTGCACCTTCCTGCCGCCCCGTCTCAATGTAGTGACAAACCCGGTCTAGCTGAACCCGGGACACGAGTGGCCCCATTTGAGCATCTGGATCCAGGCCAGGCCCCAGCGGGATGGCCTCTGCTAACTCGGCGAGCGATCCAGGACCTTGTCAGAAATGCTCCGGTGAACGTAAAGTCGGGAGCCGGCACTGCAGGTTTGTCCATGGTTGAAAAAGATTGCTGCCGCTGCTCCTTGCGCAGCCTTTTCCGCATCACAGTCAGCCAGAACAATCATTGGAGACTTGCCCCCCAGCTCCAAGGTAACTCGCGCCATATTATCCATCGCAGCACGGCCTATGATCTGACCTACCTCAGTGGATCCGGTAAAACTAATCTTGTTGATGTCAGGATGAGTTATCAGTGCTGACCCGGTGCTCTGGCCCTCGCCAGTAATGATGTTGACAACCCCGTCAGGAAAGTTTGCCTCTTCGATCAGCTCGCCCAGATAGAGGGCAGAGAGCGATGTTTGTTCCGCAGGCTTCAACACAACCGTGCAGCCCGCTGCAAGTGCCGGAGCCAGTTTCCAGCAGGCCATCAGAAATGGAAAGTTCCACGGTATGATCGCGGCAACAACACCGACGGGTTCGCGTCGGGTATAAGCAGAAAAGTCAGAGTCAGCCGGGGCAAAGGGCATGGACACGTCAAGAGTCGAGCCCTCAATTTTTGTTGCCCATCCGGCCATGTAGCGAAAGAATTCCAGTCCCAGGCTTACGTCAACAGCTTCGGCAACAGCAACAGACTTGCCGTTGTCGATCGCGTCCAGCTCAGCAATGATTCTGGCATCTCGCTCGATCAGATCTGCAAGTTTGAGAAGCAGGTTCTGACGGGCGGAGGGTCTCATTCGGCCCCAGTCATCACTATTGAACGCACTTTTTGCGCAGCTAACCGCTTTGTTAACGTCATCAGGATGTGCAAGGGGTATGCTTCCTATAACCGTTTCTTCAGCCGGGTTTTCTACCTCTATGCGTTTGTTTTCCAGAGCATCAACCCATTGGCCGCCTATCAGCATACGGTGATTTTGACGTGCCAGGAACGCCTGGGTTTTATTCTCTAAACCATGTGGATGTTTTGTGAACGTATTCATTAGTTTCCCCCAAATCACTGACTTTTTGGACGGATAGCGTCTGCAGTACCCTGAATAAACGCTTTGATTTTCTCGACATCTGTCTTACTCAGCGTTTCGGTAAAATCGGGCATGCCACTGGAAACGAATGGACCGTGAAACAGGAAGGCGTCCAGGTTTTCAATGACTGATTTCTTTGAATAACCCAGGTTTGGAATATTACCGCCCTTGTCTACGCCGGGAACGCCATGACAGAACACGCAATTACTGACGTAAAGAGCCGTGCCTTCTCCAATGAAGTCGGGATTGTATTCAACGCCCGAAACCAGAGAGTTCAGCTGATACTGGGTGAACTCAGGCATCTCGGCATCACCGTTCAGGACAAATGTATAGACAGTGCCGGCGGTCTTGAGGTCGGAGGCCCTCTGGGATTTTCCAAAAACACCGCCCCAGCCTGCCGCAATAGAGACATACTGAGTGCCGTCCACTTCATAGGTTATGGGCGCTGCAATGACGCCGGTACCCATTGGGGATTCCCAGAGGGGGTCACCCGTCCGAGCGTTGAATGCCATAAAGCGAGCGTCTGCGGTTCCCTGGAATACCAGATCGCCGGCCGTTGTCAGGGTTCCGCCGTTCCAGGGAGAGACGTGTTCGTAACGCCAGGCTTCCTGCTGTGTAACGGGATCCCAGGCTGTAAGTCGCCCGAACGGCTTGCTTGATGGTGGCGCTACGTTAAATTGGAAGGCGGTGTTCCAACCTATGCCACTCATGGGTTGTCCCGGCTCATTGCTTTCTATGCTTTCCCAGGAGGGGTCCTCGACCATTGTGATCGGGATGTGCTGAGACGGGAAGTAAGCCAGGCCGGTTTGGTGGTTAAAAGACATTGAGTGCCAATTATGTCCACCAAAAGGCCCAGGGATGATATCGAAGGGTTCGTCCATGGATCGTGCTTCAGGAACTTCTATTGGGCGACCATTGCTATCGTATCCCGTGGCCCAATTAACATCGACGTAATTATCGGCCGATATGAATTCACCATTTGTCCGGTCGAGAACAAAAAAGAAGCCGTTTTTGGGAGCTTGCATGATTACTTTGCGACGCTCCCCATCAATCATGAGCTCGCTGAGAATCATGTCCTGCGTTGAAGTATAGTCCCAGTTATCCCCGGGCGTGGCTTGGTAGTGCCACACGTACTCACCAGTGTCGGCATTGAGAGCAACAATTGAGGAGAGATAGAGGTTATCTCCACCTTCCGGGCTCCGCTTCTTGTGTGACCATGGAGAGCCGTTACCTGTGCCGATATATAAGAGATTCAGGTCCGGATCAAAAACGATGGAGTCCCATACGGTGCCACCGCCACCGGCCTCCCAGTATTTTCCACTTGGGTCCCAGGTTTTCGCGGCGCGAGCCATGGCTTCGTTTTCAAACGGTTCGTTCGGATTTCCCGGCACGGTATACCAACGCCATTTCTGTGCGCCGGTTTTCGCGTCGTAAGCTGTGATGTAGCCCCTGACTCCAAATTCGGCCCCACCATTGCCTATGATCACGTTGCCGTTAACAACTCGAGGTGCGCCGGTAATCGTATAGCTCATGTCGTTGTCGGGCAGAGTATTCGTTTCCCAGACTTTTTCGCCGGTTTTTGCATCAATAGCGATCAATCGACCATCGTAGGATGCAACATAGACATTTCCGTAGTGCACTGCCACACCGCGGTTTACAACATCACAACAACCCCTTGAGCCCGCCTCCCCGGGTACTTCAGGGTCGTAGGTCCATAGTTTTTTGCCGGTCTTTGCATCGAGTGCATGTACAATGCTCCAGGAAGCAGTGACGTACATCACGCCATCCACGACAAGCGGAGTGGCCTCGACTCCTCGGGTAGACTCGAGGTTGTAGGACCATGCAAGCCCGAGGTTTTCGACATTATCGGCCGAAATTTGGGCGAGAGGGCTAAAGCGCGTCTCCGCATAATCAAAACCATGGGTTGGCCAGTCCTTGCCGGTTTTGGCGTTTTCAATGATATAGCTTTGATTTACCTGATCAGCCGCAATAACAGTGCTGGCTCCGATTACGAAAAATGGAACTAATGCACTACTTGTTAGTTTTTTTGATAGACGTTTTCTGTAGTGATTATTAGTCAGTTTCATTTTTATATCCTTTCGTTGTTATTACTGTTTTATGGGATTTTAAAACGCTTTTAGAATACGAAAGTTGAGTCGGTGCTGTTCTTTAAATCCATTTTCTACGGACAAATCTCTTCCATAATTTGCGATTAGTTGCAGTCCCGGATTCGCAAACCATGCCGTACCGATAGTCATCTTGGTAGTTGCAAGGTCATTGTCCTGGTTTATATCGTTTACTTGTGTCTCACCGCCGAGGGTATGAGAAATGCCGGTGCGAAGATCCCATTGAGGTGTTACGTTATAACGTAGGAAGCCTTGGAACTGGTACAAGGGATCCTGTTCCAGAGTGGCTTTGGAGGCACCAAGTTCGTCATTCTTGCCGAAAAAAGTGACATCACCAATCAGGTCTAACGAGATTTTAGAGGTAAGACCGGTGATGTAACCCGCCTGCAATGCATATTTCCATCGGTTTTCGCCGAGGTTTAATGTGTCATTCCGATCGTAACTCCCTACAGGAACATACAGAAACGGAGTAATGCCGAAGTAGGTGTTACTTTCGGGCTTGTTTACAAGCCAAACGGTTGCGGCAAGTAACAGGTCGCCAATGCCACTGGTGTCACCGAGGGCAGAGGTATCGTCTTTTCCCTCTACCTTGCCGAATGGAAGGAGGAATTGAGGGTCTACTGTATAACCGCCAATTTCAGTGAAATGCACCCCACGCAGGATTCCTACCTGTGAGTCCAATCCAGCGTTAATGGGGGCCTTGTCTCCATCCGAGTAGAGGGAATCGGCAGTGGCGTATTGATAGTAGACCATTCCAAGATTGGTGCCGGCGGGCAATGCTGTGTAATCCCCGGCATCAACGTCAATAGCTACTGCATTACCAGAAGCCAGCAACATAGTGGCCAGGCCAGCAGAAGCGACGCAGAAATTCCCAATTCTGGAACGGAGTAAACTTTTGTGCTTATAGTTTGATACAGATGACATGATGCAGCCTCTTATTAGTTTTGTTGGTATTGCACTCGAAGTTAAGCAATCAATATGCCAGATCGATTGATCCTTAGGAAATTATTATGAAACAATTACTTATGCGGCTTTATAGCATCTATGTTTTAGTTTTTGGAAAAAAATGGATCGTTTCAATACACTAAAATTGGATGGTTGAATAAAAAAAATACAGAGTGGTGGGTGTCCTTATGCATAAAAAGATCGTTGATCTGAACACTCAGGTCCAGCAAGCCCGTGAGTTGTTTGACGAAGGGCGTGTTGTACCATCCCAGTGGGTGCGGGATGAGGTTTTGCGCTCTTGGCTAAGATGCAGAAAACATGGCGTGTCCCCCTCTGATCAGCTC
Organism: Marinobacter salarius; assembly: GCA_000831005.1. Classification (GTDB taxonomy): domain Bacteria; phylum Pseudomonadota; class Gammaproteobacteria; order Pseudomonadales; family Oleiphilaceae; genus Marinobacter; species Marinobacter salarius. The sequence goes on along the minus strand of CP007152.1, from coordinate 348,639 downwards.
TTACTTGAGGCCGCGCAATTCGACCAGATTTCTCATATCCGCAATCAACATCAGCGTCTCATGACATTTGCGGAGCCTGAAATGCATCGGTTGTTTCGTGCAATCAGTTCTGCAGGTTGGGTTTTGGCGTGTGTGGAAAGAGAAGGCCACAGCATTAAATATTTCGGCAATGACAGTCCCTCCTACGAATTGCTGGGAGCCGCTTTGAATCCTGGTATGGACCTTTCAGAGGATATAGCTGGAACCAATGCCCCCGGTTGCGCTTTGATAGAAGGCAGGCCGTCGCTTGTGTGTGGAAGTGAGCATTTCTTGCATTCTCTCCGCGATCTATCCTGCGTGGCAGTGCCCATTTTTGACCCTGCAGGGACGCTGGTCGGGGCTTTGAATGCTTCGAAACCTTATGATGGCCGACCGGTCGGGATTCTTGAGGCAGTTGCGCTCGCAACTCGGTCTGTTGAGAATCGAATGGTCGACGATTTGCGTGGCGCCTTAGTCCTCGCGCTTCACTATCGCCCGGAGCTTACGCAGTCACCTATGCGTGGTTTGATACATTTCGGCGAGGATGGTGAAGTTTTAGGTGCAAACCCCTCGGCCAGGCAGATGCTGGATATCGATTCTCTCGAGAAGATGCAGAGTCATGTCTGTTTCAAAGACTTATTCTCATGCCGCGCTGCCGAGATTGAGGGATCACAACAAAGCCCTCTTGAGGTTGAATGTCACAATGGGGCAAGGCTTTTTCTTAAAGTTGAAAGTCTTCGCAAAGGGCCTTTGAGCGTCAACTCGATGCCACAGCAAAGACGGCCGGACATCGTTCAGTCTTTTTACGTGGGCGAGCCTACAAAACCACTTTTCGACAAGGCGCATCGGGCTTTTCAGTTTGGAGTTCCGGTTCTGGTGACTGGGGAAACCGGAACGGGCAAAGAGGTTTTAGCACGGTCGTTACATGCCAATGGGCCCTCTTCAAAAGGCGCGTTTGTTGCCGTGAACTGCTCGGCTATTCCTGCCGGGTTGATCGAATCAGAGTTGTTTGGCTACGCAGACGGTGCATTTACCGGTGCCAGACGTGGTGGCGCCAGGGGGAAGTTTGAGGAGGCGAACGGCGGTACGCTCTTCCTGGATGAAATAGGCGATATGCCATTGGAATTTCAAGCACGTTTGCTACGTGTTTTGCAGGAACGCACTGTCACAAGACTTGGAGAAGAGAAGCCTCGGCCCGTCTCGTTTTCTCTGGTCTGTGCGACACATCGGAACCTTGATGAGCTTATGGAAAGCGGAGACTTTCGGAGCGATCTTTATTACCGGATCAATGGCCTCAGGGTGCAGCTCCCTGCTCTGCGGGAGCGTGAAGACCTCGACGCTTTGATTGATCACTTGCTGGCATCAATTTCACAGGAAGATTCCCCGTCGATTCTGACATCCGAGGCTCGTAATCTCTTAAGGCACCATTCGTGGAGAGGTAATATCAGAGAGCTCCAGCAGGCACTGAATCTTGGTCAGGCGCTGTCTACTCAGGGAATTATCGATGTTGAACACTTGCCCGAAGACATCAAGGTCCAAAATGACACTGCGGAGGTGGACCTTGGCGAGGGCGGCACACTCGCCGCTGCAGAGCGCGAGGCGGTGCGATGTGTGCTTGAGAAACACAATCACAACGTCAGTGCCGCAGCTCGAGAATTAGGGATAACACGAGCCACTCTCTATCGAAAAATAAAACATTTTGGTCTCTGAGGTAATTCATGGAGTAGCCCGGATTTCTCATGAGAGGATAAAACGCGCCGCTCTTTTCAGCGAGCAAGCGCCCGGGCATTACAGTTTGTCAGGTGCATCCGGCTTCCAGTTGTGGGCCATTAGCTTGGCTGTGCCGGTCGCTGTCCGCCTATTCTAAATGTCCGCTTTGCGACCAAGCCGAGCTCCCCAAGCTTTTAAACACAAGCGAATTTTATTGTAGCTGTTGAATGAGACACGAACCGGACATAAAACCGGACACTGACAACCATTTTTTGGCTCCTCATCTAGGGAAAATGATCGCAGTACGTTGATATTGCAGTTTTCTGACTTACCATTTAGATTCTAGGAACCGGCCATCGAACCGGACAGATCAATTGACGATGAGACGTTCTATGACATCCTGGATGAATGCCGCTCCTTTCGCGCCCACAGGAAGGGTAAAGGCCTACGGAGACCTTCCGGATAGAGTGAGTATTCTAAATCGCGAATCAGCGAAGCTGGCGGGGCATCTCAACCATGAGACAGCCCAGACCATCCGTCGCCACATGGCTGTAATTAACTCCTATTACTCCAATCTGATCGAAGGGAACCAAACGCTGCCACACCAAATCCGTGAGGCGCAGCGTGGTAACTATGACAGTGATCCCACAGCTCGAGATCACCAGTTGGAGTCAGTGGCGCACATTAAAGTTCAGGATTGGATTCGATCCGCTTCTCGGGACTTGGATGAAGTCTTGTCGCCAGAGTTCATCCGATCCATTCACCGCCATTTTTACGCAGATCTTCCCGAGAGACTAAAGGTCGTCAAGGACGAAGACGGAAACGAGCAGAGAGTGGTTGGTGGTGAATTCCGCACCAGTACGGTCTCCATCGGTAGACACATCCCGCCAGATCACCAATACTTGAAGACACTGGTGGATCAGTTCTGTTCTGAGTACAAGAGTCAGCGATACGTCGGTGAAATGCGGATTACCGCTCTAATGGCCGCACATCATCGATTGCTATGGATCCACCCCTTTCTTGATGGGAACGGGCGGGTTGTTCGTCTCTGGACAGATGCGGCGTTGCAGGCGGCTGGTGTTGAAGGGATTGGTGTATGGTGCCTTAGCCGCGGTTTAGCTCGGTCCTCGAGCAACTACAAGGCCAAGCTTGCACATGCTGATTATCCACTGCAGGGCACGGCCGATGGCCGAGGTCCACTGAGCGAAACAGGTTTAACGGATTTCACCCGATTCATGGTCGATACGGCAATTGATCAGGTGGATTACGTCGGAAGCCTGCTTGATCTGAAAGGAATGCAGCAACGCATCGAGAATTATGTCAACGCGCGACGGGACGGCCGTATTGTGGCTTGTCCCGATCCCCTAAAGCCTGAAGCATCGCTTATTTTGTTTCAGGCATTCATTCAGGGCTCTGTCGAGCGGGCTCATGCGTTGCGCCTGGCTGGCGGTCGTGACGGGAAAGACCGGACCGCTCGACGAGCACTTCATCAGTTAAAGGCTGATGGATTACTAAGCGAAAGGAACAACCGCTCCCCGTTAAAATGGGAAATTCCGGAACACGCTGAGCCATTCTATTTCCCAAATCTCTCGTCGTGATGGACGAGTTATTGAAATCTGGCTCCAAGGTTCGCTTTGCCAAACAACGCTGACTCCTGATCTCAGCATGCCTCCAACGGCGCGTAGGCCAACACCAGCCACTTAGCCCCCTCATCAAAGTTCACCTGCACCCGGGTATGGTGGCCAGAGCCCTCGGAGTTCATCACGATACCCTCGCCAAACTTTGGATGGCGTACCCGCTGGCCCAGGCTGAAACCCGTGCCAACGTCAGGTTCCTGGCTGAACAGGCCCTCATTGGGCCGGGCCATCATGGCCGGACGGCTCACCGTATTGCGCAACCGTACTTCCTGGATGCAGTCCCCGGGAATCTCGCGAACAAAGCGCGACAGCGCGTGGAATTTCTCCTGTCCGTACAAACGGCGGGATTCGGCGTAAGTAAGCACCAGCTTTTGCATGGCCCGGGTAATGCCCACATAGGCCAGGCGCCGCTCTTCTTCCATCCGCCCCGGTTCTTCCAACGACATACTGTGGGGAAACAGGCCTTCCTCCACACCGGCCAGGAATACCAGCGGAAACTCCAGGCCCTTGGCGGAATGAAGGGTCATAAGCTGCACGCAGTCCTCATTCGCTTCCGCCTGAGCCTCGCCGGCGTCCAGCGCTGCCTGGGCGATGAATTCCGACAGCGGATCAACGCCCTCTTCCACCTCATAATCCGACAGGGCATTCACCAGTTCTTCCAGGTTCTCCACCCGCGCCTGCCCCTTCTCACCCTTTTCACTGGCGTGGTAATCCTTGAGGCCGCTCAACTCCAGTGTTGTCTTCATCAGACCATGCAATGAGGCATCGTCCACCATCTCCGTCAGGCGTTCGATGATGCCCATGAAGGATTGCAGACCGGTTTTGGCGCGGCCCTTCACCTGCCCAGCCTCCAACAAACGCTCGGCAGACTCCCACAAGGAGATACTGCGCTCCGTGGCGAACGCGCGCATATCCGCCAGGCTCTTGGCGCCAATACCACGGGCGGGAATATTCACCACGCGCTCAAACGCCGCATCGTCCCGGCGATAGTGCACCAGACGCAGATAAGCGATGGCGTTGCGAATTTCCTGACGGTCGTAGAATCGCAGGCCGCCATAAACGCGGTAGGGAATGCCCTGGCGGATCAGGGATTCTTCCAGCACCCGGGACTGGGCGTTGGAGCGGTAAAGAATGGCCGACTCGCTGCGCAGGTTACCCTCGTTGACCCAGCTACCAATGGTGTCGGCGATGTAGTTGGCTTCGTCCTGCTCGTTGAAGGCCGCATACAAACTGATGGGCTCGCCATCCGGGCCATCGGTCCAGAGTTCCTTGCCCAACCGGCCCTGGTTGTTGGCAATCACCGCGTTGGCGGCTTTCAGGATCAGTTGCGTGGAGCGGTAATTCTGTTCCAATCGCACCATCCGGGCGTTGGGAAAGTCCCGCTGGTACTGCTGGATGTTTTCGATCTTCGCGCCCCGCCAGCCGTATATGGACTGGTCGTCGTCGCCCACCACCGTCAGCGGCACACGGTTCCCGGCCAGGATCTGCAGCCAGGCGTACTGGATGGTATTGGTGTCCTGGAACTCGTCCACCAGGATCTGCTGGAAGCGGCTCTGATAGTGGCTCAGTAACTCCGGGCGATGCAGCCACAGCTCGTGGGATCGCAACAACAGCTCCCCGAAATCCACCAGCCCACTCAGGTTGCAGAGCTTCTCGTATTGGCGATAAACCGTCAGCATGGTGCTCGTGAAATGATCGCCCGGATTTTCCTGGATGTGTTCCGCCCGCAGCCCTTCGTCTTTCTGACCGTTGATAAACCACTGCGCCTGTTTGGGCGGCCAGCGGCTCTCGTCGATCTGAAGCTCCCGCATCACGCGCTTGATCAGCCGCAGCTGGTCGTCGCTATCCAGCACCTGGAAGTTCTCCGGCAGGCCAGCGTCCTGGTAATGGGCCCTGAGCAGCCGGTGCGCAATGCCGTGAAACGTGCCGAACCAGAGGCCCCGAGCCGGAATCTGCATCATCTGCTCGATGCGGTAGCGCATCTCCTTCGCCGCTTTGTTGGTGAAGGTCACCGCCAGGATGCCGGTGGGCGGCACCTTGTCCATCTGCATCAACCAGGCGATCCGGTGCACCAGCACCCGCGTCTTGCCACTGCCTGCGCCGGCCAGCACCAGCAAGTGGTCATTCTGGGCCGTCACCGCCTCACGTTGGGCGTCGTTCAGGGCGTCGATAATGTGGGAGACATCCATAGAGATCCGGTCGCTACTGGTTAAATGAACAGGTGCGGAATTATAACAGGAGAAAGGAGGGTTTGCCGGATGTGGGTGTGTTGGGATTACCCGCACACATGTAAGGTACCGATACAGAAAATGTGAACGCTTTTTATGAAACTGGCGTCAACTTGGGTATACTCACCGCCGCGGGTTGCCCGGAAGAACCTTCTGTTCCTCCGCTGGCCACCGTTTTCCCGCACCAGACAATTTGCAGGGGCAAGACATAAGTCCCCTGAAGCCAGGAAGGCGCCCGCATCTTGCGACCAGACATCAAAGGAGATGATGTACGATGTACTCCGTATACCGAAGCACTACCCGCGTTACCTTTACTTCCCTTGCACTGACCGCCACCCTGTCGTTTCCCACCATGGCCGATGACAGCCAGCGAATTGACCAGCTGGAACAACGGCTGGATTCCATGCAGAAGCAGATGACCGAATCGAGCCTGGAAAAGGTTCGCCTTAACGGTTTTTTCAGCACTGGCTATACCCGCGCCAATAATGACGCCGGCTACGGCGAGGCAACGGAACAATCCGACCTCGAAACCCTCAGCCTGTTTGGCCTGCAGAGCACCTTTTCACTGAGCCGAAACACCGACGCGGTATTGCAACTGGTGTCCCGTGGTAGCGAAGACTGGGACACGGAACTGGAATGGGGCTACCTGCGACACCAATTCAGCAATGGCTCCGAACTGCGGGCCGGTAAAATGCGCCTGCCGCTGTTTATGGAATCCGAGACCCTGGAGATTGGCTATGGCCAGCCCTGGGCGCGACCACCCGAAGCAGTCTACGACCCGGTGCCGGTTCGCAGCTATCTGGCGCCGATGCGGCCTATACCATCAACCTCTCTGGCTCATCCATTCAGACACGCGCCTTTGCAGGACACCTTGACGATGATGCCGCCTCCCTTGGCCAGACCGTCAATGTGGAACTACGCAACATAACCGGCCTGACCGCCAACTGGACCAATTACCTCTGGACCTTCCGTGGCGTGTACGCCCATGCAGAAGCCACCATCGGCGGAACACCACCGCTTGGTGACGAAGAAAAAACCGAGTTCATGGGATTGGGCCTGTCCTACGACGATGGCAGCTGGCTGCTGATGTCGGAACTGACACGGGTTGAGGTGGACGGATTTTACCAGGACACCGACTCCGCCTACATCACGCTTGGCTACCGGGTAAAGGAAGTTACGCCCTATGTAACGGCTTCCTGGGTCGAAAGCCAGGACAACTACGAGCGCGACGGCACGCCACTGGAGGTGCTGGACGTACGTCGCCAGGCCTACAGTCTGGGCTTCCGCTGGGACATGACCACCTCGGTTGCCATGAAGGTGGACTGGACCCACGCCCGGGGCTTTGGCAAAACCACTGGGGGCCTGATTGGCAATCAACTAGATGCCCTGGCCGGCAATCCCGGCGGTCGATTCGACAGCACCGACGTATACACCGTCCGGCTTGATGCCGCATTTTGATCAGGAGGGACACCATGGCGATTCGACGCGTATCCGTGCCTGCATTGCTCATTGCGTTGTGCCTGTTGAGCAGTGTCTCGCGGGCGGAATTGGTGATCATCGGCCACCACGGTGGCCCGGATTCCATCACCGTGCAACAGGTGAAGGACATCTACCTGAACCGCAGCTCACGAATGCCTGACGGCCAGCGCGTGGTCGCGTTCCAGCTTCCAGCGGGCAACAGCATGCGGGATGAGTTCAATGACCTGATCACCGAGCGCAATGACGCCTGGCTGAAGTCGTTCTGGTCGCGGCAGGTTCTGACCGGAAAGGGCCATCCGCCGAGGGAGGTATCCTCGGCGAACAGCATGAAGAGTGTGGTGTCATCCACCCTGGGCAGTATCGGTTACCTCGATTCCACCCTGGTGGATGATTCCGTTAAGGTCCTGTTGACGCCGGAACCTTAAAACCCGCGCGGAACGGTCTGGGCCTCGACGAATTCGAACAGGCCTTCCAGGCCGCCTTCGCGACCAGTGCCGGACGCCTTCATGCCCCCGAACGGCGCTTCCGGCGTGGGACCGGTACCGGTGTTCCAGCCGCAATGACCAAAACGCAGCCCGGCGGCCACCCGCTGGGCGCGCTCCGCGTCGGCCGTGAACACGTATGACGCCAGGCCAAATTCGGTGTCGTTACCGGCATCGATAACCTCGTCCTCAGTGCGGAAGGTGGCCATGGGCACCAGCGGCCCGAAGGTTTCCTCGCGGGAGCAGCACATGTCCCGGGTCACCCCGGAAATGACCGTCGGCGGGAAGAACAGGTGGCCATCCCCAAGGTCTGCCGGCATTTTGCCTGCCACCAGTTCACCACCCCGCTCAAGGGCGTCTTCCACGTGGCGCTTCACCTTATCAAACCCGGCTTTGTTAATCAGCGGGCCGAGGTCAACGTCTTCCGTCAAACCATTACCCACGGTCATGCGATTGACCCGGTCGGCAAGTTTCTGACCGAATTCATCCACCACTTTCTCGTGAACGAAAATCCGGTTGGCGCAGACACAGGTCTGGCCGCCGCCCCGGAACTTGTTGGCGATCAGGTTATCAGCAGCGGCATCCAGGTCTGCATCTTCAAAGACAATAAACGGTGCGTTGCCACCCAATTCCAGGGCCAGTTTCTTCACCTGATCTGCCGTATCCAGTATCAGCTTGCGGCCCACTTCGGTAGAGCCGGTGAAGCTGAGCATGGGCACGTCAGGGCTTTCGCACAGCACCTTGCCGATCACACTGGCTTTGCCCATAACCAGGTTGACCATGCCGTCTGGCAGGTCGACGTGTTTGTCCATCAGCGCGAACAGCGCAATCATCGTCAGCGGCGTCTCACTGGCCGGCTTGATCACCGACGGGCACCCGGCCGCCAGGGCGGCAGACAACTTCTTGGCGATCATACCAATGGGAAAGTTCCAGGGCGTGATCAGGCCGGTAACACCAACCGGGCGGTAGTGCACTGTCCAGGTACAGTCTTTCGGCTTTTCGGGAATGGTATGGGCGTCCAGCGCCTGAATGTGTTTGGAGCAGTAATCGAAGAACCCGGCGGCGTAATCGACCTCACCCTGAGCTTCCTTCAACGGCTTGCCGTGCTCCATGCACAGAATGCGGCCCACTTCCTCTTTATTGGCCCTGAGTGCATCACGAATATCTTCCAGCCACTTGCGACGGGTTTCGATGGAATAGGGACTGGTTAAACGAAGCGCAGACTTGCCCGCTTCAACGGCCTTGTACACTTCACTTTCGGACATCGATGCCACACTGGCAACCACCTCACCCGTGGCCGGGTTATAGACATCGAAGGTGTTACCGTCCGGCGATTCAGACCAGCGACCGCCGATGTAGCCAGTCAGCTTGGGAAGCAGTGGTGACTCGATCATCTCGGCTCCTTTTCACAATGTTCTCGGATTGTATAAATTGGGGTTTGCGTCAGTGTGATATGTCTCTCATAGTGGATGCAGAAACCGCCACTGTAAAGTCAGACCATGGTGTTTTGACCAGCGCCGGCGGGGGCCTATACTCGAACCATGTCATTATCAGGAGGCAGGAACATGAAGGCGTTTTTTCATCCCGCGCAGGACCAACATCTTCCCAAGACCTACTTCACCCGCGGCCAGATGCGTCAGCCCCAGGAAGTTCCTGATCGCACCGCTCAGATGCTGGAAGGCCTGAAGGCCATGGGCATTCCGGTGTTGCAGCCGGCAGACCAGGGTGCCGGTGCAATTTCAAAGGTCCACGATCTGGGCTATCTGCGCTTTTTGGAGTCTGCCCACCGGCGCTGGGCAAAGATGGAAGACTGGGGTGACGAAGTGATTTCCAACATCTTCGTCCGATCACCAAATGCCCTCAAAGGCATCCTGGCGGAAGCTGCACGCTACCAGGCCGATGGCAGCTGCCCCATCGGAGCCAACACCTGGGATGCCGCCTACTGGTCGGCCCAGACAGCGCTCGGCGCCGCTGACGCCCTGGTTGCCGGTGAGCGCCATGCCTATGCGGTGTGTCGCCCACCGGGCCACCACGCCCGAAAGGACGCCGCCGGCGGCTTCTGCTACCTCAACAATGCCGCGATTGCCGCAGAACATTTGAAGCCCCGTTATCCCAGGATCGCCATACTGGACACCGACATGCACCACGGCCAGGGCATCCAGGAAATCTTCTATGACCGCAGCGATGTTCTCTATGTCTCGATTCATGGCGACCCCACCAATTTCTACCCGGTGGTAAGTGGCTATGAGGATGAGCGCGGTGAAGGCGAGGGACTTGGCTACAACATCAACCTACCGATGCCCCACGGCTCCTCGGAGGACGATTTCTTCGCCAAACTGGATGAGGCACTGGCCGCCATTCGACTGTTCCAGCCAGACGTGCTGATACTTACCCTGGGATTCGACATCTACCACAACGACCCCCAGGCCAAGGTATCAGTGTCTTCGGAAGGCTTCTGTCGCCTCGGTTCCGACATCCGTCGCACCGGTCTTCCCACACTGGTTGTGCAGGAAGGCGGCTATGACCTGGAAGCCTGAGTGCCAACGTGCAGCAGTTCTTCAAGGGGCTGGAAGGGTAACCACCTCAGTTCGCCGGGGCATACACCTTGATATTGGTGTGGCCCTCGGCTTTCAGGTGGCAGGCATGCATGCGGCTCATGGTGCCGCGGTCACAGTACAGCAGGTACTGCTTGTCGTCCGGCATCGACTGGATTCGCTCATTCAGTTCGTAGAACGGTATCTCCACCACCTGATTGCTGGTGAGCTGCAGGGGTGACTGCTCTCCTTCCGACGGGTGGCGCACGTCAATAATCACATCGTTCACAGCCGGTGTATGTACAAGCTCAACCTCTTCTGGCGTCCGGGTGGTTTCCAGAAGGCGGTTGACCGGCGTGTCCTGACGGCTGGCGATGGCCTGCTCCAAAACCCGGGCGTCCATAGCGGCTTCATCTTCCTCCACCCGATGCAGCTTGGCGCGGGTGGCCGGTTTACGGGAAATCACACCGCAGTACTCCGGCATGGTTCGAGCAAACGGCTCAGTACCGATGTCCCGGGCGATGTTGATAATGGTTTCCTTGTCCATGGAAATCAGCGGCCGCAGTACCACCTCGTTACTGGCCCGGTCCACCACGTTGAGGTTTGACAGGGTCTGGCTGGACACCTGCGCCACGGCATCACCGGTCACCAGCCCCGCGGCGTTATTGGCGGCTGCAATGTCAGAGGCGGCTTTCAGCATCTGGCGCTTGAGCACCACCCCCCAATGGCGCTGGTTGACTGAACGCATGATTTCAGCGACCACGCTTCGAAGGGTACGGAAATGAACTTGGCACCATGGGAAGCGCCGTAACGATCCCACAGGTAATGCACCACCTGGCGCACGCCAATTTCATGGGCGGGACCGCCCAGGCTGAAAAACAGGAAGTGGGAGCGAAGCCCCCGACGCATCATCAGGTAGGCCGCCACCGAGGAGTCATAACCACCGGACACCAATGTCATCACCGTTTCCACCGCGCCCAATGGGTAGCCGCCGGCACCACGATGTTTGCGGTGCGCAATGTGATAGTGATCCTCATGGACCTCAATGCGCACTTCAATATCCGGATTGCGAAGGTTTACGCCCTCGGGCTCGGAAGCCTCAAAAAGGGCGGCGCCGACAAAGCGCTCCAAATCAATCGAGCGAAACCCGTGATTACCGTGGCGGCGAACCCGAACCGCAAAGGTTTTGCCGCGGATACGGTCTGCGTAGGCTGCTACTGCCTGCTCCGCCACGTCGTCCATACTTATCCAGGGAAATACACCTATCTCCTGGATGGTCGAAATACCCGGAATACGGCCCAACTCATCAATCACCGGGCCCGCAAGGCCGCGCCCATCCGGGATGGCCACATCAACCCTGTCCCAGGAACCCTCAACGTGGATATCGTCGTCCAGGCGTGCCAGCAGTTTGCGAATATTCTGCCGCAGGTGCCGCATCTGTTGCCGGCGAACGGGTTTGCTCTTGATGGCCACTTCGGCGGCGGGGCGTATAAGGAGTTTCATAAATCGGACGTCTGTCGGGTAGCGTAATTACAGTAAAGCGCTTAGTGTAACGGTTTCGCCGTTTGCCTCAAAATCAGGCATTCCCGATACTCGCTATACTCATATAAAAAGGCATCGCCCTGACGCCAGGGGCCCGCAGAACATTCAGGAGCTTTTGCGTTCATGACCGAATCCACCATCAATGCCCTGGTATCTCCAGAAGGCAGCCTGGAAATCCTCTCCAACTTTGAAGTCAACCGGCTCAAGGACCGAAGCGAAGGGGGGCTGTATCGGCTGTTCCGGCAATGCGCCCTGGCCGTGCTCAATACCGGTGTTGAAACCGACGACTGTAAAACCCTGATGGAAGCCCATGCGGATTTTGACGTTCGCCTGGTGCCACAGCCACGGGGTCTGAAACTGGAGCTGGTCAATGCACCCGCCCACGCCTTCGTGGACGGGCAAATGCTGCGCGCCATCCGCGAACACCTGTTTTCGGTATTGCGGGATATTATCTATTCCTACTCAATCCCCCAGTCCGCGGTCGGTCTTCGCCGGGACGACCCGGAAGGCATCACCAACCTGATTTTTCACATCCTCCGTAACGCCCGTGTACTACAGGCAGGGCGTCATCCGGACCTGGTGGTGTGCTGGGGTGGCCACTCCATCAACGAGCGCGAATATCAGTACAGCAAGGAAGTGGGCCACCAGCTTGGTTTGCGGGGATTGAGCATTTGCACCGGTTGCGGCCCCGGCGCCATGAAAGGCCCGATGAAAGGCGCCACCATTGGCCATGCCAAACAGCGGGTGAAAAACGGCCGTTACATTGGCCTGACGGAACCGGGCATCATCGGTGCCGAAGCGCCAAACCCGATCGTCAACGAGCTGGTGATCATGCCGGATATCGAGAAACGCCTCGAAGCCTTCGTTCGGACGGGCCACGGTGTGATTGTGTTCCCCGGTGGTGTGGGTACCGCAGAGGAAATCCTCTATCTGCTCGGCATCCTGCTGCACCCGGACAACGCCGACCTGCCCTTCCCGGTGGTCTTTACCGGCCAGCAGGAAAACGCGGAATACTTCGAGATGATCGACCAGTTCATTCGCAACGCGCTGGGCGATGAAGCCGCCAGCAAGTACGAAATCATCATCGACGACCCGGACAAAGTTGCCCGCACCATGAAACAGGGCATGAAGGACGTGGAAACCTTCCGCCGGGCCATGCAGGACGCCTACTATTTCAACTGGATGCTGAAGATCGACCGGTATTCCAGATGCCGTTCGAGCCCACCCATAAAAGCATGCGGGCGCTGGCGCTACACCGTGACCAGCCGGTTCACCTGATTGCCGCGAATCTGCGCAAGGCGTTCAGTGGAATCGTCGCCGGCAACGTCAAGGAAAGCGGCATTCGCCACGTGCAAGCCAAGGGGCCATTTGAAATTTCCGGCGATCCGGAGCTACTGGCACCCCTGGAAGCGATGCTGAAAGAGTTCGTCGCCCAGGACCGGATGAAACTGCCCGGTTCCGGTGCTTACGAACCCAGTTACCGGATTATCAGCGAAGCAACGCCCGCCACACCCTGACGATGATGGGGATTACTCCCCACCATCCGCCGGAAGGCTGGCGTAATAAGCGGCCAGGTTGGCAATGTCCTCATCGCTGAGGCCCGCCGCCTGGCCCTGCATGATGGCGGCCTGGCCACCGTTGCGCTGCTTGTTCTTGTACGCCTTGAGCGAAGACACGAGGTATTGTTCGTTCTGTCCTGCCAGGTTGGGGTAACCCGGAATGGCCGCGATGCCATTCTTGCCATGGCAGGCTGCGCACACGGCGGCCTTGGCTTTACCGGCCTCAGCATCACCAGCGGCGATGGTAACGGCGGGAGCGGCAGCCCCCAACACGAACACGGCGGCCAGGGTGTGGTATTTCAGTCTCATTGGTTTTACCCTCTCATCGTTTTATAGCCCGACAGGATCCTGCCGGTGCGCAAGTTGCACGAATTTATAGCACAGCAAGAACAAAGCTCAAATGTGATGGATCAATAATCACCCCATTCGATGCGGAGAAGTCGACATGCCCATTCAGGTTCAGGAAATCGCGTGCAGGGAAGGCAACATCGGCCTGATCACCCTGAATTCACCGGCCACTCTGAACGCCCTGTCCGCGTCGATGATCCACGAAACCCAGGCCGTACTGGATCAGTGGGCCGACGCTGACCACATCAGCCTGGTTATTTTCCGCGGCGCTGGTGAACGTGCGTTCTGCGCGGGCGGTAATATCCGCGAACTTTATGGCGCCCTGTCCGGCGACGAAGATCCGGACGCACCGGCCGAGTTCTTTGCCAGCGAGTATCGCCTGGACTATACCATTCACTGCTTCCCCAAACCGGTGATCGCCATTGGCCACGGCGTGGTGATGGGCGGGGGGCTTGGCATTTTCTCCGCTTGCCGCTACCGCTTGGTAACGCCCGATGTCACATTGGCCATGCCGGAGATCACCATCGGCCTGTTTCCCGATGTTGGTGCAAGCTGGTTCCTCAATCGGCTGCCAGGCCGCATCGGTCTGTTCATGGGGCTGACCGGAGCCCGGCTGAACGTCTCTGACGCGTTGAGGGTTGGCCTGGCCGATATGGCCATCCTGCCAGATCAGGTGGAATCATTGATCGAGCGGTTGCAGGAGGAGCGCTGGACCGGTGAATCAGCGGCTGATGACAACCGCCTGTTCCGGCTCGTCAAGCAACTTGAGCATCCGGACTACCGGGCACTGCCAGCCAGTGAACTGGCGCGCCATGAGCAGGACATCGCCAGGCTCAGCGCAGGCGATGAACTCCCGGCCATTGTTGAAAATCTCATGGCGGCGGAGATCGACAGCGACTGGTGGCAAGGCTGTGTGAAAAACCTGCGCGGCGGCTGCCCGGTTACCGCCTGGCTGGTCTGGACCCAGCTAAAGAAGGCACAGCAAATGTCACTGAAGGACGTCTTCCGGATGGAATACACCATGGCCGCCCGCTGCACCCAGCGGCCAGATTTGCGGGAGGGTATCAGAGCCAGGCTGATCGACAAGGATCACAAGCCCACCTGGTCATTCCCGAGCGTCAGCGACGTGCCCGACACAGTGGTTGAAGAACACTTCGAGCCGGAACTGGACGACAGCAACGACCCCATGGCACTGAGCTGAACGGGCCGCAAGCCCGCATCATAGCTCGGCGCCGGCCTGGATCAGCAACATCTCGATATCCCGGTTGTTGCTGGCACGCGCCAGATCCAGAGCCGTTCGCCCATCGCTACCGCGATAGTTGACGTCTGCACCCGCCGCCAGCAGCATCTCGGCGGTCAGTAAATCCCCGCCTTCGACAATGTGCATCAGCAGCGAGTGGCCACCCTGATTCACATTGACGTTCGCCCCGGCGGCCAACAGTACTTTCACCACGGAAAGATGACCGTTACGGGCTGCGCGGATCACCGGCGTTGTACCCTCGCCGTCCGATGCATTTACGCTGGCGCCGGCCGACAACAACAGTTGCACGATCCGACGATGGCCATCCCCTGAGGCGATCATCAGTGGCGTGACACCACTTGCCGTGGCCAGGTCCGGCGCTGCACCTTCGCTGAGCAGGAACCAGACAATTCGGTCCTCGCCTGCCCTGACCGCCGCCGAGAGCGGCGTGCCGGCCTCAGTCAGTGTGTTCAAAGACATGCCAGAGGCTGCAAGCGACTTGGTTCGTTCAAGGTTTCCGTTGCTGACCGCCGCCATCAAGGGCGTATCCGCCACCGACGCACGACGCTGCTCAAGGTTGGATGGATCTGTGCTCGTCGCACACGCTGTCATCAGCGCGCTTGCGACCAGGACGGCCAGAAATCTCACGAGGATGGTGCCGGTTCCCTGGGCCATGGTGATTCAGTCTCTGTTGATTTATTTTTGCGGATATTCTGGTCAGTCGTCGGCGGCAATGAAAGCGAGCGGTTCACAAGTCCGGCCGGTTCTGCAAAATATCGCCCACCAGAGAGCGCAATTCCGCTTCGCCTGCCTCCCGGCCCACGCATTCACCGTTCGCCTGCAACTCGGGCCACGACCAACCCTGTAGCACCGCCCTGGCCCAGAGGGAGCGCGAACGTTCGTCAGCCATCCCGTTGACAACGCCTGCTTGCAATGACAGCCGTCTCAGTACCGGCAAGGCCAGATCGAAGCCCCGATAGCCATGGGCAAAACTGTGCAGGTCCCTGAAATCATTCTCATTGAGCGGTCTGTCAGCGGGAAGGCCGCAGGTTATCCGCAGAATCAGCTCCGGCTCTGCGTCTATCCAGTTGCGCGGCACGAGGGTGAGCCAGTGCTCCGTCAACCTGCCACGCAAATGATCTGTCAGCGCCTTACCTTGCGCAGACACCCCGGCAAGCAACTGCAGGGGATACTCGCCGCTGCTGGCTTCGCGCTTCAGCCCGAGCCGAACCGGCTCCAACCCGCACCGCTGCCAGAACGACAACAACCCGGCGTTACCGCCGAAACTGGTACCGATACCGTCCAGCCCCTGCTTGCACGCATAATCATTTGCAGCCGCCACCAGTGTCTGCCCCAGCCCCTCACCGCGAACCTCGGCACTCACGGCAATCCGCACGATGCGCAACAGACTCTGGCAGGCTGCTTTGGCAAATCCACTGTGGGTCGCCAGGGACTGGGGCAAGAGATGCCCCCGCAAGCGGCGCTTGCCCAACATGACCTGCTCTGCAAGCTCGCTGTCCAGCCCCCCTTCCACCGTCGCCCATAGCACGCCGACCAGAACACCACCCCGGGTCAGACGCCAACTCACCGCGGCCGGATCGTCCATCCACTGGCGCAAGTCACCGGGTGAGGTCCGGTAGTGGGCATCCACCAGCAAACCGAAGGCCTCCTCCAATTCATTGTCTTCTGCGGTACCCGGGTTCCAGCGTTCAACGGCGATATTCACTTCGTCATCACTGACGGGTGGTGCCTGGGCATCCAGCAAAAACATCCGACGCGTCAACGGCTCCAGGGGGTCAGAGGCAGACCATCGTATGGGCGCCGTAAGCGATGTGTTGCGCCAGTGAGGCGTTTCGGCATCCAGCACCGAGCGAAAACGGATGGCAAAGCCTCTACCGGAACCTTCATAACCGTGCACCGTGGAAGCGTAAATCACCCTGGGCCAACCCAGCAGTATCCGCTTGAGCAGGTCTGCCGGTACGGCGGCGGCTTCATCCACCATGATCACTTCCGCCTCCGGCTTTTCAGCAAGCAGCCGGTCCAGGGGCCAGAACTCCAGCCGCCCCTGATCGCCCACCGCAACATCGCCCGTGCCCATGTCAGGATCAGAGGCCTGCCCGCTGGCCAGGCGGGCGTGGTGAAACAATGTTTTCACCGCATCCGGCCCGGGCGCCGTCACAACCACGCGCCGCCGCCCTTCATTCAGAAGACGAACCGCCGACAGGCCCAGTGCCGCAGACTTACCCCGCCCCCGATCCGCCGTCGCCACCAGCGGTCGCCGCCGCCGCCCAAGCCCCGTTCGAACAACCTCTTCCACAAGCGCACGCTGGTCATCGGTGGCGCCTACCCGGAAGGCATCGCGGGGTGGTTCAACCGTTGGCAGTGGCGGCTGAGGGTCAACAGACGGGGTGATACGAATACTATCGGGATCACCGGCAACAACCCCGGCCAGACGAGCCGCAAACGAATACTGACCGGCTCCGTCCAACCCGGTACGCCGGTAATCCGGATCGTCGAAATCGCCCCATTCTTCCAGCTTAGGCATCAGCCAGAAAAACAGACCACCGGCCGCAAGGGTTCCCGACAACGCCGCAAAACCGTCTGGTGGATTCCCCCGCCAGCCATCCCAGACCACGCAAGCCAGTTCCTGCCCCAGCCAGCGACGTCCCTCGACCGGTTTGATCGAAGTCAGCGAGGATTCGGGCTGATCCTCAACCGGCCCGGTCCAGACGCCTGGCGCTATCGACAATACTGGAAGAAGTTCACGCAGCCACGTAAGAGCAGCTGCCCGCTCACCTTCCAGAACCACCAACCGCCGATGTCCGGCAGCCCGCAACCCGGCTTGCAGCTCCTGCCACCCGGCCAGATCAGGCCCGATTTGATCCGCCATCCACTCAGCTCAAATCCACGGAGTGACGTTTAAGATCTTCCAGCTTTGAATACTTCAACGCTGAACGATGCGTCGCACGCAACTTCACACGCGGCGCACTATCGGCCTCAAACGCCTCCTGCCAGCGGGATGCACACAGGCACCAGGAATCCCCTTCTTTCAAACCGGGGAAACCAAATTCAGGTCTTGGTGTACTCAGATCGTTACCCTGAGCACTTGAATATTCCAGAAAATCATCTGTGACGACTGCACAGACAACGTGGGCCCCCAGGTCATCCGGGCCAGTGTTGCAACACCCATCCCGATAAAACCCGGTTTCCGGATCTGTACCACAAATTTCCAACTTCTCACCCAGCACG
This sequence comes from Marinobacter salarius, assembly GCA_000831005.1. Classification (GTDB taxonomy): domain Bacteria; phylum Pseudomonadota; class Gammaproteobacteria; order Pseudomonadales; family Oleiphilaceae; genus Marinobacter; species Marinobacter salarius. The sequence goes on along the minus strand of CP007152.1, from coordinate 330,613 downwards.
TTCACCGGTTCTGCAGTTGTAGCCATAACATCATTCTCCAAATTCAGAGGGAGGGTTTGGGGGTTCTCTTCCAAAACTGTGCGGAGCCATGGATGGCGGAGCCCAAGCGCCACATGGATGTGCTTGAGCGTGTTATGGAAGAGAACCCCCAAACCCTCCTGCACCCAATATGCGGTCAATCCCGACGAGCAGAAAAGCAAAAGTTATCAGGATTATGCGGCACCAGTATCAGCACTACCAGTCGCCGGGTACAATACACAGCATGTCGCCCCCACCCCAAATACCTGAAACCTCCAATCTGCCCGATTACCTCACTGATGAGCAAAGGGCCATCATCACCGCAGGTTTTGAACATGCGGTAATCACCGCCGTGGCGGGCAGTGGAAAAACGTCCACTCTGGCCTGGCGCATCCGCTATCTGCTGGAACAGGGGCATGATCCGAACCGTATGCTGGTGTTGATGTTCAACCGCGCTGCGCGGGTGGACTTCGAACACAAACTTCAGGACGTAACACGTAATCTGGGCCTGGCGACACCTGAAATTCGCACCTACCACGCCATGGGGTTACGGCTTTACAAACGGTTCGTGCGGGAGGGTTTCCTGCCCGGGTTTTCCGACAAGATCCTCACCGACCAGGAAATCAGCTATCAGGCCTGGCAGCTTACGCGGCGATTGGCGCCCGAGGACCTGGCCGACGAGATCCGCCGCAACAAGAAAGACTTTGTCGAAACCGCCGTTAACTTCATCGACCTGGTGAAAACCACCCTGTCCCCGGTGGACATCGTCTTTGAGGAACTGGGCTATTCCGACAAGCACCGCTACCTGATCGACCTGTTCCACAGTTTCGAACAGTGGCGCAAATCCCAGAGCCGCATCAGCTACGCCGACATGCTCTACGAACCGGTGATGGCCATTCACCAGAACCCGCCCTTACAGCGCCTGGTCGGCAACAAAATGGACCTGGTACTGGTGGATGAGTATCAGGACACCAACGAAATCCAGCATCTACTGCTCAGATACGTGGCCGGTGACCGGGCACGGGTGACTGTCGTGGGCGATCCGGATCAGACGATTTACGAGTTCCGGGGCGCCAGACCCGATTTCATACTCAGGCGTTTCAGCGAAGAGTTTGAAAGCCCACTGGAGCAGACCCTGAGCTATACCTTTCGGTACGGCCATCAGGTGGCTCTGCTGGCCAATCACCTGATCTGTCACAACACCGGTCGCAAGGATGTGCTCTGCCATTCCCATCCAACCACACCTGAGACCGGCATCACCCTGCACCAGCAGGAAAACGACAGTGATCTCGTCCTGAAACTACTGCAACCCATGGACGACGAAGCGCTCGCCAACACGGCGATCCTGTTCAGGGTGTGGAGCCAGAGTGTTCCTATCGAATTGAAATTGCTCGCGCGACAAGTGCCCTACCGCATCGACGCCGGGAAGGGAGCCCTGTTCAGTCGCGAGGTTCAGGCCATCACCAGCCTGTTGATGGTGGTGTCGGGCCGGATTCGCAATCTGCCTGATGAAGACCGGCTTGATATTGCCCGGCAATTGCTGCGCTTCCCCCATGTGGGCCTCAAGGAGCCCGAGCTCGAACAGCTGGCACGCTTTCTGGCTGGGTTCGGCGAGGGCTGGCACGAGCGGCTGCTGGCCATGGACTTTGACGCACTGGCCCCCATGGCGGCCAAAAAGCTCCGCAAGCTGGGGGAAACACTGGCACAGCTGGAGCGCTTCAAAGGCTCAGTGGCAGACCTGATATCCCGCTACGCGGAGGAAACCGAACTCTACGAGGCATTCGCAGCCTGGCACTGACCCATGAAACCGCGGACGAACGCATCGAGACCATCCGGGGCTTCCGGCTGTACCTCTCGGGACTCGATGTCAGCATTGACGGCGCGCTGGAACACCTCAAGGCTCTGAAGAAACAGGCGGGTGAAAATCGCCATGGCGGCGCCTTGCTCTCCACCATCCACCGCACCAAGGGCCTGGAATGGTCGACCGTTATACTGCCGGGACTGCAGGAGAAGTACCTGCCCTACAGCCCCCGAGCCCAGGACGACCCCAAGGCCTTCCTGGAAAGTGAACGCCGCCTGCTCTATGTGGCCATGACCCGAACCCGGGAGCAACTACACCTGATCACCCGGCCATTCGGAGAAAAAAGACACCTTGACGGCGACCAGGGCCCAAGCCGGTTTGTCGATGAGTTGTGCTTTCCACTGTCCCAAGAGTTTGGCCAGTGGCTGGACGGGCGTTCCTGCGACAGCGCTGACGCACTGACAGCCACCGTACCACTGACGTCGACCGGTCTTCGCTATGCGCACCTTCAAGGCGTCACATTGCAGACAAGTACGGAAGCAACGGCCGAGGAGACGACACCGCTCTGGGCAAGAAACCGTCTCAGCCATGCCATCTTCGGGCCGGGCTCAGTGACGGGGGAGGACGAACGGTCCTTCGAAGTCGCTTTCGACAACGGTGACACCCTGAATTTCAGCAAGAAAAGTGCCCACCTGTATTTTACCGCCATGTCATCAAGGGCCTGAGTACAATTGCGGACGTAACACTGGCCCTCTTTTTTTGTTTTTTTGAATCCCCTGACTTAAATTTCACGTAAGTACGCTGCAGCAATGCTTTATGCGAAAGTACGACATGAGTACTTTTTACAACGATAATTGAACAGGAGGTTCTGCATGAATATCATGCGCCCACTGGCCATTGCGGCCCTGACGACATCCCTTGCGACCCCCGCACTCGCCGAACGCGAGCAAACCATTTACCTGAACCCGTTTGCCGGCTTCCAGCTGTTTGACGACAAGCGCGACCTCAGTGAAACCGGCACCCTGGGCATTGGCGCGGAATTTCGCTTCCACCCCAACTGGGCCGTGGAAGGCGTCTATTCCAAGGCGGATGCCGATCGGAAGTACGTCAATGGCAGTAGCGACTTTGAAGAATATCGACTGGACGGCCTCTATTACTTTGCCGGCCAGGATGAAGCCTGGAATCCGTATGTCTCGGCCGGTGCCGGCCACGCGGACTTCGGCGACGATGTGCTGAGCTACCAGACAGCAGGTTCCAATCACGACGAAACCCGCGTCAACGTCGGGGCGGGCTTCCGTTACAACGTCAGTGACAGCGTTTCCATTCGCGCGGACCTGCGCGAGTTCCATGGCATTGACGAAAGCACCTTCGATACCCAGGCAACCCTTGGCCTGAGCTTTGCCTTCTCTCGCACCGTCGCGGACTCAAAGCCCTCACCACGCAAAGCCGCAGACAGCGACAACGATGGCGTGCCGGACAACCGCGATCAGTGCGCCGGAACACCTGCAGGTGTGAACGTTGACAGCAATGGCTGTGAGCGTGACAACGACGGTGACGGTGTCGCCAACAGCATGGACCAGTGCCCCAACACACCGGCGGGCGCCAGCGTCAACAGCCGTGGTTGTGAACTGGACAGCGACAACGATGGCGTGGTGAACAGCGCGGACCAGTGCCCCGGTACGACTGCAGGCGCAGACGTGGATGCCATGGGTTGTGAAGGCGTGACAGAAACCGTCGAAACCATCGAGCTGAACGTACAGTTCCCGACCAACAGTTCGGTGATCGGCAATGCCTTCGACAATGAAATTCGCCGCGTCGCCAATTTCATGCTCGAGTATCCGGAAACCAACGTGGAAATCGCCGGTCACAGTGACAGCATTGGCGAGGCGGAATACAACCGCTTCCTGTCCCAGCGCCGTGCCGAGGCAGTTGCCACCCGGCTGACCGATGCCCTGGGCATCAGTGAGGACCGTGTGAATGCCGTTGGTTACGGTGAGTCCGAGCCGGTTGCCAGTAACGAGACCGCTGCTGGCCGCGCGGAGAACCGTCGGGTTGAGGCTCGCATTCAGGTTCGCCGTTAAGCGTCGACGTTGATCCTGTACAGACATACTGTGCAGATCAGCTCAACGAAAAGGCGCCTTCGGGCGCCTTTTTTATTGGCGGGCAGGCGCCCTTAATTTCATGCTCGCGAGAGAATGCCGTGAAGCGAATGTTGTTCGTCTTTATTCTCACATGGGGTATACCCGCTGCTGCGTGGCCCCAGGTTTACCGGTGCGATGCCGGTGGTGATACTCGCTTTTCGGACCAGCTGCGGGGAAGACTCCGAGGAAATCACCATCCGTGACAACCGGATTGGCGGCAATTTTGGCCAGAACCTCCCGCCGTCACCCAAGCGTGATGAAACAGTGGAAGAACCGGAAAAAAGCACACAGGAGGCGACCAGTGATGACACCTGCCGTTTTATTAACTCCACCGACCTGCGGCGCTATCTGGTGCGGGAACAGGTGGTGAAAGGCATGACCAAAGAGCATGTCCTAAAAGCCTTTGGCCGACCTCCGGAAACCTACCCCACACCCCAGGAAACCTGGGTATACCAGACGAAATACTATGGCGCCCTTTATGAACTGACCTACGTGTATTTTCGGGACGGCTGCGTGGAAAACGTGGTGTACCGAAAGCCCTGAGCCATTTAGCAGTCCACAGACCTTTTTTCGGCGTCGATCAGCAGATTGCGGGGCGTCAGCTGGCGCTCGCAGAAGGTCCCCAGCCGAACGTCATACCCCTGTTCCTCAAGAAACATTGAATAATCCAGCACCACCCAAAGCTCCAGTGGCCGCCGGAACAGATGGCGCACCAGCTCGTGGCGGCGCACTTCCTGCCGTCGCCGCTCGCCATGACGTTCCCAGACACCAAAGTCTGTGTCCCCGGGTAGTTCCAGCCCCCTATTGCCGGCTGCCCAGCGACAGAAGGTGGCAAAATCGCCGTTCGTCAGCCGCGTCGGGTGCGACGGCACCGGCAGGTAGGCATCCACGCCGCGAAGCTGCCTTTGAAGACCATCGAACCCGAGACGCCAACGACTGATCCTGCGGGTTTGCTCACGCACACGCTTCGGTGCGGTCACGGTTTCCCTGACGGCCAGTCGCAGCTCGTTGCGGGTCAGCTCCAAGCCATTTTTTGAAACCCGGACGCGCCTGGAAAGAGGCTGGTAGTCCAACGCTTCCGTCAGGTGGTAGCAGCAAGGTGAAACGCTCACTCTTGGCAGGCCCTCGCCAGCCACCTTACGCATCAGCCTGCGATGAAGGTCACCACAAGCGTGCAGGGCAACACCGTGAGCGTCGGGCGGCATCGTCAGGTTCTCGGCCATGACATCCTGGCACTGCAGGGTAACCGCATCCCCGAACTTTCCGGCCAGGCGGTTGCCATCATCCACCAGGGTCGCGTTCCATTCAAACCCGGTTACGTCACCCCCGCACAGGGGTGCCAGGGTTCTGGCCAAGTGGCCCTTGCCGCAACACCAGTCCAGTACGTTGTGCTTCAAGGGTTGGATAGCGCTTGCAAAAGCGCCGGCCTGAAGCCGCTTACGGCCAGGCATATCCGTTGCCCGGACTTCAGGCAAGGTGTTCTGATCGGCGAATTCGACGGCAAGTGGCTGAATGCCGGTCAGCTCACCGAACTCCCGGAAAGAGGGCAACGCCCCGGCCACCCATTCAGCCAGCGCGACAGGATCATCGTCCCATTGCACACAGTCGCTGTCAGAGAGTCGGGCAACCCGGTCCGCCAATGCCGGCCAGTTCTTCGTCCAGGCCGGGCTCGGGTCAGCGAATGGCGCCGGTTGCCAGAACTCACGATGCTGCGCCAGCCAATCGTTCAAGCGCTGCCAGCGCCGATAAAAAGCGTCAGCGCGGTGATGTGAACTCGCCGCCGAAGGTAACGTCACTCGGAAAATCGCCCAGGCCGAAAAGCATCCAGGCACACCGACGGCGCCTCCCCATCAATCAACTGGGAAATCACCGAAGCGCTGCCCGCCGACAGGGTCCAGCCAAAGGTGCCGTGCCCGGTGTTGAGGAACAGGTTCTCCCGGGGGCCTCGACCGATGATGGCAGGACCGTCCGGAGTCATGGGGCGAAAACCGGTCCAGGTCTCGGCGGCCTCCAGATCGGCGCAACCGGGATAACGGGATTCCACGGACTTTCGAATGGTCGCCAGCCGGGCTTCCGGAATGTCGCGGTTGAAGTCGTCCAATTCCACAAAGCCGGAGGCGCGTAGTCTCTCTCCCAGACGGGTCGAGACCACTTTGTAGTTGTCATCGTGGATGGTCGACACCGGCGCGCGGCCAGGGTCTTTCAAGGGTACCGTAAAGCTGTAGCCCTTCACCGGGTAGATCGGCAACTCAAGCCCCAGGGGACGGGTAAGATGCCCAGACCAGCAACCGGCACTGACAACCACAGCGTCTGCCTTCAGGGTTTCCGATGTGCCATCGTCCTTGCGGATGGTCACCCCCGTTACCCGCCGATCATCAGCCACCAAATGTTCGGTTTCCGTGTTGTAGCGGAACTGCACCCCCTTCGTTTCGCAGGCCTTGGCCAGTTCACGGGAGAACAGATGACAATCACCGATGCCATCCGTGTCATAGCTCAGGGCGCCGTAGAGTGGGCCATCCCCGATCATGCCGGGCTCTGCTTCGCGAACCTGTTCAGGAGTGAGCAATCGGGAGGGGATACCCAGTTCGTCGAGCAACCGCTGGGTTTCGCGGTAGTTTTCCAGGGTTTCCGGGGTGCTGGCAAGGTGAAGCAGGCCCTGATGGCCGCCGTCGAACGGCAGATCAAGCTCCTTTTCAAGGGCCAGGAAGCGTTCACGGCTATGAATACCAAGGCGTATCATGGCGCGCTTGTTCAGGCCAAACAGGCCAGGCGACCAGGCGTAGCGCAGCGTTGCGAACATAAACCGCAAGGTTTCCATGGATGGCGGCACCGACATTTTCAGCGGGCCGTCCTTCTTGAATAACCAGGGGATGGCCTTCAACACCATGGATGGGTCTGCCCATGGATAGACCACCCCATAGGAGCGCTGGGCGGCGTTGCCTTTGCTGGTTTCATTCCCAGCCGCGCTGTGACGTTCCAGCACGGTTACCTGATGGCCCCGGCTTTGCAGCTCGTACGCCGTGGTTACGCCAACCACGCCGGCACCAACAACAATGATGTGCATGCACTTCTCCCTATGACAGCAATGTAGGTCAACAATCGAACAAACTGATAAACTACTGTGACAAAGTTCTCAGGATAGCAGCCAACGCTTTGGTTGCGATGGAGTGAAGTAACCGCCAATGAGCAAGAAACGTCGCGACATTCCCGTTTTCGATCAACCGATTATCGAAACCCACTGCCATCTGGATTACCTCAAGGATCGCCCCCTGGCGGAAACCCTGGCCGAAGCGCAGCGGGTCAATATCGAACGTGTGATCACCATCGCTGTGTCACCGGACAATCTGGCTACCGTGCGTGAACTGAGCCAAACAGCCCCCTGGGTGTATGGCACGCAAGGGGTACACCCCCACGATGCCGAACAGTATTCCGATGCCGCCGAGGCGGAAATCCGCGCGCACGCCGGCGACGACAAGATCGTGGCAGTGGGCGAAATTGGCCTGGACTACTTTTACGACAACGCAGACCGGGACGTTCAGCGTGACGTGTTCCGCCGCCAGTTGCAGATCGCCTGTGACACCGACCGGCCCGTGGTCATCCACAGCCGCGAGGCCGATGACGACACCATCGACATCCTGAAGGAGTTCGAAGGTACTCTTAAGCGCCGCGGCGTGATCCACAGTTTCACGTCAGGCCCGGGGCTGGCGCAATACGCATTGGACGAAGGCTGGTGCCTGGGCTTTAACGGCATCACCACCTTCAACAAAGCCGAAAACGTGCGTGACATTGTGCGTATGGCACCCATCGAGCAGATCCTGCTGGAGACGGATTCACCGTTCCTGACCCCGGTTCCCTATCGCGGCAAGGAAAATGCACCTTTCTACATACCATTTGTTGCCGAGAAAATCGCCGAGGTGAAACAACTACCGCTGGAGAACGTACTGGCTACAACCTATGACAACAGCCTGAGAATGTTCTTCCAGCCGCGATGATCAAACGCATCCCCGTCTCCGCGCTCAAGGTCGGCATGTACATCACCGACCTGAACAACGACTGGATTCCTCACAACACCCAGCGCCGTCGCGGCGTGATCAAAAAAGAGGACACCGTTGAAAAAATCCGCCGGATGGGGGTGGACTACGTCTACATCGATGTCTCCAAGGGCTTGGATTCCCAGGATTCGGAACCAGCCCACGAGGTCGATCGCCGCAACGAGTCCGCGCTGCAGCGCGCCGGCGAACAGACTCCCGGCGTTTTCAAACGGGTAGCAGTGGCCGAGGAAATGGTGTTCGCCCAGCAGGTGCACAACCAGGCTCAGGGGCTGGTCGGCAACCTGATGAACAGCGTGAAGCTTGAAGGGGCCATCGACATAGCCCCCATTCACCAACTGGCTGACGAGCTCCAAAGCTCTATCTTGCGCAACGCCAATGCCCTCAGTTGCCTGGGCCGTATCCGCGAGAAGGACAACTACCTGCTGGAGCATTCGGTCAATCTCAGCGTGCTGATGTCCCTGTTTGGCAACTACCGCAAGCTGCCTTCGGAGGCGCTACACCAAACCATTGTTGGTGCACTGCTCCATGACATCGGCAAAATCCTTACGCCGGACGACATTCTCCACAAGCCGGGACGGCTAACGCCAGAAGAGTTTGAGGTCATGAAAGCCCATGCGCGGCATTCGCGGGATATTCTCAAGGCAACAGAGGGTATTGGCGAACTGGCCATCGTCACCGCCGCAGAGCACCATGAGCGCCTGGACGGCAGTGGCTACCCCGAGGGTCTGAAAGGCGAGGAAATCTCCGTGTACGGTCGTATGGTGGCCATTACCGATGTGTACGACGCCATTACCTCAGACCGCGTCTATCACAAGGGCATGACCCCGACCCAGGGCCTGAAGAAACTGCTGGAGTGGAGCGGCAGCCATCTGGACGCCGCCCTGGTGAAAGAGTTTATTCGTTGTGTGGGGCTCTACCCCATTGGCTCACTAGTGCTTCTGGAAAGCGGCCGGCTCGGTGTCGTCATCGAGACCAACGACGAGGACCAGCGATTGCCCGTGCTGCGCGTGATGTATGACACCCGTTTTCGCATGCCCATCACCGTTGACACCCTGAACCTGGCGAAACCGGGTACCCAGGACCGGATTCTGCGTTCCGTGGACCCGGAAGACTACAAGATCGACGTCAGAAAGTTCCTGCTCTGAAACATCACCCTCCCATGGACAGGAACACGGCCATCAGGATGGGAGACAGGAACGACAGGATAAACCCCGACGCAATCGCCACGGGCACGCAATCCAGGCCGCCACTGCTGCGGATCACCGGCAGGGTGAAGTCCATGGCAGTCGCCCCCCCATAGCCGATGGCCATGGCCGGTCGCTGGCCAATTAACAGCGGAATAATCGCAAGCGCAATAATCTCCCGGATCACATCATTGAGAAAGGCAACACCGCCCCAGGACGGCCCCAGGGCATCGCCAATCACAATACCGGACAGGGAATACCAGCCAAACCCGGACGCCAGTGCCAACGACTCATGCCAGGCGGCGTCCAGCAAGGGCACCATTGCAAAACCAGCGAGCAGAGAGCTCCCGGCCAGCGCTAACGCAATGCCCAACCCCTGTCGGTTGAGCAGCAGCCGACGAAGGGACAGGCCGGCATTGCGCAGTTGCAGGCCAATCAGAAACAGCAGCAACATTAGCGACCAGGTAGCCACGTCTTCGGCCATGGGCATATCCGGCAGCCAGTAGAAACCGGCCAAACCACCCACCACAACCGCCAACAGTGGCTTCAACCCCGCCAGGAAAAGGCGACGATAGCCACGAGGCTGGTCCACATGATCCTCCCGCGCTGCCATCGGCTGCCAACGGTGAAACAGCCACAGCCCCGCCATGTTTGCCACAAACAGTACCACCACGAGCACGGCAACCTGGGACGCCATATTGGCCAACTGGCCACCAACACCTTCCATCTGCCCGAGGCTCAGCCCCAAGAGTGCCAGGATAAAATACACCAGCCCTTCAACGCCGTAGTGAATGGCCGTCATCAGATGGCGGTTCTCAAGTGCCAGGGCAAACCCCAGGAAAAGCGGTGCCAGGATCAGCAGTGCGCCGGTCAGCATGAAGTCCTCGAAAAAAGTGTATTGGGGAGGGAAAGATCAGCCGATAGGTTCGTACTGATCGGGATCAAAATGAAACTTGCCTGCACTGGCATCGCGATCGGTTCGAATGGTGCGCGCCAGGCGTTGGGCCATCACCGACCAGACCACATAGTCGTTGGGTTGGGGCTGGTAATCCTGCCCCATCAGCGCGCCCGCAACACTGCGCAACACCGCTTCCGCCTGGGAAATGGAACGATAGGGGCCCTGGCAGCGATGTTTTTCTGGTTGGCCGTCCACCGAACCACTGAGTGCCACCAACGCCCAGATGTCCTCACCGACGGGTTTGATGAACAATTCAACCCGGCGCTGTTCCCGGACCATAACCAATGCCCGTAGCGGGCCACGCCCATGAAAGTAATGCAGTTTCACGGCCTTATTCCAGGAGTTTCAGTGAAGTACATGCCCGGACCTGTCCTGCACAAGCACCCAGGGCGCAATCACCACTGCCCAGAGTTCCGTGTTCTCGTCATACCAGTGGCGGGCAAGATCCGGAGCGACATCGCCCACTTTGTTATCGGCCAACCAACGCTCAAACTGGGCCTTGTTGTCCGCTGACAGTTCTGCCGCCACATCCAGCAGGTCCAGTTCCGGGACCACTTTCACGACATGACCACGGGCATAATACACCTGCAGGTCATGCCAATTAATCCGGGACGTTTCCAGATTCAGCTTGTGTTTCAGTTCCTCTGGCGATTCTTTCGCAACCATGTTCACACCTTGGACGTCCATATTTCACGTATCTGATCGGCAAGGGTCATGGGGTCGAACGGTTAGGGTATCACGTCAACCGCTCCCAATTCCCTGTAGAACGCCACCTCTTCAGTTTGCACCTTAGCGGTCATGAACACCACAGGTGTCGCGCTCAATGCCGGAATTTCCCGTAACGCCTGAAACGTAGTCGGGCCATCCATACCCGGCATCATAACATCCAGCAGGATCAGTTCGGGGTCAAAATCCGGACCCTCAACAAGCGCCTCCTGACCGGAGCTGCAGCTCTTTACTGAAAACCCCCCAACGGTTTCCAGTGCCAGCTCCGCCACGGCCCTGATGTCGGCATCGTCCTCCACATAAAGAATTCGCTGAAGCTCTCCGACCGGGCTAGCCATCGTCTGTACCTCTCTCATGGTTATCCACCCCCAGTCTGCGCAGCAAGCGCAAACATTCCTCGCCCTGATTCTGCCCATCCGCTATCAAGGCGGAGGCACGCATAACCAGTTTTGAATCGCTCGTGGCATCACGCGGCAGAAAATGAACTGCGCCAATCAGCTCTCTCAACTGCAAAGGCAGATGCCACTGCACTTTGAGACGATTCCCATAACTCTGAGCCCAGGCCGTTAACCCGCTTTCAATCTGTTCGTCAGAAACCTGGCCTTTGCGATCCAGGCATTGCTGCATCACCTTGAGCACAGCCAGTTCGCCGACCCGGCTGAGCAGGGCCGCCGTGTGCACATCGGATTGATCGATTCCGATACGTAACGCAATTCGTACCGCTTCCTGGGCTACCTTCTCGGCGGTTTCGAGAAAGACAGTCGCTCTTTCCGCCAAACGGGTATCGCGCAACTGGCCGCATATATCCAGCGACATGGCCATCGCATGCCTCAAGGCCATATCCACACCCATGGTGGCAATCCCGTCACGCAGACTGCGGACCGGCTCACCGGTTTTCTGGAACGAGGCGCTGTTGGCCACGTCAAGCAGACGGGTTGTCAACGCAACCTCGCCATGCCACCGCTCCGCGAGCTGCGATGGGGAGATATCCTGTTTTCGCGCCATCAATTCGAGAACCCGAGCCGTATCAATGGCGGAGGCAGCTGAATAACGGACTCCACCGACGTCTGCAGCAGGTGCTCCAGACCAGGTTGAGACTCCCGATCAAATTCTGCCGGGTCCACCAGTGCTGTCAGCCTTTCGTGCACCATCTCCACACTGAACGGTTTGCTGATATAGCCATTGATGCCGTAGCGTGCGGCTTTCAGAACCGAATCCCTGTCAGCCCGGCCGGAGATCATGACAATGGCGGTCTTGCTGCTCTTCTCACGGGCAGCGCGAATAACCTCAAGGCCCGAGCCATCCGGCAGATTCCAGTCGATGATCATCAGGTCAGAACCGTGTTGAGACCAATGTGACAGAGCCCCCCTGACCGACGCCGTTACGAAAATATCAATACCCGGGTAAAGCCCGCCGACCACCGTTTCCAGCAGATCCGCCAGCAATGTGTCATCTTCCAGAATAAGTGCCTTCATAACGTTATGCTTCATCCCTGATGGAAAATCGTCACGCCGTTACGGCCCCCTTTCTTTCGCTCATAAAGGGCCTGATCCGCTGCGTTGAGCGCATCGCTACCGGACTCAAATGCATCCAGCGCGGCAATACCCACGCTGAGGGTAACCGACAGGCTGGCACCATCATTGTTGAACGACAGGTCAGAGAATGCCTCGCAGATCTGAGTCATCACCGACCGCCCTTCCTGTATCGAGCACTCCGGCAAAACCACCACAAACTCCTCCCCGCCATACCGGCCGATCATGTCGGTGGAACGCAATCGTTGCCTGAGGAGGCTGGCAAGTGCCTTAATGACAATATCGCCCATTCTGTGCCCGTACTGATCATTCACTTTCTTGAAATGATCCAGGTCCAGCATGGCGACAACCGAGGACTGCGACAGTCGCTTGCAGCGGGCCTGTTCCTTATCAATTTCCTGCTTTATATACGAATGTTTCAACAGGCCCGTAAGGCTGTCCCGTATCAGCAGCTCGTTCAGTTGGCGGGCGCGATAGCAGCGGATCTGGGCGGCGCGTACAAGATAGCTGTCGGACACGGGCTTGGTCAGGAACTCATCCGCCCCTTTTGCCATGGCTTCGAGCTGAACCTGCTTATCCTGCTCAGACGACAGGTAGATGATCGGCAGGCTTACCCATTCGGGATCAAAACGGACCAGCTTTGCCACCGTGGGTCCGGAATAAGCTCCCATGCGAACGTCCAGCAGCATTATGTCGGGTGAGAATTCCGAGAGTTCCGACAACACCGTCTCGGGATTACTGATGGCGCGGACATTAAAGCCCGCTCCTTCCAGCACCGCCCGGTAGTGCCCAGCAAGATCTTCATCGTCATCCAGAATCAGGATTTTCCCGGAAACCGTCCGGCTCTGCTCACTGACCAAACGCTCGATGCTTTCCGTCAGTACGGTTGCATCAACCGGTTCCGTAATAAGTGCATCTGCTCCGGCATCCGCCAGGGCATACCGGTTTCGGAAATCATCCCTGCGGCCGATGCAAATGAGCGGTGGTTTCAGGGAACTCTCGCTCCCAGCCTTAGCATCGAGCGCCGCGGACACCTCGGAAATTGCGTCCTCTCCTGTCACCACAAGGCTCACGCCCGGCGTTCCGTTGAGCGAGAGGGTGGAGACCTCCTGGCGCGATATCGAGAAACCGTAGTTTGAGAGTGCGTACTCCAGAAAAACCTGCGAACCTTCCGATAATCCACACAGGACAACCTGAATATCTGCGGCCGTCAGACTGTAATGTTCATTTAAGTGCTCAGGATCGTTGGTACTGCGGGTTGTCGACACCGACGTTTCATCCAACAAAGAACGCAAGTGCCCTGCCTGCGTCAGAGTATCGATAACCTGTGGAGTTTCCTCGCCGGGAACCTCTGGGTCACCGTCGGCTTGCACCGGGTATTTTTCCACCAATGGCTTAAGGCGTTGTTCCAGCTTCGTGCCTCCGCCCCCAATACCGCATACCCGAAGGTTCCGGCAGAACCGGCCAGACGATGAAGCAGTTGGTAGGCCGACATCACATCTTCACGCCGCAGTCGCTGCCCCTGAGCCCCCCCGGTCACCCTCGCAGCGACTTCGCTCAACTGATCGAGTTCCCCCTCCGCCTTACCACGGAAGCTGAGTCGCAATTGCGCGAGTTTATCCGCGATATCCGCTTTTGGATCTTTTCCCATAAAAGGTCTGAGGCCTCGATTTTTTACTAATATAACCGGTTCAACTAGGCTAATCTTCTTTCATCACAGAACATTATCCGGAAAAACGCAACAGAGAGGCACTTCATTGCGATCAGGCAAATCGCTCTCCCTTAGTAGTCGCGTAGCGATCATTATTGGCGGAGGCAGTCTTGTAACCGTCCTGGCCATTATTGCGATCGCCTATCAGGCCCTGGTACAGGACTTTGAAGACCTGCTCACCCACCGCCAGATTCTCGAAGCTGCAAGAACATCGGAGCAGGTCGACCAGAAGCTTCAGCTTCGACTGAATTCTCTGTCAGCGTTCGCCTCGCAATTTGCCGACGACGACCTTCCGGACCAGGCTGCCTTGGAGATAGCGCTGAATCGCCAAACGGCAATCCAGGATCTGTTTCCGGCGGCGCTTCTCATTTTCGATGAGAACGGATGTGCCGTGGCAGAAAATGTCTACGTCCCAAATCGTATTGGCACCTGCTATCTGGATCGCCCTCACTTCCAGGAAGCCCTGGAGAAACGAAAGCCTATTGTCAGCAAGCCTATTATCGGGCGAACCACTGGCAGGCCCCTGCTCTCCTTTCTGGCACCCATCGAAACGGATGAAGGGGACTTGCTTGGATTCGCAGGCGGCACCCTGGATCTGGGCAAGACCACTCTATTACCCGAAAAACGCAACATGGGTTTGTATGGATCCCAGGGTATCGAGAAAATCATCGACACGGAAAACTTTCTGTACGTGGATTCCGGCAAGGGCTCCCAGAACATCGAACCCCTGCCACCTCCTGGCGCAGATGCGCTGACCGACGCGGCGCTATCCGGCATCACGTTCGGGCAGGTCAACGGCCAGGACGGTCAGCCCCTGATATACGCCACCAATCACCTGCAACGGCTGGGATGGGTCTTTGTCCGTGCCGTCCCCTATGACCAGGCAACAACACCCGCCCGACAATCCTTTCTCCAGTTCTTCAGCATCAGCCTGCTGATCACACTGGTGATCGCCGCGTTAAGCTACCTGCTGGTCAAGAGCACCATGTCGCCACTGGACCGAATGACGACGCGTATAAAGCACATGGCTGAACAACCGGATTCTGCCATGCGGTTGGGCGAGTCCGGCATTCCGGAGGTCAGCAACCTCGCCGGGGCCTTCAACCAGCTTCTGGAGGAGCGTGACAGTCTGGACAGGCTCAAAGATCATTTCATGTCCTCGGTCAGCCACGAACTTCGTACGCCCCTGACGTCACTGACTGGCGCTCTGAAGCTGCTCTCTTCCGGCACCACCGGACCACTCAGCGAAAAAAGCCAGAGCATGGCAAACCTCGCCCTGAGAAATGGCGAGCGTCTGCAACTGCTGGTGTCGGATTTGCTCGACTTCAACAAACTGTCCGATGGCAGTCTCAAAGTGCGAATTCAAAGCGAAGCGATCCAACCGATACTTTACGGCACCGTTGAGGACAACAACACGATGGCTGCTGAACATCATGTCCGGTTGATGTCAGACAGCGGTGAGCTACCACATATACTCTGTGACAAGCACCGGCTGAGGCAGATTCTGGACAACTACGTCAGCAACGCCATCAAGTTCTCCCCCAGGAACGGAGTGGTCAGGATAAAAGCCCAGCTCCACTCACCGGAATACGTCAGAGTCACCGTTAGTGATCAGGGCTCTGGAGTACCGGATTCTTTTGCCGACAGCGTGTTCAAACGATTTGCACAGGCCGAAACCGGCACCACCCGTTCGGTAAAGGGCACGGGGCTGGGGCTTGCCATTTGTGCCGAACTGGCAACGCTGATGCATGCAGAGGTTGGCTACTACAATGATCAGGGCGCGCATTTCTGGGTCGATATGCCAACATCCGGATCCGGTGAGGCATTGTCGACCGTCGCTGATGAGGAAACAGACTCGTGATAGCACCCGAAAGCCCATTGAATGAGGCGGTACGGCTTCTCGCGCTGAAGCGAACTCACCTGCTCGATACGTCACCAGAGGAGCGATTTGATCGCTTTACTCGCATGGCCAAACTGGCCTTCGACGTCCCCATCGCCCTGGTGTCACTGGTCGACGAAAAACGGCAATGGTTCAAATCCTGTCAGGGGCTGGAGGCCAGGGAGACCCCCAGGGACATCTCTTTCTGCGGCCACGCCATCCTCAGTGATCGTCTGTTCATTGTCGAGGACACCCACGAGGATTCACGATTTGCCGATAACCCGCTCGTTACCGGCCCGCCAAACATTCGCTTCTACGCCGGTGCTCAACTCCGCAGCCATGAAGGTTATCGCCTGGGCACTCTCTGCATCATAGACACCCGGCCACGATCGCTCGACGGCGATCAACGCATGCTTTTGGAAGAGCTGGCCCGATGTGTCGATGAAGAGATCAATGACTTCGAAGCGAGTAAATCCCGCCAGGAACAACTCGAGAAGACCCGGATTCTGAGTGCACTGAACAACCTGACGGTGGACGCCTCCGCGCCCCTGGAACAAAAAATAGACATGGCCCTGGATCTTGGGCGCCAACACCTTGAACTGGAAACCGGCATCGTCAGCGAAATCACCACCGATGTCTATACGATTCGCTGGTTCAGAGCGCCGGATGACTCTCCACTGGAAGCCGGCCTGTCACTACCGGTGGAACAAACCTATTGCGCGCTGATGCTTGCAAAAGGCGACCATCTGGCGATCAGCCATATGGGCGACTCGCGCTATCGCCACCAGTCATGCTATGCCCAAATGGGTCTCGAGAGCTATATTGCGGCGCCCATAGAGTTTGATGGCAAGCTCTTCGGCACCCTTAATTTTTCCTCGGTATCGCCGAGGTCCAAACCGTTCACGGATCTGGATCGCCTGTTTATCGTGTGGCTGGCACAGTGGATGGCAGCCCTTCTCCAGCAACATTCCCATGAGGATACGCTGCGAAAGCTGTCCGAGAACGTGCCTGGAATGCTTTATCAGTATCAGGTGTTGCAGGACGGTGGGTCGAGGTTCCTCTACAGCAGCGATGGCATACGTGATATTTACGGCATTCCTCCGGAGGCCGTTAAAGAGGATGCTGGTATTATCTTTGATGCCGTCCACCCTGACGACCTTGGGTATGTAAACGCCTCTGTTGACCGTTCCCAGGAGTCACTGGCGGTTTGGGAGTCCGAGTTTCGGGTCAGAACGCCGGACGGGAACTGGATTTGGGTCGAGGGCCGGGCCACGCCGGAACGGCGCCCGGACGATAGCGTCATCTGGCATGGATTTCTCGCCAACGTCGATGAAAAAAAGCGCTCGCAGCTTGCACTCGCAGAACGAGAGCAACTGCTGCGTACTTTATTCGAACTGTCACCGATTGGCATTCTTCTGACCAGCTTCAAAAGCGGACAGAACTTTGATGTTAACGCGGCATTGCTCGAGTACAGCGGGTACTCACACACCGAGTTCCTGGCACTGAACTACTGGGACGTCACTCCCGGGGACTACACGGAACAATCTCAGCAAGCCATCACTGATTTGAAAGAACACGGGCGGTTCGGCCCCGTGGAGCAGGAGTTTATCCGCAAGGATGGCACCCGGTTCCCGATTCTCTTCCAGGGCGTTCTGGTGGAGCGTGCCGACAACGAACCACTGGTGTGGTCGCTGGTTGAGGACATATCAGAGCGCCGCAAGGTTGACCGGATGAAAAACGAGTTCATCTCCACCGTCAGCCATGAACTACGAACCCCCCTGACGTCAATATCTGGCTCCCTTGGATTAATCGCGGGCGGGGTTTTTGGCCATCTACCTGAAAAAGTCAAAGCCATGGTGGCTATCGCAGCCCGCAACAGCGACCAACTAAAGCATCTGATTGATGGTCTGCTGGATATGGAAAAGCTGGTCTTCGGAAAAATGGAACTGCGGATGCACAGTGAGAACATCAGCGCGATCATTCAGGACAGCCTGGATCGAACATCAACCTACGCGGTTGATCGGCAAATCTCACTTCGGTTCGAAAATCACCATCCCTGGGTCAAAGCCGTTATCGATGCCCGGCGCCTGGGCCAGGCACTCGACAACCTGCTGTCCAACGCCATCAAGTTTTCTCCGCCGGAGGCCGAGGTTGTCATACTGACACACCTTCATGACGGCCTGTTTCGCATCGAAGTCACGGACTATGGCACAGGCATACCGGAAGCCTTCCGAGCCAGGATA
The DNA here is from genome assembly GCA_000831005.1 of Marinobacter salarius. GTDB lineage: Bacteria > Pseudomonadota > Gammaproteobacteria > Pseudomonadales > Oleiphilaceae > Marinobacter > Marinobacter salarius. Next base: position 312,368 of record CP007152.1, on the reverse strand, counting down.
TTCGAAAAGTTCGCCCAGGCTGACAGCTCCGACACCCGAGGCCGTGGCGGTACGGGCCTCGGGCTGGCCATTACCCGGGAAATCATGTCGCAGATGGGCGGCGGCGTGGGGTTCAAGTCCACCGAGGGATACGGCTCGACGTTCTGGCTGGACATCAAACCCGATGAGAGTGACAAACCCGATGAGAGTGACGAGTAATCGATAGTGGCGGCACAAACGCGGGCTAACGTGTTTCATCGTTTGATCTGGGCTTCAAGGCTGGGTGTTCTGCTGTTGGTCATTGTAGTCGCGGTTTCCCTCGATGCATCCAGCTCTTCCAGCCACCGCAACGATGTCCGTCAGCAGTGGCAGGAAAAGACGGATGAGATAAGCCTCAAGCTGCAAAGTGCCATACTGCAGAACATCCAGACCGTGTGGGGGCTGGCCGCCAACGTCGCGATACAACCCGATATCGACGGCCAACGGTTCCGGGAACTGGCGTCGGTCATCTTCAGCCTGGCTCCGGAGCTCCGCAACCTCGGCCTGGCTCCGGATTTCGTGATTCGCCATGTCTACCCACTGGCCGGCAATGAGGCTGCGATCGGTCTCGACCTGACCGCACAGAGCTTGTCGCAAGATCAGATCGAGATGCTGCTCAACACCCGTCGCGTGGTGTTCACCGGCCCCATTGATCTGGTTCAGGGCGGGCAGGGGCTGGCGGGGCGTGTTCCCATATTCGAACAGGCCTCGGGCGATTTCTGGGGGGTTATTTCAGTGATACTGGACCTTCAGAAACTGTACTCGTCGATAGGGCTGGATACGTTGCAAGACGACTTCAATGTAGCGATCTCGTCGTCGGCCGACGTTAATGACACTCAGTCGGTTTTTTTCTCCACACGCCCCTTTCAATGGGAAGATCCAGTCACCAGCACGATTCGCATGAGAGGCGCTACCTGGGTGGTGTTTGCCGAACCAGTCGGGAGCTGGCCAAACCACCCCAGTCAGCCCTGGATATTTCGTGGCAGCCTGTTCGCGATGCTGGTCATTGTCAGCGGTGCTGTTTTCTGGCTCACCAGCCTGATGTCACGGGATCGCGAAATGCAGCGGCGGCTCTGGGGACTCTTCGAACTGGCCCCCATGGGCATCGGGCTGTTCAGTGTCACCTCCAATCAACTGCTCCGGGCAAACCCAACGTTCGAAAACCAGTTTGGCAGGTCCGTCCAGTCACTGGATTTCTTCGACCAACCGCTTGATGTCCATGGAGAGCCGCTGGCCAACAGGCCCGGGGTTCAGGAAACCCTTCGGGAACATGCCAGACTCAGCGGCCTCGAAGGCTACTTCATGACACCAGGGCAGGAACTGGCCCCCGTCATGCTCCACGGGCTGCAACTGGACGATGACGGCAACGAACCCGTTGTCTGGCTGATCACCGAGGACATTTCAGAGCGGAAGAAAGTCGACCACCTGAAGAACGAGTTCATTTCCACTGTCAGCCACGAGCTTCGCACCCCACTGACCTCGATTTCCGGCTCCCTCGGGCTGCTGGCCAACAATGCCGTCGGCGAGCTGCCGGAGAAGGCCTCGAAACTGGCGCACATCGCCTATCGGAACAGCCAACAGCTTACGTTCCTGATCAACGACTTACTCGATATGGAAAAGCTTGTGGCCGGCAAAATGCCCTTCCGTAGCGAGCATCATGTTCTGCAGGATCTTGTTCACGAGAGTGTTGAAAACATCGCAACCTTTGCCCAACAGCGAGACATTCATCTTCAGGTGGCTGAACTGCCAGCCGTGACCGTTCACGTGGATCGTCAGCGCCTGAACCAGGCCATCACCAACCTGTTGTCCAACGCCATCAAGTTTTCTCCGGCAGGGTCCTCCGTCGACATTTTCGCCAGCCAGCGCGGAGAGTCGGTTCGGCTGTGTATCAGGGACCATGGTGAGGGCGTCGCCCCGCATTTTCGGGAACATATTTTTAAGAAGTTCTCACAAGCTGATTCGTCGGACCGAAGAGCCAGTGGCGGAACCGGGCTCGGTCTGGCCATCACACGGGAGCTGATGGCGCGCATGAAGGGCACGGTGGACTATGAATCCGTTCCGGGCGAGGGGGCTACGTTCTGGCTGGAACTGCCAGTGGCGGGGTAATGGGTAACTGAGCATTGAGAGGCCCGGCAGGTTGCCCTGCCAGACCAACGCCAGACCAAACAGTCACGCCGACTTGAGCATCTCCCGCACGACGTAGTGCAGGATACCGCCGTGACGGTAATAAACCGCTTCGTTGGCGGTGTCGATCCGGGACAGTAGTTCACAGGTCTCGGTCTTGCCGTCCGGATAGGTCACCGTCATTTCGAGTGTCTGACCCGGCTTGATGTCACCGGACAGGCCCTTGATGCTGATGGTTTCCTCGCCCGTCAGCTTCAGGCTCTTGCGGTCGACCCCGTCCTTGAACTGCAGCGGCATCACGCCCATACCGATCAGGTTGGAGCGGTGGATACGCTCGTAGGACTCAGCAACCACGGCCTTCACGCCCAGCAAGCGGGTACCTTTCGCAGCCCAGTCACGGCTGGAGCCAGTGCCGTATTCCTTGCCGGCAATGACCACCAGGGGGGTGTCCTCTTCCTGATACTTCATGGCCGCATCGTAGATCGGCATCTGCTCGCCGGTGGGGATGTGTTTGGTGAATCCACCCTCAACGCCGTCCAGCATCTCGTTCCGGATGCGCACGTTGGCGAAGGTGCCACGCATCATCACCTCGTGATTGCCCCGGCGCGAACCGTAGGAGTTGAAATCTTTCGGTTCCACTCCCCGCTCCTGCAGGTATTTACCCGCCGGGCTGTCGGCTTTGAACGACCCGGCCGGTGAAATATGGTCGGTGGTGACGGAGTCACCCAACAGCGCCAGAATGTTCGCGTCCTTGATATCATCGATGGCGTCCGGCTCTTCCTTCAGGCCCTGGAAGAACGGCGGGTGCTGGATGTAGGTGGACTTGTCAGACCACTCATACACCTTGCTCTCGGGGACCTTGATCGCCTTCCAGGTGGCATCGCCGTCGAAGACTTCCGCATACTCCTTATGGAACATGTCGGTTTTCACCTTCTCGACCGCTTCGGCGATTTCCTGCTGGCTCGGCCATAGGTCCTTCAGGTACACAGGCTTCCCGTTTTTGTCTTCGCCCAGAGGATCCTTGGAAAGGTCCAGGCGCACGTTGCCTGCCAAGGCATAGGCCACTACCAGCGGTGGTGAGGCCAACCAGTTGGTTTTCACCAGTGGGTGCACCCGACCCTCGAAGTTACGGTTACCGGAAAGCACCGAGGCCACGGTAAGATCACCATCGGCAATGGCCTTCTCAACGGCATCCGGCAACGGGCCGGAGTTACCGATACAGGTGGTGCAACCATAACCCACCAGGTTGAAACCAAGCTTGTTGAGGTCGTCCTGGAAACCACCCACCTTCAGGTAATCGGTCACCACCTTGGAGCCCGGTGCCAGGGAGGTTTTCACCCAGGGTTTGGTATCCAGCCCCCTTGCGACCGCTTTCTGGGCAATCAGGCCCGCAGCCATCATCACGCTGGGGTTGGACGTATTGGTGCAGGAGGTGATTGCTGCGATGACCACCGCGCCGGGGTCCAGCCGTGTCTTTTCACCGTTCATTTCCAGCGGCTGACTGGCGGCGTGTTCGTAGCTGTCCTGGACACCAACGGCGGTCTGCCCGCCTTCCGATTCCAGTTTGCCTTCGCGGGACTCTGACGGGCCTTCGGCGGTTTCCATCAGCAGTTCAAACGAGGCCTTCATGTTCTTCAGGGCAACCCGGTCCTGCGGGCGCTTGGGGCCGGCGAGGCTGGCCTCGACGTCACCCATATCAAGTTCCAGGGTGTCGGTGTACACCGGCTCCTGGCCGGGCTGGCGCCAGAGGCCCTGGGCTTTCGCATAGGCTTCCACCAGCTCAAGCTGGTCGTCTTCGCGGCCGGTCAGCTGCATGTATTTGATGGTTTGCTCGTCCACCGGGAAGAAACCACAGGTAGCCCCGTATTCCGGCGCCATGTTGGCAATGGTGGCACGGTCCGCGACAGGCATGTCTTTCAGGCCGTCACCGTAGAATTCCACGAATTTACCCACGACACCTTTCTTGCGCAGCATTTCGGTGACGGTCAGTACCAGATCCGTTGCGGTAATGCCTTCGCGCAGCTTGCCGGTAATCTTGAAGCCGACCACTTCCGGAATCAGCATGGACACAGGCTGGCCCAGCATGGCCGCTTCCGCTTCGATACCACCCACACCCCAGCCGAGGATGCCAAGGCCGTTGATCATGGTGGTGTGGGAGTCTGTTCCCACCAGGGTGTCCGGGTAGGCGATGGTTTTTCCGTCCTGGTCCTTGCTCCACACGGTCTTACCCAGATACTCCAGGTTCACCTGGTGACAGATACCGGTCCCAGGCGGCACCACGCGGAAATTGTCGAACGCCTGCTGGCCCCAACGCAGGAACTCATAGCGTTCCTGATTGCGTTCCATCTCGATGGTGACGTTGTCCTTGAAGGCTGATGGGTCACCGTACTTGTCCACCATCACCGAGTGGTCGATCACCAGATCCACCGGCGACAGCGGATTGATCATTGCCGGGTCCTTGCCGGCTGACTTGACCGCTTCCCGCATGGCCGCCAGATCCACCACACCGGGCACACCGGTGAAGTCCTGCATCAGTACACGGGCGGGACGAAACTGGATTTCGGTATCGGATTTCCGGTCTTTCATCCACTGAACCATCGCATCGATATGGCCCCGGTCCACGGTGGCGTCATCTTCGTTGCGCAGCAGATTTTCCAGCAACACCTTCAGGGAAAACGGCAACTTGTCGATGTTGCCAAGGGTGTCGGCAGCCTTGGGCAGGCTGTAATAGTGATAGGTCTTGCCGCCAGCCTCCAGGCTGGAAAGGGTATTGAGACTGTCTTTACTCAGGCTTTGTTTCGACATGAGGTGCCTCCTTTTGATGATCCGAAGATTTCGGAAGGCTTAGCAGTAGCCTTTGCATCAGCGTACTGACCGCGGATGGCAATAGACTGATGCAAAGACCCTGATTTTGAAAGTCTCCTATAACTATTGCACCGATTGACCAGACTTCAACTGCGGTTCCGTGAATGTTCAGTATTGCGGCGGTGAATACCCCTATCCTCCTCAGGCCTGTCGATCCCCATAAAGCTGGGCATAGAGCCCCTGGCGGGCGATCAGCTCATCATGATGCCCTTCCTCGGTGATCAAGCCGTCCTCGAAAACGTAAACACGGTCGGCCTGTTTCACGGCACTCAGACGATGGGCAATGATCAGGGTGGTGCGTTGACGCAGGAAAGCCTCCAGATCCTGATGCAGCTGAAACTCGGTTTCGGCGTCCAGGGCGGAGGTGGCCTCATCCAGGATCACCACGGAGGGATCCGACAACACCATACGGGCAATGGCCAGCCGCTGGCGCTGGCCACCGGACAAACGCACCCCCTGGCGGCCAATCATGGTATCCAGTTGCTGAGGCATGTCCGCCACGGTCCCGTCCAGTTGCGCGATGGCCAGGGCCTGCCACAGTTCGGCGTCGGTCTTGTCCCGGCCCAGGGTGAGGTTCTGTCGCACGGTGTCGTTGAACAGGGCCGGGTGCTGTAGCACGGTGGCCACATTCTCCCGCAGACAGGGGAGCCCGATGCGCTGGACCGGCACACCACCCAGCAGCACCTGCCCCTGCTGCGGTGTGTACATGCCCAGAATGACCTGTACCAGAGTGGATTTTCCGCCGCCACTGGCGCCCACAACCGCGACTTTCTCTCCCGGTTCAAGGTGGAGGTCAATGCCCTTGAGCACGGATTCCTCACCGTAGCTGAAGTGGATGTCCTTCAGAGTCAGGCCAACGGTGTGACGATCCCTGAAGGGGTTTTCCAGCGCCGGGTAACGGGGCTCCTCCTCCAGCTCCAGCAAGCGGTTGATTCGCCCCAACGCCGCATTGGCGGCGAACCAGGCGTACTGCATATTCAGCATTTCCTGTACCGGCGTGAGCATAAACCACAGGTAGCCAAAGATGGCGAACATCATGCCGATGCTCAGGTCGCTGAACAGGACCGTCACCATCGCCGCCGCGCGGAAGGTGTCGACACCAAACTGGAACAGCGCAAAGCTGGCGCGGGTGGCGGCGTCGCTGCGCCATTCAAACTGTATGGCATGGTCGCGAACCGTGCGGGCGCGGCTGATCAGCTGGCGCAGGTAGTGCTGTTCCCGGTTAGCCGCCCTGAGCTGGTGGATCGCGTCCAGAGTTTCCGTCAGGTCACCCTGGAAGTCCTCGTAGGCGCTATTCTCCTGGCGTTTGAGTTCCTTGACCCGTTTGCCAATGAGCATGGTGGCGAAAATCACCAGCGGATTGAACAGCAGGATCAGCAGTCCCAATTGCCAGTGAACCCACATCAGCACGATGGCGGTTCCGGTGACGGTCAGGCTCGCCACCAGGAAACGGCTGATGGTGGTACCCAGGAACTGGTCGATGGTATCCAGGTCGGTAATAAAATGACTGGTGATGCCGCCCGAGCCACGGGTTTCGTACTCCGACATGGCCACCCGCTGCAGCCGGCCCAGCAGTCGGGAACGGATACGGAACACCACATCCTTGGAAATCTTGGAGAACTCACGGGACTGAAGCACGTTGAAGGTGAGCGACAACGACCTTAGCAGAAACGCTGCTACCACCATCAGGCCGATGTAAACCACCGGCAGGTGCCATGTTTCGGGTAGCATCGTCTGCATTACGGGCAGCACCGGGCCGGCCTCATCAAGCAGCACTTCGTCCACCAGTACCGGCAACAGCAGGGGAATAGGCACGCTGACCACCGTGGCCAGTATGGCGAGCAGATTAGCGCGGACCAGACGGGGCCGGTGCTTCAATGCAAGTACGAAGATATGTGCCCAATTGTACTGATATGGCTCTACAGCGCTCGGGTGCTGATCAGATTCTCTTACTGGTGCCTTCAAGACGACTCCGATTTGGAATGATGGATCCTCGCGGAACAATAAGGGTTTTACTTCGACGCCGCGCTATGTACGTAAAATGTGGCGGTGTAGGTTTGTTTTGGAGGCTGCGGAGGCAGAATAGCAGGCAGTTGAAGCAAAACGCCCGCGTGACGAGTGCGAAATCAACAATACCGATAGGTACGAATAAAAAAGGGCCTCACCCGGGCCCTTTTACAGTTCTTCTCGGCTTAATCAACGAGCATAGTATTTACGCTCAACCTGTGCCTTAGCTGGATTTTCGTTGCCTTCCATAACACCCAGCGCCGAAGGGCTGACCGTCGCCTGCGCCGGGTTAGCACCGAAATCGCGCCACTCCTGCACTGGTTGCAAGGTGACATTGAACTCGGAGTCTACTACGAAATTCACAACAGCCCACCAATCGGTAGCCGTCCCCTGAGCCTGGGTTGGCGAGAAAACGCTGGTTTCCCCTCCGATAGAAACTTCTACACGGGCAGGCGAGTCCTCAATCGTCCCGCTTCCGCTAAATAGATAAACCAGATAGCGATAGGTACCTGGGTATGGAAAACGGGGAACAGTGGTCACTTCCGGACCAAAGCTAGTGGTATCGTCGACGTCAAGGTTGATGAGAGTTCCATTAACGGACACAGACTGATTGCCGTAATAGACTTCGAACTCGCTGGAACCATTTTCATTCTCCGGGCCAAAAAAATGAGTGTCCAGATCTTCAGGATTCTCGCCCCAGGTCAACGTAATCGACACCGCCGCTTCGGACAGGACAATATCGTTGCCAAGTTCAAAGTCGGTATCACCCACGGAAATCGAGGTTGTGTTGGACAACCCATTTCTGGAAGCCGCGATCAACACATCGGAATTCGGGCGCACCGGAAGGTGAAACGTGCCGTCATTGGCCGTTCGAACGCTAGAGCTACCGATATAATCCTGCCCCTGAGACGTCACCAGGGCATCAGCTACAGGGTCTCCACTTTCGTCGACTACTCGACCGATGACGTCCACGGACTCATACAGGTAGTCCGCATTCCATGTTGTGAAGTGCTCTACGGTACCTTGATAGAAGCTTATGCCATTCTCTGTGACCAACGTTGCAGCGCCTTCTTCCCGCCAAACGCCTTCCTGATCATCGTAATAGAATAGAGGTATGGTTGCAGGTGAGGTAGCCGCAGCCCTGCCCTGCGCTAGTGGAATTCGGATGGTTGCGATTTGGCCCTGGCCGAGCTGGAGGTTTTCGCCACTTTCGGACTCAAAGTTGGCAGTTATTGCTCCCCAGGACTCCATCAACCCCTCGGTACCGTCTGCACCGACCGCCTCATAGCCACCAGGCATAACACTTGGATCGGATGTGGGATCAACAATCGTTATCTCAGCATCCACATCCCCGGAATAGACAGTCCCATCCGGGAGCACAAATGCATTGGCACCGAGCTCCACGACATTCAGCTCGTCAACCGGAAGGTTAGTACTAGTGGAAGCAGAGAATGTCTGTATGCTATTCGCTGGTAACAGTGAGAGTTCAAGTCCCGTAGGTTCAACGTTGTCAAGCGTTGAGGCAATACTGGAGGATTCCGCATAGCCATCTGCATCAGCATTGACTGATATCCTGGCAATCCCCCTATTCACAGACAAAGTAAAACGACCGTCCTCGCCCGCACTGCCTGCCACCTTGGTGCCATCGGCAGACGTAATATCAACAGAAGCACCTGGAATTGGCTCTCCCGTGTAGTAATCACGAACAACGCCACGAATAAGGGCCGGTCAAAGACCGGCCCTTATTGAGATGGTAGCGGGGGCAGGATTCGAACCTACGACCTTCGGGTTATGAGCCCGACGAGCTACCAGACTGCTCCACCCCGCATCAAACTGCTGGTTAACCGGGTAAGGCCCCGATCAACGAGGTGCGCATAGTACGGGGCGTTGATGCGTCTGTCAAAGGGAAAAATGAATTTTTTCGCCAACTTACCGCTCAAGTATGGCCGTCACCCCCTGCCCCCCTGCGGCGCAGATGGAGATCAGGCCACGGCCACTGCCCTTCTCTTCCAGCAGCTTCGCCAGAGTGGCCACAATACGCCCACCGGTCGCCGCGAAGGGATGGCCGGTGGCCAGACTGCTGCCCTTGACGTTCAGTTTGTTTCGATCAATGCTCCCCAGCGGCTTTTCCAGACCCAACCGGTCCTTGCAGAACGCAGGGTCTTCCCAGGCCTTCAGGGTGGAGAGCACCTGGGCGGCGAACGCTTCATGGATTTCGTAGAAGTCGAAATCCTGCAGCGTCAGCCCGGCTTTTTCAAGCATGCGTGGCACGGCGTAAGCAGGTGCCATCAGCAGGCCCTCCTTCTTGTCGACGAAGTCCACTGCAGCCACCTCGGAGAACGTCAGGTACGCCTTGATCTCCATGTTGTTGGCTTTTGCCCACTCTTCACTGGCCAGCAGCACACAGGAGGCACCATCCGTCAGCGCAGTGCTGTTGGCGGCGGTCATGGTGCCGTTCTCACGATCAAATACGGGCTTGAGCGTCGCCAGCTTTTCAAGGGTCGTGTCCGGGCGCAGAATGTTGTCTTTCTCCAGGCCTGCCAGTGGGGTCATCAGATCCTTGAAAAAACCTTCATCATACGCGGATGCCAGTTTCTGATGGCTCTCATAGGCCAGCTTGTCCTGCTCGTCGCGGGGGATGGACCACTCGCGGGCGGTAATCTGACAGTGCCCCCCCATGGACAACCCCGTTCTGGGTTCGCCGTTTTGCGGAATTTCCGGTTTCAGATGGCTCGGACGAAAACGACTGAGCACTTTCAGGCGTTCTCCGGCTGTCTTGGCCCGATTCAGATCCAGAAGAATTTCACGCAGACCCTCGCCTACCCCAATCGGCGCATCCGAGGTGGTATCAGTGCCGCCAGCGATGCCGCACTCGATCTGCCCTAACGCAATCTTGTTGGCCACCAGAATGGCCGCTTCGAGGCCCGTACCGCAGGCCTGCTGGATATCGTAGGCGGGTGTTTCCGGCGCCAGGCCACTACTCAGCGCGGATTCCCGGGTCAGGTTAAAATCCCTGGAGTGTTTGATAACCGCGCCAGCAACGACCTCTCCAAGGCGCTGCCCCTCCAGCCCGAAGCGATCAACCAGTCCTCGCAGCGCACTCGTCAGCAACTCCTGGTTGCTGACCTTGCTATACGCGGTGTTGGAGCGGGCAAAAGGAACCCGGTTGCCACCAATAATGGCAACCCGGCGGATATCGCTTTTAGCGGCCGTGGTCTTCTTTGCCGTCGACGTTTTCTTTTGGGTGCTTTTCGGTGCCTGTGCCATGATGATGTCCTGTTTAAACGAGTGTATCCGTTGCGTTGCAGTCTAGCGCCAACCGGGCCCGGCTCATTGGCATCCCTGACAACCGTAACAGGGCATTGAGTCAATTCAAAAGCGGCCGGATTCTTTAACCTGTACGCCGATATTCGTTTCGCAAAAGGAAAATGCCATGTCTGATCGCTATCTCAAGTTCGTCAATACTCCGTTTGGCAAGACCGCCGCCCAGTCCCTGGGGCTGCCCGCCCCGGTTCCCCTGAAACGCTGGAAGCGCGCGGACCAGCCGTTTATTGAGGGCGACGTGCTGATCGGCGCTGCCAACAGCAGCAAAGCTATCTCGACGATTGGAAAGGTGCTGGGCGCCAGCGCCGCAAAACTCTTTCATGCCAGCGCCATGGATACTCTGAACGATTCTGCCAAAAGCGGCAACAAGGCCGAAGCCTTGCCCCTGAACGCGGAAATTGATCGCAAATTCTCCGCCCTGGTGTTTGATGCCACGGGTATGAAAGACACCACCGATCTGAAAGCGGTTTACGATTTCTTTCACCCCACCATCCGCAAGCTGGCGGGCAACGGTCGAGTGCTGGTGATAGGCCAGGACCCAAGCACCTGTCGCCAACCCGCCAAGGCCGCTGCCCATCAGGCACTGGAAGGCTTCGTGCGCAGTGTCGGCAAGGAAGTCGGCAAGAAAGGAGCTACCGCGAACCTACTGTGGATGGCCCCCGGGGCCGAACAGCAACTGGAGTCCAGCATCCGGTTCTTTTTATCGCCCCGATCGGCCTATGTCTCTGGCCAGGTAACCCGCATCAGTAAGGGAGCGACCGCTCACGCCAGCAACCCTGTCGCGCCGCTGGCCGGAAAGATTGCACTGGTAACCGGTGCGTCCCGCGGCATTGGCGCGTCTATTGCCGAAACCCTGTCGCGGGATGGCGCCACGGTCATTGGCCTGGATATCCCACCGGCCCTTGAGGACCTGCAGAAAGTTATGGCCCCCATCAAGGGTAAGGCGATGGCGTGTGATATTACGGATGAGAAAGCGCCAAAACAGATTGCAGACTTTGTGAAGGAACATTTCGAAGGCATTGATCTGGTCATCCACAACGCCGGCATCACCCGTGACAAAACCCTGGGCAACATGCCCGAGCACTTCTGGGATATGACCATTGCCGTGAACCTGACCGCCGAGGAACTGATCGACGAAGAGCTGATGCACCAGGAGCTGCTGAGTGAAAACGGACGCATTGTCTGCATTTCCTCCATCAGCGGCATTGCTGGCAACTTTGGCCAGACCAATTACTCCACCGCCAAGTGCGGCGTGATCGGCTATGTAGAGGCGATGGCAAAACAGGTGAAAAACGGCGTGACCATCAACGCGATAGCGCCCGGGTTCATCGAAACCCAGATGACGGCCGCTATGCCGATTACCATTCGCGAGGCCGGCCGGCGCATGAACAGCTTGTCTCAGGGCGGTTTGCCAGTCGACGTGGCCGAGGCTATTGCGTGGTACTGCAATCCTGCATCAAACGGCGTGAACGGGAACGTTGTTCGGGTTTGCGGGCAATCGTTGATTGGGAAATAACAAGGGGAAAATGGTGGGTGGTACTGGGATCGAACCAGTGACCCTCGCCTTGTAAGGGCGATGCTCTCCCAGCTGAGCTAACCACCCGGGATCTGGAAACAAAAAATGGCGGAGCGGACGGGACTCGAACCCGCGACCCCCGGCGTGACAGGCCGGTATTCTAACCAGCTGAACTACCGCTCCGCATCAATCCCGGCCTGATCGGCCTTAGGGACCTGAAACCGGGCGGGGTGGCCCGGCGATGCTGAAAAGTGGTGGGCGGTACTGGGATCGAACCAGTGACCCTCGCCTTGTAAGGGCGATGCTCTCCCAGCTGAGCTAACCGCCCACTTTTACAGCACACTGGCGAGTCAGCGTTGCTGTCTCAACCAAGTGAGACGCGCATTTTAAGCATTTGTCTGGCGGTGTCAAATTTTTTCCGGAGTTTTTCTCAAAAAACCTGCAACTCGTTAAAAAATGTACAATTTTCAATCAAGCCTGTTTATCACTCCCGGTTTTCTTTGCCGCCTTCACAGACTTCAACCGAGTGGCTTTCTGTCCTGCCTTCCTCGCCTTGTGATCAAGTGACAGCTCGTTCACACGCGACTTTCGATCCGCGGGCAATGCCCGATCCGCCAGCGAGCAATTGAGATGATCAAGACGTTTTCTGAGGCTAGCTATCCGGTGGCCTGCGTTTTCCAGTGCCTCGGGAAGCAATTCTCCGGAAAGCCGGCGAAACGTTAGTTGTAATGAATCTCTCAGCGACATGATCCGGCAACCCTCTGAATACGGACACCTCACAGTCTAGTAACCGAAACCGGAAACAACAATTCGCAGTACACCAGATCGGCGACGTTAGAATATCCACCAACCGCCACCAGATTCTGCCTCTTCCCGACGCTCCCGCTCCTGTTCCAACGCCGCATACTCCCGCTCCAGTTCCCGCAATCGACGATCGCTTTCAAGAGGCACGGTAGGGCCACCGCCAAAGGGCCAGTACCAAGGCGTTTCGTCATACTTCCCCTGCTCTCTCAGGCGCTCGATCTCAGCCGCTCGCTCCTCTTCCAGAAGAACCAGATTGCGCTCGTAGTCTGCGTCCTCATTCACCTCAACAATGGAGGTCGCAGCGTGATTAGGGGCAAGCAAATCACTATTCAGAAAACGCGTGGAGACAATTTCTTTGGCCTGCATAGCGTAATCACGGGTCACGAGCTGCAAGTCGCCAGACCTCAGGGGGTGGTCTTCGGCGAGTTCAGGATGGCTGCTCTCCGGCTCTTGCAACTCATTGTAACGCAGGTAATACACCCTCCCGGGTTCGACCTTGAGCGTGGCGTCTGCAATCAGGCTCAGGCTGAACGAATTGAGCCCCTCAAGCCCCAGCAGTGGCCGGCGGATGGCGATATGCCGCTCGCCAGGGGCAACTTCAAGCCAGGTAAAACTGTCGTTTCGAATATTGAAATAGTGGTGGTCGTCTATGTAAACGCTTGGCGCCTCGATCTCGTCCGCAGCCCACTGGGAATGGGTGCGGTAGAAATAGAGAACCGCATTGCTGCGATCCCACTCATCATTGCCGATATGAACGAAATCGTGCCCGGATACCGGGTGCAAAAACGAGCCAACGCTTTTACCGATGGACTGGTACACCGTGCAGCCGGCACCAGAAACCAACAGCAAAGCCACAAATACGGCCGCCAGTGGCCGGGGGAAACCGGGAAAAAGAAATCGGGTTGTCATTGTTGTGCACTCTTCATCCTTTCGCGAGTTGTCCCGATCATAACAACTGCAATCTCGCGGAACTGAGAGCTACCGCAAGGGATGAATACAAACTGTTACAAAGCACAGCAGGCCCTGCCTGCCCTGCTGTGCCTGCTTACCCGTTCGCAGCCGCCTTCTATTGGCCGGACATCCGCGAGCGCAGATCATTGACCTCTTCCGACAGGCGAACCAGCCTTGAGGTTAATTGCGCCCGCGAAGAGTCAATCGAAGACACGGTTTCCCTCAGCCCCGCCAGATCTTTGCGAACGGCATCCAGCTGGCTGCCGCTGGACAGGTTATTGGTGGCCTTTTCCAACGCCGCAATACGGCTTTCCAGGCCATCAATGGTGAGGTTTTGCTCTCGCTCGAAACGCAACAGCTGGCGCTCCACCAGCTTGTCCACTCCGGCCAGGGATTCATCCAGCTTCGTCAATTGTGAGGCATTCTCCTGGCCAGTTTCGCGAACGGCGGTAAGCTGCCGCTCAAAGTCCGATTGAACCTTGTCCAGCCTGGAGGACACCGTTGCCTCCAGCTCCTTGACCGAGGCAGACAAAGCTTCCCGCTGGCTGTTGCCGCTATCCACATCTGACCTCAAGGATTCCAACTTGGCCTGGTGGTCGTCGAGCCGCTTGCGGTTGCGGTCATTAGCAACCCCCCACAGCTTGGCGATCTCGCTGTCAGCCGTATTGAGGCGTTCCTTGTGGGACGCCAGCGTGTCTTCAATGGATTGCCCTTTCTCCTGCAGGTTCTCGCCGGTCTCGGAAAGTTCCCCCTCAAACCGGGCCAGCGCCAGTTTGCTTTGGCGCGCCCAGTAATCCGCTTCTTCCAGCTGACCTTCCAGTGCCTGTATACGCTGCTCTTGCTGATACCAGCCAGCGCCCGCCGCTCCGGCAACAATCAACAGCGCGATCAACAACACTGCACTGCGGCCCGAACCACCACCGCCAGATGTTTTCCGGCGTTTTCCAGCAGGTTTGCCCGGGCCGCCATTACCGGCCGACTCTGGCACGGGTGCTTGGCGTTTTTTGCGCTCTTCCACTTTATTGCCGGGCACGCCGGTACGTACTTCATCATCATCTGGACGGATTGGTTCCATAACAGCTCCGGTATATGGACGGTAACGTTAATAAAGCACGATAATACCCGTACCTTGCGACTCAGCAAAATGACGGCCAGGAGAGCTGACAGTATGCGCTCCTTGGCCATCGACTGTTTGCATGGCCACGGGGCCTTACATACAATGTCCGGCTTTCTCACATATCAGGACTGTTGCATATGCAGCCGCTTGTAGGACTCATCATGGGCTCGAAGTCTGACTGGCCCACCATGGAACACGCCGCCGAGATGCTGGACAAGCTGGGCGTGCCTTACGAGACGAAGGTTGTCTCTGCCCACCGTACGCCGGATTTGCTGTTTGATTATGCCAAGACTGCCTCTGATCGGGGCCTGAAGGTGATCATTGCAGGCGCGGGCGGTGCTGCTCACCTGCCTGGCATGGTCGCGTCACAAACGTCACTGCCGGTCCTTGGTGTTCCCGTCCAGTCCAAAGCACTCAACGGTCTTGATTCGCTGCTGTCCATCGTACAAATGCCCGGCGGCATTGCGGTTGGCACCCTGGCAATTGGTAAAGCCGGTGCCACTAACGCTGGCCTGCTGGCGGCTCAGATTATCGGTACATTCAAGGACGATGTCCGTATAGCGGTCGATGAGTTTCGCGCTACACAGACACAGACAATCCTGGATAATCCTGATCCCAGCGATCAATAATCAGGCATCGGACTTTGGTGTACGAGCGGGTGGGGGATGCTTTCCAAAACACGCTCCTTGCGGCACATCCATGTGGCGCTTGGGCTCCGCCATCCATGGCTCCACACAGTTTTGGAAAGCATCCCCCACCCACTCCCCGAACTAATGCAGATGCCTACTAATTAAAGGCAGGAGACAACGAATGAGAATTGGTGTTTTAGGGGCCGGTCAGCTTGGCCGGATGTTGGCTCTGGCTGGCTACCCGTTGGCCAAGACGTTTGTTTTCTATGATATGTCCGGTAATCCCAGTGCCGGGCTGGGTGAAGTGATTATTGATCGAGACGGTCAATACCTGGACGACCTCATTTCCCGGGTAGATCGGGTCACCTATGAGTTCGAACACTTGCCGGTGGACGTAGCAGAGCGAATTGCCAAAGAAAAGCCGGTTCACCCCTGCCCCCGAGCGCTGCAGGTTTGCCAGAATCGAGAAGCTGAAAAGACGCTCTTTGGCGAGCTTGGCATTCCCACACCAGAATGGAGAATTGCAGACAGCGCAGAGTCATTGCAGGCCGCTGCCGAAGAACTCGGTTGCCCGGTGGTTGCCAAATCCAACACCGAAGGTTATGACGGCAAGGGACAGGCAGTTCTTCGTTCACCGGAAGACGCAGCAGAGGCCTGGAAATCCATTGGTCATCCGCGTCTGATCGTCGAGAAATTCGTCGAGTTTCGCCGCGAAGTCTCCATTATTGCCGTGCGTGCCGAGGTTGGCGAACTGGCCTTCTATCCGATGGCGGAAAACGCTCATCACGAAGGCATCCTGCGTTATTCCATTGCTCCGGCACCAAAGCTGGAAAAACATGTCCGGGAAGACGCAGAACGTTACATCAAGGCGCTGCTGAACGAACTGAATTACGTCGGCGTACTAACGCTTGAACTCTTTGAAACCGCCGAAGGTCTGGTCGCCAACGAAATGGCACCGCGGGTCCACAACTCTGGGCACTGGACCATCGAGGGTGCCATGACCAGCCAGTTCGAGAACCACATCCGCGCCGTGAGCGGCCACCCCTTGGGAAGCACCGACGCTCGCGGTGTCAGCTGCATGATCAACATTATTGCCGAGCATGGCGACATTGAACGAATCCTTGAACTGCCTTACGCTCATGTACACCTCTACAATAAAGGCGAGCGCCCGGGCCGGAAACTTGGCCATGTGACCGTTCTGGCGGACAGCTACGAAGAATTGGTCTGGCGGGTAAAGAACTGCGCCCAGTTTTTACCCGGTTGTCCAGAGTTTAAAAGCACCCTGTCTGAGCAGTAGGCAGGGTGCACACAAGGGGTTGATATAACTCAAAGCGCCCCTATATTTAATAATGGCTTACATACACATAAACAGAGAGAATCAGGGAGAACGACCTCATGGCATTTGAACTTCCCGCACTGCCCTATGAAAAGAACGCACTGGAACCACACATCTCTCAGGAGACTCTTGAGTACCATTACGGCAAGCACCACAACACTTACGTAACCAAGCTCAACGGTCTGGTCGAAGGCACCGACAACGCCAACAAATCGCTCGAAGACATTATCAAGAGCGCCAGCGGCCCACTGTTCAACAACGCTGCCCAGGTCTGGAACCACACCTTTTACTGGCATTGCCTGAGCCCGAACGGTGGTGGTGAGCCTACGGGAGCGGCCAAGGACGCGATCGAAAAAGCCTTTGGTTCTTTCGAAGACTTCAAGAAAGAATTTAACGACAAGGCCGCCAACAACTTCGGTTCAGGCTGGACCTGGCTGGTGAAGAAGGCCGACGGCAGCGTTGCCATTGTTAATACCAGCAATGCCGAAACGCCGCTGACAACCGCCGACAAGCCGGTACTGACGGTCGACGTCTGGGAACACGCGTACTACATCGACTATCGCAATTCCCGTCCGAATTATCTGGAAGCGTTCTGGAAACTGGTTAACTGGGATTTCGTCAACGAAAACTTGGCATAACTGCGCTTCGGATACCTTGCAGGTCACAACCTGCACGCAAAAACGCCCGCGCATTCGCGGGCGTTTTCGTGTCTGTGATACAAACGATCTTACAAATTGATACACCCGTAGCCTGAATTATCTGGAAGAATTGCCGATACTGGGTACAGTAGGTGAAAACTGAACCATACTTGAAAAAGAATATGTCAGCCGAGAGCCCCTTTGCCCCAGGTGAGCGATACCGGGTCTCATTCAGTTGGAACGAATCAAACAGGCCTCCATGCAAAATTCTTATGAGGTAGAACATCGCCTGGGGTACCGGGTGCTGCGATGGGTACTCGCCGTGGCGTTAATTAGTGGGGTCATCGTCAGCACCGTGCAGGTCATCCTTGATGCCGGACGGGTATCGCAGTCTCTCGATGATCAGGCGCGGCAAACCATGGCACTGGTCAAGGACGCATCAACCCAGGCCGTTTTCAGTATCGATGCTGACCTTGCCCAACAGGTGGTCGACGGCCTCTTTGCTCAGGAAGCCATGCGTGTCGCACGCATTACCCACCCCGACGGCGAACCTCTCGGCAGCCGTGACCGCCCTTTGAAAGAAAGCGCCTCCCGCCGGATTACGGACCCGATTTTTGAATCTGAACGTTACTATCGCAAAGAGCTTTCCCGGGACACTGGCACCGGCAATGTTTACGGTTACCTTGAGCTAAAGTACGACACTGGTCCGGCTGCCCGAACCTGGCTTGAGCGCGCTTCCATCACCTTCGCTTCCGGCATCGCGATTGCGTCATTCTCGGAATGGTGCTGTTTGTGGTTTTCCATCTACTGCTGACGCGCCCACTGCTACGAATTGTACGCTCTGTTAAACAGGTCAACCCGGATCACCCCGATGACAATCTGATTCACCTGCCTCACGGCCATCAGAAAGATGAATTGGGCCTTTGGGTCAACGCCACCAACAACCTCCTGGTTGCGATTGGCGACAGCCAGACCCGCCACCGGGAAGCAGAAGATCGTGTTACCCGGCTCTCAAGGTACGATCAGCTAACCGGCCTGCCCAGCCGAGACACCTTCATGGAGTTGCTCCAGGCCGATATTGCAGACGCCAGCGAGGACAACTTGGTCCTGTCACTGATCTGTTGTGGCATCGATGACTTCAAGTCCATCAACGAGCAGTGCGGTTTCCGCACCGGCGACATGATCCTGCAAACCGTGGCCGATCGCCTTACGCAGAAGCTCGGCGGTACGCGCTTTACCATCGCCCGACTGGGCAGCGATCAGTTTGTTGTGGTGGAGAAGGGATTGAGAGACGGATTTCAGGCGGCTGACACTGCCGACCGTATACTGGCCACCCTAAGCAGCCCGATGATCTTCGATGACCAGACCATCACCATGACCGCCACCCTCGGCATCGCCCTGTTTCCAGGAGACGCGAGTCAAGCCGACAGGTTGCTGCAAAACGCCGAACAAACCATGGCCCTGGCCAAGGAAGGCGGACACAATTATTTCCAGTTCTACGTTGCCAGCGTTGACCAGGAAATTCGTGAACGCAAACAGCTTGAGAAAGATCTCTCCATCGCGCTCCACAACCAGCAGTTCCACTTGGTTTACCAACCACAGATCAACCTGGAAACCCACCGGATTATCGGGGCGGAAGCGCTGATTCGCTGGGAACATCCAGAGAAGGGCCTTGTGCCACCGGATCACTTCATACCGGTAGCCGAGATGAACGGCAGTATCGTGGAAATCGGCCAGTGGGTTCTGGATCAGCCTGCTGGCAGGCGGCGCGCTGGGCCAGCGACGGCATGCCCCTGCGCATTGCGATCAACCTTTCAGCGGTACAATTACGTCAGAACCACATCGTGGACGAGATTCTGGATACCCTGAAACGCCACAACATCCCCGCCGGACGTCTTGAACTGGAAGTGACCGAAACCAGTTTCATGACCAATCTGGAAGACGCCGTGAAGAAGCTGAAACGCTGCATAAAGCGGGCATCAGCATAGCGGTGGATGATTTCGGTACCGGTTACTCTTCCCTGACCTACCTCAAGCGCATGCCGGTCCAGCATCTGAAAATCGACAAGCAGTTCATTCATGACCTGCTTGTCAACGAGGAAGACACCCGCATTGCCAACACCATCATCGACCTTGGCAAGAGTCTGAATCTGACGGTGGTGGCCGAAGGCGTTGAGACCGCGGAACAGGAATACTACCTCGCGCAGCGTGGCTGCAAACTGGCCCAGGGCTACTACTTCAGCAAGCCGCTCAAACCCCACGATTTCGAGGTATTTGTTGCTGGCTTTCACAACAAAATTGTCGAAAATAATGTCTGACCACTGAGTCACCCCACCAGGAACGCAAGGAGCCGCCCATGGGAACCACACTGATCGGCCTGATTGTTATTGCAGTCGTTGTTGTCTACATCGTGTTTATCTACAACCGCCTGGTATCCCTGAGAAACCAGTTCAAGAACGGATTTGCCCAGATTGATGTTCAACTCCAGCGCCGCCACGACCTGATTCCCAACCTGGTGGAATCGGCCAAGGCCTACCTTTCCCACGAGCGCAACACCCTTACCGAAGTGATGGAAGCCCGGAATAACGCGGTCAGCGCTCAGAAGGACGCTGCGGGCGACCCAGCAGATGGAGGCAAAATCCAGCGCCTGGGAAGCGCCGAGAACATGCTCTCTAAAGCGCTCGCCAACTTTTACGCCGTGGCGGAAAACTACCCAGAGCTTAAAGCCAACGAAACCATCCAGCAGTTGATGGAAGAGCTTTCCAGCACAGAGAACCGGGTTTCCTTTGCCCGCCAGGCCTACAACGATGGCGTCATGGGCTACAACATCTTCCGTGAACAGTTCCCCAACAACATCGTGGCCGGACTGTTCGCTTTCAAACCTTCCTCCCAGCTGGAGCTGGAATCTCCTGAGGCCCGTCAGGCGCCGAAAGTCGCCTTCTGAGGCCCGTTGCCATGGCACATCCCGGTTTTTTCCAGCGCCAGGCCAGCGCCCGTCGCAACACGGGCTTGCTGGTGGCTCTGTTTCTGGCCGCGGTCGTGATCATCACGCTCCTGGTTTGTCTGGTGGGTTATCTGGTAACCCGCAGCGAATACACCGGGCTGGCGTTTGCCGACTGGCTACTGAGCCGCCATGGGCTGTATACAGCGATAGCGGTCGTTGCCCTGATCGGTATTGGCTCTCTGATCCGCTGGGCGGACCTGTCGGGCGGTGGCGAGCGTGTTGCAAAAATGGTCGGCGCCCGTGCGATTGACCCCGCCACCAGGGACACCGACGAGCGTAGGCTTCGCAATATCGTGGAAGAAATGTCCATCGCCAGCGGCATCAGTGTGCCCGAGCTTTACGTGATGGACCACGAGACCGGCATCAACGCCTTTGTGGCCGGCTATACGCCCGGCGAGGCGGTCATGGTGGTGACCCATGGGGCCCTGACACAACTCACCCGTGATGAGCTCCAGGGCGTCGTTGGTCACGAGTTCAGCCATGTTCTCAACGGCGATATGCGTCTGAACGTCCGTTTGATCGCCATCCTGGCCGGCATCCTGATGATCGGACAGATCGGTGCCTTCCTGCTCAGGGCATCCTTCCACCGCTCCCATGTATCCAGCCACTCATCCCGTGACCGTCGGGGCCAGGCTGTTTTCGGCTGGTAGGTTTGGCGCTGCTGGTAATCGGCTATGTGGGCGTATTCTTCGGAAGACTGATTCAGTCCGCGGTATCACGGCAACGGGAAATGCTGGCGGATGCCTCCTCGGTACAATTCACCCGTAACCCCGAAGGCATTGCCGGCGCGCTGTTCAAGATTGGCCTCAAAGGGGGCTATCTGGACACCACCAGCCATGCCAGTGACATGAACCACATGTGTTTTGGCGAAAGCGCACGCATGAAATTTGCAGCATTGCTGGCGTCCCACCCTCCGGTTCAGGAGCGTATCGAAGCCATCCAGCCGGGTATGTTTGCCCGCCTTCGCAGCAGGCTTAGAGACAGCGAACCGGGAAGTGCCCTTCGATCCATGGGCTCGCACCAAACCTCCGAAACCAGTGCAGATACGGCCCATGGAGCGGTTTCCGGCTTCAGCGCAGCCAGCCCTCGCGCCTCCACATCGCCCCTGAATACCCGGCCATCGGCAGATATCTCAACAACGGTAGGCACCGTCAACAAACGCAGCGAAGACTATGCCGTGGACCTTCTCAACCGACTGCCATCAACATTTCGCAACCTGCTTTACACCCGGGCCGGCGCCATTCAGCTGTGCTATGCGCTACTGATCTACCAGCTTCCTGAGTCATCGCAACAGAAACGGCTGGCGCTGGTCACCACCAACGCCCTCTTTGCGCCCAACGCCGACCTGTTGAACAAACTGCTGCCCGCCCTTACCTCACTGGGCGAGGCAGTACGATTCCCGGCGCTGGAACTGGCCATGCCGGCCCTGAGAAAGCTCGATCCGGATGAGCGCAACCAGTTAATGTCGTGTACAGAGGTGTTGATCAGGGCAGACAACCGTCTGAGCCTCTACGAACTGGCCATGCATACCTTTCTTCGCCGCCACCTGGCGGGAGACTCGGCCCGCCCGGTTCCGGTACGCCATCGCAGCTACCGGACAGTAACCGACCAGTTGCAAGTGCTGTTCAGCCTGATGGCCCGGGCGGGTGCTCGTCAGGGCATCGACAGCCAGGGACTGTTCACTGAGGCGATGGCAGGTTTTACCGACGGACCTAAGGAGCCGGAACTTCTGGAGACGGTGTCGATCAAGCATCTGCGGGATGCGCTTTTGGTGCTGAACACCCTGTCGCCGCTGCTAAAACCGGCAATTCTCGACGCTTGCGGCCATTGCGTGCTTGCGGATGGAGAGATCAAGACCACGGAATATGAGTTGATCCGCCTGGTGGCGGATCAACTGGACTGCCCGATGCCGCCACTGGCAGCCTGAGATCAGCCCCTTGGCCGATCAGTCAGGCTGAGGCCGGAACAGCGAGTCTTTCGTTGGCGGTCTTTCCGGGTCTGGCAGGCCCAGCTTCTTGCGCACACCGAGGTTGATCTCCCACAGGCTCTGGAACTTCTCATCCGTGGCGGCCACAGCATCGGCCTTGCCAAGCATGATCGTCGGGCGCAGGAACACCAGCAGGTTACGTTTCACCCGGCGCTCGGATTCGGAGGAAAACAGACGCCCCAACACCGGGATATCGCCCAGCAGGGGAACCTTGCTCTTATTCACCTGCAAATCATCGGTCGTCAAACCACCCAGAACGATGGTTTCGCCATCATCTGCCAGGACCGTGGTCTTGATTTCACGCTTGTTGGTAATGATATCGGAGGCGGACTCCACGCTGTCACCAATATTCTCGGTGGTCTGCTCCACCACCAACCGTACAAGACCATCGGCGCTGATAGTGGGTGTCACCTTCAGGGTGAGACCGATATCGCGACGCTCAATCGTGGTAAATGGGTTGGTTGTACCGTCACCTGTGACAGTGGACTGACCGGTACGGAAAGGTACGTTCTGGCCAACGATGATTTCGGATTCCTGGTTATCCAGGGTAATGATACTGGGAGTAGACAGCAGATTTGCCGCCGCCGAGGTCGACAGAGCCTGCAGCAGCACGCCCCAGGAAACGCCGTTTTCATTCCGCTGGCCTGCGCCAATGGTAATACCGCCGGTGGCCGGTGCAATCACCGAATCAGAAAGGATCGCACCCAATACGTCGCCCAGGCTTCGGCCGACGTTGTTGAAGTTGGTGCCGGCTATTGGCGTAGACTCGCCGGATTCATCACCCAGTGCCAACTGGACGCCCAGATCCTGCCCCAGCTCGTCGCTGATTTCGACGATGGCCGCCTCAATCATTACCTGGGCACGGCGAACATCCAGGGCCTTAACGATCATTTCAGCTTCCTGCATCATCGACGGTTCACCGCGTACCACAAGCGCGTTCAGCCCCTCGTCGGCGAAAACGGAAAAGTTGGTGTTACGTCCGCTTCCGGCACTGCCGCCAGCACCACCAGCCCCCCCGGAAGATTCCTTGGCCACCTCACCCATCACGCCCTTGAGAATCTCAGTAAGATTCTCCGCGTCCGCGTGGCTCAGGCGAATGACCTTGGTCGTACCGCCGGTGGCTGAGGGCTGGTCCAGCTTCCTGATCAGCTCCCTCATCTTGTCACGGAAGGTTTCATCACCCCTGAGAATAAGCCGGTTGCTGCGCTCATCGGCCGTTACGCTGTACTTGCGGGCAGCGTTATCGCCACCACCCTGGCCCAATTCCGCCGGAGCCAGTTCCTGCAGCAACTCGACCATATCGCCCACCCAGGCCTCTTCGAGCTGGATCACCTCCACCTCGTATTTGGACGGACTGTCGAGCTCTCTCACAATCTGTTCGATGCGCTGGATATTGGAAGAGTGGTCGCTGACGATCAGGGCGTTGGCGGCCGCCACCCCCGCCAGGTGGCCATACTTGGCCACGAGCGGGCGCAGGATGGGCACCAGTTCGAGGGCATTGGCGTTATCGATCTGAATAACACGGGTAATCAGCTGCTCTGAGGGCACCTCCGTAAACCGCTCCAGCGACTCAGCGGATTGTTTGGCGTCCACCTGCTGAACCACCTTGATCACTTCCTCGCCGGGAATGGCGGTGAAGCCATGCACCTGCAACACGGCCAGGAACAGGTCGTAAATCTCGTCCTTGTTCATGGGGGCGCTGGACAGGACGGTCACCTTTCCCTTTACCCGTGGATCCACAACAAAGCTGTAGCCGGTGATATCGGCCACCTGGGTCACAAAGGCGCGAATGTCGGCGTCCTTGAGGTTCAGTCGCCAGGTCTCCGTTTCCTGCCCGTAAGCAACAGACATCAGGGGCATCAGCAGGGCCAGAACAAAGGCCCGGAATAATTTGGATCTGTGGTTAAGCATCTGGCGTTATTGTCCTGTATCGTTAAATCCGTTCATCGCCACTGTTCAGGTATGGCATAGCTCACGGTCAGAATGGATCCGTCCCGTTCAATTTCTATTTCCAATTGCGGCTCAGACCGCCAATTCTCAAAAAGCATCATATCCTGCTCAAGATCCCCCAGCCGCTGGCCATTGACGGCAGTGATGACGTCACCGGCCCTGAGGTTGACAGCATTGAGCATGGCATTGGAACCATCGTACACATAACCGGACGTACCTCCCTCCCCGGTCGGGCTCAGCCCGTATGGTGCAAGCGCCGCAACTCCCTGGGAATCAAGCTGTTCCCGTGCTTCACTCAGGAACTGCTCCGGCGAAGACGCCGGTTCCGCCAAATCTTCTTCCACGCCCTCAACCAGGCCAGTGGAAAGCTGTTCTTCAAACGTCAGGGTTTCGTATTGCCCATTCCTGCGAATCAGCACCCGGCCTGGTTCCACTTCCGCCAGTTCGGCGTTACCGGGCAAGACCTCACCCACACGATAGTCTCAGTTACTCCATTGCTTCCCGCAACTATAGCACCGGAGTCCTCCGGGCGCTCTGCCACCAGCACACCTTCAAGCCTGAGGTTGAGCCTGGTTTCCGGTGCCGACCGGCGTACCACTTCTGCGACACGGGTTTGTTCTTCCGCCCTGCCAAACACCTGATGGGCCGCCAGTGGCTGTAATCGGCCGCCACCTGAAGCGCTCGCGCGGCTGTCAGAGGCGGGTGCCATGGCCACCGGGCGGTCATCCCAGGCGATGAGCCAGGTTGTCTGCGCCAGTACCAGGGCAACATAAACCACGAGGCCCGCCAGTAACAAATTGGCCAGCAACCGGGGCAGTCGCCGGCTACCGATAACAGCCGCCATTGCTGTCACAGAGCACCTCCCGGAATCAAGGGCTGCTTGACCCTGAAGACGACATCACTGGGGTTAGCAGAATCTGGCCAGGGTTGGTCGGCCAGGTCGATCATGCGTTTATAGACTCGCAACTCCATCATACCGTTCCAGCGAATCTCGGCATCCGCCGCGGGGACATCGCCGCCCTGCTCCGAGATGACCAGCGCAACGCCATCGGCCGTACTGTCCATCGTCGCCAGCATGGGCGGGAAATCTGCCTGGCCAATATTATTCCCCATGGGCCAGGTAACCTGGCCTCCTGCCCAGCGGCCAACGCCGTCGGCCTGGGTCACGCGGTTGTCCTGCCACGACAACACCAATCGATCAATGGTGACGTCACCTTCGATGACGGCTCCACCGCTGCGTCGGATCAGGTCCTCAAATTCAGCGACTGCCAGATGGCCACTGGCGTTGAGGGTGCCTGCCCCCTGCCATCCGAGACTAACATTGCCATCCACGGAAGACTGTGACGACGACACTGAAAAATCGACGGGTAACGATAATCCAGAAACGGACGGCATGCCCAGCCGCCACTCAAGCCTCACAGGATAACCGGCGACCACCACGCCGGCAGCGCCTGACCAGACCCTGCCAGACACCTGACTGACCTGGACTTCCGGCGGAAGCGCAACATAGGCAGACGCCTGATGCCAAAGCCATCCGGCCGGTACGAGAACCACCAGCGCCACCAGATAAACCAGCACACCGGCCAAGGTCAGTAGGAACACTTTGCCGGGTCTGAGAAAGGCTTTTGCTGGGGTTTCGCTCATACAGTGTCACAAAGATAAATGGCCGGTTGCCGAGTCTAGCAAAGCCATTTCGCAAGTTCATGACAAAAAAACAAAAAACCCCGCATCGGTGTGAACCAATGCGGGGTTTTCCGGGTTTATGGGGCCATTCCTCAGAAATTGAGAATTGGTCCGGGTCCGGTCGGCATTACATCATGCCGCCCATGCCTCCCATTCCGCCCATGCCACCCATGTCCGGCATACCGCCGCCGGCGCCTTCTTCTTCCGGCTCGTCCGCAATCATCGCCTCAGTGGTGATGATCAGGGAAGCCACGGAAGCGGCTGCCTGCAGCGCGGAACGGGTCACTTTGGCCGGGTCAAGGATACCCATTTCCAGCATGTCACCGAACGCTTCGGTAGAGGCGTTATAGCCATAGGCACCTTCGCCTTCCATGATCTTGTTCACAACAACGGAGGCTTCACCACCGGCGTTGGTCACGATCTGGCGCAGCGGAGCTTCCATGGCACGGCGCAGGATGTTAACGCCCGCCTTTTGCTCTTCGTTGATGGCGTCAACCTTGTCCAGGGCCGCGATGGCGCGAATCAGGGTGACACCGCCGCCCGGCACAATGCCCTCTTCAACCGCAGCGCGGGTGGAGTGCAGAGCGTCTTCAACGCGGGCCTTCTTCTCTTTCATTTCCACTTCAGAACCGGCGCCAACCTTGATGACGGCTACACCGCCAGCCAGCTTGGCCACGCGCTCCTGGAGCTTTTCCTTGTCGTAGTCGGAAGAGCTGTCTTCAATCTGCTTACGGATCTGCTCAACGCGGGCTTCGATATCACCCTGAGCACCAGCACCGCCAATAATGGTGGTGTTTTCCTTGGTGACGTTGACACGCTTGGCAGTACCCAGGTCATCAATGGTGGTGTTTTCCAGAGACAGGCCGACTTCTTCGGAAATAACAGTGCCGCCAGTCAGAATAGCGATGTCCTGCAGCATTTCCTTGCGGCGGTCACCGAAGCCGGGTGCTTTTACAGCATTTACTTTCACAATGCCGCGCATATTGTTCACGACCAGGGTCGCCAACGCTTCACCTTCGATGTCTTCAGCAATAATCTGCAAAGGCTTACCAGCCTTGGCCACAGATTCCAGAACGGGCAGAAGCTCACGGATGTTGGAGATCTTCTTGTCAACCAGCAGGATGTACGGGTCATCCAGTTCGGTGGACATGTTTTCCTGGTTGTTGATGAAGTACGGAGACAGGAAGCCACGGTCAAACTGCATGCCTTCCACTACGTCCAGCTCGTCTTCCAGGCCACGGCCTTCCTCAACGGTGATTACGCCTTCCTTACCCACTTTCTCCATCGCGTCTGCGATGAGCTGGCCGATGGTCTCGTCGCCGTTGGCGGAGATCGTGCCTACCTGGGCAATGTTGCGGCTGTCGTCACAGGGCTTGGACAGGTCACGGATGGCCTGTACTGCTGCGATTGTCGCCTTGTCGATGCCACGTTTGAGGTCCATCGGGTTCATGCCGGCAGTAACGGCCTTGATGCCCTCACGAACAATGGCCTGTGCCAGAACGGTCGCAGTGGTGGTGCCGTCACCGGCGGTATCGTTGGCCTGGGAAGCAACTTCCTTGACCATCTGGGCACCCATGTTCTCGAACTTGTCTTTCAGCTCGATTTCCTTGGCGACGGATACGCCGTCCTTGGTGACGTTGGTGCGCCGAAGGACTTGTCCAGAACAACGTTGCGGCCTTTCGGGCCCAAGGTTACCTTAACTGCGTCCGCCAGGATGTTAACACCCTGAACCATGCGTTTACGGGCGCTGTCACCGAATCTAACGTCTTTTGCTGCCATGTCATCTATTCCTGTTCGTTAAACCCAATTCAATCGTTCAATCGGATTGCTGCGTAACCGAGCGTTTACTCGAGAACGCCGAAAATGTCGTTTTCGCTCATGATGAGCAGGTCTTCGCCGTCAACCTTTACGGTGTTACCGGCGTACTGGCCAAAGACCACGGTGTCACCCACCTTTACCGCCAGCGCACGGGTTTCGCCATTGTCGAGGATACGGCCATTTCCTACGGCGATAACTTCACCCTGGGACGGCTTCTCTTTGGCATTACCCGGCAGTACGATGCCACCAGCTGTTTTCTCTTCTTCTTCCTTACGGCGCACGACAACACGATCGTGTAGCGGACGAATTTTCATTGCTCGATATCTCCAATGTCAGGTTAGGTTTGGCAATGATGGTTGCGTTAAAAGCCGGGGCTTTTAACCAACTGTTTTACAGCGGTTATTAGCCCGCAGCGAACTTGTGAGACCTATGTGGGGGTGGCCGATGCGTTTTCAACACTTCCCCCGAAAAATTTTTCAGTTTTTTTTCGGACCGCCATCGCCGTGATCACTATCCTCTCGGCCTTCGGTATTCCGGTTCAGGCGATCGTAGTCGCGCTCGGTTTCGTCGCGGTATTCCCCTTCAATAATGTCATCGTTCCTGTCGAAAGGATTTTGACGCCCGAACGGCCCTTCTCGGCCACCAAAGGGCCCCTGCCCCTGGAAAGGCCCCTGCTGGCCTGCGGTAAATGTGAAACCGCCGGACTGACCGGCCACCACCATCCGCTTCAGGGCCTGGGCGGCGAACCAGTGGCGGGTGCCCGGAATCAGGCAAAGGAAGCCAATGGTGTCGGTGACGAATCCTGGCGTCAGCAGCAGGGCGCCGCCCACGGCCAGAATCAGGCCTTCCGCCACTTCCTTCGCTGGCAACTCACCACTATTGAGCCTCTGATTGGCTTTCAACAAGGTGGCGAGCCCTTGCTGCCTCAGCAGCGCGGCACCAATGATGGCCGTCAAGAGGACAAGGCCAATGGTATTCAGGGCGCCAATCATGGTGCCAACTTTGATCAATATCGTCATTTCGACGATGGGCATGACAATGAATAAAAACAGAAAAATGCCCAAGGGAGCCTCCATGGATGAGCGTTGGTCTGGTTGCTGCGACCGTAAAAACCTCTGATATACTCGCCGCTTCCGCTAATGCTTAACCTTAGGGCAAAACATGAAACTTCAAGATTCCGTGATCGCAATTACTGGCGGCGGCCAGGGTTTGGGCCGTGCCATGGCCGAATATCTGGCAGCCAAGGGTGCTCGCCTGGCGTTGATTGATCTGATGCCGGAAAAGCTGGAAGAGGCTGCAGCCGCCTGTAAAAAAGCCGGTGGCGACGCCAGGACCTATATCTGCAATGTTGCCAAGGAAGACGATGTCGAGAAGACATTTGAGGCTATCGTGGCGGATTTTGGTCAGCTTAACGGGTTGATTAACAACGCTGGCATCCTTCGGGATGGGCTGATGGTGAAGGTTAAGGACGGCCAGGTTGAGAAGCGCATGGAGCTGTCGCAGTGGCAGTCGGTGATTGATGTGAATCTGACGGGGGTTTTCCTGTGCGGCCGTGAGGCGTCTACGCAGATGATCAAGAATGGCGATCAGGGTGCGATTATCAACATTGCGTCGATTTCCCGTGCGGGGAATATGGGCCAGAGCAATTATTCTGCCGCCAAGGCGGGGGTTTCGGCGTTGGTGCCGGTGTGGGCCAAGGAGCTTGCCCGTTATGGCATTCGGTGCATGGGGATTGCGCCTGGTTTTATCGAGACTGAGATGACGGCTTCGATGAAACCGGAGGCCCTTGAGAAGATGACCGCTGGCATTCCCTTGAAGCGTATGGGTAAGCCGGAGGAGATTGCGTCGGCGGCGGCGTTTATTTTTGAGAATGACTATATGTCGGGGCGGATGATTGAGGTTGATGGGGCTTTGCGGCTCTAGGGTTTGAGCTTTGCCCCCTGTTCCCTAGCCTGAGGGGTTTGGGGGCTGGCTAGGGGGTGGCGCCAGATTTTTCTTGGAAAAAGAACTCGCTTTGCTCGGACATCTTTTTCTGGCAGAAAAATTTGGCACCGCCCCCTGCCCGACCTAACTCCGATGTGTATCAACCCAAAAAACTAAGGACGCCAGGCGAACTGTTTCATTGATATTCTTCCATCTACAACGACAACTCCTTCCTCCCGCAAGCTCTGGGCTTGCGTCTCAAAGGCCTCGCTGCCGATGGGGAAGGCGATCTGGCCATTGCTTCTGATCACGCGATACCAGGGAATGGCGTGCCCTTCTGGGAGTTTTCCCAAAGCTTTACCGATATACCGGGCCTGCCGGCCCAGGCCGCCATATCTGCGATCTGGCCGTAGCTGGCTACACAGCCAGGGGGGATAGCGGCGACAACCTGCCAGATTTTCTGGTCTTTGGTGGGTTCGGTCATGACGACTCAACAGCTTCGTTCCGCGGTGCCAAGGCGTCCAGGCGTTCGCCTTTGCGCATCATGTATATGGCCAGCAGTATGGCGGGAACGCCCATTATGCCGGCAACCAGGAAGAATTCTGCGTAACCGAATCCGGCCACGACGATGCCGGAGAAGCCGCCGATGAATTTTCCGGGCAGTGTCATCAGGGAGCTGAACAGGGCGTACTGGGTAGCGGTGAAGGCCGCGCTGGTCATGCTGGACAGCCAGGCTATCAATGCCACATTGGCGATGCCGCCACTGAGATTGTCGGCACTGACCACCAGTGCAAGGGTGACAATGTTGGGCGGGTATTGTGCCAGAACGACGAAAAGCAGGTTGGTGGCTGCGGTCATGATGGCGCCGGCCAGCAGGATGCGACGTACGCCGTACCGTACTACGAGTACACCACCCACCAGAGAGCCGGCGATGGTCATGAAGAAGCCGAAGATTTTGGTGACGTCGGCCACCTGGGTTTTCGAGAAGCCCATGAAATCCAGATAGAAGGGGTTTGCCATAACCCCCATGCGATGTCGGAGATGCGATACACAGCGACCATCACCAGGATCAGGATGGCGAGTTCCTTGTAGCGACGGAAGAAGTCCAGGAAGGGCCCGGCGATGGCAGCGTAGAACCATCCGATAAATCGCGCCAGGCGGGGGTTGAGGTGGGTACGCTTACTCGCCTCGTGCTCAATTTTGTCGGCGATGTCCTGGGCGGCGGCGTAGTGATTGACCCTGGGTTCCCGCACGATGAGTACCGTCACCATGCCTACGCCAACAAGCAGCGCCATCACTTCGTAAGACACCTGCCAGGACCAGAACTCCGCAAGATACAAGGCCCCGGCCCCCGCGACCAGCAAAGCCAGCCGGTAGCCGAAGATATAGGTGGCCGCCAGTGCCGCCTGCAACCGCTCTTCCGCCACTTCGATCCGGTAGGCATCAATCGCCACGTCCTGGGTGGCGGACGAGAAAGCCACCAGCAAACCGCAGAACGCCATCATCTCCGGTGCCACGGTGGCGTCCACGTGGGCCATGAGGTACAGGCCCGTTGCGATGCCCGCCTGAGCCAATAATATCCAACTCCGGCGCTTGCCCAGCAGCCTGTCGAGAATCGGCAGTTTCAACCGGTCCACTACCGGCGCCCAGAACACCTTGATGGAATAGGTTATGCCCAGCCAACTGAAAAAACCGATGGTGGCCGTTTCCACCCCGACATCCGCCAGCCTTGCGTTCAGGGTGGAGAACACCAGCAGGAACGGCAGGCCGGCCGAAAACCCCAGAAACAGGAGCGCAATGACCTGCCAACGAGTGTAGGTGTGGAGGGTTTCCTTAAGTAACGCCAGGGTGTTGCCGGATAAAATGGTGTGGCTCCCGGTTCAGTCGCGGAAATTATTGAACTGCAGTGAAATATCCAGCTCGGCTTCCTTTAACAGCGCAATCGCCGTTTGCAGGTCGTCGCGTTTTTTCCCTTTTACCCTTACCTTGTCACCTTCGATGCTGGCCTGGACCTTGAGCTTACCGTCCTTAATCATTTTAACGATCTTCTTGGCCATGTCGGTTTCGATTCCCTGCTTCAATTGCAGATGCTGCTTGACCAGTTTGCCGGCTTTGCTTTCTCCGTCTTCGGACAACGCCCGGGAATCGATATTGCGCTTGGCGAAGGCCATGCGCAGCATGTCCATCAACTGCTCCAACTGGAATTCCTGTTCGGCGCTGATGGTGATGCCTTTGTCGTCCAGTTCGATGTCCGCGTCCACGTTCTTGAAGTCCCAGCGATTGCCCAGCTCGCGCTTGGCCTGGTCCACGGCGTTGGTGACTTCGTGCATGTCGATTTCAGAAACGATGTCAAAAGAAGGCATGATGTGTTCTCACTTTTTACAATTATCCACGTCAGGGCACGTACAAAACGCTATACTGGTGCCCTTCTGGTTGCGCAAGGTGCCAAAGCATACCAAGACCGGGCCGGCACCGCATCTGACAATGGACTGGTGAGTAGTAGTTAACAATGCCAAATCTTGATCTTCCCATCCTCGTGGTAGACGACGCCAAATTCAGCAGTATGGTGGTGGGCCGAACCCTCCGCAATGCAGGGTACCGCGACGTACGAATCGCCAACAATGCCCCTGCCGCGCTTGAGTTTATTGACCAACGCCCGGTCAGTGTGCTGATTGCCGACTGGTTGATGCCGGAGATGGACGGGCTGGAGCTGACCGATCAGGTCCGCCAGCAGGATGAGCAGAACAACCACTACACCTACGTGATCCTGCTCACCGCCCGGGAGAGCGTGGAGGCCCTGTCAGAAGCATTCGACCGGGGCGTCGACGATTTCATCTATAAATCGGACATGACCAAGCAGCTGATTCCAAGGATTTTCGCGGCCGACCGCATGGCGGACCGCCAGAACACCCTGCTGCGCGCCAACTCCCTGTTGATTGAGAACAACCGCGAACTGGAAAGCAGCAACATCATTGATCTTGAAACGGGCCTCTGCAACAACCGTTATGCCCGGAATAAGCTGGGCAAATGCCTGCGACAGGCGGAATCCCGAGGCGGTGCTTCTGCCTATGTGCTCTGCGGCATTCGCAACTGGCAGGAACTCAAGCGTAAGCATGCTCCCTCGGTGATGAGTGAGCTGGCCGTTGGCATCGCCCGCCGCCTGAGCCACCTGATCCGGCCCATGGACTCCCTGTGCCGCGTGGGCGACAACCAGTACGCGATTATCGCTCACTTCCCAAACAGCGATCATTGCTCCACAACAGCTTTTCGCCGCGTATTCGACGGCATTAACCACAAAGCTCTGAAAACCACGGCGGGTTACATCTCGGTTGAGGCAGGCATGGTGCTTTGCAGGGCGGATGCCCAAAACGGCACCCCCTCGGTTCAGGAGATGGAGCGTGCAGCAGTTCAAGGCTTGGTAGATGCCTATGAGACCCGGCGGTTTACCGAGACCAGGCCAGAGCTTGAGAAAGCCTGAAGGAAGAGTGTCGGATTACGCTACGTAACACTGCGACACACATCACAAACAGACTTCCATGAGCGAAAGCCCTATTCTGAAATTGTGGATTTAAGCAGTATCCCCCATGCGGAGGAGCCGAGTAGTACCTCCGCCGCCAAATGGGGAAAGTCCGCAGAATTAACGAATTTTTCAGGCACTTTCGTTCTTTCCTTGTTTTTAAGCCAGCTTCTTAGCTGGCTTTTTTCTTTTCTGCTTCCGTTATACTGATGGCAACAATAACCCCAAGACGTTGCCGTAATCATGAAGACCCTCGGAACCGCCTCCGTAGCAGCCCTAAGACAATATGTCCGCGCCGCCAATGCCCAAGGCCTGGATACCTCTGCACTGTTCAGCAACGCCGGGCTTGATGCGTCGATTCTCCAGACCGACGACGAGCGTATAAACGGCGAGCAGTTCCAGGCATTCATACGGCTGCTTTGTGAACAAAGCAATAACCCCATCCTCGGCCTTGAAACCGGTGACTTCGTGCAACCGGGGTCCTACAGTGTTCTCGGGTATATCACCATGAGCTCCGCCACGCTGGGAGAAGCAGTAGCTCGTATAGCCCCGTTCGAGAAACTGGTCGGCGACATGGGAACGACGCAAATTGCGGGTAGCGGCGATCACATCAAACTGATCTGGGCCTGCAACTACACCGACCCGGTCGTTCGCCCCCAGATGGTGGACAACGTCTTCGCCTCCTGGATCAACTACGCCCGCTGGCTGGCCGACAACAACGCCGCCTCGCCAGTGGAAGTACACCTCGAACACCCTTGCCCCGGGCCGGAGTTGGAGAGCGCCTACACGGAACGCTGGGGCTGCCCGGTACGTTTTCGTTCCACCGAAGATGCCATTGTTCTGCACAAAGACCTGCTGGGCACTCCCCTACGCCAGCCTGACCCACTGCTGCGAAAAACCCTGGAAGCCCACGCCCTCAGCCAACTGGCCACCCTGGAAACCGACACAGCCCTCACCAACCGGGTCAAACACAGCATTCGCAAACAGTTGATGCACGGCATCACCCGCCAGGACATGGTCGCAGACCATCTGGGTATGACCAGCCGAACGCTGCAGAGAAAACTTAGCCAGGAAGGTGTTTCGTATCAGCAGTTGCTGGACGAGGTAAGACAGGCAATGGCGGAAGATTTTCTGACGAACAGCGAACTGGGCATTCCGGAGATAGCGTTGAGGCTGGGGTACAGCGAAACAACGTCGTTTCACCGAAAGTTCAAAGCAGAGACGGGGAAGACGCCCGGAGAGTTCCGGGCGTCACGGGAGGCCACTTAAAGCTTGCGACCCTTGCCAGCCGCAATCCTCAACCGAAGCGCATTCAGCTTGATAAAGCCTTCAGCATCCTTCTGATCGTAGGCGCCCTGGTCTTCCTCGAAGGTCGCAATCTTCTCATCGAACAGCGAATCGTCAGACTTACGCCCAACCACATCCACGTTGCCCTTGTAGAGCTTCAGGCGCACGGTACCGTTTACATAAGTCTGGGTCTGGTCGATCAGCGCCTGCAGCGCTTCCCGCTCAGGGGACCACCAGTAACCGTTGTAAATCACCTCCGCATAACGCGGCATGATGCTGTCCTTCAGGTGCGCCACTTCGCGGTCCAGGGTGATGGACTCAATCGCACGGTGGGCGCGCAGCATGATGGTGCCGCCCGGAGTTTCGTAACAACCGCGGGATTTCATACCCACATAACGGTTCTCAACAATGTCCAGACGACCAATCCCGTTCTCGCCGGCGACCTTGTTCAGGTGTTCAAGCACCTCGTGAGGCTTCATGGCCTGGCCATCAATCGCCACGATATCGCCTTTCTCATAGGTCACTTCGATATAGGAAGCGTGTCGGGCGCTGCTTCCGGAGACACACTCCAGCGCCACATATCTTCCTCGCTTCCGCCCAGGGATCCTCCAGGTTGATGCTTCATAAGAGATATGCAGCAAGTTGGCATCCATGGAGTACGGGCTCTTGCCCTTCTTCTTCTCCACCGGAATGTTGCGCTCATCGCAATAAGCCAGCAGCTTCTCACGGGAATTCAGATCCCACTCACGCCAGGGGGCAATCACCTTCACACCCGGCTTCAGCGCGTAGGCACCTAACTCGAAACGAACCTGATCATTGCCCTTGCCGGTAGCGCCGTGGGAAATCGCGTCCGCACCGGTTTCGTTGGCAATCTCAATCAAACGACGGGAGATCAGCGGGCGGGCGATGGAGGTACCCAGCAGGTACTCCCCTTCGTAGATGGTGTTGGCGCGGAACATCGGGAACACGTAGTCACGAACGAATTCCTCGCGCAGGTCCTCAATGTAGATTTCCTTCACGCCCAGCGCTTTCGCTTTCTCACGCGCCGGCTCAACTTCCTCGCCCTGGCCGATGTCGGCGGTGAACGTCACCACCTCACACTCATAGGTATCCTGCAACCAGCGAACGATTACCGAGGTATCCAGGCCACCGGAATACGCCAGAACCACCTTTTTAATATCAGACATGCCCTTGCTCCAGACTGAACAGAATGGATGTATCAAAAATAAGGGGCGTATTGTACGGGACAGCGGGGGGAATGGCTATTGGGGCAAGAGTGCGACCTCGTTACTGGCCGCGGATGCCACCGGCAGGGCGCCAGGTGGCATCTTGGATAGAATGCACGGTATTCACACCAGAACGTCGTATTCAGACAGCCTGCTGTTGCTTGGAGGTAGCCTCTTCGCGGATGCCATCCCAGCCGTCTTTGATTGAGCGCAGAAGGTCCGCGACTTCATCAAGCTTAGCGACGTCATTCTTGGCATTCGCTTCAAAAAGGGTCCGCTCCATGTAGTCATAAAGCGATTCCAGGCGCACGGCCAGATCGCCACCTTTCTCGAAATCCAGAAAGCCACGGAGGCCACCGATGATTTCAATCGCTTTGGAAATCAATCGGCCTTTGCCCTCAAAATCCTTCGCCTGCATCCTGGCTTTGGCCATGTTAATGCGTTCCAACGCTCCGTTGTAAAGAAGCTGGATCAGCTTGTGAGGATCGGCATCCGTAATGCTGGTTTGGGCGTTTACGCGTTGGTAAGCCTGTAAACCGTTCATAAGTGACCTCTTTATTCGCTTTTCGTGCAATAAACATCAATTGTTATTGCGATTATTCTGTGGTGCCAGCGCAGCAAGCTGCTGGCTCACAAAGTCCTGTGTACTGTTCAGTTGCGAGATCAATGAGTCCGCAGCTGTGAATTGACTCACCAGGCGCTCTCGATAGGCTGTAATTCTCTCTTCCAGCCGAATCTGATTTTCCTGAATTCGCTCCAGATCGCGGTTCAGGCTCTCGGTTCTGGTATCAATTGCACCATCGGCACCGACAAAGTTGGTGATCAGGTCAACCGTACGTTCGCCAACACCTTCAATAAATTGTATCGAGCCTCGACTTCCAGTCTGATCGCCCAATATTTGTACCTGGAGCCCAGACGCAGCACCGCTGTTTTCGCCCAGAAACAGTGTTTGCCCTTCGCCTTCAGCTGTTCTTCCGTCAATGGTACCCGCAACATCGAGGCCATCCGTGCTTGTGGCGGCATCCAATCCAAACGTAGCCGCGCTTTCCGCGGACGACAAGGTGACCGAAGACTCGCTGCCGTAGGTGGAGGAAGAGAAAACCAGCTCATCCCCGGCCCCCAGGCTCACCTGAACGGACCCATCTGACGCGTTCAGCGCGTTGTTGCTATTAAGCTGAGCCTGAATCTCGTCAACCAGATCCTGTGCACTGTTGTAAGTCTGCTGTGTAAGCTGAAGGTTAACGGAGGTATCACCATTAACCAGCAGTGAAAACTCATCATTTGTTCCGTCAATAGTAACGGGAAAAGTGGCTGCAGCATTCCCGGCAAGCGTGCCTTGGGTCGCAGCCTGGGTCACGTTGATATCATAGGTTCCAGGTTCGGTGTTTACACCACTGCGAACAAACTCTACCTGGCTGTCGGTAGCCCTGCCCTGTTCGGCAAACAAAGCCGTGACATCGTCCGGATTAGCCTTTAACTGCGCCATGAACTCTTCGCGGTCAAATTCCAGAGAGCCAGTCTCGAAATTTGTGGTAATACCCACATCCGCCAGACTTCGGACACTTGCATCTTCAAGCCCGGGAACAACGCGGGTCAGCACTTGGCGGAGTTGGTTCTGAATACCCCGAATAACGCTATCGCCAGTCAGAAGGCTTCCGCTACCGCTCTCTGCATTGAATCCTGCCAGCGCATCAATGGTTTCCTGCAGGCCATTAAATTTCTCGACAAAGCCCTGGACACGGTCTGCTACCGCACCGAGATCCTGTTCAACCTTAACCGTGGACGTACCAGTGGCAGTCAGATCAAATGTCAAACCATCAATGACGTTCTCAAAACTATTGGTAGAACGGGTAACCTCTACGCCATTGATACTCATCACGGCGTCCGACGCGGCGATTGTCTCATTGAGACCGGCGCCCGCATCCATTGATGTGTTAAACGCAAAACGGGAAAGCCCCTGGGCATCGGTATCCGTGCCGGCGCTGTCGCCCGATACGGAAATACTAACGGCGTTTGCCGTACCGGTTTCGTCTGCCGATAGCACGAGCTGGAAACCACTACCGGTATCGATTACGCCCGCTGAAACCCCTGCATCAGAATCGTTGATTGCGTTTGCCAGGCCCTGCAACGTGTCGTTACTGCTGTCTATAACAATATTGGTGGTATTGTCACCAACAGAAAGCGTCATTGTTCCCTGGCCAACACTGGTCTTGTCGCGATCCGCGAATACATCACGCGACGCGAGCGCCTGAGCACTGGCGAGACTTGTCACATCGACACTGTAAGTACGCGGTTAGCCTTGGAGCTGTCCACAGACACAGCAACGTCTTCGTTGGACGACGTTGCAGAAAAGGCTTTGAGATTATCTGGAGCACTCAATTGCCGCATTGGAAGGCGCAGCTCTGTTACTGCACTGCGAAGCGTGCCATAGGCAGAAATCAGCGCCTGGGTGCGCTCGGTTTTCTGAGCCAAACGATTTTCCGTCGGTGCCCGTTCCGCTTGCACCAACTGATCGACCAACTCGGAGGTCAGAACACCAGACCCGATACCCAACGATGATATATTTGCCATAGTATGTGCCTCCTCAGGAGGGCAATTTCCAATGCTATTCCATATATCGGCCTGAAGCGGCAAAACTTTGCCTTTTCTACCGACCAATTTTGTAACCACATGTAAGCAAAACACCGCCGGCCCCTTTCGGGTGCGGCGGTGCTGAACAACCGTTTTCAACGTCAGGCCAAGAGCGGCAAACTCTAGACCTTCGTGTTGAATAACGTCAGCGGTTCATCCTGCTGCAAGTTTTCTGCCAACCTCAACGCAACTTCATCCGGAATTTGCCGAATAACCTCTTGGGTGGACTGATCGACGACCTTGACGATCGTCTGTCCCCGCTCGTTATCCACTTCAAACTGCAAATCCCTCTGGACCGTCTGAACGAAATCGTTCAGTTGAGACACGGCATCATCCAATTTCTCTTTCTGTGCCTCACTGCGCCTTTCGAGCCTCTCAGCTTTCGAAAGTTCCTGAGCCCCGGACAACAACTCCGAACGCTCAGCAAGACCAGGTGATGAAGGTGCAGTCAGGGCGGAGGCATTCCTGCCTTCGGCCTGAGATGACGAAATTGCCCGAGCCGGAGCTTGCTCGCTGGAACGAATCAGCTTCAAATCCGGGCCATTCAGGTTAACGCCATTCATAGCTCACCTCGCTATCCTCATACAGCAGTAAACCGGGGCCCAAAGACCCCGGCCTTGCCGTTATGCCCCTGTTACTGCAGGAGGGACAGAACCTGCTGCGGGCGGGCATTCGCCTGCGCCAGTACAGAGATACCAGCCTGCTGGAGAACCTGCGCCTTGGACAGCTTAGCAGTTTCAGATGCGAAGTCTGCATCCAGAATCCGGCTGTTAGCGGCCGACAGGTTTTCGGCAGTTGTGCTCAGGTTGGCGATTGTGGATTCAAACCGGTTCTGGGCAGCACCCAGGTCGGCGCGGATACCACTGATCTGCTCCAGAGCCGCATCTGCAATCTCGATTGCGCTGTTAGCACCTGCAACAGTACCGATGTCGATAGAAGACACTGACTGGAGGTTAGAACCAACCACGGTGTCTGCTGCAACGTTCAGAATGCTACCAGCGGTCTCGGCAATGGAGGAACTGACTGAGAACGCACCGGATGAAGCGAACTCAACAGAGCCCGATGCAATTGTGCTGTCGGTGCTGCCAGCGGTCAGAGTTACGGCAGTAGGATCACCGCTACCTTGGAGGGTCGCTGTGCCAGTCGCGTCGCCTGAGTTCGCAAAGTCTGCCAGACGAATATCCTTACCGTCAGCCTGGGTCAGCGCGATGGAGCCACCACTAGCCTCGGCGGTCACACCTGTGGTACCGGAAGTATCGTTAATGGCTTTGGCCAATGCACCAAGGTCGGTGGTGGTCACAGCAGCAGAAATCGTTGCGGTGTCGCCGCCACTACCCAAAGTAAAGGAAACCGTGCCGTCGGCGGACAAACCAGCAAACGTGGCAGAGGTGGAAGCGGTAGCTGTCACACCAGTAGTGCCAGTTTCCGCGTTAACCGCAGCAGCGATAGACTCAGCTGTCTGGCCGGCGGTAAGGCTGACCACCTCAGAGCCTTCAGTACCGGAGACTGTGATGTCCTGAGCTGCGATGGTGTTGTTGGCGGGAAGGGTGGCTGCACCACCAGCAACAGACCCCGTACCCTGACTGACAGTAGTGTTGCTCTCACCAGAAACGGTATTGTTGCCCAAATCGGCGCCACGAGCACCGGTCACGGATACTGAGATGGTCTGGTTAGCGTTGGCACCAACCTGGAATGACTGAGCAGTGAAGCTGCCATCCAGAAGGTTGAGGCCGTTGAACTGGGTAGTACCGGCAATACGGTCAAGCTCTTGCTTCAGCTGGTTTACTTCGCCCTGAAGTGCAGAGCGGTCAGAAGAAGAGTTGGTCGAGTTGGCCGACTGAACAGACAGCTCACGGATACGCTGCAGGATATTGGTGGTTTCTTCCAGAGCACCTTCAGCAGTCTGAGCCAGAGAAATACCGTCGTTGGCGTTACGCTGCGCAACGTTCAGACCAGAGATCTGGGACTGAAAACGGGTCGAAATTGCAAGGCCAGCAGCATCGTCCTTGGCGGAGTTGATACGCAGGCCGGATGACAGACGCTCCAGAGCTTGGTTAGAAAGCTCCTGGGATTTGTTCAGCTGGTTCTGAGCTGACAGTGACGCAACGTTAGTGTTAATACCGAGAGCCATATTGCTTCTCCTTCGACATATGTCGTTATTTCATGGAAAAGGAATGGCGCCCATTTTCAGTTTGGGAGCGCCTCCCTGTTATTGCGCTTAACGGCGCCCCCGTCCGTACCTTTAGAAAAAATTAACGGTATTTTGTAAGGGAATGTAAAAGCGGCAATAGTCTTCCTTATACCGCTATATGTTGACGATTGGATTCATGCCCCAAACATCAAAACGACCAATAAAACCACTACTAATCAATATCTTAAAAACAAAACTCCGAAACTGGCACAACCTTCGCTTACCTTCCTGCAAAACGGCAATTAAATGAACTTCCGCCGGCAAGGCGTCCATTTTGATCGGGCACCGGGTTACCGGCATCTCTGAGCAGGGAGAAATGTTATGCCTCAGATCATCAATACCAATATCGCGTCGCTGAATGCTCAGCGAAACCTGAACACTTCACAGCAAGACTCCAACGTAGCCCTGCAGCGGCTGTCATCCGGCCTGCGCATCAACTCCGCCAAGGACGACGCCGCCGGGCTTGCCATCTCTGAGCGATTCACATCGCAGATCAAAGGCCTCAACCAGGCCATTCGAAACGCCAACGACGGTATTTCTCTGGCTCAGACTGCTGAAGGCGCGCTGGGCGAATCCGGGAACATCCTGCAGCGCATTCGGGAACTGGCGGTACAATCCGCCAACGCAACGAACTCCGCATCTGACAGGAAGGCCCTGCAGTCCGAAGTAAACCAGCTAAAAGGCGAGCTGGAGCGCATTGCCACCACCACCGAGTTCAACGGGCTGAAACTTCTGGACGGCACCTTCCAGGCCCAAAAATTCCAGGCTGGCGCCAATGAAAACCAGAGCATCGCCGTTTCCATCGAAGGCGCCCGAACCGCCGACCTGGCCAACAACACGCTCGACGCGGCCAACGCAACCCTGAACCAGGGCACCGGTTCAACAACGGCAGCGAATGCGACGTTACCCGCACAAAACACGATCGCCACGCAGAATCTCACCATTTCCAGCTCGCTGGACAGCCAGGTGGTGCCCATTACAGCAGGTGACACGGCAGAAGACATCGCCGCAGCCATCAACGACATTGGTGCCACGACGGGTGTGAACGCGACGGCAAGAACATCGGCGACCCTGAGCAACACCGCTACCACGCCAATCGCCGTGCCTCAAACCGTGTCGCTCACCCTTTCCAATGGGAGCAGCTCAGCGACCATTTCCGCGCAGATCACCGATGCAAACGACCTCTCAGCGATTGCACGTGAGGTGAACGCCGCGTCTGGCAAGACCGGCATTACCGCGGAAGTTGCTAACGACGGCAGTATCACGCTGATTCAGGAACAGGGTAAAGACATCACTATCGAAGACTTTACCGCTGCCGGCTCTCAACAGTTGGCGGTACAGGGTAGCGGCGACCCGAGCGCCATCGAACTGACAAGTGGTGGAGCTAATGCCACACGGGTTGCCGGCGAATTGACGCTGGACTCGTCCGTTAGCTTCGCGGCGACGTCTGACGCCACCCTGGCCGCAGGCAGCGTCCTGAACAGTGCACAGAATACCGCCGCCGGCTCTACGCCTGAAGAAGTGGCAGGTATCGATATAAGCACCGTTGACGGCGCCACCAGCGCACTCGCAGTTGTGGACGCGGCATTGGAAACCATCAGTGGCATTCGTGCGACCTGGGCGCTGCCCAGAATCGACTCGAGTCGACCATTGCCAACCTGAGCACGACCTCTGAGAACCTGTCGGCCGCGCGTTCACGGATTCGTGACGCAGACTTTGCCGCCGAATCCGCAGAACTCGCCCGCACCCAGGTGCTGCAGCAGGCCGGCTTGTCGGTATTGGCCCAGGCCAACGCAAGGCCACAGCAGGTTCTGCAGTTGCTGCAGGGTTAATCGGGTTTCGTCACAGAGTCAAAGGGGTAGCCCCATGCAAGCACAGCACAACATCCATGCCACAGACGCACAAAAAGCCCATATTGCGCGGCTACTGCTGCAGGCAAACCTGGCTTATGCCGAGTCAAACAGCCCGACATCGCTGGTTCAGCGTCTCAAGGCGCGGCAGGAATGCCGTGACTACCTGAATGAGGTTCTGGCGCAGGAACCCGGTAACGCAGGCGCGCTGGGCTTGATGGGGCGTGTGGAAATGGACGAAGGGGCACTTGATAAGGCACACACCCTGTTCACGGACAGCTTGAGCCATGACCCGGCACAGCCCCAGCAGTTCACCAACCTGGGCTACTGGGCAATCAAGTCCGAGCGCCCGGCCCTGGCGGAGCAGTATTTCATCCAGGCCCTGGAAATGGACCGGCAATCCGCCGCCGCTTTCGGCGGAGTCGCCCATGCCAAGCGCCTTCAGGGCCAGTTCGACGTAGCCTACCTGCACTACCGCAAACTGCTGGAAATGGGCCTGGAATGGCCGTCTATCTATAGTGGCATGCTGACCTGTGCGGAGCATCTGGATGTGAACAGGGCTGACACCAAACTGGCCCGCGACGCTATCCTTTTGCTGCGACATGACGGCCTGCCCCACCAGGAAATCGGCCGTTTCGTAGGCGCCATCATCCGCCAGCAATACGATCTGGAAAACCCGAATGCTCAAGTGGCTCTGGACGCCGCCAGCGAGGACGAACTGCTGATCCTGGCACTGGAAAAAACCCTGATGCCAGACCCAGCCGTGGAAGAGCTGGCCACCCTGCTGCGCCGGGCGATTATCGCGGAAGTCGCACAGACTGTTGAACTGCGGGACGAACTTCAACCGCTGGCACTGGCCCTGGCGGTCTACGCCGATCGCACCGGTTACGCCCTGACCGCGGAGGACGACGAAGAACGGCTGGCCTCAGCCATCAA
The DNA here is from genome assembly GCA_000831005.1 of Marinobacter salarius. GTDB lineage: Bacteria > Pseudomonadota > Gammaproteobacteria > Pseudomonadales > Oleiphilaceae > Marinobacter > Marinobacter salarius. The sequence goes on along the minus strand of CP007152.1, from coordinate 269,037 downwards.
CGACAGCATTTGCGCCCAACTTGCCATGGGCGAGCAACAGGATGGCATGATCGGTTCGCTGATCATCAGTGCCATGTACGGCGCTCTGTTCCATCAGAAGTATGCTGTACACCTTGGCCGCTGGAACCTGGTGGACTGGCCGGTTGCCATGCAGGGGATGATGGCCGCGAGCTACTATAACCGCGCGTCGGAAGAGGCCATCAAACAGAATTTCGACGAGAAATCAGCCGAGCTTTGTCTGGAGAAAACCGATGTGCCCCAGGCCTGGCCCAACTGGTCGAAACTTGCCTATCGCTCCGAAACCAGCCTGAAAGCCATAATGGCGACCGAGCTGGGCATGAGTACCGAGCAATTGCCGGAAACGATCCGAATCATGGTGTGTGGCGCCCAGTCCGGCCAGCGCGCCATGGAACTGGCGCACTACCTGAAAGACGTGGAAGTGATCGCCGTGGATGAATCCCTGGCCAACGTTGCCAAGGCAACGCGACTCGCGGGCGAGATGGGCATCAGCAACATCGTGTTCTGGCCCTGGTCCATCGCCCAGCAATTCGTCGCCGATGACCACAAGGTGCACTGGATCGAAATCGGGCGCCTGCCGTCAACAAGCATGACCGAGGTGTCCCTCGCAGCCCTGGTGAGTTCAGCGACCGGCAACGGTGCTGTTGTCCATATGCACACCGCCGTCAACGAACAGACCGATGGCGACAAACAGATCCGCCGCCTGATCTCCCAACACGACCTCAAACCGACACGTACGGCCCTGCGTCAACTCCGTCGGATGGTACTGACCAATCGGCAGGATCCGATGTGGCAATCCCTGGTTGCCGAAACCGACTTCTACGGCCTGGGTGGCTGCCGCGACCGTTGGTTCAGTGAGCAGGATTCCAGGCAGCTAAAAGAGCTGATGGCGCTGCTCAGCAACGAAGTGGACTGGAAACTGGTAAAAGCCCGGGACACCGACGGCCACAGCCTCGCCACCAAGCCTGTACAGAAACAGATCCAGGCTGAGGCTCTGGGAAGCGAGGTGCAAAGCTTGATGGGTCAAGGCCTGTCCGTGTACTTCCAGCGCCGGCGCTAGACGTAAGGAATCAGGGATTCACCATAGAGGTGAAGCTCTTCCAGAACATGCCGCTGATCCGGCGTAAGCTCCGGATCAGCGGCAAGATTCTGCAAAATCTTGAAGAACTCCTCCAGAGACCGCCACCCTTTCTTGGGCTGCATCAGCCGCTGCTGACGAAAGACTTCCCACTTCTCCTGCTCTTCGGATATCAGCGTATTGGGGTAATTCCTGGCGCGATAGCGAAACACCATTTCTTCCAGACGACCATCCTCAAACCGTACTTCCTGCTCTCCCAGGGTTTCTACCGGCTGTTGCAATAGCCAGTTGAGCTTCTCGCGGTCGGTTTTGCTGATAAAACCGCCAGCGTAAAGCTGTTCGTCCGGATCCGTCAGGTCACCTTCATGGGGGTGATCGAAGGCCTGGGCGATTCGGGCTGGCAGATCCGACGCCTTGCGCAAAATGGCCAGGTGCTCACGCAGCTTGTCGCCGTCCAGTTCCAGCTCGGCAAGCCGCTCCTCAGAGAGGGATTTCAGCATGGTGGCGGGTGCCAGTACCGGGCACTTGTTCAATTGCACGCCTTTGAGTGGAAAACGGCTGGTGCCCTCCCCTAACTCCGCCTGGGAAGTAAATACCCGCTCACGGATCTGCTCAGGCGTAGCGTGAATCAACTCGCTTGGGTCTTCGCGCAGGTCGTACACGATCACCAGGTTCTTGTTGGTGGGGTGATCCGCCAATGGCGCCACCATCGCACAGCAGCCGCGAGTGGCGGGGTACTTGGCCGAAATGTGGAACACCGGCTTCATACTGGCAGTATCCAGCATGGCGCGGGCGGAGTGCTTGTCCTTGTTTTGCAGCACAAACTCAAACAGCTTGGGCTGCTTCTCCTTGATCAGCTTTGCCACTGCAATCGTGGCCTCCACATCCGACATGGCATCGTGAGCGGCTTCGTGAGCGATGCCGTTGGCGACGGTGAGCTCTTCCAACCTGAAACTGGGGCTACCGTCTTCCTTCTTTGGCCACTGAATACCCTCTGGTCGCAACGCGTAGGTCAGGCGCACCATGTCGATGATGTCCCAGCGGGAATTGCCGTTCTGCCATTCCCTGGCATAAGGGTCACGAAGATTACGGTACAGGGTGTGGCGGGACACTTCGTCATCGAAGCGCAGGCTGTTGTAACCCACGGCGCAAGTGCCGGGCTGGCTGAAGGCCTCGTTGATCTGTGCGATAAACTCCGCCTCGGGAAAACCGTCTTCCAATGCCTTTTGTGGGGTAATGCCGGTAATCAGGCAGGCTTCTGGCGAGGGCACGTAGTCGTCAGCCGGTGCGCAGTAGATGATCAGCGGGTCTTCGATGATGTTCAGATCCGCATCGGTGCGCACCCCGGCAAACTGGGAGGGGCGATCGTGTATGGGGTCGACACCAAAGGTTTCATAGTCGTGCCAGTAGAAAGAACGGATCACCGAGAGAACTCCTGCATTGCGTGAATCGGTCGAATGCAGGGTAGTGTAATCAAAACATCCCGGTACCGCGATCCACGTAATGCGTGCGCTCCCGCTGAACACCGTTCTGCAGTGTCTGCATGTCCAGCGTCATGCTGGTGGGCAGATTCAGGAACACGCCTTCAGGCCCCTGAATGGCGCCAGGGCCTCCCAGGTCCTGCCAGTCCACAGACTCACGCTGGAACGCCAGGAACAGGTCTTCCGTAAAGCCAACCGTGCCATCGCCATTGTCCACACCAATATCCATGGACAGCAGATTGGTCAGCGGGACACATTGACTGCAGGTTCCGTCTTCACCCGCCAGACCGATCTGGGTTGCCCGGTGATTGGTGGCCACTCCTGCATCATCGAACAGCATGGCGTCCACCGGGTTGCCGTCTGCATCGTTAATTTTCAGGTTCAGGTTGCCACTGAAGCTAGCGATCTCGCCAGAAAGCGTGCCCCGAGCCTGGTTCAGACCAAAGCGGAAACCGGAGAGCTGACCATCCCGTTCAGCCAGTTCAAGATAGGGTTCAACACCCTCAAACGGAACCACCTCGTCCACGTTGTAGGTGTTGCCGTCGATCTGGACACGGGTGTCGTCGCGCACGTAGTGGCCGAGCGCGAAATTCTTGATATCGAGATCGGCGCCAGAATCATCCCCGCCCATCACCACACCGTCGGCGTTCAGCCGGGTTTCTGCGTCCACGCCCAGTGTCACGCGGGTAAACCGGTGGTTTACTCCATCCACATGATCCACCGTCATCATTGCCTGCCCTTGCACCTGGCTCATTTCCTGTTCGGAAATAGGCTCCAACTCTGCCAGGGCAACAGGCGACATACCCAGACAGATGGTGAGAGGGACAGCATACCAACAAGCATCCTGTCTCATAGTGTTGTGTCTCTGAATCAATTCTTATTATGACCGCAGGAGCACTATATCCCAGGCTGCCGAGCCAATAGAGTGAGATAGTTCACAGGGCATAGAATTCACTTCAGGCACTGCTATACTGGGGTTAAATAATAAACGGAGCCCCCATGACCACCCGCGTTCTTATCTGCGACGATTCCTCTCTCGCCCGAAAACAAATGGCGCGCGCTTTACCCAAAAACTGGAACGCGGAAGTTACCTTCGCATTTGATGGCCGCAATGCGCTGGAAAAGCTCCGTGCCGGAGCCGGCGAATTGCTGTTTCTGGACCTCAATATGCCGGAAATGGATGGCTACGAGGTTCTGGACGCCATCAGGAAAGAGGATCTCCCCGTGTTGACGATCGTCGTTTCCGGCGACATCCAACCGGAAGCGCGGGCTCGAGTCCGCAAGCTCGGCGCCATCGAATTCATAAAAAAACCTACGGACACCGACCTGGTTTTAAAGCTGCTGCAGGACTACGGTTTTCTGCGCCCTGAGGATCTGGTTGAAGAACACGAGCAGAGCGCTGCGTCCGATACCACCAACACCACTTCAACCAGCGCACCGATTAGCCTGAACGACTATCTCCAGGAGATCGCCAACGTTGCCATGGGCCGTTCGTCCGACTTGCTGGCAAGACTGCTGCGGGTATTCGTCAAACAGCCCATCCCCCGGGTGGAAATGATTGCCCGCTCGGAGCTCAGCATGGCGATTTCAGCCGCCCAGGCCGACAGCAGCTACTCCGCTGTCTGCCAGGGCTTCACCGGCGCAGGCGTTGCAGGTGAAGCACTTCTGTTGTTTGCTGACGCCAGCTTCAATGACATGGCCGAACTGCTCCATTACGAGGACATGGACACCGAAAGCATTCAGGTAGAGGTGCTCATGGACATGTCCAGCATCCTGTTTGGCGCCTTCCTCAAAGGCATTGGCGACCAGCTGGATCTCAAACTCGGCCTTGGTCACCCAACCGTCCTGGGCCAGCATCGACAGATCGGAGACCTGCTGGAACACCACAGTACTCGCCACGAAAAGCTGCTGTGTATTGAAATCAGCTATGAACTGGAAGACCGGGAGATCAGTTGCGACATGCTGGTATTGCTGACAGAAGATTCAGTGCCCTTCCTTGAACAACGACTACAGTACCTGGTGGATTAACCATGGCCATAGAAGAGATCGGAGCAAGCACCTTCCACTGGCTGGTGGACATGCTGGAATCGGTGGAAGTCGGCCTGGTGGTTCTGGACCTGGACTTCCGCGTGCAGGCCTGGAATGGCTTCATGGAACACCATAGCGGCATCACCGCCAGCAAGATTCGCGAGCAGGTTCTGTTTGACGTGTTCCCGGACATCCCCAAAGCTTGGCTGACCCGCAAGGTCGACTCAGTCGCCATGCTAAACACCCGGGCATTCACCTCCTGGGAACAGCGCCCTTACCTGTTCCGCTTTCGCAACACACGCCCGATAACCGGCACCGAAGACTTCATGTACCAGAATCTGACCATCAGCCCCCTCTCCGGGCCAGACGGCCAGGTCGAGAAAATCTGCCTGATGGTCTACGACGTCACCGACATCGCCACCAGCAAACGGGCACTGGAAACCGCCAACGAACAACTGGCCAAGCTGAGCATGACCGACCGCCTGACCGGTCTGCTCAACCGTGGTACCTGGGAAAACCTGATCGACGCCGAATACGAACGCTACCGTCGTTATGGTCACAACACCTGCCTGATTATGTTTGACATAGACCACTTCAAAGCGGTGAACGATACCTACGGCCACCTGGCGGGTGACGAAGTCATCAAGTACACCGCCAAGGTTATGAAAGACAACCTGCGCCAGTCAGACAGCCCCGGCCGCTATGGTGGCGAGGAATTCGGCATCATCCTGCCGGAAACCGATGCCGAAGGCGCCAGGGTGATTTGCGAGCGCATAAGGGAAGCCATACAGAACAGCACAGTTCAGACCACGGCAGCGCCGATTCAGTACACCGTCAGCATTGGCATCGCGCCATTAACGGATAGGCCGGAGAATCATATGCAGTGGTTACAACAGGCGGATGAAGCGTTGTACGCCGCCAAGGAAGGGGGAAGAAACCGGGTGGTGGTATTCGGGGAGCAATCGTAGGTCGGATTACGCAAAGCCGTAATCCGACACCACGTTAAAAACGGCTCAATCAGTCCTGCTGCCAGCTCTGCACAGTTTCTTTTCCATGCTTCTGGCGCCACTCGTTCAATACCTTGTGGTTCCCGCCGCGCGTCTTGACCACTTCACCGGTGTTCGGGTTCTTGTAGGTCTTCATCGGGCGCTTGGGGCGGCTGCCGCTGGCTGTGTCGGCCTTAGCGCCTGAAATGGACGGATCAATGGCGCCCAGAATCTGCAGAACGTCTTTTGGCGACTTGTCATACTTCTTCATCAGGTCGCGAACCTTGTTTTCAAACTCAAGCTCGCTTTTCAGCGCCTGGTCCTGCTCCAGTTTCGCCAGTTCTTCAGAGAGCTTTTCCATAAGCTGTTTTTTCTGGTAGTAATCGTTAATCTTTGCCATGGATACAAACCCTTATTTAAATAACTGCTATTGATTTGCCGATACTCGAAGGCCGCAATTAGTTCAGACAACCAAGCACGGAACCTGCGAATGGATAATTTTTGAATATGACGGTTATGACTGAAAGTCACGATAAATAGTAATCCATAAAACAGACCATGGCAAAATAATTCATTTACGGAAAAGTAACCCCAAAAAAACCAGCCCGCAGGCTGTTTTTTTTATTTAAATAGCCAAAGCGTTTATAAACGCAAATCAGCTTCACCCAGAGGCAATACACCTTTCAGATCAAACAAAACCCCATTGTCCTTCATATATTCGCGTAAATCATGGGACGATCTCGCCACATACTCTCTATGCGGAACCGCTAGAAGTAACGCATCGTACTGGGCTTTCTCCGGATTCTGGTTCAATGTAATTCCGTATTCATGCTCAGCCTCTTCATTGTCGGCCCAGCAATCCGTTACATCCACCTTGCAGCCAAACTCAGACAACTCCTTAACCACATCAATAACGCGAGTATTACGTAAATCGGGGCAGTTCTCCTTAAAGGTAAAGCCCATGATCAACACTCGAGCGTTGGCAACCGTATGTCCGGCCTTGATCATCGCCTTCACCAATTCAGACGCCGCATACGGGCCCATGTTGTCGTTAACGCGGCGGCCAGACAGGATAATTTCCGGATGATAGCCAATGGCCTGGGCCTTGTGAGTCAGGTAGTAAGGGTCCACGCCAATACAGTGCCCGCCAACCAATCCCGGTTTGAACGGGAGGAAATTCCACTTGGTCGATGCGGCAGCAATCACTTCGTGAGTATCAATTTTAAGCTTGGAAAAAATCATTGATAACTCATTCATCAACGCGATGTTCAAATCACGCTGGGTATTCTCAATCACCTTGGCGGCCTCGGCCACCTTAATGGAACTGGCCTTGTGAGTACCAGCGGTAATAATACCGGCATAAAGCGCGTCCACTTCATCGGCGATGGCCGGCGTGGAGCCAGAAGTTACCTTCTTAATCGTGGCAATACGATGTTCTTTATCACCAGGGTTAATCCGCTCGGGGCTGTAACCGGCGTGGAAGTCCTGATTGAAAGCAAGGCCGGATACTTTTTCCAGAATAGGGACACAGACTTCTTCCGTGGCACCGGGGTAAACCGTGGACTCATAAATAACAATATCGCCGCGTTTGAGGACGCTACCCACGCTCTCACTGGCCTTGACCAGCGGTGTTAAATCCGGGGATTTGAATTCATCAATTGGTGTGGGAACCGTCACAATAAAGATCTGACAATCGCGAATGCCGTCCAGAGACTCGGTAAAAGACAAGCCTTTCGAAACTGCCAGCTCTTCTTTCGAAACCTCTCGAGTAAAATCGACACCATCCTTTAACTCAGCAATTCGCTTCGGGTTGATGTCAAAACCGACCACGTCGCGCTTTTCGCCAAACGCTGCTGCCAAAGGCAGGCCGACATATCCCAGGCCAACTACGGCAATTTTCTTCATGATCCCATCAATCCTTTAATGACATATAAAATGATTCACGCCAGACCGGGAATCATTATCCCCGTTAGTCCGGCGGAATGAAATTGGCTTTTCAACGACTCTTTGGCTTTCGCATCACCATGCACAATCCTGATCTCCGTTGGTGGCGACTCAATTCCGCTTACGAACCGCAGCAAATCCGATTGCCCCGCATGGGCGGAGTAACCACCCACTTGATGAACCCGAGCGCGAATATCGTAACGCTGGCCGTCAAACTCCACCCAGCCACCACGAGGCCCATAGGCGAGAATATCCCTGCCCGGCGTGCCCTTGGCCTGATAGCCCACGAACAACACATCGTTGCGTTCATCCGCCAGCATGGCCTTCAGGTAGTCCACCACCCTGCCCCCTGCACACATGCCAGAGCCAGCAAGCACCACGCAGGGGCGGTGTGACGTTGCCAGATAATCCACGGCATTGAGGTGGTCTTCATGGCAGTTGATCAGCGTAAGTTGTTCGAACGAGAGCGGGTGCCTGCCCTGACTGACCAATTCGGTGGCTTCAGCGTCCCAGAAGGCTTAAGGTCACGGTAGATACGGGTGAAAGTGGCGGCCAGCGGCGAATCTACAACAATCTCGAGATCCCGCCACGGCAAGTCCGGCGCGACGTCATCGCTGCCGAACTCATGGATCAGGCTTTCAATTTCGTACATCAGCTCCTGCGTACGCCCAATGCTGAATGCAGGCACCAATACCGTCCCGCCATCCTCAAGGGCATGCCTCAGCACCGCCTTAAGTCGATAACGCCGCTCTTCCCGGCTCTCGTGGTCTTTATCGCCGTAGGTGCTTTCAATCACCACCCGGTCCGCCCGCTCGGGTGGCCGAGGTTCCGGCAGCAACGGCGCGTGGGGCGCCCCAAGGTCACCACTGAACACAATCCGCTCGAACTCGCCATCGCTCTCCGCTTCGCATTCCACGTAAGCCGAACCCAGAATGTGCCCTGCCCTCTGCAACCGCACGGAAAGCGACTCACCCTTGCCATCGAACACCGAGTGCCATTGTCCGTAGGGCAGCGGCACAAGCCGGGACCGAATCAGCCCAGCACCCGTTCAATCAGGGCACGGTCCCGCGTGAAACCAATCTTCAGGGCATCCTCAAGAATCTCCGGGAGCATAATCGCCGATGGCTCCGAACAGATGATCGGCCCCTCGAACCCGGCGGCAAGAAGATAGGGAATGCGACCGACATGGTCGATGTGCACATGGGTGACCACCAGCGCACGGGTATGCTAATGGAGAAATCAATGGCGAGATTCGACGCACTCGCGCCGTTACCGGCTTCCGCACCCTGGAACAGGCCGCAATCAATCAGAATGCCGGAACGGCCAACGACCAACTCGTGGCAAGAACCGGTTACACCTGACACCGCTCCGTGGTGTTTTATATCGATCATCCAACACATCCTTGTTATTCACAATTCGCTTTCTGCCAGTATATTCCCAAACAGCTCAAAATCCCCAGACAAACGGGATCAAACCGATAGCGGTTGAGCCTACGAGCAGGCTCAACGGAAAGCCCAAACGCACGTAATCCATGAACTGGTAGCGGCCGGGGCCATAAACCATGAGATTGGTCTGATAACCCAGAGGCGTAATAAACGACGCCGAAGCAGCGAACATCACGGCCACGGCAAACGGCAGGAAATGAACGCCTAATTGTTCAGACACCGCCAACGCAATCGGAAACATCAGCACCGCTGCCGCGTTGTTGGTGATAGCTTCGGTAAAGGCAGCGGTGAGGATATACACCAACGCCAGAGCGAGCCAGGGCGTGAGCGGGCCGAACAGACCCAACAGGCTGGCGGCTACCCACTCGGCCCCACCGGTTTCCGTCATGGCATTGCCTAGCGCAAAAGAGGCCGAAATCACCACCAGTACTGGCAAATCCACACTCCGGCGGGCACGGCTGGCCGTAATGCACCCAGTGACAATCATTGCGCCCGCGGCCAGGAAGGCCGCCTCTATAATCTGTAATAGCCCGGTAGCACTGGCCACAACCATCAACAACAAGATTCCCAGCGCCCGGGGCGCCCGGTGAAAATCCGGTGGCGTGGAATCGTTCAGGGCGCTGACCAACAAAAAGTCCCGGCGGAAGCGGTACTGCTCTACAAATTGGTGACTGGCCTCCAATAAAAGGGTATCGCCCATCCGGAAGGTGATATCACCCAGTTTACCAGGCACCCTACTCCCCTCACGCGAAACTGAGAGAATCGCGGCGTTAAAGCGAGTACGGAAACGGCTTTCCCGCACGGTCTTCCCCAGAGCCGTGAATTCCTGTCCCAGCACCACTTCCACCAGGCAGCGCTGATGGTTCGCCAGATCCAGTTTCTGGATACTGGCATGGGCTGGTTTCAGGCCTTGAATCCGACGCAACTCACTGGCGCATTCCGGCGCGCCCACAAAATACAACCTATCCCCCGGTTGCAGCATCCGATCCGGCTCCACCGCCGTAATCAGCCGGCCACCCCGGTCGATCTCCGTCAGGTAACCGTAATTCAGTGCACGCAAACCAGCCTGAGCCACGGTTTTGCCCACCAACGGGCCAGCGGCGTCCACTTCCACCTCTACGCCGTATTCCCGAACCTGCTCCAGTTCCTCCCGCATGCCTCCCCGGTCCGGCAATATGCGAGATGCCACCAGCACCAAATAGCATCCACCCACCAACAACAGCGGCACGCCCACCCAGGCCAACTCAAACAACCCCAGATTAATACCCAGGCGCGCCTGCAGCATGCCATCCACCACCAGGTTGGTGCTGGTACCAATCAACGTGCAGGTACCGCCCAGAATGGCGGCGTAGCTCAAGGGTAAGAGAAGGCGTGAGGATGGAATACCCAGGCGCTGGGCCCAGTCCTGAATGGCGGGGATGAACATCGCCACAACGGCCGTATTGTTCATGAAACCGCTGAGGATACCAGTCGGCGCGAGCATCCGAAGCTGCGCGCCTTTCTCGGTTTTCGGATGCCCGAGTAGCAAACGGGCAATCCACTGAACGGCCCCGGTTTCTTTCAGGCCGGCGGCTACCACATAGAGCGTTGCAATGGTAATCACGCCTGGGTTTGCAAACCCTGCCAACGCGTCAGCCGGCCCCAGGATGCCGGTAATCAACAGGAACGCCAGGGCCGCCATCAGCACCAGATCGGCCGACACCCGTGTAATCACCAATGCTGCCAGAACCGAGAACAAGGTAAGCAGGGTAACAATGGCTTCCCACGCCATAGGCGCTTACGCTCCGGTGGCTTGTGGCGACGTAAAGATCAATTGCCGGTCCAGCAGGTAACTGATCAAGCGATTCACACAATCATCCACCGACATCTGCGACGTATCCAGGCGCACTTCCGGGCGTTCAGGCGCCTCATAGGGGGAATCGATACCTGTAAAGTGTTTGATCTTTCCCGCCCTGGCCTTTTCATAAAGACCCTTTGGATCCCGCTCTTCACACGTCTGAAGCGGGGTATCCATGAACACCTCAATGAACTCACCCGCCGGGAACAGGTTACGCACCAAGCGCCTATCACTGGTGAAGGGTGAGATAAACGCACTGAGAACAATCACGCCGGAATCGGTGAACAACTTACTCACCTCGCCAATACGGCGAATGTTCTCAACACGGTCTTCATCAGAAAACCCCAGATCCCTGTTCAGGCCGTGGCGCACGTTATCGCCATCCAGCAGGAACGTGTGGTAACCGCGCTCAAACAAGGCAACATCCAGAGCATTGGCAATGGTGGACTTGCCGGAACCACTCAGGCCCGTAAACCACAACAGGCACGGGCTCTGGTTCTTGATGGAAGCGCGGTCCGCCCGGGTGACTTTCTGGTGATGCCAGACGATATTTTCAGACATGAAACAGCAACCTTGCTCTTGAAACGTATTTTCTTACACCGACAACCGGTGCACTTTATCGCCCTGGCGATCCGCAGCCACAACATCGGACTGCCCGTTACACCACACCAGGTCCTCCAGGTTGCCGTTGGGCGCGTAACCCGTTTTGGCACTCTTAAGAACTTCGATAATCGCGCTGCAATCGAATGCCTGGCTCGCCCGCTGCAACTGACTGAGGAAGTCTTCTACCTGCTCCCAGGGAAGATAAACTTCCCGTGCCATCATGATTCGTGGGTGCGAAGTACCTTGCGGATCGTCACCAATCAACAGTTCTTCATACAGCTTTTCCCCAGGGCGAAGGCCGCTAAAGGTCACCTCAATATCACCTGCGGGATTGCTTTCCGTTTTCTCTTCCAGCCCCATGAGGTGAATCATCTTGCGGGCCAGGTCCGCAATCTTCACCGGCTCGCCCATATCCAACACAAACACCTCGCCACCCAGGCCGATACTGCCGGCCTGGAGAACCAGTTGGCTGGCTTCAGGAATGGTCATGAAGTACCGGATAATGTCCGGATGGGTAACGGTAACCGGGCCACCATCGCGAATCTGATCCCGGAAAAGCGGAACTACGGAACCAGAAGAACCAAGCACGTTGCCGAAACGCACCATGGAGAACACCGTCTTTTTCTGCCGCTGTGCCAACGCCTGCAGCACCAGTTCCGCCAGCCGCTTGCTGGCCCCCATCACATTGGTGGGGCGAACTGCCTTGTCCGTGGAAATCAGCACAAAACGCTCAACACCGGCTGCAATAGCGGCTTCAGCCGTGTGCCAGGTGCCAAACACGTTATTCTGCACGCCTTCTATCACGTTATGTTCAACCAAGGGCACGTGCTTATAGGCGGCTGCGTGGTATACCGTCTGCACACCAAACGCCCTCATGGCAGACTCGCAGCGGCGCCGATGCCCCACATTACCGAGTAAGGGATGCAATTCTACCCCCAGCCCCTCCACCCGATTGATGGAGCTCAGCTCACGCTCAATGGCGTACAGGGAAAATTCGGACTGCTCGAACAGTACCAACGCGCGCGGACGATGACGAATAATCTGGCGGCACAACTCTGAGCCAATCGAACCGCCCGCGCCAGTGACCATCACGGATTTTTGGTACAGACTCTTGGCTACAACGGCAGAGTCCGGCCGAACCGGGTCTCGCCCCAGCAGGTCTTCAATCTCCAGATCCCGGATGTCATTAATCCGCGCCTGGCCCGCCACCAGTTCCGACATGGAAGGAACGGTCTGGACCGGGATCGACAATGGCTCAAGCTGCTTCAGCAGTTTCTTGCGATCAATTTGCGTACCTTCATCCAGCGCCAGCAGAATCCGCTGCACTTGGTGCTTCGGCATATGCTTGGCGATGTGGTTAATGCTGACGACGGGCAAGCCATTGATCATGGACTTATGGTTCGCTCGGTCAAATGACACAAAAACGACAGGCCGGTACTCGGTGCCCTGCTCCAGAGCGGATGCCAGTTGCATGCCTGTTTCGCCCGCACCCACGATAGCAACCGCTTCTTTCGCCATCTGCTTGGGATGGTTCACGATCATTCGCACGCCCAGGCGGGTGCCGCTGACAAACAGGAAAGCAAGTGCGCCATAAATAATGGGCACTGAACGAGGCACAAACACCTGCAACAAGTAGCCTAAGGTAATCAGCGTTACGCTCGAGGCTATTACCCCATAGATGATGGTGAGGAACGCTCGGTCACCAAGATACCGGATAACCGCCCTATACAACCCTAGGCGAACGAAAACACCAATGGTAAATACCACTGTAATGGCAGCAATCGTGAGTTGTTCTCGAGTAGGCAACCAAAGATGCTGTTCCAGGCGCAAGGCGAAAGCAGCCCATATGGCAAAAAACAGAAAGAACGCGTCCGACAGAACGGACACGACCCGCTTTTGAAATCTGGGAAGATTCAGGAACGCCCTAATCAAGAAATTACTGTCCCCACGCTTTGCCGACCTGCTCCTGCTCACAGGGTTACCTCCCGCTTCCATCGAGATTGGAACTCACTGTCCATCGCCCATCGCCATTCGTTGCCATCAGTAAACCCAGATTTCAATGCACACAGAATGGCACCTTTAACAGTATAGGACGGCCCCGCAAGTAACACGGAATTAAACATTCGAAACCCTCTGGCACTTAGTCCCTTCCAGGAACCCTGTCGCCGGCACCTTTGCCAGCAACTGTCATAAAGATATACTTAAAGTAAGCACCCATCGTTAAATTCTCTAACATCTTCTGGTCTGTCTCTGCCAAGAGCCGCGGGGTCGACATATCGATATCTTTGACTTGGGCTAGCCCCGTAATCCCAGGACGCGCAGACAAAACACCCCGCTGCTCCCTTTCTGCTATCAGTTCTTCTTGGTTAAACAAGCAGGGCCGAGGCCCAACCAAACTCATCTCGCCTTTGAGCACATTCCACAACTGGGGCAATTCATCCAACTTTGTTCGACGCAGGAAGCGCCCGAACGTGGTAATCGCATCGACGTTTGCTAAGTGACTGGCCACAGATGCCGTGTCTTTCGTCATCGTGCGGAATTTTACCAGAGTGAATGGCCTCTTATTACGACCTACCCGCTCCTGCGTGAAAATAGGAGAGCCTGTATCAAATAGACCTATCACCGTCAGTAGCAGTAGAACCGGAAAACCAACTACCAGCCCTAGCAACGAAAACACAAAATCAAATAATCGAATCACAGATAACATCCAATAGAGAACTATTTATTTTCCACCAAACTTTCGACTAGCCAACCGGATGCCCCACCGCTCTGGCCATACCTTTCGCCACAGATATGGGAGGGTGCCAGCCCAAAATGTCACGGTTTTTGGAAATATCCACCTGCAAAGAACCGAGTAGACGCTTTGCAACTGCACTCTTGCCCAGCAAAGATGCCCCGAACAGAAAAACTCTGGCTGGCACTGGAATCAAACGGGAACGCCTCCCCATGGCCCGGGCAATCGCGCGCAACAACTCAGTAGTAGAAAGGTCTTCCCCGTCGCTTACCAAAAAGACTGATTGGCAGCGGCAGGATGCGAGATGCAGGTAATAACGAAGTCAACCAGGTTATCCAGCGCGACCAGTGAACGACTGTTTTGAACAGCACCAAGAGGCAAAGGCAATTCTCTGCCTACCAGCTTCATCATACTGGCGAAGTTACCCTTTACTCCTGGCCCGTAAACCAAAGGTGGGCGAATGATCACCACTTCCATTCCAGTCTCAGCCGCCAGCTCCTGAAGGCCCTGCTCGGCCTCCAGCTTAGAAATACCATAATGATCTTCAGGTGCTGGCGTATCTTCAGCGGTGAATGGCTCGCCCTGGGGCGTCCATTCACCATTAACCTTTATGGAACTTATATAGATAAAGCGCCTCACGCCAGCTTCCACCGCTTGACGCGCAAGATTGAGAGTGCCCTCCACGTTAACCTTGCGATATTCCGAAAGCGGATCAGACACCTCGTCTTTCATAATATGGGCGCGGGCCGCCGCATGAATAACAACCTGCTGATCAATTAGTGCAGTAGTCCAGTCGGTATCAGCATCGATGCCGCTGATCTCCACTTCACGCCCACACTGAGTACCGCCAATCCATCTTACAGCGCAGGTCAACAGATAAGCCTCCTGCTGATCAAGCACCTCAGCCAGGCATTTACCGACAAATCCGGTTGCGCCAGTTAGTAAGGTATTCACAGAAGCTCACGCTCGAAGTTAGCCGTCACCTTGTAGGTCCTCATAAATTCGCAAATGCTGGTCAACGATTTTCTCGATTGCAAAGGCATCCTCAGCCAGCTTTCTGCCCGCCTGCCCCATTCTTATTCTTAGATCACTATCTTCGATCAGACTCTGAATCGCATCAGCCAACGCAACCGCATTTCTAACCGGCACCAAAAGCCCGGTCTTACCTGGAATAATTGCATCACGACAGCCAGGGACGTCCGTGGTAACAACTGCCCGGCCACACGCAGCAGCCTCAACCAAGCTTTTCGGTAGGCCTTCACGGTAAGATGGCAAACATACGATATTGGCGTCGGCGTACTGATCTGCAATATCAGAGCGATAACCAAGAGTTCTCACAACACCATCTTCATGCCAGCGCTTAACGTCTTGTTCCGTCACACTCGTCTGGTTACCAGGGTCTGGAGAACCTATGAGCCGCATCGCCACAGTCACACCGCGTTCACGTAAGATACTAGCCGCTTCTACGAACTCAAACACGCCCTTGTCTTTAAGAAGCCTGGAAGCCATAACCACCACTGACTCACCCTCAGGCTCGGACCGGAATGGATAATCGGACAATGCCACGCCGGAGCCTCTAATAATTCGGGTTTCACTTTCCTGCAGGGCACGACTTGAAAGTAACGCTTGCCTATCATCAGGGTTTTGAAAGATAACGGCTAACCGCTTTTGCTTAAAGGCTACAGAGTAGAGCCGAGTAACGACCCATTTCCTAAACTTGGCAACAATTGAACCAGCAATAAAGACCGTACCCAGCCCAGACACAGCAGAAACCACACTCGGAACTCCTGCTATCCGGGCAGCCAAACCACCATACAGCACAGGTTTAATAGTAATCAGGTGCAGCACATCAGGTCCCAGACGACGAAACAGCTTGAACAACTGTACTATCGTTTTCATCTCGACTAGCGGGTTTTGACCACTACGGACAAATGCAATTTCGTGATGCTTGAAACCCATAGCCTGAATTATCGCCACGGCCGCGCCGGATGCAGATGCAATATGTACTTCATACCCGGCTTTTTTTGCTGCAACTGCCAATGGCATTCGATGGGACAGGAAGAACTCAGCCGTATTTACTAAAAAAAGGATTCTTTTTGCTCTATTTTGCAACACAATCTCGTCTTAGTTTGAATAACATCACATCAACCAGTGGCTTGAAAACCACCGTCAGTTGGAGCCAAAGAAAGCTGAGAGCTTCAGGCACCGATTCTTAGTGCACGCAACATTGAGCTATCGTCAAATCTGGTGTTCAGAGACTTGATCAAGCAACATCCTGATTGTCTGTATCCACCTCGATTCCGTCTCTGAATTTAACCCCAGTGATGACCTTGCCCAGATAGTGGAAGCCGCGCTGACGGCGCCAGTTTTTCTGCGCACACTCCCCGAGCTTGAACATCATCTGCAACATGCCGTCCCGACTCAGGCAGCCCTTTGTTCTCTTGGTCCGGTGGCGGATGGTGCCGAAGGTCGACTCAATCGGATTGGTCGTCCTCAAGCTCTGCCAGTGCTGGGCCGGGAAATCATAAAAGGCCAACAGTTCTTCGCGATCCTTTTGCAGGCACTGGACGGCCTTTGGGTATTTGGCTTCAAATCGCTTCTCGAACCGATCGAAGGCGGTTTCGGCGTCCTCCTTGGTCTCCGCCTGCCAGATGTCGTGCAGGGCCGTCTTCATCTTGGACTGGACCGACTTGGGCACGCAGTTCAGCACATTGCCGGTCTTATGCATCCAACACCGTTGCTGACGTGTTTCGCCGTATACTTCCTCGAGTGCCGCCCAGAAGCCCATGGCGCCATCGCCAATGGCCAGGCTGGGCGCATTCAAGCCTCGCGCCTTGAGATCCAGCAACACTTCACGCCAGCTCTGTGTGGACTCGCGGACACCGTCCTCAATCGCCAAGAAGCGCTTCTCGCCGCGGTCATTCACACCGATCACGACCAGGGCGCACAGCTTGGCATCCTCGGCCCGCAAACCGCTGTAGATGCCGTCCGCCCACAGGTACACCCAACGGTCCCGGTCTAATCGACATTGGCGCCAGGCGTCATACTCCTGGGCCCACTGACGTTTCAGTCGGGCGACGGTGCTGGCCGACAAGCCCTTGGCCTCCGGGCCCACCAGAATCTCCAGCGCACTCTCCATCTCACCAGTCGACACCCCTTTGAGGTACAGCCAGGGCAACGCCGCTTCCAGCGAGCGGGTCTTGCGGACATACGGCGGAACCAAGGCCGACCGGAAGGTCACCGGGTGACCATCTTTTGCTCGCACCTTCGGTACTTTGACGGTGATCGGGCCAACCCCCGTTTGAATGGCTCGCTCAGGTTGATACCCATTGCGAACCACGGCCGCTCGACCATCCTCCAGCTTACGCCCTCCAACGGTGTCCATGAACTCAGACAACTCAGCTTCGACTGCCTGATGAATCAACTCCCGTGCGCCTCGACGCAGCAACTCGGTCAAAGGATCAACCGATTCCTCTCGACCTGATATCCCGACAACGTTACTCTTTCCCATGGCGGTGTACTCTTGGTTGGTTGACTGTTTGGCGACAACAAATCAACCAGATACGCCGCTTTCTTTCAAATCTTCAAACACCAGATTCAGTTATAACTCCGCAACATTCGAGCCCATAACTAGTAACCGTTCGATTGAAGACCAAAAAAATGCTGTGCAGCGTCAACGGAAAAATATGACTTAAATAGAGGAGGCGATTGATTATGGACCAATTGCAAGCAGTAGGCGCAAAACAAAGCTGGTAGTCGCCATAGCGGCAGACTATCCCGCGTTAGCGTCATTGGCCAACATTCGTTATTGTACCTATGACTTCAGAGAACATAGATTATCTTCATGTAAGTAAAACATCACTGCACATTATGTTCAAGAAATCGGCTACTAATAAAGGGGCTCAACAAAAATTCACATTACACCCACAATCGCGACGACATAGGCACGCAACCGAAATTAATAAATTTCATTTACTCCCCTATCGACCCACAGCAATATTTTCGATACGTCAGAATAATTTCAACTAATTTTCTTAGCCAGTCTCAAAATACCGCTGGGAATCAAACAAATAATCGTACTCAAGCAACCCCAAATTATAGAAATTCCAAACAATGGCTTTATTATTGAAATACATGTTTTTATATCTTTATCTTTCGCAGATCCAGCAACATGCCTAAACGCAATTTTGCACAAATACTTTTTCAGAGATAAATTATTATTGATTAATTCTCTGTTTTCTGAAAAATATATAACTGGATAAGGAACTCCGCCCTTAACTCGCTTTACTCTATTAACATCAAAGTCACGATGAACAATAACCAGAGTTTTTCCACTGGCCGCTACAGGACCATTTAATGCACACTTAATCCAAAAGAATAAATCCTCACCAACTTTAATGCCTTCAGGAAAGCCACCAATCGCTAAGAACATAGATCGTCTAACAGCTACTTTAGAGCTATTAGCGACGCTTCCCTTCGCCGATGACAAGAAAAAGTCATGGACGTAACCTTCCTCTGATTCACCAAATGCATGTGATGGACGATACCTACGTGCTGCATCCTGTATAAAATGGGCCAAGCAAACCAAATTGGCTTCCTGATAGAGACTTATCAAACGAGACATCTCTTTTAGGTATCCAGGACGCCATTCATCATCCGCATCCAAGAAACATATAAACTCTGTTCTGCAATACTGAACTCCGGAATTTCTTGCACATGAAACCCCTTTATTCAATTGATTAATCAAAACAATATTTAACTTAGAAACCTTTTTGTACTCTTCGATGTTATTCAACGAGTTATCATTAGAGCCATCATTAACAACGACCACAGAATCAACAAACTCGCTTTGAAGCTCTATTGAAGCCAATGCTCTTTTAATAGATAACTCTTTATTAAAAACAGGGATTACCACATCAAACATAAAATACTTACATTCAAAATAATGGAATTAATTAGTTTAATTCCGGCCTGTGCCTATCTCTACTTATATTACTTGACAGACACACTATGACAAGGTACGAGAGAAAAACCTGAGTACTAACAAGAAACTCGCCAGCAAAACTAGCGATAGCCAGCGGTAGGGCGGAAATGAAAACGACTCCTTTACTGGCATTCGAAGTATAGGATTTGCTAGCAACAAAAAATATAAAAAACATCAACAGCAGCATAGCGCAGCCCAAAGGGATCCCAAAACCAGCGAAAACATAAATATAACTATTATGCACAACGAATCCATCTAAAAGCGACCCATCACCGAGCATCGGATTGATCTCAATTATTTCTAGCCCCTTCTCCCACGAACTAAACCTATCACCCAAAGACCTAATATCAGAAACATCATTTTGAGCTAAAGATTCAGAAGCGTCTAAAAACCGGTTACTCACTTCATAACTTTTATTTATATAAACTCCCACCACTAAAACCAACACCAACATACATAAAATCAACGCAAGATTGCCTAAGGATCTCATTCTGACAATAACAATGAAAGCAAAACTAACTAGAAATGCAATCAGAGCGGTTCTTGAACCAGAAAGCATAATCATCAACATACAGGCACTGAACAATATTGATGAGAGCAGTATTCTTTTTGTAATGAAAAAATGATCAACAATAAGAAGAGCAAGCCCGGCAACGACTACGCCAAACCAGTTTGCATTAAACAAAGATGAATAGACCCGAGGGTCAGTGGACTCGGCAGATCGTAATTTCGCTTCACCCCAAATTAACCTAACAACTTCACCAAACCAAGGAACATTGTAGTACTGAACTAGTGCAACCAGAAAAAGACCAAGAACAATTACGGATAACGCTAACTCTGAAGATATACTTTCGAAGAGTCTGCAATTTACAACAAAAGCAACTGAAAAGCCATAAAACACAATCTTCACAACTTCCGGAAGTAAATTATAAGATCCTGAAAAAGTTATAACAAGAAAAGACGAAAAAGCAATTAAAAACGCTCCTAGCAAAGCGAAAGCTTCCAGATTTGAAATTGTTTTTCTATAAATAAAACTAGCTGCGATCAACAAAAAAAGAAGGACGTCGCCAAAATAGGTGCTCATCACATTTCCGAGAAATGGCGGGTGTGGCCTAAAAAAAATCACAATTACCACCAGCCAAGGAAAAACTGAGCTTAATCTAATTTTCATCGGCGACGAAAATTATAAAAGCAGATACTAAACGAGACACTCTCTGAAACAATATATCATTCATCAAATTTGCGCCGTCTTCTTAAAATTTAATCTACTTTCCTCGCGGAGGCATATTATTTCTTTATTAACACCAACCCAATCAATTCGACTACTTTCGGATAACGACTCGACGTCAGTAACTACTGCATTATATTTTTGGAACAAATTTCGTGCTTCAACCATACCTGAAGATACGACACAGGGAACCCCCATTACCATAGACTGAAAAAGTTTGTTTGGAAGACACCCCTTAACATTTTCTGAGCTTGTGTCATAAAGCATCAGAACACCCGCATAATTCTTTATAAAACTTAAATCCGATGGCGAATATCTTCCTCTAAAATCACCTCCACTTTTACTTACGAGCGAATTTATAGCTTCTTTGTAAGATGCGTCACTGTTGCTTGAGAATATTCCATACAAGTCGACTTTAAACCCCTTATTAACAATTTTCTCAAGAAGAGAAACGTCTAACCTTGTTGGCTCAATCAAACCGAAGTATAAAACTCGTCTCATATCCTGAAAACGTTTATCACGCGAGGTTTCACACGCGAGTACGCTCGGAGGTACACTATAAACCACGGGAGCAAGTACCTTATACTCCTTTGATATGTGAGATGACAGATGCTTGCTTACTGTTATAACAGGTATTTTTAGGATTCTTAGAGAGGTGTATTCTAGCGCTTTGTAGAACGATATAAGGATTTTTGTTCTCATTTTTGGATAAGGTTCAAGACTTGCTATGTCATGCATGTCATATATTAGATTATGCTTTCTTCGGAAAATTTTTGTTAATACATATGATATCAAGAGAGAAGCTAACGAATATTGTTCGTGAAATACGACTGTTTTTTTCTTCTCGCTGACTAGAACTTTAAACAGTGACCAAGGCAAAGTAAGAACGTCTGCAATAAAAAACTCACATTCAGCATAGGAGGATTGGGCGTAAACTCTAGCTCCTTTGACGGCCCTATCACTTACAACGTGGTAAATCATTTTTTTATTTCACTCATTTATATTCCATTAAAAGAATTTTTCGATCTAAATATATTATTTGTCAGATTACAGTCAAGCTAATTTTATATCTAATTACCTAAAATTTTATATCAATATATTGGAGCTGTCGATATCAGTATTGACGCATTGACTATATAGCCCACCGTTCAAAAGGGAACGACTTTCCCCTGCTGGGCCAAGCACCCGACAGGTGCTGTCCAGCTAACTATAGAACGGAAATCCAACTCTGTCTTGTAAAGATACTTAAGGAACAAGATTTTTCGTGATTGTAAATTGAGGCACCGAGTCTTAAATCCTCAGTTTTAGATTTTTCAGGATAACACAAACATACTCACAGCAGTTGTTGAAATCTTGCCTGCTAATTGGAGCTAATACCGACCACTATGAAATAGAGCTTGATAAGAGCCTACATATTTCACTTCCAGATGAGCCACTACCATAGAGATGATCCTTAGATTCAAAACTACCACTTTTCAATATCGCCTTTGCTATCTCTTTAGGTTCGCTTCCCACCAATTTATTAGCCTTTATATCAACCAATTCAACCCACTCTGTTTCGGCACGCATGGTAATACACGGCTTCTTATGAAAGTAGCTTCTTTTTGGACGCCACCTGAATCCGTTGCTACTACCCTACAGTTCGCTTCTAACCAAACCATCTCAAGATAGCCAACAGGCTCAATCAAATATATATTAGCTGGCAAAGGAGCATTCACATATGCCAACTTAGCTCTTGTCCTCGGGTGGATAGGTAGAATTATAATTTCGCCGCTACAACCAAGTCCCGTAAGTATGTTTCTTAGCGTTTCCGCATTGTCAGTATTCTCAGCTCGGTGAATCGTACAAAGTACGAAATCGTTGCCTTGAATAGTAAGCTCTTCTGGTAAAACTGGCTTTCTTGCCTTTTCCTTGTAAAAGAGAGAGGCATCATACATTACATCGCCGACAAGTTTGATTTTCTCTACTGGGATACCTTCATTTATCAGGTTCTGCCGTCCGCTTTCTGTGGGAGCAAATAGCAGATCTGCGATATGGTCAGTCAACACACGATTTATTTCTTCAGGCATCTTCCGGTTGAAGCTACGCAAACCTGCTTCCACGTGTGCCACCCGTATATGCAACTTCGAGGCTGCTAAAGCACCTGCAAGGGTGCTGTCGGTATCTCCATATACGAGCACCCAGTCGGGCTTGACTTCGTTCATCAAACCTTCTAGCTTTTCGATCATACGCCCGGTATTTTGCCCGTGTGTACCCCCGCCAACACCTAAGTTGTAATCGGGCTTGGGAATATTCAACTCTTCAAAAAAGACATCGGACATATTGGAATCGTAGTGCTGACCTGTGTGTACTATGGTTTCATGCACGCCTGGACAATGCTCACTGAAAGCACGGGACACAACTGCAGCTTTTATAAACTGAGGCGAGCGCCGATAATGGTCATTACTTTCATAGGACCTTTATTCCTCATCAATTGTTACTTATCAAACGGCGATAGATATTGAAATCTTCCGTTGTGTTGAAAAAGGAGTTGTGCCACAAAAGGGTGAATAGCCCACCCACCGCCCTGCATTTGTTCTTAAGTTCATTGAATTTGAGAAATGCTGCTTCTGTTGAACCCAGCCCAAGATATCGTTCCGCAATCACGGTGCAATCCATTGCCACTAATGGGCGAATTCGCAAAGGAAGAGCTTGGTCGGTTGTGACGTCAAACGCGGGATACTCAAAGCAGGTTCCACAGCGAAAGCCAGGTCGGTCCGCATAGCTAAGTGTACTGTCGTAAGACAATCCAGCGTCAGCCCAAGCTTTAGGTGTTATAGCCTGATCCCAGCGTAAAAAATGCATGCGCCCCCCCCATACACGTTGATCGATACCTTCTTCGTCACAGACTCTTTTCAACCTCTGTGCCTCCTTTCGGATTTCATCAGGGCAATTGAAGGTGTTGTAACTGGGATGGAGCCCAATCTCATGTCCACGTGAGTGAATCTGCCTCATCAGAGCCCGTATTTGAGGCATTTCAGGGTCGTACTGTGCATCTTTAGCAGTTTCTGTGCGGCCACAGATGAAATAGAAGGCACTGGTGAGTCCATTCTTTTCGGACTGCCTCATTAGCCAGTCGAAAGTGTTGACTGGGTCACATGGATGGATTTCCCGCCGGCTGTTCAACCACATCCAAGATCCCATCAGAGCGGACCTGAGATCCTTTCTGACAATTATATCGCCACCTACAGTACGAAGCAGGCGCCGTGGCTTCTGAAATGCATACCGGGCCGGGCTATCTACATCATGGGAAACCTTCACCTCAAAGTTATGCTTTTTGAGTTCGAGTTGTGGCCACACACGCTGAATGATCTGTCCCAGTATATTTAGCCATTCATCAACTATTGGACGCTCGAGATAGTCATGCTGGAAGGCGTGGGATGAGGTCGCCGGGAAACGGTAGTGGTTGTCGAGATCTTTTCTCCCTATTTCTTCTTTGCGGGTGAGCATCCAGTAGGTCAGGCCAATTATGTCAAAGTGAACCCTTGCTTCCCTATGGGAATAGTCTACTAGCGGCAAAGAGAGCTTATGACTGCCTGGTGCAGGAATCTTCGAATCAATGCATACAACAAAGCCCTCGGATTCTGCATCCCAGTGATCAACTGGAAAACCTGAACTAGACTGATGAAACATCGGCTCAAGTCGATCAAAAATTACTCGCCCCAAACGTTCTGGCATATTTAAAACCAATGAATCTTCTGCCTCTTTTAGAGAAAATTGGGCACCAAAGCGCTCGAAAAATAATGTCTCTAACCAAAGGAGTGCGTTTTCCGTATACATTAGTAGACTAACCTACGCTGCTTTGAATGCTTACTCTTGTGGGGCATCGGAGTCCAATTGAAATGCTTAGTTTTCACAGACGACGTAGAAACCTGAACCATTGAATTTGATTATGCACTAAGGACCAACATTGGATTTACGGCGCTTTGCGAAGAATCTCGCGCATACAAAACCCGGCCTGGAGAAATCTAGAATCTGTGCGCTCTACGCTAAAGTAAGGTACCTGCATAGCGCCAAATGCCCTAAAGAAGCGCTCAACAGGCTCTAACATGGAACCTTCAAAGTCATAACGTATTGCGTACTTTGATGCTTCTTGAATCGCCGACCAGACACAAAGACTACCTGCACCGCTTTGTCGAAGGTCGGGATCATATCCATTCAGCAATTGATACGCAGTGTCGCCCTCCCAAACAATGTAAGTTCCGGCATGAAGCTTTCCCTCTGCATCCTCGCCTAAGATAATCGCTCTTTTATTTACTGCGGCGGCAGACTGATCAAGGCTGTGAAGAAACTGCTCGGAATACGGAAGTGGTTTACCCTGTCGTTCAAAGGTCTTGCGCAATACTGGAATGAGTTCCCCAATATCTTCACTAATTCGAGTGCGAACCCCGAACCTTGTTTCGGCTTTTCGAATATTCCCGCGAATATCCCTCTGCAACCCAGACCAAAGCTCCTCACTATTTGAGATGTCGGGCAAAACATAGGTGTACCGCGTACTCTGCTTATATCCACGCCAATGAAAGGGCAACCAGTTCGAACGCGCACTATCCCAGCTCTGTCGATACCAGTCGAACGGCGGTAACCCGTCGGCGAGAGCACCGAGAATATCTTTCTCCATCGCCAGTGCATTGGCATATTTGGCGTTACTCGGGCGCACCCAGGGACCAAGGGTCTGAGTCAATCGTGGTTGAGTTAGTAATTTTTTACCCCAGAACTTAGACCAAACATAAGGAAGCGAGCCGACGATCTCATCATTTTTCAGTGCTAACACGGCACTCCAATTCTGTGGGCCGGCAACTGCATCAAGCCACCATGCCTGAGAAAACAGGGGAATCGTTAAACACTCTGAACACAGAGCTCGGTACCGGTCGCTGGAATCCAAAACATTTAGATCCATGGACCACCCCTCCTATATTTCTCTGCGGTGGGAGTTTCGCTATAAAGCATCCGATACAATGATGCCAATAATCGATTCCTAGCAACCCGTTCTTCGCTTATAACCAACCTGCTCACAAATGCTCCCTAATGACCGAAATTATGTTCTCAATTTCGCTAACTTTCATTTTCTGGTGAATAGGTATATCCATCCAGCAACTCGTTACCTGATTTGCGTTTGGGGCCGACTGAGGCGTATTACCGGTGATCAATTCGGGCCAGTTAAAATTACCAGCTCGAATCCCCCTTTTACACAATGCAATTGAAATCGAATTTAGCTGTGCAGGTCCACCGACAAATACTTTTTGTTTCAACCAAGCTGGTTGGATATCTTGCTGCATAACTGGCCAGCTAACAAGCGAGCATTTCGAAGAAAAAATCTCAGCATTTGCATTCCGTATAGAACGGATTTTAGGATATCTCTCGAGACATAGGATGCCAAGTTCGGCTCGTATCGAACCAATTGATGTGCTCACATCATAAGTAGGCGCGCGACTAAATCTGTAATAAGCCCGTCGAAAAATCGATGACATACCTTTCTTGGTTTTATTTATTCTTGATCGACGTAAATTCATCGATTTCATAAAATTAATAAGCAAATCATATTCATATGAAGGATCTATAGTTGGTAAGGCCTGAGGAGCATTTCCATTTTCTTGAAACATGTCCTGAGAATTAATAATAGCTATACCGCCCCACCCTAGAGAAATTGGCTTGTCATAGCTAAAACTGAATATGGCGGCATCCCCCAGGTTCCCACTTGCCGTCCATCTATATAACCACCCAACGTCTGAGCGCAGTCTTCAATAAGTAGTATTCCCTTAGCATTGCAGAAGTCACGCGCTTTCCTCAGATCAACTGGAACACCATAAAGATGGGTCACTATCAATACGCCAACCTGATCAGTAATCGAATCTAAGACTATATCCCAATTAAATCTTCCAGGCTGAAATTCGAAATCATATGTTTGGACCTCGCAATTTGCAGCTTCAATTGCCTCTTTCACTCGTACACAGTTGAGAGCAGGTACCATTACTACAGGTCGCCTATCCTTTCTAGCTTTCAACAACCCCTCTAGCGCAGCCTTTCCACTTGGTGCTACCTGTAATCTACTTTCATGAACACCAAGAAATTTTCCAAATGCACAGAGGAAATTTTCAACTGATGTATCACTGGCATTTTCACGTGCAGTATCCACATCGCTTAATGACCAGAACTCTTCAACAGTGTCACGATTTTCGAACATAGTTTTTCAAACTTTCAAATAGCTCTGGATCAATACGTACTTTTTCACGCCGCCTAAATGGTTCAGGAGGAGCAAATCGCCTCGCAACTTTACATCTATTCGCTTGAAAAAACTCATCTAACCTATTCATTTCTTTTTCGGGATTCACACAGAGTTCTTCATAGCTCAGTCTGAAACAACATTTAGGATCAACACCGCTGATAGCTAAATCTTTATCGATCGTCGAGTAAATATGCCGTATCTGCTCTACGACTTGTTGATGCGCTGGTAGTTTTTCAAGCTCCGTGACTGCAGGTGGCTCCATAGACCACCACTTTTCATAGTCATCGTAAACTCTTTTTCTCACCTCAAGTAGCGAATGTGCATTGTCCAGTTCATCCCTTACCATTATTATAAAAAGTGATTCGGGAATGTATTTAGTGATTGGCTGAATACGCAGAGCTGCATGTGGGTTTTTAAAAAGAACGGGCTTTCCAAATGCTCTTATCAATGATGCGACGGATCCACGGAAACACTCCATATTACGATTACTTACGCCTCCTAGATCAACATACCGTGGCTGACGCCTGAAAAAACGATACCACCACTGCCCACACTCTGATGGATCATAGGGCCTGTCTGTCCTTCCATGGACGGAGTGATAACTAGATCTCGGTCGATCGTGAATGGGATGGAAAACCATTTCTGCTAAAGCAGGAGCACCAAAATATTTGCCATGGAAGTTGCTTAGGTAACCGACGTCAAACACATCAGTGATCACTTGCATCGCCAGTGTGGTACCGGACCTTGGAGCACCGAGAAAAAAGATCGGAGGATGCGCCAGCAAATCTTTAGGCTTTCTATACAGAAGAGCTTCTAGTTGCGCAAGTACTGGACCGCCGAAAATTCGAGACAGTTTATTTATCAACTTTTCTACGAATAATATAGATTTAGAGATATAAAATAACATAAAAAGTCTACTACAATCGGGTCTTTCTGACAGTTGATTTAAGGCCGCGTTTTAAAACTCTCAAAGCTCGATTAATTTGACGCGATTGGCCAGACTTATTCTCCGACTTCAAATATGATGCGGTTTTTAATATTTCGTTATCATTTTGCAATTCTGTTTTAAAATTCCAAAATGGCCCAACCGAACTATCATATACTTTACTATTGTTGGCAATGTTATTCTGATTCAAGAATTCAGACCACCTCCCCCAACAGACGTTCTGTCTTTCATTGAAACCTTCAAAGTCTGCATTCATAAATGCAGACAGGGAACCTTCCTTTCGAATTTGCTCGCCAGATGCACTCGGAATCTTGAAGTAATCTACAATTTCACGAGTTCTTATATCCCAAGACGATAGTACCGTAGGCACGCCCTGTGTAAGACCGCATATCGCCGCATGTAACCTTCCGGACAAAAGAGCCTTCTGGTTCCCAATCTCTTGATACCAAGCTTGGTACGACTCAGGAAAAAAGCCACCGCTCGAAACTGCATACTCTAACTTGCTTTGAGCTTCATTTTTTGAAATACCTAGATGCTCACTGATATTTCTACTTAGCCGGGCACTTTTGTTCTCTAAGAATAGCTCCTCATCCATAACATCCTGCCCAATTAACCTGTGATCACAGAGCTCATCTAATAAATTAACCGCAATACTCCAGTGAAATGGAACTGCAATATCCCTTGGGGATTCAATTCCTGACGGCAGGATTTCACCCGCAAAGTTCGAATACATAGTAGGGCAGCCAATTGGAACGACGTTTTCTATCCCTTGGCGGTGCAAGTAGAGTGCGGACGCAGCACCTCTAACACCAATCCAATTATTATCGACGGAACACAGCTCTAGTAGTTCTCTTACGCTCCCATGAACGTTATTACTTCCATCCTGGCCTGCGTCTAGCCCTCCAGACAGGAAAACCGTTCTAAGGTCAACACTTTTTAAAAATTTTACCAGCTGACTAACATTTCGATTCGGACCAAAATGGCTGGCAAGTGAGACTATACAAACATCATAGTTGTTCCTGATTTTAGTCACATCAAATTCTGAAGCTATGTCAAGATAGTCAGCACCAAATATTGAAATAATAGAGCGTGTTATAAATGACGCTCCCATATTAGTTGACCGCATCGACGCCTGATAGTCAGACACCGCCGTGCGAACTGATGACGAATAATATTCTGGGGTCAGGCCAACTACCAGTACTTTCATATTGACATCCAAAACTTCTACCTCAGTTTGTAAAATACCTATTAGATTCTTAGATCTAGGCGCAGATCAATTAGATCCAATTTATATCAGCTAACGCCACCGTATGGCTCCAGTTTCTTAACTACCCTTGCTGGCACGCCCGCCAGAACCTGATCACCTTCAGGAAATGACTTGGCAACCACTGCACCAGCAGCCACCACAGTATGCTCTCCTATGTGCACGCCGGGCAGTATTGTACAGTTCGCTCCTAGCCATGAATTTTTATTGATCACAACTGGACCGTCAGATATATAGTTATGAAAATTATTTACATCATGGTTCATTGAAATTATAGAAACTCGAGGTCCAATCCATACATTACGGCCTAGAATAATTCCATTTCTACCGTCAATATGGCAAGAGAGAGAAAGTCCTGGCGTTCTTGTTCCTCTTTGGATATTTTCAGGCTTTATCACTCTTGAGGTAGGATGTACCGGCCAAGGTACTGTTCCATTTATCCTAAGTATTTTCTGAAGAAACCAATGCTTCAAGACTATCTTGGCAGAATGCTCATTCCCACTTTTCATGTATATAGGCCACAAAATAAGTAGAGCACTTTCTATTATATTTTTAAAAAACCTAATCACAATTCCACACTCTCATTTCAGGACCAACTTTAAGGGCGGGACGACCGACATTAGAACTGACAAAACAAAAAGAACTATTTTTATGTAGAGATAATTTTCAGATGGATCTAGCATGTAAAAACCAAATAAAGCTGGAAGAGCACATAGTATCGAGTACGGTAAATATTTAACAAGTGGAATCCATAACTTCTGCGCATCTTCATCCACTAAATCTAGAATCTTCCAAAACCGGCAACAGTAGACCACCGATCTACCAAATGTGAGAATGGCCACTATGGTGATGATGTCATTAAACCACCAACCACCAATAATTATGGAAGCAGCAGTAGTTAGAAGAAAAGCCAACTGGAATATAAGAGCATAGCCATGACGCTCAAGTATTAAGAAAACTCTTCCTGGAGGCGTAGTAACAAATTGAAAAAACACTCCAAACGACATCCAACTTGCCAATTCACCAGACCGCACCCAATTCTCACCAAACACCACGCTGAACACTTCTGGCGCTGAAATAATCAATACCATCGCAATAGGTAGACTAGCAGCCACCATTTTGTAATAGATATCTACAACGAGAGAACCTAACGTTCCCTGTAGCTTCGCTTCTACGGCTTCACTATAAAAAACATCCCCCATTGATTTGCTAATAACTCCAATAGGTAATGACAGAACCCGATGTGTAAGAGCGTATAAACCTGCTGCTACTGGCCCGATAATTATGGCAATCAACAGGGGTGGCAACTGGGCCCCTCCTGCACTTGACAACCCACTCCAAGTCGATACCAACGGAAAAGACCGGTAATCTTTGAGGGACGCTTTGATTCCGGAAACTCGAACTTGTGCGAAACGCCTCCTATCCCTGATTAACATGGCCCCTAGCTTGTACAAACCTGCTGCCTGTCCCACGACCCTACCTATCAACAATGCAGTAGGCCCGAGAGTATACCCACCAATCTGTATGCCAACCGTTCCCAAGCTTTGAGTTAATTTGGTTTGAGCGATAGCACCAAACGCTCTTTTACGAATGGCCCAGTAGTTTAGAACCTCGTAAGTGCCCACAAGCAAAAGGCCTAGCGGCAACAACCAAAGATAACCTGCCAACAAAGGGATATTAAGAGCTGATGCGATGGTTTGACTTAACGGAATAACCACAGCAGCCGTAAGCGAAGCTATACATACCACTACAGCCAAACTAAGCACAGTAACGTTTGCAGCCTCCTCGTCGGTCTTAGGAAGAGGAATAGCAAGTTGGTATCGCAGGCTAGCAACGATACTAAGGATACTGAGTAAAGAGGCAAACACGGCGAGCACACCGAAATCTTCAGGCTATATAGCCGTGTAAGGATCGGGGAAGCTGCTACTATAATTGCCTGCCCCGCCACAGCACCGCCAGCGAGGAGGCTAGCGCTACGAGCGAAGCGACTCTTTGGCAGTATCCGCTGAACGATAGCCTTTAGCTTTTTAGTAGCCAAAGGAGACACAAAGGCAAGAAAGCAAAGACATGAATTACCGAACCCCTAGAGCCTTGGCAACCCGTATCTGCTCGCGCTCGCTCAATTTAGGATGCATTGGAAGGCTCATTACCCGAGCGCTAGCAGCTTCACAATTTGGGTAATCGTGTGGTTCAATTGTCAAATCCGCAAAGGCGGGCTGGCGGTACAACGGTAAAGGGTAGTGCACAGCCGTAGGGATCCCTGCTTCTTTCAGGGCTGTTTGAACTTCATCGCGCTCCAAGACTTCTATCGTGTACTGCGCCCAAACACTGGTGCAACCCGGTGCAACTTCAGGAATTGCCACCAAAGCTGGCACTGGAGAGCCCCGACTAGAGCTATCACTGCTTAAGTCAGAGTGGCTCCGAGTTCCCACATTAAGCAGTTCAGTGTATCGCTGAGCCACCATTTGCCGCTCACGAACCTCATTCGGGAATAAATCAAATTTGGCGAGCAATACAGCAGCCTGAAGTGTATCGAGTCGGCTATTTACCCCTACACGCACATGATGGTAGCGCCTGTCCTGGCCATGGCGTGCAATCTGACGCAGCACGATTGCCAACTCCTCGTCATTAGTAAAAATGGCACCACCATCTCCATAACAACCCAGCGGTTTACTGGGAAAAAAACTGGTACAACCAATAGTGCTGAGATTACAGGACTTCTTACCTTTATAGGTGGCGCCGAAACTCTGAGCACCATCCTCAATAACCGGGATACCGTGCTTTCGAGCAACGGCATTAATAGCGTCGAAATCAGCGCATTGTCCATAAAGAGATACAGGAATTATCGCTTTGGTACGCTGCGTTATCGCTGCCTCCAGTTTATCTGGGTTCAGGTTGTAGGTGTTTGGGTCAATGTCTACGCACACTGGCTTGGCACCCAGCACGGCAGGGGTTTCGGCTGTTGCGATGTAACTGAAGCCCGGCACAATCACCTCGTCTCCATGACCAACACCTACGGCCATCTGGGCAATCTGAAGGGCATCAGTACCATTAGCAACTGTTATACAATACTTCGAGCCTGTATAGACTGCCAATCGCTCTTCTAGTTCGTGAACTTCAGGCCCGAGTATGTACTTACCATGGGCCAGCACCCTCTGAATATTGGCGTCGATCTTTTCTTTAATAAGGGCCTGCTGCGCTGCAAGGTCTATGAATTGCATTTTGTTACCTGACCTTTGTTCAATCTGTATATACAACCCGTGTGAGGACACTGGACTTCGCCCCACCCCTCAATTGGCAAATCAAGCTGCTCGCCAAACTCGCTCATCCAACCAATCTGCTTAGCAGGAACACCAACCATCAATGCGTAGGCAGGTACAGGTCTGTTAATGACTGCACCAGCACCTACAAAGGCATACTTACCAATGGTCACGCCACAAACAATGGTGCAGTTTGCTCCCAGCGTTGCGCCTCTTTTTACTATGGTGTCCCGGTATTCCTCTTTGCGCTCAATAAGCGACCGAGGATTATACACATTAGTGAAAACCATACTGGGACCACAGAACACCCCCTCCTCCAAGTGAACGTTGTCGTAGACGGACACGTTGTTCTGGATTTTGCAGTTATCACCAATGGTGACCCTATTTCCAACAAATACGCCCTGCCCCATGGAAACGTTTTTTCCGATTCTGGCACCACCGCAGACATGCACGAAGTGCCAAACTCGGGAGCCGTCACCTATCTGGGCACCGTCATCAACAATGGCGCTGGGATGGATTGTAACTGACATGGTCATACCTTCAGGAACGGATGATAATCGCCTTTCAGACCGACTGGCGTTACATTTCGGATACTAGCGACCGTTTCAATGGCAACACGGTTCTCCTCTAGACCGAAACCGCGACCGGCAAGAATTTCTTCATAACTGCGGGTATGTAGATCTGCGAAACCACCGGAGAACTCCAGCTCTTCACCATCTACAGTAATGGACCGATAGGTTCTTTGGCCCCGGGCTTTCGCGCTATCCGGCACATATTTGAAATCCACGGACAAGAACCATCGAACCCGGGCGCTCTCATATTCGAGGTAACCGGCCGACATGGTTTCACTACTGTGGTGAACTACGTTCTCCTGTAGCTCTCCAAAAATAAAGTGCAGCATGTCATAAAAATGAACACCGATATTCGTCGCGATACCGCCCGACTTCTTTTCATCACCCTTCCAGGACTGCATGTACCAATGTCCGCGTGAGGTGATGTAAGTGAGGTCCACTTCGTGTTTAGCGCTAGCCCGCTCATTTCGAACTTTTTCTCGTAATGCGATGATTGAAGGGTGAACGCGTAGCTGGAGAATCGTGTTAACCGTTTTGCCTGTGTCTTTCTCAATATCCTGAAGGCCATCAATATTCCAAGGATTCAGTACCAACGGTTTCTCACAGATTGCGTTAGCACCGGACCGAAGAGCAAAGCGCATATGGGAGTCGTGAAGGTAATTGGGGGAGCAGATTGACATGAAATCGACAGCCTCACCGCCGTTTAGTCTGCGGAGCTTATCAATGTGACGATCAAACCGTTCAAACTCCGTGAAGAAATCAGCATCCGGGAAAAAGCTGTCGATGATGCCGACGGAGTCATTTTTATCCATGGCCGCCACCAATTCATTACCAGTGTCTTTGATGGCTTTCATGTGTCGCGGTGCTATATAACCTGCCGCACCAATTAATGCGAATTTCTGAGGCATAGTTGCTCCTTTAGCCTGCTTTTCCGTTGCTAGCAGAAAGCTGTGGTATATCGTCTTGCTTCCCATTTCTGATAAATGCACGAATAAGAACCACAAATACCCCTAGAATTCCGCCGAGCATTGTGGCAAGAACTGCAATCAACGCACGTTTTGGTGCGCTTTTCTCTTGGGGCACTACGGCGGGGTCTATAGTTTTGAACACATACTCGCGTTGAGCATTTGCAAGCATAACGGTGCGAGTTTCACTTTCAATGAGTTGGTAAAAGACTTGCTGCATTCCTGCGATGTTTGTTTCGTTCAGCTTGGTTTCCAGATACTGAATACTAGCCTCGGCTTCCTCAACATCTTCGTCGCGCATATGTTCGTTTATATCGCGAATCAGCCATTCTGCCCACTGTTGAGCAGCTACCGGAGACTGGCTTCTTACGCTCAAGGTTACCATTCCGTTATCTTTGTTTTCGCTAACGCTCAGGTGCTCTACTCTGAACTTCTCCACCAAGTCCCAATCCGTAGGCTCGAAGCTATTGCCTTCCTCAGATGTGCGCCACTCTGTTGCGTCCGGATTGTAAACTTCGCGGTTATAATTCCAGTGGCTTTCGCGAACGTTCCAACCCTTGGTTCCAAACAGTTGAACTGCGAGTCCATGGCGGCCGATAAAGTCAGAGAGAAAAGCGCGAGATTGAAGTACTTCCTTGGCAATAACAGTATTGCTGGTGCCATCCTGACCGATATTCACACCCGCAAGGCTTGCCAACCCTCCCAATTGGCCACCGAGGCGGACTCCACCGCTGCCCTCTGTCGGAGCCAGCAATGCGCTTGCCTGAAAGATATTTGGCTTGGAAAGAGCGTAGGCAACGCCACCTACTGCAAAGATGACTGTTATTAGAATGATGAACCATTTACCTGCCCAGATGGCGACAAACAGCTCCCGCAAGTCGATTTCATTATCTACAAATGAGCTTGGCTGCTCTGACGCCTGAGTCATTAAAGATTCCCCACAGCTGCTGCACCCAGAGCCATCTGGTAAACAATCTGGCTCACGTTACTCCAAAGCTCCAACTGATTCAGCCTGTCCACATCAATGGGCACGATAATGGTATCCCCCGGTGCCAATTGCTGCTGCGCCCGCCAAACCAGCGACTTTTCTCTGGTAGCATTACGGAACCGTCTGCCTTCACCACATACACTCTTTCCTCATCCGCCTGGCGGGTTGGGCCGCCACTGCGCTCCAGATAGTCATCCACGGTCAAACCTTCGCTGTGCAGGTGACTGGTGGGGAACTGGACTTCGCCAAATACGCTGACGGCTTGTGGGATGGTTGGTACTGTTAATGTGTCGCCATCCTGAAGGCGGATGGGCTGATAGTCGTCGCTGCCCACAACCGCTGCTAGGTTGATCACCATTCGCCCGACGGGGCGGGAATCCTGCACGTCTTCAAGCAGGTCCTGAACCTGTTGGGTGCGCTCCGCATTTTGCCCGCCAAAATCATCGCCTTCCAGTTGTATACCTACCAAGTCACCCTGCAATCGCTCTTCGGCTTCACGCAGGCGCTGAGCTTCGAGTTGGCGGAGTTTTTCTCGGGTGAATATGGCGCCTTCCGGGAAGGCGTTATCGGTGAGGCCTCCTGCGCGTTCGATCACGTCGCGGAGTGTTTCGCCATTGCGAATAGTGTACTGGCCGGGGTAGCGGACTTCGCCATCCAGTTCAATGGTTTTGGCCTGCGCAAATTCCGGTATGGATTTGATCAGCAGGCGGTCCCGGCTTTTTAGCGCGGCGGAGGCCTGGCCTTTCATGACCGCCTCCAGGTTCAGGCTTATGATCCTGGTTTCACCCGTGCCCTCTTCGTCCACTCCGAAACGGGCCAGCTCAGCGGTATAAAGGGAAGCTGAGTCTTTCAGGCCACCGGCTACGTAGATCGCATCTGAAACCTGCCGTGAGGCTGGTAACGGGTATTCGCCGGGGTAGCGTACCGGCCCTGTCACCTGGATGGTCTGTTGAGGCGCACCTGGCTTGGCCTGGGCTTTCAGCCGTTGCAGCACCGGTGCAAACAGGGCTTCGCGGCTGAAGCGGCTATAGTCCACTTCATTGCCTTCTTCGCTGTTGGTGCCACTAAGGTTATTCGCACGGGTGCTTGCGCCGTTATCCGAAGCAGAGCGCTTGGTCATCGTGTCGCTCTGGTCCTGGCTTTTTGCGCTTACCTTGCCTTCATCCGCAAAAATCAGGAACTGGTCTTTTTCCTGCAGAAGAATATCGTTCTCGCCACCGGGGTTATCCAGGGCTTCGCGCAGGCGCAGATTGAGGACGGATACGGTGTCAGTCTCGGGGTCGGTACGTACAATGGCTGCGTAGCGCTTGTCCGCTTCCCGTAGTAGGTCGCTGTCCAGGGACTGAATAACGGAGCTCACCCGCATACCCGGCACCCAGGCGTAACGACCGGGGCGGGTGGCCGCGCCCTTCACTTCCACGTATTGGCCGGTGATGTCGGAGATGGAGGCCACTTCTATACGGTCACCGGGCTTAACCTTTGCCTGTCTGCCTTTTGGTGTGGTGAGGTTAGCTTCGGCGATGATGCGCAGGAAGTCGTCGTTATTGCGCTCGATGCGGACCAGTTGCGGATAGGCCTGAGGGGTCAGGCCGCCGGCCAGGTTTACCAGCTCCTGCAGGTTGGTGTCGTTTTTCAGTTCATAGAGCGCGGGGCGGTAGACTTCGCCGTCTATACCTACTCGGTCGCCCACCGGTGGGATAAAAATTACATCGCCGGGTTGCAGACGGTTGTCGTCAGAGGTGTCACCCGCCAGCAACAGGTCGTAAAGATCCAGTTCGCCGACCAGCTTGCCGTCCCGCTTGTGCTGAATTTTACGCAGGGAGCCGGTACGTTTAATGCCGCCAGACACATAGAGAGCGTTGGTGATGGTGGAGAGGGAACTGACCGTGTAAGAACCGGCATTTCTGGCCTCGCCCAGCACAAACACTCGCATGCTGCGCAGTTCACCCAGGGAAACGCTGGCCTGAACACCGATGTACTGCTCGGAGACTCGCTTCTTAATCTGCTGCCTGGCTTGATCAAACGTCAGGCCCGCAACGGCTTGGGGGCCTGACTGCGGAAAGCTGATGGTACCGTCCCGGGATACGGGCAGCTCCAGTTGCTGGTTTTCCTTGCCCCAGAGCTGAACCCGCAGGACGTCGCCAGGGCCCAAAGTATAATCGTTGGGAATAGGAATTTCTGTAACCGGTGCAAAGGTTGTGGGGCTTCCAACAAACAGGTCGTAGCCATAAGGCTTCAGGCCGCCGTTCTTGCGGTCCTTTTCTTCGTTGTCGTCCTGCTCTTGCCGGGCACGCTCCCTTTCTTCATCGGAGATGGCGTCAACCGGCTCTACCACGTTTACATTTTGTGGCCGCTGCTTCTGCTGGCTCGCCGAGCCAGCAATGGAATCCAGATCCACCCCATATTGGCGGGCCAGCGCTTCCTGCTGGGCCCGTGGCATGCTCTTGAACTGTTCAATCTGGGACTGGCTTATGGATTGAGCGGCGGTGGTTACTGGCAATACAAGCGCCAGTGACAGCAGAAGTCGTTTAGTCAGGTTCACTTAGTCAAATCCGTTTTTTAGAAGCGGTAACGCCAGGCGGCGCCGACAGACCATTGGTCCTTTTCGCCGCCCAGGAGTTCTATTTTTTTGTCGGTGGCCTGGGCGGTTAGGTCCAGCCAGCCGTTGAGAAAGTGTGTGCCGTAACCCACGGAGGCGATGGCAGCTTTCTGATCGCCTTCTGGCACATTATAGAAAATATCGTCGTCCGGGATGACGGTGCGATTGGCACCGTCTTTGTTGAGATCCAGATAACCCAGGGATGCGGACAGGTTACGGCCATCGGGGAAGAAGTTAAATACGCCCAAAGTCAGGGTTTCCGCGTCGCCGTCGAAGGTTGAGGCCATATTGCGGCCCTTGTGCCGGTAGCCACTGCGGTAACGGGAATGGTCGTATGTGATATTGGGCATGGCATTACCCAGAAAGTCATCGGCCAACGTGTTGGCGTATTCTACAAACCATTGCTGGTCACTCTCGAATAACTGAGTGGTCCAATCCGTGCCCAGTAACCAGGATTTTCGAGCCGGAAAGGCACCGGCCTCGTCTTCGCCCATCATCTGGCCATAGACACCCATGGCCTGGTCGCCAATGGCAAAACCGTAGCGGGCGTCAATACTAGCCAATTGGTTTCCGGGGTCGTTCTCTTCCAGTTGACCATTGTCGCGGCCGATCAGGCGTTCCAGATGGTGGAGGCGCCTTCCGGCCGACCTTCGCCGCCGAACATGATGGCGCGGGAGAAGCCAATATCCAGGCCGTCGATAGGCCTTACCGTCAGGCGCATGCCGATCATCTTGCTTCCGGCACCGCGCGCTCGCTTTCCAGTTGGCCAGCGAAGGTGGTGAACTGCCAGGGGCCAATCCATTTCAACCAGCTGGTTTCCGGCTCCGCGGCGTCCTTACGGTTCAGCCATACCGCCGGCATGGGGCGGGCGTTGTTGGAAAGGATCAAGCTACTTTGCCAACCTGGCCCCCACCAACGGTCGATGGCGCCAGCGCCAAACACCCAGTTACCGGCGGTTGCGGCCAGATAGGAACCATCCAGACGAAATGTATCGTCGTCTTCCGGGTTGGCTGCCAGGCCTGGTTTTATGCCGAAGGCCCAAGATTCGCCCTGCCATTGCACATTGAGGCTGGTCTCGGCTGATTCGCGTGGGCCAGGCTGAAAGCCTCTCACAAAGGTCGGTTCGCTGGTAGCGCCCAGTTCGTATTCCGCGCGCCAGCTCTGTTTGCCCTGCTCGTCCATCTCGAACTTCAGGTAGGCCAGCGAGCCGCCGATGGCAGGAGCATCGCTGCCGGTTTCCTGGCCAAGGCCGCTGTGCACGGTGCCCATCATTACCGGCCAGGTGGAGGTTGTGCGGTTCAGGTGCCCCCGGTCCGCCAGTTTTTGCAGGGCGAAGCGGGCACGGTTGTCGCCAGGCTCCAGCCAGGGTGCCGAGAAGGCCGCAGAAGAATACGTGGCGGCAATCAGGCACGCTACCGCCCCACCGACCAGGGTCCAGTGTTTTGAGGTCATATACCGACAACTTTCTGAGAAATGACAGGAAAAAACGAACAATACGGAGGGAACAACCTAATCCCAACTGTATCCCTGTCGGTTGATGAAGCTTCTGTGTCAAAAGCGTGACGATTTTACGGCATCTCATATGACACGCAAGTGACAATACCCCTGACATGCCCCTTGTCAGGTGCGCTGAAGTGAAGAATTGTCAAAGGCTCATAATTTGATCACTCGCCAGCAAGCTGATTTCTAACCAGGCCAATAAACTCAGCGAGAAACGCAATAAATACTCCCGCCATCAACCCTAGCATTATTGATAGCACGACAATCAGGCTTCTCGACGTGCCCGCATTTTCACCGCTTTGCCTGCTAACGACCAGAGCCTCAAATGGTGACAACGATTGCAGATCCGATTCCAGTGCAAGCTGCTTTTCTACAGCGGACGCAATTGCATCGCCGGTGTTCTCCCCTTCTTCGAGCATTTTTATGGTCGAATCCAGGGACGCAATCTGCTTTTCAAGACTCTTGCGCAGCCTAGACAATGCCTGCTCTTGTTCAGAGCTTAGCCGCTCGATCAGCTTCCGATGATTCTTCTCTATAAGCTCTGCCAAGGGGGGCGAGGCTTCGGAAACGATTCTAATAAGTCCGGTATCCTTCGGGTTACTGGCCGTTAGTTTGAAAGGCTGGTTCCTGCTATTTTCTGCGCGATACGTGGCCTGCAAATCCGGCACCCAGAGGCTGTCCAGTTCGGCGATGATGGTAGCGGGCTCTTCGACGTATGTTCCATTCGC
Source organism: Marinobacter salarius (assembly GCA_000831005.1). Lineage (GTDB taxonomy): Bacteria > Pseudomonadota > Gammaproteobacteria > Pseudomonadales > Oleiphilaceae > Marinobacter > Marinobacter salarius. The sequence continues at coordinate 229,587 of CP007152.1, read as the reverse complement.
CTTTTCAGCCAATTTCATGAGGGTGACGTATTCGTATTTTTCCGGCACGAACAATGCGTAGACCACACCAACAAGAGAGACCACCAAAAAAATGACGTAGAACACCCGCCGGCGTCTAAGAAATGTCGTTGCCAGATCAACCAGGCTGATTTCGTCGTCGTATTGGGGACGCGAAGGCCCCTGGGGGGGTTCTACCATTTCATAACCATCGTTTGTTAAGAGTTAGTGACATTATGACCGTTTGCAGGACGAAAAGAAGTGAACAAAAGTTCCTTTTGGGCTTGGGATATGGTTTGCTGGATTACGCTTCGCTAATCCGGCTTACTGCGGTGGAGGGTGGATAGAGGGACTATGACGGTTTGTTGCTTCTGCATAAAGCTGATCAAGACGATGGCGCGCTCTTCGCCGTCGTAGGCCTGAAATATAGCGCTGACGCCTTTGAAGGGCCCGTCCTCCAGATCAACGGCCTGACCGGGTTTGATGCCGCCCTGCTCCGCCACGGTATGCAGGCTGTCTTTAATGTGCAGGATGACGTCATCCGGAATGGCGGCCGGTTTATTAGCGAAGCTGACAATCCGCAGGATTCCGCGCGTGGAGCGTAGCTTGGCCCACATGGGGTCCGTTTGCTCCAGGTTCACGAACAGGTAGCCGGGGAACAGGGGTTCCAGCTTTTTGGTGCGCTTGCCGGCCTTGATTTTTTCCACCGTGATTTTCGGGTAGAAGCAGGCGATGTCCTGATTTTGCAAATGAGTCAGGGCACGGTCGCCCTGACTGGGCTTGTGTTGCAGGGCGTACCAGGTCATTTGTGCCAGTTGCCAGCGGCAATGAAATGAGGGTTGAGCACATCTTCCTTGCCGTACTGCAAAGGCTTGCCTTCCAGCGTTTCCACCTTACCTCCAGCGGCCGAGAGCACAGCGTGGGCTGCACCGGTATCCCACTCGCAAGTTGGCCCCAGCCTCGGGTAAATGTCCGCATGGCCTTCGGCGATTTTGCAGAACTTAAGGGAACTGCCTGCTTGCACCAATTCGTGGGCGCCAAGCTTGTTGATGAAGGCTTTGGTTTCTTCGTTCAGGTGGTTCTTGCTGGCAACAACGCGCTTGGCCTCACCAGGCTCGACCACACTGATCCGCCGGGTGCGACCGGTGCGATCGCGCTTATAGGCGCCCTCGCCTTTCAGGCCCCAGTAGGCTTCTTTCAACGCAGGCGCGGTTACGACCCCGAGAATGGGTTCGCCGTTTTCGATCAATGCGATGTTAACGGTGAATTCACCGGTGCGTTGGGTGAAGTCCTTGGTGCCATCAATCGGGTCAATCAGCCAGAAGCGTCGCCACTGTTTGCGCTCGCTCCAGGGGATCTCTGCACCCTCTTCTGAAAGCACGGGGATGTCGTGGCTGAGGTGCCGCAGGCCTGCCACAATCACCCGATGGCTGGCGACGTCTGCCGCAGTAATCGGCGACTCGTCCGCCTTAAAATCGACCTTGAAGTCCGTCATGTAGATGCTGAGCACTTTTTCGCTGGCGGCGTCTGCGATTTTCAGGACATCGGGGAGGATGGAGCTGTAGTGCATGAGGGTCGGCTTCCTGCGTCAGGTCAATTACGTTTGCGCTATTATGGGCGATAGTGACGCAACACATCAAAACTAATGCGGAGGCACCTTTCATTGAAGGTTCGAGGGAAATACTGGGGTGGAGGGGTATTAGCTGATAATAACTCTCTCGATCTGCATAAAGTCTATACGTCACTCACACCCACGGAGAAGCAGTTGCGAGCAACGTCAATAGAAAGCAAATCTGTAAGACTTCTTGGTTGGGGCACCGAAGTCAGGTGCTAGTTTGAAGCGGCCAAGACTTAAATGACTGCACAGCCTGACGGACTATAGCGGTCACTCCATCCAGGGGCGCCACTTGTGTCGACAATACAGCTCCAACTCCCCGTAACGGAGCGCTCCAGCCTTAAGACGACACCTGTCAGACTCCCGTGCGCATTGCCCCCCATGGTCACCTCAAGGTGACCAGAACCGTCAGGATTCAGCACAGCGATATCGATAGCGGCTGTACCCGTTGTTAACGGTGAGGGGGAATAACCAATATCAGAATTAACCAATGCTCCGCTCTGGGACAAGCGTTCCTCTACAGCAGTTTTGTAAGCCGACAACTCTCCAAGCGCTTGATTTACCTGAGACTGCATAACATATCCCTGGTAGCTTGGTATGGCAATTGCCGCAATAATTCCGACGATCGCCACAACAATCATGAGCTCAATCAAGGTAAATCCGCTGTTTTTTCCAATCATATTACGTATTCCAGAAATCGAGACATACTTTCATTGAGCAAAACCCGGACCAACCTCACCAGGTGTTGGGCGCGGAAAAAATCCATGTAGCCAGAAGCGCGGCAAAAGAGGAGCATTATGGCCTTCAACATAAACCCTCAAGTCTTCCGTCATCGCTTCGTGATAGCGCCAAACCTCCTGAATCCACAAAATACCGAAAAATAATATGAAAGGTGCAAGCAGCATACCTGGGCGGACCCAACGTTTTACCTCCCCGCTAATAGTTTTCGAGTTCGAATCAGTCGTGACCATTGGTAGCGATAAAGCCCAAAAAATAGCCAGCACCAGCAAGGCTACAGACATTGTGGCAGGAACAAGAAAGACTGCAGAAACTCCAGCGTGAGCAAGACCTGCTGCACTTGAAGCAGTAAAAGCGACTACCAACGATGCATTCCCCTGCATGCTCGATACCATCAGCCTGCGCAGCGAAAGAAGCCTTTTCACCGCTACGCTTATGAGAACTGCGACCAAGCCCATCAGCGCCCAGCCATACTCTGCCGCCCACATCAGATACATATTGTGAGGATGCCCAAAAGTCTGCGCAGACAAATAGTTACTGGTAAGAGTCGTGTGAGTTAGCCATGACTGCGCCCCCATTCCCAACGGTAAGTTCTGCAAACTCACCTCCCAGGCTTCCATCCAAAGCGGCAAACGCCCGGAATCACTAGAATGAAGACCACGAATCATCGTTTTGTCGAAAACCAGTTCTGGCACAGCCCAGGAAAGCACACACCACAGAAGTCCACCTAGCAAAACGAACTTCAACGAAGCGACTAGCCAGGGAATTGCCATTCGGCCGAAAAAGACCAGCACTATCAATGCTGCAACAACCAGACTGATCATCGAGCCCCTCGACGTCGTGAGGAACACCACCCACCACCAGATACCTGCTGTGAAATAGACTGCTACTTGCCAAAGCGAGCGATTCTTGAATGACCCGTAGAGCAATGCCAGCGGAAACAACGGCAGAAACCACGTAGCAAGGTGCCCCCAATAACGCATGTTGACGAACCCCCAGGGAATGACGTCAACAAGGTTCGAAAAATTGTCAGTAATGGCAAACGCGTAGGCTGTGAGAGTCATCGCCGCGTAGAAGAAGCAACCAACCAGAATCACACCAACCAACGCAACGGCAGCTCTTTCTGTACACCCCCTTTCACGAATCTTCCAACCCATAATCGGAAACGCCAGAAAGAAAAAGCCGTACATTCCCGGCTCGACCCAGCGATACTCACTGGCAACAAAAGGAACTGCCAAAACGAGAAAACCTGCAGCAACGACAAACGCGGGCCAGCTATCAATCCATAAACGTCGCCTCAGCCCTCCAACTGGCATCAACAAGACAGAAGACGTCACAAAGACAAGAAGAAATACCTGGAAAAAACGTTGGTCAGCAAAGTTGCCAAAGTAGACCGGAAGGAAATCAATGAACAGGGAAACGAGAATAACGCACAGAAAAACAGGAAACAGAAAGAGATGAAGAAAAAGACTGGAATGACCAAACATCAAAGGATCTTCATGAGTGCCGCCTGCGTTCTTCGCCACAACACATCCTCAAAATCACTATTAATCAGAATAGTAAAAACCCCACCGAACGGCGGGGTTTTTGAACTCCTTAACCGGCCAACCTCGAGAGGCCGGCCGGTCAAAGCTAACTATTAAGAGTGTTCACAGCTAGCAGGAGCGTATGAGTCTTTCCAACCCTGTGCAGCAGTACCGCCAGTCATGGAGCAAGAGTATGCACCGGCAAGGCTGCGACTAATAGTGATTACAACGCCACGAACAGAGCCGGAAGCGTCTTCACCCAGGCGCACAGACCAAGTCATGTTCGGCAGGTCGCCATTTTCCACATCAAGACCTGCTGCATCGCCGTAGGCATCGTCAACCAGGTTAGAACCGGTCCAACCGATATTGATTTGACGCGGATCCTGGGCCAAATCATCTGCAGTCGCAACAACTTCACCGCCGCTGTTAAAAATGCTTTCAGCGCTGGATTTCAGAGCATTGATCTCACCAACAACCCGTGAAACCTGTGAGCGGGCGGTGTAGTCCTGATACTGGGGGATAGCTACAGCTGCCAGGATACCGATGATCGCAACTACGATCATCAGTTCGATCAGTGTGAAACCTTTTTGGGCGTGATTCATTTGAATGTTCTTCATTAGTCGACCTCTGTATTTGTCGTTAATCCACTCGATACGGCCCGGGCCCGGCGGAGTCGCACCCCGTGACCGGTATCTAGAGCCTGAGCTTTGATAAGCATTGCTCGTGCCAACTAAGCCGCACCAAGCACAAACCTTTTCGTATCAGTAATTTATAAAACATTGTGAAATCTATCACGCAGACAAATGCGGTCTAGTCGATGCCCTCATGCGTCACTGGGTGACAATTATTGTCAGATGACGCACCCCTGTGCGTCGAGCTTTCAAGACATGGAGACCACTTCATTGAGCGCACACCTTTCCAAACCGTTGCCAGCCATCTAAACTCACTTCATCAGACCAACATCCGTTTCAGACACTTAGGCAGCGTTTTTTACACAATTTATGTCTACCAATAAAAGCAATGTAACGCTTACGGGCCTGGCGAGACGCTTCGTCGATGACGGGCTTATTGATGAATCCACCGCGAAAGATGCCTTTCTCCAAGCATCCCACAACCGCATTCCACTCATCACCTACCTGGTGCAGAACAACCTGGCGAATAGCGGGGGGCTCGCCTTTTCCGCCGCCATGGAGTTTGGCGTTTCGGTTCTCGATCTCAACGCCTTTATGCCGGAGATGATGCCCGATAAGGTCGTAGACGAAAAACTGATACGAAAACACAATGCCCTGCCGCTCTATAAACGTGGGAACCGGCTGTTTATTGCGGTCTCCGACCCGACCAACATCCAGGCGTTGGACGAAATCAAGTTTAATACCGGCCTGAGTACAGACGCCATCCTGGTTGACGACGCCAAGCTCCGGGAAGCCATCGACAAGTATCTTGAGTCCCACGATACGTCGATGGGTGATCTGGATGACGCCGACCTTGAAGGCGTTGAAACGGAGGGCGGCGACCAGGAAGACGATGCCGTTGCCGCGACGAGCGAAGTAGACGATGCCCCCATCGTGAAGTACGTGAACAAGATGCTTCTTGACGCCATTCGCGGGGGGGCCTCGGACGTTCACTTTGAACCCTATGAGAAAACCTATCGGGTTCGATACCGCACCGACGGCATTCTGAAAGAAATGTCGCGACCCTCCATCAAGTTGGCCCCGAAGATTTCTGCCCGGGTAAAAATCATGGCGCAGCTGGATATCTCGGAGCGCCGGGTCCCCCAGGACGGCCGGATCAAGATGAAGCTGTCCAAGACCAAGGCCATCGACTTCCGGGTCAATACCCTGCCGACACTGTGGGGAGAAAAGATCGTTCTGCGAATTCTGGACCCAAGTCAGGCGAAGCTCGGCATCGATGTCTTGGGTTATGAGGAAGAACAGAAACAACTGTACCTGGACGCCCTTGAGCAGCCACAGGGAATGATACTGGTGACGGGGCCCACCGGCTCAGGCAAGACGGTTTCCCTTTATACCGGCCTGAACATACTGAACACACCAGAAAGGAACATCTCCACAGCCGAAGACCCTGCGGAAATCAACCTGGAAGGCATCAACCAGGTCAACGTCAATACCAGGGTGGGCCTCGGCTTTGCGGAGGCATTGAGAGCCTTCCTCCGCCAGGACCCGGACATCATCATGGTGGGTGAGATTCGCGACCTGGAAACGGCCAACATTGCTATCAAAGCGGCGCAAACAGGGCACCTGGTGCTCTCGACCCTGCACACCAACAGCGCGGCGGAAACGCTAACTCGTATGATGAACATGGGGGTCCCCTCCTTCAACATCGCCACGTCGGTGAGCCTGATTATCGCCCAGCGCCTGGGCCGCCGGCTTTGTAACTCTTGTAGACAACCGGCCGACATCCCCAAAGACGTGCTTTTAGCGGAGGGGTTCACACAGGAACAAATTGATACAGGGTTCACGTTGTACCGTCCCAAGGGCTGTGATAAATGCAATGGTGGATATAAAGGCCGCGTCGGGATTTACGAGGTGGTCAAGATTACCGAGGAGCTGGCGAACATGATTATGGAAGAAGCCAGTTCGATTAAAATTGCAAAGCAGGCACAGGCCGAAGGCTTCCCGAACTTGCGGCAGTCTGCCCTTAAAAAAGTCATTGAGGGCGTGACCAGTCTTGAGGAAGCCAACCGCGTGACGAAGGATTAAGCATGGCAGAGAAAGCAGAGAAACTTCAGGCGTTCGTCTGGGAAGGCAAAGACCGCAAGGGCAACAAAACCAAGGGCGAGGTGTCTGGCACCAACCTGGCTCTGGTGAAGGCCCAGTTGCGTAAGCAGGGCATTATTCCAGACAAGGTGAAGAAGAAACCAAAACCCCTGTTTGGCGGCAGCAAAAAGATCACGCCTTTCGACATCGCCATGCTTACTCGCCAGCTCGCCACCATGATGAAGGCTGGTGTTCCGCTGGTTCAGAGTTTCGATATTGTGGCTGACGGCCTTGAGAACAGGGGCCTTCAAGAGCTGGTTACCAACATCCGCAACGATATTTCCTCGGGCACCAGTTTCGCCGGCGCCCTGCGGAAGTATCCCAGGCATTTTGACGACCTGTACTGCAACCTGGTGGATTCCGGCGAAAAGGCCGGTGCACTGGAAAGCATGCTGGACCGCATCGCCACATATCTTGAGAAAACTGAAATTCTTAAGAAAAAAGTAAAGAAAGCGATGACCTACCCTGCTGCTATTGTTGTGGTCGCTATCGTCGTAACGGCCATCCTGCTGGTAAAAGTGGTACCCCAGTTCGAAAGCTTGTTTAAAGGCTTTGGTGCAGACCTGCCAGTATTTACGCAGATGGTGGTCCGGTTGTCGGAATGGCTTCAGACTTGGTGGTTTGTGGTTTTACTCGGCATTGTCGGCACTATCTTTCTGTTCAAGGAAGCTATTCGACGATCTCAGAAATTCTCGGATCTCGTCGATAAATATGTGCTGAAACTGCCCGTTGTGGGCGAAATCCTGGATAAGTCGGCCGTTGCCAAGTTTGGGCGCGTACTTTCCACGACCTTTGCGGCTGGTGTTCCGCTCGTTGATGCGCTCGACTCCGTTGCCGGCGCGACCGGCAACGCCGTTTATCGGGATGCTATCCAGCGAATAAAAAACGATGTTTCGAGCGGTACCCAATTACAGGCCACCATGCGCCAACAGGATGTGTTCCCGGTTATGGCAGTGCAATTGACTGCCATTGGTGAAGAATCCGGTAACCTGGATGAAATGCTGGAGAAAGTCGCCGTCCATTACGAAGCGGTGGTGGATGACATGGTCGACAACCTCACAGCCCTGCTGGAGCCGATCATCATGGCGGTACTGGGCGTACTCGTAGGCGGCTTGATCATCGCTATGTACCTGCCGATCTTCCAGATGGGTCAGGTGGTTGGCTGATCACGCCCTTCCTCTCACCAACCCCTCTCCCCACCCCTCTTCCGCAATGGGAGGGGGGCTTTAATGGCACAGATTGAGAGTTTTGATGATTTCCGTTGATACGTTCCTGGCCACGCCCTGGCTTCTCTATACCGCAGTCATTTTCTTCTCCCTCTGCATCGGTAGCTTCCTGAATGTGGTGATCCTTCGCCTGCCGAAGATGATGCAGCAGGACTGGCGCTGCCAATGCGAAGAGTTCCTGGAGCTATCAGACGAGCAACGCAAGAACGATGAGCCGATTACGCTCTCCAAACCTGCCTCCACCTGCTTCTTGCGGCCACAGCATTCGCGCCTGGGAAAACGTCCCGGTCATCAGCTACCTGGTTTTGGGCGGCAAGTGCGCGTCCTGCAAAACGGGCATTTCACCGCGATACCCAATGATTGAGGCAATTACCGCGCTGTTTTCGGTGGTGACCATTCTGGTCATGGGGCCGTCTGAAGCTGCACTATGGTCGCTGCTACTGGTTTGGGTGCTGATCGCGCTGACGGTGATCGATTTCGACACCCAGTTGTTGCCAGACAGCATGACACTGCCCCTCATGTGGCTGGGGCTAATCCTGAATTACTTCGGCGTGCTGACGGATTTCAGCAGTGCCTTCTGGGGCGCGGTGGCAGGCTATCTGTCACTGTGGTCGGTGTACTGGCTGTTCAAGTTGGTAACCGGCAAGGAGGGCATGGGCCACGGCGATTTCAAGTTATTGGCGGCGCTGGGCGCCTGGCTGGGCTGGGAATTGCTGCCGGCGGTGATTTTGTTGTCGTCTTTGGTCGGTGCCGTTGTGGGGATTAGTTTGATGGTATTCCGCAAGCACGGCCGCGAAGTGCCAATTCCGTTCGGGCCCTATTTGGCGGCAGCGGGTTTGCTCTGCCTTTGGTTTGGGGCAGAAATTCAGGCAGCCTGGTTTACCTATCTGGGGGTTTGAATGGCAGTCGTAGGCCTTACCGGCGGAATCGGTTCTGGCAAATCCACGGTCGCGCGGCTGTTCGGAGCGCTGGGAGTGCACTGGTGGATGCGGATGATGTTGCCCGCGAAGTCGTCGAACCCGGCACGCCGGCCCTTGAAAAGGTTGCGGAGCATTTTGGGCAGGAGATCCTGCTGCCGGGTGGTGGCCTGGACCGTGCGGCGCTGAGGAGAATCGTATTCGATGCGCCGGAGGAACGCACCTGGCTGGAGGGGCTGTTGCACCCGGTGATCCGTGAGGAACTGATGCGGCAACTGCGTCCGGTTAACTATTCCCTACCCTATGTACTTCTGGTGTCGCCTTTGTTGTTGGAAACCGACCAGCATGAGCTGGTCGAGAAAGTCGTCGTGGTGGATGTGCCGGTCGATGTGCAGATCCAGAGAACCATGGCCAGGGATGCCAACGACAGAGAGCAGGTTGAACGCATCATCGCCGCTCAGATGCCGCGAGAACAACGACTCCGAAAAGCCGACGACGTGGTGGACAACAATCTGGCTATGATGGATGTTGAGCGTCAGGTTGAACAGTTACACCAGACGTTCCTGGCAACCTTTGGGCGCTAGTGTCTATGAGCCGACACCCCTCCCGCCCCGCCGTTGATGCCTTGACGCTGACCCCCATCGCTATTACCCGTTCCTGCTTCCGGGACAAGTTTGGTGTACCCCGACAACCAGGACTGACCCGCTTTGCCCACGCTGACCTGATCATCCAATCGCCCTTCGATCGCGAGGATGCGTTCCGGGGGTTGGAGACAGCCAGTCACCTGTGGCTGACGTTCCAGTTCCATGAGGCGGTACGGGCGGAATGGCGGCCGGTGGTTCGGCCACCCCGGCTGGGAGGCAACAAAAAGATAGGTGTGTTCGCCAGCCGGTCACCTTTCCGCCCCAACAGCCTGGGGCTTTCAGTCGTGAGAAACGAAGGACTGACGCGGGACGCGGGCGGTCGCCTGGTGTTGCGGATTGGGGACCACGATCTTATCGACGGCACCCCCATCCTGGACATCAAGCCCTATCTGCCATTTGCAGATTCAGTGCCGGAAGCCACCCTGGGTTGGGCGGAGTCCGCACCGACCGATCGTCTACCGGTAGTGTTCCTGGATGAGGCTGACCAACAGCTCGCAGCCTTGCCAGCGGATCAGTATCCAGATTTCCGAGACTTGATAGAAGATGTGGTGAGCTACGACCCTCGCCCGTCGTTCCGGCGTGGCCGGGATGAAGAACGGATATACGGAGCGCATTTGTACGATCTGAACGTGCGCTTCCGCTTTGTCCATGATGAATCACAGGAACGTGTCGAAGTGCTAACGGTCTGTTAAACTGCAGATCGGTTGATTTTTCGACACAGGGAATGCGTGCCTTGCCTCCGATCCGGTTATTCAGACGAATAGGTGTACGGCCACTGGCTGCCAGGCTGCTGGTATATGTTCTGTTGTTCAGCCTGATCCTGTCGCTGGCTGCCACCGGCGTTCAGATGATTGGCGAGTTTGAGCGCAGAACCGAAGAGTTGCGCAGCACCCAGGAACGCGCTGCGGAACTGGTTGCCGGCAGTATGAGCAACAACCTCTGGTTGATGAACTACAGCGAGGTTGCCAACAGCCTAGATGACATGCGCGCCATTCCGGTTATCCAGCATGCCCGGGTGATCACAGCCGCTGGCGAGGAGTTCAACACGGGTACCTATCCGGATGGCCGGGTGATCAGCCAATCCTTCCCCCTGGTGTTCAATCGCGCGTCCTTCAACAACCCGGAAGCCATGGGCACCTTGACGGTGACGTCGTCTGTGGAAACCGTCTACAACGAGTTGATGGACCGGGCGCTGCTCACACTGCTGTTCCAGTCGATGATCGTGATGCTGGGCACTCTCGGGCTTCTGGTCATTGTTCGGCTCACCCTTTCCCGTCACCTGGAATCGATTGCCGACTACGCCGCCCGGCTTAACCTGGACGCATTGATTGAACCGCTGAGCTCCGCCGCAAGCCCCCAAAGCGGGGTGACGAACTGAGTGAGCTGGAACAGGCGCTGAACACCATGCGCCTGCAGCTGCTGGAAGACACCCGCTCCTGCGCCAGACCTCCATCCAATCCCAGGATGAACGAGATCAAGCCGTGCGGGCAAACCATGCCAAGAATCAGTTCCTGGCCAACGTCAGCCATGAGTTGCGCATTCCGCTGCAATCGGTGCTGGGCTACGCTAATCTCCTGTCAGATACCCCCCTCGATCAGGACCAGCGGGAATATGTCCACACCCTGCTCAACGCTTCGGAGGGGTTGTCGGCCATTATCAATGACCTGCTGGACATCTCCAGTATGGAAGCCGGCAAGCTGGTGCTGGATGACATTCCCTTTGACCTTCGCGACACCCTGAATGATCTGGTGCACATGCTTGGCGCACGGGCTCGGGAAAAGGGTCTGGCGCTGGAACTGCGAATTGACGAGAACCTGCCCTGGGCCCTGAAAGGGGATCCGGTACGGCTGAGGCAGATTCTGCTCAACATGACATCCAACGCCATCAAGTTTACCGACTCCGGGCACGTGCTGATCAGCATCGAGGTGCTGGGTCGGCGGGATAACAACGTACGACTTCGGGTGGCGGTTGAAGACACGGGCGTGGGGATCAACCCCGAGGACATACCGCTGGTGTACGAGCCTACGTTCAGCTCGGTCAGCGTTTTCAGCGACAATTGCCGGGTGCAGGCCTGGGCCTGACCATTTGTCGCCAGCTGGTTCAGTTGATGGACGGCTCACTGGACCTTGAGAGTAAACCCGGCGAGGGCTCCACCTTCTGGATGGAGCTCAGCTGCAGGTTGCGCCAGAGAGCGCCGCCCGCGGTCGACCGGATACCAGCATGATCCGCGGGCGGCACATTCTGGTGGTGGACTCCTATGAACTGTCCCGCAAGATCACCCTGGAAATGCTTTCGCGCCACGAGTTGGATATCGAAGCAGTGAAATCCGCCGGCGAGGCACTGACCTCATTGCGGTTGGCCTCGGACAACCACAAGCCCTTTGATGCCTTGGTGCTGGACGGGTTTGTACCGGATATGGACAGTGACCTGTTGTGCCGACAGATCCGTAGCAACCCGGAATGGGGCCATACACGGCTATTGATTCTGTCGTCCAACCCCCAGCGGGGGGATGCAGAGCACTTCCGGCAGGCCGGCGCCGATGCCTTCCTGAGCAAGTCCCTGCGGGAATCGTGCCTGACCCCTATCCTGCACCAACTGTTTTCGGATTCCGTCCGTAACGAACGTCGCTTCCTGACCCGGTTTTCCCTGCAAGCCGTCAGTGACAATACCCGCCGCCAGGAATTACCCTGCGGCCGCATGAAAGTTCTGTTGGTGGAAGATAACCCGGTCAACCGCACCCTCACCCGCCGGCTGCTGGAAAAGTTGGGCTGTGATGTGATGACGGCGAATGACGGCGAAGCCGCCTCCAGTCTCTGGCAATGGCACCCCTTTGATTTGATTTTCATGGATTGTGTGATGCCCCGGGTGGATGGTTTCGAGGCCACTCGCCGCCTGCGCCAATGGGAGAAGGACCACAACCGTAATCGGGTACCTGTGGTGGCGCTGACTGCAAGCGCTATGGAAAAGGATGAAGAGCGCTGCCGCGAGGCAGGCATGGACTCGTTTGTTGCAAAGCCGGTCAATATTGAAATGTTGCGGGCGGTTCTGGAACAATACTGCCAAGCCTCCGCATCCACCTGAATACCCGACACAAGGCCACCATGAACGTAGAATGTCCCACCTGTAAAAAGTCCGCGGAATGGAATGAGAATAACCCGTTTCGCCCTTTCTGCTCCGAACGCTGTAAACTGATTGATCTGGGCGCCTGGGCCAATGAGGAATATCGTGTTCCCGCAGAAAATGCGTCCCCCGACGATCTGGATCAGGGCGGCGACACAACCACCCATTGATCGCCCGCATTAACCCGCCCTTAACCCGTTTTAAGTTGAGCCACTTGGGCCGGACCGTTAACATTCCGGCGGTTACATTCAAACATTAAGAAGGTCGAAGAATGAAAGCGTCCCGAATTCCCCTTATCGTTCTGTCACTTGCGGCAGCACCTGTATACGCCTCCGATGTGGACCTGAGCCTGACCAACGACTCGGTCAAGGGCCAGGTCAACTTCTTCGGCACCAATTCCGACATCCAGGTCGGCACCGGCTATACCTATCACGAAGGCAGCCGTCACATCGGCAACGTGGATTTCCACGCCCAGGGCCGCACCGCCATTGGCAACCTGCCCACCACAGCGGGCATTGGTGTTCGCGCCTTCGGATGGATGATGATCGGCTGGACGGCGGCGCCGTGGCTCTCGGCGGCTTTGCCACCGTGAATGTACCCAACGTACCCGGGTTGTCATTCACCGGCGGGCTTCACTACGCGCCCAGCATCCTTGCCTTTGGCGATTCCGATGACCTCACCAGCCTTGAGCTTCGCGGCAGCTACCGTGTTATCCGCAACGCCGAGGTGTTTGCCGGTTACCGCTACCTGAATACCGACTTTGACGGTCGTGGTGACTTGAACCTGGATGAAGGCGTGATGGCCGGCATGAAGATCTTCTTCTGATCAGGTCCTGATTCCGCAGAGTAACCCTGCCCGCCTCTACCAGGGCGGGGTTACCGCTCCCCATTTCGTGCCCTTCCTCACTCTTTGTGCCTTGCCAACTTGATAGACTTCTGGCTCACGCTTCTGGAACGTTTTATCTGGCATGGACAACCCTATGTTTCACCTAGCTGCACGGACCTTCACCGCTGTATTCACTCTTTCCACTGTTACGTTGATGATCGGCTGTGACGGTAGTGGCGACGCGAACGACGACGTGGCAGGCCGGGGAAACAGCTTCCCGCCGACAAAAAACGCGATCGATGACTTCACGCCCGGCTCAACCGGCGATTCCAACAATGCGTCCGGCCTGGCCAAAGATGAAGTACGGATTACCATGGAGGTGCCGGAATCCGTTGCACCAGGTGGTGAGTTGACGCGCCGCAACCTAAGGATTGTGGAGCCCGACACCATTCGGGTTTACCTGACCGATCAGACCCTCCGCGAGCTCGGCTCTGTAGAGACTCGGTCCCGCCGGGAAGACAGCGGGCGAACCGTCATCCGTTTTGAGAATGGACAACCGATAGGACCAATGTCGTTATCGAAGCCACTTATGGCAACAGCCGCATGCGATCACTGGCGGCCGATGAAGACCGGGACGTGAAAGTGAACCCGTTTTCGGAGTACCTCGTGACCAACTCGCTGGACCTCTACAGCTCCGGCGAGTTCTCCCAGATCATGGACTGTGTGAACGACGTCAATGGCTCACTGTGCTTGAACAAGTACGTCTGGCCCACGCTCGCCGATCAGGTCCATGATTTTGAAATCGATATCCCCGGCAATCTGGATGTCGACGGAGCACTCGACCTGCTAGAGGAACGGGGAGATTTCGCCCGATATGTGGACGCTATGGCCGATTATGCACTATTGGGAGAAAGCTCCTCCGGCAAGATAGAAGCCAGCGCCGCGAACTACAATTCAGTGTTCTGGGGCGTCGAATTGGGGCAAACGTTTCTCGAGTCCAGCATTGCCGGCTCCGGCCAATGGGGCGTGCGGATCGCCCGCGAGGAAACCACAACCGACCAGAACGGTACCGGCTATGTTTACCCGGGCATGACGTTAACCTCCCTCGACGCCTTCAATATTCGAGTCACCAACCTGGCCAGCGATATCCCCTATGATCGCCGGGCCCTGATACATGCCGATGGCAACGAGTTCTTCGACCGCCCGGCCTGGGACCTGAATACCCACTCATCCTCGCCTGGCGCAGCCACCGTGGAGGACGAAACCCGCCTGCTGGCCGGCCGCGCCCTTTACCAGAGCATCACCGGCCGTGGTAGCTCCCGGATCATCGGCTGGACCCGCAACCCCTATTTCATGAGCGCATACGTCGGTGGCGGCACCGAACAGCCCGATCGAGTCCTTAGTGGGTATTTCAGCGCCGGGAAAGCGATTGAACTTCGCTCGGAGAGCGGTGAATTGAAGCGCGAGCGGACACTGGAAGATCACTACCTGTCCGTGTTTGAACTGAACCTGCTCAGGAAAGAAGGATTCGAGCGCCAGAAACTGGATGGCCGCAACTACAACGTGGCTTACCTGTCCACCCGCATGGGCGATGAGAACCAGCCCTTCGTGGTAGAAGCCGGCGTGGGAAACTGGCAGATCAGTGGCCCATCCGTCACCCAGGCCATGGCGACCACCTCCCTGCGCAGGGACAACACGGGGAACGTCACTGTGTCCGTGCCGGCAGACAACCCCGGCCAACGGGACGCCAACTGGGTCATCAGTGAGCGTCAGTCCCGGGTTTACGACCCAAACAGTGGAAACCGTATCGTCAGTAACGGGCGCCTGAATCTGGACCGCGACAGTGCCTCCGGCCTGGATGAGAAGCCGGACATCGCCGTCGGCGCATCAACGCCGAACGGTTCGATGATGGCTTTCAACCTGGACACCAACGCCATTGGTGATGGAATTCTGGTGGCTGCCGAGCAAGCCAATGCCTCTCCACCCAGCCAGGGGCGCTACCGCCTTCAGGGCGTGGGGGTGGGAATGGAGCAGGCCAGCAACCGGCTGACGCATTTCGATAACGCCCTGCTGGTGATTGAATCTTCCGGCAGCGCCCGTCTGGAGGGCCGGACACTCGAGGTTGTCCATCAAGTCAATGCCGAATCTGTCTCCACTCCGCAGGCACAGTCACCCGGAACGGTATCCCTGGCGTACACGGCCAGCAACACCGGGGCTGCAACGTTTAGTGCGGGCAGCCTGACGCTGGACGGCTTTTTCACCAGCGATCAGGATCAGTTTTTCCTGCAACTCAGGCAGACAGAGGGCCAGGAAGAGGTACTGGGGTTGCTCATGGCGACACGCCTGCCAGATTAGCGGGCAGCAAACCACCCGGGCGACGTTGGCGTATAACCTGTTATAATTGCTGTCATATCGATTGTAACGAGAGGTTTTATGTCTTCTGGTATCCGGGCACTGTGGTTGATAGTTCCGCTGATGGTTTTTGGTTTGTGGGGCATACTGCACACTCCTGACCCAGACCACGACCGCGACGCCGAGGACTCGGATGTCGCCCTGGCCAAACTGCCTTCACTCCCTGGCTGGTCACGAGCGGACTTGCCGGATTTCTCTGCCTACCGTGATACCACCGAGAAGAAAGCCGCGTTTTTCTCGTTCCTGTATCCACGTATCGTGCTGGCAAACTCCCGTATTCTGATCGAGCGTGATTACCTCGACAGCCTGGCCGGCAAGGACGAACTCAGCAAATCGGAACTTTCCTGGTTGAAAAGCCAGGCCGAGCGCTTGAGGGTTGATGAAGAACCCGGCAGCGAAACCATGTTCCGACGCCTGAAAAACCGCCTCGATGTGATTCCGCCCTCGCTGGTGCTGGCTCAGGCCGCCAATGAATCCGCTTGGGGCACCTCCCGTTTTGCACGTAGAGGCAACAACCTGTTCGGACAATGGTGTTTCTCGCAGGGCTGCGGTCTGGTGCCCCGGGGACGAGTTGAGGGTGCCAGTCATGAAGTGGCAAGCTTCTCCTCGCCTTACCGATCTGTGCGTTCGTACATCCAGAATCTGAATCGCCATCCAACCTACCAGTTGCTCAGGGACATTCGCCTGAAAGCCCGTAATCGTGATGATATCGCCAGTGGTCCAAGCCTTGCTGCCGGTTTGCTGGGGTATTCCGAGCGCGGTGAAGATTATGTGGAGGAGATTAGAAACATGATCCGCCACAACAACCTGGATTATTATGATGACGACTTCCAGGCTATTGTTCAGGGGGCTAACTCCCAGGAACTCTTGGAGTTGGCTGCGGCAAAACAGGAGCAGGCACTGTTGCCCGGTGCCACCACCGCTGACGAAACCAGTAGCGAAGGCTGACACCGCCATCACACAACCAAGCTAAATCGTATTCCGGAGACATCGGTCAATGTCCAGGTTCTTGCCCGCACCCGTCAAAGGTGTGCTCGCAGTGCTTTGTATTGTTCTTAACACCCTTTGGCTATTCCCGATCCTGATGGTGTTTGCCGTGATCAAGTTGTTGATCCCGACGCCTTCGGTTCGCAAAGGCTGCACCATCGTTCTGAACCGCATCGCGTGGTTCTGGATTGGCTTCAACAATGTGCTGGCTGACGTACTTCACAACATCGAGTGGGATGTCCGCGGCGCTGAGGGCCTGAGCCGCGAACACTGGTACTTCGTCACCTGCAACCATCAGAGCTGGGCCGACATTCCGGCCATCCAACACGTATTGAACAGCCGCATCCCGCTATTGAAATTTTTCCTCAAACAGCAATTGATCTGGGTACCCTTACTGGGCGTGGCCTGGTGGGCGCTGGACTTCCCCTTCATGCGACGCCACACCAAGGAGCAGATAGCCCGGCGTCCGGAATTGAAGGGCAAGGACGTGGAAGCCACTCGAGCCGCCTGTGAGAAGTTCCGGTATACACCGGTGACCATTTTCAACTTCATGGAAGGTACACGGCTCACACCGGCCAAACACCAAAGTCAGAATTCGCCCTACAAACACCTGCTGAGGCCTCGCGCAGGGGGTACAGCCTTTGTACTGGAAGCCATGGGGGAGTCCCTGCACACCATGCTGGATGTGACCATCGTGTATCCGGATGGCAAATCCGGCATCTGGGATTACCTGTGCGGGCGAATCCAACGGATTGTGGTTGATATTCGAACGCGGGAAATTCCACACCGTTTCCTGGGCATGGACTACGAAAACAACCGTGAAACACGGGCGGACTTCCAGCGTTGGGTAAGCCAGGTATGGGAAGAAAAGGATGCGCTTATAGACGAACTGAAGCGTTCAGCCTGAGTGCTGGGCTGTAGCGCGCCGCTACAGCAGCCCTAATTCGCGGGCACGGACGATGGCCTGCGTGCGTGACTTCACCTCAAGCTTGGCGTTGATACGACGAGCATGGGTTTTGACCGTGTGCAAGGAGATGTGAAGGCGGTCAGCAATGTCCTGGTTCGACAACCCCTGGGCAATCAGCTCAAGCACCCCCTGCTCCCGGTCGCTGATGGGTTCAGCCAGAGACGCATGCTCTTTCATGTCGGTGAGGCCGTACAGCCTTCCTATTGCGCCGACAAATGGTGTATCCGGCAGTTGGGGCCAGGTTTTCTCAAGCAGCTCCTGAAGCTCTCCCCTCAGCTCCGCGAAGGGGCTGATGTAGTGCTCCTCTCCTGCCATGGCTATAGTGGCGGTCAGTATTTTCTGGGCAGCAGCAGGGCCTTTCTGGCGCCAGCTAAGGACACTTTCCAGCAGCCTGGAATATAAGTCCAAACCGAAAGGCAATGTCTCGTCGCCGTTGTCCCGAATGTTCCTGACGGTTTCAGCGGCCTTGATGTCATCCCCCCGCGCAAGTTCGATCCTCGCCTGCAGGCATTGCAGCATGCCGGGCATCATCGGGAACATTTCCGGCACGCAATTCACGTCCCGCCATGGCTTGAGCCGCTCCATAGCCTGTGCCGCCGTGTCTGTCTGACCCAATGCCAGCCAGCCGCTGATTTTCAGAGCCTCAAGCACAGGCACATAGACGGACTCGTCGACCTGCCACGACTGCATGGTTCGCTCGGCACGACCAATCCAGGCGAACGCATCGTCCATCCGATTCTGGGTGCGACAAATCAACACCCTCAGCGCCATGGCCAGCAGCAACCCAAGATCGCGGGTTTGCTCTGCATGGCGGATACAGGTCACCAAGAGGCGGTCTGCTTCCGCCTGCCGTCCCTGGTGCCAAAGCACCATCACCAGATTTAGCTGTAGGCGTGTTTCGCCAACACGTGCGGGCCGCGATGACTCGTTCATGGCGGTATCCAGACCGGTGCGCAGCAGTTGCTCTGCGTGCTTCAACGATCCCTTACCCAGCTCGATCCGCGCGTGGGCATAGACTGCCAGAACTTCCGAACCAGCGTCTCCAGCCTCTCGAGCCAGCCTTGCGGCAATGCGGTTGGCCTCCCGGGCATCGCCAAATTTGCCGGCGGCGCATAGCGCACTGGAACGAACCAGCTGCGTCACCAGCTGGCCCTGAGTAGACAACTCCTCCGCCTGCAGAGCTCTGTCTGCGACCATCAGGGCCTCATCAACACTGCCCTCGCCGCGGAGAATAAAAGCCCTGAGCGCATCGACCCGGCCAGCAAGTTCGGGACGCTCGCCATTATCGAGATCGTTGATCAACATTCTTGCCTGCCTGAACTGACCACCGATGGAATGGACCCAACCGTAGACAATCTTCAGGCGCGCGCTTTTCTCCAGCAGCCCCGACGGCAATGACCGGCGAAGCCGAAGCAATGACGCGGTATCCTGCCCAATCAGCAAGGCCTCTGAGCCTTCAGAGGCTATCCGGACCGACTCCTCAAGACTACCGCTGACCAGCGCATAACGCAGTGCCTCGGGAAACTGATGACGGTCACTAAACCAGCGACTGGCTTTCAGGGCACGCTCCTGCGACTCATCGAGGGCCGGTGTCTGTAACCAGTCGTGCAGCAAAGGATTCAGGCGGAGCCAGCGCCCGCGACCCGGCAATGGACGCAGCGGGATACCGCTTTCCGCAGCGGCAGAGGGCCGAAAGGCATGGTCACACCCTGCGTCAGCCAATGACAGGAACAGTTCGTCCGAGACGATCTCCATCTCCGCCATGATCCTCAGTGAACGCTGCTGGCCAGGCGTTAAATGGATCAGCACGGCATCTCTGAGGAAACGCTCAACACTGAAGGTTTCCTGTATCGGCAATCGGGATTCCGGCGCGGAGTCCAATTCCCGCTGGTACAACCCCAAAGGCGTAATCCATCCCTCAGTCAACGAATACAAATGCTCCACAGCGACCGTGGTCAGTTGATTACGGTTGATCGCAGCGTGAAAGAATTCAAAAGTCTCCAACCGTGTCAACTCAAGGGAATCCGCGCCGATTCTGTTGAATCGGCCTTCCAGTTCGAACGTGTGGGTTTCAAATGGCGGCGGTTTTCTGGACACCATCACCAACGCCAGACCAGAAGGAATGTTTTCAACGAGCTGCTGCAGCAGGGCGATGGCAGCCGGATTGGCGACAGTGCCAACGTTATCAATCACGAGCACGCTGTCGCGGTCCGGGTCGCTCCAGTGAGCATCGGACAATAGCAGGGCAAGCGCATCCGTATTGCTGGAGGCTTTTTGTTGCCCGGACGGTCGTGAGGTGGCACCGGGCGGTGTCAGCGCAATTTCAAGCAAGGCCAACAGGCGCCCGGAATCGTTCTCCTGTCCGGTCAGAGCCAGCCATCGGAGGGTGTCGGGGCTACGGGAGGTTTCACGGAACGCCGCACTCAGGGCATGGGTTTTGCCATAACCGGACGGTGCCTCAAGCAACAGGACCGAGCCCGGTGTTATTGTCGCGGTCAGTTTCTCGGTCAGCGCTGGCCTTTTGAGGTAATTCGGAACGGGCTCCGGCATCCGTACCCGCTGGCGCAACAAATCCCTGATCAACTCGCCACGATGAGTGCCGCCTAGTGTTGACTGGAACTCATCGTTGGCCGCACGGCCATCATCGAATGGTTTCACTCTTTGCCCCGTTGAAAGCCCGGAATCTATGAGCCGATGGGCCCTTATCCGGCAAATGTGATCTCTGCTTTGTCGTTGCTGCAGCGCCCTGCATCGGGTACGCCTTTAGTATTAGTAGGGAGAGGTTAAACCAAATCGGGGGTAGGCTGCAAAAATTTGACGGCAAGATAACGAAATACCGGCAAATTCCTAACATTTGAGGAAATTCAAAGACTTTAATAAAAAAGCGGCGGACCCAAGGGCCCGCCGCTTTCCAGTCAGCCGGGATTGCTCCCGAATAACGGTGACTTACCGCGTACCTGCACGACGCAGAGCAGCGGGTGTGTAGTCACGTGACATGCGTTCAACACCGAACTCGTAAGGGTTGGACTCTTCGTTGGTCAAACCCAGAACCAGATACCGTCCAGACAACAGATCGTACAGGGTTTCAATGGCGTACCAGGGAACAATCTGATCGTAGAACTGCATGCTGTGCGCTTCTGCCACACGCCAGAGCTCTCCGCGACCATCGTAGTGATCAATCACCGCCGCCTGCCAGGAGTCTTCATCGATGTAGAAGTCACGCTGGGCATAGATATGACGCTCACCGTCCTTCAGGGTGGCACGCACGTGCCAGACACGGTGCAGCTCATAGCGGGTCAGGTCCTGGTTGATATGACCGGCCTTGATGATCTCGTCATAATCCAGGTCACGGTCCACCAGCTTGTAGGAATTGTAAGGGATGTACATTTCCTTCTTGCCAACCAACTCCCAGCTGTAACGATCAGGCGCACCGTTGAACATATCGAAGTTGTCGGAGGTACGCATGCCGTCTGAAGCGGTACCCGGGCCGTCATAAGCTACCTGCGGTGCGCGACGAACCCGGCGCTGACCGGCGTTGTATACCCACGCGCGACGCGGCTCTTGAACCTGGTCGATGGTCTCGTGAACCAGCAGGACGTTACCAGCCAGGCGAGCCGGCGCGGTAATGGCCTGTTTGAAATAGAACAGAACATTGGGGTCCATTCCCGGCTCATAGTCATCCAGATACGTCTTCCATGTCAGCTCGTCCTGAAACTTTACAACGCTGAAGGACCCGTCCTCAGTCGGAGTCACCTGCCCAACGTTACGCTGGACCGAACCGCCGCGGTATCGGGTGATGTGGTTCCAGATAACTTCCAGGCCGTTCTGAGGGATCGGGAATGGCGTAGCGGTCTGGTAATTACCCAGGCCGTTACCACTCTTGATCAACTCCACACTCGTGGCGTTGTCAACAGTATCCTTCATGACCTGTTCCGGGTATGCAGCGGAACGGTGCGTCTCGTATACCGGCATGACGTAATCGTCATAACGCTTGATCATTGCGACCTGTCCCGGGGACAGGTTTTCCGCATACTGGTCAACGTTGCTCTGGTTGATGGTGAACTTTGGCTCTTCGTTCGGGAACGGGTTCACATAGATACCATCGTTTTTATACCCGGCAGGAGGCGTGGTCAGACCTCCATCCCAGGCCGGAATAGCGCCTCCGTTACCCGCTTTCTCAGCGCCCATTGGCGTGAGCGAGTCACCCAGCTTGGCCGCTTCCTCTGCGGAAACCGCGCCAAAGGCGTTACCCGCAAACAACGTTGCGGACAGGATGCCAGTGGCCAGTAGCTTCTTGTTCAGTTTCATTTAAATTACCTCGTTAAACGAATTCAGGCCGAATCAGAATGAGTAGGAAACGCTCGCACTCACGAAATCACGGTCAGTCAACTCGTTATACGGCTTGCCACCGAAAAAGTTTGTGTAACCGATATTACCGGTTATACGGTTCTGGTATTCAGCCTGCAGTGACAGACCAATGGCTTTGTTGCCTTCGCTGAAGTTACCACCCGGAGAAGGCGCGTAACCCTGCACATCGTGCTCCACGCCAACTGTGGTGAAAGGTTAATGCCAGAGAACGCGTTCAGGTAGCTCCACACCAGACGGGTACGGTAGCCCCATGAGAAGGCCGTGGTAAAGCCATCATTGTTACAGTAGTTGGTATTGATGTTGGCACCGGCCTCACAGAAATCACCCGTGAAGTTGGAACCGTCCACCGGCAACGTACCGATACCGAAGGTGCCTGAGCGACCGTAACGGGCTTCATCTTCGTCCGGAAGATCGTGAACGTAGGTGGCACCGAATTCCGTGATCAGGGAGAGGCGACTGGCGCCCATAACCTGGTCGAAGAACTTGATCAGCGTAAACTGCGCCTGGGAAACGTTGAACCGGTCGTAGCCGTCAACAGGCTTTCCGGCCAGATTGGCGCCGCCCGACTCTTCAAGCCGCTGCTTTTCAAGTTTGCTCAGAATTTCCCCGTTTGGGCCACGCTGCTGCAAACCACCATAAATCAGCTCAAATGCGTTCCACTGAAGCGGAACGTTATCACGGAAGCTGTACTCAGCACCCAGAGACCAGCCACCCGGGGTCGTGGTGTTGATACTGATGCCATAGAGATTGATGTTTTCGGGATACTCGATGAAGTAGCTCGGAAACTGGGAGTTCGGCTCATTCGGATCGTTCTGTTGGCTACCACTGGGCGAAGACGGATTGTTCACCAGGCCACTGACATACGGCAGACGGCTGTTGTACTTGATGTAGTAGAAACCAAGCTCCGAATCGTTCAGGGCCGGCACGTACCAACGCAGTGCGACACCGAACTGGTCTTTGGAATCCGCCTCACGGTCCGCCAGACGAGGAGCGATAAAGCCCTGAGCCTCCGCTTGGGAATCAGGCAACTGACCGGCCAACAAAACCGGGCCACAGCCGTCAGCGGCAAAGTCGTTTGTGGAGAAGAATGTGCCGCAATCATCTGGGCGAACGGGCTCCCAGTCAGCTTGCACGAAGGTCTCAACAGTCACATTTTCCGTAATACCTGCGGACGCGTAAAACATCTCAACCGGCAACAGCGCATCCTTCAGTTCCGAGCCTGGTGCCCTGAAGGCAGGTACGTTAACCGGGTTGATGGTATTTATGCCCCCCTGGATAAATGTACTCTCACCCCAGCTCAACACCTGCTTGCCGTAGCGCAGGCTGACCGGCACATTACCAAAATACCAGTCGGAAAATACGTAGGCATCAAGAATTTCGCCGCCGGAGGCATATTTTTTGGCCTCTTCGTTCAGTTCGCGACGCTGACCAACAGGATCAACCGCTCTGCTCTCATCCTTCAACTCGAAGTCATACCAGTAACGCCCCCGCGCAAAGCCACCTATCCGGGTAAGCGTGTCGCTATCCACATCGTAGCTGAGAAAAAGTTCGCTGTTACCCTTGACGATTTTGGAGTAGGTATCCCCTTTCTCGAAGTTGAGGTTACCGTCGTCATAGTTGTTGGTAGAAGCACCGATGTTGGCCAAGGGCTGACCGGGAGCGTATTCAGGCCCCAGGTTACCCTGGGCAATCAACCTTCTGTCCTGTGACTCGGTTCGCCAGCCAACGCCCGCCGACAGCGTCGTGTTGAAAGAGGCTTCCACATCCCCCACGTAAAATGAATAGGCAGCTGCCTGCCCGGATACTCCGGCTGCAACTGCTACGGCCAGCGGCAATTTAGTCCACTGCTGCCATTGATGTGTTTTTCTTGTCATTGGAAGGCTACTCCATTGTTGTTCTGAGTCGCTGCTCTGATTATTGGTGTTCACGATGTTTGGAGGCTTCATGCACAGTGCTCGTGATGTTGGCACTATAGCTAACGCCATCGAACGCTTTGATCAGTCAAAAGTATGATTTTACGATTACGCCCCTCTCTGCGGCAGACTTCCCTCGCACTGACTCACTATAGTCAACAAATTTGGATGCAACCACCCGGCACAAATCACAGCAATTCAATAGCCATCGCCGTTGCTTCGCCACCACCAATACACAGTGCTGCAACGCCCTTCTTCTTGCCGTAGTGCTTGAGTGAGTGCATCAGCGTCACCAGCAGGCGGGAGCCGGTGGAGCCAACCGGATGGCCCTGGGCGCAGGCGCCGCCGTGGATATTAACCTTCTCCGGCTCCAGGCCGAGTTCGCGGATGGGCATCATCGCCACCATGGCGAAGGCTTCGTTGATCTCAAACAGGTCCACGTCGTCTTTTGTCCAGCCGGTTTTGGCGAAAAGGGTTTCGATGGCACCCACCGGAGCACAGGTGAATTCCGACGGATGCTGGGACTGGGTGCTATGGGCAACAATCCGTGCCAAGGGTTTAAGGCCGCGCTTTTCGGCTTCGGATTCACGCATCAACACCAGTGCAGAGGCTCCATCCGATATTGACGAGGCATTGGCCGCGGTGACCGTGCCGTCTTTGGCAAAGGCCGGGCGCAGGCTCGGGATCTTTTCGATGTTGGCGTTGTGGGGTTGCTCGTCGTCCTCAACCACTACCTCGCCTTTGCGGGTTTTGACGGTAACCGGGATGATTTCATCTTTCAGCAGCCCTTCTTCAATGGCTCTCTTGGCCCGGGTCAGGGAGGTAATCGCGTATTCGTCCATCTCTTCCCGGGTATAGCCTTTCTTGTCGGCCATTTCCTGAGCGAAAGCCCCCATCAGCCGACCGGTTTCCGCGTCTTCAAGGCCGTCCAGGAACATATGGTCCTGAGGCGCCTGGCCAGGCCCCATGCGGTAACCACTGCGAACACCCTGAAGAATGTACGGTGCATTGGACATGCTCTCCATACCACCGGCAACCATAATATCGTTGGTGCCGGCCTTGATCACATCGTGGGCAAACATGGCGGCTTTCATGCCCGAACCGCAAAGCTTATTGATCGTAGTGGCACCAGTGCTGTCCGGTAGCCCTGCCTGGCGCATTGCCTGGCGAGCCGGCCCTTGCTTGAGCCCTGCCGGCAGGACATTGCCCATGATCACTTCCTGCACGTCTGCCGGCTGCAAGCCGGCACGGCGGATAGCTTCGGCAATACTGATAGCGCCCAGCTCCGGCGCGGAAACCGCGGCTAGACTGCCCTGGAATCCGCCCATGGGGGTGCGCACACCGCTGACGATGACGACGTTGTCTGTGCTCATTGCTTGATCTCTCTATCGTTTGGGTAGTTCGTTATCGAATTGGACTTCGTTTAGTCCGACGCCTATCAGGCCTTGTGAGGTGCCTCGAGGTATTCCCTGGATTGCATTTCCAGCAACCGGGACTCCGTGCGCTCAAACTCAAACCCTAGCCGCCCGCCGGCATACAGGTCCGTAATCGAAGCTTCTGCGGAAATGATCACCTTGACGTTGCGATCGTAAAATTCGTCAATCATGTTTATGAATCGCCGGGCCTGATCGTCCTTGTCTTTTCCCAGCACCGGGACATTGCTGATGATCACTGCATGGAACTCCCGCGCCAGCTCGATGTAGTCGTTCTGGCTGCGCGGGCCATCGCACAGAGTCTTGAAATCAAACCAGACCACGTCATCGGCGTGGCTGAGGGCAGTCAGCTTTCGGCCGTTGATATCCAACTCCAGGCTGTGGCTGCCCGCCTCAAGCGCAAGCCCGTCGTAACTTTTCTGAAGGCTCTTGTCGGCATCCTCATCCAGGGGAAAGTGGTACAGCTCAGCCTGTTCCAGGGTTCTCAGGCGATAATCCACACCGCCATCCACATTCACCACCTCGGTGTGTTTCTTGACCAGCGCGATGGCGGGCAGGAAGCGGGCACGCTGCAGGCCATCCTTGTAAAGCCCGTCAGGCACGATATTGGAGGTACAAACCAAGGTCACACCACGGCTGAACAGACCATCCATCAACGTTGCCAGTATCATGGCGTCACCGATGTCAGAGACAAAAAATTCGTCAAAGCAGATCACCCGGGTTTCGTCCGCAAACATTTTCGCCACGATATCCAACGGGTTTTTCTCGCCTTTCAGGCTTTTCAGTTCCTTGTGAACACGCTGCATAAACCGGTGGAAGTGCACTCGCATCTTGCGATCAAAGGGCAGAGCTTCATAGAACGTATCCATGAGGTAAGTTTTACCGCGACCCACGCCGCCCCAGAAATACAAACCCCTCACCGGATCTTCTTTGCCCTTCCTGAACTTGAGGCGAAGTTTGACCATCGGTTTGTCACGCTCCCTTTCCGCCGCCACCAGTTTGTCGTAAAGTGACTGCAAACGGCGGACCGCATCTTCCTGGGCCGGGTCTTTGTGAAACTCGGGCCGCTCAAGGTCCTGCTGGTATCGTTCCCATGGAGTCATATGGGTAGTGGTCATACGGATTCGCTTTTGGGGTGTCATTAAGGCGTTTCCCGAAGTATGGTCATTCATAACGGCGGCGTATTGTGGCCGATTTTGGCTTTTTTCGCCACGTTCAACACCCTGAGAAACGCTGCAACCGCGGGGGCGAGCCAGACATACGACGCAATACGACGATTGGCGCACGAGGCAATCGTGCGTGAACGGGCCTTGGGACGGTATACTTCGGGAAGGAATTCCCAATCATCAAAAGGATCACACAGCTTATGACAAACCTGATTCTGGCAGCCATCGCCGCATTGATTGTCGGCATTGTCATCGGAGTACTGGTTGGCCGGTCTGGTCAGGGCTCTACGCTGCGGCAGCGCCGGGCCGAACAGCAGATCGAGGAGCTGAGAAACGAGTACACGCGCTATCAGGCGCAAGTAAACGAGCACTTTATGGAATCTGCGCACCTGCTGCGCCGCTTCAACGACACCTACCGCGACGTAAACCAGCACATGGCGCGGGGCGCGAACCGCCTGTGCAACGACGAAGACTGGCTGTTGGAGCTTGAGAAAGAGAGCGCCAAGCGCGCCTGGAAGGCGCCGCCAGCAAGGACGATGCAGAGCCACCCCGGGATTACGCCCCCAAGAGCGACCCCCAGGAAAAAGGCACCCTGGCCGAAGACTTTGGCCTGGCGGAAAAACAGCAAAAAGCCTGACGCTTACACCGGGTTATCGCAGTCGATAAACCGGTGACTTACCCCAAATGCTTGCTCCAGGGCCCGCCCCAGGGCCTGAACGCCATACCGCTCAGTGGCGTGATGGCCGGCTGCGTAGTAATGAATACCGCATTCGCGGGCAGTATGAGTAGTGGGTTCTGAAATCTCGCCACTGATATAGGCATCCAGCCCGGCTTCCAATGCGCTGCCAATGAACCCCTGAGCTGCGCCAGTACACCAGCCGACCCTGGAAATCTCTGCGGAGCCGTCCCCGACCCAGAGCGGAGCACGGGCCAGACGCTCTCCGATCAACTCCGCGAACGCCCGGGGCTCCATCGGAGCGCTCAGTTCACCCTGCCACACAAGCCCTCCCAGTGGCCGGGGATTGAGAATACCCAACACGTCGGCCAACTGCCGGTTATTGCCATACTCAGGGTGATCGTCCAACGGCAGGTGATAGGCAACCAGATTGATATCGTGCTCCAGCAGACGCTTGATCCTGTCCCGCTTCATGCCACGGATGGCCTGATCCTCACCTTTCCAGAAATACCCGTGATGCACCAGAATCATATCGGCACCGGCTTCGATCGCCGCGTCCACGAGCGCCCGGGAAGCCGTGACGCCACTTACTATGGTACTGACCTCTTCAGCGCCCTCAACCTGAAGACCGTTAGGGCAATAATCCTTGAAGTTTTCCGGGGCCAGCCAGTCATTCAGTGTGCGGAGTATCTCATTGCGTGAAGCCATGCTGCCTCCATGTGGTTGCCTTGAATGTCTTGTGTTACACCAACGGTTTAAGGCACTCGACCAGTCGCTTGTTCTGGTCTGCCGTGCCGATGGTGATGCGCAGGAAGTCCGAGATGCGGGGCTTATTGAAGTGACGCACGATAACCCCCTTCTCCCGAAGCCCCTTCGCCAACGCCTCACCGGCATGATCCGGGTGGCGCGCAAGAATAAAGTTGGCCTTTGAGGGCAATACATCGAACCCCAAGGCTTCCAGTTTCGAGGTAACCCACCCTCGCTCGCCAATGACGCCTTCGCAGGTGGCTCGAAACCAGTCTTCATCCTCGAATGCCGCAATGGCGCCGACCTGAGCCAGGCGGTCAATAGGATAAGAGTTAAAGCTGTTCTTGACGCGGTTCAGGGCTTCGATGACCTCCGGGCTGCCGATGGCGAAACCGACGCGCAACCCGGCCAGGGAACGGGCCTTGGACAGCGTTTGGCAGACCAGCAGATTGGGGTATTTCCCCACCAGCTTGATCGCACTCTCGCCGCCGAAATCCACATAGGCTTCATCCACAACCACGACCCGGTCGGGATTGGCGGCGACGATAGCCTCAACCTTATCCAGCGCCAGGTAACGCCCAGTGGGCGCATTGGGATTGGGGAAGATGATGCCGCCGTTCGGCTGCTTATAGTCCTTGGGATCAATCTCAAAGCTGTCGGTCAGCGGTACGGTCTTGCCTTCGATGTTGTAGAGGCCGCAATACACCGGATAAAAACTGTAGGTGATATCGGGGTACAACACGGGCTCACCGTGCTGGAACAGACCATAAAAGATGTGTGCCAGCACTTCGTCGGAACCGTTACCGAGGAAAACCTGCTCGCCCTGCACGCCATAGTACTTCGCGATGGTGCTTTTCAGAGCTTCACTTTCGGGGTCCGGATAAAGCCGAAGGCTGTCATTCAGTTCCGTGTTGATCGCCTCGATCACCTTCGGAGACGGGCCGAAAGGGTTTTCGTTGGTATTCAGTTTCACGAGGTTGGCCATTTTCGGCTGCTCCCCCGGTACATAGGGGACCAACTCTTTGACCCGTGAACTCCAGAACTTACTCATCTGACTGGCCCTCCCGAACCCGATACTCTGCAGAACGGGCGTGAGCCGTTAACCCTTCTCCACGCGCCAGAACAGAGGCAACTCGCCCCATCCTGTCGGCACCGGCTGCAGAAAAACCAATCAGGGACGACCGTTTCTGGAAGTCATAAACCCCCAGAGGAGAGGAGAAACGCGCCGTCCCCGGACGTCGGCAACACATGGTTCGGCCCGGCGCAATAATCGCCCAGCGCCTCCGCCGTATAGCGCCCCATAAAGATGGCACCGGCATGGCGAATCTCGTCCACCAGATTTTCCGGATCTTCCACCGAAAGCTCCAGGTGCTCCGGCGCAATACGATTGGAAACGCGAGCCGCTTCCGACAAGTCGGCCACGTGAATCAGCGCAGCCCGATCCGTCATCGAGGTAGCGATGATGCCGGCCCGCTCCATGGTCGGCAGCAGCTTGTTGATGCTGGCTTCCACGGCATCCAGGAAATCGGCATCGGGACTGATAAGAATGGACTGAGCCTGCTCATCGTGCTCGGCCTGAGAGAACAAATCCATGGCAATCCAGTCTGGGTCAGTCTTGCCGTCACAAATCACCAGAATCTCCGAAGGGCCTGCAATCATGTCGATACCAACGGTTCCGAATACCTCTCGCTTGGCGGTAGCGACAAAAATATTGCCCGGCCCAACAATCTTATCGACGGCAGGAATGGTCTGTGTGCCGTAGGCCAATGCACCCACCGCCTGGGCCCCCCCCACACAAAAGACGCGATCCACACCCGCAATCGCCGCAGCGGCCAGAACCAGTTCGTTCACCACACCGTCCGGCGTGGGAACCACCATAATCACCTCGCCCACACCCGCGACCTTCGCCGGGATGGCGTTCATTAGCACGGAGGAGGGATAGCCGCCTTGCCACCGGGCACATACAGCCCTGCCCGATCCAGCGGCGTGACCTTCTGACCGAGTACGGTGCCGTCATCGTCTTCATACTGCCAGGACGTCTGATTCTGACGCTCGTGATAGTCACGCACCCGCTCGGCGGCCTTTTCAAGGGCAACACGCTGCCCCTGGGGAATAGCCTCCAGCGCCTGCCGCAAGCGATCCTGCCCCATTTCCAGCTCAGCAACAGTGCCAACCTTCAAGCGATCAAACTTCTCGGTAAACTCCAGAACCGCAGCATCCCCACGGGTTTTCACCTCATGCAGGATATGACGAACCGACTCATTCACCTGATGATCCACACTGTCTTCCCACGCCAATAGCTTGGCCAGCGCACTGTCAAAGTCACTGTCGGAAGCGCTCAATCGTCTGATGCTGATATCGGTCATCACTAAATCCTGTTTCGGATTGTTTACTCTTTGTGTTTAAGGCAACGCTTGGCATGGGAAGTGATCAGGGACGGCTTTCCAAAACTGTACGGAGCCATGGATGGCGAAGTCCAAGCGTCACATGGACGTGCCGAAGGAGCGTGTTTTGGAAAGCCGTCCCTGAGCGCTTCTTACTCTGAAGCTCGCCTTTTTTCAACGGCGATCGACATTTTCTCAATTATGGGATTAATGCCCTGGTGTTTCATCTTCATCGAGGCACGGTTAACCACAAGGCGAGAACTGATGTTTTCAATCAGCTCGCGAGCCTCAAGACCATTCGCTTTCAAGGTATTGCCGGTATCAACGATATCGACAATCTCGTCGGCGAGCCCGAGAATCGGAGCAAGCTCCATCGCACCGTAGAGCTTGATGATATCGGCCTGCCGCCCCTGGGCCGCGTAATAGCGCCGAGCCAAGTTTACGAACTTGGTCGCCACACGCAAACGGCCCTCTGGCGCTTTGCAGTCTTTCTTCCCGGCCGTCATCAACCGACACCGGGAAATATTCAGGTCCAGCGGCTCATACAGTCCCTCACCGCCGTGCTCCATCAGCAC
The DNA here is from genome assembly GCA_000831005.1 of Marinobacter salarius. Taxonomy (GTDB): domain Bacteria; phylum Pseudomonadota; class Gammaproteobacteria; order Pseudomonadales; family Oleiphilaceae; genus Marinobacter; species Marinobacter salarius. The sequence goes on along the minus strand of CP007152.1, from coordinate 198,577 downwards.
ATCCTTACCGGTTACCCCCAGATCCGCTCCACCGTATTGCACATAGGTGGGCACGTCGGTGGCCCGAAGGATCAAAACCCGTACGTTCGGGTCCGTGGTGGGAAACACCAGTTTCCGGGACTTCTTAACATCGTCGACCAGCTCGATACCCGCTTCTTTTAACAGCGGCAGGGTCTCGTCGAGGATTCGCCCCTTCGACAGCGCGATGGTGATGGAATCGGTCATGCGTCTTTCCGGTTCAATGTGTTCAGGCTGGCAAGCGGCGGATACTGGCGCCCAACAGCTGCAATTTTTCTTCGATACACTCGTAGCCACGGTCGATGTGGTAGATGCGATCAACGATGGTGTCTCCATCCGCCACCAGCCCGGCAATGACCAGGCTCGCGGACGCCCGCAGGTCCGTTGCCATCACCGGGGCACCGGTGAGGTGATCCACGCCCTTGATGATCGCAGCGTTGCCCTCAAGAGTAATGTCCGCACCCATGCGGATCAGCTCCTGCAGGTGCATGAACCGGTTCTCGAAGACCGTTTCCACGATGGTGCCAGTGCCTTCGGATACCGCGTTCATCGCCGCTAACTGCGCTTGCATATCGGTCGGAAACGCAGGGTATGGCGCTGTGCGTAGGCTAACCGCTTTTGGCTGATTGCCTTTCATATCCAGCGAAATCCAGTCCTTGCCCGTATCAATGTGGGCACCGGCCTCTTCCAGCTTCAGCAGGACTGCTTCCAGCAGATCCTCGCGGGTATCCTTGAGCTTGACCCGGCCACGGGTAGCTGCTGCTGCAACCAGGTAGGTGCCGGTTTCGACGCGATCCGGCAGCACATCGTAGTGACAGCCATGCAAACGCTCGACACCGTTGATCTCAATCGTTGCAGAGCCATGACCCTTGATGTCAGCACCCATGGCGATCAGGCATTCAGCGAGATCCACCACTTCCGGTTCCCGGGCAGCGTTTTCCAGGATGGTTTTACCATCGGCCAACGCGGCAGCATCATCAGGTTTTCCGTACCGGTGACGGTCACCGTGTCCAGGAAGATGTGCGCGCCTTTCAAGCGACCATTGGTCTTCGCCTTGATATAGCCATTCTCGACCTTGATGTCGGCACCCATCTGCTCCAGGCCCTGGATGTGCAGGTTTACCGGTCGGCTACCGATGGCACAGCCACCGGGCAGGGAGACTTCTGCCTCACCAAAGTGAGCCACCAGCGGGCCCAGCACCAGGATCGACGCACGCATGGTCTTGACCAGCTCGTACGGCGCATGGAATTGCTTGATGGTGTTGGCGTGCACCTCGACGCTCATTTTTTCGTCGATCATCAGTTCCACACCCATGCGGCCCAGCAGCTCGATCATCGTGGTGATGTCGTTCAGGTGCGGCAGGTTGCCCACGGTCACCGGCTCATCCGCCAACAGGGTGGCAGCCAGAATCGGTAGGGCGGCGTTCTTGGCGCCGGAAATCCGGATTTCGCCATCGAGAGGCTTGCGGCCTCTGATCAGAAGTTTGTCCACAATGGTGTCCTGTAGTTTGCGGGCATGTCAGCCCTGGCGCGCGGCCCATTCAGCCGGCGTAAAGGCCTTGGGGTGCAGGGCATGAATGGTACCGTCCAGAATGTGCTGGAACAGCGCCTTGTTGATCAGTTGCTGCCGTTTGATGGTTGGCAAACCCTCGAATACATCGCCCACTACAACAACAAGATAGTGATTGCCATCGACCTGCACTTCGACCTCACAGCCAGGCAGCGCCTCTTTAACCAACTCGGCAACTTCGGTGGCTTCCATAAATAATCCTCGGGCGTTTTTAAATCAGGGGCGAGATTGTAACCAATTATGGCATTCGGGTCAGCTATGGTGCAGGTTTTCAGAAGAGGACTGGGAGGAAAAGCCCGGCAAATGGCGATCAAGGCCGCTCAGGGCCGCCAAAGAGTTCAGCCGCGCACTTACGCCGGTGAATCGCAGAGCCTGACTGCGGGCAACTGCAAGGCGGTGCCAACACAGCAGCAGAGACAGCACCACGCTGTGCGCGGTGCCCATGGCGGACAGGTCCACCTGTAAATCCGCCTTGCCCGCCCGTATCCACTTCTCGCCTTCCTGCCTGACGGAGATCACGGTGAGCGGATCAACCGCGCCGCTCACCAATAGCGTGTCGCCATCAAGAGTCACCACGGGCCGGCTTGCATTCATGATTTGTCGACTTCACCTTCGAGGTTCAGCGATTCCACTGCATCGCCCCAGTCGTTGATAACAGCCTGGACCTTGCCGCCGTTCTTCTCCATCTCCTGGCTGAAACGATCACGGAAAGCCAGCCCGATGTTCACACCTTCGACGATCACGTTTTCCATCATCCAGCGTCCTTCATCTGTTTCGTACATGGAATAAGTCACGGGGTAGCGATTGCCAGAGGCACTGATCACCTCCATACGCACAGACGCCCGACCGTCGTCATTCGGGTTGATCGTGGCTTCCTTTACCTCGATGGTAAAATCGTCAGCGCTCACCAGAGCCTGAGCGTAACTGTCGAAAAGACTGCGTTTGAACTTCTCAACGAACTCGTCGCGCTGCTCCGGTGATGCCTGCCGCGCATAGCGACCCATGACCCGGGCAGCAATTCGGCGAAAGTCGACGAAGTTCTTCAGCTCCTGATCCATGCTCCGATAAAACGCCTGTGGATTCTGCTCGTACAGGCCCTTTTCCTGATGGAGCTTGTCGACCAGGCGCTGGGTATTTTTATCCACATACGTGCGGAGGTCCTCCTCCGGTCCGGCGTGGGCCGGTGCTGCCAGCGCCACCATCAGCAACGCAACAATCATCAGGCTATGTCTGATCAGAACCATGGTTTTCTCCCGTGAACCACTTTCTTTCATTGTGACTGCCCGGAGGCAAAGTTGGATATGAGCCGCTCAAGATTCATGGCGGATTGTGTGGAATAGAAGGTATCCCCGTCCCCCAGGGACTCCATATCACCGCCCACCGATATATCAATGTACTGTTCACCAAGCAGCCCGGATGTACGTATTACTGCTGAGCTGTCCGCCGGGATATTATCCACACTGGCGTTCACATCAATGGTCACGCGGGCCTGGTAGGTTTCCCGATTCAGGGTTATCTCCCGGATCTTACCCACCGTGACACCAGCCATGGACACTTTTGCCCGGGGCGTCAGCCCGCCAGCGTCGTTAAAGTTGGCGTAGAGCGTGTACGAACTTTCCGGGGCCTTCGGTGTCAGCCCGCTGACCTGCAACGCCAGGAACATTATGGCGGCGATGCCCGCGATCATGAACAGCCCCACAATCACCTCTGTTGTTCTCTGTGCCATTCCGGCCCCCTGTTTCCTGACGTTTCAGTATACCGCGGTCAGAAGTCACCAAACATGACGGCGGTAAGCACAAAATCCAGCCCGAGTACGGCCAGCGACGAATACACCACGGTTTTCGTGGTTGCGGCACTGATACCAGCTGAGGTGGGCACACAGTCGTAACCCTGATAGACCGCAATCCAGGTACAGACGAACCCAAACACAAGGCTCTTGACGACACCGTTCAGAACATCGGCGGTGAAGCTTACGGAAGACTGCATGTTGCCCCAGAAAGAGCCTTCAAACACGCCCAGCCACTCCACACCCACGAGCATGCCGCCCCAGATACCAACCACCGAAAACACAGCAGCCAGCACGGGCACTGAGATAAAGCCCGCCCATAACCGCGGGGCAATCACCCGGCGCAGCGGATCAACACCCATCATTTCCATGCTGGAAAGCTGTTCGGTGGCTTTCATCAACCCGATTTCCGCCGTCAGTGCGGAACCCGCACGGCCGGCAAACAACAGCGCGGTCACCACGGGGCCCAATTCCCGCACCAGAGTCAGGGCAATCATCTGACCGATCGCGGCCTCAGACCCGTAGTCACTGAGAATGGTGTATCCCTGCAACCCCAGAACCATCCCGATAAACAGGCCGGACACCACAATGATGGCCAGGGACAGAACACCGACCGAGTAGAGTTGCTTCAGCAACAGCGGAAAACCAACCGAGGGCCGCGGAACACCTGCCAGGGCACCGACAAGGAAACGCCCGGAGCGACCGAGCGATGCAATCACGTTCAGCCCCAATCGGCCAAAAGCCGCCAGCCGGTCCATCAATCCCCCCTCCCGGCAACACTCCAGTCCAGAGCCGCATCCGCAGCCGGATAGTGGAACGGCACCGGACCGTCCGGATGACCACGCAGGAACTGCTGAACCTGCTCCGATGGGTGCGCCCTCAACTCCTCGGGCGTGCCGTCGCCTATGATACGGCCGTCTGCAACGATACAGGCGTAGTGGCAGATACTCAGGGACTCCGGCACATCATGGGATACCAGCACGCTGGTCAGGCCCATGGAGCTGTTGAGATCCCGGATCAGCTTCACCAGTACACCCATGGCAATCGGGTCCTGGCCGGTAAAGGGCTCGTCGTACATGATCAGCTCAGGGTCCAGCGCGATGCTGCGGGCCAGGGCCACGCGCCGGGTCATACCACCTGACAGCTCTGCCGGCATCAGATCCCGGGCTCCGCGAAGCCCCACAGCTTCGAGCTTCATTAGAACGATGTCGCGGATCATGTCCTCCGGCAAGGTGGTATGAACCCTGAGCGGGAACGCCACGTTTTCAAAGACACTGAGATCCGTAAACAGCGCTCCACTCTGGAACAGCATCCCCATCTTTTCCCGCAGACGGTAAAGCGCCTTGCGCTTGAGCTGAGGAACGTTCTCCCCCGCTACGGATATGCTGCCGGAATCCGGTTTCAGCTGGCCGCCGATCAGCCGCAACAAGGTAGTCTTGCCGGTGCCGCTCGGCCCCATGATGGCGGTAATCTTGCCGCGGGGAATGTCCAGGCTGACGCCATCAAAGATACGACGATTCCCGCGACTGAAAACCACGTCTCTCAATTCAATGTAGGGGGATGTGTCCATACCTGCTTCCAGAACCGCCTGAGTGTCGGTGAACCCGCATTCCCAGCCTTTAATGAGTGCGCTACATTATGTCAACCTGCCGTGAACCTCAATCCATCCTTCACAAAATGAACTGATGTCAATGATCAGTTTTGCTGAACGTCTTGTCATGAAGGGCAGCCAAAGCCGTTGAAGTGATATACTTTTGCCACGACGAAAGCATCAACATTTCGAACCCGGAAGCCAGATGAACACCGAAACCAGCCAGACCTTCAAAGAATCCGCCCTCCGAGCCATCGAGATCGAGCGTGAGGCCATTCACGCCCTGACCGACCGGATTGATGACCGTTTCGTCCGCGCCTGCGAAGTCATCATGGCGTGCAAGGGGCGTGTTGTCGTGACCGGCATGGGCAAATCCGGCCATATCGGCAACAAGATCGCTGCCACCCTCGCCAGCACCGGAACGCCCTCGTTCTTCGTACACCCGGGCGAGGCCAGCCACGGTGACCTGGGCATGATCACCAGCCAGGATGTAGTGCTGGGCATCTCCAATAGCGGCAACACCAGCGAAGTGCTGACCATTTTGCCGTTAATCAAACGCATGGGGCCCCGCTGATCAGTATGACGGGCAACGAGAACTCCATCCTGGCTCGGGAGGCCGTTGCCAACCTGGACATCAGTGTCGCCCAGGAGGCCTGCCCTCTTGGCCTGGCCCCCACCTCCAGCACCACGGCCACTTTGGTGATGGGTGATGCCCTGGCCGTGGCACTGCTTGAAGCCCGGGGGTTCAGCACCGAAGACTTTGCGCTCTCACACCCCGGTGGCAGTCTGGGCCGCAGGTTGCTGCTGCGTGTCAGCGATATTATGCATACCGGGGACCAGATCCCCCGAGTGCAGGAAGACACCACCCTCAGCGGCGCACTGTTGGAGATTTCCCGCAAGGGCCTGGGTATGACAACGGTCATTAACGCCGAGGGCGACCTGGTCGGTGTATTTACGGACGGCGACCTGCGCCGCACCCTGGACCGCTCCGTGGACATTCACAACACACCGATTGCCGAGGCCATGACCCGCAACGGTCGTGTGATCCACGATGACCAACTGGCCGCCGAGGCACTGAACATGATGGAAGAGCTGAAGATCAACGCCCTGCCCGTCATCAATCGCGACGGCAAACTGACCGGCGCTATCAACATGCACGACTTATTGCGGGCGGGAGTCATCTGATGGCCGACACTCTGCGCCCTCAATGGCCAGCGGAGCTGATTGAAAAAGCCGCTGCCATTCGCCTGCTGGCCCTGGATGTGGACGGCATCATGACCGACGGCACTCTGCTGTTCAGCGCTTCAGGCGATGAGATGAAAGGGTTCAACATTCTCGACGGCCTGGGCATCAAACAGGTTATGGCTGCTGGCATCAACGTTGCCGTCATTACCGGACGGCGCTCGCCGCTGACAGAGAAACGCATGAATGACCTCGGCATCCCGCACCTGATGCAAGGCCGAGAGGACAAGAAAATCGCCCTGCGGGAACTGGCTGCACGGCTGGAGATCGCGCCACACCAGATTGCCTACATGGGCGATGACCTGCCGGACCTGCCCGCAATCCGTTACGCCGGGCTGGGCATAACAGTACCCAACGGCTACTGGCTGGTGCGCCAGCACGCGGATTTTTGCACGTCGGCCGCGGGGGGTAGCGGCGCCGTCCGTGAAGCCTGCGAACTGCTGCTCTGCGCCTGCGGGCAGCTCAACGCAAGCCTGCAACCCTACCTGGAGCAGGACTGAATGGCCGCTGAAGCCCTCTTTACCCGGCCCTGGGTACGAACTCTGGGGCTGGCTGTCACGATAGTGGCACTGTTTTTCCTGCTCTGGCAAAGTGACGAGTCATCAGAGCCGGTGGATGCCGCCGCGCTGAGAGGCGAATCGGAACCAGACGGTTTCGTGGTCAATGGTCGCTATCTGTCTTTCGACGAGACCGGGCGGCTTACCGCACACTTCGAAAGCCCACGTATCGAGCAATTCGAGGCCCGCAACGAAACCATTATGGAATCGCCGAATGCGACGCTCTACGGCGAACCCGGCAACGCACCCTGGCAAGTCCAGGCCAACAAAGGCCAATTCATGGAAGCTGACGACCTGGTTTACTTGACGGGGGATGTTCGGGTGTCCCAGCAACCCCAAGGCGGGCGCCCCCTGACATTGACCACGTCAACGCTGACACTGGATAACACAGAGCGTACTGTTTACACAGACGCCCCGGTGGAACTGACCGACTCGTTCAGCCTGACCCGCGCCACCGGCATGAAGGCCTGGATTGATGACCGAATCCTCGAACTCGACTCTGACGTGGAAGGACGCTATGAGACCGGCAAGTAAATTCATGCCCAACCCTCACCGCAATAGGCACCAACCGGTGGCATCGCGCACGGCAGTCTCAGCGATTGTCCTGGCGCTGACATTGACCGTGGGCATGCCGTTCGCCGCGGCCTTTGATCTTGAGTCTGACCAACCCATCAGGGTCAATGCCGACAATGCTCGGCTCGACGAAGGCCAGGGCATTGCAACCTATACCGGCTCGGTTGAAATGAGCCAGGGCGATGCCAACCTTATGGCGGACAAGGTTGTACTCCACCGGGATGAGAATGGCGTCAGCCGCATTGAAGCCACCGGTACCCCGGCACGCTACCGCCAGCCTGCCATGGAAGGCCAGGGCGAAACCGACGCCCGCGCACTTACAATCACCTGGTCCGCCTCCGACAACCGGGTTACCTTTCGGCGCGAAGCTGTGATCGAACAGGGCGGCAACCTGTTCCGGGGCGACGTCATTCATTACGACAGCGCCGAACGCGTGGTGACCGCAGAGGGCTCTGCTGACCAGGGCGATGGCAGCGGTCGCGTCGAAATGGTCATCCAGCCACGCGGCAACTCCGGCAACAATCCAGATAACAACCCTAACGGACAGGATACCGATGGCAGTTCTCAGGGCCAGTAACCTCGCAAAAAGCTACAAACAGAAGAAGGTCGTCATCGACGTTTCCCTGGAAATTCGCAGTGGCGAGATCGTCGGCTTGCTCGGCCCCAACGGCGCGGGCAAAACGACGTGTTTCTACATGATTGTTGGCCTGGTTTCCGCCGACAACGGTCGCATCACCATCGACAATCAGGACATCACGCCCCTGCCCATGCACGGCCGTGCCCGCAAGGGAATCGGGTACCTGCCCCAGGAAGCATCCGTGTTTCGCAAGCTCACCGTGCGCGACAACATACTGGCGATCCTGGAAACCCGCCGCGAACTCAAACGCGCTGACCGGGAGGCCAAGTTAGAGGAACTGCTTGAAGAGTTTCACATTACCCACATCCGCGATAGCGTTGGCATGGCCCTGTCAGGCGGTGAGCGACGGCGGGTGGAAATTGCCCGGGCGCTGGCGATGGAACCGGCGTTCATCCTGCTGGACGAGCCCTTCGCCGGGGTCGACCCGATCTCCGTGAGCGACATCAAGCAGATCATCCGACACTTGCGGGACAAGGGCATCGGCGTACTGATCACCGACCACAACGTGCGGGAAACCCTCGACATCTGCGAGAATGCGTACATTGTCAGCGGCGGCCACATCATCGCCTCTGGTAATTCGGACGATATACTGGCCAACCAGCAGGTCAAGGAAGTGTATCTAGGCAACGAGTTTCGCCTGTAGTAGACTCGGCAAAGAACTTGCTTGGTGCGGCAAGTAGCCAGCATACAAAGAGTTTTTGTGCAACCCCGGCTCCAGAAAGCGCCCTGATGACGGAAGAGAGAGACCGAGTGACGGATCCTGAACCATGGTTATGAAAGCCTCACTACAGTTAAAGCTGGGCCAAAGCCTGACCATGACGCCCCAGCTGCAACAGGCTATCAGGCTTCTGCAGCTCTCCACCCTGGACCTCCAGCAGGAAATCCAGCAGGCACTGGAATCCAACCCAATGCTGGAAACCTCGGAAGACGACGACAACCAGAATCCGGAATCAACGGACAGTGACAACGAGTCGTCTGAAACAGCGTCAACCGAGGAATCCAACACCGCCTCAGACACCGCTACCGAGTGGGATGAATCCGAAAACGGACCTGACTGGTCATCAGAAACGGACAGTCCCGACACCATTCCCGATGATCTTCCCGTCGACACCGCCTGGGATGACATTTACCAGTCAGCCCCCGCGTCAGCAGCCCGTAACGACGACGAAAACGACCACGACTTCGAAACCCGTAACTCCCCCACCGAAACGCTCCAGGACCACCTGGAATGGCAACTGAACCTGACGCCCATGAGCGAGCGGGATCAGGCCATCGCCCATGCCCTGATGGATGCGGTTGATAACCACGGCTACCTGACCTCTCCGCTTGAAGAAATTCATTCAGGCATGGTGGACGAATCCGACGAAGACCCGCTGGAACTGGACGAAGTGGAAGCCGTTCTTCATCGCCTGCAGCACTTCGATCCACCCGGCGTGTTCGCCCGTGATCTGCAGGAATGCCTGCTGATCCAGCTGAACCAACTGCCCCCGGAAACACCCTGGCTGGCTCAGGCGCGACTGGTGATTACCCACTACATAAACCTGCTGGGTAACCGCGATTACGCCCAGCTGTTGCGCCGCAGCCGCCTGAAAGAAGAACAGCTACGGGATGTCCTGGCACTTATTACCGGTTTGAACCCCCGCCCCGGCGACACCCTGGACCAGGCCGAGCCGGACTATGTCATCCCGGATGTGATCGTGCGCAAGCACAATGAGCGCTGGCGCGTGGAACTGAATCCTGAAATTGCACCACGCATTCGTGTGAATGCAAGCTATGCTTCTCTTATAAAGCGTGCGGACAGCAGCGCCGACAACACCTACCTGCGGGACCAGTTGCAGGAGGCAAAGTGGTTCATCAAGAGCCTGCAGAGCCGCAACGAAACCCTGCTCAAGGTGGCCACGCGCATTGTCGAGCACCAGCAGGGGTTTCTGGACCATGGCGAGGAAGCCATGAAACCATTGATTCTCTCAGATATTGCCCAGGCGGTGGAAATGCACGAGTCGACCATTTCAAGGGTCACCACCCAGAAATACATGCACACACCGCGGGGCATATTTGAACTTAAGTATTTTTTCTCGAGCCATGTCAGTACCGACGAAGGTGGAGAGTGCTCATCCACGGCAATCCGCGCGATGATCAAGAAGCTGATTGCAACGGAAACTCCGAAAAAGCCATTGAGCGATAGCAAAATTGCAGCCATGCTAGGAGACCAGGGTATAAAGGTGGCTAGACGAACCGTGGCCAAGTATCGCGAGGCAATGCACATTCCTCCGTCCAACGAGCGAAAGCGATTGGTGTAGGAAGCGTCTGTTCCCGGCCTCACGGGGAGAGCCCTTTCCTGAAAGTATACCGCCTGCAGCATAACGCTGTGGCACACAGCCGGTATCCTAACGGGTGCCGGCAAGCTGAAAACAGGAGAAGCCTATGCAACTCAATATTTCAGGCCATCACGTAGAACTGACTCCCGCACTGAAAGATTACGTATCAGGCAAATTTGAAAAGCTTGAGCGGCACTTCGACCATATCAGCAATTGCCAGGTTACCCTTGAGGTGGAAAAAGTGCGCCAGATGGCGGAAGCTACGCTTCACGTGATAGGTGGTGAGATTCACGCAAAGGCCGAAAACAGCGATATGTACGCTGCCATTGATGCACTGGTAGACAAGCTGGACAGGCAGATCCTGAAGCACAAGGAAAAGAACGTAGACCGGATGCACGGGAACGGCGCCCGCTAGGACGACGCCCCCGGCATGACAGTTAATCGAGCTGCGGCACTGGCTAACCATGCAACACGTGCCGCAGCCTTTTTTTACGGAAATGCAGTCGATTCATGACCGACACATCCCTGACTATCGAGAACATTCTCGCGCCGGAGCTAACCCTTTGCCGGGTGCCTGCCTCCAGCAAAAAGCGGGTTATGGAAACCATTGCCGAGCAGATCCAGCAACACGACGCTTTGCTCAGCGACACCCAGATATTCACTAATCTGGTCGCACGGGAGCGACTGGGGAGCACGGGTATCGGACAGGGCATCGCGATCCCCCACTGCAGACTGGAAGGGCTGGATCACGTGGTTGGCGTTTTGCTGACCCTGGAAGAAGGCGTTGCGTTCGATGCTATCGACAACCAGCCGGTGGACCTCGTCTTCACCTTGATTGTCCCCAAGGAAGCCACCAGCGAGCATCTTGAGCTTTTGAGCCAACTTGCTGAAAAGTTCAACGAACGTGCATTCTGCGACCAGCTGCGTCAGTGCACTGATGCAGGCTCTCTCTATCGCCGGATGACAGCCGAAACAAGCTGAACAACTCCACATCCAAGGTGAACGGGCTATGAAACTGATCATCGTCAGCGGCCGATCAGGTTCCGGGAAAAGTACCGCGTTACATGTTCTGGAAGACCTGGGCTTTTACTGCATTGACAACCTGCCCATTGGCCTCCTGTTCCCCCTCACACAGGAAGCCACCAACCAGAACTCTCCCAGCCGGCTGGGAAAGATGGCGGTCAGCATCGATGCCCGTAACCTTTCCGGAGAATTGAGCAACTTCGAGGATATCTACCGCAGCCTTCAGGATACTGGCGTAACCATCGAGATCATCTATCTCGACGCCGATGAACAGTCTCTTCTGCAGCGCTCCATGCCACGCGCCGAAAGCATCCACTGAGTGATGACAAGACCTCCCTGAGGGAGGCCATCGGTAACGAAAAGAAGCTTCTGGAGCCGCTTTCCAAGCTGGCAGACCTCTACATCGACACCACGGGGCTGTCCATGTACGAGCTCCGGGATATGGTAAAGCAACGAGTCGCGGGCAGGCGCCACCAGGAACTGGCACTGCTATTCCAGTCATTCGGATTTAAGCACGGCGTGCCGTTGGATTCGGACTATGTGTTCGATGTGCGCTGCCTGCCCAATCCCTATTGGGACACCAGCCTTCGGCAGTTTGTGGGCACCGACCAGCCGGTTATCGATTTCCTGGAAAAGGAGCCGTTGAGCCGTAAGATGGTCGAAGACCTGACCCAATTCCTGGAAAACTGGCTACCCTCGTTCGCAGACAGCAACCGCAGCTATATGACCATATCCATCGGCTGCACCGGTGGCCAGCATCGCTCGGTTTATATCTGCGACCAGCTCGGCCGCTATTTCTCGGGCAAATACAGCAATGTGCAGGTTCGCCACACCGAACTGCCCCACCTGCAAAGCAGGGAAAGCTGAACCGCCTATGATCCGCCGCCCCATTACCATCATCAACAAACTTGGGCTCCATGCCCGGGCCGCAGCCAAACTGGTGGGCAAGGCATCTGAATTCGACAGCAGCATTCAGATCAGCCGCAAAGGGCGACAGGTGGACGCCAAAAGCATCATGCCAGTCATGATGCTCGCCGCCAGCCAGGGATCAGAGGTAGAGCTGATTGTAGACGGTCCGGATGAGTCCGAAGCTGTCGATGCGCTGGTTACGCTGATCAACGACTACTTCGGGGAAGGCGAATAACCACCTCCACACTGGACATCCTTGCCCGTCTACGGCATTCACCTACAACTCTTCCTCACCTATGTTGCCTAACTCCGCTATAATACGAGGGTTTTCTGACCGTGGGTGATCCATGACCGATATTCTGGAGAAAAGCCAAGCGCGCCAACGCCTTCGCTCCCTGAGCGAAGCGCTGGACAGTGGCGCCCTGAAACAGGTTGCCCGCATCCTGAATGGCGGCCTGAGTCCCAGTGACATCGCCCACCTGCTGGAGTCATCACCACCCCGCCAGCGTGCCCTGCTCTGGAACCTGGTCGACAAGCAGCTTGAAGGCGAAGTCCTCCAGTATCTGAATGACGATATCCGAGGTTACTTCCTGAGCCAGCTGAACGCTCAGGAACTGGCTGACATCATCGAGGATTTCGAGTCGGACGATCTGGCCGACTTACTGCAGCAGTTGCCGGACACGGTCATCCAGGAAGTCCTGGACACCATGGACGAGCAGGATCGCCAACGTGTCGAAGAAGTCCTCTCCTACCCGGAAGATACCGCCGGCGGCCTGATGAACACGGACACCATTACGGTGCGCCCGGACATCAGTATCGACGTGGTTTTGCGCTACCTGCGCCGTCATCGCAACCTGCCGCCGATGACGGATAGTCTTATCGTGGTCAGCCGACGCGACGAGTTCATCGGCATGTTGCCTATCACCAAAATGCTCGTATCCAACCCGGCGGCAACCGTGCGGGAGGTGATGGACACGGACATCGAACCGATACCGGTTACGCTGTCCGACACCAAGGTGGCAACCCTGTTCGAACGGTACGACCTGATCTCAGCACCCGTGGTCAGTGAGGAAGGCCGACTCCTGGGCCGAATCACCATCGATGACGTGGTTGACGTTATTCGCGAAGACGCAGACCACTCCCTGATGAGCATGGCCGGTCTTGATGAAGACGAAGACACCTTCGCACCGATTCTGAAGACCACCCGGCGCAGGGCCGTGTGGCTGGGCATCAATCTGCTTACGGCCTTTACCGCTTCGGCCGTGATCGGGCTGTTTGAGGCGACCATCGAAAAGGTTGTGGCGCTGGCGGTATTGATGCCCATCGTGGCATCCATGGGCGGCATTGCCGGCAGTCAGACCCTGACCCTGGTCATCCGCGGCATGGCCGTGGGACAAATCAGTGGCGCCAACGTGGGCTGGCTGCTAAACCGCGAATTTATTGCGGGTGCCCTGAACGGATTGCTCTGGGCAGTGGTGGTTGCGTCAGCGGCAACCCTCTGGTTCAGCGACATCATGATTGGCGCCATTATCGCCGCCGCGCTGATTATCAACCTGATCGCTGCGGCACTCGTGGGCACCGTGCTACCTCTGTTCCTGAAGTCCCGCAACATTGATCCGGCACTGGCCGGTAGCGTTATACTGACAACGGTCACGGATGTGGTCGGCTTTATGGCCTTCCTTGGTCTGGCGACGATATTCTACGGATAACCTGTATCCGACAACACGGACTGAAAATGAACGACTCCCAAGACGACGCCCCGGAATACCTCGGCCCGAGCAAATCCCAACTCAAGCGCGAAATGCACCAGTTGCAGGATCTTGGCAGGCGTATGCTGGATCTGAGTAACGATCAGCTCAATACCCTGCCGATCAGCGACACCCTGCGGGCGGCCATCGAGGAATCCCGTCGCATTCGCCAGAACGAAGCCCGTCGCCGCCACCTGCAGTACATCGGCAAGATTATCCGCCAGGAAGACGACCCAGAAGGGCTGACTCGAGCCATTGATGCTTTCGATGCCGGAAGCGAGGAGCACACCCGCCGACATCACCTTGCTGAACGTTGGCGAGACCGGATGATTGAGGAAGGCGACTCGGCCGTCGGCGAATTCCTGAACTACTGCACAACGGCGGATATACAGCATCTGCGCAACCTCGCGCGCAACGCTCGCCGGGACGTGCAGAAAGAAAAGAATACCGGCCAGCCACGAAAGCTGTTTCGCTACCTCAGGGAGTGCATCGACGACGCGGAAGCCGCCGGAAACTAAAGTCTCCGGTGCTCCCAGACGGGCATCCGTGTGCGGATGTCCTTGAGTGTTTCACGATCAAGCTCTCCAACGACGACACCCGGCCCTTCATCGACCTCGGATAGTATTCGGCCCCAGGGATCGACGATCGCGCTGTGCCCATAGGTGCGCCGGCGCTCACTGTTCTGCCCACCCTGGGCCGCTGCCACAAGCCAGAACTGATTCTCAATCGCACGGGCACGTATCAGCGCATGCCAGTGGGCGTCACCGGTATACCAGGTAAAGGCACTGGGCAGGGACACCCATTCTGCGTCCTGCTCCCTGAGCTGTCGGAACAGCTCGGGAAAGCGCAGGTCGTAACAGATGGCCATGCCGAGTCGGCCTGCCGGTGTATCAATCACAACCACGTCTTCACCCGGCTCGAAGGTATCCGACTCACGATACTGCCCCTGGGCATCTTCAACGGTGGCGTCAAAAAGATGAATCTTGTCGTAGCGGGCAACCTCACGGCCTCGGTCATCGTAGACATAGCAGCAGGCACGAACCCGATCGGTCACAGTGGACCAGTCCGGCCTCGCCGCAATGGGTAGCGAACCACCGACCACCCAGATGCCAAGTTCGGTCGCCTGCTGTGCGAGGAATTGCCGAATCACGTTGTCCGGTTCCGCTTCCCGGCGGCCACAGCCGATCATCTGCTTTGTGGCCAGTACCGCAAAGTTTTCAGGCAGCACTGCAATGCTGGCACCTGCGTCGGCCGCCTCCTTCAGCAATCTTGCTGCCTCGTTGAGGTTGGCGGCGATGTCATGGGTACTCACCATCTGTATCGCCGCTACCCGACTTGCCTGCCATTTGACGGGATTGTCTCTTTGCGTTGACATTACGGCCCTCCTGCCAAAACCATCAATTGCCGGTATCGAATACCCGCCTCAGTCGAACGTCTGGTTCGTCCCAGCTTCCACTTACACTATAGGTCGCACTGGTGAGTTTGCTCAATGGATCACCCAACACTTTGTCGAGGACAAACAACGCGCCGCCAATCGGAGCACCTGCCCCCATTAACAAAGCGGCCAGTGGCAGGTTCTGGGTCAGAGGCAACACCACCACCATTCTCATATCGAGGGTTTCCTCAATCATGTTGGAGGTGCCCGTCAGCTTGAACGCGCCGGAAGGCCCTACCACCTGCAGCTCTGGATCCAACGTCAGCAGGCCGTTAATCATGCTGGCCTTGCCGGAGATGGCATCGAAGGCGACACCCGCTTCGTACAGATCGGAGAAATCGAGCTTCAGGCGTCGCCAGAGCGTGTCAGCATTGAGCAGGTTGAACACCCGGAACAGCTGAGCCGTATTGTTGCCCTCAAGGATGACACCGTCATCAAAACGCACACTGACCGAGCCACTAAGGCCCGAAACGTCAAACTGATCCGGGCGGCCGGGCCAGTCAATATCAAGCTTGACGGCCGTGTTCTTGCTGCGGAAGGGAATCTCAGCGCCAACCAAGGTGTCCAGGTCTGCCAGCGACTTACCGTTGATATCACCGGTAAAACGGGTGATTTCCCGCCCGGCTGCAATGCTCCAGGACAGCTCCCCGGTCAGGGTCAGGGATTTGAGAGTGCCAACAATGTCCTGTACTAGCAGTTGTGTGGCTTCGGGCCTCAGTTGGAACGACCAGCTACCGGCGTTTTCCCCATCCATGTTGAGAGCGGCAATACGGACATCCACGTCCGGCCAGTTGCCGAGGCCCAGGTCACGGAATGTCTGTGCCTGCTGTTCGGGCTCCTGTTCATCGCCCGACTCACTATTGCCCCTGGAGAGCATCAGCGCTCAAAGTCGACGCTGACCGGTCGATCGTCCTGGGGCCAGAGCACATGGCCTGACGCCCATTCCGAGTCGGTAGTGATCAACCACTCACTGTCACTTTGCCGCGCAGACACCGTAATATCAGTCAGTTGGCGGTCGCCCAGAAACAGTTCGTTCAGGGCAACGTCTACCATTCCCGACTCCCAGGTCATATCCAGGTTGGCACGATCTTGCCAGTCGACTGACAGATCGACGCCGGACTCTTGTCGGGGCGTGACCGTTACCCTCAGGGGCGCTTCATCATCAATGTCTTTTGCCAGCGGTTCAGGCCAGTCAACCGAGAGCCCGGCCAGGTCCGAATACAGCGTAACGGCGGAAGCGGTGTCCGTTGAGACGTCCAACGTTGCCTGGTAGCCAATGTCGCCACTGAGCCCCATGTCCATGCCCTCCGGCAACTCAGTTCGATCCAGGAGCTGGCGAACGTCAAGGCGACCATATTGACGGATATTGAGCGATTGACCGTTCTCACTCCGCCGCATCAGAACCGTGACCGGAGCTCCCATAAACCGAGCTTGCAGGGGGTTCTCGGAAAATCCCTCATCGCTGTTAAACCCCAGTTCCCCATTGACCTGGGTCCACTGTAGATCGGCTTCGGGATAAGTCAGGGTACCGGAATCGGCTCTGACGCTGGCGTTGATGGTGGGCGGCGCATCGGATATCAATGGCAAACCAAGCCCGAGATCCAGGTGAAAATCGCCATCCAGGACGATGCTCCGCCCTGCTTCTCCCGCCAGCTCACCCAGGGGGCTGTTGTCCATCCAGAAAGCCAACGCTGACCCGGGAACCGGGGCTGACGCATCGACGTACACCTGAATATCCTCACCCTCCGGGACAACCCTCACCTCGCCGGGCTCCAGTTCCAGCCCTCCCGTTCGTCCTGCGCGGATGTCGACCCGGGTGCGACCATCCTGAATAAAGACTTCACCACTGGCATCCGCCACCTCGGGCCATCGCTCGTCGTAGCGGATACTGGCTTCTTCGAATCGGTAAACCATTGAGGACGAGAAAGAATTTTCCGGGGCGTCACGATCAATCTGGCCATGACCGTAAAACTCACCGCTGGAGATATCGGCCTTGGTGATCGACGTCGTCAGCCATTGGTAGAGGTCAGGGTCGACAACCTTCATTGGCACGAAGTCGGCAAGCATATCGGCCGTACCATCCGCACACCGACCCTCAGCCCCAAATTGTCCTCCCCGCCCTGATCCATCCGCAGGTCAAAGGCACCCGTCAGCCGGGTGTTGGCACCATAAACCATACGGATATCATCCGCGTATACGCGGGTTACCCCTCCCTCAAAACGCCAGGCCACACCTGCGCGGACGTCGCCGAGGCTCCAGAACCCCCGGAACAGCTCCGGAAAACCGAGTGACAACCCCTCGCTGTTCACTCTGACGAAACCGCCTTCCCGGTCAATAACCAGGCTACCATCAAGACCAGACACACCCGGCGCACCGTCATGGGCCCTGACGCCAATATTGTTCAACGCTGCCGTCAGCTCAAAGCCACCGCTATCATCCGTGGGCAGATTAAGCATCACCCGGTCCAGGCGGCCGGTGGGGCGATAATTCTCAAGGGCCCTTTCAGCCCTGCCTGGCAACAGGTTCATGCCTGCGACCAACCGTCTAAGGGGTTGGAGTGGAAGCGCATCAGCGATCAATCTTCGGCCCCCGTCGCGATGACTGAACCGGAGGCTGAACGGAGAAACCGTATTGCCGTTCCACTCCCACTCAAGTTCCTTTACGTGAAACTCACCGGTGGCGTACCAGGGCTTAGCCGCCGCTTCTGGCTCACGCTCGCCCAACGTGTCGTGCCTGCGCCAACCAAATTTCGCCCTGATGTTCTCTAGTGGGGCCAGGGATTGGAGACCGACACCGAGTTGCAGATACGGCGTTTCCAGGTTGCCACTGACTTGCTCGATGTGCCCATCCCGAAACGTCATCCAGACCTGACCTCCGAGATCAAAACCTTCCGCCCGAATGTTCCGCCAGGCGTACTCCTCTGCGAGTCCATCAAACAACCGGCCGGAGTTAATATCTGCATAAACCTGCCCCGTGAAGTCACCACGGAAGAAGTGCCGACCAACCAGCTCGAAGCTGGCCAGTTGTTCGGTCGTTCCCGGCCGCATGGCACGGCCTGATGCATGAAACAGCCCGCGCCGGTAGATCAGATCCAACTGAGGCACCTCTACGTGCGCAGGGTGCCATTGGCGTCGCGAATACCAAGGTCCAGGCGTGTAATCTTGACGGAAGGGTCGGACAGCCATTCGCCGGCAATATCCAGCCAGAGTTCCAGGTCGCTTGCCACGGGATCGGGAATATCGACACCTTCGACGGTCACCGCCCCCCTCGGTGTCTGGTTGATCGTCAGTTCCAGCCCATCGGCGTCAAAATCAGCGAACACAATACGCAGGCGCATGAGCGAGGCGAGAAAATCGAGGCCAATGCGGACGCTCTTCAGTGACCCGGCAACGTCACTACGGTCGTTTTCGGAGACGACCACGATATCGCGGGCGACAATGGTTGGATCCAGCCAGTTCCAGCTAGAGGAAAGCGAACCAATACTGACCGGCTGGCCCAGCTCAGACGACAACCGTTGTTCAATCGAAGAGCGATATTCGTTGATGTTCTGAGTAACCTGGCGCCCTATTCCGGCATAAAGTGCAAGCAGGACGACGACCGCCAGCAACAACCACCAGATCAGACTGGCGGCGCCCGAGACGATTCGAAGTAACAGATGTTTCAGAGTTTGATCAGCCACACTGGATGCCATCAGGGGTAATCGCCACGCCTAACCAATGCCTGCCGGGCCGGCGTTACAGCAGTACCACATCATACTGCTCCTGACTGTAGAATGGCTCAACCTGAAAACGGATGGTTTTGCTGATAAACGTCTCAAGGTCTGCCACGTTGTCGGACTCTTCATCCAACAGCCGATCCACCACGCTCTGGGACGCCATCACCAGATAGCTTTCCGCGTCATAGGCGCGATTGACCCTGAGAATTTCACGGAATACTTCATAACAGACCGTTTCGCTGGTCTTGAGAAAGCCGCGTCCATCACAGATGGGGCAAGGCTCACATAAAATCTGACCAAGGCTTTCGGTGGTGCGCTTACGGGTCATTTCCACCAATCCGAGCTCGGAAACCCCGGTAATCTTGGTTTTGGCGTGATCCCGCTCCAGCATTTTCTCCAGCATTCGGTGGACCTGGCGCTGGTGCTCGGAATCCTCCATATCGATGAAATCGATGATGATAATACCACCGAGATTCCTTAACCTGAGCTGGCGACTAATGGCACGGGCCGCCTCGAGGTTGGTCTTGAAAATGGTTTCTTCCAGGTTGCGGTGCCCCACAAACGCGCCGGTGTTGATATCGATCGTGGTCATCGCTTCGGTCTGGTCGATGATCACGTAGCCACCGGATTTGAGCTGGACCTTGCGACTGAGGGCTTTCTGAATTTCATCCTCAACAGAATACAGGTCAAAAATGGGACGTTCGCCCGGGTAATACTCGACCTTGTCGGAAAACTCGGTCACAAACTCCTCGACGAACTCCATCACCCGCTGGTGGCTTTCCCGACTATCGATGCGCACCTTCTCAGTCTGTGGACGAATCAGGTCGCGAATGGTGCGGATAAACAGGGGAAGATCCTGATACACCACCGAAGGCGCCTGACTTCGGGTAATGCGCTCCTCAATGGCCTGGTTCAGACGGTGCAGGTAGGTCATATCGCCAATCAGGTCATCTTCCGAGGCAGCCTCTGCAGCGGTGCGAATAATGTAGCCGCCAGAGATGTCCGGTTCTGCGGCAGCACCCTCTTCAACCAGTGACTTCAACCGTGAACGTTCGGTCTCATCTTCAATTCGCTGGGAAATACCAACATGACGGACGCCAGGCATGAATACCAGATAGCGCGAGGGGATGGATAGCTGGGTGGTCAGCCGTGCACCCTTGGTTCCAATGGGGTCCTTGGTGACCTGAACCACGAGGGACTGCCCTTCTCGGAGCAGGGTGCGGATATCCGGAACCGTTTTCGGTGTCTCGGGGGCTTCGCTGGCCGGCTGCTGACTGGTGACGACATCAGAGGCATGAATAAACGCCGCACGTTCCAGGCCGATGTCTACAAATGCCGCCTCCATGCCGGGCAATACACGAACCACCTTGCCCTTGTAAATGTTGCCCACGATGCCCTTGCGGCTGGTGCGCTCAATGTAGGCCTCCTGGAGCATACCGTTCTCCACGAGCGCCACCCGGGTTTCCACCGGGGTCACATTGATCAGTATTTCTTCACTCATTGCGGCTCTCCTGCCTGCTGTTCCAGGTTTCCCATACCGGGTATCCGGCACCGGCCAGTAATGCTGCGGTTTCCTGCAGGGGCAGTCCCACTACGGCGCTGTAACTGCCTCGGAGTTCCTCTACAAAAATACCACCCCGCCCCTGAATGCCATAGCCGCCCGCTTTATCCATGGGCTCACCAGTTGCCACATAGGCATCGATTTCCGCCGCCAACAGCTCGCGGAAACGAACATTCGCTATCACCAGGCGGGACTCACAAATACCCTTGTGAACCACAGCAACACCGGTCATGACCTGATGGGTGGTTCCCGAGAGCGCCTGTAACATAACGGTCGCATCGCCGGTGCTGTCTGGCTTGCCCAGAATCCGGCCCTCCAGTACAACCGAGGTGTCCGAACCAATCACCAGGCAGCCAGGCTTGGAAGCACTTCCCGCCAGAGCCTTTTCCCGGGCAAGGCGTTCGACATAGTGTTCGGCTGACTCGTTGCTCGCGGGCGTTTCGTCAATATCCGCCGGCTGAACCAGGAACGACAGACCGATCTGCCTTAACAGTTCGGCTCTTCGAGGAGACGCTGAGGCAAGAACAATAGACTGCATAGCGCCCTCCAATCCTAGCCAAGCTTGCGATTCAGGTTATCCAGCAACACACACAACACCGGCCAGACCAGAGCGCTGGTCAGCGCCGGCCACAAGTAGCTGAAACCGGAGCTGTCAGCTCCCAGTGTCTGCTTGATAAAATGCACCAGCATCTGGTTGATACCCAACAACAGGAACACCATCAGGCACTGCTGCGGCAAAGGGTACATACGCAGCCGCTGGTGAATGGTCAGCACCAGGAACGCAATAACACCCATGGCCAGGGCATTCACGCCCAGCGGGGTGGCTTCCAGTACGTCCAGCAGCAGACCGAGGCACCAGGCCAACAGGATACCGAACTGGGCCGGTGCCCGGAATGTCCAGTAGAACACAATCAGGCCCAGCCATTCCGGCCGGAACTCAAACCAGCCCAGCGGAAACAGCGAACTGCTGAGCACCAGGGCAAACAAAACGCTCAGGGCAAAAACGGGATAACTGATCACCGACAGCATTAGCGCACCCCATCCTGTTCTGGTGATCCAGCATCGGAGCCTTCGGGCGAGCTTTCAGCGTCATTCGTGGCGTCGTCCTGTTCCGGTGAAAACACAACCAACACCAGGCGACTCCGGTTCAGTTCCGCCATTGGCGTAGCACGAATTTTCACAAACGGTTCACCCGGCTCCTTGGAAATCTGGTCCACTTCCGCCACCGGGTAGCCCTTGGGAAAACGCCCCCCCAACCCGGAGCTGACCAACAGATCCCCTTCGCGAATATCGGCGGTATCCGGCACATGCACCAATTCAAGCGTGCTGGTGTCCCCATTTCCAAGCAGGATAGCTCGCAAGCCATTGCGAACCACTTCCACAGGCACCGCGTGGCTGCTGTCCGATACCAATAGAACCCGTGAGGTAAAACTACTGGTTTGTTGGACCTGCCCCATCAGCCGTTGGCATCCAGGATAGCCTGGCCGACCACAACACCGTCGCGACTGCCTTTGTTGATCACCACTTCGTGAGAGAACGGGTCCGGTGAAACACCGACTATTTCGCCAACTATGACCCGGTCATCAAGGACCTCTGAGGAGTTCATCAGCTTGCGCAGTTCGTTGTTTTCTGAGGCCAGGGCGGCATATTTGAGCGCCCGGCGCTCCAGTATCAGCAAGCGAGCACGCAGCGCTTCGTTTTCTTCCTGGAGGTCTTCACGGGTGGTAAACAGGCTGGCGACCCAGTCGCTGAATTCGGAGGGTGCATTGCCAAGCCAGTGAACCGGGGCAAGGCCGGTACCGATCGCGCTGCGAACCGGCGTTACCTGATCGAAGCGGGCATCCGCAACAATCAGTATCGCAGAGAGCACAATAACCAGTAGCAGCCTGAAACCGGGAACGGGGCCTTGGACAAAGATGGTTTTAATAGCTCACCCTCCCGCACTCCATGCAGGTGTCCATACGACAACCGCCGCCGTGATCATTCACGAGCGGCGGCCGGGTAAAGGCAATGTCGGGGCGTAAAGCCGGAGTCAAGGTCAGCCCTCCTGGGAGAACATTCCGATTCCGCCACGATCAATCACTTCCAGCGCCTTGCCGCCACCACGGGCGACACAGGTCAGCGGGTCTTCCGCAATAATCACCGGCAGGCCGGTTTCCTCGCTGATCAGTTTATCCAAACCGCGCAGCAACGCACCACCACCCGTAAGCACAATGCCACGCTCGGCGATATCAGACGCCAACTCTGGTGGCGACTGTTCCAGGGCGCTTTTCACTGTCTGGACGATCTGCGCCAGGGATTCCTGGAGCGCGTCGAGGATTTCCTCGCTGTTCAGGGTAAACGCCCGGGGCACGCCCTCTGCAAGGTTGCGGCCGCGAACGTCGATCTCGCGGATATCCAACCCCTCATAGGCACAACCAATTTCGTGTTTGATGCGCTCTGCAGTGGAGTCACCGATCAGGCTGCCGTAGTTGCGGCGAACGTAGGTAACGATCGCTTCATCGAACTTGTCGCCACCGGTACGAACAGACTCGGCGTACACAATGCCATTCAGGGAGATGATAGCGATTTCGGTGGTGCCACCGCCGATGTCCACAATCATGGAACCGCTGGCTTCCTCCACCGGCAGGCCAGCACCAATGGCCGCAGCCATCGGCTCTTCAATCAGGAACACTTCCCTGGCACCAGCGCCCAGGGCGGATTCACGGATAGCCTTACGCTCTACCTGGGTGGATTTGCTGGGAACGCAAACCAGTACGCGGGGGCTTGGGGTGATAAAGCTGTTCTCATGCACCTTGTGGATGAAGTGCTGGAGCATTTTCTCGGTAACCACGAAATCTGCGATCACACCGTCTTTCATCGGACGGATGGCGGTGATGTTTCCCGGTGTGCGGCCAAGCATGCGTTTGGCTTCGGCGCCGACGGCTGCGACCATTTTCTGTGAGCCAGAGGTGCGGATGGCTACAACGGAGGGCTCGTTGAGTACGATACCGCGTTCGCGCACGTATATAAGGGTGTTGGCGGTGCCCAGGTCGATGGACAGGTCGCTGGAAAATAAACCTCGGAGTCTTTTGATCAACATTCGTGTAGTTTCAACCTGAGAGTTGCAGTCGCAAAAATGATGCGGCAACTTTAGCAGTGAGCACCCCCGCAGGCAAGGCACCATCGGGGCTCCCGAGGCGCCTTTCGCGCTTTTCTCCTTTGTTTTGGCCCCTCCCGCGATTGTTTGAATCTGTTACCATAGCGCTTTCTTTTTGAACTTGGGTGCATGGGCGCTTGAGAGACAGCCTTCCAAAACACGCTCAAGCACGTCCGTGTGGCGCTTGGGCTCCGCCATCCATGGCTCCGCACAGTTTTGGAAGGCTGTCTCTCAAGCACCCTCATCATCCGTGCAAACGTCAGTTGATATAAAGCGCGCATTTAAGTTACTGAAACTTCATATATATGGGAGGAAGCGTGACCATTTCCCGCAAGGACATTGAGAAAGTCGCTGTGCTCGCCCGCATTCGGGTGGACGAGGAGCAGGTTTCAGCGCTGGAAAAGGATCTGGGCAATATCCTGGATCTGGTGGACCAGTTGAGCGCGGCGGATACCGATTCGGTGGCGCCCATGGCCCACCCCTTGGATGCCGTCCAGCGCCTGCGCCCGGATGAGGTGACGGAAACCAATGAACGGGAGGCTTTCCAGGAGATTGCGCCGGCTACCGAGAATGGCCTCTATCTGGTTCCCCGAGTGATTGAATAAAGGGCATCGATTGACCCGACGAACAGCGACGTAAACAGGACGTATCATGCATAACAAATCCGTAGCAGAGCTTTCCCGAGATCTGGAAAGCGGCAAGATTTCCAGCGTGGAGCTGACCCGGCAGTTCCTGGGCCGCCTTGAAAAGGAAGATGAGCAGCTCAACAGCTTTATCACCATTACGGAAGAACAGGCCCTGGCCGACGCCCATGCGGCAGACGAGCAACGGGCAGCGGGTAAGGCCACACCCTGGACGGGTGTGCCCTTCGCCCACAAGGACATATTCTGCACCAATGGCGTGGCGACCACCTGTGGCTCGAAGATGCTGGCGAATTTTGTGCCACCCTACGATGCAACGGTCACGGAGAATTTCCGCAAGGCGGGCGCTGTGTGCCTGGGTAAGACCAACATGGACGAGTTCGCCATGGGGTCGTCTACCGAGTCCAGCTACTTTGGCGCCACTGCCAACCCCTGGGGTCTGAGCCAGGGCGAGAAGCGGGTGCCGGGCGGCTCTTCCGGCGGCTCCGCGGCGGCGGTTGCAGCGCGGCTGGTGCCCGCGGCGACAGCCACGGATACCGGCGGATCCATCCGTCAACCGGCCGCGCTGTGTGGCGTGACCGGGCTGAAACCAACCTATGGTCGGGTGTCCCGTTACGGCATGATTGCCTTTGCTTCGAGCCTGGACCAGGGTGGCACCATGGCCCGCACAGCCGAAGACAATGCGCTGATGCTGAATGTAATGGCGGGCTTTGACCCCAAGGACTCCACCTCCATTGACCGTGACGTTCCGGACTATACCGCAACGCTGAACGAGCCGTTGACAGGGTTACGCATCGGGCTGCCGAAGGAATACTTTGCTGGCAACCTCAGTGCCGCCATGGAAGAACAAGTTCGGGGTGCTATCCGGGAGTACGAGAAGCTCGGCGCCACGGTAAAGGAAGTGTCCCTTCCCCACGCTGACCTAGCCATCGCGGCCTACTACGTTATCGCACCGGCCGAGGCCTCGGCCAACTTGTCCCGTTTTGACGGCGCCCGTTATGGCTACCGCTGCGAAGACCCGAAAGACCTGCTGGACATGTACACACGCACCCGGGCCGAAGGTTTCGGCACCGAGGTCAAGCGGCGGATTCTGGTGGGCACCTACGCCCTGTCCGCCGGTTACTTCGACGCCTATTATCTGAAAGCCCAGAAGGTTCGTCGGCTGATCCAGCAGGACTTCATTAACGCCTTCAAGGAAGTGGATGTGCTGATGAGCCCCACCACGCCCTCCCCGGCTTTTATACAGGGCGAGAAAACCAGCGACCCGGTGACCATGTACCTGGAGGACGTGTTTACCATTGCCATCAACCTGGCGGGCATCCCCGCCATGTCCGTTCCAGCCGGGTTTGTGGACGGGCTTCCAGTGGGCCTGCAGATTATTGGGGATTATTTCTCCGAAGCTCGCCTGCTGAACGCCGCCCATCAATTTCAGCAGGTGACCGACTGGCACCAGCGCGAACCGCAATAAGCCCGATACAGGAGAACGACTATGCAATGGGACATTGTGATCGGGCTGGAGATTCACGTTCAGCTCGCCACCAAAACCAAGATTTTTTCCGGCTCCAGCACCGCCTATGGTGCCGAACCCAACACCCAGGCCAATGCCGTTGACCTGGCCATGCCGGGCACGCTGCCAGTGCCGAACGAGCAGGCATTCCGCTACGCGGTGATGTTTGGCCTGGCGGTCAACGCCGAGATTGAACGCCGCTCAGTGTTCGAACGGAAGAACTATTTCTACCCGGACCTTCCCAAGGGCTATCAAACAACACAACTGGAGCGCCCGATTGTCGGCCCCGGCTATGTGGATATCGATCTGGCCAGCGGCGAATCCAAGCGGGTGCGTATTCACCATGCCCACCTGGAAGAGGATGCCGGAAAATCTCTCCATGAGGATTTCCACGGCATGACGGGCATCGACCTGAACCGCGCAGGCACGCCGCTGATTGAGGTGGTCACTGAACCCGACATGACCAATGCCGATGAGGCTGTCGCCTTTGCCAAGAAACTCCACGGCATTGTCACGTCCCTGGGCATCTGTGACGGTGACATGTCACAGGGCTCCATGCGCTTTGACGTGAACATCTCACTCAAGCCCAAGGGTTCCGATACCCTGGGCACCCGTACCGAAACCAAGAACCTGAACTCCTTCCGCTTCATGGAGCAGGCCATTGCCCACGAAGTCGAGCGGCAGATGGACATTCTCGAGGACGGTGGCACCATTGTTCAGGAAACCCGCCTGTACAATGGCGACCGGGACGAGTCCCGCTCTATGCGCACCAAGGAAGAAGCCAACGATTACCGCTACTTCCCCTGCCCGGACCTGCTGCCGGTGGAAATCGACGATGCCTTTATCGACGAAGCCCGCAACAGCCTCCCGGAACTGCCGGATGCCCGCAAGGCCCGCTTCAAGGAACAGTACGGCCTGAACGACTACGATGCTGGACTACTGGCTGGCGACTCGAAACTGGCCGCATTCTTCGAAGCCGCCGCTGATCGCGGGAAGGACGCCAAGTTGGCTTCCAACTGGGTTCAGGGCGAATTCTCCGCACGTCTGAATGCGGAGGAAAAATCTGTTGCCGACTCACCGATTTCCGGCGAGCAGCTTGGGGATCTGGTGGTGCGCATCGCGGACAACACGATTTCATCGGCGGGTGCCAAGAAAGTGTTCGAGGCGCTCTGGACCGGCGAAAATGACAACGTGGATGCGATCATCGATGCCAAGGGCCTGAAGCAGGTGTCAGACACTGGCGAGCTTGAGAAGATGGTGGACGAGGTTCTTGCCTCCATGCCGGATCAGGTGGCCCAGTACCAGCAGGAATCCGACCCCAAGAAGCAGAAGAAGATGCTCGGCGGGTTCATGGGGCCGCTGATGAAGCCTCCAAGGGCCAGGGCAATCCGAAGCTGTTTAATGAGATTTTGGTGAAGAAACTGGGGAGCTGATTTCTCAGCGTTTTTGCAGGCTACGGGTGTTGCTTTTGCTGCAGCCTTAGCCTGCTTGATATGGGGGAGGCCTCGGTGGGAGCTACCGAACAAGCCGACCCCATAGATCATGCTCATCCGCATGCTCGACCGCAGCCTGAACAATCTGCCCCGGAACAAGATCGGTTTCGTCGTTGAGGTAAACCATGCCGTCAATCTCCGGCGCATCCGCCTTGGAGCGGCCGATGGCGCCTTCTTCGTCGACTTCGTCGATGAGAACGTCAATAGTCTGGCCGATTTTGGCCTGCAATCGGGCCGCTGATATTTCAGCCTGTTTTTCCATGAACCGGGCCAAGCGCTCTTCCTTCACCTCTTCCGGAACGCACCTTCGATCTCGTTCGCCCTCGCACCTTCCACCGGGCTGTATTTGAAGGCTCCGACACGATCAAGCTGAGCCTCATCCAGCCAATCCAGCAGGTACTGGAAATCTTCCTCTGTTTCGCCGGGAAAACCGACAATAAAGGTGGAACGGATGGTGAGCTCCGGGCAGATGTCACGCCACTTGCGAATGCGTTCCAGCGTCTTGCTGTCGTGGGCCGGGCGTTTCATGGCCTTGAGCACTTTCGGGCTGGCGTGCTGGAACGGGATATCCAGGTACGGCAGGATTTTGCCCTCCGCCATCAGCGGGATCACATCGTCCACGTGCGGATAGGGATAAACGTAATGCAGGCGCACCCAAACGCCCATTTCACCCAACGCCTCACACAGGGACTGCATCTTGGTCTTTAGCGGGCGGCCCTGCCAGAATCCGGTACGGTACTTGGTGTCGACACCGTATGCAGAGGTGTCCTGGGAGATCACCAGAAGCTCTTTTACGCCAGCGTCCACCAGGCGCTTGGCCTCGTCCATCACGTCACCAATCGGGCGACTGACCAGGTCGCCGCGCATGGACGGGATGATGCAGAAGGTGCATCGGTGGTTGCAGCCTTCGGAAATTTTCAGGTATGCATAATGCCGGGGGGTCAGTTTGATTCCCTGAGGAGGCACCAGGTCCGTAAACGGATCGTGTTGCTTGTTCGGCGATACGAACTGGTGCACCGCTCCCACAACTTCTTCGTAGGCGTGTGGGCCGGACACGGCGAGAACACCCGGGTGAGTGTCACGTATCTTGTCCGCTTCAACACCCATGCAACCGGTTACGATGACCTTGCCATTTTCATTGATTGCTTCACCAATGGCATCAAGGGACTCCTGCTTGGCGGCATCTATAAAGCCACAGGTGTTCACCACGACGATATCAGCGTCGTTATAGGTCGGTACCACATCGTAGCCGTCCAGCCGAAGCTGGGTCAGGATGCGCTCGGAATCAACCAGGGCCTTGGGGCAGCCAAGACTGATAAAACCCACTTTTCCGCTGCCTGCGGGAACGGATGAAATCTTGTTTGTCATAACCTGCACGAAATCGTGGAGCCGTTGGCGGCCCCGGTGGATGTTGGTGCGTAGTTTACCGCAGCCAATCCGACACCGTAAGTAACAGCTGTCCGTCGTATCCGCCTGATCGCGAGCGCTCCGAATCGATATTGGTGACACCACGCTCACATTCAGTTCACAAATCTGACAGTTTTGGCGACAGGCAACTTGCTGATCACCAAACAAACAACTAGACTTTCAGGAAGTTAAGATCGAAACAACAAGCGCTTGCTGTTTTTCGCACTCGCCATATTGCAGATTTATGACAATTGGCTGGCTTTCTCGTGTGTATAGAAAGCGTGCCTGGAAAGAAGGCAGCGAGTAAAAATAATAAAGGATTGAACGATGGGTAAGGCTGCCTGCTTTGAAACCAGAGATGCAAGAAGAGTGACTATGAAACCAGTTGCCGCCAAGCCAAACCTACGCAACCAACAACGCGTCGATGTCGCTACCGAAGCCCGGATTGAAAAAACCGACGGCAGCTGCCTTACCTGTAAAGTCTCCAACATTTCCCGAACCGGCCTGATGGTCCTCTGTGATCAGGACTCCGTGAGAAAACTGGTTCCCGGCCAGAAAACACCGGCACCCGGAAACTGGATATCCGTAACAACGACATTCTCTGTGCCGGTTGTTGCCAACCAACCCGTTTCTGTGATCGCCGGAGGCAACATTGTCCACATGCGACGAATTGCCCGCGACCAGTTCCAGCTCGGCATCCAGTTCTCGGAGTTCGAAGGCAATGGTTTCGACTACGTGAACAACTACGTCAGCAAACTGCTTTCCACCTCGTCGCACTAACTCGGAAGTTTTACCCTCCAGCCTTTCCTGCCGCTATATTGTTATAGCAGTAAACTCTAGTTACCCGACTTCTTATGCCATGGCTGATCTGGTATCATTGCGGCATTCACACGCCCAGCCTCTATCGAATCCGGAGGCACGCAAAGCGGTAACAGGACACGATGACCACTTACAACCTGACGCATCTCAAACAGCTGGAAGCTGAAAGCATCCACATCATCCGGGAAGTTGCAGCCGAGTTCGACAACCCGGTCATGCTCTATTCCATCGGGAAAGACTCCGCAGTAATGCTGCACCTGGCCCGCAAAGCATTTCATCCCGGCAAGCTGCCCTTCCCGCTCTTACACGTGGACACCACCTGGAAGTTCAAGCAGATGATTGAATTCCGGGACCGCAAAGCAAAAGAGTATGGCCTGGACCTGATCGTCCACAAGAACGAGGACGGGATCAAACAGGGCATCGGCCCCTTTACTCACGGCAGCGCCAAGCATACCGACGTGATGAAAACCCAGGCCCTCAAACAGGCCCTGGACAAGTACAAGTTTGATGCTGCTTTCGGCGGCGCTCGCCGGGACGAGGAAAAATCCCGTGCCAAGGAGCGCGTCTATTCCTTCCGTGACGAGTACCACCGCTGGGACCCAAAGAACCAACGTCCTGAGCTCTGGAACATCTACAACGGCAAGATCAACAAAGGCGAGAGCATCCGGGTATTCCCGCTGTCCAACTGGACCGAGCTGGATATCTGGCAGTACATCTACCTCGAAAACATTGAAATCGTGCCACTTTACTACTCCGCCAAGCGGCCCGTCGTGGAACGCGATGGCACGCTGATCATGGTGGACGACGACCGCATGCCTTTGAAAGAAGGCGAAAAGCCGATGATGAAATCCATCCGTTTCCGCACCCTGGGCTGTTACCCACTGACCGGCGCCATCGAATCCGAGGCAGACACGCTGCCGGAGATCATCCAGGAGATGTTGCTGGCAACCAGCTCCGAACGTCAGGGCCGCGTGATCGACCACGATTCGGCCGGCTCCATGGAACAGAAAAAGCGGGAAGGGTATTTCTAAGATGGCACACCAGTCTGATCTGATTGCGGAAGATATTCAGGCCTACCTGAAGCAACACGAAAACAAGGAACTGCTGCGCCTACTCACCTGCGGCAGTGTGGACGACGGCAAGAGCACCCTTATTGGTCGCCTGCTGCACGACACCAAGATGATCTATGAAGATCATATGGCGAGCCTGAAAAGTGACAGCGCCAAGATGGGCACAACGGGCGAAAAGCTGGACCTTGCCCTTCTGGTCGATGGCCTGCAGGCCGAGCGGGAACAAGGCATCACTATTGACGTTGCCTATCGCTTTTTC
This sequence comes from Marinobacter salarius, assembly GCA_000831005.1. Classification (GTDB taxonomy): domain Bacteria; phylum Pseudomonadota; class Gammaproteobacteria; order Pseudomonadales; family Oleiphilaceae; genus Marinobacter; species Marinobacter salarius. Next base: position 167,560 of record CP007152.1, on the reverse strand, counting down.
TCAACTGATAAGCGCAAGTTCATCATCGCAGACACTCCCGGCCACGAGCAGTACACTCGCAACATGGCGACAGGGGCATCGACGGCTCAAGTTGCGATCCTGATGATCGATGCGCGCCACGGCGTTCTGACCCAGACCCGCCGCCACTCTTACATTGCCTCTCTGCTTGGCATTCGCCACATCGTGGTCGCAGTGAACAAAATGGATCTGGTTGATTTCAGCGAAGAACGCTTCAATGAAATCAAGGACGACTACCTGGCGTTTGCCAATCAGCTTGGCCTGAAGGATATTCGCTTCGTGCCATTGTCTGCCCTCGAAGGCGACAACGTCGTTAACAGGAGTGAGAACACACCCTGGTTCGACGGCCAGCCCCTGATGGACATTCTGGAGACGGTGGAAGTATCCCACGACAAAAATCTGGAGCACTTCCGCTTCCCCGTCCAGTACGTGACGCGCCCGAACCTGAACTTCCGCGGTTTCTGCGGCACCATAGCCTCTGGTGTTGTGCGCCCCGGCGACAAAGTGATGGCCTTGCCTTCACGACGCACCAGCGCAATCAAAGACATTGTGACGTTTGATGGCAACCTGGAAGAAGCTATATCGACCAGGCGGTCACACTGACGCTCACCGATGAAATCGATGTCAGCCGAGGCGATATGCTGGTCAAGGCTGAGGATGAGCCAGAAGTGGGCAACCGCTTCACCGCCAACATTGTCTGGATGACGGACGGCCCGCTGGAAACCGGTCGCCTTTACGACATCAAGCTCGGCCCGACGTTTACCTCGGCTACCGTCAAAAAGATTCATCACCAGACCGACGTCAACACGCTGGAGAAGAACGACAACCCGTCTGCGCTTCAGTTGAACGAAATCGGACTGTGTGAGCTGACCCTGAGCCAACCCATTGCGTTTGATGCCTATCAGCGCAACCACGCCACGGGCAGCTTCATTGTGATTGATCGGCTGACCAACGTGACGATCGGTGCGGGTATGATTGCCGGCACTGCAGGCACGGTTGAGTCGCTGGACCCGGTGACCAGCGAAGAGCGCGAGCGCCGTCTGGCGCAGAAGCCTGCCATTATTGCCTGTAACGGCAAGCAGGCCACGGCGCTGGCCCTGGCAGTTGAACGGGCGCTGTTCGATCAGGGCAAGACCTCCGTTGTCCTCAGCGAGGACAATGCCGGCAATGCCGAAGACCGTCGGCGCGCAGCGCAGGTGGTCAGTGCCCATGGCCTGATTGCCATTGCGGTGAACCTGGGTGCGGATGTGGCATCGGCGTCTGTTTCTGCAGACGATGACAAGGAGATCACTGAAGCGGTGACTTCACTGATTCAGGACCTGATGCGGCATAAGCGGGTTTAACCTCGCTTTTGGGACTTGAGGATAGCCCCCATGGTCTTAGGCCTTGGGGGCTTCTTCGTTTTGGGGCTGATCCCACAGCCCTATAAAAACCATTACAATCCCAACCCCTGAAGGTTTACCCTCAGCCTCCTACACGTTCTATTAACCAAGGGACTCTTGACTCCATGGCCATCAAACAGCTCCGCACTCTCTTCGCCAGCCAGTATCAGCCCGGACAGCCGGCGCGGGTTCGTCCCGGCGAGGCGTTGGCCGAGCCGGGTGGCGACTATGAGGCGCTTCACAAGCAGATGAAGCGCCTGTTCAACAGCAAGCCCGGCAAGAAATACGGTCGTTTTTCCGAGGACATCGGTGAAAGTCCGTTCAGCAGCTGGCTGAAGGACTACCGGGAGGACAAGCAAAGCTTTGCGTCGATGACTGACCGTCTTTTTGGCCAGTGGCAGGAACTGCTGAACAGTGCCCAGGAGGAATTTGAGGGGCACCTGATGATTGTCCACGAAGCCCTCGCGGATGCGGAGGTGGTTTATCTGTTTATCCTGGAAAACGACAGCGCAATGCGTTTTGATGCCCAGCAAACGTTGGACGCGACGGACATCCTGAGCCTGTCGCGGCTGAATCTGGCGGTGCGCGTGGAATTGGACGACTGGCTGGGTGACAACGCCGGCGAGAACTATCTTACGCTGGTCCACGCTCGTGGTTCCGGGGAAGGCGGTGACCTGTTCATCAAGCTATGCGGTTTCACCAATCAGGTGGATGTGGAGAAAGAGACGCTGACGTTCATGGATGCCGTGGAAGCCTTTGCCAAATCATCCGAACCGGAAGAGGCAGGCAAGATTCGGGCGCGAGCCTATGAGTTCTCGAAGGAGCAGCATGCGTTGGGCGAGCCGGTGGCCATCGAGCATTGTCGGGCTACCTGGATGAGAACGAGCCTCAGCGTTTCAAGGAGTTTGCCAGTGAGACTGCCGAGCTGCCGGAAAGCGGGGTGTTGCATCCGGATCACCGTAAGGTGAAGAAGCTGGTTCGGATTGCGGGCTCAGGTGGTGGTATGAGCGTGTCGTTCTCTTCGGATCTGGTGAATCAGGCGGTTTACTATGACCGTGACAACGACGCATTGACGATTACGCGGTTGCCTAAGGCGTTGCGGGAGCAGCTGCAACGTTATCTTGAAGGCCGGGAGGAATAGCAGCTCACTGACCTGATGACTTTGGGGGCTGACCTTCTAGACTGAGAACTCTTGGGGCTAGTCCCGCCATGGGGTAGCATTTTCTTCTGGAAAAAGAACTCGCTGCGCTCGGACACCTTTTTCCGGCAGAAAATGCTACCCCACACCGTGACCGATCAATCGACTGTGGTTAATCCTTTTATTGAGGTTCGTTGGCGGCTGATTCTGTTTTATCAGTCCACCTCGGACGGTTGGCTCGCAGCTTTCGGACTTCCTGCATCCAGCCTACGCCGTCGACTAATTCACCGGTTTCCGGGTCTATAGGCGGGTATGGCAGGTTGCGGTCGTCGCAGTAGCGTTTTACGACCGGCTGGCACCAGCAGAACAGCAGACGGTTGTATTCATCGTCTGGTAGCCTCTGGTGGGCATACAGGCCTGCCTGTTTCCTCTGCCGTTGTGCTTCGGACAGAATAATCGCACAGGCGGACGACACGTTCAGGGACTCCACCATGCCCATCATGGGGATCACAATGTGCTCGTCAGCCTGTTCGGCAGCGCTGTCGCTGACACCATCTACTTCATTACCCATGATCACCGTGCAGGGCACGGTGAAATCCACTTCCCGGTAATCAATCGCTCTGTCCGACAGCTGGGCGGCGTAGAGTTTGTGCCCCTGCCCTTTCAGCTCCGAAACCGCCTCATCCATGGTGGGGTGCGTGTGGGTGGTGACCCAGTTGTAGCTGCCGCCGGCGGTTTTTCGGAAGGCACGGAAACCTTCCCGCGGCCAGACCACGTGCATGCTGGCAAGACCAAACGCATCGCAGGAGCGGATGATGGCCGACAGATTGCGGGGTTTGTGGACCTGGTCGGTGAGGACGCTGAGATCGGGCTGGCGAGTATTCAGGGTTTGTTTGATTCGGGCCAGGCGTTCGGGAGTCATGATTGTTTGAGCGTTCTAAAAAATTGGAAAAACCAATACTACCACAAGCGATTTAGAGGATTGCCGAGACAAAGGTGGTTGCCGATTGATCACCCCGTTATAATGTGCAGCTAACTTTTTTAAGCGCCACTCCCAACCTCCCGGCGCAAATCACACACCAAGCACGTTGAGAATCATGGCCAAGAAGCTGTACATCAAGACCCATGGCTGCCAGATGAACGAGTACGACTCATCACGTATGGCAGACCTGCTTCGCACCGGCGAAACCGTCGAAATGACCGACTCGCCGGACGACGCCGACATCCTGTTGCTAAACACCTGCTCAATCCGCGAAAAAGCGCAGGAAAAAGTGTTCCACCAGCTGGGTCGCTGGAAGAAACTGAAAAACAGCAAACCGGACCTGATCATCGGTGTAGGCGGTTGCGTGGCCAGCCAGGAAGGCCAGGCTATCATCGACCGGGCACCCTACGTGGACATGGTCTTCGGGCCGCAAACCCTGCATCGCCTGCCGGATATGATCACCGAAGTTCGCGCCAAGGGTAATGGTGTTGGCGTGGTAGACGTCAGCTTTCCGGAGATCGAGAAGTTCGACAACCTGCCTGATCCCGGCGCGGACGGCCCGTCCGCGTTTGTTTCCATCATGGAAGGCTGCAGCAAATACTGCACCTTCTGCGTGGTGCCCTACACCCGTGGCGAGGAAGTCAGTCGTCCGGTGGACGACGTGATCGCGGAAGTCGCCCACCTGGCCAGCCAGGGCGTACGTGAGGTGAACCTTCTGGGCCAGAACGTTAATGCCTACCGCGGCGAAACCCACGATGGCGACGTGATGGATATGGCGGAGTTGGTGACCCTGATTGCCACCATCGACGGCATTGACCGTATCCGGTATACCACCTCACACCCGGTGGAGTTTTCGGACTCACTGATCGAGGCCTATGAGCAGGTACCAGAGCTGGTCAGCCACCTGCACTTGCCGGTGCAAAGTGGCTCAGACCGGATACTGGCAGCCATGAAGCGCGGCCATACAGCTCTGGAGTACAAGTCCAAACTTCGCCGCCTGCGCAAGATTCGCCCGGACATCAGTTTCTCCTCGGATTTCATCATTGGTTTCCCGGGGGAAACCGAGAAGGATTTCGAGGACACTATGAAGCTGATCAACGATATTGGCTTCGATATGTCGTTCAGCTTCATCTACAGCGCCCGGCCCGGCACTCCGGCGGCGGACCTGCCGGATGACACGCCACTGGAGGTGAAGAAACAGCGCCTGAGCATTCTCCAGGACCGGCTGAACCAGAATGTGATGGACATCAGTCGCAAGATGGTGGGCACGACACAGCGTATTCTGGTGACAGGCTTGTCCAAGAAGGACCCCGGTGAATACGCGGGCCGTACCGAGAACAACCGTATTGTGAACTTCCGGCATGAGAATCCGGAGGTGGTTGGGCACTTTATTGATGTGGAGATTCGGGAGGCTCTGCCTAATTCTCTTCGCGGGGTTCCTGTGGGTTCCGGGATGTATTAAACCTGGGCCCCACGCGTCTCGGGTTTGGTGAATGGCGAGTGGTGGGGACCTCCTCCCAAAAAACGCTACAAGCACATCCCTGTGCGCTTGGGCTCCGCCATCCATGGCTCCGCACATTTTTGGGAGGAGGTCCCCACCACTCTCCGCAAACTCTTTTCGTGTCTGCAGTTTGCAAAGGGTCTTGTATTTAAATAAGCGGGCCTGCACATAGTTGAATAAGGGCGCTGGCCGGAGGGCCTTTCCAAAAACGTGGAGCGCCAGGGATGGCGCGACCGAGCCCTACATGGACGTATTCACGGGCGTTTTTTGGAATAGTCCTCCGGCCAGCGCCCGATTGCACAATTCATGACATACCCGCTCCCTGAATCCACGGGAGTAAACAAACGGAGCACTTTTGAACGCCAACGATCACCGACAATTCGACCTACACCCGGTAGACCAACGCCGGCTGACCACCCTCTGCGGCCAGTTTGATGAGCACCTGAAGCACATTGAGCGGCGCATGAACGTCAAAATTGGCCGCCGTGGTCATCATTTCCGGGTGGAAGGTGAAACTGAACACGTGGCAGCCGCTACGGAAGTTGTCCGGCACCTGTATCGGGAAACCGAAGCCAACGATGATATCTCGCCGGACATGGTTCATCTGTTTATCCGCGAGACCGGATTTGAACGGCTGCCGGATGACGTCCCATACAAGGGCGCCGTCACCGTCATCAAAACCCCGAAACTGCAGGCCAAGCCCAGAGGCGAGAACCAGCAGAAATACGTGCACAACATCCGTACCCACGATGTGAATTTTGGCATCGGCCCCGCTGGTACCGGCAAAACCTGGCTGGCGGTGGCGTGCGCGGTTGAGGCACTGAAAGACGAACAGGTGAAGCGCATCCTGCTGGTCCGGCCGGCCGTGGAAGCCGGCGAAAAACTCGGCTTCCTGCCGGGTGACCTGGCCCAGAAGGTGGACCCTTACCTGCGCCCCCTCTACGACGCCCTCTACGAAATGCTGGGCTTTGATCATGTGACGCGGCTGATCGAAAAAAGCGTGATTGAGATCGCGCCGCTAGCCTTCATGCGCGGCCGCACGCTCAATAATTCGTTCATCATTCTGGATGAGAGCCAGAATACCACCCGCGAACAGATGAAGATGTTCCTGACACGGATCGGGTTTGGTTCCACTGCCGTGATCACCGGTGACACCACCCAGGTGGATCTTCCCCGCGGGCAGAATTCCGGCCTGATCCATGCGGCCGGTGTGCTGAGCAAGGTGTCCGGTATTGGCTTCACACGGTTCGAGGCCCGCGATGTGGTGCGTCACCCATTGGTGCAGCGGATTGTCGAGGCTTACGATTCCTTTGACGACGGGAGCGCTACAGGCCAGTGAGTGAACTGACAGTGGACTTGCAGCGGGCCATCGAGGTACCCGAGGCGCCAGATGACATCGAGTTTGAGCGCTGGGCCCGGTCCGCATGGTTGGGTGAGAATCCATCCGAGGTGACGATCCGTATCGTTGCCAGTGATGAGAGCGCCGAGCTGAACAGCCAGTATCGCGGGAAATCAGGGCCAACCAATGTACTGTCCTTCCCATTTGAGGCGCCAGCCGGTATAACGGTTCCGTTGGCCGGTGATCTGATCATTTGTGCCCCGGTTGTTGAAAAAGAAGCAGCCGAGCAGCATAAAACACTGACGGAACACTGGGCCCATATGGTGGTGCACGGTATGCTGCACCTTCAGGGCTACGACCACATTGAAGACAATGATGCCGAGGTCATGGAAGCCCTCGAGATCCGGCTGCTTGCGCAGCTCGGGTTCAGCAATCCTTACGAGACAGAGGAAACGGAAAAAGACTCATGAACGACGATCAGTCGAGTCGCAGTCAGGGCAGCAACAAGTCCTGGCTGGAGCGTATATCACAGGCCTTCTCCAGCGGGCCTGAGTCCGTCGAGGACGTGCTGGAAATCCTGCGGGACGCCGAGTCCCAGGACATCATCGATACCGATGCCATGAGCATCATCGAAGGTGCCATGCAGGTGATCGACATGCGGGTGGATGAAATCATGATTCCCCGCTCCCAGATGGTCACCGTCAAGGCATCCCAGGACCCGAAAGAGTTCCTGGGCGAAATCATTTCATCTGCCCACAGCCGCTTCCCGGTCATTGGCGACAGCCAGGACGATGTGATTGGTGTGCTGCTCGCCAAGGATCTGCTCCCTCTGGCCCTGAACAACGACCTCAACTGGACCCGCATCCGCGAGATTCTTCGCCCTCCCACGTTCGTACCGGAGAGCAAGCGCCTGAACCAGCTATTAAAAGAGTTCAAGGAAACCCGCAACCACATGGCCATTGTGGTTGACGAATACGGTGGTACAGCCGGCCTGATCACCATTGAGGATGTGCTGGAACAGATCGTGGGAGAAATCGAAGACGAACATGACTTCGACGAGGAAACCCACATAAAGGCCCGCGGCGATGGCACTTACGCCGTGAAGGCGGTCACCCCCGTCGACGACTTTAACGAATTCTTCGAAACCGAGCTGGACGAAGAGGAGTTCGACACCATTGGCGGCGTTGTGCTCAAGGAATTCGGCCATCTGCCCAGACGGGGCGAGTCGGTTGAGTTTGGCGGATTGCAGTTCACCATTGCCAACGCCGATAACCGTGTTATCCGTCTGCTGCAGGTAACGCGTGGTGATGACCAGTAATACAACAGCCCGAACCTCCGAACTGACATCCGCCCTGTCCGAGCACGCCTGGCTGCGAGCGGCCACTCTGCTCGTTGCCGGGGCCTTGCAAACACTCACCTTTTCACCCTTTAACTGGTGGTGGCTGGGGCCGCTATCGATCGCGCTGATACTGTTTTGCTGCCTGCCGCTCGCCCCGCAAAAGCTGTTTCGGGCTGGCTGGCTGGTCGGATTGGGGCTGTTCGGTACGGGCGCAAGCTGGGTCTACATCAGCATCAGTGAACACGGCAATACGTCCGTTCCACTCGCGATCATACTCACCGCTATTTTTGTGTCGGGACTCGCTCTTTTCCATGGTCTGGCGTTCTGGGCCTGGGGCAAGCTCGCCAAAAACAACGCGGTCAGGCGGCTGATCCTGTTTCCGGCGGTGTGGATACTCTGTGACTGGGTCCGGGGCTGGCTACTGACAGGGTTTCCCTGGCTGTATCTGGGCACCGCCCACGTTGATGGGCCTCTCGCCGGCTTCGCTCCCTTAACGGGCGTTCATGGGCTTACGTTCTGGGTGACGGTAACCGGCTGCGCAATTCCAGGCTGTTGGTGGCTGACCCGGAAAGCCCGCCATGCCAGCACGGCGCTCGTCGCTGGTGTGGTGCTGCTGCCCTGGGTAACCGGCCCGGCCTTTTCCCAGGCACAATGGACGACCCTGCAGACAGAACCAACCACGTTTGTCGCAATGCAGGGCAACATTCCCCAGCAAATCAAGTGGGACCCGGACTTCCTCCGGGACCAGATCGTCGCATACCTGGAGCTGACTGAAGACCACTGGGATACCGACCTGATTCTGTGGCCGGAAACCGCTATTCCGATTCCCCAGGACCAGGCTGGCAAAATCATCGACCACATCGGTGAGGAACTGGGAGAGAGCAGCACACTGATTACCGGCATCCCCTGGTACGGCTTCAGTGACCGCATTGAAGACTTTACGTACCACAACAGCATCATGGCCATCGGTAGCGGCGGCGGCATCTACCATAAGCAGAAGCTGGTGCCTTTCGGTGAGTATGTGCCGCTGCAGCAGTGGCTTCGCGGTCTGATCGGCTTTTTTGACCTGCCCATGTCCAGTTTCAGTCGCGGCCCTGCCAATCAGTCGCCGCTTGAGGCCAATGGCATCAGGATCATGCCGTTTATTTGCTACGAAGTGGCTTACCCGGACTTCGTCGCCACCAATGCCCGCAACAGTGGCATGCTGCTGACCATCAGCAACGATGGCTGGTTTGGCGATTCCATTGGCCCGCTGCAACACCTACAAATCGCCCGCATGCGGGCACTGGAAACCGGTCGTTATATGCTGAGGGGCACGAATAATGGTGTAACGGCCATTATTGACGAGAAGGGCCAGATCACCGAAACCATCCCGCAGTTTGAGCGTGCGGTGATGACAGGTGAGGTCTATGCGGCGAAGGGCAATACGCCCTACATGCAATCCGGGTCCTGGCCGGTGTTGACGCTGGCGGCGATTCTTATTGTGTTTGTTCGGGAGCGGGTGATTCCGCGGAACTGATTTATCCTGGGGCGGGTTCGCAGCCTGCCTGAATGGCGCCTGGCCACGGGGTGGGGTCCCTTTTCTTTGGAAAAAGAACTCGCTTTGCTCGGACACCTTTTTCTGGCAGAAAAGGGACCCCCACCCCATGGCCGCTCCGGTTCTGTGCTGAACGCCTTTTGCTCGGCCTGTATCTATTCTGACTTCCGTGCCAGCGGCTGGTGACGCGTTCGTAGTAGTGGGAGCCGCAGGCGTCACAGGGTTCCAGATGGCTGGTTGCGGTCAGGCATCGCATGTGGCTGCAGTTCAGGCATTTGAACATGCCGGCCGTGGCCACTTCGCCGCTGATATACTGGCTGGGCTCGTGGTTTTCCAGTTTCTGGTTCAGCTCCAGCGTATCCAGTCGGGTCTTATCCGCCACCGAGAACAGCATATCCGCCAACTGGTGCTCCAGCAGTGAGATATCCAGTTGCAACCATTCCTTCAGACCTTCGCCGGTTTCTTCCACAAAATGCAGCAGGTGTTCGAGGTCCCGCTGCAGATACGCGCCAAGCAGGTCCGCTTCTTCGCGGGTCATCTCTGCCAGTTCATACTCAAACTCCACCGCCCGCTCGATTTCGTCTTTCAAGGTATCGCGAGTGGTATTCTCCATATCACTGAGCCGGGCCTGGACCCGCTCCAGCATGCGGTCGTAGGCCTCGAGAGCCCTGCCTGAGAGATGATTGCGTTCTGGTTCGGTCATGACAGCTCCTTATACCGGGTTACAGGTGCCGCGCCGGTGTGTCGGTTGCCTTTGCGGGACACGCTGTAAATACGTCCATGTAAGCTTGACTGCAGCATCCATGCTGCAGACAGTCCCGCAAAGGCAACCGACACCCCGACACCAGACATTGGCAGTTGCCTTGTAAGCCTGACTCCCAGAGTCCGGGGCAGAGCGGGTATGGCTGTCCAGGGATGTCAAAAACATGGATGTTTTGTCAAGCGTACAGGGACGTATTTACAGCGTGCCCTGGACAGCCATGCCCGCTCTGCCCTTCACCATAACCCCAAGCATGGCACAGTATCGGCAAATTGGCAGACTACCTGTTAAGCCTTGTGTGCGTTAGAATGTCCGGCCGCTTCGCACATCTTTTTTGACACGGTCTGATAAAGGGTAACTTTGGTAATGGCAGGAATGGACCAGCAATACAATCCGCGCGATGTTGAACAACAAGCCCGTACCTATTGGGAAGAAAACAACACGTTTACGGTGAAGGAAGAACCGGGCAAACCCAAATACTACTGCCTGTCCATGTTCCCCTACCCCAGCGGCAAACTGCACATGGGGCACGTACGCAACTACACCATCGGCGACGTCATTTCCCGCTACCAGCGTATGCAGGGCAAGAACGTCATGCAGCCCATGGGCTGGGACGCGTTCGGTCTGCCCGCTGAAAACGCCGCCATTGCCAATAAGACTGCGCCAGCGAAGTGGACCCACGCCAATATTGCCTACATGAAAAACCAGCTCAAGCAATTGGGCTTCGGTTACGACTGGAACCGCGAGCTGGCGACGTGCAAGCCGGATTATTACCGCTGGGAGCAATGGTTCTTCGCCCGTCTTTACGAAAAAGGCCTGGTGTACAAGAAGATGTCCACCGTCAACTGGGACCCAATCGACCAGACGGTGCTGGCCAATGAACAGGTGGTTGATGGTCGCGGCTGGCGCTCCGGCGCGTTGGTCGAGCAGAAAAAGATTCCCCAGTGGTTTATCCGCATTACCGACTACGCCGAAGAATTGCTGAATGATCTGGACGAGCTGGAGGACTGGCCTGAGCAGGTCAAGACCATGCAGCGTAACTGGATTGGCAAATCCGTGGGTACCGAGCTGACCTTCCCCCTCAAAGGCCGCGAGGACGCGCTGGACGTCTACACCACCCGCCCGGACACGCTCATGGGCGTGACTTACATGGCCGTGGCCGCCGAGCACCCCATTGCCAAGGCCGCTTCCGAGCGCTATCGCGAGGTTGCTGAATTTGTCGAGCAATGCCGTAACAGCAAGGTTGCCGAAGCCGATATGGCAACCATGGAAAAGAAAGGCATCGATACCGGTTACAAGGCCATTCATCCGCTGACGCAGGAAGAGATTCCCGTTTACGTCGCCAACTTCGTGCTCATGGAGTATGGCACTGGCGCATTGATGGCGGTGCCCGGCCATGATGACCGGGACCACGAGTTCGCGCTCAAGTATCGCCTGCCCATAAAGCAGGTTATCGCCGCCACAGACAGCCGCGAAATCGATGTTCAGGAGCGCGCCTTCACCGAAAAAGGTGTTCTGGTATCCTCTGGAAAGTACAACGGCCTGACCAGTGCCGAGGCGTTTGACGCAATCGCCGATCATCTGGAAGAAAGCAGTATTGGCAAGCGCACGGTCAACTATCGCCTGCGGGACTGGGGCGTGTCGCGCCAACGCTACTGGGGCGCTCCAATCCCGATGATGACCCTGGACGATGGCACCGAACGCCCGGTACCGGACGATCAGTTGCCGATCACACTGCCCGAAGACGTGGAGATGGACGGCGTCCAATCTCCCATCAAGGCAGATCCGGAATGGGCAAAGACCAGCTTTGAAGGCCAACCGGCCACGCTGGAAACAGACACCTTTGACACCTTTATGGAGTCGTCCTGGTACTACGCCCGCTTCTGCAGCCCCAACTACGACAAGGGCATGCTGGACCCGGCTGCCGCCAACTACTGGCTGCCGGTGGATCAATATATCGGCGGCATCGAGCACGCCATTCTGCACCTGCTTTATGCGCGCTTCTTCCATAAGCTGCTGCGGGATGTGGGGCTGGTCAACAGTTCCGAGCCCTTTAACCGCCTTCTGTGCCAGGGCATGGTGCTGGCCGAAACCTATTATCGTGAAGACGATAACGGTGCAAAAATCTGGATCTCGCCAGCGGATGTCGTTACTGAGAAAGACGACAAGGGTCAGGTCGTGCGCGCCGTTCACAAGGACGACGGACAACCGGTGGTGGCCGGTGGTGTCACCAAGATGTCCAAGTCCAAGAACAACGGCATTGACCCCCAGGCTATTATCGATGAGCACGGTGCCGATACCGTGCGTCTGTTCATGATGTTTGCGGCGCCTCCAGAGCAGTCACTGGAATGGTCCGACAGCGGTGTTGAGGGCGCCCACCGTTTCCTCAAGCGCCTGTGGCGTATGGTCAGCGAGCACACTGAAAGCGGAATAGTTCCTGCCCTGGATACCACCGGCCTCAGCGAAGGTCAGCGCAATCTTCGTCGCAAGACCCATGAGACTATTGCCAAGGTGAGCGACGATGTCAGCCGACGGTTGACGTTCAACACCTCCATCGCAGCGGTGATGGAACTGCTCAATGATGTCAGCAAACTGACTGACAATGAGCCCCAGAGCCTGGCGGTTCGCCAGGAAGCACTGGATACCGCGGTACTCGTCCTGTCTCCAATCGTTCCCCATATCTGTCACCAGTTGTGGCACGCACTGGGTCACGATGAGCCTGTGGTTGACGCGCCCTGGCCGGAGGCGGACAAGGACGCCATGGTTCGCAGCGAGATTCAGGTTGTCCTGCAAGTGAATGGCAAAGTCAGGGCAAAAGCCGACGTCCCAGCGAACATCGAGAAGAGCGCACTGGAAGCTCTGGCACTCGAGAATGAGAACGTTGTCCGTTTCACCGAGGGCAAAACCGTGCGAAAGGTCATCGTTGTGCCCGGTAAACTGGTGAACGTGGTGGCGAACTGATATGAACCTCCCGGCGAGCCTACCCAAGATACTTCCGGCTGGCCTCGCCCTGTCACTTCTGGTGTCAGGATGCGGGTTTCAGCTACGGGGCGCCCCGCCGGTGTCGTCCGCATTGCAGCCGCTGGCTGTTGATTGCTCCGGCGATGTGCCAGAAAAGCTGTGTGGCTCGGTGAAGGAACAGCTGTCTCTGGGCAACATCGACCTTCAGCCCTCCGAAAAAGCCGATTATGTGCTCAGCATCAGCAATTTCCGCCGGGAACGTCGTGCCAGCGCCATCACCGTGCGCGCCGCGGCTGCCGAGTATACGTTGCGGCAAACGGTCGATATTGAGGTTTTGACCGCCGACAAGGTTCCTCTGATCGCCCCAACCGACTTGAATAGCAGTGAAACCTATCGCTACGACGAATCCAATGTGCTGGCCAAGCAACGGGAAGAGGAAGCCCTCCAGGAGCAACTCTATGACCGACTGGCCCAGCAAATTATCTTTCGCCTGGCGCCCCTTGACCGGGATCGCATAGACCGGCTGAAACAGGAAGCGGAACAGACCCGCGATCAAGACAGTGGCCAACCATGAAGACCCAGGCCCACCAGCTACCCCAGCTTCTCCAGAAAGGCTTGTCACCTGTCTACCTGGTGTCAGGCGATGAGCCCCTACTGGTTCAGGAATGCTGCGACCAGATCCGGAAGACTGCGCGGGAAGCGGGCTATCAGGACCGGGTAACCTTCCACGCCGACCAGCAGCTGGACTGGAACCGCGTGGGCGAGGAGTTTGGTGCGCTATCGCTGTTTGCCGAAAAACGCCGTATCGAAATACACCTGCCTACCGGCAAATTGGGTGATGGCCGCGCCGTTCTTGAAAGCGTACTGCAGAATCCTCCTGACGACATTGTGCTGCTACTGATCAGCGCACGGCTGGATGCCGCCGAAACCCGCCGGAAGTGGTACAAGGAATTGCAGGACAAAGGCGTACACGTGCCGGTATGGCCCATTGATACTGATAAATTCCCGGGTTGGCTGCAACAGCGGGCTCGCAACCATGGCCTCAGCCTTACCCGCGGCGCACTGGACATCCTGGCGGAACGCCTCGAGGGCAACCTCCTGGCGGCAAGTCAGGAACTGGATCGCCTGGCGTTATTGGGCACCGGCGCCACCATCGACGAAGACACCGTCGAACAGGCTGTTCAGGACAGCTCCCGCTTCAACGGTTTTGAGCTGGTGACAGAACTCCTCGCGGGCCGGGCCGCCCACGCTCGCAAAATCGTCGGGGTACTGCAGCAGGAAGGCGAGAACCCGCTGGGATTGCTGGCGGTGCTGACACGGGACCTGAACCTCACCATGGAGCTGAATATCGCCGCGGCCAAACGGGAGAATACTGCCGGCTTCCTCAAGAAGCGCGGCGTGTTCCAGCCCCAGCGCGCAAAGGCCGTTGAACAAGCGGCGAGACGCCTGAACCGCCACCAGCTCAATACCGCACTGGAACTATGCAGCACCACCGACAGGGCCGCCAAAGGCTTTGATACGCTCTCCCCCTGGCATTACCTGCAAGACCTGATCACCTTGCTTGCAAGACCCGCCTGACTCCGCGAAATGGCCGTCATCCGGCTTGACAGTTTTCGATATTCAGTAGCATCGTATAGTTGTTAACTGTTAAAGGAGGTGCGTGATATGAGCTTCCAGGACGAACTGAAAAAACTGTCCGAAAAGATTAAACAGTACCGTGACGAAGCACGGGTTCAGATGCATCTGGCCCATGAGGACGTGAAAGACGAGTGGGACGATCTGGAGAAGGACTGGGAACGGTTTCGGAGCAAACTCGATCACATCCTTCACGACGCCGAAGATGCATCAAAAGAGGCTCGCGAGACCGCTCATAAGCTGGGCGAAGATTTGAGAACGGGTTACCAGAATCTGCGCAACCGAAAGAAGTGAAGTGTTAACCAGTTAACATAATGCAACAAATAGCCACACAGAGGCTCTCTCCCTTTGGAGCCTCTGTGTCATACTTCTCAATTATAAATGAATAAACCGTCATTTTTCTGACCGGCCAGATCTAACCACTTCCTTTCCTGGCCCGATCAGCAAAGGCGCTGTCACGCGCTGAGAGGTATAAATGGCCTATGAAAACTAAAAACGTTGTTTTGGTCGCACTGGCGGCCTTGCTTATCCCGTCTCTCGTCATCAGCCAGAACACCCGCTTCAGTGACCCGGACACCGTTGTAAAAAACGAGTTCTGGGGCAACCTTTATGCCCAGGGCGGCAACTCCTTCTTCTGTGACACACCCTTCAAAAATAAAGGCTTTGTCCTTACGGAAGGCTATGTCTACCCTCTGGCAGAAGTTCGCAATGCACTTGGGTGCGGCACCAGCAGCCAATGCGACGATGACGACAGATACCGGCAGATTGCATCGGACCTTCATAACATGGTCCCCGTGCGCAGTCGCATTGAAATGTCCCGGAGAAACGCGATTTACGAAGAATTGGGCAATGCAAGCAGCCCGGACGAGTGCGGAATTCGCGAGAGTGCGCAGTTTTTTGAACCCCCGCAAAAGGTAAAAGGCGATATCGCCCGCACGGTTGCCTATATGGTGGACACCTATGACCTGCCCTGGGCAGGCGCTTCCCGGGTGTTCAAGAGCTGGAATCAGATCGATCCACCGGATGATCGAGAGCTTGTCCGCCATCGCCAGGTGGCCGACATTCAAGGTAACGAAAACCCGTTTGTTCTTGATCCAGGCCGGATAGAAAACCTGTAAGCGAGTATATAGAGCAGCACAAAAAGGCAGGCCCGCGGGCCTGCCTTTTTGTTCACCGCTGACTACTCAGAACTCCTCAGCCGTCAGAGCCATCATTGAGTCGCTACCACTGCGAATGCCCTCAGCCAGTGCGACGGTCTTCGGCAGCAATCGGTCGAAGTAGAAGCGTGCGCTCTTCACCTTGCCGGTGTAGAAGCCAGAGGTGTCGCCATCGGCCTTCGGTGCCGCCACTTTAACCATTTTGGCCCACATATAGCCGAGAGCCGTCAGGCCAAACAGGTCGAGGTAGTCCACGGAGGCCGCGCCCACAGCGTCCGGGTTATCCCCAGCCTGCTTGATCACATGCTCAGTCACATCCGACAGGCGCTCAAATGCTGCTGCCAGTGGCTCCAGGTAGGGGCGCAGGTTTTCGTCGCTGCTGTTTTCCTCGATGAAGGTGGCCACGTCCTCAGCAAATAGCTCATAAAGCTTGCCCTGCTGCCGACCACTTTCCGACCCATCAGGTCCAGCGCCTGGATGCCGTTCGTGCCTTCGTAGATCTGCGTTATGCGGCAGTCGCGAACCAGTTGTTCCTGGCCCCACTCCCGGATAAAGCCGTGACCGCCGAAAACCTGCTGGCCCATGATACAGGCGTCCAGGCCACGATCGGTCAGGAAAGCCTTCGCTACCGGTGTCAACAGCGCCACCATGCCCTCGGCATGCTTGCGGCGCTCGTCATCGTCGGAATACTTGGCGATATCCAGCCACTGAGCAACATAGGTAGAGAACGCGCGCCCTCCTTCCACATACCCTTTCATGGTTAGCAGCATGCGGCGCACATCAGGGTGGACCAGGATCGGGTCCGCAGCTTTTTCCGGCTGCTGGGCACCCGTGGGAGCTCGGCTCTGGATACGCTCCAGAGCGTATTCACGAGCACTCTGCAGCGATGCTTCAGCAGCACCAACACCCTGGATGCCCACGCCCAGACGCTCATAGTTCATCATGGTGAACATGGCGGCCAGTCCCTTGTTCTCCTCGCCAACCAGCCAGCCCCTGGCGCCGTCGAAGTTCATCACGCAAGTAGCGGACCCCTTGATGCCCATTTTTTTCTCGAGGGAACCGCAGCTCAGGCTATTGCGCTCGCCAAGGGAGCCGTCTTCGTTGACTGCAAACTTGGGCACCAAAAACAGGGAAATCCCCTTGGGGCCCTTGGGCGCATCCGGCAGCTTCGCCAACACCAGGTGATGATGTTCTCCGCCATGTCGTGCTCGCCCCAGGTAATGAAAATCTTGGTGCCCGTTACACTGAAGGATCCATCGCCATTAGGCTCGGCCTTGGTGCGGATAATCCCCAGATCCGTGCCCGCATGAGGTTCCGTCAGGTCCATAGCGCCTGACCAGGTACCCGCGTACATATTAGGCAGGTATTTTTCCTTGAGCTCCTGACTGCCATGGGCGTCCAGGGCCAGGCAGGCGCCCGCCGTCAGCATCGGGGCTAGGCCAAAGGCCATGTTGGCCGCCTGCATCATCTCCTCAAACTGGGCAACCAGAGTTTTTGGCATGCCCATACCGCCAAACTCCGGGTTGCCGCCCAGGCCGTTCCAGCCACCCTCAACGATGGTCTGGTAGGCCTCGCGAAACCCCTCGGGTGTGGACACGTCGCCGTCATTCCACTTACAGCCTTGCTCATCGCCCTCGCGGTTCAGAGGAGCCAGCACACCACTGGTAATCTTACCGGCTTCTTCCAGAATGGCATCGGCAGTGTCCGGGTCAACGTTCTCTGCCACTTTGGGCAGAGACGCCCAAAGAGCCGGCGCATCAAATACTTCATTCAGGACAAAGCGCATGTCACGTAAAGGTGCCTGATAATCAGCCATTTCAAAACTCTCCACAATTCAGTCAGTCTGCGAAGTGAACAACGATGGACCTTCGGCCCTGATCACTTCCTCGGCTATGTGTCCGCACAGGTTATATTTATGGTGGCCTATTCTACCCTATCGGAGCCCCCAACTCATGGAGCACCGGCGGCCATGTCATCAAAAAAGCCCGCCTCCTGGGAGAGCGGGCTTTTAGAGTTCCGTGAAACCCGCCTTAGAGGGCGAAGGCTTCTTCCGGCATGTCCATCAGGCTGTCTGAGCCCGCCAGCATGCTTTCCGCATGCCCTTTGGCCCGCGGCAGCATGCGCTTGAAGTAGAAGCGCGCTGTCTGGACCTTGGCGTTATAGAACATTTCCTCGGTGGTACCTTCCACCATCTTGTCCAGCGCCACCTTGGCCATACGGGCCCAAAGATAGGCGAAAACAGCGTAACCGGAGTACATCAGGTAGTCCACGGAGGCCGCGCCAACTTCTTCGCGGTTCTTCATGGCGGACATGCCAACCTTGGTGGTCAGTTCGCCCCACTCCTTGTTCATGGCGGCCAACGGCTCAACGAATTCTTTCAACTGCTCGTTGTCGGCGTTTTCCTTGCAGAACACGTGAACCTGCTTGGTGAAACCTTTCAGGGATTCACCTTGGGTCATCAGTACTTTGCGACCGAGAAGATCCAGCGCCTGAATACCGGTGGTGCCTTCATAGATCATGCCGATACGGGAATCACGAACGTTCTGCTCCATACCCCACTCGGAGATAAACCCGTGACCACCGAATACCTGCATACCCAGGTTGGCTGCTTCGTAACCGATCTCGGTCAGGAACGCCTTGGCGATCGGGGTGAGGAAGCCCAGGGCTTCATCAGCCGCTTTGCGATCTTCCTCGGTCTTACCGCTGTGAACGATATCAGCCTGCTGTGCGGTCAGGTAAATCAGAGCACGGGCGCCTTCTGCAACCGCTTTCTGGCTCAGCAGCATGCGACGAACATCCGGGTGAACGATAATCGGGTCAGCGATACCCTCGGGGTTCTTCGGACCACTCAGCGAGCGCATGGCCAGACGGTCTTTGGCGTAGGCCAGGGAGCCCTGGAAGCCAAGCTCAGCAGCACCCAGACCCTGGATCGCGGTACCAATACGCGCCGTGTTCATAAAGGTGAACATGCAGTTCAGGCCCCTGTTCTCAGGCCCGATCAGCCAGCCTTTGGCACCGTCGAAATTCATCACACAAGTGGCGTTGCCGTGAATACCCATCTTGTGCTCGATGGAACCACAGGAAACGGCATTGCGCTCACCGGAAGAGCCGTCGTCATTCGGCAGAAGCTTGGGCACGATAAACAGGGAAATGCCCTTGGTACCTTCAGGAGCGCCTGGCAGCCGGGCCAGCACAATGTGGACGATGTTTTCGGCCATGTCATGCTCACCAGCGGAAATGAAAATCTTGGTGCCGGTGATGCTGTAGGTGCCGTCTGCATTGGGCTCAGCCTTAGAACGCAGCGTGCCCAGGTCGGAACCGCAATGAGGCTCGGTCAGACACATGGTGCCGGTCCACTCGCCGCTGATCAGCTTGGTGAGGTAAGTCTGCTTCTGCTCTTCAGTGCCGTGGGCTTCAATGGTGTTGGTCGCACCGTGGCTGAGGCCGGGATACATGCCCCAGGACCAGTTGGCGGTACCCACCATCTCGCTCATTACCAGGCCAAGAGAGTGTGGCAGGCCCTGGCCACCATAGTTGGGATCAGCGGTCATGGACGGCCAGCCGCCTTCCACGTACTGCTGATAGGCCTCTTTGAAGCCGGTTGGCGTTTTCACGCCGTCTTCGCTCCAGGTGCAGCCTTCTTTATCGCCCACCTGGTTCAGCGGAGACAGAACCTGCTCACAGAACTTGGCACCTTCCCCGATGATGGCATCAACCATATCCGGAGTTGCATCTTCGGCGCCTTCCAGATTGGCGTAGTGCTGCTCGCTGTCCAGCAGCTCGTTCATTACGAATTTAATGTCACGCAGGGGCGCTTTGTAGTCAGGCATGGAATCCACCTCAGGTTTTCGGTCTCAGCTGCGACACGGTCACAACACTCAGCCTCGGGATTTACTCATACGCTCAGCAAGAGAATCTGAACGCCAATAAAACACTTGTTTGAAACATACGTTTAGAGGCACAGAATTGTCAATAGGCGCAATCAAAATTTGTGTTGTGTTTTGTCGCGAATGTGTACCGATGGCTTAAGCACACGGGGAGGTTTTAGACTAAAAAGCAGCTTGTTTTCAGGCTGTTGCCCGGAAGGATGAAGGGGGATTGCGCTTACATCATTGCTCCCGACGCCGGAGATGACCTGATAGGCATTCGTCGCTTCCTGCGACTGCTTTGCACTGCTTTCGTCACCCGCCTGGTCCTCGGACACTTCAGATTGCCCGGACTCGTCAGTGCGACCCAACTCTGAGGAGAGTTCAGCTTGTGCCTGCAGCATCAACTGCATGGCCTCTGCCGCCACCGCCCGGTCTTGTGGGGAAGGCTCTGCCGGCGCCAACGCTGCGGCCCTGACCACACGCATTTTATCGATTGTCGCCTGGGGATCTCCCCGCACGGGCGAGGTGCTAATCGAGACCTCGCCACCAACAGCGTACTGGGCACCGTCGGGGCCCCGTTCATAGACGTAGGAAATGGAACCGGCGTACTGGCCGCCAACCGCCTGATGGGCTGCCTCATGGGCACGAACCTCACGGTCCCTGGCTTTCAGTTCCGTAAGCTGTTTCAGCTCTGCCTCATCCAGGCCCTGAGCATCCTCTACGCTGGAACCCTGCGAGCGGGTACGATCCTCCGCAGCATTATCGTCAGCTACGCGGCCGGACCCGGAGGTTTCAGGAGATGTTCGAGATGAAGGTGATTCATCCGAAGATGGCCGGAGAGGGGCACCCGCAGCTGCGTCTCCCGAGCCAACGGAAGGCGCAGGAAAGGCAGGAGCCATTGACGGAAGGGAGCCCGAAATCATCATGTCAGCAGACTGGCCGTCGAATCCAAAGGACCTGAACAGGGCTCGGACGCCTGAGAGGGTTCAGGCAGTAATATCCAGAAGCGTTCCCAGGGTTTCGTCGGCGGTTTTCACTACCTGGGCCGAGGCTTCAACGCTGCGCTCGTACAGTTTCAGATCAATGATCGGTTCCACGAGGCCACCGACACCTTCTGCCGTGCCCTGGGGGCCATCAACACCGCCACGGGCAATCCTGCGGGCGGCATTTTCCATGCCTTGCATGCCGTCCTGGATACCCTGAATACCAATGCCTAATGTATTGCTGATCATAACCGCGCAGCCCAATGACCATATATTGACACCAGTAAGCCACAAATTTGGTCAATTTTCAAACAAAACGGCAACATCCAGGGCTTCGGCCAGCTCCTTCGGGTCGGCACGCTTCTGCCATGGCAACACCCCCAGGCATGGCGCGGGCAGGTTCTGAATCAGATAATCGAGGGTTTCCTGCTCACAGTTCATGGCCGCGGGGTCCGGCCGATTGGCCACCCAACCTGCGACAGGCAAGCCATCACGGCGGATAGCTTCAGCGGTTAACAGTGCATGGTTGATACAGCCCAGTTTCAGGGGTACCACCATAATGACAGGCATACCCAGAGCGACAGGCATGGCGGCGTATGTTTCACGATCATTGAGTGGTACCCGCCAGCCGCCGGCACCCTCCACCAACAGTAAATCCGCGGGACGCATCTGCAACCCGCGGCAAAATCCGACCAGCCGTTCCGCCGTGAGGTGCCGACCCGCCTGGGCAGCTGCCACATGGGGCGCGATGGCGGGCTGTAAGGCTACCGGGTTCACCTGATCGTAAGGCAACGGTTCCGACATGGACTCCATCAGTATCAGCGCATCTTCATTGCGCAGCCCCTCCGGTGTTTCGTCGCAACCAGACGCCACCGGTTTCATCGCAAGCGTGTTCTTCCCCAGGGTAGCGGCCGCCTCAAGAATCGCAGCAGACACCAGCGTTTTCCCCACGCCGGTGTCGGTACCCGTCACAAAGTAACTCTTTCTGGCCATAGATCAATGAATCCCCATGTCAGTCCGGCAGACGGCAACCCAGCCATGCCGATGTGTAAGTGGCCTGTATCCGGCCTTCCCCGTCTCGCGGATAATAACGGCACATGGCCCGCAAACGGCCAGGCGCGGTCGCGCTTTGCCGCCGCGAGGCGCCTTTGTACCCGGCGCCGATAGCCTTGAGCTCCGCCAGCAGAGCCAGCGGCGAGGGATAATCCAGTGAAATGGTCTCGATCGCAAGTTGCGGATCCGGGAGCGTTTCAAATGCCTGCTCCCGAAAACGCGCTTCCGATTCAAAACCATTCACATGCTGGTGCCCGGGGTCTGCCCGGTGCCATGCTTCCCGAAGTTCGTCGAGGTACCCTCCAGCAATGTCGACACCAGTAGCCGACCGCCTGGGCGCAGAACCCGGCGGCATTCAGCAAGCACACCGGCCGGGTCACGGCACCACTGAATCATCAAATTGCTGAAGACCACGTCCACACTGTTATCCGGCAACGGCAACGCCTCGGCATCCGCCTCGATCCACCGAATGCCGCTCGGGTTGGCAGATCGGGCGTAACGAAGCATTCCCGCAGCAATATCAACGCCGGTCACCTGGCTCCCCGGAATCGACGCCAACTGCCCTGTAAACCACCCAGTGCCGCTACCCAGATCGAGTATCTGGAGTCCATCTGCGCTTTGGGCCTGATGCAGCCCTTCCTTCAACTGGTCCAGCAAGACCTGGCCCATATAGCGCTGCAGCCGGGCAGCGGGATTGTAGGTATGGGAAGCTGAGCCGAAATCGCGGGCAATTGTGGATTTCGGAGGCACCCAGTCGTGGATATTGGTTGTTACAGGGTCCATTCAACCTCCTTGCCGAAAACAAACTGAAGGATTTCGTCATGGCAACGCGAAAGCGCCTGCCCTCGAGGCCAATGGGTCATACCGGTTACCCTAACGACCTTGGCGGCTGGAGACGGATGAAACGAGTGCTCCCAACATTCAACGACCACATCGTTGCTCGCCTGAAGATGCAGCGTCGGCACTGGTAAAGCACCCCACAGAGACCGCTGATCTTCGCTGCCCAACCAGTCCAGGCCCCGAACCAGGTTCACGTCGCTGACAGAAGGCCCTCGCGCAAGCCAGGGGCGCAGTTCCTGCCGGGCTTGCGACTCATCATGGCTGCCGTGAATCAAAAGTCGCTGAAAGCGCCGCCAGGCAAGGCCGGCGTTTTGCGACACCTGTTCCCGGAATGTCTCAAAAGTATCCACTTCCATCCCTGTGGACCACTGCTCCCCAGCCACAAAGCGGGGAAACCCCGCCAGAGTGATTGCCTTGCGGACCTGGGGACAACTGCGTGAGGCAGCCGCCATTACCACCTGCGCCCCCTGGGACCAACCCGCCCAAACTGACGGGCACGGATAACGCTCCAGCAGATAATCCGCCACCCCCGTGATCGAGTCGCATCGGGACATCAAGGCGTCGTTCAGCGATATCAGATGAATCTCCCCTGGCCAACGATCAAACAACGGAAGCAACATGGCGGCATCGACACCCCAACCACCCACAACCACCAGCGGGATTCGTGATTCCACAGCG
Organism: Marinobacter salarius; assembly: GCA_000831005.1. Lineage (GTDB taxonomy): Bacteria > Pseudomonadota > Gammaproteobacteria > Pseudomonadales > Oleiphilaceae > Marinobacter > Marinobacter salarius. The sequence goes on along the minus strand of CP007152.1, from coordinate 144,388 downwards.
TTCATACCACCTCTGCAGAGGGCCTGTTCAGTAGTGAACGGCAGTCCGCCAATGCGGACAGCAACGTTGCCAGGTCTTCCGAAGAGTGCGCAGCGCTGAAGGTGACCCGCAAACGAGCCTGACCTTCCGGCACAGTCGGCGGCCTGATCGCCGTAACCATTAGCCCCCTCTCCTCCAGGGCCTGACTCAATGCCAGGGCTGCCCAGTTGTCGCCCACCATGATTGGCTGAATTGGTGTGCGCGATGGCATCAACTCATAACCCAGTGCCGATGCCTCCTGGCGAAACTCTGATATCAGCATCTGCAGGTGACTGCGACGGCCATCTTCCCGTTCGATCAGGTCAAGGCTGGCACAGGTGGCCAGAGCGATGACCGGAGGCATGGCGGTGGTGTAGATGTAGGTGCGGGCCTTCTGTACCAGATAATCCATCAGCAGCTGGGGGCCAGCCACAAAGGCGCCACTGGTGCCCACAGCCTTGCCCAGGGTGCCGATCAATATGGGCACGTCCTCCTCGGACAATCCCTGCTCCATCAGGCTGCCCCGCCCCTGAGGCCCCAGGACGCCCAAACCATGGGCGTCATCCACCACCAGAAGGGCCTCGTGCGCCCGGCACAGTGCCGCCAACTCCCTCAATGGCGCGATATCCCCATCCATGCTGAATACGCCGTCTGTCACCACCAACTTGTGGCCACCGGTAGCGGCAAGCATGTCAGCAAGGGCACTCATATCACCGTGGCGATAACGACGCACCCTGGCGCGGCTGAGAACACAACCATCGATGATGGAGCATGGTTCAGGCGATCAGAGAAGATGGTATCGCCACGGCCAGCCAGCGCAGAGATAACGCCCATATTGGCCATGTAGCCGGTCGAAAAAAACAGCGCAGCACTGCGGCGGGTAAATTCCGCTAGCCGCAGTTCCAGTTGGTGGTGGGCATCGTGGTGACCGCAAATCAGATGCGAAGCGGCGCCGCCAAAACCGGTGTTTGGCATGGCCTCAGTGGCAGCCTTGATAATCCCGGGGTGATTCGCCAGCCCCAGGTAATCGTTGCTGCAGAACGACAGTAGCGGCACGCCATCGGAAACCAACGCGGGCTGCTGGGGGCCGCTGATCTGGCGGCGGGTGCGGTAAAGCCCCGCCTGTTTTCGCTCTTCCAGCTCTGCTGCAAAGTCACGCATGGCCAGCCCTCACAGACATGCTGCCTGCCTATGCAGACTCACGGGTGGCATCGTAGAACATGTGACGGGTCTGTTCGTATTCGACCGCTTCAACGATAGCTTCTTCCGCTTCCTGTTCGGTGCAGGACTGCTCGCGCTCTTCAGGCCGAATGCCCAGACGCTTGAACAACTCGCGGTCCGCATCCGCCTCGGGGTTGGCGGTCGTCAGCAGCTTCTCGCCATAGAAAATCGAGTTCGCACCAGCCAGGAAGCACAGGGACTGCATCTGCTCATTCATATTTTCACGGCCCGCAGACAATCGCACGTGCGAGGCAGGCATCATGATCCGAGCAACAGCGATGGTGCGGATAAAGTCGAACGGGTCCAGATCTTCCACATTTTCCATCGGCGTTCCTGCCACCTTCACCAGCATGTTCACCGGCACGCTCTCCGGATGGTGGGGCAGATTCGCCAACTGAACCAGAAGGCCAGCACGATCGTCAGGGTCTTCTCCCATGCCCACGATGCCGCCGCAGCATACTTTCATGCCTGCATTACGGACATTCTCGAGGGTGTCCAGCCGGTCCTGATAGGTGCGGGTGGTAATGATATGGCTGTAGTACTTTTCGGACGTATCCAGATTGTGGTTGTAGTAATCCAGCCCGGCTTCGGCCAGCTCGTCGGCCTGTTCCTGCTTCAGCATGCCGAGAGTCATGCAGGTTTCCAGGCCCAGGGATTTCACCTGGCGCACCATATCCACGACATATTCCATGTTTTTCTTCGACGGGCTACGCCAGGCCGCCCCCATACAGAAACGGGACGCGCCCTTTGCCTTGGCGGCCTTGGCCTCAGCAACCACTTTTTCAATTTCCAGCAGTTTTTCCTTTTCCAGGCCGGTGTTGTAATGACCGCTCTGGGGACAGTATTTACAGTCCTCCGGGCAGGCACCGGTCTTGATGGACAGGAGCGTGCTGATCTGCACTTCATTCGGGTCGAAATGCTCACGATGGACGCTCTGAGCCCGGAACACCAGGTCATTGAATGGCAGTTCGAACAACGCACGGGCTTCCTGCATGGTCCAATCGTGGCGCGGTGAGGTAGAAGGCGCGGTAGAAGGCGCTATAGAGGGTGCATCGGCGTGTGCGGTGGCAGTCATGATTCAGTCCTGTTAACTTTACCGGGATTCTGGTTTACGGATTGAACAGATGATAAAGGGACTGAAATCGCTGTCAACCTTGATCACACCAAAGGTTAACAGCGCGAAACGGATTCCGCGCGCTCAAATCAGCATCAAGGGCTTATTTCAGCTGCGCGGCGGGCAATGCGTGGCCTGCCTGGAACCGCATGCCCATTTCGGCTCTGCACTCCCTGCCGGCAGGACTTGCCCGCCAACCACTCGCACTGCCGCTGCTGCGCACTGCCTATCGCCTACGCTGGCGATGAACTCATCTGCGGTCAGTGCCTGAAAGACCCACCGCCCTTCAGCCGAATCGTCGCGCCCTGGCGCTATCGATTCCCGGTTGACGGTATGGTCCAGCGCTACAAATACAATGGCCAACGCGCCTATGCCCGCCCCCTGATCCAGGATCTGAGCACTCATCTGACATTGATGCTGGAGACCCATCCTGAACGCACGCCGGACCTGCTTCTGGCCAGCCCGATGCATCCGGCCCGTCGACGAAAACGAGGATTCAATCAAGCGGCGGATATTGCAGAGCACATCAGCCGTCAATCGGGCATTCCCTGGAGCGCTGACCTTGTCGTCAGGAACCGGCGCACCCGGCCACAACGAGGACTGAACCGCGAAGAGCGCCTGGCCAACCTGCGGGGAATCTACCAGGTTACCCGTATACCACCGGCCAGTATTGCCATCGTTGATGACGTGGTCACCACCGGCGCCACTGCACGAAGCCTGACTGAAGTGCTGCTTGAGGCCGGCGCCAGGGAGGTTCAGATCTGGGCGCTGGCAAGAACCCCCGGATAAAGGTATGCAAACGCATTAGTCGGCAAGCTGCCCTGCCACTTCATCCGCAATGGCCAAAGCAGCCGTTAATCCCGGCGACTCAATGCCGAACAGGTGCACCAGTCCGGCAACACCGTGCCGACGTTCTCCGGCGATCCGGAAATCCGCAAACCCACCATCCGGGCCAGCAAGCTTGGGACGAATGCCGGCATAGGCGGGCTGCAGGCGGGACTCGTCCAATGCTGGCCACCAACGGCGAATACTTTCAGCAAACGACCTTGCCCGACCGGGGTCAACCGAGAGGTCCACTCGCTCTATCCATTCAACATCGGGCCCGAATCGAGCCTGGCCCGCTAGATCAAGCGTCAGGTGAACGCCGAGGCCGCCTGGTTCAGGGATCGGGTATACCAATGAACGGAAGGGGTGGCGACCGGAATAGCTGAAGTAGACACCTCGGGCCAGCCACTGGCGGGGCGCGATATCCGCTGGCACTCCCTGCCAGCTCGTGGCCAATGGTACTGCTCCGAGGCCGGCTGCGTTCACCACCCGTTGCGCCCTGAGCTCACAGGGCGCCGGCCCTCCAACCTGCAACCGATGCTCTCCGTCACAGGTCGCCGCATGTTCTACAGGCGCCTGGCGGACCAAATGGCCACCGTAGTCCTCCAGCTCTCCCAGCAACGACAGCATCACACCATGACTGTCTACAATGCCCGTTTCCGGTGAGTACAACGCCTCCTGGGCGGTCACGTCCGGCAGAGACACCCGCAGGCCCTGCGGGTTACCCGCTGGAGCGGAACACCGTTGCGAAGGGCCTGACTGGCGATAGTGTCGAGCCTCTCCACCTGCGACGCGCCATTGGCCACAATCCACTTGCCGGTTTTGCGGTGGTCGATGCCACGGGTCTGACAGTACTCATACAACATCCGACGACCACGAACACACAACCGGGCCTTGAGGGAGTCCTCGGGATAGTAGATCCCAGCATGGATAACCTCACTATTGCGGGACGACACCCCTTCGCCAAAGTGAGCGCCGGATTCCAGCACCAGCACCTCCCTGCCCTGCTTGGCCAGCGTCCTGGCCACTGCGAGGCCGACAATGCCGGCACCGACGACCACGGTATCTGCCTGTACTATGTCTCGCCCTGTCATCTGCTTTAACGTCACCCGCGTTGTGTTTCGATCGTTTGTCAGCATCACCAACACGCTCGTTGGCTAAAAAGCCCGAATCGCATTACGGTGTCGCCCCCGAAACGTTATACTTGGCCGTGAATTGAGTGCACGGAGCAGGGAACCGATGTCTGACAGGAAGCAGTTTATTATTGTAATGCTGGTGGCGGCCATATTTGTTGGCTGGCTTGGCTGGCGAGGCTTTGAAGTCATCAGCCTGAACCAGGCACTGAAGGCCGATGAAATGGTGGCCAACTATCCTTATCAGCATCGCGTTCTCCGGGTTGAAGGAGGGACCGCCATCATGAGCTCACTGCGCTCCCATGAAACCTCGACGCACGAAGCACTCACCACCATTTTTCCGAGCATGCGTAACCTGGGAGACAATGATCGTGACTGGCAACGGGCCGAGCGTGAACTGGCCCAGGTCCAGGCCCAGGCAGGCAACATCGTCCTCAGCGCGTCTGGCATTGATCGGGTGCGATGGGAACTGGACGAAAACTGGTATCACCTCGCCAGCATGAAGTCCCAACAGAATTCGAGATACTAAACCTTATTTATGACCGAAACCTCCAGCCATCCTTACGACGCCCTTACCCCCGATACCATTCTTGATGCCCTGGAAGACGCCGGATTTGTGGTCAGTGGACGCCTGTTTGCCCTCAACAGCTACGAGAACCGTGTTTACCAGATTGGTATTGAAGACCAGCCACCGGTAATCGCCAAGTTTTACCGTCCGGGGCGCTGGAGCGAAGCCCAGATCCGGGAAGAACATCAGTTTACCGTCCAGTTGCTCAACGCCGATATTCCGGTCGTGGCGCCCATGGCTATGCCTCCGGCGATACACTGGGCCGTTGCGGGGACTTTCTGTTTGCCGTATTTCAGCAGCGGGGCGGGCAGGCGCCCGACACCAGCGTGACAGATACCCTGTACCGCCTCGGCCAGTGGCTGGGCCAGCTCCACAATATCGGTGACACTGAGCTTCAACCATCGCCCGGTTATGTCGATTCTTTCGGGCATTGAGGATAACAATCGGTTCCTTACGGAAAACCGCTGGATTCCAGATGACCTTCGGCCAGCGTGGGACTCGCTGATTCCCGATCTTGTCGACCACTGCGCCCGTCGGATCGATGACGCTGGCGAGGTGCACTCCCTGAGAATTCATGGTGACTGCCACGCCGGCAACATCCTCTGCCGCGAGGAACAGATGCTGTTTGTCGACCTGGACGATTGCCGTACCGGGCCTGCGATTCAGGATTTGTGGCTGTTACTGAACGGTGATGACGTTGAACGTGGCCAGCAATTTGGTGAACTACTGGAAGGCTACGAGATGTTCCGCGATTTCAATCGTCGTGAGCGTCATCTGATTGAACCCATGCGCTGCTTCCGGCAGATTTCCCACTGCACCTGGCTGGCCAAGCGCTGGGACGACCCGGCCTTCCCGCGTTTCTTCCCCTGGTTTGCCCAGCCGCGTTTCTGGTCCGACCAGATCCTGTCACTTCGGGAACAACTGGCGGCGCTACAGGCCCCTTCCATTCATGTACCCGGCCAATATTGAGGCCACTATTACCGACAGACCGGAGACCAACCGATGAGCCAAAGTGAGGCCCGATTTACCGTCCGCAGCCTGATTGTCACTGCCATTGCCACCATCATCGTTACCATCGTGGTTTTGGAGGCCAGCGGGCGGATTGATCACGCCGAGAATAAGGATCATGTGCCGGTGGGGGAATTTGAGGCCGTTCACATCAAACCTGGCGAAGAGTTCCGCATGTCGCCCAAGTCATCGGAACTCCACGCTGCCTGCGAACAGGGGTATCTGGCCATCGCCGCCGATGTGGACCCGGAGTTCCGGGGCATCCTCGTTGATTACAAGAACCGGGGCGTACGCTGCAGCCGAGGCCCGACACCCGCACACGACAGGCCTGTCCATGAGGGCCAGGAGCCAGCAGACAATGGCTGACAGGAACAAAAAACCGGGCCAGGCGCTGGACCGTCTGTTCGCCACTGAACGGGAAACCGGAGAATTCCGGTTTGACACATCGGTGGCTCGGGTATTTCCGGACATGATCCGGCGCTCAGTACCGGGTTACACCACGATTATTCCGATGATTGAAGTGATCACCGAACAGTATGCCCGCCCGGGCAGTCACTGCTACGATCTCGGCTGCTCTCTCGGCGCCTCCACTCTGGCCATGCGCCATGGCATTGGGGACCGCGACTGCACCCTTACAGGCGTGGACAACTCGGCTGCCATGATTGAGCGTTGCGAGCATTATATTGCTCTGGACGACCACCCATTGCCGGTTTCACTGCGGTGCGAGGACATCCTCGACACCCCGATTGAGAACGCGTCGGTGACCACCCTGAACTTCACACTGCAGTTCGTGGCGCCAGACAGACGCGCAGAACTGATGGCTCGCATCGCCGACGCCACACTGCCCGGCGGAGTACTGATCCTCTCCGAGAAAATTCGCTTTGAATCCGATTACGAGCAATCGACACAGACCCAACTCCATCACGAGTTCAAACGGGCCAACGGCTATTCCGACCTGGAGATCAGTCAGAAGCGTTCCGCCCTGGAACAGGTACTGATACCGGAAACCCTGGCCGAACACCGTGAGAGACTGATAAACGCAGGATTTAGTCAGGTTATGGTGTGGTACCAGTGTTTCAACTTTGTCTCCATGCTCGCCATTAAATCGCACTGAACGGAGCCGCCATGACGACCTTCAACTGGCAGGGGTGCTTTGCCCCGCTGCTTGACGATCTTGATAGCCGTGGCCTTGAGCGCTGGCGAAAGCAACTGCAGCAACAGCTACAAAAGCGCTTTGACGACAACCCTCATGGGGATATTGCCCGATGGAACCGGGCTCTGGACACCCTGCCCCACATTGGTGATGCCACGGCGAACCTGAACCAGTCGGCCATTACCCTGAACTCCGACCAGCCCCTCAGCACAGAAGAACGTGCAAAGCTCGAAGAAGGGCTGAGAGGACTGATGCCCTGGCGTAAGGGCCCGTTCGAATTCTTTGGCACCTATATCGATACCGAGTGGCGTTCTGACTGGAAATGGGACCGCGTCGCTCCCTACCTGTCAGACCTGAGTGGTCGGCAGATACTGGATGTCGGTTGCGGCTCTGGCTATCACTGTTGGCGCATGCTGGGCGAAGGAGCCGGCCGGGTGATTGGCATCGACCCGGGACTGTTATTCCTGTTCCAGTTTCTCAGCGTCAAACAGTATGCAGGCCAGGAGCAGCGCATTGATCTGCTCCCAGTGCGCGTAGAGGATCTGCCGCCAAAGCTGGAAGCATTCGACACCACTTTCTCAATGGGTGTGCTCTACCACCGTCGCTCACCACTTGATCACTTGCTGGAACTGAAAGACACACTCCGCCCGGGTGGCGAACTGGTGCTGGAAACGCTGATAGCGGATGGGCCGGAAGGTTACAGCCTGATGCCGGAGGACCGCTACGGCCGGATGCGCAACGTCTGGTTCCTGCCCAGCTGCGACACTCTGTTGCGCTGGCTGGACCGAACCGGTTTTCGCAACGCCCGCGTGGTGGATGTGACAGAAACCACGATCGAGGAGCAACGCAGCACTGACTGGATGCAGTTCCAGTCGCTGCAGGACTTTCTCGACCCGGACGACCCAACGAAGACCGTGGAAGGTTATCCGGGTCCGAAAAGGGCGACGGTTATCGCGGACAAGCCCTGAAGGTGTCCGCGACAACCCAGGAAGGTTACTCGCCGAAGGGGTGGCGCAGAATGACCGTCTCTACCCGGTCAGGACCGGTGGAAATGATATCGATCGGTGCTTCGATCTGCTCTTCCAGGAAACGGATATAGGCCCTGGCGTTCTCCGGTAACTGGTCCAGGCCTGTCAGCCCGACCGTGCTCTCCTGCCAACCCGGAAGATCCGCATACACCGGCTCAATGTCCTTGTAGGTATCGCAACCGATCGGCGGGCGGGTAATCTCCCCGTTAGGCGTTTTGTAGCCAATGCACACCTTCACCGTATCCATGCCATCGAGCACGTCCAGCTTGGTCAGGCAGATGCCCGATACGCTGTTGATCTGGATGGCGTGGCGCAGTGCAACCGCATCAAACCAGCCACAACGGCGTGAACGCCCGGTGGTGGTGCCAATCTCGTTGCCCTTGACCGCCAGGTGATGGCCCATATCGTCAAACAGCTCGGTCGGGAACGGACCGGAACCGACACGAGTGGTGTAGGCCTTGGTGATCCCCAGCACGTAATCCAGGAACAACGGCCCAAAACCAGACCCGGTAGCCGTGCCGCCAGCCGTGGTATTTGAGGAGGTGACGTACGGTAGGTACCCAGATCAATGTCCAGCAGCGAGCCCTGCGCACCTTCAAAGAGGATGTGTTCGCCGCGCTTGCGAAGGTCATGGAGGATATCCGTGACGTCGGCAGACATGGCAGAATTTCCTCGCCCATGGTCATCAGTTCGGAAAACGCCTGATCAATGTCTTCGGGCTCTTCCTTGAAGTACTCGGTCAACACGAAGTTATGGTACGACATGATTTCCCGGAGCTTCTCTTCAAAGCTCTTCGGGTCACACAGATCTCCAACGCGAATCCCACGGCGTGAAACCTTGTCTTCGTAGGCCGGCCCGATACCGCGACCGGTGGTGCCAATTTTGTCGACACCTCGCGCTCGCTCGCGCGCCTGATCGATACGAACATGGGTCTTGAGGATGACCGGGCACGCCAGACTGATCTTCAAACGCTCCCGCACAGCAACCCCATTGCCTTCGAGTTCGCGGACTTCCTTCAGCAACGCTTCCGGAGAGAGCACGACGCCGTTGCCAATCAGGCACTGGACATTCTGGCGAAGAATGCCAGACGGAATCAGATGAAGGGCGGTTTTCTTACCTTCAATAACCAGGGTATGGCCGGCATTGTGGCCGCCCTGAAAGCGCACCACCGCCGCAACCTTATCGGTCAGCAGGTCAACAATCTTGCCTTTTCCTTCATCACCCCACTGGGTGCCCAGCACTACAACGTTTTTACCCATGACTCTCTCTCAGTGCGGCCCCGCCAATTGATGGGGTGCCCGCAGGTTTACCTGTAAATGAGTGGCCCGACCCCGAAGGTCATCAGTCCAACTGCTCCACGACCCACTGGCCGTCTCGCTTCACCAGGGCACGATCGCAATTGCGCGTGCCAGGATCAACGCCCTCGTCTTCCGGCAGGGCGCGGATAACCGTCTCCGTCATCCGCAGGCCGGAAATCACGCCATCCAGCGCAGGATCTTCGGTGGATGCGCCCATATGGCCTTGCCAGCGCGGCCGGTTCGCTGACCAAGTGAGACCAGCGCACGGATATCAAGACTAAAGCCCGTCGCCGGACGTGCACGGCCGAAATCACTGCCAATGGCATCGTAGCGACCGCCCTTGGCAACCGCGTCACCATGCCCCGGCACATAGGCCGCAAACACCAGCCCGGTATGGTAGTTGTATCCTCGAAGCTCACAAAAATCGAACCCGAAGCTTACCTCTGGATAGCTCGCGGACAGCATATCCGCCACTCGATCCAGTTGATCCAGCGCCTGACGAAGCGGTTCCGGCGCCCCTTCAAGAATGCGCTTTGCCTCACGCAGGGCATCCTTCCCACCGCTGACTCTGGCCAGTTCTCTGAGCATGCCGCCAGCAGAACCCGGTGGGCACCCGCCCAGCAATTCATCCAGTTCCGGCACAGACTTACGGGCCATGGCATCAAAGATGGCCGCGCCGGTATCGCGATCAAACCCGGCCTCTCCAACCAATGTCTCGTAGATCGCGACATGGGCAAGATCCAGATGGATTCTGGGCAAACCCGATACACGCAGGGTTTCAAGCATCAGGCTGATCACTTCCAGATCCGCCGATTCGGAGGCGCTACCAAACAGCTCGCAACCCGCCTGGATGGGCGTGCGCCCTGTCAGCATATGGCGCGGTCGGGTGTGGAGCACATGGCCGGCATAACACAGCCGCGTAATACCTTCCTGGCCGAGGGTATGGGCATCAATGCGTGCGGCCTGCGGCGTCATGTCCGCACGCAGCCCCATCATCCGGCCGGTCAGCTGATCAGTCAGCTTGAAGGTCTGAAGCTCCAGGTCGTGCCCGGTGCCCGTAAAAAGTGATTCGAGGTATTCGATCAACGGCGGGATAACCAGCTGGTAACCCCAACGCTGGCAGGTATCCATTACATCCCGGCGCAGGGATTCAATCTGTCCAGCCAATGGCGGAAGGATGTCTTCCACGCCATCAGGCAGTAGCCAGCGATCAGATACTGTCATGAGATTCGGTTGTCCGTTCTGTCCCGGGGCGGAAGCTTCTTGCCGCGAGAGTACACAGGATTTAGGGCGATGCTCGGGAAAAGATAAAAACCCGAACCAAAACCGGCAGAATTTTACACTGTTGGCAGACACAAAAAAACCGGAATACCGAGGTATTCCGGTTTTGTCACTACCATCGTCGTGGTTAGCGGTTTCCCTGAGGGTCCTTCAGGAACTTCAGGAAGTCGCTATCAGTGTCGATGACCATGATGTCGTCTTCATTGGCAAAGGTGTTCTGATAGGCTTCCAGACTGCGGTAGAAGCTATAGAACTCGCTGTTAGACCCATAGGCATCGGCATAGATCTGGGCGGCCTGAGCATCACCTTCACCACGCATTTCCTCAGCCTTGGCAAAGGCTTCCGCCAGGATAACGGTGCGCTGGCGATCAGCATCCGCGCGAATACCCTCCGCCAACTCGCGACCGCGGGAGCGGAATTCCTGCGCGAGCTTCTCGCGCTCGGTCGCCATTCGACGATAGACGTTCTGGCTCACCTGCCCCGGGAATTCAATGGCTTTGACGCGGATATCCACCACTTCAATGCCAAATTCCTTGAGCGACGTTTCGTTCACCCGGTCACGCAGGGTGTGCATCAGCTCGTCACGCTGGCCGGAAACGACCTCGACCATGGTCCGAACACCGAACTCATCCCGCAGGCCGTTATCCACGCGAGACAACAGCAGCTCGGAGGCGCGGTATTCGTCACCACCAGTGGCCCGGTAGAACTGATCCACGTTGCGGATTTTCCAGGCGATGTAGGAATCGACGTCCAGCGGCTTCTTCTCGATGGTCAAATACTGACGCGATGGAAGATCCGTTGTCAGCAATCGGATGTCGAATTCCCGGACCTGATCAATGACCGGCACCTTGAAGTGAAGCCCGGCTGAAATATCCGTTTCGATCAACTCACCGAACCGCAGCAGCACGCCACGATGGGTTTCCGGGATAATGTAAACACTGGAGAGCGTAACCAGTACGACAATCAGGGCGCCTGCAAGGCCCACAATACTTTTGGGTCCCATCATTATCTGCTCCTCCGAACGCCACTATCCTGCCTGCCACGCAGCTCCTGAATCACCTGATCTGACAGGGTCTTGATGTCGATGTCACTGCCGGAGCTTCCGGAACCGCTCTGGCTGCCGGTGCTGGCACCGGAACGGTTGGTCAGCCTATCCAGAGGCAGGTACATCATATTGTCGCTGCTCTGGGTGTCCACCAGCACTTTGCTGGTATTCGACAGAACCCCTTCAAGTGCCTGGATGTACATACGCTCGCGAGTGACTTCCGGCGCAGTCTGATACACACCAAGAACCGCCAGGAAACGTGAGGTTTCACCACGGGCACGCTCAATCACTTCTTCCTTGTAGGCCGCCGCTTCCTCGGTCAGGCGCTGTGCCCGGCCACGAGCCTCGGGGACCACTTTATTGCGGTAGGTTTCAGCTTCTTCCTTGACCTGCTGCTCGTCCTCACGGGCGCGCTGCACTTCACGGAAGGCATCCTGCACCGCATCGGGTGGCTGAGTGCTCTCGACGTTTACACGGACAATGGTCAAGCCAGTGCCGTATTCTTCCAGGAAGCTCTGCAGGCGCTGCTCCACGCGAACGGCCAACTCGGCACGACCTTCCGTCAACACGTCATCAAGTGTTGAACTACCAACTTCATGGCGCAAGGCGCTGTCAGTAGCAAACGCCAATGCCTGGTTGGAATCACGGACGTTCAGCACATAAGCCTGAGCATCACCAACACGATACTGGACCTGAAGGTCGACAGAGACGAGGTTCTCGTCCTGTGTCAGCATCTGGCCTGTAGATTCCGCATTCCGGACGTTCGTCACCCGGACCAGATAAACGCTATCGATCAACGGAACCTTGAAGCGCAGACCCGGCGTTTCAGTACGACTGAACTCGCCAAAGCGAAGCACAACCGCACGCTCCTGCTCGTTCACGGTGTAGAACGATTGAAAGACCACGTATCCGGCAAAAATGATGGCCGCCAACGCCAGGATGGCACCAAAACCGCCGGCGCCACCCGAGGACGAACTGCCGCCACTGCCTCCGGACTTGTTGCCCTTGCCACCCAGCAAGCGATTGAGCTTGTCGAGACCCTTTTTCAGCGCCTCGTCCAGGTCCGGTGGGCCCTGGTCATTTCCGCCACGACCACCACCAGTACCCCAGGGGTCATTGTCGTTGCGGTTTCCACCCGGTTCATTCCAGGCCATAGTGTTCTCCGTTCCAAACTAATCGAATGGCTGCAAATACTAGGGATTTATAAGCGCCCCGGCAATAGCACAGCCGGCCTATGTACGTTGTTCTTCAAGCCTTACATCATTTTCGCGCACGCCAGCGCGGCTCAAAAGCTGTAACCAGTCACGATGCTGAAGGCGTACTTCCAGTACCGAATCCCCGCTATCGCGGTGACTTTCCGTCACGACAGAGCCCGCTTCATGCAAAAGCGCCCGCAACTTGCCGTCCGTCGGGCCCAGCAGTACGAATTGATGGATCACGTCCTCCGCCAATCGTTCGACGATGGTATCAAACAGGCCTTCAAGACCTTCCCCGGTGACCGCAGAAACCCAGACACGCACGGGAACGCCATCTTCGTTGCGCTCAACCCGCGGCTGGAAGTTATCCAGCAGGTCGATCTTGTTGAAAACCTGCAGCACCGGAATCTCGTCAGCACCTATTTCTGCCAGCACTTCTTCCACCTGCTCCATGTTCTCGTCACGCCGGTGATCGTGGCAGTCGATTATGTGGAGCAGAATTGAGGCTTCGGTGGTTTCTTCCAGGGTGGCACGGAAGGCTTCAACCAGCTTGTGGGGAAGATGACGGATAAAGCCGACAGTGTCGGCCATTACGACCGGGCCAATGTCAGGAAGTTCCAGGCGCCTCAGCGTCGGGTCCAGGGTCGCAAACAGCTGATCCGCCGCGTAAACGGTTGACGTTGTTATGCGGTTAAACAGCGTGGACTTGCCCGCGTTGGTGTAGCCCACCAGTGAGACGGTTGGAATATCCGCACGCATCCGGGCCCGGCGACCCTGGTTACGCTGTTTACGGACCTTTTCAAGGCGGCGATGAATGGACTTGATACGCTCCCGCAGCAACCGCCGATCCGTCTCCAACTGGGTTTCACCCGGGCCACGCAACCCGATACCACCCTTCTGGCGCTCAAGGTGCGTCCACCCTCGAATAAGGCGGGTCGACATATGCTCAAGTTGAGCCAGTTCCACCTGAAGCTTACCTTCATGGGTGCGAGCACGCTGAGCGAAAATATCCAGGATGACGCCCGTGCGATCGAGCACACGACAGCTCAGCTCACGCTCAATGTTTCGTTCCTGGCTGGGGCTGAGTGCGTGATTGAAAAGCACCACATCCGCTTCGTTGGCGGTCACGGCATCACGAATCTCTTCCAGCTTCCCCTCGCCGACAAACAGTCTCGGGCTGGGCTGCTTGCGCGAGCCGGTGACAACACCTACGGGTTCGACACCGGCAGACCAGACCAGTTCACGGAACTCGCCCAGATCCTCAGCTTCTTCGTGTGAGGAAAACTCGATATGAACGAGAATCGCCCGTTCACCAACGTCGGGACGCTCAAACAAGTAGTAACAACTCCAAATCAGTCAGGCTGCACCTGTCACCAAAACAAACACCCGCGGCCCTGGGAGCCTTTTCGGGCCCTTCGGGAGCGCGGGTGACAACACCGGTGTGCCCGGATAAATCAGTCTTCAGATTCTTCTCCGCCCGGAGCCTGTGGCGGAATACGAACGTTCCGCGCGGGCACCACAGTGGAAATGGCATGCTTATAGACCATCTGGCTGACAGTGTTTTTCAGCAAAATCACGAACTGGTCAAAAGACTCGATCTGGCCCTGAAGCTTGATACCATTGACCAGAAAGATGGAAACCGGAATGCGTTCCTTGCGTAATGCATTAAGGTAAGGGTCTTGTAGAGAGTGCCCTTTTGACATGTGTTTTCTCCTGTTTATAAGTAAAGGCAGATCGTCAACTTCAATTGTTAAATGTGGTGCGAAACTCAATAATTTTCAAGGCAGTGTCGGACATAAGTTTGTCGCCACTATCCAACCAGTCCACATCGGACCACTTTCGCAACCAGGTCAGCTGTCGCTTGGCAAGCTGACGGGTAGCAGCAACGCCCTTGTCCACCATGGTGTCGTAATCATAATCACCGGCCAGATGTGCCCAGCCCTGACGATATCCGACACAACGCATGGAGGGCAGGCCAGCATTCAGATCACCCCTGGCCTTCAGCGCCCTGACCTCATCAAGAAAACCCGCATTCAGCATGGCGTTGAAACGCAGGGCTATTCTTTCATGGAGCACCCGTCTCTCGGCGGGAGCCATCGCAAGCTGCACTACAGTATACGGAAGAGACGGCGATTCGTCTGCCTGCCATTGGGTGAAATAGGTGTAATCCTCAATGCCATCGCTGTTCTGACGGTTCTCTGCCTGGCCTCTGCTCGCCTTGTCCTGCCATATTGAGGAAATCGGCCGTCCCGTCAGACGAATCACCTCAAGTGCCCGAATAAGTCGCTGCCGGTTATTCTGATGAATGAGACCCGCCGCCACAGTCCTGTCGCTCCAGCTCCTGGTGAAGGGCACCCCAGCCTCGCTCCTTCGCCTCCTGCTCAAGGGCCTCCCGGACGACTGGATCAGCAGACGGCAGGTTGGACATACCATGCAGCAATGCTTTGAAGTACATCATGGTGCCACCCACCAACAACGGAATCCGCCCCGCTGACACAATGTCGTTCATTTCACGCAGGGCATCGCGACGGAAGTCCGCTGCCGAGTATGTTTCCGCCGGGTCGCAGATATCAATTAACCGGTGTGGCGCCTGGGAGAGCTCCTCGTGCGAGGGCTTGGCGGTTCCAATATCCATACCCCGGTAGATCATCGCCGAATCAACACTGATGATATCGCAGGGCAGGTGGCGACAGAGCTCGATGGCCAGGTCGGTCTTGCCCGAGGCAGTCGGGCCCATCAGGCATATGGCCAGGGGCTTGGTGCCTTTAGCGGTTGATGCCGTCATACCGGTGTTACGCCCGCGCAGGAATAATTTGTCCAGCTCCGAGAGGGTGACCACAGTCCAGGTGGGCCGACCATGGTTGCACTGACCACTGCGCTCGGTGGCCTCCATGTCCCGCAACAGGGTATTCATTTCCGGAATGGTCAGTTGCCGATTGGCACGCACGGAACCATGACATGCCATGGTACCAAGCAACTCATGTATCACCGCCTCCACACGGTCGCTTTCGCCGTTCTCAATCAGGTCAGACAGCACATCCCGAACCAATTGCTCGGTGTCCGCCCCCCGCAACAGCGCAGGCACCTGCCGCACAGCGAGAGTTTCGGGGCCAATGCGCTCCACCCTCAATCCCAACTGCAAAAGCTCTTCACCATGAGTCTCCGCCAATGCCGCCTCTTTCTGGCTGACAGCCAGGGAAACCGGCACCAGCAGCGGCTGACTCTTGAGGTCCTGCGCCTCCAGCGCACGCTTCATACGCTCATAGGTAATACGCTCATGGGCCGCGTGCATATCCACCACGATCATGCCCTGACGGCTCTGGGCCAGGATATAAATTCCGTGCAGTTGGGCAATGGCGTAGCCAAGCGGCGGCTCATCACCGCTGTCCTGCGGTGGCGTAGGCGCCGCAACGGCCAGATCACCGGTGTCGGCCATCGCGGCTGCGCCCCGGTTCCACCGCCCTCGTTCAGGGACTGGTAGAACGCCATCTGATCGCGGGCCTGCCATTCAGGCTGCGGGGGCCTCGGGCTCCCTGAGAACCCGGCATGCTGCGGGCTGCCGCCGGAACCTGCAAACGGATCGGAGGCGGACTGGTGATTGACACCCGGCATGGCAGCCTGAACGCCAAAACCACCGGTTGCCGTACCGGCCTCCCGACCGTGGGACTGGGCTACCGCTCCCTTGAGATGATCATCCGGGCGCACATCTGCCAGCGCCTTGTGAAGCGTCCGGAAAATAAAATCGTGAACCAGGCGCCCATCGCGGAAACGCACTTCGTGCTTGGTGGGGTGAACATTCACGTCCACGTTCGCGGGATCAACCTCCAGATACAACACGAACGCCGGGTGGCGGTTGTTGTATAGCACATCCCGATAAGCCTGGCGCACGGCATGCGCTACCAGCCGGTCCCGTATCACCCGCCCGTTGACAAAAAAGTACTGCAAATCCGCCTGACTGCGGGAAAAGGTCGGCAGGGCAACCCAACCCCAAAGTTTCAATCCCGTAGCCTCAGCATCAATCACCACGGCGTTGTCGATAAACTGCTGACCGCATAGAGAGCCAATCCGCCGCTCCCGGTCCAGCGGATTCTCAGCCGGCCTGAGGCTCTGGACCACACGCTGGTTATGCCGAAGCGTAAAACCGGTGTCGAAACGGCTCAGGGCCTGGCGGCGAATGCATTCTTCAACATGGTTGAACTCGGTCTTCTCCGTACGGAGAAACTTGCGTCGGGCGGGCGTGTTAAAGAACAGGTCCCGGACTTCCACCGTCGTGCCCACCGGATGGGCCGCCGGGGAAATGCTGGCGTCCATGTCGCGCCCTTCCACTTCTACCTTTGAGGCCGCCTCCTGGCGCTCTGTGCGTGATGTCAGTGCCAGCCTGGAAACGGAACTGATACTGGCCAGGGCCTCCCCCCGGAAACCAAGGGACGCCACTGCTTCAAGGTCTTCGAGATTTTCAATCTTGCTGGTGGCATGACGGCTGAGCGCAAGGGGAAGGTCCGTCTCGTCTATGCCCATGCCGTCGTCACGTACCCGGATCAGCTTGACACCCCCCTGCTCCACCTCGATATCGACCCGGCGGGCACCGGCATCGAGCGCATTTTCTACCAGTTCTTTCACGACCGAAGCCGGGCGCTCAACCACCTCACCGGCAGCAATCTGGTTGGCCAGGCGGGGCGTCAGTAATCGAATGGAGGGCATGTTACCAGGGGACCTCGTGTCAGGATGCAGGAATACGAATGGTTTGCCCTACCATAACACGGTCATCATTGAGGCCGTTATACTGCATCAGTTCGCTGACGGTTGTCTGGTTCTCCCGAGCGACGCCTGAGAGCGTATCCCCGCGGCGAATCCGGTACTGACTGACACTGCCATCGCCACGGCCGTTCTGCTTCTGCCACGCCAGCAACGTGCCTGGCGGGGGCGTTTTCTGGAAGTAGTCATCGATACCCCGAAACACCGCCTGGGACAGTTTTTCACGATACCAGGCACTAGAAAGGTTCTGCTCTTCCTTCGGATTCGAGATGAATCCCGCCTCAACGAGAACCGATGGAATATCCGGTGATTTCAGCACCGCAAACGCAGCCTGCTCAACGCCTTTCTTGTGAAGCTTGGCGACACTGCCAAGCCTGCCGAGGATAGAGTCCCCGACACCGAGGCTGGAATTGATACTGGCGGTCATGGAAAGGTCCAGCAGCACACCCGCCAGCATGTCATCTCGACCATCAAGGGACACCCCACCGGCACCCCCGATCAGGTCAGAGCGGTTCTCGGTCTTGGCCAGCCAGCGGGCGGTTTCACTGGTGGCACCCCGCTGTGACAACGCAAACACCGAAGCACCACGGGGCTGAGGCGTGCGAAAGGCATCGGCGTGGACCGACACAAACAGGTCGGCGTTGTGCTTCCGGGCCAGCAGTGTGCGGCTACGCAAATCGATGTAGTAGTCGCCGGTACGGGTTAGCTTGGCGGTATAACCCGGCTTGGCGTCGATCAATTCCGCCAGGGTTTTCGACATTCTCAACACCACGTCCTTTTCTCGGGTGCCCCGGGGGCCGATTGCTCCCGGGTCTTCGCCGCCGTGGCCGGCATCAACCACCACGATAATATCCCGCTTGCCGTTGGCGTTTTCGGTGACGGTTGGCTCCGAAGGCTTTCGAGCCTTCAGACCACCTTCGTCAATCAGGTCAACGACCAACCGGTGACCGTACTGCTGATTGGGTTCGAGCTGAAAGCTGCGCGGCTTGATGTCACTCTTCAGATCGAGCACTACCCGAAGATCATTACCGTTGCGCGGGGCGCTGCGGATACGCTTTACGGGACTGCCCGAGAGATCGAGCTTGTCAAAATCGGCCTTGAGCGTCGTGTTCTCAAGGTCAATCACCAGGCGCGAAGGCCCGGAAAGGGCAAACACCTTGTGATCAATCTTGTCGGCAACATCCAGCACCAGCCGGGTATGGTCCGGCGCGGGCCAGATCCTCACGCCTTCCACGTTAACGCCCGCCATTGCTGCCATAGGAAACAACAGAGTCAGCATTACACTACCGGCCAGGCACCATCTGGAGAACATTCTTGCCATCATTTTCCTGCCCACCTGCACTGATCACACATAATTAACCTCGAACACTCGACAACGGTATTGCCGCAAGCCTGGCCTGCAGCCCCACACCCACAGCCGTTGCCGCCAAGACAAGCGCTTTACGCCCATCTCCACTGACACTCAAGCGTATCCAAAGGTCAGGATCCGGAAGGATTCCCTGACCCCGCTCGGGCCACTCAATCAAACAAAGGCTCTGGCCCTGAAAGTAATCACGTATCCCCATGTACTCCAGCTCCTCCGGATCACCCAATCTGTATAGGTCGAAGTGGTAAGCGGGAGGGCTCAGGTGCTCATACGGCTCCACAATGGTGTAGGTCGGGCTTTTAACAGCCCCGTCATGGCCAAGGCCACGCATAACTCCACGGCTCAGGGTCGTCTTTCCCGTACCAGGTTGCCCTCGAGAAATACAGTGGCTCCCTGTCCGGCCTGAACCACAACGGTAGCGAGCCCCCTTCCAAGGTTTTCTGTTGCCACCTCATCCTTCAGGAACAGCGAGAGCTCCTGCGCTGCAACGTCCATCATTCGTCTCCACCATCGCCAGCCGAACGACGATCCGGCCAGCGCTCAGAATCCACCAATACCTGTGACAGGGCCTCAATAACGTCCATCGGCAACAGCCCCATATAACCGCGGGTTTCCGACGCCAGGTCCGCAGCCGCCAGATGCAATGCAGCGCCTGCCGAGGTTGCAACACGGGCATCCTTCAGTTGAGCGTACAAACTACCCAGCACGCCCGAAAGAACATCCCCCATGCCACCAGTCGCCATGCCGGGGTTACTGCCGCTGACAACGTCCGGCACTGCACCTCCGCCTGCCACCACCGTTCCGGCCCCCTTAAGCAGCACAACTCCGCCAAACATCTGAGAGATTCGCCCGGCAGCGCCTACACGATCCTCTTCAATTTCCGCCACATCACACGCCAGAAGCCGCGCCGCCTCTCCAGGATGCGGGGTAAGGATATGATTGTGTGCCGGCTGCGCCACCCTTGAGGCCATCAGGTTGAGGGCATCTGCATCGAGCACCCTCGGCTTACCGCTCGCAACCACCTGCTGGAGCATCTGCTGCCCCCAGGCACCCTGGCCGATGCCCGGACCACAGACTATGACATCCGCCGCTTCAATCAACGGCGGCAGTTCAGAACCATGAATCAGCCCTGCACCATGACCGATGGACAGCGCGCGAGGGCCGGTGAGACGTATTCCGGGCGCGTGGCCAGCGTAACCAGTCCGGCACCGGCTCTTGCCGCTGCTTCGGCTGCCAACAGGCCGGCACCGCCAAAACCCCGGTCCCCGGCCACCACGAGCACGTGCCCGAAACGACCCTTATGCGCGGTTCTTGATCGCCTGGGGATGACCGAACGAATCGACCGCCAGTCAACCCGGCGAGCAAAAGGCTGCTGACCGCTCTCGGAGGCCCAGTCATCGGTATCCAGGGACTCGAACAGGATGTCACCCCCACACTCAGCCCCCTGCCCCGTAAACAGTCCGGCCTTGAGCCCAATAAAGGTCACTGTTGCATTAGCCCGTATCGCCTGTCCGACCACCGCTCCAGTGGTTGCGTTCAGGCCGGACGGCAAATCAATCGCCATTACGGGCGCAGGCGCCTCATTGCACGCGTCGATCATCGCCGCAAAGGGCTCCCTGGGAGCGCCTGTTACGCCGGTTCCCAACATGGCGTCCACGATTAAACCGACGCTGGCAATTGATCGCTGCGCATCGCCGCTACCAAGATCCGCAAGTTCCCGCACTTTTACCCCATCGGCCACGGATTTTTGCCAGGCCTTGCGGGCATCACCAGATAATTTTCCCGTCGGCGCAACGGCAATACAGTCCACATCCAAACCATGGCGTACGGCATTGGCCGCCACCAAATAGCCGTCACCGCCATTGTTGCCGGCGCCACACAGCACCAGAACCCGGCCCGGCTCAGGCCAGTTGCGTACCAGCCTGCGAAACGCACCGGCGGCTGCGGCCTGCATCAGGTCAAATCCGTCAACCCCTTGTTGATCAATTACATAGCGATCAATCTCCCTCACCGCATCGGCGGAGTAGAGGTCTTCTGGTAAACTATGACCACCAGACAGGGGCATGAAAATCGGCTCCCGCTAAAGAATTCGGATTAAGAAAATCGGCCAGATACCTGTAAAGAATAGCAAAACAGCGGAAAAGGTCATAACTTAATCAAATTAAACTTCATTACCCTTCGGGCCGCCGGGAAAACCGGTTGCCACTCGACTGGCACTCCATGACCGAATCGATCGATCAAAACCTCGAACATCTGCCGGAACACATCCAATCCTGGGCCCGGGAACTCGGCTTTAGTGATGTCGGCATTACCCTCCCGGACACCGGTGCTCACGGAGCTCGCCTGAAGGACTGGCTCCGCAAGGGTTTTCACGGCGAAATGTCGTATATGGAAGATCATGGCGACAAACGCTATACCCCCACCTCACTGGTGGAAGGAACGCAAAGAGTCATTTCCGTGCGGCTGGACTACCTGCCTGCGCCCGATAACCCGGGGCGAATACTCACTAACCCCGAGAAGGCCTACATTACCCGCTATGCCACTGGGCGTGACTATCACAAGCTGATGCGCAAACGACTGGCGACCCTGGCAAAACGCATTGACGAGGCAGTATCGGGATACGATTACAGAGCTTTCGTAGACAGCGCTCCTGTGCTCGAAAGGGCCCTTGCCCAGCGCGCGGGCCTGGGCTGGATTGGCAAGAACAACATGCTGATTCATCCAAAAGCGGGGTCGTTTTTCTTCCTCGGAGAAATCTTTACCAGCGCGCCATTACCGCTGGACGAACCGTTTGAAAAGGAACATTGCGGCAGTTGCGCCGCGTGCCTGGACATCTGCCCCACAGATGCCTTTGAAGGCCCCCACAAACTCGATGCCCGCAAATGCATCAGCTACCTCACCATTGAACTCAAGGGCAGCATTCCGGAAGAACTGCGGCCCAAAATGGGTAACCGCGTGTTCGGTTGTGACGACTGCCAACTGGTCTGCCCCTGGAACAAGTTCAGCAAGCCAACGGCGGAAAAAGACTTCCAGCCCCGCCATGGCCTGGACAACAGCGAACTGGCTACGCTGTTCCTCTGGACGGAAGAACAATTCCTCAAACGCACTGAAGGCTCCGCCATCCGCCGCACCGGTTACGAGAGATGGCTGAGGAACCTGGCGGTGGGCCTTGGCAATGCGCCTTCAACCATCCCAGTGATCGAGGCCCTAAAACAGCGGGCTGACTTTCCGTCAGAGATGGTTCGGGAGCATGTGCACTGGGCCCTTCGCAGGCACGGCTTATAGCTTGAAAGCGCCGCGGCCTAAAGTTGGAAAAAGTGTTCCCGGTAATGCCGCAGCTCCTCTATGGAGTCGCGGATATCGTCCAACGCCAGGTGGCTGCCTTTCTTCTTCACCCCGTCCAGCACATCCGGCCGCCAGCGCCTGGCCAGCTCCTTGATGGTACTCACATCCAGGTTGCGGTAGTGAAAGAAGGCTTCCAGTTCCGGCATGTACTTCACCAGGAAACGACGATCCTGGCCGATGCTGTTGCCACATAATGGGGACTGCCCCGGCTCGAGATACCGCTGCAGGAATTCCAGGGTTTTCTGTTCGGCATCGATCTCGCCGTACTTACTGTCCTTTACCCGCTGGGTCAGTCCGCTCTCGCCATGGGTCCTCGTGCACCACTCGTCCATTTCACTGAGCAGTTTGTCTGATTGGTGAACGGCAATCACCGGCCCTTCTTCAATCGTGTTCAATTCAGAATCCGTAACGATGGTTGCTATCTCGATGATGCGCTCTTTTTCCGGGTCTAACCCCGTCATTTCCAGGTCAATCCAGACAAGGTAGTTGGCTTCTGGCATTCGGTGACTCCCAGCCTTCCAATGCATGCATGGGTGGCCGGTCACTGCTTCCCGGGATACGCTACAAGCACATCCATGTGCGCTCGACTGAAACCATCCCTGGTTTCAGACGCTCCCGGGAAGCAGTGACCGGCCACCCTCGTAATATTGGTAATATATCGGCCAATCCCGACAGAACAAACAGGCTCTGACGAAATCATTCACGTATGATGTTACAGCAATCACCATTTCCCAGCAGGAATTAACCGACCCACGATATGGCTAAACGTCGACTCAACAAGCAGCAGCAGTGGCGCATCAAGAAAATTCAGCAGGAGCGGGCTGCACGGGCGGCGAAGAAAGAAGAATCCATCAGCGAAAAGCTGGACGCTGGTGATCTCGGCCCGGAGCAACAAGGCCTTGTTATCGCTCACTACGGCCAGCAACTCGACGTGGAAGCCCTGGAGGGGGAAGACACCGGCAAGGTGCTGCGTTGCTTCGTGAGAGCGAACATCGACAGCCTGGTAACCGGTGACAAGGTGATCTGGCGCCCAGGCAGCGACAACACCGGCGTCATTGTCGCGCGTTGCGACCGTCACACCCTACTGCAACGGCCCGACAACTTCGGCGCACTCAAGCCCGTCGCTGCCAATATTGACTACATCATCCTTGTGATCGCCCCCGAACCGGAACCCCACGACAACCTGATTGATCGTTATCTGGTGGCGGCCGAGAGCACGGACATTCCGGTCATCATCCTGCTCAACAAGACCGATCTGGTGACCGACCAGAATCAGAAAGCCATTGAACAACTGCTGGCTCGCTACGAAAAGCTCGGATATCGGATAGAACGCACCTCCGCAAAAACCCTGGAGGGTGAGCAGGCGGTTAGGGTTGAAGACCTGGTAAAAGGTCAGACTAGCGTATTCGTGGGTCAATCGGGAGTTGGCAAATCGTCCATTATCCAGACGTTATTGCCGGAAGCATCGATCCGGGTAGGCGCGGTCTCGGAGAGCACCGGGAAAGGGGTTCACACCACCACGACCGCCAAACTTTTTCACCTCAACTGCGGAGGCGACCTCATCGATTCGCCGGGTATCCGGGAGTTCGGGCTGTGGCACATGACACCACAAGAGATCGAGTACGGCTTCCGGGAGATACGTGACCTGATCGGTCACTGCAAGTTCCGCAATTGCAGCCATATGGGGGACCCCGGCTGTGCCATTGCGCAGGCTGCCGAGGATGGTCGCATCAGCACGGAGCGACTGAAAAGCTTCAACCGGATTCTTCAGGATATGGCGGAACAGCAGTCACGGGGACTGAAAGCCGACTGAACCGGCTTACCAGTTCAGCTCTCCGGGCTTGGGTTCTTCCTTCTCTTCCGCCCAGCTGCCTTCTTCCAGCCGTTTCATTGCCTCCTGCTGCTCCTCTTCAGAGGGGACAGTCAGGTCAATCAAGGGCTCACCTGATCGACTGGCATTGCTCTGGATGCCAGCCGCTGTCTTTTTGTTCATCACGATAATGGAAATACGACGATTAACCGGCGCCTGAGGATCGTCCTGATCAAACAGCACCGAATCGCTCAGCCCCACAACCCGGCCAATTTGCTCCTGCCTGACACCGCCTGCAACGAGCGCTCTGCGAGCCGTGTTGGCCCGGTCCGCCGACAATTCCCAGTTGGTGTAACCCGGGCGACCGCTGAAGGGCGTGGAGTCGGTATGGCCGGTAATGCTCAGTTTGTTGTTGACGGTGCCGAGTGTCTTGGCAAGCTCAAACAGGATATCTTGAGAATAATACTTGAGTTCGGCCCGACCACTGTCAAACATGGGGCGCTGTGAGCGGTCGACGATCTGAATACGCAGGCCCTCGCTGGTGATATCGATCAGCAGCTGATCTTTGAACTCCTGAAGGGTTTCGCTCTGCTCTATACGGTCCTGAAGGTCCTGAAAGAGCTCCTCCATCTGCCGCTGCTCCAGAGTCTGCGCCAGCTCCTCCACAACCTGGTCTTCGATCTGGATATCGCTGCGCTCGATGTCCTCGCTGCTTTCGTTAATTACCGAAGCGCTGCCCTCAAGATCCACCGGATTGGGAGACCCACCCTCAGTAAACCCGACCGGGTCCTTGAAGTAACCTTCCACAGCACGAATCTGCTCAGGAGACGCCGTTGCGGTCAGCCAGAGCACGAGAAAAAACGCCATCATGCGGTAGCGAAATCGGCGAAAGCCACTTTCCATGAACGCCGTGGTGCCCAGCCGCAACTTTCTTTTTTCTCTTTACGATGATTGGCTGTTCTTCCAAGAAACTGCTCCTGACGGCTCTTGCTCAGACTATTTTGAACGCACGTGGTCGTTGAGTTCCTGAAACCCGGGACGCTTATCCGACGGCAGGGCCTTGCGGCCGAACTCGATGGCCATCTGCGGCGCCTGGCCCGATACCGTCGCGACAATCGCTGACTTCACACACTCATAGGCCTTGAGTTCATACCGGGCTGCATGCTCCATGGCAATTGACGTGGGCCCTACGAAGCCATACCCCATCCAGATACCAAGGAACGTACCCACAAGGGCCGTTGCCACGCTCAGACCAATCCTCTCAGGCCCTTCGCTTAAAAAGTTCATGGTAACAACGATACCCAGCACAGCGGCAACAATCCCCAGGCCCGGAAGTGCATCCGCTATCTTATTTACCGCATGGGCGGGCTCTTCAAGTTCATGCTGGCGGCTTTCGATCTCATTCTCCATCATGCCTTCCAGCTCATGGGTCGCCATGTTCCCCGAACTGATGATGCGAAGATAATCGGTAATAAAGGCGAGCAGGTACTTGGATTTCATGATGGCCGGGTAGCGGCTGAAGATCTGGCTTGACTCCGGATTGTCGATGTCTTCTTCGATAGCCATCACACCCTGCTTTCTGGATTTGTCGAAAATCTCGTACATGAGGCTGAGCAAATCCATGTAAAAGGACTTATTGAAGGACGAACCGGTGAGCTGACCCAGAACGCCCCGGCCAACTTCCTTGACTGTATGCAGAGGATTGGCGATGACAAAGGATCCGACCGCAGCGCCGCCGATAATAAGTATTTCCGTGGGCTGCCATAACACCAGAAGATTACCACCATGGAGGACATAACCCCCGAGGACGCTGGCAATGACAATGACTGCACCGATTATGAGTAGCATGGATTGAGAACACACCTTCTATGATTTCTGTCAGGCTAGGCGCCTGAAGCGGAGCCACCTGGCCGGCCTGCACAGATAATAGCAAGCAGCGGACCGAACCGCGAAGATATGAAACAATTTCTATACACACCCCGCGATTTGTTAAACTTCGCGCCTTTGAGCGCCAAGGATCACTTTCCAATGTTCGACAAGCTGTTTGTAATGAGCCAGTACATAACGCCGCAACTCGCGGTTTCACGCCTTGCGGGCCGACTTGCGGACAATGAAAGCATGCCCGGGCTAAAGGATCGTGTGGTGAAGTGGTTCATCGGCCGCTATGGCGTCAATATGAGCGAAGCGCTGGAACCGGACCCGGCGGCCTATGCAAGCTTCAACGCCTTTTTTACCCGCGCCCTGAAACCCGGCCTGAGGCCCGTGGACGAGCGAGAAAGCACTCTGGTCAGTCCCGTTGACGGCGCCATCAGCCAACTGGGTCAAGTCAGCAATGATCGGGTATTCCAGGCCAAGGGCCAGTCCTTCAGCCTCAACGAACTGCTCGGTGGCGATGAGGAGCGGGCGGCAAGCTTTACCGGTGGCGAATTCGCCACCATCTACCTCTCCCCTAAGGACTATCACCGCATTCATATGCCGCTGGCCGGCACGCTCCGGGAAATGGTGTACGTTCCCGGCAAGCTGTTTTCCGTCAACCCGACCACCGCGGAGAACGTGCCCAACCTGTTCGCCCGAAATGAGCGGGTTGCCTGTCTATTCGACACCCCAGCAGGCCCAATGGCCCTGGTGCTGGTCGGCGCAATGATCGTGGGCAGTGTCGAGACGACCTGGGCTGGCGTCGTGGCACCCGGCGGGGGTGAGGTTTCCGAGAGTCGCTATGACAGCCTCAAAACACCCATCCAGTTTGAAAAAGGCGAGGAAATGGGACGGTTCCGCCTGGGCTCAACGGTGATCATGGTTATGCCCAAGGGCGCGGTGAAATGGAACGCCAATCAGGTAGCAGGCGGTACGGTGCGTATGGGTGAAGCTTTCGGCGACATCAACACCGGTCAGCCGGGAACGCAATAACGCCGGGCAACTCATCAAGCCCCAACTTCAGCATCAACAGGCGGTCCAGGCCCAAGGCCACTCCGGAACAATCGGGCACCCCCGACTCCAGGGCAGCCATGAACGACTGGTCGATGGGCATCTCGGGCTTTCCCACTCTGCGGCGAGCCTGGTTGTCCGCCTCAAACCGACGCCTCTGCTCGTCGGGATCGGTCAGTTCCCAGTAGCCATTGCACAGCTCCACACCGCCCACGTAGAGCTCGAAACGATGAGCCTGCCGCACCCCGGACCGTTCAGACACACGGGCCAGTGCAGCCTGGGACTCCGGATAACCGGTCACGAATACCGGCCCAACGCCCGCCAGTGCCGGCTCCACATGAGAGCTCATCAGCAGATCCAGATAATCGTCACGAGAGAGGCCATCCAGCTGGGATGGCTCCATCCATTGTTCGCAACGCTCTGACAACTCGTCATTACCGGCCAAAAACGGATCAATACCCGCGAACCGGACAAACGCATCGCGATAATCCATGGTGCGTGGCGACTCACAACCCAGCCAGCCACAAACCAACTCGGAGACCTCTTCCATCAGATCGACATCCGTAAAACCGGGCCGGTACCATTCAAGCAGGGAAAACTCAGGGTTGTGTCGCCGCCCGAACTCACCGTCTCGAAACACACGGGCGATCTGATAAATGGGGCCGGACCCAGCCGCCAGCATCCGTTTCATGTGATACTCAGGGGACGTCTGCAGCCACCCGCCCGCTGGGCGGACTCCGATCGAGGCAGAATTCGCGGAGATACTGTCAATATTGATATCAGTAACACCGTGCCGGCCAAGTACGGGCGTCTCGACTTCCATCACATCACGTTGTGCAAAAAAGCCGCGCACCCAGGCCAGCTGTTGTGCGCGGCTTTTAAGGGCCACCTGTGAAGCCGATGGCCGCCACTGAAGGGAGTCAGTCACCAGGGCTCCAATCAGCTGCTTTTAACCCGATTGACGTATTCACCGGAACGAGTGTCCACCTTGAGTACTTCACCAATGGTAATAAACAATGGCACGTTGACAACGGCACCTGTGGAAAGCGTCGCCGGCTTGGAGCCACCCTGGGCGGTATCGCCTTTCATACCAGGATCTGTATCCACCACTTCCAACTCGACAAAGTTGGGCGGAGAAACGGTCAGAGGCGCGCCGTTATAGAGTGTTACGGTATAAACATCCTGCTCTTTC
Organism: Marinobacter salarius; assembly: GCA_000831005.1. Lineage (GTDB taxonomy): Bacteria > Pseudomonadota > Gammaproteobacteria > Pseudomonadales > Oleiphilaceae > Marinobacter > Marinobacter salarius. The sequence goes on along the minus strand of CP007152.1, from coordinate 116,107 downwards.
AGCCATTTAAGCGCGTCACCAACCGCCTTGGCATCCGCCGGAAACTGCTCGAAGGACCCGTCGGTTTTCATGAAGTGCCAGAACTCGCCATCGGTATACACGTACTCCATTTCCAGATCGATCACGTCAGCAGCTTCCAGGCTCTCGCCGGACTTGAAGGTGCGTTCCCACTGGCGGTTGGTCATCAGGTTACGCAGTTTTACCCGGTTGAATGCCTGCCCTTTACCGGGCTTTACGAATTCGTTCTCGAGAATGATGCAGGGGTCGCCGTCCAGCAAAACCTTAAGACCGCCACGGAATTCGTTGGTAGAATATGAAGCCATGAAATTATCACCTGAAACGATGCTTTTGGAAATTCGAAGCTGGCTATGATACAGCGAACCGCCACCCGTATAGAAGCCCGCCCCATCGATCACGCTGATCACAGCTGGCAGCGACTGCTCTCGGAGTCCGTCACTACGCCGGATGCCCTCCTGCGCCGGCTCGACCTCGACCCGACAACGTGGCTCCATGGCGCGGACAAAGGCCACCGATTGTTCCCCATACGGGTGCCCGAACCCTATCTGAGTCGAATTGCAAGAGGCGATCCCGACGACCCCCTGCTACGTCAGGTACTGCCTTTTTCGTCCGAAGCAGAGACCTATCCCGGGTTCGTCTCCGACCCACTTCAGGAAAGCGGCTCCATGCCAGCCACTGGGCTGATTCGTAAGTACGATAGCCGCGCCCTGTTGATGGTGACCGGGCAATGCGCCATTAACTGTAGATATTGCTTCCGCCGCCACTTCCCCTACGAGGACCACCGACTGTCGCCGGAGGACCGGGCGCAGGCCCTCAAGGCGCTCTCCGACGATACTCGCATAAACGAAGTCATCTTCAGCGGGGGCGACCCGCTGGTGGCCAATGACCGGCTGCTGTCGGCCTGGCTGAGGCATTGGCAGCCATCCCACACATCCGCAGGCTGAGAGTCCATACCCGACTGCCTGTTGTCATCCCCCAGAGGGTGTCTGATTCGCTGATCAAGTGGCTCTCGGGCTCACGCCTGCAGGCTGTCGTTGTCATCCACGTCAATCACCCCGCCGAACTGGATGCCGACACGCAACGGGCCCTCGGGCGACTGAAAGCCGCAGGCGTCACATTGCTGAACCAGAGCGTGATACTGAAAGGCGTGAACGACAATACCAGAGTGCTGACGGAACTCAGCGAGCGATTGTTCGAGTGTGGCGTACTGCCCTATTACCTCCACGCCTTCGACCCAGTAGCCGGCGCCCACCACTTCGAAGTTAGTGACGACAAGGCCCGGGAACTGGTACGGCAACTGATTACAGTGCTGCCAGGTTTTCTGGTACCCAGACTTGTGAGGGAGATTCCGGGCCGGCCCGGAAAAACACCATTGGACCTGTTTGCGTGACCCATTTGGCAATGTTGGCCCAAATTTACTTGTCAAACATTGTCAACTCGTGCTTTTCTCGCTTTTTGTTGTGCATTTGCTATTTTACAGTGCAGACAGCGATAACAATAAAAACCGATATTCGCGGCGTTTTCCGATTAAAACACGCAGGCGCTACCGAGATACGCCTGTAGTTCGTGGTGCAACCCGGAGTACCTACCGTGGTCCAGACAATTGGCGTGAAAGCATGGAAGGCATGATTCTGAAGCCCGATCTCCGCGTTCCTGAACAGAAGACGGCAAGTCTCTCTTTTTGCCAGACTTCCCCCAAAGCCTTCAGGGACTGGGTAAACCAGTTACCAATGGCGAATATTGGTGAAGCTTCCCGGCAGCTCTATCACGCCATCATTGAACTCAACCATCTGTTTATCGCGCCTCAGCAGCGGCTGCAACTGCTGGAATTGATTCGCCCGAAGATTCACTTCGTCTGCTCCGAACTGTCCCGGCACTACCTTGGCCTGGCCATTGCGCTGCCGGAAAAACAACGCAAGGTTGTCAACCTGTCCCAGGCCCTTCAGCTTCACGCCGCCAGCGGCTACAAACTGTGCGTGCTTGAGTTCCTGGACAACGGCAATCTGGACAAAAACCGTAAGGCGATCTCGACAGCGATTCACCGCGCCATCTCAGAGTTGGCCGCTACCATCGTAAGGGCCCATCAACTGTATTGCCCAAGCCCTACGCAAAGTTGGCTGGAATGTCATCGACTTTTCCGATTCGCCCATCGCAACAAGATCCACGGGCTATCCGTCGACGACGACACTCTGACCCATCGCCGCGGAAGCTCTGTGGAAGACTGCTACAAACGCATCCTGCTGCTAGGCTGTGCCCGCCCCAATCAACTCCGGCAAGGCGAGTTGGCGCAGGTTTACGAGCTGTTCGAGAACTGGACCCACCTGGTTTCCTGCGGGCCCGAAACCGATAACGACAGCCTGTTCGTGGTAAACATGGAGCGGGACACCTCGCCGGTCTACCGCAGCCTGCTGGAACAAAAGCCGGGTAACGATTGCTACAACTTCGACACTCGGGAATTATCAGAACAGATCACGGACGCCTTGCACGCCCGCAACAAACGGGATGGTGGGTCCAGCGAACTTGAGCTGCCCTCCCGCATTGGCGACACACTTCTGACTCACCTGAGCCAGGCGCTCGGCATCCTTGCCAAGCGCAACTTCAATCGCATTGCCAGTCAGGGCACGCTCGAGATATGCGTAGGCCTGACCGCAACCCATTATTACGTGGCCGGCGAAAAAACGTTCAACGAATTTGTCAGCGGCAACGACAACCAGAACGGCGACGACAACATGTTCCTGCGCTCGTCCCGGCAGAAACAGGATGCCTGGGCCGGCGCCCATGACGCCGGGCCCAACGACGAGCCATTGCAATCGGCAGATACGCCAATCAACTTCCGTAACAGTATTGGCGCCACACCAGACAGTGAAAGTGATCGAAGAAAACCCAAGCGCCACCATGCACTGCTGGTGAATACTAGTCCCGGCGGATACTGCGCCGCGTGGGAGACCAACGTCCCCTCCTCCCTTCAGGCGGGCGAGGTTCTCGGCGTCCGCGAGCAGTCAAACCACCCTTGGAGCGTAGCGGTTGTGCGCTGGATAAGACAGGTTCGCAACCAGGGCACACAGGTTGGCATTGAGCTTTTGGCCCCCAGTGCGGCGCCATGCGGCGTAAGACTGATTCAGAAAGTTGGCAACAGCAGCGAGTACCTGCGCGGCCTCTTGCTACCGGAAATCAGCGTCGTTAACCAGGCAGCAACCCTAATCACACCGCGACTTCCGTTCCAGTCCGGCAGCCGGATTTCATTGCTTCATGACGGTCGGGAAGATCAGGGCACACTGTCCCGCAAGATTTCAGCGACCGGCAGTGTCAGTCAGTTTGAACTCAAGCTTCAGAGCGCCAGTGTAACGCCAGCCGGCAACAATCCGCCGGAGGCAGGCACCAGTGAAGACGAGTTCGACTCACTATGGCCCTCGCTATAGCGCACCGTTACTGTGAACGGACGCTTATGAACCCGCCCGAAGGGTTGTTATTAACCGGTAACCCCTGCATCATTCAGCGTTAGTGAAAGCCGGCCCCGTGCTCTGAGTTCTACGACAGGTGTCGGCACAGCCAACGTGTATCACGAGACATCTGACGAAATGCAGAAAAAGAACGCAACCGTACACCTGCTCATCCTTGATCCGTCCCAGAACGACGCCGAGACCCTGGTCAGCCTGCTCCGAAACTCGGGCAAAGCCACGCGAGCCCATCGCATCACGTCCGAGGAAGACCTTGAAGAAACCCTGAAAACGGGTAACTGGGACCTGCTTTTAGCGCGCGACGATGTTGAACAGGAGTTCGGCGCAGATGGCGCCCTGGCGATGATTCGGCGCTTGGACAAGGACATTCCGTTCGTTCTCCTGACCGGCGAATTCAATCGCGAGCGCACAGTCTCCATTATGAAAGCCGGTGGACAGGACACGGTTCCGTTCGAGAACACGGATCAGTTGGTGCTGGTGGTTAACCGGGAGCTGAGCGCCTGGAGGATCGGCGGCGTCGCAGGACTCTCGAATCCCACCTACGGGAATCTGAACAACGCTGCCAGCTTCTGCTGGAAAGTTCCAAGGACGCCATCGCTTACATTAACGATGGCATGCACATCTACGCCAACCAATCGTACATGGAGTTCCTGGGCTACGACGACATCGACGACCTGATCTGCATCCCTGTGCTCGACACCCTGACACCGGAAAGCCAGGAAAAATACAAGGAGTTCATGAAATCCTTCGCCGATAGTGGTGAGGATGGCATGACCATGAACTGCGTCGCCCGCCGCAGTGACGACCAGGAACTCAGCGTCACCATGTCGGTATCCGCAGCGACGTATGATGGTGAGACCTGCACCCAGATCGTGATCCAGCCAGAGCACAGCGACGCGGAGCTGGAAGAGAAGATTCGTCAGATCAGCAGCCAGGACCTGTTAACCGGCCTGTTTAACCGTCAATACCTGATGGATGCCTTGGGCCAAACGATTGCGACGGCTGGCAAGGACAACAAGACTGGTGCACTGGCCTATATCGCCCTGGACAACTTCATGAGCCTGAAAGGCCAGGTGGGCATTGCCGGCGCCGACCTGATGCTTGGCGACCTGGCTACCCTGCTGAAGGAGCAGGCGCCTGAGAATATGGTCCTCGCCCGCCTCAGCGACGACGCCTTCTGCCTGCTGTGCCAACCGTGCGAAGAGAAAGTCATGGCGGAGCAATGTGAAGCCATTCGCAAGAAGGTCGAAGACCATCTGTTCGACATCAACGGCCGCACGGTACAACTGACTCTCAGCATCGGCGTTGCCGCGATTACCGAGAATGCACCCAAGGCACCGGACCTGATGGGCCGGGCCCACACCGCCTCCTCGGAGCTGAAGAAAAAGCCGGGCCATGAGCAGGGCAACGGCGTTCTGGTGTACAACCCGGCAGATTACGAGGCCATGGATGAAAGCAACTCGGTCGATGCCATCCAGAAAGCCCTGGATGACAATCGCTTCAAGCTGCTTTTCCAACCCATTATCAATCTACGCGGCGAGGGTGAAGAACACTACGAGGCCTTCGTCAGGATGTTGAACAAGGACAACGAGGAAGTCTCACCGTACGACTTCCTGCCGCCCGTTGGCCCCTCGGAGATGGCTATCAAGATTGACCGCTGGGTGATTCTGCAGACCATCAAGCAGCTTTCCAGCCATCGATCGCGCGGGCACGATACCCGCCTGTTCCTGAACGTGACGGCAGAGACCCTGGAAGACAAAACCTTTACCCCCTGGCTGAGTGTGGCCCTGAAGGCAGCTCGCCTGCCGGGCGACTCACTGATCTTCCAGATACGCGAAGGTGATGCCAACAACTACATGAAACAGGCCAAAGAGTTTGCCAAGGCGGTTCACGAGCTGCACTGCAAGGTCTCGATCTGCCAGTTCGGGTGCGCTCTGAATCCGTTCAATACCCTGAAGCATATCGACGTGGACTACGTGAAGATCGACGGTTCCTTTACTGAAGAACTTCAGAAGAAGGACGACGCCAAGGAAGAGGTCAAGGAAATGGTCAAGAGCCTGCAGAGTGCAGGCAAGCTGACCATCGTGCCTCTGGTCGAGAACGCCAGCGTGCTTGCAACCCTGTGGCAGGCTGGGGTGAACTACATCCAGGGCTATTATCTGCAGGCCCCGGTTCCGGAGATGAACTACGACTTCGGTGACCACTGAAGAATCGCGCGGCATAGCCCTCCCATGCCGCGCGTTCTGCTACCTTTCCCGGGCCTGCAGACTGTCGCTTTCCCTGAACCCGATCAGGTAGAGGATCGCATCCAGCCCCAGCGTCGAAATCGAATGCCGGGCGGATTCCTTGACCAGGGGCTTGGCCCGAAAAGCCACCCCGAGCCCCGCCTGGCTTAGCATGGGCAGATCATTGGCACCATCACCCACCGCAATGACCTGTTCCCGTGAAATATGCTCGCGTTCCGCAATTTCCTGAAGCAGTTCCGCCTTGCGCTTGCCATCAACAATCTGGCCCGACACCTTGCCCGTCACCTTGCCGTTTTCAATTTCCAGCTCGTTGGCGTACACATAGTCAATCCCGAGTTTTTTCTGCAGATGGCGAGCAAAGTAGGTGAAGCCACCAGACAGTATCGCCGTACGGTAGCCCAGGGATTTCAGGCTCAGTATCAGGTGTTCCGCACCTTCGGTTAGATTCAGGCGGGCGGCGATGCCCTCAAGCACGGATTCATCCAACCCCTGGAGAAGCGCCAGACGCTCTGCAAAGCTCTGCCCGAAATCCAGCTCTCCCTGCATAGCTCGCTCGGTAATCTCCGCCACCTGCGCCCCAACGCCGGCCTCCAAAGCCAGTTCGTCGATCACTTCGGCGTCGATCAGGGTGGAATCCATATCGAACACGACAAGCCGTCGATTACGGCGGAAGATGGAGTCCTCCTGGAAGGCAATATCCACGTTCATCTCTCCGGCGATATGCAGGAAGTCGGAGCGCAGCTGTTCGAGATCAGATGGTGTGCCACGGACAGAAAACTCCACACAGGCAATGCGGTTCTCGGAGGAATTCAGCGACGGGCGGGCAGAAAGCCGGCTGATGTTATCGATGTTCAGGCCATGGCGGGCGGTAATCGCAGACACCCGCGCAATTTGCTCGGCCTTGATATCCCGCGACAGCAGCGTGACGATGTAACAGGCGCGGTTACGTCCCTCCGCCCATTGCTGATACTCCTCGATCGTAATCGGCGCAAAACGCACCTGCAGATCCAGCGCATGCAGTCGGAACAGAAGGTCGCGAATCACCGGTGAGGATTTGGACTCATCGGGGATCTCGATCAGGATACCCCAGGTCAGGTGGTCGTGGATCACCGCCTGGCCGATATCCAGAATACGCACATCGTACTGCCCCATGATGCCGGTTATCTCCGACGTCAGGCCCGGCTTGTCGCGCCCCGAAACGTTAATCAGAACCAGTTCACTCACTGTCAGGCTGCTCCTCTGCATTGGCAACGCTGTCTGCATCGGAAACGCCTGCCGCATTGCTGGCTGACTGAATCACATCTATCGCATCCACTCTCTGAAGCCCGCGAGGCAGTTTATGACCACGGCGGCCACGCTCGCCCAGGTAGTGCTCCAGATCGCTGAACTGAAGCCCCATCTTGCGCTTGCCGGCACGAATCTCCAATTGGTCGTCCTCAGCGAAAACGGCAACAGCCACCACATACTCTTCCCGGTTCTGAACCCGCGCCGAGGGAATGCTGATGATCTTGTTACCCTTGCCTTTGGCCAGCTCCGGCAGCTCGCTCAGCGGGAACACCAGCATCCGTCCTTCATTGGAAATGGCGCCCAGATAAAGCGGCTTGTCCGAGCCGGGCACCACCACCGGCGACATGATCTTCGCCCCTTTCGGTACCGACACCACGGCCTTGCCGTTGCGGTTTTTGCTGATCATGTCATTGAGGGAGGTCACGAATCCGTAACCGCCATCGGTAACCAACAACACCTTCCGCGCTGGATCGCCCATCAGCAACCCAGAGAACGTTGCTCCCGACGGCGGATTGATACGGCCACTCAGAGGCTCGCCCTGCCCCCGCGCAGATGGAAACGTATGGGCGACCAGGGAGTAAGCCCGCCCCGTGGAGTCCAGGAATACCGCCTGCTGGTTATTACGCCCCTTGGCAGCCATGGCAAAACTGTCACCCGCCTTGTAGCTGAGCCCTTCCGGCTCAATATCATGGCCCTTGGCAGCACGGACCCAGCCCTTCTCCGACAACACGACTGTGACCGGATCGTTGGAAACCAATTCGGTTTCGCTGAAGGCCCTGGCTTCCCGGCGCTCGACAATGGGTGAACGACGATCATCCCCATAGGTTTCCGCATCCGCCAGCAATTCGTCCTTGATCAGCTCCCGCAGGCGGTCCTCGGAGCCAAGAATCGCCTGCAGCTCATCCCGCTCAGCCGACAGCTCGTCCTGCTCGCCACGGATTTTCATTTCCTCAAGCTTGGCCAGGTGACGCAACTTCAACTCAAGAATGGCTTCAGCCTGCTCTCCGGACAGCCCGAAGCGGGACATCAACTCTGCTTTGGGTTTATCTTCGTAGCGGATAATCGCGATAACTTCATCGATGTTCAGATAGGCCACCAACAGGCCTTCAAGAATATGCAGACGCGCCAGGACCTTATCCAACCTGTGCTGCAGGCGCCGGGTGACGGTGGTGCGACGGAAGCTGAGCCACTCCGTCAGCATTTCGCGCAGGCCCTTCACGCCCGGGCGGCCGTCATTGCCGATGACGTTGATATTCACCCGATAGGTTTTCTCCAGATCCGTGCTGGCAAACAGGTGGGCCATCAGCTTCTTGATCCACACGATTGGAGCGTGGAACGATCACCAGCCGGGTCGGGTTCTCATGGTCGGATTCGTCGCGCAGGTCCGCGACCATGGGCAGCTTTTTGGTCTGCATCTGCTGGGCGATCTGCTCCAGCACCCGGTTCCCGGAGACCTGATGAGGCAGGTCGGTCACCACGATTTCCCCGCTCTCATTAATCCAGCGCGCCCGCATTCTTAGCGAGCCCCGGCCGGTCTCGTACATCTGGCGAATATCCTTGCGAGGCGTAATGATCTCCGCGTAGGTGGGAAAGTCTGGCCCCTGGACATGCTCACACAGGTCATCGGTGGTGGCCTCCGGCTGGTCAAGCAGCCTTACACAGGCCGCTGCCACCTCCCGGACATTGTGCGGCGGGATGTCCGTTGCCATACCCACGGCAATACCGGTGGTGCCGTTCAAAAGTACGTGAGGCAGCCTCGCGGGCAATACTGAAGGCTCGTCCATGGTGCCATCAAAGTTTGGCACCCAGTCCACTGTGCCCTGCCCCAGCTCGCTGAGAAGGACATCCGCGAATTTCGCAAGACGGGATTCTGTATAACGCATGGCCGCGAAAGATTTGGGGTCGTCAGGCGCGCCCCAGTTGCCCTGGCCATCCACCAGTGGGTAGCGATAGGAAAACGGCTGAGCCATCAACACCATGGCTTCGTAGCAGGCACTGTCGCCATGGGGGTGAAATTTACCCAGGACATCGCCCACCGTACGGGCAGACTTCTTATACTTTGAGGTGGATTTCAAACCAAGCTCGGACATGGCGTAGATAATACGCCGCTGCACCGGCTTCAGTCCGTCTCCGACGTTGGGCAACGCCCTGTCCAGAATGACGTACATGGAGTAGTGAGGTAGGCCTTTTCGGTGTAGTCCCGCAATGAAACCCGCTCAAAGCCTTCATCCGTGGTCTGAAACTCTGGCATGGATGCCCCTTTGTTATTGCCTGATATGAATTCCGCTGGTTATCCCGGCCTAAGCCGGGACTGCACATTATATGGAGGCGGGGACGGATACACCAACACCCCGTGGATTTTCCAATAGCGGAATTCCCGCATGGAGAGAGTGTAACCCTCACCGTATGCTCGCCATCAGTAAACGATGATCCGTTTCACGACATCCACGAGTGGAGAACTATGAGACCCAACCTGAAAGCCTGTGGGCAGGCGCTGATTACGGCCATGGTGAACGCTGTTCTTGCTCTTACCCTGATGCTCTTGGTGGAGTTTGCCATAACCGGCACTTTCCAACTGGCGGGCCCTTACCTGTGGGCGGGGTTGCTCATCGGACTGGTTATTTTCTTCGCCCAGTTCTGGCGCCAGCGCCATCTCTGCCGAAACGGACAATCGGCCCAGGAGTCCCCTGATACGCTTTAAGGGTATTCCTGCCAACCACACCTCATAAGCAACCCGCTAACACTGACAACCTTCTTTCCGATGCTATCCTGACTAAACGCGTCTTCAGAAAAGCAGGAAGGAAAGATGAATATTAAGAATTCCTTAGGCCTGAGAGCCAAGATCGCTTTACCTTTCGCAATTTCCGCCATCGCTTTGATCGTCATCGGTCTTTTTAGCGTCTTGACGGCACGGAATCTGGTATCCGACACAGATACGCTCTCCGAACGTTATCTTCCCGCCGTAAGCGAAGCGCTCAACGGTGATCGGGACCTTTATCAGGCCCTGGTCGCGCAAATGTCTTTTATCAGCGCAACGGAGAACAATGAATCTCCGGACCAGCATCAGGCTGACTTCGAGGAAAACGCTGACCAAGCACTGGAGAGGCTGGAGAAAGCGATAGAACGCCTGCAAGGTACTGGTATTTCCGAGAAAACCGAGAGTTTTCGCAAAACCTATGACCTCTGGCTGGAGACCGCTCGAGAGTCCATGCGGACTGCACAGTCAGGAGACCCCACCGCGGGGCACAGGCTACTGACTGAACAAAGCAACCCGCTGTTCAGCGAGCTCAGGGATTACTACGACCAGGTGGGGGTTCACGCCGATGAGCAGGCTCAGATTGTAGCCAACGAAGCATCTCAGGAGGGGGCTGCCAGCTCGGCCTTTATACTGGTCATCACCGCCAGCGCTGTCATAGCCGGCATTCTTCTGTTTATCGTGTTCCTCCGGATGATTATTGCGTCCGTTGGTGTGCTAAGGAAGCAACTTGACAACATTGCCCGGGGCGAAGGAGACCTCACACAACGCATTCCCGTGGAAATGGACGATGACCTCGGCAAACTGGCCACGAGCTTTAATCAGGTGCTGGAAAACCTCCAGGCCATGATCGGCTCCATCCAGGACCTCAGCAAGCAACTTGGCTCGGGCGCATCCGAGCTGTCCAGTGCGGCGCGCGACAACAGCGACGGGATAACACGGCAAACAGATGCTATCTCCATGGTCGCCACGGCCATCAATGAGATGCAAAGCGCCATTGAAGAAGTGGCGGGCAATGCATCACGTGCGGCGACATTACCAAACACGCCCAGGAAAAAGGCCGCAACGGGGCCACCATCATTCGCAACTCCTCCGTCCAGGTACAGCGACTGGCGGCGCAGATTTCCAAGGCGGTGGAGGTTATACGCAAGCTGTCACAGGACTCGGAGAACATCACCTCGGTACTGGATGTTATCCGCGAGATTGCAGACCAGACCAATCTTCTCGCCCTCAACGCCGCCATCGAAGCCGCCCGGGCCGGCGAACAGGGACGGGGGTTTGCGGTTGTGGCCGATGAGGTTCGCACCCTGGCCAAGCGCACCCAACAATCCACGGAAGATATCCAGACCATGATCACTGCCCTGCAGACCGGCGTTGCCGATATCGTTGCGGTGATGGAGACCGGCAGCAAGGAAGCGGTGGAAACTGAAAAACTGGCCACGGAGGCGGAGGCGGAGCTTCAGGGCATCCTCGAATCCATGGCGGATATCAGCGACATGAACACCAGCGTGGCTTCAGCCACCGAGGAACAAACCCAGGTAATTGACGAAATCAACCGAAGCGTGACTGAAATCAATGATCTGGCGTCAGAGAGCATGACGCGTTCAGGCAGCATCGACCGCATTAGCGAATCGCTGGATGGCTATGCCAGGGAACTTGAGCAGCAGACAGGCCGGTTCAAGGTGTGAATTTGAAGGAAGGAGTATTGCCGCCTCCGGACTAAAATCTGAAGGCGGCATTTAGAAAGCTTTTACTGGCGAATGCTTCGACAGAAATGATCATCTCAACCGTTTCAGACGCCTTGCCCAGATCCATGGGGATACCGAAGTCCGTCAACTTGAATTCGGTTTCAGCTTCAAACCCCATGCGGTAACCACCCCATGGATCGTCACCATGCCCGAGCATTTCCACGTCCAGGGTGACCTCTTTCGTCACACCACGCAGGGTCAGGTCACCGACGATATCGGCCTCGCCCTCATCGTCCACAACCACTCTTTTACTCTTGAACGTGGCCTCTGGGAATTCGTCAACGTACAGGAAGTCTTCCGAGCGCAGGTGCTTGTCACGCTCGGCGTGGTTGGAATCAACGCTGGATGTGTCCACGGCAACTTCAACGGAACTGTTCGCCGGGTTCTGTGCATCGTAGACAAATTCACCATCGAAATCGTTGAACCGGCCATACAACCAGCTATAGCCCAGATGGGAAATCTTGAACGTAATGAACTGGTGGGAACCCTTGGTATCAAAAGCATAGGTTCCACTGTGCTCGGATGCCTGGGCTCCGCCAGACACCGCAAGTGCAACCGCAGATGCAAGCAGCAATTTTTTCATGTTCATCTCCTTGTTGAAACAGCCCGTAGGCACGATTGAATCGATAGTCTGAATTACGATCGGCGGCGACCTGAGCCCAACATGCGTCGAAGGGTGTCGTCCCGGTCAATCAGATGATGCTTAACCGCAGCCAGACCGTGTACCCCGGCAAGCACGACAAGTGCCCAGGTAGACCAGTAATGGACAAGCCCGGCGGTGTCCTCCATCCCCTTAATCTGGCCGGTCACCGAAGGCACATCAAACCAGTTGAACACACTTATTGAGGACCCATCCGCCGTCGAAATGAGATACCCACTGGCCATAGCAACAAAAATCAGCACATAGAGCAGAGAGTGTGCGCCATGAGCGGCCAACACTTCCAGTCGGCTATGGCTCGGGAGTGCACGCGGCAGCGGATTGAACAGTCGCCACACCAGGCGAAACAGCATGACCAACAGCAGCAATATACCGATACTTCTATGGATATCCGGGCCGGTGCGATACCAGTCGTCGTAATAGGATAGATCCACCATCCAGTAACCCAGCCCGAATAGGCCAAACACCGCTACAGCCACCAGCCAATGAATGGCTACGGATACCACACCAAAATTACTGCTCGAATTGCGTACCTGCATGACGCTTAACGTCCCACTCCCTGATACCAGACAAGATCCCAACAGTTTATGAAGAGCCCCGCACAAAACCAATCAAAATGTTTTGGAGACGAAGATCAGATTTTCTGATGAACAACCCCATACGTACGATCCCTTATACCTTTGGTCTGATACGGGTTTTACGGATTGTGGAAAACAATGGGTACGATAAACTTTTTACATACTTCATTTACCCGGTTCGGGTCACTCAGTGAACGAGAGGAATAAACATGGAACTTGAATTCGACGAATCCGTCGCAGTACCCAGCAACAACTGATTCCCTGCAGCTCCCACCGGAGCTGCCGGACACCGGTCCTGCTCACCCACCTGCGCATTGCCGCCTGACGTTGCCTGTTTTTACATGAAATAGTGGTAATAACCCGCTGTTTTTGGCACTCTTCTGTCTATCTAGACCATCCTGTTCGTGCTGACTGATTTACTTTCCTATAAGTCAACGAAATGCGACCAGGATCAACAGATCGGGCTGCCACAGGCTTTCCCGATGTTTTCGTTTATCCGGACCAGAAAAGGCCTATGTCGCGAACCCTCCCAGAGCAGATGACCGCACCGGAAGTTGATGTGCTGTCGCCTATGTTAACCAGGGAGGGGGAATCATGGACGGCCGACTACCAGGGCCTGACTTTACGAACGGCGCTGCAGCCAATATTCAGTATTTCCCACAAACGGGTTGTCGGCTACGAAGCGCTGATTCGCGCCTTTGATACCGATAATGCTGCGGTATTACCCCTTCATTTGTTCGAGCTACCGAGCTCTGACGCCGAAAACCTGCTGCTTGATCGCCTTTGCCGATACCTGCACATCAGCAACTATTCCGGATTCCAGGACCAGCTGAACTGGCTGTTCCTGAACGTATCTCCCCGTGTGGTTTCAGCTGGCAACCGTGCCGACAGCTTTTTCGGCGAACTGTTGAAGAAAACGGGCCTGCCTCCCCATCGCATCGTGATGGAGATTGTAGAGCAGCCAACGGACGATGCAGAACGACTGCGTGAAACCGTTGCCTACTACCAACAGCTGGGCTGCCTGACCGCTATCGATGACTTTGGTGCTGGGCATTCCAACTTTGAGCGCATCTGGAACCTGTCACCGGATATCGTGAAGCTGGACCGCAAGCTTCTGACTCGGGCCACAGACGACCACAAGGCCAGACAGATACTCAACGGCATCGTCTCTTTGCTGCATCAGTCTGGGTGCCTAGTGCTCCTTGAAGGCGTGGAAACTCACGACCAGGCAATGATTGCTATCGACGCGGGCGTGATTTTGTCCAGGGATTCTATTTCAGCAGGCCAAGTACTGCCCTGGCGGACATTCCCCACAAAGTGACGGACCTGGACGGGTTACTGAGAGACTATAAGAGCAAAAACCGGATAACGAGAGACCCAACACAGCAACTGATTTCCTACTTCGAGGATTTCTTTCGTAGTGCCGTAGACACACTCTCGCAGGGCATGCCGATGAACGAGGCATGCAGTAGCCTGCTGAATCATCCTGCGGTGTCGCGGTGTTACCTGGTCGATGCCAACGGCGTACAAATTGATGACACCATGGTATCGGACGCCACAGCCCGGGGCCTGGACCCTCGATTCCGGCCGCTGGAAAGCACCACCAGTGCCGACTGGTATCGCCAACAGTATCTACGCCAGGCCATTGCCCAGCCAGGCCATGTTCATATAACCGCGCCCTACCTCTGTATTACCGGCGCATACATGTGCGTTACCCTGTCCCTCGGTTACTACCACAAGGGCGAGCTGAGGGTTCTTTGCTGCGACATTCTCGCCAACCCTACCGAAACCGCCCTCAGGAAAGGCTGATCCCGTAGACCACCGAGATCACGCCGACGGTAACCAGCCCGATAAACAGGTTCATCGGCAGGCCTACCTTTACGAAGTCCATAAACCGGTATCCCCCTGGCCCAAACACCATCATATTGGTCTGGTAGCCAGTGGTGTGGCAAAACTGGCGGATGCCGCCATCATCACGGCGATAACATAGGGCTCTGAAGCGATCCCCAGGGCCGTTGTCATTGACAGTACAATGGGAAGTACCAACACTGCGGCTGCGTTGTTGGTAATGACCTCGGTCAGCACCGATACCGCGAAGTACACCAGCAGGATGGTCAGCAGCGGGTGACCACTGCTCACCTCTAGAATGCCCGTCGCAACATAGCCTGCAGCCCCGGTTTCCTGAAGCGCAGCCCCTAAGGCAAATGACGCAGCAATTGTAAGCATCACTGGTACATCCACCGCTTTCTGCGCCTGACCGACGGAACAGCAACCGCTAAGAACCATCAGGGCCGCCCCCATCAGCGCGGCGTTCAGCATGCTCAGCACCCCAAACGCCGCGGCGCCCACAAGCACCAGCAGGATGCCCCAGGACAGATAGGCACGGTCATGGCGGGGCGTTTCTGTTTCCAGGTCGTTGATCAGCAGGAAGTCCTTGGCGTATCGCTGACGACTGACAAAAGCGGGACGTGCCTCCAGCAACAGAACGTCGCCGGTTTTCAGACGAATATTGCCGAGATTGCCCGACACCCGCTCACCACCCCGGGCGACTGCCAATACCACCGCGCCATAGCGATCCCGAAAACGGGCATCCCGGATGGTCAGACCCAGCACTTCCGACTGCGGGGACAGCGCGGCTTCAACCAGCCGGCGCTCTGCCCGGTCTTTACTCAGGCTTGGCTCATCATCGTGTACCGAAGGGACAATACCGTTGATTCGCAGCAGATCGGAAATAGCCTGGGTATCGCCAGCAAAGACCAACCGGTCACCGCCTCGAAGGCGTCTTCCGAAGGTACCGCCGTAACAACGCTGCCATCCCGCTCGATCTCGACGAGATACAGCCTCTCCAACTCACGCAGCCCGGCCTCTCCGACACTCTTGCCCACCAACGGCCCATCAAAGGCAACTGCCACCTCCAGGGTGAACTCCCGCATGGAACCGAACTTCTGCTGGTCCTTACGATCCGGAAGCGCCCTCGGTAACACCAGAAGCATGACAGCCAAGCCGATCACAGCAACCGGCAACCCAACGGCGGTGATGGAAAAGATCGAGAAACCGCCCTCCCCGGTCAATTGCTGGTACTGGCCATTGACCACCAGGTTGGTGCTGGTGCCAATCAGGGTGAGGGTACCACCCAGAATGGCGGAGTAACTCAGGGGGATCATCAGTTTCGAGGGTGCTATGCCAATCTTGCGGGACCAGGCATGGACCGCGGGAATCATGGTGGCCACTACCGGGGTATTGTTGAGGAAGCCGCTCAGCAACGCGACAGGGAATGCGATGCGGGCCTGGGCCGAGCGCACCGTACGAGGCGACCTGAGCAGGTGATGGACAACCAGGTCCACTCCACCGGAATGGTGAATGCCCGCCGCCACCACGAACATGGCAACCACCGTGATCAATCCACTGTTACTGAATCCGGCAAGGGCCTGATCGGCACTGATAATGCCGCTGGCACTGAGAACGATGAGTACACCCAGCATGACGAGATGCGGGCCGAACCGCCCGACACTCATCAATAATAACGCCACACCCGTAAGGCTTAATGCAAACCAGCCCTGCCAATCCATCTGGTGGTCCTTTGGATAAAAGGGGCAGGATAACGAGTTTGCCGAATACTTAGAAAGAATAAAGGATGCTGTTTAAAGCACCAGAAGAAATATAGGACGATTCAGACTTCGATATCCGCCATATTTCCGTAAGTCTCCAGCCAGGTGCGGCGGTCAGACGCCCGCTTTTTACCCAGCAGCATGTCCATGCGGCTGTCGGTATCGTCGCCGTCTTCAATGGTCAGCATCACCAGCCGGCGGGTATCCGGCGCCATTGTCGTCTCCCGCAACTGGAGCGGATTCATCTCGCCCAGGCCCTTGAAACGGGTAACGGAAATCTTGCCGCGACGGTTTTCAGCCGCCAGCCGGTCGATAATGCCCTGCTTTTCGTGCTCATCAAGGGCGTAAAAAGTTTCCTTTCCCAAATCAACACGATACAGCGGGGGCATGGCAACAAATACGTGGCCGGCAGCAACCACCGGTCGGAAATGCTTGACGAACAACGCGCACAACAGGGTGGCGATGTGTAGGCCATCGGAGTCAGCGTCCGCCAGGATGCAGATCTTGTTGTAACGCAGGCCTTCCAGTTTGTCGGAGCCAGGATCTACCCCAATGGCAACGGCAATGTCATGGACTTCCTGGGACGCAAGAATTTCGCTGGAGTCCACTTCCCAGGTGTTGAGTATCTTGCCTCGCAGGGGCATGACCGCCTGAAATTCACGGTCACGAGCCTGTTTCGCGGAGCCGCCGGCGGAGTCACCCTCAACCAGAAAGAGTTCCGAGCGGTTGGTGTCGCTGCCGGAACAATCCGCCAGTTTTCCGGGCAAAGCCGGACCGGATGTGACCTTTTTGCGGGCCACTTTCTTGCTGGCCCTGAGACGACGCTGGGCATTGCTGATGAACAATTCAGCGAGTGCTTCAGCAATGTCCGTGTGCTGATTCAGCCACAGACTGAACGCGTCCTTCACCACACCGGAAATAAACGCGGCGGCTTCCCGGGAGGACAAACGTTCCTTGGTCTGGCCGGAAAACTGGGGTTCCTGCATCTTGAAGGACAACACATAGGCGCAGCGTTCCCAGATGTCTTCAGGAGACAACTTGACGCCCCGGGGCAACAGGTTGCGGAACTCACAGAACTCCCTCATGGCCTCCAGCAGGCCGGTACGCAGGCCGTTCACATGGGTGCCGCCCTGGGCGGTCGGAATCAGGTTAACGTAACTCTCCATAACCGCTTCGCCACCTTCCGGCAACCACTGGAACGCCCAGTCCACCGCTTCCTTGTTGCCGGAAAAGCTGCCCGTGAACGGCTCCAGCGGTACGGCTTCGATGTCGGCAAGCTCGGTGCGCAGGTAGTCCCGCAAACCGCCCTCGTAGCACCATTCATCTTTATCACCGGTGTGTTCCTGCAGGAAAGTGACGTTCAGGCCGGGACAGAGAACGGCCTTGGCGCGCAGGTTGTGGCGCAAACGGCTGACGGAAAATTTCGGGCTGTCGAAGTAGCTTGGGTCCGGGGTGAACTTCAATCGGGTACCGGTGTTCCGCTTGCCCACAGAGTCGACAACTGTAAGTTCCGTCTCCTTGTGGCCGTTGGCGAAGGTCATCCGGTGCAGTTGCCCGTCACGCTTGATCGAAACCTCAAGGAGCGTCGACAGGGCGTTGACCACCGAGACACCCACCCCATGCAGGCCACCGGAAAAGTTGTAGTTACCCTGGGAGAATTT
Organism: Marinobacter salarius; assembly: GCA_000831005.1. Taxonomy (GTDB): domain Bacteria; phylum Pseudomonadota; class Gammaproteobacteria; order Pseudomonadales; family Oleiphilaceae; genus Marinobacter; species Marinobacter salarius. Next base: position 98,090 of record CP007152.1, on the reverse strand, counting down.
ACCGCCGGCGTGGAGGCGGGTCAGAATCAGCTCCACACCCGGAACGCCATGTTCCTTGTGCATGTCGACCGGCATCCCGCGGCCGTCGTCTTCCACGCTCAGGGAACCATCGCTGTGCAGGACGACATCGATCCTGCGGGCGTGCCCCGCCAGGCTTCGTCGACACTGTTATCAATGACTTCCTGGGCCAGATGGTTGGGCCGACTGGTATCGGTGTACATGCCTGGGCGTTTGCGGACAGGGTCCAGACCACTCAGAACTTCAATGGCATCGGCGTTGTACTGTTTCTGGCTCATGGGAAGGAAGCGACTCCACGGGTTTGTTATAAAACTGGCCCATAGCTTAGGGATTCGCAGGGAAAGATCAACGGTTGTTTTGTGCTGGTGTGGACCAGCACGACCCCGGCGCCGTTAACGCTGTCGCGAGAAACGCCCGAGGCCTCCCCCGGACACCCGCAACTGCTCCCACTCTGCGGGGCTGATGGCGATCACTGCACAGGGTGTGGTCAACGCCTGGGTTACCATGCGTCTGCCGCCGGCCGCCTGACCTTGAGCGCCAACTCCAGAACATCGTCTACGATCTCGGACGACGTCAGTGTCAGGCCGTAGCCGCCAGTGGTTTTCTGCCCCAGCCCCACCAACACCAGATGTTCCTCCTTGAAATCAATGGCGCGAAGCATGCTCAGCGCCAGGTTTCCGGAGGGCAGTTGGGCAAGCTTGTCCAGATCTCCGGCGCTGGACACATAGACCAGCCCCGGCGCCGTGAGCCCACAGTGATCGGACTCAGTGACCTGTCTCGCCAGAGGCGCACCATCAGCGGTCGCCGAGCGATTGATCGCACAGCCTGCGATCAGGCTGAGCACGAGTACACAGAGTGTTAGCAGCGTAAAACGACAGGTCAACGGGTACTCTCCACGTTGCGGATCGGCTCACCGCCAGTTTTTGACTTCGGGCCTGATTTCAGGCGATACCCCTCAAAGCCCACTCTGGGCAGACCCAGGGAGGTAATGGTGGGCCGACGAAAACTGGTACTCAACCTTACCCCGCCTACCGGTTCTTCGCCAATAACGATTTTTTCAGGTAACCCATTGACCGGATATTCGGCACAGGCCTCGCCGTTTTCACAAATCAGCCCGTTGTTGTCCATGTCGCTGCCGGCAACCAGGAAATACTCACCGGCCTCAACCTCGTCAAACGCAAATTCGTACCGCCCCCGGGAGGCGGAGACAACGGCCTGCTCAAGAGTATCGCGCTCGTCGTCCGCACTGACCAGCAATACATAGTGTCGGCCTGCGTTCCGTTCATCCGATGAACTACCCAGGCTGAGAGATACCGGAATCATAAGCGTTGCAGCAGGTGCGCCGTCTGCTTGATAGGTAATCACCAGCGTTGCCATGTAGCGCCCGTCACCCCCCAGTTGCGTAGGGTCTGCGGTCACTGTCAGTGACAACGGTCGCGCATCGCTGGGTTCACTCACATCAAGCCATGGCGCACCAGGGTCCACGTCTGTGATGGTGACGCTCTCGCCTTCGGGGTAGGTCGAAAATACCAGCTGTTCGCTGAGCACCGCAGCATTGAACTGTATGGCCGTGGGCGAGGAACCAAGAGTGATTGGGAAGTTGCCGTCCAGGGCCGCATCCATCGCCGCCAATGCGTTGATCTGTCCCGCTCCGTATTCAAACGCGGGCCCCACATCGTCCGTAAGGTCACCATTTACCAGGAAACTCTGAAATCCGGCAGGGGTAAGGGTCGGCACTTCCGCCTTCATCAGGCGTAAACGCCCGCCACATGAGGTGCCGCCATTGAGGTGCCCTGCAGGCCAGCGTATCCCGGCTCGAATGAGCCCGTATCGTCGCGCCCCCAGGCGCTGACAATGACATCGGCCGTACCATCCTGATTGGCATCCCTGCTTGCATCACCACCCGGAGCAACCACGTCGACGGACTGGCCAACGTTGGAATACGAGGCACGCACACTTCCGCCGTCTACAGCCCCCACTCCGACAACGTTGGGATAGGCAGCGGGGTAGGTAGGCTCGTCCGTGCCCTGGTTGCCAGCAGCGGCAACAATCAGTTTGCCGTTGCCACCATTCCAGGCGGCGTCGATCGCCTGCTTGAGCGCGTTGCTTGGGCCAAGCCCACCGAGACTGAGATTAATCACATCTATTTCATTCCGGCCGGCTGCCCAGTTCAGGGCGTCAATCAGGTCAGCGGACGACCCTACACCGTCACGCCCGAGCACCCGTACCGGATAGATAGTGGCCCCCGGCGAAACCCCGACGACACCCTGGGTGTTATCAACGGCAGCGGCAATACCTGCCACATGGGTTCCGTGGAAATTACTGCTCCGGGCCTTGCCGTCACCCGGGTCGGCGGGGTTTGTGTCACGTTGGCCACTGTCCTCCCGATCAATATCCAGATCACCCGATACGTAATCCATGATCTGCCCTGGGATCAGTTGCACATTGGCGCTCAAGTCCGGATGCCAGTCGCCCGTCGCCGTCGGTGGCGATCGGAATACGCCGGTATCCATGACCGCGATACCAATATCTGCACCCGCACTCGGTGCGGCCTGCCAGCCAACGGCGTTTGAATCAGCGGCAGACTCCATTGGCGACTGTAGAGTGGATCATTGTCCGGGGACACTTGTTGGAGGAATAGAGGTAGTTCGGCTCCGCTGATGTCACACCGGGCTGTTGCTGCAACTCCCTGACCCATTCCAGGGTTTCCTGACGCGCACTTTCTCGCTGCCCGGACGACATGGTTGCCAGGTTTCGTGGCCGGTCACGGCGCACCAGCCAGGCACCTCGACCCAGTTCCCTGCGCTGTGACGTCGCCATCGCTGCGATCACTGGCAGGTTCCCCGAGGCTGGCGCGAGGGTGACTACGGCTTCATCAATCATGAATGGCGGCGTCGAGTAGCTGGTGTTCATCACGCTGGCTGTTCCCTCACCTGCCAGCGACAGCACGTACCGAAATGGAATACCGCTGGTGGTACTGACTTCCACCAGGTAAGAGCCGGGCTCGAAAGTGTCGTCGAGCACCTCGACCAGCGGTCGCAGATCACCCGAAGCAGACTGAGACGCCACTTCCACAACGGTTCCCGCCTGCTGTTTCAGTATCCGAAGAGAACGCTCCGGCGCCGCTGCGCCAGCGGGCAGGAGATCCTCCGGAGAACTGAACACCTGAAAAGAGACGCGGTCTCCGGGTGACAGGTCTACGGCGTAGACATCAACGGCATCTTCAAAGTACTGGAAAAAATTTGCGTAGGTATCGGAGCCAGAACTCAGATAGCCACCCACCGTTGCGCCCGGCGGCAGAGTCTGGGCAGACACGGCCGTGTTATTGGCGGTGGCAAGGTCAACACGACGATCATCTGCGGTATCGGAGTCCACCCGTGTACCGCTCTCGATGTCAATCACCCCACTCAGATCGGGTTGCGCCTCACTGCTACCACCGGATCCACCACCGCCGCAGCCTGCGAACAGCAATGTAAACGAGATCAAACCAGCAGTAACAGGAACAGTCCGAATCATAATGGGCTCACAAGGACGACAACTTAGAAGTGCGAGAACGACACCATATGCTTTCAGTATGGTACTCATTAAACGCCTATGAAACCGATTACGTTCCAAACCCATAATCAGATGCAAAAAACCGCCTGCAGGTTACCCCACAGGCGGTTTCGCGTCGGTGCCTCCGAGGCTCTATATCTACAGTGCGTAGAAAAACAGAGGCACGAACGCCGCCGTCAGCAATGTCGGTCCCATCACCACCAGTGGCAATAACAGTCTCTCATAGCGATGCCAGAACGAACCCGTGCGCTCAGCGGCCAACACCTCGGTTTCACCTACCACCTGCCGTGTCAGCAGATGGTTCAGTGCCACCGGCGGGCTCAGGTAGCCCAGTTCAAACGCCACCAGGCACACGATCCAGAAGTGCAGCGGGTCGATACCCAACTGGATGGCGGGCTGCGCGATGGTGGCCGACACCAGGATGACCGCGCCGAACGGGTCCATCACCATGCCGATAATGGTGAGCATAACCACAATCACCAACATGGCGATCCAGGGGCTGGTCAGGTTTTCCGGGAACAATGCGTGCACCACATCGGAACGTTCCAGGATGCCCCCGAGACAGATAGAGAAACCAATCAGCGCCAGCAGTGCGCCGATGTGTACGGCAGAGTCACTGGCGGCCGCCGTTGTACGCATACAAAAAGCACGCACCCGGGATTGGCCCTGTTCGTTGGGATCCTTGCCCGAATCGAGATAGACCAGCGCCAGCATCACCAGCGGCAGGATCATCGGCGCGCTGTACTCATTGAATCCCAAACCGAGAATGACCCAGATGGCCAGGATAACCACCGCGGTAACGATGGCATAAGGCACCAGGGGGCGAAGCTGCGCCAGCGATTTACGGAATGCCCCCGGAGCCGGGCGAGGCTTCCAGTTGCCCTGGGTTTTACAGACAACCACAGAGAACAGGGTGGCCGACATAATAAACACCCAGAAACCCCAGCCGTACATTTCGGAGGTGGTCACTTCCTTGTTCAGCGCCGCCACAACCACGATCAGCAAACAGGGATTAAGAACCACCCCCAAGCTGCCGGACATGGCCGTGGTAGCCAGCGATAGCTGTCGCCCTGCTCCACTCTTGCGCATTTCATCGTAGACGACACCACCCACGGCCAGGATGAAAATCCCCGAGGCGCCAGTAAACGCAGTGGGAAAAGCGGTCGCGAATATCATCACCGAGGCCAACATGGGCGCGGGCAGATGGTAAGGTTTGATGACGTTCAACAGCAGGTCCGGAATGCGAGTCTGCTTCAGCGCCATGCCCACAAGCACATAGAGCCCGATGTTGATAAACATCGAGGACAGGTTGGTCATCATACCGAAATAGATCGCCAGGCCGGACGAGTAGCCGTCCACGAAGAAGAAATAACTCATCGCGATCAGGCCCATTGCGCAATACAGCGGCAGTACCAGGCCGGAGGACGCCGCCAGTGATCCTGGCCTCATTCGAGACGGCACCGACACAAACCGCATCAGGTTGATCACCATGAACAGCCCGAAGACTGCCGCCCAGGCGTATTGCAGCAAAGCGGTGCCTCCCGAGCCCGGCGAAGAGGATAACTTGCCCACGTAAGAGAACAGGGAGTACACCATCAGGCCGTTGACCACAAACTGCATGCCCTGGCTCAGACGCCACTCTGACCGGTTGCGCGGCAATCGCAGGGCTATGTGATCGGCGTCGAAGGCCGAAATCGCCGCAGCCATGGCAAACATGGCGATAAACAGGAACTTGGTGAGCTCGATATTATCCAGCAGAAAATCCGCAAAGCCCTGTTCAACCGCCTTGTAAACTGCCAACGCCTCGGTGGCATGCTCCTGGTTTTCTTCATAGAGGCGATGCTTCTGCTGGCAGAGTGCCAGATTTTTTTCCAGGGACTTGCGGATCGCATCCGGGTCCGGCGGCGAGCTGAAAAGATCGTCCGGATCTGGCTCGTAGGCCTCGACACGTTTCCTGACCTCTGCATCCACATCCATGGACAACGTGCAGGTCGGTTCCGTGGCGTCCGGGTCCAGCAGGTAGTAGTTCGGCCAGGTCTGCTCCCCCACCCACAGCATGCGCGAGTGGAGTGAGTTGCCCATACCCAGAAGAAGCGTAAAGATAAGGAGCAGCAGGAGGATAACCCCGTGCAGTCGATGCACGGGGTACAGCGTTTTCGGGCCTGCCGCTGATAATGCTCGCCAGTTCATGGAGGGTCAGCCTTTATTATTCGCGGTCAGGCGCTGTGCACTCGGAGGCCCCGGGATTGCTGGAGCAACGAATTTTGCTGAGCAGGCTCATCATCTTCGGGTGATAGACCTTATTGGCACCATCGGTTCCATCCCGAAGCTGCAGGCGGTTTTCCCGAAACATCTCCTGATAGCCTTCGATGTCAGCGTCGGGGATGCGGATCCACTTTTCCTCCGGAATGGCGGACTCCTGCCGCTGAATCAGGTCCATGGCCTGGCCGTACATCCCCCAGGCAACTTCACGGGACTTCTGAGCCGTGTCGTCGTCGAGCACATCGTCTCGGGCAATGACCTGGATGGTCAGTTGCGCCAGCGGATAATCAACGATGCCACCGTCTTCACCAATGCCCTTGTAGAGTTCCAGAGCTTCGTAGCAAACGCCGGTGCGTAAGCCGTATCCACCGAGCCATTGTTGAACTTGCCGGCAAAGTTGGTGATGTCGGAGGGTACAACCGTCGCTTTCACATGGTTGACCATGTGGATGGCGTCCTTCTGGTAATCCAGTGTGGCCATGCGCTTGCCGGCCAGTTCACCAGCGGTATCAATGCTACGGTCATTGACGAACAGGTAGCCTGCACCCGCCGGAACGATGCCCAGCACCTCATAGTCGCCCTGTTTCATCAAGGGCGCTGCCTTGGCCTGCGCAAGCGTGGCGAGGGTTGTTTTCAGATCGTCATAGGTCGGGATCGCGCCAACGGCGCTAATGCTGCCGGTAAATCGGTTGAACGGGCGGGTCCGAAGATCCGTAGCGGCGACGGCGTCGCATTGTCCGGAATTGAAATCACCCACGGCAACCCCTTCGTCAGTGTAGGGGCGCAGTTCAAAATCAACCCCATGGGCTTTCATTTCCAGCGCATAGTCTTTGACCATGTTGTACATATCACCGTTTGCGCCGATCACATCGAACACGCACATCGTTACAGACTGTGCAGCGGCCATCGGAGCAACTGCAGCAAAAGAAAGGGCAGCAAGGGATTTACGGATCATGAATGACCTCCGGGTCTTTCTTGTGTTTGTAGGTAATTACAGTGAGTCGGGGCCTGCTTAGAGCAGGCCGTCCAGATCCATGGTTTCAGGCTCTTCCATACGTTCCGGGCTCAGCCTGCCAAAGTAGGTGCGAGGCGTGCGGTAGCCATAATTGGCTGTCCAGTGCTTGTCTGAGGAAAACTGGATAACGCCACGAGCCACTTCATCCACCAGTCGGAATTCACTCCAGACCTCGATGGTGCTGTCCGCTTCTGCGAATCGGGCGATGACATCCTTCAGCACCTCAGGGCGACCAAAGGTCTCGGCGGCCACCGCCTCAAGGGCCATGGACGCACGAATACCAGTCTCAACGCCCAGGCGGGAGCTGTCTTCAAGTACTACCCAGGGATCCGGCGACAAGCTGGGGCGAGTGTCCGGCAACAGCAGCCAGACCATGGCGCGGATGGCATTCGGCAGACCGCCCCATTTTTCGTTATCCAGGCATTCGGCGGCACGCTCCGCCCGTGGCGCAATATTGCGGGGAACCCCTGCCATGGCACCGGAGTTGGCGTCGTTCACGATGGCCTGCATGCCGGTCAGCAGGCCCAGCAGGAAGGTCAGCTCCTCCTGGTCATCGAACAGGAACGGACACTCGAATTCCTTTGCGGCCGGGTCAAAGTCATAGGCCGCCATGGCGCGCTGATAGGCGACATAACGACGCTTGGCGGTTCGGGCATTCAGCCGCTTTGCTTTCTCCCGCGCGTCTTTTGCGGCAGGTACGTCACCGGCAAAATCAGCACGCAGGTACTCCAGTTCCGCTTCCCATGCCTTGTATTCAGAGCAGTTCGCGGCCAGCAGCATCAACAGGGAACCGGTGCTCTCCGGCGCCTCGGTCACGCGGGAAAACGAGTACAACAGAGGGTCAACGCCCTCACCCAACGCACAGGCCATTTGCGGATCGGACATCTGCATGACGTAAGGGGTTGCTTCCCCCTCGGAGTAATTGGAGAGCACCACACCCGTTGTAGTGTAGATGGGGTTGGCCGAGCAACCGGCCAAAAACGTCACCACAAGAAGAAGCAGGTGACGGCTGCGAACGTTGAGGGCATGCCCAAAGGAATTCACCAGTGAGGAGTTCATAGTTCGTCCTGTTTGCATTGTTTTTATAGGTCGGGGGCGATCGCAATCACTGTCCCGTTCATCTTTGACGAGGGCAAGAATGCGTTGAATCTTGTCAGACAAAAATGGCTGGATTGCCGATTTGGTTATGCCGATCAGGCCAATGGCCCACATAGACGAGAGAAAATTATCTTTTAATTTCTTTAAAACAATAAGTTATGTAAAAAATTACAATTGAGACATTTGTACCACCATCGGCATTTAACGCCGGGTTATCCAATTCAGGGCGTCGTTAAACCCATCATTGCAACCACCTGCGCCGTCAAATCGTCCAGGGTCAGGCCACCGTCAGGCCGATACCATGTCACTGTCCAACTCAGGGCGCCCGTGAGCATACGGCGCACCACAAAGGGATCTGCCGCCAGCACGCCGTCCTGACGCAAGGTCTCCAGCACATCCAACCACAACTGCTCGTAGATATCCCGAAGCTCAAGGACGTAAGCCTGGGATTCCTCGGACAGGCTACGCCACTCGAACACCAGCACTGCCATGGCCTCCCCGGTCTGCCCGTTGATGGACTCCAGTTCAGCCCGAATCAGCGCCTGCAACTTGTCACGATGGGTACTGGCCGCATCCACGGCAGCCTGCATCAGGGCCGTGTTGAGACGAATGGTCTCCACCATGACGGCCTTGAGAATTTCTTCCTTGGTGCGGAAGTGGTGGAACAGGCTACCGGACTGAATGCCAACGGCGGCGGCCAGATCCCTGACGGTGGTCCGCTCATAACCCTTGTCGCGAAACAGCTTGGCGGCCTCGTGGAGAAGCCGGCCACGAGCTCCGGCGGGATCGGAAACCAGGTTGTCGGCAACCAGTGAGCGCAGGATAGAGTCTTGATTCACAGTGTTTTCCAGCCAGGGAACAGAAGAGCGCCCATTCTATCCCGAATTTGCCTGTTTACAAACCAAGCGCTTGCTTGGTATCGTCAACCGCATGATAGACAATCTCCGCTAAAAGCGGCCCTTTAAGGGTTCCTGAAAGCACTTTGCGGCTTCCGTTAACAAGGTGAAGACATGCCAGATTCCGACATCTCCAGGCCACAAACCGTCCGTATTGGCTGCTCTGCCGCCTTCTGGGGCGACACCGAAACGGCTGCCGCCCAACTGGTCCACAAGGGCAATATTGATTACCTGGTGGCGGACTACCTGGCGGAAATCACTATGTCCATCATGGCGGGACAGAAGATGAAGGACCCAAGCCAGGGTTACGCCCGCGACTTCGTACAAACGGTGATGGGCCCCTTGCTGGGTGAGATCAAACAGAAAGGCATCCGGGTATTGGCGAACGCCGGTGGCGTCAATCCCGTCGCCTGCCGCGATGCTCTGCAGGCTTTGTGCGAAAAAGCGGGGTTGGATATGAAGATCGCCCTGGTGCTGGGTGATGACCTTTTGCCGAAAAAGAAACAACTGGCCGATGCAGGCATCACCGAGATGACCACCGCACAGCCAATGCCGCCGATGCTGGTCAGCCTGAACGCCTACCTTGGCGCTCCGGGATTGGTCGCAGCGCTTGAACAGGGTGCGAACATTGTTATCACCGGCCGGGTTGCCGACAGCGCCCTGGTCCTGGCGCCTCTGGTGCATGAATTCGGCTGGCGTTGGAGCGATTACGACCGACTTGCCCAGGGCAGCCTGGCCGGGCACTTACTGGAATGTGGTGCTCAATCCACGGGCGGTAACTTTACCGACTGGGAAGATGTAGCCGAGGGTTATGCCGATATGGGCTTTCCGATTGCAGAAGTCTCCGCCACCGGGGATTTCATCATGACCAAGCCGCAAGGTACCGGGGGCAAAGTGTCCCGGGGCACGGTGGCGGAACAGTTGGTCTATGAAATCGGCGACCCGAGAGCTTACCAGCTGCCGGATGTGACCTGTGATTTTACCGGGGTCTCCCTGAAGGAAGTGGCAACGGACGAGGTTCGGGTTTCTGGCGCCAAGGGGCTTCCCCCCACGGACAGCTATAAGGTGTCCGGCACCTGGCCGGACGGTTTCAAGTGCACGGTAACCTTCTTGTTGGCAGGCATGGATGCGAAAGCCAAGGCCCAGACAGTCGCCGAGGCGATCCTGGCCAAAACCTCGCGGATGTTCAGTGAGCGGGGCTTGCCGGACTACACGGAAACCAGCATCGAACTATTAGGCACCGAGGCCACCTACGGCGCTCAGGGACGTATGGGAGAGTGTCGGGAGGTGGTGGTGAAGATCAGCACGGCCCACCTCAAGAAGGAAGCGCTGGTGCTGTTTTCCCGGGAAATCGCCCAAGCGGCGACAGGGATGGCACCTGGGATTACGGGCATTGTGGGTGGACGGCCGACGGTGTGGCCGAAGATTCGGTTGTATTCGTGCCTGGTTCCGAAAACGGAGGTATCCGTTGCCGTGGATCTTGGTGGCGGCAAGCAGACGGTAGACGTGGCTACTGACGGCGGGTTCGAGCCAAGCCAGCTGATTGAGCAGTCTGCCAGTGCGGCCGCTCCGGCCACGGATACCACGGTGCCTTTGATTCAACTGGCCTGGGCGCGCAGTGGTGACAAGGGGGATCACACCAACATCGGGGTGATTGCCCGCAAGGCGGAGTTTGTGCCGTTTATTGAGGCGGCGTTGACGGAGTTGGCTGTGGCGGAATGGATGGCCCATACGCTACACCCTGAGCATGGTCGGGTGACCCGTTGGGCGTTGCCGGGGTTTCAGGCCTTTAATTTCCTGTTGGAACACAGTCTTGGTGGCGGGGGCGTTGCCAGCTTGCGGATTGATCCGCAGGGGAAGGCGTTTGCCCAGCAGTTGCTTGAGTTCCCTGTTCCGGTTCGTGCTGAACTGCTTGATTGATTTTACATTGGTGCATGCACTCTGGTGGGAAGGTTTGTCCGGGACACGCGGTGAATACGTCCCTGTACGCTCGACAAAAACATCCATGTTTTTGACGGTCCCGGACAAACCTTCCCACCAGAGCGCCCGAACATTTGAAAAGGTCCTCTTGTTATGAGCTATCAGTCTGTTTTTCACCCGAATCTCTTTCGGGATCAGGTTTTCATCGTTACCGGGGGTGGTTCCGGAATTGGGCGTTGTACCGCTCATGAACTCGCCGCGCTTGGGGCGAGGGTCGCTCTGGTTGGGCGGAAGGCCGAGAAGGTTGAGGCGGTCAAAGCCGAGATTACTGAGGACGGTGGTATCGCTTCCGCTCACGTGTGCGACATCCGTGAGGAAGAGTCTGTAAAGGCGACCGTGACGGCCATCATTGAGGAACATGGCGGGCTGAACGGCGTCGTGAATAACGCCGGGGGTCAGTTTCCGTCGCCGTTGGCAAACATCAACCAGAAAGGTTGGGAGACGGTGGTTCGCACGAATCTTACGGGTGGCTTTCTCATTGCCCGTGAAGCCTACAATCAGCTGTTGTCAAAAACCGGCGGCGCCATCGTGAACATTGTGGCTGACATGTGGGGCGGCATGCCCGGCATGGGGCATTCCGGCGCTGCACGAGCGGGGATGGTGAATTTTACCCAGACCGCTGCGGTTGAGTGGGGTTGCTCCGGGGTTCGGGTGAACGCTGTGGCTCCGGGCTGGATTGCCTCCAGTGGGATGGATAACTATCCCGAACATATGAAGCAGTGGATTCGTAGCCTCGGGGATAACGTGCCTCTTAAGCGAATGGGGACGGAGTCCGAGGTCAGTGCAGCGATTTGTTTCCTGCTGAGCCCGGCGGCGGCGTTTATCAGTGGGGACTGTTTGCGAATTGACGGCGCCGCGTCCCAGGGGGGCCGAGTTTGGCCGTTCCCGAAAGCGAAGAACAATGAGCTTTAATGGGTTCCACCGGGCAGTCACGCCAAAAGTGTTGAGTGACGACTGAGGAGAATTCGATGCAGATACTGGAGTCCACCGTTAATCCCCAGTCGGATGACTTTCACGAAAACGCGGAGGTGATGGAGGCGCACATTGGCACCTTCCGCGATGTGGAGCAGAAGGTTCTTGATCTGGCGGAAGCGGCGCGGGAGAAGTTCACCAAGCGCGGGAAACTGTTACCCCGTGATCGCATCAATCGCCTGCTGGATCGCGGCACGCCGTTCCTGGAGCTGTGCTCCCTGGCCGGCTACAAGATGCATGACGACAAGGACGGCAGCCTGTCCGGTGGCGGCATTATCGCCGGCATTGGCACGGTTAGCGGCATTCGTTGCCTGGTGGTGGCCAGTAACAGCGCCATCAAGGGCGGCACCATCACACCGGCGGGGCTGGACAAGACCCTGCGGCTGCAACAAATTGCCATGGAGAACAAGCTGCCGGTGGTGTCACTGTCTGAAAGCGGCGGCGCCAACCTGAACTACGCCACGGACATTTTCGTGTTGGGCGCGCGCGGTTTCGCCAACCAGGCACGCATGTCCGCCGCTGGCATTCCGCAGGTAACGGTGGTTCATGGCAATGCGACCGCCGGCGGTGCCTATCAGCCGGGGCTGTCGGATTATGTGATTGTGGTGCGGGAACAGGCCAAGATGTTCCTCGCCGGCCCTCCCCTGCTGAAAGCGGCCACCGGCGAAGTCGCTACCGATGAAGAGCTCGGCGGCGCACAGATGCACGCAGAAGTGGCCGGCACGGCGGAATACCTGGCCGAGGACGACGCCGACGGCATCCGCCACGCCCGCAATGTGCTCGACGCCCTGCCCTGGAACGAGCAGTTGCCCCCGTCGCGGGAGCCGGAATGGGAAGAGCCGATCTACCCAGCCGAAGAGTTGCTGGGCGTTATTCCCAGCGACGCCAAGAAGCCTTATGACGTGCGTGAAATCCTCGCCCGCATAGCCGACGGCTCGAAGTTCATGGATTTCAAGAACGGCTACGACGACCAGACCGTGTGCGGCACCATCCGCATTGAAGGTCACTCGGTGGGCATTATCGGCAACAACGGCCCGATCACGCCTGCCGGCGCTACCAAGGCGGCGCAGTTTATCCAGCTCTGCGACCAGGCCGGCACGCCGTTGCTGTTCCTGCATAACACCACGGGTTTCATGGTGGGCACTCATTCGGAACAGAACGGCATCATCAAACATGGATCAAAGATGATCCAGGCGGTGGCGAATTGCCGGGTGCCCAAGGTCGCAATTGTGATCGGCGGTTCCTATGGTGCAGGCAACTACGCGATGTGTGGCCGCGGCCTGGACCCACGCTTCATCTTCGCCTGGCCCAACAGCCGCACGGCGGTCATGGGCCCTGCTCAGGCGGGCAAGGTGATGCGCATTGTGGCCGAGGACAAACAGCGCCGGGGCGGCCTGGAACCAGATCCGAAAACGCTGGATTTCCTGGAGCAGGCCACGGCCAAGAAACTGGAAGACGGCTCTACGGCCCTGTTCGGTACAGCTCGGTTGTGGGACGACGGGCTGATAGATCCGCGGGATACCCGGCGGGTTCTGGCGTTGGTGCTTTCGGTTTGTCGGGAGGCTGAGGTTCGGCAGTTGCGGCCTAATTCATTTGGCGTTGCCCGCTTGTAGGCGGTCTTGATTACGGTGGTTGGAACCGGGGTGGAGGGCTTCCCAAAAAACGCCCGTAAATACGTCCCTGTAGGCTCGGTCGCGCCATCCCTGGCGCTCCACGTTTTTGGGAAGCCCTCCGCCCCGGTTCTGGTGGATCACCAGTTGTCGCTTTTGGTGAGCCGGCTTTTCGGGAAAATTGACGCTAACAAAGTAGGTCTGATTATCCACAGACGTAACCCGATAAATAAGCAGCAGGAAGCAACAAACTTACAGTCAAAAGCTGCTGTGTGGGCGGGCCCACACAGCAGCCACCCAAGCTAGAGAACGTGCACCATCACCAAATAGGCACGGGCTAACAATCAATCAGGAGAACAAAAACGTGAAATTCACAGCCGAACACGAAGCCCTCAGAAAAACCGTCCGCGATTTCGTGGAGAAGGAAATCAATCCCCACTGCGACGAATGGGAAGAAGCCGGCGAGTTCCCGATTCACGATATCTTCAAGAAGCTCGGCAACCTGGGCTTGCTGGGCATCCAGAAGCCGGAAGAGTACGGCGGCATGGGCCTGGATTACAGCTACAACCTGGTGGCGGCAGAAGAACTGGGCACCGCCCATTGTGGTGGCGTGCCGCTGGCAATAGGTGTGCAGACAGATATGTGCACCCCGGCCATTTCACGCTTTGGCTCTGACGAACTCAAACGGACCTTCCTTGCCCCGGCCATTGCCGGTGACATGGTGGGCTGTATCGGCGTCAGCGAAGTCGCCGCCGGTTCTGACGTGGCGGGAATGAAAACCACCGCAAAGCAGGACGGCGATGACTACGTCATCAACGGCTCCAAGATGTGGATCACCAACAGCCCCAAAGCCGACTTTATCTGCCTGCTGGCCAACACCTCCGACGACAAGCCCCACAAGAACAAATCGCTCATCGTTGTGCCCATGAACACGCCGGGCATTTCCTTCAGCCCACATTTGAACAAGCTGGGCATGCGCTCTTCCGAGACCGCGCAGATTTTCTTTGACGATGTGCGAGTGCCGCAGCGTTATCGCATCGGTGCGGAAGGCACCGGTTCATGATGCAGATGTTGCAGTTCCAGGAGGAACGGATGTGGGGCGCGGCCAACGTGATCAAGGCGCTGGAACTCTGCATCAACAAGACCATTGAATACTGCCGCGAGCGCAAAACGTTCGGGCAGCCGTTAATCAACAATCAGGTGATTCACTTCCGCCTGGCAGAGTTGCAAACCGAAGTGGAAGCCCTGCGTGCCCTCACCTATCAAGCCTGTGAGCTGCATGTGGAAGGCAAGGATGTGACCAAGCTGGCGTCAATGGCCAAGCTGAAGGCCGGGCGGCTTGGGCGTGAGGTGACGGACAGTTGCCTGCAGTATTGGGGTGGCAATGGTTACATGTGGAGAACCCGCTGTCCCGTGCGTTCCGGGATGTGCGGCTGGTGTCGATTGGCGGCGGTGCTGACGAAATCATGTTGGGGATTATCTGCAAGATGATGGGGACTTTGCCTGGTAAGCAGCGGGACTGATTTTTTGGATTTTGGCATTGGGAGAAAGGACCGGCACATGGGTGGGAAGGCTTTTCCGGGACACGCGGTGAATACGTCCCTGTACGCTCGACAAAAACATCCATGTTTTTGACGGTCCCGGAAAAGCCTTCCCACCCACGCACCGGTCCCCGGACAACTTTCTTGGAGTCGAACATGGATCAATTACCGCATTGCGAAACGCTAGTTCTGGAAAAACAGGGGCCTGCCCTTCACGTCACCATCAACCGGCCGGACGTTCGGAACGCCATGAGCCTGCAAATGGTGGCGGAACTGTCGACGGTGTTCAGTCAGGTTGAGAACGACGCCAGCATTCGTGCCGTGGTGATTCGCGGAGCCGGTGGCCACTTTTGTGCCGGCGGGGACATCAAGACATGGCCGGTGCCCGCGGGCAGAAGCCTGCCGAGGGTGAGGAAGATCCTTCTACCGGTTGAACCGGGCGTTCGGTCAGATGATTCAACAGGTGAACGAGTCGTCGAAGGTGGTGATTGCAGTCACCGAGGGCGCGGTGATGGGCGGCGGTTTTGGGCTGGCCTGTGTGTCGGATGTGGCGATTGCCGGGCCGACAGCCAAGTTTGGTATGCCGGAGACGACCCTGGGGGTCATTCCTGCGCAGATTGCGCCGTTTGTGGTGGAGCGCATCGGGCTAACACAGGCGCGGCGGTTGGCGTTGCTGGGGCTGCGAGTGGACGCGGATGAGGCGTGCCGGCTGGGGATTGTTCACCAGGTGGCGGAGTCTGAAGTTGAGATTGATGAGTTGCTCGGCCATGCGGTTGACCGGGTACAGCAGTGCGCGCCGAATGCGACGGCCCAGACCAAAGCGTTGTTGCACCGCGTTGGTCACGAGTCGATGAGTGGGCTTCTGGACAGTGCTGCCGGGAAGTTTGCCGAGGCGATTCGCAGTGACGAAGGCTCTGAGGGGACTCTTGCGTTTATGCAGAAGCGGCCGGCTTCCTGGGCCAAGTCAGACTGATGGTGGAGGGTCGGGATTGATCCGGCTTTCCGGGACACGCGGTGAATACGTCCCTGTACGCTCGACAAAAACATCCATGTTTTTGACGGTCCCGGAAAGCCGGATCAACCCCGACCCCAGACACCGTGCAAAACGCTCATAAAAACAGACATGCAATTACAACAGTTGGAAGGAGCTTTGGTGGGAGGGAGGCCCTGGTTCAGGACCCTAAAAAACATGGATGTTTTTTAGGAGCCTACATGGACGTATTCACGGCGTGTCCTGAACCAGGGCCTCCCTCCCACCAAAGCGGATAACCACCCAACCATGAGACCAGCAAAAATGCTAAAAAAGCTCCTGATAGCGAACCGAGGCGAAATCGCCGTACGGGTGATCAAAACCGCGAAGTCGCTGGGATACCGGACGGTGGCAGTGTATTCCGAGGCAGACGCCAAGGCCCTGCACGTGGAATTGGCCGACGAGGCGGTGTGTATCGGACCGGCTCAGGTATCGGCGTCGTATTTGAACGCAGAGGCGATTATTGAGGCGGCGCGGAAAACCGGGGCGGATTGCGTGCACCCGGGGTATGGGTTCCTGTCGGAGAATTCCGGGTTTGCCAGGGCCTGCAAAGACGCCGGCCTGGTGTTTGTCGGGCCACCGGAGGCGGCTATTGAGCTGATGGGCAGTAAGCGGCGATCGAAGATTGCCATGCAGGAAGCCGGTGTGCCGGTGGTGCCGGGGTTCGAGGGCGACAATGCCAGCGACGAAGAACTCATCAACGCCGCCGAAAATATCGGCTACCCATTGATGATCAAGGCCTCTGCCGGCGGGGGTGGCCGTGGTATGCGTCTGGTGGAAAAGGCAGCGGAACTGGCCGATAACATTCAGCGGGCTCGCTCCGAAGCCAAGCAGGCCTTTGGCGATGGTGAGCTGATTCTGGAGAAGGCGGTTATTGAACCCCGCCATATCGAAATCCAGATATTTGCAGACCAACACGGTAACGCGGTGTATCTCGGTGAACGGGACTGTTCAGTTCAGCGGCGCCATCAGAAAGTCGTCGAAGAGGCACCCTCTCCGTTTGTAACACCCGAACTGCGCCAGGCCATGGGCGAAGCTGCCGTGAAGGCGGCGCTGGCCTGTGGCTATGAAGGTGCTGGTACGGTCGAGTTCCTCGTCGACAAGGACCGCAATTTCTACTTCCTGGAAATGAACACCCGCCTGCAGGTGGAGCACCCGGTGACCGAACTCATTACCGGGCAGGATCTGGTGGCCTGGCAGCTTTCCGTGGCCGAGGGCCTGGCGCTGCCACTAACACAGGACCAGATCCAGCTGAACGGCCATGCCATTGAAGTGCGCCTTTACGCAGAAGACCCAGCCAACGGCTTCACACCGCAAACCGGGCCGCTGCACCAGTTCCAGCCTGCGGAAGGCGAAGGGTTGCGGTTTGATACCGGCGTGCGCTCCGGGGACTCGATTACGCCTCACTATGATCCCATGCTGGCCAAGGTGATCGCCTGGGGCGCCAATCGCAACGAAGCCCGTCGTCGGCTGCTCAGGGCGCTGGAAGACACCACTGTATTCGGTGTGACCACCAACCGTTATTTCCTGAGCCGCATCATCGCGGACGACACCTTCGGCGAAGGCGAGGCCACCACCGCCTTCCTGCAACAGGCGTTCAGAGACGATCCATCCCTGGCACCAAAAGACAGCAGCATCCGCGAGCTCGCGTTGGCGGCCTGCGTGTTCAGCCATGGCAATTCAGGCCGTCCTGACGTTCGGGCCGACCTCAATAATGCCTGGAGCAACACACCCTCGACCGTCAGTCCGATGAAACTGGATACCGGCGATAAAACCCTGGAACTGCTGGTCCGCCGCGCCGGCAATCATGTCACCGTGACCCTGGGCGAAGAGCAATACGAGCTCGACCTTGAAAGCATGGGCGATGGCCTGTTATGCATTATCGACAACGGCGTTCGTCAGCGATGCCAATATCACCGCCAGGGCGATCACCTATATTTGCAGGCGTTCGGGCAGGCACTGGCAGTGCGTGACGTGACCCACCAGCCGGCCAGCGGTGCCGCCGCCAGCGGCAGTGGCCGTATCAAGCCACCATGGACGGCGCCATTATTGATGTTCTGGTCCAGGCCGGCCAGGCGGTGAAACAGGGCGACACCCTGGTCATCCTGGAGGCCATGAAGATGGAGCATCCAGTAAAAGCCGACCGCGATGGCACGGTCGGCGAGATACTGGCCACCAAAGGCGACCAGGTAAAACGCAGCCAGTTACTGGTAGAGATCACTGCCACAGACGCCACCTCAGAGGAGGCCGGACAATGAGCACAATGAAGAACAGAACCGTTTTTATAACCGGAGGCAGCCGGGGCATCGGGCGAGCCATCGCCCTTGCCTGTGCCCGAGAAGGTGCCAATGTGGTGATCGGCGCAAAATCCGACGAACCGCATCCAAAGCTGCCAGGCACCATACACAGCGTGGCGGAGGAAATTCGACAGGCAGGTGGCCAGGCCCTGCCACTGGTGCTGGATGTGCGAGACGAAAAACTGGTGCGCCAGCGGATAGATGAAGCTGCGAACCATTTTGGCGGCATTGATGCGCTGGTAAACAACGCGGGCGCCATCAAACTGACCGGCGTCGAGAACCTGAAGGTCAGCCGGTACGACCTGATGCATCAGGTCAACGCTCGCGCCGTATTCCTCTGCAGTCAGGCGGCATTGCCCTGGCTGAAGGAGTCCGACCAGGCCCATATCCTGAGCCTGTCGCCGCCTTTGAATTTGGATACCCGGTGGTTCGCCCAGTATGGGCCCTACACCACCACCAAGTACGCCATGACCATGCTGAGCATGGGTATGGCCGAGGAGTTTCGGCGTTACGGGGTTTCAGTGAACACCCTGTGGCCTAAAACGTTAATCGCCACGGCCGCCATTGAGTTTGAAGTGGGCGGCCCGCAAATGATGGCCCAGGGCCGCAAGCCAGACATCATGGCGGACGCCGCACTGAGCATCCTCAGCCGTCCTGCCGGGGCAATGACCGGGCTGTCCCTGATCGATGAGGACGTGCTCAGGGCCGACGGCGTAACGGATTTCGAACACTACCGGTACCAGCCAGGCGACAAGCCCCTGCTGCCGGACCTGTTTCTGGATTAACCCCGGAGCCATTCGTTGTCCGGGGGCAAAACAAACAACAACGTTTCACACTGACCCTGACGGATGACCCTATGACCCAGGACAACGTATCCCCACGTGACATTGCTCGCAGCCTGCCGGGCATACTCCGGCGATTTCCCGCCATTGCCAAGGGCTATTACTACTACTCGGTCAAGAACGAGAACAAGGACCTGACCCTTGGCACCCTGGTGGACCGCAACGCCGAAAAATACGGACACCGCCCGGCCATCCTGTTCGAAGACCGCAGCATTACCTGGCGGGAATTCAACGGTTGGGCCAACCGCATTGCCGGTTTCCTGAAGACAGAGGGCCTTATCCGGGGCGATACCATCGCCGTATTCCTGGAAAACCGCCCGGAGCTGCTCGCCGTGGTAGCCGGCGCCGCCAAGGTGGGCGTGGCCTGTGCCATGCTCAACACCTCCCAGAAGGGGCGCGTGCTGGAACACAGCATCAATCTGGTCAGTCCTAAAATGGTCGTTGTGGGCGAGGAACTGGTGGAGGCCTTTGACGGCGTGAAAGCCGATATCAGGACCAGCACCCCAACCCATTCCTGTTCCTGGCCGATACCAACACCATGAACATCTTCGGCGATGCACCGGAGGGCTATGTGAACATGGCGGCAAAGGTCAGCGCCCATCGGAATACGGCCCCCAAGCCGGCCGATCCGCCCACCATGGGTGACACCGCCATCTACCTGTTCACCTCCGGCACCACTGGCTTACCCAAGGCGGCGCCGGGCAGCCACCGCAAGTTCATGAAAGCCTACGGCGGGTTCGGCATGATGTCCCTGGACATGAAACCGGACGATGTCCTTTACTGCACCCTTCCGCTGTACCACGGCACCGCCCTGCTGGTGTGCTGGGGATCCGTGATGGCCGGTGGCTCTGCCATTGCCCTGCGCCGAAAATTCTCCGCCAGCGCGTTCTGGGACGACGTGCGCTATTTCCAGGCAACCACCTTTGGCTACGTGGGCGAACTCTGCCGTTACCTGCTGAATCAGCCCCCCAGCGAACAGGACCGCAATCACAACCTCACCAAGATGATCGGCAACGGCCTGCGCCCGTCCATCTGGAAGGAGTTCAAGGGACGCTTTGGCATCGAAACCGTGGCGGAACTCTATGCCTCCAGCGAGGGCAACATCGGCTTCAGCAATTTCTTCAACCTGGACAACACCGTCGGCTTTTCCACCGCCCCCTACAAACTGGTCAAATTCCACGACGGCACCCGCGACCCGGTTCGGAACGACAACGGATTTATGCAGGAAGTCGAAAAGGGCGAGCCGGGCCTGCTGATCGGCGAGATCACCAAGAAGTGGTCCTTCGAGGGTTATACCCAGAAAGAAGCCACGGAAAAATCGATCCTGCGGGATGCCTTCAAGAAAGGCGACCAGTGGTTCAACACCGGTGACGTGCTAAAAGAAATCGGCTGCGGACACCTGCAGTTCGTGGACCGTATGGGCGACACTTTTCGTTGGAAAGGGGAAAACGTATCCACCACCGAGGTGGAGAACATCATCGACGGTTCCAATATGGTGGAGGAAGCCATTGTCTATGGGGTGGAGATTTCGGGCACCAACGGCAAGGCCGGCATGGTAACGCTGGTTCCCCACGCCAATGGCCAGGCATTTGATGTGAACCGGCTGTTCCGGTACCTGAGCGACAACCTGCCGCCCTATGCGATTCCGGTGTTTGTTCGGGTAACCAGTGCCATCGAGAAAACGGGGACCTTCAAGTACCGCAAGGTGGACATCCAGAAAGCCGGTTATTCCATCGACAAACCGGGGGAGGAGGTTTACGCCTGGTTACCCGGTACAGATGGTTATACCCGGTTGACCTCCGAGCTGGTTACCGAGATTGATGCCGGAAAAGTTCGGTTCTGAGGTTTTCTGAAACTAAGGCATACCTCCCATGCCTTGCCTGCATCGGTGGGGAGCCCCTCCCAAAAATGTGCGGAGCCATGGATGGCGGAGCCCAAGCGCACATGGATGTGCTTGAAGCGTTTTTGGGAGCTCCCCACCGATGCATCCACCGAAACAAACAGGCTAGGGGCCGGCTTTAAGAACCGACCTTCAGGACAACCTTCCCGGTAGCAGTCCGACCGGTCAGCGCTCCGAGAGCTTTCTCATAGTCCTCGAAGTCATAGACTTCGCTGATTCGCGGATTAATCTTTCCTTCGGAGAACAGCTTCAGCAGCTCCATCATGTTCTGGGCGCTGTTTTGCGGCTCACGCTGGGTAAAGCTGCCCCAGAACACACCGACCACCGAACAACCCTTCAGCAGCGTCAGGTTCGCCGGAATCTTGGGGATATCGCCAGCCGCGAAGCCGATGATCAGGTGACGGCCGTTCCAGGCCATGGCGCGCAACGCCTGCTCCGTAAAATCACCGCCGACCGGATCGTAGATCACATCCACGCCCTTACTGTTGGTCAGGCGTTTAACCGCGTCTTTCAACGGCTCTTCGGTGTAGTTGATCAGCTCGTCGGCACCGGCCTCTTTCGCCACCGCCAGCTTCTCTGCCGTACTGGCTGCCGCAATCACATGGGCGCCCATGGCTTTACCCAGTTCCACCGTTGCCAGGCCAACACCGCCGCTGGCACCCAACACCAACAGAGTTTCCCCCGGCTGGATATTGGCGCGTTGCTTGAGAGCGTAATACGAGGTGCCATAGACCATGGAAAAAGCAGCCGCTTTTTCGTCGGACATGGATTCGGGAATGGGCAGAATGTTCTGCTCCGGGACAACCACCTCTTCGGCAAAGGCACCGTAGCCGGTGAGGCCGGCAACCCGGTCGCCCGGCTTGAAGCGAGTGACTTTCTCGCCGACTTCAATTACCTCGCCAGACATCTCTCCACCGGGAGAAAACGGCATGGTGGGCTTGAGCTGGTACTTGCCTTCAATGATCAGGGTATCCGGGAAGTTCAGGCCGGCGGCCTTAACGCGCACCTTGACCCCGTGACCTTTCACGACGGGGCTGGTGACGTCTTCAATCACCAGCGTCTCCGCCGGGCCGTATTCCTTACAGAGGATAGCTCTCATATTCGTGACTCCGTTGTAGGACAGTCGATATTTGGACGGTCGATAGAGGACAACATCAATGGATGGTTATCAACCTAAACAGAGTCGCGTCATGAAGCAAATAAAGAAATCTAATCTCACCGGATTAGCGGGGCTTATTCTGGTCGGTCTCCTCGCTAAAGCATCGTGCTCGCATAGATCATCGCGCCAACGACCCCAATCGCGGCCACCGCAAGGCCGACACCAACACCTTTTGGTAATGCTGAGGGCGCTGACTGAGTACCACCGGCGCCATCGTGGCTGATCACGCGCCCTTGTTGACTGGACTCGCGAATCAGCTTGATCATTTCCTCGCACTGATCGCGGGTGAAGTCCGACGGGCGGAACAGTTTCATGCCATGGCGATTCAGGAATCCCTTCACATCAGACGACAAAGGAACGTATTTCATGGACCAGTTGGCAAAGGTGCGCGCCTGCAAAGGTTCTTCCAGCAAGGTGACGACATTGCGATGTCTCGAATCCCCTGCAATTCTGTCATAGAGCGCTCGTACCGCCCCCTCCTCGCCTTCCAGATACTGGAAAAACCGGTCATCGCCGTAGTAAAGGCCGCCGACAATGTCACTTTTGGCATTGTTAGTTCGGGACGCCATCAGAATCCGGGCAACGTTGGGCTCAACCCCCTTATCAACGGGCTGTGCCGAAAAAGTGGCCTCACTGGCATAGGCCAGACGAATCAGAGACATAGTCATTGCTCCATACGCGTAACAGCTTCAAGATAAGTCTCAAATACGCTTCAACAAGCGGTAACGGATCACAGCGCTCGCAATACGCGGCTTAGGGCCTGAGATGTTTGACATCATTTACGTACTGGAAATGACCGGCGTGATTGCCTTTGCGATCTCCGGCATGTTGATCGCCCGATCCAAGAACATGGACCCGGTGGGCGTTTTCACCATCGGCTTCGTGACCGCCCTGGGGGGAGGAACCCTTCGTGACCTGATGATGGATAATCACCCGTTGTACTGGATCAAGCATCAGGAGCAACCTATCCTGATCCTCTGCATGGCCGTTGTGTTCAGCTACTGGCACCGTGTCGAGCGTATCCGCGAATCGCGCATCCTGCTTCCTGATGCCCTCGGCCTGGGTGTTTTCACAATCCTCGGCGCGCAGTTGGCTCTGGACCTGGGCCATTCCTGGTTTGTGGCGTCACTCCTGGGCGTGATGACCGGTACTTTTGGTGGTGCCCTGCGTGACACCTTCTGCAATGAGGTGCCGTTGATTTTCCGCAAAGACCAGATCTACGCGTCCATATCCTTCGCCGGCTGTTGGCTATACTTTGTTTGCCAGTGGCTGCTGGAGAGCGAATCCCTGGCCATGACCATTGGCCTCTTGTTTATTTTCATCACCCGACTGCTGGCTGTGCGCTTCGACATCCGCCTCCAGCGGGACAGGCGAACAGTGCAATGAGGCTACCGATGATCAATCGTCCCTTGGCGTTCTCGCTCCAGCCGGTAACATTGCCGTTTTTTCACCCAATTCCTGAAACCGGTTCATTCAACCCCCATTCAGCACCCTGTAAGGCAGGCATACGTCATGCTAGAACGACTATTCAAGCTCCAGGCTAATGGCACCACAGTTCGCAAAGAGGTACTTGCGGGCTTTACCACCTTCCTGACCATGGCTTACATCATCGTGGTCAATCCCAGCATTCTCTCCGCTACCGGCATGGACTTCGGCGCGGTATTCGTAGCGACCTGCCTGGCGGCCACCATTGGCACCCTGATCATGGGGCTTTGGGCCAACTACCCGATCGCGCTGGCGCCGGGCATGGGCCTGAACGCGTTCTTCTCGTTCACCGTTGTTGGCGGCATGGGCTATAGCTGGCAGGTGGCCTTGGGTGCTGTCTTCATTTCCGGCTTTATTTTCTTCCTGCTGAGTATCTTCAAAGTCCGGGAATGGATCATCAACAGCATTCCCATGTCCCTGCGTTTCGGCATCTCCGCCGGCATTGGCTTCTTTCTGGCCTGATCGCGCTGAAAAATGCCGGCATCGTGATTGATAACCGCGCCACCCTGGTTGGTCTGGGTGACGTAAAAGTGGCCGAGAGCCTGTTGTTCTTCGGCGGTTTCGTGCTGATCTGTGCTCTGTCCTTCCGCAAGATCACCGGTGCGGTGATGATCGGGATCATTGCCGTGACAGCAGCAGCCATGGGGCTGGGCATGGTGGAGTACGATGGTTTTGCATCCGCGCCCCCAAGTCTGGCGCCGACCTTCATGCAGCTGGACCTCGCAGGCGCGCTGAACATTGGCATGATCAGCGTGATTTTCGCCTTTCTGTTTGTAGACCTGTTTGACACCTCCGGCACCCTCATCGGCGCCGCCCAGCGCGGTGGCCTGCTGGACAAGGACGGCAAACTGCCACGGCTAGGCCGCGCGCTGATGTCCGATTCCGTAGCCACCATGTCCGGCGCTGCCCTCGGCACCTCCACCACCACCAGCTACATCGAATCCACCGCCGGCATCTCCGCCGGTGGCCGCACCGGCCTGACCGCTGTGGTCGTCGCGGCGCTGTTCATGGCGTGCCTGCTGCTCTCGCCCATCGCCAGTATTATTCCAGCTTACGCCACCGCTCCGGCGCTTCTTTATGTCGCGGTGCTGATGGCCAGCGGCTTGAAACTGATTGAGTGGGACGACGTCACCGAAGCCGCACCGGCAGTGGTAACCGCCCTGATGATGCCGCTAACCTTCTCGATCGCCAACGGCATTGCCCTGGGTTTCGTTACCTATGCCATCCTCAAGGCCTTGAGCGGCCGCTGGTCGGACCTGAACCCCAGCGTGGTCATCATCGCCGTGGTCTTTATCCTGAAATTCATCTTCCTGGACGCAGCGTAAGCTGCGTTTTCAGCGCTTGGACACGCAATGGACTATTTTTCAGAAAGCATCAAGAAAGCCATCCGCACCGTGCCAGACTGGCCCAAGCCAGGCGTCGCCTTCCGCGACATCACCACCGTGCTTCAGGACCGCACCGCGTTCCGCAAGCTGATTGATGCCTTCGTTCACCGCTACCATGGCCACGATATTGATGCCGTTGCCGCCGTAGATGCCCGTGGCTTTATTATCGGCTCGGCCCTGGCCTATGAGCTGAACGCCTCGCTGGTACTGATCCGCAAGAAAGGCAAGCTGCCGTTCGATACCCTGGTGGAAGACTACGAACTGGAGTACGGCACTGCTCGGTGGAACTGCACAAGGACGCCTTCAAGCCCGGCGACAACGTGGTGCTGGTGGACGACCTGATCGCCACCGGCGGCACCATGCTGGCCGCCTCGCGGCTCATCCGCCGAATCGGCGCCGACATCGTCGAAGTGGCCGCCATGATTGACCTCCCCGATCTGGGCGGTTCTCGCAAGCTGCAGGACGAGGGGCTGAAGGTTTATACTGTTTGCTCGTTTGAGGGTGATTAGGGAGCGGCCATGCCTGACTATCAGCACCACTGGAAAGATGGAACACCGGTTCACCTGCCCTTGGGCAAAATTGTCTGCATCGGACGCAACTACGCGGAACATGCGCGGGAGCTGAACAATCCGGTGCCGGATGAGCCCCTGCTGTTTATCAAACCGGCAACCTCCGCGGTGCACATCACCCGCCCCCTGGACTTCCCACGCAACCAGGGCGCGGTTCATTTTGAAACCGAGCTGGCCGTGCTGATCGGCCGCCCACTGACCAATGCGTCGGCCAGCGACGCCGAAGCCGCTATCCTTGGCTACGGCCTGGCGCTGGACCTGACGCTGCGAGACGTGCAATCCCGGCTCAAGGAGAAAGGCCAGCCCTGGGAACGCGCCAAGGCCTTTGATGGTGCCTGCCCCCTGTCGCCCTTCGTGTGTATCGACCGCCTCCGCCGAGACCATCTCACCTTTACCCTCGACATCAACCGCGAACGCCAGCAAACCGGTGATACCCGGGATATGCTGAACCCGATCGTGCCATTGATCGCCCACATGAGCACCCAATTCACCCTGATGCCCGGCGATGTGGTTCTTACCGGTACACCAAAAGGCGTTGGCCCCCTGGAACCCGGCCAGATATTGTCTCTGGAACTGGAAGACGCCTTGTTTGTGGAGACCACCGTGCTCTAGGCTGGGCAAGGGACATTGCGATCCTCCTCAGGTCCATCGGCTCTTCAGGACGTATAACAGGCATGGCAAAGAAACCGGTTACCACACGCAGCGGACGATTCTTCAGACTGGCAGGCATGACGGCGTCCGTGGCCGGACAGTACGCTGGCCAGCGCGCGCGCCGGATCTTCCGCAGTGAGGAAGATAACGAGGGCGCTCGCTCCGAGAGCTATACCCGCATGGCGGACCAGATTGTCGATACCCTGGGTGAGCTCAAGGGCGCGGTCATGAAAGTCGGCCAGATTGCCTCCCAGACCCAGGACTTTCTGCCCCGGGAATTCTCGGATGCCCTTGAGCGGCTTCAGAAAGAGGCCCCGCCCATGCCGTTCGAGGTGATTGTCGGTCAGGTGGAGAGCGAACTGGGCAAACCGGTGTCAGAACTGTTCGAGTACCTGCAGGAAAAACCCTACGCGGCGGCGTCCATCGGCCAGGTTCACCGGGCCCGCCTGCACGACGGCACCGATGTCATCGTCAAGGTTCAGTACCCCGGCGTGGACGAATCCTGCGACAGCGACCTGAAACAGCTACGAATGGCCCTGAAACTGGGCGGCCTGCTGAAAATGCCGAAAGAGCACGTCGACCAGCTGTTCGGCGAAATCCGGGTGCGGCTCAAAGAGGAACTGGATTACGAGAACGAGGCCCGCAACCTGAAGGAATTCCAGGCATTCCATGCCAGTGACGACTGGATCGAGATCCCGACCGTCTTTGCCAGCCACTCGTCCCGGCGGGTACTGACCATGGAGCTGGTGGAAGGCGACCATATCAGCGAGGTAACCCCCGCAAGATACGATCAGAACACCATCAACCTGATCGGGCACCGCATCTTCACCATGATGGCGGACCAGCTTTTCCGCTACCAGTGCATCCATGGCGACCCCCACGCCGGCAATTTCGCCTACCGGCCCGATGGCACCATCATCCTTTATGACTTTGGTTGCGTGAAAAAGCTGAAGCCGGAAATCGTCGAGGCCTATCGCAACGCCCTGGTCTCCGCCCTGGAAGAGGATTACGCCGCCCTGGATCGCCACCTGATCGCCCTTGGTGCTCGCGTGGAATCACAGCCGGCGGTGGACGAAGCCTACTATGCCATGTGGCGGGACATTCTAATTCAGCCCTTTGACAGTGACACCCCCTACGACTTTGCCGAGTCTGAGTTGCACAAGGACGTCGCTGCAAAAACCACCACCGTGTTCAAGTACCTGGACTACTTCAAGCCGCCGGTAGAGAGCATCTTCATTGACCGAATGATTGCCGGCCATTACTGGATGATGAAGCGTTTGGGGGTGCAAGCAGCATTTCGGGAAGAACTCGAGGAGTATCTGGCGTTATAACCCCAGCCCCTTCATCCACTCCGCAACGCCCTCACCGGCGCCCTTGCGAATAACCTTCGCCCTCGAAAGGCTCGCCGGTTCACCAGGATCGATGACCGTTACCGGCACATCGAAATTCACCAGATCCACCAGCCCGGCTGCGGGGTAGACTTGCAGGGACGTGCCCACAATCAGCAGATGATCTGCGGTGGGCACGATCTCCGCTGCGGCCTCGATCATCGGCACTTCCTCGCCGAACCATACGATGTGCGGCCGAAGCTGGGAGCCGCGATCACAGGTGTCTCCGGGCTGTATGTCGTTGAATCCGATGTCGTAAATCAGTTCCGGATGCGTCGAACTGCGGGCTTTGGTGAGTTCGCCGTGCAGGTGTATAACATTGCTGGAGCCGCCCCGCTCATGCAGGTTGTCCACGTTCTGGGTAATGATCGTTACCCGGTAATGCTGCTCCAGTTCCGCCAGCAAGCGGTGGGCGTCATTTGGTTGTGCCGACTTCAACTGCCGTCGGCGCTCATTGTAGAAGCGCAGCACCAGTTCCTGGTTTCGGGCAAAGGCTTCTGGCGTCGCCACGTCATAGACACTGTGTTGTTCCCACAGGCCGCCATTATCGCGAAACGTGGAGAGTCCGCTTTCGGCGCTCATACCGGCGCCGCTGAGCACAACGATGTGATCTTTCATACAGCAACACTTTGATTGTCAGATGAATGTATTCAGAACCAGCGCTTCTCCGGCCGGCGCCGTTTTTCCACCCTCAGCCCATGCCTCTCCAGGATCGCAACCAGTTCCTTGGTGTCATCGATATTGAGAAAGGGTGCGAGGGAAATTTCCTCACCCCGGAACTGCAGGTGAAGCTTTGGGGGAGTCCAAGGATGACGTGGCATGTCCTGCCATACGCGGGTGTGGCGCCGGGGCAGCTCCCATTCCCGCTCCTTCTGGGTCAGGCCTTTTTCCAGGCGGATCAGCTCCGGTGCGAACGTGAGCACTTCGCGCCTCTGGCACTGACGGGAGGTGTAGTAGAACGCCGCCGCCAATGCGGTCAACTCAAGACCCGCGAACGGCAATACCGGCCATGCTCCGGCCAGTAGCATGCCAGTGGAAATAACCAGCGAAAGCAACACAGCCGCAAGCCAAATGCGGATATTGCCCCGCCAGTTCATGGACCGGTTGGGGGTCAGGAGAAAACAGTCGCCTTCACACTCGGAAAGCTGCTCTACCATTCAGGTCGCTCCCAGGAGCCACCACCCGCATCGCCTGAACGCCTTCAGTCAAATATCTTGCCGGGGTTCATCACACCCTTGGGGTCGAACACCTGCTTGATGCCCCTCAGGTAGGCAATTTCAGCGGCGCTGCGCGTGTACTCCAGATACGGCTTCTTGGTCATGCCGACACCATGCTCGGCAGACACACTGCCCTGATAACGTTCGACAATCTCGAAGACCCATTTGTTCACCTGTTGGCATTTCTCAAAGAAATCCTCTTTGGCCAGGTCTTCCGGTTTGAGGATGTTCAGGTGCAGGTTGCCGTCGCCGATGTGGCCGAACCAGATAATCTCGAAATCCGGGTAGTGCTCGGTGACCACCGCGTCGATTTCCTGCAGGAACCCTGGCACCTTGGAAACCACCACAGAGATATCGTTCTTATACGGCGTACGCGGTGCAATGGACTCTGAAATGCGCTCCCGCAGTTGCCAAAGGTTCAGGGCCTGGGTTTCGCTCTGGCTGATAACGCCGTCCAGCACCCAGCCGTTTTCCACGCACTGTTCGAACAGCGCCCATGGCATCGTCCATCACCTGGTCGGACACCGCCTCAAATTCCAGCAGCGCGTAGTACGGAGCCTCGGTTTCGAACGGCGCCTGCACCTGGCCATGGGCCAGTACATGCCCCATGGCTGATGGGAGAAGAACTCGTAGGCGGTCAGATCGATCTGCTTCTGGAACGCCTGCAGCACGTCCATGGTGTTGGTCAGGTCGTTCAGGCCCAGCACCAGCACGGTCAGATTATCCGGCTTGCGAGAGAGCTTCATGGTGGCCTCGGTAATAAATCCGAGAGTGCCTTCCGCGCCGATAAACAGATGGCGCAGGTCGTACCCGGTGTTGTTCTTCGCCAGATCTTTGTTCAGATCGAGGATATCCCCCTTGCCGGTGACCACTTTCAGACCAGCCACCCAGTCCCGGCTCATGCCGTAGCGGATTACCTTGATACCACCGGCGTTGGTGGAGAGGTTGCCGCCAAGCTGGCTGGAACCGGCCGAGGCGAAATCCACGGGATAATACAAGCCGTTGTCTTCGGCGTAGGTCTGCAGTTGTTCCGTCACTACCCCGGCCTGACACTTCACGGTGCGGTCGCTGGCGCTGAAGTCCAGAATCTGGTTCATGTTGTCAAACGCCACCACAACCTCACCATTGGCCGCCACGGCTCCGGCACTCAGGCCGGTGCGCCCACCAGAAGGCACCAGAGCCACCTGGTTCTCGTTGGCAAACCTCACCAGCGCCTGCACCTGTTCCGTCGTCTTGGGCAAAACAATGGCCACGGGCTTGGGTGGATAGATCTTCGTCCAGTCCTTGCCGTAATTTTCCAGGTCGGCCGCGTCAGTCAGCACTTTTCCGGGGGTCTGGCCCGCTTCCATCAGGGCTTTGAGGGAGGCAACGATCTGTTCAGGATTCATGGATAGTCCGGTCTCGCAAAGGGTTAATCAGGCGCCGGTAGGCAGAGTTGATTCAGGTGGTCCGACGCGCTGTGAAAATCTGCGTTTATGGTATCATACCGCCCCTGTTCTGTGAGCCCGCCCGCCAACAGCGGTCCTCACGGGTCATTTCATGTGACGAAAGGTTCGGAAGCAAGCCCATGTCAAATACGTCTCTTGAAAAGAGCAAAATCCGCATCCTGCTGCTGGAAGGCGTGCACCAGTCCGCCATTGATACCCTGAACGCCGCAGGCTATACCAACATCGAATTCCTGACTCATTCACTGGCCGAAGACGAGCTGGTGGAGAAAATCGCCGACGCTCATTTCGTGGGTATCCGCTCACGCACCCAGCTGACCGAGAAGGTATTCGACGCTGCCCAGAAGCTGGTAGCGGTGGGCTGTTTCTGCATTGGCACCAACCAGGTTGACCTTCAGGCGGCCACCCGTCGCGGTATCGCTGTTTTCAACGCACCTTTCTCCAACACCCGCAGTGTGGCGGAGCTGGTTCTGGCCCAGGCGATTCTGTTGCTGCGCGGCGTACCTGAGAAAAACGCCAAGGCCCACCGTGGTGAATGGCTGAAGTCCGCCAAGGACAGCTACGAAATCCGTGGCAAGAAGCTCGGCATCATCGGTTATGGCAACATCGGCACCCAGTTCAGCGTGCTGGCCGAAGGCTGGGCATGGACGTGTACTTCTACGACGTGGTGTCCAAACTGTCCATCGGCAATGCCACCCAGGTAGGCACCCTGCAGGAGCTGCTCAACACCTGCGATGTGATCAGCCTGCACGTTCCCGAAACGCCGTCCACCAAGTACATGTTCAAGGCCGAGCAGTTTGCCCAGATGAAGCCGGGCAGCATCCTGATGAACGCTTCCAGGGGTACCGTGGTAGACATTGACGCCCTGGCCGATGCCCTGGGCAGTGGCAAGCTCCTGGGCGCCGCCATTGATGTCTTCCCCGTTGAACCCAAGTCCAACAATGAAGAGTTCATCTCTCCACTGCGCGAGTTCGACAACGTGATCCTGACTCCGCACGTCGGTGGCTCCACCATTGAGGCACAGGAAAACATTGGCCGCGAAGTGGCAGAAAAGCTGGCCATGTACAGCGACAACGGCACGTCTGTCTCTTCCGTGAACTTCCCGGAAGTGGCCCTGCCCTCACATCCGAACCAGCACCGCCTGCTGCACATCCACGAAAACGTGCCGGGCGTGATGTCGGAAATCAACCAGGTGTTCTCGGAAAACGGCATCAACATCTGTGGCCAGTACCTGCAAACCAAGGAAGACATTGGTTACGTGGTGATCGACGTCGACAAGGAGTACGGCGAGTTGGCACTTGAGAAACTGCTGAAAGTCAAAGGCACCATCCGCTGCCGCGTGCTGTTCTGATCCAGACGGTGTTTCAGCACCACAAAGAAGCCGGGGCCAACAGGTCCCGGCTTTTTTATGGCCAAACAGGCCAACTCCCGCACATGACCTCTTATTAATCCTCTTTTAGGGCACTTGACCTTGAGATGTCATCAGATGCAGCCATGATGGAAGTGAAAGCTTTAACATTGCATCCAACATTCACTCCAAGGAGCATTCCATGTCACTGAAGGAGTCATTGCAGAAAAAACTGGAAACCCAGACCGAGTACTGGAGCAAACAGATCCAGAGCCTGCAGGCCGATGCTGAGGAAAGGATGGCAAAAGCCCAGGACGACCAGGCAGAGGCTGAAATCCAGAAAGATTTCTCCGAGCGCATTCAGGCGCTGGAAGAACACGTCGAAGAAGCACGCAAGAAGATTTCGGAAATCCGGGATTCAGGGGAAGACCAGTTGCGGGACCTGAAGGCAAGGATTGACGAGTGGCTTCCCGGCGGGAAGAACTAGGAAACGATAAATGGCCGGAACGGGATCGTTCCGGCCCTCAAGCATTACTGCGGCACTCTTAGCAGACGATTGGGAGAGCCCTCTTCAATACTCCCAAGTACATTTCTGGTCGCCAGCTCGTCCAGCCTGGTGCTGACCGATGCCGGTGACAGATCGGGTTCAGCCCCCAGGATCAGGGCAACGCTGCCCGCTACGTGTGGCGATGCCATAGAGGTCCCGCTGATGGTGTTTACTTCATCGTCCTCCTGGTACCAGGCCGCGGTGATGTCAGACCCCGGGGCAAACAGGTCCAGACATTCTCCGTGGTTGGAAAACGACGATCGTTGATCCTCGCGGGTAGTGCTTCCTACGGTTACCGCTGATGCAACCCGATTTGGAGAGCCGGAACAGGCGTCAGCATCGCTGTTACCGGCGGCCACGACGAACGTCACTCCCTGCTCTATCGCACCACGCACGGCATCGTCCAGAGCGTCTGAATTTCCTCCACCAAGGGACATATTGGCAACGGCCGGCGCCTGATGGTTCTCAGCCACCCAGTCAACACCTGCGATCACATCCGCGTTAGAACCGGCACCGGAGCAATCCAACACCCGCACGGCCGAGATGGATGCGTTCTTGGCAACGCCATAGACGGTGCCAGTTGCGGTACTGGCGACATGGGTCCCGTGACCATTGCAGTCTGTGGTGTCTTCCGGGTCAGTCTCGCCACCAATGTTGACGATCGGGCCGATCAACGGCAACCCACCCAACCCCAGCAAGCCCGTATCGTTCACCGCAAAGTTACGGCCTTCAATCACCCGTCCGGCAAACTCATCGTGGCTATCCCGCAGACCTGTGTCGATGATATAGACACTGACTCCGTTACCGGCAGAGGACGGGTAGCTATATTGCTCATCCAGGGGGAGCACCGGCTGATCGATCCTGTCCAGCCCCCAGGTGGCATCACCCTGCGTCACCGCATTTGCGGCAACAACCTGGTCGGGCTCAACTGCCAGCACGCCAGGCAGGGATGACAACAGTGCTGCCTGCGGCTCTGTCATCGTGACCGCCGCACCGGTCATCGCAGTTCGGTATACATGCAGAATATCACCACCACCTACGGCCACCAGAAGCGATTCGACGCTTGCCTGCAGGTCGGCAAGCCCCAGCATGTCAGGAATCGACGGGGCCAGTGTGAGGATATAGCGCCCCGGTATGCGATCTCCCGGCTGAAGCGCGGATTCGGAGGCTTCCGAAGTGCCCGTCAGGCCGACACCATCCGACAGTTCTGCGAAGGCCGGGGCGGCCAAGAGAACACTGAGGGTAAAACCAATTGTTTTTGTGATCGTTGTTGTCAAAGCAGATCTCCCATTTGCTCATTTTCCATGATTGAGGCTCACCGGGAACGGACAACATAGAGCCTTGTGTTCCACCACGGGACATTCCCCTTCACCGTTCCATGCATTGAAGGGCGATTCAGGTCAGATGAGGCCAATTCGGCTCTCATAAACAAGCTTTAATGAACAAAGGCAGACGTTGAAGGTTGAGACAGGAAGCAAAATGGGGAAGGAGAAGAAAAGGAAGGAAGCGACTCCGGAACACGGGCATGACCCGGAGTCGCTCAATCAGTCTGTGCTGATATTACTGCATGGGAACCAGTGTCAGCTCAACGCGACGGTTCTGTTCACGTCCGCTTTCGGTGTCGTTGGAGGCAATCGGGTAGCGCGGGCCATAACCTGTCGCACGGGTCCTCTTGGGTGCGATACCCTGATTCAAAAGGAAATCCCTGACTGACCCAGCGCGGCGCTCACTCAGCAACTGGTTGTAATCCCGCGAGCCAGTGCTATCGGTATGGCCTTCGATCTGAATGATGGTCTTGTCGAATTCCTTCAGTACCAGCGCCACGGATTCCAGCGTGTTGCTGAACGACGGCTTGATGGAGGACTGGTTGACGTCGAAGGTGATGTTGCCCGGCATGACCAGTTCAATTTCGTCACCATTGCGTACAACGCGAACACCGGAACCCTCGAGTTTGCGGCGCAACTGCGCTTCCTGCTTATCCATGTAATAACCGATACCACCACCAATGGCCGCACCGGATGCGGCACCAATCAGTGCGCCTTTGCCACGGTCACTGCTGCTGGAGGTTGCAGCGCCGACGGCGGCACCACCAATGGCCCCGATAATGCTGCCTTTCGTGGCGCTAGAGGTTTTTTCCTCACCGGTGTAAGGATCGTATGTCATACAGCCGCCAAGACCCACGGTGGCGACGGCAAAAGCTACAATCGTTTTCTTCACGGCATTCTCCAAAGTCTTTCCAAGGTATGACTGTTCGCGGCATGGTGCCGCCATTGGCTTTCCTTAACTGGCCTCAGACAGAGACCCGTCATGGTCGTTTTCAAACGTATCCACAATGGTATTGAATACGGTTGCCTGTAAATCCTGGGCTTCGTTTACTAGATGATGACGCCCATCCGGTATCCGGAGTTCCTCCACAGAGGAAAATTTATTGCGGATAATCCGCAGATTGTGCTGCCAGTCTACAGTCAGGTCCTTTTCCCCCTGCACCACGGTAATCGGAAAATCCACCGGGCGGGCGGACTCAATATGCGGTACCCACTGCCGTAATGCAGAAACCCAGTCCACATGTACGGCCCTGGCCTGGAGCGGATCGTAGTCCCTGAGGAACTTCAGGAAACGCGAGTTTCCACTGTTGGCCCCAAACGCCCGTCGCCATCGCGATATAAAGGGTTTTACCAGGCTGTGCAGAACTTTGGCACCCAGCCACCCCATCGGCCTGATCAACGGTGCCAGCAGTACCACCCTACGAAAATCCGAGGTTTCCCGGTCGTGATGGTTGGTCAGCAGGTAATCAATCAGGATAGCCCCGCCCGTACTTTGCCCGACCGCATACCAGGGCGCCCGCACGTGACGCCTTACACTGGCCATGACATCCGTCAGCACGGCCTGATACTCGAGAAAACTACCAATCGCCGCCGGTGTGCCACTGGACAGCCCGTGCCCGGGCTGATCATAGGCGAGC
This sequence comes from Marinobacter salarius, assembly GCA_000831005.1. GTDB lineage: Bacteria > Pseudomonadota > Gammaproteobacteria > Pseudomonadales > Oleiphilaceae > Marinobacter > Marinobacter salarius. Next base: position 62,919 of record CP007152.1, on the reverse strand, counting down.
ACATCAAAGCCCGCACCCAGGCAACGGTCGATCAACTGGCTGTATAGCCCTACATGGTCAAAGTAGCCATGCAGGATAAACACCGTGCCCCGGGGCTTGCACTGATCCGGAAGGCGAAAATAGTGGACCATCACCTGGTGCCGGTCCGCCATCACATAACCCTGGCGATAGCTGACCTCCGGGTGTTCTACCCAGAGATCGAGGCCGTAGAACCGGCAGTAGGCCACCATATCCTCGCTGAGTTGTTCCTGGCTTTCAGGCTCGAAGGGCGACATTCGCTCGAGTAACGACGCCCTGTCCCAGTTCGGAATTTCTATGGTATCTGTTTTCCAGTACACGTAGAGTTAAACGCCTGTCATGAATGGGTATGAAAATAGCAGTGTGTCTGCACTAAGCTTGGTGCTTAGATTAGCACACCACAACCCCGGAGTTGCCGATGATACAAACCGCCCTGGAAGCCGGCCTGCGCCAGACCATGAACCGACTCGTTCGTCCCCTGCTGCATCCCGCGATTCCCGTTGCCCTGCAACGCCGGTTGATCAGCAAGGCCTACCTGACATCGATTCCGCCACGTGGCACCCGGTTTGAAGACATCCAGGCAGAAGGGCTTTCGATCACCCGGGCCTGTCACAGCGATAACCCTCACGGGGTCATACTGTATTTCCATGGCGGTGGTTACATCATAGGCTCGCCAAAAACGCACAAGGGAATAACCGGCCACCTGTCGAAATTCAGTGGCGCGATGGTGGTTACTCCCGACTACCGACTGGCACCGGAGAACCCCTTCCCCGCGGCACTGGACGATGCCGAAATGGTTTACCGCGCCTTGCTGGACGAAGGCACCCGCCTGCAACCCTATGCCTCGCGGGCGACTCAGCCGGTGGCGGACTCGCCGTAGCCCTGGCCATGCGCCTACGCGACAAAGGCCTGCCCTTGCCCTCGTCGCTGATGGTGCTGTCGCCCTGGACTGATCTTTCCCACCAGCACCTTTACGCGCCTGAATGCGAGCCGGTTCTACAGAAGCCGTGGATCGACAAGTCCGCGCGCCTGTACTGCGGCAACACACCGCCATCCGAGCCTCTCGTTTCACCCGTATTTGGCGACCTTTCCGGCCTTCCGCCGTTGCTGATACAGGTGGGCAGCCAGGAAATCCTGCTGAACGATGCCCGGCGCCTGGCGAACGCGGCCAGCCGTGACAGTGTCGATACACGCCTGGAAATCTATAACGGTCTCTGGCACGTTTTCCAGGTCCACGCGGGGCAACTGGACCGCGCCACCGAGGCCCTGCAAACCGCTGGCGCGTTTATACGCCAGCATCTGTCGAGTTGACCGGGAGGACAACCTCCCCACGAATCAGCGCTTCCTTCTGCCTGCGCGGCCATTGTTTGATCTGCCACTCAAGTTTCGACGCCGTCGCCCTGTCTGTCGTCTCGGCGGAAAAAACGAGCTCAAGGGGCCCTTTGCCCCGCAGGCTACGGGCCCCTTTTGGTGCACCGGCCTGGTGTTCGGCAAAGCGCCGCGCCACATCGGTTGTGATCCCCGTGTAAAGAGCCCCTTTGGCGGTCCTTACCATGTAGATGAACCACTGGCTCATACCGATGAAGCCCTCGCCATTGTCTCCCGGGTTTTACGTTGCTGAATCCACAGCCCCGCAACGATCAACACCAGGCCAACGTATGTGGATGGCAGAATGATCTCGCCAAGAATGAAATAGATGAACACCAGCGACAGGAACGGTGAGATAAAGATGAGGTTACTCACCCTGGCGGTATTTTCCGCCTTCTTCATGGCGTAGGACCAGAGCACAAAGGCAATTCCCATTTCGAACACTCCCACGTAGGTGGCCGCCAACAGGCCAGTTGTGGGGTTGAAATCGAAACCGTCCGTCAACCCGCAAATCACCACGATCACCGGAAGACCGCAGAGAAAATTCAGGAACAGACCGACCACCGGATCCCGGGTATCCCGAGTCGCGATAATCCAGTAGGACGCCCAGACCAGGGTACTGCCGATGGCCAGGCCCACACCAAGAGGGTCGGAGAACGTTAGCGACAACACATCGCCACGGGTTGCGATAACGACGACTCCGCTGTAGCAAATCAACCCGGCGATGATATCGGCACGCCGCAGTCGCTGTCCCAGGAAGGGCACCGACAGGTAGGCCAGCACCAGCGCCCAGGTGTAGTTCAGGGGTTGCGCCTCCTGGGCAGGCAGCCGGTCGAACGCACCAAACAGCAGGAAGTAGTACAGGCAGGGATTGATAAGCCCCATACCGAAAGACTGCAGATACTGGCGGCGCGACAGTTCAAAGACCAGGTGCCACCGTCGTTGTGCGACCAGAATAAGCGCCATCACTATTACCGACGCGGAACAGGCGACCACCAGCATCTGGACCGGGGTCAATTCCCGCAATGACAACTTGAACGCAGTGGCCACTGTTGACCAGAGCAATACCGTCCCAAGGCCGTAAAGCATTGCCTGTTTCTGGTTAGTCATGAGCAGTGTCCTTTTCCGCATCAAGCCAGCGATAGAGCGTACGCCGGTTTACCCCGAGTATCTGGGCCGCACGGCGTTTATTGCCTTCCACCGCGTCAATAACACGCACAACATAGTCCTGCTGGACCTGCTCCAACGTGGGCCAATCCGCCAGGTTTCCTGATGGCAACACCGGCCGGCCCTCAGCAGACTCTGTCTGGCGCTTGCGGATACGGGCCGGCAGATGTTCCGGCAACACCACATCACCGTCGCAAAAGGTCACGGCCCGTTCAATCGCGCTGGCCAGTTCCCGGACATTGCCGGGAAACGGATAATCCGCCAACATTCGCGCAGCCACTTCGCCCAGCTGCAGGAATCCGCGCTGGTGACGCCGGGCGGAATCCCGCAGGAAATGCATGGCAAGCAGATCCACATCGTCATCCCGCTCCCTTAATGGCGGCACCATCAAGGTCAGGGTTTCCAGGCGATAGTAAAGGTCCTCGCGGAAGCCACCCTGTTCCACGGCCCTGACCAGGTCCTGATGGGTAGCCGCAATAACACGCACATTGACGGCCTCTTCGTGGTCAGAACCCACCGGCTTAATCGTGCCTTCCTGCAGCACTCGCAACAATTTCGCCTGAAGAGCGAGCGGCATCTCGCCAATTTCGTCCAGCAGCAGCGTGCCTCCATCCGCTTCGGCAAACAGCCCCCTGCGGGCGGATTTTGCGCCGGTAAAAGCACCGGCTTCGTGGCCGAAAAACTCGCTTTCCATCAGCTCATGGGGTATGCCCGCGCAATTGACTGGTATAAACGGTCCTTGCCGGCGCTCGCTCTCGTCGTGAATGGCCCTGGCGACCAGTTCCTTGCCGGTGCCGCTCTCGCCACTGACCAGGACGGCCGCCTGGCTACGGGCCACCTGTCGTATTTCGTTCCTCAAACGCTCCATCGCCCGGCTCTCGCCCACCAGCCCCAGCGCACTGTCGTTTTCACTCTGGGATTTGTAACGTGCGAGTTCACTGGTCACCGCCGCATGGGCCAGCAGGCGCTTGATCTTCAAGCGAAGATGGTCGGTGGACAGTGGTTTGGTGAGGAAGTCATCGGCACCGGCCTTAAGCGCCTCTACCGCCTGGTCAACCGTGCCGAAGGCTGTGATGATGATAAAGGGAACCGAATGGCCTTCCGCCTGCAGCTTCCGTAGTATTGCCAGGCCGTCGCCGTCTGGCAATCGAAGGTCCGACACAATCAGGTCCGGGCGCCATTCCCGCAACCCATTGCAGCCTTCCTCAACGGTTGCAGCACTGCGTACCGCATAACCATCCACCTCAAGCTCCTCTGACAGAAGCGTCCGCAAACTGGCGTCGTCTTCCACCAGCATGATCAAAGCGGGCCTAGCTTTCATGATGGGCCTCCGTCGAGTCCACTCGTTTCTCATACACTGGCCAGAACGTTGACATCCGGCACCCGCCGTTCGCGTTCGTGCCAACCTCAATCCGACCACCATGTTCCTTGATTACACTGCCGACCACCGCAAGCCCCAGACCGGTTCCCTCACCCGCCGCACGGGTACTGAAAAAAGGCTCGAAAATCCGCTCCCGCAGCGAATCATCGATACCCGGGCCATCATCATCCACCCGCAACTCCCAGTATCCGTCGAGGGGAATAACAGACACGATCACCCGCGAGCGAGCCGCTTGGCACGCGTTGCGGACCAGGTTCAGGCAGGCCATTTCGAGACGGGTTGGCTCGGCCAGAACGCCGGCGCTGGCCTCCGGAATATCGGTACAGATCTCAACGCCATGGCACTTGGGCTCGTCGCATACCCGCGCGGTCAGATCGCGAGCCGTCGCCGCCAGGTCGGTTTCCCGGCGGGAGTCCGGCACATGGCGAAAACAATCGAGCAACTGCTGGATAATCAATGTCATCCGCTCGACCTGATGTTCGATATCCTTCAGGTGTCGTCGGTCGCTATCTGCCAGGTCGCCCCGCCCAAGGATATTGGCGCGACCCTGGATGACATTCAGCGGCGCACCCAGCTCATGGGCAACGCCACCGGCAACCCGCCCGATCATGGCGACCTTTTCCTGATACTTCAGCTTCTCTGACAGTTCCCGCTCGCGTTCAACGCTCTCCCGGATTTCATTTTCCGCAACCGCCATACGGGCGCCCATGTCTTGCAACCCCTCGTGGATCTGTCTCAGCTCCCTCGGCCCCGCGGGAGGTCCATCAATCTGCCAGCGGCCGGGGGCCATCCGCTCCATCAATTCCAACAGCCGGCTGACATGGCGACCGACGGCACCATAGTGCCCCAGAACAACCACCAGAATGACCATCAACGACACCACCGACCAGATACTGACGGCCCAGATTCGGCTTGATGCCACCAACTCATGGAAATCGCTACGCTTTCGGGTTACCTGAAGCAACCCCTGAATTCGACCGTCCGGGGCAACCAGCGGCGTGAATTGTGAGAAGACTGACACCCCGTCGACCCTACGAAACGCTCCGTCCAGCTTGCCACTGGCTATCGCGCGTTCGGCACTGTCGCTCCGCGTAACATCACTGTCCGCCACACCGAGGCTGGCGATCTGCTGCCCGTCTTCATCAAACACTGAGGCACCAAACACCCGGCCGATGCGGAAGATGGATTTCAGCGACTCCCCCAGAACAATTTCATCGCCATCGGACATGGCCTGGGACAATGGACCACTGACCGCCCGGGCCACAAGCTCCAGATCTTCCCGCAAACGGTCATTCAGATTACGCTCGACCGCACCGAGCCCCACATAAATGGCGACGCCGCTGAATACCATCAACGGTACAACCATGCTCAGCACCAAGGTCAGGCGCAGCGAGCGAAACATGTCCCGCGCTCTTGATACAGGCGTTTTCATAACGTGCTCCGACAAAGTGTCACACAGGTATGCCACATGTGACATTTAGCCACAACTCACATTACGCAAAGGTAACGCTCATACATATCCAAATCACTGTTTTTTATAGCTTTTCATAAAAATAAAAAGCTGGCACAGAGCTTGATTAAGCAACACCAACGTTCGAGGAATCGCATTCCTTTCAACGTCAGACTGCATTCGATGACACCGTGCAGTCCCTTCAACGCAAAAGGAGAACGCCATGAATAAACTTCTCATTTCACTGACCGCATCCCTGGCACTGCTGGCAGCAGGCCCCGTACTGGCACAGGAAAACCAGCAAAGTCCTGAAGCCACCAATCCCAACGGCGGATACAGTGATCCCGCCTCCGCCGGCACCCAGAAAACCAACTTTACCGACGCGGAACTGAAGCAGTTCGTTGAGGCCCAGGAAGGTATCAACAATATCCGTGATGAATACATGGAAAAAATCGAAGCGGCTGATTCCCAGAAAAAGGCCCAGGAACTGCAGATGGAAGCCAACGATGAAATGGTCACAGTGATTGAGGATTCCGGCATGGATATCCCCACCTACAATTCCATCGCCACCGCTTACAACAGTGAACCTCAGGTTCGGAATCGCGTTGATGCACTGATGTAAGCGGCTTCCCCACATTGGTTGCTTCAGGCCCTGCTATTGCAGGGCCTTTTTGATTCTGCAAACGAGGTCGCGATGGCCATAATCAACGTTGATTGTGGTATCTTGTCGGCATGATTTTGTAGAGACCAATGGAGACAAACCATGCGAAGATTCTGCCGCGGGCTAACCCCATTGCTCTTGACGATTATGCTTGTCCTGGCAGGATGTTCAGACAGCCCCGCACCGGTGTCCAGCGGTGACAATGATGAGAAGCCATCCTACCCCGTTACCTGGCGCTTTGCCCTTGAGGAAATTGAAGGCAGCGTCCAACACCGTTATGCCCTTGAATTCAAGGACCGTATCGAGCGTATCTCTGATGGCAACATCCTCGTTGATGTTTTTCCCTATGGCTCTATTGGCACGTCACTCCAACTGACGGATCTGGCCCGGGAAGGCTCCGTCCATCTCGCTTTCGCCTCCCCCGGCCACCTGGCCAACGTTATTCCCGAGGTGGGCGTGTTCACCCTCCATTATCTGTTGTCTGATGACGAAGAGGTGAATCGTGGCGTCCTTGCCAGCGATAATTTGAAGCAACTGTTCCACGAGCCTTACGAGGAGCAGGGCCTCAAGCTTCATGGTTTCGTACCTGAGGGTTGGATGGTCTGGACCGCCAACAAGCCCTTGCGGAGCCCCGCGGACTTCGACGGACTCACTATCCGCACCATGACGTCGGACATCGCTGAAGAGACCTATAAAACCTATGGCGCGACAACCAGCCAGGTTCCTTTTTCGCAGGTCTACAGCGACCTTCAGTTACGCCGCATTGACGGGCAGGCCAACCCTGTTTTCGCCATTGAAGAGATGGGATTCTACGAAGTCCAGGGTGTGATGACGTTTGCCAGACCTGCCCAGTTTGTCACCTCCGTGGTTTCCAATACGTCGTGGTTTGACGCCCTTCCCGAAGACCAGAAACTCTGGCTGGAAGATGCTATGGACGAGATCGCACCGCTGGCTTACGAGGTACAGGCTGAACTCAATGCAAGCCGTCTCGATACCATCAAGGAAAACAGCAGCATCCGTGTGGTTGAATTGACCGAGGAGGAGCGGGACCGCTTCCGTGAGGCCAGCCTGCCGGCCCGCAAGGCCTATATACGTATGGCTGGTGAGCGTGGAGCAGCCATCCTGGACCAACTCCTGACAATGGTCAGCACAACAGAGTCCGCAATACCAGCAAAGGATACGACCGCCCAATAGCGCTATTCAGGCACCAGCCAGCTGCTGTTCGATGACAGGCCCAGACAGCGATCACCGGAAACCGTATCCATCATCTCCGCAAGCCGGGTGTCGAATCCCCAGGGCGGGTTCACCACCAGCACTCCGGACCCGGACATTCCGCGTTGCGGGGCCCGATTGAGTGCAACTTCGCTGCACAACACCTTGCGCACGGGCCCATCAGACACCGCATCCTTTAATCGCTTGTGGGGGAAACCCGCCAGAATCGGATACCAGATCAGATACACGCCATGACGCATTTCTGCCACGCTCGCGCCAAGGTGTTCGCCACTTCTTCATAGTCGCTTTTGATCTCGTATGAAGGGTCCGTCAGCACCAGCAACCTTGGTTGCCTGGACGGCAGATGGCGAAGCAACCCCTTTAATCCATCCTCCTGAAAGACCTTGACCCGGGAATGCCCGGCAGCCCACTGCCCCAGGGTTTCGCCTTCGGCGGGGTGCAACTCGAAGGCGGTCAGGGTGTCCTGCTCCCGCAGGTAACGGAGGAACCAGCGCGGCGACCCCGGATAGCTCGCCAATTGCCCGTCCTTCCCCTCCCCCGAGGCCAACCCAGCCAGGACGGCCTGCCAGTCGTCGGAATGCAGCTCGGCTCGAAGTGGCCAAAGCTTCTGGATCCCTGCAGCGGCTTCACCGGTTTTAAGCGCCCTATCTCCCGCAAGATCGTAGCTGGCACTACCGGCATGAGTATCGAAGCAGGCGATAGCAGACGATTTGGCCTGCATCATCCTGACCGCAAGCGTTAAGGCAGCGTGCTTGTGAACATCGGCAAAATTACCGGCATGAAACGCGTGGAGGTAACTCAGCATTACAGACTCCTGACGAAAGGGGCACCATTAGGCTACAGCAGGAGCAGAGTTGGCAAACATTTCTAACTATCCCCAGCCAAGTCAACAAAATTGAAAATCATTCTCACATTCATTGCAACCGCCCACCCGCTCTCTATAATGCGAATAACAATACGTTTTATTTAATTAACAGCGAAAGGACATCGAAATGGCCCTGCTCTCAAACGCATCACGCATTCCCCTGGCGTTCGCTATCTCCGCGACGCTACTGACGGCCTGCAGTAGCGGCGACGAAACCGCATCCACATCCTCGGCAGCCGAAGAGCCGGCGGCAGCAGAAGCCATCAGCAAATCCGATGTCGTGGAACACTACGCCGACCTGGCCCATGCAAACTTTGAAGACGCACTGACCGCCGCACAGTCCCTCGACAGCACAATAGACACCTTCCTGGAAAGCCCGGCCGAAGAAAATCTGCAAAAGGCAAAACAGGCCTGGCTGGCTTCCCGGGTGCCCTATCAGCAGACTGAGGTGTTCCGCTTTGGTAACGCCGTGGTTGATGACTGGGAAGGGCAACTGAATGCCTGGCCGCTGGACGAAGGCCTGATCGATTACGTAAAGGAAGACGGCTACCAGTACGAATTGGGCAACGAGGGCGCTACGGCAAACATTGTTGCCAGCACGGAAATCAATATTGGTGGCACGACGGTCGACGCTTCCAGCCTGACACCAGACCTGCTGGCGGAGCTGAACGAAATCGGAGGCTCGGAGGCCAACGTGGCCACCGGATACCATGCTATTGAATTCCTGCTGTGGGGCCAGGACCTGCACGGCTTCGATCGCGGCGCCGGACAGCGTCCTGCGACGGACTACGCCCAGGGCGAGGAGTGCACCCATGGCAATTGCGACCGCCGCGCCGCCTACCTGGATGCCGCGACCGATCTGTTGATCACCGATCTCGAATGGATGGTTGCACAATGGGCACCCGGCCAGGAAGACAACTACCGCTCCCAGCTGCTCGCCGAAGCACCGGACGCCGCCATCCAGAAAATGTTCTTCGGCATGGGCTCCCTGTCTCTGGGTGAGCTTGCCGGTGAGCGCATGAAAGTCGCCCTGGAAGCCAATTCCTACGAGGATGAGCACGACTGCTTCAGCGACAACACCCACAACTCCCATTACTACAACGGCCAGGGCGTGGCCAACATCTACTCCGGCAGCTACACCCGGATTGACGGTTCTGAACTGACCGGTCCTTCCCTGTCCGATCTGGTTGCCGAGCTCAACCCGGAACTGAACGAGACACTGAGCCAGCAGTTCGAAGAGTCGATGGGGGCGCTGCAAACCATGAAATCCAGTGCCGAAGCCGAGTCAGAGCCGATGAAATTCGATATGATGATCGCGCCAGGCAATGAGAAAGGCGCGGAGATCGTAAACGGCGCGATTATGGCGCTGGTGGCACAAACCGGTTCCATTGAACAGGCCGCCCGCGAACTGGGCATCGACTCACTCGAGCCTGATGACGCCGGCCATACCTTCTAGCTGATCCACTAACTAGCTTATCCACTAAAAAGTAACGACACGTTGTAGAGAAACCATGCGCCAACGCCCCCTGCTACTGCTGACCTTGTTTTCGGGAGTGGCCGTAGCAGCGGCCTTCGCCATGGCTGCCGCCCAGGAACCTTATCCGATCCAGGCGACGGTCAAGACGGGGGGCGAAGGCACAGTGGATCAGTTCGATCACAATGCCTATTCCCTGCCCCAGGCTAACCTGTCCATGACCAGGCGCCTGGATTTCAGTGTCGGCAACAGTTTCTTCCGCAACCCCTGGGTCGAAGCCCCTGCCAGCACGGATGCCCGCGACGGACTGGGGCCACTGTTCAACACCAACTCCTGCCAGGGCTGTCACATAAAGGATGGCCGTGGACATCCTCCCGGCGCTGACGACAAACCTATATCGCTGTTCCTCCGCCTCGCCGTGCCAGCCGATCCCGAGCAGGATGCGGATATCCTGAAGACCCACGGATTCAAACCGGCCCCCGTGTACGGCAGCCAGTTGCAAACCGCCGCCCTGCCGGCCGCCAAACCTGAAGCCGATCTGGTGATCGACTGGGAATCGGTGACAGAGACTCTGTCGGACGGCACCGAAATAGAACTACGAAAACCGGTCTACCGGATCGAGAACCCTAACTATGGCCCACTCCCGGAAGACCTGTTGGTGTCTCCGCGGGTGGCTCCGCAGATGATCGGCATGGGTCTGCTGGAAGCCATACCGCTTGAAGACCTGCAAGCACTGGCGGATCCGGAGGATACGGACAACGACGGCCTCTCCGGCAAACTCAATCAAGTCTGGGACCTGGACAGCCAGCAAACCGTGCCAGGTCGATTTGGCTGGAAAGCCGCCGAACCAAACGTTCATCAGCAAAGTATGGGGGCGTTTGCTGGAGACATGGGGCTGACGTCCACCCTCAAACCGGCAACCGACTGTACGCCCGAACAGAACTGTGGGCGCTTCGCCAACGGCGGCAGCCCCGAAGTGAGCGACAAGGTGAGCAACTTCGTGACCTTCTATGCCAAAAGCCTGGCAGTACCGGCACGCCGTGACCTGAACAATGTGTCCGTTCAACAAGGTGCGGAACTGTTCAATGAAACCGGCTGCGCAGGCTGTCATACACCAAGGCACACGACCGGCATCGCCCCGGACCGCCCGGACCTCAGCAACCAGACCATATGGCCCTATACCGATCTGCTCCTGCATGACATGGGTCCGGCGCTTGCCGATGGTCGGGATGAATTCCTGGCCAACGGCAACGAATGGCGGACACCCCCGCTCTGGGGAATAGGCCTAGCTCAACGGGTCAATCCGCAGTCCGGGTTCCTCCACGACGGGCGGGCGCGAACACTCGAAGAAGCCGTGCTCTGGCACGGGGGCGAGGCCGGGCCGGCAGCTGAACGTTACCGTCAGATGCCCGTCGAAGACCGGGAGGCACTCCTGGATTTCCTGAACTCTCTCTGAGGACACGCCATGCGACCATTAACGAAAGCCGTGGGTATTGCCGCGCTGATACTGGTTCCAATTGCTGGGATGGCTGCCAACCAGACTGAAACGAACAGAAACGCGACACAACAATGGCACCAGGGAATTCTCGCAGGTTACCAGTCTCTGGCGGCCGAAGCGGGCGACTTGTCCGTTGCGGCTGTCGACTACTGCAGCGCGCCGGAACAGGCGGCACGCGAGACCCTTGAGCAAGCCTGGCTGGACACCTTCCTGGCGTGGCAGCGTGTCCGTTATGTGGATTTTGGCCCGGTGGAGAACGACAACCTTGCCTGGCAGTTCCAGTTCTGGCCCGACCCGAAAAACCTCATTGCCCGCAAAGCCAGCTACCTGCTGAACTCGGAAGACCCGATATCGGGTGAGGTCATCGCCGAGTCCGGCGTGGCCGTACAGGGTTTTCCCATGCTGGAGTACCTGTTGTACGACGAACCATTGAACGCCAGCGACAATGCCCTACCCGCGGAAAAGACCTGCGGCCTGCTGAGAGCGGTTGCCGGCCACATCGAAACCAATAGCCAGCAACTCCGTGATCAATGGCAGACGTTCCGCAAGGATTACCTGGCCACGGAACAATACCGCGACACCACCATCCGGGCCGGCATGGCGGCCCTGGAGATTCTGGAGGATCGCCGGCTTGCCCAGCCAATGGGGCTCCGTGGGAATGGCAAACGTTCTGTCTACGCCGCCGATGCCTGGCGTAGCGGCCGTAGCCTGAAGACCATGGAAGCAACCATCCATGGCCTGGAGCAGTCTTTCCTGCCGGGCCTGACACAGCTGCTAAAGGAAAGCGAACAACCGCAACTGGGTCCACGAATTGAAAACCAGTTCAAGGACGTTCTGGAGCACTTCCCGGAACTCCATCGCCCCATGACTGAGCTGCTTTCCAATGACGATGCCTTTTCCCTGCTCCAGCTTCTACGTTGACGTTTCCCAGTTAACCACTCTGATCAATGACCAGGCAGCGGTTGAACTCGGCGTCATTCGCGGCTTCAATTCCAGCGACGGCGACTGATGAGCAGCAACAGGCAACCCGGAGGTGCGCTCATCAACCGCAGACAACTACTGAAAGCGGGGATGGCCGGGGGGCTGGCAGCCACCCTGTCCGGCTGCAGTCTGCTGCCTCGAAAAGCGGATTACGCGCCAGATCAGTACGTCGGCGCCGTGGGACTGCCCGGGGGTAAGTTCGGCATTAGTGCCATCAACCGCAAAGGTCACCTCATATGGGAGTCACCGGTCGACACCCGTTGCCACAGCGGCTGTGCACGCCCGGATGGCTCACAGGTCATCTTCTTCGAACGCCGGCCCGGCTGGGCGTTTTACGGGTTCGACGCCCTCAGCGGTAACAGGACACATCGCGTCAAAGCCGCTTCCGGGGAACACTTTGTCGGTCACGGAGTGTTCTCCCCCGACGGCCGCTGGCTCTATGTCACCGCCAGCCGCTACAAGCCGGGGCAAGGCATTATTGCCGTCTATGACGCGGAGCAGAATTATCAGCGGGTCGATACCTTTGAGCTTCAGGGCATTGGCCCCCATGAGCTGACACTGCACCCAGACGGGGAAACCCTGGTGATTGGCCTGGGCGGTATACTGACCCACCCGGACTACGATCGCCTCAAGCTGAACCTCGACACCATGGAACCCGCGCTGATCCTGATGAACCGCCGCAGCGGTCGGATTATTGGGCGGTTCAACCCTGCCCATCACCAGCAAAGCGCCCGTCATGTCAGTACTGGTTCGAACGGCCGGGTGTACGTTGCCTACCAGTACCAGGGGCCCCTTCACGAGTCCCCCGCCCTTATCGCCCGGCTGGAAGGCGGTAAGCTTCAGGAAATCCGATTCGATGAGGATACCCAAGCAGCACTGGCCAACTACATCGCCAGCGTTGTTGCCCATCCCGAGAACGACCTTGTCGCTGCCGCGTCGCCGGTGGGCGGCACCGCCGTGGTGTTCAATGGCATCACCGGCGAACTGCTGGCCAGGGCGTCCATACCCGACTGCGCTGGCGTCCAGGCCTTGGCAGGAGGCGATTTCCTGATCTCCTCCGGACGCGGAAAACTGGTGCGTCTGGGGCAGGACACTCAATCACGACAAATCGCCGATCTGCCGGTCCAGTGGGACCACCACCTGGTCTGAATCACCGGCAACGCTGCCCTCCTGCCTTAAGGCAACTCGCCTTAGCTGGTATCCTTATAAGCCATTTGTTCAGGAGACGGCAACTTGCCCGCCAGAAACAAGGACACCCTCGACCAGGTTTACAGCCTGATTGCCAACGAAGAAGACGCCCGGGTTTGCACGGACATCCCCGATGAAGCCTGCCGTGAGGTGCCACGCAACTTCTTCCTGATCCTCGGCAGCAACGTGCTGACCAAACTGGGTGACTTGCTGATCAGCCCCAAGACCGTGCTGGCTTGGCTTTTAAGCGCGATTGGGGCACCTGCTGGTGGCCTGGCTGGTCCCGATCCGTGAGTCCGGCTCTATGATTCCGCAAATGGTGATCGGTGCCTGGGTCCGGCGCAAGCCTGTGCGTAAATGGTTCTGGACCCTGGGAAGCTTTGGTCAGGCGGCCAGCGTTCTGGGCATGGCAGCGAGTGTCTGGTTCCTGGAGGCTATGCCGCGGGCGCCGGCGTGTGGGTGCATTGGTGCTGTTTTCCCTGGCCCGGGGATTTTGCTCGGTGTCCATGAAGGACGTGCAGGGAAAATGCATCCCGAAGAAACGCCGAGGGCGGCTGTCTGGCCTGGCCTCCACCATCGGTGGGACCGCAACGGTCATCCTGACCGCCTTGCTGTTCTGGGACCGGGGTGACCCTGGCGTACTTTTCTACACCCTCCTGCTCTTGTTGGCTGCCTGCCTCTGGATCATTGCCGGCTTTCTATTCGCCTCCGTTGACGAATACGAGGGCGAAACCGGCGGTGGTGGCAATGCCCTCGGTGACGCGCTCAAAAGCCTGTCCCTTCTCAGGGACGACGCGCCCTTCCGGCACTTCGTGATTACCCGTGCCCTGCTGTTGTGCTCGGCGCTGGCGTCACCCTACTTCGTCGTGCTCGCACAGAAAAACTCGGACACCGGCTGGCTTCTGGGCGTCTTTCTGCTGGCAAGCAGCCTCGCCAGTTCCATCAGTGCCAGTGTGTGGGGTTGGATGGCGGACGAGTCCAGCCGTCGGGTAATGATTCGCGGTGCCATTGTCGCCAGTGGCGCCTGCCTGACGGTGGGCCTGACCGCTTTGTTTGCGGGCGAAGCAACCTCCAGCGTCTGGTTCTATCCCGCGGGGTTCTTCGTGCTGAGCATTGCGCATGCGGGGGTTCGACTGGGACGTAAAACGTATCTGGTGGATATGGCCGGCGGCAACAAACGCACCGACTATACCTCCGTGAGCAATACCGTTATTGGGGTGCTGTTGCTGGCGACTGGCGGGCTGACAGCGCTGGTATCGATGATATCGGATGTAGCGGTGATACTGACGCTGGGCGCCATGGGGCTGGCCGGTGCCATCAGCGCCACCCGGTTAAGGGAAGTGACCGAGGATCAGTGAGGTTCCGGTGGCTTCCCGTCATTCAAAGCCAGGGCGCCTTTCACAATGCGTAGATGATCCAGATGGAGATACCCAGCAACACAAACCAGCCAACGATCAGTGGCGTCGTCACAATGCCAATCACCGTCCATAACAGCCCGATCCAGAAGGTTCGTATCTGCCAACGGAAATGAGGCTCTATCCAGGTGCTCTTTACGTCATCGAGCTTGACGTAATTGATGATCACACCCACCAGGCCGGTAATGCCACCGACAAAGAACGACAGCGCCTGCAGGATATAAACCAGCACCGCCAGGTTGCGGCCTGGCTCTTCACGTCGTGCTATGGGGTCTGCATTGGCGGGGATGTATTCGTGCTCGGACAAGTCACTCTCCTCTGGCTCCACACCCGCAGTGTATCACAGCAACAGGAGCCGGAAACCGCCAGAACTTAGCGGTTGTCCGGTTTGTAACCCAGGCGGAAGCCACCCCAGTGCTTGCCATTCACGTAGATCGGCACTGACAGGTCATGCATAACCTCTCCGGTATCCCGGCGGTAGGTCTGTAGCAGCATATTCTGGGTATGGCTGCCACACCGAGCACCGGTGCGGTCGTTAAACAGCCGTTTGCTGCGACTCTTTACCAGATCCACTTTCGGGTCGCCCGTTGGCGCATGGGCGAAATCACGGTTGTGGGTCGGCACATAGCCATCCGGCGCGGCGGCAATCGCGAAGACCATCGACGGGTGGGCCCCTTTCACCGCTTCCTGAACGGTGGGCAGTTGCTGATCGGTGAACCGATCAAAGCTGCTGGAATACTTCTGTGGATCGGTCTTGGGAATGGGAGTTCTTTGCTTATCAAACAGGGCGCTTTCTGCCAGTTGCCCATCGCGAACCGCTTTTTCAAAGAGCTTTCCAATCCGGTCCGCACCCTGCCGGGCCTGGTCGTAGAAGAAGCGGTGATAGCTTTCATCGCTGTTCAACGCAAATGCCGCGTTGGCCTCTTCCGCCAGTTCCATCAGTGTCGCTGCCTGCTGGGCAAGCGACGCAACGCTGGTATCGCTCTCGGTAATCTGATCCCGAACCGTTTCAATGGCCGACGATACCTGCTGCAGGCTCTGCTCGTTGTTCTGGTCAATCTCGGCAATGCGCGCCACCTGCTGCTGCACACGGTCAGACTGATCACGAATCTGATCAAGGCGCTCGCCAACGCTTTCAACTGACTCCAGGCCGAATTCAACGCTCTTGGCCAGGTCCTCGATCCGCGAAACAATCAGGGAGGTATCGGAACGTATTTCCTGCAGCGTTTCGGCCACCTCACCTGTTGCCTGCGCGGTTCGCCCGGCCAATTGTCTGACCTCGTCGGCAACCACCGCAAAGCCCCGCCCCTGGTCGCCGGCACGAGCGGCTTCAATTGCCGCGTTCAAGGCCAGCAGGTTGGTTTGTTCCGCGATGCTCTGAATGGTGGTGGTGACACCCTGGATCTTGTTGGATTTCTCGTTCAGTTCCTGAATTAACCTGAGGTTCTCGCTGGACTGCTCGTGCACGGCTCGCACGCTATTGATGGCAGAGGTCAGCGCATCACGGCCCTCAACGCTCACCTGACGGTTCTGCAGAGCCATGGTCGCAGCATCGGTGGCCTGCTGGGCGGATTCACGCACACTCTCGGTAATCTGACCCGCGTACTCCGCCATCTGTGCAGTTTCACTGACCTGTCGATCCAGGCGGTTTTTTAGTTGGTCGGCCGCGTGGGACACCTGGGCCGCAGAAATGGCACTTTTATCGGCACTGCCGGACAGGGTTTCCACCAGTGCCCGCCCTGCTTTGGCGTCCGCAAGGAGGCTTGCACACTGTTTGCCCAGCGGACTATCCGCTGGCAGCTTACCGGCGTTGAGCTGCTTGATGGAACGTTCAACCGGTTCCAGAACGCGTAACACCAGATACGCGGTGGCGACGGCCAGGCCAATAACCACGCCCGCCACCAGCGACGCGCTATCCAACCCTATCAACGGCGCCACCAGGAAAGCCCCAAAGGCGACGACAACGGCGACTGACACCCCCACAACCAGAACAGGCCGACTGAGCAAACCCATATCCACCTCTTTATTTTCATTATTAGTGAATGCATCTTTTTTGACGATTACTCGTGAGAGTAAAGAATTGACCTTTACTTATAACTGCTACTTTAGTTGACCAATACTGGTTTTACGGCAGATCGATGAAAAACTGAAACAAAAAAGCCGTAACGCCGGAGACGTCCTGTTGGAAGAATCCGGCGTTACGGCTGGCTCTTGTCGGTGTGCGCCCGTGGCGCCTCTATCAGGCGATCAGGCGCCGATCACACCGCCATCGTCCTTCGTTACGATAACAGTGGCGTCGCGGGGACGGGACTCGGCCGCGTTCGGCCAGTTACCATCCGGGTGCTGGATGTTCACGAACATGGTCTTAACGTCCGGTGTGCTGACAACGCCAGTTACTTCACAACCTTGGGGCCCGACGAAGAAGCGCTTGATTTCACGTGTCTCCGGATTGGCGGCCAGCATCATGTTGTTGAAGTACGGGTCAGCATCAGAGCCATCGGTCTGGATCCACAGCCGGCCATTGTAGTCAAACCAGAGGCCATCCGGGCTGTTGAAAATATTATCATCGTTCAGGGAGACGACGGCCTCACCATCGACAACAGTTTCCGTACCCTGCTCGCCGGCGAAGACAAAGATATCCCAGTCAAAGCTGGTAGCCGTGTGATCGCTACCTTCTTCAGTCCAGCGAATGATGTGGCCGGTGGCATTGGGAGAGTTCGGGTTGGCGGCGTTGACGTCGTCGAACCCTGGCTGGCCCCGGTTCGAGTTGTTTGTCAGGGTGAAATAGACCTCGCCAGAGTTGGGATCAACGGCACCCCACTCCGGGCGGTCCATCGTCGTAGCACCGGCAATATCGGCTGCGAGGCGGGTATTCAGCAGAACATCAGCCTGGTTCTCAAAACCGTCGAACTGGATATCGCCGACCATGCCGCCTTCAGCCGCAGCAACCTTGCCGGCGAAATCCGCGTCGTCCAGATCCAGCGCCAGCCAGTCACCAGAGCCATCCTCGTTGAAGCGGGCAACGTACAGGGTACCCTCATCCAACAGGTAGCCACCGGCCGTCGCGGCGTAGTAGGGCTGAGACGACACAAACTTGTAGATGTACTCGAAACGGGAATCGTCACCGGAGTAACACACCACCGGCTCACCTTCCTTCGCCGGCGCAAAGATGACGCCCTCGTGACCAAAGCGTCCCAACGCAGTGCGTTTCTGGGGCTTGCTTTCCGGCGTAAACGGATCAATTTCAACCATGAAGCCGTAGGTGTTGGCTTCGTTGCGATAATCATCTGTAGCCGCCGCTCCGGTCGTGCTCACATTGAACCGCACATATTGGTCGGCCGCACTGTCTGCCAACTCCCAGTCGTATCGGCTGGAGCTGCCAACACCATGTCTGGTCTGCTCGCGAGGCTGGGTCGCATCGCTATTGGCAAAGTAACCGTGCCAATTCTCTTCTGCGGCCAGATAGGTGCCCCAGGGCGTTGGGCCCATCGCACAGTTGTTCAGGGTGCCGCGAGTTTCGGTCGCGTCGGGACTGTAGGTTGTGACCAGCTTGCTGTAACCACGTACCGGGCCACGAATGTCCATCTCGGTGTTGCCGGTAATGCGACGATTGAATGGGCTGCCGAAGACGACGTCCCAGGTACCGTCGGTGTCACGCTTGATGTGAACGACAGACACACCGTGAGCGGCAATTTCCTTGCGAACCTCATCGGCGGGTCGCACGCCACCGTTATCAGCAGCATTGGTCGGGCCATTGGCATGAATGAAGTCCTGCTCGATGTACTCATGGTTCATCACCAACAGGCCTTCCGTTGAGCTGTTGCCACCGGCCTTCTGGTCAATCGGGAAGAAATGGAGACCATCGTGGTGCATTCCAACCTGCTGTTCCTGATCGGCACCGGTATTGGTGCCATCGGCTTTATACTCGGGATAGGATCCGGTGATCGGGGTGCCCCAGGGAAGAAAAGCCACGGATGAGTATCCCTCGGGAACAACGACTTCATTGTCGCTGGATACGGCAACCGCCTTGAAACCAAGATCCGTATTGGCGGAACTTCCCCCTGTGGAGGAACCGTTGTCATCGTCGTCATCACTGCCACAGCCAGCCAGGCCCAGCCCCATAACGCTGGCCAACGCGGCGCCAACGGAACCTTTCATAACGGTACGGCGCTGCATACGGGCCGCGAGGACCTGATGAAAGGGCGTGTTGCTTGAATGGTTGACGACGGGCTCGTAATTGGGATCCAGGTAGTTGGGATCCAGGTCATGCTTTGCCATGGTCCTGCTCTCTCTCGGGTGGGTTATTGGTTTTCGAGAGAACAGTGTCGGTGGGTTAGGTGACAGATTTCAGACAGTAAAAAGACAGTTTCTTTAACAATTTCTTACAACCAAAAAAGCCTGCCCATAAAGGGCAGGCCACAGACGCAATCTTATTGCATGGAGTCGCCGGCTTCCTCAGCGGCTTCGCCCATTTCCTCACCGGTCTCTTCCATTGCTTCGCCAGTTTCTTCGGCGGCATCTCCAGCAGCGTCCTTGGTTTCGTCCCAGGCGCTGTCATTCTGGCCGGTGGCATCTTCGTAGGTCTCTTCGACCGCATCGCCAGCGTCATCCGCCATTTCCTCAACGTTGTCGCCGGCTTCCTCGAGATCGACGCCTTCGTTGTCATCCTGGCTGCAGGCCGCAAGGCCCAGCGTCATCAGCAGTGCCAGTGCGCTCAGTGTCAGCTTGTTCATAACTGTGTCCTTTCTTTGGCGTGTGAAAACAACAGCGACAAGTCTACGGCCGTGACGGAGCGGGCACAATTACTTGGGAATTACGTTTTTGTTAGCAGCGACAATAAGTTAGCGAAAGCAATAACCTGTAGCCATTAATTGGCTCCGGCTACGACCTTACCGTCCAGTGTCAGCACGTGATCAAGGCGAACCATGTGCCCCCGCCCAAGAAAAACAAACTCCTGGCCAGCGCGACTGAAGAGATCGCGGATGACATCGTGGGTCGTACAGATCTGACCGGCATCGTCGCGATAGACAATCTCGGCCAGTTTTGAAGAGGTCAGATACTCCCGGAGCAAACTGTGAATTTCACAGCGTACCGGGCGATAGGCATTGGAGGCGTGTCCCGACGTCATGGCAGCTTCTTCCCTGTGGATGCAGCAGGATAGGAAAGCGCCCCGGTACGCTGAAACCTGCGTTCCGGGGCCAGCCTACAGTCTGGTTTAGATTGTGTCAGTCCGCCAGTTTCAGAACCACTCCGACTTCATGTTCATGCAGGTGTCGTCCTGGTTGCGGAGCAGCACCAGATCCTGTGCCACAGTAGGCAACTCCCAATGGAAGAAGTACTGGGCGGCCTGCAGCTTGCCCTGGTAGAAGTTCCTTTCTTCGTCGCTGTTGGCAGAACCGAGGGCCTTGGCGGCGGCGTTGGCCTGACGCAGCCACATCCAGGATACGATGATATGTCCGAACAAGTGCAGGTAGCAGGACGCGTTGGCCAACACCCGGTCGGGATCCTCCGACATCAGGGATTTACCCAGACTCTGGGTCACTTTCACTGCTTGCTGCAGGGTTTCACTGAGGGACAGCGCCCATTGCTGGCACCGATCGGTGGTGGCGGCTTCCAGGTCCACCTGCATTTCCTGCATCAGCAACTGCAGGCCGTGGCTCTGATCCTGCCAGATCTTACGACCCAGCAGGTCCAGCGCCTGGATGCCGTTGGTGCCTTCGTGAATCGGGTTCAGGCGATTATCCCGCCAGCACTGCTCCACCGGGTATTCCCGGGTGTAACCGGCACCGCCATAGACCTGGATTGCCAGGTCGTTGGCCTTCGGGCCGAATTCGGATGGCCAGGCTTGATGACTGGCGTTAGCAGGTCCAGCAACTTGCCGGCTTCCATCCGCTTCTGCTCGTCCGGATGGGTGTGCTGGTCGTCCATCAGGCGTGCGCCGTATAGGCACAGCGCCAGGCCACCTTCACTGTAGCTTTCTGGGCCAGCAGCATGCGTCGCACATCGGCATGCTCAATGATGGGAACCTGGGGTGCCTCCGGGTTCTTTTCTGACGGCTTGCGGCCCTGCAGGCGGTCCTTGGCGTATTCCAGACTGTGCATGTAGCCACGATAACCAATCACGGCGGCGCCGAAGCCGACGCCCACACGGGCTTCGTTCATCATCTGGAACATGTACTTCAGGCCCTGGTGGGGCTCGCCCACCAGATAGCCATGGCAGGGTGCGTCGTCACCAAAACTGAGCGCCGTTGACGTGGTCCCGCGGTAGCCCAGCTTGTGAATCAGGCCGGCCAGGTTCACGCCGTTACGTTCAGTCGCGTTGCCTTCTTCATCCACGATGAATTTCGGCACGATAAACAGGGAGATGCCTTTTACGCCTGCCGGGGCGCCTTTGACCTTCGCCAGCACCATGTGAACGATGTTTTCGGTGAGGGACTGTTCGCCGCCGGAGATGTAGATCTTGGCGCCTTTGATCAGGTAATGACCGTCGTCAGTCGGCGTGGCCGAGGTGCGGATATCAGCCAGTGACGAGCCGGCGTGGGGCTCGGTCAGGGCCATTGTGCCGGTGAAGCGGCCGCTGAGCATGTGTGGCAGGAAGGTGCTTTTCTGCTGGTCGTTGCCGAACACGCGGATCAGGTTGGCGGCAGCGGTGGTGAGGAACGGGTAACCCGCAGTGCCCGGGTTAGCGGCGGTGAAGAAGCCGTTACACGCTGCCATGACAGATTCGGGGAGTTGCATGCCACCCAGTTCGTAGTCGTAGCGCCCGGCAATGAAGCCGGCATCGGCGTAGGCGTCAAAGGCTTCTTTGACCTGAGGCAGCATTTCCACCTGGCCGTCGACGAATTTTGGCTCGTCTTTGTCGGCGGCGCTGTTGTGGGTAGCGAATTTGTCACGGGCGATTTTGTCGGCGGTTTCGATGACGGCGTCGAAGGTGTCGCGGCTGTGTTCGCTAAAGCGCTCGCGTTCGCTGAGGCTTTCGGTGTCGAGTACTTCGTAGAGTTGGAACGCCAGGTCGCGGCGGTCAATCAGGGTGTCGGTCATTTCGGGTCTCCTGTTTATGGCGTATAGCCTCTCATACGGTTGTTTTTGTTGAAACCGGCGTTAATGACATAATCATGGTTAAAATTGCCACTTTTATTCCAGGTCTCCTTTTGTGAATGCGCGGCTTGTGGTGCTCGGCAGACGGGCACCAACCGGGAGACCCTCCCGGCTGGCACCCTGATTTGGAGGTGGTATGCGAACGGTTTCTGTTATGGGGTTTGATGGGGCGCTTGCCAGTGCGATTACGGGGGTTATCGACCTGTTTCGACTGGCGGGGGTAACCTGGGCACGCATCAACGATACGCCTCCGGATCAGCAGTTCACCACTCAATTGCTGACCAAGGGTGGTCGGCCCTGTCGGTGTATCAATGGGATAACATTGATGGCCGATGGGGACTGGCAGGACATTCCCACCGGTAATTCGCAGGCAGACCTGGTCATTGTACCCACGATTGGCGCGCCGATTGCGCAGGTTCTGGAGGCCAATCCCGGGTTGGTTGACTGGCTCGGCGGCTTTCGGGAGGCGCCAACCGGACAGGTCCGCTTGGCCAGTAACTGCACGGGGGCGTTTCTGCTGGCGGAGGCCGGGTTGCTGGACGGGCGGCAGGCAACGACGCACTGGGGGTTCAGCAACCAGTTCAGAAAACGCTTTCCCGGGGTAGACCTGCAGCCGGAAAAGCTGATTACAGTGGATGGGCACATTGCCTGTGCCGGCGGTGGTATGGCGTGGTGGGATCTGGGGGTGTATCTGGTGGAACGCTACGCCGGGGCGAAGGTGGCGCGTGAACTGGCGAAGGCGTTTGTTATTGATGCGGGGCGGACCAGCCAGGCGCCTTATGGAGCGCTACAGGCCCGGCGCTATCATTCCGATGCCGCGATTCTGAAACTGCAGGACTGGCTGGATGTGAACTACACCCGACCGGTGACGCTGCAAGCCCTTGCCGCATTCGCCGATCTAACGGAGCGTTCGCTGATTCGTCGGTTCAAAGCGGCAACCGGGGACACCCCCACCAGTTACCTGCAGATTCTGAGAATAGAGGCGGCCCGGCAGCATCTGGAGAATTCGCGGGTGGCGGTTGAAGAAGTCACGCGGCTGGTCGGTTATGAAGATGTCAGTTCGTTCAGCCGTCTGTTCAGGAAGCATACCGGCCTGGCGCCCGGCATTTATCGGGCGAGATTCGGAAGGTAACCCGAGCCTGAGCGCTTTTGGCCCGGGTTATGCTTAGTTTTCAATACAAGGCCAAAAGCCGAGGCAAAACGTAAAAATAACTGACACAGGCTACTCCCTGTGGAGGGTAATACCATGAACGCACCGCAAAAAAACCAGCAATGCGCACTGCTCAGTCGCCTTTACGACATGAAGCAGAAACAGCTACTTCAGGCCAGCCAGCAGGCCGATAGCCTTCGCTATCGGGTTTTGTCCGCCGAGGCAGACGCCATCAGCGAGGCTCTGAAAGCCATTCGGTAACCCGGGTCAGTCACCGTAACGATGACTGACGCCCAAACGGGTCACAAATGATCAAGATGATCACTTTATGACCAAAATTGTCCACCCGGTCAGATCCGGGCAGCCACTTCCGTCCCCTGCCGAATAGCACGCTTGGCGTCCAGCTCTTCGGCCACGTCCGCACCACCTATCAGGTGGGTCTGAATACCCCGATTGACCAAATCATCAAACAACGCCCTGAACGGTTCCTGACCTGCGCATATGATGACGTTGTCTACCGCCAGAACCTTACTCTCGGTGACCTTACCGTCCTTGTCGGACAGCGTGATATGCAGACCGTCATCATCAATTTTCTCGTAACTACACCCTCTCAGCATCTCAACGTCACGGTGCTTGAGGCTGTTGCGATGTACCCAGCCAGAGGTCTTGCCCAGACCACCGCCGACTTTGCTGGTTTTCCGCTGCATCAGGTAGATCTTGCGGGGTGACGATGTCGGCTTGCGCTCAGCCAGGCCGCCCGGCCCGTCGAATTGCGGATCAACGCCCCACTCAGCCTGCCAGTCTGCCATGCTGACCTGCTCTCCCTCGGGGTGATGACCGAATTCGTGAGTGAGGAACTCGCTGACATCGAAGCCGATACCACCGGCACCTATCACCGCTACTGACTGGCCTACGGGCTTGTTGTGGCGCAGAACATCGAGGTAACCGAGCACCTTCGGGTGGTCGATGCCATCAATTCTTGGCGTACGCGGTTTCACGCCCGTGGCGATGATCACGTCGTCAAAGCCCTGCTCTCCCAATACATCGGCATCCACGCGGGTATTGAGCTTCAGTTCAATACCTAGGATTTCGATCTGGCGCTGGTAGTAACGCAGCGTTTCATAGAACTCTTCCTTCCCGGGGATGCGCTTGGCGTAGTTGAACTGGCCGCCAACTTTGTCATCCGCTTCAAACAGCGTCACTTTGTGACCCCGCTTGGCGGCAGTGGTCGCGGCGGCCAAACCGGCAGGACCGGCTCCGACCACCGCCACGCGGCGGCTGACCGGAGCCACCGTCAGGACCAGTTCGGTTTCGTGACAGGCGCGCGGGTTCACCAGGCAGGACGCCCGTTTGAGCTGGAACACGTGATCCAGACAGGCCTGGTTGCAGGCAATACAGGTGTTGATTTCGTCGCTACGGTTCTGCTCGGCCTTGCGCACAAATTCCGAATCCGCCAGCAACGGTCGCGCCATGGACACCATATCGGCCTTGCCCGCCGCGAGGATTTCCTCGCCTTTCTCCGGGGTGTTGATGCGGTTGGTGGTGCACACGGGAATGTCCACTTCGCCGTAAAACTTGGCGGTCACATCCGCAAAACCGCCCCGTGGCACCGACGTCACGATCGTTGGCACTCGGGCTTCGTGCCAGCCGATACCGGTATTGATAATGGTGGCACCGGCTTTTTCGATGGCCTTGCCCAATTGCACCACCTGGTCCCAGGTCTGCCCGCCTTCTACAAGGTCCAGCATCGACAGGCGGTAAATGATAATGAACTCGGGGCCGACCGCTTCCCGCATGCGGCGAACGATCTCCACCGGCAACTGCATGCGGTTCTCGAACGGTCCGCCCCATTTGTCAGTACGCTTATTGGTTCTCTCACACAGGAACTGGTTAATGAAATACCCTTCCGACCCCATAACCTCAACGCCGTCATAACGGGCCAGTTTCGCCAGTTTCGCGGCGCTGACGAAGTCATCAATCTGCTTATCGACCCCCTTGGTGGAGAGCGCGCGAGCTTTGAACGGCGTAATCGGCGCCTTGGTGGCCGAGGCGGATACGCTGAACGGCTGGTAGCCATAGCGACCGGCATGAAGCAGTTGCAGGCAGATCTTGCCGCCAGCGTCATGAACTTCACTGGTGACATGACGGTGAAGCATGGCGGTGCCACGATGGTTCATGGTGGACGCCAGGGGCGAAAGCTGGCCGACAAAGTTGGGTGAAAAGCCCCCGGTAACCATCAACCCCACTCCGCCTTCCGCACGCTCGGCAAAATAACGGGCAAGCTTGTGGATGTTCCAGAACCGGTCTTCCAGGCCAGTATGCATGGAGCCCATAAGCACGCGGTTTTTCAACTCGGTGAAACCCAGGTCGAGGGGTTTCAGCAGGTTCGGGTAGGCTGCGGTCATGTTGTTTCTCTTTGATTGGTCGTCTGGTCGTCTCGTCTCATGCGGACGTTTTCATCAGGAGGCAACATGGTAGCATAGCGGCCTACGACTAACGTATGACATGGAACCCACACTATGAGCACACGCGATTCTGAACGGGTACTGATCACGATTGAGGATGGTATCGCCATCGTGACCCTGAACCGGCCGGATAAATACAACGGTCTGGACATGCCCATGTTCGAGGCGATTACCAGGGCGGCCAAAACCCTGAAGAAAGACCGCAGCGTGCGCGCCATTATCCTGAACGGTGCCGGAGACGCCTTCTGCTCCGGGCTGGATGTGAAGACCGTGTCGAAGAATCCGGTGAATTTCCTCAAACTGCTGGTCAAACCTGGCCGCAGGATTAGCAACCTCGCCCAGGGTGTCGGCTATTTATGGCGGGATGTACCGGCACCGGTGATTGCCGTTACCCATGGCTACTGTTTCGGCGGTGGCTTCCAGATTGCGCTGGGTGCCGACTTTCGGTTTTCCACCGCCGACTGCGAGTTCTCCATCATGGAGAGCAAATGGGGGCTGATCCCGGACATGAGCCTGACGGTAACCCTGCGGGAACTGGTTCCCATTGATCTGGCCAAGGAATTGACCATGACCGCGCGACGATTTGACGGCACGGAAGCAAAAGCCATGGGGCTGGTCAGCCGCATTAGCGACGACCCCATGGCAGAGGCAATGAACTTCGCCCGGGAGCTGGCCGAGCGCTCGCCAGACGCCGTCGCCGCCAGCAAGCTGTTGTTCAACCGCACCTGGAACGCCACCGACAAAACCGCACTGGACTGGGAAACAAAGCTGCAGAAAAAGGTACTCGGGCGGACAAACCAGCGCATTGCCGTTGCCCGGAACTCCGGCTCCCCCGACAAACCCTTCCGGGACCGCCGTGATTTCTGAATGCGGATAAATGGTCATCGTACTTGACCTGCGTAGACGGCCACGTATCATCAGCCAGGGTAAATGATTATCGGAGCAAACATGACGACGCAAGGTCCCTGGCTAATACACATCCCGGTTTTTCACCGGTCGCTGCTGATGCGAAGAAGCATCGCGGCAGCCTGCCCTACTTCCCGGATCCACCCCATCACTACTGATATCCTGGCCACCGTTTAAATGGTTGCCCGTGCAAGCACGGACACCGGGGGCTAAACTCAGGCAACACTTGCTTCTCCATCCATAAAGAAGAAAGCCAATAAGAGGTTGCGATGTCGCTACCGCTGGTCGTTTTACTGCCGTTTCTGGGAGCTCTGGCGGCTCCACTGTTCGCCCAGGGCGGACGTACGGCAATTGCTGTCATTTCCTGTGTCCCTGCCATCATTGGATTAGCGGCACTATACCCCCATTGGGCAATCCTGGCCGACGGCGGCATCGTGCAGCACACCACCGAGTGGCTACCAGCCCTTGGGCTGTCTTTCAGCTTTCGCCTGGACGGCCTC
The DNA here is from genome assembly GCA_000831005.1 of Marinobacter salarius. Classification (GTDB taxonomy): domain Bacteria; phylum Pseudomonadota; class Gammaproteobacteria; order Pseudomonadales; family Oleiphilaceae; genus Marinobacter; species Marinobacter salarius. Next base: position 36,102 of record CP007152.1, on the reverse strand, counting down.
TCGCTGCTCTTTACACTGCTGATCCTGATTATCGGGCTGTTGATCATCCTGTACGCCCGCTACTACCTGAAGCCCCACGAGAACGTCGGTAAGTTCTACGCACTACTGCTGTGCTTCAAGGGTTCCATGCTTGGCATCGTGTTGTCGAGCAACCTGTTGCTGATGATGGTTTTCTGGGAGTTGACCAGCCTGACATCGTTCCTGTTGATCAGCTTCTGGACTCACAAGAAAGACGCCCGCCGCGGGGCGAGGATGGCGCTGGCCGTCACCGGCGGTGGTGGCCTGGCACTGCTGGCAGGCATCCTGCTGATTGGCAACATCGTGGGCAGCTATGAACTGGAGGACGTTCTCGCCGCCGGGGATCTGATCAAGAACCACAGCATGTATCCGGTGGCACTGACCCTGGTACTACTGGGCGCGTTCACCAAGTCCGCACAGTTCCCGTTCCACTTCTGGCTACCCCACGCCATGCAGGCGCCAACACCTGTTTCAGCCTACCTGCATTCAGCCACCATGGTGAAAGCCGGCGTCTTCCTCATGGCCCGGCTCTACCCGGCCCTCGCCGGCACTGAACAGTGGTTCTACATGGTGAGCTTTACCGGCATGGCCACGCTGCTGATTGGCGCCTATGTCGCCATGTTCAAGCATGATCTGAAAGGCCTCCTGGCTCACTCGACGGTCAGTCATCTTGGCCTGATCACCTTGCTGTTCGGTATGGGGACCCATTTGGCTGCCGTCGCAGCGGTCTTTCACGTCATCAACCACGCAATCTTCAAGGCGTCCCTGTTTATGGCCGCCGGCATTATTGACCATGAGACCGGCACCCGGGACATGCGCAGGATCAACGGTCTCTGGCGCTACATGCCTCATACCGCCACGCTGGCCATGGTCGCTGCGGCATCGATGGCGGGCGTGCCTCTGCTCAATGGCTTCCTGAGCAAGGAGATGTTCTTCGCCGAAGCCCTGGAACTGAATCTTCCCGGCCTGTGGGCTATCTGCCTCCGCTTGTTGCAACACTGGCCGGCATATTTGCCGTGGCCTATTCGGCGCGATTCATCCACGACGTGTTTTTCAACGGTCGGCCTGTCAACCTGCCGATCTTTCCGCCCCATGAGCCGCCACGGTATATGAAGATACCGGTTGAGATCCTGGTCTTCGCCTGCCTGATGGTGGGCATGTTCCCGGCGTTCTCTGTCGGCCCACTGCTCTATGCCGCAGCGTCCGCCACACTGGGCGGCGACGTTCCCGAGTATCAACTGACGGTTGCCCACGGCTTTAACCTGCCGCTGCTGATGAGTTTCGTAGCCTTCATCGGTGGTCTGCTGATGTATACCCAGCGCCAGCGGTTTTTCGATTTCCATGCCCGTTTCAAGGAAATTGACGAAAAAGCGGTCTTCGAAGCGATCGTTAGCCAAATTTCGGACACTGCCCATACCGTTACCGCCTACATCGAGAACGGTTCACTGCAGCGCTACGCCATGCTGCTGATCGTCAGCGTGATTGCCGTCTCGGTGCTCCCGCTCTGGGACCTGGGGATTGCCATTGGCAGCAATGGGCTCAGCCCGGTGGACTGGCCCACACTTATCGGGGTTGCCATTCTGGTGGTTGCGGCCCTGGGCACGGCGGCGGTGCATCGTGACCGGTTCTTTGCGCTGGTTCTGCTCAGCGTCGTCGGGCTCCTTGTTGCCCTCGGCTTTGCGCGCTTCTCAGCTCCCGACCTGGCGATGACGCAGTTGTCGGTTGAAGTGGTGACGATTGTCCTGCTGATGCTGGCGCTGTACTACATGCCATCCTGGACACCCTTCGAGACGCCGAAAGGCCACCGCATCAGGGATATTCTGATCGCTGGCGCAGCCGGTATCGGCATGACACTCATTACGCTGGCCATGCTGACACAGCCGTTTACGTCGATTTCGGAGTTCTTCCTCGAGAACAGCAAACCCGGCGCCGGTGGCACCAACGTGGTCAACGTCATTCTTGTGGACTTCCGTGGCTTCGATACCCTCGGTGAGATCACGGTTCTGGGCATTGCGGCACTGGGCATTTACGCGATGCTGCGACATGTTGATCTGACCCCGCCTCCGGGTGACGGCCAGGGCCATCCCTGGACGCGGGATGCGTACCCGATGATGCTGCAGCAGATCGCCAGGCCGATGCTGCCATTGGCCTGATGATCTCCGCCTATATATTCCTGCGCGGCCACAACATGCCGGGTGGCGGCTTCATCGCCGGGTTGATCACGGCGGTGGCGCTGATCCTGCAATACATTGCCAGTGGTATGTCCTGGACCCAGGACCGTATTTCAATCCGCTACCACAACGTCATCGGCCTGGGGCTGCTGTTTGCACTGATCGCCGGGGCAGGCAGTTTCGCATTCGGCTATCCGTTCCTCACATCCACGTTCGACTACGTCTACTGGCCGGTGGTTGGAAAGTTCGAAGTAGCCTCGGCGCTGGTCTTCGATCTCGGCGTCTATCTGACCGTTATCGGCGCTACACTGCTGGCACTGACCAGCGTTGGTCGCCTGTCGCCCCATTCGGCCATCAAGAGTACTAACTATAAGGAGGGCTCATAATGGAGCTTGCATTCGCGGTGGTCATCGGGGCTTTGACAGCCTCCGGGGTTTACCTGATGCTCAGAGCCCGCACCTTTCCCGTTGTGGTGGGCCTGACCATGCTGTCTTATGGCGTTAACCTGTTCCTGTTCTCGTCCGGACGGCTGGCGACCGGTGGCCAGCCCATCATCGGCAGCGCGGAAACCTATTCCGATCCCCTGCCCCAGGCATTGGTGCTGACCGCCATTGTGATCGGTTTCGCGATGACCGCCTTCGTTGTTGTGCTGTCCTTGCGAAGCCTTGCCGACAACGACAATGACGACCATGTCAACGGCCGCGTTCCAGAACAGGACAGCACTCCGCAAGATCAAGAGCAGGAGGGTGCCAACACATGAACCACTGGCTGACCGCTCCCATACTGATTCCGCTGATCGGCGGCATACTGCAGGCTTTTATGGGGTACGCGCCCATCGCCCTGAGGCGGACGCTCGCCATTGCCACCACGGTGCTGATGCTGGTTGCCGCGATCGTCCTTCTTGTTCTCGCCGACGACGGTAGCTATCGCCTCTATGCCTTTGGCAACTGGCAACCGCCGTTCGGTATCGTACTGGTGCTGGACAGGCTCGCGGCGTTGATGCTTGTCATGACCGCCGTGCTGGCGCTGTTCTGTCACATATATGCCATCGGTGGCACCGATGAAAGCAGCCGTCAGTTCCACGGACTGTTCCTTTTCCAGCTACTTGGCCTGAACATCGCCTTTCTGACCGGGGACCTGTTCAACCTCTTTGTCGCGTTCGAGGTCCTGCTGATTGCCTCCTATGGCTTGCTGATGCATGGCGAAGGCACCAGCCGAACCGTTCCTGGCCTGCATTATGTGGTACTGAATCTCGCAGGCTCTGCCGTCTTCCTGATCGCCGTTGGCATGATTTACAGCGTCACCGGAACGCTCAACATGGCGGACCTGGCGATCAAGATTCCGCAGGTGGCCGAAGAGAACCTTCCCCTGGTGAAAGCGGGTGGCATGATGTTGCTGGTGGTTTTTGGTCTCAAAGCCGCCATTTTGCCGCTGTGCTTCTGGCTACCCGGCGCCTATTCCAACGCCACGGCGCCGGTCGCAGCTTTGTTTGCGGTCATGACCAAGGTGGGTATCTACGCCATTATCCGCGTCTTTACGCTGATCTTTGGCAACCAGGCGGGTGAGCTGGCGAGCCTGGGTATGGACTGGCTTTTCCCATTGGCGCTGATCACCCTGACCATGGGCGTCATCGGCGCCTGGGTGCCGCAAGCCTGAGAAAGCTGGTTGCCTGGCAGGTCATTATCTCGGTAGGAACGCTGCTTGCCGCCATCTCGTTTGGCACGGTAGCCGGCACCTCCGCCGCACTTTTCTACCTGCTCAACACCACCTGGGTGGTCGGTGGCCTGTTCCTGGTGGCCGATCTCGTTGATGGTCAACGTGGCAGTGCCCAGGACAAAATTGTCACCGCGCCACGGATCGCCAACCGCACCTTTCTGAGCGTGCTATTCCTGATGGGGGCCGTGGCTTCCGTAGGCCTGCCGCCTCTCAGTGGTTTTTTTGCCAAGTTGCTGATTCTCAAGTCGGCAGTGACCGAGTCGGATGTTGCCTGGCTTTGGAGTGTGCTGCTGATTGGCAGCTTTTTCACGCTGATCGCCTACAGCCGCGCAGGCAGTATCGTGTTCTGGCGCAACGTGGAAGGTCATATTGAAGAACCTCAAAAGCTGACGCCATCCCTGTCAATATCGGCAAGCGCGTTGATTTCGCTGAGTATCGTGATCGTGATCCTTGCCGGACCAATCAGCCGCTACGCCGAAGATACCGCGGCACAGCTCCACGACACCAGCGCCTACACCGACATCCTGAGTAAACCCATGGTTGGGGAGGAAAAGTAATGCTTGACCGCCTGAGCTTTCCGCAGCCATACCTCAGCCTCATCCTGTTTGCCGTCTGGCAGTTCCTGAGTGACGGCATTTCTGGCGCCAGTGTTGTCCTGGGGCTGGTCCTGGCCTGGATGATCCCGCAATTGACCCGCGGATTCTGGCCGGACCCTCCCTTCTTCGCGCGGCCCTGGAAGCTGCCGCCGTATCTGCTCATTGTCCTCTACGATATTCTGGTGGCCAGCGTTTCCGTCGCCCGCCTGATACTCAGCGGCCGCGAACCCAAACCGATACTGGTGTCCTATCCCCTGGAGTTGACGCATCCCCTGGCCATTTCCATGCTGGCCAGCACCATTTCCCTGACACCGGGAACCGTCAGCGCCGATGTCAGTGACGACAGAACATTGCTGCTGATCCACGCCCTCGACGCCGAGAGCGACGACGAGGTGATCAACGCAATTCGCACCCGCTACGAGGCACGCCTGAGGGAGATGTTTCAATGATTACCATCGCGCTGTACATCACCATCGCTATGGTTGTCCTGGCGACAGTACTGAATGTCTATCGACTGATCAAAGGGCCGGATGCGCCGGATCGGGTACTGGCGCTGGACACCCTGTACATCAACGCCATCGCGCTGATTGTCCTGCTCGGAATAACGCTGGGCACACGCCTGTACCTTGAATCTGCACTGCTGATCGCCGTGATGGGCTTCGTTGGTACCGTGGCGATGGCCAAATATCTAAAGCGCGGCAGCGTGATTGATTAACACACAAGGCAAGCACCCAGTGACCAGAGGTTTCCCGTTATGAATCCCATTGCAGAATACGCCATTGCACTGTTACTGCTCGTCGGTGGTTTTTTCACCCTGGTCGGCGCCATTGGACTGGCACGGCTACCTGACTTCTACACCCGTCTGCACGGCCCAACGAAGGCGACCACCGTGGGTGTAGGCGCCATCGTGCTGAGCTCAGTCATCTACTTCAGCAGCAAGGGACAAGGTGTAGGCGTTGCCGAAGTGCTCATCACCGTGTTCCTCTTCCTGACCGCACCGGTGAGCGCCAACATAATGGCAAAGGCGGCGATGCATATTGGCGTGCCCACAACCGACAGCACCCGTGGAAATACCTGGGACCAGTGACGGCAAATTTGTCATTGGAGTTGCACAAAATTCCCGTATAGTAGGCTCCCACAATTTTTAGGAGCGTATCCCATGCTGAAAGTTAACGAGTATTTCGACGGTAAGGCCAAATCCATCGCCTTCCAGACCTCCAGCCTTCCGGCTACCGTGGGGGTGATCAGCCCGGGCGAGTATGAGTTTGGCACCAGCAAGAAAGAAACCATGACGGTGATCAGTGGCGTACTGACCGTTCTCCTGCCCGGCATGGAAGAATGGATGACCTATGGTTCCGGCGAGTTTTTTGAAGTGGCGGGACAGGCCAGCTTCAAGGCCCGGACTGACATCGACACGGCCTACCTCTGCACTTACGAATAATGTCTCGCGAATAACCTCTCGCGAACACCCCATCGAGGGCGCAGACCGGGACCGGTGGGTCAATGGAATCCCGCCTCACCGAATCTGCGCTTTTTTATCGCCTAAAGGTTTCCGTAAACCAGAAACTGTGTCAGATTTACCCCTCTTCTCGTTATAAATTAAACAATTGAGAGAGGCACCGAATCATGGCACAGACCCGCATCCTGAAGCCGGCAGACAACGCCCACCAATACCCGCTGCTGATCAAACAACTGCTTCTTTCCGGCCCCCGGTACTCTCCCGACCAGGAAATCGTTTACGCCAACCGCAGCAAGTACACCTATACCGACCTGGTTGAGCGTATTAACCAACTGGCCAACGCTCTCACCGACGCGGGCGTTAAACCGGGTGACACCGTCGCGGTGATGGACTGGGATACGCCCCGGTACCTGGAATGCTTCTTCGCCATCCCGATGATTGGTGCCGTATTGCATACGGTGAACGTGCGCCTGTCGCCCGAGCAGATTGTCTACACCATGAACCACGCTGAAGACGATGTGGTGATGGTCCACGATGACTTCCTGCCCATCCTGGAAGGCGTGAAAGACGAGATCAACACGGTCAAACACTACATCCAACTGAGTGACGAGGCACAAGCCAAAACCACATCACTGCCATCGCTCGGCGAATACGAACACCTGCTTGCCAAGGCCGCTAAAACGTTCGACTTCCCGGACTTCGACGAGAACAGCATCGCCACCACTTTCTACACCACCGGTACCACCGGGAACCCAAAGGGTGTTTTCTTCAGTCACCGCCAGCTCGTTCTCCATACACTGGCAATGACCGGCTCTTTGTCCGCGTATGATGAGATGCCGCTACTCAGGTCTTCGTCCGTTTACATGCCCGTGACCCCGATGTTTCACGTGCATGCCTGGGGTGTGCCCTACGCCGCCACCATGCTGGGCATAAAACAGGTCTACCCCGGACGCTATGAACCGGAACTGCTGGTCGACCTCCTCAAGGAGCACAAGGTGACCTTCTCCACTGTGTACCAACGGTCATGCAGATGATGATGGCAACCGAATCCATCAAGACGGCCGACCTCAGCAACTGGCACGTACTGATCGGTGGCAGCGCCCTTACGCGCGGCCTGTGTGACGCCGGGGCCAGACTGGGCGTGTCCATGTACACGGGGTATGGCATGTCGGAAACCTGCCCGCTTCTCAGCACCACTCATCTGACAGCAGAGGATCTGGAACTGCCTCTGGAGCAGCAGACCTCCAAACGCATCAAGACAGGTATTGCGGTGCCCATGGTGGAACTGGAAATCGTGACCCCTGAGGGCAAACCGGTACCCCATGACGGCGAGGCCAAGGGCGAAGTGGTTGCCCGGGCACCGTGGCTGACCCAGAGTTACTTCAAGGAGCCGGAGAAAGGCGAGGAGCTCTGGCAAGGTGGCTGGCTGCACACGGGGGACGTGGCCAGCCTGGGGACAGACAACACACTGCTGATCAAGGACCGCATTAAAGATGTGATCAAAACTGGCGGTGAATGGCTGTCCTCCCTGGATCTGGAAAACCTGATCAGTCAGCATCCAGCCGTCGCTGGGGCAGCGGTTGTGGGCGTGCCCGACGAGAAGTGGGGCGAACGCCCCCACGCACTGGTTACCCTCAAGCCCGGAGAGGAAGCGTCACTGGACGATATCCAGAATCACCTGAAGCAGTTCGTGGATTCCGGTGAGATCAATAAGTGGGCCATACCGAACCAGATTGATTTCGTCGACGACATACCGAAAACGAGCGTCGGCAAGATCAACAAGAAACTGATCCGGGATCAGTTGCGGGAGCACTAAAGCCCGGTAAACGCAAAATCCACATCGGGGGTGCGACCGGCCACAATGTCCGCCAAAGCTGCCGCGGAACCGCAGGAATGTGTCCACCCCAACGTGCCATGGCCGGTGTTCAGGTAGAGGTTGCCGAAATGGCTCTTTCCGATGTAAGGCACGTTGGAGGGGGTCGCCGGGCGCAATCCGGCCCAGAATTCGGCCTTTTCCCAGTGCCCTGCATCGGGCATCAACTCTGCGGTGCGCCGGACGATCGCGCGGCATCGGGGCAGGTTCAGTTCGCGGTTGTAGCCGCTCAGTTCCGCGGTGCCTGCCACCCGTATACGGTCGCCCAGTCTTGAGTACACCAGTTTGTACTCATCGTCGGTAAGGCTGACGTTGAAGGCAGCGGCCTCGTTCTTCACCGGCACGGTGATGGAATAGCCTTTCGCGGGGTAAACATTCAGAGTCAGGCCCAGTTTTCGAGCGAGAGTAGCGCTGTAGCTACCCAGGCACAGCACGTAGTTGTCGGCACGAAGAATCTGGTGGCGGCCTTCGCGAATAATGTTGACTCCAAGTACCCGATCCTGAGTGTTCTCGAACCCCAGAATCTCGCTGTTGTAGAGGAACTCCACGCCGGCTCCCTCTGCTTTTTTCGCCAGGGCCTGGGTAAATTGACGGGCATCGCCGGATTCGTCTTCGGAGGTGTAGGTGGCGCCAGCAATCCGGTCTTTAACCGGAGCCAGGGCGGTCTCCAGTTCCACCGCCCTGTTGGCGTCAATCACCTGACGATCACACCCCAGCTCCCGCATGATGCGGGCTGGGTTCAGGCAGATTCGAATTCTCCGGGGTTGGTGTAGAAATGCAGGATGCCTCTCTCGAGGTGGTCGTATTCAATGCCGATATCCTGTCGCAACGCCTGCAAATGGGTACGGCTGTAGATCCCCAGATTGACAATCTGTCGAATGTTATAAGCCGCCCGGGAAGCCGTGCACTGCTTTAGAAAAGCCATCGCCCAGCGCCACTGCGCCGGGTCCAGGCGGGGACGAAAAAGCAGTGGTGCATCGGACCGGGCCAGCCACCTGAGTATCTTCAAGGGGGCCGAGGGGTTGGCCCAGGGCTCCGCATGGGATACCGATATCTGGCCGCCGTTGGCATAACTGGTTTCGGTGCCCGCCTGATTTTGCCGGTCTACAACGGTGACGTCATATCCCTGCTGCTTTAGGAACCATGCGCTTGCAACACCAACAACACCTGCACCCAGTACCAGTACGTGCATTCACTTTCTCCGGTTGATCAAGTTCAGAACGCCTCATAGTATACATAAGAGTATACAAAACTCAGCCACCGGATCGCTTCACCGTCCAACCTTTTTCCTTTAAAAGGGGCACCAGCAGGTCTCGCTGGTCACCCTGGATCTCCACAGTGCCCTCCTTCACCGTGCCACCGGTTCCGCATCGGGCTTTCAACACCTTCGCGAACGCTTTCAGTTCCTTGTCGTCCATCGGGATACCGGTAATCAAGGTCACACCCTTTCCTTTACGCCCCTTGGTTTCCCGGCTGACGCGCACGACGCCATCACCGGCGGGACGAACCGGTTTCCCGCAGACGCATTCATCAACGGGGTGGCGACAATCCGGGCACATCCGTCCCTGTTCCGTGGAGAACACCAGTCCCCCAGAACGATTCTTCATAACGGCCTCATGTTGTTTAAGAGCCTGACGGGACACTCACGTCCCGGGAGGGTATTTTTCAAACATGTCCGCGACAATCTCGTCGATCAGCTCCCGCCGCGACTCGGTTGCCTGGTTCTCATTCAGGTAACGCCGGCTCGCTGCGCGCCAGACGACACGATCAGTCTCCGTATCGACCAGCTCCACCACCAGCTTGCCTTCCTGAATTTCGCGCACTGGTGGAGCCGACGACAACCCCCAGCCAAAGTTACCATGGCCAAAGCCGAAGCCGAGCCCAACACCGCTGCGCTCGAGACGCTCCTCCTCAACCACCTGCCAGGTGACAAGCAGATCCGCCTCGTTTTCTGCCACCTTACGCATGGCTTTTCGGTTCAGTTCCCTCTCGACCGCACTCTCTATCCGACCACCATCAAGCGAAGTGAACGACTGGTCCTTGCCCTTCGGTGCAAATGCCCAGGAACTGTAGCTACCGAAGACCGCGCTGGAATCGTAATCAGTGACTACGTTGCTGGCACAGCCCGTTAGGGCCATCAAAAACAGGGATACAAGGATAACTTTCATAATCTTGGTTGCCTCTTTCCATACTTCATTCATTAAAGTATACGCACAGTCGACACGAAGCGTTTCGCAAATGGTTCCTTAACGATCAAAACGGTAACTCATACCGCGAGCATCACAAAACGCCGTGAATTCCTGGTTCCGCGCCTCCACCAGGCTCACGTCAGCTGTTACGCCGGCGCTGTACCCAACGCGATCAATCTCTGCGCCGTTTTGGTCACACCAATGCCTGAGCGGCTGTTCATCTGCGAAGGTCATGGTCACCGTTACTCGTGACATGGGTTGCTGAATCACCCTTTCAACCCCCGAAAGGACAGCTTCAGTCGCCCCGGCATAGGCCCTGACGAGGCCGCCGGCCCCGAGTTTGATACCGCCAAAATACCGTATCACCATCACCAGCACGTCTCCCAGATCCTTGTGCTGAATGACACCGAGAATGGGCTTTCCAGCGGTTCCCGATGGTTCGCCATCATCATTCATCGCGGCTTCGGCGGCCGCGCCGGGCCGGCCTATCTGATAGGCCCAGCAGATGTGGCGAGCATCCGGGTGGTCTTTCCGGGCCTGTTCGAGCCATGTCTTAACGTCATCCCGGGACGAAACCGGGGCAACCCGGGCAATAAACCGGCTCTTTTTGATTTCTGTCTCCCGTTCCAGAAAGCCAGCGGGTATGGGGTAATCCTTGGGCATAAAACCAGCTCCTGACACACAGCCATCATGAGGCCGACACCAAGCCTTTTCTGCTTTTCAGCCAGCGGTGAAGAGCGGAAATCTCAACACCACCACCAAACCGTGCGGCTCGGTGTTGAACGCCTCTATCCGGCCATCATGGATGGCAACAATGTCCTTCGCAATGGCCAGGCCAAGCCCCCACCCCTTGCCACCGCGAGACTTATCGGCCCTGTAGAAGGGCTCAAAGAGATGGGGCAGAACGTCTTCAGGCACGCCTGGGCCTTCATCCCGTATGTCCACCAACAATTGCCGCTGATCACAGCGCAACGCAACATGCACCTTCTTTCCCGGCGGCGTATGATCCAGGGCATTCTGAAGGACATTGTCCAGTGCCCGCTGAATGAGCCCGCGATCCCCTAACAGCGACGTGTTGCGGCAGCCCTCATCCACCATAAGCTGGCAATCCACTCCACGGTGCTCGGCGTAGTCCGCCGCATCCCTCAGAACGTCATTGATCACCACGACCGGCTGCACGGCTTCCCGCTCGATGTCGCTTCCCTGCTCCGAGACCCGGTAAAGCGTCAGGATCTGGGAGTCATCGCTTCCAGACGTTCATTCTGCCGCAGGATCGACGCCAACAGATCCGCATCCACGCTACCGTCACTGGCCAGCTCGATCGCAATACGCTGCCGCGTCAGTGGAGTTCGGAGATCGTGGGATATATCACGCAACAGGTGTGTCTGGCGCTCGAGCAAACTGCACAGTTGCTGGGTCATGGCGTTGAAGGCTGTCGCTAAAGCACCCACCTCATCCCGTCGATTCGCGATGCGATCGCTGACTCGAAGCGCGTTGTCACCTTCAGCGATCGCACGAGCGGTGGATTCCATGTGCTTCAGGGGGCGGGACACCAGGCGCGCAATCCACCAACAGGCGAGCGTGATGATGACGAACGCCAGCCCCAATTCCAGGAGACGGAACAGCTTGGGATCAAGCCAGCTTCGCCATCCAGGCGGGGCCAGGCCACCAGGCGATGGTCCTCACCAACCTCAATAACCGCCGGTTTTTGCCGGTGCCAACCACCCGATTTCATCCGCTCGCGGATGGAGGAAGGCAGGTCGCCGTCGTTGCGATCCGCATCTATCAACAACAGGTGAAGATCCAGGCTCTTACCCTGCTCCTTCAGGAAGCGCCAGGCAGCGCCTCGGCCTTCATTCTCCCTGACCACCAGAGCCTCCAGCGCCAGTTCCCGCAGGCCGACCTGTCGCTCGATGCTATTCGTTCCCGCTCCATCAGGCACGGGTTGCCACATTGCTCATCAGCACTGTGACCGCCATAGCCAGCCAGATCGACAGGAATATCCGCCAGAACAGGGGAAACCTGAGCCGCCGGGTCATACTGGCACCCGATAGCTGTAGCCCAGCCCGCGTACAGTTTCGATTCGGGGCGGGTCATCGTTCCCCAGCTTTTTCCGAAGATTGCTGATGTGCATATCCAGGGTGCGATCATAGGCTTCCAGTCGACGACCCAGAGCCCACTGCATGAGGTCCGTCTTACGTACCACACTGCCAGCATGGGCCAGCAGAACCTGCAACACCTCGTATTCGGTAGCCGTCAGATCCAGCGCCATGTCGTTCTGACAGATTCGACGATGAACCGGCTCGACCCGCAAGTCGCCGTATGCCCTTGACTCATCCATCCCCACTTCCTGATCCCAGGCAACACGGCGAAGCAATGCCTGTAGCCTGGCGATGAGTTCCCGGGGATTGCAGGGTTTGGGTATGTAATCATCCGCGCCAACCTCAAAACCCACGATTCGATCCGTCTCATCGCCACGGGCGGTCAGCAGTACAACAGGGAGATGGGTTTTTGCCCTTAACTGACGCAGCACTTCCAGGCCACTGATATCCGGCAACATGATATCCAGCACTACCAGGTCGCAATGCTGGCCCAGTGCCAGTGACAATCCATCCTGACCGTTTGCGGCTTCTCTTACGGTAAAGCCCTGATTGGCCAGATAGCGGGACAGCAGTTCCCGCAACTCCTCGTCGTCTTCAACCAACAGCACCCGGTTCTGCATGGCAATCCTCCGTTGTGACTGAATGCAGTCTAACACGCTCCCGCAAGTCCACTGATTTGCATCATTTTCCTTTGCATAACCTTTACAGTTCGCTGACGCCGCCTGACACCAACCTCCGTTAGCATAGTCCCTGTGAGTTCAGACCGGGTCTGCTGGTGCAGGCTCATTTACAACACAGGAGAACACCCAATGAAACACATCACTTCCGGACGCATTGCTGGTGCTTTGATCGCCGCGGCCTTTTTCACCAGCCCCATGGCGATGGCCTCGGACCATGGCGACCACCATCGTGGCAAACACGATATAGCCGAAATGTGCGAGAACATGCGTGAAGGCAAAGGCAGGTTCAACGACGAAAAACGCCAGGAAAAATTGGACGAGCATCGTAATGAAATAGCAAATCGCCTGAAACTGACCGCCGAGCAGCGCGAGATCTGGGACGATATTCACGAGGAGAGGCGGGAGAAGCGCCGCGCCAGAATGGAGAAATGGCAGGAGAAAATGGAAAAGCGCTGTGAGCGCATGGAAAACCGTACTTCCGGGCAGTGATCAAACCCCGGGTTCTGACGTATGGTACTGGGTAAACCACGGAGAAGCCCTGACCATGCCAGAACCCGGTATCGCATCACTGACAATCCGCCCCGTCCAGTCGATTGGTGACATCCATCCGCAGGACTGGAACGGGTTTGTCGGCCCTTACAACCCCTTTCTTAAACACGAGTTCCTGCTTGCACTGGAAGAGTCTGGCTGTACAACCACCGCGACAGGTTGGCAGCCGGCCCATCTGGCGTTCTACCTGGACAACCAGCTAGCCGGAGTGGCTCCGGCCTACCTGAAAACTCACTCCATGGGAGAATACGTCTTTGACTGGGCCTGGGCCGATGCCTATCAGCGCTATGGCATGGATTACTATCCCAAGCTGCTGATTGCCGTTCCGTTTACACCCTGCCAGGGACCACGGCTTTTGTTCTCGGAAGGCCTTCGCCAGTGGATGACACCCGAACGAATCCACGATGCGCTGGATGCCACCACCACCCGCCTGGGCGCCCACTCCTGGCACCTGCTTTTCCCGGATCGCCAGGACCAGACATTGCTGGACAGGAGCGACCAGCTTCACCGTATCGGCTGCCAGTTCCACTGGCACAACCACGGCTACACCACCTTCGAGGACTTTCTCGCCCGACTGACGTCGCGCAAGCGCAAATCGATCCGTAAGGAAAGGAGACAGGTTGCGGATCAGGGCATTTCATTCCGACAGTTTTCGGGAGACGATATCCCGGACAATGTGCTCGCGGCCTTCCACGTGTTTTACCAGGCCACCTACCTGAAACGGGGCCAGCGGCCGTACCTGAACAAGGCCTTTTTCCGCCTGCTGAAAGACCGCCAAGCGGAGCAACTCCACCTGGTCATGGCGGTAATAGGGGGTGAGATGATCGCCGGCGCCCTGTTCCTGACGGGTGAAGATACGCTCTACGGGCGTTACTGGGGCTGCCTGGAGGAATTCGACCACCTGCATTTTGAAACCTGTTACTATCAAGGCATTGAACTGGCCATACGGCTGGGGCTGGCACGCTTCGATGCTGGCGCGCAGGGGGAACACAAACTGGTTCGGGGGTTTGAGCCGGTGATCACCCATTCCTGGCATGGCGTTATGCATCCCGGGTTTCGCGACGCCATCGAAAGGTTTACCAGCGAAGAAGCAGAGCATGTCATGGCCTATACTGAAGATGCCCTACGGGCGCTGCCGTTCAGACAAACCGAGCAGAACCAGTAGCGAGCCAGGGGTCGTGCAGACACTTACCGGAGCGGGCAGCCATGGATATGGACTACCTTTTCGACTTTCTCGCGACAACACAGCTGACGTTTTTCATCGCGATTGCCGCGCTCATTGTGGCAGTCGTCGCCCTGTTTTCGGCGTCCACCGCCAAACGGGCCGCAGCGGAACAAAGCGATACCGTCAAACAGCGCGTCGACAGCCTATGGCACGACATGGACGAAATACGCGTGTCCCAGTTCAACAGCCCCAGCTCCACGGAAACCGGAAACGCAATTGCCAGTGAGCAGTTCTCCGCTGAAAAAGCCGCTTACGAGGCCATCTGGCCCCTGGTCTGGCTACTGCACGACAAGCTGGGCATGTTTCTGCGTTCTGTGGAGTCTGATGAACCCGCCGGCGAATTACGCCTGGAAGCCCGCAAGGCGGCACTGGATGCACGAAGCACCCTTAACCGCGTACGTCCGTTTTGCCATGACGACATTGACGGGCTCATTACGCAACTGATTGATAACAATATAAGGGCCCACCTGGCCGCCTGCCATTTCATGGATCTACGCAAAGACTCCCTGTCGTCGAACACCAGCCATGAACGAGAGGTGCAAAAGGAAAAGTTCCACACGCTCTACGAGGGTCAGTCCCGCGAATTGCTGAACCAGTTGGTTGGCGCTATCAGACGGCGCATGCTTCGGTAAGCCCGGGCCACAGGAAATCTCACATTTTTGCCTTTCAGTCAGCCCCGAATCTTTGCCAGCGTGTCCCGCTGCAATGCCCTGAGAAAGTCGCTGATCAAAACCGGATTTTCATGTGCAGGCTCCAGCGAGCGAAACTGGCTCGGCAGGGCATCCACCGCCCGCTTCGCATTGTTCACTTGACTATCTAATGTCGGAATGGCGCCTTCGATGATCAGGCCTCGCTTCATGACCGGCTTCAATAGCGGCTCGCCATCAAACACTTCGTCCCGGCCGGCAACGACGTCCTGTGCCAGGCGGCCGTTCGGGTCAAGGCGACGGTAAACCTGCTTGCGGCCTGGGAACGACTGCTTGCCAGGGGAGTTTTTCATTCTTGGCAGGTCCGCGTACTCCGTAAGCTTGAAGGCAAGCTCCAATGCCGGCTCGTCGTTCGAGGCTCCGATAGCAGTGCCAACACCGAAGCCATCGATGGGGGCATTGTCAGAGACGAGCGCCGCGATCTTGTATTCATCCAGACCGCCGCTCGCCATGATTTTTAATTCGCCAAGGCCTGCCTCATCCAGCATGCGACGGCATTCAGCAGCCTCATCGGCCAAGTCACCGGAATCCAGGCGGATACCGCCAATACGCACATCTGGTTCTTCTTGCAGCCAGTTGATGATCCGCTCCACTGCAGAGCGGGTGTCGTAGGTATCAACCAGTAGTGTCGTGCCGGGGTAAAGTCGAGCATAGGCCCTGAACGCCTCCATCTCATCTGTACAAGCCTGTACAAAGCTGTGTGCCATGGTGCCGTGTACCGGCATGTTGAAATCCAGGCCCGCCAGGACATTGCTGGTTCCGGCCAGACCGGCGAATCGGTACGCGCGCACACCCCGATGTGCCGCATCCATACCGTGGGTGCGGCGCATTCCGAAGTCGACGACCGGCCGGCCTTCCGCCGCGGAAATCAGGCGGACCGCCTTGGACGCCAGCACGGATTCCAGATGCACATAGTTCATCACCAGGCTTTCCAGCAACTGAACCTCGGCAACAGGCCCCTCCACTTCCAGCAACGGCTCCTGAGGGAATACCGGCGTTCCTTCTGCAATCGCATGTAAAGAACCACTGAAGCGGAATTCCCGCAGCCAGTCCAGAAACTGGGGCTGGAACCTGCCCAGGGATTCCAGGCGCTTTATGTGTTCGTCGGTGAAGGCAAGAGATTCAATAATATGGGCCACGTGCTGCTGGCCACAGGCAAGAACGAAATTACGGTTCTCAGGAAGTTTGCGAAAGAAAAGACTGAACACCGCGTTCTCGTTCATGCCTTCGGCCCAATAGGCCTGGGCCATGGCCAGCTCATACAGATCCACCAGCAGCGGCAGGTCAGTCTCTTTTACAACCGGGGGTTGTTTCAACACAATTCCGCGCCCTCCTCCTCTAGTTGGATAGCGTCAAATGCGGAATAGTCATCCACTGAAGCTGGTCTAATCTACCGGATGTCAGCTTCCCTCAATCTTGAAGCCAATCTTGAGCACGACCTGATAATGCCCGACTTTTCCGTCGACCACATGGCCGCGCGTCTCCTGTACCTCGAACCATTCGATGTTACGAAGGTTCTTGCTGCATTCGGCAATCGCATTCTCAATGGCATCCTCGATACTTTTCTTCGAAGAGCCAACCACTTCCACCTTCTTGTAAACATGATGGTCGGACATGACGCCTCCTGCTCCAAAGACTGTGAGTGTCAGGCAAGTGCTTCGAATGCCTGTATTTTCAGCGTATACCAGTAAACCGTGACCATCAAATGGCCTGGCCGCTTGCTTCCTATGGAACTTTAAGGCTCAAATGAACTCAGAAATCGCTCGGTCGTATAGTCATCGTCATTGAACGTTCACGGAGTGAGATGAAGATCTTCAAACGCTGTTTTATCGGCATAACCCTGACACTGTCACTTCTGCTCGCCGGCCCGCTGTTCCTGGCCGCCTGCGCCAGCCTTCAGGACTCAGGGAGCTGGCGAACGGCAGATCGTTCCAGTGCGGGCATAGCTCCACGCCCGGAGCAGGAGCAAGCGGCCGTGGTTCAGGTCTACGGGGCTCGCGCTATAACTGGCGGGGTTATTTTTCCTTGCATACCTGGATCAGCACCAAAGAGGCGGGTGCCGATGGCTACTATGTTCATGAAGTCACCGGTTGGCGTCACTACGTTGTCCAGTCGCGGCCAGACGACCCGGATCGTGCCTGGTACGGCGCGCCGCCGACGTTGATTGCGGATATTCGCGGTGAGCAGGCAGCGCGGATTATTGATCAGCTGGATGAGGTGATTGACCGCTACCCATACCCGACGGAATACACCGCCTGGCCCGGCCCCAACAGCAACACCTTCGTCGCCTGGGTGATCCGCCAGATTCCGGAAATGGACGTGGCCCTACCGAATCATGCGATTGGTAAGGACTATCTGGGAAATGGTGTCCTGTCTGAGGTACCTGGCGGCAGCGGTTATCAACTATCGCTCGGTGGTTATTTTGGTATTCTGGCCGGTGTTCGCGAGGGATTCGAATTGAACATCCTTGGACTGTCCATGGGCATCAATCCCCTCGGACTCGGTATAAAGCTTCCTGGTATCGGCGAGTTGGCACTGCGTAACACCAATCCGATGCCAGAGCCCGCGGATCTGGACGTTGAGACTGGTGCCGCTGAGGCGGCCGGGGCAGGAACGGTCTCCCAAAAAACGCTGTGAATACGTCCATGTACGCTTGGGCTCCGCCATCCATGGCTCCGCACATTTTTGGGAGACCGTTCCTGCCCCGTCCTGATTGGCAAATCGTCTTACAGTGCTGTGATTCCTAGGTAACGGACCAACCCCGCACTGGCAATACCGGCTGCGATAGCGGGTAGGGGCTTTTTCGTGGCGAGCATGATGATGGCGGTGACAACCAGCGCTGCCAATGAGCCCGCATCGCTGCTTACCGCCATGGGAACGATGATCGCGATCAGCACCGAACTGGCCATGGTGTTGATGAAGCTTTCGATGCGGGGGTTGATCGTTACGAACGACATCAGGAACACACCGCCGAAGCGAGTCGCCAGGGTGACAAGCGTCATGATGGCGATCAGGCCAGAGTGCCAGCAACCGTGGTTTCAACCGTCATGATGAACGTCCCTCTTCAACAGATTCCGGTGCTTCAGTCTTCTTTTCCATCCAGAAAAAACCAATAGCGCCACCTGCCAACGCACCGACAACCACGTGGGTATTGGGCGGTAGCCATTTCCAGGCGGCCAGCGATGAGGTTGCCGCGACGGTCCAGGCCACAAGGGTTCGGGGGGATTTTTTGCCGCCGAGTGCCATGGCCAGCAGGAAGCAACCCAGCACCATATCCAGGCCCAGAGACTTGGGATTCTGCAGCAGGCCACCGAAGTAAACCCCCAGCCAGGTTCCGATAATCCACGCCACCCACAGAACAAGACCACCGCCGAGGATAACCTCCAGGTTCCGTTTACCACTCTGGTATTCCTGCGCGGACACGGCCCAGTTGGCGTCGGTCAGGAGCAGCAGTAAGCCATAGCGCCGACCCGGGGACACATCCCTGAGCATGGGGTACAGGGAGGCCCCCATCAGCAGATGGCGGGAATTAATGGCGAACACGACGGCCATCAAAGGAATCAGCGACACCTCGCTACCCCACATATCGACAGCGGCAAACTGGGAAGCGCCCGCAAATACCGTGGTGCTCATGAGTATCGCTTGCAGTGGCTCCAATCCTTTCTGGATGGCCGCCAATCCGAAGGCAGCACCAAAGGCCACCACAAATAACGAGATGGGAAGAAGCCGGAAAAACTCCGCGCGGACTTTTTCGGGTTGAAGCTGGTAGGAATATGTATGAACGTTCATCTAAGCAAGCTAATGAAACCAGCTTCAGATGCGTATAGGTAGATGCCGAAGAGTCAGAGCTGGCCGAGGGTGTAGGCCAGGGTGTCACTGATACCCGCGTTAAGCTTCAGGTCCACCAGTGAATCGGCACGGGTACGCCCCAGGTTCAGTGTCGCCATGGGTTTACCCCATTCCTTGGCATAGCGACAAAATCGAAATCCGGAATAGACCATCAGCGAAGAGCCGATCACCAACAGGCCATCACACGTCTTGAGCGTGTCCAGTGTGGACGTCACCCGGTCTGTGGGCACGTAGTCGCCGAAAAACACCACATCCGGTTTCAGAATGCCGTCGCAACAGGGACAGTCCGCGATGCGAAACTCAGAAAAGTCCACTTCCAGATCGGCATCACCATCCGGCGCGGCACCGGCGGAATAGTGCCCAAAAGTCGGGTTCATGTCCGCGCAACGCTCGTGGACCTCGTCCCGCTTGCAGCGATATCCGCAATCCATGCAGACAACCTCGTCTGCCCTGCCGTGCAAATCGGTTACCGAACGGCTACCCGCCTGCTGATGCAGGCGATCCACATTCTGGGTGACAAGCAGGCGGCTGTAGCGGCGAAGCTCCAACTCGGCAACACGATGATGCGCGATGTTGGGCCTGGCGTTGCGAATGATTGGCCAACCAATGAGGCTTCGTCCCCAATAACGCTGACGAACCATCGTGCTCGTCATAAAGTCCTGATGCTGGACCGGTTGTTTGCGCTTCCACGCGCCATCGCCATCCCGA
The DNA here is from genome assembly GCA_000831005.1 of Marinobacter salarius. Classification (GTDB taxonomy): domain Bacteria; phylum Pseudomonadota; class Gammaproteobacteria; order Pseudomonadales; family Oleiphilaceae; genus Marinobacter; species Marinobacter salarius. The sequence continues at coordinate 16,260 of CP007152.1, read as the reverse complement.
TAGTCAGGAATGCCGGAATCGGTACTGACGCCGGCTCCCGTCAATATCATCAGGCCAGGATGCCGGTGGATGAATTCCGCCAGCATGGCCCCCGCCTGCTCGGGAGAATGCAGCTCCAGTGGCTGGTCAGCGGCCGGCATTGTTACGCCTTTAACAGGTTTTTGAATGACAGGCATCACACTCACACTCGTTGGGAACTCCTCTACTTTAGGGAGCAAATCCACCGCTGCCAATGGTAACAACCGGAAAAGATTCTGATGAGGGCACAATATTCTATTTGCATTGTGCAAAATTTAATTTTGTGCAACCATTAAAGGCGAAATGAAGTCATCAACACACGATGCGTTGTAATGCGCACGAAGGAGAGTCGAAAACATGTCTATTGAACAGGTTGTTTATCGCGCGTCAGCAGAAGCTACCGGCGGCCGTGACGGCCGTGCCATCTCCTCAGACGGCGTCCTCGATGTTGAGCTGACAACACCGAAAGAAATGGGTGGTGCCGGCGGCAAAGGCTCCAACCCGGAGCAGTTGTTCGCGGCTGGTTATTCTGCGTGCTTCATCGGTGCCATGAAATTCGTCGCTGGCCGGGACAAGCTTCCCATGCCAGAAGATGCGTCTATTGAGGGTGTAGTCGGCATTGGCAGATTCCCGGAGGCTTCGGGATCGAGGTGGAACTGAAAATCTCTCTGCCGGGCATGGACGATCAACAGGCCAAGCAGCTGATCGATGCAGCTCACCAGGTGTGCCCCTACTCCAACGCCACCCGTGGCAACATCGATGTGACATTGACCCGGGTGGATTGATATCGACCTGGTCGATCACCGAAATCTGACAGCGGGCTACCTGCCCGCTGTCAGGAACCGGCTAGACCAGCTTTGCGGTTTCCACCGAGAGCATGGGAATTACCGACAGCGCAAGCAGCGCGCCCATGCTCCAGTTGAACATCCTTCGATATAACGGCTTGCGCAACAATTTCCGCAATCCTGCCCCCCCAAGCATCCAGCTACCGACACAGGGCACGCTGACCAGCAAAAAGGTCAGCCCGATCCAGAACGACTGCTGCAGCACCTCGCCACTACTGACCGTGGTGAAAGTCGCCAAAGCGCCAACCGCCATGACCCAGGCTTTGGGATTCACCCACTGGAAGGCCGCCGCCTGAAGGAACGACAACGGCTTGCTGGTTTTCTCACCGTCGATCTCTGTGGCTGTGGTCGCGATTCGCCAGGCGAGATACAGCAAATAGGTTATACCAAGAACCTTGATCACCAGGTGTAACTGCGGAAATGCTTCAAACACTTTCCCCAGGCCCAGGCTGATCGCTACCACCATGGCGGGAAAACCAAAGCAGATACCCAGGTAGTGAGGTAGCGTTCGCCACACCCCGAAATTGACGCCCGATGTCATGATCATGATGTTGTTCGGGCCTGGCGTTACCGTCGACACCAGCGCGAAGAGCAATACGCTTAATACGATTTCCATGTTCCCTGCCGAGTTCCCTGTTACCGATTCGTTACTCGTCAATCCTACAAAGTGGGCCGCCAGTGAAACAGATTCAGAAGTGTGGTTTTTTGACCATAACAGTTGAGCGATTCATTACCCGTCAGAGCTCTTATCCGGGGGACAAAGTCCGGATAAGCAGGTTGCGCATGTGGTCTGCACCCAATCGATTCATTAGCTCAACGTTCTGCTCCGGTATCGATTCTGTTCCGGGATAGCCGGCGATGGCACGCTCAAGGCTGCGTTCCCTCAGCAGGTGCAGCATCGGGTAAGGAGAGCGATTGGTGTAATTTTCGGCGTCAGCCGCACTGGTGCCGCCAAACTGATAGTCGGGATGAAAACTGGCAATCTGATACTCCCCGTCCAGCTCGAGATGCACAAGAAGGCCGTCGGCTGCGTCGAGAAAATCGTTGTAGTCCATAAAGTCCGTCAGCACGTCGGGATGCACAAGCAGCGTTGTCTCAACCTCCGGATGTTGGTCCAGATGCATCATTTCTTCCTGCAGTGCAGTTAACAGCCCCTCCTCCGAGTTGGCATCCGTCGCCACAAATCGAATGCGCTCATTCACCAACTCCCGACGGGCAAACGGGCACAAGTTGAGACCAATGACCACCTCTGACACCCACCGCCGCGTGGCGGCCAGAACGGTATTACACTCCAAGTTGAAACTCCCATACGTTAAAAGCGGGGAAAGGATGGCGAAAATGCTGCCCGAGCGCCGAACAAGACTGAAAAGGACCTGAAAGGACCGACACAGCCAGCGCAAGTCATGATACGTTAAGCAAGCTTACAATAATTCCGTGACCGATGGCTGCCGGAGAACACGATGAACGCGCTGCGAACACCTGACAAACGATTTGAACGCCTGTTGGATTATCCCTTCGCCCCTCACTACGTGGAGGTCGAAGGACTGCGCATGCATTACGTCGATGAAGGCCCCTCGGACGCCAGCCCGGTGCTGATGATGCACGGCGAACCTTCCTGGTCGTACCTCTACCGCCACATGATTCCCATCTGTGCAGCGGCAGGGCACCGGGTGATCGCGCCAGACCTGATCGGTTTTGGCAAATCCGACAAACCCACGGATATCAACGCGTACAGTTACCAGAGCCATATGGACTGGATGCAGGCGTTTCTGGAACAGACTGACCTGCAGAACATCACCCTCGTATGCCAGGACTGGGGATCTCTTCTCGGCCTGAGACTGGCGAGCGGAAAATCCGGAGCGGTTCCGAGCCATCGTTGTGGGTAATGGCATGCTGCTACCGGCGACCAGCCCGTGCCAAAAGCGTTCCAGTTGTGGAAGAACTTCGCGCTGTACAGTCCCTGGTTTCCCATTGCCCGCATTATCAATACCGGAAGCTTTCGCACCCTGGGGCCCGACGAGCGTCGTGCCTACGATGCGCCATTCCCCAACAAGAAGTACAAGGCCGGTGCTCGCGCTTTTCCGAAACTGGTGCCGGTGACACCGGACAACCCTGCCAGCGAAGCCAATCGCGAGGCCTGGAAGGTTCTGGAGCAGTGGAAGAAGCCGTTCCTGACCACTTTCAGCAACGGCGACCCGATCACCCGGGGCGGCGACCGTTATATGCAGGAGAGAATTCCCGGCGCAAAGGGCCAGCCCCACACCACTCTCACCGGCGGACACTTCCTGCAGGAAGACTCACCGGTTGAGTTTGCGGGGGCGATCAATACCCTGCTGGCTCGCCTGGACGAAAGCGATCAGACATAACCCTGGCTTCGCAGGTAGTCATCGTAACTGCCGCTGAAGTCGGTTATGCCGTCGGCCTTCAGTTCAATAATTCGGGTGGCAAGGGATGACACGAACTCCCGGTCATGGCTGACAAACACCAGCGTGCCCGGGTAATTTTCCAGCGCCAGGTTCAGGGCCTCGATGGATTCCATGTCCAGGTGGTTGGTGGGCTCGTCCATCAGCATGACGTTGGGCTTTTCCAGGATCAGCTTACCGAACAGCATACGGCCCTGCTCTCCGCCCGAAATGACCTTCACCGATTTACCGATATCATCCCCTGAGAACAACATGCGGCCGAGGGTTCCCCGAACCAGTTGTTCTCCGCCGGTGGTCCATTGCGACATCCACTCGGTCAGATCCATGTCCTCATCAAAGTCGGCGCCGTGATCCTGGGCGTAGTAGCCGACCTGGGCACTGTCGGTCCACTTAACATCGCCGCTGTCAGGCGTCATGGCGCCGGCCATACACTGCATCAGAGTGGTTTTGCCAATGCCGTTGGGCCCGATGATGGCCACTCGCTCACCCGCTTCGATCTGAAGGTTCATTTTGTCGAACAGGGGCTTGCCATCGAAGCCCTTGGTAAATTCCTTCAGCGTTACCGCCTGTCGATGCAGCTTCTTGGTTTGCTCAAACCGGATGAACGGGCTTACCCGACTGGACGGTTTGACCTCCTCCAACTGGATCTTGTCGATCTGACGGGCGCGGGAGGTTGCCTGCTTGGCTTTGGAAGCGTTGGCGGAAAAGCGACTGACAAACTGCTGCAACTCGGCAATCTGGGCTTTCTTCTTGCGTTATCCGACAGCATGCGCTCGCGGGCCTGGGTGGCAGCGGTCATGTATTCGTCGTAATTGCCAGGGAACAGCCGAAGCTCGCCATAATCCAGATCCGCCATGTGTGTGCACACGCTGTTCAGGAAGTGGCGGTCGTGGGAAATAATGATCATGGTGCTGTTGCGAGCCACCAGGATGTTTTCCAGCCAGCGAATGGTATTGATGTCCAGATGGTTGGTGGGCTCGTCCAGAAGCAGGATATCAGGATCAGAGAACAACGCCTGGGCCAGCAGAACACGCAGTTTCCAGCCCGGCGCAACAGCGCTCATGGGGCCGTTGTGCTGTTCCAGGGGAATATCCAGGCCCAGCAGCAGTTCGCCAGCGCGGGCATCGGCGGTATAGCCGTCCATCTCGGCGAATTGCACTTCCAGGTCCGCCACGGCCATGCCGTCTTCCTCGCTCATTTCAGCGAGCGAGTAGATACGATCACGCTCGGCTTTTACACGCCAGAGCTCTTCGTGGCCCATAATGACCGTATCAATCACCGAGCAGTCCTCGTAGGCAAACTGGTCCTGGCGCAGCTTACCCAGCCGCTGATTCTGGTCCACCATGACCTGGCCGGCCGACGGTTCCAGGTCGCCGCCAAGGATTTTCATGAACGTGGACTTGCCGCAGCCATTGGCGCCGATCAGACCGTAGCGGTTGCCATTGCCGAATTTGACGGACACATTTTCGAAAAGGGGTTTGGCCCCGAACTGCATGGTAATGTTCGCGGTGGATATCAAGAATAGACCTGCTGAGAGTGAAGACCGGGCACGGGCCGGCGAAGGAAAAGCCGGCATTGTACAGGTTTGTGGCCAAAACCGTGAGACAGCAGAAACACGGATAAAAAGCGCTTGCCTCAACGGCCCAGTGCGGGCAGCATTTCACCCTCGGTGATCGCAACATGATCCTCATTCGAAAAAAGGAAACACACCATGACACAGGCAACCGCGCGTCACATCCTTGTAGACAGCGAAGCGAAATGTGAAGAACTGAAGAAAGCCATTGAAGGCGGCCAGGACTTCGCGGAAGTGGCGAAGCAACATTCATCCTGCCCCTCAGGCCGCAACGGCGGCGACTTGGGCGCTTTCGGCCCGGGCCAGATGGTTCCGGAATTCGACAAGGTGGTTTTCAGTGGTGAAGTGAACAAGGTGCTCGGCCCGGTGAAAACCCAGTTCGGCTACCACCTGCTGGAAGTGACCAGCCGGAGCTGATGGCTTTAAACCTGCCAGCGTACCGGCCCGCCCGCAATACCCAGATACTCCGGTATCTGGCTTTTGCGGGCATGATTCTGATTGCCCCTCTGTTTTTTGTCGGCGGCCCCGGTTGGTCCGACGGGCCGCTGTTCAAATCAGCCTGGAATCTCGGGCATATTCTGTTCTTTGCTCTGCTGACCCTCGCCATTCAGCCTGGCGGATCTGGACGGGCTGGACTCTCTGGGGCATCAGCACACTTGCCGTACTCCTGCTTGGCACCGGTATCGAACTGCTACAACACGGAACCAGCCGCCAGATGGACTGGCAGGATATCCTACGCAACCAGGTGGGCGTATGGACCATCCTGGCCCTGCGGCCACGGGCCTCACTCACCCGGAAGTCACGGCCGGTGGTCTGGCCACTGAGGCTCATCGTGGCTGCGCTACTGGCCGCCGAAATCGGTGCCACGGCAAGGGTCGCCATTCAGCAGTACCACGTCAGCCAACTGCTGCCGGCACTCTACGACTTCCGCCAGCCAGATCCCTCACCATTCTGGGATGGCGTCATAGCGCCCGTAACCGACCATGCCATAGACGCCCACAAGCGCGCACTCAGGATATCCCTGTCCACAGCGCATTATTCCGGAGTTTCCCTACACAATTTACCCGAAGACTGGCGCGACTATGACCGCCTCGTCATCGACTTGTACAACCCTCAGGACCACCCATTGCCGATGATTTTGAGAATCAACGACATGGAGCATGACCTGGGCGACAACAACTACAATGACCGCTTCAACACTCGCCTTCCCCTGACTCCCGGCCCCAACCAATTCAAACTGGACCTCGACAGGATCAAGGCAGCCCCCGAAAGCCGATCAATGAATATGCAGACCATCAGACGGCTAATTCTGTTCACGGTTGCGTTGCCGGAACCCAAAACCCTCTATCTGCGTGACATTCGGCTGGAATGACGGATCATCATCCCTGGTCTACTATCAAAAGGAGAAGCGTCCGTAAGGTATCCCCTTGCCTATTTGTGCAGTATCTTTGCGTAGGCGATTGCATGAAAGCTTTAAAAGCGTATTTCGTTGCGCTGGTTGCGTTGTGGTCAACTCTGGCATTAGCGAATGATGGTGAGCGACCATTGAGCATTAGCGTTGGCGACTGGCCTCCTTTTTTCGTGGAAAGCGAGCCTGGTCAAGGCACAGTTGCACGGCTGGTCAGGGACATCTTCGCTGCGGAAGGTTACAAAGTGGAGTTTCACTTCCGGCCCTGGAAACGCGCCTATCGGGAAGCCGCAATTGGCCAGCACAACGCCACTGCAATCTGGATGCACACCGCCGACCGACAGAAAGATTTTATCTACAGTGAACCGGTGATGAACGAACGCTTCGTGCTGTTCTACCGCAAGGACACGCCCATTGAATGGAACCAGATGCAGGACCTTGCCAACCTTAAGCTTGGAGGAAGCATCGGGTACAGCTACGGCCCTGAGTTTGATCGTGCAATCGAGAACGGGATTCTGAACGTGGAATGGGTCGCCTCCACGGAACTTAATTTTCGCCGCCTGCTGTTTGGCCGGATTGATGCTTTCCCGGAAGAAATCAACGTCGGCTACTACATTCTTCGCCGGGAAACAGACCCACAGGAAGCCCGCCGGATTACCCACCACCCGGAGCCCATTCTGGAGAATCAAAGCTTCCTGCTGTTTCCAGCCAACGAACCGGGGACACAAGCCCTGCTAGAGGCATTCAACAAGCGCCTGCAGATATTCCGTGAAAATGGCCGCTATGACACCTACTTTGAAACCAGGCCCCAGGCATCACTGAACAAAGTGAGGTAACAGCCGGCTGAACTCAGTCGAGCCGCCAGGGATTGGCCGTCAGCGGTTCACCACCATGCTCGCCCACCAGTACCGTATCGCTGCAACCCATGCCCCATTGCCCCGGAATCCTGAGGCATATGGGCAGGTGGAACACCATTCCCGACTGGAACACCGTCGACTCTCCTCGGGCTATAAAACCGGAGCCCTCCACCCATGAAGGAGGAAACTGCGCCCCCACCGTGTAGCCAAACACCCCGGAGAAAAACACCTCACTGGCCAGTGGAGCCATAACCTGCTCCGCAGCCCTGGCGGCGGAATCGAAGGTTCGCCCTGGCACCATGGATGCCTTGAGGACATCCACCACGCGACGGCAGCCGTCAAAAACGGCCCGCATCCTTGCCGAGGGATGACCCGCCACCAGCGTACGCATCATCGGTGCCGTGTAACGTTGCCAGGCAGCACCAAACTCGAGGAACACCGTATCGCCGTCTTCGATCCTGCACCGCTTGTGATTGGTATGGATGACACTGCTGCGCAGCCCCACCGTTACGATAGGCTGCATACTCATGAATTCACTGCCGCCCGCCAGAAGCTTTCTGCGCCGATGGCCGCTATTTCGTTGTCGGTCATCCCGGGGCGGATGGCCGCTGCTGCGGCTTCGATGCCCTGCCCCGTTATGCGGGCGCTGTGCCGCAGGCAATCAATTTCGGCCGCTGATTTCACAATACGGATGCTTTTCAACAGGCCTGAAGCATCCACAAACTGTGTGTCCGGGAGTCGCAGTTTGAGCCCTTCCAGGACCCCCTGGCGGAGCGAGCCATGCCAGTAGTCAACGCCGACCTTTCCGCCATGCCCTATCAGCGCGTGTGCCAGGGGATCCAACACATCGCCCACGCCTTCCCAACGGTAACCGATAACGTGATCGACCCGTGTGTAACCATGGCGGGACCGGTTTCGATGGAGGGCACTTGAAGGGTAAGCGTATCGGCGGTGACCACCAGTGCGACGTGAACGGAGACTTCAAAGGTACTGTAACCGGTCAGATAAAACAGATCGGACGGGTCGGTTAACAGAACAGCTCCGAGACCGTCCGCATGCATACTGGCGCGAAGGTGTTTGAGACGCTGCTGGTACTCCGCCTCAGGAAAGGGGCATTCCCGGCCCCTGAGTTCGGTGGCCAGGGTTTGCTGGTAGGCATTGAAATCCATGGGGCCGTCTCCGTTACGGAAAGTGACTACTGGAGACTGGACCCAAAACAGGGGCTTTTCAATCTTTCGCGGTGTTACCGCCGATTAAAAAAGCGCCCCAACTGGTTCCCTATGGACTCCACAGGGTCCGTGATCGAGCGCTGAACGCTGTTGGTAACCACGCGGGTGAATGCCGAGCCAGCATCACTTTCGAGAAACTCAATGTACTTCTTCAATTCGGAAGAGCTGAGATCCTGATAGGTGTAGAGGTAGCCATCGTAGACCTGCTGGGCGACCATGCCCCGCAACATGCCACGCTGGTTCTCGATCTGTTGCTGAAGCTGTTCGAAGGTTGGGCCTTTGCTACCGTTGAACGCTGCCATGGCAGAGGCTAAACCCAATTGGACAGCAACGGTGGTATCCACGGCACTCTCCGTTGCACGGGCAGCCCGGTCAAAGCGGGTAAACAGTTTGGCCCTTTCGCTGCCCTTGTACTTCTCCTGCAACGACGCGGCATTGGCTTCCACCTGCTTCCAGGTGTCAGGGTTGGAGGCGGCCACCTCGGCCTTGGAAATTTTCTCCGCCAGCGGCGTTTCATACCAGGCCAGTACCGAGTTCAACTGCCCCTCGCTGAGCCCCTGGTCCAGGTCTTCTATCAGCCGCGCGCGAATCTCGGCAACACTGAACGCATTACTCACAACACTGCTGATGGTGTTGGCAACAAACGGCTCAACCCGCCCGCTTTGTTTCAGGCCCTGGCGGATGCCCTGGCTCATCATCGCCGGGTACTGGGCGACAACCTCATCAATGGGCGACACCCGGAGCACCGAGTCCGCCAAAGGGCTTGCGGTGGCAGAACCACAGACCAGCAAAAGAAAAAGTAATGCCGGTTTAACTTGGGATAGTGTGCGCATGAACCTAGTATCCTCTGATAACGAGGGTCTGTTATGCCATGGAGCTGGCGAGAGCTGCAAGCAAAGCCGGCCAGTAACAGATGACCATTTTGTAGTGTGGAGTGACAGGGCCCGGTCCCGCCCATGAAGAAACGCCGTAATCGACCGAAAAACAGACGACCTGGACGACTTAAAAGCAACCGGGTGAAAATCTGGAAGTCCCGAATGCGATGGTATGGCCTGCCAACACTGGGCTTGGGGCTGGCAATCGCCATTGTCGCCATCATGCGTTTCAGCCTGCTGGAGCCAGACCCACCGGCAAACCCGGACGACGTCTGTGAGATCTTCCGTGAGCATCCGGTATGGTACGACTATGCCAGCCGTTCACGGGAGCGCTGGGGCACCCCGATTGCAACGCAGATGGCTTTTGTTTACTACGAATCGTCGTTTCGCAGTCATGCCCGTCCACCACGGACCCGCCTGCTGGGGTTCATTCCCTGGCGCCGGCCAACATCCGCCTACGGCTACGCCCAGGCGCTCGACCCGGCGTGGGCCGAGTACCTGGCCGCAAACGGAGACGGTCTGTCCGTGGTACGAACCAACATGAAATACGCACTCGATTTCGTGGGCTGGTATAACCACCTGACCCGCAGAGAAGTGGGCATTCCTCTCACCAGCCCCGAGAAACTGTACCTCGCCTACCACGAAGGCAGGACCGGCTACCAGCGACAGAGCTACCTCGCCAAGCCGGAGGTAAGGTCATTGGCCACTCGGGTCCAGAACCGGGCCTTCCGCTATGACCGCCAGCTCCAGACCTGCGAGGAAGAATTCCAGTGCTGGCGTTTCTACCAGTTCTGGCCCTTCTGTGGTGACTGGTAAGCCCAGACAATGATTCGGCGTCAGCTCTCGCCTTCCACCTGGGGTGTCAGTTGGGTCAGCCTGGCGGTCAGGAACTCCATTACAATCCGTACCCGTGCCATCTGTTGCGTGTCGTGGTTCACCATCAGCCACAGGTCAACGCCCTCGCCTTCAAGTGGCTCCGACAGGCGCGTCAGCTCCTTGGTACTGTCGCCCAGGTAGCAGGGCAATGCCGCCAGCCCTGCCCCGGCCCGCGCCAGGGCGTGCATTGCCTGGAGACTGTTGCAACGGATGATGGACGACGCATTCTTCAGGTGCTTGCGATACCACCGCCCCGTTGCCAGGTGGCTAAAGCTCTCATCCGGCAGAATCCAGAGCGCCTGCTCCGGCGAATGCTCAAGGTCCAGGTCGGTATGACGCTTACGGTAGCTGGTAGCAGCGTAGATAGCCGACTCGATCGTGCCTATTCGCTCCCCTTCCAGTGTGGCCTGGGGTTTGTTTACCGGCCGCAGTGTCAGGTCTGCCTCGCGGTGGCTCAGGTTCAGCACATCGTTGTCGGTGAGCACTTCCAGTTCGATGTCCGGGTATTCCCGGACGAGCTCTGCAATCATCGGACTGATAAGGGCATTCACCATGGTGTCGGTGGCCGCCAACCGGACCTTACCGACGGGCGCTGAATCCTGCCCGACCAACTGCCGTTCAAGATTTTCCATATCGGCGGCCAGCTTTCGGCTTCGCGGAATGCGGTTTCACCCACGGGTGTGAGTTGCAGACCATCCCGGTTGCGCTCAAAGAACTGAACGCCCATCTGCTCTTCCATCTGATCCAGGCGACGAAGCACCGTGGTCTGGTGAACGCCCAGCATCTCACCGGCTTTGGCAAGGGTTCCCCCTATTGCCAGGGCGTGTATATATCGAAGATAATCCCAATCCATAGATACTGCATATTTGCAACGTGAGTACGGAGTTTAACGTATTTAAACTGCAAATACGAAGCCGTAAACTTCTTTATATAGTCAGCTAACCAATATTTTAATCCACCAGATAAGGAGGAAGGCGCTATGACTCAAGACCATATCGCAACCGTACACCCGCTGCCGTCCAGTATCCTCCACAACAGTACTGAGGTCAGGCGCCAATATACCCGTGCAGCTGCAAAGCAAGCCGTACAGGTTATCAGCCGGAAGATGAATTCCTGGAGAAAGAGGGCAGCAACCGCGTCGCCGGAGATGCCCCAGATGATGCAGGGCGAGCACTAAGCCCGTCCCTGTATGGGAAAGTAAGGGAAGACAGATTTCGAAAACACCGGTGGCCCTGGATACCCAGGCTCACCGGTGTTTTCGTTTTGGGGATCAGAACTCCCAGATCACCTTTTGCTTCTTGCCAAACCACTCGTCCATTTTGCGGTTGTAGAAGTCCTCGATCACATTCCGCTTGATCTTCATGGTGGGTGTGAGCATACCGTTTTCCATGGTCCAGGGTTCTTTCACCACCACCACGAACGCCAGCTTCTCATGAGCCTCGCACCCACTGTTAACGGCGTCCAGCTCCGCAGCCAGCTCCCTCTCCAGCTCATCACGACTGCCTCCTGCTTCCAGCGCTTCCCGTGCTTCTTCGGATAACAGCACCATCAGGCAGGGCTGAGGTTGGTTGCTCCCGCCACGCACACAACCTCTGCCTTGGGATGATTAAAACGGCTTTCGATGGGCACTGGCACCACATACTTGCCCTTGGAGGTTTTGAAAAGATCCTTCACGCGGCCAGTGATGCGCAGATACCCCTCGCTGTCGATCTCTCCCATATCCCCGGTTTTAAGGAAGCCATCCTCGGTAACGTCCTCGCGGGTTTTCTCTTCGTTCTTATAGTAGCCCAGCATCTGGCCGGGGCTCTTGACCTGCACTTCGCCATTCTCAGCCAGACGATGCTCCGCACCAGGATTGGTGACACCCACGGTACCCACCTTGGCCCGGCCCGGGCGATTGGCATGAGAATAGCCGAAGTTTTCCGACATCCCATACACCTCCAGCAGCTCCAGCCCAAGGTTCCTGTACCAGCCAATAATTTCACCCGAGAGCGGTGCCGCCCCCGTGAGGGCCGCACGGCAGTGATCCAGGCCCAACTGCTTCAATACCTTCTTTTTCACCAGTTTGTTCAGTACCGGAATATTGAACAGCACCTTCTGCTTCTTCGGCGGCAACTTGCTGTTGATGGCCAGGTAGAACTTCATCCACAGCCTGGGCACCGAGAAGAACAGGGTCGGCCGGGCTCTTTGCAGATCTTCCTGGAAGGTGTCCAGGGAATTGGCAAAATACAGGTGGAATCCGTAATAAAGCGACTGGGTTTCCACCGCCGCACGTTCAGCAACATGGGCAAGAGGCAGATAGGAAAGCATTCTTTCATCCTGGGTGACAGGGAATATCTGCTGCAGCCCATCGGCGACGGAAATCATGGTGCGAAAACTGTGCATAACGCCTTTCGGGCGACCGGTGCTTCCAGACGTATAAACCAGGGTGGCCAGGTCATCAGGGTCCGGCAAGCTGGGTTCGGCCGGCTGCTGCTGGGCGATAACGTCCAGCCATTTCGGCGTGTCGTCCCGGGGCGACATCGGCAAAGAAATAACCGGCAGGTCTCCGGGAATGTGGCCCTTGATATCGTTCCAGCCGTCCGCCTTGCCGTCCAACTTCCCCAGGAACAGCAGTTTCGCTTCACTGTGCTCCAGCACATACGCTGCTGTCTCACCATTGAGCGTCGGATATAGCGGAACTGAAACGTGGCCGGCAGCCCATATGGCGAGGTCTGACAGGATCCAGTGCGCACTGTTCTTGCCAAGAATGGCGACATTGCTGCGTTCCGGCAGGCCCAGTGTTGCCAAGTGAGCCGACATCCGGGACACCTGGTCGGCGGCCTGTTTCCAGGTAATGTCTTCGGTGGTGCCATCCGGAAATGGCTGGGTCAGGTATACCTTGTCGGGGGTTTGCTTTGCCCAGTAATACAGGCAGTGGAGGGACGTTTGCTTGTTGCTGTCTGCAGCCATCAAGGGCTCCTTATTGTTGTCGTCTTTTCTGACGTTATTTTTGGGCAACTAAAGCATAGTACCTGTATTTCCCGTTTCCTCAAGCCTGGGCGATGGTGACGGGCCAGCTGGCCCACACGGACAACTCCCGGGCTTTCGCCCGACAGGATTGCAGGGTAACCTCCCGGGTCGCGCCAGATAACATTGCCAAATAAGGATGGGTTTCCCCATGCAAGAGTTCATTCTGTACCACTACGCCATGTCGCCTTTTTCCGAAAAGGTCCGGGCCATGCTCGGCTACGCCGGCCTTTCCTGGCAGTCTGTTATCGTCCGGGAAATGCCGCCCCGGCCTATGCTTTCCGCGCTGGCGGGCGGTTACCGCAAAGTTCCCGTGGCCCAGAGTGGCGCCGATGTGTTCTGCGACAGCCGCGCCATCGCTGACGAAATCGCACGCCTGAGTGGCAAACCGGAACTGAGCCTGGCCAACCAGCCGCAAGCAGTCATCGACTTTGTGCGCACCACGGACCTTGAGGTGTTTCTTGCCTGCGTGATTGCCGCCAGCGATGGCCGCATGCTGCGGAAGCTGATCCGCGACACGTCGCTGCTGAACGCCTTACGCTTCCTCAAGGACCGCATCACCATGGGCACAAAGTCCCGCGTGAAAGCGGTACGAGGGCCGCAGGCAAAAGCCAAGGTTATGGCGCACATCGAAACCATGGAGTCGATGCTGGCGAAAGACTTTCTGTTTGGTGACACCCCCTGTATTGCGGATTTTTCGGCCTATCATGGCCTGTGGTTTGTCTGCGATCTGGCGGGCAAACCCTGGCTGCGGGACGCTCCCAACGTGGCAGCGTGGCTGGAGCGAATGAAAGCCTTCGGACACGGCAAACCTAGTGAGATCACCGCTGACCAGGCATTGGACATTGCCCGCAATGAAACGCCGCGAGCCATTGAGTCTGCCGGTGGTAATGAGCTAACAGGAAAGAATGTCGAAGTCGCACCCGATGACTACGGGCGCGACCCGGTCGCAGGACGCCTGGTGTTCGCAGATGAGCAAACCCTGATTCTGGAGCGTTCCCACGCGCGTGTCGGGCAGGTCCATGTCCACTTCCCGAAACAGGGTTATGCGATCAAGCCGGCCTGATGCCTCAAGCCGGCTCGCCCTTCTGGCCGGCACTTTCGAAAGCGGCCAACACTGACGACAGGAAATCATCCATTAACGAGCGCGGCGCGGGGTTGTTTTCGCCGCCCCGCTCGTTCTGGAGCCGCTGGATATCGTCCAGCAGTTCCTGCATGAGCCCTTCCATTGCCTGAAGGTCCATGCCTTTGGCAACCGACTCCTGAGCAAGCCCCTGGATATCCCGGGCGAGACTGCCAAGCGGTCGCAACTGCATGTTTGCGGAGGGCTCGGATGAAGGCTCACGGGATACAGACTCGTAAGCAGCGGCAGACACCATCCGGGTAGCAGAGAGGTTCAGGCTGAAGCTCGCCAGTTCATCCCCGCCCAAACTCAACGACTGGGCCGCTTGAAAGGCACCCTGGATATCGCCGTCGAAAAAACGGCCAGACACTTGCTGCACTTTGCCAAAAAGATCCGCGAGCGCGGCCTTCTCGCCGTCATCCAGACTGCCCTCCACCGAGAATGCATAACGCCCCGAAAACAGGCTGGCCGAGCGTACTTCTTCAGACCGGACGCCATCACTCTCGCGGGCACTTGCCGACATCGCCGAGTAGCGTTGCTCCTCCATGCGAACGGTCACACGGTCGCCGTCACGGGTGGTGACCTCAAACGCAAAAGACTCTTTGCTGGCGCTCTCCACCATCGCCGCTGCTACCCGGCTCTCTGACGGCATCCCGTTTTGCAGATACCGCGATTCCAGATCAGACAAACCGTCCTGGATGCGCGTGAAGCTGTCGTCGATATCACGATTCAATGTGTCCGTCATCAACCCCAGGGCTTCGATCTGCTCCCGCGCCTCGGAGAACCCCTGCTCAACACCACGGCGTGCATCGGAAAGCAGGCCTGCCAGGCGCTCCGAGTCTGCACCGGCAGCCGCTTCCTTTTGCAGGCGCTGCTGGACGAAGCCCAGCACGCGGCTGGCCACGTCGGCGGCGGTCGGCGGTTCGAATCGATTTCGGGTGGAGGCAGATGTGTCGGGGCCGGATGCCCCGAGTCGTTGCTGAAGCTGTTGTTCAAGCCTGCTTCGAAGTGCGTTAATAGCATCCTCGGGCGTGCGGATCGCCCCCCTGCCCTGTTCCCGGACCTTGGTAGGCTCGGGGGCATTGTTTGTCGACCGGCTTCCCGATGGCTCCGCGCCGGAGCGACCTGGCATTCCGGAACCGGGAATATTAATTGGAGAAACCATACCCTCACCCCTCATCAGCGCTGTCTGCAGGCAGGACATGGGATGCTTCCGCAGCCTGCCCCTGTTTATCGGCAGACCGGCGGCAGGCATTAAGAACGTTTCGGTATTAGCACCAGATGATTAGGCAATTCGTTTTTCTCGCGGGTTGCGGGCAACTGCTCCCGCAGGTGCTGGCCGCAACTTTCGATGCAACCGAGGAAGCCGGCCAGGGTATCGCCACTGCGAACCTGGTTGGTAAAGGTGCCGACAATCTCTTCCCAAACGCCGTCGCTGACCTTATCGGCAATGCCCTGATCCACCAGAATTTCAACATAGTGTTCCGCTTCCGAGACGAAAATCAGCATGCCAACGCCGCCCTGGGTGTGATGAAGATCCTGCTCCAGGAATTGCCGCCGGGCCATGTTGGACGCCCGCCAGAAGCGAACAGCCTTTGGAACCAGATGATGTCCCACACCCGGAAACCGAAACAACAGGCATAACAGGATAAAGGTCACCCACTGAACCACCAGCAACCAGTCCGCGCCCAGCGAACCGGTAAAGTAATTGATCGCTCCGGGCACCAGTAGTGCAATAACCCCGGCCCAGAGCAGAGGGATATAGGAATAATCATCGGAGGCTGCGGCAAGAACCGTTACCAGTTCCGCGTCGGTCTCACGCTCCACCTCTGTGATGGCCGCAGCCACCTGTTGTTGCTCACTGTCTGTTAGTAACGTCGTCATGTTCGTTCCGGTGTTGCTGAATCAATAGGTTCGCTGTCTACTCGCGTTGAGTCGCTGGTTTACCAACCGCCGGAGGCACCACCGCCGCCGAAGCCACCGCCTCCGCCGCTGAAGCCACCACCGCCAAAACCGCCGCCGCG